>NZ_LNXY01000001.1 GCF_001467585.1 Legionella drozanskii LLAP-1
CAGATGAGACAAAAAGTGCGGGTAAAAAAGGAGGTAACAAGAACGTTGCAACCCCAACAACAGGAAAGAAAGGAACAGGCAAGAAGGCCGCTGCAACACCAAGAAAAAAAGAGCAACAACCTCGCCCGCGATCTGTGCAAGCGGTTACTACTATGCCATCCGTCAAATCTCCAGAAATGGCTAATGCCATTATTTTATATGGCAAGTTTGACGAGAAAAGGTTTGCCTTAGCCTTGCGCAATCTTAAAGTCGCTTCTTTACTATTAACAAAATATCAAACATCAACAGATTCTTTTGTTCTCCTTGAGAAGCTGATTGAAGAGGATAAGATCAAGATTCTTTTAAGACTAGCTGCTAATAACATCCATATATTATTAAATATACCCTTTAATCAACTATTTAAATTTATAGACAAAAATAAAAGTGACGCTCATCGAGAGGCCTACAATTCATTCTTAAAAATGTCTCTTATTAGAACTGACATGGAAAAAATTAAGCTAGAAGCTGATATGGTTAAGCATTATATTACCTACCAAGAAAATTGCCCGCCCCTACCAAGTTTCAAGGAAGAGCAAGCAAGCGTTGTCGAATTATGTTCCTATATAAAAGAGGAAAGTTGCACTCCTGCACACCTCGATATAGTGGGGGGGGATTGTAAACATCTAACGACACTCCATGCGATGGGTGCTGACTTAAATAGAACCGATGTACAGGGAAAAACACCAACTTATTGGCTCTCAATATTGGGAAAAACCAAAGAGCTTAGGTTATTTAAAACTTGGGGAGGAGTAGATTTTGAAGCGGGTTCACATAGACTAACTCCTGCAAATGGTGCTGCGAGATCAGGGAATGTTACAGTTTTAAAATTATTAAAAGAATGGGGAGTTCAATTAGATAAACCAGACCAACCTACTGGATGCCCAATCCATACTGCGGCTTTTCACGGCGATATAAGCTTATTAAAAAAATTCCATGCCTGGGGTTTGAAGATGGATGTACTCGATGCTGATGGCAATCCACCCATTTATTTAGCTACTATAAACGAGAAGTATGAAGTTCTAAAATTATTTAACAATTTAGGAATAAAACTAGATACCCTCTGCAAAGATGGCTCAACGATAGTGCATGGAGCTGCTGATAAAGGTGACTTACAGGCTTTGGAATTGTTCCACCAATGGAAAATACCGCTGAATACTCTCAACGCTTTAGGCAATGCACCTATTCATTATGCCGTCAGGTATGTAGAAATATTAAAAGCGTTTAAAAGTTGGGAGGAGAATCTAGATATACAAACGGAAAATGGTGCAACATTAATGTACGCTGCTGCCGACAATGGATTTTTAGGCACTGTAAAATTCTTAATCAAGCATAATCCACATCAGGCTAAAATTCCCGCATTATTTCCCGCCAAGCACTTTATGGAAAGCATTTGCACACGTTATGATGACGATGGAATACAACGAAGAGCGTTTGATAAACTTAATGAAAGGAGCCTAGCAGGAGACCCTGACTCGTCAATCCAGATATTACCCATTGATATAGCTGAGATAATGGGATATAGCGATATAGTTGCTGAACTGACGAAACTTACTCCTAAAGAAACACTGACTCCAAGAGCAAACTTTAGTCCCGGATTTTTGAAACCTGAAAAAAAACGTTCGAAAGAAAAAGTTGAATCGAAAGATGAGAGTTCTAATTCAACCGAGAAAGAAGAGGCGCAGTCTGCTGTTAATTCTTCAATAGCAACAGAAGGTTACCTTCCAACGTTTTTCAATTCTTCTACAAAATCAAAGGACACCAACTTACCAAAAACTCCGGTGATCCCTGTCGTGAAGCGTTCTATTTAGATTCATAAAAACAGGCTTAACCTTTCTGTTAAGCCTTATTTTAGTTAAGAATTTGCTTTCTTACAGCGTCCACTAAAGCCTTGATTATCATACACTCACTTTTGTCAAAGATTTTACAAATTTAAATATCGGGCTACACTTTATCGTGTAAACAAGAAATGAATTAAATTGTTTACAAAGATGTTTATTGTTCCAATTAGGGAGAAATGACAATGAATAAAGAATTTTTAAGTGGCAAATGGGATGAAATCCGCGGAACTCTAAAAAAACAATGGGGAAGACTTACAGACAATGATTTAGAAGAAATCCGTGGTGATAATCTGAAACTTTACGGAAAACTTAAACAACATTACGGACTAACTAAAGAACAAATTGAAAAAGAATTGGATCGCTTCAAAAAGCACTAAATCAATTAGTTATTACCCCTATTATCGTTATAGTACGGGTAATAACCCCCCCCGTAACCACAAACTTTCAGTGCATATATAGTATAAAGTTTTTATTTTTTGTGCCGTTAATAGAGATATAAGACGCTAGATCGAGGACATCATGAAGCGGTTGGTGAGTTATCTAACAACATTAATGATGGTCTTATTCACGACAATGACTTGGTCTTACACGAGATTTGGTGAAACCTTGTGTGATAACCCTGATTATTACTGCCTCAAAATAAAAAGCGGAGAAACTTGGTCCAATTTATTTCCAGATAGTGAAACTAAGGATATAGTCAGGCGTGTCAATCGTATGAACGTAAGATTGCGTGCAGGAATGATCATCGCCGTGCCAAAAAATATCGATCGAATTAGCATCTATGATGTCTCGCCTTTTCCTCGATATATTGAATCAGATGGCGAAAAAGCAATTTATATTAGTCAAGAGAAACTGGCTTGGGGTGCTTATGATGAGGATGGCGAATTATTGTGGTGGGGTCCTATTTCCTCCGGCTCAGATAGCTGCAGAGGCGTGATTGGCGGCTGCTCAACTCCCACTGGCTCCTATCGCATTATTCGTAAACAAGATATCGAATGTATTTCTACAGCTTTCCCTCGACGAGCTGATGGTGATAATGGTGGGGCAGAAATGCCTTTTTGCATGCATTTTTTCCGAGGTTATGCTCTCCATGGAAGTGAAGATGTTCCCGGATATCGCGCAAGCCATGGGTGTATCAGGATGTTTACCGAAGATGCTAGGTGGTTAAACGAAGAGTTTGTTGATTTACCTGGCGGAGGTAATAAAGGTACGCGGGTGATTATTGACGGAGTGCGTAGTGATTATGCTGGGCAGTGATCTTGGCCAAGGCCCTGCAATTCAACTAATCCGCCTTGACCACCATTTATCACTGCAATAATGTAAAACTCCCTCTCACCCCACTCGCAGCCAACCTCCTTTTCAACTGCTCAGTCATGCTTTTACTAGCGAATGGACCCACTTTCACAATATAACGTTGTCTGTATTTCTCAATTGTCACTGGTGAAGGCGATAGTTTGGATAATTTTCTTTGTAACGAGTTAGCAAGTTGTTGAGAGCTAAATGCTCCTGCTTGGACATAATAATGAGCGACTCGTTTTCCAGGGGAAAGTGCTTCTATCTCGACTGGGGCTGTCCCAGTTGGAAACACACCTAATTTTGCTGCCGCAGCATAAGATAAATCAATCACTCTATCACTATGAAAAGGACCGCGATCATTGACTTTTACAATCGCTTCTCGTCCATTTCTTAAATTCCTTACTCTTACATAAGTTGGCAAAGGCAACGTTTTATGGGCAGCGGTCATAGCATACATGTCGTACTTATCCCCGCTGGAAGTTCGCTTACTATGAAATTTAGTACCATACCATGAAGCAATTCCTCGAACTTTATAGCCACTCGAATTTTGCATCACTTTATAGGTTCTACCTGCTATCTCATAGGATCCAGGATTTCCATATCGACTGAATGGTTCATTTTTAGGCTTCATTTCTTTAAAAAATACAGGTACTGGCCCTGTCGGAGCACCATCTTTTTGAGTCGTAGTGGAATAGTCTCTATTACGATTCGGATATGATTTTGAATTTAACCGCTTTGAGGAAACTGGCGCAGCAAGTTCATGAGTACAACTCGTTAATAAGCTTATTAATAAGAAGATATAAAAGAAACGCATTATTCCACTCTGGCCAATTTTTTCCCCTAATATATACAAACCTTAATCACATTAAAATACTTTGCTAAATTAATCAGGTCTGTCATGATTAATTTATAGGCACAAAGTACTATGATATTACTCATAAAAAAATTAGCATGAATGTCATTTGGTTGCAGGATTGAGGCTGTGTTAATATGACGTAATTTTGTAATAATGAGTATAGAAACCATGAAGTTAACCTCTTTCAGTAGACTATTTTTACTGGCGACTCTCGTTTTGAAGTCCAGTGTTTTTTATGCATCAGCAGGTGTCTTACCAACGGGTTTATCCGGTAGCGTTCCCCCAACTGCGCCTATTTCCAATAAACCATTGATAACTCCTTCACCACCCGTTCTTAATGCAAAATCCTATATACTCATTGACGTTAACAGCGGAAAAATTATTGCTGAGAAAAACAGCGACGATAAATTACCTCCTGCAAGCTTAACCAAAATGATGACCTTGTATGTGATATCTAATGCATTAAACAATAGTCAAATTCATCTAACTGATAACGTACATATCAGTCGCGACGCGTGGAAAACGGGTGGCTCGCGAATGTTCGTAAAAGAAGGGCAACAAGTTACTATTGAAGATCTACTTAAAGGAATCATCGTCGATTCTGGTAACGATGCTTGTGTTGCTATGGCAGAGCATTTAGGTGGTAGTGAGCCAGGATTTGCTGAAATCATGAATCAACAAGCACAAACACTGGGCATGCTTAATAGTCATTTTACTGATAGCACCGGCCTGCCTGATGCTAACTTGTACACCACCGCAAAAGATTTAGCTATTTTGGGCCGTGCTTTAATTAATAATTTCCCTCAATATTATCATTGGTATAAGCAAAAATGGTTTACCTATAACGGTATACGTCAGCCCAATCGAAATCGTCTATTATGGCGAGACAGCCAAGTGGACGGCGTTAAAACCGGACATACTAACGACGCAGGATTTTGTTTAGTTTCTTCAGCTAAACGCGAGAATATGCGCTTATTAGCGGTCGTCATGGGCTCACCCAGTGAAGCAGCTCGGGCTGATGACAGCGAACGTCTGATTAACTATGGTTTCCGCTTTTTTGAAACGCATGAGCTCTACAAAGCCGGTCAAACCATTACTGAAATACCTATCTACAAAGGTAGAGAAGATAAACTTTCCATTGGAATGCGCGAAAATCAATATGTTACCATTCCTAATGGTCAATATCAGCGCTTGAGCATCAATACTAAAGTCCCTAAAAATTTACAAGCACCTATTGTTAAAGGGGATAAAGTGGGTGAGTTAGTCATTCAATTTGATAACAATATTATTGGCAATTATCCAATTTATGCACTTGCTGATATCAATCAAGGTGGTATTTTTACTCGTATGAAAGATGCTATCCGCCTAACTTTTAGCGGCTGGTTTAGCTCTTAAGGTGAATGGGATGGCCGATATTGTATATATAAATGGAAATTACTGTCACGCCTCTGACGCAAAGATATCCGTCTTTGATCGAGGCTTACTATTTGCTGACTCAGTTTATGAAGTCATTCCAGTATACAATGGTCATCTCTTCTATCTTGAAAAACATCTTAAGCGATTAAACTATAGTTTAGAGTCGGCCAGAATTACTCCACCGGATATCCAATGGCAATCTATTCTTGAAAGGCTAATTGAACAGAGTGGTGGTGGTGATATGCAAATTTATATACAAGTCACTCGCGGTAATCAAGGCGTTCGTAAACACGATATTCCCTCTCAAATAACGCCGACTGTTATCGCCTTTAGTATGAATAGCGATTTTCCGACGTTTGAAGAAAAACAAAAGGGATTAAAAGCTAAGCTTCTCGAAGATATCCGCTGGCAGCGTTGTGATATAAAAACCACTGCGTTGATAGGTAATGTATTATTGAATGATGATGCAGTCTCTAGTGGCGCTGATACAGCCATTTTATCCAGGAATGGTTTTTTAACTGAAGGCGGCGCGGCCAACCTTTTTTTAGTTGACCAAAATAATATCATTCGCACGCCTCCTCTGACTCATTTTTGTTTGCCAGGAATTACTCGTGATGTAGTTATAGAACTGATAAAAACTTTATCCTGGCCCTTGAGTGAAGAAAGTATCCCTACTGAAGCGATTTTTAACGCCAAAGAAGTTTGGATCTCAAGTGCAACAAAGGAAATCTATCCTATAATTCGAGTTAACGATAAACTAATTGGCGATGGACAAGCTGGCCCTTACTGGAGCCAACTTAATGAAAAATACCAACAACTTATTAAAAAACTCTATGACTGATAAAGAAACCCTAATACAATTTCCTTGCAATTTTCCTATAAAAATAATTGGTAAAAAAACCGAATTATTTGCTGCAGAAATTAATGAAATCATTTACAAGCATTTTCCTGAAACACCGGATGAAGCAATTGTTTATCAAGAAAGTATGCGTGGCAATTATTTGTCAATCACGGTTACGGTGTATGTACATGATCAACAATCGCTTGATGCACTTTACCAGGAAATAACTAAACATCCCGATATAAAGATGGTGCTATGATGACTACTATTCGCAACCTAGGTATTCAGCCCTATCAAGCAGTATGGGAACAAATGAAAAATTTTACTTCCTCAAGGAATGAAACCACTTGCGATGAGTTGTGGTTATTAGAGCATCCGCCTGTTTATACTCAAGGGCAAGCCGGTAAAGCAGAACATGTCCTGAATCCTAATGAAATTCCAGTAGTGCAATCCGATCGAGGGGGACAAGTCACTTATCATGGCCCTGGCCAATTAGTCGCTTATGTATTAATGGATATTCGGAGAAATCATTTAGGTATCAGAACATTAGTGAGTTATCTAGAGCAAATATTACTAGCGGTTTTGGAAACCTATCACATCAAAGGAGCGGTACGTTGTGGTGCCCCGGGAGTTTATGTCGATGATAAAAAAATTGCCTCTATTGGATTGCGCGTAAAAAATGGCTGTACCTATCACGGGATAGCTCTCAATGTAGCGATGGATTTAAGCCCTTTTGCCGGCATTAACCCATGTGGATTTGCGAAACTTGAAATGACGCAAATCAGTGATTACATGGCTACAGCCAATATTGCCGATGTCAGTAAATTATTTACAGACGCGTTTATTTCTCGATTTAATCACTAAACCATGCATTTATTTACCGATTACATTCAACCCCTTACATTATGGCTATATAACCATCCACAATGGGCGTTATTAATCACCTTTTTTATCGCATTTGCAGAATCCTTAGCTATCATTGGTAGTATTGTTCCCGGCTCTGTCACCATGACCGCAATCGGTATCCTTGCAGGCTCTGGAGTAATGCGCATTGATTTAACGTTAATTGCTGCCGCCTTGGGCGCGGTTGCAGGGGATGGGGCCAGTTATTTATTGGGTTATTTTTTTAGTGATCGTCTTACAAATATTTGGCCATTCAGCCGCTATCCTAATTGGTTAAAATATGGCAAAGAATATTTTGCTCGCCATGGAGGAAAAAGTGTTGTTATAGGACGGTTTGTCGGCCCTTTACGCTCTATTATCCCAGTAATTGCTGGGATGATGCATATGAATCGTTGGCGTTTTTTCATTGCCAATATTATCTCTGCAATTGGCTGGTCATTCGTTTATGTTTTGCCTGGTGTATTAATTGGTACAGCAAGCAGTGAATTATCACCTGAAAAAGCGACTCGTCTATTCGTCTTAATCCTATTTTTGTTGGCTGGTATTTGGATATTGAGTGTTAGTTTAAGATGGTTATTTATTCGAATAAACTGTTTTCTTAATTACTATCTGCATCAATTTTGGTTATGGGCTCTTCGCAGCCATGCGCTAGGAAGAATAGCACGGTACTTAACACCAAAAGGCGAATCTAATCATTACCCAACTGCAGCCTTAGCGATTTTATTTATTCTATCTGCCTTTTTATTTTGTTTGCTGGCAATACTGATATTTAAGGAAAGCTCAATAACAGAGATTAATCAGCCAATTCTTTTATTTTTGCAAAGTTTACGAACACATTCATTTGATATATTTTTTATAATAGTAGCGCAAATTGGTAATCCAATCACTTTAGCAACCTTATTGTTCTCTGTTCTCGTATTAGCAATGTATTATCAGGATCCGCGTACCTTATTTTATTGGCTAAGCTTAGGTATCTGCTGCGCAATTATCTTAATGACTCTTCATAGCTTAAGTGCGATGAATTCGATCGATGGTGAAAACAATAATGCATTCCCTCTCACCAATCTTACAGTAGCAACAAGCTTATTCGTTACTTTTATTTTATGTCTGAATGCCTATTCTCAAGAACGTTATAAGCAGGTATTAATTATCAGTTTAACCTCAAGTCTTTTGCTTATTGGTTTCAGTTCTCTTTATTTTGGCGACAGCTGGTTCACTGATTGTTTAGGTGCTTATCTACTTGGATTGAGTATCAGCTTAGGCCATTGGCTGTTTTATCGACGCTACAAACCACGAATTGCCAATCATCCTTATATTCCGCTGATGATTCTATTTTTAATGTTTTTAGCCACAGCACTGTCCTGTTTATTGAATTACAATAGCTTTATGCGCAGCCACCAACCCTATTTTGCTCAATACGTTCTTACTGATGAATTATGGTGGAATCAAACCAACCCACTTTTACCCATTTATCGAACTAATCGTATCGGTCAGCGCATTAGTTTATTTAATATTCAATATGCCGGCTCGGTTGACGATCTTGAGGCCGCTCTAACGACCTATGGTTGGCAAAAACAAAATGATTCCTTTTTTAATTCAATAATTACCCGTGTCAGTGGTCCAACCTCTGCACCTGAGTTACCTTTAATGGCGCAACTTTACCAGAATCGAAAGCCTGTACTCGTGATGACCTACGAGCCTAAAGATGGAAACCCCATTCAAGTTTTAAGGATTTGGCGCTCAAACTATCATCTGCAACATTTCCGTCAACCCATTTGGCTTGGTTCCGTACATCCGCGTGCCTTACGAAATATAAAATATACCCAAAATGCCCTTACCAATCAAAATAAACCGAAATCCATTGTTTATGTGAGTTCGGCTTTATCTTCTTTTTTATTACGCAGTGTCAACCTGCCCACTCGCATATCGAAACAACCTTTACCTGCAGAAGTAGAGCCTGTTCTATTGATTATCAAAGAGCCAGCGAGCGAGAATTCAGATTTCATATTAACAGATTGAAATTAATCTGATATAATTGCGCATTATTAAGCCATAAAATACGCTATGTTTATCGCAAAAAATATTACGGAAGAAGAGATCCAACCTGGTGTGATTGATCGTTGCTTTGAATTAACAACCGATAAGAATTCAATCGATTTATTTATTACAGGCTGTTCAGGAGATGGTTCTGAGGGCCAAATTAAAGTCGCAAAAGCGATGGCCGATAAGGTTCAATCTGGTGAAAACTCTTTATTATTACTTACTGGGGACACCGTTTATCCTACCATTAGACTAGACACTAAACCTACAGATATCGCAAAATATTACAGTCCCTACTCCGATTTAGGCATAGCTCATAGTTTTGCTGCAATTGGTAATCATGAATGTGGTGCAATTACTCCCATTCCTGGTCATGGAGCAGCCTATGGAAATCAAGAGCTATTGCTCCAACGACGCAATCACGCAGCAGACATTATCAATACCCATGTGACTTGCAGTCCTTATTATCGTGTAACCTGTACAAAGCTGGATAAAGAAACTCCTTTCTTAGAAATCATAGTAATTGATTCCACCACTCTTCATTTTGACAAAGCTCAACAGAACTGGCTTCAATGGGTAGCACTGAATTCTAAGGCCAAAAATACTCTATTGATTAGTCATCATGCCATTGGAGAAACCTTAGGAAAAAGAAATTTAACGACGAATGAAAACCATCTTTATGGTCCATACCTAAGACCCGGTGGTTCTCCCTTTATCGGAAACCATCATCAAGTTTTGGAACAAGTATTTTATGATCTTGACATTATGGGAAAATTGAGACAATGGACATCTGCCGTTGCTCATGATCATTTTTTAGCTTATGTTGATAAGCACCCCAAATACGGCAATGTTATTTATTCCGGTGGAGGCTCTACTCAAGAAAGAACGACCCCTATATTTAGCCACATTGGGCAACAATTTCCAGCGCTCAGTGTTCACAATCAACATGCTGAAAATCAAAAAGGTAAAACGGGTGGATTTGCCAAAATGGAATTAAGAAATGGAAAGCTCCATGCACTCACCATTATTTCAGCGGATAAAACTGAACTCCATCAACAGAAATATCAAGACTGTACAGAACAGGAAGTCATTACTGTCAGTGAAATGAAAGAAGCTTTAAACACCATTCTTGGACATTATTTACAAACTGGAATTATTCGGTTTTTGCTTAACCCACTATTCCGTTTTCTTAGCTTTAATACTTGTGGGCATAAACACAACCAACGAGCCGAAAGTCTTATTTCAGCCATCAATGACAACGAATTGGATGATATCGACTCATTAAAAGTAATTATCAATGAGCAAATAAAATTGGTAGAAGCTGCAATGCTTACCAAAAATAAAACAGCCCCCCTCTCCCAACTATCTTCACAGGACAATGCCCAAGTAAAGCACGAAACGCCCCTTAAAAACGCTACTCGTGGTGGTTACTACACGCAGTTACTCTCAGCCCAAGCCTATGTTCATAAATTTAGTATGATTTCTCCTCAGCCTACGAGACAAACTCACTTCCTCTGAGTTAAACTGATCCAATTATCCTTATCAAAGGGATTTCTATGATCAATTTATTAGAATCAATCCACTCTTTATTCCCTATTCTTGGAATTATAATTCTGTTTTTTGGCATACAATTACGTCGTAAAAATTATATCTTAGTTGCCTTATGGCTCAGTCTTATCGCCCTGATTCTGCATTACAGAGCTTCTGGTGGTGAAATCTTAGGAAGTTACTTCAACTACCTGCATGCGGCCATTTATTCTTTAAATTTGATCGTACTAATTTCTTCAATTATCTGCTTATTATTAACTTCCATGGACGAAATACGCAGCCGTATCCTTCGTTATGGAGCAGGACTTTTGTCTGCTGGTTTAATTACAGGCGGTGCACTTTTAATTACCAATTTATGGATCAATGCTAGCTTTGTTGAAAACAGACTTCCCGGCACTCCGATCTTGCAAGTGGCTACCTTTAATAAACAACCCTACTGCAGCTATAAATATGTCTTTTATAAAATCGGATCAGATAGTATCGTACGTTTTATGTGCCCCAATCATTATGGCTTATTACCTTCAGTGGGTCCTTTGAATACTGCACCTAGCTTTGTAATAAAACAATTACCCACTCAACTTCAAGCAAAATTTCAAGAAAATTCGGAGGCAATGTAAGCGCTGCAAATTGACAAGTTACTAGGTTTTTTTTATTGTAATTAGAGAGTTAGTTGTAGTATGACTATAATTGTCCAATTGGTTATTTTTTGTTAACATACAGGAAATTTTTTTGCCAAAATGATTATGCGTAGTGTGATTTCAACCATATTAATATTCTTTTTGACCCCATCTTTTAGTATGGCTCCTAAGTTGAATTGGGATAAAGCAGTTGATCACGCAATTATAAAGTATGGTTTACGAACTGAACCTGAGCTAGTACGTTTTTTTGCTAATGCGAACATTGCTTATCCACCAAGAGAAGTTGCTCTTTTAGCGTTCAAAAAGGAAAGGCATGTCGAATTGTGGGCTAAAAATGAAAATCAAAACTGGCGTTTCATTCATACTTACCCACTAACCGCTTTCAGTGGTCGTTTAGGTCCAAAATTGAAAGAAAGAGATGGACAAATCCCAGAAGGAATCTATCGACTTACTACCTTTAATCCGTTTAGTAGCATGCATCTATCTATGATGATTAACTACCCCAATAATTATGATCGCCTACAAGCGATCAAAGATGGTCGAAGACGACTAGGTAATAATATCTTTCTACACGGCAAATCCGTATCCGTTGGCTGCCTAGCAGTGGGAGATAAAGCGATTGATCAACTTTTCTTACTGACACGTCGAGTTGGATTAAATCATGTTAAAATCATTATTGCACCGAACGACTTACGTAAAGGGAAGCCTGCGACATCTACCTTTGCTCAGCCTCGTTGGCTTCCGGATCTCTATAAACAAATTACTACTGCGTTAAATCACTTCCCTCATCATCGAATCGTTTGATATGGCATAACTAATGCCTGGATCTCACGACTTTGTTCGCGAGATCCAGGCAGCGCAGATTGGACAGGGTCTAGTTTTAATTACTCATGTTCGGGTGCTACAACAAATATTCCTGGTGCATTACGCAAATATTCATTGTAATCCATGCCATAACCAAAAATATAATGGTCATCAACTTGCAAACCCACAAAATCGGCATTTTTTAAACCATTAGGTACACGTTTGTGATGCTTATCGACTAATACCGCACAGTAAACTTCTTTTGCACCCAGAGACTTAACTTCTTCAATAATTGCAGCCAAAGTAACGCCACCGTCTAAGATATCATCAATGACTAAAACGGTTCTATCGGTTAAATCCAAGCTAGGTTTGACCTTCCAAAATAATTCTCCACCCTTGATATCGCCTCGATACCGAGTAGCGTGAACATAATCAACTTCTAAAGGAAAATCTAAACGAGGCAGTAAATTTCCCATTGGAACCATTCCGCCAATCATCACACAAAGTAACACGGGATTTTTATCCTTCAGCACTTCATGGATGTTAATTGCCATTCTATCTAAAGCAGCTTCTACTTCCTTCGTGGTAAATAAACAGCTGGATTTTTCATATACTTCTTTAATCTTAACTGGAATAGACATCTGAGTTCCTAATTGATTTTTATTATGAATTGACTAGTCTTTGCGTTTTGTGGGAACAGGAAATACACTAACTTTGCTATCATCTTTTGATTTTTCTCGGACTTTTGCCACGCCTTGCTTATTAACTTCATCAATGCGAAAAACAGAATGCATAGGGATATAAGTACGTTTAATATTGTTAAACTCTACTTTTAAACGCTCTTCAGAAGGGTCAACAACCAAAGAACTGTTTTCTCCAAAAACAAAACTTTCAACTTCAAGAAAACCAAAAATCTCACTTTCACAAACCTTGCGAGCATAAATTTCATAAACTGCGTCTTGATTTGCAAAAGTAATACGAAATAACGTTTCTTGTACCATAAAGATAAACCTAAAAATAAAACCAAAAGCTATTATACCGAAACTTAGCAAGAATCTTCAAACTTGTTTTCACTTAGAGGAAACTTGTTATTGTTAAATTGCCTATGTTCAAGCGAATCTCTAAGGTTTGACCCTTCCTTAATCTTGTAACGCCACTATTTACTTAGAATTACACAGACGGCAGCAGTGCTCTTTTTCTTTCCCATAACTCTTCTTCAGCTTTCAATGGAAGCAAATCAGGGTGAGCCTCTTGATGTTTTTGCACCACAAGGCTATAAAAGCCAACTGGACAAGGAGAAATCATTTTCCCTAACTCATTTAAAATTTCGAAATTATGCAGCCATCTTGTGGTGGTTACTGGTGGAATATAATAAAAAGAAGATAAATTACATAGAACATAACCTCGGTGCAGCATAGCTCGTTTTACAGTAAGAACCGACATAGGTTTTCCTGTTAACGCGCCAAAAATCGAAAATTGTTTTAGTCTGGCTAATAATCCCCAGAGACTTAAAGGGTTGATGCCCAAAAATATCACATAGCCCATGGGCTTTAAAATTCTATCAATTTCATCAATTGGATTTTTTTGCGGGGTAAAGGCTTCCATCACTAAGGGAGCAACTATGCAGTCCACACTATTTCTATCAATTGGCAAATGAGTAAATGAACTAATAAAAGTACTTGAGGAATTTATAAACGGTGATGCACACCATTTGTGGCAATAATGAAGTTTTTGCAGCCATGGATTAGTACCATAATTACCCAGTTGAAGTAAGGTATCTCCGTATAGAATCTCACTTAAATGCATTAGTTCTGTTGCAAAAAAATCGCTTATGTCTAAACCTTGGGGCGAGCGAAACCATTGCTCAAGAGCACGAAATCTAGTTTTCTGAGCATCAAAAGACAAAATGCGCGTCCCGTATTTTAAATTTCTTTTTGTACCATAGAGTTAGGGTGTGCAGCAAGAGGAGTCATGCTTTCAGGCCTCTTAAAGTCTTTCTATTAAAATTTTACGTGCACTTTCACTCTTTTTTCTCTATAGTAGCGCCGGAATAAAAAGTTGGTTATGGATATGACAACAGCAATCGAACATCGCCTACAAGGAATTGCTCAATTAATTGTATTAAAGAATCTCATTTCTAAAAGTAAAATTATTGAGTATCAAAATCTTGCTTTGACTAACAAGCAGAGCCTTTTGAACTATTTAGTGACTAATCATTTAGCCACGGCATCGACGCTAAGTCAAATTGTGGCAGAACATTTTAATTTGCCTTTATTTGATTTAGATCAGATTGATATAGATGCTATTCCCTTGCATTTAATCAATGAATCCCTAACCTATCAATATAGCGTTCTACCCATTTTCGTCCGTACCGAACATCTGTTTTTAGCGACAGATGATCCCAGTCAGCAAGCAATATTTAAGGAAATTCAATTTCAAACTAGTTTCCCTATCAAACTTGTCGTTGTTGAAACTGATAAGCTGCAAAAACTCATAGATAAAGTCCTCAACAAAAAAGAAAATCAGTATTTATTGAATTATTTAGATCATTCAATTGAGTTAGACAGTTCCGACCTAGTCAATATCGATCTTAAAGCAGCTGATGAGGTGCCGATAGTTAAATTTGTCAATCAAATCTTGCTAGCTGCAATTAAAAATGGCGCATCGGATATTCACTTTGAACCCTATGAAGAAATGTATCGGATTCGCTATCGTTTAGATGGATTATTAACCGAAATAGCCACTCCACCAATTTGTTCCTCGAATCAAATTAGTGCTCGTATTAAAGTTTTAGCTAATCTTGATATCTCTGAGCGACGTATACCCCAGGATGGGCATTTTCAAATGAAGCTAGCTTCTAATTATATTGTTGATTTTAGAGTCAGTACCTGCCCTACTATTGGCGGTGAGAAGTTAGTAGTGCGCATCATTAATACCGCTTCAATTCGTCTGCACATTGACTCGTTGGGATTAGATAACCTGCAAAAAGAACGTTTTCTTACAGCTTTAGGAAAACCGCAGGGATTGATTTTGGTCACTGGTCCAACAGGCAGTGGTAAAACCTTATCCCTCTATACTGCATTGACTATTCTAAATTCTAAAGAAAAAAACATTTCCACTGTTGAAGATCCTGTTGAGATTAAACTGCCTGGTATTAATCAAGTGAATGTTAACCAAAAATCCGGACTAAGCTTCGCTACAGTTTTACGTTCTTTATTACGCCAAGATCCAGATATTATGATGATTGGCGAAATTCGCGATCTTGAAACCGCAGAAATCGCTATTAAAGCTGCACAAACTGGTCATCTAGTCCTTTCAACATTACATACTAATAGTGCGGCAGAAACACTTACTCGTCTGGTTAATCTTGGTATCCCTGCATTCAACATTGCCCACTCAGCCATTTTATTAGTCGCGCAACGCCTAGCACGACGATTGTGCGAGTATTGCAAAATTAGACCTAATGATTTACCCCAGCAACATTTGAAAGCACTCGGTTTTTCTGGCAGCGAAGCGCTTAATTTATATCAAGCGAGAGGTTGCCAACATTGCACGAATGGTTACCGTGGTCGTTTAGGTTTATTTGAACTATTGCCCCTATCAAAAAAGATAAGTGAACAAATCATGAATGGTGCAAATTCGTTTGAGATTCAAAAGCTAGCCCAAGTGGAAGGAATGATGACTATATATCAATCGGGCCTTGAAAAAGTAAAACAAGGATTAACAACGCTTGAAGAACTAAATCGGGTAGCTTGCCATGACGAATAATACTAAACAGCGCTATTACTGGGAAGGTACCAATTCTCTTGGAGAACCTATGCAGGGAGTCATTAATACAACAAGCCTTGCGTTCGCAAAAGCTGAGCTTCATAAACAAGGTATTACGAGCAAAAAAATAATTAAGCACTACCAATCTCTTTTCAAGAAAAAAACCAATCAATCCGAGATCTTTATTTTTTGCCGCCAAATGGCAACACTACTTAAATCAGGTATACCTCTGGTCCAATCCCTTGATATTCTTGCTAAAAGTCAAACTCAGCTAGCGTTGAAATGGCTAATTGAAGATCTTAAAAAACAGGTTGAAAACGGCTACCCTTTTGGTGAAGCCTTAAGAAAATACCCATCATTCAATGAATTGGTGTGTAGCCTGATTTCTGTCGGAGAAAAAACAGGCAAGCTCGATTATATGCTTGAATTAGTCTCAGCCTACAAAGAAAAAATCGAAAGAATTAAAAAGAAATTAAAACAGGCCATGATTTACCCTACTGTGGTTTTGTTGGTTGCCTGTGTAGTGAGTTTTTTTCTTTTAGTTTTTGTTGTACCTCAGTTTGAGTCTTTATTTAAAAATTTTGGTGCTAAGCTTCCTATAATGACTAGTCTCGTCATTCAATGCTCCTCCATGTTTAGACTCTATGGCGTATTCTCTTTATTTATTCTTCTTGGCTTAGGCTATAGTTTAATTCAATTTAAGCAACGTTTTTTGGGACTGAATCAAGCGATTGATAAAATACTCTTAAAACTCCCTCTTTTTGGTGCTATTTTTAATAAAGCGATTATTGCGCGCTTTTCCCGAACTTTAGCAGTGACCTTTGCAGCAGGTTTCCCCCTGGTTAATGCCTTACATGCAGCAGGAGAAGTAACAGCAAACTGTGTATATGCGCAAGCAATTGATAAAGTTAGAGAGCAGGTTTATACAGGGCAACAGATGCATCTTGCGATGAGAAATACTTTTTTATTTCCTAATTTAGTTTTGCAGATGATAGCAATCGGTGAAGAATCGGGTGCACTTGAATCGATGCTCGACAAAATAGCTGATCTTTATGAAGAAGAGGTCAATAATTCTGTGGATACTTTAAGTCACTTGCTAGAACCTATTATTATGGCAATACTAGGTTTAATCATTGGTACTTTAGTTATTGCTATGTATCTTCCTATTTTTAAACTTGGTTCAGTGGTCTAACTTTATGATTGGTCAATTTGAGATTGTTAATCTACCTGCTGCCTTCATTCTCCTGGGCTTGTTTGCGCTCGCTATTGGCAGTCTTTTAAATGTTATTATTTATCGTTTGCCAATCATGCTGCAGGACGATTGGAATAAAGAGTTCCGTCATTCAACTCACTCGACCAATAAAATTAATTTGTTTTTTCCACGTTCTTTTTGCCCGAAATGTAAAACAACGATTCCAGCAAAATTTAATATACCTATTTTGAGTTATTGCTTGCTACGGGGTCGTTGTAGGCAATGTAACCACCCCATTTCTTTACGTTATCCCTTAGTTGAATTACTGAGCTGTTTACTTGCATTATTAGCAGCTTGGCATTTTGGTTTTAACCTCAGCTTGCTATTCGTATTACTCTATATTTGGATTCTCATCGCTCTATTTTTTATCGATTTAGAGCACCAATTGCTGCCAGACTGCCTAACCTTAGGCTTACTATGGCTTGGACTTATTGCTAACACCCAAGCTCTGTTCACGACACTAAACGATGCGGTGCTTAGTGCTGCCAGTGGCTATCTTGCTTTATGGTTTTTTATCAAATTATTTTATTTATTCACTCGCAAAATTGGCATGGGTAATGGCGATTTTAAATTATTTGCGGCTTTTGGCGCATGGTTTGGATGGACTCAATTACCTCTTATCATCTTACTGTCTTCGCTAACAGGAGCAATTATTGGCCTTATTTATCTCAAATCGCGAGGCAAATCAAACGATACCCCAATCCCCTTTGGTCCATTTCTTTGTTTCGCAGGTGTCGTATCTCTTTTCTGGGGGAAATCGCTTATCCATTGGTATCTAAGCCTTTGGTTTTACTAGCTCCGTTTCAAAACTTAAAAATCTGCTAGACTCACGAAATGGAATAAAATAAAAGGTAAACGATGAGTATCACTAAGTTTTACTTATTTATCTCCTCCTTAATATTTTCTTTAGTGGCTAATTCGGCTCTCTATCCTGGCGAAAAGTTAATGGACGCAGCAAATGCGCAAACGCTGGTTTATTTTTCCAAAGGGAACCCGTCCAAACCTCTGGTTATTTTTATTCCTGGAGACTCTCATCTAGCACGGATTTCTTATGGCTATCCCAATGGTAAAAAACAAGACTTTTTGAGTTATTGGTTAAATAGAAAAGGCTATTCATTCCTAGGTGTTTCCTATCCGCTGGAGAATCCTGTTTACTCTCAAATTTACCCAAATTTTACAATTCAAGATTGGGGTGAGCAAGTTATAGAAATTGCTCAGAAAATCATCAAGGAAAATAAATTAAGCAACAACATCATTATCCTAGGATGGAGTATGGGAGGTTCAATAGAGCAAACTGTCGCATCAGCAGCTAAAAAACGTAGGCTCAAACTGGAATTATTTATTGGTTTAGCAGCCGTTCCTCCACTTCCTTATGTGATGCAATCTGGTCCTTATGAAACTAAAACCATGCGAACGAATCATTTAGCTGATCGGACTGCTTTGTTTCCTGTATTTACTCAACTCTTGGATGAGCAAGATCATTATAATCGGCATATTATAATTCCTCAGTCTATTTATTTATCACAATTCATAGGCCATATACCAGCTGCCATTGCGGCCGAAGGTTATAATTACCAAAACGGTCAACTAATAAAAAATGTGCAACAAACGCTAAAAGATGGCGGAGTTTTTAATTTTGCTGACACGCCTTGGATTGCACTCATCGAAGATGACTCGCCCACCACAGCCAAAATCTCACTTATTGACCCTGCAGCTTGGAATTTTATAAGAACAGAAATGATTTATAGCCATTATCTTAAAGGCAATGACTTAAATAAATTAACGCCAGAACAATGGTCGAAATTGGCACATTTGATTGATGAAACCCCTGATTATTTAAAGCAAAACGTCCATGGTAACCATTTTTTCTTTGTTGGTGAAAAAGGGGCCTCAGCAACCGCCAATAAAATAGAAGAGTTGGAATCTAGAGTCAAAAAAATCAGGGGGCAGATTCAAAATATTACTTCTGAGCATTTTACGAGTAAGATTACTAATAATTATTGAGTCATCGTTGTATTGATTGGGCTTTAGCCCTTACCTCAGGGCTTAGCCCCATATTCCATCGAATACGATTGTGAAACGAGTGTAATGAATTTGTTGGGCCAAAGCTTAACCTCCGCGGGGTAAATCTGTACCTTCCGCGAAAGCTCGGGGTTAAACTGTTTTCCTGCTCAGAAAATCGCTAGATAAACGAGATATCGCTAACGACTCTCTTAAGCACTTTTCCTACGTTTAGTCAGAGCAGAGAAAAACTCTGGCTTGTTCAAACCAATTTCAGCAAAAATTTGCGGAACTTTATCCCAGCTATTCTCTTGTTCGATGCTTTCAACCACCAATTCAAAGCCTTTATCTTTATCCGCAGTGACTCCCCAGCCATTAATATAACAAAGACCGTGTAGACGCCTTGCTTCCGCATGACCTAATTTTTCAGCGGATTGTAAATAAACCAAAGCCTCTTCAAAAAGCTGATAAGCTTGGCGCTCATTGCTGGAGCTTGCAAAAAGTCCGTCTTGCTGAAGTTGCTCACGAAATTTGGCTTCTTCCAACAATTTTTTGCCAATTTGATATTGCGCCTTTGCATCATCTATAGCTGCCGCAGCACGTAAACAAGCACTCGACATTATGGAGGCATAGGGATAAGACTTATGACCCACCAATGATTTATAAGTATCCGCTAGCTCATGATAAAGAGCTATTTCTTTAGCGATTACCTCATCTTTTGGTTGATTATGAACACGATTGTGTTGCATCGATTTTATTTTTTTCGTTAACCTCTTAATTTTAAAACGCTTCAGAAACATAAAAACTCCTTTAGATAGTCGGGGGAGCAACCAACCACTCAACTAAGGTAACAGCAACTAAAACCAGAATAATCAGAAAGAAAATTTTAAGTCCAAATCCAAGTGTTTCTTGAACATCTCGTTTTAATTCAGTACGTCGTTCTTCTTTGTTTTCATTCAAATGATATATCTCATTATCAATATGATTGGATGAGTATTGAGATATCAGCCCAGTGATTATGGCTGGAACGATAAAAGTGAGAAAAACCATCCAGGCTGAGCCTGAGTCACTAAAATTGTAGGACTCCTTATACCATTCCCGCATACTAAGAACGAACTCAGGAACGTCATAATTCCAATTCCATAAAAGATAAGGCAAAATGTAAAAACCAAATCCAAACAAGCTCAAACAGGCCAGTAAACAAACAAGACCTAAAATAAAAAGCTTGCTATTTTGTTGAAACCGATCTTGCTCCATATCAATTTTATCCTGGATTAATTACTGCAAAGCCCTTGAATCCACACGGCTTGGAACACTAGTGTGCATTATCTAGTGCATTTATATCTATTTGATTAAACATAGATATTATACTGAATATCTTTTTACCTTATATAATATCAACATAGCAGAAGCTATTGGACTTGCCAAGTAATGCTGGGACTATCTTTTTAACGATTAAAACACTAACTCCTTTAAATAATAAAGAATTTATTTAACGCCTAGCAGCTTGGGAATTAATCCATTAAAATTTCAGTCAGAACCAATGTTTTTTAGAGGCTTATAAATGAAACGAAATGTTTTCATGATTTCAGATGGTACGGGAATTACCGCTGAAAATCTTGGTAATAGTTTGATTACTCAATTTGAAAGTATTGAATTTGATAAACTTACCCTTCCTTATATTGATACCATAGAAAAAGCGGAATCAACCGTGAAACACATCAATGCGTGTTATGACGAAACAGGAATTAAGCCGCTCATTTTTATGACCTTAATTAATCCAGACATCGCTCATACAATTAATCAAGCTAAGGCGCACGTTTTTGACCTTTTTAATGTGTTTTTAGGACCTTTGGAGGTCGAGCTTAAGGCTAAATCATCCTACACGGTAGGAAAGACACATGGGGTAGCCAATCAACAAACTTATACTCATCGCATTGAAGCGGTAGACTATGCAATGTCGCATGATGATGGCATTAAAATTCGTGGTTATGAAAAAGCAGATATTATTTTAATTGGCGTCTCACGTTGTGGAAAAACACCAAGCTGCTTATACATGGCCCTCCATTTTGGCGTACTTGCCGCCAACTATCCTTTTACAGAAGAAGATCTGAAGAGTTTCCGTTTACCCGATATTTTAAAACCTTATAAAAGCAAGTTATTTGGATTAACAATAGATCCAGAGCGATTACAGAATATACGGACCGAGCGTCGACCTAACAGTAAATATGCCTCTGCGGAACAATGTCGGCTAGAAGTATCGGAAGTTGAAGCCATGTATCGATGTGAAAATATTCCTTATCTGAATTCAACAATGTATTCTATCGAGGAGATTGCTACAAAAATCTTGTCCACCGCAGGGATTAGAAGAAAATTTTAAAATTGATTTTGCTATCCTAACCAGGGAGACAGGGATGAGCGAGGATAAAGAATATCAACAAACTAGAAGCTACCTCAAAAATTGGAATCAGCAACTCAAGGACTGCATCTTAGAGGAAAATTCCAATTTAATGCATAGCTATCTTTGCTATTATGATCAACAGCCCGAATTCCTCCGCCAATTACGAAATTTTTCTCATCAGGTAGCCAATCAACTTGAACCTTTGGTGATGGAAAATACTCTCGATATTAATCTCCCAAAAGTTGATCATTATAATGCAATTGGTGAACGTGATGATCGAGTGATTCATCATCCTTCCTACATCTCTGCTGGGGATATCATTTATGGCTCTGACCTGATGCATTATCTCCTTAAGCCAGGGCAAATGCAGAAAACTTTGAGTCTATTTATTCTTTCATCACATGCTGGGGAAGCAGGACATAACTGCCCTATTGCTTGCTCCGCCGGTCTAATTCGCATTTTAAAAAATCATTGTGAATCAGAGGAAACAACTCCATTTTATTTAGATAAATTAACACAACCCTCTTTCAGCAATAATTATACTGGTGCCCAATTTTTGACAGAAATTCAAGGCGGCTCTGACGTGGGTGCTAATGCAACGCAGGCTTACCAAGACAAGCATCAGCAATGGCGAATTCGCGGGGAAAAATGGTTCTGCTCTAATGCAAATGCCGATTTAATTTTAGCGACAGCTCGTTATGATCAATCGCTAAGCGGTACAAAAGGACTAGGCCTTTTCTTGATCCCTAATCGATTGTCCGATGGCAAACCTAATCATTACAACATAAGACGCTTAAAGCAGAAAATCGGCACTCGCTCCATGGCAACAGCGGAAATTGAGTTTCAAGACGCAGTCGGCTATCCTATCGGAGAGCTGCGTCAAGGAATCCATCTTGCTTTAGAAAATGTCTTACATCTATCCCGCATTTTTAATGCATTCTCCGTCTTAGGTATGGCTCGACGCGCTTACCAACTAGCTTATTATTACTCAGTTAATCGACAAGCGTTTCATCACAAGATTATTGATTATCCGCTGGTAAAAGAAACACTGGCACATATCAAAGCAGAAAATACAGCGATGATCGCTAGTATTTTTTATATGGCATTTTGTCAAGACGAGCTTGATACCTATCCTACCAAGGAAAAGTCCAAGGCCAAACAGCTACTTATACGGACCTTAGCCAACTTAAATAAATACTTCACTGCGAAACGGTCTGTTGAAAACATTCATCATTGCCTCGATATTTTAGCCGGCAATGGTACCATTGAAACCTTTTCATCCTTGCCACGCTTGCTGAGGGATTGCATTGTTTGCGAAAATTGGGAAGGCACCCATTTTACTTTATGGATGCAAACTTTAAGAGATATTGAGAAATTTCAGGTTGACCAATTATTTCTTGAGCATTTGAAACAATTAATGAATAAGCTCACCGATCGTTTTCAAGAAAAATCACTCATCAAAGAAAAAATTCATGAGCTCAGCCACGCTATAAAAGCTATGAAAGAATTAAATGCCGCCGAGCAGACCTTAAGAATTAAAGCGATTGTGGAACAAATGGCAATAATTCATGCTGTGTTAGCCTTAGCATTAGAAATCCAAACGCACGAGCCACCAAAAACAAAAGAAGCTGCGTTAACTTTATTCATTAATCGCTATTTTCATAAAAACTATCAGCAAGAGGATAATTATCTCTCACTGTTAGATGCCGTTTTAGGAAAAAATTAAATGTGGCAATGGCCAGGATCAACGTTAGGCCAGGGCCCAACCTGGCGAATCCCCGTGGCTTGAACCACGGGGTCCATTTTAATAGAGCTAGAAAGCCTTTGTGATCAAGATCCGTGAACCTCGCGGTCAAAGCCGCGGAGATTCGCTTGAGCGCTGGCTACATTTTCTCAGTCGTTCTAATCTCCCAAAGAGCCATAAAATCAACGACTGACATAGCTGATAAAGAATTGGTGTCACTCATTGCTTCGAGAATTTCGTCCACACGCTCAGAGTCATACCTTGTCGCTAAATTACGCTTGAATTTTTCAAGCAATACGGGTATTCCTTCCTCGCGACGGCGTTTGTGACCAATTGGATACTCTACAGTGATTAAATTTGATTGGCTGCCATCTTTGAAAACCAACTTCATACTATTCGCGATAGACCGCTTGTCTGGATCATGATAATCACGCGAAAATTGTGGATTTTCACTGACATACATTTTTTCACGAAGTTGGTCGATGCGTGGATCAGAAGCCGCTTCATCTTCATAATGTTCGGCACGCAAATCACCATGCAAGAGCGCTATAGCAACCATATACTGCAAGCAATGGTCGCGATCGGCCGGATTATGCAGTGTACCTTGCTTACTAATAATGCGAATAGCTGACTCATGAGTTACCAATTCAATTCGGGCAATGTCATTAAATCGCTCTTCGATCAGGGGGTGTAAAGAAACAGCGCATTCAACCGCCGTTTGGGCATGAAACTCCGCAGGGAAAGACAATTTAAACAGCACGTTTTCCATGACATAGCTACCGTATGGTCTTTGGAACTTAAACGCTTTGCCACCAAAGAGTACATCATAAAATCCCCATTTCGGAGCACTCAAGGCACTGGGATAACCCATCTCCCCTTTTGCAGCAATAAGAGCCAATCGTACTGCTCGAGAAGTTGCATCACCTGCAGCCCAGGATTTACGGGATCCTGCATTAGGAGCGTGACGATAAGTTCTCAAACTTTGTCCATCAACAAATACTTGGGACAAAGTACGTAGCATCATATCTCTATCAGCACCAAATAAAGAAGCAGCGGCGGCGGCGCTTGCAACTTTCACTAAAATAACATGATCTAAACCAACGCGGTTAAAGCTGTTTTCAAGGGCTAAACAGCCTTGAATTTCATGTGCTTTAATCATCGCTGTGAGAACTTCTTGCATTGTGATCGCAGGTCTTTCTTCTTTTAAATTTTTACGGCTCATATAATCGGCTACAGCTAGAATCGCCCCTAAATTATCGGAAGGATGCCCCCATTCAGCGGCTAGCCAAGTATCATTAAAATCAAGCCATCTTACCATCGTACCAATATTAAATGCCGCCTGTACTGGATCAAGCTCATAATCTGTGCCTGGAACTCGCGCACCCTCTGCTAATATAGCGCCAGGGACAACTGGCCCTAATAGTTTGGTGCACTCAGGAAAATTGAGGGCTAACATTCCACATCCCAGGGTATCCATTAAGCAAAGTCTTGCGGTCTCATAAGCTTCAGCGCTAGTTATTTCTGTATTTAAAACATAATCAGCAATGCCCGAAATGACAGGGTCATAATCGGGCTTAACATTGTCTTCTACAAAGGAATGCATACTAACCTCTCGCTTCGATAGGAATAAATTTTCTTGGATCAGGACCAATATATTCTGAGCTTGGTCTAATCAAACGATTGTCCGCTCGCTGTTCAAAAATATGTGCAGACCAACCAGTTATTCTTGACATAACAAATAGGGGTGTAAATAAATGAGTTGGGATGCCAGAATAGTGATAGGCCGAGGCACTATAGAAATCAAGGTTAGGAAATAGTTTTTTCTCACGACGCATCACCGCCTCTACGCGTTCCGAAACTTGAAAAAGCAGCATGTCATGTTTAGCTTCAGCCAGTTTATGTGACCAGTCTTTAATAATGTCGGAGCGTGGATCACAATCCTTGTATACGCGATGACCAAAACCCATAATTTTTTCTTTTTTAGCCAACATATCCATTAAAATACGCTCAGCTTCGTCGGGGCTCTTGAATTTTTCTAGTAATTCCATAGCCGCTTCATTGGCTCCCCCATGCAAAGGTCCCCGCAAAGTTCCTATTGCAGTCGTCACAGCAGAATAAAAATCAGAGAGTGTTGCTGCAGTAACGCGAGCAGCAAATGTTGAAGCATTAAACTCATGCTCTGCATAAAGAATAAGCGATACATTCATCATATGACGTTCAAGTTCGGAAGGTTTTCTGTCATGTAAAAGGCTCAGAACATGCCCGCCTATTGTTGCTTCATCACTTTCCCCACTAATTTCTTTTCCTTGAAAATGGTAGGCATACCAATAGCACATCATTCCTGGAAATAAGGCTAGTAAGCGATCAGCTATATTATATTGCTGCGCAAAATTTTCTTCTGGTTCGAGGGTTCCTAACATAGAACAGCCAGTACGTAACACATCCATGGGATGGGTGTTTTTGGGTATTAATTTTAGTACTGTTTTTAATGCACTTGGCAAATGCCGTAAACTGATCAGTTTATCAGTATATGTATCAAGCTCAGACCGCGTTGGCAGATGACCGTAATGCAACAAATAGGCGACTTCTTCAAACGTTGCATACTCAGCTAAATCATCAATGGAATACCCTCGATAGTTTAAACCTTCCCCTTCATGACCTACAGTAGCTATGGCTGATTGCCCAGCAACTACCCCAGCCAAACCTCCTGCTGATTTATTGACCATCCTCACCCTCCATTAATTGGTCTAGTTTTTTTTCATAATCGTGATAACCAAGTACCTCGTATAATTCATTCCTTGTTTGCATTTTATCAATCATATTTTTTTGCGTGCCTTGCTCATTAATTGCTTTATAAACAGACAAGGCTGCGTAGGACATCGCTCTGAAGGCACTAAGAGGATATAAAACAAGCTGCACACCTACTTTGGCGAGCTCTTCTCGAGTAAATAAAGGAGTTTTGCCAAACTCGGTGATGTTTGCCAAGATAGGGACGTCGAGATGTCGACTAAATTCTTCATATTCGTCGAGGGTCGTCATGGCTTCAGGAAAAATCATGTCAGCACCCAGTTCCACACAAAGTTGTGCTCGCTCTATTGCTGCACTCATTCCTTCTACAGCATAAGCATCGGTACGCGCCATGATTACAAAATCATGATCCGTTCGCGCATCCACAGCTGTTTTTATTCGATCCCCTATTTCCTGCATGGAAACTATGGCTTTATTGGGACGATGACCACAACGTTTTGCTAGAACCTGATCTTCAATATGAATTGCAGCAACACCCGTGCACTCCATTAACTTCACAGTCCTGGCGATATTAAAGGCATGACCCCACCCTGTATCTACATCCACTAAAAGTGGCAGAGAGCAGGCTTGCGTAATACGCTTTGCATCCTCTAGTACTTCGGTCAAACTAGTCATGCCCAAATCAGGCAATCCATAGGATGCATTCGCAACACCTGCTCCCGACAGATAGATGGCTTTACATCCGACTGACTCCGCAAGCATTGCAGAGTAGGCATTAATCGTCCCCACAACCTGTAATGGTGAATTATCTTTGACTAAAGTACGAAAATGCTTACCTGCAGAATGGGACATTAGATTCAACTCCTTGATAATGAGTGGCATTTTTATCATGCTCTCATTCAGTGACAACTTCAAAGTTCGTCACACGATAAATTAGTTAATCTTTCAAAGCTATATAATGCCACGCAAAACTTTTCCTGGGGAGCTTTTTTTGATTAAACTTTTTGGTAATAGGTGGGGAAATGTTTCATGAGTAATCGTGGACAAGTTTCAACAACTTTGATTGAAGTTATTACAGTAGCAACTTTATTAACCTCTTGACACATTGAGCGACAAGAGGTTAATAAATAGATAGTCTTATTTAGCAGAAACTTCTTTCCACCAATTTGTTTTAGTTTCAGTAGCCCAGTGGCCATCACGCATGCGAGTTACAAATTCTTCTGTTTTTTCTGGGGTAGACATTTTGGAATCAAGTTTTATGCACCAATCCCAATCACCTGTGGTAGACCACATTTTTTCGACGCCGTCCCATTTAGACATCTTGCTTAAATCATCCCATGATTTATTAGTTTTCATGAAAATAACACTGTTCCATGCGTTCATCATAATGACTATCCTTGGTTTGTTATAAGAAAGTAACCTAAGCTGCAATGCTCAGGTTATTTCAGCATAGAACAAGAATTTAAATCTTGCATCAAAAATTTTAAAACACTTTAAATCTGAGAGTTTCTCAAATCACCAAATGCCCTTTCAGATACCATTTACAGTGTCCTGAAAGATAAATTCGGTCATTAAGAACTTCACAATGAACTTCTCCTTTCCGGAAAGATCCTTGTATGGCATGTAATACTTTTTTGTTAAGACGCTCAGACCAAAATGGGGCAAGTACGCAATGCGCCGAACCTGTAACAGGATCTTCTGCGATATTATGTTTTGGATAAAAGCAGCGTGAATAGAAATCAGCCTCACTGGAGCTAGAGGTTAAAATAAGTCCGCGCTTGGGTAATTTAACGAGGGCCTTGAGATCAACTTGAGCACTCAAGACTTTGTTTTCGTCGGCAAGTAAAATAAGATAATCCAAATCACTTTCATAAATATCGAGGCAAGGTTTATCAATCAACCCCGCTATCAGTTCGGGATTAGGGCTCAACATATAGGAGAGTCTGGGGAAATCTAAAGTATAACGATTCGATTTTTTCTTGACCGAAAGTTGGCCACTGAGACTGGAAAAACTAACCGTATCAGCTTTGCTTTTGCCTAATTCATGCAGAGCAAATCCAGCTGCTAAGGTTGCATGCCCGCATAAACTGATCTCTCCTTTCGGTGTGAACCATCGAATATGAAAATTGTGTTGTTCATCTTCAATAACAAAAGCTGTTTCCGATAAATTATTTTCGACCGCTATTGCCTGCATTAGTTCATCATTGAGCCATTCACTTAATAAACATACAGCAGCTGGATTGCCGTAAAACACTTTATCAGAGAAAGCATCAATTTGAAAAATTTCAATGCTATCCACAGCTGACCTCATCAAGTAAATTCATGGTTGGCAAGAGTAACGATCTCAGCAGGGATAAGCAAGCCTTTCTTTTAGTCAGTTATAGCAGTGTTGTCGAATAAAAAATGAACAAATATGCTAACTAATTCGTATGAAGCCGGTGCTTCATACGAACCTCATAATATTCGCACAAAATCCATAGATGTTTTTTGAACAGCTGATCTTATTCCCGTCCATTCAATTTCTGACAACTCATCATCCGCCAGCTCAATTGACATCGGCAGAAATTTAACTTTAGCCCGTTTAAATGAATAAGAAAAATCTCTTAAAATCATTGATAAGTTGGTTGTTAATTTGTTTGAGTCCATTTGATTCAACTCGGCCAGTGCTAATGAGCAGCCATTAAGAACCGAATCTAAGTTTGCCTTTGAAAATTCCATAATAACTCCCTTTACTATTCAGTTATAAAGTATAGAACATGAAAATGAAGATTAGTTAAAACAATTATTTTAAATTTTTAATGATTGCTTTAAGCAAAAACCGCGCCGGTGATAGGGATTGTGTCATAGAAGTTGTTATAAAATTGGGATCATTATTAATATGCGCGGCCAACCATTCGGCACACAAAGGGATAGTCGTTAATCCTCTAGAGCCAAAACCAGCACAAAGAAATAATCCAGGAAGATAGAGTCCTGGTTCTGAAATCCATCGTTTAGAATTACTGGCCAACGATGAAAAGCGAGATGAAAACAATTCTGAGTCAGGCACGGCACCCACTAAAGGCATATAATCGGTTGTTGCCGCTCTTATCCCTGCCCAATTATTTTTTATTTCATCGGCCCAGGGTATTGCCGCCGGTATTTTGGTTAATTTATTTAGATTAGCGAGATCATCAGCAAAATCAATCTCTTTGTTTACCGATTCTAATTGATAACTTGCACCAATCGCATGCATCCCCTCCTGTTCAGGCAAAACATGGCCATCCGCACATAAGGGGATTTTTAATTTGGCGCTGTGCTTATTGCTCGCTATCATCGTCATTTGCCCACGAATGGTTTTAAGGGGCAAATGATTAGTTTGCATAAATTGTTTTGCTTGATAACCATTAGCAATGACTAAAATTTCCGCAGAGGATTCGCCGGCCTGCCATTTCCCTTCTTTAAAAATTAATTCTGGCACGAAAGTATTTGGAATCCAATGGATGCCCGGGGTTTTATGGAGGAGTTGACATAATGCTTGAGAATCTATCCATCCTGATTTGGGGATTAACAAGCCCCCAGCAGCTAATTCGATGCCCGTTATTGACGAGGCTTGCTGCGCATCAACCAGCATACCCAGCTCTGGATAGGCAGCTAACCACGAACTTAAACTCTCTTGAGCTGCTCGCTCTCTTTCATTGAAAGCAAATTGCAATAATCCTGATAATTGACCAATGGACTGGTTTTTTAATAATTGCTGATATTCACGGCTAGCAAACAAAAAAGCAGTAAGCATAAATTGAGTCAAGGGTGAGCGATAGGCTGATAATTTGGGATATAAAACCGCTTGTCTATTACCGGAAGCTCCCTGCCCAACACGGTCGCTCGCATCAATTAAATTAACCTGCCACCCCCTTTTTGCTAAAGCATGAGCGGTATAACAACCGGCAAGACCGGCACCAAGAACAATTGCCGTTTTGTTTGCCGCTGGTGAGTGACGGGCTGAGTGCCAGGGTGTTGAACGTAATTTTTTATTAGCGCATAGCGCCTTTTGGAATTGAGCAATCACCATAGCTCGCTTCGCACCAAATCCTTTTATTTTTTCCACTTGAAAGCCCACGGTTTGTAAATTATTTTTCACCGCGGCAGCCGCAGAGAAAGTGGCTAAGGTGGTTCCTGGTTTTGAGAGAAGTGCAATGATTTGTAGCAAATCTGTTGACCACATTTCTGGATTTTTAGCAGGCGCAAAACCATCCAAAAACCAAGCATCGATGTAATTGGTTCTCAACTGTTGTTCAAGTTCTATGTCGCCACAAATAAGCTGGTGCTTATAACAAGTCGTAGCATCACCTAACATTAGGGTTAAATTAATCCGCCCTTGTTCAAACTGTAAATGATGAAATCCAGGAGTCAGAACAGGATAACTCTCGATGAGTTGGTTTGCTTGCTCTTTTAATTCCGGCCATAAATTTAAACAACGCTCTAATTCTTCTTTAGTCAAAGGATATTTTTCACAACTGAAAAAATGCAGGCGCGCAGTCTTGGGGGCATGTTCTAGCCACAAGGACCAAGTTAATAAAAAATTGAGCCCCAAACCAAACCCTGTTTCCGCAATTAAAAAAGATTCATTGGATAAATTTTGCCAACGCTCTATCAGCTTATTACCATCGATAAAGACATGTCGTGTTTCAGCCAAACCATTTTCTTTGGAAAAATAAATATCAGCAAAGGCTTGAGAAAACGGTAGACCATCACGCCATTGCAAATTCGCTGTTTCTATCGGTACAAAAGGATTACTCACGAACAATTACTCATTTGTATGTAGGTTGAGCCATATTTAGCAAAATTCAATCTTTGTGTAGGCTAACAATTAACCGTTCTGACAAAACCTACTCCTGCGATATTATAACGGAATCCATGGTTGATCTTAAATCGTTTTCTTTCTCCACATCTGACTGATGATTCATCCATTTTTTAAGTTTTGGTACAACTATTAAAAGTATTAACGACGATACAATAGCTAATGCGCCAAGTTTTAGAAAAACAGAGCTATAACTCGGATTAGTAATTAAAGGTGAAATACTGTTTCCTCCAGCCGTCATCCAATTCGAACTATAACTTGATAATGCGGCTCCCACACCCATTCCTAACATCCACATCCCCATCATAACGCCTTGCAGTGAGGGAGGTGCCACTGCACCAATCATTGCGTAACCAATCGGAGAGATGAGAAGCTCGCCCGCACTTTGTAAAATAAAACTAGCTATAATCCAGCCAGGAGAAACCATTCCTGATGAATCAGCTCTAGCAATCCCAATGGGTAGCACTAAAAATGCTAAACCGATAAATAATAAAGCGCATACAAATTGAGTTGGTATATTAATTTTAATTCCCCAAGAGCGCATCCGATTCAGTAAAAAACCTAAACTAGGGCCGCCAATCACGATGCAGAGGGTATTAATATTTTGAAACCACTGAGGAGGAATCGTTAACATCAACCAATGTCGTTCAACATTGTGCGCTATAAAATGAGTTAAACCCATAGGGCCAATTAAATAGAGTGTCCAAAACACGGTACCAACTACCATTAGCCCTGCAAAGGCAAACATTTTTTCACGCGCATCCCGGGTTGTCTGTTGAAAGGCAAGACAAATGATAGTAACAAGCATTAGGAAACCGATTAGTAAAACTAATTTATTAGCCCAATTAGCAAAATGAAGTAGTGGTATAAGCAATAAAGGTAGAGTAAGTATTAGCCCCATACTATAAAGAGAAAACCGTCGTTGAACCGATTTTTTTAACCGAGAATAAGAGGTATTTTGATCAGCTAACACAGGCCAAAAATAAAGGCATAAAAATAAAGCAATTAAATTCCCAAGGCTGCAAAATAAGAAAAGTCTATGGTAATCCTGTAGCAACTGAAAATATCCGCTCAAACTGAAACCGATAAAAAGTCCAAAATTCATTGACGAATAATTCCATAAAAATGCAGTTTCTCGTTGGTTGTCCTTTGGCTGGAATCGCTGAGTTAGCATGCAATTGATGCAGGTCACATTTAAACCACAGCCCGCTAAAAAAGTAGCTAACCCATAATAAAAATAAGCCTCCTCCACTGTCGCCAATAAAATACATCCAATAATTTGCACACACATGCCTAAACAAAAGAGTGCGCGATAGGACAAAAATCGCCCCCCCCAATATCCTCCTAATAAATGCAAGGCGAAATTAGCTGCCAAAAATATGCCGGTAATGCTATTTGCTGACTGAATAGATAAGCCTAATTTATTGGTAATGAATAAAGCTAAGGTGGAATAGAAGACGCTAAAACTTAAGATAGAAAACGTTTGTATGAAAAACAAAGATATGGTCCCTTGCGGTAAACCTATTCTTAATTCATGGTTGTTTTCAACTATTGACATTATAAGCGGCCTCTTACAGATCTTCATTGCGAGCGGGCATTGTTGCAGGATTGCATTGTAGGCTAGCCTTGGCCAATAAATCTCATTAGAGCAGAGAAATAACCTCTGCATTCGTGGAATGTTGAGCGAGGTCCAACCTACACTTAGTTCACATTGTCGTCAGTTCAGTTTTTACTATTAGAGTTGAGAAGAAATATTACATGCAATTTTTCATTGCTGTCTATGCCCCTTTAAGCCTCTGAGCAATCTTTTACAAAAGCCTGAAATATCTTTACATTTCGCACGAAAATTCACACTCTTTAAAGTATTTTTGGCTATTAATATGGCAAGATGACAATTTTTAAGATAGACTGCTTCTTGCGATGGAGTTTGCAGGAAGAACACTCAATAGCTAAGGTTTCTTATCCTAGACCTTCGTTAATCAGGAAGACCGCTTTAACCCATTTTAGAAGTTTTCGGCTATATACTTGAGTATACTCAATTTGCATGAAAACAAAATCAAGCCGATTTGGGGACCCCTACCATGCATAACAAAATTTATTTAACAGGTATAGAAAAACGTCCCGGTAAGTCTTTTGTTTCACTAGGCTTTCTATCAATTATAAAAGAACAGCGAAAATCATTGCGTTGTTTCAAATTATTTTCTGAATCGGATGAATCCCAAGTTCCTTTGCTGGAAGATATTGCCCAGCAAAAGCTTAGTCCCCTCATGAATGTTAGCCAAGCAATATCGTTGATGCGCACACAGCCGGATGATTTAGTTGCTGGGGTGCTTGAGGCGACCAAAACGGATAAAACCGATACCTTTACTTATTTTGAAGGTACTGATTTTGAAAGTGATAACGACGTTTTTGAATATCAATTCAACTTAACCCTCGCTTATCAATTGAATTGTGAAGTTGTTCTCGTTGTCTCAGCTAAAAATAGAACGCTGGAGCATACTCTTTCTGTATTAAACACTGCTTTTGAAGTAAGCAAAAAAACGCATACTCGAGTGGTAGGCGCTATTATTAATCAAGTGGAAAATATTGATGAAAATGAGGCAACTAATCTGTTTCATAAGCATTTTTCGAAGTTACCTTTTTTAGTAATTATTCCTGAATTTGAGCAGTTAGCTCACCCCACTATGAGCGATATTGCAAAAAAATTACAAGCTGAGGTTTTGTTTGGTAAGTTGGAACTGCATCGTTCGGTTAGACAGTATTCAATTGCCGCTAAAACAGTAGGTAATTTTTTAGAGACAAGTTTAGACAGAGGTGGAATGCTCATTATTACTCCCGATGACCGAATTGACATTTTATTAGGTTCTTTACTCGCAGATCAATCCGCCTACTACCCTAAAATTGCCGGTCTTGTTTTAACCAACGGTGAGCACCCAGGACCTATCATTAGCGAAATTATTGCTGGCCTGGAACATCCTTTTCCTGTATTGCTAACAAAGCTTAAAACCTATGACACCGCCACAACCCTCTTTTCTGCAAAATACGGTTTAAGTAAATCCGAACCTGAGCGAGTAAATATAGCATTAGAAGCGATGCGCCCCTATTTCACTAAACCCTTAATGAAATTACTCAGCGATACTTCCTATAAACCACAATTAAGCCCAGCGGTATTTTTGTATGAGTTAATCAATAAAGCGAAACAAAATAAACAGCATATTATTCTTCCAGAAGGCAGCGATCCTCGGATATTAACCGCAGCGGACTATTTATTAAAACGTGGCATAGTCAACATTACTTTGTTGGGAAAATTAGAAAAAATTCAACTTCAGGCCAAACGCTTAGATTTAGAACTTGTCGGGGTCAGTATTATTGATGTTGAGAAATCAGAAAAAAAAGAAAGCTACGCAAAACAATACTACACGCTAAGACAACACAAAAATATTAACTTACCCATCGCTTTGGAACGGATGAATGATGTGAATTATTTTGCAGCCATGATGGTGTATTGTGGCGATGCCGATGGAATGGTTTCAGGAGCCACTCACACTACCGCAGATACAGTCAGGCCTGCCTTAGAAATTATTAAAACCAAGCCCGGAGTAACCAAAGTTTCATCTATTTTTATTATGTGTATGCCAGCGCGGGTACTCATTTACGGCGATTGTGCTATCAATCCTGAGCCAGATAGTAAAACGCTTGCCGAAATTACCATTCAAGCGGCCCAGATTGCTAAAAACTTAGGAATAGAGCCTAAAGTTGCCCTTTTATCTTATTCATCCGGTGATTCGGGTAAAGGTGAAAGTGTCGAAAAAGTCGCAAAAGCAATGGACCTTGTCAAACAGCTTCAACCCAATTTATTAGCAGAAGGTCCTATTCAGTATGATGCAGCAGTGGATTCTCAAGTTGCAGCTAAAAAATTGCCTAATTCGAAACTTGCTGGTGATGCCAATGTGCTTATATTTCCAGATTTAAATACTGGAAATAATACTTATAAAGCAGTCCAGCGCGAGAGCGGTGCGCTTGCAATTGGCCCCGTTTTACTTGGTTTAAACAAACCGGTCAATGATTTGAGCCGCGGCTGTACTCCTGAAGATATTATTAACACCATTTTAGTCACAGCCATTCAGGCACAAGGAGACAAATAATGAATATACTGACCCTGAATGCTGGGAGTTCCTCCATCAAATACAAAGCCTACCAAATCATCAATCAGCAACTTTCACCTTTGGTTTCAGGGTTAATTGAAGGCATCGGAGAGTCCGAAGGTGCCTGGCATCACACAAAAACAAGCAAAGAAACACAGAGCCATCACTTTAAAACACACGAAAAAGCGTATGCCGCCTTAGCCAAGCAGCTTAAAATTGATCTCGAAAATTACCCCATTCATGGTGTCGGTCATAGGGTAGTCCATGGCGGCAAACACTATTTTGAACCAACTATTATTAACGACGAGGTTTTAGAAAATATTCGTGCACTATCCAAACTAGCACCCATTCATAATCCAATTAATGCTGAAGGAATTCAATTTGCTAGGCAATATTATCCAGAGGCAATCCATGTAGCCATTTTTGATAGCGGTTTCCATCATACAATGCCGATGCGCGCACGTCAGTATGCGATCAATGCTGAAGTGGCAATGAAATATCAAATTCAACGCTATGGATTTCATGGCATTAATCATGAATATGTCGCCAGACAAGCAGCTCTTTTTTTAAATAAACCATTATCATCTTGTAATTTAATAACCCTTCATTTAGGGAATGGTGCCTCTGCTTGTTTAATTAAAAATGGTCAATCAATAGATACTTCAATGGGCATGACGCCTTTAGCTGGGCTTATTATGGGTACTCGTTGCGGAGACATTGATCCAGCGATTACAATTTATCTTCAACAACAAGGACTAAGTCCTGAAGACGTAGATAATCTATTAAATAAGCATAGTGGTCTGAAAGGAATTGCTAATGAAAATGACATGCGTAGACTTCTTAGCCGCGCCTTAGCAGATGATGAATCAGCTCAACTGGCAATTGATATGTATGTTTATGCTATTCAAAAAATAATCGGCGCTTATTATAGTCAACTACCCGATTTAGATGCCTTAGTGTTTACTGGCGGAGTGGGTGAAAATGCCTCATTAATACGAGAAAAAATCATCGCGGCTTTGCATCATTTAGGGTTTAAGCTGGATACGGAATTAAACTTAGCCCATAGCAAAGAAACCTGCCATAAGATTTCCAAATCAGATAAACCCGTTTTAGTTATTCGCGGCGATGAGGAAGCACTGATGGCACAAAAAGTAGCGCTTTGTATTTTTGCCGCAAACAACTAACTGGTGGGATTAAATCTGTATTTTAATTTGCTCCTTATGTATAATGAAAAACCTTTTTGATCAAAATAATCACGATATATGATGATTATTTTGCCCTTTGTTAAAGATCCGTCAACCTCATAGTAATAAGCTATTAAAATTGCGATCTTGATATTATGTGAGGAAATTTATGAGTTGGAAAGAAGTGAAAAATTCATTTGAAACGGCCCTGTCTTTAGCTCCAAAATCTGGTTACTCAGGACTTTTTAAACCAAAAAAAAATGTTGCATGGAAATTACCAGCTAAAAGAAGGCAAGATTTTGTTGAAAAAGGCAAAAAATTTCTGCAAAGCATTGAAGAATTAAGATCTTTTCATTTTGCAACAGGAATGGATAAATTCATAGAAATTGAACAATTCGAAAAAATTTTGGATACTGCACAAGAAGCTATTTTTGATGAAAAAAAGTATGTTGAGCTTAAAGATTTAGTGGCGAATTTAAGTGTCGTTGTAAGAAGTAAAATAAATTCCAAACTACATGCACTTGGTTTTATATACTTAGATATAATTAGCCTAGCTCACATTCCAGCAATACCAGTATATACAGGACTTCTCACTTTGGCTCTATTAGGGCCTCAAGTTGCGATACCTATTACACTGCTCGCATTAGCCCTTGCTACTGCTATAACTATCTATTATATAGCGCAGATACCTATGGATTATAGGTTATATTATTCTTGTCAAATCGATGAGATTGAGGAATTTTGTAAACTGCTAGCCCCTCCTGAAGAAGCAATTAATGAGGAAGCTTTTGAGAAGGAAGAAAATCTGCCAGACATGACTGCTAATATTTAATAGAAGCTAACTGATTACAATTTATTGGTTGGACTTTGGCCCAACCAATAATTTTCAATCAATCATCGTTTCAAGTTCTTGACTCGCCCTACGATAAAGCTGTTGGGCAAAACTATAGTTCGTTGCGATAAATCGCTCCTTGATTGCTAAAACTTTCTCATCAGAAAGACGAGCACCGTATTGCCCAACCACTTCAGTAGCTGCTTTATTAGCCAACTCAATCGCTAATTGAGGAGCATAACCATGAGTTATGGCATAAAGATACGCTCCAGCAAACATGTCCCCAGCGCCAACCGTATCAACGGCCTGTGTAGGTATTGTTGGGATAATGACAATCTCATTATCAATAGCTAACACAGCGCCTCGACTACCACAGGTGACCACCAAATGTTTCGCAAAAGGCTGCAAGAGAGCAATAGCAATTTCCAAATTATCCGCTTGGCTAAATAATAGCGCTTCTTCTTCATTGCAAAACAAAAGATCAACTTTACCATCAATGATCGTGAGTAATTCGTTTTTAAAATAACGCACCATATTAGGATCAGAAAGTGTCAATGCCACTTTTGTATTCGTTGAGCGTGCATGTTGTCTAGCAGTTAATAATGCCTTTCTTGCGGTAGGAGATGTGACTAAATACCCTTCCAGATAAACATATTCTGAGGAGGCAATCGCATCTAAATCAAGTACTTCCGGGCATAAGGTTTCAGAAATACCTAAATGCGTATTCATTGTTCGCTGCGCATCATCTGTCACTAAAACCAAACATTGACCCGTCACACCTGGAGTGAGTGTTTTTAAAGTCAAATTACAATCAAGACCTAATGCGGCTAACTCTCCAAGAAATAGACGACCGGCCTCATCATCAGCTACTTTACAACTATAAAAACCCTGGCCACCAAACTGACTTAAGGCGATCATAGTATTGGCTGCAGAACCACCACAACCACTATGACAAAATGAATCCGCTAACGCGTCCATTAAATGATGATGAGTTGCTTCATCAGTGAGCGTCATGACGTTTTTTTCTATATTTAATGCTCGCAAAAGCTGATCATTGACTACCGCATCTCGATCTAACAAGGCATTACCGACCCCATAAACGTGGTATTTCTTCATTAGGCCTTAACTCCTGATAGACTCGCTAATACGGATTCGGCAGCAAGATGAGTTAAACGAAGTTCTTCCTGATGATGAGCGGAGGACACAAATCCTGCCTCATACATTGAAGGTGCAAAATACACTCCTTTTTGCAACATGCCATGGAAAAATTGTTTAAATAAGGTTTCGTCGGATGTAGCAACATCCGCGTAATCATACACTTGTTTTTTATTATTAAAGCAAAACCCAAACATTCCACCCAAGGAGGCACAATTGAAAGGAATATTAAAAGTTTCCACAACTTCAGCTAAGCCCTTAATTAAGGCTTCGGTATTGGCAGAAAGTTGTTCATAAAAACCTGGCTTTTCCAATTCAGTCAAAGTAGCTAAGCCTGCTGCCATAGCCAAGGGATTACCTGATAAGGTTCCAGCTTGGTAAACAGGTCCCTCAGGAGCAAGATGAGACATAATCGCTGCCTTGCCTCCGACGGCACCAACAGGCATACCGCCCCCGATTACTTTCCCTAGGGTCGTTAAATCTGGCTTAATAGCGAACAGAGCTTGTGCGCCACCAAGAGCAACTCTGAACCCTGTCATAACTTCATCAAAGATAAGTAAAGCATTATGAGCATCGCAAAGCTCGCGTAGACCTTGCAAGAAAGCAGGTCTAGGTAAGACAAAACCCATATTACCTGCTACAGGTTCGAGAATAATGCCAGCGATGTCATTGGGATATTGCTCAAACAGTCGAGCTGTTTGCTCGAGGCTATTAAAATCGGCAGTGAGAGTATGCTCTGTTATACTTGCCGGGATACCTGGCGTTGAGGGAATGCCCAATGTTAATACACCAGACCCTGCTTTAACGAGTAAACTATCACTATGTCCATGGTAGCAGCCGTTGAACTTAATAATTTTATTTTTCCCGGTATATCCGCGTGCAAGGCGTATTGCCGTCATTGTGGCCTCAGTACCCGAATTGACCATGCGCAGTTTTTCAATATTTGGCATGAGAGCAATAATTTTTTGCGCCAGTTTGACTTCTAACTCGGTAGGCGCACCAAAACTCATCCCATTTTGTAATACTTCCGTTACCGCATTGATTACTGATGGATAGCAATGACCGAGAATTAATGGTCCCCAAGAACCCACATAATCAATATAAGAGCGATTATCAACATCGATTAGGTAGGCGCCTTTTCCTTGTTTGAAAAAAACAGGCTCGCCACCTACTCCTTTGAACGCGCGTACCGGTGAGTTTACCCCGCCCGGGATGACAGCTTGCGCTTGGGAAAATAATTGTTGAGAATTAATCATGACTGCTCCATTGCCTTAAATAGACAGTTATTTTACCTTATTTACCACCCTGGGCAAAATTATAATGAGGCTAAGCTTTACAATCAGGCACGCAATAGCTAAATTAGCCCCTTTAAATTTAGAGCAAAACAAATGCAAGAGTTCAAAAAATATATATGTGTCATCTGTGGGTTTATTTATGACGAAGCCGAAGGTTGGCCGGAAGATGGTATTGATCCCGGAACTCGATGGGAAGATGTCCCAGAAAATTGGTTCTGTCCCGATTGTGGTGCTGGGAAAGAAGATTTTGAGATGATTGAAATTGAATAAATTGTAGGTTGGACCTTGGCCTAACAAATTCATTCGATGGAATGTTGGCCAAGGCCCAATCTACAACCAAACCGTTTGGGCTAGGAGGCGTTTACGCCGTCTCGAGCCGCGTCTCACCTTAGTAAAAAAACATCAAAAAGGTTTCACAACCACCAACACTACAATCCCTATCAACAACAAGGTCGGTAATTCATTAAATATACGGTAAAATCCAGCCGTTTTACTGTTTTTATCTTGCGCAAAACGTTTGCGAAAATGACCACAAGCCAAATGATAAATCCACAATAAAACCACCAGACCTAGTTTGGCATGCAACCAGGGGGCTTTTAAATAATAGGGTAGATTATAATTAAGCAATAAAATACCTAACAATGAGGTTAAAATCGCCGATGGCCAAGTAATACCGTAATAAAGACGTCGCTCCATTACTTTAAAACGCTCGATACTTATTTTGTCCGCAGTTTCTGCATGATAAACAAAAAGTCTTGGTAAATAAAAAAGTCCAGAAAACCAAGCAACCATAGCAATAATATGAAACGCTTTTATCATTAACATTTATTTTTTTCTCTTACGTTTACGACGTGAATCCTTAACAAGATTAAGTGATTCGACACCTAAAGAAAATCCCATAGCAAAATAAAGGTATGCGCGTGGTATATGGAAACTGAAACTATCTGCCAGCAATAAGGTGCCAATCAGAATTAAGAAACTCAAGGCTAGCATTTTGATCGTAGGATATTCCTCGATAAATTGACTAACCGGTTCACTGGCATAAATCATCACCAAAATTGCGCACGTAATCGCAGTTGCCATAATCCAAAACCTGGAAGTCAAACCCACCGCTGTTAACACGCTGTCCAATGAGAAAATAATATCCATAAGAGCAACTTGCAACACTACGGCTTTGAAAGATATCGGACGACTTTGTTTTTGCCCGTGTTCAATAGCGTCATCACCCTCTACCTCATTGTGAATTTCTTGAGTCGCTTTTACGATTAGAAAAATACCACCGATGAGTAAAAAAATGTCACGCGCAGAAAAAGAAAACTGAGCGATAGCAAATAAAGGACGCGTCAATTTTGATAATCCAAGCGCAGAAGCCAATAACATCAACCGAGTTACCCAAGCAAAAGTTAACCCCCAACGCCGCGCATTCTTTCGCTGCTCTTGCGGTAATTTTTCCGTCAGAATCGATAAAAAAACCAGGTTATCTATTCCAAGAACTATCTCAAGAATAATTAAGGCAAGAAGGCTAAAAATAATCTCTAAAAATTCCATTCGACCACATATGTATTAATTTTAAAGGAACCTATTGTCTATCTAATACAGCAAAAGGTAAATGATTCACTTTTATATTCATTACCGTTATAATGTTGCCGCATTCTACGAGCCAGTGGTGACTATAATAATTAAGTTAATTAAAAAGCTGTTACGTAAAACAAGGACTAATCAACCACCAGTTGATCGGAGTTATATTATTCCACGCAGCCATCACAATTTATCAAAAACAGATGTCAGTCCCAATGCCCTGAAAGTTTTGAATCGTCTGAATAGTGCAGGATTTCAAGCTTATTTAGTTGGTGGCAGTGTACGCGACCTTTTACTCGGCAAAGCCCCTAAAGATTTTGATATAGCCACCAATGCTACCCCCAATCAAATTAAAAAATTATTTCGTAATGCTCGGATTATTGGTCGTCGATTCAAATTAGTTCATATTATTTTCCATCGCGAAATTATTGAAGTAGCTACCTTCAGAGGTTCAGATAGTCATGAAATTGATGACAATCAGCAAACTAATGAGAAAGGCATGCTCGTTCGTGATAATGTTTATGGCACTCTTGATCAGGATGCATGGCGACGCGATTTCACCATTAACTCACTTTATTACAACATCGATGATTCTTCTATTGCTGACTTTACAGGAGGGTTTGAGGATGTTCATCAACGAACAATAAGGCTAATTGGGAATCCAGAGATCCGTTATCAAGAAGACCCTGTAAGAATGTTGAGGGCGGTTCGTTTTAGTGCCAAGCTGCATTTTGATATTGCCGAAGCAACAGCCGCGCCTTTGCCCAAGTTAAGTCATTTAATCAAACATGTCTCAAGTTCTCGTTTATTTGATGAAATGACCAAACTCTACCAATGTGGTGAAGCTGAATCCGTACAACGCCTGTTAGTAAAATATGGTCTATTTGCTCATCTATTTGAACAAACGCATCTCTTATTATCCAGTGATTATCCTGTCAACGCATTACTTGGTATTGCCTTAGAAAATACGGATACCCGCATTCGTGACAATAAACCGGTTACACCTGCTTTTTTATTTGCAGTATTACTTTGGTTCCCATTGAAAGACAGAGCTCTTCGTTTGCAAAAGGAAGAAGGTATGGATCCGCTTCCATCTCTAGAAAAGGCAATGTCATTGATCATTTCAGAACAAAATCAGGTAGTCACTATTCCTAAACGTTTTACGCAGATTATGCGTGAAATGTGGTTACTACAATTTCGTTTTCCAAGACGCTATGGTGGTCGTGCCTATAATTTATTACAACATCCACGCTTTCGGGCAGCTTATGATTTTCTGGCACTAAGAGCACTCGCTGGCGATGAATCGATGGAACTTGCACAATGGTGGACAAGCTTTCAAGAAGTATCTGAAGATGAACAGGCCAATATGATTGCCTCATTACCTACCTCACAGGCCCCAACAAAACATCGACGACGCCGTAAATCAAAGCCTACGCCATGATCCTTTGTTATTTAGGTCTGGGTAGTAATTTAGACTCTCCAGAACGTCAACTAAGATCTGCTATCGAAGCTTTACGCAAATTGCCTCATTCTCGTCTTGTGCAAATAGCTAGTTTTTATCATAATGCGGCTTGGGGTAAAAAAGGCCAACCCAAATTTTGCAACACAGTAGCCGCCTTACATACCCGACTAACCCCACAGCAATTACTTAGCTATTGTCGCAAAATTGAGCAGCAACAAAAACGAGTCCGTAAAACAAGATGGGGAGCCAGGACAATCGATATAGACATTCTTCTCTATGGCTCTATGAAGATCAACACAGCTAAGCTCACAATACCTCATCCAAGAATGCATGAACGCGATTTTGTTCTTAAACCATTACAGGAAATTACTCAGCTAGGCCAAAAGCTTGGTTGAAAATTAAATATATTTGATTTAAACCCTGCTTCATTTGATGTTATCTTTATCCCTATCTAAACTAAGATTAACTGGGCAGTCTATAAAGCGAGGGAACCGTGTATACCACCATCTTACATCCCACTGATTTACGCGAAAATCATTTTGATATGTGCAAGCAGGCAGTGAAAATTGCATCCCAATTTAACGCTAAATTACATCTACTCCATGTTATTGAACCACCAGCAACTTATCAACTGGCTCAAGGTTTAGGATTTACTGAGTTGGCAGTCCCAGTTAAAGAAGATGCTGAGACAGTGATGAAGTACTTAGGCGAAGCGCTTAATATACCTCCAGAACAACAGCATGTCGAAGTTGGACCAGTCAAGCAACAAGTTATTATTATGGTAGCAAACTTAGGTTGTGATCTTGTAATTATCGGTAGCCATACTCCGAGAGCTGTCCCTGCTTTTCTAGGTAGTACAGCGTATGCGGTGATTCATCAAGCTCCTTGCGATGTGTTAACGATACGGGTGGAGAATGAGAAAGGCTAAGTTCTTAGAGTTGTCATTACTGATGCCTCTCCGCGCAAGCGGGACGAGGCTTTGTGGGGTAGATAGGACTCTTCGCACCCCTACCTACACCTTTAACATTCTCGCAAAATTTACTTGCGCTTCTTAATATGCTTTATTAGTCTTTTTTTCTTCTTGATCTGCCGGTCAGAAAGCTTATTTTTCTTATCTTTGAATGGATTTGACGAACCTTTAAATTCTACCCTTAAAGGAGTCCCCACCAAACCTAAATGACTTACAAATGCCTTACTTAGATATCGCTTATAGCTATCCGGCAATGAATCAAGTTGGTTTCCATGGATCACAATAATTGGGGGATTATGTCCGCCAGTGTGAGCATAACGCAATTTAATTCTTCGACCATTTACTGTAGGTGGATTATGTTGACTAACTAGATCCTGTAGCAATCGTGTTAACTGCGGGGTTGAAAAAGCCTGTGTAGCGGAAGCATACGCTTGTTCGATGTCTTTAAATAACAACCCGACTCCACTGCCATGCAACGCTGAAATAAAACGAATTTTAGCAAATTGAACAAAATGCAAACGTCGAGTTAATTCGTCGCGAACACGTTCTTTATGATCCTCATCTAAACCATCCCATTTATTGACCGCAATAACTAGAGCTTTACCGGATTCAATAATGAAACTTAGGATATGCATATCCTGATCAGTTAGGCCTTCGCGAGCATCGAGCAACATCATGCATACATGAGACTCTTTAATTGCTTGAAGTGTTTTAATGATTGAAAATTTTTCAATTTTTTCATCAACGCGCGAGCGTCTGCGTACTCCTGCGGTATCGATTAAAATGTAAGGTTTTTCATCTCTCACGAAAGGAATAGCAATACTATCGCGTGTAGTTCCAGGCATATCATAAACGACCACGCGTTCCTCACCGAGAATCCGGTTAATCAGTGTTGACTTTCCAACATTTGGCCTGCCAACGAAGGTGATTTTGATCGCCTTACCTTGTTCTGGTTCTTCGAAAACTTCACTCTCTATTGGTAAAGCCTGCATTAAAGAATGCATTCCTCGACCGTGTGATGCAGAAATAGGATGGACTTCACTAAACCCTAGGCTTTGAAATTCAGAGCAAGCAATTTCCTCATCCAGTCCCTCCGTTTTATTAACTACAAGAAAAACTGGTTTGTTAATTTTTCGCAACCGTAGGGCAATATTTTCATCAATGCCCGTTAGACCAGATCTACCGTCAACCAAAAATAATACAATATCAGCCTCTTCAAGAGCGACATTGGACTGCTTTGACATCAATGCGTCTACGGCTAAATCATCAACCCCTACGCCTCCAGTATCAATAACGATAAAGGGTTTATCTTCGAACTCAGCTTGACCGTACTGTCTATCTCGTGTTAACCCAGGAAAGTCAGCAACTAAAGCATCCTGGGTTTTGGTAAAGCGATTAAAAAGAGTAGATTTGCCGACATTGGGTCGGCCAACCAAAGCAATAACTGGGATCATTAATTAGCCCACCGAATAACGACTTAATTTACCGTCTGCGGACATAATATAAATATTATTACCTACAACAGAAGGCGCAGTGGTGATAGGACTACCTACTTCAGCTCGAGAAATTAATTCCCCATTTTGAGTTGCTAAAACATGTAGTAATCCTGTTTTATCACCAACGACTAAACGATCTCCCATGATAACCGGTTCAGTCAATCCTCTTGCTTTAAGTGCAACTTGTTTCCAATTGACCTGACCACTTTGTCGATTAACCGACCAAACAACATCATCACTGTCCGTCAAATAAATAGTTTTGCCATCAATCGCCATGTTTTTATAAACAGAAGCAGGTTTACGCCATATGAATTGACCATCAGTTAATGATAATGCGCCGACATAACCTTGGTAGCTTGCTAAATAGGCTATGTTGCCGCGAACAATTGGATCTGCACCAATATCAACTAATCGTTCAACATCGCTTGCCCCACTCGCATAAGCGATGCTACGACGCCAAACCAAACGACCTGTTTGTAAATCAACAGCATCCATTTTGCCATCGGAATAACCAACTAAGGCTAAATTATCGACAATGACCGGCGATGAACTAGCTTTTAAAATTAGACTTGGAGCACCGTGATCAGAGAGCCATAGCTTTTCACCATTCGCCACATTAAACGCATATAAATTACCGTCGATTGTTTTAGCAATTACTTTATTACCTACAATCACGGGTTTTGATAAGACCTCTCCTGAGAGTTTCTTCTGCCAAAGTTTTGTCCCATCGGATTGTTTTAATAGAATGAGGCTTGAATTATCTGTACTAACTGCGATAGTTCCTGCAGCTACAGCTGGCCCACTAACTAAATTCTTATTTAACTTTTTTGACCACAGCAGTTTACCGTTTGAACGATTAATTGCCTGTATTAAGCCACTAGCATCAGCGGTGTACACAACATTGCCCACAATTTCTGGGGACAATTTTAAATTGGCACTTGATTTCTGTGAGCCACCTACAGGAACTGACCATTTTTCAACGACTTTTGCCTTCGTTGAGATCGGTTCTAAATTGCTTGGTATGGGTGTGTTATCTTTACCCAACATATAATCATCGACTTTCGAACAGGCTTGTAATAAAACGCATACTGCCAAAATCACAAATTTATTGTTAATACGCAACATAATTCCTCTTATTAAGCTGATTGTAAGCTGCTGTCATCTGCATTCATTGATTGAGCAAGAGCAGCTAACTCATTAGTTTTCATTTCAAGAAAAAGATTGCCCATTCCATTAGTACGCACTTCTGTTATAGCTTCCTTATACAAATGAATTGCCTGCTGATAGTTTCCAGTCGCAGCATAGATATCTCCCTTCAACTCATTAATCACGGGCATATAAGCCGAATCATCCACTATTGCTAATTTAGCCAATGCTTTATCGTATGCTTTTTGTGCTGCAAATAGCCGAGCCATCCGCAATTTTGCGACCTGTTTTAAGGCGGGCATTTTTGAGTGAGACGCAACGTATTCTAAATTTTCCAATGCCTTATCAAATTGATCATTAGACACATACATTTTAGCCAAGGTGAGGCGTGCTGCATCAGCATATACGGTGTTTCCATAATCCTTGATCAATTGATTCGTATAAGATTGCACACCCTTATTGTCCTGGTTTGAAAAAGCAACCATAAGTCGCTCATACGCCGAAGATGCCTGAGTACTGATTTTCTCTTGATGCCAATTCCAATATTTATAGCCAGCAATAACTAATAACAGCAACGATAAGCTCACTGTGATGAGATTACTGTGTTTGCTCCACCATTTTTTTATTGCTACTAATTGTTCTTCCTCTGTCATATAAACAGACATCATACTCTCCTACACTCTTACTGAGTTTGAAATGACATGCTTTTGTAAACTTGATTTTAAGCCGCTACTAACTCACCTTGTAAATAGCTAATTAATTCCTGCCGTGGAATGGTGACTTGCTCTTCCTGCTTACGTAGATTTTTAACTCCTATTGTACCTTGGGCAACTTCATCTTCACCCAAGATCAAGGCAAATTCAGCCCCGCTTTTATCCGCTTTACGGAATTGACTTTTAAATCCCCCCCCTACGGTATTAGTAATGACGAGCCAATCTTGATTTGCATCGCGCAGCTTTTCTGCGAGAACTAATGCTTCTTGCATTGCTTCATCACTACTCGCAATAATAAATATCGAAGGAGTTGGCGTATTGTCCTGTAAAACAGCTAAAGTTTCTAGCAATAGAAGTAAGCGTTCGGCACCCACTGCAAAACCGATTGCAGGAGTTGGATTACCACCTAAGTGCTCGACAAGCGCATCATAACGACCGCCAGCGCAAACTGTTGCTTGGCTTCCTAATTTATCCGTGACCCATTCAAAAACGGTATGCCCATAATAATCCAAACCGCGAACTAGAAAGGGATTTATTGAATAAGGAATTCCTAATTTAGTTAACCCTTCGCAAAGATCAGAAAATCGTTTTTGACTTTCCGTACCAAGCGAATCAATCAATCGAGGCGCTTCTTGAATTAAGCTTTGCATCTCTGGATTTTTACTATCAAGAATACGCATTGGATTTCTATCCAAGCGTCGTTTACTATCTTCATCAAGCTTATCAAAATGAACTTTGAAATAAGCAACTAGCTTCTCGCGGTAGGCTTGGCGTTCACTGAGTTCACCTAAGGTATTAATTTGTAACTGAACCTCTTTGTCAATGCCCAAAATAGTCCACAATCGTTGGCAAATAGCGATAAGTTCTAGCTCAATCGCTGCACCGCTCATTCCAAACGCTTCAACGCCAAACTGGCAAAATTGCCTATACCGTCCCTTTTGTGGCTTTTCATGGCGAAACATTGGGCCCATGTACCAAAGCTTTTGTTGCTGATTGTGAAGTAAGCCATGCTCTAAGCAAGCTCTTAAACACCCTGCGGTACCTTCTGGTCTTAACGTTAGGCTATCCCCATTTAAGTCGCTAAAGGTATACATCTCTTTTTCCACGATATCAGTCACCTCGCCAATTGTTCGCTTGAACAATTGCGTACTTTCTAATATCGGAAAACGTATTTCTTGGTACCCATAGAACAGAAGACAGCGGGTAAATGATTCTTCAAGTTGACGCCATGATGGTGTTTGGTGAGGTAAAATATCGTTCATACCTCTTACTGCTTGGATTTTCTCAACCACCTTGAGTCTCCACTGGTGTCATCTCATTATTATTTTTTGGTGTAAGCATTGAGTGCATTTTAGAAAGATCAGTTAATCTAATATCCGTTTCTGTTTGAGTTGTTCGTTCTGCAACAATAGGACTCGATTTTGTTGAAAAAACCTGCGGATTATCTTTATTTTTCTGCCACCAAATTCCTACTGCGACAATAGCTGTAACAGCAATAATACCTGTTAATACACGAACAATATGTTCGCCCTTATGAGTTTCTCTTTTACTCTGCCACAAAGCTTTTTCTAATTTTCGCTCGGTTGCATACATGCTATTAAAAATTTCCAATAGCGGCTCAGCAGGCACATTTAGTAATTTGGCATAAGCGCGAAAATAACCTTTAATAAAGACCGGCTCGGGCATTTGATCATAATCATCAGCCTCTAAGAGTTCAATAATTCTAACTCTCAGATGCAATTTACCGGCAACGTACTCTTGGCTATATCCTCTTTTTTCTCGTACGCGAGCGAGCTGCAAACCAGGTTTCTCGTGAGTACCGTTTTGAATTTCATCCATTATTACTGTTGTCATTCTTTTCTCCGGTAGAGTCCTTAAAATTGTTTAGCTTAGTCAACTGTTGCTTATAAGCCGCCTCAAATTCTGTTTTTCCTGCTCTATGCGCTGCATCGATTGCTACAGTCAGCATCATAGGATCATTCATAGTCATTTCTTGGTAACTTTGCAAATGATTTAATGCCTCACTTGGATTATTTAGTTTAAGATCTATTTTAACTAACTCATAAAGTGATTGTTTCCGCTGGGGATCATGCTTAAGTGCTTTGGCAAAATAACTTCTAGCTCTAGAATAATCTGGAATAGCCGCTAGGCATAGTCCCGCATTTTCATAGGCTCCCGCTGAATTAATATAATGCACGTCTTTGACTGCATTTAAAAAATACCCTTCAGCTTGCTTATACTGGCCCAATCGACATAAAAAAGTACCATAATTATTTAATTGAGTTCCACTATTCGACGCTAAAGATAAGGCCTTTTTATAAAAAATACGAGCTTCATTTAGCTCTCCAGTTGTTTCCAGATAATAGGCCATTGCGGCGTTAACATCAGCCGAGTCAGGTGCTAGGTTTAAAGCAGTTAGTAATTTTCGCTTTGCCCTAGGTCTATCACCTTGCTTTAAATAGGCTATACCCAATTGAGTATTATAAGTTGCCGCATCATTTTGCTTTTGAGATCGGATAGACTGCTCCGTATTCAACATTTTATGTTGACAAGCTTGCAACACTATCAAACTTAAACCTAGCAACAGTCGGAACAAATTTAACACAATTAATTACATTGCATTTAAAAGATTGGCCATTATAGCATTTAAAAAAAGTTACGCACTCTTTTCCATCAAACTTGCTGTTGAAACTTCGGGAGCTATAGTGCGGGGAAGAAAAAGTCTGTTGGATGAGTGAATTGTGTAGCTAATGCCTTGAATTCTCTCTACATGCTAAGCGTATCTCTAAAGCTGTACCCCCGTGCTCAAACCTCAGAGTTAAGCTATAAAGGCAATTCTTCCCCCTGCTTTTTCGAGACAAAATTCAGCTTTTGCCAACGTTGGGAACGGCTAGTTCTATCCTTAACCTCTCCTGCAAGTTGTCCGCAAGCTGCATCAATATCATCTCCTCTAGTTTTTCGAGTGATAGTATTGATTCCCTTAGCGATTAACTTTTCCCGAAATGCATCGATCACTTGTTGTGAAGAACGTTGATATTGAGTCAAAGGGAAAGGATTGAACGGAATTAGATTCACTTTTGCAGGAACATCTCGCAATAATTTAATCAACTGCTCGGCATGTTCCGGTTGGTCATTAACGCCTTTTAACATGACGTATTCAAAGGTTACTTTTCGTTTAGGCTCATTCTTGAAGTAGCGCTTACATAAAGCCATCAATTGAGCTAGTGGGTATTTCTTATTAATAGGTACTAATTGATCACGCAATTCATCATTAGGTGCATGCAAAGAAACTGCTAAAGCAACAGGACTTTCTTCTTGCAAGCGTTCAAGCTCAGGTAAAACCCCTGAAGTACTTAGCGTCACTCGTCGTTTTGACAGACCATAGGCAAAATCATCCATCATCAGGTCCATCGCTGCTACGACATTATCAAAATTAAGTAAGGGCTCACCCATGCCCATCATAACTACGTTTGTTATTTTTTTATCATGTGAGCCATTGTGCTGAGATAACTCTCGTACAGCTAGCCAAACCTGACCAATAATTTCTGCCGTAGATAAATTTCGATTAAACCCTTGTTTTGCCGTTGAGCAAAAGCTGCAGTTTAATGCGCATCCTACTTGTGACGAAACACAGAGGGTCCCGCGATTCGCTTCTGGGATGAACACTGTTTCAATACAATTGCCACAATCCAGTTTTAACAGCCATTTGTGCGTACCATCACTCGACTTTTGGCAGGTAACGATCTCAGGCAAGCGAATCTCAGCAAGCTCGCAAAGTTTTTCGCGCAAGACTTTGCCCAAATTGCTCATTTGCGAAAAGTCATGAAAACCAAATTGATGAATCCACTGAATGATTTGTTGTGCACGATAAGGTTTTTCACCTAGTTCACTAAAAAAATTCCGCATTTGCTGATGATTGAAATTCAATAAATTAGTTTTCTGACTCATCACTTACTCCACAGACATTGAAACTCATAATCGTTCCAATGCAGCCTAAATCAAATTATCTTTCGCAAATTTCGTGAGGCTCGAAGAAAAAAGCAACTTCTTGAGCAGCTGTTTCTGCGCTATCAGAACCATGTACTGCGTTAGCATCAATGCTATCTGCAAAATCAGCACGAATCGTACCTGGTGCAGCTTCTTTAGGATTAGTGGCACCCATCAACTCACGATTTTTAGCAATAGCATTTGGACCTTGCAAGGCTTGAATCATGACTGGGCCAGAAATCATAAAACTAACTAAGTCATTAAAAAATGGACGAGATTTATGCACTGCATAGAAGCCTTCAGCTTGCGCACGAGTAAGATGAGCCATTTTAGCAGCAACAATTTTGAGTCCTGCTTTTTCAAAACGTGAATAAATTTCACCAATAACAGATTTTGTAACAGCATCGGGCTTGATAATTGACAGCGTTAATTCATTTGACATAAAGACACTCCAGTGAATAAGGTTAAAGCGCAATATTATACACGAAGTGATTGCTTTGTAGTTAATAATATTCTATTTAAAATAAAGCTCCTGAGTATCCTAACTTTTATCTTCACCAAGCTCTGAATCAAAATACAATGATTCGCGGTTGACTTGACTTTGCTGAAGGTCGTAATGATATTCAGGAAGTAATTGAATCAACTCATTCACGCGCAAAATAAATTTATGAAAATCTGAGCGCCATTGACGCACTTTAACTCCCATCTCATCCGTTTGTTTAACATAATTTTCTAGAGAAGATTCAATTTCAGTAGAAAATTCTGATAGTTTAGTCACTTCTTCTGCAAATAGTTGTTTGATTCCTTTTGACATCTTTTCGCCAATGATTTTTTCTGCACGCAGCCATATATTACTGTTTAAATCAATTTTCTTTTCTTTTGAGGAGTCCCATTGGATAAGCAAGGCATTAACTATCTGAGTAATCAGCTCTATATTTTTTTCCATTCCCTGCGAAGCTAATTCCTCAGCTATTTTTCTTGCTGCCTCATTTAATTTTTTTCGCCAGTCAGCCGCATATTGGATAAGGCTGTGCTGAGAAGCAGAAATTAATTTACTTTGGTCAATTTCGCATTGATGAAACTCTTCTCCCATACCAACTAAGCTTCTTCGTTCATTTTCCAAATCTTCGCGAGTAAGTCCACCCGGTGCCTCTTCTGGTTTACCACTTTCACCTGACATTAAGTAATCAATAAATATTTTTTGTACATAAATTTGATAATCGTTTGCCTGTTGTAAAATAATGCCATTAAAGACATTTTTTAATGGAACTCGTAACAAGCGATAATAAAACGAATTGGGATTTTTGATTGTTTCGATGAGCTCTTCCTGCGGTAAGCGAATTTTATATCGTTCTAACAACCGTTCGACGGTGATTAAACCATAAGTTGATAGCCAGATAGATAACTCATTTTCTGTTGCTTCTTTCATTACTCATCCAATTTGATTTTTTAAAGTCTGTGAGATATAAGGCACTATTTTATAGAATAGTATAGTGTAAATATCTAATGCTAAACTTAGACCCGAATGATTTGCAAATATTAATTGATTTTCTTCGTTTGCCAACGCCTGAGACCTGGTTAGATGCCGCGGTGGCCAATATTCCCATTTTGTTGATTGATCATGCTCACTGCGAACGCAAAGCGGCTGCAACAGCGGTTAATTTTATTTCTAAATACCCCGAAAAACCGGAGCTTGTTGAAGTGATGTCTCCTCTGGCAAGAGAAGAATTACTTCATTTTGAAAAAGTAAATGCCTTAATGCTGAGTCGAAATATTCGCTTTGCTCCCCTGCCTCCTTCTGATTACGCGCAAAAAATGCATCAGCATGTCACAAAAGGAGGATGTAAAGAGCGTTTAAGCGATCAACTCATCGTGGGGGCGATTATCGAAGCCCGTTCCTGTGAACGATTTAATGCGCTGATCCCTCGACTTAATGATAATCATTTAAGTAAATTTTATGCCTCTTTAGTGAAATCAGAGGCTCGCCATTTTCAAGATTATTTGCGACTGGCTAAACTTTATGGGAGTGATATCGATCGGCGCGTGGATTTTTTTCTACAAAAGGAAAATGCGCTAATTAGTTCAAGGGATACAGTATTTCGCTTTCATAGCGGAATTCCTCCCTCAGAAATGCCCCACTGACGATGAGGCACTTGGTGAAACGACAATAACTAAGGAGAAAAAGAACTTGAAGGATTATAATCTACGCTCATTCCCAACCTATTTGAAAGAAAATTTTCCAGGCTAGTAGCAGGGTCTTCGTTTAATTCCTTAAATTTTTCTTGCGTCAGCTTAGTGCCAGAGGCATCTTCAAAGACTATGCTACCATCACGCTGTGTTTTGGGTATATAACCCTGAACTTGTGCCCAATCAACTACGCCGCTATTAAAACAATCATTAAGCTCATAAGCGGGATCATTATTTTTAGTAACTTGCGTGTCGATTTGGCCATTATTGACAGCAACACTAAATCTTATTTTCGGTAACTCGTCATTCTTCAGCGCTGCAGCATCGAGCTTATCTACAGCCCAACCAATAGTGTAATCCCATGTGTAATCTTTGGCTGCATTTTTAATTTGTGTCAAACCACCAGCCACTGTATCACGATAAGGAATGAAATTAGTCCATTTAATGGGGTCATAATACAAAGCTCTACCTAATTCCACTGCGTTAGCTAATAAGCCTTGCATAGCGACAGACCAATCGTTATATCCACTAAATTCTTTGCTGATTAAAGTGTTTGCAGATCGTTCTATCTTTCCAATCTGAATAGGCCTTTTTTCATCACCGGTTTTTTTGTTGAAAAAGGGTTCGCCATCCCAGTCTAAGGAGTTTTCCTTCAAAGCTTGTGCTTCTGCTGCGGCAGACATACTCCGATCTCTTTCTCGGAGTTCCTTTTTTAACTTGCGTTGCTTATCAAAATTTTGTTGTTTGAGTATATCCTTCACACCAGAATCTTTTTTTGCTTCAAGCTCACGTTTTTCGGCTTCAGTTAAAGACATGTTTTTGCCCTACAAATGGTTTAGTTGGTAAAATTCAATCTCTTTTGATTTATAATAACACAATATTTTCGGATTTTCATCCCAATCACTTAGAACATATTGAGTGTACCTATTTCCATTATAATCATGATTTCTTAACCCAACCTTATGCGTATGGCCATGGATCAGAATCTTTACACTTTTTGCGTCCATATGTGAAATCATAGGTTGCACAACCACATCCATTTGGTCCATAGTCTTGCTACGATTAGTTTGACTGTGCTGCCTTACTTTTGTCACCATTTTATTGCGTAACTTGAAAGGTAGCTGTAAAAATACCTTATGGAACCAGCGATTTCTAGTGATTCGTCTAAACCATTGATGAGCTTTATCCTTAGTGCAATAGCGATCACCATGAACCAATAAAACTTTAGTAGAACCCAATTTAATTACTGTCGGCTCAGGAAGGATAATCATACCGGCGGATTTAGCAAAATCGGGACCCAATAAAAAGTCTCGATTCCCATGCATGAAATACAGAGAAACTTGTTGCTCAGAGAGCCATTTTAAGCGCTCGGCAATTTTCTGGCTCCATAAATCATTTCCATCATCGCCTGGCCAAGCATGAAAAAAATCACCGAGAATATAGACGGCATGAGTATTTGCTGCGGCCCAGTCAATAAAACGATTAAACCGAGCCATAATTAAAGGCTCTTCGGGGTGAAGATGTAAATCAGAAATAAAAACAACTTCAATAGGTTTTTGTACCATTAAAACAAAGGCTCAATTTGAATATGTTCATCTTGTAAATAAATTTGACAAGGCCCATTATGAGGTTCAATTGCATCACTTAAACGATAAAAACCTGCAATTGAAACAAGCTCCGCGTCCAGTGATTGACAAAAAATTCTTGCCTGCTTATCCCCTGAAATACCAGCTAAAGCTCTCCCACGAAGTGCTCCATAGACATGGATATTTCCATCAGCTAATAACTCTGCACCGTGACTAACAGAGGCAGTAATCACCAAATCACCTCCTTTGCTAACGACTTGCTGACCGGAGCGAACTGGGGTTGTTAATAGCTTAGATTTTGCTTCTATATGAGGTGCTGCCTGCTCGTCCATATTGTTTTCAATTAAAATTTTATCATGCGTTGAGGAAGCATGTAAAACAGCCATTCCTTGACATTGGGCAAGGGTTGCAAGAAGCGGATTTGCGCTTTGAATTGCCACAGGAACCAAACTGTGCTCACGCATGGATTGACAAAAGGCTTGTAAATCAAATTCAAGGTTGTCTAATGCGCTACAATCTAAGATAATAGGGGTTTTATCGAAAAAACGAGGTGCTTTTAAGATCATTTCATCCAATTGTTGTGCAAACTGAGAGCGATCTGTATTCAACAATTGTAGAACTGTAAAAGTATATAACCTACCTTTCAACTTAAAAGCCTGTGATTTCAATAAATTATCACTCATAACTATGATGTCCATCACCATGATTTTTGTTTATACTAACATGAGGGGACCAATAACAGAAGGATATTGACGTGGAGAAAGTGTGGTTGAAACATTATCAAGAAGGTGTGCCTCATGAAATTGACATTAATGAGTATTCCTCCCTTGTTTCCTTATTTGAAGACTCTTGTCGTAAATATTCTAAAAAAATTGCCTATGTTAATTTAAATAGTGGATTAACCTACGAAGAGCTTGATGAAAAAAGCCGGGAATTTGCAACTTACTTACAGCAGAATCTGGGTTTAAAAAAAGGAGCTCGTGTCGCTCTTATGATGCCTAATTTACTTCAATACCCCATTGCATTATTTGGTATTTTGCGAGCTGGATGTATTGCTGTAAATACAAATCCACTCTACACGACTGACGAATTTATTCATCAAATGAATGATTCAGGTGCTGAGGCTATTGTTGTTCTTGCCAATTTTGCTAAAACTGTTGAAAAAGGCCTAACACACACTAAAACGGTCAAACATATTATTGTTACGCAAATCGGTGATATCTTTCCCTGGTACAAACGATTAGCAGTGAATGCCGTAGTAAAATACATTAAAAAATTGGTTCCTGCCTATGATTTACCGCAGGCGATTTGTTTTAATGATGCATTAAAATTAGGTAAGAATGCAGAGTTCACCTCGCTCAAATTGGGTCATGATGATATCGCTTTTCTTCAATATACGGGTGGGACTACCGGAGTCGCAAAAGGGGCGATTTTAACGCATGGCAATATGGTAGCGAATGTGTTACAAGCCTTTGCATGGATTTCACCACTAAAATTGAGCTCCGATGATATTATTGTGACTGCCTTGCCGCTTTATCATATCTTCTCACTAACAGCTAATTGCCTAACTTTCCTGAAAGCTGGCTCAAAAAATATTTTGATTACTAATCCACGTGACATCCCTCATTTTATTGATGAGATCAAAAACGCAGGCTTCACAGCCATCACAGGGGTCAATACCTTGTTTAATGCGCTGATGAACAATCCTAAATTCCATGAGATTGATTTTTCAAAATTAAAATGTGCTTTAGCAGGCGGGATGGCTTTACAAAAAAGCGTATCACTTAGATGGCGCGAGCTGACAAAGTTCCGTATCTTGGAAGCCTATGGTTTAACTGAAACCAGCCCGGCAGCAACAATTAACCCAATGTATTTGGATGAATACAATGGCAGCATTGGATTACCCATTCCTTCAACAACCGTTTCCATTCGTGACGAAGCCGGCGCAGAAGTTCCCATTGGAGAAGCTGGAGAGTTGTGTATCAAAGGCCCTCAAGTAATGGCTGGTTACTGGCAGCGTCCTGATGAAACGGCCTTAGTCTTCACCGATGATGGCTTTTTAAAGACCGGGGACATCGCCAAGGTTGATGAAAAAGGATTTGTCTATCTGGTCGATCGCAAGAAGGATATGATTGTCGTTTCAGGCTTTAATGTTTACCCGAATGAAGTTGAGCAAGTCATTAGTATGATGTCAGGCGTGCTTGAGGTAGGAGTCGTCGGCGTACAAGATGAAGAATCTGGAGAGCGTGTCAAAGCTTGCATAGTGAAAAGAGACCCTGCCCTTACCCCTGAACAGGTAATTGCCCACTGTCGAGAACATTTAACCGGATATAAAATACCCAAAATTGTTGAGTTTTATAAAGAGTTACCTAAAACTAACGTAGGAAAAATTTTACGCCGCGCGTTAAGAGTGACAGAAGTCGAAACGAAAGAGGCGAGCGTTGCTTAAATAACGTTGGGCCAAAGGCAGTTCAAAGGCCCAACCTACACGTTCAATCTTAAGTCCCAGAAATCATTTGCATCATAATACGAGCTGTAGCACCCCAAACATAATGACCACTGGCAATGAATTGATAAGTTGTAATAGTAAACCCCGAGCAACTTATTTGAATTTCCTGATAATTCGATTTTTTCACAACCTCGTTAAATGGTAAAAAAAACACCTCATCAACCTCATTTTTATCGGCTTGATATGGGGATAATTGATCAATTGAAGCGAACCAGGGGTGAATAATAAAACCAGTGAGGGTTTGCTCAGGCCGCAGCGACTTTTGCAATTTGATTCGCGAAGAGAGAACTCCTAGTTCTTCTCGTAATTCGCGTAAGGCAGTGTCGAATAAACTCTTATCCCCTACTTGCCAACGACCACCGGGAAAACAAATTTCTCCAGGGTGAGCACGTAAAGTTTTAGATCTTTGAGTCAAGACTAAGGAGTCACTTGAAAGTTCATGCAGAACAACCACCGCTGCATTTTGGGGGGTTAAATTTTTATAGTCCATTTACTATCGCTGCAATTTTAGTGAAACATTCTAGGTATTCATCTTCCCAATTCGAATCAATTACTATCCCACCCCCTGAAGCCAGAAGCAAGGTTTCTTGTCGGGCGACTACTGTGCGAATAGCAATATTAGTATCAAAGCGACCATGTCTGGAAAAATAACCGATCGCTCCACAATAGAGACCGCGTCCATGAGCTTCCTGTTCAGCAATAATCCGCATAGCCTCGAGTTTCGGGGCACCGGTGATCGAGCCGCCAGGGAAGCAAGCAGCAAATACGTCCATCGCTGTTTTAGATTCTAAACAAACCGCTTCTATATGACTTACTAGATGATGGACTGCTTGATAACTTTCAACGACACACAAATCACGAACCTGAACCGAGCCTGGCTTAGCAATTTTGCCTAAGTCATTACGCAGCAAGTCAACAATCATGACGTTTTCCGCATTATTTTTGCTCGACACTAATAATTGGCTGCGCAAAAACTCATCTTCTTGAGGATTCGAGGAGCGTTTCGCAGTGCCTTTGATGGGTGAAGTTAATAGTTTTCGTTGATCCATCATTAAAAAGCGCTCGGGGGAAAAACTAAGTACCTCTGTTTCTGCAAACCTCAAGAAAGCAGAGTAAGGAACGGGATTATTCTTTATGATTTTCTTATACATTTCCCAAACATCACCTTGATATTTTGCCTTAAAAGCTTGGGTATAGTTCACTTGATATGAACGTCCGCGGCGCAAATCCTGATGAATAGCATGGAAGGCAGCTTGATAAGCCTCTTTCGTCACCAAAGGGCTAAATTCATTCGTTAAAATGAAAGAATCTGTCTTGCTAGATTCTCTATGCCAAATCGCAAGTACTTCTTTAACTATTTGCGCCGTTTCTGGTCTTGTATTTGCTGCAAATAAACTTATTCTTTTTAAATTATGATCACTAATGAGGGCCCAATCATACAAACCAAGATGAACAAGCGGCATATGCTTTAATTCAGCGTGTGGAACTGAATTAATCCCTGCGAGACTTGCAGCAAAGTCATAAGTAAAATAACCAATCGCACCGCCCTGAAACGGCAAATCAAGCTCTGAAACAGTGGGTGAAATTAGCTCTTGCAATTGATTATATATGTCAGTCGTACTGGATGTTTCTTCAAGTTTAAATTGATCGTAGGGATAAGCACTGAGGATGTCATAACGACCACCTTTTCTATCACTACTCTGCAAAAGAACAAAACCTGGTAATCGTGCTAATTTCTCATAGTTTTCGACTAAATTCTCGCTGTAATATAAATCATAAATTTGCAATTTGGTCATTTATCTTCCTACTTAAACAAATTTTTTAAAAAACTCTTTACGCACATGGGGAGAAAATTGTACATTTCGGGCTCTTTTTCTCAAATTATAAAATAACCATGACTAGTTGTTATATTAAATCCCTTTGTTTTCGTGGCTCTCCCTTGGTTTGGGAATATGATCAAGATACAGATAAAGCTGTTTGTCTTTTTACAGTCATTGGAGCCTCAACAAAAACAGATAAAAAAAGCATTATTGCCTATCTGTCAAAACAAAAAATGGAGGGTTTAGTCATTGATGGCGAAACCGTCACTCTTTCAAAGGTAAAAGAAAACTACGCAAAAGACTTTATGTCGATTGTATCTGCACCACTACCTCCTACAATTCCCCCACTTAATCTTTCAAATATATCATCTCCACCATCAAAACCAGCACCTCGTCAGACATTAAATCCTGCACAGGAAAAATCTCGTTTAACTCGTTCGCAGAATGTTCCAAGAACTAATGTAAAAAGTTTTTTCAGCGAAGCGTCAGGTAAGGAAGAAGCAAGATCCAAAGAACCGCCAAAGCTTTCATCCTCCCAATCTATTCCTCAATCAACTCCAGCGAGAACACAAAAAAGTAAGCCGAGTTCGTCCGAAAAAAATCAACCTACAGGATTAGCATTTAAAACAATATTTCCAGAAAACGTTGACTCAGATCTTGCAGCGGATACTACCCATTATCAAATTATGGCAATTAGTAATGCTAAAGTTGCTGTTAATGATGAAGAATACGTGACTAAAACAGATTCTAGTTATTTTAGAAATAAATATGAATTGGAGTTAGCGAAGCCCTCTACAGTTATTCACTCAAGAACGACTTTTCATGGAAAAATTACGAAAGTAAGTAATGGGGAACTACTTCCTGTTAAAGAACAGCAGATGAAAATATTTGAAGACTTTTTCGATAACATATTAGATCACTTATATGGGAAAAGACCGACAGACCCACAATTAATTCATTTTTTCCAAGAGGCAATTAGACACGCGATGCTTAATGAGCCTAAAGGGATGGTAGTAAAACCTGATCAATCCGTTAATATCGGTCTTACTTATCTTGAAGAAAAACCACAGAGAGAGATGGAAAACAAATCTCAAGGTCTAGCTAAGGAAATGATTCACCAAGCAATTTTTGAACGAGCAAGAGTTCATCTAAGGGTTTTTCGATTTTTCATTACCAATGACATTAAAAGCACTGCATTAACAGCAGATAAAAAAATACAGGCCGAATTAGATGCTTTAAAATTAACTTTAAGAAAGCAAAGAAAATTATTCGCTGAGGCTTGTGTTTTACTAGAGGAACTCACTGAGTTAACTGGAAAATCAGGCCGAATTGCTACTAAGCATAAACTTATCTCACAGATAATAGAGGTACATCGGAAAGAACGAACAAATCTTCCTCTTAAATCATTAATGGAGGAGAAATTTAAAGAATTTGATACTATTGAAGTTGCTGCTTTTGAAGACACAAAAACTAGAATAATACTTATACCTGAAAAACTAAAAGAAAATCTTATTATGGATGGATATTCTTGCTATCAATTTATAAAAAACTTTCTTGAGGGGAGATTTAGCGAGAAAAAGGAACATAAAAAAAGAGAGCATAAGAAAAAAGAACATATCGAATCGATTACAGAGCAAATTATTGCAAAAACTGTTGGCTTAATCCACGATAATTTCAATCATAAAAATGATCGGATCCCTAATATGTATGCCTCGGAAGATGAAGATTTTTATTTTTCGGAAAGCATCGAGAGACAACTTATGGAAGAGCTACCTCAATTAGAGGCTAAACTAGACCAAAAACAATATGAAAAAACGAAATATGAACAAGAATTAGTTGAGATATGCTCAGATTGGATTTTTGCCTTTATAGAGAGTCTGTTACAAAATAAAGTAACAATAGATCTGAGTGCATTGGAGCATAAGCATATAAGTAAAGCAGAGTCAGAAGAAGCTAAGACGCCTAGACGTAGAGCACGTACTAATTCAGACCCTAAAGAGAGTGGACTCCTTTCGCCTAGAAAAGGTATTAGTGGTTTATTTAGAAGTAAATCTGATCGAGACACTAAGGAATCAGGACGAGATGAAACACCTACCCCAAAAACACCTAGGAATTTATCTTCAAGTGGCAAGCTCGACTCCCAAGCTACTGAAGAAAAAAATGAATCCACGTTTGAACTCGGCTAATCCCTGACAGTAATCTGATGCATGCAACCATGACAAACTTTAATCCCCGGTTGCATGCTAGCAGCGGGAGAATTGGCCTTAGTACCTAGTTTTTACAAAAAAATCTGAGTATTCTATTGGCCACGCGTTGTTAAATAAAGGAGACTGACCGTGGCTATAGTCGCCCGATTTGAAATACCCTTTAGCCAAGTGCTTAATGAAAAGGGTGAGATTTGTGACGCTTTACCTGATTTCGCTAATGATGGAGTAATGTTGAAGGAACTCTATCGCGTCATGGTGCGCACTAGAGTGTTCGATAAAAAAGCAATTGCACTACAAAGAACTGGTAAAATGGGCACTTACGCGCCAATTAACGGTCAAGAAGCCATCTCTACAGCGATTGGCCACGCTATGCGACTTGGAGATGTACTTGTTCCCTATTATCGTGATTATGCGGCTCAATTTCAGCGTGGTGTGAAAATGTCTGAGATCCTTAGCTACTGGGGTGGTGATGAGCGTGGCAGTCGATTTGAAAACAATGCTGAAGACCTGCCCATTTCTGTGCCTATCGCCTCTCAATGTCTGCATGCTGCTGGTGTTGCTTTTGCTTTTAAATATCGTAATGAACCCCGTGTTGCAGTAGTCTGTCTCGGTGAAGGCGGAACTTCTGAGGGAGATTTTTATGAAGCAATGAATGTTGCTGGCATTTGGAACTTACCCGTGGTTTTTGTGGTAAATAATAACCAATGGGCTATTTCTGTTCATCTTTCCAAACAAACAGCGACCCAAACGGTTGCACAGAAAGCGATTGCAGCTGGTTTTTCTGGCATTCAAATTGATGGAAATGATGTTTTGGTTTGCCGAAAAGTTATCGGTGAAGCCATCGAAAAAGCACGTCGCGGTGAAGGTCCTACACTGGTTGAGGCGTTAACCTATCGACTTTGCGATCATACCACTGCCGATGATGCAACGCGTTATCAACCACCCAGTGAAGTCGAAGAAGCCCAATTGAAAGAACCAATTAGTCGATTTAAACATTTTTTAGAACAACAAAAAATCTGGGACAAAGCGCAAGAAGATCAATTAATGAAGGATAGCCACGAGATGGTGCAACAAGCGGTAGATGAATATCTCAGTCAAGAAAAACAGCCGATTAGCAGTATTTTTGATTATCACTACGCTGAACTACCCTCTTATTTAATCGAGCAACGCGCTATCGCCATGGAGGAAGCGACTCATGCCTGATATAACCTTAGTTGAAGCAGTAACCCAAGCTCTAGCTTACGAATTGGCTAATGATGAAAATGTGGTTGTTTTCGGTGAAGATGTCGGTAAAAACGGAGGTGTGTTTCGCGCAACAGTAGGTTTGCAGGACCGTTTTGGTGAGCGTCGTGTTTTTGATTCCCCTCTTGCGGAATCAATGATTGGCGGTCTAGCGGTGGGGATGTCGGTGCAAGGCTTAAAACCCGTCGCAGAATTTCAATTTATGGGCTTCATCTACCCTGCCATGAATCAGATTATTGCCCATGCTGCAAGAATGAGAAACCGTACTCGTGGCCGTTTAAATTGTCCTATTGTATTCCGCGCGCCTTTTGGTGGTGGGATTAGAGCACCAGAGCATCATTCAGAAAGCACTGAAGCCTTATTTGCACACATCCCCGGTTTACAGGTAGTTATTCCTTCTTCACCCAAAAGAGCTTATGGATTACTCCTCGCTGCAATAAGAAATCCTGATCCGGTCATTTTCCTTGAGCCGAAACGTATCTACCGTTTAGTCAAACAACCCGTTGAAGACAATGGGAAGGCACTCCCTCTTGGCAAATGTTTTACTCTACAGGAAGGTGATGATGTGACCTTAATTAGCTGGGGAGCTAGCATGCATGAAACCATGCAAGCGGCAAAGCAACTTGCTGATGAAGGAATCTCGTGTGAAGTTATAGATGTTGCGACAATTAAGCCTTTAGACATCGAAACAATATTAGCCTCTGTTGAAAAAACTGGACGTTGCGTCATTGTGCATGAAGGAGCAAAAACAGGCGGTGTTGGTGCTGAAATTTCGGCACAAATCATGGAATATGCTCTCGCTGATTTATTAGCTCCGGTACAACGCGTGACCGGTTATGACGTAGTCATGCCCTATTTTCAGTTAGAAAAACACTACATACCGAGTGTTTCCCGAATAAAAGACAGTGTCATGAGCATAATGGAGTAATAATGAATATTTTCAATCTACCTGATTTGGGCGAAGGGTTGCCCGATGCAGAAATTCATGAATGGTTTGTTAAAGAAGGCGACCTAGTAACTCTAGATCAGCCCCTAGTATCCATGGAAACAGCTAAAGCAGTAGTTGATGTACCCTGCCCGCAAAATGGAAAAATTACCAAACTTTTTGGTAATCCTGGGGATGTGATAAAAACTGGTGAACCATTGGTAGGCTTTGAAGCGGCTGAAACAACTAGAGTCGATAAAGGAACCGTCGTTGGCAACCTCGAAGAAAGCACTGACATCAGCCCCGATAATTTCATCATTGGCTCAAGTCGTGCCGATTCAAAACGCATTAAAACAACCCCAGCCGTGCGTTTGCTAGCAAAGAAATTGGGAGTTGAACTTAATTTAATTCAAGGCAGTGGTGAGCATGGCCTCATTACTCGCGACGATGTGCAAGCTGCCGCAAATAAAAAAACAGAGTTACCTGAAGGGTATGAGCCGTTACGTGGGGTTCGGCGTGCAATGCTCCATAGTATGGTGCAATCTCATCATGAAATTGTGCCAGTTAGTATTTTCGACGAAGCAGATATAGAAGGTTGGCAAGCAGGTACTGACATTACAGTCCGCTTAATCCGTGCTATCGTTCATGCTTGTAAAATAGAACCCGCACTTAATGCTTGGTTTGATACGACACACAGTGCAAGAAAATGCTTTGATGAAGTCAATTTAGGCATCGCAATGGATAACGCTGAAGGATTGTTTGTCCCTGTCATTCATAATGCAGCGAAATGCACTGATGAGCAATTACGAACTATGATTAACAATTATAAACAGGAGGTAAAAGAACGTGTTATATCTCCTGAAAAATTAAAAGGCGCAACAATTAGCTTATCCAATTTCGGTAAATTTGCAGGCCGTTTTGCAAGTCCCATTATCGTTCCTCCAATGGTTGCAATCCTTGCAGTGGGTCGTTTATATCAGGCTGCAGTGGTTAGCAAAGATAAGGTTGAAGTCCATCGCATGTTACCCTTATCCTTAAGTTTTGATCATCGCGCTGTAACAGGTGGCGAAGCGACACGATTCTTAGGTGCAGTTATGGAGTCGTTGCAAATGTAGGCAGGCCTTGGCCATCACAGGCTAAGGTGATCTCTCTCGCCCGCGGTCAAAGCCGCGGGGATTGTCTTTAGAATAAAGCGGGAAATTCGCAAGATATTTGCTAGGCTGCTGATGCAGCCCTATTTTTAGAAATAACCTGCTCGATGTTATCTACATGTTCAAGGCCATCAGTTCTACAGAAAAAGACTGATTTTCCAACCATCAATTCAGTCACTGCTCGTTTGACAGGAATAGCTATCCCCAAGCTAAGAATTGCAAGTGCAGCTAGACCTAAGTTTGCAATCAAAGGAAGCCATGAAGTGTGCTGGCTCATTACATTGTCTTTTGAATGAATATGACATCTAAAATCTGCGTAAAAATCTAAGAAAAACTGTCTGTTTTCTAATGGAAGCTCAGGTTTATTAAATTCATCTTTATTATCAATAATAAATCGATCTGCTTTTGTCTGCAGAGCGATTGCTAAATTCTTAGCAACATTACCCTGCTCTTCATAGTCTTTTAAAATAGTATCGCCAAATTGGTGTAGCTTGCTTATTTCCTGATAAAGCTTATTCATTCGTTCAGTCAATTCAGGAATATTAATATCTTCTAAGTAGTCGAGCGCTAAGTCATGATTAACAACAGCTATGGTGTCTAATTCAGCTTGATATTCCCTGGGAATCGTTCTATCGAACTCATTAAGCTCAACTAATAAACAGTTAAGAATTGAACGTAATTTAAATCCTCCAAATGATTCTTTTTTCTCCTGTATAATAGTAGAAATAGCGTTGCTATCACCCGATTTTGTATAACTATCTAGCGCAAGATTAATCCTTTCAATAAATGATTCGCGCGCTTGTGCATCATGAGAGAATAAACGATCTTTAAAGCTTTTACGTTTAATTACATAACCAGTCAGTTCTGTCGTAAATCGCGTAGCAAATTCTACTCTTGCTTTAACACGCTTCCCTAGGTCAGAATTAACGCGATTTTTGTTTTGCATTTGCTGTTTTAAATCTTCATAACTAGCCAAAATATTAGTTATTTCATTTCCAAAACCCAACTCATCCAAAGAGCTTTTTAATTGATTTAATTCGCAAGAAGGAAACTTCGTTAAATAGTTATCCACTTCATTTAGGTGGATTACATTAAGCTCGTAAGTAGTTTTGTTTTCATCAAATTTTACATCTGCTTTCGTTTTATTTTGTTCAAGCTCGGATCGTATCACTTGAAGGAGAGATTGAATCTCTTCTAAACACTGCGAGTTTTGACTTCGGCAAATCTTGTCCAATTGATTGAAGTGTTCGATTGTAGCTTCGATTTCAATTTTTAGCTCTTTATTATCGAGCATTTTCAAGTTAGTGCCTAGCAAAGGAATTCTAGTTAAATAGGCGCTAACAAATTGTACTAAATCGGTAGATTGGTTGAACTTACTATTCAATCGAATCAACTGATTTGCCTGGGTTAGTTTTTCATCCTCAGGCTTAACATCTAGCGCGAGAGAAATTGCATTGAGTTTTTCATTTCCCTGCGCCACTTGATTTTGTAAATCATTTAATCCCTTACGACAACTGTTTTCGATAATAATCTGAGCTATTTTTCGTTTAGAATCAGCAAGCAGTTTTTTAATGTTATTAATTTTATCTTGGTAGGCCGTATTGTCGGTTAAGTTATCTACAGCCTTTAATAAATCTTCAAGCTGCTGCAATTTTAGGTTTGCTAAATCAAATCCTGACATTAATTTAGCTTGATTGAGATTAAGTGCCTCCGCATCTAGACTAGAAACTTGATTTTCCAATTCAGTAATTTCTTTGCTTAATAGTTGATGGCCTTTTAGCAATTTAATAATTGTATCAAGAATGTTTATTTCTTTTGTTAAACCTTCTAATTCTTTTTCGCTGACACGTACTTCAGGATTTAATACTCGAATTTCATCCTCTAATAACTGAGCTTTATCGTTAAAAACCTTTTCTTTTCGGGCACAATCTTGCTCATGTTCCCTACTTAATTCCTCTATATTTCGATTAAGAACTCGTATGCTGTCTATTAAAGCCAATAATAGCGATAGCTCATTTTCATTGTCTTGAAAAGCAAGCAATTTTGGCCTATCTGCTATTCGCATTTTGTAAATTACAATATGCGATGTAAGAAAGGTCAAAAGAAGATCTGTATTTTCAATAACTTCTATGTCATTAGCTTCTTTGTTCCGATAATTAGCCCAACGTTCTTTTGTATGATAATGACTTTGCAAGTTATCTAATAAAACATCAAAGCCCCTATCTCTTTTTGACTTTAAGATAGCTTTGATTTTTTTATCCAGAGCACTAAAATTAATCTTTCCTTTAGTATTCGTAATCTGCTCTTGAGCCGCTTCAAGTGCTTGAAGCATATTTTGATCGAATGTCTTGTCTCTTGATTCTTTAGATTCCTGTCTATACTCCCTAATAAAGCTATCCATATAATCAAAAGCCGATTGAATACCTAGATGAGTCGATAAGTTTTCATCACTTAAAATTGTCTCTGGATTTGCTCCAGTTTTTGTGCAAAATTTGAGCGCATCAATTAGTTCTGTGCGTTGAGTAGCAAACCTATCTTTTTGTAACCTTAATTTGTCTTGATAAGCGATTAGTGCCTCAGGGGTTCTTATAGCTTCAGTATTTTTACCTTTGATTAAATCTGCTTTTTGTTTTTCCTTTATTAAAAGTTGTTCACGCTTCTTTTTTAATTCTTCTATTTGCAATACCTGTCCTGCGATTTTACTCTCGATTAGTTCAATGAAAAGAGACGGATCAGAGGACTTCATGGTCTCAGACAGCTCTTGGGCTGATTTGGCTTTGTTATACTGAATCTCTAACGCTTTTTGTCGTAACTCTAGAGTTGTGATTTTTCTTTGCAGCAAAACAAGAGCTTGCTCCGCTCGCTCCCTACTTGATTGATAACAGGCAGCGGTCTGTACTGCGATTTTTGGCTCAATTTCTAATAAAAGCCTAGATAGCTGTGCTGTATTATTGAGTATCTCTTTTTTTAGCTTCTGTACTGCACTTAAATATTCACGTGCTCTCCCTAAATCCAGAGATACCGAATTTTTCTGTTTAGCAATGAACTCAAATCTTGCATCGATTTTCAGATTTTCAAAATTGTCCTCAAAACTCTCAGATAATTCTGATGTCTTTTTAATATAATTTATTAATTCCTTATCAATTCGCTCATTTTCACGAACATGAAAGTCGCTTACTTGAATTTCCCAGGTTTTCGCTTCTTGCTCACATTGCATCACAAGTTCTTTTCTTTTCTCTTTTAAAGAATTAATTAGCCGCTCTATCTCGCTATATTGTGATGGTCCAAAAATCAAAGCATCTTTAATAGGTATGACCGCAAATTGAAGCAACCTGTTTCTAGCAATAATGACCTCAGGGAGTTGATCCTCCATATAGGATGTATCCAATCCAGCCCTTTGATCTTTCTGTAAATTAGAAATTAGCTCCGGATATAAACCAAATAAAGTTGCAACATCTTGCTTTTCATAGTTTTTATTTCTATTTGCTAGGTCAACTAGTTGCTCAATACTCTGAGCTAAGCCTTTAATCTGTTTATCAAGTAATTCAACTTTTTTGTCAGAATGACTTTCGGCCTCTAAAGAACATTTAAACTCCGCAAAATCCATTTCGAGTTGTTTTGCCTCGCTTAAACATCGTTTAGCACTATTCTTTTCCATTCTAGTAAATTTTTGCAGCCACTCTGCTTTTGCAATTTCACTTTTAACATGAGTTGTTTCAGAATAATTATGCAAATAACTGTTTAAGGCAGCAAACAAAGTAGATATAACCGTGGGGATGGACTGATCAAATATATCTTCTATAGAAAGGCTATCTATCTCACCATCCTGGTTAGTGACTTTATAAGAAAAGCCAGTACTATCATGGGTAACTTCATTCGTCGAGTTGCTTTGCTCTTCTACAAGTTTAGGAGCATGCTCAACAACAACTTTTAGAAAATCAAGATTGCTGGGTAGTAACGAAGCTAGGCTACTATTTTTTATATCGATGGTAAACGCTTGGGGATTTAAAAAGGAGACAGTATCGTTTAACTCAGCAGGCAACCGATCCAGCAAATCAATTACTTCAATAATAAAATTGTACATTGAAGGATGACTAACAATAAGTTCTTGGTAGTTAAACCTTGGAAATAACGACGCCTGAATTTTTTGGGTCAATAATTCCACTAATGCTTTAGAATCAAAGAGACCATTATTTGTATTGACTAGATCAAGCTCATCGATGACTTTATCAAGAATGTCGAAATATTGGTTTAAATCACAACCAGGAATTTGACTGGCTTTCTCGTAATGTGGTTTCTTCAACTCAGCTTTTAATTTTTCTTTAAAAGCAATGATATTCGATGAGTTAAACTGTTTAATATTCTCTTGGCAATGTTCAACATCATTGGACAAGTTTTTTTGGACTAGTTTGTAAAAGACATAAGCAGCAGTATCGAATTCTTGAGAATCAGCCAACTTACTGTAAAAACTGATTACCTTCTTAAAAAATGGAATTAGATAAATTCCCCTAGGTTCTCCGCCTTTGTCGTAATACTTTAAAAGGGCTTTGCTTTTTTCAAGTATATTTTTTAGATCTTTAAGTTTTTGAGTTGCATAGGATTTAGCTACGGTAGGCTGCTCTTTCCCTTTTTCGTTTTTGTCAATGAGAGCAGTTAATTTATTGTTTAGGTGATTTAAGAGCTGTCCAAGGGGACTTTCATCTAAGGAACTAAACTTTTCATTAGTTACCGGTCTTGTAAGTCTTTTTCTGCCCACTTAAACCTCAAACTCTATAATGCCTATAAATGAACTCAAAGATACAGTAGAAAGCTTAAGCAAACCTTAAGAAATCTAATTTTTTGAAGTTAGAAAATTGCCTCAATTTGCTTAAGTTCTCGCCCCTATACCCACAAGTCTAGCAATAGGGTGCTGTTCTATTCCATTACTATGAATACTTTTTTTCCTGAGTGGTTTCTACCTCATCAGTTAATTGATTTTCTCTTCTCGAGAAAAAACCGTGAGCATCTAACAAAGACCGAGATTTTTTCAATTTTAAAATGAAGACGAGTCTATTTGATTTAATAGAGCTGCTAATCGACAGCCAGCCAATGCTATTCTTTCTTCAGTGAGGCCCATTACCATAGATTGATATTTCTTATCAGGTTCTTGTCTTGCCTTTAATTGGTAGGCTTTATCAATTGCTATTTGATGAGATTCTTCTGCCCAAACTTGAGGATCGAGCTGCATTTTTTCAAGCTTGCAAGGCCACAATTTTTCGATATGGATCGCTTTCTTATCAAGCTGGTTTTTTGAATAAAATCCTCTTTTAAGCAAATATCCTCCTCCCTTATCCCAATACGCATGCAAAGTGGTCGCAATTGGATTTTTACCTAAACGGAAAAGATTTCCTCCCTTATCGCCTTGAGGATAAGTGTTACTATACTGGTTGACTGTGTGCAAGGGTTGATGGATATCACCGATAACGTGAAATAAAATTCTTAAACTGAAACCTCTATCAAAGTCCTTTTTTGAAGTTTGAAGAATCTTTTTTGCCTCTTCAATTGCTGAGATAGCATTAATTTTATTAGGTGGCTGCAGCCTTGTACCATCTAATGAGAAAGGCAAACCAATATAATGCTTTTTCCGCAACCACAGCTCATTTTGATAACGTAAACTATCCAACCAAGAAGCCGAGTCTACTAGACTTTGCTTTCGATATACGCTATCAAGTGCACGGTTATAACGGTTATAAACTTGTTTAGCATGGTCGGTAAGATGGTGGTAAGCAATTTGAGCCACCAATAGGTGACCCAAAGCATTCCAACAGTAACCATTCTCAAGAATAACGACCATGAGAAAAAGGAAACCCAGTTTTCTCATTGAAATTAACCTGTATAAGGTGACCAAGCTGGTTCTTGGATATCACCATCTCTAGCGGGTAGGCGCATTTTAGTCCGTCCATCGATTGAGACAATGGCTAACACACCCTTGTCATTCGCTCGTGTAGCGTAAAGAACTAATCGTCCATTAGGCGCTACTGAAGGTGATTCATCAGCAGGGGAAAAGGTTAATTGCGTTAATTGGCTATTGTTATCGGTATTTTGGATAGCAATATTAAACGCTCTATCTTCACCACGATGCAGCATAACAATATGTCTTTGGTCAGGCGTATAGGAAGCCCGTGCATTGTAATTACCATCATAAGTCATGCGAGCAATGCTTCCATCAGCAAGAGATAAGCGATAAATCTGTGGCGATCCCCCCCGGCCAGAAGTAAACAATATGGACTTACCGTCTGGTGAATAACGCGGCTCAGTATCGATTGCTTCACCAAAAGTGAGTTGCTTCATATAACCACTGCTGAGATCGACACTATAAATTTTTGGAGAACCCCCTTTCGATAAAACTACAGCGAGATTTCGTCCATCATTTGACCAAGCGGGCGCACCATTAATTCCAGTAAAATCAGTTAATAAACGGCGCTTACCGGTTTCAACGGATACTGTAAAAATTTGGGCTTTCTTTTTTTCAAAAGATACATAGGCAATTTCCCGACCGTCGGGCGACCAAGCAGGCGACATAATGGGTTCAGTGGAAACGAGTAAACTTTGTGGATTATGGCCATCTACATCAGCGACCTCGAGAAAATATTTTGCTTTATCACTACCCTTTTTTTGAACAAGAATATAGGCAATGCGGGTAGAAAAAATGCCGCGCTCTCCGGTCAATTTTTGATACACTTCATCACTAATATGATGGGCAAGCGCACGAACATCATTAGCGCTGATTTGGTAGTTTTTAGTTAGTAAAACCTTGCCCTGTGCCACCGCATCGAGCAATTTATAGTTCACATCATAGCGATTATAGCCAGTCCGAGTCACTTGACCTGATAAAACGCTGTCTGCCCCTGCTTCGCGCCATACGCTAAGAGCTAATGGCCTTCCTTGAGGTGCAGGAACGATTTTAAATTGTCCCGAAAATCGGAAATCAGCGTTGACGACTTCAGATAGCTGCTGTCCTATTTCATCATAACCAAAGGGTTCAATCGCTATGGGTAAGGCGGAATTAATCCCTTGAGTCAATTCCAAATCGACAGCAAATGACATGATTGGAATAAATAATAAAACTGCTGCAATTAAACGTTTCAACACGTTTACCCCCTAACATTTTCTGGACGTACGGTTAGACTAATATCCCGGAATAAATTAAAAGTATCTGGATCACTGGGCACTGGCAACGGAGATGCTTTAAAGATAGCCGTTTGAGCGGAACGATCTAAAACTGCATCCCCACTAGAGCGCATCAGACTTACTTCTAATACTGCACCATCTGGTGCTAAACGAATTCGAAATTGGCTTGATAAACGACTGTCGACATTCTCAGGTAAAATCCATTGGCGACTTATGGCATTCACAATCATTGCCTTATATTTATCCACCTCACCTGCAAGCTGTGCTTTTTTCGCTGCATCAGCAACAGCTTGTTGTTGCAGCGCCGCAGCCTGACGTTTTTTCTCAACCTCAGCCTCAGCTTTTGCTTTGTCTGCACGTGCAAGTTCTTCTTTTACTTTTTCTTCTTTGAGTTTATCGGCTTTTAGCTTTTCCTCAGCTTGCTTTTGTTTTAGCACAGCTAATTTTTCAGCTTCTTCCTGTTGCTTTTTAAGTTGTTGCTGCTTGGCTTTCAATTCTTCAAGCCGCTTCGCTTCTTGAACTTTCTGTTCAGCTAACTCTTTTAACCGACGTTTTTCTTCCTCGATTTGTTTCTTTCGAGCAATCGCTAACTTGTCAGCCTCTTCTTTTAATTTTGCTAGACGCTGCTGCTCCTGTACTCGAGCTTTTCTTGCCATTTCAGCTTGCTTTGCTAAGGCTTGTTGTCTTGATTGCTCGGCTTTTAATTGATTAGCTCGCTCTTGCTTTAGCCGTTGAACGGTTTCCATCACTTCTTTATTATCAACACTGACTGCTTTGACAATTTCTTCTTTAGGCTTTGCAGCGTGGTCAATGGGTAAAGCTTGGCTAGGTTCATTCTTCGCTTCTGGCGTCATTACTGGACGCTGATTAGTCGTTGTATCCACTAATAAAGCCAGCGCTAAAAAAAGATGAAAAAAAACTGCCGCGATAAATGCTTTTCGATAACTTTGCTCCAGAATCATCCTTGATTCTCCTGCATAACCTCAGAGGAATCAGTTAACAACCCCACCTGCTCGGCCCCGGCTTGCTTTAATAAACTCATGGCCGTAACCACTTTACCATAAGGAACACCTTGGTCCCCTTTAACCAGCACATTGAGAGCTTGTTTTGATTGGCGGGCTAATTCCAACTCAGCAGCGACCCGAACTTTCAAAGCTTGCGGGCTGATTGGACTGCCTGGATCAGTATGTATATTGAGAAAAAAATCGCCCTGCTGATTGACTGAAACAATAATAGGCTCTCGATCCGCTGTTTTTAATGATTCACTAGCTGCTTTGGGTAAATCAACAGTAACACCCTGCGTTAGCATAGGTGCTGTAATCATAAAAATCACGAGCAGTACTAACATCACATCAATATAGGGGACGACATTGATCTCGGCAATTGGACGAGTACCCGTTCTCTTCTTTCTTAGCATGATTATCCTCTCATTGGCGCAGTAGTCTGTTGCTCAATAAGTGAAACTAATTCATCCTGAAATAAGTCGTACCGGTCAAGCAAATTCGTTGAACGAGTGCTATACCGATTATAAGCAATGACAGCTGGAATCGCCGTAAATAATCCTAATGCAGTTGCCACCAACGCTTCCGATATACCTGGCGCTACCATAGCAATAGTCGCTTGCTGTGCTTGGCCAAGCGCTTGGAAAGAAGTCATAATTCCCCAAACCGTGCCAAAAAGCCCAACATAGGGCGCAATGGATCCCACGGATGCAAAAAAGGGTAGATGCTGTTCTAATTGCATAGCTTCTTTAGCATGACTTATTTGCATAACTCGTTGAATGGGCTCAATGGCTATATGTCCTAACTTACGTGAGCGCACATACTCCTTAAAACCGGCATGAAAAATAGCTGCTAAACCCTGTTTGTCATCGACATTACTATCAATATCAGCATATAACTTGCTCAAATCGCTAGAATCCCAAAAACGTTTTATGAATCCTTCACATTGCTGTTTTTTGCGACTGAAATACCAAGCTCTTTGTAAAATAAGCGTCCATGAGATGACTGATGCAATAAGTAAAAGCATCATTACTGTTTTAACAACCAGACCGGCTTGCATAAAATAGCCTAGTACACTTGCATGGTTTGCCACGTCTCTATTCCTCCAAACAACGATTAATTTTCTCTGGGTTGCTAAACCCTAACTTCAAAATAAATGCTCAGGTAAACGTCTCGGTTTCATTTCGTTATTCACGCACACTACCTTGATTTCAGCTTCGCAAATTAACTTATTATTTTCATCGTGCATTGCTTGCTCAAAAACAACGGCGCATGGTGTCTTTTTGCTTATCTTCGTTGTTATTCGCAGTAAATCATCCAACCGAGCAGGATAAAAATAATGAAGCTGCACCTCATTTATTGCAAAATGGCAATCATACGTCGCAAGGGTGGTTAAAGACAAGCCAGAATTACGGATCATTTCAGTTCTTGCACGTTCAAAGAAGCAAAGGTAGTTCGAATGGTAGACAATTCCCATCATATCCGTGTTTTCTGCATAGACTCTAATATCAAACCGATGTGTTTCCATACTGTCCATTAAATTACCTTTCTTCAGCGAGTGTTAAACCAAAATGTCGATACGCTAATTCAGAGGCCATTCTACCTCTCGGTGTTCTAACTAAAAAACCTTGTTGAATGAGGTAGGGCTCAAGAACATCCTCAATAGTCCCCCTCTCTTCGCCGATCGCTGCTGCAATACTGTCTATACCCACTGGACCGCCTGCAAAACGCTCGATGACGGCAAGAAGCAATTTTCTATCCATCATATCAAAACCATTTTGATCAACATTCAGCATTTCGAGTGCTTGATTAGCAATGTCTAAAGTAATGATTCCTTTGCCTTTGACCTCGGCATAATCCCGAACTCGTCGCAATAAGCGATTGGCAATTCTTGGTGTACCGCGAGAACGTCCAGCAATTTCACGAGCGCCTTCAATCTCAGTAGTGACGCCCAACAATCTTGCCGAGCGAGAAACGATGTGAGTTAACGCATCGATAGAATAAAATTCTAAGCGCTGTACTATACCAAATCGATCGCGTAAAGGAGAAGTCAACAGACCTGCGCGGGTTGTTGCTCCAATTAAAGTGAAAGGAGGTAGTTCTAATTTGATGGAACGAGCAGCAGGACCTTCACCAATCATGATATCGAGTTTGTAATCTTCCATGGCCGGATAAAGGATTTCTTCAATCACAGGGCTTAAGCGATGTATTTCATCAATAAATAAGACATCGTTTTCTTGTAAATTGGTTAAAATAGCAGCGATATCTCCCGCTCGTTCTAATACCGGACCGGACGTTTGTCTTAAACTAACGCCCATCTCATGAGCAATAATATTGGCAAGCGTTGTTTTACCAAGGCCGGGAGGACCAAAAATCAGCACATGATCAAGTGCATCATTTCGATTTTTTGCTGCCTCGATAAAAATACGCATCTGCGAACGAACGACATCTTGACCTATATATTCCTCAAGACTAAGAGGACGAATGGCACGGTCAAATGCCTCCTCTGAAGCTGCTGAGGAATTAGCACTAATTAAACGATCACTTTCCAACATAGGTCTATGAGTTTTGGCTACGATTTTTGCATTCTAACACAGCTTTTTCTTGCAATCCCGAATTAATTGGTAACATAAAATCTGCGACATTTATAATGGTTGATTAAGTTTTTCGATCAAAATTGATCTTACTCGATGAATGCGAGACCGCACGGTCCCTAAAGGGCAATTAAGATGCTTAGCAATATCTTCGTAACTAAGACCATCAATCGCATATAAATTAAAGCAATGTTGTAATTTATTAGGCATGCTTGTAAAAATTTTATCTATGCTCTGCCCCAATTGCAGTCCTATCAAATTAGATTCGGGCGTATTATTTTCATTGATGGTTTCAAGCATCTTTTGAGTGGGCGCATTATCAAACTCAAACTTGATGACACGATAATAATTTTTAATCGTATTCTGAGTAATTCGATATAACCAGGTTTCAAAACTAGAATGTCCTTTGAACTGCGGTAGATAGCGAAAAACCTTTATATTGATCTCTTGTAGTAAATCATGTGCAATTGAATGATCAGCAACTTGCGCTCTTATTTGTAAAAAAATTTTTGTTTGATAGCAAGATATTAAACGATTTATTGCGGGACCTTCCCCATTTAGAGCCAAATCAACGAGTTGTTCTTCTTTTAAGTGTTCTAAGTCTTCCATAGCTAACCGGCTCCTATGTGGTAAACATCGGATACGCCTTCGTAAATTGAATAATTATTTAACTATATGTCGACATTATGCTGGGTTGCTTTAATAATATTTAATAGCCTATAGTTATGCTCATCGATCTGATCTAGAAATATAACGATTAATTTCTTCCTGGCTCCGCCACTTAACTCGAGAAGAAAGAAAAGACCCGTGTCGATGACCACCCTCGCTTTATCGTAGCTAAGTGTTTGTTGATTTTTATCAAGGAGCAGCCATTGCTCTTTATAACTCAGCATTAAATAGTTCGGATGGGGTATTGGGTGAGTGATAATGCGAAAACATTTTGCAAGGAGCAAAAGACTAATCGTGATTTTTAAAAACAGGGGGCATGCGGAATAAAATAAAAGCAAAGATGAGCTCAGATAAATGAGCAGAACCAGTTTAGCATAGTCAGTAGATCTAGCTAACTTTATCTTGCAGTCTAATAAATTCAACAAAATCCGCTAGCTCCTTGTCGATGGGCGTTTCGTGTCCCATTAACCAACTAAATAATTCGGGGTCGGTGCAATGAAGTAATTCTTCGAAGGTATCGATTTGTGGGGGGGTCAAATGATCAATCTGAGATTCGACAAAACGTCTCAGAATCAAATCCAGTTCAAGCATACCACGCCGGCAATGCCATAAGAATTTTGCTTTTTCTGAAGAACTAATCATTAACTTATCCAATTGTCAGACAGGGCGATGTTACACTAAACTTCACTCCATTCGCAATCTTAATGCTTGGAACCTAAAAAATGAATTTTTCAGAGTATTTAGTCAATAATCGATCACTCACCACTTTCTTATCATTAGATGAGGAGCTTAATATAGAAAACAATAAGAATTATTTATTCGATCTTTCTTACCTAAGCTCACTCAAAATTACTGGTGAACGCGCTGAGGAATTTTTGCAAGGACAGATCAGTTGCGATGTCCACAAAGTTTCTGCTTCTACGATACAACAAGGAGCAATGTGTAATTTGAAGGGACGCGTACTCGCATTATTTGATGTACTCAATTGGCAGGGTTTGCAATTAATCTTAGCCAGCGATTTACTCGCTGCAACTGAGCATTCATTGACCAAATCAGCAATGCTTAGCCGAGTTAAATTAGAAGCTAGCACTGACTATCAAATATATGGTTTTTATTTAAGTAATCCGAAGGATTTATTACCGGCGAATACCCCCCTGCCCTCAACTCCGCTTGCTCTTAATAGTACGGAACTAAGTTGCTGTTACAGTTTGGATAATCAATTTTATATTCTTTTGATTAAAAAAGAGCTGAACGCTTCATTGATACAGCCTTTTATTGAGCATCAGCAATTTCGTGGTTCACTAGTTTGGCATCAGTTGCAATTAGCTTGTAAGCGTATCCAGATTTATCCTGACACAAGAGGTTTATTTCTACCGCATCGTATTGATCTGCACTTATCGGGTCATTTAAGTTTTGATAAGGGTTGTTATAAAGGTCAAGAGATTGTAGCTCGCACACATTATAGAGCCACCCTCAAATATGGATTAAAGCTATTTACCATTGAAACTAGTGAAACTTTAACTGCAGGGAAAAAACTATTTACCCCGGATAGTAAGGCTGAAATTGGTGAATTAATTGACTATTGTCCACTGGAAAATAATCGCTATATAGTAGCAGTGAGCATCCTTTTTGAGCATCCGAATCAAGTGCTTATGGAGTCACAAATGGACGTGGTTTCTCTTGAGCCAATAAGTTGCTAATCAAAAAAAGGGCATTTACACCAAATAATAAATAACTTTATATTTTCACGGCTTGTAAGGTACAATGCCTCTCGAATAAAAATCGAGCTATTTTAAGGAAGTAAAAATGACACATTTATCAATAAGAGAACTTAATAAAATTGTTGAAGAAGCTAAAATTTTGTATCGAAGTGGTATAAATACAGAAGCTGTTTCTCTGAAACCATATGTTGATGCTTTTAAAGCCGCCCGCGCAAAGCAACCCACCCACTCCCTACTCGAATCATCAGAACGATTAGAGAATGAGGAACTTTTAAAAGCAAGATTAGAACGAGTAAAGAATTCCTTAGACATTGAACCAATTGAAGATTATAAGCAAGCTAGTGATTTTGCAAATGAGGATGAGAGTTCACCAATAGGGGATAGAGAACAACGCTTCGAGGAAAGTTTAAGAGAAACATTACGAGAAAAATTTATTGTTGAAGATCCTGTATTTGCAGTCATTATTGAGATTGATCGACACATTCAACAATTTCGCTCACCAGCGAATTGGTTTCAACGTAGCGCACAAGATAAAATTGAGGCTTTAGAAAAATTGAAAGAGATGCTTTTAGAGAGTGAACATGATGAGGTCCGCACTATTCCTGAGATAATAGATGAGTGGAAGACCGATCATGAATCTACCATTACTAGGTCTAGAAATATTTTTAAAAGTCAAGCGACAGATTTGCTTACTAGCACAGCTTACTTTATTAAAGACCTAAGGTTGGCATACCAACATGAGACTTCATCTTTACGAAAAAACTCCGATTTAACTCGTGCAGACAAAGTAAAGTTTTATCAACCCTTTTTGGCCTATATTCAAGCACGCACAACTTGGCTTCAACAAATACTCACGACTATTTTTAGAATAACCGAGCTTTCTGATGAGAAATTAACTTTAGCTAAAGACGTGGTAGAAAAGATACAAGACTGTGATAGCTATGAAACTTTAAATAGTATGCTAGCAACTAAGAAAGAGGAACATACTGAGTTGAGTAAGGACTATGGCCAGCTTCATTACAATCTTGATGACCGAGGAGAAATAGAACCCACCGTCGTCAGCCAGACATCACAATATGAAGATAACAGTAGACCTCCTCGTACGCAGCAGTCTAAGCCTGTTCCCTTTTGGAATCGAGATGTGAAGGGAGATCAACTTATTTCTAACAGTGACTTAGCGAGTGCTTTCCATGACTCTATCTCCATGATCCCGTAATTGCTTATAATCTTAAGTTGGGCCTTGGCCCAACTTACTTAAGCATACGCTGAACTACCTTATCTTTATCAATAAAATGATGCTTAATTGCTCCAGCTATATGAAGCGCAATTAGGACGATAATCACCCAAGCAATCGTATTATGTGTTTCTTTCATCAGATGTGATAAAGCCTGATTAGGTTCAATCCCCGGTAAACCAAGTTGAAACAAACCAAAAAAATAAGGTGCTTTATTTGACGCTACTGCCATTATCCAACCACATAAGGGCATGGCAATCAAGAAAAAATACAAGGCATATTGAACCGTGCGGGAAAGAATTCTTTGCCAAAGAGGAACAGAAACGGGTAATGATGGTTTTCCTTTACGCCATACCCAAACTAGGCGAAAAAGCATTAAAAAGAGGACGCTAATGCCAACAGATTTATGAAGCATAAAAGCAGTTCCTCGGTATTGTGCAGGAAGATCTTCAAGAAAATAACTACCGACAAGCATCAATATAACAACTAAAGCAATAAGCCAATGAAGAAACTTAAATCCACCCGAGTAACTAACTTCTTGTTCATTCATTAAAACTCCTCACGAGATTGGCTTGATTGCAGCATGCTTAATCGAAACCCGCGACTTTGGCCGCGGGGTCCATGATCTTGTTCATAGGGAATTAGACCTGATCACAATTAATTTGCCACCTCTTTTTCCGACATCTGAATTGTAGTTTGCGTTAAATCAAGTAATTCCCGAATAGCAACGAAGAACATCGTATAATTCAGCGTCGAACTTGAACGGAGATCGCTTAGAATTTCATGCCATCTGCTAATTAAGGCAGAATTTTTTTCTGACCAGGCTTCGAATCCTTTCTGGAAATCTTTTTTCTTACCATCAAAACTTATGATTCCTGCGGTGAGCAGTCTTTGTTGCCAATCCAAATCATCACGTAAGGCTTCTCTTGATAAAGATTCCCAATGATTATCAGTAGGATGTGCAATGACTTGTGAACGGATCCAAGAGAGATCTAAGTATTCACCAATTCCAAAATACACTTCCGCAACATTGCCTACGTCCATATTCACTTGATGAGCTACTTCAATAATATCCATCGCAGAGAATAGTGCACGAGTTAACGATAACTCATGAGCTAAATGATCAGGGATACCTAACTCCTTATATTGGTTGTAATGATTATCGTATTGGCTACTATTCTTTTCTCCAAACTTTTCAGGTAAGGACTTTTTCAACTCACGCATACCTGGTAAGTAAAGTTTAACTGCTTTAGTAATATCTAAACGCATGCGTTGAGTACGTAAGAACCAGCGAGTTACTCGTCTTAGTAAGCGCAGATAAAGCATCGTCAATTCGATCTGCTTTTCAGCGGTAATTGCTGTACCTAAAGCATCAATATCCTGCCAAATTTTATCCAAACCAAGCACAGCTCTGGCAATCATATAAGCACGAACAATGGCAGAAACTGGAGCACCTGTTTCATCTTGTTGGCGATATATGAATGTAAAGCCCATCTCATTAATAATGATGTTACTTAATTTAGTGGCAATGATTTCCCGCTTTAGAGGATGATTTTGCATCTGCTTTGGAAAACGCTCGGCCAGCACTGATGGGAAAGAGTTTTCCAAGATCTCTTTGAAAAAAGGATCTTCTGGAACATTTGAGTTTAAAATTTCTTCTTTCAAGCTCGTTTTACTATAACACAGCAAGACCGACAAACCTGGACGACTTAATCCCTTGCCTTGTAACTTTCGCTCCATTAAAACTTTTTGACCAGGCAAAAACTCCAAGGTTCTATCTAATTTACCACTGCGCTCTAATTCATGAATGTAACGTGCATGAATTTCAATCAAGCGTGGTGCTTGTGAAGCGGCTACACTAATCGCGCGTGGCTGGTTGAAATTATCACGCAAGACTAATTGGGAAACCTCATCAGTCATCTCACCTAGTAATTCATTACGTTGTTTCTCGGTCAAATCCCCTGCTCTAACAATACTATCGAGCAAAATTTTGATATTAACTTCTTTGTCGGAGCAATTTACACCCGCTGAGTTATCAATAAAGTCGGTATATATAAGTCCGCCGTTTAAGGCATACTCAACACGAGCCAGTTGAGTTAAGCCGAGATTACCACCCTCGCCAACTACTTTGCATCGCAATTGTTTACCATTGATTCGAATCGCATCATTCGTTCTATCGCCGACATCCACATGCGATTCATCTTGGGCCTTGATGAAAGTGCCAATACCAGCACTCCACAATAAATCCACTTTTGCTTTAAGAATGACTTTAATTAATTCATTGGGCTCGATGGCAGATTGTTTAATTCCAAAAGCCTCTTTCATTTCTTTGCTTACGCTAATGGATTTAGCGTTACGATTAAACACACCGCCGCCTTTAGAAATTAATTTTTTATCATAATCAGTCCAATTTGAACGAGGTAAATTAAATAAGCGTTCACGCTCTTTAAAGCTCACTTTAGGATCTGGATCTGGATCAACAAAAATATGGATATGGTTAAATGCTGCAAGTAGTTTAATGTGCTTTGACAATAGCATACCATTACCAAACACATCTCCAGCCATGTCACCAATTCCCACGACCGTGAAATCACTGGTCTGTGAGTCTCTTCCCATTTCGTAGAAATGGCGTTTTACCGATTCCCAGGCTCCTTTTGCAGTGATACCCATTTTTTTATGGTCATACCCAACAGAGCCGCCCGATGCAAAAGCATCGCCGAGCCAGAAACGATATTCAGCAGAAATGGCATTGGCAATATCAGAGAAGGTCGCGGTTCCCTTATCTGCTGCGACTACCAGATAAGGATCGTCTTCATCATAACAAACGACATTCTCTGGCTTAATAATGCCATCTTCTAAATAGTTATCAGTGATATCAAGAAGACCACGAATAAATAATTGATAGCAACTAATTCCTTCCGCTAAAATTTCCTCACGAGTTCCATTGACTGGCAAATGCTTAGGCACAAAGCCACCTTTGGCACCACTTGGAACAATAACAGCATTTTTTACTTGCTGGGCTTTCATCAATCCTAAAATTTCTGTGCGGAAATCTTCTTTACGATCCGACCAACGTAAACCACCCCGTGCAACCTTTCCTCGGCGCAAATGTACCGCTTCAAATTTCGGTGAATAAACAAAAATTTCGAACATTGGGTAGGGTTTGGGTACACCAGGAATGTCTTTACTATCTAATTTAATGGAGATGTAGTTTTTAAAATTACCATGCTTATCATGTTGATAATAGTTGGTACGAAGCGATGATGAAATCGCTTGGATATATTGTCGAATAATCTTATCTTCATCAAGGTTCGCAACCTCATCCAGATCAGTAAAAATCTCATTAACTAAGCGGGTAAAATCATCATCTCTATTCGCGTTAATAGTGGGGTTAAACCGTATTTCAAATAGTCGTACTAATTTTCTAGCAATGAGAGCATTATTACTTAAGGCAGTTTCTATATACTCCTGACTGAAAGTAAAACCGATTTGTTTGAAATATTTAGCATAGGTCCGCATAACTGACACTTGACGCCAATCTAGCCCAGCCGATAAAACCAGTTGATTAAACCCATCATTCTCAGCCTGCCCGAACCAAACACTAGCAAAGGCATTTTGAAATAAGTCTTTTATTTCATCAATCTCAAAATTACCTTCATGGTTATACTGAAGCGCAAAATCATTAATCCAAGTCTTTCTATCATCATCAAATTTTAAGACGTAGGGTCTTTCGCTTATCGCTTTCATTCCCAGACGCTCGATGATTGGCAGAACTTCAGATAGAGGAATAGTATCGTCATGTTGATAAATTTTTACCCGGAAGTTTCCTGGTTCCTCATCCAAAGGTTTATAAAAATTCATTACCAAAGGATTAGATAGGGATAAAGCCTCCATATGCTTAATATCCGAAACTGCGGTACGAGGTGAAAAGTTAGACGAATAAGAAACAGGGAATACGCTTTTATATTTTGCATAAAAGCGATTAGCACTCTCTTCACCAAAAGTATCAAACAAATAATGTTGTAAATCGTCTGACCAAGTACGCCCGACTTCAATAAGTTTCTGCTCAATCTCTTTAAAATCCCATTGCGTATCATCATGCGGATTTATTCGGATAATAAAATGAATGCGGGCAAGAACTGATTCAGAGAACCAAGTCGAAAAATTGATTTCGTGAGAATTAAAACTTTCCCTCAATATCCTTTCCATTGCCAATCTTAATTCGGTATTCCAGCGATCTTTTGGCACATACACTAGACAAGAAACAAAGCGGCGATAAACGTCCGTGCGAGCAAACATGCGAATACGACGACGCTCTTGCATGTAATAAATACCCATAGCAATTTCAAGCAGTTCGTCTTCTGAGGCTTGAATTAAGTCATCGCGTGGTAATGTTTCAAGAATATTGAGTAAGACTTTCCCAGCATGGCCGCGTGGATTTAAGTTAGAATTTTCCATGATCAGGGCAACTTTATGTCGCAAAAATGGAATATGCTTAGGATTTGTGTTGTAAGCTGCTGAGGTGTATAGACCAATAATACGCAACTCACCAATGACTTGACCTTTTTTATTAAAGCGCTTTATTCCAATATAGTCGGTATAAGCGCGGCGATGAACTGTCGCTTCTGTATTAGTTTTGGACATCACTAAGGCGCGAGTTGACAGTGTTAATTCTCTAGCCTCGGGAGTCATCGCAGAAATACTGCGTGCACTTGACTTGCTCATGCTCTGACGGAGAACACCTAAACCTGTTTCAGGTAAAGGCTGTAAAATCGTTTCCTGTCCTTTTTGAATCAATTCATATTCACGCATACCAAGGAAGGTAAAATGGTGATCTTCGATCCAATTCAAGAAAGCAATCGTTTCTGCGGACTCATTTGGCTCAAGAACTGAGCAAATAGATTCCAGCTCGATAATCGCGGCTCTAACTTTTTCCCGCATGGGCATCCAATCACTGACTACCGCACGGTTATCATCAAGTACGCGTTCAAAATTACGGTGTAAATCTTCAAGAATAGAAGCATCAGTTTGTCTATCAATTTCAATTAGAATAGCAGCCTCGACAATGACATCTTTCGTCTTGCTCTCTCCATTACGCGGTAAAACTGCAGTGATTTCACCCTCTTTCCCCCGTTTTACTCGTAGGTTACCCATATGCATTATGAGATGAGAAACCACATCTAAACGGTTGATCACCATTCTTAATGAATCGACTAAAAAGGGCATGTCATCCGTAATAATTTCAACGACGGTATGAGTAGTTTGCCAACCGTGTCTTTCATAATCTGGGTTATAAATTCGAATTTTGGTTTCGTTAGGAGCTCGGTTTTGAATCAGCGACCAAAAATTAATTGCGGCACCATAAAGATCATCAATATCCCACTCTCTTAGATCTTCTAATGCAACCGTACCGTAAAATTGACGAACAAATTCAGCACAAAATGGAGCTTGGGTAGCACTCATTTTTTGTTGCAGCCTCTCAACTACAGCCTCAATAATTAAATCTTTGCCTTCTTCAAACTTATAAGACATTCACTCACCTCTTTAGGCATGGAAATAAATTGCCGCGCATTATATACTTCTATGGCACAACTTACACCGCCATTTTTAATTATTTATAACCAAAGATACCCTAAATTAAACAAAACCACTCAGGCCAGACAGGCTTCAATAAGAGGTCCTTGGGAGATTCCCTTTAATGGTAATTCATTCGATACAAACTCTAGTATCTAGCGCAACCCAATCGATTAGTTCTATTAAATCCGAATTACGCATTCGAATACATCCACGTGATCCCGGTTTACCTAATTCAGTTGTATCAGGCGTTCCATGAATATAAATGTAACGTCGTAAACTATCGACGTCACCTCCTTTATTGCGTCCTTCCTCTAAACCATCCAATTGCATAATGCGTGTTAAAATCCAATCGCGACCGGGGAATTGAGCTGCTAATTCAGGTGTATAGATTTCACCCGTCCATTCACGTGAGACAAACACAGAGTTAAGAGCAGCATCTATCCCTATCTTTGAATAGATTCGATGCCAACCACGCGGAGTACATTCACTACCCGTTTTCTCACCAAGACCATTTTTTCCAGTTGAGACTAAATAGGACTTGTGAGGTTTATCATTTTCAAAGCAATGCATCATTTGCTGGTTAGCTGAAATGAAAATAAATTGAACATTAGGAGTCTGCATTATCATTTATTGTATTGCAACTGTTTTTGTGTTTACAAATTCCAAAATACCCTCTTGCGACAATTCTCTGCCAAATCCAGAGCGCTTTATTCCGCCAAAAGGAACTCTCGGATCTGAAGCAACTAACGCATTTACAAAGCAAGCACCTGCTTCAATCTCATGTTGAGCAATGTGTTCACCACGTTCTTCATCACGAGTAAATACAGCAGCTCCTAAGCCATAACGACTTTGATTAGCTAAACGAATTGCTTCAGCTTCATCGCTGACTGAGATTATCGCTATAACTGGCCCAAACAGTTCATCATCAAAAGCTGGCATACCTTTTTGTACATCAAGCAGTAAGGTAGGAGGATAATAAAAGCCTTTGTTATCGGGCATTTCCCCACCTATCATTAATTTAGCGCCAAGTTTTATACTTTCTTGTACTTGTTCGTGCAAAGCTTTTCGCAATTCTTTGCTAGCCATCGGTCCTAGATTAGTTTTTGTATCGAGAGGATTACCCATTTTATAAGTAGACATTAGGGACTTAATTTTCTTAACCAATTCATCACGAACAGAATCGATCACGATGATTCGTTTTGCCGCGATGCAGACCTGACCACAATTACTAAGACGTGATTTAACTATACAATTTGCTGCTAGATCTAAATCCGCATCCGCAAGAATCAGGTAGGGATCATTTCCACCTAATTCTAATACTGCCTTTTTCAAATGCTTGGCGGCATTAGAAGCAACGCTAGAACCTGCCCGCTCACTGCCGGTTAAGGTCACTGCGATAACTTTATCATTTTCAATCACTTTCGCAGCCATTTCTTTGCTTAAAACAAAATGTTGAAACAAATGCTCGGGAAACCCTGCCTCGTGAAATAAATCGGCAATGGCATTACCCGTGCCGGTAGATATTTCTGCATGTTTTAGTATTGCGGCATTTCCGGCCATGAGAGTGGGAACCGCAAAGCGCAATACCTGCCAAAACGGAAAGTTCCATGGCATGATGGCGAAAACAATACCAAGAGGTTGATAACAGACCATCGTTTTCTTCATCTCAGTTTTAATTGCTCTCGGCTGCAAATATTTTTCGGCATTTTCAGCATAGTGTTCGCAAAGCCAAACACATTTCTCGATTTCAGCCTCACCTAATTGAACTGGCTTACCCATCTCGTTGGCCATTAGCACAGCCAAATCTTTTTTATTCGCTTCAAGTAAACTCGCTAGCTTTAGCATGAGTTGCTTGCGTTTTGAAAAAGGCGTTTTTCGCCAAACGCAATAAGTGAGATGGCCTGCATCAATCAATGCAGCTATTTCTCCTTCTCTCAATATTGGATAAGATCTTAAAACAGTTTCTGTAGCAGGATTAACAGTGTTTATATTCATTTTAATCATCCACTAGTCTGTATTTTTAAGTTTACCTCATCGCTACTGGGACGCAAGTTCTACTTCAATTTAAATGTGCAAAATAAAAACATCTGAGGACAGAAAAGCAATCAATTAAAAATAGCATTTTGAAGTCGCGTGGGTATATTGTATTCTTGCACATAAGTTTTGATTGTTGTTACTATTTTGCTAATCCTTTCTGGGTTGAATAACATTAGGAAATCTATGACGAAGAAAAAACTAGGCTACCTCCCTGCTCAATACCTAGTTGCTTGGGCTGTACACGCGTTTACAGCAAGTGCTGCTTGTTTTGGAATACTCACTCTTATAAAGATTTACCAGCATGATTATGTGCAAGCACTCTGGTTCATGGGTATTGCTGTATTTATCGATGCGGTAGATGGTTCACTTGCAAGATTGGCACATGTCAAATCAGTTTTACCTAATATTGACGGCGCCTTGCTTGATAATATTGTTGATTATTTAAACTATGTCATCACGCCCTGTTTTTTCCTTTTCGTGAAGCCCGATATGCTGCCGCAAGGCTATTTGGTATTCATAATTATAGCGATTGTTATTACATCCTCTTATCAATTTTGCCAAGCAGATGCAAAAACTGCGGATCATTTTTTTAAAGGCTTTCCTTGTTACTGGAACATCGCTGTATTTTATATGTTCATTTTTGATACTTCAATGAATACAAATGCGTGGATTCTAACCATCTTATGCATCTTAATTTTTGTGCCAGTAAAATATGTATATCCTTCGCGCTTGGATTATCTTACTGAATCAAAGGTTTTGAAAATTGTAATGCATAGTTTTTCAGCCATTTATGGGATTAGCTCAGCAATTATACTTTGGAGCTATCCAAATATAGATGGATTTTGGTTATCGCTATCAATTGGTTACGTCATTGTCTATTTAATACTAAGTGTTTATAGAACCTATTCACCGATGATTAAGTCAAGAATTGCTGCTCATAGAGAATGAGTGCAAAACTCAACCTATTAATTTAGTGTTGATTGGATAACACTCAACATGCTTAAATTTAAAAATAATGAGATTAAATAATAAACGCCTCAGTAATTTATTCCCTTTTACCGCAGATATTATTAGAATACGCCATTTTAATATTGATAGAGGGGCTCACTCACATGTCATTTTGTAAAAAGATCATGCCAGTATTTGCAATGACTGTTTTATTTAGTAGCACGGCTGCTGCTAATAATATTTTTCCACATGGCTGTGAAGTGACTGGATATGGTTTTAATGACAACTATCTCATTATTAATGAAACTGGAGGACAAACTTTTTACCTCATTCAAAATCGCGGTAATATCCCCATTGAAATGCAACGCTTTGAAACGCATGAAGTCTTTATGAGCCCGCCACTTACCACAAAGATTGACCCTACTAATTGGTCAGCATTTGCTTCAGATGTAGAACATTTACATTTTCAATGTTTTGTAAAAGAAAATGATAGTAATGTCAAAGTAAACTGCCAGGACGTATTGGAGGTTTGCCAGTATCCTCGGGTTAAATTTGCATTAAGCAATATGGGTAACTATTGGGTTTCGACTAACAAAGCGCAATCCGAAGTTATTAATGAAGCAGCTGCTAAAGGAATCTTTTTACATTGGTAACTACTAAAGTACAAGATAGCTTATTTATATTGAGCGGGATAATTGGTGCCAGCATATTGCTCTATGGCCTAACACAAATGCCCGCTCAAATTTATTATGTTATCGGCTCCACATTATTGTTATTTACCTCGCTACATTTCAGGCTTCTTTATTTTATCGCGCTGGAAATGATACTTATTGCAGGGCATGGAGCGATTCTGCTGCATATTAATAATACCTTGCAAATCGCATTGCCTGTTCTACTGTCTTTACAATTGCTTATTTTTTATCTTTTAAGCGGACAACTAAATAATATTTTTCTTCTAATAGGTATTACAGGTATTGCCTTTCTATCTGTGGGTTTTTCCTATGTAAACCAATGGATCTTCTTCTTTGGTGGTCTTTCTATTGCTATCTATGCTTTTCATTGTGCCTATCGGGGTAAACTAATCACTTTACTATGGGCTATTCTTAATACATTATTTGCATTAATTGCGATTTATAAATTAATTTTCTATTGATTACTGATAGAATCTTTATTGATATACAGGAGTTTTTTTTATGGCCAAAACACCTTCAAACATGCTGCCACTAGGTACTTATGCTCCGCAGTTTTCTTTAATTGATGTTATCAGTAATGAGAAAAAAGAGTTAAGCAGCTTTAATGAAGCAAAATCGACTGTAGTCATGTTTATTTGCAATCATTGTCCTTACGTTAAGCATGTTAGTAAGGAGCTTACTCGATTAGCAAATGATTATTTACCCAAGGGTGTTAACTTTATTGCCATAAATTCTAATGACATTGAAAATTACCCGGATGATTCACCGGAAAATATGAAAAAAACTGCCTTAGAAGAAGGCTATCCTTTTCCTTATCTTTTTGATGAAACCCAAGAGGTAGCCAAAGCTTATCAGGCCGCTTGTACACCAGACTTCTTTGTTTTTGATGCTAATCTTGTGCTTGTTTATCGAGGACAACTTGATGATTCTCGCCCAGGCAATCAAATTGAAGTAACCGGTAGTTCTATTCGTAAAGCCTTAGATTGCTTGCTTATCGATCAACCAATTAAATGCGAACAAAAACCTAGCCTTGGCTGTAATATCAAATGGAAAAACTGATGCAAAGGTTGGGCCTTGGCCCAACCTACTTTTAATGCTTACTTCGTTGAAACGATTTGCACTTGCAACTTGGCAACAACATCACTATGCACGTGAATTTCAACAGCAAAATCACCTACAGAATGAATAGGACCTTCAGGCATAACGATTTCACGCTTACTTACATCAATAGATTTAGCAACTAATGCGTCTTTAATCTCATTAGCACCTATCGATCCATAAAGCTTGCCTTCGTCACTTGCCATTGCAGAGATTACAACCGTTATATCATTCAGCTTAGCAGCTCGTTGCTCAGCATTAGCTAATGATTGTTGTGCATTTTTCTCAAGTTCAGCACGACGCTGTTCGAACCGTTCAATATTTCCTTCGGTAGCAAATACTGCTTTGTTTTGAGGGATTAAAAAGTTACGGCCGTAGCCTGCTTTTACATCAACTTTATCCCCTAAATTTCCTAGGTTTCTGATTTTTTCTAATAAAATAACTTCCATCTTATTACCCCTTAATTTATTTACCACCTGTATTAGAGGACAGGTGTAATCTGAAATTAAACAAACTATCTAAAGCACCAAAAATGACATATACAGGTAATATGACAAATGGTAGCAAAATTAATGGAACCAGCAACAATAGCAAAGTACCAATTCCCTTACCTTTAGCGAGAACATTAAAGCTCAAACTAAGGCCGGCAAATACATAATAGATAGCAAGTACCGGTAAACAACTAATGGCCAGAGGAATGTGCTTATGAGCGCCCATTATGGCAGCGCACAACAAAATCACACCCAAACCGTACGCCCGAAATGACACCATTTCTTGCTTAAATGCTCCAGGATAAAACAACCTGGATTGCACAGAGCGAGCTAATAATAAAGAAGCTAGTGCTGATAAAAGCACAGAGACAGCCTGAACTCCTAGTAAATAATTAGCTATAACCACTTTATTTACTGCTTCGTTATTACTTAACAAACTTGTAACCGAAGTATCTGAGCCTTCACGCTCTAGCTCTTTGAGTATTGCTTGGACATATAGGTATTGGTTATTAATAAACTCAGGAACCAACCAATGGACCAGAACAATAATCAACAACGTTTGCAAGACTATAAAAAATCCGGCGGTTTTCCAACTCGTTGTTGAATGCAAAATGCCTGCAGTCAGATAACATGGTAAAAAAGTAATCACAGCAGTAATTACCGCAGCTGAAAAAGAGGTAGACATTAATGACAAAACAAGTAGTGCCATAATAGCAACTACGAGTCCTTTAAAGCCTTCTGCCCATCCTTTTCGCAAAGTTATCAGCGCAATAATTGCTGCTGATAACCATGCTGCAAACGGTATCAAAGCTAAGACCGCTATGTACAATAAAGCAAGTTGGTCATTTTCTAATAGAAACCGACCTTGTTTACCTAAAAATTCGCCTAAGCGAGCCATTATTATCGATGGCTATCACAGTAAGGTAACAGACCCAGGAAGCGTGCATGCTTGATGGCTTTTGCTAACTGACGCTGGCATCGAGTTTGAGTACCTGTAATACGGCTTGGTACTATTTTTCCGGTTTCAGTAATGTAATTTTTAAGCAGATTTGTATCTTTGTAATCGATTTCTACTGAGCCATCTGCACTAAAACGCGACATTTTTTTTCGACGAAAATATGATCCTGACATTATTTATTCCTCTTAAGCTGCTCGTTCATCTTTTTCTTTTTTCATTAACACTGATTGACCAGTAATCGCGTGTTTTTGATTGATAATTAGATGTCTTAAAATTGCATCGTTAAATTTGAATGCATTCTTTAGCTCATCAAGCGCAGCTTGGTTACATTCGATATTCATCAAAATATAATGTGCTTTGTGCACTTCTTTGATTGTATAAGCGAGTTGTCTACGTCCCCAATCTTCTTTTCGATGGATTAGACCTTCATGCTTTTTGATGATCCCTTCATAGCGCTCAACCATTGCTGGTACTTGTTCGCTTTGATCGGGATGAACTAGAAACACAACTTCGTAATGTCTCATCATTTCTCCTTGTGGATTAAGCCTTCCTTCGTAAAAAGGTAAGGCAAGGTTTAAAAAACGAACAATATTAACTGATTTTCAGTAGGGTAGCAAACTTTAACCTTATTACTTTGAAAAATAACTGTTTTTGACTAGCGTTTAACTCAAAACCTTCTTAGGCAAAAGCATTGCATTTAACTAGCCCATACGATATAACGTACTAAAAACAAAAGAGGTTTTTACATGAATATCGTGACCATCCCGTTTGAAGTACCGATGACAGTTTGTATTAAAGGGGAACTTGTTCAGATAGTCGCTTTTAAGACCTTAGAGCATGGAAATGTAAAGTTTGGTGTTAAAGCTCCAAGATCAATTGAAGTGCACCGTGAAGAAATTTATCAAGCAATTAAGCAAAAACAACAAAATAGTGAAGCAGAATAACTAACTTGATAATGGTAGATTCCACCAAATACTTCAATCTAATACTAGCAGTTATTATCAGTGTCTTGTCAACTATAGTATTTGTCCTTAATTATTATGTCTATCAATTTCCAGGTAATAATTATTTTCCTCCTCAAATGACAGGCATGGGAATCATTTTAATTTTGACCTTGCTGGGAACCTACCTACTCTTTGATACAAACAGTAACTACTTTAAAATTATTCGAGAATTGATTTATTTTTTCCTCGTCATTTCAGTGATCGCCAACGCCACTAATGCCATTCAACTGACACCTTTTAATCCAATTGACGAACAATTGATTTCGATTGATCAAGCTTTTTCTGTCCACTTAGAACCGATTATGGCTTGGGCAGCTCGCATTCCATGGCTGAACAATATGCTAAAGCTAAGTTATGATAGCTTGTCGTATCAGATGGCCTACCTACCTTTCGTGATGATTTTTGCGCGTAAATTTTCTTATCTGCACGAATATTATTCACTTCTTTTTCTTACTGCACTGCTAGGGTTTTCATTTTACTATTTCTTTCCAACTATGGGTCCTGCAAGTTTTATGAAAAGCCCCTATTTTGTTACCGAGCAGTATGCGACTGGCGTTAAATTTGCCGAAATTCATCGCCATATCCCTCCCTCCACGCTTGATGGCGGGATGATTGCCATGCCGTCTTTTCATGTTATTTGGGCTTGTCTTTGTCTTTATTTAAGCCGTTGCTGGCCTATTCTCTTTATTGTATTGTTCCCCTTAAATATCCTATTAATCGCTTCCTGTGTTTTACTAGGCTGGCATTATGTTATTGATCTAATAGGTAGTTTTATTACTTTAGTTTTAGCCTATGGAATTTATTTTTTTGTAAAAACTTATTATGCGCCAAGAAGGTTTGTATTGAGTTAATTTTTAGGAATTCCTGTTCGATATCTGAACAATTTTATTGTTTATTATTTGGCAATGACTAATCGACCAGGTGGAGATGAAGCAATTATAAAAAAACATCACAGTAGAACTTGAAAACAGCTTGTTTGAAACATTGAAATATTCAGATTAAAGCTAAAAATAATTCATATTTGCAGCAAAACCCCTGCCCATTCGACTATGAGGAGGGGTTTTATATCAGTAGATTAAATTAACCAATAGATTACAAACTCGCATCGGCCTTAAAACGCTCGCCATATTGCGCCTCTAGTTTGCTAAAAACTTCATTGAGTTTATCATGACCAAAATGCTTAGCATAATTCATCGGCCCTCCACGGAATGGTGCAAAACCAGTTGCGAAAATCATTCCACCATCCAACAAATCGCTATCGGCAACAACTCCTTCACGCAAACAGGAAGCTGCTTCATTGACCATCCGTAAAATCAAGCGATTAGTGATATCCTTTCCTGACTTAGTACTTCTTAGCTTTCGTTTAATGGGTTTACCATTCTTATAGCGATAAAATCCTTGCCCCGTTTTTCGTCCAAGCTTGCCTTCTTTAACCATTTCTCGTAATTTTGGTGGAACTGTACCTCCAAAATGCGCGGTTAAATTTTCGGCAACAGCGAGACAAACATCCATACCCACTGTATCGGCTAGCTCAACAGGCCCCATCATCATTCCAAATGATTTTGCTGCCTCATCAATTTCTTCACCACTATAACCTTCCTCAAGTAATTGTACACATTCCATGAGATAAGGCATTAACACCCGATTAATCAAAAATCCTGGACTTGATTTCACCGGTAAGGGCAAGCGAGCGATTTGATTAACAAATGCGCAAGCACGTTGACTAATCAGTTTCGCTGTTTTTGCACTACTGACGACTTCAACTAATTCCATCTTAGCAACAGGATTGAAGAAGTGAATGCCTACTAAACGTGTTGGATCCTTCATTATCTGGCTAATTTCATCTAATGGAATACTTGAGGTGTTCGTAGCGATGATCGCATCTTTTTTCGCTTTCGCTTCAACTTCCTTCATGATTGATTGTTTGACTTCAAGGTTTTCAAACACCGCCTCGATAACAACATCGGCTCGTGCAATTCCATGCCCATCTGGATCAGGAATTAAACGATCCATCGCTGCTTGTATCAGTCGTGGTTGATGAAGCTTCTTTTTAAATAAAGCATACGCGCGGCCCAGCGCAGGTGCAATTTGAGCGTAGGTTTTATCTTGCAAAGTGACGTGGATTCCACGTAATGCGCACCAAGCAGCAATATCTCCCCCCATTACTCCAGCCCCAATAACATGCACATGGTGGGCTTTAAAATCGCTGTCTTTAGCAAAACTCTTTAGCCGTTCACGTAATAGAAAAACTCGAATCAAATTCGCAGTAGCATCTCCATTACTCACTAGTTGCTCTACTGAATCAACTTCTTTCAAATAAGCACGTTCCCCGACTCCGCCTTCCTTGTCCCACAAATCAAGAATCGCATAAGGAGCTGGATAATGTTTCTTGCTCAAACGTTTTGCAACCTGATGACGAAGTATTGGTGACAAAATGGAACGAACCCAAGAATAATTAGTCAAGGCTTGCAGCATTCCGGGCTTATGTTTTGGAGGTTTATTTTCAATAAAATAAACTGCAGCACGCTTCAATTGTCTTAACGGCACGACGTCGTCAACGAATCCCAAACGCTTAGCTTTGCTTGAAGCAATAGGAGCTCCGGTTAAAATTACTTTAGAAAGAGCATCAAATCCACCGATTAAACGTGGGAGTCGGACTGTTCCCCCCCAACCAGGGTGAATGCCCAAGAAAACCTCAGGTAAACCCAAGCGAGTTTCTTTCTCATCCGTAGCGATACGATAATCACAGGCCAGAGCAAGCTCTAAACCGCCTCCCATGCAAAAACCATTTATCATCGCCACTGTTGGGATGGTTAACGCTTCTAAACGAGAAAAGACAGCTTGGCCCTTTCTTAGAAAATCCACTACTCCTGCTGGACTCTTGAATTGAGTAAACACATGAACATCAGCACCTGCAATAAATCCTTTTTCTTTGGCTGAATAAATGATTAGACCTTTCGCATTTGGAATTTGAGCGACTTCTTGTAAAAGCCCATTTAGTTCATCTAAAACCTCATCGTTAATAACGTTTACCGTGACATCTTTGCGATTAAGCCCTAACCAAATGATATGGTCTGCATCTTGTTGCATTTCCCAATGTTTATAGTTGCTCATGTTCTTTCACCTCGGTCACACGTTCTAGATACATTGCTCCTCCTTGTCCGCCACCAATACAAATGGCAGCCATACCATGATTTCCACCATGTTGTTTAAGTGACTGCAAAACATGCAACACAATGCGAGCACCACTAGCTCCAATCGGATGGCCAGCAGCAATTGCACCACCCTCTTTATTAAGTTGCAAAAGCGATGGAGCACCCATTGCTTGTTTTAACCCTAACTGCGTCCGACAATAATCTGCATCATCCCAGGCAGCTAAACAGCCAAGTACTTGAGCAGCAAAGGCCTCATTAATTTCCCAGCAGTCTAAATCTGCAGGTTTTAAATGATGGCGTTGTAAAATGGGAGTGGCTGCATGAACAGGTCCCAGACCCATTTGCGCTGGATCGAGGGCTGCCCACTGAGAATCGACAATACGTCCAATTACCGGTAAACCATATTTTTTGACCGCCTCAGCACTCGCAAGTAACAATAAACAAGCACCATCAGTGATCTGAGAACTATTTCCCGCAGTCACCATACCGTATTTTTTATCAAAAAATGGTTTTAATTTTCCTAACTTTTCTACTGTTGAATCGGTACGAATTCCATCATCTTGTGGATAAACATGGCCTTTATTATCAATAATGGGTACTACTTCATCCATTCTTCCTTCTACGTAGGCTTGTGCTATGCGTTGATGACTTTCGCTAGCAAATTCATCCATTTGCTCACGTGTAATATTGAAACGATAGGCAACTTTTTCAGCCGTTTGCCCCATGTTCATACCTACGATTGGATCAGTGAGACCACGAAGCAGAGCAATAACCGGAGCAAGATAGGAGGGTCTGAATTGAGAGACTAAACCGAATCGTTGACCAACGGTTTTCGCGCTATACCAACGAGCTAGCCAGGCAGCCATCTTCTCATTAAATAATAAGGGGGCATGGCTCATGGCATCAGTACCTCCTGCTAATACAAGGTCACTGCGACCATTAGCAATTTGCAATGCGGCATTATCAAGGGCTTGCATACCAGAAGCACAGTTTCTCATCACTGTGAAGGCCGGCACCTTCTCTCCACAACCCAAACGTAAAGCAATTACTCGAGCTATATTTGCTTCATCGGGACCTGGCATAGCGGAACCGATAATAACCTCATCGATATCCATAGGAGAAATAGGCAAGCGGTTTAATAATGACATTCCAGCTGCCACCGCCAAATCTGATCCGGTGAAAGGTCCAACTCCTTTTGCTTTTAGGAATGGGGTTCGACATCCATCTACCACATATACCTCTCTACCACTTAAATTCGACTTCTGCTTCATTACTCCTCCTGATACCTAACCGACAATTTCCAAATTTCTTAAAAGATAACAGTAAACCCGAATTTTGGAAATTATCTAAGTAAAATCATTTAGTAAACTTGTCTTCTTTTATACTAGCTTAAATCAGAGCTCAAAGTTTTCAAACTGTAGAGACTCAAAATATATTGTAAAGCTTGCGCTTTGGGGGACGAAAAATAAGAAGTAGAAATTAAAAAATTGAATGTAAATAATAGAGTTGACGCCGCATAAATACCTGATATACTTCGCCTCCATCAACACGGAGAGATGGCCGAGAGGTCGAAGGCGCTCCCCTGCTAAGGGAGTATGGGAGAAATCCCATCGAGGGTTCGAATCCCTCTCTCTCCGCCAGAACAAAAAGAACACGCGCCCGTAGCTCAGTTGGATAGAGTATCTGGCTACGAACCAGAGGGTCGGAGGTTCGAATCCTTCCGGGCGCGCCATTTAGTCAATGACTTACGTGAATTGCAATAGATGCTCGTAGTCACTATGACCTGAACGTGACGTAAATATTGCCATCAAAAATTTTTGATAACTGCTCGATTAAGCGGCCTTATCCGCATTTGCCCCGTTTCTATAGATTAACCATCAATTATGACTTAGTAACGGCATCCACTATCCCTATTCGACGACATCTAAAATTCAATGCTGAAGCATCTCTCTTCCATGCAGAATACATCAAATATTTGCTAAGCGTGAAAAACTGGGGCACTTGATGTAGCCTTAAAAAGGCTTGAGCCGTGTGCGAGGAAACTCGCATGCTCGGCTATTAGAGGACTACTCTTCGGTAATGAGGGGTGGTCACTCAACTCCATTACTTGCCGCACCCCAATCTATATACACAAGAAAAAGTTACTTGTATTATACGCACCTAATTTAAGTCTTGAATCAAAAATTAACCTTGGTTTAAGCAGCTCAGGTGTAATGAAAATGGCAAAAGATAAGACTGAACAAAAGAAGGCTAAACTTTCTTTTTTTCCTACCTTTTTTTCTACTCCTAAGGTAGAAAAAACTAATGCTCCACCAAGAGATTATCTATCCCTAGCCAAGAGATATACTCCAAAACCAGAAACCTTCCTTTTAGCGGGAGCGACTGCACCTCTGGAATTATTGACTATCAAACGTATCGCAGATCCTAAATATAAACTTACCCCTTATTCCGGAATAATGAAAGAACTCGGTATAAAGGGTCTTATTCAAGGCTGGGGTGCTAGAGTTCTTTATTGCTCTGTAGGAACGTTTACAACAATAGGTTTGTTAGACTACACCGACAATAATTTGTTCCTGACAACTGTTTTAAAAAACCCCTTAAATTTACCTCTTTCTCTTTTTTCTAATGCCCAGCAAAATGGTAAAAATCTTAAAGAATCGTTTAAATTTGTGGGTGGTAGTGTATTTAATCTAACGGTTAATGCTTCCTTCCTTGCAAGAAACTTCGCTGGTATTCTTTGTTGGGAAATGGGGGTTAAAGTCAGGGATTACATTTACAAGTCTTCAGGTGAATCGAATACACAAGGGGCAACCACTGCTGCAATTCTCACTTCTGGGATTAGCGCAACGATAATGAATGCCTGGTTAAAACCTTTTTTTACAGGGAAAGGTCCTTTAGGACTGAAATTGGCTATCGCCAATGCACTTCTTAAAGATTGTTGGCCGCTTGCAGGAAGGGAGTTTATTTCAACAACAATGTATTTCATCAATAAGCCTTTTCCAGAAAAGGAAAAGCAAGAACCAGTAGAAGAGCCAGATAATGAGGCTACAATCCGTCCGAAGTAGGCCTAGTGCATAGCTAGACCTCCTTTTCGGACAATATTTGTTCCCAATTTAAAACTGCTTAGAGAAGCACGGTGAAACTTCCAAAGACTCAACACCTAAGATTGTATGAAGCTTTTTTAAAACTACCGCCTTGAAAAGGTTATCTGCCACAGCCCTCATCGCTTCTTCCAACCTAATTTTCCATCGTGCAATAAATTGATCTTTGGGAATATGTTCAAATTCAAGATTACCAACAGAGCTGTGTCTTACACCCATTAATACGTTAGAGGATTTTCAAAGGAAACCGGATCGGTAAGATGATACCGACCCAATAGTTCATCAATTTTAAGAATTTAACAGACTTTTAAGCCAAGCCTTTGCCTCTTGATTCACTTTATCGTCTTTTAAAACCAGCTCATAAACGGCTTTTTTGCGGGCAGTTTCTTCACCATACATGTCATCTAAGGCCTTAGACCACAAAGTTAATACCGTAGAGGCAGACGTTTTTCCTACTTGTTCGAGAATGCTATAAAGCCTGTCCTTCCAATAAGCATCTAAAGCTTTCTCTAACCAGGCCATGAGTTCTGGTGTTAAACCGATCTCATCAAGACCTTTTCCTTCTCCAAATCCTTTTTCCCATTTTTTGGTTCTTAGATGAGCATATTTTTTACCATAGATTCCATTCACCCACTCCATGTATTTTTTCCCTAAACGAATACTTTTATTGGAGTTCGGATCTTCGTTGAGATTTTGTTTCAGTTCATCCAATAATTGATACCATTGATTTTCAAACGCCGCTTTTTGCTCAGGCGTTTTATTAGCTTTCATTTCATTTTCAAATTCTACATATTGTTTTAATTCTTCGGGGGTGAATATTTCTTTAACCCAACCCTGTTCAAGATGCTCAGTCATTCTATATACCTCTATAAGTTGAATAATGGTTTCCCAAGGAATCGATTGATTGTTATCAACTGAGCCAATAATGCTTCTCAAAGTTTTTGCTCCCTCGAGTAGAGTGGCGGCCTTTTGTTCTAACACCTGAGCTTGGCTGTTAAAATGTATGAGCGCAGAACTTTCTTCAGCGAGAAAGGTTTTGATTTGTGACAATTCAAAACCAAAAAACTTTAATGCAATAATTTGCTGCAATTTCAATAAATCCCTCTCAGAGTAAATACGATAGCCATTGAGTTGCCGCAATGAAGGCCTAAGCAAACCAATACGATCATAGTGATGCAGTGTTTGCACTGAAACGCCGGTTAATTTACTTAAGTCTTTTACGTACCATTGAGTCATCGTGCTCCCTCCTTAAATGCAAAGCTAAGGTATATAGCAACAATAGGGTCAAGCAATTTTGTTAACATTTTCTCTGATATCTTTAGTGCTTAATTATTCATCATCCGCTGCTTCTTCCCTTTTATCGGGTAAAAAGCCACCGACCTGTGCATCCCAGAGCGTTTTGTATAAGGAGCCACGATTCAGCAGTTCTGTATGGGTGCCGTCTTCAACAATATGACCTTTATCGAAGACTAAAATTCGGTCCATATGCAAAAGTGTAGATAAGCGATGAGCAATAACTAAAGTTGTTTTTTCTTGCATCAGTTCCCATAAACTGTCTTGAATATTTGTTTCTGTCACCGAATCAAGCTGTGATGTAGCCTCATCCAGCATTAAAATCGGAGCATTTTTTAATATAGCTCGAGCAATGGCAATTCGCTGGCGCTGGCCGCCTGAGAGTTTAACCCCACGCTCCCCAACCAGGGCCTCATAAGCTTCAGGCAAAAAGCTTATAAATTCATGAGCATGTGCTTTTTGCGAAGCTGTAATCACTTCTTCATCGCTGGCATCTAATCTACCGTAGCGTATATTATCCATCAAACTTCGGTGAAAGAGTGTAGGGTCTTGTGGAATCATAGCAATGGTTCTTCTTAAACTCTCCTGACTGACCTCGGATATATCTTGACCATCAATCAAAATTTGACCTTCTACAACATCGTAAAGTCTTAAAATTAGATTCACAAAAGTTGATTTGCCACTACCTGAATAGCCTACCAAACCGACTTTTTGACCCGCTTCAATCCTCACAGATTTATTTTGAAAAAGAGAATAGCCTCCGTGATAATTAAATTTAACCTTGGAGAATTCAATCAGACCTTGAGTGACTAGTAATTGATCTGCGTTGTTTTTATCCTCGATATCATGCGGTATTGCTAATGCTTTTAGACTTTGCTTGCATTTACCAAGAGCTTGGTTAAATTGATCTACTTGGTACATGGTGTACCACATCATATGGCCCAATTCCATGGAAATCCCAAGAATCAAGGCAAAATCGCCAATACTCACTAGCCCTTTGCTATACAAATTAATTAAGGCAAACGCAGCCAATCCCATCAACACGGCAATCATTCCGCCCTGCACGCAGCATAATAGGACAATAAAGAACTCTTTCTTTTGAAATGCCTTCTGCACTAGTTGGAAGAAACGGTTCATCCGCTCTACTTCATAGGTTTTCTGTGAAAAAATACGTATGTTGGAGTGGTTAGAAAGACTATCAACCAATTGACCAGAAAGCTGGGATTCAGAACTTGCATGCTCATCGGACAATTGAACTAAGCGTCTTGACATCCAAATGCTAAATGAAGCAAAGGCAATGAACCAAAGGAGCAATATATAAAAGAACAAAATATTGACATAAAAAGCGGTAATAAATGACACAATCAGCAAGGAAGTACCACGAAGAAAATCCACCGACACACGATGCAAAATCGTCTCAATATTCTCAGCAAGGGTTGTAATTTGATCGGAAATACGCCCCGACAAATTATCCTGAAAAAATTGCGCGCTAGATCCCAAGACATACTCTAACGTTTGCTTAATGATTTGGTTTTTGATGACCGCCTCGTATTTATAATTTAAAAATCCAATCGTTCTCCAGGTTACATTGTCAAAAATGATAAAATTTAATACCAATAAACCGGCTATCCAATACAAAGAAGACAGGTCCATACTGCTCTTCGCTACCAAGGTATTGATGAAGGACTTAATCAATAAGCTATTAAACGGCCCCCAAAATCCGGATAACAAAGCGAGCAGAATAAATAAGGCCACTACGGCTTTATAGGGTTTTAAAAAATGCCAGACAAAAGAGCCTAAATGATTAGGGAAATGATTAGCATTCATGGTTAATTACCTCAAAATTTGCTTCATTCAACCGATGTATCTTTCCTTGATGAAATTGATACTTGGTTTCAATGTGAATAGATTCTAAAAAGTCCTTGTCATGTGATATGACCAACATAGCTGCGGGGAATTTGCATAGAACCGCAATAATATGAGTACGTGTCTCTAGATCTACATTATTTGTAACCTCATCTAAAATAAGTAATTTAGGGGGATTTGCAGCAATCAAGGCCAAAGAGAGCCTAGCCTTTTCGCCACCTGAAAGATTTTTAACTTGGATGTGCACCTCTTCATTTTTACGAAATAAAAAATCGTTTAAATGCGCTCGAATTTCAGCCTGAGATGTATGAGGTCTATGAGTTATCATCAAATCCAATACGGTTTCCTCTGGTTTTAAATGCTGATAATGCTGATCAAGTTTTCCTAAAGCATTGCCAGAAGGAACTATCCATTCCCCCGTCCTATTGATTTTAATATCTCCCAAAAGAGCTTTCACAAAAGTGGATTTACCTGAAGCATTATCTCCGATTAATGCAACTCGCTCTTGAGCATTAAGATGAAAATGAATATCTTTTAGAATCAGAGGTCCCTGTTCATAAGCAATAGAACCACCTTGAATCCTTATTAGCGGTTTATGATGTGCCAAACCATTTATTATAAATTTGGGCTTTATAAGCTCAGGTTGGTTAAGAGAGGATAATTCCTCTAACAATCGCTGCTTTTTATGGCTAAGGTGACTTAATCGCTTATCGCTCGTTGTAATCGCATTAGCTAATTTCGTGTGAGAGCGAATCGTTGGCCATTTGCGGTGGGCGATTTTCTTTTCGCCTTGACTACGCGAACGCTTGTTGCGCTCTTGTTCTTTCATTAAAGCGAGATGGGCCTCTTTCTTTTGTCGAGCGAGCATGATTAATTCTTGCTCAATGGATGTTTTCTTCTGCGCAAGCATTCGCTGATAATCAGAATAAGCACCTCTAAATACCGTAATCTTTCCTAAATCAATATGCCATAGCGTATCGGTGACCGCATTGATTAACTCAGTATCATGAGAAACAAGGACCAGAGTGCCGGGATAGTGTTTTAGTAATCGCATTAAAGAACGTCGATTGTGGCTATCAAGATGGTTTGTAGGTTCGTCTAACAACAGCAGATTAGGATTTTCAGACAAGATCTTAGTGAGGACTTGATTTAGGCGTTGACCACCACTTAAGCTTGGAAAATCTTCAATGATCTGGGGTAAATGACCCACATGCACATCATGCGGCAGTTTAATATCGCCAGCAGAAGGTGAACAAAGCCCAGCGAGCATCTTTAATAAGGTGGATTTACCCGCTCCATTACGACCAATCAGTGCAATGCGTTCACCGAAATGCATCTCGGCACTAAAGGATTCAAAACAGATTTTCTGCGGATAGATAAGACTTAGATCATTAAATTGAATCGGTTTATGGTTCATGAGTTACTCTTAAGTGTGTCTGCTAGGACAATAAAAAAAACAGAAAGTCGAAACCGACTTTGTTCACTTTGCCCTATAGATGGGCGTACTTAAGATGTAATTTTCATGACGCACTAAACCTTGCTTATTGAGTTTTTATGGGTATTTTTTGATTTTAAATTAAACTGATTGCTAAAGTCAACATCATATCTAATTTTGCGTAGAGTTTAAATTTAACCACTTGTCTTGAGGAGGCTGCCTGTTAATAGTAGGTAGAGGATATCCTCAAGACAGTTGCTACGGTATTATTAAATATGGATTTTATGTTGAGGAAAGGCGCGAAGATGGACAACAAATACCCCGAAGTGATTACCCGGTTTCTCCGCAAGGAAGAGCGATTAGTTTTGTCTCAAGAACAAGAAATGCCCTTAGTTATTGAAGCAAAAAAGAGAAGAGATGCGCCTTTTTTACAAGATTTTCTCGCTAAGCATACAGCGCCAATTCTAGAAGATTTGGCAGAATACGGGGCTATCCTTCTAAGAGGATTTGACATTAAATCCGAGGAGATTTTTGAGCAAACCCTATTAAGCATCAAAAATTTTCGCGGGATAAGTGATGTCTTTATGTCTGAAGAAGGACGTGTTCTGGTTGAGGATAGAAAATATGTTTTTCATACCAATGCGGTGTATAAAACAGGTGGTACCTTATATCTTGGTGGTTTTCATAGTGAAAATTACTATAGCACAGATGTTCCTACTTATATTTCTTTCTGCTGTCTCAAACCTTCTACACGCGGTGGAGAAACAGGTTTAATCAATACGGAAAAAGTTTATCAATTTTTAAATGAAGAATTGAAAGAGAAATTAAAGAATAACTCTTTTTTTGTTTCCAAATGGTTATTCTCTGAAGTTGCAAAACGCTACCAACTTTCCGCAGTTGAAATTGAAAAACTCTGTGAGCGCTTTAATCTTCCTATTATTGGCAAGGGTAATCAACGATTTATTCTTCTCTATAAACCCAGTGTTTTTGAAAATCCAACGACGCAAAAAAAAGCCCTGCAAATTAATTTTTTTGAATTGATTTCATTGAATGTAGAGCTAAGAAAATGCTTCATGAATGACTATCCGGGAGAACAATGGTTTTGGCATCGATTTGTTTGGCACTTATCGCCTGCCGTATTAAAAATTTTAGAGCGCATCTACATCAGCTTTGCTTCCTTTTTCCATTCCCCGAAAGATGCTCTACAAATTTTTCTCACAAAATTAAAAACAATTAGAGCCTCGCGTAGCTTAGCTGAATTTAATAATACCCGCGTTGGGGCTTGCTTTAATGACCAAGATATTAAAGAGTTGGCTCAATTAATGCGCAATTACTATTGCTCTTGTTTATGGCAAAAAGGAGATATTTTATTAATTGATAATAGAAAAGTAGTGCATGCTGGTATGCCTGGTGCTGGACCAAGATTAATAAGGGCTATGATTTGTAATCCGCTGCAAATGAATTACACCGAAAATACCCCCGGACTTTTAGTTTGTGATGATAAAGCAGATGAAACAGTTGGGGCTTACGCAGCTCGGGGATTGTCAAAGAGACCGCGATAGCTAAGCTTCTGATAAGAAGGCTAATTCTTGCTGGCGATAAGGCATCTACAAAAACAATGACCTATTTAAATGAAATGGACAGAAAGTTCATTAGTTGTTGAATCCAATATTTTGATCTAGGGATGAACACTTCAACTTGTATTAATAAGCTATTAATATTATTTTGTTAAAGCCTTTGTTTGAAATAAAGACAGGAGTCTTTAATGTTTACTACTATTGAAAATCTATCTCGCAAGCAAGACAACCTAGCGGCCCTATTAGAAGCGGCAGTCAGAGATAATCCTGAGAAAGATAGATTAATAGCGCTCATCTATACACAAAAAAAATTATTAGAACAACTATCAAAAATAGCTTCGACACACATCGGTTTAGAACAATTAGTAAAGATGGTTTCGACAGATATTGATTTGAACCTATATTATTGGTCAATCATAATGATGTATTACGATTATTATCAGTTGCAACAACAATCTCTGGCAGCTAATTTGGAGTTCATGTTCTTCGGATTGCCTCTTCGAAAATCTATAGAAAATTATTATCTTCCCAATTTACCTCTTCCAAAAGAGAAGGAGAAAAAGAATTCAAAAACAGAGAGTCTGGATTCTAAGACAACTCGAACTCACTCTACATTTTTTCAAGAAATTGCAAACGCTACTCCAGGTCATAAATATCCGCAATTAATACCAAATGACCGACAAATAAATATAAAAGAAATCTTACAAAAACTCAGTGATGAATTAGCCCAGATGAGCAAAGAAGAGCAGCAACAATGTTATTATGTGCCTTAAGAGGATTGATGTTGGGCTTTGTCGGTCAAACAGCTACTAATTATTATAACGGCAGCGAAAAACGAAAAGAAGCGCCCTGATTTTCAATATTCTCTACCCAAATTTCACCTTCATGTGCTTTAATAATTTTCTCACAAATTGCTAAGCCCAATCCTAAGCCATGTTGAGTGACAGTTTGTTTGCTGCGATAAAATTTTTTGAATAATTTATTTTTCTCATATAACAAAATGCCTGTACCAAAATCATCTATGCTTACCACCATATTATTTTGTTCGATTTCAACTATTGCATGAATGGGTGAGTTGGGTGGAGAAAATTTAATCGCGTTTTCAAATAAATTAAGAAGTACTTCATGGATAAGCTTATCATCTACGCTGATTAGGGGAAGATTCTCAGGTATGATCAGTTGGATTGGTCTTTTTTCCAGAATTGTTACGGATGTTTTTATTACGGTTTCTATCATTGCTTTTATAGAACAAGGTATCTTATTAAGGTTAATTCCTTGTGATTCAAGTTCGATAACTTGATATAGATTATTGTTTAACCGATTGAGTTTATTTATCTCTCGATCAATCTCTTCTGCAGTCGCACTATTTTTTAGACTATTCACCGTATTGATCACTCTTTTCAAGGGAAAACATAAATCATTAAAAATAGATTTTAATAAAGCGGTTTTCGCGCGAACTTTTTCGGTTTCTAATTCTTTCTGTTTGGTTTTTTCGTATAAACGGTCCACTTCTAAAGCCAAAGCCAATTGATTGATGCATGCTTCTAGCATCCCTTTTTGTTCGGGCATCAATTGTTGTTGGGTTAGGGATTGAATTCTTAAAACGCCAATAACTTCTGTGGTTCCTTTGAGCGGTAGATAGAGGGCATCCGATGAGGACAAGGTGTCAGTCCCATAGCCTGCTATTTGTTGCATATCATAAACCCATTGAGCAATACTGAGTTCTTTTGCGTCCAAATGCGATTGAGGGGGGGAGCTCGCTTGGACCTTTAGGGTATTATTTTTGGGAACCAATGCCATCACTTTAGAGTCAAATACTCGGGCAATATGATTGACTCCTAACTCAAGTAGCCTAGCCATCCCGCGAGTGCTCATTAGTTTTCGACTAAAGGTATACAAAGAAGTGGTTTGATGCTGCGTGGATTGTGCTGCTTCAGCGCGTTTCCGACTTTGAATAGTTAACTGGCTAATAATTTGGGTAACTAATAACATCACCAAAAGCGTAAGCACATACTCAATATCGGATACGGCAAAACTATATATGGGTGGTATAAAGAAAAAATCGTAGGCGATGACACTAAGAACTGAAACCAAAATAGAAGGACCTGTTCGCCCGAAAAGAGCTACCATTGTTACTGCGAGTAAATACACCATCACTAAATTACTTGCAGCAAGATAAGGATAAAGCACCATATTAAGTGAGGTAGTAAGGATGACGATACCAACCGTCACAGCGTAGATTTTCCAAGAGGACTCTTGTGTTACTTTCGTTTTTATGCGGCTGGATTTAGAAACTTCACCCGTCATAATATAAATATCAATTTCACTACTATGACGAACAATTTCATCCGCTAAATTTCGACGAAACCAATCTCTAAAGCGAACGCGAATATTTTTCCAAATCATAATTTGCGTGACATTTTGTTCTTGAGCAAAATTAACGATTTCTTTTACGATATCAACTCCCATTAGCATATGAGTTTCTGCGCCGAGTAACTCGGCCAAACGCAAATTTTCCAACGCTTTTTTATGCTCTTCAGGGAGCGTCTGCAAAGACGGGGTTTCGATATAAACAGCCAACCAATCGGCTTGAAGACTATTGGCGAGGCGTTTTGCTCCTCTAATCAGTTTAAGTGTTTCGGGTTTTGAGCCAACACAAACCAGTATCCTGTCTTTTGTTGGCCAAATATGCTTTATCCTTTCGCCTTGCCTATACCACAATACATCGGTGTCCACACGTTCGGCAGTCACGCGCAAGGCTAATTCTCGCAAAGCGGTTAAATTGCCTTTGCGAAAAAAATGTTCGCAGGCGAGTTCGGCTTGCTCTGGAATGTAAACCTTCCCTTCGTGTAAGCGCTTGATTAAATCTTCTGGCGGCAAGTCAATAAGTTCAATCGTATCGGCTCTTTCTATCATTGAATCAGGTACTGTCTCTTTGATAGGCGCTTGGATAATTTTCGCCACACTATCTTTTAGACTTTCAATATGTTGAACATTCAGGGTGGTATAAACATCTATTCCGCGATCTAAAAGTTCTTTAATATCCTGCCAGCGTTTGCTATGTCGTAACTCTGATGGATTTGAATGAGCCATTTCATCGACTAAAATCAAGCCAGGATGTCGTCTTAGTGCAGCATCCAAATCGAACTCCATACACTCTTTACTGTGATACTGAACAATTTGCCGTGGTAAAATCTCAAAATTTTCTAATAAACGCTCAATATCTTTGCGGCCATGCGACTCTGCGAGGCCCACAATAACATCTAGTCCTTGAGCTCGCTTTTCTAGCGCATCCTCAAGCATTTCATGGGTTTTGCCCACACCAGGCGCTGCTCCCAGATAAATTTTCAGCTTTCCTTGGCTCTCCTTTCCTGCTTCTTTTTGAGCGCGGGCTAATAATTGATCAGGGTTTGGACGGGGCTTGCTCATTGCTAGTCCTTAAAGCATCTAATGCCAGATTTAATTGTAGAACATTCACGCGCGGTTCTCCCAATAAACCCCAAGTACGGTATTTAATTTGTTTATTTATTAATTCTAGTACTTTCGCTTCAGGAAGTTGTCGTACCTTTGCAACACGAGCAGCTTGGTAAAAAGCAGCATAAGGACTAAGCTCTGGATCAAGCCCACTCCCTGAAGCGGTCACTAAATCAATAGGAGTTAACTGATTATTTTCTGGATGCCATTGTTTAAGTTGGCTGATTCGCTCTTTCACTAACGCTAAAAAATCAGGATTTGTTGGGCCACTATTGGAACCGGAAGAAGCTGCGCCATTATAAGCATAGGCGCTAGTCATTGACGGCCTTCCCCAAAAATAAGCAAGGGATCTAAAATTTTGTCCAATGTATTGTGAACCAATCACCCTATTGTTTTGCAAAATTAGACTGCCATTCGCTTGGTAAGGGAACAATAGTTGAGCTAACGCGGTCACCATAAGCGGGTAAATTAATCCCGTAATTACGCTCAAGAGAACCAGCAAAATCAACGCTGTTTTTATTTGACTCATTGCTTCTTTGAACATATAAATCCTTTTACACTAATCCTAATCCAGCAAGGAACAGATCAATTAATTTAATCCCGATGAAAGGAACAATTAAACCACCTAAACCATAAACCACAACGTTTCTTCGCAGTATTTTCGCTGCTGAAGCATGAAGATATTTTACTCCCCGCAAAGCTAAGGGAATGAGAAAAACAATAATTATTGCATTGAAAATAACCGCGGACAGTATAGCGCTTTCTGGGGTTGCTAAATGCATAATATTTAACTTAGCCAAGGTGGGATAAGTGCCAGCAAAAGCTGCAGGTAAAATTGCAAAATACTTCGCGATATCATTGGCAATACTGAAAGTCGTTAATGAACCTCTAGTCATGAGTAGCTGTTTACCAATTTCTACGACTTCGATTAATTTAGTGGGATTAGAATCCAAATCAATCAAATTTCCGGCCTCTTTGGCAGCTTGAGTACCGGTATTCATAGCAACAGCGACATCCGCCTGTGCCAGCGCAGGAGCATCATTCGTCCCATCGCCGGCCATAGCGACTAAATACCCTTGCTTTTGCAGCTTGCGAATCAGTTTAAGTTTTTCTTCGGGCTTGGCGTTTGCTAAAAAATCATCAATGCCCGCTTCGCCTGCGATTGCAGCGGCTGTCAAGGAATTGTCTCCAGTGACCATGATGGTTTTGATTCCTATCCTGCGCAACTGCGCAAAGCGCTCGCGAATTCCCCCTTTTATAATATCTTTAAGATGAATAACACCCAGGATTTTCTGATCTTCAGCCACAACTAAGGCAGTACCTCCTTGACGCGAAATGGAATCGACAGTTTGTTGGACTGACTCAGGAAAACTACCACCTACTTCTTGAATATAATCTTTAATTGCTTCGGCAGCTCCTTTGCGAATTTGACGAGAATGAAGATTTGCACCACTCATTCGTGTTTCGGCTGTAAAAGGAATAAAGGTAGCGCCTAGTTTTGAGATGTCTCTGCCACGTAAACCGTATTTTTCCTTAGCTAAAACAACGATGCTTCGTCCTTCTGGGGTTTCGTCAGCTAGGGAAGCCAGTTGGGCCGCATCCGCTAAAACCTGTACGGTTAAACCTTCAGCTGGGATAAACGCTACTGCCTCACGATTCCCCAGCGTTACAGTCCCTGTTTTATCTAATAATAAAACATCGACATCCCCTGCCGCCTCCACCGCCTGACCCGACATGGCAATCACATTGGCTTGAATCATTCGATCCATTCCTGCTATACCTATCGCAGAAAGTAATCCGCCAATCGTTGTAGGTGCCAAGCAAACAAATAAAGCGACTAGGACAGAAATGGGAACGACTTTTCCGCTGCCCGCCGCAGTAACACTATAAATAGAGAAAGGCAAAAGCGTTGCGCAGACGAGTAAAAAAACAAGGGTTAACGCGGCGAGCAAAATGGTCAAAGCCAGCTCATTCGGTGTTTTTTGCCGCTTAGCACCCTCTACTAAAGCGATCATATTATCCAAAAAGGTTTCACCGGGATTCGCCGTAATTCGCACAATTAACCAATCCGAAATAACTTGGGTACCTCCAGTCACTCCGTTCCTATCGCCGCCGCTTTCACGAATAACTGGCGCACTTTCACCCGTAATCGCACTTTCATTGACAGAAGCTATCCCTTGTATCACTTCACCATCACTGGGAATAAAATCGCCTGCTTCCACTAAGACATAATCACCGGCACTTAAAAGAGCGGATTGAATCAGGCTAACGCGCGCGTCTCTTTCGGGCTTAGCTAGTTTTTTTGCTTGAATTTCGCGACGCGCTTTTCGTAAAGCTTGGGCCTGCGCTTTCCCACGCCCTTCTGCCATACTTTCAGCAAAATTAGCAAAGAGCAGCGTGAACCATAACCACAAAGTGATTGCTAAAATAAAAATAGCCGAAGCCTCACCCTTTCCAACCAAGGCTTGAATAAATAAAGCACTAGTGACTAAGGAAGCGATGTAAACCGCGAACATGACTGGATTACGGATTTGATGAAATAAGGATAATTTTAAAAAGGACTGGTAGAGCGCCATTTTTATTATCTTGCTATCCCAAATCGATGAGGTTGTTGCCCTACTGTCCATGCTGTCCCCATAAAATAAGATGCTCAACGATGGGACCTAATGCGAGTGCTGGTAGGAAAGATAAAGCCCCGATAAGCAACATCACGCCAATGAGAAGAATGATAAAAAGCAGAGAATGAGTGTCTAAGGTGCCTACACTTTTAGGAACTATTTTTTTGCCTGCCAGTGCACCTGCGAGAGCAATGACCGGTATTGCTATCCAATAACGTGAGATTAACATTATCAAGCCGCCTACTAAATTGTAGAAAGGCGTATTCGCATTCAGCCCGGCAAAGGCACTTCCATTGTTGTTACCCATAGAAGTAAAGGCATAAAGCATTTCGCTAAAGCCATGTACTCCGGGATTGGCAATTGAACTAACACCTGCTTTAGTCACTGCTGCTATGGCCGTGGATAAGAGCACAATCAAGGGCATAATGAGAACAGAAATAGAAGCCATTTTCATTTCATAAGGCTCTATTTTTTTCCCTAAATATTCAGGAGTACGTCCTACCATTAAACCGGCAACGAAAACAGTAATAATCACCAGCATTAACATGCCATATAAACCAGAGCCCACTCCCCCAAAAATCACTTCCCCCAGGTGCATCATCCACAAAGGCATTAATCCACCTAACGGCATATAAGAATCGTGCATGGAATTGACGGAACCATTGGATGCGGCAGTAGTAGCGACGGCCCACATTGCAGAACTCACAATTCCAAAACGAGTTTCTTTTCCCTCCATATTTCCTGCCGGATAAACCGACGAGGGGGTAGGATTTACTCCCATGGTAATGATTGCCGGATTTCCTGCCTGCTCCACCATTACAGCGCACAGTGTAAAAGGAATGAACACAACGAGCATCGTGGCTAATAAAGCCCAACCCTGACGTTTATCCCGAACCAACATGCCAAAGCTGTAGCAAAGAGCAGCAGGGATAAGCAGAATTGCGAGCATCTCTAAAAAATTCGTGAATGGTGTGGGATTTTCAAAAGGATGTGCCGAATTGACATTAAAAAAGCCACCGCCATTGGTACCCAACTGTTTGATGGCAATTTGCGAAGCGACGGGGCCCATAGGAATCGTTTGCTCAGTGAGCAGCTTTGAATTATTAACGCTGGGTTGTAGCAAAGTTATTTTTTCATTGGCTTTTAAATTCTGAATCACCCCTTGCGAAACTAAAATTAAAGCAAAGATCAATGAAAGTGGAAGAAGAATGTAGAGTACGCCTCGGACCATATCCACCCAGAAATTGCCTAAATAACTTATTTCATGACCTGCTATGCCTCTTATTAAAGCCATCAATAAAGCCATTCCAGTCGCCGCCGAAAGAAAATTTTGCGTGGTAAGCGCTAACATCTGCGTGAGATAACTCATTGTTGTTTCGCCACTATAAGCTTGCCAATTGGTATTGCTTGCAAAACTGGCGGCAGTATTAAACGCTAAATGAGGTGACGGCGCAGAAAAATGTTGCGGATTGAAGGGAAGATAAAATTGCAGTCTTTGGAGAATATAGACTGCTAATAATCCTATTAAATTAAAAACAAGCATCGCAATAAGATAAGCTTTCCAATTCATTTCTCGGTCTGTCTGAATTCCACAGCAGCGGTAAATCAATAATTCAAATGGGCTCCCAATCCGAGCTAACCATCCTCTTCCTTCATAAACTTGCACCATATACCAGCCCAAGGGTTTAACAAGAAGAAGTAAAATAAAAAGAAAAAATACTATTTGCGATAAACCGATTTCAGTCATCTTAGAATCCTTTCACTCACTGAATCAAAAAAATTCTGGTTTAAATAAAACAAAAAGTAAGTAAATCATCAAGCCTAAGGTGATGGCGCTACAGATCAGATAAGTAATCATTGCTTACTCCGAGATAGTGAATTAAAAAAAATGATTAATCCGTGACAAAGGATAAAAAAGAGTAAGGTTCCACTGAGAATAACTAAGTCTTCCATCTTGTCTCTCTCGTTTTATATCAATAGCTTAAGCTAATTGTGATAACTGTTAGAACAGACTAGGTTTCATCATTAAAATAGGTATAATGCGCCTTTTAGAATTTTGTTGCTAGCCTTAACAAATGGATTTGTATGAAAAGAGACAGTTTTTATTATTGCCTTCTCATTGGAATACTTTACTTTCCCTTTACTGTTATTGCTGAACCCGCTAAACAAAAGACATCTCAGGTACAAACCCAGTCACCAGAACCGAAAAGAAGAGCAAAACCCGCTCCATTTGACTCTATTTTTCCAAGTACTGAATATTTGGGGCCGACTATTGGTGTGCCGAATTCAGATCCCGTGTATCCCATCAACAAATTTATTTGGAAAGCTATCCCTGCTTTAGAAAGAAAAAACATTAGGATCTATGGTTGGATTAATCCTTCCTACAATGCGAGTAGCTCAAAAAACTCCAACTACCCTCTTACCTACTCTATAGTTCCCAATCGCATCGAGCTTGAGCAATCCGTTTTACGTATCGAGCGATTACCTGATACGGTTCAAGTAGAAAATATTGACTGGGGATTTAGACTTTCTAATATTTACGGTATGGATTACCGTTTTACCACCTCACAGGGCTATTTTAGTAGTCAATTACTTAAACGTAATAAGTTGTATGGTTATGATTTAGTCGAAGCGTCTGGACAACTGTATTTTCCCCTTGTTGCAGAAGGGATGGTTATTACCTTTGGGCGTTATATTTCCCCTCCAGATATTGAAGCCCAACTTGCACCGCAAAATTATTTAGTGACTCATTCACTGATGTTTACCTTTGATACTTATACGCAAACAGGCGTCAATACTGCTATTAAACTTAACGACACCTGGACTGTTCTGCTAGGTCTGCACGCGGGCAGTGATGTCGCTCCTTGGACAAATGCGGCTCATCCGACCTTTCAAGCGCTTATTCGCTGGGTTTCTCGATCTAATAATGATTCATTATGGGGAGGAGTCAATTCAGTCAATGGAGGACGTTTCAAGGGATTCCACGATAATATACAGCAATATAACCTCACCTGGACTCATCGATTCACAGCAAAATTTTTTACTGCGACGGAAATGTATTTCGTCTATCAATATGATGGTGCAAAGGGAGGAACTTGTAATTTTGGCCCCATAAAATCTTACGGTGGCGGTGGTGGCTGCGGTCCTATAATTCCTGGGCGTTCAAACTCGTTGGGGATCGTTAATTACACGGAACTCAAAGTCAGTGACAAAGATTTTATGTCTTTTCGTACTGATTTTTTTGATGATTATCAAGGGCAACGAAGTGGTTTTGCGACCTCCTACATGAGCCTAACCTTAGGATTGACCCACCAATTTTCAAATTTTTTGGAAGTAAGACCAGAAATTCGCTATGAAAAAGCATTCAGATATCAAGTGAGGCCTTATGATAATGGCACTCGAGGCAATCAAAGAGTATTTGCAATCGATGCCATTCTTCGTTTTTAGGCGAATTGAGGGTGGGGGCCTTGGACTAACATTCTACCGAATTCAACTCTTTCTGTGGTAATGGATTTGTTAGATCCAGACCCATCCTAGGTTGATTGAACTGCTTCCACCAGATAACCCCCTTCACTCTTGCTATAATTTAATTGAGCAATTAAGTTTTATACCAAGGAAGGTTTTATGCACCAATTTCAATCAAAGGAATGCGCTACTATTTATCAAACCAGTGCTCGAGATATCACTGTTATAAAAGGTAACTCTGGCGTTCTATATCCATTTTATCGCTCTTTAGGTATCAATAGTTCTTTTAGCAATACTTGGCTTCCGTGGATGGGGTATTTTGACCGTCATCCAGAAATAAACTTAGAATTATATATGGTAAAACCACCTCTACCCCCGGAATTTTCCCATGACATCGAAGAAATAATTCATAAATTCCTTAAAGAAAAGGCACCTATTTTCATGGGACGTATCGCTAATGAAGAAGCCTTAGCAATTTCTTGCTCTTTTGGTGAGGGAGTTTGGAAAACCCTCCCTGATTTTAAGAAAGAAATTATGCAGCACCCTAAAATAAAGGAATATCTAAAAAATTTTGGAGCGCACCAGCTTATCCCTGTGCTAATTTCCGCACCAACTAAGCGATTCGCTCGTTTTGCGGGAATAAAATACTCAGGTATTGTTAATGGAAGCCATGAAAAAATTGCCAGCGAAATGGAAAAAATAACTAAAGAGGAGTGCAGTAAATATGTATCCTTCTTTTCTATCCAAGATAGAAAAGAATTTCCTGCTTTAAAGAACCTAGAAAATAGCCCTTATAAAAAACAAAGCGATACATGTTATTTAATTACTCATGGTTTCCTGAGTGGAAATACTAGTCTTGAAAAAAATACTAAGGTGATACAAGAAAATAAAACACAAGGATTCAACAACTAGCTGTCTCTGTTTTCATTGGCCTTTAGTACGCAAAATAACTTTTCTTGCCCAAATGGCGGCATATTTTATCATATAATAAAAATAATATTCATATGCATCAAAATTAAACCAAACCCCAGTTTGTAACATTTTTAATGCCTTTCATTCAATAGAAACCACAATATTTTTAACTCTAAGCAATTGGTTATAAATAATAATTCAACAAGAAGTTAGATATTTACAACTTTGGCTTGTTAAGTAACTAAAGTGTAAAAAAATTATTTCACACGTAAGCTATATAGCCAATTCACCTGACTTGTCTTAGTATAGGTCTTGTTAATTTCATTCATCAGTTTGTAGGAGATGCCTTAATGAAAAGAAGCACAAAAAAGGAAAAGAAAACCAATCTTGCTGAGCTTTCAAATCTTCAGAAAAAGTACATGGATGAGTACAAAGAACAAAATAAATTTTTTGACAGCGAACTTCTCGAAATTACCGAGTTAGACGAATTAGAACGTTTTCAAAAACGGGCAAGTAAAACCCTGTTAGTGCTAAAAAATAGGTATGAAGAAATACAAGCCTACGCCGAAGTCTTCGCGCCTAAGCATTCATCACCGAGTAAAACTCAAATTGAATTCAAAGCCGCCAAGCCTGATAGCAAAGCATTTTATGAGCAAATCAATCAGCGCAAACAAGAAATCAAAACTAAAAGGGATCCAGCCAAGATTCTCAAGCGGTTAAATGAACATCTCCATGCGAATACCTTCGACATGCAAGCTTATAATGAGTTTCTCATCAATCCTGCTGTAAAAAATAAGATCAGATTCAATCCCATTTTTGCCTCGAGAGTAGAAAAATTAAATAAGCAAGTTATCACAGGGTATGCGAATAGTATCGCAGCGCTCGACCAAAAACTGTTTTTACAAATTTCAACCGACGAATTATTTTCGCCTCCCTGGAAGCCTGAAGAATGTCCTTCTATGGCAGCATTTACCGATCAAAACGTTAATCTCACCAATTATATTAGCTCACTTGTTTTAAATGCCTCCTCCATGGAAGAAAGAACGCTTATTGTCGATCGCTGGATTTGGGTGGCTTATTCTCTATATCATGAACACAAAGATTTATCGGGTTGCCAAGCAATACTCACAGGATTATCTACTACTGAAGTTTCTCGCTTAAAGAAAACCTTTGATGGTCTAAATCCGGAAACAGAACAAGTTTTTGCTAAACTCAATGAAACGATGTTCCCACATCGAGCTACTGCTCTAGGCCCAGTGCTGAGTCAACAGCAAGCGGCAATACCGAGTATGGCTCTGATTAGACGTGATATAACCTTTTTAGAAGATGGTAATCGTTACCTTGAGAAAATAAAGGATCCAAGCGAAAGGCGATTAGAAATGGCTAGCAGAACTTCCGGTGGTAGGAAGATGATGTTAACGCTCAATAAACTTCAGACAGAACGCACACATTTCCCGATACCCAATGATACCGATGCTCAACTCGATACCATTCTTATCGATATGCTCAACAATGGATTTTTCTACGATCAAGATGAGAGCCATGAATTGAGTACACAAATAGAGCCACTAGGAAATGACTTAGAAACGGCTAAACCAGTCAATTTTGGTCGAGTGCTTAAATCTTCTACTTCTAGCAACTCAAGTCAACCGACTATACAGCGACAAATGCTTGAAGAGTTAATCAGGGATCTAAACCGTTACTTAATCGCTGACGTTTCTCGTTATCTTAAGGATAAGAAACAATCAGATGTTTTCGTGATGGACGAAAACTACGTCATTGATTGGGAAAAAGAAAACTCACAACTCGAGCTACTTAATCGAGAGAAAGAAGCGCATATTGAGACTTTAGAATGGTTGTTAAAGGATGAACCAAAGAAAAGTCTGGTTAAGGAGGGAAATAAACTTCTCCAGACACTGCAAGATCTAGACTATAAACAACTCAAGATGCAAAACCTCGAAGCTAAACTTTTTGTTAACTTGTATAAGCTCAAAATCGAGTTCGGTACCCTATCAAGACTTAATCCTGATCCATCGAACAAACAACGGCTCGAAGACATTGAAACCGAAGTTGCTAAGATCAATGAATTAGTGGAAACCTGCGAGCTTTCTCCTTCTCTTAAAACAAGTTTATCGGCCTTCAATATCGAAATATCGACCTTTAGACAGTTAGTAAATAAGGCTGAAGAGAAACAAGAAGAAAAAGAGAATAACGAAGCGTCTATTCCTGATTGGAGATCTAATCGTTCGAGCCAGGATCACACCTCGAAAAATCGCTATTCTTTATTGTTTTCGCAAGACAACAATGCTGGGAAAGAGAGAGAATCGTCTGTTTCCGAACTAAAGGATAAGAAAATTTCTTCAACAGAACAGCGGCTTCAGACCATGCAAAAACGTTATTCTTTATTGTATTCACAATTGCATTCGCAAATTAATAGAGATACCGGCAAAGATAAAGAAGTTAGCGTTGAACCAACTTTTGTTGCTGCTCATTGTCCTTAATTTCTCCTAATCATTCCCGCGAAAGCGGGAGTGATTCTCCCATAAAAGCCAGTTAGTGGAAGAGTTATAGCTTCCTAATTAATAAGCCTTAATAGCTTTATTTCATCCTCAGTAAATTTTCTTGATGTACTTAATCAATCCTTAATCTTCCATGGTTTACACTAATACAAAATCTGAGGAGATTATCATGGCTAATAAACAACTATCTGAACGTTTGAACAGAGAATTAGATTTAGTGGGAGTTCCCAGTCTCATAACTGAACGAGTTCAAATTTGTTCTAAATTATTTAAATTGCCCAAATTCAAAATTGAAGCTCTACTCAATGGAGTAGTTGCTGTTGATTCTAATTCAATCAATAGAATTGCTGATGAACTTGAAGTAAGTGTTAATTGGTTATTGGGTGATAAAAAAGAAAAGCATTAAAGATCTGTTATTTGGCACCCGCTTTCGCAGAGAATGACGAACTGGTTATTTTCAGGGTTTCTATCCCCCTCCGCGAAAACGGGAATCCAAAGCTACAAGAATTCGCTATGACAAGTCTTACCAACCTAGTACTCTTAAATATTAATGCAGCCTCACAGTTTTAATTCTCTCACTAATAACACCGGCAAATTCGCAATACGAATTACATTCTCAGCAACACTTCCTAGAAATAAACGACTAAATCCTTTTCGCCCATGTGTCCCAACAACGAGGATATCTGCAGGAAGAGAATTTGCTTCCGATACAATTTTTTCAGCAAGACGACCTTCATTCGGTTTAAGCTCACTTAACTTTGTAGTAAAGTCAACTTCTGAGGTATTTAGCACCTGTTGCGCTTTATTTAATATCTTTTCTCCAAACTCTCTATGAGCGCTCCACAGTAAATCAAATTCAACGTATTCATCCACTTTATTAAAAATAGTTTCATCCACAATATAAAGAACGTGTAGCTTTGCATTAAATTCTTTGGTTAATCGAATGGCTTCTTTTAAGGCCAGATTAGATGAGTCACTTTCATCAATTGCGACCATAACATTTTTGTATTCCATGCCATTTCCTTATTATCCCTGTTACTTCTAATATTAGTTCAGGTTTTGATGAAAAGTTGACCAGTCATAAAAAGCTAAGATTGATGATCTCCTTAGGTTAGGGATCAATCGGCTATATTGGTTTTTCCAATTTTTGAGGAATGCTAATAAATTCTTAAGCATTTTAGGACTAAAATTAAATTAGATTCACTATAAACGAAAAATATATGGGCATTCCTTCTGTCAACCCTACTGGGATAACTAGTGAAAGTCTTCATAACCAAAATTGTTATGCTTATTTAAGGGCGCTAAAAATTCCTGAGTCTGTTTTTAACAGTTTAGAAGCGCTTGATGCCAAGCTTGCTGATGGACTTCGTCAAATTCATCAGCAAGAGGATTATAACCCGCGTTTTGCTTATGCTGATCTCTATACTCGTTTTTTCACAGTTGCAGAAGAAAATATAAAAACCATTTTCGATGAACCACGACAAAATCTAACCAGGCAACTTGCTAATAATATTGGGCTGAAACATTTTGTTGAGACTGCTGCAATCGAAGAGGCTGAAATTGATGAAGAAAAAAATAATGAAACACGAGAATTCCTACCTGAAGAGCTTGCAAAAAGGAAAGAACGAGAAGAGTCTCTGGCAAAAACAAGAGCCCTAAGAACTGCGATAAAAAGTGATTTAGCTCAAACCCCCAACAAAGAAGAAGATATCAGACAACAAATCAGATCATTAGATGAGTTCATACTATCAATTTATGATAATGATAATCATATTTTAGAAACCACTTTTACCGCTATTCAGAAAATTCCTTTAGAACATACTCCAATGAGCTCTTCAGTTGAAAAAGGTATTGCTCATTTTTTTCCATCTAGTCCGTCGACTATTAATCTACATAGTCAAACTCCTGCTCAAGCAGGCTCTGCCTATGGTCGCTTAACTGCGATGACAACCGGCGATTTTAAACCTCAACATACTACGAGCCTTGCAACAATAAGGCATTATCAATACAACCTAGACAGGCGTCTTAGGGAATATCGTATAGGCACTCAAGCCCAACGTCATCATGGCGAAGTCAGAATAAGTCCTTTATTTGAACGTTGGCTAGATCTCCATGCAGATGCTGAGTACGATCCTTCAAAGCCACGTAAAATAACCCATGTCTATTTTAATAATCTAGGCCGTGACCGCGATGACTTCGAGGGTAAAAAAGAAAAAGCATTAACGGAAGCATTGCATAAATTAGAAGGTCGCCATCCCAATCTTGTTGTCATCACCCTACCTGCCGATAAGGGATTGATGCATCAATCAGAATTTTTAAAAACGACAGATCAGCATGATTTTAAAGAAACCTTTGACGAGTTTTTTAAAATCGCGAGCCAAGATAAAACTGCAAAAAATGCTACCAAAGATTTTTATATTAGTGCTGAAGCACGTTCTCTCATTTTTAGAAATGAGGAAAAGGAATTAAAAAAATTACTCCAAAAAAGTTTTGCAAAAATAGGCATAGAAGAGGGTAAACCCTTGACAAGTGCTCAGCGTCAAGCCGTATGGTTTCATTTTATTAAATTTGAACTGACTAACCATATACTCGAAAAATTGGATCCTAATAGTGTTAATTTTTCCTGTAAAGATGCGATTGATCGCGGAGGTGTTTCTTCTGCTTATTATAATTTAATGAAATCCATTGAAGCCAAAGTTCCCTTAACTCGTGAAGAATTTGAGCGTGCTTTGCATGCAGCGCCTACAGTGGTGAAAGCACGCGGGATGAATCATCATTCCAAAATTATTTGGAATACGGTCGATGCCTATATTAATAACAATTTTGACACCATCTTTAATGATCCTAAACTAGCCTGGATGATTGAGTGGCGTGATTTAAATTGTCCACACTCCCGGGTGGATGATTTGTTGAGTTTACGACTTTCTCAGGTGCAAAAACAACTTGATAAGGCTCAAGATACGGCCAGCACTTCTGAACAGCAATTTCTAGATCTCGAGCAAGAAGTTATCACTTTAATTAAACAACAACACGAATTAGGCGTTAGTGGCAAGCGTTTATTATTAGAAACTGTCACTCGGACTTCACAACTTATAGCTCAACCAGATAACAAAAATGCAGCGGAAAGATACCAAAAACTGGCTAAACAATTAACTATAAAATATCCTTATTTAAACATTGGCGTTGGGTTATTAAAAATATTTTCTGGTCTATTAATCTATATCGCTTCTTTCGGTAAAGCTCAGAAATGGATCACGGAAGGAAGAGCCACTCGAATGGCGGGATTACAAGCAGACGCGAGAAGAACTCTCATCGACAAGATGGATAGTATTAAAAATCAATTAAAAATTACAAAAATACCACCAGAACTCAGAGAGGAAAACCTTACAGCAATTATTAAACTTCTTGGTAGCAATTTATTTAAGGGCGAGAGTGGTGATGATCCGGATATTATTTCTGAAATAAAAGGAATTTTGCAGGATATTCATCCTGAAAATTCTCAAGAATATGAGCAAGAATTAACAAAAATTAAAAAGCTTATTGCAGCTAAAGAAGACAATTTCAACGAAGCTACTGCTAGCGTTCTCAAAGCCTTTAGCCATCATGGAACATTTAAGGAAATACGCTCAGTATTAAGTGAGAATCCACTGATGCAAGAGATTATGGATACAGGAGAGCACGTTAGCAGAAATCTTTTTTAGATCAATTATCCTTTTTAAAGCTGAGTAACAGCTCGTCAACTAAGGCTCTACGTTATAGCCCATCTCTTCCACGATCTGACAAGTTCTGTTTTTAAAACCAAAAAAAGTTCGATGTTTAGCATGTTTTAAAATAGCTCGAGTATTCAATGTTTCATAATCAGAAAGATTGGTTTTATTAAATAAACCACAAAAAAATCCACTACTATAGGCTAGTTTGTGTCTTTCTATAAACTCATTAACAAACGCTGTCTCTGGATCTTGTAAGTTTCTAAAAAAAGCCTCTTCCTTTTTATGATTAGCAAATACATTCCAGCAATTACATGATTTACGATCAAATAATTTTATTCGTTGCTCTATTTCGTCGCCCTTCAGAGAGCAGAGCATCATGCGCTCCATGTTAAAATCAAAATTACGATCAATTGCTCCGGTTCCTTCAATCTTGGTCATACAATCCATTTTTAATTCCCCATTTTGATAAGGCAAGGTAAATAATGAGGTATTATCAGGAATCAATTGAGGTCGTTCTCTATACACCTCATTCAGCCCATCAATAATTGCGGGATTGGGTAATTTTAACTGTCCCTGATAACTATCATCTATGGCGAAATAATCAATTTTCACTTCTTCTTTTTGTTTTGCCCAGAAAGACTCCAGTTTATCGGCGAAATAATGCATTAAACGATAATGCAAAGAAATTTTTGTTCGATCATTCGGACAGTCTTTAAACGAGGATTTAGGTTTAAGTCCTTTAGCCCACTCAAGAGTACTTGAAAAAGTTTCTCCTGATTTGCGTTGTAAGAAATGATCTGCAGTCGTTGTCTGCTCCAGTTGAACCGGAACCCCAACTAAGGTTCGAAGATGAGAAACTAAAATCTCTAAACCCTCGTAACAGGAGCCAGAATATAAATCGTCTCTACAAGAATTTGTAGCATCCGAATACTCATTTTGACGATTCGACCCACAACATACAATGATTTCATCATAGTTAGCTGCAATTGAACTAATATAGGCAAAAAGAGCCTTATTATCCTTCAATAATCGCTTTTTCCATTTTATTTTACCCTTTGGTGCTTGATAGTTATTCACCACCTCATCAAAATCCACCGCATCAAATTTTTCACGCCGCAAATGGTCATAACGATCATATTTTCTTAATAAACAATCATCATAATCTAAACTAAGCACTAATATTTTTTTTGTCATAATTCAAGGAATAAATAAAATTTAGGCATATTATACAAATTAAAGCCTCAATGTATCTATTATTTTCTAGAGAAAAAGTATTTTAAAGTGATTTTGATCCTGCTGCGAAACCCTGGTTGCTTGTTTGAATCGTTGGGCAAGCCCTTAGAACTTTGCTGGGATATGCAAGGCACTTATTTTAAAAATTAAGAAAAAGATTAACCGAGACTATATGAGCAAGAAAATTAGGCACATCAAAACGACGGATATACTGATTCATATATCCAATTTCCGTCGTTGCATTTGTATTGATTTTATAGCCCAGGCCAATGAAATAACGATTCTGATCAAACCCTTCACTATTTTTCCTGCCTATATAGTCATTGTGATGCCAGAATAGTTCATCGTTACTGACAAAACTGAATCTCGAGCGATCGTCTAAAGGAACTACAAGTCTAAGGAGTTGTCTGACTCTAAAGGCCATCTTGAATCTGTTTTGAAAATAGCGCTGTTCCAGGCGTGTTCGGCTGATGAAGGTGAAATGCGGGTTTGTTTTCTCCCATAACAACTGTTCCCAGATTCGGTGTTCACCGAAAGGAGCGTTGGTCAAAGGGACTCCGGTACGAATCCAACCATAACCCATCCACATACTCAGATTTTTTGTAAGGGCATAACCCAATCCAGGACGAAATAAAATCTGAGTAAATTTACTACTGTCGTCGCCGATACGTTGTTGGGCTTCTAACCACACTCGGATGCGGCCGAATCCTGTATCGGCATGACTAAATCTTCCAATAGCCAATACATTGGGCCAGGTTTGAAAATCACGTTGTACAGCGCATTCACCCTCTTCCAACCAGCACAATAAAATACAAATAGTCAAAATATTGATTAAAACCGGGAATTTTATTATTCTTCGCAAAATTATTTACCTTGAGATATTAATGCCACATTTTTTTAAGGTCGCTAAAGCGAAATCAACTAACTCTACTCCATATTTTTACTTCAAAGAAGCACCTGAAGGCAATACGGTAGAATGTATTGTTAAGCATGCCACTAAAAATAAATACAAGCTGTTAAAAAAAGGAGATTATGATTGTAATGAGTCGTTATATAAATATGAAGAGTTTGACGACGAAATAGATGCCGATGAAAAAGGCTTTGCAATTTCTAGAGAACTATTTTGTGCCCAGTTTATACGCCACATTAATTCCCCTTCTTGTCCTAAATATTCAGCCTTTTATAAATTAACACCAAATAAAAATGGAACGGAAAAGGAGCCGTTGGTCGGCGCGGATTTTCTAGATCAGTTTACAACCTGGAAAGATACTTATAATGCTGAAAATTCCAAAATACTTGGACGGAACCTGAATAGCGAAGGTTACGTCTGCGCTCCAACCAGTAGTAAGCGGCTAGTCGGACTCGGCACAGCAGCCGTGCTCTTAGAACTTTTGGGAAAAGACGATGCCTGCAACACCAATTGGGGGGTCGTCGAAACCGCGTCTCATGTTCAGGTCACATTAATTGATTTTGGAAAATGCTTACTCAACTTGCGATTTTCTCGTGATCAGGAAGACTTAGGCCTATTCTCTCATCCTATGGATGTGATGAGTGGAGTATTTGAACAATATGTTGGCACCGGTGTTTCAAGTGATGAGGTCGCTTTACCCCAGCCATTAGTTAAATCAAAACATCTGGAGTGCGAAGTTTTTGAAACCATTGTCACCCTTTCTAAGATGTCACCCGATGAAATAGCGGATCTAGCTAAGAAACATTTTAGCCAATTTCCTAAGTATCAATCAGCACTTATAAAAGAAATGAAAATGGGAATTGAATATCTACATAAGCAATTTGAAAATCATGATCAATTTATTGCGGTTAGCTTTATTAATCACTGCATGAAAGATCTAGATATTTCTTGCAGATTAAGTGAATGCGAGAATACTTCCATTGATTATATATTAAGTGTTTACCATTTTATTCAGCCACAAAAAAGTTTAGCTAATGAAAAACTATTCTTCGATAGAATTAAGGCATTTTTCTCTGAGACAGAAACTAGTGAGGAAGTAGATGAAGAACAAAATCAGAAGACGATGAGTGTCTCATGATGAGAGCTCTCATGCGTTTTTATGCAAGCATAGTAGAATGCCTGCTTTTTTTTTAATCGAGGGGAACACATGTTTTTTACCCAACCTAAAATCAAGCGTATTGGTTTACATTTAGAATCCACCCTTACAGAAATTTGTAGGGCAAGTTGGTCATACTACCTCACTAAAGTGTCTTCTGCTGAGGCTATTGAATACGCTGATCATCTTGAGGAAGAAATTGATTTGGAGAAGGTTTTTGCAACTCCGGAACTTTATCGCGGAAAAGAACATTTTCCTTGGGTTATCTTTCCTCAGGACGGCGCGAATAGAGTTTACGAACGGACCAATGCAAGTATGCAATATCAGTTTCACTGCCAGCTTTTAAAGGATGCTAAAACAATTAACAAGGAATTAAATAGCAAACCCACCAACTATCAATCCATTATCGAGCTTGCTAAGCGTATCAAAGACAACTCCGTTAAAATTCCTTCCATAGATAGTGGTGAAACGATTACTTTTAGTGTTGATTCCACGTTTGGAGGCAATCTATTTACAGATTTTTTTATTGGCGCAGCGAGCAGCATTCATGCAATAGCTATGCTAATTGTAGGACTTGGCTGCATGGCTCCTTATTGGCTATCTTATTCTGAATATTGCGGTGGCCCTGAGTTTTTCTTAGATACAGTCGTTTATTTATGTGAATCACTGCGAAAGCTGGCTTTTGCAGTGATATTTCCCTTAGGCATGCTTTATTCGGCTTACACTACAGATTCTTATAATCCGTTCACTAAAGGTGAGGTGCAACGTTCATTAGACGGGATCATTGCAATAGCAGAGGAACTAAAAACAGGAGAAATCGATCAAGTTGAGGAGGGTCAATCTTCCAGGAATTTGCGTCATACAATATAAACGCTAATCAGTATCAATAAAATGAAGGTTGAGCCGCTCATATTGGCTATTTCAAAGGAGTTAGTTTATAGTTTGAAGCATTCTATGTAAAAATAATCTTCTTTTTACACTACGAGGAGCAAGGATGCTAACGTGGATTATTCTTATTCTGATTGCTATTTTACTTATAATTTTAAGCTTGGATTTTGTTTTTCAGCGAAGTAAAAATAATAATCGGCCCACTCTCAGCTTAATTTTTGCTTTATTAGCCTTCCTCATCGTAGCGGCCGCTTTTACCTATGTGATATCAATGTCCCTGGGTAGGCCTGCAACTGAAAGTTATCACGCCTCTACTTTGAAAGAAACTCTTTAAAGTGTGGGAAAAGTTCTCGCATTGTCGTGATCTAACTTCTCATCCTCTTCCCTAGCTACCTGGTTTCCAATTAATCGAAAATTGCCACTATTTTATTAAGTGGTCGTATAGAATTAGATATTTTATGACAGCCAAAGACAGCAAGAGACTCATTTTTAATACCTCATTTTTTGCTATCATAGCGGCAATCGCAACAGCAAAAATTTATAAATTACAGCACTGATCAATTACGATTTTGCAGAAAGGACTACAAGCATAAGATGTCAACAAATACCAATACTTTTCCCTCTCCTCCCTACCGAGCTGATATCGATGGCCTACGAGCTATTGCAGTCTTGTTAGTCCTCGTGTTTCATGCCTTTCCCACACAATTACCTGGTGGTTTTATTGGGGTTGATATTTTTTTTGTGATTTCGGGCTACCTCATTACAGGCATTATTTTTAATCAATTAAAGACTAATAATTTTTCCTTCCTCAATTTTTATGTACGTCGAATTAATCGTATTTTCCCGGTCTTACTTATTGTTTTGCTTGGTTTTTTTATCTTGGGATGGTTTGCTTTATTAGCCAATGAATTTAAAGCATATGGTAAATTCATGGCGGCGGCAGGCTTGTTTTCGTCCAATCTCGCTTTATGGAAAGCTGGCGGCTATTTTGATACGGCTGCTGATCTTAAGCCTTTGCTGCATTTATGGTCTTTAGGGATCGAAGAGCAGTTTTATTTGATTTGGCCCTTCTTCATTTGGGCTGCTTATAAAAAGCAAATAAATATACTTGCCTTAACCTTAGTTTTTTTTGGTATTTCATATTTCTTGAATTTAAAAGGAGTAAATACAAATCCTACAGCAGCATTCTACTTACCTCAGAGCCGTTTTTTTGAACTTTTAATGGGTAGCTTATTAGCGGTTTCTCATAGCCTCAAACCCAATTTCTCTCTCAAATCGATTGGCAAACACTATTCCCTCTGCGTTAACACCCTCGCCTTTGCAGGGTTGGTCTGCATTACTGGGGGAGTTTATTATTTAAATCCAGAAAAAGTCTTTCCAGGAAATAATGCCCTTTTGCCAGTGTTAGGCACGGCCTTGCTCATTGCCGCTGGAACTGAAACCTGGATCAATCGCAAGCTCTTAGCAAACCGCATTATGGTAGGAATAGGTTTAATTAGCTTTTCACTTTATCTCTGGCATTGGCCCTTACTGAGTTTTGCACGGATAATGGAGCAAGGAATGCCTTCAAAAATTCTCCGTGTTGGCTGTTTAGCTTTAAGTTTTTTGTTGGCTTTTCTAAGTTATCTTTATATTGAAAAACCCATTCGTTTTGGTGATAAACAAAAACTAAAAGCTCTCCTATTACTTAGCTTATCTTTTTGCATCATTGGCTTAGGCTTGTATACTTACTATCAAGAGGGATTTCTCTCAAGAACAACCTTAACTCGTCTTGATCCAGCGCCCGAATTTCCGGGAAAATTACCTCCTGATATTGCTCAAAAAGCGATTCCGGTAGGGCTTGGTATTTCTTCTCATCGAGGCAAGAAAACCGTGATCATTCTGGGTGATTCTCATGCTCATCATTTACTTGCAGGTTTTTTCCAAAAATACCCTGAAAATCATATTAGTATTATTTTGGGTCCTGGATGCCCTTTTTTGTTAGGAATTGATCGAAAAACAGCGAATCCGACTTGCCTATCGATGACTGAACAAGCCCTTTCCGATAAAGAATTAGCATCGGTTAAAACCGTTATTTTTAGCTTTAGAATGTTTGCCTACAACCGCAGCGGTTTTGACTATAACTCTGAAAAACAAGATTGGAGCCTCTGGTATAAATCGAAAAGACAAGCCATAGATGATTTATCCTTTTGGGGACCCGCTCTGCGCGAAACGCTGCAACTTTTAATAACTAAACATAAGCGCGTAATTATTAGCTATGACGTGCCTGAATTATTTCGCCCAATCAATGAATGCTTAGATAGCCGTCCTTTATATCTTCATGCTCATACTGTAAAAAACTGCAATATGCCACGAAAAATAGTGGACCAGCGTCAAGCACCATTACGACAATTATTTGCTGAAATACTCAAAGAATTTCCGCAGGTTGAAACCTTCGATCCACTGAACTATTTCTGTGACAAAAAATGGTGTTATGCATTTAATAATGGCTTGCCTTTATACTACGATGATGATCATTTATCAGCGGAAGGCTCTAAGTTTTATGCTGCTGCTTTTGCTAAAGAATATCCTTCATTAATCAATAAGAATGTTTAGATAGTGCCATAAGCATCAGAGCAGCAGGAGGAAACAGGAGAGTTTTCCTCCTTCTGTTCAACTCTAAATTAGAACACAGGTTGGGCAACCGCGTGTTTGATTTGGGCGCACAGGATTTCCAAACAGTGTATTTTTTAAAAACTCAGGTATTTTTTCCATCTCAGTTTGATGAAATTCATGGGTAGCAGTTTTTAATTCATCGATGTGGTCACTTTCATGGTCTTTATTTTGTTCTGCAATCCAGTTTAAGAAGCATTTTAATCCTCTAAGTCGGAATCCAGAGTGCGCAGCAGCTGCAAGTTCGGGTCCTGTGGGTACTTTCTCTACTGTTGGCCTGTATTTATCCTTCATATCAAGGACTTCACTGGGAAAGTCAGTTAAGAAAGGAGAGCGTTCTAAATCTAATTTATTATCTTTATGAAACTGCTTTAAAACTCGTTTGTACTCCTTCAGATCATCACCATACATTTCGTTATAGTTTATCCCCTTATCCAAAGGAACATATTTCCCCCAATGCAATTTCGCTTTTAAGACCTCAATAAGGTAAGTAACGAAATTGTCACGAAATTTCTCAAAACCAACGGCACCAGGACTTGACACGATATCCAAACCACAGGTCAGTTTTTTATCGCAATGATGAGAGCTTGGCGATAAGCTGGCTTTATATTGCTTATTTTGGACTAATCTGCCATAGGCTCCAAAAGTGACCGGGGCTTCATTATCTTTTTTTGCATCTTCAGTATCCATTGCAATCTTCTTCACGGCATCAATCATTTCATGCAAATCGTCGCTTACCGGAAACATGCCATCCAGATCGTTAAGTCTTCTCGGGTATTCTGTTTGGTAATGATATAATGCCGACGCAGGACCTATGGTCTCTATTTCCTCATCACCGACAGCATAACGAGCCACAATGTATTTCATAAAAAGTGGCGTTAATTCCGGGAACATCGCTAATACATCAGTAACTCTTAAACCTTCTTCTAATTCCACCTGCAGCCATTGTTCAATATGTTTAGTCTCAGGATCAAAATTTTTATTTTCAGTGTTCCAGGGCACCGATTGGTATTCAATTACTTTAACGTTCTTGATGTCGGGATTATTCAGATCATCAGCGTAAGTGGGCACATAATACCAACTGAACATAGGAAAGTCTGGACGGGGCAATTTCCCATCTTCCACTGCTTTAATAAATTCTGGAAGACTCATTGATCTTTCAATACGTCTCAATTTTTCAGCTGGCTTACATCTCAACTTCATTTTCACGGCCATCCCATAAAGACCGAAATGAGTTGAAGCGATGAGATCAAAATCATCCGGATGAGTCTTTCTACTGATGGTTACCGTTTCTCCATCCATTTTCAGGAAAGTAAGTGATTCGATATTATCAGTATAGGCCCCTGCTCTTATGTCGGTACCATGCCCTCCGTTAGCAGCAAGACCAAAAGGGGTCACTCGATTGATTAAGCTAGCTGGGCTTACGGTAGCCAGGCCCTCAGCTTCAAGAATTTCATCTAATGCTTTAATTTGAGGACCCGGTTTTATTTTAACCGTCATCTTCTCTTTATTTATTTTAATGGCATATTTATCAGCAGCGGCAAGCTCAAGATTAACAATAATGTCCCCGTCTACCCAGGGGGTTAAAGAAAAGGATTCGCTATAATCAACATCCTTGCGACCTCCTGCCGCTACACGACAGGTGATTCTATCTTTCGGATCTTTGAGGTTATCTTTTGAGTTTAACTCGTTAATTTTTTTAACGATTCTTTTTGCTGCGTCTAAATTTTTAATTTTTAAATAAAATTTATCAGACTGTTTGTTCGTTTCACAAAAATTCGACCAATCTGCATTTTCTTTGTATTCGACGTGCAAATTCTCACGGTTGATGAGATCAATAATTACTTCTTGCTGTTCTCTTGTAAACGCCATGACCAATCTCCATTTGACTATTTTTCATTGAATAACAGTTCTTCCCTAGACCTATTTGGTAGATCAATAGATTGAAAATCTAATTTCCAAACAAAGTGTAGATCTCAAATACTAACGATAAAATTTCAGTTCATCAATAGATCAATTTTTATCTAGTCAATAGAAATAAAAGACAGAGATTTTATTTATCAATCCTCTCCGGATATGGCTTGGAGAGAGTGGGATATTGTTGAATGCTGGGATCCAAAGTAGGTTGGGCCTTGGCCCAACATGCCACCCTAAATTTTAGCTTTCCAGACAGAAGGCCATAAAATACAGCAGAATTAATAATCCATAAAAATTAAAAGAGTAATAACTTAACTTACCCAATAAGGAAGGCATCATAGTTAAGGGAAGATTATTGATTGGAATATTAATGAAAAACAAACAAAAAAACCAAGCAAACTTAAGTGTCAATGGCTGTTTTTCAGATAGAAAAATCAACCAAGTTAGAGAAAGAGGAAATACGAGCATTGGTAAATAATATAACCAACCGAAAGGACTTAAAAATAACATCATCACTAGAGTTAAACCAAAGGATTGATGTTTAATTTTTAACTTTTCAATCTGAATAATTTTTCTTAAATATAAAATAAAAAAAACAGAAAATAAAACGCCATATATTAGCTTAATTAAAATCCAATTTTGCTCGGTTCCAGTATTCAATAGTCGATATATCAGACCTAAAATAGAGGCATTCCAACTCTTTCCGTACCAATTTATCTGGGACATCATCGAAAAATATTGAGTGTATATCTTTGTTCCATAAATGCATAAAGGGAGCAACGATAAAAATAGAAATACACCTAAGGTGGCTATACTTACTCTGTAACGTTTTTGCACCAAAGTATAAACAATTAATAGAGCAGGAAAAAATTTTATTGCGATAAGAATGCCCCACACAATTGCAGCAAAATAATCTCTTTCCCGTATGTAGAAGTGATAGCCAATCATTAATAAAAACATGAGAATGGCACCCATTTGTGCAAGGCCTGTATTCATTAAAGTAGGAAAACTTAATAAATAAATAAAATACAAATAGAAACCATTTTTTTTTATATAGTCGAGAGAAAAAGCATAAGAAAATGCGATCCTTGCACCAATTAATCCCAAAATAAATGAAGACAAAATCCATATCGAGACTGCAGCATGGTAATTAAGATTAGTCAGCGGCTTTAAAAACCATAAAACAATAGGGGGATTTAAATTAGCCGGCATTATTTTTAGTGTAGGGAAATAAATAGTTGATAGCACCTGGTAGGGATTTCCCCCTTTCGCAAGCATTTGCGAAGAAAAATAAAAGGAGTGAAAATCAAGCAGATGATCGGAAGAAAACATCAGATAAAAAAGCACCATATAAAAACTAACAAGCAAAACACCGAGAAACAATTTCCAAGCGGTATTTTGATTAGGTTTTTCTAAATTTTTAACATGAAATCGATTAATTTTTTCAACCTTTAGATATTGTGTTGACTATCCTATCTCGCAGAAAATCCACTGATTCGCACTCATGTTTACCAAATACAAAAGTTAAGTCAAGCTAATTAATCTTGATTAACCCCTTAATAAATGACACATTTTAGTTATTACGATATTGGAAATACCTCAATGAAGTTTTCATCAGTATTAAAATTGATTAGATTTTGGCCTCCATTTTTAGGTGCGGGAATCAGCGTAAAGCATTTCAATGCGGAACTGACCGATATCTTCGTCCAAATGAAAATGCGTTTTTGGAACAAGAATTACGTAGGAACTCATTTTGGAGGTTCCTTATATTCCATGACCGACCCTTTTTATATGCTAATGTTGATGAATTTATTAGGCAGAGAATACATCGTTTGGGATAAATCAGCCTCTATTCGTTATAAAATGCCAGCAAAGGGTGTCGTTTATGCAAAATTTCAATTATCACAAGAACAACTTAATAAAATTCGACAGGATTTAAACCAAGCACAGAAGATTGAATTAGAATTTACCGTCCCAATAACTGATTCGGACAATAACCTTATTGCTGAGGTAAAAAAATTAATATACATCGCGAAAAAACACAAGTCCGCTAAAATAGTTAAATAATCGGCAATTGATTTACATTCCACATCCCTTCTTGAAGAATATACTTTTTCCTTTTTCCTTTGGTAAAGTCTATTTTGTTGATCTCTAATATTTCCCAGGTCTTAGGAACCACTTCAACTATCCCAAACGAGCTAGGAATTGTTTCTTTCAACACATCTGAATCTTCAGAAATATAAAAATTTTGCCAAGACTCTTCCAGATAATTTTCCCAGTATAAGGATGTCAGAGCTAAATTAGTCTGCCTGGTGTGCAGCAATGCAGATCCCTCAACGAGAATTTGGCCATAATCAGCATTCATCAAACATATCGCAACATGGGCGTTTTTTATAAGATGCTGCCATTTGCCGGAATGAGTTGAGGTTAAAAAAATAAGTGAACCTCGGGGAGTGAGCTCATATAAATGCATGGTTCTCACATAAGGAAGCTCATTATAAACCGTAGTTACTTGTCCATATATTGGATTTCTGGAGAAATTAAACCAATCGTTTAAACGGTTTTTAAGCAAATTGCTCAATTCATGGGAGTTCATTGAGTTAGGATGATTAATAGGATGATGGCCTAGTTATAACTCAAAATTAGCTGCTTAGAAAGATCGATAAAGTACAGCTATGGGGCACCCCGTGGTCAATCCACGGGGATTCGCCAGAACGCAGGACGGTAGACATTGTTGGCCAAGGTCCAACTACGCCATTATCGGTAATCAGGCGGAGGGCTTCAGCGCACTATATTACTCGGCACACCCCGCATTAGTTCTGATAAATCATCTGCATGATCTTCTTCATCCGCTAAAATTTCTTCTAACATACGGCGAGTAGTCGGGTCGCCTGATCCAAACCATTGAATTAACTCACGGTAAACCATAATTGCTATTCGTTCTGCAATTAAATCTTCTTCAATTAATTGCAACAAATTTTCCCCTTTCCCGTATTCAGTGGTTGTTCTTTCCAGCACTGTGCCTGGATTAAAATCAGGATCTCCTCCTAACTGATTAATTCTATCCGCTATCATCATCATATGTCGCTGTTCATCATCAGCATGCTCAGAAAATTCAGCTGCAAGTTGCGGTCGCTCTATTCCAGTGGCAATAATTTGATGATGACGATAACGCATTACACACATAATTTCTGTCGCTAAAGAAGCATTTAAATGCCTCCATGCAAGTTTTAAATCGAGAGGATAATCTTCTGTAACTGCCCCATTCCCAATCGATCGTCGTGCCTTTTTTTGGATGTCACTTAAATCATAAGGAATTTTGCTAGGATTAGATTTAATCATGATAAATCTCCTTCTCATATTAATGGAACAATTACTTAGTCAAAATAAAGATAAAGCTTAATATAGTTATATACTATTTTCTCAACAATTAATTAAAATATACAATTTAAACCTACAGATAATTCATAATGGTTTATACTTTAAAATACACTAACAAATTCATAAATATACAACGCATGATATATGTGAAATAATTTTTAAGGATAAAAATGATTGAGAAAGAAACGAATGAAAGAATAACCGACAAATATATACAATGTGTTTATGAATCTGAAAACTTCACTCTTAACAAATATTTTGACATTAAGGAAATATTTTCACTATTTAATTACAGCCAAATAATCTCATACATTGCAGGGAAAATAATTCTTAAACAAGGTAATAAATCTGAAGGTATTTTTATAGTTCTTGAGGGTACAGTTAACATAATAGAAAAAACAATTGGCAAAAATAAATTTCACTTAGGTACTTTATCACCAGGTGAGTTTTTAGGAGTGACCAGCTACATTGGAAATGAGTCTTCTCCAACTTCATTCATTGCAAATGATAATGTAACCTGTTTATTTATCTCTAAAACGTATTTAAATATGGTTGCTCTTATTTTCCCTGAAATTAATTATAAAATTTTAAAATCAATTACAGGTCAAGTTTGTCTTCATCTTATTAATTTACACGAGAGAGTTATTGAGTATATCGCCAATTCTGACATGTCAAAATTATCTCTTTATGGAAGGGTGGTACATTCGATGACAAAGCCAAGTATTTTACAAGACTATGACATTGAAAAATATAAAGAACTTTTAAAAAATCTTAACACTTATTTTAATGAAGATGAATGGAGTTATTTGTTTAAACAATGTCAATTTTTAGATGCACCTAAAAACTGTAAAATCATAGCAGAGAACGAACCGTCAAGCTCTTGTTACATTGTTATTCGCGGAGCAGTTCAATCAAGCATTATGAAAGATAACAAGCTAGCAAAACTATCAGTGATAGGTCCCTATACTCTTTTAGCAAACATTCATTTGGAAAACCATCCTTTTACCGTCACATTTATTACTTGTGAGAGTTCTATTTTATTAAAAATGAACGAAATTAACTTAAAATATATTGAGAAAAATCAAAATCAACTTTGGTATAAGCTCTATAATTTAATATGTAAATCAGTTGTTGCATTACAGAAATCCATTGATAAATTAGATTCACGATTGCAAATCGAAAATTACAATAGGTAACTATTATGTGCAGAGTATTATCTTACCTGGGCAAACCAATATTAATTGAAGATCTTTTATATAAATCTGATAACTCGTTTATAAAACAAAGTTATGATCCAATTTACATGTCACATTTACTTAATTTAGCAGGTTTTGGTATGGCGGCATGGAATAACGAGTCCCATAATCCTGATTTTCCCTATCTTTATAAAACACCACAGCTCCCTTTTTACGATGAAAATCTTAGAAGCCTCGCCTCAAAAATTTCGCCTCACTGTCTTTTAGCGCATTTAAGAGGGGTTTCATATAGTGAAAGGCAAGTAATTACTATTCAAAATGTCCATCCTTTCTCGTTTCCCGGAACCAATGTAGTCCTCGCACATAACGGTTCTTTACATGATTTTAAATTAATGCGCTATGATTTATTGGAATTTATCGATACAACCTATAAAAAGGAAATAAAAGGAACAACAGATAGCGAATGGCTTTACTATTTATTTTTATCTCAACTGGAAAAAGCTCAAACTGATTACTCTACTAAAGAAATTATCAATGCTGTATTTGAAATGATAAAAATTCTGCAATTTGTAAGAAAGAAAAATAAAATAAAAATAAATTCGCCAGTTAATTTATTTATTACTAATGGACAATTTATTGCAGCTACCCGCTTCGTTTTAGATTATGGCTGGTTTGCATTTGAGTCTCAACCTTCTGCGCACGCAGCCTATCATTCTCTCTGGTATACCTATGGGGAATCCTATGGATTTTATGATAAAGAATATCAAATGAAAGATGCTGATATAAAAACAAGCATTATTATAGCCTCCGAACCTCTGACAGAGAATGCGACAACCTGGTTAGAAGTACCTGAATATACCTTGGTTGTAGCTCGCTCCGTAAACGGAGAGATACAAATTAACTCTCAAGATATTGATATTTAATTCGCATTTCTCTACCTAAAGCTAGTGACAAACATTATTTGGTTGCTTAAGATATTTGAATAATTTTATGCTAAGGAATAGCTTAAGTGCCTGAATTAATTACCAAACATCCCGACATGGTTTTTAAACTTTTAAAGGATGCGAATATTTACTGCGGAACTGGTGCAACACAAGCTATCTTAAAAGCTTGTCCCAAAGGCCAATTTTGTTCTTTACCGTCCGGCGAATTTTGTATTTATGGAACCAATCAAGTCTCCGAAATGACCCAGATTCATCCTGTTGAATTTTTATTTATACCTAGCAATTTTGCTCCCATTGGGGGATTAATTTTAATAGCACTTGCGGTAGGAGTTTGGCTTGGTAGCAAACTCCATAAGTAAGCATTAGTTAACGCGAAAATTGATGAATTGCCAAGGGTCTTCAGGGTCGAGCTGCTCTTCAAAAAGAGCGGCGCGCTCTTGTAAAGGAGTCCAATTTGTATAATACCCACCAACTTTCCCCAAATAAGGAAAGGCTAAATCAAGAACATATTCATGATCCATATTTTCTGGCTCAACTACTCCCTGAGTTGGATTTTTAATTCCCCACATCATGCCAGCCAATACTCCTGCTACGACTTGTAAACTTGTTGCATTATTGTAGGGAACAAGCTGCCTTGCTTCTTTAATCGATAATTGCGAACCAAACCAATAGGCACCCTTTTTATTTCCCATCAATAAAACTCCAAGCTCATCGGTTCCTTCGATAATATCGTTTAAAATAAAGCGCTTTTCCGATTGCAGAGCCTCCTGAGTTCCTTCTTTACCCTCTAACTCATGCAAGGAAAGAATTGCATCAGGACAGGGGTAATAAGCATAATGCACTGTTGGTCGGTAATGTACCTCCCCTTCCGATCTAACCGTTAAATAATCAGCAATCGAAAGTGCTTCAGCATGAGTAATCAAAAAACCATTGAATGAACCATAAGATGGTGTCCAGGTCCGAACTTTAGTTGCGACGCCAGAACGATTTAAATAAATCGCGCAATTTGAGCCAAAAGTATGTCTTTTCGCATCTTGTGGCCAATGAATTTCATGGGTACCCCAACCTAATTCAGCAGGCTGACTTGCTTCAGAAATTAAGCCTTCAATAGACCAAGTATTCACAAATTCTTTTGGTTTTTTGATCTGATTTGACGTTTGTGAATCGCGCTCGGCAATGTGGATCGCTTTTATTTCTAACATTTGCGCCAATCGTCCCCAATCATTGGTTTTCTTGAATTTCGTACTGTTGATGTCATTATCCAAGGCCAAATTGAGTAGTGCTTGTTTTACGAAATGAGAAACTAGACCAGGGTTAGCGCCGTGAGTAAGAATGGCTGTTGATGCTTTGTCCTTTTTGTGCTGCAAGACAGACTCTCTTAAAGCATAGTTTGTTCGTAATGAAGCTGATATAGAGGGATCAATATATTGCCCTTCCCAGGGTTCTGTGCTCGCATCTAAATAAAGAATATGGTTTTCTTGGCAATATTTGATTAAATCAAGACTAGAAACACCTACCGATAAATTTAATAAAAAATCACCTCGTTGCAGATTTTTATTGAGTATCTCAAAATAATTTTCTTCCGTTACCGTGACTTGCTGAATATTTAGACCAAATTTCTCTGCAATGGGGCGACCATCAGTTGTTTTAGTAAGGATAAGGACTTGAGAGGACGAAAGCCCCAGGTGCTTGAATAGAAGCGGCAAAATGGCTTGTCCAATACTGCCAAATCCCAGAATTGCTACTTTATTTTTAAACTTCATTTGAAATTGACTGTCCATTTTAGTCTCTTCTTCTTATAAGTTGTACAGCTAATAGTTATTATAGAATCATTTTATAAAGGTGAAGGTTAAAATGATGAATAACTCTAGGGAGGTAGATTCATAGTTCAAACTTAGGATATTCTCTCTAATTAAGGTCAATGCAAAGGAATTGCAATGCTTAATCCCAGAAAAGTTACCAGCAAGGAAGATGCCCAACGCATTATTGAAGAACGCCAACTTTCCCATGTCAAAGTCGGCATTTTTGATATCGATGGGGTCATGCTCGGAAAATACATGAGTTCAAGTAAATTTTTATCTGCTTTGGAAAATGGTTTTTCCTTTTGCGATGTTATCTTAGGTTGGGACTCTAAAAATAAACTCTACGATAATACTAAATACACAGGCTGGCACACAGGTTATCCTGATACTGCTGTGCGTATTTTGCCTGAAAGCTGCCGAGAACTCGTCTTTGAAAATCATCAATTGCTGTTTATGGCGGAGTTTGCAGGTAAAGCAGAAGCCATATGCCCCCGAGCAATCTTGCGCCATGTGATCCAAAAAGCCGCTGCTATGGAGTTTGAAGCTTACGCTGCCTTGGAATATGAATTTTTCATGTTTGACGAAACCCCGGATAGTATTCGTGCGAAAGGTTTTCGCAATTTAAAACCAATAACCCCTGATTTTTTTGGCTACTCCATTATTCGGAGCACGGTGCATGCAGAGCTGTATCATCAGATTCTTAATATGGGTGAAGTCATGGATTTCCCCATCGAAGGTTTGCACACAGAAACCGGGCCTGGTGTGATCGAAGCAGCCATTGCGGTAGATCGGGTCGAAGCGGCAGCTGATAAAGCCGCTTTATTTAAAACTTTTATGAAAGTTTTAGCTCAACGTAATAATAAAATGGCCACCTTCATGGCGAAATGGTCACCCCATTACCCCGGACAAAGTGGACATATTCATCTTTCTCTTCAGCATACAGGTGGTTTAGGCTCTGCTTTCTATGATCCAGCGAATGCTCACGGCATGAGCAAAATTCAGCGCCACTTCCTCGCTGGACAACAACGCTTAATGCCCGAATTATTGGCGATGCTTTCACCCACAGTCAACAGCTATACCCGTCTCATTCCGGGTTTCTGGGCTCCAACCGATGCAACCTGGGGAGTAGAAAATCGCACCACTGCTTTACGCTTAATTCCTGGCAATGAAAAATCACAGCGCATCGAATACCGTTTAGGCTCTGCGGATGCCAATCCTTATTTGGCTTTGGCAGCGGCACTTGGCTCAGGTTTATATGGTATCGAACATGAATTAGAACCCGTGCAGGAAATTAAAGGTAATGCCTATGCACAATCCCATGATGAAGAATTAGCGCTACCCCATACCTTATGGGATGCTGCACAACGCTTAAAAAATTCAAACGCCGCCCGCTCTTTATTTGGAGATGAGTTTGTTGATCATTTTGTTGCTTCACGCGAGTGGGAAGAACGGGAATTTAGGCGTCATATCACCGATTGGGAATTAGATCGTTATTTTGAAATTATTTAGGGAGCAGCAATGAGTAATACCTTAAAAACCTATTCTCCTATCGATAATTCTCTCTATGTTGAGCGCCCTTTTGCTAATGACCAGGACATTCAACTCGCCCTAACCCGTGCCCAACAAAGCCTAGAACAATGGCGAGAAGTCTCTTTGGCGGAACGAGAGAAATTTTGTACTAGAGCAGTTGACGCGCTGGTTGCAGATAAACAAGAGATTGCTTGGGAAATTTGTTGGCAAATGGGGCGACCTATTTCTCAGGCAAGCAATGAAATCAATGGTTTTGAAGAACGCGCTCGCTATATGATTTCAACTGCAAAGACCGCTTTATCGCCGATATACTTGCCTGAGAAATCAGGATTTATACGTTACATCAACCGCGAGCCTTTGGGGGTTGTTTTAATCATAGCCCCTTGGAATTACCCCTATCTCACCGCAGTTAACGCGCTTATCCCAGCGATCATGGCCGGTAATGCGGTCCTATTGAAACATTCAACGCAAACGCCTTTGGTCGCTGAGCGCTTCGCCAATGCGTTTAAGGCCGCCAATTTGCCCGATGGTGTTTTCCAGTACTTGCACCTTACCCATGATGACACCCAAAAACTTATCCAATCATCACAAATTAACGCAATAACCTTCACCGGCTCTGTCAATGGCGGCAAAGAAATTGAACGTGCAGCCGCCGGACGGTTTCTTAATATAGGCCTGGAATTAGGCGGCAAAGATCCTGCCTATGTTCGAGCCGACGCAGATCTAGATAAAGCGGCAGAAATTACTATGGATGGTGCTTTTTTTAATTCTGGTCAATCCTGTTGCGGTATTGAACGCATCTACGTTCATCAAGAGGTCTATGAGCCCTTTCTGAAAAAAGTGATTTCTCTCGCCAATAAATACCGCTTAGGTCGTCCTGATGATCTTGAAACGACGCTCGGCCCTTTGGTTCTTCCATCTTCCGCAGAATTTGTGCGTGAGCAAATTAGAGAAGCAATAAGTCAAGGGGCCATCGCTCATATTAACAGTGAAGATTTCTCAATGGATCAACCTGGCTCTGCTTATATGGCTCCGCAAATTTTAACTCAGGTCAATCATCAAATGCGGGTGATGACTGAAGAATCTTTTGGACCTGTGGTGGGTATTATGGCGGTTAAGAGTGATGAAGAGGCAATTAAACTGATGAATGATAGTATATATGGCCTCACTGCCGCTGTTTTTACGCAAGATATAGACGCAGGAATAGCTATCGGCGAGCAATTAAACACCGGTACTTTTTTCATAAACCGCTGTGATTATCTTGATCCAGCCCTTGCTTGGACCGGAGTAAAAAATTCAGGTCGTGGCTGCACCCTGTCGTCTATCGGCTATGAATCGCTTACCCGGCCTAAATCTTTTCATATTAGAACTTTTGAGAGATAAAACAACATGAGTAGATTAGCGCTACAAGCAAATTGGAGTTACCCTACTTCCATCCGTGTTGGCCCAGGACGTGCTAATGAACTCCCTGCGGCCTGTCATTCGTTGGCGATGCAAGCTCCTCTTCTCGTCACAGACCCTGCTCTGGCAAAATTACCAATGATTGGTAAAGCCTTACAAGATTGCCGTCACGCAAATTTGTCCGTTTCACTATTTTGCCAGATTAAAGCAAATCCTAGCGGTGAAAATGTGATGGATGGCGTTAATGCTTATCACGCTGGGAAACACGATGGCATTATTGCTTTCGGTGGCGGTTCTGCTATCGATGCAGCCAAGGCCATTGCACTCATGGTAGGCCAGACTCGTCCTTTATGGGATTTTGAGGATCTTGGCGATAATTGGTCGCGTGTCAATGTGGCAGCTATGGCACCTATTGTAGCTTTACCAACTACCGCAGGCACAGGTTCCGAAGTAGGTCGTGCTTCAGTGATTTGCGATACAAAACAGCAGCTTAAGAAAATTATTTTTCATCCCAGAATGTTACCAAGTATTGTCATTCTTGATCCAGAATTAACGCTTGAACTTCCCCCCTCTCTTACGGCAGCAACGGGCATGGATGCACTGTCGCATAGCTTAGAAGCCTATTGTGCACCTCATTATCATCCATTGGCAGAAGGCATTGCTCTTGAAAGTATACGATTAGTGAAGGAGTACTTACCTCGCGCCGTTCATCAGGGCAATAATCTGGAAGCACGCACACAGATGCTGGTCGCTTCCACAATGGGCGCAACGGCATTTCAACGAGGCCTGGGCGCCATGCACGCACTTGCTCATCCTTTAGGCGCCATTTACGACGCTCACCACGGCCGATTAAATGCGGTTCTTATGCCCTATGTTCTGCAGGCAAATCGGGTGGCTATCGAACAGAAAATTTGCCGTTTAGCCGCCTATTTGCAGTTAAAAAACAATTTTACTAGCTTTCTCAATTGGATTTTAGAATTACGTCAGAATCTAGGTATAGAACATTCTTTAAAAGAATTAGGCATCGACGAACATCACATCGATCGAGTTGCCAAGATGGCCACCGAAGATGCGGCCTCATTTGGAAACCCGATCCGTTTTAATGAGCTACAATATAGAGATATCCTTAGAGCGGCAATCAATGGGCAGTTGAATGAGTCCTTGAAAGTGAATGAAGAGGTATGTTGAGAATTGGAGTTTCTATGAATATTGGTATCCTGCAATGTGATGCCGTCAGCGAAAAATACATTGTTGAACATGGCATTTATCCAACAATGTTAGCCAATTTGCTTCATCAAGCGGACCCTAATTTAAGCTTCACAGTCTTTGATGTTAAAAATGGCGAATTACCCGGCCATATCCATGCATCAGACGCCTATCTGATTACTGGTAGCCGCCACGGAGTCAATGATGATATTCCCTGGATTGCGATGCTTGAAAATTTTATCCTTCAATTGCATGCGGTGCAGAAAAAAATAATTGGTATCTGCTTCGGTCATCAACTAATCGCCAAAGCATTGGGTGGAAAAGTGATCAAATCGCCTAAAGGCTGGGGCATTGGCGTGTCAACGAATAAAATTGTTCAACAAAAACCTTGGATGGAACCAGTACAAGATCTGCTCCATTTACTCGTGAGCCACCAAGATCAGGTCGTCGAATTGCCATCCGGTGCAGAAGTGCTTGCTAGTAGTGATTTTTGCCCATTTTACATGCTGCAAATCAATGAACATCTTATGACTGTACAGGGTCATCCTGAGTTCACTAAGGCTTATTCTCAAGCGCTTATTGAAGACCGTAAAGATATTTTAGGAGCGGAATGCACTGAACTAGGATTAATGTCTTTAGAAAAAAATTTAGATAACCATCTAACAGCAAAATGGATCGTTAATTTTTTGCAAAGCTCAAGCTAAAAAAAGAGGATAAGAGTGAGATGAAAAGCTAAATGCAGATAAAAATGAATAATAAAAAACAAATTATTGCCTGGGCACTTTATGATTTTGCGACCTCATCTTATTTTGCTGTGATTCTTACCTTCGTTTTTGCTGCCTATTTCACTAAAAAAATCGCCCCGAATGCAATTGATGGCACTAGTTTGTGGGGATATACCATTTCTGCTTCTGCTTTATTAATAGCTATTCTTAGTCCCATTCTTGGGGCAATAGCCGACTTTGGTGGCTATCATATACGTTGGTTATTTGCTTTTACCTATCTCGGAATAATGTCTACAGCTCTGCTGTGGTTTGCTTATCCCAATGAACATTCTATTTTTCTAGTGTTAATTTGTGTTTTTATTAGTAATTTTGCTTTAGAGGAAAGTGCGGTTTTTTACAACGCATTTCTACCTAAAATAGCCTCCAAAGATTATCTAGGTCGAATTTCTGGCTGGGGATGGGGTTGTGGCTATATGGGTGGTATCTTATGTTTATTATCGGCCCTCTATTTTTTTATTGATGATGGTATTCATTTAGGATTCAATAAAGAAAATGCAGCCAATATCCGCGCTGTAGCATTGCTCGTAGCTGGTTGGCTGGCTATTTTTAGTCTGCCTATGTTCCTCAGCGTTCAAACTCAGAAAAAGAAATATCTACCGATTACCAAGGCTGTGAACAAAGGGCTTAAAGAATTACTCATTACCTTAAAAAATTTACCACAAAATAAAGATATTTTTTTATTCTTAATTGCGCGTATTATTTATATGGATGGTTTAAATACTATCTTTGCATTAGGAGGAATTTACGCAGCAGGAACCTTTAACTTAAGTGTAAGTGAGATCGTCATTTTTGGTATTGTCATGAATATTACCGCAGGTATAGGTGCAGCCTTGTTTGCTTGGTTGGACGATTGGATTGGCTCAAAAAAAACTATTCTTATCGCTCTTTTTTGTTTGCTAATTAGTTTTTGTTTTTTGCTAACCGTAAAATCCAGCACCTTATTTTGGCTAACAGCACCAATATTAGGACTATTTGTAGGACCTGTACAAGCAGCTAGCCGAACATTTTTAGCACGATTAGCAAAGCCAGAAGAGATAACTCGTATGTATGGTTTATATTCTTTTACAGGAAAAATCACTAGCTTTTTTGGCCCATTATTAGTCGGAATATTTACAAGCTTCTTCGATAGCCAGCGCTTAGGGATGGCTATACTTCTTCCCTTTTTTATTGTTGGCGGAGGAATATTATTCTGGGTAGAAGAAGATTTGAAAGATAAAAAATGATCTAAATTTAAGTTTAAAAACTATTCGTTTTATTGATAGCTTTTTTCATGAATTTACTTCTCGATACTAGATTAAGGAATTGCCGATTCAACCAATTATAGGGGAAAGGAAGAGGTCTATAAAAATCGATAAATAAAACCACTCTTGTTTGATTTGATTTATTATAAGCTGCATGCAAAAACATATCATCGAAAACCACGCTTTCCCCAGGTTTCCAGTAATAACAAACTCCATCAACTTCTAAATGACAGAGGTTATTTTCCGGAATGATAATGCCTAAATGATAGCGCAAAACTCCTTTTAAATAACCATAATGTGGATTTATTGTAGCTTGAGGACCAAGTTGAGAAAAAAAGACATTACCAACATTTGGCATTTCTTTAAGTAATTCTGCAGTTTTAGGAAAATATTGAAGGTTTTTAACAATCATTTTATTACCTAATTTTAAAATAATAGTTGTCCAATCAGGAATCTCTTCTTTTTCAGTAGTATCCTTATTCCAAGGTAAGTTACTCCTATGATTACCACCATATAATCCTAATTGAATCAAAGTAGGCTGTGGTAATTTAAGTCGTAAAAAACTTAGATACTCATCGAGAATTTGATTGTAATTTTCTTCAAATACTTTCGCTTGTGGAAAGGATGTATACGGATCGGGATAAGGAGCGTTCTCAAATACCCCGCGCTTGCCAAGATATTGTAGAAACTTATTATAGATATGAACAATTTTGAAGCCTATCATCATCAATTCTCACTATTATTAGTAATATTTAAGCCTTCTTGGTAGCCAAATTCCAATAGTTCTTGTTCTTGATCCTTATTCAAATAATAGATGCTAAATTTACTTAAGTCCGGATTTATTAAAAGATCAGCAAACTCACTAGTCTGCTTTTCTTTCAGTGAAGAGCCTAATAAAAGTGCCTTGATAAAACTATCCCAAACAACTGGATAAGTTTTCACTTTTGTTCTAGTTAGTCGAGCTTTTAAAAATTGAAATAGACCGATTTTCTGCGGAAAATTATATACCGTATTATCAGGACTACTGGCTGAAAGGCATGAGGCAATGATTTTGTTCTTTTTCCCAATCCGATTGCGCATAACATCAATCGGTAAATTATTAATTAAACCCCCATCATAATGTAATTGCCCGTTAATAATACAAGGAGGCAATACACCGGGTATAGAATTACTCGCCATAAGTCGAGAAGCAAGTTCGCCAGAATAGTGAGCTGACTCACTACAGAGAGATAAATTAGCTGTGACACAGAAAAAAGGCCGCCACAGATCTTCAATTTTTGTTTCTTGAAAGATGTCCTGCAAAACAGTTAATGCTTGAGAAGACTTAAAAAACGACACTAATGGCCAAGTTAAATTTTTAACTTGCGTGATACTATAAAAAGTATTAGTTATTCGCTCTAAATTATCCACCACATGATTAAACTCAGAATCATACAAATAGCACGCACCAACAACTGCTCCTGCACTTACACCCCCTATAGCATCAATCTTTATATTTTTTTCAGTCAAGGCTTTAATTAATCCAACATGAAACCAACCTTTTGCTCCTCCACCTCCCAACACCAGCACAGTAGAAGTACCATTGATAAAACGCAATAATCGCTGATAATCTTCGTCCCGATTTTGTTTGATATGGTAATGAAAAGAAAAAGGAAATTTTTCAAGCCATTTTATAGTATTTGAGGGTCGATCCACCTTGTCGTCATGTAGCAAAATTAATTCAATTTTCACATAATCTTGACTCATTTTATTAGTTATTAGACTGATAAGTTTAGGTTCAATGGATAAATCACCCTGGTTATCAGCTAATAAATAAACCGCTTTAACCTTAATTAAATCAACTAATTTTGATAAAATTTCAGCAGAAATTATCACAAGCAAAAAGATATGATTATTTTGATAATTCTGATGACTTATCATTTCTTTTATCACTGCAACTTCATTGGTTTCCACTAAAAATATGTTCTGGTAATTTACCGCATTATTTTTTAATCTTTTCTTGAATTCTTCAATTGAAACTTGGGGATTTGCAGGAATAATAATATGCCACTGTTGAATGGATTCATCGGCTATAAAATTCATTGTTAGCTGCGAACGTGCAATAACCGTTTTTGCCGTCTTTTCCAATATAACGGGGTTGTTATAGCATAAGGCTTTAAATTGTTCAGCTGATAAGCGAGCAAGTTGCGTGGCAACTATTGCTTTGACGGTGAGCATGCGCGGCTCTTCCGAAAGCACACCGGCCTCACCTAAAATTTGTCCTTGTTCAATAGTCCCAATAGCCTGAAACTGCTGATCTTTATCCAAAAGATAACTAGAGATATGTCCACTGATTACAATGTAAATATAATCAGAGCTATCTCCTCTGGAAAAAAGAATTTCTCCTTCTTTTAGATTGATCAGCTCAAACCTAGAAACTAAATCAATTAACTCATTTTCTTCTAAACAAGAAAACAAATCTACTTTTCTTATTACATCAAGGAATTCAATCATGACAGATGAATATATGATTTATTAGATACCTTTAATAAAGCAAAGATATCCAAAAAAAGCAAAATTCTCAGCTCAATACTAAGCTCAATAGATAATCCATCCATTTAACTTGGATGAAAGCGAATATGTTTTATCGATTAGGAACAATAATTTATCGTTTTCGATGGCCAATTATTGCTATTTGGGTAATTATTATTATTTCTTGCACTCCATTTGTAAAACATCTTACAAATCCCTTTAATATTACAGGATTTTTTAGTGAAAAATCAGAAAGCGAACAAACCAAACAATATTTAAATAAGAAATTGAATTATAACAATTACAATAAAATATTTATTCTCTATTACAGTAAAAATCTTTTAGCCACCAATCAAAAATATCTTGATAAAGTCAAAAAATCGTTGGCAAACCTAAAAGATTTTCCGATTAAAACGACAATAATTTATCCTTATGAAAATAAAAAGCAAATAGCAAACGATAAACATAGCTCTTATGTTGTTGTCATCATAAATAGTCAAAAGCAAATAAGTGACAAATTACTGACACAATTTAAGTCTTTGATTAAAAAACCAGCCAAAATGACTATGGAAATGGGTGGAGAACCATTTTTTGTTGAAGATGTGAACCAGCAAACACAAACCGATCTTTATAAAGCTGATTTTATTGCCACCCCAATTTCACTGATTACCTTGGTTATTGTGTTTGGAACACTCGTTTCCGCCTTACTTCCACTGGTGTTAGGTGGAGGTAGCGCATTAATTATACTTACCGGACTCTATTTTTTAGGCCACTATTTTTCTCTTTCTGTGTTTACTTTGAATATCGCTTTATTATTGGGCTTATGTCTTAGCCTAGATTACTCTTTATTTGTGATTAGCCGCTTTCGTGATGAGTTAGGTAATGGATTAGATGTAAAAGAAGCCATAGCTGCTACTCAAGCCACTGCAGGAAAAGCTGTTTTTTTTAGTGGTTTAGCTGTTTTTGCCAGCTTAAGTGCCTTATTGTTATTTCCAATTAATATTCTTTTTTCTATAGCAATTGGTGGATTAACGTCAGTATTCGTTGCAGTTCTAACAGCGATTATACTTTTACCGGCAATTCTTGCTGTTCTTGATAAGAAAATTAATTTGCTGCCAGTAAGATTATTTAAAAAGAAAGAAGGTCATGAATTTAATTTTTGGCATAGCTTGGCAGAAAAAGTGGTTAATCGGCCTCTGTTATATTTTTTTTCTATCCTTAGCTTTTTGCTATTACTAGGTTATCCCTTCTTATCAGTCAAATTTGGCGTATCCGATTATCATCTATTTCCCAATCAATCTGAGCATCGCGCTTTTTTTGATAGCTATGCAGAAAAATTTAATGCCAATGAATTAAATCCGATCCTTGTATCATTGCAATCAAATAGCAAAATATTGTCCCAGAAAAACATCAATAATTTATACGATATTTCTCATAAAATTAAAGATAATCCTCTAGTTAAAAAAGTAATATCTATTGTTAATACTGATCAGGATTTAACTAAATCTCAATACTATTCTTTGTATAATCTCCATAAAAACTTAATTGGCTCAGGCGTTAAAAAACTATTAGAAACCACTACTCGTCATTATTTAACAGTGATGACTGTTATCAGTAAATATCAAGTCGATTCCCCCCAAACAAAGAAACTTATTAATGATTTGGACACTATGACTATCAAAAAAGGCATGAGCCTACATTTAACAGGTACACCAGTCAGTAATATTGATTTGCTCAATTCAATTTCTCAGCTCCTTCCCTATGCTATTTTATGGATTATGGGGTTTACTTATCTCATTCTACTCATTTTATTGCGCTCCCTTTTCTTACCTTTAAAAGCCATTCTCATGAATATTTTAAGTCTTTGTGCCTGTTATGGGGCACTTGTTCTGGTGTTTCAAGAAGGATACCTACATCATTTTCTTAATTTCGAGCCTCAGGGTAAGTTAGACATCAGTCTTCTTGTGATTATTTTTTGCGCATTATTTGGGTTTTCAATGGATTATGAGGTTTTTTTACTCACTCGCATTAAAGAATCCTATGAGCTCTGTGGTGATAACAAAAAAAGCATTATCTTCGGAATTGAGAAAAGCAGCCGAATCATCACCAGTGCAGCAATAATCGTTATTTGCATTTGTTTTTCATTCTTAGTAGCTGATATCCTCATCGTAAAAGCGTTCGGCTTGGGCATTGCGGTTGCTATCTTCGTGGATGCCTTTTTAATTCGTACCTTTTTGGTACCTGCAACGATGACTCTTCTCAAAGGAATAAATTGGTATCTTCCCAGATGGTTGGATAATATTTTACCTCGCTTATAATTTCGATACACTCTTGATTTTATAAGAATTAAATTCAATAATTTCATCGCTTTTTAAGCAAGTCATAAACTCGAATGGAATACATAAAAATGAAATTAAAATCAATTCTAGCTCATTGCTTGGTTTGGAATTTTACTCACCGTAGCTTGACTGCCCTTTTATCTAGTTATTTGTTGGTTTTTACTCCTTTAGCACACAGCGAACGCTATTATCTTTGTGGTCCTGATGAAGATGGATGTTATAAAGATATTTATCAATATTGCGCTTGCATCCCTGTCAATGAAGAAGAGTCGAATAAACCCTATTGTTTTAACTTTGATAAATTATCTTGCACGCCTTTATCGCAAACACTTCATTGTGATCCGGCACTAACTTTCAAAAACCAAGCAAGTTGTCTTGGTGTAATTTTTCAAAGCATACCAAACCCACCTTGTAAAATTCGCTCAAAATCATTTTGCCTGAAACATAACACACCCATTTGCAATAAAGATGGAGAGCCGCAAAGCTGCCAAAGAGAATTTTGACGCGTAGTAACTTTCTTGAGAGGCTCTTGTGCTCAAGCGAGCCTCAAAGAGTAATAATTTCTTGGATCTCAGGCATATAGTATTCGGCTTGACCGGTTTTGATGGTTAAATTTTCTAAAGGTTTATAAAGACTTTTAGCATGGGTATGTCCACAAAATACCGAAAATTTAATTTGCTGGTATTCCTCTGCTGACTCAAGCAAAACTTTACCGGTTGCCTGGGATGAATAATAAGGGAAAAAATCTTTGCTATCCCTTTTTCCGCGGTGAAAGCAACTTTCTTTGAAAGGAGGTACGTGTGTGAGCACTAATATTTGTTTTGCACCAAGAGTAGCTGCTTCAATTATTTTATCTTTTAATTGATGCGCGTCAGTGTCAGCTAATAGCTGCATTTGCTCCAATAAAGGTTTTTTACCCAAACTCTGTTGTAAAAATAAATCAACGATTAAGCGACTATCATTCACTGCTACTGGGCTCTGATAATAATTACCATTACGACCATCTGCCCATCCATCTTGCCCCACTAAATAGATCTCATTTTTTAATAAAACAGGGTTCGTTACCGGAAGCCAATGTAATAACGGCGTTGTATTAGCTAATTGAGACATCTCATTTCTTACTTCTTGTACATATCCGAAATAATAATCGTGATTACCTAAAACAAAATAAATAGGCCGATTAACTGCCCTTCCCATCTCAATTAATATTTCTTTAACGGTAGGCGCCTCAGCAATATCACCACTAATTAAGATTAAATTTACCTTAGCAATAACGATGAATTCATAGAACCTTAGTCGTGAGTTTCGATCTAGAAAATTTAAGTGAATATCAGTGAGCCAGGCAATTTTCATATACGTCTCTCAGATCTTATCCTTTTAAGTCTAGCAAAAAAGAAAAGAGTCAATTGAAGAGAGAGTTTTAAGACATCGATCCTGGGTTGCAATTTGCAGATTCAATCGTATTCACATCAATCAACATTTGCGTATGATGGTCATCTGAATTAGCAAACCGTACTTTCCCTTCTACAATAACTTTTTTACCCAATAACTCACGCTCTTCCTCATATTGTTCAGGTTTAAGTATGAGTTGGAATCGGGATATAGATTCTCCTAAACGATAAAGAGCTCTTGTTTCAGAATTATAGCCTTCACCACAATAGAGCTTATCTGTCGAGAGGATCCAATAAAATTTAGATTGTTTTGAGTCTTTCTCATCAGGTGATATAGGTGCCATACTTATTAATTTGCCCATAAGATGTATTTGGCTACCTTCGATGATGCATTCCTCATCCTGTGGTTGGTGACCTACATCAGCCAAAACTGAGGTATTTAAAGCCAAAGCTATTATGGCAATCATTAATTTCATCAATCCCTCTGCAATTGTATTTTTATTCATAATTATGGGTATAGTAAAAATTTCAAAAGAACTCCAGAAATAAATTAGTTGAGTGTAAATTAATGAACTCATTGACATAGAAATAATACTTATGTTAAGAAAAAGCACCTTAACTTGAATCATTATTTTCATGTTCAAATGCTCTTCTGTATTCGTTTTAACATTAATGGCAAATTTTAGTTTTGCCAAGCCCTGCATATACAATGGAAGTTGTTTTAAGCTGAATAATCAGCATAATCAATCAGCTGAAATTGTCTGCCACAGTAAATACAATGGTTTTTTTCCAGTGGAAGCAGCAGGTAATTCCGATGGCTCAACGCAATTTGATATCAGTTTAAATGACGGCATGGGGTCTCCTGAGCCAGGTCAACTGCAATGTGAAATCAATTTCCCGGGTAATGAGGCCAGTCATAGCTTTAGTTTCCATAACCCATTTTGGGGACCCACCATGGAATTCACCCTTTTATCAGCTCGAAAAATGACTATTGTTGCCTATGATAAGTGGGGTTCTAATCAAAAATATTTTGATTTCAGTTGGTAGTGGAATTAATTGACTTCATAGTCTTAATACCATAGATTTACACCAAAATTTTTATAGGAAGCCCTAATGGACTATCACTATTTCAAAGACATTATTAATAATTTATATGCACGTTATGTAGGCTATGATCAACGCCCAACTTTTTTTGATATTGAGCAAACTTTTCCCGCGTTAACAGAGGTCACTCAGCATTTCGAAACCATCAAAAAAGAATTTGAAAATGTCTTAGCCCAATCACCCAGATTACCACGCTATCATGATATCGACCCCGGTGAAGCTGAGATATCCGATGCTACCCAAAAAAACTGGAATGTTTTTATGCTTTATCTTCTTGGTTATGAACTAGAAAAAGCTCAAAAATTATGTCCCACTATTTGCGGTTTGGTTAAAAAAATTCCGCATTTAATTCAAGCTTTTTTTTCCATTCTCGAACCAGGAAAATCAATTCCACTGCATAAGGGTCCTTATATTGGTTATTTGCGCTATCATTTAGGCATCCATATTCCGCAGAACAATCCTCCGCAAATTATCGTTAATAATCAACCCTATACTTGGCGCGAAGGCGAAGCGGTTATGTTTGACGATTCTTGGCCGCATGAAGTTAGAAATGAAAGTGATGATTTCCGCGCAGTACTCATTATTGATGTGCTTCGCCCCATGCCCTTTTTTCCTCATATGGTTAATCAGCTTGTCACCAATGTCATCGGACGATACTTTTATGGCCGCAAAGTGGTAAAGCGTGCTTTACAATACGATGAAGAAATCAAACCCTTAGCTCAGTAATTAAAACTTCTGGGCTGACATTGAGGAGATAGTTTTCCCCATCGCCAAAATAACCTCATTCATGCAATTACACCACTTAAATGATACTATTTCCCCTATTCAATCTCGTCATGTCTTTATTGAAACGAAAGGCGAACAACGATGTCTGATACACTCCCACAGAATTTTTCTGAAAACGAATTCGAAGTTGTTGAATTTACAAATAATATCCACCCACGAATCTCTATTCGGCCTATGTATTTTGAACTTGGCTTTAGTCCATCACCCTTTATTTATGGGAGAGCTGCGGTGCTTCAGCGCTTGCTTAAAGCTATTGACTTTCTACCTCCAAAGTATGGCTTCCTAATCTGGGACGTTTATCGTCCAAGAGCCATACAAGCGATTATTTTTGAGTGGATGAGCCAAGAAATTCAAAAAAAATTTCCTCATCTCAGCCAGCAAGAAAATTATGAAAAGACCAAAAAATTCGCGTCTCCCCCAGCGAAAGTAGGGGATCAATATTGCCCTCCCCACCTTAGCGGCGGTGCAATTGATTTGACCTTATGTGACGCCTCTAGCGGTGAAGAATTAGATCTGGGCACCACTTTTGATGACTGTTCTGAAAGAGCTCATCGTGATTATTTTGATCAACTAAAACATCTCACTCCAAAAGATAAACTCATTAAAGAGAGAAGAAAATTACTGCAAGATACCTTGGAAAATGTTGGATTTACTTCCTACCCTTATGAGTGGTGGCATTTTGATTTTGGCAATCTATTTTGGAGTCGGATTCATCATTGTTCTGAATTATTCGGGCCTTTGTTTGGCGACAGGGAATGGCCCATCTAAAAGATTCCGATTAAACCGCACAGCCAGCTATACTCGAGAACGTTCTTGAGTATATACTGGCCCCCCAAATTGATTGAGTTTTTATTCTATGCTTAGCTATCAACACGGATACCATGCCGGTGGTTTTGCCGATGTCATTAAACATCTCACACTTTCTCGATTATTGACTTACATGACAGGCAAAGATAAGCCCCTGTTTTATTTAGAAACACATTCGGGCCGAGGCAGCTATGATTTAAAAAATCAGCAAGCCTCCAAGACCGGCGAAAATCTACAAGGTATTAAACTTCTTTGGGAACAAAAGGGGAAGTTACCGGCGGTTTTTGACCTTTATATGCACTCGATTAAAAAACTCAATAAAGTAAATGAATTACGTTTTTACCCAGGCTCACCTTGTTTAGCTATTGATCTTTTACGAGATCAAGACCGATTATATTGCTGTGAATTGCACCCGCAAGAGTTTGAGCATTTACAAAAATTACCCCATTCTGGCAAGCGTGTTTTCTATAGCCCTAACGATGGAATAGCGAGTCTTAATGCCTTACTCCCTCCTCCCGAGCGCCGCGGATTAATTTTTATTGACCCTTCTTATGAGGTAAAAACGGAATATAAAGAAATCCCCAAAGCGATCAGATCAGCTTATCAGCGTTTTGGTACGGGTATTTTTTGCCTTTGGTATCCGATAATAGATAAGCGACTTCATGAGCAACTATTGCGTGGGATGGATGGCATCGCGGCTAACAATGCTTTACGCATCGAATTTAACCTAACGCACTCTCTTCAGTCTGGAATGCATGGATGTGGTTTATGGGTTATTAACCCACCCCATCTGCTTGCTGAAGAAATGAAACAGGCACTCTCTTATTTGCGAACTTTATTCAATCCTGGTGTTTCTTCTTTCATAGTTGACGCAGTTTAGCCTAAACTTTTAAAAAGGATAGAAAAAGGATTTTAGATGAAAGTCATCCCTGTTCCAGCATTTACCGATAACTATATCTGGCTAATTATTGATACCAATAAAGGCCAGGCTGTTTGTGTTGATCCTGGTGAGGCAAAGCCTGTCCTTGCTTTTTTAGCCGAAGAAAACTTAGAACTACAGGCGATACTGCTTACCCATCACCATTTTGATCACATCGGTGGGACTGCAGAGTTGCTAGAAGCCAATCCAGGTATCGCAGTTTATGGACCTAAGGATTCTCGCATCCCCCACATAACTCATACGCTGCAGGATAAAAATATATTAGAACTTAACTCCTACCATTTCACCATTTTAGCCACACCCGGACATACTTCAACCCACCTTTGTCTTCATGAGCCCAACCACAGTTGGCTATTCTGTGGCGATACTCTGTTTTCAGCAGGCTGCGGAAGAGTGTTTGACGGAACCCTAGAAGATTTACACCGTTCTTTGCAAAAAATTAAAAACTTAGCTGATGAAACCAAAGTCTATTGTGCACACGAGTATACTTTACAAAATCTTCGTTTCGCCGCCACAGTTGAACCTGATAATTTAGCGGCTCAAACGCTCATGCAAAAATTATTGAACCAAGAAAATCCCTGCTCTCTGCCATCGACTATCGCCATTGAAAAGCAGATTAATCCTTTTTTAAGAACGGAAGAAGCCGCTGTAAAAAACTATGCCATGCATAAAGGAAGTCAAAATGACCATTCTTTATCAGTATTCAAACAACTCCGAGCTGAAAAGGACAGATTTTAAACGAATATTAACCGAGATATTCGTATTCGATTTGGTTTTGGAGTAAGCAAAAAGCGACAGCAAAAAAACAGTATCTTCAAGTAGAATGGGTATAGTAAACTGTTCATCCATAATAATAAAAAAAGGCTCCCCATTGAAGTTTAACCCTTTACGTCCTCTATTATTTTTCTTTTGCATTTTCTATCTTCTCCCCCCTACGCTTCACTCGCGCATGGCCCCCAACGTTTGGGATGTCTTACGCAGTCAATTTAGCTTAAATCATGAAGTGAGCCAACCAGATGTCCAAACCCAATTACGCTGGCTTGTCTCTCATCCGAATTATTTACAAAAACTAGCACAAGCCGAACCATATATTTATCACATCGTGACAGAAGTAAGAAAACGAGGATTACCGGGTGAACTAGCACTCTTACCGATGATTGAAAGCGCTTATAATCCTTTTGCCTATTCAGGTGTAGGTGCTGCAGGATTATGGCAACTTATGCCCAGAACAGGAAATGATTGGGGCTTAAAACAGGATTGGTGGTTTGATGCGCGGCGCAGTATTCGTCCCTCGACTAATGCCGCACTCAATTACTTAACCCATTTATGGAAATACTTTAACGGTAATTGGATCTTAGCCATTGCGGCCTACGACTCAGGAGAGGGAACTGTCGCTCGCGCAATAAAAAGCAGCGGCCAAACGGCTCGTACTATACATTTCTGGTCTTTGCCTGTACCCAACGAAACAAGGGCTTATGTTCCTAGACTACTTGCGCTTGCTGAAATTATTAAGTACCCACAACGATATCGAATCACTCTTCCAGACATCCCTCATGCACCCTATTTTGAAGAGGTTAATATTGGCAGTCAGATTGATCTTAATCATGCCGCAAAGCTTGCCGGCATGTCCTACAAAGATCTCATTAAACTTAATCCAGGATTTAATCGGTGGGCAACAGCTCCCTATGAACCCTTTAAATTGCTTATTCCAACCGATAAAGTGGCGCATTTTAATCGTAACCTGGCAACCGTCCCCACAGAAAAACGCGTCAGTTGGACACGGCATCAGGTACATATTGGAGATACTTTAGGCTCAATTGCTCAAAGGTATTTCACAACCGTTAAACTTATTCAAGAATTGAATCAACTAAAGACTGATAAATTAAAGATAGGTCAATATGTATTGATACCGAGCAGCAAAAACACTGCCGTGGCCGCAGTACGCAAACCAGCCCCTACCATTGAGGCCGATAAACCAGTCACCTCACAAACCTACAAAGTCATCCACATTGTTCAACCCGGGGATAGTTATCAGACCTTAGAACAAAAATACAATGTCACAACTGCTAATATTCAAAGCTGGAATCACATTAATCAACCTGCTGCTTTAAAAAGCGGTTCACAACTCATCATATGGAAGCGTGTGGTGCAATATGGAGCCTACACGGTTAAGGCTGGAGATAGTTTAAATAGTATTGCGAAACAATATGATACTAGCACGCAAAAACTCACCCAACTTAATCCTAGTATTGATAAGAACCGATTAAAACCAGGACAAAGATTGGTGATTGGATAAAATTGTTGCTGTTGATACCACAAGGGGTATCTTAATGCGCAATCGCAGGGTCCATAGCTGGGGTATCTTCACTTTTTTTAAATAATATTTCGAGCCAAATCCAGTTTTACTGAACCGTTCAGCCTGAGGAGGAGCGCCAGCGACGTCTCAAAGGCCTGTCCTGTGCACCAAGTCTTCGAGACAGCGCTACGCGCACCCGAGCATCCTGAGGCTCTCGAAGGACTCAGCCCCGAACGGATCGAGCTATTGATTGGAGCAACACCTATTTTTGTTCAAAAAAAGTGAAGATCCCCCAGGCCTTCCCAACACTCCATGAACAGCCTAGTTGATTATTACCCTAGTTCCCTTTTAGCAAGCCAAATTCCCTCAGAAGCTTTTGCATGATTACAAGATCAACGGGCTTAGAAATGATCTTATTCATCCCAGAGGGCAAAGATCCTTCAGATGCATCTAAAGCATGGGAGGTTAAACCAACAATCGGTACTGCATTTTTATCAGAAGATTTTTCCCACTTTCGGATAGAGTGAGTTAACTCATCGGCTGAAATGCGCGGTGACTCAACATCAGTAATAATTAAGTCAAAATCTTTTTCTTTGACTAATTGCAAGACCTGCTCCCTATCTGAAGCGGATAAAAATCGACAACCCGTTTGCACACAGAGGCCTTCAAGAAAGCGCAATGCAACCTCATTGGTTTCGATTAAGAGGACAAAAGGCGAAGATTCCGATGTCGCCATTTCGGTAAAAAATAGAGGTGATTCTTTAACAATTTCTGCATTTTGCAAGTCAGTACCATTACTGTAATTAATTACCTTCATGGGTAGAGTAAAATAAAAAATTGAGCCTTTTCCTAGCTTGCTTTCTAAATTGATTTCTCCGCCTAATAATACGACGTAATTTTGAGCAACATGTAAGCCAACGCCATGATCTGCCAGTTCATTTTGTTCATTTGTACAACTAGTCTCTATACGGAAAAAACGATCAAAAATTTGTGTTTGCAACTCATCTGGAATACCAATTCCCGTATCTTGTACACTAAATTGCAATTGCACATATTCTGTATCATCCACTACTACTTTTAATTTGAGAGTAATAGTCCCTTTTTCCGTAAATTTAATAGCATTACTCAGGAGATTTAATAAAATTCGCTGAAGTTTCTGCCCATCTGTGATTAATTTTTCAGGTACCGCATCATCAATATCGAATACTAAATCAAGATTTTTTATTTTTACTGCAGGTAACATCAGATGAATAATACCTTGAGTAAGTTGACGTAAATCAACTATTTCTTCATTGACCTCTGTTTCCTTAAGGTTATCATCCGATACAACTTGTAAAACTCGATTTAATAATTCTAAAAGTTGCCTTCCACTTTCACTAATCCACTGTGTATATTGCTTTTCTTCAGGACTCTGAAGCTTATCTTCTAGCAGTTTTGATAAACCTAAAATCCCGCTTAAAGGAGTATGAATATCATGACTCATGTTAGCAATAAATTCAGTTTTGGCATGATTTGCAACCTCAGCCGCTTCTTTAGCACGACGCAACGCTACTTCCATTTTTTTACGTTCAGTGATGTCAATTGAAACCCCTAGAACGCCAATAATTTTGTTGTTTTTGTCGCGAAGCGGTGTTTTCTGTGAAAAGTAAATTGCTAATCCATTAACCATTACCGCATATTCTTCTGCGGTATGAGGCATACCCGATTCCATTACTAGGTTATTAAGCCTATTTAATTCTTCCGCTTGATCCTTCCAAGGTAAATCAAAATTTGTTTTTCCAACAATTTCTTTTCGAGATTGCAATTTCGCATTCGCCGCTTGTAAGTCATTGCAACCGAGGAAAACATTATTTTTATCTAACCAATAAACGTGCCCAGGCATGACTGCAAGAATACTTTCATAGTAATCCTGTGTTGCTTGAAGTTCATTCTTTATTTTTAATTTTTCTTGCTCCAGAGAAGCTTTTAAACGAGCTATTTCTTTGTCTTTTTCCGCAATAATTTTCTGAAGTTTTTCCTCTTCCTCAAAATTCATCATTCACCTTTGCTGTGAGGATTCGTTATAAATTTCTAGGTCAATAATACCATTATTAGTTGGTATTCCACCTAAAATAGAATTAATTAAACTATTTAATTATTAGATTAGTCTATTATTTGATCATCTGTTAATATTTCCTTAACTTTTCTAGTTGTAAAATACTCATTTTGAAATAGTCTGTATATTTTTTTCGCAACAAAAACCATGTTATGCTAAAATGACAATACAAATTCATACAAATTTCAAGAAATTGTTAATGTTAGTTTTAGTTAAAAATTATTTTTTTCGGAACTTAAAAACAGGTTTACTTAAGTATATTAAATGAGAAAATGAATGAAAGGAACACGTGTCAAAGGTCCTGTAAATGGCGAGGTTCTTACCGCTAAATTTAACGGATCAGAAGCCAAAAATCTAGTAAAAAAAAATGGGATAAAAAGTTTAGTTCTCCTAAGCATCATAGGTAATGATTATTGTGACGGAGACTATCTAGGTGCAACAATTTTATCTGCAACTAGAAGTACAACAAAAGCACCCTCAAAGGCATTGTCAAAAGCAGAAGCCGAGAACGAAGATTTTACTGTTTTCCTTGTTGCGGACGAAGTCTATTGGCACAATTTAAAAACAATTGAGCTCGAGAAAGAAGAAGCTAGGCTTAAACAATTATACGAAGACGAAGAAAACCTAAAATCCTCGTCCGCTTCTCAGTCAGAAAATACAACATTAGACACAGAAGCTAGCGCATTACCTCAAGATGCTAATAATGAGACAATTTATAGAAAACTTGCTCGTGCAGCACAATTAGAAGAACAAGCAAAATTAAAAGAACAAGCGCTTCGCTTGGGAAACGATTATCTTGAAAGAAATCTAGAGCAATTTTTACGTCCTTTTAAACTTAATGCAAAAGAATTCGATACTCAATTTCAACTTCTTTTGAATGTAGAACCTCATCATGCGAATAAGCTCACTTACATTAGGGAGACTTTGGGATTAACCTCCGAGCAAATTTTCAAATTAAAATCAGTAATCCACCAGGCTGAAACTCCTATCGATCAAAAAATTGCATTGATCAATCAACTCGCTATCGAGAAGCAAATGAATTTTAAAATTGTTCGATGGAAAGATTGGGTAAACAGCGACCCTGATTTTGTTGAAAATCAACAAGCGATTATGGACTGTTACTCCACCATACCTTCTCTTAGAGACAGTGTTCATGCGACAGCAAATAACTTTGCAAAACGCCACGAAAATAGTGGAACCTATGAGGAGTGGTATTTTCGTTCACAAGGCTATTTAACAGAGGAAAGTCCTGCGGTTATGTGGCTAGGTGCAAAACATAATTTCAACCGTATTATTTATCCAGGTGAGATGCTTCCTTGTTTCAAGGCCACAAGAGAACTGTTTATTGTTGACTCTAAAAAACCTGAGGATCGCAGCGATGAACTACCTTTTGAGATTCCTACTGAGGATGCAAAATTGCTAGTAAATTGGATACCCTGCCGTTTTTCGAGATCCTACTCCAAACAGCAACTTGCAGCGATGTCTTCTCAAAGCTCGCATGATGAATCAACGGACGTCATCTTATCTAAGCAACTGCAGCGTAATACATCACCTGAAGATCCAGAATCGGAAGCAAATTCGGTCTCGCATAATAATCATCTTTTCTTCAATAGTTCAGCTAAACGAAAAATTAACAACCCTGGCAGCGTAGACCCAAAATTCAAAAAAATAGAGCAGCCGCAGGAACTACACCAACTTATTGAAGAGGCTGAGAGAATTCATCAAGCAGGAATGAAGAGCGAAGAAAGTCACTTGAAACCGAACGAGAAAGAAGTAGTAGAAAACGTGCTTGGCTTACTGTTGTCACTGGGTGACAACCGGGACACAGCGCTTTCGATTTTACAAACAGCAATGAATGTACATGGTAAACTTCACCCACAGGAAGGAACTGAAAAAGAACTTTACGAAACTTCAGATAATAAGGGGCGTTATCAGACCTAAGGAATTAAATTAGGGCTTGTAAGTGTGTTTGAAATCCTGTGATATACTTAAATAAATGTTAAAAATTAATAAAGGCCATGAAATTATTCTTTGATTTTTTTCCAATTTTTATTTTTTTCCTAAGTTATAAATGGTTCGGAATTTATAACGCAACGGCTATTGCAATGGCTGCATCACTCATTCAAGTTATTTTTTATCGCTTTAAGCATCAGCGATATGAGAAGATGCATCTCATTAGCTTTGGTCTCATTTTTGTGTTAGGCGGAGCCACTTTATTTTTCCACAATCCTTGGTTTATCAAATGGAAACCAACAGGAATTTATTGGTTAACTTCTTTAGTGTTCCTTGGCTCAAGTTTAATCAGTAAAAAGCCTTTGATTCAAAAAATGATGGAAGGAAACATCAGCTTACCTCCAAAAATATGGCAGCGCTTAAATTTTGCTTGGGCTCTGTTTTTTGTTTTAATGGGGTCTGTTAATCTGTATGTAGCCTACTATTATAGTACTGACATATGGGTTAACTTTAAATTATTTGGTGGCGCTGGGTTTACATTGGTATTTGTTTTCATTCAAGCAATATACCTCACCCGGCACTTAATCGAAAAAGATATTGAACGTCAACCCTCAAGCGATTCACCATGAATTGTTTGAACTATTAGGGAGCAGCGATGCGATTGCTACTGGTTGAAGATGATGAATTACTCGGTGATGCTGTTAAAGCAGGTCTCACTCAATTCGGCTATATTGTCGACTGGCTAAGAGATGGTGAAGCAGCGAGAGCAGCCGTTAAATCTGAATCTTTTGAACTTATTATCCTAGACTTAGGATTACCCAAACTTTCTGGTTTAGGTTTTCTCCAGGCGATTCGTCACGACGGTAATGCAACACCAGTCATTATTCTCACAGCGCGAGAAACCGTAGAAGATCGGATTAAAGGTCTTGATTGTGGTGCTGATGATTACATGACAAAACCTTTTGATTTAAATGAATTAAGTGCACGAGTTCGCGCTCTTGTTCGACGTTCGCAAGGACGAGCTGATTCAGTCTTACAATATCGAAATGTTACTCTAGATCCTGCTGCACACTCTGTTTATGTTGATGATGTTATCGTAAATGTGCCTCGTCGCGAGTTTGCTTTGTTACAAAAATTACTGGAAAACAGTGGCCAAGTATTATCACGTGAACAGTTGATGCAGAGTATTTATGGTTGGGATGAAGACGTAGACTCCAATGCCTTGGAAGTTCATATTCACAACTTGCGCAAAAAACTCAATGCCAATTTTATCCGCACCATTCGTGGTGTGGGTTATATGGCAGAAAAAAATGAGAGTAATTCAGTACAGTGAAATCTTCTATTCGCAAATTTTTGCTAATTAATTTGTTGTTAGCAATTACCATCACTACTACGCTTACAGCGATAGGTAATTACTATCTTGATCAAAAAGATATTCAAGAACATCTTGATACGTTAATGGCGATTTCTGCTTTATCGTATCAAGCCCTTTTAGGTGATGATCTTCATCAACGACCGCTGAACAAAATTCAGGATGCTTTAGAGCTCATTCCGCAAAAAATTGATAACTATTATCAACGACGATTTTTAAATGACTTACCCCCCAAAAACTACCTAGAAAAGTTTAATTTCCAAGTTTGGACTAATGGTGGAAAGCTGTTACTTCATTCCCCTACTGCACCCAAAATACCTCTAACCGCCGAAGTGGATGGTTTTAGCGATAAAATGCTTGGTAAACAAAAATGGCGTGTTTTTACTGCTTATAATGAAAAAGCAGGAGTACGCACAGTCTTAGCTGAGCGTTATGATACCCGAAACGAATTAGGACATCGAATTGCTCAAGACGATCTTTATATTATGCTCCTGACCTTTCCTTTATCTGGTTTACTTATCTGGATTATTATCGGTCGGGGGTTAGATAGTCTTGATCGAGTTGCTCAAGAAGTGGCAAACCGAGCCCCCACCCATTTAGAACCTGTGGATTTACAAGAAGTTCCAGAGGAAATTAAACCAGTAATTGATGAACTAAATAAGCTTTTTTATCGACTTCAAGAAGGTTTTGAACGTGAAAAACGCTTTGCCGCCGACGCAGCACATGAACTTCGCACCCCTCTTGCTGCGCTAAAAGCTCAAGCCCAGGTTGCACTAAATACCAACGATGTCGAAGAGAAAAACTTAGCCTTACAGAAATTGATCGCCAGTGTAAATCGCAGCACGCATATTGTTCAGCAATTACTAACCATGAGTAAATTAGTGCCTGAAGCAGCCAATATTAATGACATTGACGAAGTAAATTTGGTTAAAATTGCCCGCGAAGTATTAGCAATGTTGGCACCAAGTGCTGTAGAAAAACAAATCGAACTTGAATTTGAGCATGACGAACACCCACCTGGATTTGCCGGCAATCCCACCGCTCTCAGTATCTTAATTCGCAATTTAGGCGACAACGCCATCCGTTATAGTAAGGAAAATGGAAAGGTTTCGGTTCGTGTTTACTCCAAGGAACAAGAACTGGTTCTTGAAGTTCGTGACAATGGACCAGGCATTCCTAGTGAACTTCAATCGAGAGTTTTTGAACGCTTCTTCCGCGTCTTAGGTAATAAAAGCACTGGCAGTGGATTAGGCTTAGCCATTGTGCAGCAGATCGCTATTTTACACGGCGGTAAAGTCGAACTGGGTTCACCCACTACAGGAACCGGGTTAATTGTACGAGTGTATTTCCCTATCCCTCAAACAGCAGATAAAGTATAATTATTTGCACTTGTAACCTTTTTTCAGACCCTAATAGTTTTAATAACTGTGCTTCCTCTACTAACCATTAAAGATTCGTCGAGCGCAGGGACTAAAAATTAATTACCTACCGGACAAGATCTGCAAAGCCTGGCGAATTAATTGCTCGCAAGTTTTATTTCCATCATCAATTTTATTAATGACCTTAGCTGCTTCTTGTTGCTTATAACCCAAAGCCTCCAATGCACTAATCGCCTCATCTTGTTCCCGAATATTAGTCATTGGTTTTAATGAAATCTGATTAAAATCAGCTGAGGTAAACTGATTTATACTATCCTTCATTTCAATAACCAAGCGCTCGGCCGTTTTTTTGCCGATCCCCGGCAATTTTGTCAAGTACAAGGTATTTTGTTGATTAATGCATTGAATGAATTCATTAGGAGTGATGCTAGAAAGAATAGTAATAGCCATTTTAGGCCCAACACCATTCACTTTAATTAGAGCTCGAAACAAGGCGCGCTCTAATTTGTCTAAAAAACCATAGAGCAACAGGGCATCTTCACGAACTACAGTGTGAATATGTAATCCGATTGACCCTTGATGAGATTCAAGTTGAAAAAAAGTTTGTAAGGAAGTTTCCACATCATAGCCAACTCCATTCACGTCAACCACCAGTTTACCTAGTTGATGTTTATCAACAATTTGCCCACTCAACCATCCAATCATCTCACACGTCTCCTTGAACCTTGTCGGCACTGCTGTAAAGCCGCTAAACCATGTCGGGTATGACTATGACATATCGCAATCGCCAGCGCATCGGCGGCATCATTTTGTGGCGGACTATTTAACATCAGTAAATTAACAACCATATGCTTAACCTGCGCTTTTTGCGCAGCACCATAACCTACAACAGATTGTTTTATTTCACGAGCTGAATATTCACTCACCTGCACTCGATGCGAGGCAGCAGCGACCATCGCAACCCCTCGCGCATGGCCTAATTTTAAAGCAGAACTAGGATTTTGGTGCATGAATACTTGTTCTATTGCCACATCATCAGGAGAATAGTCATCCATTAGTTGACAAACACCGTCAAAAATTTCCAATAAACGTTGACTTAACGGACCTTCCGCAGTGCGAATGCATCCACTATCGATATAAGAGAGTTTTCGATTTTCTTCCTTAATAATGCCATAACCGGTGATGCGCGAACCCGGATCTATTCCTAAAATAATACTCATTGAATCTACTCAAAGACTGATTCAGGAAACTCTGCATTGCTATGCACTTCCTGTACATCATCCAGATCTTCAAGCATATCGATTAATTTTATTAGAGTCTCCGCTGAGTCTTTATCTAACGGAATCATGGTTTGAGCGCGCATGGTTAAGTGAGATTGCTCAACTTCGTACTCAGCTTCCTGAATAGCTGACAATACGCTATGGTAATTTTCGGCGGACGTAATGATTTCGATTTGCCCTTCTTCAACGAGGACATCATCAGCGCCTGATTCGATAGCTACTTCCATCGCTTTTTCTTCAGATTGGCCTGGAGCCAAAAGAATTTCACCTTGTTTGTTGAACAAATAAGCAACTGATCCATCTGTACCTAAATTACCACCATGCTTAGTAAATGCATGTCTCACTTCGGAAACCGTGCGATTTTTATTATCTGATAAACAATCAACCAAAATAGCGACTCCGCCAGGTCCATATCCTTCGTAGCGCATTTCCATCATATTTTCACCATCTAAGCCACCTGCACCGCGCTTAATTGCGTTATCAATTGTGTCGCGCTTCATATTAGCTTTAAGTGCCTTAGAAACCGCATCGCGTAATCTGGAATTAGATGATTCCTCAGGACCACCAGCCCCCGCAGCCACCGAGATTTCTCGAATTAGTTTAGTGAAAATTTTTCCTCGTTTTGCATCCTGGGCACCTTTGCGGAAACGAATATTTGCCCATTTACTATGACCGGCCATTAATAACCACCTCAATTAATATAAAAATGAATAAATTATACCTCGTCGTTCATTTAAAAAGAACGGTAATACTCTATATCTACCTCGACTTTATTAACTTTTTCAAGTTATTCTAATCGAGCAGCGATAACAAGGAGAAAAGAGGTGTATTTAGCTGGATTTGGAAATCACCATCAAACTGAGGCGATACCCGGAGCCTTACCCAAAGAGCAAAACTCTCCGCAGCAATGCCCACTTGGTTTGTATGCAGAACAATTAAGTGGTAGTGCTTTTACCAGACCGAGACATCTAAACTTGCACAGCTGGCTTTATCGAACCCTACCCTCTGTTGTGCATGGTGATTATGCGCCTTATTTGAAGGCTAAATCACTAACGTTTGCTAAAGATCAAGCACCGAATCCCTTACGTTGGTCGCCTTTACAACCTCCTACACTCCATCAAGATTTCGTGGATGGTTTATTTTATATAGCCGGAAATAACATAGCGAATGCTTTTATTTATCAATGCAATCAATCGATGAAAAATCGCTATTTTAGTAATAGTGATGGTGAAATGCTCATTGTACCTTATCTTGGTGAATTCATTATTTATACGGAGTTTGGCCAACTGGCAATGATTCCAGGAAAAATCGCTGTTATCCCTCGAGGGATAAAATTTAAAATTGAATTGTCCTGTCCTTTAGCCTGCGGTTATATTTGTGAAAATAACGGCACGCCCTTCACCTTGCCACAATTAGGCCCGCTTGGTGCCAATGGACTCGCTAATCCCCGACATTTTCTCTATCCGCATGCCTTATTTGAAGACCTCCAAGGAGAGATTACCCTGATTTGCAAATATCAGCAGCGTTTTTGGTCTGCTACCTCAAATCACTCGCCTTTGAATGTTGTTGCATGGCATGGCAATTATGCACCTTATAGCTATGATTTATCGCTTTTTAACACGGTTAATACCGTGAGTTTTGATCATCCTGATCCTTCTATTTTTACCGTATTAACCTCAGAAAGTAATACTCCTGGTGTTGCCAATCTTGATTTTGTTATTTTCCCGCCTCGTTGGATGGTTGCCGAACACAGTTTTAGACCGCCCTATTATCATCGCAATATAATGAGTGAATTAATGGGATTAGTATATGGCGAATACGATGCAAAAAAAGAAGGCTTTGTACCAGGCGGTGTGAGCATTCATAATTGCATGACTGCCCATGGTCCCGATACGGATGCTTATCGAGCAGCTATCAACCAAGAATTAACGCCAATGCAATATAAAGATACTTTGGCATTTATGTTTGAAACACGATTACCTTGGTTAGTGAGTGAGGAAGCACTATCGCATCCATTCAGGCAGGTTAATTATTCTGATTGCTGGCAAGGTTTAGCAGTGGATTTTGCGCAAATGAATCCCTAGGATTAACCTAGCTTTAAGACCGCGAAAGCGGAGGTTCCAGGTTCAAAGCCAGTAGATTGGGCCTTTTGTGGCCCAATCTACTTCTAAAACAAATCTTCCTGCGTCAAACCAACACGTTCTAGAAGTCCTCTCAAGGTTTTCAAAGCTTCTACTTGAATTTGCCTGACTCGCTCACGAGTGAGGTCAATTTCTTTACCGACATCTTCAAGAGTTGCTTTTTCAAAACCTCGTAAACCAAAACGTCTAGCGATTACTTGCTGCTGATTTTCCGTCAATTTATCCAACAAAGACTCAATATGATTACGTAAATTTTCGTCAGTTAGAAGCTCTGCTGGATTCACACTATTTTCATCAGCAATAGTATCTAACAACGATTTGCTCTCGTCATAACCAATTGGTGTATCGACAGAAGCTACTTTATCATTCAAACCCAGTAGCTTTTCAACATCCTCAAGTGGCTTGTCTACCATTTCGGCAATCTCTTCTGCGGAAGGTTCGTGATCAAGTTTTTGAGTCAGTTGTCTTGCAGCACGCAAATAAACATTAAGTTCTTTTACAACATGAATGGGCAATCTTATCGTGCGGGTTTGATTCATAATCGCCCGCTCGATGGTTTGTCTAATCCACCAAGTTGCATAGGTTGAAAAGCGAAATCCTCTATCAGGATCAAATTTTTCTACCGATTTCATCAACCCTAGATTTCCCTCCTCAATCAAATCAAGGAGAGGCAATCCACGATTCAAATATCGGCGTGAAATTTTAACAACTAAGCGCAAATTGGATTCGATCATTTTTTTACGCGCAGCTGCGTCACCTTTCAGTGCAAGTCGCGCGTAATGAACTTCCTCTTCCGCAGAGAGTAGCGGAGAGAAGCCGATTTCGCTCAGATATATTTGCGTTGCATCCATAATTTTGGACGCTTGCCTACCCCGCTGGAAGCTAGGAAAAGCTTCTTGGTTACTAAAATCAGGAGGTTCTGCTACTACCGCATTTTCAGGTTCATGCTCTTCAGAGAGCACTATTTCTTCATCATGAGGAGATTCATCCCATTCTTCTTCTGGGACTTCATCTTCTTTCATGGATTCGTCGTCTGCCTGCATCATTTTTCACCTATCGTGTTTATATCTCAATAAGAAAAAACATCGCTTTATTGGCATATCATTTATAACTACTTCTTTTACCTCACCTCAAATAATCCAGTGGGTTCACTGGTCTTCCAGCTTTTCTTATTTCGAAATGGACACCCCAATACTTTCTATCTATAACACCCATTTCGGCAATAATTTGCCCAGGTTTAACTTTTTGCCCTTCCTTTACAATATTTCGCGAATTGTTGCCGTATGCAGTTAGGTATTGATCGTTATGTTTAATGATAATTAAGTTTCCATACCCAGTAAGCCCACTACCTGCATAAGCCACTACTCCGCCAGATGCTGCATAAATCATCTCACCTTTTTTACCAGCAATATCTATGCCTTTTTTTCCTTGCTGCGGAGCAAATCGAGATACTACCCGACCATTGACTGGCCAGATCCATTTTTGCCCTTGATTGGATGTTTGGTTCCTTCTAAGTATAGGGTAATATTTATTATTTTTTATTCGCGAAGTTTGCTTTACTTTATAAATAGGTTTTACGGCAACATATCGATGTTGGGTACCTAATCCTCTGACACGCAAGACTTGACCAACACGTAAAGCATAAGGTCTATGCAAATGGTTATTGGCAGCAAGTTGCCTATAGTCCTGGTCATACCGGAAAGCAATTGCATAAAGCGTTTCACCCCGCCGCACCACATGAGTAGTTTGGTTTGGGTTGTTTGGCTGCCATTTTAATTCAACAACAGGGGCAAAATTAGAATTTGTGCCACAAGCCGTCAGTAGGATGGTTATTATTAATACGCACAGTTTGTACATATTTCATTCTCTGCTAAGAAAACAGTGTTCAAGTGTTAGACACCCCAATTAATTTCATCTACCCAAGCTGATAGAGTATCGAACACCTTATAGTGAGTCATATCAAGCTGTAGAGGTGTGAGGGATACACAGTTTTGAGCAATTGCATAAAAATCGGTACCTGGGCCTGCATCGGCTTCAATACCCGAAGGACCCACCCAGTAAATGGGTCGACCACGTGGATCATACTCTTTAACAATAGGCTCCGCTGCATGACGGGTACCAAGGCGTGTCACTTCTATGCCTCTGATTTTTTCTAAAGGAAGATCAGGTATGTTGACATTAAGAATGGTTTGAGAAGGCAGCATATTTGCACGCATCTTCAGCACTAATTGGCGTGCAATAGAAGCAGCCGCGTCATAGTGTTGGATGTTATCACCGACCATGGAAAACGCGATAGCTGGTAAACCTAAATATCTCCCTTCCATAGCCGCAGCCACCGTTCCGGAATAGAGAATATCATCGCCTAAATTACCCCCATCATTGATGCCTGAAACAACCATATCAGCAATTGGATTGAGAAATCCTGTCAGTGCCAAATGCACGCAATCGGTAGGCGTACCTTCAACACTATAGTAACTATTGTCCAGTTGCTTAATTCTCAACGGCCTTGTCAAAGTTAAGGAATTACTTGCTCCACTACGATTTCGATCAGGTGCAACAACCGTAACTTCTGCAATGCAAGACATTTCATTAGCAAGTGCTCTTATACCAGGAGCATGTACACCATCATCATTACTTACCAAAATTCTCATTATTGACCCTATGGAGATTCTAACCATCTTACTATTGCTAAATACTCAGCCAACTGCTCTTCGTTATTTTGAACAGTCACTTTAAGTTCAGGCTGATTAGGATTAGCTTTTAAGTTCGCTTGTTGACTTGCTAAGGTTTCTTGTAGCGCTATTATTTTCTTACCAAAGGCTTGCGGATTGACTTGCAGTTGATAAGCCAACTCATTCACCCCTGTAGCGACCTCTGCTAATTGTTTGCAACTTATATTGGCTGGTTGCTTTGCAGGACAATCCTTAACGGCATTTTGCAATGCTTGGGGGTGTGTACGGTAATATTGTCCATCCTCCTGTGTTGAACAAGCAGCCAATAATAATGACATACAAGCCATAAACAGGTACTTTTGCATTAGATCCTCTTGGTATTACTAATAAAGTTCACGATGTTACCATTTGTCTCTACCTAACGCTATGTTGATATTTTGGGAACTTAGATTTTTTGTCACATTGAATAAATGTTGTATATTCGTTATTGTTATATGCTTTATATTTGATAAAAAAGACTATGCTAGATTTTAAAATTATTCGTGACGAAGAAACAGGTGAATTATATATAGAGACCTCCATTTCCGGCAAACCATTACTTACTATCCCGCAACTGAATAAAAGTACTGCCTTTACCCAAGATGAACGGCATGAATTTGGGTTGCTTGGTAAACTGCCTCACCGAGTTGAAACCTTGGATGAACAAGTGAAACGAAGTTATCTTCAATACTCTAGTTATCAAACTCGCCTACAACAACATATTTATCTTAATAATCTACATGATAAAAACCAGGTACTGTTTTATAAGTTGTTAAGTCGACATTTAGGAGAAATGCTGCCCACCATTTACACTCCAATTGTGGGGACGGCAGTGAAACGCTTCAGTCACGAATATCGCCAACCACGTGGCTTGTACATTGCTCATTCTTATAAAAATCGCATTGAAGAAATTATTAGTAATCGCACCAATCCTGAGATTGATTTAATAGTGGTAACTGATGGTGAAGGCGTTTTAGGGATAGGGGATCAAGGCATTGGTGGGATGGATATCCCCGTAGCAAAGCTGATGGTTTATACCCTCTGCGGCGGTATAAATCCTATTCGCACACTTCCCGTTTTTCTTGATGTTGGAACAAACAATCAAGAATTATTGAACGACCCTTTATATCTAGGTTGTCAGCATCCTCGCATTGCTTCTGAGCTTTATGATGACTTTATTCTCACTTTTGTGAACGCGGTACGATCTCATTTCCCCAATGCTTTTTTACATTGGGAAGATTTTGGTCGTAGCAATGCTAGACGAATTTTAGATCAATTCCAAAATGAGCTATGCACCTTTAATGATGATATTCAGGGCACGGGAGCAGTGACTCTAGCTGCTCTATTATCTGCCTGTGACGTCACTGGCATTAACCTTGAGGATCATCGAATCGTTGTATTTGGCGCAGGTTCTGCAGGAACGGGAATCAGTGATCAAATTGTGGATGCAATGGTTAGGAGAGGTGTAAAACAAGAAGAAGCCTATCATCGTTTTTGGTTAATAGATCGACAAGGTCTTTTAGTCGATTCCGATAGTGAGCTGACCGAAGCCCAAAAACCCTATGCTCGTAAAGCCAAAGAAATAAGCGTATGGCCTATTCTCAACAAGCCGTTCCCTAGCTTAACGGACACAGTACGCCAAGTAAAACCCACTATTTTAATTGGCTGTTCAGCCCAGCCTGGTGCCTTTTCCCAAGAGCTCATTGAAATTATGACCTCAACCTCCATACGACCTGTTATTTTCCCTCTTTCCAATCCAGATGAAAAATGTGAAGCACAACCCGCTGATATTATGGCTTGGAGTCAAGGTAAAGCGCTCATAGCAACTGGAACAGCTTTTCCCGCCGTAGAATATCAAAATCGTCTAATAGACATCGCACAATGCAACAATGCGCTAGTCTTTCCAGGAATTGGTTTAGGCATTTTAGCAGTACAAGCTTCTCGACTATCCAAAGAAATGATTTGGGCAGCTGCCGAAGTATTAAGCGAGCATGCACCCAGTAAAAAAGACAGCTACCTACCGCTACTTCCTTCACTTGATGATGCACAAACAGTCGCTAAACATATCGCTATTCGCGTCGCAAGAACTGCGATAAAAGAAGGATTGGCGCAAAAAAATCAAGAGGCTGATTTAGAAAAGTTAATTCAAGACCTATTTTGGGAACCGCGATATTTACCGTTTAGAAAAAGGAAGTAATGGTCACTTTAGGCGAAAAGGAAGTGTTGGGCCAAGCCCAACCTAAATTCTTAGAATTTCTCAGATTATTTATTCTGACTAACCGTTGACTGATGAGCGTACACCCAAGCCTCAACTCCGGAAGCTAAACGGATTTTAATACGCACATAGTCCTTCACTTCATATTCGTCTGCTTTTAATAGTTCAGCCTCAGTGATATCAAAAACCATTCCTTCAACTTGGTCTGCATCCTGCAATGTGGGGAATAAAATTTGATGCATTTTCTTACCACTAACTTGAAGTACATAGGGGTCCGTTATTTCTAGATCCTCCAAAACATAGCCTCGTAAATAATCTTTTCTACCCTCTAACCGTCTAGAAAAAGTAGCTATTTGTACTGCTTCTAACTGCAGGGTGCCATAAGAAAAAAGTTTTTGCATCGCATTCACTCTTAGTTGAGATATACCAATGCTACGTCTTGTTGCTTGAAATTTGAAGTTCTTGCAGATAAGAGTAGATAAATATTCACCTGATTGAGCAATGCCCCCTCAAGAAAGAGAAGATCCAGCGCTAGAAATTCGCTTGGGGTGTTGCTACATTTCAAACATGAAATTGTTGTTTTCCACTATCAAAGATGGCAGTATGTCTTCCTAATTGTTCAACCGGAATCCAACCTTGTCTCGCACAGAACGCCTGCTGGATTTGCTGCAAATTTTACGTCGTAATCGCTACCCTGTCAGCGGAGCGACAATTGCTTCAGAACTTGGTATAAGTCTTCGAACGCTATATCGCGATATTGTTACTCTTCAAGCACAAGGCGCTCAAATTGATGGCGAACCTGGGGTAGGTTATCGTTTACGACCCTGTTTCATGCTTCCTCCTTTAATGTTTTCTGAAGAAGAAATTGAAGCTTTAGTTCTCGGATCAAGGTGGGTCGCCAAAAAAACTGACTCACGATTAGCACTTTCCTCACGCAATGCTCTAGCTAAAATTTCTGCGGTACTCCCCGAGGATTTGCGTAATAAACTTGAAACAGCAGGTCTTTTAGTAGGCCCTGGGCATGAGATTCCTACTGGAGATAAAGAGCAAGTTCTTATCCGACAAGCTATTCGTTTCGAACAAAAAATCGAAATTACCTATATTGATCTCAAGGATAACGAAACAGCGCGAGTTATCTGGCCATTCGCCGTCGTTTTTTTTGACCAAGTCCGCATTTTAGCTGCCTGGTGTGAAGTGCGCCAAGAATTTCGCCATTTTCGAATTGATCGAATTAAAAAGTTGACTTTAATGAATCTCCGCTACCCTAAAAGACGCCACACTTTACAGAAGGAATGGCGTGAACTGCAAGGCATACCTCTGCAATAAATACTACTGACAAAATTTGGCAGCATGTTCGTTTACGATTGAGGCTTCTTAACGATTAGCAAAGATTATCGGTGAGAAGAAACAAAAAGAACCATAGCTTGCTTTTTTAAAACCTATGGTGACCTTACCTCAATTGGAGAATAAATATGCTTTATCCAAGTTATGCCATTTTATATGTTGATAACCCCATTGCAAGCGCTGATTTTTATAGCAATTTACTGGGAAATCAACCCACTGAATCGATGCCTACTTTTGCTTTGTTTGCCCTGGAAAATGGGCTTAGATTTGGTCTTTGGTCCAAGCATGATGTACAACCTACAGCAGCAGCTACTTTAGGGGGAAGCTCTGAATTAGGAATTTTAGTTGCTGATACCCAGGCGGTCCAGAACCTCTATGAGGATTGGAAGAAAAAAGGAATAACAATGATTCAAGAACCCACTCAGATGGATTTTGGTTTAAACTTCGTCGCTATTGACCCAGATGGGCATCGACTTCGTGTATTTGAGCATAGCTAACCTATACCTGGTTGATGCATGCGTCAACCAGGTTTAGATGTTTATTGAGCTTCATAAACCTCTTGTTGTATACCGCCAACTACCCAAGATTTACTATTGAAGAATTGACGAAAATGCCAAATTTCATCCAATTGTATTGCCGGTTCCTGATTCTCTTTAATTACTCCTGTAAACCGTACGCTAGCCATTGTTGAATCGGCTTGTCTGGAAACGTCGAGTAATTGAGCATCTAAGTTACTCACTTCGGTTTTATTAGGCTCTTGACCGCGCTCATCCAATTGCATTTTAATTTCAGCAAACACTTCAGGTGCAGTAAAATCATTCAAATCTTGTAAGTTTTTTTGATCGTAAGCCGCTTGAAGACGAATAAACTTCACTTTCGCATCTCGTAAAAATGCTTCCGAATCAAAATCCATTGGATAACTTGAAAAGTTATTGCTCGCAGATCCTGCATAAAACTGAGAATTTTCGTTAAATGAACTTTGTCCATACGCACTTGTTTGCGCTGACTGCAACCCCGGCTGCATTCTTCTGCGAAAAAAATTAATGAGGAAAAAGGCTATTGAACCTATTATCAGCCAAGATAACAAACCGCTACCTAATCCATTGCCCATAAATAAACTTGCTAATAAACTACCGGCTAATAAACCACCTAAAACTCCGCGCCATTTGTTCGAGTTGGCCCGTTGTCCCAATGATTTCATCGGTTGTGGAGTAGCACGCGGTGAAAATAAGGTACTATGAGAGCGCTGTACACCAAAGCTTCTTCCGCCGCCAAAACGTTTAGCAGATGCCTCATTCACTAATAATCCCAAACTGAGAAATCCGATTAGCAAATAAATAAAAAAACTACGCATTTTTATTGCCCCTTCTTTTATAAGAACCCCCATTATAGCCGATTGGAACGCAACTTACTTCGACACAAGATAAATTTTCTGTTAACGACTTGATAGTGCTATTTTTATTCCAAAGCCAAGAAACAGGCCACCTGTCAATCGGTCCAATCTACGGATGATTTTCGGATTTTTCAGACCTCGTGTCAGAGGTTGACTAGCAAGAAGCAATAAGCTAAACCACAGCAAACCCAAGATGGCATGAATCACAGCCAGCAGGACAGTATAAGCAGCAACCGGCACTCCTTGAGGAATAAATTGCGGTAAAAAAGAAATATAGAAAATACCCACTTTTGGGTTTAGTAAATTTCCACAAATACCCTTCCAAAACCAACCTAAATCCTTCTCTTTTTGTAACGTTGAACCCTTGCTCGCAATTGAAAAATTGTTCCGCGGTTTAATAAGAAGATATAAGCCCAACCAGGCGAGATAAATTGCCCCAGACCATTTGAGAATGTCATAGGCCAAATGGGAAGTCGCAATAAGTGCTCCTAAACCAAAAGCAACCGCCACACCCCAAGCAAGACAACCGACATTAACTCCTAACGCAGCCAATCCGGCTTTTTTTATCCCCTCCGCTGCAGACGTTCTTAAAACCAAAGCGGTGTCTAAACCGGGGACGATAGTAAGTAAGCCGCCGGCAACTATAAAAGCGATAATTGATTCAGTAATAGTCATATTAACTCCAAAGCTATTTGATATACTATAGAGGCGCGACTCACTAATTGAACAAAGGATTTAATTTCTATGCACTCATTAGACATCGAAAAATTAAGAAAAGATACTCCTGGCTGCACGCAAGTATTACATTTTAACAATGCAGGCGCATCTTTATCTCCTCTAGCCGTTATCTCTTCAATTAAAGAACATCTCGACTTGGAAGCTGCAATGGGTGGCTATGAAGCAGCACAATTTAATCTCGAAAAGTCAGAAAAACTATATCATAACGCAGCAGGTTTAATAAATTGTCTTCCAGACGAAATCGCCTTTGTTGAAAATGCTACTCGAGCTTGGGAAATGGCGTTTTATAGTTTCAAATTTAAAAAAGGTGATCGGATTGTTACTGCGATAAGCGAATATGCAAGTAACTATTTGGCTTTTTTGCATAAAGCCAAGCAACTTGGGGTTGAAATTATCGTCATTTCTAATGATGAATATGGGCAACTTGATTTAGATGATTTAAATAGAAAATTGAATGAAAAAGTTAAATTAATTGCTCTCACTCATGTCCCCACCCAAGGCGGACTTATTAACCCAATAATTGAAGCAGGAATAATTGCTAAAAAACATAATATTCCCTATCTAGTAGACACCACCCAATCCCTAGGACAAATGCCCATTGATGTCCATGAAATTGGTTGCGATTTTTTATGTGCTACAGGCCGTAAATATTTACGTGGTCCGCGAGGCACAGGCTTTTTATTTGCACGGAAAGCAATCATCCAAAACTACGAACCGCCATTTATAGATCTTCATTCAGCTCAATGGATCTCCAATAATGAATATAAATTGCGTAATGATGCTCGCCGATTTGAAACCTGGGAACAAAATATTGCCGCCAAAATTGGTTTAGCAACAGCCATCGATTATGCCTTAGCAACTGGAGTCGATGTAACTTGGCAAAGAATTCAAGGGTTAGCCCATCAGTTAAGAGAAAACTTAAAAACTATTAAAGGAGTAAATCTACAGGATCTTGGGAAAAATAAATGTGGTATTGTCAGCTTCAATTGTCAAAAAGTAGAACCCAATTTTATTCAAGAGAAGCTTAAAAAACATAAGATTAACGTTTCAATATCCTTACAAGAATATGCAAGATTAGATTTGGAAAAAAGAAATATAAATTCATTGGTAAGAGCATCCATTCATTACTATAATACTGAGAAGGAAATTGAAAAGTTTTGCGAGACTTTAGAGTTTATTTTACATCAAAAATGATTGATGGTGTAACTTACAGGATCTAAGTCCAACCTCTTGCGTAGATCCTGCTTTTGAATCGAAATGGATGGGGATTCTTAACATGAAGCAACTAATAATATTAGCAATAATATCCTTATTACCTGTCATTGCAAAAGCGGAATCAACTGAATCGGAATCAATTTATTACGGGACAGGTCTCTGTAAATACCCTCAATACAATTGTATTAAAATAAAAGATGAGCAAAGTTGGCATAAATTATTTCCTGACGAAGCTCAACGAGATCTTGTACAACGATTAAATCGCACCTATAACCCTTTGCATTCGGGCCAAGTCATTGCAGTACCGCAAAATTTAAATGCTGTTAATCTACTTGATATCTCTCCCTTTCCTAAAAAAATTGCTCCATCTTCTGATAATCAAATTATTGTCGACCAAGAAAAGTTAGCTTGGGCAGCTTATGATGAGAACGGCCAGTTGATCAAATGGGGACCCATTTCTTCTGGTAGTGATAAATGTTCAGATAGTAGTAACTCTTGTCGAACTTTAACCGGTATTTTTAGAGTATTTAGCAAGGAAAATGAAAACTGCGTCTCTAATGCATTTCCGGCTGGCAAAGGAGGTGCTAGCATGCCTTATTGCATGTTCTTTCATAAAGGTTTTGCATTACATGGTTCAGAAGATATGCCCGGCTATCGTGCCAGTCATGGCTGTGTACGTATGTTTACTGATGATGCGAAATGGTTGAATCATAGTTTTGTTAAGAAAGCGGACAAAAACAATAGTTGGGCAGGGACAATCGTTGTTATTCGTCCACTTTATTCAGCAAGTTTGTTCAATAAAGGCATAGACCACCTATCCACTAGCCCAACTAAGCATTCCAAAAAACATAAAAATTAATATTAAGTTGCACGCACCCAAATGATTTCAGCACGCAACAATTGGATTACTTAATAATGGATAACTATAATTTCTACCTCAAAAACTAGGATTGGTTTTATTTTGGTCGGACTTGCTAATAAATGTACTGCTTATGTAAAATAATCATTAAAATAATTAAATATTTTAAATTTTTAACAATTTCAGCAATAAATGGTATACAATAGAGAAGTAGTTCTTATGAATTTTTCTTTTGTTCGTTTACGAAGACTAGAAAGATTGAATATTGATACTACAAAATAAAGATTCAAATTATTAGGAATAGGTAACTATGGCAGCAGAGAAAATACGCGGTAAAGTAAAATGGTTTAACGAGAGCAAAGGCTTTGGTTTTATTGAAAGTAACGGCAAAGATTATTTTGTTCACTTCAGTGCTATTCAAGGTAGCGGTTTCAAGACCCTTTCTGAAGGTGCATCCGTACTATTTAAAGCAGGACAAGGACAAAAAGGTCCTCAAGCGGAAGAAGTAGAAGTCGCTTAAACTAAATCCACTCAAATCTTTAATCAGGTTGTCGTATAACTATTATTGCTAACCATGCAATAATAGTGACAACCTGAATACTTTTTTTCAATGAACACTCCATTTCCCTTTCAATAAAGAAATTCTCAATAGCTGCACAGCTATGCTTCTCGCAATTGACTGAAGAGATCTGTTTTATCAACTCTAGAAACTCATAGACACCTCAATTTGTAGAAGGCGTAACATTAGTCGTTGTCACAGCAGCAGCCGGAAGAGAGATGCGATTATTATGATAACCATAACTCAGTTGGATAAACGCTTTGCCTGGCACTTGAGGAAAATACATAATAGTTATCGTACAGCTAGTACTTGGGAATAATGGAAAGTTATTGCAATTATCTTGAATATAAAATGAATCATTAGATTTAACAAACGAGGTGTTAATAGTTGCAGTAACGGGAAGTCTGTTAGATAAAGTATAGATTATAGAACTTGTCCCTCCTAGCGCTACTGAAGGAAACCCTGTTGCCGGCTCAACAGACCACGCAACTGGATCAATACCTGCTATGCATTCTTGGATAAAGAAAAATGATAAAACCCATATCAGAACTATCCGAACGTTACTCATTAATTTCTCCATCCATAAATCTTTGTAATCTCAGTAGGGAATGCCGAATCAATTTAACGGTCACCCAATAAATAATTCACACTTAACAATGCCGCATTCGATCTATAACTACCTAAGTTTAATGCCTGCCCTACCCAATTATTACCGGCTCCACTTCCAGATGAAACACTACCTAAATCTTGATATTCATAACCTAAAGAGACGATAAAACGGCTGCTGATCTGTAAATCCACCCCTGCTCCCACATTATATGCAAATTGAGTAGTCAGATTATCAGTGAAAAAAGGGCTAATTCTTGGTGTCACTCCTTCCAAAGCGACTTCTTTATAATTACGCGATTTATTAAAGCCCGCCCCCACTGAACCACTTAGGTAGGGAGCAAATGCTCGATACTGCAAGAAATTAAATTTCGCTGTTGCTAAAGCAACGTCTGAGTAAATTTGCCAACTATAATTGTAATTTGCAAATTCGGGCATTGAATATTGAAGAATGCTTTTACCAACATTTCGAGCAAAGACTCGCTGATAGCGCAAACCTACTCCCAAAGCAGGAAGCCATCGATTATTAAATTCCCAGCGGTATCCTCCAGATGCTCCTGCAAAAGCTTGATTGTTGATTCCTGAGAGATAAGTATCTTTGTTATATGGAGATTCGGCACGCGAGCTGTTATTAACTGTTATTTTATGGGAGATATCATTCCACTGCACGCCACCGAAGACACCGACATACCAATTCTCATTGATTAAGCCAAAATACTCTACCGGTTCTTTTTCTAGGGGTTCCTTTTCTGGTCGTATAATTGTTCTTGTGAGCGGTACTGATTGCTTTTGTTTACCACGTAAAAATCGAAACCTTGATTCTTGAGGGATTTTTTTTGTTTGTACAAATCTAGATTTTGCTTGAGCCACTACTTCTCTAACCTGTCCCATAGAACCCAAAGGCCCTATCATAACAACATAGTTTCCTCCTTTTCGTTCGAGTTTAATGGGGTGACTAATTTTTTGCTGCATTCTTTTTTGGTAATGATAAGCATTTAATTTACCGGAAAAATTACCCATTTGAATAAAAAATGCACCATTGGATCTGCCATGATAATGCTGAATACTATCTAACCCATAGAAAGTAACGGCATGGGGAAAAGCTTGGATTGCAAATAAAGAAAAGAATATAAAGATACCGGACTTAGGAGAAAGCCGCTTCATTAATCATCCCTAATTAGAGAAAACTCAGAAAATAAAGTACCTTATCAAAGGATGAAACACAATGGGAATAGCGAATATTTAATAACCCTATGAAACAAATTAATTGTTAGTGCTCTGAAAGTTAACAGTGACTGTCTTCAAAGTACTATTCTGTGGTTCCCAGGGTTGGGCATATTTTAAATGAATATCAGTGCTTGCAGGAAAGGTAGCGTCCGGCAATAATTCGAAAATAAACTGCATCTTCCCGCCTGCACCCATTAATTTTGATTGCGGAGCAATATATTGGCTTGACATAAGATGCAATAAAGATTTGTCATAACCTGTAACCATCCATCGATACCCCGTTGTAGGGTTAGACGGTAAGCTAATCAGAAAGTTAGATTGCGTTGTATTAACATTAATGCTCATATTATGAGCAGTAGTTGCCTGAGCAATTCCCAGTAAAGCCAACAATAAACCACCTAAGATCATTCGCATAGCAAGGCCCATTCCTCATTTATTTGTTTAAGTATATATCAAAGAATGGCTTGAGGTTATTAGTCCATGGTGGCCTATGCTTATTTTTTTTAAGGAGCTTTATCACCAAGATGGCATTTGATAGCCTGTTTAAATCTTAGTTTATTGAATTCACAGACCCCCCGAAATCCTTTATGCTGGGTTAATAACCAAACTATTTAGTTCCAGGAAATGGACAATATTTAAATAAACAAAGGATATTCTATGAAGGCAATTGGTTGTCGAAATCCAACGATGAAATTAATCCACTCGTCGACCTCGAACTCCCTAGACCTAAACCCACAGGACATGATTTATTAGTGGAAATAAAAGCGATAGCGGTCAATCCCGTCGATTTTAAGACACGCAAACGCGTACAAGAAGGAGAGCGTCGTATACTTGGTTGGGACGCATCAGGAATTGTTAAAGAAATTGGCGAGCAGGTCTCAGTTTTTAAACCCGGTGATGAGGTTTGGTTTGCAGGGGATATCACTCGGCCAGGCTGTTATAGCGAATTTACTTTGGTCGATGAGCGCATAACCGGCTGGAAACCGAAAACCTTGTCGTTTGAACAAGCGGCGGCCCTACCGCTGACTTCGATTACTGCCTGGGAACTTTTATTTGATCGCTTGAATATAACCGCTAATCAAAAAGGCAGTCTATTGATTATTGGGGCCGCGGGGGGAGTAGGCTCTATATTAGTACAACTCGCTAAGAGGCTAACCGAATTAACTATTATCGGTACTGCTGGACGCGAAGAATCACTGAAATGGATCAAAAATAATGGGGCAGACTATGTCATCGATCACAAAGAACCCCTGTTGCAACAATTAGAAAAACAGGGTATCGGTGAAGTCGATTATGTCATTGGCCTAACTCACAGCGCGGAGCATGTCGAAGAGATAGTCAATTGCTTAAAACCACAGGCAAAATTTGCTTTAATCGATGATCCCGATCAGCTTGATTTTAGAATCTTTAAATTAAAAAGCATCTCTATTCACTGGGAAATGATGTTTACCCGCTCAATGTATAAAACTCCTGATATGAGTACTCAACATCGAATATTAACCCAGGTAGCAGAACTGGTGGATAAAGAGCTCATTCAAACCACACTCAATGATCATTTTGGTGTAATTAATTCAGCCAATTTAACCAGAGCGCATGAGCTCCTTATCTCAGGCAAATCAAGAGGAAAAATAGTTCTTTCTGGTTTTTAAACTTAGCCTAGCTTGAAATAGATAACCATTTTAAGCTAGGCACGCTTATTAAAGGAAAAGGAAAATGAGATGAATAAATTCTTAAGATTGTTTTCCCTCATTATATCGCTATTCTTTATTTTCAAGACCCATGCAACCATCGACACTAAGTCACTTATTGAAGTGACCGACAAGAATAATCCACAATGTGTTGAGTTTTATACTTATCAAAACAAGCTCTTTTGCAGTACTAAACCCTTCAATTCTTCAGCCATCAATCCCAACATAAAACACTATGAAACTCAAACGATTGTATTCGACAATCGCCCTTGGCAAGCCGTTTGGGGAGAGAAAACTGCGACAATAACGACAGTAGAATATGTTCCGGCTGGAGATGATATTAACCAATGGAAGGAATTGGTAACAAGTCAATTTATCCCAGGAATACAAAACAAAATCACACTTAGGCAGTATGTAGAAGCAACGGTTCTACAATTAAAACAATCAGGAATTAGCCCGATTATTAATATCATTGAAGAAAGTCCGCAACAAATTATTTTTGAATTTATTATTCCCACACCAAATCACTTAAAACAAGATGAATTGCAAATAGTAAGGAAAGCTAATGATGGGTTTTATATTGTGCATTATGTGATTAAAAGTTCAGACATGGGTAAGGAAAATCGTCAGAAATGGATACGGAATTTGCAAAAAAGCCATATAAATTAATCGAAAAAGTGAGTTTATGGCCGTGCCCCCTAAGCTGAAGAAGAGATGAGCTCAGGACTAACCTATCTGTCTTTAGTCAGACAAGTCTCATAGCCTTTGTTGTCACAGATGGAAAAAAGCGGTTGTTTCTCCTATATTTTTAAGTAGTCACGTAGGAGAAAATGGAATGACAACCTACAAACTTAAGGCAGTGCTAATTTCGTTGCTGATTTTCTGCTGCGTTAGCTATGCGGCTACCCAAACTAGTTGTCCTAAAGTTATTAACCCCCTTCTTGATTGGGTTATGCCCCCTAATAACACTGCAGCTATTCCTACCAGAGAAGCCTTTCAGGGTAATGATTTAAACTTTTCGGTGATTGCAAAACCCCGCAACAGAAATAACATTGTTTCTATTAATCCTCAAACGGGGGAAATTCATATTAATGCAAAATTTGGCGATCAGTTTGATGTGACTGTGATAGCCAAAAATCCCTGCGGTCAAATTGCTGCAACGTTTAATGTGCTTATTGATGAAGGAAACGATGATCCAATCAACTAAAAACGGTTCCCTTATACTGAACCCACTAATAAATGGATTGGCCACTGTAATGGATGATATTGTTTAGGATCGCCCCAAATCGCTTCAAGCTCTTTGAGTATCCAATTAATTGGATTGAGCTTATTGCGAAGCTGATACTCTTTGACCGCAGACCAGGTATTCAAATAACCAAGAAATTGAGCAAGATTTAATTTTTTATCAATGGTAAAAGAGGGTGAACTTATTTTGCTAAACGGAAACGGAATAGTCCGATATTCTTCATCAATATATCGACGCTCCATAGGCCAATATTCATCACCTAAAATATCAGTATAAAGTTTAGTGACTAAATCGTCCAAACCGGTATCAAATTTACCAAGGGAATAACACCAGACAGCGATGATTCCTGCTGGTTTACTTACTCTTCTCACCTCTTCATAAAATAAATCGAAATTAAACCAATGCAGTGCTTGGGCAACAGTAATTAAATCAATTGAATGAGGTAAAATCGGAGTATTTTCGGCAGTACAACAAATATAGCGAATTTTTTCATTCCTCGGAGCTTGATCAAGCTGAGCCTGATTAATATCGGTGGCGGTTATTAGCGTAAAATACTGAGTCAAGGCAAGTGCAGCCTGGCCATTACCAGTTCCACAATCCCAAGCATTTTGATGCTCCTGCACTAAATTGGAAAGATAATCATATAAAACGGTGGGATAATTGGGACGAAACAGTAGGTAATTTTCAGATTGCTGACTAAAATGTCTAATGTAGTCCTTCACGAGTTTCTCCCTTTTGATCCTCAGAAGAGGTAGGTTGGCCTCAAGCCAATTCTTAGACTCGCAGTTTCGCGGAGGGTGACGTTAGTAATAATATCGAGATTAGTCATCCACCGTGAAAACCAGTCTACCCAGTGGGGGTTAATATTAAACAAAACTCAGACTGCTCTTTTCTGGTTTCCCCACCTTATAAGCATCATACTCCTCCTGCAAAGCTGTTTTTAGAGAAGGGTTTGCAGAGGCCTGTAACCCAAAGCGCCCCAATAATTGAATCGTTTGTTTCATGCTGAATATTTTTGCTTTAGAAGCTCTGAAATCCACCCGTTCATCATCATGAGATGGGTCTGAGCTATAGCTAAGCATTTCACGTTTTTCCTGATTTTTTTCATTTTCTTCAGGTAAAAACTCTTTGCCTTTTAATGTACAGCGCTTTGCCTCGTAGTACTCTCTAATTTCCTTGTAAGTAAAACTTGTACTGACCTCATTCGCATAAAGATCTAACTCTTCATTTCTTGGTAAATTGGGAGAATGGCAAGCGGGTTGCGTGACCTCATTCCAGCCTAATACAATTTTTATCGATTCATAGACCTTCAAAGCATAAAATATGGTTAAGGGAATCAATGCTGCAGTGAACAAAACGGTAGCTACAGCAGTGGAAAGTGCGGGTAGTAAAAAAATACTAGCCAAGACAAAAAGGAGTGTAAGCGCTGTTGCCAATTTATTATTTAATACGAATCGAAGCATGGGTAAAATAGCAACCCGATAAGGCAAATAGCCAAAATAATAACTCAATCCGCGTAGTAATGTATAACTCCAAAAATCTCGACTTCTTCGCTCTTCATTATCTTCTTCAGTATCAACGACAACGACTTCTGTTTCTGCAAAGCCAGTGTACATCAGTGCATGATCAGTCAATACGTTAGGACCTCTTATTGATTCTGGGGGATTAACTTGAAGAATATGCCATTCTTTTTTCCATTTTCCATGCCTAGAAACTAGATCATTCCCTTGTTTTTGCACATAAGTAGGAGGATCCTCTTCCCTTTGCACAAATTCATCCCAATGATCATAAGGAAACTTGTATAACCAAGGTTCATACTCACCTGGGGAATTCACCGCATCAACCCGAGAAAACATATTTCCGATTTCAGTATCGGAGAGCAATGATAAAGAACCTCCTAAACTAGTACCACAAACATGAGTTTTTTTGCCAAGTCGATACTGTTGTGTGACCCACTCAATAATTTTTTTCCGTCCATGCTCGTATAAAAAACTGCCTGGTGTGCCAAGCGCTAAATCTGTATCCACTTGGGTACTAAATCCCTGTCCTGCAGGATAGGTGGTGCCCATGAAAATAAGATGAGGTTCGGCTTCAGTATCGATAAGTGGTGTCAATCCATAAGCAAAAACGCGATCATACTCATCAATAAGTAATTTACTAAATCCTTTAGTAGGCGTTAACTCAATCGGAGTTATTTTATACTCTACTTTTCGCCATTGACCTTCGATTAACTGCGGGATAATAAAGGATTCATAGGGGTTAGGATCAGAAAAGGGTAAAAGAGAGAGGCAATTAGAAATAAATAATTGTGCCTGATTTAACTGTTGCTCATTGAGATCACTATCTTGTAATTGGTCAAAAATAGAATCAAATCCTTGCTGAAAAGCAAGGCGCATGCCGCGAGTTAATTCGTGATCCCGTTTAACAAAAATTGCTTTTAATACTCGTTTAGAAGCAAGATCTTTCCAATTATCGTGCCAACCCATCATTAGAATACGTAGCGCATTGCGTGCGATAATGACGGAATCCTCTCGAGAATCTCCATTTTCTTTTTCAAAATCGGGAGAATCAAAAAAATTCAAAGTTAAGCCAGTTGCAAAAATCTCACCTTTTCTCATCTATCAATATCCTTTCACGTTAATCTGGCAAAAAACCATTCCGCGTCACGCCAATATTGTTCTCTCGCAGATGAAGTCTTATCCAAGGTTTTTGGTATTACCCACCGAGATAAATCTCATTGAATATGTTATTTAGTGCGGGGTTATTCTACGCGATTTATAGAGGAAAAAAAGTAAAATTGTTTAAAATATATTCCAAATGTTAAGCAATTATAGAAAAACCCAGTAACACTCCATGCTGAATAGGCAAACTAGACATAAATCCGGTATCAGTAAAAGGATTAACTCGAAGTCTCGGATTGCCGCCAAAAACACCCTGATAGAGCAAATTTAAGTTGGTAATTTCTGTTAATGGATAACCTAAACCTGCTTGAACTTCGCCAGCTATTTCGGATTTATTGCTTATTCTATAACTGTCAATTTGCCAATTACGATAAGTAATACCCCCTTTCAGCTGGGTGAAAAGTAAGCTTTCATTCACAGGATTCGCATTGGCTGTAATCAATAGGTCTAACATTGGCCTCATTGTAGTCCGAACCGCACAACCTAAGGTTGCCAAAGGATTTTGCGGAATGGCAAAATGCATGCGATTCCCTGTTTGCACCCCTACTTCCAAACCAAAATTAGCTTGACTAGCAGTTAATAGCTCGGCAGCGAATGCTAAGCGACCTATTGCTGTTTGGCCTTCTGAGCGATACATGTACTGATAATTACTATACCCTAGACTTGCAATAATAGACCAACGATTACCTAAGTTTTCAGGTGTCGAGATCGTCGATGGTAAATAAGAGTTAGCAAACACATTAATGGATAAGAAACATCCTATCGCGATTAAGCGCATTATTCTTATCATGCTTATTCCTTCCCTTAATTGCTCAAATTAAAATCATGCACGAGACAGACTCCAATTTATACGGTATTTAGCGAAAATTTTCTACTAGGTCTGGCTATCATCAATAGAAAAATTTTTTCTTAAGACTTATTTTAAATTTTCTAAAGTCAAAATTGGCTTTTAACATGACATTTCTCCTATTTTGCGAAACCTTAGGAATCACAGAGGCTTGGCTGGCTTTGGAACTCTCAAAGCAATTGTTACTCTAGATGATTATTTCTTTGGTCCTCTCCTTAAAATCATCTAATGCAAAACTATCTTGATCTTAAACGCTAGAAAAGCGATGATTTTGACTTTAGAGTGGATTGGAGACAGCGTGGAATACGAATCAATGGAATATGACATCGTCATTGTCGGTGCAGGACCCGCTGGCTTATCTGCAGCTATCAAACTTAAACAGCTAGCCGCCAAAGAGAACAAAGAAATAACCGTTTGTATTCTGGAAAAAGGAGCTCAAGTCGGTGCCCATATTCTTTCTGGGGCGGTTATTGAATTAAGAAGCTTAAAAGAATTACTCCCCGACAATTGGCAGGATGCTCCTTTGGATACAGCTGTCACCGAAGATTCTTTTTATTTTCTTACCGAAGAGCGCGCTTATCATCTACCTACACCAAGCCCCATGCGTAATCATGGTAATTACATTATCAGCTTAGGAGAACTTTGCCGCTTTCTTGCCACTGAAGCTGAGAAACTAGGTTGTGAAATTTACCCCGGCTTTGCCGCTACCGAAGTACTTTATAACGAACAAAATCAAGTGATAGGTGTTTCTACTGGCAGTGTTGGTATTGATAGAAACGGTAATAAATCAGCCAATTATCAGCCAGGTATGCAATTGCACGCGAAACAAACTCTATTCGCCGAAGGCTGCCGGGGTCAACTTAGTCAAACGCTAATGCAACATTATCACCTACGCGATAAAGCTCAACCGCAGACATATGGAATTGGTATTAAAGAAGTATGGCAAGTTCTTGAAGAAAAGCATCGGCCTGGAAAAGTAATTCATACCGTAGGTTGGCCAATGGATAATCAAACCTACGGCGGTTCATTCATTTATCATTTATCTAACAGGCGAGTTGCGATCGGTTTTGTAGTTGGTTTGGATTACAAAAATCCCTGGTTAAACCCTTTTGCTGAATTACAACGTTTTAAAACTCATCCTCTGGTAAAAGACTTACTCACTGATGGAGAGCGAATTAGTTACGGCGCACGTGCCCTTAATGAAGGCGGTTGGCAATCTATACCTAAACTCACTTTTCCAGGGGGTGCTTTAATCGGTGATTGCGCAGGTTTTCTCAACGTACCGAAAATCAAAGGCATTCACACGTCGATGCAGTCCGGTATGCTTGCTGCTGAAGCTTGCTTCGAATTACTAACTCAACCAGAAGAAGCAGAAGTTGAACTCAAACAATATCCCGAGAAAATAAAAAAATCTTGGCTTTTTAATGAGTTATATCGGGTAAGAAATATTCGCCCGGGATTCCGTCATGGCTTATGGTTTGGTTTAATCAATGCAGCGTTTGAAACTTATATTAGTTTTGGAAGATCGCCCTGGACTCTGAAAAATCATGACGATTACACTAGTCTAACCCCAGCAGATAAAGCAAAGAAGATCGACTACCCTAAACCGGATGGCATTCTCACTTTTGATAAACTTTCTTCCGTCTATTTATCAAATACCTATCACGAAGAAAATCAGCCCTGCCATTTAAAACTTCGTAATCCAATTCTTACTATAAGAGTGAATTATCAACAATACGACTCCCCAGAAACACGCTATTGCCCTGCTGCAGTTTATGAAATTGTCGAAGAAGAAAAAGGCCCCAGGCTTCAGATTAATGCACAAAATTGCATCCACTGCAAAACCTGCGACATTAAAGACCCCCGCCAAAATATCATCTGGCAAGCCCCGGAAGGTGGTGGTGGTCCTAATTACGTAGATATGTAAAGGAGTTGTTATTTATTAGCAACAGAGTTAGACTTTGCAACGATTAGTCCCGGTGGCACAGCTGGATAGCGCAGCCCCCTCCTAAGGGGCAGGTCGGAGGTTCAAATCCTCTCCGGGACGCCAATGAAATCAATGGGTTATGAATTTAAACTGAAATTTTAAAAATAAATTTTCACATCTGGTATAGCCTCAGATATAGCCAAATTAATTATTACTACCCTCTGTAATAGAAGATAAACATGACAAAAATGCACGACAACGAACAAGAAGTAAATGCAAGGCTTGTTCAGTCCCTTCTAAAAGAGCAATGCCCTCAATGGGCCAATCTAGAGCTCAATCCTATTCTTTCAAGCGGCACCGATAATGCATTATTCCGCCTAGGTGACAAATATGTTGTTCGCATTCCTCGAATTGAATGGTCACCAGGAAGTGTTTCCAATGGCATCAACAAAGAATATCTTTGGATTCCTCAACTTGCTCAACATTTAAAAACTCCTATATCTGAACCAGTATTCAAAGGTACGCCTAATGTGGCTTATCCTTGGCCTTGGAGCATTACCAAATGGAATGATGGACATAATCCAGAATTTGAAAAAGAAAAGGAATACGACAAGCTTGCTGTTGATTTAGCTTATTTCTTAAATGAATTACATAGCATTAAGCTTCCTGAAGCCGGTCCTTTATCACGCAGAGGCACTCCATTAAAAGAACTAGATAACGAGACTAAAAAAGCTTTAAAAGCTTTAGAAAATGATATAGATACTAAACCATTAGCTCTTTTATGGGAGAAATTGTCAAATACGCCGACCTGGGATAAATCACCTGTTTGGATGCATGGCGATCTTTTGCCAGGAAATGTATTGATTCAAAATAATAAGCTAAGCGCGGTCATTGATTTTGCAGATGTTGGGCTTGGAGATCCTGCTTGTGATTTGATTGTCGCGTGGAGTTTACTCAATGCGGATTCAAGAGCAATTTTTCGCAAGCATCTTGTGAATATTGATGAGCATACTTGGCAAAGAGGGAAAGGCTGGGCGCTATCAATTGCGCTTATTATTCTGCCCTATTATAAAAATACCAATCCTGTTTTAACCTCTGTGGCCAGAAGAATAATTGATCAGCTATTTAGAGATTCTTAATAACTGACTTTTTCATATTATTTTATTACATCTACTACAGAATCCCAATATTCTTCTGGGGTCATTTCGTTTTTATATACCGGATGACTACTCATTTCATTAAAAAATTCAATCGTATTTGAAATTATAGTCTCAACATCTGAGCTCCACTCCTTTCCGTGAGCAAAAAATGCCTCTCTAATCTTTCTAGCATCAATTCCTGGTTTATCATTGTCTGCAATACCTTGAACCCAGTTGACGACCGGCATTAATTTTTTATCTTCACCCTTGATAGGGACTTTGTATAATGTCAACAACACGGGATCAAGCTTCATCAATTTTGGGCCAATTTTTTCCGCTACAGTTGAATCTATTCCGCAACCTGACCACATTTGTTTTTTTTCAAGACCAACAGCCTCTACAATTGGCAGACCTAGCATTTGATGATGAATAATATTTGGATTTTCTGGGGTTATTTCACCATCTAGAGTTAACATGCCGTGCGCAATAGCACCTCGTAATGGGAAGCCGAAGTATAATGCCCTTGCCATTAAGTTTCTTACCGTGGCGAGTAAAGTCATAAAATCTGTAAGTGCATTGCCAGCACTAGACAAAATTATAGAATCAGATATCGTCAAGCAGCTCATGGTCACATTATCTAATTTTGGAGCCATATGCTCATGGGTGTCGGCATTTTCAATCTGTTCAATCCAAGAGGAGTTTTTCACAACTTGCTCAGCGGCTTCGCTAAGCGACATGTCAATTATAGGACGAAGATATGCTTGATAAATCGCAATCAGGTTTTCATGGGTGTTTTTACGAACAACATCCGAAAATCCAAGTATATCGAGAAATGCTACGAAGACTTCTTGCCCGGGTTTAATCTTTGCTAATTTCTTAGAGTATTCAATATAATTCATAAAAGCTTCCGACACTTCTATAAAAAGCACGTGTTATACTAGAAAAGCGAAAGCAAAGATACGATATGTTTTAATAATTTTGTTCTTTTAAATCTTCATACATAGCAACAAATTTCTTATAGTCTTGGCCGCTTTTCATATGCCCATGATCTGGTTCATGAGCATGGCACTTCACACACAACACTTTCAAATTATGTTTTTTATTATTGTTTCTCTGACCATCAATATGATGAACATGCAAATATTGACTATGTCGCCCCGTTAGATCAATGCGACAAATTGTATTTTCACAACGATACCCTGCTTTTCTTTTCGCATCCTTACTGATCTCATTCCAGTTAGCAGTATAGTCATTTAAAGGTGCATTATCCGCATCATAAGTGGGTTTGACTGATAATAATGACTTAGGGAATATTTCAAAAAATTTGGCAATAGAAAACTCCGATACAAGGCTATCCCGCGCATGTCTCTTTTGGGTGTAATTATTCCAGTTGAGGTTAGTTAAACAGTTTCTACACACATTTAGCTTTTCATGTCGAATATCAGCTTTACCAGCCTTGAATATATTCACTGGAAAAATTCCATTTTCTTTACGGTATAAAACGTATCTTTCAGAACGCCTTTTTTTCCACATTGTTACCAAGGTATCACAAGTTGATATATGAAATTTAGGCATCCTTATTTCTTCTCTAAAGGAGTGAACGTCACGAATATAAATTAAAACTCGTTGTCCCTTATATCCTAAAGTTTTGTCTCCTCTAAAATCAATCTCCTCCAGGCTCTCGATCTCAATGCCATCTCCATCTAACATTTTTATAAAATCGTCTTCTAACAATGAGATGCCTGTATCAAACTTAAATTCTTGCACAAGCTCAGCAACCATTGAATGCCTTAGCTTATTTAAAGGTGCAAAATTAAAAAAATCAACTAATTTAACCATTTTTCAAACTTAGAATTTCTTTAGAAATTGCATCCATTTTAGATTCAGCATTTGTGACAATCACAAACTCGACTCGTTGAGACCGCTCATCATCTACTAAATGTTGCTCATCAAATATTGGCTTTGAAGAAGAGAAGCCACTGGAAGTAAGATATTCACGCATCCATTTTTCATGGGGGCTGAGGGTTGATAGGTTAAGAATGTACTCAAGCATTGATTGTGCTCTTTCTTGTGATAAGCGCATATTTTTAATAAAAGCTGTTTTTTCATCTGTATCTGCTGCCCATTTTTTTGAGGTATGTCCCTCAATACGGATTTCCTTAATAGAATGGCTATATTTTTTTGATGTTACCAACTCAATATAGCGAGGAATAAAATCATTTAGAATTTCTTTAAATGCTGGTTTTACAACAGCAGAACCCGTATCAAATAACACATTAGGATCATCAAATCGGATAGTCATATCACCTAGTATTTCAGCGTTCCATTGCTTCAAGTTCATGGCAAACTCTTTTTGTAAGGCCTGAGCAAGATCGCTTTTTGTTTCTTCATACTCTTTAACAACTAATGTAGTAGTCTGTTCAACTCGTAACATAAAGGTGACAGCAATTAACATAAATATCATCATTAATCCTGTCATTAAATCGCTTAAAGGGATCCAATAAGATTGGTTAGAACTATCCATGCTTAGGTCGCCTCACTCTTTTTAGCTAATCGCACCACTTCACGCAGTCTTTCCGTCAAAGGCAAATAATCTTGAACAAATTTTTCAGATAAAGACGCAAGCTGTTTCCCTAAGCTAGTTAAAGAATCAGTAAGGCTTTTTTCCAGCTCTTTATCTAACGCAAGTACCCCCTCTCTAATAATCTTTGCGTTCTCTTGCAAACCAGCAGTTACTTCTTGCTGAGCTTTATTAATGCCGTCAATAAGTACGTTTTTCATTTCAGCTTGCGTAGATTGTAATTGTGAGCCATGATTTTTAATTACTTCGGCTGTTTGTGATTGAACTTCTTGGACGCTTTCTTGAATTATTTTCACACTATCTTTAAGGCCATCAGCGAGAGAGTTGTGTGTGCCTTTAATTACATCAGTTAAAGTATTTTTCATCTCATTATTTACGTTTTTTATCTCCGAACTGTAATCTGAAATTACTTTTACTGTTTCCAGTTGAACATGCTTCACACCATTAGCTATTTCAGATAACATTTTTGAAGTATTTTCAGAAAATTCAGGAATGAGATCCTTCATAGTACTTAAAAGTTCGCTTAACGCTTTTTCCTGAATGAAAAGCACATCTTTTTGCTTATCCATTGATTCAAGCAGTAACTTTAAGTTTTGAGCTATATCTGTAAATTCTTTGGCATGCTCTACAACGGTTGCAAATGCTTCTGACGATTGCTTCATATCATTTGCAAACTGAGATTGATATCGCTTGATTACATCAAGCTCTTCTTTATATTGTTGCTGCCAAATAACTAACTTCTCAACGGCCTGATTAAGCTGTTTGAAATTTTCACCAAATTGGTCTGTGAGATTTTGATTAAAATCCTTAATAACTTCTTTCAATGCTTCTATAAGTGCTTTTTGATTATTTTCAATCATATGCTTGGCAAAATTATCAAATGAATCTTGCAATTTCTTTTGCTGATCATTGGAGTCTTGTCTTAACATTTTAACTTGTGAGAGCAAAGAACCGTCTTCATCGCCTGATAGTGTTTTTCTTAAATTAACTATCTCTTTAATTAAAGAATCCATAGGGTCTTGTTTGGCGCCCTTGCCTGTTTGCTGTGTGAAGTTTTTTGAAAACTTATGTCTAACTCTTACAATCAAAGCACCAGAAATACCAGCAACAGAAGACCAAAATGCTGTTTTAATTCCTTCAAGCAATGCAGGAACGCTGCTGGTTATGTTATTACTATTAAATTCTAATAAAGCTAAAGCTATCCCTAAAAAACATCCCAATATTCCAAGCGTAGTTAATATTTCTGGCCCATGTATAATTGAAAAACGATCTGATTTGAAAAAGAAATAGACAGTAGAAGTTGAAATAAGACCCAGAAACACTATCAGCTCTGGTGAGGATAAAATAGATAAAGCATGGTTAGAAGCATCGGCCGCAAATCCGCTCGATGCAGTGAATAACGAAAAAATAAAGGCGAAAAAATAACGCATAGAAGTGTTCTCTAGTTAAGTTTATAGCATCAACTTCGACCCTCGAACATATTATTATTCTGAGATTATTATTGAGCACAGTATTACTGTTCTTATTCTGAGCACGCCGATTTAAGTTTATAAGAGTTTCTAACTTATAAGTGCGGCATTCTATGAGAAAAGAATGGCAATGTAAATATTTTGTCCAATCATGTATACACAGAGGAGAATTATTAGAATGATTATTAAATCATTAGCTCAGAAAGAGCCCAAATTACTGCTCGATATGGGGATTAATCAACTCTGAAAGTCGCGGTACTAGTGCCCCTACATTAACATTCAATGCACAAGCGATTTGAATGAAAAATAACACTTTATGTTGTTTTATATATTTCCTCAAGCTCATCAATTTTTCTTACTAAATCAGTAATGCTCAATCAATTTACGATGACTATCAAGTGTGACTAGAAATTTTTGAGCGTCTTCAGGTGCCATATTACCTGCCAACATCAAATTGATAATATGACGACCTATAGCTGACAAATTTTGTGTTTGCTCTACATCAAGCACATTCATATCGACTTGAAAACATTGACCAGTTGCTCTGGGAATTAATCGATCGAGGCATAATTTTAAAGCCTGTACATCTCCAGAAAGTGCAAGCTCAACTGCTTTATTAACTAAATTCTCCGCATGTGGAATTAACAACATTGCCAATTGTGTTGTTTATTTTTTGTGCCAGGCTTTCTACCAGTTGGATTACCTGACTGTCCCGCCTTGAATTTAGCCATTTAATATTCCCTCTGCCTGTATTTTTCCTGTTATTTGCAGGAAGATGTTCAAATCTCTAAAGGTGCTCAAAAAAGATATTTGAGCATCTTTAATTATTTTGAGCATCTTCACTTTTAAGTTGCCAATACCAAGCCCCTAATCCATCTTTCTTTGATATTATACCAAGAGCATCCCGTGCTCTCCTCACAGTACCCCAGGATATATTTGCCATTTTGCATTCTTTTTCAATTGTTTTCTGAAGTACTGGACCATCAGCCAGTAAATCAATGAGAAAAGTTTTAGCATCATCTAAAGCACTAATCTTTTTAATGCATTCAGCTTTTACTAATAGTTCCCTCGCTGTACCCTGAATTGCATTAACCCAAATCACAGCGGAAGTTGATAATCCACCATGATCATCAAGTGTGCTTTGCTGTAAGTCATATTCAAACCCTCCTTCATCTAAACCAATATTGGATTTTGCACGTAGAAAAATACGGGGACAATTACCTCCCTCTTTTACCCTTTGTGACTTCGCAGCTACAAGGACTATTCTAGCAAGCGCACCAAAAGCCAAACTGCCAGTAATTCTTTCAATAGGATCACGGCCCGCGGTTCCTTTGGTTAAATGTGTAATCCCAATTAGTGCAAAACGCATAGTAGCAGCCAAATCAACAAGTGGTTGTAATCCTCTGCGTACCTCACTATTTTTATGACTATCTCCAGATACCGCTGAAACAATTGGACTTATTACAGCAGCGAAATATATGCAAATAGTTGTTTTACCTGTCCCTGGAGCACCTCCTAAAATATGCATTTTCCCTGCAGCAATCCAACCATTCCAATACCAAGAAATAGGCTCTGGTTTTAAATCACTCGCACGCACTGTCTCGACAATACGCTTATTTGAACGTGATGAAATATCCATAATTGAAATCCTTTAAAAACAACCTGTTTCAATTAGTTTACGGATATCTTCCACCCTCCATGCGGTGATACGAGGGCCAAGTTTTACGGGTTTAGGACAACGGCCAGATCTCACGCCTTCCCACCAGGTGGATTTTCCAACAGGAATAATAGGTGGTAGTGGTGGTTTTGATTTTTTATTACCGATTATTTGAGTCAATCTTAAATATCCGGCATCTGGTAAATGGTTCATATTGAATTTACTCCGTTCGATAAAAGACAAAACAGAGCGTATATGGCCAGAATGAGATTTTCACCCTAGCTAGGGTGCGTTTTCACCCTACTGGATATTTAAATATTAGCTGATGGATTTATTTGCTTTTGAAAATTTATTTTCCAAAGTCGATTTTGATATACCTTGAATATTGGGGTAATTAGATAATAGATATTCGATTAGCGTTGCTTGTGAATCGAAACACGAGATTTTTTGTCCTCTGGCAGTTGTAGCTAAAATTGTATCTACCAATACACCTATTATATTTAAATGAGTTGTCTCTGATTGAGGCAAAAGCTGATCGTTTTTATTAAATAGTTCTTCATACGCATCTTGATTGATCCATAAATCCTGAAATCCGTAATCGCCAAAAATACCAAAATGGTTATATTTTCCCGTTTGTGGATTACATATTGGCTGCTCAAAAACAATTCTCGTCCTGCCTGGCATTGCTTGATATATCATTGTTAAATGAGATGGGGAGAGTAGCCTCTAACGACTTGTTTGTTTATCGATTACAAACACTTGGATTTTTCTTTTCATCCCCATAACAAGTACTTCTTTAGCCCGTTTATCATCAGTAATTAGTTCTAAATTTAATATGTTTGTCATATAATAAACTTGCCTCACAAAAAATAATTAATCAGCTAATTTCTCTAAGCGCTGTAACATTTTGGTATTCATTAGCAATATGCAAATCTACAAAGCTGCCCCAGCGCTCCCAGATATTTTTCTGCTCTTGTGCGTATACCGCTCTTTGATAAGTAGCGATTAATTTATTCAGTGGTTGATGATTTAACATTTTCTCAATCACATGAGGCTCAGCTTTTAAATATTCTCCCCATGCTGTAGCCGCAGATCGTCTGATGTCATGAACAGTAAATGGTTTTATATCGGCCAAAGGTGCATCAATGTAGCTTTTCTTTTTTGTTCCTTTCGTAGTGCCACGTAAACGCGCAATCACCCCCGTCAAAGAATCCTCATGAATATGTCCCCCATCCGAATATCTACCAGTATCAAAAACGAAAGCAGAGTTGCCAGATATAGGCTTGAGTGCATGGATGATTTCAATTGATAATTCAGACAAGTAAATAATATGACCTTGGCGGTTTTTGGTTCTTTCTGAGGGCAATATCCATTCTTTGGTTTCAAGATTAAGCTCTGACCAGCACATACCAGCAACCTCAGAGCGGCGAGCACCAGTCAAAATAAGTAGTTTAATGGCGCTTGTCGTAATAACAGACATCTTTGATACGCTATTGTCTTTATCCAATAAATCACTGGCTTGATCTAAAGCTATCCACAGTTTACGCAATTCTGGTAACGCCAGTGCGCGGTCACGCGGCTTACCAGCAGTGGCTGAGAAATCTTTTGGTTTTAACATTCGTGCAGGATTTACTTCGATAAAATGCCGAGTTAAAGCATAATCCAGCATTAAATTAAGAGTAGTTAAAGCTTTACGGGTTTCTTCTTTGATCCCTTTACGAGTCATAGCATCTAAAGCGCTGGAAAGATGAGCACGAGTTATATCCCTAGCCAAGATACTTCCTAAAACTTTCTTTAAATGCAATCGCCAGCGATCTTCATGGCGCTTTATCCAGGTTGTACTAACCTCTTTGGCTATCTTTATATATTCAATCCAAGAATCAAATAACACCTGCATAGAAACAGCTTGGATATTCTCTTGCTTAGTAGCCGCTCTTGCATGGCGTGGATCAATCCCATCTTTAACTAATTGCTTTAATGCTTTTAATTGCTCTCGAGCCTCTTTTAAAGACACATCTTTAAGTGAACCTAACGTCATTTGACGCCAGGTGCGATCTTTCCCTATTCGAAAGCAAAATAACCAGCTTTTTGCACCATTAGGACGAATCCGAAGAAACAACCCTTCGCCATCTGGTTTTCGATATTCTTTATTTTTTGGATCGGTTTGATGCTCAATATATTTTATAGTTAATTTACCCATGTTTATCTTGATCCATCATTTGTTCCATAATCGTCTTCATTTCTTTATCAAAATCTGACTCAAAAAGACGATCTTGTATGATGCGATATTTCTCAAATTCGCTTTCGGCGTGATCTTTAGCGATTTTTGCACTAATCTTTCCTGCATTTTTCAAAATTTCACGCTCGTCAAATTCAAGAAACTTATCTAATCGTGTGGCCCAATCCTCCATTGTCATTGGAATTTTTCGTCTGGCACGATCCTCTGCTAATTCTAGATAAGCATTGACTATACGGCCGAGAGAGTCTATTTCTTCTGCTGTCAGATAGTTTTTTGCAATGGGTACATCTGTTTTGAGGATTTTTCCATCTGGGCTATGCTCCCAATTTGTGAGCCCCATGTGCGGCTTGTTGCTATCTGCACGATTAAGTATCAGCTCTGATGCAGTATGGCCATGGATTGCGTAATGCAATTTATTTTGCACTTTAGCGAAAAAATCCCGGGTAGTAGGCGCATTTTTATTGTAATCAACACTAGTTGCGTAAATATCAGTGATTTTTTGATAAAAGCGACGTTCACTGAGACGGATTTCTCGAATTTCTTCTAGCAAACTTTCAAAATAATCTTCGCCAAGGAAGCTACCATTTTCAAGTCGTTTTTTATCTAGGACAAAACCTTTAATAGAAAACTCTCTCAAAACATGAGTTGCCCATTGACGAAATTGCGTAGCACGCTTGGAGTTCACACGGTAACCAACGGATATGATGGCATCTAGATTATAATGATCGACACTACGGGAAACCTGTCTCTCACCTTCTTTTTTAACTATTAAGAATTCTTTAATAGTTAAATTTTGTACAAGCTCTTTCTCTTCGTATATATTCTTAAGATGTATGTTCACGTTAGCCGTTGTTACATCAAACAACTCAGCCATCAGCTTTTGCGTTAACCAAATAGTTCCCTCTTCATAACGCACTTCAATACTACTTTCACCAGCTTGCTGCGTAAAAATCAGGAATTCAGCCGTACTATTTCTAATGGTCAGTTTATTTTCTGAGTATTTCTCGCTCATACGTTACCTCCATCAACCAATCCATCAAAATCACTGCTCAATTCGGCTTCTATCTCTTCGATACTAGGTAAACTTCCTTTCAAACTATCAGGCAATGATTGTGTTAACTCCGTTTCCCATTGAGCAACACTAATTGGGCGACTTGTGCTACTTAAAGCGTATTCAACCAAAACACGATTTTTTTCCCTTACTAAGAGCAAACCTAATGTTGGTTTATCATCTGGATGAGATAATAATTTATCAACAGCATGCATATACATGCCCAATTTAGTGTCGTCACCCGGCTTAAATTCACGTGCCTTCAACTCTACAACCACATAACAACGCAATTTGAGATGATAAAAGAGTAAATCTGCATAGAAATCTTGATCCCCTAACTCCAAATGTACTTGGCGGCCAACAAACGCAAACCCTTGTCCGAGTTCTAATAAGAACTTTTGAACATGGTCAATTAAGCCTTGTTCAAGCTCTCTTTCACGGCGTGGCGCATCTGTCCCAAGAAAATCGAACAGATATGGGTCTTTAAAAACCTGCACAGCATAATCAGAATCCGTTGGGGGTAAGGTTGTAAGGAAGTTATTTTGTGCTTTTCCTAAGCGTAGGTGTGCTTTAACCTCTATTTGCATAGCAAGAATATTGTATGACCAACCAAATTCATAGGCTTTCATAGCGTACCAAAGCCGCTCTTCTTGCATTTTGAGCTTTTCTAAAAGTGTAATGTTATGACGCCATGACAATTGTGCAACGCTACGTTGCACGATTTCCCGATCAGGCCAGGCTGCAGCAAAAGCACGCATATACTTAAGGTTACGAGGAGATAATCCTTTCATTTCAGGGAATTGCTCACGCAAGTCAAATGCTAGGCGATCAATAATTTTCGCCCCCCATCCTTGTATATTTTGTTTTTCTAAAATACGATGACCAATATCCCAGTACAACAATATCATCGCCGCATTACTGGTTAAAACAATACGCAATCGTTCCGAGTGAATACGCTGTTTTAAATCAGTAAGCCATGGACTATAATCTTCTGGTAACTCAACCTTTGGGGGAGCCACAGGAAACATTGCACTGCGATCAGTTCCTCCACGTTGTTTGCGTTCTTGAGTTTCTTGCTTTGTTGGTGCTTTTTTCGAATCCATTATATTGCACTCCAGGTTGGATTTAATAAAAATTGGTATAGCCTATGGTATAGCCAAATCTACGGACAGCAATGAATTCTAATGGACAAGATCGGACAAATCAATAGGGATAAATGCTATATTTTATAAGGAATTATGGATTTTATCGGACAACATAAAATTAAAAACTTTACGCCTCCTAAGGGGCAGGTCGCAGGTTCGAATCCTGCCCGGGACGCCAATGAAATCAATGGGTTACATAAAATATACCCGACGAATCAAAACTATCAGGGTGCATATAGGGTGCAAATTGAATGATGATAATGGTTTCGATTACATATCCATATAAACTAACGATGAATTTAAAATATGGTTTTGATAGCTTTTTCATTGAACCACTAAAGCTGGTAGACACTTGTTTACGTCGAAGACTTCTTATCACATAGGTCTCTGGCTTTGGAGGCAACATCAATACCCTAGCTGCTATTCGCCTAAATAAATAAGCTTACATGATTGAGCTGAGGCTTCGACATCGATTATCCAGAGGCCATTTAACTTTAGGAGTGCTCCACTAACTTAGTTAATAAGCTGCCAATCTCAACGATAAACTATAAATAAAGTTAGCTCATTCAAATAGCAATGATGAATATAAAAATAGTATTAATTGGCTCAAAATGCGTTATAATTGACCATTAATTAAACTAGGTAGTCACTTTATAGTAAGCAACCCAGTTTAACTAATTGTACTTTTAAATATACTTGCCAAAATCTTTTTGATGGGGTACCTCAGCGATGTCGAAGTTTTTAACTATAAAACAAGAAATTTCTTACGAAAGTCCTAAAAAGGAATTTCGCATCCATGTAGATCCAACTTATTTGATGAATAGAGAAAATTTTGCTCTGGTGAGAAAAATCCTCGAAGAGGTTTTTGAAGGCGAAAAAGTAGATATTAAGATCATACAATTAGATGATCAACAAGCTTTAAAAGATTTTGATGGCACCACAAATAGCTTTGGTAATGATAGGGATCAGAGAGGTAAGGAAGTATGTATTTATCTACCCTCAATCCTTGAGGGAGACAAGCCCAATATTGAGCACTTAAAGAAACTTATGCTCACTCTTTGGAATAAACTTCAGAAAGCCAATGTTCCTTTACACACCTTTACTCCACCTGGTGACAAGGCTATACGGATGGAGAGTTTTTCGACTCCCTTTTCATATACTTTTACAACAGCACCTAAGGAATGGGAAAAAAGACATGGAATTTTGTTTAAGGATTGTGAACATAATAATGATTTTTATGATCCAAATCACCCTTTACACCATATTCAATTCTCTGCAAAGGAAATTCGTGCCTATGAATTGCAATTCGATAAAGCTAAGGCAAAAGCCGCCCATATAAAATATCTTAAAGACCATTTTAAATCCTCTTTAGAACAACTTTCAGAAGCAATTGATTTTATTCAAAGCCAAGAAAGGAGTTTTGCTAAAAAAGATAAAGAAAAATTTAACTTAAACTTTGAGCTCCTTGCAATTAAGGAGGGTATAGAGAAAATACAACAAGAATATAACGAAGAGATCGGACAAATTCCTTTATTGATAGATGAAGATGAAAAATGTGAACGTAGAGGAGCCGCTAGAACAAGAGCCATTGAAAAACTGCAGGAATTAGTAGGAATACTAAAAGCCTTTCCTCATCAAGAGGATTCTGATTTTACAGCCTATGAAGAAATTAGTACGTTACTCAATGATTCTCTTCTAAATCGAGAAGATTTGAATTTTCTAAATGAAGAATTAAAAGAGAAGCTCAACGAAAAGTTAGATATACATATCACAGGATTGATAGAGGATTTTCGTGGGCTAGAAAAAATAATCAATCCGAGATTGCTGGACTCATATAAAGGAATAATAGAGAATATTGAAACTCTTACTGCAAACAATCCCTGTGAGACACAAAAAATATTTCGTCGTTTTGTTTTTCTTAATAGAGAAGCAAACTATATCGATCAAGAAACTAAAAATATTTCTCAACTTTGTCAGACAGCGATAGGGAACTATACGGAAGATAGACCCTTTACTCTAGGATATTTATCACGTTTTTTTGATAATGAACGTGGCCGTATACGTGCTCAAACATTCCAAGACCTTTTTGCAGAATATAGTGAGGATCAGGTCGTTTTAGATTTGTTAATTTACAGTTTACTTGCTAGTAATAATGGTACCTATTTGAAATACAATATAGCTGCATCTTTAGGATTTGCTTCTACTAATGAAGCTAGGGCAACCTATGAGATTAAGGTAAAAGAACATCTTACTGAGAACAATAATGACTCCATTAAACAACTCAATAATGAAGTTATTGAACCAATCGTGAATGCGACTAACAATAAAAAAGATTCTCAGGATGAAACAATAGTCAACGCGCTTGCAATCTATAAAAATAGTTTAATAGCTGACAAGACCATTGAATTATCAACCTTTCCCTTCTAGTTCTTAATGGGATAAAAAGCCTTATCTATCGCAAAATTTTGATTTTTCAAATTTTGGCGATCTAGAACATTCATAGGACACCTTTTTTATATTTCCCTCATTTGCCCTGCTTGTGAGGGATAGGTACGTTATCTTACCCAAGGCATACGGGCCCACACAATTTGGGGCAATTCGATCCATTGATTCAACGAAAGTTGTTAATGTTTATTTAATATTTGTTATGTATATTATTCATTCAGAAAAAACCAAACAATTAATAGGATATAAAAAAGCCTTTCAGAGGAATATCATTATGTTTGCTTATAAAGCCTTCCTATTTCAAACACAAAAATCGAACTCAGTGTTTATAGCAGAAAACTTTTTCGGTGAGTTACCGAAAACATCTGAAATTAAGGAATTGACATCTGATTATTGTATATTCATAACACTCGAAAATAAATCTCAAGGCCTCGGATTACAAACAATCAGGTTCAAGGTAGATGCATGTTATCTTGAAGGCGAACCAGACGATGACAGGGGAAATGATTTTTCACCTTCAGAAGTGACCCTAGCCATGCGTCACGATAATAAAATTGTAATATTGGAAGGCAGACATCGCGCAATCCATGCATTTCAAGGAGGTGTAGTACTGCCTGGTTTGGGTGGAGTATCGGGAAAACCAAACATTTTAGAGTATACTTTTGACCCAGATGAAGCTTCATATGGTTTCTTTACGAAAATAATTCCTATTGACGAATTTAGAAATTACCTTAACCCTTATACTTATGACACTGCCAGTTCGCTGAAAAAGGCCTAGCATGTACGTCGACCACTTTTATGACAACTTTGTTCCCACTTCAATTTTGTAGTTGTCATTCAAGCATGTTCAACTAAGATTACTTCCTAATCACGGCTAATATCCACCCTATTTAATGTATAAGTTCCGCTTCTGTTAATCAAACACCTATTCTATTGAATAAGTGTATTCTTTTTATCTGGCCTCCTGATAAAAAGAGAGGCCTTGCTCACCTAACTTGTATCTAAACCTAAAAGGGAAGGAAATTTCATCTTTCTTCGTTCATTGTTAAGGTAAGCTCAACTGTTTCGTGAACCACAATACTAAATCGTCATCCACGGGCGCACTATCTCCAGGAATAACCGGTTGGTAATTGTAAGTTACTCCCAACCCATCGGGAATATAACCTTTTTTAATATATAGTTTTTGGGCATTGCCATAATCGTTGTACAATCCAACACCTAGACCAACTACCTGACTTCGAGTTGATGCTAATTGCTCCGCAACCTCTAATAAACCTGTACCAATCCCTTTATTGCGATAAGGTGGCAAAACATTCAGATCCATAATCTCGGGAATATGTTGTTCTTTAAAAGATTGGTAGCTAGATTCCCATTTTAAAGTGACATAACCTGCAATCTGTTCATTATAAAAAACAACCCACATAAATCGTTCGTTAGTATTCTGCTCATGCCAATAAAGATCAAAAGTAGACTGGGGCTTATGCCAACGATTACGAGTAAACTCTGTGACTAAAAGAGGAATATCTTTTGGTTCAAAAACACGTATTTCTATTTGATCTAGTCCTGGCTTCGATAAGGGAGGCTGTAAAAACTCTTTACGTAGAAAATAAAATACCGAATTTTTATGAAAGCCGGTTCGCTTAAATTCCACTCTAAAACCTAACTTTTGGTAAAACCCGAGGGCTTCCCAATCCATGGTATTCACTGTCGCAAAGCTACAATTTTTTTCTTTTCCATAAGTCAGGGCAGCATTGATTAATTTTGTACCCCATCCTTTATTTCTAATAATCTCACTAACCCAAAGGCTGTCGATGTGTAAGCCACCATAAAGCGTTGCACCGCTACAGCCACCTACAATCGTCTTACTCTCGTCACGAATAAAGAATGCAAAGAAATCTAAGGCATCAAATCCTTTCTGTTGCTTGGCATAATCAGTAATACCATTAATCAAGACCTCAAAATCATTGGGGTTTGGATTTTCTTCAAAGGACAAAGTAAATCTCATAATCCAAGCTCCATTACGGTAACAGGATGCTCTTTAAAGTGATCTAGACCTATTTTTTGCCAACCTAATTTCTGGTAATACTCTGGAATCGTTGGATCAAATGCAAATAAAAATAGCTGATTAAATCCTAATTGCTTGGCTTTTTGTTTCGTAGCATTAATAAGCTGTTCTCCTATACCCTGATTTTGGTAATCAGGATCCACCACAAGAGAACCAAGCCAAGGCATTAAGTCAGGACGAATACCATCATTCTCACGCAAACTACACATCCCAACAGGTTTGTCTTCAGAAAGAGCTAGTATAGTCAATGGGATTACATTGTCATTCAAATGCTCATGAAATCGTTGCTTAACACGCTCAATAGACACATCAGGAACCCATATGCGTCCTAAAACTTGATACCAAATTTGAGCAAGCGGTTCGATTGCTTCAGGATAATTTTTAAGGAAATCTATTTTTATCATGTTTTCATCTTTATATTATTTATTGCTTTTACACTGTAGGATTGCATGGTAGAAATATTAAGAAAGTTGTATCTCACCGGATCCCCTACTCTTTATATATTCCTGTCTAATTTTAGGATTAATCATACTTAAAAGTATTTAAGGGAAAAGAGAATCTCTATTTCTCCCTATGCAATGGCCTTTATAACTTTGTTGATATCTTCCTCAATAATTTTATTAATTTCCAAAATTTGATCAGAATAACCAACAGATTCAACAACTAAGGTAGCTACTTCTTCATAAAAAGCATCTCGTTCCTGATGTTGTTTTTCCAAGAAACTTTTCATATCATCCACCGGGAGCGATGGAACCCGACCATTTTTCATACGACCAAGTTGAGTTGGTATAGAGACTTTCAAATAAACAACAAATTCTGAGGACAATAATTTTCGACATTGTTCGCTCGAAACAATACATTCCTCCAATAAAACGACAACATTTTCTTTTCCTATACAATGAGAAATGATGTCTGCTTGACAGCGATTAAAGGATGCTTCTCCTTGCTCTCCCAGAATGTCTCTTGTAAGTCGTCCAATATAACGTTCAAGGCTTGGATTTGCATCAACGAGTTGCCATCCTAATTTTTTAGCCAATGCTTCGGTAAATATAAACTTACCTGTACCCATATGACCCACGATGAAGATGCGATTTATCATTTGTTAATAACCCCTTAGACAGATATTTGTTGCAGTCAAAGACTCTTAAAGCAAACCACCTATACCATGCTTTTCTTCGATATTAAGTAATTTAAGTATTGCGCCATGGGCATGCCGCTTCCCTTTGTTCTACTAACAATAGCACTAAAAAGTTTTGTTTCTGGTTGCTAGCGCCATCTCATTTAAACATAGTAGGTCTATACTGACTAGGAGAAATTAGTTGCTGTATGTCTTCAGGAGCCGTATTAGCAAGTTGGGTAGCAACAACACCTTCTCTATCTGCGATATCAGTTCTTGCATGATAGTCGATTAAAACTTTAATAAATTCACTATCTAATTTTAATTTTAATGCAACATGAAGAGCTGTATTTTTACCGGGATGAGTTTGATTATCGACGCATGCGCCTTGTTCTAATAGAGCTTCTAGCATTGGCAGATTTTTTTCGGCAACTGCTTGCACAATCAACGGTTTTCCGTCATATAATTGGTCTAAAATGGCTCTATTAGCCTTTTGAGTCAATGCGATAAAAAGCTCGGTATTTTTTAATTTAATTGCAGAAACTAATAAAATACTCAAAATACTTTGATGCATTGGCTCTGGGGAATCAAAAGTCATCTCTTTTAATAATTCTATTTCTTGCTTGGTGTTTCCTTCACTATGAGCTTTCAAGAGCCCTAGAAATTGAGGTGAATCGCCCAGAATAACAGAAAAATAATCAACTAAATTTTGGTCTATGACATACTGTAAAGCTGATATGGGCTGTGGTTCCTCATCAAGAATATTTTTTGGTTTGCCTAAAAGCAAGCTCGAGGCTCCATTTTTTATTAAAACTTCAACAATAGAGTAATTTTTCAGTTCTAGGGCACTTACTAATAAACTATGGCCCCTGGTTGAACATAGGTTGATAATCTCTTTATGGTGTTTCACAAAACTTTCAACAAAGGCAAGATTACTAAATTCAATCTGTTTGACACACAATGCTATAAGATCTTCTGGTTTTGCATATTTGATCAGAATATCAGAAATTTGATTATTATCTTCTGTTGAATTTGATAAAAGGGCCTCACTGATATCAAACGTATTGGGTAAATATTGCAGAATTAGAGATATCATTTTGGCGTTTTTATTTTGAAGTGCTATATCAAAAATATTACGGCCAAAACTATCTTTAGCTGTTGGATCGCAATGTCCCTCTTGAAGTAATTTTTCTAAAGATCGACTACTCCCAGTTATTAATGCTGCATGTAGATGGGTAAATTGACAAGGGGAATTTTCTTGATATTTTTTAGCTGTTTCTTTATTTTTGGGCCGCTCCTGCTTTGAAAATAACTTGAATTTATCTAGAGCAATATCCTCTGTTTGGTTACTAAAATAGAAAATATAGAAAGAAATTGGTAATTTATTATCCTCTGTTATTTTTTTTATAGCACGATATTTTATATCCATAACGAGATCGCTAAGAGAATGGGCGAGCAGCTCAGGATCGGCTTCAAATTCAAAATTAGGATCATGATAATCAACATAGGTACCACTCTCAACCACATCACCACTTGTTCCGTGCTCACCACCTCCTAGATTAAATTGGATTCCTGCGGGCATCTTCCTAATGAGGGATAAATACTCATTCACTTGTCCTAGTGTCATTTGTTTAGTGTCCATATCGCTAACAGAAACAATAGAAACCTCTTTTGTTGCTGGGGCAACTAGCTCAAATTTTCTTTCTGTTTCCTCTTGAGGAATAGGGATTACACTTCTTGTTGCTGTACCCTGAAACCAAATGATATCTTGCGTCCAATACTCAAGTAATGAACTGACACTTTCGTGATATTTTGCTTGCTCTGATTCTTCTGGGAAGGAGGCATTTAAGGTAGATAAACTACGGCGCAATTTAGAAATAAATCTAAGATTCTCATAATAGTATGACTTCTGTCCTCTTGCAGAATAAAAATTTCGCAAAATGGAAAAACCATTACAGTGGCCAGTAATAGCAAGATAATCCGTATCGCGATAATTAAGCATCAAATAATAGTGCATTATGGGCAGCAAATATCGGTGATTGATTGCTGCCCTTTGTTGACCATATAATGGATTTTTTCTAACCGCTTCCAGCTCTTTCTTAGGATAGATTAATGTTAGTTGTTCTTCATTACCGGCATCAATCGCCCTATCAACGCCGGTAAAACCATAAATATTTTTGCTCTTTAAGAGTAATTCTTTTTGAGGATGTTCCAGTAGCAATTGAGTAATTTCTGGATTATTTTGACGAATAGCATAATGAAAAACACAATTTCCATAAACGTCTTTTAACAGAACATCGGCTTGATGCTCCAAGAGTAACTTTACCATTTTAAGGTCGTTCGCTTCTACAGCCAACATCAAGGGAGTTTTTTTTACTTCGTTTTGATAGTTTATATAAGAACCCAAGGATAATAAATATTGAACCAGTTGATGTTGATGATGCTGAGCTGCTGCATGTAATGCCGTTTGCCTGAAAGAAGAATTGTTCGGACTCAATTCCCCTCCTTTTGAGAGTAGATAATCCACAAGATCTTGATGGCCATTACTAGCTGCAATAAGTAGTAGTCTTGGTAAGAGTGATTCCGAATATCGAAATTCATTAGCTCCATTTTTAATAGTCTCTAAATCGCCAAGCTCTGCAAGCCTGTCAAAGGGACTAGCCATAAAACTATTAAAAAACCTGCTTGATTTTGATTTATCGAAGTTTGATTCCTTTAATTGAGGATAAGATTCATTGAGTGATTCTAAAATTTGATCATTAAACCAAACACGGCAGGTTGGATGTACTTTCGCCGCTAAGATATGAGAACATTTTGCCCCCCTCTCAAATAAAATTTTCGCTATCTCGAGGTGCCCTGCTTCTAATGCCATTTCTAAGGCAGTGATTCCTTCCTTTTGAAAAAGTGGAATCTGCTCGATATTAACGTTTGGATCCTTGATGAGATTAGCAACCGCTTCTTCATCACCAGCCATAGAAGCATAATGAAGTAGGGTATAACCATTTATATCAAAAAAATTAGCATGGGTAGGATGAGTAATATAGGGCGGCTTTTGGTTTTCAATTTTACCCTCGAAAAGCTGACGTTCGGCAATAATTTCACGTAATTTTTCATACTTTTCGCGAATTTCTTTCAAGCTCATACCCATTACTCCTTAATTTACTCCATTCTGTAGACTAAAATAAATATCCTGTAATTTTTTGGTGATACTTCTGGCCTAATTAGGTAGTTCAACTCGTTGCCGTTAAGGGTATTTCTCTCAATATTAGCAGAAAAATCTTCGTCTGATATTTTTTTACCAATGTCATTTAAGACCACAAATTAAGGAATTATAATTATCTACGCTTTTATATTAATAATTATCTATAATTAAAATCATACCTTCAGAATCTTTTTATCTCCTTTCTAGACCAGACAAGATCAAATCAATGTAGTTGAATTTATTAAACTTTAGTCGGTAAGAAGCCGAATATTTCAGTATGAGACAACGGAGAAAAAATGAATACTATTGCTGTTGTTATTAATAATAAGGCAAAAAATCACGCCGAATACAAACCTTATTTGGATGCATTTGAAGAAACAAAAATACCTTACAAATTGTATGTGATATCACCAAAAAAATTAGCTTTAACTTTACAAAAATGTATATCTAAGCATAAGCTTATTTTTGTTGGAGGGGGTGATGGAACCATACGTACTGCTGCACAATATTGCATTAATACTTCGACTATTTTAGGCGTCCTTCCTTTGGGAACTCTTAACCATCTGGCTAAGGAATTAGGATTACCACTGAATGCCAAAGACTTAATTGAAAGTCTTCAAAAAAACCAGACAGTTACAATTGATGTAGGAACAGTAAACGGTTTTATTTTTCTTAATAATGCTTCTGTTGGGTTTTATCCGAAATTTGCTAATAAACGCGATCTATACACCCGAACTTATAATAAATGGTTAAGTTATATACCCAGTTTTATTCACAGTTTAAAAAAGCACAGGATCATTTCTTTAACAATTAAGAGTAAACATCTAAATCTTTCCCTACGTACTTCCTTTCTCATGGTGAGTAATAATTTATATTCATACGAATTTCCCATGACTTTAAAAAGGAAGAGTTTTCATGCGTCATTGTTAGGGTTGTATTTTTTAAAACACGGCAAAATACGCTTGTTAAAAATAATAAAACATTTATTTACTAGCGACTCGCAGTTTGAAATACATCAATCGAAATTGCCTATTGAGGTATATTTTAATAATAACAAAGAAATTACTATTTCTTTGGATGGTGATACCCAGAAGGTTAAAGGGCCTTTACTTTTTAAAACCCTACCCCACTCATTAACTTTTTTATCGATCTCATCATGAAAATAATTCATATCTCAGATTTACATTTCGGGATGCATAATCCCTTAATTATTGAACCTTTTTTTGAGAGTTTAGCCATTTTAAAACCGGATATAATTATTATATCAGGCGACTTGACACAACGAGCGAGGCACGAACAATACCAACTACTGCAAATATTCTTAAAGCGCCTACCTGCTCCCTTTCTAATAGTTCCCGGAAATCATGATATTCCACTCTATAATGCGTTTTCGCGACTACTTAATCCTTTTAAACGATACAAACACTATATTTCCCCCCAGCTAGATGCTAGTTTTTACAATGACGAAGTTAATATTTTAGGGGTTAATAGTGTCACTCCTTATAAAATTAAAGATGGAACATTAGCTCCTCAAACCTTAGATCGTATTAAAAATCATTTTTCTTCAACTTCAGGGCAATTAAATATTCTTTTTTTCCACCATAATCTGAATTATTTTTCAGGGATGCATCATCCTTTAAATAATGCAGAAGAGTTTATAAATTATTTAAAAGACAGTCCGATTCACATGGTTTGTACTGGACATTTACATTATGCAACTTTAAAGTTAATTTCGAAAAATCAGGCTGGCTCTTGTGCCATTCTTCATGCAGGTTCGCTCTGTTGCCTGCGTAGTAAAGACAAACTGAATAGTTTTTATTTAATTGATTCAAATAATTTAAAATGTACTATTAATTGGCAGGTTTTCAATACAACTTCTTTTTCAACTTATCAAACGCATTCCCTTGATCTGACTATCTAGACTTAAGACTTAGTGAGTACTTCCGAGCTTTTTACGGACAAGAAAGTTGTTTTATTTAACCCTCTCAAGTTTAAGCTGAAAGTCACTAAGCAATAAATTACATTTTTTCAAAAACTCCAGATACTCTATTTAATTTTTTTTTTCGCCTTATGTGCATGTGAATCTATTTTAGACTTGGATTTTTTAGACGAAGTCGACTCTGCTTTTTTTAAAGAGAGCAATAAACTTTGTTTTAAATAATGCATCTCTTCTTTAATAATATAAGCATCTTCTTTTGATAAAACTTTTTTTGCATGTTTAAAAATAGTACCCTCTTCCTCCTTTACATGATGATCGACAATTTCTTTTAATTTCTCCACTTTTTTTACCCAAGATGCCGCAAATTCCTTAGAATTTACAATAAGGTTTATTTGATCTTCGATTTCTTTATGTTCTTTTTGTCCGTGCAAAGCCTCTTCTTTAGTCAAATCAAATTTCTTTAAAGCCTGATAAAAAGTTTCTTGTTCAGAATGAGCGTGAACAAAAAGTTCTTGGGTAATTAAGGCTACAATTTGCTTTTTACGATCTAGCAATGTCGAATGTTCAAATTGTTTAAATAATTGAGCTACATGGTCGTGGTCTAATTTTAAATAGTCATAGATATCCATAGGACCTCCTTGTTAAGGTGTCATTACTACTTTGATACAACCGTTTTTTTTCTCATTAAATGTTTTATAAGCATCGGGAGCATTTTTTAATTTAATGCGATGAGTAATAATTTTCGATGGATCGATGGTTTCATCTAAAATTTTCTTTAAAAGTAACTCTAAATATCGAGGAACATGAGTTTGGCCCATTTTAAAAGTCAAACCTTTATTCATTGCAGCGCCAATTGGTATATTATCTAAATTACCGACATACACACCGGGAATAGATACAGTACCTCCCTTAGCACAACACTTAATAGCTTCCCTGATGACATGAGCTCTACCTGATGTAAGAGAAGCAGCTTGTTTTACCCGATCAATTACCGAATCATAAGAGGGGCCTACATGGGCTTCACATCCTACTGCATCAATACAAGCATCGGGTCCTTTTCCACGAGTCATGACCATAAGTGCCTCATAAACATCTTCGTTCTCAAAATTAATTAATTCAGCTTGACCATAGCTCTCTGCAAGTTTTAAACGTTCAGGAATACAATCAATGGCAATGACCCTTGCAGCTCCTAACATCCATGCGCTCTTTATGGCGAATTGTCCTACAGGACCACAACCCCATATAGCTACAGTATCACCAGATTTAATCTGACAGTTTTCTGCAGCCATATAGCCCGTAGGTAAAATATCACTTAAAAATAAAACCTTTTCATCAGCAATATCATTAGGGACTTTTATGGGACCTACATCGGAGTAAGGAACACGAACAAATTCTGCTTGACCGCCCGAATAACCGCCTAATAAATGGGAATACCCAAATAAGCCTGCAGGAGATTGTCCCAATTGCTTTTTTGCAAGCTCAGCATTAGGGTTAGAACTATCACAGAGGGAATATAATTTATTTTTACAAAAAAAACATTTTCCACAAGAAATAGTGAAAGGAACTACGACCTTATCACCAATTTTTAGCTTTTTATTACCTTTGCCAACCTCTACTACTTCTCCCATGAATTCATGCCCTAAAATATCACCGGATTCCATGGTAGGCATCATATCGTTATAGAGATGTAAATCAGAGCCACAGATTGCAGTCGCCGTTATTCTGATAATTGCATCTTGCTTATTGATAATTCGTGGTTCAGGCACCGCATCTATTTGTACGTTATGTTTTCCATGCCAACAAAGAGCTTTCATAACTAATCCATAATAGTTCGTGGTTAATAAAGTGTAGTTGAACCTAAAAATAAAAAAAATTTCGTTTTTTTTGCTATTGATTTAATTGAAGAAAATTTAACCAGGTTTGATGTTCTTGATCGCAATATATTTACAAGTAAATTCAAATAACTTGCTATTGGGATCGGGTATTAAGTGAATGAATGTTTTTTCACTGGCTAATAATTCATTCAAGTCAAGTAGGCTATCTACATCATAAATAAAATCACGATGCCCCATGCTCCAATCTGCGACATGCTGGAGTGCGGTTCGTTTGGCATCAGCTATATTTGGGGCTGCAATAAAAATATTTTTATGTAGCTCAGTAAATTGAAGTGGATCATATCCGCCTAAGTTTACAAAGTATAATTTCTTGTCACCCTGAGAAGGTGATTTAGATAAATGTATCTTATAACCAGGAATAGAGGTTACTTTTCCCCAAGCGTCTATATGCAAGCTTGAAGGAATTCCCCACCAGCTTTCGTGCAAACTAGGGTAAGTTTCTTCAAGGCAATCGGCTACTACAAAGCGTATATCATGAAGTTCAATAAGAGACTGAGTATGCGAACCTCCAATATAAATTACGAATAAGTACATAGCTAATTTAAGATTTTGAGTGATTTTTTAAGATAACCTATTAGATGTTCTGATTTCAATAAAACAAGGTCGCTGAACTTCTTCTATAATCTAATTTGAATTTTTATTCTACTAATACTAATCAAAAGGAATTGATGCATTCATGTTAAAAATAGAAAAGACATTTTTAAAATTTATAGAAAACCCGAAATTTCCTTGCATTGGGGCTAAAGCTGCTGCAAAAAGAAAGCAAATTACCTTCATTACTGCTCGAGATTTAACTTCAGCGAAGGATGATGTTCTAATTTTAAGTAAAATTTACCAATTCATCGAAGGTTGGAAGTTAGAAAAAAATTTACTTCAGACTCTCGTTGTTATTTTTAAAGCCCCCACTGAATTAACAGAATTAGAATTTGAGAATAACATGTGGACTCGCCTTCAATCTCTACATAATCTTGATAACCAAATGTATGATTGGGATGAAACAATTAGCGCTGATATTACCAATCCTATGTTTAGCTTCAGTTTAGGTGGCTATGGTTTTTTTATAGTTGGTTTGCATCCCCAGAGCTCCAGAAAGGCAAGACAATTTGTATGCCCTGCTCTTGTGTTTAATTTACATGAGCAGTTTGAAAAACTGCGAGAGGAAGGCGTTTTTGACCGTATGCGGGACAAAATCAGAGAAAAAGATTGTAAATTTTCTGGCTCGATAAACCCAATGCTAATGGATTATGGCGAAGCTTCGGAAGCACTTCAGTATAGTGGACGGAAAACTAATAAAGATTATTATTGTCCTTTTAAGCAAATGAAAAAAACTCAACACAAATGGTTTACTATAGCGCCCTGTTCAGGCAAAGGATTTATTTTAAAAAAGAACCAATTGTTAATCGTAAAGGATGTTTTAGGGGAGCAAGTTGCTGATTTGTTTTGTTTCTCATTAGCCAATAAGAAGGAGTTTTTATCGTCAGGGAAAAGTATTGATTATAACGGTCAACTTTTCCTTTCTACCAATAACATTTTGTTTTCCAATAAAAGTAATCCCATGCTCACCATTATTCACGATGAGGTAGGACAACATGATTTTTTATATTCACCCTGCTGCAAAAATTTATTCCGCATTACTTATAAAAATCCAAACCCACCCGACGGTTGTTATGAACATTTAGCTCAAGCTTTAGAAAAGTATGGGATCGAGCAAGAGCAAATAACTACGACCTTTAATATATTTATGAATGTATCACTGAATCCAGCAACAGGCATGTTGAAAGTATTACCTCCTTTAAGTAAAAAAGGAGATACGATTATCTTCAAAAGCCATATGGATTTAATTGTAGGTTTAACTGCTTGTTCTGCTGGGCAATCGAATAATTTCTCTTTCAAACCCATTGAATTTAAAATCGTCAATTAAATGGGCCGTTCTCTTGTGGAATCGCAGGCAATCTCCTTTTGTGGGAAGTACTGTTGTAAGCATTAAAAATTAATTGATATATCTCTTCTTCTAGGATTTTTCCTTCTAGAAAATCATCGATCTGATCATAGGTTAGTCCGTAGGAATCTTCATCAGGACGTAGGGGGGCTAAACTTTCTAAATCCGCTGTTGGGCATTTATTAATTAATCGTTCAGGTATTTTAAGCTGTGAAGCAATTTTTCTAATTCGTCTTTTATTAAGTCCCGTTAAGGGAGCTAAATCACAAGCACCATCACCAAATTTGGTAAAAAATCCCATTAAGGCCTCGGAAGCATGATCAGTACCTAAAACTAAGCCGTTACTAATTCCTGCCTGAGCATACTGAATAATCATTCGTTCACGCGCCTTTATATTACCTAGAATAAAATCTTTGTGAAATTCATTCTCAAAGCGAGTTTTTCCAAGTTCTAGAGCTGCTAAGCTTGCATCACAAATGGGTTTAATATTAAAAGTTAGGTTAACATCGGGTTTAATGGAATCCACTGCCATTTTTGCGTCAGCTTCATCTTTTTGTATCCCATAAGGTAGCCTTATCCCAATAAATTGACAGGAGTATCCTTCATCGCAGAGTTCCTTGACGGCGATTTGCGCCAAAGTACCAGTCACTGTCGAGTCTATTCCACCACTTAAACCTAAAATATAAGTATTCTTTTTCGATTTTTTTAGATAATTTTTTAAAAACTTAACGCGCCTCGCGATTTCTTGTGTCACATTAAACGTTAAACTAACATTTAGTTCTTTAATTATCTTCGCTTGTTTTGATTGATTTGAATCGTCTGACATCTATAGTTTCCTGAATTCTAAATATGAAATGAACCATTAAATAATAAAGCCTTATAAAATTTGAAAACCTTTTAAGTATAGTCTTTCTATCTGTAATATTTTTTCCTTACCTTGATTTTAGGAAAATCATTTTGCTTAAAAAAAAGTCCTGGAACACAATTATCTTACTAAAGTAAATTAACGCTTTTCAAAATAAAAAAATTTGAAAATAATTTAGATAAAAGGAAAATTAAGTTACACTAAATTTAGATTAATAAACAAGGAATGTTGAATGTCAAATAAAGACGATAAAAAATCAATGGGAAAGAAGAACTTCACCCGCAACAAATACCATAAAATTCAACTTCATGATGAATCCGTTTTGCAAGGAATAGGTGGTGATACCCATTCCATCTCAAACGAAACCTTACCCTCATTAACCACCCAACAAGGTACTCTAATAAGTGATGATGCTAATATACTAAAAATAGGTTCCCGGGGTCCTGCTTTACTTGAGGATTTTCTATTTCGCGAGAAAATTTTTCATTTTGATCATGAACGTATTCCGGAACGGGTTGTCCATGCACGTGGGTTTGGAGCACATGGCTATTTTGAAGCCTATGAAACATTAAGCGACTTAACTATGGCCGCCCCTTTTCAAAAGAAAGGGGAGAAAACTCCGGCATTTGTACGCTTTTCTACTGTAGCTGGCAATAAAGGTTCGCCGGATTTAGCTCGTGATGTTCGTGGATTTGCGGTGAAACTTTATACCACGCAAGGAAATTGGGATATTGTTGGTAATAATATTCCCGTTTTTTTTATCCAGGATGCAATTAAATTTCCGGATTTGATTCATGCTGCCAAAGATGAGCCTGATCGGGGTTTTCCTCAAGCGCAAACTGCTCATGATAATTTTTGGGATTTTGTCTCGCTGACTCCAGAAAGTATGCATATGATTATGTGGATTATGTCAGACAGAACTATTCCTCGTTCTTTTAGATTCATGGAAGGCTTTGGTGTCCATACCTTCAGGCTAGTTAACGAAGAGGGAGAGTCAACCTTTGTAAAATTCCATTGGAAACCCAAGCAGGGTTTACAATCTGTCACCTGGGACGAAGCAGTGAAAATCAACGGTGCTGATCCTGATTTTCATCGACGAGATCTATGGAATGCAATTCAGAATGGGGATTTCCCTGAATGGGAGCTAGGCTTACAGCTATTTGATGACGAGTTTTGCAACCAATTTCCTTTTGATGTGCTCGATGCAACCAAACTAATTCCTGAAGAAGAAGTTCCCATTAAAATTGTAGGGCGCTTAGTATTAAATCGCTGCGTTGATAATTTTTTTGCAGAAACAGAACAGGTAGCATTTTGTACACAAAATATAATTCCGGGAATTGATTTTACTAACGACCCTCTGTTACAAGGGCGAAATTTTTCTTACCTCGATACGCAATTGAAACGTCTAGGAAGTCCAAATTTTACCCATCTACCTATTAATGCACCCAAATGCCCTTTTGCAAACTTCCAACAAGATGGTCATATGGCTTTTCACAATCCTAAAGGTCGTGTTAATTATCAGCCTAACTCTTGGAATGAAGGACCTCGTGAAAACAGCTCTAAGGGTTTTTCATCTTTTGAAACTCAAGAAGAAGGCTTAAAATTACGAGTGCGTCCAGAAAAATTTAGTGATCACTACAGTCAAGCCCGTCAATTCTACATTAGTCAAACCCCTATTGAGCAACATCATATCGCAGACGCACTGACTTTTGAGTTAAGCAAAGTAGAAAAAGAAGCCATACGTGCCCGAGTAGTTTCTCACTTAATTCATATTGATCAAGCACTTGCCGCTACTGTAGCTAATAATTTAGGCCTAGAAAAGTTGCCTAAATCATCGCCTAACCAAACAACGGTGCTTGAAAGCTTGAAGCCCTCTTCAAAACTCAGCATATTAAAAAATTCTCATCAAACATTTAGCGGTCGTAAATTAGGAATACTAATCTCTGATGGGGCCGATGCCACCATTTATGACTCTTTTAAAAAAGCAGCTATAAAAGAAGGGGCAACAATAGCGATTATTGCGCCTCGAGTGGGTTGTGTGACCTTGAATGATGGTTCTAAAATCCAGGCAAATGAAAAACTAGGTGGAGGGCCCTCTGTTCTCTATGATGCTGTGGCGATATTACTTCCAGATTGGAAGTCATTAATTGGAATGGATCTGTTTAAAGCAGAAGAATTTATAAAAGATGCCTATGTTCATGCCAAATTTATTGGATACACACAGGATTTAGACAGCTTGTTTAGCAACCTGGGTATCAAAATTGATAAAGGAATATGCTTAATAAAGAATGCCAAAGAAACCTCGGAATTTTTAGCTCTATGTCGCAATTTACGCTTTTGGGAGCGTAGTTAAATCATAGCTAGAGGAATTTTTTTTGGCTCTATTTTACTAGAGTATTTAGGAACTTGGGGAATCAATTATTTTTTTAGGTTTGCATAGAGAGCTAATGTGGACTATTCCTTAAAGGGGAATTTAAAAACAACTTAGGAGAATTATTATGGACAATCAAAAACGCCCAGACCACCAAGGCCAAAATCAACAAGGCCAGAACAAGCATGGCAAAGATCAACAAGGCCATAGCAAAGATCAGCAAGCTCAAGATAAGCATGGCAAAGATCGCCAAGGTCAGGATCGTCATGGTGAAAGCCATGAAGACCAAAATAAGCCACGTTTTGGTAGATAATCTATCTTTTAATAAAAGTGCATGATTAATTCATGCACTTGTTTCCCAAGTATTGATAACTAGAATTAAAAAAGACCAAGCTTCATCAAAAATGACATTATGCTAGGCACATCTATTAATTTTATTCAGGGTCAAATACAGCGCTCTTTGCTTCCTTCAGAGGCTTAGCTGTTAATGCAGCAGCCAGGAGCTTATGCTTTTTGTATATTTTTTATCCTATGAGAATAGGTAATTTTTTCTACATCGAAACGTTAATTAGCCTTACCAATTCTAGCTTTAATTTAACTACTCAATCGATAGACTATACTGTACATGACTTTTATCCTCATAAATGTTGATTTGTATGGTTATTAATACTAAAAGATGGTGTGACCCAAACTCACCAACAGATGGCTGGCGGATTCTTGTGTGTCGCTATCGTCCTCGAGGTTTACCTAAAAAAGATGAAACCTGGGACATTTGGTTTAGACAACTGGCTCCTAGTCGGGAATTACATGCAAAAGCTTATGGAAAAGTGACGGGAATACCCATCGTATGGGACAAATATTGTCTTCAATATTTCAAAGAAATGAACAATAAAAACTCACAAAATTTAATTGCTTTTCTCGCAAAAGTGATAGAGTCAGGAGAAAATATCACCTTGTTATGTTCATCCGCTTGTACCGACGAAAATCATTGTCATCGGCAACTTTTGAAAAAAATGATTGAAGATAAATTATCTGAGGCCCATAGAATTAAAGATCCTGAACGCTTTAAATAAGTTCCTTTATAACCTATAGTATAAAATACTCTGCAAAACAGTGCTTGAATTTGTCGAAAAACCTGATTTACTTCTAAAAAAATGAATAGTGCTTAGTTGTTCCTTTTTAAAATGGGTCAAACTCATGAAAAAAATCTCCGCCTTCTTAAAAAAATTAGGACCCGGCCTTATAACAGGTGCAAGCGATGATGATCCCTCTGGCATTGCAACTTACTCTCAAGCAGGCGCTCATTTTGGCTTAGCTTTTTTATGGACTGCGTTAATCACTTTTCCATTAATGTTTGCCGTTCAAGAAATGTGTGCCCGTATTGGACTTGTGACCTCTAAAGGATTAATAGCTAATATTAAAAATCACTATTCTAGAAGCCTAGTGATTTTTACAATTTCTCTTATGGTACCGACTTTAGTATTTAATATAAGTGCAAATCTGGCAAGTATGGCAGCAGTCATCCATTTGCTTTTCCCAATTATTCCTATTTGGGCTGTTTCAGTATTTATTTGTTTAGTGATAGTTCATAGCATTATTTTTCTAAGTTATAAACAAATTGTGTCTTTTCTAAAATACCTCTGTTTGTCTTTACTTCTCTATCTAGTTGTTCCGTTTTTAGCAAAACAAAACACCATTGAAATTTTGAAGTCAACTTTCGTTCCTGAAATACATTTTAATAAAGAATTTATTGGTTTATTAGTTGCAATATTAGGCACCACCATCTCCCCCTATCTCTTTTTTTGGCAAACGACCATGTCAGCAGAAGAGCTACGATTTAAACGAAAAGCTGTTACTGAAAATAAATTTTTTGACATGAAAATTGACGTGGGTATAGGAATGTTGGCTTCAAATCTGGTGATGTATTTTATTATCTTAACCACTGGAACAATTCTTTATAAAAATGGTATTCATGATATTTTAACCGTGGAGACTGCTGCCAAAGCGTTAGAACCAATCGCAGGAGAGTTATCTTTTCTTCTTTTTTCATTAGGGATTATTGGAACGGGCTTTTTATCCATACCCGTGTTATGTGGCTGCCTTTCTTATACTCTTTGCACAGCCTTTGATCATAAAGAGGGATTAAATCATTCACTTAAGTCGGCTAAAATGTTTTACTTTTTTATTATCCTTTCAATTCTATTGAGCTTATTACTTAATTTAATTGGAGTTAATCCAATTAAGGCACTGATTATTTCTGCGATTGCCAATTGTCTTGTTTCTCCCCCCTTACTCTTTACTATTCTTTTAATTGCTAATAATTCAAAGATAATGGGTGATAAAAGAAATGGTACTTTGTCCAATTTTCTGGGTCTTCTCACTCTTTTGCTTGTTACCGTTTCAAGCCTTTTATATTTGTATTATTTTTTATAATGTTATTAGAGCTTGGTTGAATGCATCCTGTCAAATAAGAAACAATTTATAGGAATTAATATTGAAACTCTTGTGTTGGGTGCTGTTTGGGAAACCCCTTTTATTTTTCAAGGATGCTTTAAAGTTACTGAACTAAAGAGGAAAAAAAACTGTTTTTTCTACTTTAGATGCCAAGCTAGTAATGTGCAACAATCAGATATTCTTAACTATGATTTTTCACCTGAACAATATGTATTTACCCATTTATATAATGAAACAGGGGAAATTAAAAAATGAAGATACTAAAAGACAAACTCATGAGAAATATTATCGGTGCTTTTATAATTCGAAATTGCGTAGGGACGCAAGTTCGAAAGGCTGTAGGCTAGAGTCCTAAAGTCTGACTCTCCTCATCAATCGTTTTTTCTTGCTCAGAATCTACATTGACATCTTCATCATCAGAGTCTTCGGAATCATCACAATCATCGGTCCAATCCGATGCATCAATTTCTATTCGTTCTTCCAAAAAAACGCGGTCTGGAATAGACGTTGCGCTAGGGAGATTTGTAGAAATAGTTAGTTTAGGATTCAAGAGCTTAATGCTTAACCTAGTACAGTTTCCAGCTGCTTCTATATTAGAAGGATAAGCATAAACTTCCTCAATGTTATTGAGGTCGATAATGTTTTTCAAAACATAAAATAAACTCTGCTCTTGCCAAGATTGCGCAATAATAGTGGAATGCTTAATCACTGATACAACAAACTCTAAACTGTGACGTTCTACCAGTTCTTTCATGTAAATAACCGGATTTTGATTTTCATAATTTAGATTTCTCTTATCATCAAATATTCGATCTTGAGTTTCATATAAGTCTTTATTTTTAGTTAAGAAACTAACAAAAGCTTGCTCAAAATCGCTGTTATCTGAAAAGTGAGAAGATACTACTAACTCACGTAATTTTCTCCAAAACTCAACTACAAAGCGACTGTAATCAACAATAATCAATTTAGGTGTACTTTCTTTATTGCCTAGGGTACAGATTAGATCAAGAGCTCTTATGCCTGAAGTAGCCACTAGCGCAATTTTACCTTTTGAGGTCTTATAAGGTTCTAAGTCTCCAATTTTCGGATCATTACCAACAATATAGGTTTTACTAACAAAAAACCCGGCCTTTGGAAGCTGTTGAAAATGGTATTTTTTCCTGGTTTGGTGCCCGCACCAAGTTTTTTGAATAAGTAACGCAGCTTCTGTTTGATTTAAATCTTTTCCCATTTATCCGAACCAAAAATTAAAACATTTCATAATTATACTCAATTATTGCCTATAAAGTGCAATATGAATGCAAAATATCCAATTAGTGGCTTCGGTGAAGCCTAAAACATCAACTCCTTTTAACACAAGTTCTCCATTTTTAAGAATATATATTAGCCCATTTGGTTTAAATATATACTATACTTTTATTGTCCTTTGTTTTGGAGTTGATTTATGTTTAAATTTATATGGACTCTTCTTCGTTTACAATTGCTCCGAACTGTGCTTAAAAGAGTGGCTTTGCATCCTAAATTCAAGCAGCATACCTTTCTTTTAGGACCTCTATTTATTCTTTTAGAATGGTTTTTTACACGCCGTGCGTTTAAAAAACATTAAAAATTAATTATATTTATAGTTACACCATTTCCATCTTGGCTAAATTGACATTTTGCATGGGTTCTCATCTGTTTAGTCCCTTGCAACAAATTGATTTCCACAGGGGTTTGGGAGTCGAATTTTTTAAGCCCAACAGCACAAATGTAATAGCCAGACATACTTCTTATTTCAACTCGCTCATGATAGTTATTACCAGAGAAGCTGCCTTCAATTCTATCGCCTTTTAATATTGCAGCAGAACTAAACAGAGTACTATTTTCCGCTTTTTCAAAATGGTGAACTGAGAAATGAAGTAGGCCTGCAGGCGCATATTTCTCATAGGAATGATCCGAATAATTGTTTACAACAATGAGGGGATCTTTTTCATCTTGTGCATAGATTAAAGTACTTGACACCATAGTCATTACAAACAAAGCAAATTTCAAAATAAGGTTCTTCATGAGTTAAATCCTCTAATTATTCGTCACATTAATAGTGATGACTTGATCAGCCATTGAGAAAGTACAGCGAGCGGGTTTAACAGAAGGATCTGGTTGATAAGGATCATTGACCAACCAATTCGCTGATAATAATTTTGAGGTATTTCTATCAAGAGTTACTTGCAGAATACAAAATGAAGTTTCTCCGTTTTGAGAGTCATGAAAAATATCAATATTTGTGGTGCTTAATTCGCCTTCAGAAATAGAAGAGTCCTTTAAATTCTGATTGTGATCTTCTGCTATCAATTGGCCAGGTGGGCCGTCATTTTCACCATGAATAAACGTCTCTAACTCTGTTTGTAAATCAAGACCTCCCGACTGTGTAAGATTAGGAAAACACATACCAAAATTCCATATGAACATGCCCAAACCATGTCTCCAAAAAATTTCTGAAGCTCCATCAGATACATCGGTCTTTATAATAACTTTAACGTCAGGCAAAATGGATACTTGGCCATAAGCAAGAGGTGATAAAGCAATGCAGAATGCAGCTATAATTGGGGGAAATCTAAACATAAAGACCGTATCCTAGAGGATCAATTTGGTCTCATTTTAACTAAAACAATCTAGTTGGTCAAAGTTTAATTTAAAAGGTTAAAAATAGCACTAGATAACTGCAAAAACGGCAACCTTTAGAATCGGACCAACTATCCACATAATTTATAATTTGTTATAATATTAACCATATTGTAAATTATCTGTTATAAGGAAGATAAAATGCGTTCTAAATTTCATATTTTCCAATGCCCCTGGCTAAAAAATTTTATATCTGCATGTAATAAAATTGAATCAGACCCAAATTATCAACCTTATATAACGGATAGAGAATTACTCCTGCTAGTTGTAGATGAAAATGGTGATGCAAGGCATACTCCCAGAAGGAGTGCTCTAGCAATCCAACCCATGGATTCAATTCCTCTAGCGGCTGATAAGAGTTCACTGGGGGCATTATATCAAATCAAAATTGCGAAAAAGGATTGTATCGATGATTCAGATTATCCTGTTTGGTATATTGATAACTCAGCAGTAATATTAATTAATAAAAAAGGAGAAATTTCTTTACATACTAGTGAGAATGCTAAAAGTGGAAATTTCACTTCCCCATTATCACATTTATCCATAGAGAAATTTTTAAACTCTCCGTGCTTACATTATCCAGAAGAAAAAAATAACGTTTATAACTTTTGAAAATCCTTATCTTCCCCCTCAGTCGGGAACCCTAATCAAAAGGATCCTCTCTAATTAGTCAATATTTTAACGATACAATTTGGTCATAACTCAGATTATCGCTAAGATTTTGGCTAAAACTGAATTAAGCGCATTGGCTATTGAGTTACTCTACCCATTTGGCACGCCTCTCCAGTGCCGCGCGAATCTCCTTCTCTCCCATAGATTCCTCCTTTGACTATGCGAATGTAATTGCGAAGAATCTTGTAAGCTTAACATAGTATACTCTTCATACTTTTTAAGGCTAAAGATACCTAAGTTAAGAGTAATTTTAAATATAATCAATACAGGATCTTTGGAGCAGTGTGTAGTCCAACCGCTCTTAGAAGCCTACCCTTCAGTAATTAAGGGTAGCTAGTCAACCGACTCTATGCCGTAGCAAGGTAATCTTGTCCATACTGTTCTAAATAATCATGGTAATTACCGAGAAAATTCTGCACACCATGTTGCTCAGTTAATACAATAACACGCGTTGCAATATCATCAATAAAATAACGATTATGACTTACAAATAATACTGTTCCTGGAAACAGTTGGATTGCTTCGATTAAAGCATCTATTGACTCAAGATCCAAATGGTTGGTTGGCTCATCAAATATCAGAACATTATGTTTTTCTAAAATTAATTTGGCCATAATTAACCGGGCAGACTCCCCACCACTTAATACCCCAATTTTTTTATCTACATCTGATCCACGAAACAATACTTGCCCAAGCACTTTTCTAATTTCCTGTCCAGGTGCAGCAATATTATCTTCCATCCATTGCAATACAGATTGTTCTGGAATTAACTGAGTTCGATAATCTTGTGCAAAATAACCCACACTGACAGTATCACTCCATTCAAAATCTCCCTGATCGGCATAGAGTTCTCTTAATAAAATTTTCAGTAATGTTGATTTTCCAATTCCATTAGGTCCAATAACTGCACATTTATCGCCACGGTGTATGTTAAAAGATACATTTTTTAATAATACGCGTTCATCAAATTTTTTGTGTAGCTGCTCGACTTTAACAACCAATTTACCCGAAGATTTTTTGTGCTGGAAATTAAAATAAGGTTTGAAAATATTGGAGTCTTTAATCTCAACTAATTCAATACGATCTATCATTTTTTGACGTGAAGCGGCTTGGCTTGCTTTACTTGCTTTTGCCCCAAACCGGTCAACAAAACCTTGTAACGCTTCTATGCGTTTTTCCTGGTTTTTCAACTCGCTTTGTTTCAATCGTAATCGTTCTTCTTTCGCGAAACAAAACTTGTCATAATTTCCTGGATAATCCAGTACGGTATCATAATCAATATCAAGTATATTGGTGGAGGTATTATTGAGAAAACTTCTATCATGGGAAATAAAAATTAATAATCCTTTAAACGATGTTTTCAAAAACTCTTCCAACCATGCAATGGATATAATATCCAAATGGTTGGTTGGTTCATCCAACAACATAATATCCGGTTTTTGATAAAGAACCTGTGCCAATAAAACTCGTAGTTTGTAACCACCCGATAAAGCACTCAGCGGACCATAATGGAATTTTTCGGCAATACCTAAACCTAGCAATAAATTTTTTACGGTAGATTCTGCTTCATAACCGCCTTGATTCATCACTATTTCTTCTAATTCACTTAAACGGTAGCCATCTTCCTCACTAAAGGTTTCTTTAGCATATAAGCTCTCTTTTTCACAGAGGGCGTCCCATAAAACGGCATTTCCACGAATAACCACATCAACGAGGCGATCTTTTTCATAACGAAAATGATCTTGCTTCAAAATACCTATTTTATGATTTTTTGCTTTTTCCACAGAGCCCTGAGAGGCTTGCTCTTCGCCGGCTAAAATTTTTAAAAAAGTAGACTTTCCGGTCCCATTGGCACCGACTACACCATAACGTTGAGTGGGCAATAAGATCAAATCCACATTTTGGAATAACGATTTTGGTCCAAACTGCATACCTATATTTTTTACATCTAACATCAACCCCTGCCTCACTTCACTATTTTAGAGAATAATATTTACCTGTGTAGCAAATTCACCTCTTTCACCCTGTTTAAGGACGTAATTAACACGTTGCCCTTCTTTTAGTTCTTTGTAACCGGTAGTTTGAACCTCAGAAAAGTGAACAAAAATCTCTTTGCCCTGCGATTCTGGAGAAATAAAACCATAACCTTTTATTTTGTTAAAACGTATAACAGTACCAATCTGCATCCAATGTTCCTAATGTATAAATAAAACAAAAAGACTGAATTAAAGTCTAATTGTGTGAATAGAGGTGCAATTTTAACATTATTTAGATTAATTAACACTTAACTTTCAATTTTAGTTCCATGTTTAAAAATACTGAATAGGAAAAAAACATAATTAACCCAGTCCAAAAACAAACTGTTTCAAAATTGAACTGAAAATGTTAGTCTACCTTTAATTTATAAAACACAAGTGCTTCCAATGATTCAATCCGAATTCACCAATCAAGAACTATCTTTCTCCCAGTTACCCTTGCGTCAAGAATTAATAGAAAGTCTCGCTTCTTTAAATTATGACAATATGACTCCTATTCAAAAACAAAGTCTTCCCATAATCCTTAAAAATGAGGATATCATTGCTCAGGCAAAAACAGGGAGTGGAAAGACGGCTGCTTTTGGTTTATCTCTATTAAATAATTTAAAGATCTCCTTTTTTGGAGTCCAAGGCTTGGTTCTTTGCCCTACTCGTGAACTCGCAGAGCAAGTCAGTCAAGCAATCCGTCGATTAGCCTGCTTGATGCCTAACGTTAAAATTATTAATTTGTCCGGTGGCATACCGATGAAACCGCAGCTAAACTCATTAAGACACGGGGCACATATCATAGTAGGAACACCGGGAAGAGTTCTTAAGCACTTAAATAATTCCTCTTTAGACTTAAGCAAACTTCGAGCTTTAGTTTTAGATGAAGCAGATAGAATGCTGGATATGGGATTTTTTGATGACATCAGCAGCATTATTTCTGCTTGTCCCAAACAACGTCAAACCTTACTTTTTTCTGCGACCTATCCTGAAGAAATCAAACAACTATCAAAACAGTTCATGGTTAACCCCAAAGAAATCTTTATTGAAACGCCTCCTACGGAAATGGATATAGAACAACGTTTTTATGAAGTAACCAAGCCCGATCAGAAATTTTCCTTATTGAAATCATTATTGTTACACTTTAAACCAGTTTCAACTTTAATCTTTTGTAATACCAAACAACAAACAACGGATGTGACAAGCGAACTTATCCATGAAGGCTTTAGCGCTATCTCTTTAAATGGGGATATGGAGCAAATCGATCGCGATCTGGCTATCTTGCGATTTGCCAATCATAGTTGTTCAATCCTGGTCGCAACTGACGTTGCAGCTCGAGGCATTGATATTAAAGAACTTCCTGCCGTGATTAATTTTGATCTCGCCTTTGATCACGATGTTCATGTTCATCGTATAGGCCGAACTGGACGCGCTGGGAATAAAGGCCTTGCTTTAAGTATTACAATCCCTGCAGATGCACAAAGAATTCGCGCTATTGAAGATAATTTTCTGCACCCTATTCTCTGGGGAAATAGTGATGAACTTGAAAACCATCATGACAGTCGATTAGTACCAGAAATGGTTACCCTATGCCTTGCTGCCGGTAAAAAAGATAAAATTCGACCGGGAGATATTCTAGGAGCATTGACCAAAGATGCAGGATTAGCAGGAGACACTATTGGCAAAATTAATGTCACAGCCCTACACTCCTATGTAGCAATTCATCACAACCACGTCGAAAAAGCTCAACAATATCTACAACATGGGAAATTGAAAGGACGCAAAGTGAATGTTCATAAAATTAAGTAAATGCTCTAGCTCAATTAATTATCGGCCTTGTTCTTTTTACGACGTAACCGAATGCCATTTTCTTCGATATCAATTTCGTTATGTTTATAAAGGTGACCAATCGCAGCTTTGAAACCTTTTTTACTTTCACCGAACATGCGTTTTATATCCAGAGAGGGGCTCTTATCGTGCAAGGGCAAAAAGCCACCCGCCTCCTGTAGCTCCTTAAGTATTTGCGTTGCTAGCTCATGAATTCGATCTTGACCAATTTTTCTCAAGACTACATCTATTTTGCCATCTTCTCGTATCGTTTTAATGTAACCTTGAATTTTTGCGCCATAATTGAGGCGTTGAAAAATATCACCAGCGTGAATTAAACCCCAGTGACTGTTATTAATAATAACTTTCGTCCCTAATAGAGTAGACTCTGCTATCAAAAGATTCACCTCTTCTCCCTGTTTAAAATGGGGCTGAGACTTATCTAAAAAATCATCGAGTTTAGAACTAGCAATGATACGATTTTGATTATCTTGTTTCACATAGACGAGATAAGATTTATCCTTCTCCATAGGCCGTTGTTGTAGCGCTCGAGGGACTAATAAATCCTTATCCAAACCCCAATCAAGAAAGGCACCGACAGAATTGACATCAATAACTTTTAAAAAAGCGTAGTCACCTAACTGCGCAAAAGGGGTCTTTGTGGTAGCGATAATTTTATCTTCCGAATCAAAGTAAATAAAAACATCTACTTGGTCATTAATCGTTACGCCTTTTGGCACAAATTTGTTGGGTAATAGAATTTCACCAAAATTTTCTCCATTTAAATAGAGTCCAAACGGTACCTCTTTTATTACTCTTAATTTATTGTATTTACCTATTTTAATCATTTATCTACTCACTTAATCTATGACCAGGTACTCTCAAAAGCCTGATTACCGTTGCCTCGTAATGTCCCTGTTAGACCACTGCAGACAGTTGTTTAAACCATTCTTGAACAGTACCTTCATGGGAATAAATTGGGCTTAAAGAAACAATCCTTAATTAACCAAAATGTTGGGTTCATATAATTTTAATTTACTACCCGTCATATAGATTATCAAAAATCTCCCACAGCCTGCCTGCTTTTAGCTCAGGAAAGTTTTTGGAATATTCTATACCTTATTGGGATATATAAGGAGATTATTATAGGTTATATTATTGGATGGCTATTAGGCTTTCCTATTAGTACCCTAATTTGGCCAGTCTCTCAATTATAAAAAGGATTTTATTATGAATAATGATTTAACTCATTCAAAATGTGATTTTTCACCGCATATCTCTTGGTCTGCCATTTTTTCAGGAGCATTTATTGGCGTGGGGCTTGGCTTTTTACTCCAGCTCTATGGAGTAGCAATTGGTCTAAGTGTCTTTAATGCATCTCCTAATGGCACAACTGCTATTGCTATAGGAGGTTTAATTGGATTTTTAATTGGAGTCATTATCTCTATGGGCAGTGCAGGATTTGTCGCTGGCTATTTAGGCCGCTCACATCACTGTCATTGTCACGGTGGAGTAATTTATGGCTTTTTGACATGGAGCATCGCCCTTTTATTAAGTGCTCTTATGATAATGCCTTTATCACATTATACTTCTGCTTATACTAAAAATTTAGCACCTACTATATCTGTTGATCAGTCTTCGCCTCAACCTATTGCGATAACTTCAAGTGCAAACTCAAGCAGTTCAAATATGGCAATGGAGAATAATCAAACCAATGTGAAAGTTACACCAAATACCCTCACAGGAAGCTCTTGGATTATGTTTATGCTCTTTTTTATTGGTGCTATCTCAAGTTGTATTGGTGCGTGTATGAGTATGAAATGCAAGCAAGTTTGTCATGAAGCTCCTACTGAATCCACTCAACGACCAGTTATTTAATAATTAAGGTCAGAGAGCAACCCTCTCTGACTATTATAAAATTTTAAAAGCTTAGGTAGCATATACTTTTATCCTATTCCTTTATTTGCTGAAGTTCATAATTAATATAGTCTTCCATTAAACTGATAATGTCTTTCTGAGCATCCAACTCATTAAGATTTTCGGTATAAAATTTTCTTGCATAACCGAATGAGTCGTTTTTTTTTCGAATATCCCCATCTGCTGCAAACAAATTAGACTGTATTTTTTTTATTTCATAAGAACCTAAAAAACCCTTATATTCAAAGCTTACCATTTGTACTCCCCCTTTTACTCACTTGATAGGGTGATCAATTAACGATTAAAACTTCCGCTTAAATTTTAAAATACAACTAAACAATAGACTTAATACTGTTGGATTGCAGCCAATTATTTAAATTTTTACAAATAATCTCGATTTGAACCACTTTCTTTAAATATTAGAATATTTTTTCTGTATTTCATCATAAAAATTCATTAATCCTTCTAAAGCAATTTTTGCCGCATTTAATTCTAATTCTTTCCTTGATCCTTTTAACCAAAAAGTCTGAGACCGTATTTTAACTCTATTATTGTTAATGATTCCCCACGCAAGACAGATAGTTCCGGGCTGAATGCCATCCATGGATTTTTTGCCAGTAATTCCAGTAGTAGCAACACCAATTGTTCCTTTCCTTTTTTTCAGTACCCCTATAAGCATTTCACAAGCAACTTGTTCACTAGTTAGGGTATATTTATTAATTGTATTTTGCCTAACACCTAAGATGGATTTTTTTGCTGCTTCGGAATACACGACATAACCAGCTTCTACACAATCACCACATCCTTCCTGTTCGGCGAGGAGAGAGAGAATTTTTCCTGCCGTACAAGACTCTGCGGTAATTAATTTGAGTTCATTTTTTTTAAGAAAATTAATGACTTCTTTTGCTAACTTCATTATGGAATTTCCTCAAATAGTGATTAGTCAATGCAAAATTTATTCCTTTTAAAAAAGAATAATTAAAAATATTCAGCAAAGGTTCTTTTTACGAACATCTAGGGTTTTCTGGAGGAAAGGCTCAGTTTGCACGAGCTCCTTATACTGATATTGACTTATTGTTATTCAAAAAGGAATTTCAGATGAAAATGGGATACGCAATCCATGGGCTATGGTCTTGTAAAGTTCAAAATCCCACTATAAAAGAAAGTTTTCCTGAAGTGAGATAAAAAAACAAAGTGCATAAAATGCACTTTTAAAATGAATCCATTAAATGATGTAAGTTATTAAGGCTTTAACAACCGAGATAAGATAAAACCAATCCCTGCTGCAATTAATAAAGAAGTAAAGGGTTTTTCTTTGACATTCTGAACAACTTTGTCAGAATGCTCCTGAAACTTGTCTTTCAACTCATTAATTGTTTCCGTGCCATCATTATAAATATCAGTTCCTAATTTTTTAGTCTCTTCCAAGACTCGTTTTGATTGTCTTGAAGTATCGTTATTTTCAATTTCCATGACATACCCCTTATTATTAAAATTAGAATACAGCCTTTTTAATATTAGCTTTAGCTTCTTTCATAACGTATTCGGCAGTATTTTTTGCTTGAGAAAAGTTTTCTTTAACTTGATTTGAAGCGTTAGCAACAGTTTGACCTACAATTTCGGTTGCTTCCTCACAATAATTAAGCATCTTATGTCCATTTTCATAGATAATACCAAAGGTTTTTTCCATAAGTTCGGTTGGGCTGTTTAATTTTGACAAATCTTCAGGCTTTATAAATGAAAAACTTTGTAAAGTTTTTATATTAAGCTTCATTAGTTCCTCTGCAGAACGACTCATTAAATTAAAATTTTCTTCTATGTTTCTTTGTGATTCTCTTTGCATGGTATTCCCCTTCATGTTGCACTGCACAATTAAAGCTTAGAAGTTATCTTTTAATAAGTCAATTTTATTTTTCAAGCTTTCTTAAATTATTTTATGCCTTATTAGAAAGAGCATCATTTTAGTAATGCATAAATAATCAATAGAAGCCATATTCTCATTAATAGATTTTGATAGGAATTTTCAAACAGATGATCCTCCCTCGATTAACCGTACACCTTGTTTAACAGATATAATCTGAATAACGAGGAGTTACAGATGTCAAA
>NZ_LNXY01000002.1 GCF_001467585.1 Legionella drozanskii LLAP-1
ATAGTCCGGTTGATGGAAGTTGCTTTATAAGGTTTACCCGTTTTATCAGAAATAGTTTTACATAAGTTTTTCTGAAATTGTTTGCTAACAGCTGGCGTCCAATTATCAACCAAGTCATGCCCTACTTCCGATTGGAAGAAATGAACAAATTTGGAGAGGTCATTCTTTTTAGCGCTTTCTGTTTTCTCAGGAGCCCCTTTGACATGCACTGAGTAATAATAAGACAGCCATGCAGAAAGTGAATTGGTGTCAAAATGAACATCTAAAGGATGAAAAATCTTATCTATCACAAACTTTCGATTTTTTGGATTTTCGTGATCCAGGAAATTCATAGGGTACCTTTTTTGTTTTTTCCTCATTATACCCTGTTTGTGATGGATAAGGTACGTTATCTAGCCCAAACACTTTATTAAAACAAATAATTAATACGCATAAGATGTAGTTCATGTTATACTTATACTACTTGTAATACATATTTATTGAGGAGCTATCATGTTAGCAGTTCGTTTACCCGATAAGCTTGAGGAACGTTTATCGGAACTAGCCAAGCAAACTCATCGCCCCAAAAGTTATTATGTTAAACAAGCTATTGAAGATTTCTTAGATGAGTATGAAGAACGCCTTCTTGCCCTTTCAAGACTTGAAAAAAAAAATCCGCGCTTAACTCTTGAGGAAATGGAGCGTCGCCTTGACTTGGAAGATTGAGTTTGATGCAGATGTAGAAAAAGATCTAAGAAAGCTTGGGCATACAGCACAAAAACGAATTTTAACCTTTCTTAAAGAAAAATTATGCCCTCTGATGATCCGCGTTTTTCTGGCAAACCATTAACCGGTGATCTTATAGGTCTTTGGTGTTATCGAGTCGGCGATTATCGGATTCTAGCCAAGATTGAAGACAATAACTTCATAATCTTAGTAGTTCAGGTGGGTCATCGTAAAAATGTATATGATTAAAAATTATAACCCTTCTGTCCATAAGATTATGAGTTAGAACTTGAATTTAACATCAATCTTTCGTCACTGTAGCCATCATCGACAAATCTTCTTTAAGATGTTTAGACTTCCGGCCGGGATCTTAGCGAAAAAGGGTCTTGTGCAAATTCATACATGTTCCATGCAATATGTGTTTTAATTTTTTTTATAATCTCCCTAGTTGGCATAAAAATTGTATACATAAAAGAGCAATGAAGTTTAAATTAGAACAAACTACTCATAACCTCTTTTAAATTAATTAAGAATAATTATTTATCAACTAGGTCAAGATTAGACACTTTCTCAACATTAGTGTTAAGAGATTGCAATAACCTTCAAGCCTCCGGTTGGCCGTTCATTACTTCAGCCCATTTGAAGAGAATTCCTAAGCTCAGTTTCACGTGCAGTAGGCGCTTTACTGAAAAAGAGCGTTCGTCCACTTAAGACACGACCTGCAACAACTAGAAGTCCTACACCAAACAAAGAAGAAATCACCATCAAAGCATCCGCTAAAATTCTTGCCTTACTATCACGATGTTGGAAATGTTTATGGGCAGAATCAATCATCTGTTGTTTTGAAGGGTTGTCAGAAAGACGGATGTCCAAGGCATCCTGATAAAATAAATCTAATTCTCTCTTTACTTTCTCAGATGAATAACGAGTATCCATAATTTTTTGGCAATAGAATGAATTTATCGCTGTTAAATCTTTTATGATAGCTACTCCAGGTGTCATTCTAGTCTTAAGTAGAGTTTTTGTGAAAATGGGATCGTGATCCATCTTTTCTTGACCTAAGTTCTCCACAAAAACTTGATATAAGCTCTTACTCTTTGGGGGGCTGATTAACTGTGGGTCAGCTAATTCTGCTGGCTGAATTTGTCGATTTAATCTCGCGAGCAGCGGATTATTATTTTCTCCAACCGCAAGGACTTTTTCCCGTAAATTGACTTTTTTGGGCTGACTAACCCTATTTTTATACTGTTCCGTCTTTTCTTCTTTTGTTTCTTTCTTTACTTGATATATATCAAAAATAATACGGAATGGCATGTTGTATCGTATGGCATGTTTCATATCAAAATCTATGGCATAAGTGCTAGCAGCCTCTCTGATTTGTATGGCTTCGGGAAGATCGAGTCTCTTTGCAAGTTCATAAAGCCTTATTGATGAGTACTTATAGTATTCTTTTATGGTGAAGGGATTTGTGTTAATAGCCCCTTCTTTATCCTCTAATAGATAATTGTTATAGAGATAGGTATTATCAAAAGCAAAAGCGGTTGGATCCAAATTATTAAAAAAAGTACGGGGATCCACTAATTGTTCAGCAATCAATTGGCTAATTTCTTTTTTAAATTCTTCCCTAATTATTGGTTCGTTAAGTAAAACAAAGAAGACTTCCTTGGTTAACAAGGTATTTGGATCCTGTTTTATCTTTTTTCGTATATATTGGACCTTTTCGAATAATAGTTGTTCTTTCTTTGCCAAAATGACAGTGTCTATTTGATTTTGTAGCTTATGAGAGTAATTATTATCAGCAGGATGGTTAGTTAATTGGCTACCTATGCACATTGTTAGAGTTTGGTAGATACTCAGGGTTTTAATATTATCGATGGTCATCGCTTTTAGTTTGCCATAGCCGCACCTCTTTTTAAGTATATTCTTCATAAAAATGAGAGTCAGCTCTTTCCACATAGCAATAACGTCTTCTTCTTTAATTTCAGGGGCAGGGCGAATATAATTATGTTTTCCTGAATATTCGTAAATGGGAAGCCATTCTTCTATGAGGTATTCTTCTTTTCCAAGCCGTCTGCATTTATCATTAAATACCTTAGCAGCAACTGCGTAGGCATTTTGTAGATAAATAGCCTGGAGCAGAGGCGATAGGAACCTGTTCTTTTTACTTGCACCCAAACCCATTTTATCTAATCCAGCTTGATCGGGGGTATAGAAAATTGCATCATACTTTCTTGGGTGGTAAAGAACCTCATTATGGGTATCCACATAGCCTGCTAGCGCACGGGAAGAGCCACCCATTTTTTGATTTCGGTGCAAGGCTGCCAATTTTTCTATTTTTCCTTCTTCAGAAAGCGCTTGATTCTGATCTCTTAGCTTTTTTCCGCGGCCGGTATTCGCATCAGTTAGATAAATTTCTTGAACCTGATCTAGATTGGCTAAACTTAGAAATCCAGCTCCTGCATACAAAGATGACGTTCCTATCATTGTCATAGAACGAAAAGGATTACCATCTTTTACGTTACGCTTTGCTTGTTTTAATGTCTGAGTTGCGATACCAGGGCGACGCAATACCTTTCGTAATTCCAAATCAGCTAGAGATTCTTTGCGGTTTTTGCGTTTACTCTCAGTAAATGTTGCAGAAGGAAATCCTATACCGCGAGCAAAAAGTTTTCCCTCATCCATGGCCACTTTTAAATTTTCTGCTGTCGCTCCATTTTCCGGATTATAAACTACTGACGATTTGTCTAATAATTGTTGTTCTGGTAACCGAGATAGCTCCTCCTCGGAGAGTAGCCTTTCATGCAGTTTATACATCAATGGATGTCTCTCATCATTGATGGTTTCTGTCGAGCGCTTATAGCCGTTCTCACATTCATACAAGGTTTTAACCTTATTGTTTAGTTGGTTCCGGCTGTCTCCTTGCAGGTCAATGATACTTCTGGCCTCGCTTATTAATTTAGCCATTTCCTCAAAGGCTAATTCATTATTCTTAGCAATATCCTGGTAAAAATCTAAATAAGTTGCATCAAAGTGATTACGAGCACGAATGATATCCAGACAATCAGCATCATGTATTAATTTTTGATAAATATTTTTTTCTCTAGGCTGTGTTAAACCTTTAGAAACCCAAGTTATTCCAGAGTTGGATTGAACCAGACGATGTTCTACATAATGATTATCTGCTCCATGATCCTTATTCGCCATAGCCTCTGCTATCATTGTTGCAGTAGTTGGGTTTACTTTTAGAATTTTTGTAAAGTAATTAAAAATGAATAAGGCACTTTCCAAATCCCAAAAATCTTTTTCTTCCCCTTCTCTTGCCGAATCATGAAAAATCACCGCAATTTGAATGAGTTTTAGCAGTTCAGGCGTTAATGCTAATGCTTCTTTATCCCCATGTTTTCTATAAAGATTGGCGATAACGGGTACATACATACAAGCGCGATTAACATGTTGAATACCATGGTGAACTCGGCTTAGTCCCTGAGTTTTACTTCCATTGTAGGCTACGCTGTAAATATGTCTAAATGCCCAACCTGAATGAGCTTCGATTGGTGAATCAATTGAAACTCCACCGTCCGTGGACTCAAAGAGTTGGGTATCTAAGTGTTTTCTTTGTAAGAACTTAGTTAGATTTGCATCTTGCTTTTCAACTTTAGAGTACATAGTGCAACCTGAGGAATATTTTACAGATTGTATAAACTTTACCAAAGTAATATTAAGATTTAATTAAGGGTATGCTAATTTGGATTGACTCCGAATTGCCTTTGTTGATATCGGATAGCCAAATCCAGTCTCCCAGATTCGGCTTTCAGACCCCCGTACATACGGTTCCGGGTTTTGTCGCAAAAATAAATGCAGGTGAAAACCGGAGAAATGCTGGGCGGGTTTATGCCGCGAGTCCATAAAACTGATCAAAGAGGGACTGGTTTTCTGCTTTCAGATGCTGTTCTTTTCGAAGCATATGATGGAGTTCAATGCCTGAAAGTGTCGCTTCAGCCGAGTGAAAGGCTTTAAACCCCTTCATGGGTTTTGTGACTTTCTTGATAAATCGATGATCCTGTTCCACGATATTGTTGAGGTATTTGACCTGTCTGACATTAATCTGGAGGAACAACCCACCTATCATGAAGAGCAGCGCCAGACGGAGGTTGATAGTATCAATACCTGCTTTGTTGGCACCACTTTTATCCTTGGTTACTGTATGAGGAGCCCCATTTGAACCAATGGCCTTCAGGAAAAATGCCCTTGCTGCCGGCTCATCACGCTTTTCTGACAGCATGAAATCAACCGTATTACCTTCCTTATCAACTGCACGATACAGATACATCCATTGACCCTTTATCTTTATATATGTTTCATCCATGCGCCATGAACCACCTGTTTGGCGTTTGTAACGTCTGCGAAAGGATTCTTCCAGTTTTGGAGAATACTCAATGACCCAGCGATGGATGGTAGAATGGTCCACTTTCAGTCCTCGCTCCAGAGCAAGCTCCTCAACATCACGATAACTCAGGGCATAGGCAAGATAACACCTTACTAACATCAATATAATATCCTGCTTAAAATGCTTCCACTTGAAACTGATCATCTGCCAGGCTCCAGAAATATTCGGCAAATCTAACAGATTATGAAATTTTTTGCGACAAAACCCCAATGACCAGCTAGCGCTAACAATGGAACTGCTAATAAATTGCAGGCATAACCAATAATAGTAATTGTCCAAT
>NZ_LNXY01000003.1 GCF_001467585.1 Legionella drozanskii LLAP-1
TCGGATATCAAACACCGACTGAGTTTGGGTTAGTGGCTTAATGTTGGTGTACGGGTTTTCGAGGAAGGATCAAAGAACAACTACTCCTACTACAGCAAATCCTTTTTTTTCGAGAACTTGAGTTTTCTCTTAATGAGATTAAGCAGATTTTGCGCTGTAATGATTTCGATAAAATAAAGTCATTACAACAGCATAAATCCTCATTGCAAGCTAAAGTTGTGCGAACAGAAACACTCATTTTGACCATTGACAAAACCATTTCCCATTTAAAAGGACAAAATAAAATGCGCATTGAAGAAATGTTTGAAGGTTTTGACCCAATTAAACAGCAAGAACATGAAAAACATATGCTTGATTCTGGAATTATTTCTCAACAGCAAATTGACGAGAGTTGGCAACGTGTTGCCCATTGGAAAAAGCCAAATTGGGAACAATTTAAAGAGGCAGGCGAAAAACTAAATCTTGCACTTACGGAAGCACTCAAGCAGGGTCAAAAAATAGATTCAGATAAAGTTCAGAAGCTGATTCAACAACATTATGATTGGGTTAATAACTTTTGGACCCCTAATAAAGAAACCTATTTAGGACTTGGTCAAATGTATTTGGATCATCCGGATTTTCGTGATTTCTATAATCGCTTCCATCCAAGTTTAGCCGAGTACTTGAATGCAGCCATGGAAGTGTTTGCAAAACATAATTTAACTTAGATCTGACCTAATAAATAAACAATATTTTGATTTCAGGAGTTTTTATGAAAACAAATTTAACTACTCTCAACTCGTACATCTCGCTTAAAGACGGAAGACAGCTTGGGTTTGCCGAATATGGTTTTAATAAGGGTTTTCCCCTATTATTTTTTCATGGCTTACCTGGTAGTCGTCTTGAAGCAGGGAAATTACATGCGGCTGCTCTTAGGTTACAACTGAGATTAATAGGCTTGGATAGACCGGGAATGGGACTCTCTTCCCCACAAAAAAATCGAACCCTATTAGACTGGCCAAATGACATAAAAGAATTTGCTACGACTTTAAATTTAAAAAATTTTTCAATTGTAGGTCATTCTGGTGGCGCGCCTTATATAGCTGCTTGCGCTTATCGCATCCCCGAACTACTTCATAAAGCGGTCATTATTTCAGGTATAGCCCCATTGACCTACCCCGAAGCAATAACCAGTTTATCTAAATCTCAAAAGCAGATGAATTGGATGATTCGCTACACTCCTATGCTCATGAAACTTATGATGAAACTGTCTTGCAAAGCCTTGGAAAATCCTAAGCGATTAAACTCAATCCTTAAACAATTACCAGAAGCAGATGCAAAAATATTTGAAAACAACCACTATAAAGAATCGATGATTTTATCTATAAAAGAAGCGTTTCGACAAAATGCCTCCGGAGTAGTCGATGATTTCAAACTACTTCCTAGACCTTGGGGATTTGATTTAGAAGCAATTCGTTGTCCATTTGTTATATGGCAAGGAGGGAAAGATCTGCAAGCCCCAGTGAAACATGCAGAAATCTTTGCGCAACAGGTCCCTCAGGCTAATTATGTGTTTTTACCAGAAGAAGGTCATATTTCCATTTTACACAATTATAGTGAGCAACTCCTAACAAGTGCTTTGTAGAAGCTCCGGGGGCTTTACAAAGCCTCTGTCATACTCATCCAAAGTGAACTCGGACGCCTGTATTACCGGTCCATATTCGTTGCACTTCCCCTTGGATGTTAAAGGTATAGTCCCCGACGATAAACACACTCAGTTTTTGTGAAAAAGAGTGGATTAAACCCCCGCCTAACTGCAATGCATTTTCTTGAATTTGTGTGGCAATGCCAGTTGTTTGAATAAATACCCTATCCATTATCGCAAATTGAAGCCCCCGCGTTATTCCGATGATTGGTAATAGACTGCATTAAGATTAAATCCAGACCTGCTTGAAAACCCAAATCCGAACCATTAAAATTAGGCAAAGCATTTCCAAACCAATTTTGCTTATTTATATATTGCTATATGATGATAGATGTCGTGGAATGAGAGGTGTATCCAACAATTTAAGATATTTTTAAAATTGAGGAAATTACCTTGCTTACTAATGAAAACAACAAGAAATTTTCCAGCTTTTTCCTGAAAGTCGCCACGCCATATCGGTGGTGGTTTATAGCAATGAGTATGGTAGGTATTTATTCTTCAATACACAGTGTTATTCAACCTTATGTACTTAAGATTATCCTTGACCGTGTAACTAAATCTGAAGCAACCACTTTTGTTTCAAAGTGCCTACCACCTGCTTTGTTACTAATTTTTCTTGGTTTTCTAATCACTCTAGTATGGAGATTTTACAACTATTTAGTACTCAAATCATTACCAAGAATAAAAGCTGATATTGTAACTGTGGCCACAGAGCACTTACGAAACCAATCCTATGCATTTTTTCAAGATAGAATGAGTGGTGATATCAGCGCTAAAATTTCAGACTTAACCAATAATATCCAAAATGTTGTCAATTCGTGGTTCAATATCGCAAGACAAGCCTTAACCATCTTATTATCAATTTTTATAGTTGGGGCGGTTAGTTGGTACTTTAGCGCTATTTTTCTTGTTATATCAGCTGTTTTTATCTATTTATCGTATTATTGTGCATCCAGCATTAGACCCTATGCAAAAGAGTATGCAGAGGCAAAAACTAAATACTCTGGAGCAATCGTTGATTGTTTTAGCAATATTTTAAATGTGCTGCTATTTGCAAGGGAAAATCATGAAGCAAAATATTTAGCCCACAACACAAATTTCGCTTTAGAAAAAGAAACTAAAATGCAGGTTAAAAATATGCTCAATGCGTCAATGCTTGGTTTTTTTGCCTGGGTTTTACAAAGTACATCTATATTATTATTGGTCTATCTTGGCGCAAAAGGCCAAATTACAGCTGGTGATTTTGCTTTTGTATTTATCTTATCAATAATGGTTATTGATCAAATTTGGTATTTAACTGAAAGCTTATTAGTCGTTGGCGAACAAGCAGGTGTTTGCCAGAACGCTCTTGACACCATTTTCACTCCTCACTTACAACCTTTAAGCTCTGTAGATAGTAAACTAAGAATTCGAGAGGGGAAAATTGAATTCAAGGATGTAAATTTTGAGTATGTTAAAGGTAAAAAAACCATTACCGATTTTAGTCTAACAATAGCAGGCGGCAATAAAATAGGTTTAGTTGGCTTTAGCGGTGCAGGCAAAAGTACTATTGTACAGCTTATTACCAAGTTATATGATATCGATAAGGGGGATATTTTAATTGATGGTCAAAGCATCAAATATATTCATAGACAAAGCCTGCGAGAACATATTGCTTTCATACCTCAAGACCCCTCTCTATTTCATCGTTCTATCTTTGAAAATATTCAATATGGTTGCACAGATGCCGATCATGAGCAAATCATTAAAGCTGCCAAACATGCCCATGCTCATGAGTTTATAAGCCAACTGCCACAAGAATACAAAACCTTAGTTGGGGAAAAAGGGGTTAAATTATCTGGCGGGCAAAGGCAGAGAATAGCGATTGCTAGAGCCATTTTGAAAAATGCCCCCATATTAATCTTAGATGAGGCCACCAGTTCGCTAGACTCCATTACAGAAGAACTCATTAAGCAGTCTCTGAACACTGCGATGAAGAATAGAACAGTAATAGTCATTGCTCATAGGCTTTCAACTCTTCTGTCAATGGACAAGATTGTAGTTATGGATCAAGGTAAAATCATAGAGCAAGGTAGCCACAGTGAGCTAATTACACTGAATGGTTTTTATAAAAACCTATGGGATGCACAGAGTGGACATAGCCTTATATAAGATGCTCTATTGCCAAACATTCAAAATTATCTGAGTAGATTATCAGGGATATGCCCCATAAGCCGTTCAAAACGGCGAGCGCCCATTCTGCGATAATTCAACAAAAGACATCGTTATTCTCCTTAGAAGATCATTATTTATTAATCCGCAATTGAACACTCACATTCATACTGTCCAAACAAAGCCTTAAGTTTAGGTAAGTTCTTAATACCAACTCGAGGAAACAAATGATGCTCTCGATGAAACCCTCTGGGCAAAGAGCTCAAAAATAATTGGAATAGATAGTTTCTTTGTACAGATTGGGTATTAATATCCAGATTAATTGATTGTTTATCCCAATGATGTTCTGTTAAATCATGGAATCTTAAAATGATAGGATAAAATAAATACATGGGCGCTATCCAAAACAATAAGAAAGGTTGCCACCAATGAAAATAACTAACGCCCAATAAACTAATAAAAAAGAATACTAACTTTAATCGCCGTTCTTTTTCCATTTCTATATCCTTTTTAAATGGAGCAATGAGTGCTAATAAATGGTTCAAATAGTTTTTATGAAATTTTATAGTGGCAGGATAAACATAATCTTGTTTGCCTTGAAAAAAGTATTTTAATGTTTCTGGTACTGCCAATAAACAAGACCAAGCTAATTGAAAAGCAGTAGGTGCTATTTCTGTATCACCAGCCAGATGTCTCCCTAGGTAATTCGGGTCTTTTTCTGTAAATAAATAACTATGATGCATTAAATGAACTCTTCGCCATTGAATAAATGACCAAGCTTCAGGGTGATGGAACATAGGTAAGTTAGAAAGGATTGTTGCAACCTGCTTATTGAACTTAGGATTTTTAAAGAGGCTGTAATGACTACCATCATGATTTAAAATATACAAGGAATGCTGACGCCCTGCGATAAAAAGCATCACTAAAATTATAGCGAAAGGATTGATTAAGTGCAGCCCTAGATAGATGGCCATAAAAATAGCTGCATATGTTTTTAAATAAAGTAGACCACTTCTATAAGTCGATGGCATTTCAAATGAGGCTATTACCTCTTTCTGATCATCCAATAATTGTTTTTTAATTATTTGTGATTTATTCTGGGAAGCTTCATAGACCATTCAAACTTCCTTTAAATACCCCAACAGATGAAACATGTGTGTGTTGCAATTTGTCATATAGCCTATCTAATACAGACACAGCAATATCAAGTCGATTTAGAATGCCCAACATAATATTATTAATACTTACAGGTACTTCTTGTAAAATTGGAATGACCACATGCTCTAGCCAATCTTCAGCGTGTACCTCATCAATAGAAGTATGCTCTATTAAATAAGTCAGTACCTCGCCCTTTATTCCCAAACGTTTCCATCCATCAATTGAATATTGAAATCGGTTAGGGATCATCAGTTCTGTGGCTAACATCACTCCAACCAACTGAGTATGTTTCGCACGATTAGTAGCCAATCTTAAATAAAGATTAGTAAGTTCTAACTCTTCACGAATAAGGAAGTCCACTTGGCTAATATAACAATCTCTTTTTATTCCAAGATGATCCATCAAATTAGCGCGTAAATTCCGATGAACTCGTTCATCTTTAGCATGACCTACTTCATCCCAATAATTTTTTAAGAATTCAACTTTTATATCGCCATAAACACCAGGCAGCATAAAAGCAAGAATATCACCAAACATCATTTCTAAAGGAGACTCTTGGAAAAAAAACTCCCTCATTTGTTCAAAGGTTGCTTTATCTCGAAGAAAGGTAAAAATAGGATGTAATTCATTGGAGTGATGGCTGCCAACAAATTGCTTAATCCAACGAGAGAAATCATTTACACAAGGAATATCATTAATAATATTATTATATTTTCTACGTTCAGCCTGTTCTAGACTGGTCTCTAAGATATATTTAATGCGAGTAATTGTAGGATGCATTAAATGGTGTGGAGTATCTTGCCAAGGATTGGCTAAATGAGCACTATTAATAATATATAATATTCGATGTGCGCTCAAAAGTGCTTCTTCATTATTATCAATAAATGCTTTTTTAGATAAAGCGTCAATAGAGGTAAGTAGTTCACTCTCAACGGTAGCCGTGATTGAATAGGTAGGTGAATAAATATAGCTTTTAATTTTCTTATGCATTTTATGCCCAAATATTTTGCAATATGGAATTATTAACTTGTTGCAATTAGAAAACAATATCAATTTTTGATATGATACTGTTTCATTTATGCAACAATCTGATAGCGGGGCACCGGTGATTCATAATGCATTATCTTTTGTAGCCGTCGTGAAAGCAGGCGGTTTTTCAAATGCTGCAAAAATTATAGGGATTTCTAAAGCACAATTGAGCAGACATGTAAGTCAACTCGAGACTTCGCTTGGTATCCAGTTGCTTTATCGGACTACACGGTCAATAGCGCTTACAGAATCAGGTAAAGAATTTTTTTTAAATTGTAGCGATATTGAGGAAAGCTATAATGAAGCTGTTGATCAACTGAAACAAGACTTCTATGCTTTGCGAGGAACACTTAGAATCACTGCCCCTATATCATTTGGCAGTGAGTTTCTACCAAAATTAATTTATCAATTTAATCAAAAATACCCAAATATCAAAATCATTCTTTCTTTAACTAGTTCAACAGAGGATCTGATTGAGAAAAATTTTGATTTAGCTATACGCGTCGCGCAGTCCTTACCTGATTCAAATTTTCGTATGCGCACGCTCATGACGCTGCAAATGGTTTTATGTGCAGCGCCTTCTTATCTTAAAAATCATATAACCCCAAATAAATTAGAAGATCTTGAAAATCATAAATGTATTACTTCAATAAACAGAGATATTGGCTTGAGTAAAATTCATTGGCCATTTTACAAAAAGGGTAAAATCATCAAATTTGCTCCAAACAGTATCACTGAAGTGGATAGTTTGCGTGCGCAAATCCATTTGATATTATTGGGCGCAGGAATTGGTAGGGTTCCATATATTTTCGTTAAAAAGGAAATCGAGCAAGGTAGATTAATACATTTACTTCCTGCGATTGAACAACCTAAATCTTATGTTTATTTATTATTTACCAATAGGAAAAACCTGCCAAAAAAAATACAGATTTTTATTGATTTTATAAAAGAGTTTGACAATGAAGTAGTACACGAGACATTGCTATTGTAAAAATTCTACTCTGGCAAATTCAATGTGTCACTCTATAAAGCGCTGTTATTTTTGCAAAATTGCAAATGCAATCAAATGTGGGCAAATAAGCCTCGTACACTCCTATTGGTATCTTTCAATTGTTGACGCTTATTTGCTTCCTGAGAACTATTGGGAAGCGCATAAAGTACATCATGATTTTGTAGAAAACCACGATGTTTACCTTGATTTTGCGAAATGTCAAAACACTAAGCAAGGCTCTAACTCACTCACTATTAAAGGGGTTTGACAGGCTATTCACAGAGTTACCCACAGAAATTGTGGATAAGAAAAAACAACTGAAAATAACAGACACGAGCTTAAACCCTTATCCAGCATGGTAAGTTCTAATATAAAACGTGGTAATAATTAAAAAATAGCGGATTGGTTAAAAAAAATATCCACAAAGTGTGGTGATAACGAGGGAGTCGTACCGGGTCAAACATCATAACAAATAAATAATAAAAAAACAGTCTTGACTCGCATTATTTTTTCGTGCTTGGCTAAAATGGTAATGACATTTTAGGCAGGCACGCCCCTCTATTCCTTTAACGACATTGAGGCGCCCGCTCGCCAATAGATTTGCTCATCGGAGCTAACAAAGAAACAAATATGGCATTAAAATCCCTTTTAAAACCATTAAATTTGCTTGCGTTAATTCCATTTTGGAATTGTGAAACTACAAATATTCTCTGTTCTCAAATTGTTCAACAAGATAAAATACAGCTTTAAATGAGCTAATAGCAACATGAGAGAAAACAGAGAACATACAATCGATACTGCTTCAACCAGTGGATCGAACAGTTTTACTCAGGACAATGCTAGTCCCCCACTACCCGAAGAAATATGGCTGCTTCATATTTTGCCATTTATTGGCTTAGACGATCTCAGCAATCATGTAGTACAAGTGAATACTCAGCTTCGACCCTTAGCGAATGAGTTAATTTGGAAAGAATTGTTTAAGCCAGCCTTTAATGAAGAATATCAAAAACTTTTCAAAGCGGAATTCGAGAAATCGCAAGGGGGAACAGCATTTATAGTAATAAGAAATGCAATGCGTCAAGCTGCAATAAAGGGCGATATTGATGTTATAAAATATGTAGTAGAGAAAAAACTTATCGACATAAATGCGCCGTTGTGTAGAGAACAATCTACCCTTTTATATCTGGCAGCTGAACATCAACATCATAATTTAGTAAAATTTTTATTAGATAATCAGGCAGATCCTGAGTTACCGCTTGCTAGGTTAATAAAAGAAGAAGCTCAATTTAAAAAAATAGCTCGGCATCAACAATCTAGGGAGAGGCGTTTAGCTAACCAAATAGCAGTTCCTGACGGATCTTTTGAAACCTGGAGTTTCGGCTATTTTCATTCCAGCTCTCTACAAAGAAGTCATGCGCCAATGATTAGAATTCTTTTATCAGCTCTTGAGGCAAGAGGTGATGAACTTCGAAGCACTCAATTAACAAAAGAAGTTGTTGCACAAGATCGTGTAGATCTACTCAGACGTTTACTTGATTTGGACCGAGGAATTATAACTAGAACTGATTCATCAAACCATACGCTTCTATACAAAGCTGTTACATCAAGAAAAGGTACGACTTGTGCGCAATATTTACTACAAAAGGGTGCAGAAATTAATGCAGATGTATTTCGTGCTGCCGTTCTTAAGTCAAATTCCCCTCAACTCGTCCAAGAAATGCTAGAACGCGCAGTCGCTACTGCAGCTGATTTAGTTAGTGCAGTAATGCCTCAATTACCAGCTAATTCGAAGATGTTAAGCTTGCTACAGCCCTATGCTGAGCAAGAGCAATTTGAGGAACAAGCCTTAGGTAAACGAAAATCATCAAAGGACTTTGAAAAAGAAAAAATGGCTAAAAAAAGAAAGTCACCTGAGAGACAACAGAACCTTGAAGTTAGGTCATTACCAGGTAGATTAGGGATATTTACAACAAGTTCTCAGGCAAGCAGCTCCACTGCAAGCACTAATCCTCAGGGTACAGAAGATTTTCGATTTAAATCTGTGAATCCTTAGAAAGATAAGGTTGTATTAAATGGGCATTAACGAGTAGCAGATTTTCCGGAGTTTGCTGCACGTTTTTTCCCTTTTTTGCCCATGCTTTTTTTCAATAAACTAATAAAATCGACCACATCATCAGGAGCGCGTCGGGACGTCGCTTTTTTCTTACCTGCTTGCTTTTCAATTTCTGCTGTTTTTTTATCGAGCCATTTTGTCATTGCTTCACTGTATTCATCGTGATATTTTTCAGGTTCCCATTTTCCGCTTAAATCCTCAATAAGACCGACTGCCATTTTCATTTCTCGATCAGAAACTTTATAGTTTTTTAGCGATCCATTAGGTAGTTTTAAATCATCTTCTTTGCGAATTTCTTCATCAAAATGGATAAGATAAAGCACTAATGAATTATCATGAGCCATTACAAAACTTAAATATTCCTTGATGCGGATAATAACTTTAGCAACGCCTACTTTACCTGTTTTTTTCAATGCTTCCCGCAAAAGCACATAGGCTTTTTGATTCTTTGAATCAGGGACTACATAGTAAGGTTTATCAAAATACAAATTATCGACCTCATCGAGATCGACAAACTCTTCAATATCAATCGATTTATATAACTCGGGACTGGCATTTTCGAAAGCTTTTTCGTCAATTACAATATAATTTCCTTTATCATATTCATAGCCTTTGACAATTTTTTCCCAAGGCACTTCTTTATCGGTTTCACTATTCACTCGTTTATAACGAACTCGCGCATTATCTCGAGAATCTAATAAATGAAAATGCAATTCATTTTTCTCTTCAACCGGTATAATTTGTACAGGAATAGTTACTAATCCAAAAGAAATATCACCCTTCCATATGGCTCTCATATTGCCTCTTCTAAAATGAATTCATTTTAAGTATAGGCTAATAGTTTTTAGTCAATTTGTGTCGACAAAAACTCCTAAATTTATCTCATGAGATTCAATTAGTTGTGCAAAATATTTATTAATGGCAATAGATGTTAGCCAGGCAGTACAGTAGGTAATACCAGGTATAACAGAGCAAGAATGACTAATATTCCTATAAGAATAGCAAGTTTTTGACTCATTTTAATCCCTTAAATAGTTTCGGCATGTTCGCTTAGAATAATTATAGATATATTAAGAAAACATGCACAAAAATCAATAGGTCATTTCTTCTAGTTCTAGTAAATCGGTTTCCTCGTCAGGAACAGATTGTTTAGGTTCAATAATTTGTCTCGCTAGTTGATGATAAGCATAGATAGGTAGAGCAAGAACTGCCATTGCAGCTAAACCAATCACTAATTTAGTCAGTAAAATCGGTGCAGCTATAGCGCCAGCTGCCACTCTCATAGCTGTATGAAGCTCTTCGTTAACCGCAGCACGCCATAGATAGGAGGCAGCAACAGTAATTAGACTAAGATCTAATAGTCCAAAAGCAAACCATCCTGTGTATTCTTGGTCGAATTGTTTACCCATAATGACATGATAAGCATTTTCATAACGATCTGCTAACTTAGCTGAGGGCGAAAATAACAAGCCTAGGTGGCGATATCGATTTTCGCTAATAAATTGCTTTATTTTTTTAACACTAAAATGAGCGATATCTTCTTGTTTGAAAGTGGTTGCTCTGATTTGTTTTTCATCTGCATCCATTCGCAACATAACCACCGGCTTTTGCTCTACATCCTCATCATTCTGCGTAAATTGATACTCCACCGCACTAGCAATAAGTCGACCCATGATATTAGAACCACGCTCATTGGGTTCGATTTGATGGCTGTGGTTTCCTCCTAAAGGATTTAGAGAAGAAGTCACATCTACAAATACAATTTCTACGTTTTTAGTGGCTGCATGCTGTAAAATTTCTCGATAAAGCTCATTCATTATCTCTTCTACAACAGTAAAAGCATCCTGCCCCTGCCCTTCCGCACGAGCTAGATGTGAAAAGCCGGTATAGATAAAATAGCTTGTAAACTCTGTAATCGCAGGAAAATATTGTGACAATAGGACAAGGCGGCTAAGTTGGGGATTGTCTGCAATTAATTGATCGATAATTTCTTTATATTCATTCAATACATCCTTTTTTACACCGGCAAATGCCTCTCTTATCACCGATTTAGCTTCCGCTGGCGTAATTCTCAATAATAACCGAGCAAGTCCTAGTTCTTCTATCAATGTTTGCGCCAAAGCCTCTCGATAATTGTTACCCGCGACACTTAAAACAGCAATTTCAGGCTTCCAACCTCTAAGTGCTTTTAATTGATGAACAGTTTGCGCACAATGATCTTCGTCTCTTATCACTTTTTGTAAAAGAGAAGATCTAGATACATCCCGTGTAGTAGCACCATCAACAGCAAAATTCGCAATTTCATAAGAATTTTCAAACTCACTATTAGCGAGGGCAAGAGCAGTTTGATGGGTTACGGTTTGCGTCTTTTTGGCATAAACTTTATCAGTTTCTACCCAACAACCATTATCAATAGTGGAGTCCCCAAGCAGGGCGACTCGTTTAAGTTCCTCGGAATTACCTTCTACACGCTTAAGTCTTCCTGTTGTGTTAAGATAACCAGGCCCAATTGATTGTTTGAGAGTTTGTACTTTTGGCATAATAAACCAGTAATGAATATTTTTTGTGCAGTTTGCCAGCGGTTTCAAATTTTGTCAAAAAAATTAATTGCTGTGTTCCTATTCACTATAAAAATAGAGGAATTATGTACAACACAAGGAAGTTTGAACTTTTGGATTGGCGAATTATTGGCTGGATTATTCTTTCAATTCGCTTTGTTCAAGGTTGGATTTTTTGGGGTGGCGGATCGCGGCGGTTTATTTACGATCCTCACAAGCTCGATCCTTATGCTGCGCAGTGGATGGCGAATAAAATTCAAAGTGCTATGCCCGGGGCTCTGTTTGATCTAACGCCAGTAGTTAGTTTTTTATTACATCATTTTTATTTTCTTTATGTCGCAATCATTGTCTTCAGTTTAATAGAGCTTTTAAGTGGACTGGGGCTTATTTTGGGCTTATTTACCCGGGCGGCAGCGATGCTCACCGTCATGATTAGTATTCTATTAATGCTCCTATTTGGTTGGCAAGGAAGTACTTGTCTGGATGAGTGGACAATGGCTGTTTCCAATCTATCGATGGGGCTGACCTTAATCTTAGCTGGTGGTTCAGCTTATTCAATTGATGCATGGTTGATGAAACGCTATCCCAACTTGGTCCACAAACATTGGTTTTTGCTTTTTAATAGCGGTCCATGGAAATTGACTACCCTGCGTCGAACTGCCATTTCATTTTTTATCTTTACCATTCTTTTTACTGTTGGAACCTATGATTATTATCGTGGAGCTGTCTGGTCTCGCTATCGTACAGGTCCAGTAAGCGCTGATGTATTCCATCTCAGCTTAAGTGATGGGCAATTAGACAGCAAGGGGTCGGTGAGATTTAGACTCAATGTTGATGCAGGACCAAGTGCAGTTCCTAGTTATATCGTGCGTATTGAATTACTAGACGCAACTAAAAATATCATTGAGACCTGGTCAGCGAGTCAACTGGGTCAATTACCCGCAACGGCTATTCAGAATAGTTATCAATATAATAAAGTTGATGGGGGGATGTATGGGTTAATTGCACCGGAGAGTGCTGAAGCGGTGATTTCCTTAGCGCCAACAAATCCGCTTAACCTGTTGTCAGATTATTATACGCTACAGCTCTATACCGTGGATGGAAAGCGTTGGGATTTGGCTTTAATTTTAAGAAATTAACAAGAGGCTGTTGAGCCTTGCTCCTCCCCGTGTCCCGCGACATGTCATTCAATTAACCCTAAGTATTTGTTGACAATTGGAAGGACGACGTGGGGAGGAAGTAAATGTCAACAGCCCCTAATCTCAGTCCATCGCTCTCTCACAAATCTTCTAGCAAAAAAAGAATTATGATATAAATGCACAACTTCTAATAAAGGAAATTTTTGAGGATGAACTATCGTCCAGATGTGGATGGCTTAAGAGCGATTGCGATCCTATTTGTTTTATTTTTTCACAGTGGCCTGAAACTTTTTCCCTCTGGGTTTATCGGTGTCGATCTTTTTTTCGTGATTTCTGGTTATTTGATCACTAGCATTATCCATCGCTCCATTCAGAATCAGCATTTTTCATTTCTTGAATTTTATAGCCGACGACTCTGGCGTTTGCAGCCCGTGTTTATTTGCTTGCTTGTGGTCGTTACTCTTTGCACCTTGGTTTTTTATTTGCCTGACGATTTGTTGCAATTCGCCAAAAGTGCTCGAAAAACCTCTATTTTTACCTCAAACAGTTATTTTTCTCGTGTTACTACTGGTTATTTTGCAGCAGACAGTAATCAATTACCCCTCTTACATACCTGGTCTTTATCGATTGAGTGGCAATGTTATTTAATTTTGCCCCTTGCCATTTATTTACTTAATCAATTCGTCCCTAAACGGCATATTAGCAAGTTTATTTATTTATTCACTCTACTTTTTTTCGTCTTAGCCCTGTATTTTTCAGCCAATAATGCATCAAAAACTTACTATCAATTTTTAAGTCGTGTCTTTGAATTTTTAATCGGTTCCTGTGTGGCACTCACCCCGCGTCGCTTTTCTTTGCCTAGTATTGTTTTAAATAGTATCGGCGCTCTGGCCTTTTTGACTTTAGTTTATATCGCGACTCGTAGCAATATCAGCCTAGGTTTTCCCAATTATTATGCCCTTATTTTATGTGTTGCAACCGCCTTGCTAATTGCTGTCGGAGAACATCAACCTAAACCACTTATTAACCAATTACTGTCAACAAAACCATTTGTTTTCATTGGCTTAATTTCTTATTCGCTTTATATTTGGCATTGGCCCATTTTTGCGTTTATTCGCTATTTAGGGATTGAAGAAACCAATTCAATCATCGCTTCAGCGCTTTGCGCAAGCTTAATCCTAGGCTATCTTTCTTGGCGATATATTGAAAAACCGGCGCGTAAATTTTATCAACTTCGCTTTGTCTATACTTTAGGCCTCTTATTGCTTTTACCGATTGGTCTCGCTCATTTAGATGCTTACTTTATTCTAAACAACTCTGGCTTTCCTCATCGTTTTAATAATGATGTAGTCAAAGTTTTTGAGCAGTTAAAACAATATGACGTTAGTCAAAGAGAAAAATGCATGGGTAGAAATAGCGTCGATATCAACAGTCGCTGTACTTTTGGATCAAAAAATCCTAATAGCAAAGCCAGTCTTATGATTGGCGATTCTTTTTCAAATCATTCTTGGCGCTTCATGGATACTCTAGCTAAGGAAGCAAATATCTCTATTCTCGCCCAAGCAACACCTGGCTGTCTCGCTCTACCCGGAATATATCTTTACGATTGGTCTACGTATAGAAATACGATTTATCAGGAATGCTACAACGAAACACAACGCTATTACGAGATGATCAAAACCAATCATTATCATTTTGTCATCCTAGGTCAGTCATGGAACGGTTATTTAGGCGTTAATGTCATCAATCAGCTAAACGATGAACGTACTGTCATGTTGACTAAAAAGCGTATAAAAATTGCATTAGAGAAAGCTTTGCAGATTATTATTGATTCCGGAGCAACCCCGGTATTAATTAAAGCAACCGCTTCAACGACCGACAATTTGCGTGATTGTTTCTTCCAACATGTGAAACAACGGAAAAAATATAACCCCGAACAATGCGATTTTAATCTTCAAACCAATGCGGATCCTTGGCTTGACAATTTATTCTTAAAAATGCAAAAAAAATACACGCAACTCGTTATTATTGATCCGCGAAAAGTACAATGCAGCAAAGAGGGTCACTGCAAAGCTGATATCAATGGCGTTCCAGTATTTCGGGATGTGGCACATATTACTGATTATGCTTCTTACCAATTCGCGAAGCGTTATTTAAAGCAGTATAAGAACCCTCTAATCAGTTAGTACCGAGAGTTATGTTATTGCCGCGAAGTCGGGAATCTATTCAATATAGTGCTACGTTTCAATTGGAATAGACCCCGCTTCTTCGGGATGACCTATTTATCAATGCTGATAATTTGCGTATTGGCTAAAAATTATAAAAATTATCGGTACTCGTTAAAGCTGAGGAATGGGAAGATGAGCCTAGTTCTGTTTGAGGTTGGAAAAAGTTATATATAGTTCTATCCGCAATCTCAACCCCAATTTGGTTAGTTTGCTGATTTTTGCCTTCCTCTCTAGATGTTTCATTAGTTTCTGAAGGACTTGTTACTTCTGTTTCTATCTCTTTCCTTAATTCCGCCGCCATAGAGTCTATTTCAACTTCTTTCCTTAATTCAATCGCCATCTGGTCTATTTCTGCCTCTTCCCTTATTTCATTTTCTATTCGTTTTATTTCTAACTCAATCAAAGCTAGGCGATTCGCGTAGTACATACCAAGTGCTTGATAGTATGAGGGATAATACAAGTTCTGAGGATAAACCATTATCCCATTACTCTGAGAATCAGTTGGCAGTGTTGGTTGAGGCCAAGAGAATACATTTACAGGAGGGATAGAAGAATCAGCACTTGTGGTAGTGTAGCCCTGGACCTGTGCAGGTAGAACGCCATTATCTCCACTTAGATCGCTCGCTTTTTCTTCTCCAGATAATTTTATGACCTCAGACTCTTCATTTTTACGCTTTCTTGGAAGATTCCACGTTGATGAATAGTAGTTACTTTTCTCAGTTTCTCTTTTTCTCTTCATAGGATGACCACTTATTAATTAGACTGGCGTAATTTTAACCCAAAAAACTTAATTAATCATCAAGAATAAGGAAATCTATAGTGTGTAGCTGACCTTATTATAATTTATGGCTGACAAGACCGTAGAAGGTCCGAGAGAATAAATCTGAAGATATTAATCTTTGATTCTTAAGCAGGTATTATGAATAGCTGTCTCTTTTTATAATTGGTGAAAAGAGACAGCTGCGTACTGGTTTTTTAAAGTATTTCCAAGGCCAAGGCAATACCTTGTCCGCCACCGATACACAAAGTAACTATCCCTCGTTTTAAACCATCTCGCTTCATGGAGTGAATGAGCCTTGTAGTTAAGATAGCACCGGTAGCTCCGATTGGATGCCCATGAGCAATTGCTCCGCCTTCCACATTGACTATCTGTTCATCTAAATTCAGTTCCTTCGCCACTGCGATAGCAATTGCAGCAAAGGCTTCATTTATTTCTACCCGTTGAACATCCTGAATTTGCCATTTTGCTCGTTCGAGAGCTTGTTTTACTGCAGGTACAGGGCCTATGCCAAACAGGCCTGGTTCGACTGCACTAATACCATAAGCGACGATACGGGCCATTGGTTGTAAATGATGTGAAGAAACAAAATCTTCATCGGCAACAATCATGGCAGCAGCAGCACTATTCAAACCTGGAGCATTACCCGCTGTGATTGTACCCTCTTTTCGAAATGCTGGTTTTAATTTAGCGAGAGTTTCTGCCGTTGTATCGGGACGATTGTGTTCATCCTTCTGAAACAACTCTATCCCTTTACGAGAAGTGATTTCCACCGGCGTAATTTCGGCAGTAAATTTGTCCTCTGCCTGTGCTTTAGAAAAGAGTTGTTGTGAACGCAGAGCCCATTCATCTTGTTCTTCCCGAGAAATTGAATATTTTTCAGCAAGATCTTCAGTATGCCAGCCTGAATGGTTGCCTGAGAAGGCATCGTGTAAGCCATCGAGGAGCATACTATCACTGGTTTTACCATCACCCATGCGATAACCCCAACGTGCTGAAGGAAGCAGGTAAGGACATAGATCCATGTTTTCCATTCCGCCTGCAATCGCACATTGAATATTCCCACTGGCAATCTCAAGATAAGCAGAAACAATAGCTTGTGCACCAGAGCCACAAACCCGATTAACTGTATACGCTGGAACATTAACAGGAACGCCACCATAAATCGCAGCTTGACGAGCTGGATTCATAGCCGCCCCTGCTTGTACAACATGGCCCATAACAACAGCCTGTACTTTATCAGCGGCCAGTCCTGCCCGTTTAAGGGTTTCACCTACAACGACAGCACCTAGCCTAGGTGCAGGAGTATTCTTCAAAGTACCATTAAAAGTTCCAATAGCAGTGCGAACAGGAGAACAGATAAAAATATCAGTAGTCATGGCTAATCCTTTTCCTTGAGTGATCAAATTATCCAATACATCATTGCATTTTTTAAGATAATTATTAAGCATAGTCCCTATAATAATGAAATAAAATATAGAACTATAAATTTTTGAATTACTTTAAAAGTAGGACGATTAATTATTTGTTTAGGATGTTGCGTGTAACTATACTCAACGGATACTGGTTAAAAATTACTCAAAAGATGGTTAATATTATGATCAAAAAAATTATTTATTCTATAGCCTTAGTTACAGCTACTTTTTCTTCCTTTGCACAAGATATTAACTTAGTCCCCCCTGTCTTTTGCGCAAATTGTGCAGCACAAATTCATCGGGGAGTAAAATGGAACATTATATTGACCAAACCAGTTAAGTTCACCGTGCCGGTGCCTGTTTATGATATCGATGGTTTTGATAATTCGGCAGAAACCGTTGCTAAAATTCATGCCCAAAATGCGAAAGCAATTTGTTATATCAACGCTGGAGCCTGGGAAAATTGGCGTTCGGATGAAAGAGATTTTCCTGATGCAATCAAAGGCAAATCCAATGGTTGGTCAGGAGAGAAATGGTTGGATATTCGCCAAACCACCCAGCTTATGCCTATTATGCAGGCACGAATTAATATGTGCAAAGACAAAGGATTTGATGCCATTGATTTCGATAATGTCGACGGCTTTAGCAACAAAACAGGGTTCCCTCTCACTGCAGCAGATCAAGCAAAATATAATATTTTATTAGCTAATATAACTCATCAAGCAGGGCTGGCGGTCGGGCTAAAAAACGATTTGGATCAAGTTGAATTGCTAGAGCCTTATTTTGATTTTGCAGTGAATGAACAATGTTTTTACTATAAAGAATGCGATCAGATGACTCCTTTTATCAATGCGAATAAAGCAGTGTTGAATATTGAATACGATCTCAAGCCCTCGCAATTCTGTGCTAAAGCAAAATCAATGTATTTTAGTGCCATTAAAAAAGATCTGGAATTGACCGAAGAGCCTGTTAGTTTTTGTAACTAATCTTCTTATTGACATCTGCCAGTAGAGAATATAATTTCTCTAGCATTTAGTCGCTTGTCACAATAACGGACCTTTTATGACTTTCTTTTCAATATTAAATTTTAAATCCTTGTTTTTTGCTTGGTATATTTTTTCGATTGCTTATACTCATTTTCGTGGAAAAGTACGTTTAAAATTTTTAAAACAGCTCACTGATCACTCCAGCTTTATGGCTCCGGTCAATGCGATCATGTATCTTTTTTCCGCAGTTCCCAAAACACCTTTTTTGGATGTAGCGACTTTTCCGGAATTAAAAATATTACGTGACAATTGGGAAACCATTCGTGAAGAAGCTGAATTTTTATATCAAGAAGGTTACATCTCTGCCTCGGATAAATATGATGACATTGGCTTTAATTCTTTTTTCCGTCGTGGCTGGAAGCGGTTCTATTTAAAATGGTACCAAGATCCGATGCATTCTGCGCAAACGCTTTGCCCCAAAACATTGGAATTAATTCAACAAATTCCTAACATTAATGCCGCTATGTTTACCCTCCTCCCTAAAGATAGTTTTCTATTTAGTCATCGTGATCCTTATGCAGGCTCTTTGCGTTATCATTTGGGATTAATTACACCTAACTCCAAAGATTGTTGTATCTATGTCGATGGTGAACCTTATTTTTGGCAAGATGGTCAGGATGTTATGTTCGATGAAACCTTCGTTCATCATGCTGAAAACAAAACGTCTCAAGATAGAATCATCCTTTTTTGCGACATTCAACGACCTTTGAAAAATAAGCTTGCTACTTGGTTTAATCAATTTTTTAGTCGAACTGTAATGAAAGCCGCCGCAAGTAAAAACTTACCTAACGAGCAAGTGGGAACGATTAATAAGTTATTTACCCATCTCTATCAAATACGGTTAGTGGGTAAAAAACTTAAGAGCTATAATAAAAATTTGTACTATATAATTAAATATACACTTTTCCTTGGTTTTATAGCCTTATTTTTTATATGAGTATAACTGGTAATACGAGCCAGCCTAGAATTAATAAGTGGCTCTTACATTTTTTCTTTATCAATTTAATTGTAGTTTATGCTCTTTCTTACAATTACATTGTTGATGCCTTTGGTGTAACACTGTTTTACTTTGCGAGAGATGGCTTTCATGAGGCGTCTCTCACCACCCATCTCATTGTAAGTTTCTACCTAATAGCGACTTATATTAGCTATTTTTCCTTATTAACGATCTTAAGTTTATTAATTCCTTATTTAATTTCGAAATTAACTTCGCGAAACTGGATTACGATTTGTATCAGTATTTTTTGCATAAGCTGTTTTATTTTATTTATTGTTACTGATTTATATGTATTCAAACTATACCGATTTCATTTAAATACTCTGATATTGAAAATGTTATTCAGTAAATATAGCTATCAAATATTTTATTTTTCTACGAACGAATGGATTGTGTTTTATCTCATTGTGGCATCTATTCTTCTCCTCGAAGGGCTAATTGGCTTAATTTTATGGTTTAATAAAGTCATCAATTTCTCAAAATGGATCGAGCGATTTATTTATGCATCGATTATCTTAATCTTTATTTCATTTTGCTCCACGGTAATTGGCAACAAATATCTCATCCGACAAAGTACAGTTTTTCCTTATTATACGGAGATAGTGCGACATCTTTTTTCGATTTCAAAAGAAGACATGAATTTCTTTGTTTATAGTCACTATTTTGCTCAATCTAAATTTGCCAATCATCAGTTGTCTTATCCAAGACATCCACTTCAGTGCAACAAAGAAGCAAATCCTCCTAACATCTTTATTATTCTCATTGATACTTGGCGCTTTGATGCAATGAACGAAAAAACCACTCCAAATATTGCTCGTTTTGCTTCAGAAAACCTTAATTTTCATAATCATTTCAGCGGTGGGAATGCAACACAACCAGGGGTATTTTCGCTTTTTTATTCCATGCCAGCTTCTTACTGGACAGCCATATTTGAACAGAAAAAGAGCCCTGAATTTATTAATCAACTGCAGGAAAAAAAATATGAATTCGGTGTATTTGCTAGTGCCAGCTTAACTATACCCGATTTTGCCTCTACTATTTTTAGAACGCTACCCCTACCTCCTCCTCCAAGCGGTTGGGCCTATCAACGTGATGAAGAAGTGACAAAGCGGTTGTTGTCATTTCTCAATAATCGTAAAACCGATAGGCCTGTTTTTTCATTTATTTTTTATGATGCCGCTCATGAATATTGTGGAGAAAGGAATTTTAAAGGTCCATTTCAACCAGAAACTCAAGTCTGTAAGCGTTATTTTCTAAATAATGGCTATAATGGCGTACCTTTAGTAAATCGCTATTTAAATGCGGTCAATTTCGTCGATCAGCAAGTCGCTCAAGTCTTAGATGGAATTAAAAAATCCAATTTATGGGATAATTCAATCATTATTATCAGTGCAGATCATGGTGAGGAGTTTAATGACAGTCACAATGGTTATTGGGGGCATGCAAGTAATTTCAGTAAATATCAGATCGAAGTTCCTTTCATCGTTCATTGGCCGGGCAAGTCGAAACAACAATTTAATTATGTCACCTCACATTATGATGTGGTTCCAACGCTAATATCAGATGCCCTAGGCTGTAAAACAGAGTATTCTGATTATAGTTACGGTTATAATCTTTTTGATGCAAAAAATCGTTACCCGCTTATTGTTAGTGGTAATTACAATATCAGTTTTATTACTCCTCAAACCATTACCAATTTACTCCCCTCTGGTGACTTTGAAATTCAAGATTTAAGAGCCGAACCGTTATCAAATCATCGTTTCGATAATACGCAGTTGATATCCATCCTACAGAGCGTGAATCGTTTTTATCACTAAAAAGATTAGAAAAATCTTATATTTTCAACTACACTTTGTATATTTATCAGGATGTTAAGCAGCAGCTTAATTGAGGCAATAAAAAATGCCGTTTAAACTTTTGAATCATTGGATTGAAGAAGAAAAAGACGTCGGAGCTCCCAACCCTCAACATGCAATCTTGTCGACTGCAACCTCTGATGCAACGCCGCATAGCCGTGTGGTTGCCATCAGAGAAATTAGAGAAGACGAATTGGTATTTTTCACCCAAAAAGGGACAAGAAAAGTCGAGGATTTAAGCAATAATCCCAAAGTTTCGCTTACTTTTTGGTTTGAACTTAGACAACGCGAAGTAATTTTAGAAGCTATCGCGGAACCTTTATCGCAATCAGAGGTAGAACACTACTGGAATACTAATCCGCACTCCGCCCAATTACGATTTACTGCTTATGCTTTAAGTTCAATGCAACCCATTAATTCTAAACAAATTATTGAAGATAAAAAAACCGCTCTTGAAAGAGAATATCTTAATAAAAAATTACCTTTAAGTCCTTTCTATTGCGGATTTCGCATCAAACCGACTCGATTTATTTTCTATAGTTTTCGCCTCGACGAATTATCCGATGTCGCCGAATATTATTGGCAAAATGCACAATGGCATCAGCGCATTTTGTCTCCCTAATTAGGAGCTCAAATGATGAATTTACAAAATAAAATTGTGTTAATCACCGGTGCCTCAAGTGGTATTGGACATGCCTGCGCCCGACTTTTTGCTAAAAATGGAGCAAAGCTAATTCTTTGTGCACGCAGACAAGAACGCATAGAGCATCTTGCGAAAGATTTAGAAGCTATGCACAACACACAATGCCTAACTCTCATTTTGGATGTTCAAGATAAGACAAAAGTTGAATCCACTTTAAGTACTTTACCCTCAGAATGGCAAGCAATCAGCATATTAATCAATAATGCTGGCCTTGCGCTCGCCAGTGACTCCATTCAAGAAGGTTCAATTGCTAATTGGGAAGTGATGATTGATACCAATATTAAAGGATTACTTTATGTCACGCGGAGTATTTTACCGGGTATGCTCACTCGCCATGAAGGACATATTATTAATATAGGCTCAATTGCAGGCCAAGAATGCTACCCAAATGGCAATGTGTATTGTGCGACTAAACACGCGGTGAGAGCGATCAGCAAATCAATGCGCATGGATCTTTTAGGAAGCCCCATTCGAGTGACAGAAATTGCCCCGGGAGCTGTAGAAACTGAATTTAGTGAGGTTCGCTGGAACGATAAAGACAAAGCAAAGGCATTTTACCAAGACTTTAATCCGCTTTTTGCTGAAGATATTGCTGATGCGGCTTATTATTGCGCAAGCCGCCCTGAGCATGTCGATATTGCTGAGTTAACAATAATGCCTACAGCTCAGCCTAGCGCCACATCGATTTATCGGGCTGGTAAGAAGTTGCAATAATCTTAGCTCGGTATCAGCTATTGGTGAGCCACTTCATCTGATCGCAAAAAACGCCTTATCTCAGGTCGACATCATAATATGAATGATATTTGACCACTCCGTTCGAGTGTTGCTTCTTTTATCGAAGTAATTTTTTTCAAGCCATGCTGTACTCTCAATGCTTGTAAAATATCATTCGGAGTGAGTCGACAAGAGCGAATATTTTTTTCAATGTATTTTCCATTTTTTACAAGGCACACTTTCTCACCTTTAATGTAGCTACCCATCCACTGATTTTTATAGGATAAATAAGCAAACAATCGATGAATAGCTACGATGAATGCACACACGATCATTGAGGGAATGAGTGGGATATTATTGACAACGGCTTCTCCTAAAAGCGCACCAAGGATAATGTAAATTATAAAATCCAACGGAGAGTGGTTACCAAAAAGTCTGGCCGAATTGGCTCTAAAAAGAATTATCGCATAGAGCGTAATAATAATGCCTCTAAGATAAAGTCCGTAGTCAAATAACTCACTCCAACCCAGTATTTTATCCATATTCTTATTCCATTAAAATTAATAAAAAATGACGATTAATTTTTTTGTTGCGTGTTAGTATTATAGCCTGACAATCATCAGTAGGGGATGGGAGACTTTAAAAGTGCGATAATTTCACTTAGAAATCGGGTTACCTATCTTTCTCGTAGTTTTTTACCTAATTGAATTTCTTTAGTAGCTAAAAATAATTAATTTGATGCTATTTTTTAGATTAAAATTAACCTAAGTATTTGCCGTTAACCCTGCTTAGTGGGTTTACTAGCAGGGTTTTTCCCATTACTAGCTTTTACCAGGCGTTGCTGGCGCTCCAGGTTGCCCTACTGCTGCTGGTTGCGGAGCTTGCTGTTGCTGTACTTGTTTAAGCTGTTGTTGAAAAGAGTTTTGCAATTGCTTAACTTGGTCTTGTAAATTACTTTGTATCTGCTTGATTTGCGTTTGTGTCTGAGTATTTAATTTTTGAATTTGATCCTGCAATTGAGTTTGTAATTGTTTTATTTGACTTTGAGTTTGCGTATTAAGCTTATCAATCTGTGTTTGTACCTGGTTAAATTGATCTTGGATCTGAGTATTTAATTGTTGAATTTGTTGGCTAGGCGTACCCGTTATTTGTCCTGCAGCTGCAAACGCATAGCTAACACTAGAAATAATAAAAGAAGATAACACCACAACCAAATGCTTTTTCATGGTTACTCCGTAAATTGATCGATTACTTATTAACTGTAAACATTTTTTAGACAAATGCAAGTAAGATCAAAATAAGAAAGCTTACTTTTTTAAATGCCCGATTCTATTGTTGAGGTGTCAACATTGCTGGGGAACTGAGTCCAAACGATTATAGGTTCAAACTAAACTGACACTCAGCACTGGCACAAACCTGCCAGGAAATGATTCAAACTTTCTTAAACTTTTCGCTCCCATTTTTAGGTAAAATCCTTCGGCATTTGGGTCGGAAACTAGTTCAAACTTTAGCCATCCTTTTGTTGAGGCAAAATTAATTGCATGCTGCCAGATTTGCTTTCCTAATCCCTGGCGAATGTGATTTGAATTTATAAAAAACAAATCCAGTTCTGCCGCGGATTGTTCGTTAATTTTAAATGCATACAGACCAACTAAGCTTTGATCTTTTTCAAAAAGAACTATTTCTTCTCTTTCTAAAAAAGAAGGTTTAACGCCGTATTTTTCCATAAAAACATTTAAAAAGGATTCGGAATAATTCCACACTGCTTTGGACTGGCGAATAAATTGATTAATTTTTGGCAAATCCTCGACTGTTGCAACGCTTACCTTCATCAACTTTCCTCCTGTTGGATTCCTCGATATAAATTGGCAGCAATAATTTGTTCAGTAAAGCAGCTGCGCAGATAAAAACCTCGTGGTAGTGTTAAAACTTTTGTGCCTTCGCTATCAAATCCGTAGCACAATGATTTAGCATTAGCAGCTTTCGGTCTAACTTGTAAATATTGACCTATCCCCGCATGAATTTCTTCTAAATGACCGGTACTAATCATGGTCGTTAATTCACTCCAATCGTCAGCGAGAATAGCTTCCTCAGCTTGATTAGGAGACCACAAAAATCCCTGGCCAATACGGCGATGCTCAAAGGTGATTTTGTTATCTCCTTCGATTGGTAACCATAAAACTCGTTTTAATTTAGCGAAGCACTGGGAGGATTGCCAGTTTTGCTGGTGTATTGTTAACAAAGGAATGCTAGTCACAAAGGTCGATTCAGCCGGTTTTCCTTTATCATTAAGGGGTACAGACTTAAGTTCTATTCCCAAAGCAGAAAAATCGGGAGCCGATTTTGTGCCCGCTGTTGTCCCCAGAGCTAATTCAATAGCCAGACCTGTCCAACCTTTGCGTCTTTGCTGCTCAGCTGGAATTTTAATTTGTAAGGCATTCGCTAATTGAGCAAAGCTTAATCCTTCAATGAGACGGCAGCGTTCCAAAAGTTCATTTTCATTGTTCAACTTTCTTTTTGTTAGTGGTAGGAGCATGTGCGCCCTCTTTTAACTCTATACTGATGGGTGGTATGGGTGCTTTGATGCCAGCAGCTTTAAATTTCGCCATAATTTCAAATAAGATTTTAGAGCGTATCTCAAAGCGTGTATGAATTTGCACGTTGATGAAATAACGTATTTCAAATTCAATGAGCGCATCGTCAATTTGCTTTAAAAACACCTGGGCCGGGGGATCAGCGACAATTTCAGGAACAGTGGCTAGCACATCAAAAATTAATTGCTGGACCAATGCAGGATCATCTGCCCGGCTTACTTTAATAGGAACTACTGTACGAACGATGCTATCTTGATGCGTCCAATTGGTAAACGGTTTATTGAAGGTCTCTGCGTTAGGAATCAGCACCTCCATATTGTCCCATGATGATACTCGCATCGAACGAATACCAATATGAGCCACTCGTCCTTCATAACCACCTATAGTAATCAAATCGCCTTCTCGCACAGGTCGTTCGATCAATAACATAAGTCCACCGACAATATTGGAAGCAAAGTCGCGCAAACCAAATCCCATTCCTACCGCAAGACCACCAATAACCATCGACATGCCACTAAAATCGAGACCTAAAACACGTAAAGTGATTAATCCACCGATTAAAATAACGGCATATTGAGTGAAAACAGATAAGCTATTACGAATTCCCGCATCTCTTGCATCACGATAAAGCCAGCGATAACAAAATTCGCGCGTCCACTTGGCAGTCCAGACAAAAATGGAAAGTAAGATAAGAAACTCAAGTATGCTAAGCGCTGTGATATGAATACCGGATAAGTTAACGAGAGGATATTCGCTATATTCTCGTAGTGTCATAAACACAGCGGAGTCCGAATACCATCCAAACAGCTGAAATAAAATATAAAGACTGGTAATAAAAAGCAATACGCGGCATATTTTGTCTAAAGGCTTTAAGACAACCTCTATCCACAACCATCCGTTATGCAGCGAAGAAATCATCCATTCCGACATCAGCTCAAGTGCATCAAAAAGCAAGCCGCGACTTAAAACATAGCCGGTAATGATTAAAAGAATTTGCATTTGATAGCGGCTCATTGTCCAAGCTAAGTTGATATAGCCAACGAGTCCTATTATTGCGGTGGTAAACAGTGTGATGGGGATTAATACGACTAAAAGTACCGCTGCATTACGAAAATAGCGCTTTTTCGATTTTAATAGTGGATGCAGTATATGAGTGATAACTTCTCGCGAGCGCCATCCAACCACTGATACAGCTACCAAAAACAACATAAATAGACGACTGAAAATATCTTGTAAAATAGGCGATAAGGGGAGTTCGTTAGAAATCACCATTAATGCAGTGGCCCACCCTCCAGTCAGTAACAACCACTTAAGGCGATAAAATAAACTGACATCTTTTCCGGAAGAATCACTTACTCGCTCCAATAACGCCAAACTAGCTATTAAAATGAGTGTACGAAAGGTAAGCCATACTCCAAGCAGATTTAATAGCAATTGATAGTTAGCAAATACAACATGATTGAGATAGAGCAGCAGTAAAATCGAGGTAGTAATCGCTAAGTGAGGTAAATTGCGACTTAGAAGGGTTAAAGTTCCAGTGTATAAATGACCGGATAAACGCGAACGTTCTTTATCTCGGGTCAAATTTTTCAATAACTTGTTTAAAGCAAAACAAACACCGATAACCAATCCCACCGTTAACCAAATTAAAGTTGCGGGAAGCACGTCTTGCCATAAATAATTTTCCTTAACCTTCATCACAAGTGATTTGCTGTAATTATAAAGCTGACTTGGAATTTTCGAAATTTGCTGAATAATAGAGGGCCAACTATCGATTCGGTACTCGGATAAACTTTGTCTCACGGATAATTGTTTTTTCAATTCTTGTTCGTGATTTTCGAGGTCTTCTTGTAGGGTTTGCTGCTGAATAACAATCCCTTCAATTTTTGAATTAATAATCCGTACCAAAGCGGTAAATTGCTTTTTTAAATTAGAATCAGTGACCTGTAATAACTCGTTATTGAGCATACTCGCCATTTTCTTTAATGATTCTTCCATGTCAGATAATTGAGTGATCGAATTTTTATAGGTTTCTGTGACAGCTTGTAATGTTCTAATATCGGGACTTTTTTGTAATTTATAATCCGCTTTGACGAGTTGCTTTTGTAAATTCAATTCAGCAATTTTATATTGAGTTAAATTGATGACCTGATTATTTAATATTAGTTTTGCCTCAAGGGTATAGTTAAGCATAGAATCGAGATTGGATTTTGCTTGTTGTTGCAGCTTGATACTATTTTCAAAAAGCTTTTCCAAAGATTCTCGCAATCGATCCTCTTGCGATCGCAGCTTTTCTAATTGCTGATGCATCTGAGCTTTCGATTTCCATAAATCCAGTTGCTCGGTTTGGAAGCTCAAGGCGTCTTGGTAATGATTTGCCAAAACTAGGTCTTCAGCAATTAAATCAATTCCTTTTTTGTTGATATCAATGAGGGTAGAGATAGTTGATATTCGTTCTTGCGAACTGATTTGCTCGCTATCGAATAACGGGGTTTGCTGTAACCGTTTTAATCTCAAAGTGAAGTCTTGCTGTAATTTTTTTTGATTAACTAGAAAACTCTCAAGACTTGCAATTTTGGCACGATTAAGCACCAGCATCGCCCTATTCTCTTGTAATCGCTTATTGTATTCCTCTTGATTGGCAGGAGAAGCAAATAATTTTGTCTCATTAAGAGATTGGGTTAAGCTATTTTTTTCTTGAACAAGGTATTCAATAAGTTTATTAACGCCGCCATCCGATTTAGCACAAAGAGGCGCCGAAGCCAGTAGAGCAAACGCTATACAGACTAGATAGAAAAATAACCGATGCCAGAAAAATGTACTGGCATCGGTTGAATTTAATTTATTTCGTTTGTGAAGTAGGTGCAAGACGAATTCCTAACTCATTAAGTTGTGTATTACCAACCTCCGACGGCGCATCCGTCAGCAGACAAGACGCTGATTGTGTCTTAGGAAAAGCAATTACATCGCGAATTGAACTTGAATTGGTTAACAACATAGCTAAGCGGTCAATACCTAAAGCGATTCCGCCATGCGGAGGACAACCATATTGCAAAGCATCAAGTAAGAAACCAAATTTCTGCTGAGCTTCTTCTTTCTCGATTCCTAGCAGATCAAAGACTGCTTGCTGCAGTTGGGTCTGATGAATACGAATTGAGCCACCGCCAATTTCATAGCCATTAATTACGATATCATAAGCTTTAGCCAAAGTTTTCGTTGGATTTTGCTTGAGCGCCGCAATCGATAACTCTCGCGGCGAAGTAAACGGATGATGCATAGCGAACAATTGGTTTGTTTTTGGATCATTTTCAAACATAGGCCAATCGATAACCCATAATAAACGCCAACCTGGCTCAACAAGATTACGATCGTGGCCCAATTTAATACGCAAGGCGCCCATGGATTCGTTTACCATTTGTTCATGACCAGCACCAAAGAAAACCACATCACCAGTCTTAGCTTCAGCACGATCGAGAATGGCATTTACACAGTCTTCAGAAAGAAACTTGATAATCGGTGATTGCAGACCTTCCATCCCTAGAGAGCGATCATTGACTTTGATGTAAGCCAAACCTTTTGCACCATAAATGCCTACAAATTGTCCATAATCATCTAATTCTTTACGACTTAAACTGCAACCATTTGGTAATTTTAATGCAACGACTCTTCCCTCTTTGCTTTCAGCGGCAGAGGCAAAAACATTAAACTCACAGTTTTTCACCAGATCCGCAATATCAATCAATTCTAGAGGGATACGTAGGTCTGGTTTATCACTACCGAAGCGACGCATTGCTTCATTGTAAGTCATTCTAGGCAAAATTTTAGGGATTTCAACGCCTAAAATTTCCTGGAAAACTTTTTGGAGCATGCCTTCGATGAGTTGTTGAATAGTGCTTTCATCAATGAAAGCCATTTCAATATCAAGCTGAGTAAATTCAGGTTGTCTATCTGCGCGTAGGTCTTCATCGCGGAAACAACGCACAATTTGATAATATTTATCAAAACCAGACATCATTAATAACTGTTTAAACAATTGCGGTGACTGAGGTAAAGCATAAAACTGTCCTGGATGCACTCGGGAAGGAACTAGATAGTCCCTTGCGCCTTCGGGTGTTGCCTTAGTCAGCATCGGTGTTTCGATGTCAATAAAATGTTGTGCATTCAAATAATCACGAATGCAGCGATTTAAATTATGGCGCAACATGAGATTATTTTGCATATCACTACGTCTTAAATCGATGTAGCGATAACGATAACGTAAATCTTCATTGACTAATTGATGCTCATCAGGCAAGAAAGGTGGCGTTTGTGCCTGATTTAATATTTCAAGTTGGGTGCCTAAAATCTCAATACGGCCTGTTGCCATTTTGTCATTAATCATCCCTTCTGGTCGAGGACGAACAATGCCATGAATACAAACAACATATTCATGCCGCAGTTTTTCAGCAATAGCAAAGACAGAGGCGAGTTCTGGTTCATAAACAACTTGGACTAAGCCAGAGCGGTCTCGTACATCTAAAAAAATTACTCCACCGTGATCACGACGGTTATGTATCCAACCGCAGACACTTACTGACTGCCCTGTGATTGTTTCATTAACATTTGCACAATAATGTGATCTCATAAGCCACCTGTCTTGATATTAGTTTTTATTTCTCAATTTGCAGAGAGGGTGCAGACTGCATAACGCCTAAAGAAATAATGAGCTTTAATGCCTCTTCGATTGTCATTGACAATTCGATGGCATCCTCCTTGGGAATCATCATGAAAAAACCAGAGGTAGGGTTTGGTGTTGTTGGTACAAAGATGGAAAGCATTTCTGTACCAACCAGACTATTTACTTCAGGATACGGTGCGCCAGTAAGGAAAGCGATTGTCCATAATCCCTTTCTTGGGTATTCAACTAGCAGTACTTTACGAAAAGCTTGGCTATTTGTAGCAAATACTGCCTGGATAACTTGCTTTGCGGCATTGTAAATGGAACGAACCAAGGGAATACGAGCTAATACTGCCTCACCCCAGCCCATTAGGCGTTGTCCGATGAAGTTGGTCGCTAAAAGGCCTGTTCCAAGAAGTAAAAGTAATGAAATAATTACTCCTAATCCCGGTATATGCATTCCAAAAAGTCTTTCTGGTTGGTAGGAGTTGGGTAGCAGAGCAATTGTGTTATCCAGTAGTTCAATAATAAAGCGCAACACAACAAAAGTTACCAAAATAGGCAACCATACTACTAAGCCTGTGAGAAGATAACTACGAAACGCTTTCACTCAGAATCACCCTTTTTAGTTGACGTGCTACCCGTAGCTTTCTTGTCCTCAGATTTTTTCTCTGAACCCGTTGATTTCTCAGTACTATCAGATGTCGCTTCTTTTTTCTGCTCTGGCTTTCCTTTATTTTTAAAATCTGTGGCATACCAACCACTTCCTTTTAATTGAAATCCTGCAGCAGAAATTTGTCGTACTGCCGAATTTTGAAAGCATTGAGGGCATTGTTTTGCAGGCTCATCGCCAATCTTTTGCATTAAATCGAAATGATGATGGCAACTTGTGCATTCATACTCATAAATTGGCATCAACGAATCTCCGTCGTTTTATAATAAATATTTAAAAGAATTAAGTATTATAGCTTAATTAGCAAGTTATCGACAATGATAATTGCTTAAATTTGCGGCAGTTTTTGATTAAACCCTATGTTAATTTCTGAAAAACTCTCTCATCAGCTAAATTTCCTTGAAAGTAGACCGTCGCTAATTGCGGCATATGCATTTTTTGCGCTAAAGTGGTTATATTTTCATCTCTCACCAACATCTCATTGTCCAGGCAGTTTGCTATCCAACCTTCACAACTTATATGATTGTACTTTAATACTGCATCCGTAAGTAAAGCATGGTTTAAACAACCAAGACGCATTCCGACAACCAGAATAACAGGAATTTGTGTAAGTTTTAAAAAATCAAGCCAGGTTTCCTCCTCATTTAAAGGAGCCATTAAGCCCCCTGCTCCTTCAATCAGCAAATAATCCATCTGAATAAATTGTTTATCAAAACAAAAATCGGCGATTTCTTGAAGTGTTAGGCGAGAATTTACTTGCTTTGCTGCAATATGAGGAGAAATAGGAGGAGCAAATTGCCAAGCGTTAATTTTAAACCTGGGGTTCACATTATGTTTTTGTAGATTGATGACATCTTCACTTTGCAACAGTCCATTTTTTTCATAACAACCACTGGCTACTGGTTTCAAAGCCAAGGCCTTTTTTTTTCGCTGTTTGAAATAATCCAACAATTGGCAAGTGATATAGGTTTTGCCACTATCTGTATCTGTACCTGTAATAAAATAAATTTTCATCGCAAAATGTCCTTTAACACAGTTATAAACTCATTTTGATCAGACAAAAATGGCATGTGCGCTGCTTTGGCAAACATTAGATACTCAAATTGTGGATACATTTTTTGCATGGCTGCCATGGTTGTTCTTGGGGTTATTGCATCCAGACGGCCAAATAAAAAATAACTTGGCCTTGTAAACGAATGGAGCGGTTCTCGTAAATCCCAGTCAGCTAATATTTGTAATCCTTCTTTTAAGCTTACTGGATCAGGCATTAATTCATTTTGATATTGATAACGATGATTTTTTAATTGCAAGCCAATAAATTCAGAGATTGTTAGTTGGGGATCTGTCGCTAAATTAACAAAAAATTGGTTGAAAACATGCTTTTCAACACCAGGCCAACCTTTTTCTTTAATGAAACGAGGAGAAGATGAAATATTAATTAGTTTTGTTACGCGCGTTGGTTCTTCAATAGCAAAACGCGTAGCAAAAAGCCCACCCATGGACCAGCCAGCAAGTGCAAAATGCTCTGGCAATAGTTGATCTAACTGTTGCTTAAACCTATCCCAACTCATAGGCGAACTTAAACCAAAACCAGGTAAATCAACTAAATAAAGCTGATATTCGCTGCTTATATGACTGGCCAGCTGTAGCCATATTTTATGATCAAAGCCCCAACCATGAAAAAAAACCAAGGGGAAGCCTTTTCCAATCACTGTGATGTGTAAATTCATAAAGTTAAACCTTTATAACTTCGCTATGCGTCAATGAATTTAAGCAATTTGATGAAGGATCTCAAACAAAAACTCAATATCCTCTGCCTCATGATGATAGTTTAAAATAACCCTCAATCCTGTGTCTTTTTTACTCACAGTAGGCTCACGCATGGCTTGGCAAAAAATTCCTCGTTGGCGTAAATTATCCGCGTAAGTTAATGCTTGGTGAGGACAACCGAGCTGTAATTGTTGAATAGGCGTTGATGAATCGCGCCATTTTAAAGAAGAGTTTTCACTCAATTTCCGAAAATAAGCGATTAATTCATAGAGTTTTTGCCGTCTACTCTTTGCATTACGAATAAATGCTAAGGTTTCCAGAATTCCATACGCCAAGGCCGGACTCACAGCAGTCGAATAAATATGCGAACGAGCGAGCTGCAATAACGCATCAATCCATTCGCCGCGTCCCGCAACTATCGCGCCTTGAAAGGCAAAGGCCTTGCCAAGAGGAATTATTCGTAATGGAATTTCATGTTGACTAAGACCGCAGAGTTTCACTCCACCTAATCCTTCTTCCCCAAACACACCAAAGGCATGCGCCTCATCAACCACACAATCAGCGCCATAGGTGGCACCTAATCTTGATAGCTCAAGAAGATCTGTTGTTTGTCCACTCATACTGAAGACTGCTTCTGTAATAATGACTGGATTCACAGGACAGGTTTGTAGTTTTTTTGCTAAATGGTTGAGATCATTATGCAGATAACGAGTATAGTCTCCATTTGCCAGCCGCAAGCCATCGTAGAAAGAAGCGTGAGTTCCTTTGTCGATTAGAAAGTGGCTATTAAAATGGGCAAAGAGAGAAATGATGCCCAAATTGGCAGCATAGCCTGAACTAAACAGCAGTGCATCATCCACCCCTAAAGCTTGAGCAAAAGCCTGTTCTAATTCACGATGGCTCGCATGATAGCCACAAATCACCATTGAGCCGCCACTACCGGAAGGATAATTCGCGAAGCCTCTTTGGAAAGCTTCGCGAATGCTCAACTCTTCAGCTAATGACAAATAATCATTTGAACTAAAGTTAATTAACGACCTATCATCAAAACGATTGAGTAACCGTCGTCGATGCAAGCCATCTTGCTTAAGTTGGGCTAAATGGTCAACCAGGGCATCATTTATCATGCTTCAGCAAAGGCCTTTATTCCCAATTTTTTAAAAAGAATTCGGTCCTCATCGCGTTCAGGATTTGCTTCGGTTAACAGTTTACCGCCGATAAAAACAGAATTCGCACCCGCGAAATAGCAAAGCGCTTGTAACTCATCGCTCATTTCAGTTCGACCGGCAGTGAGGCGAATTGCACTTTTAGGCATTAGTATGCGCGCTGTAGCAATGGTTCGTACTAACTCAACACCTTCCACTTGTTTTGCATGAGCAAGCGGTGTTCCTTCAACGGGAATTAAACGATTAATTGGCACACTTTCTGGGGGCGATTCTAGGTTTGCCAGAGTGAATAAAAATTCGATTCTATCCTCACGTGTCTCGCCTAAACCCAAAATTCCACCACAGCAAACTTTCATCCCAGCTTGACGCACAGTTTCAAGGGTTTCTAAGCGCTCGCTAAACCGTCTTGTAGTAACCACTTTGTCGTAATAGGAAGGCGAGGTGTCAATATTGTGATTATAATAATCTAATCCTGCTTCTTTTAATTCACCAGCTTGCTCTTTATCCAACATTCCTAGTGTCATACAAGCTTCCATGCCCATTGCTTTCACCCCTTCAACCATGGCTTTTAATTCGGGCATTGCTTTATTAGGAGGGCAACGCCAGGCTGCTCCCATACAAAAACGTTTTGCACCGTTCGCCTTCGCCTCGGCAGCCTTTGCGAGCACCTGGTCTACAGTCATTAACTTTTCTTTTTCAACATGGGTTTTATAATGTCCACTTTGCGAACAATAACCACAATCCTCAGGACAAGCTCCCGTTTTAATACTTAGCAATTTTGCTAGCTGTATGGCATTTGCATCATGGTTTTCTTTATGAATGCTATGCGCTGCATAGAGTAGCGTATTAAAAGGTTGCTCATAAATGCTTGTTACTTCGGCTAAGGCCCAACGCTCACTAACTCTACTCACTGTTCACCCCTTTTTTTTAATCTGCCGAACATGATAGAGTCACCCCATTACTTGTCAACCAAAATTTAAACCTAGGTTAACACTATGCAGCTGATTGAAAGAGATCTGAACCACATTTGGCACCCCTGTTCACAGATGAAAGATTTTCAACAAAGCCCACCTTTGATCGTGACTCACGCAAAAGGAAGTTATCTCTATACTAACAAAGGACCAATGATTGATGCGGTTTCTAGTTGGTGGTGCAAATCTTTAGGTCATGGTCACCCCGCCGTTATTGCGGCAATTAAAGAACAATTGGACTCTTTTGAGCACGTCATTTCTGCACACACTACTCACTCAGCGTTGGTGGAGTTTGGCGAAAAAATGACGCAAATCAGCAAGCTTCAGCATGTTTTTTTTGCTAGTGATGGCTCAAGTGCTGTTGAAATTGCGATGAAGCTTGCACTTCATGCAAGCCAACTCAAAGGAATGCCGCAGCGCAATGAATTTATTTCGCTGCAAAACAGCTATCATGGAGAGACTTTTGGTACCTTAAGTGTTAGTGATTTAGGAATTTTTAAAAAACCTTATGAAGGCTATGGTGTTCAATGCCATTTTCTCTCGCCACTACCCTATATTTCTAATGAAAATGATCCTTTATGGAAAGAGGCAGGGGAATATTGGCCACTCATTCTTGAGCAATTAGATAAAATTAAGCATAAAGCCTGTGCAATAATTGTAGAGCCTATTGTCCAAGGTTCGAGTGGTATGCGCTGTTATAGTGCAGACTTTTTAAGAAAACTAGCACAATGGGCAAAGGAAAATGAGATTTATTTCATTGCTGATGAAATCATGACCGGGTTAGGTAGAACCGGAAAATGGCTTGCCTGTGATCATGCCGAAATAAAACCTGACTTAATTTGCTTATCAAAAGGTTTAACCTCTGGTTCAATACCCTTCAGTTGTATATTGGTTGATCATCCAATTTATGAACTTTTTTACGATGATTATGATAAAGGCAAAACTTTTATGCATTCTCATACCTACAGCGGCAATGCTCTTGCAATCAGTGCAGCCCTTGCAACAATCAAAGTGATGGAAACAGAAAAATTGATTGAACGTGCTCAACAACTGAGTCAGATCATGCAGCAACAATTTCATGAGCTAGCCTCAATAACCGGTAAATTAACAAATGTTCGCTCAGTAGGAGCAATTATTGCAGCAGATTTAGTCGATTGCGGTAGTAAACGAACCGGTTTTCAACTTTATCAAGAAGCCCTTGAGCTAGGCGCTCTTTTAAGACCATTAGGAAATACTTTATATTGGTTTCCACCCTTAAATATTGATAATAAAACCATTGAGAATTTAGCAGAAATCACTCTAAACTCTATAAGAAGGCTCTATAATAAGGGTTAAATGAAAACCAACATTTATAGGAAACATGATAAAGCACATCGGACATTGAATTTTTTATGGCCTCTCTTAACATTTTTATTTTTAATCATCGCACTGCATCACCAATGGTATAATTATCGACTTCAAAAACAGCAACAACTTGAGCTAACCGCCAATAACCTTGGTTTTAAATTTGATGTCTTACTTGATACGGTATTTCACTCAATCTATTCAATCCCTTTGTATGGTAGCGAACTAAAAAACTGTCAAAAGGATCTGTTACCTTATTTGTATAATCTGAATTTCAATAATCCTGCTATTTCTGCAGCCGTACTCAGCGATAATAATAACAAGATAGTTTGTACAACCCTTACTCCGCAACTATCGCTTCCACCACCTCCAGAACGAACACCTTCACTCATGGGTCCCATCCCTATTGGCTCAGGCAGAGTACCCGCATTTTTATTGCAGCAGCATTTGGGCAAATATTATCTTGGTGTTTATATCGTTAGAAGTGTTTTTGAGGATTTATTAAAATCTGTTTCTACAAATGATAACCAAATCGCCCTTTTTGACTCTAGTCTAAAGAGAAATTTATTAGTTGTTGGTAATGACCCTTTAGCAATTAATACAAATGAGAATAGAGTTGAAACGCCTCTCCAAAGTTTGGCGAATATTAAAATAATTATTGCAGCGAATCCCATCAAAATAAATTCATCTTTTTTTTATCAAGAAATACCATTACTTCTCGTTATTTCACTTATCTCTGCGCTCATTTATTTTAAATCGCGATCCATGCTCAATAATCGTTATTCATTACATTATGCATTATCCAACGCGCTTAAACAAAATCATTTTCAGCCCGCTTTTCAACCTATCAGAGATCATTTTACAGATCGCTTTTGCGGCGCTGAGGTGTTGCTCCGTTGGCAAACCGATTCTAATGAAATTATTATGCCCGATTCATTCATTGGTGATGCAGAAAAATCAGGATTGATTGTTCCTATTACTCTGCAATTAATCGCTAAAACTTTCCAACAAGTGCATTTTTTCCTTAAACATCAACCTAGTTTTTATTTATCATTTAACCTCTCAGCCAATCATTTTTCAGACAAAGATTTTTTCCTTCAATTTTATGAATTATGTGCTAATTATAAAATTTTGCCCCACCAACTAATGTTGGAATTAACAGAAAGAGAACTTTTAGATCAAAACGACCCACAGATTGCATCTAAAATGCATGACTTAAGAGCGAAAGGTTATTCTTTAGCAATTGATGATTATGGTACAGGCCATGCGAGCATAAAGTACTTACAACATTTCCCCTTTAATTACCTTAAAATCGATAAAATTTTCATACAAGCAATCGGCACAGGTGCTGTTACTGAGACACTCAATCAAGCGATTATACATATGGCAAGATGTATGGAACTCAATATTATTGCTGAAGGGGTAGAAACTGAAGAACAAGTTAATTTTTTACTTAAAAATAATATTAATTTTATGCAAGGGTGGTATTTTGCAAAAGCCTTGTCTTATGAACGTCTAGTGCAATTAGTTGAAGGTGGTTCGAAATGAACAAATCTTTCTTATTCGTTTCTCTAGTTAGCTCTATTTCCTCTCTCGCGATGGCAGCTGATCTTTCAGACGGTAATTATTGGACCTGTAGCGCACATGATGCAGAAAATAGGGAATGGGTTATTTATAGTAGTTATGAAATTTCTGCAATTCATAAAGCCTATGAGGAATGTAAAAAACAAAGTAAGATTCCAGCTAGTTGCAAAGTATCTAAAGCAGCCTGTGAAGAATTTGTCAACGGTGTGTCAACCCGTCCAATGTGGCAATGCATCGCTCTTGATCAGATGGCAAAAGAATGGCCTAGTAATTCTCACCCCGATCGAGATGACGCAGCAATAGCCGCGAAAGACAATTGCCGGCAGCACAGTTCTTTTCCAGATACTTGTTACATCAATCTGATGACTTGTAAAAATTTAAATTCGCAAGAGTAAGCTTATGTATTGTGTAGGGTTAACGGGAAATATTGCTAGCGGAAAATCAACGGTAAGCCATTTTCTTAAAAGACGTGGTATCGCCGTAATTAGTGCTGATGAGGTTGCGCGTGAGTTAACCTTGGCTAATCAACCTGCTTTAATCGCGATTGCAAAACACTTCGGCAAATCGGTTATTCATTCAAATGGCGAACTCAATCGCTTTGCACTGCGAGAAATGATTTTCAAGGATCCAAAGCAACGACTTTGGTTGGAACAATTACTTCATCCATTGATTAGACAACTGATTCAAGAGAAGATTAAAACTTCCGCAGGTCCTTATGTCATCATCGAAATCCCTCTTTTAAATAGCCGCTCAGATTACCCTTATCTTGATCGGGTGTTGCTTATTGTTGCGAATCACGAACAAAAAGTTTCCCGAGTGATGGCTCGAGACCATAGTAATCAAGAACAGGCAGAAGCAATACTTGCAACCCAAGTCAATGAGACAACTCATCGTGGATTTGCGGATGATATTGTGAATAATGATGGATCTCTTAATGATTTAGCAAAAAAAATTGAAATTTTACATCAGCAGTATTTACAATTCGCAAGTCAAAAGTCATGATAAGACTCTTTAATTTTTCATAAATATATGAGCATATATACTGGCTAAGGAAAGCAACTTCATTATGCAAGAAGATACAATTACCTTTGAACTAGCCACCCATTTTTTACCCAAAATTGCGCTGCGATTGGAATATTTAATTCGCACTATCAATCAGGCTTGTGAAGAAACCCATCCGATTATTCATCACTATGCCTTAAAAAATGTTATAGAAATAGTGAAATTGATTGAAAAACCTGAGTTAAAAAGTCGTTTCTTAAAAGAATTAATGCGTGTACAGCACTCACTCAATAAGTCGCGAACGGAAATTCCAATTGAATTAGGTAATGACTTATATACACAGATTCAAATCTTATCGCATACAGTAGGTCGTTTTGGTGAAAACATACACAACAATTCTTTTCTACAATCTATAAAACTTGCTCAATCTTCACAGTTAAATGATTATGAAATGTATTCTCCACCACTATTATTATGGCTAGAATCCAATCCTGTCATAAGGCAACGTGATCTTGCAATTTGGTTAAATAATTTACGTGCCTTGCATGCTACAGTTACTCTCTATCTGTCCTTGATAAGAAAAACTGCGCAATTCGATAAAATTGATATGTTTAATGGTTATTATCAACGCCCTTTGCCACCAAAAACATCTTGCCATCTTATTTTATTAAAAATCGATAAGTCGTTTGGCATAGTCCCACGCATGCAGCTAGGACATCATGGGCTAAGTCTTCGATTATGTGAAGTGAGTACAATGCGAGAAGTTCGGGAGACTGAGGCTAAGCTTTATTTGGCGCTTTGCCAGTTATAACTTTAGATTTACCCTTCTGTATGACTTAATCAGAATTCCCCCCATGACCAACGCCACGGGGGTCCGTTATCCAACATTACTTGGCTAAAGTTTCAAACAAGAACCAAATTCGTCGTTCTGTTTCGTCAATGTAATTCTCTAATAAGCTGGTTGTAGCAACATCATTTTTCTTACTACAAAGCTCATGCGCAGCACGCATATGGGTTGCGAAATGGCGATTGTCTTCCAAGAGCTCGCTTAACATTTCCTCTGCTGTCAGAGTTTCATTAGAATCCTTAATCGTTGTTAACTCTTTAATCTGTCCAATCGAATGGATGGTTTTTTCGCCAAGTTTACGGACACGTTCAGCTAAAACATCAACCATCTCAAAAATTTGGTCGCTTTGCTCATCCAATAAAAGATGGTAATCACGGTAATGACTTCCAGACATGTGCCAATGAAAATTCTTTGTTTTCACATATAAAGCAAAGGTATCTGCTACAAGTGGATTTATAACTTTTGCAATGGCGCTACGATCTTTTACATCCAAATCGTTAGGAGTAGCAAGTTTAGGCAGTTCCAATTTTTTCATTTCAGCTCCTATCTATTAGTGTTAGAACTTGATAGCTCAGACTTGGGCTTAGCTATTAGCCTTATGGATGCAAATTAGAGTCCTTTTCGAGACATATACTTCATCCATATATTTCTAAAGCATAGACTAATTCATTTAACCTGCGCGCCAAGTAGCTATATATTTCTGCAACAAGACTGCCGTTTAGAGTTTGATAAGGATAATTTTGATATAGAATGCCTTTACTATCGAATAGGACTTTTTATAGTTTGGCGATAAATGCTGATATTAATCCTCTAACAACAAGCTTTTTTGAATCCCAATTCAGAACAATATTTTTATTCAGCGCATCACAATTCTCTGCGAGCCATAAACCAAATTGCCAAATTACGGCAGGAAATTTTTCCATAAGACAATTCTCAAAATCGCTCTGTACTTTATCCATGCACAAGTTTCCTGTTGGATAACAATTCGTTACAACTTCATTGGTTATGCTCTGCCAAAATGGAGGTGGGTCAACACCGAGAAATGCTTTATTCATCAATTTAGGAAAAAGTTGTTTGGCTAGCCATTGGATATTTTCAGGTTTAACATTCTTTGTGCACACCTCTTGCGTAATCATTACATCGAGTTCAGTTATGATCAATTCCAATCGATTAAGGTCAGGACAATAGTCGGTAGATTTTGGGGTTGCTGCTTGTGTCGCTAGGACAACACAATACATCAATAGGATAGTTATTAATCGAGAAAACAACAACCTCATTGCGATCTCCTCTGGATAGGTGTACAGGCCTCTTGCTTGCTCCTACCCTCTTTTTGATTAAATTTCAGTTAAATATAAATTTCTGAGCGTGTCTTTCTCTATTAGCTCAATTATTTGGGTATTCGCTTCAGGGAAACTATAATCAAAAAGTTTATTTACCTCAACCCATTGTAGATCAAGCTGAGATTCACATTTAAAGGGTATTCCTAGGTATTTTTTTACTGTAAAAACCAATAAATTAACCATCTTAGAACCATAATGATGTACAACCTCGCCTAAAAAAGAGTAGTCGAGAATATCAATTCCAACTTCTTCTTTAATTTCTCTAATTAATGCCGTTTCTGCTAACTCATCAGGTTCCAATTTTCCGCCAGGAAACTCCCACATGCCACCATGAGCAGCATGTAGGGGCCTTTGAGCAATTAATATACGGCCTTGTTCATCATAAATAACGGCTACAGCAACTTTCACGCTAAACTTCCGTGGCAACTTTTATATTTCTTACCTGAACCACAAGGACAGGGATCATTACGCCCAATCTTTCTTTCCGCGCGTTTGAAAGTATTTTCAGGAATATTGCTCTCATCCACATCATCATAACTTTCTTGATGATGAAATGTCATTTTTTGCACTTGTTCAGCACGGCGTTGTTGCTCAACCGCATCAACATCCTGTTCAGTTTGAACTTCAACCGCAGTGACTATGCGAACAATGTCATATTTCAGAGTATCTAGCATGTCTTTAAATAGTGAAAAGGCTTCGCGTTTATATTCTTGCTTTGGATCCTTTTGTGCATAACCGCGTAAATGAATACCTTGACGCAAATAATCCATTGAAGCCAAATGCTCACGCCAATGATTATCCATTGTTTGTAGAATAACGGATTTTTCAAATTGACTTAAGACTTCTCGTCCTGCTCTCTCTTCTTTTTCGCGATAACGATTTAGGCAAAGTTCAAAAACCCGCTCTTTAATCTGCTCAGGTTGAATACTGTGATCTTCTTCCACCCATTGTCCAACATTAACTTTAATTTGGAAATCTTCAGTTAAAGCTTGCGATAAACCATCTAAATCCCATTGATCTTCCAAACTTTGTGGCGGTATAAAATTATTCACTAAATCGTTAATTACTTCTTCACGCATAGCTTCTACCACTTCTTGTGGATTAGTCATTGCCATGATTGCAGCGCGTTGAGTATAGATCACTTTTCTTTGATCATTGGCAACATTGTCATAATCAAGAAGTTGCTTTCTGATGTCGAAATGATGTCCTTCAAGCTTACGTTGTGCGTTTTCTATGGCTTTGGTTACTAAATTATGCTCGATGGGCTCACCGGGCTTCATACCTAAACGTCGCATCATGGAAGCAACACGCTCTGAGGCGAATATGCGCATTAAATTATCATCTAGTGAGAGATAAAAACGACTGGATCCTGGGTCACCTTGACGCCCTGCCCGACCGCGAAGCTGGTTATCGATACGTCTTGATTCGTGACGCTCGGAACCAATAATGCGTAAACCACCGGCCTCAATAACTGCCTCGTGACGCGTCCGCCAATCTTTCCTAATTACTTCACGCTCAGCTTCACTGGCCTCTTCGGGTAAAGAAGATAATTCAGCGGATAAACTTCCACCTAAAACAATATCAGTACCGCGTCCAGCCATATTAGTAGCAATAGTCACAACACCTGGTCTACCTGCTTCAGCAATAATTTGTGCTTCTTTTTCGTGAAACTTCGCGTTGAGTACTTGATGCTTAACTCCTACTTTATTCAGTAAATGACTAACTAATTCTGAAGTTTCAATCGATGCTGTACCAACCAAAACAGGTTGTTTTCGCTCTATACACTCTTTAACATCAGTGATAATTGCTTGATATTTGTCTTCATGACTTAGGTAAACTAAATCAGCCTCATCGCGACGACGCATTGTTTTGTTAGTAGGAATAACCACTACTTCAAGATTGTAGATTTGTTGGAACTCATAGGCTTCTGTATCAGCTGTTCCAGTCATACCCGATAACTTATTATAAATCCGGAAGTAATTTTGGAAGGTAATTGAAGCTAAGGTTTGGTTTTCTTGTTGAATGGCAACACGCTCTTTTGCTTCAATAGCTTGATGCAAGCCTTCAGACCAACGTCGACCCGACATGGTACGGCCAGTATGCTCATCCACAATAACGACTTGATTATCTTTCACAATGTAATCAATATCGCGATGGAACATTGCATGCGCTTTCAGTGCTGCATTGACATGATGCATGAGCATGATATTAGATGCATGATATAAACTTTCACCTGGATCAAGCAGACCTGCTGAGACGAGAAGCTCTTCAATATGTTGATGACCCAGTTCAGTTAGATGGGCTTGTTTTTGTTTTTCATCAATTGTGTAATCACCCTGATCGCCCTCTTCTTCTTGTTTAATTAATTGAGGGATCAATTGATTCACTTTGACATAGAGCTCAGAACTACCTTCTGCTGCGCCTGAAATAATGAGAGGAGTACGTGCTTCATCAATTAAAATAGAGTCGACTTCGTCAACGATAGCAAAATTTAATTGGCGCTGAACTTTGTCAGTTAAACTGAAGGCCATGTTATCGCGTAAGTAATCGAAACCAAATTCATTGTTTGTTCCATAAACAATATCGGCTCGATAAGCAATTTGTTTTTCACCATGAGGCATGTCAGGGAAAATAACGCCCACAGTCAAACCGAGAAAATCATAAATTGGTTTCATCCAATGACTATCTCGCTTAGCGAGATAGTCATTGACAGTCACGACGTGCACGCCCTGACCACTAATGGCGTTAAGATAAGCAGCTAAGGTTGCCATCAAGGTTTTACCTTCCCCGGTACGCATTTCTGCAATGTTGCCTTCATGCAACACCATTCCCCCGATTAACTGCACATCAAAATGACGTAATCCTAAGGTACGTACAGAGACTTCACGCACGAGTGCGAACGCCTCGGCAAGCATTTCATCTAAGGTTTCGCCTTCAGCGTATCGCGCCTTAAATTGTGCAGTTTTAGCAGCCAGCTCGTCATCAGTAAGTGCCTGCATCTGAGGCTCGAAGGCATTAATGGCCATTACTGTTTTTTCCATGCGTCGCAAGGTGCGTTCGTTGCGACTACCAAACATCTTTTTCATTAACGTATTCAGCATAGCCCTTGGTAATCCTCTTGAGAATTTCAGCTTTAAAAGCGCTTAATTTACTAGAATTTTGATAAAAATACCATGCAAACTGGAGAACATCCTATCTGAGGGAAGTTTCAATCATCTTTTTTGCAATAATAGTAAAAAAATAAACCTCTATAGCATCCATTGTTATAAGTCTTTCCTAATAAATAATCTTTAAATCGATAAACCTCACAGACCATTTCAGAGGAGTAATTATCACTATAATGATAGCCCGGATAACAAAAAAATGCGTTCGCCGTTGACATAAACGCAAATGCTAACCCAAATAATATTTTTTTCCCCATAACTACTCCTCTAAGCTGCAAGTCATGACTAAACCGTTCGGACTGAGGAGGCGTTTACGCCGTCTCGAAGTTACATCAAGATTGGCAAGGCTTCGAGACGGCCTCGCGGCCTCCTCAGCCCAAACGGAGCCTGAATGACTACAGATCTAAGCTCACTAGCTTATCTTCTTCCATCTCTCTAAGCATGGTTACTACTTGCGCTAATTTATCGATTCTTTTCTGTTGTTGAATCTTAACCAACAACTCTCGCCAACTTCTTGCACCAGCTAGGCCATAAGCAAAATTGAAAATAGGCTTTAACAATAAACTTAAAGCCACGCCCTGTTCAGCTTGTGTTTGAGCATAAGCCATATATTGCTGCAAAATAGCTGAACGAGATTGAACTGGCGTATTGGGATAAAAATAATGATGAATTGACATTAATGCATAGGGATTTTGGCAAGCCAAACGGCCCAGCATCACACCATCCACGTATTGCATGTGAGTCACTATTTCATCGATAGTGTTTATGTTTCCATTGATTATTATTGGAATATTGGGAATTTCTTGTTTAATTCGATAGACATAATCGTAATGCACAGGCGGAATGGTTCGGTTTTGTTTGGGATTTAAACCATGAAGCCAAGCTTTGCGTGCATGCACAATCAATTTATCGCAGCCGGCATCGACAAGTTTATGCGCAAACGAGGAAAAAAATTCGTAGCTATCTTGATGATCAATACCAATACGGGTTTTAGCGGTTACAGGAATTGAAACATGTTGTTTTATACCTGCTAAACAATCAGCAACCATTCCAGGTTCAGCCATTAAACACGCCCCAAATCGGCCTGCTTGCACCCGGTCGCTTGGGCAACCTAAATTTAAATTTACTTCGGTAAATCCTTGTTCCTCGGCCGTTTTTGCACAACGAATTAATCCTTCCTTATCAGCACCGCCAAGTTGTAAGGCTAAAGGATGTTCCATTGGGTGAAAAGACAAGGCGCGATTGGGATTATTAACAATAGCCCCGACAGTTTGCATTTCAGTATATAAAACTGCGCTAGGGGCGATAAGACGCATAAACACGCGGAAATGCGTGTAAGTCCAATCAATCATTGGTGCGATTGCAAGAGGTGAGATTAAATTGCTAGTCAAAAATGGTTCAGAGGATTTCACAGCTGTTATCGGAAAATAAAAACAGTTAATTATACTCGAAACTTAAACCACCTGCATAGCTTCTACTAATAATTGGAGTCTTGAGCGCCCCTGATAAACATTAATATCCAATTTATAAGCGATATGTGCCTTACGTGCACGGTGATTAGGCCATTGATTGAGATCAACATTAAATGCAATGGCATCGATTGCATTACCGCCTTCAGAATGAACCAAACTTAATTTAAGATGATGCTTCCCTACTAATCGTTGCTCGAGGATTTCGAAGATATTATCAAAACAAGGCTCAGGAAATTGTTGTCCCCACGGTCCAGCTTGCTGCAATAAAGTGGCGGTTTCTATACTGAGTTCTGCGAGTTGCAAAGGGCCATCAGTCCATAACTCACCTTCACATTGAGAAACATCAAGATGTTTAGCGACCTCAGCGACAAAAGCCTGTTGAAACTCAGTGAATGCTTGAGGATGCATGCTTAAACCTGCAGCCATTGCATGACCACCAAATTTGGTAATTAAACCAGGATTATCACGATCGACTGCTGCGAGTGCATCTCGTATATTTAAGCCCGATACCGAGCGTGCTGAGCCTTTTAATTCATTGTCACTAACCATGGCAAAGGCAATCACCGGGCGATGGTAGCGCTCTTTCAAGCGTCCCGCTAATATTCCAATCACACCTTGGTGCCAACTTGAATCTGCCATGCATAAAGCGACGGGGAGATGATGTGCATTTTCCATTTTTTTAGCCAGTTTATCGACTGCCAACATCGCTTGTTCTTTCATTTCTGCTTCAATCACTCGACGCTCTTGATTGAGCTCGTCTAAATTTTTTGCAAGCATGACGGCTTTCTCATAATTATCACTTAACAAACACTCAATACCTAGCGACATATCATCCAAGCGCCCTGCTGCATTTAACCTTGGAGCTATAGCAAAACCCAAATCACTTTCGCGCAATCGTTCGCAATTTCTTCCTGCAATTTCTATCAACGCCTTAATACCCGGTCGACATTGGCCTTGGCGAATGCGTGCCAGTCCTTGATTGACTAGAATACGGTTATTTTGGTCAAGCGCCACCACATCAGCGACTGTTCCAAGAGCAACAAGGTCTAACAATTGCGCCATATTCGGTTCGGCTAATCCTTGGGAGCTAAACCAATTGGCATTAATTAAATGACGTCTTAAAGCAAGCATGACATAAAAAATGACCCCCACACCGGCAATGGATTTACTTTGAAACGGATCGCCAGCTTGGTTGGGATTGACGATGGCACAAGCCTTCGGTAATACCTCTGCGGGTAAATGATGATCAGTAATCAAGACATCGATCCCTGCTTCCTGCGCAGCTTCTACACCATCAATACTGGCAATGCCATTATCCACTGTGATAATCAAATCAGGTTTCCATTTTTTAGCTACATCGACAATCCCTGGTGTTAAGCCATAGCCAAACTCGAACCGATTAGGAACTAGAAATTCAACATATAAAGCGCCCATCAAACGTAAAGCAGAAATAGCAACCGTTGTTGAGGTGGCGCCATCGGCATCAAAATCACCCACAATCAAAATGCGCTGTTGTTCTCGTAAAGCTTGCTCGAGGCGAATACAGGCTTTATCGATATCAATTAGCGTAGTAAAGGGGAGCAGCGCTTGAAGGCTTTTATTCAATTGGGATTCATCACTGACCCCTCGTAAAGCAAAAATACGTTGTAAAACAGACGGATAGTTTGAAAATGAAGGCAAGGACTGTGGAAGTTGTCGTTGTTTAATGCGCATATTTTTATTATCTCCCTAGTCTATCGAGCTAGATAAATCTAGACCACCAATGGGTCGCTCGAGTGGAGTAAGCTAAATTATTCCAATACCAATGAACTTTGTTTTTGCTGATTTTATCGTTTAAATGACAAAGCTCAATTTCTTTTTGATCATTAATAATTAATAAATGATTTTTTTCGATGATCGTTTCAGAGGTCAGCGCGCTAATTTCTGTTAAACCGAGGTTGAGAAGTTTCTCATCGTCAGTTGCGACCGGTCTTTTTTCAATGATTTTAAACTCGCCCTCTCCCCAGAACCACAATCCATTGATTGGCAACTTGTTTTCACGCTGTAAATTCAAAGGGTGCGCGCTCAGATACATTTGCAACTCGGTAATGAGGCGCTGCCAATAGAGCGATGAGTCAAGTGAGTTGAGAGTCGGCATTATGGATTGATGCAACATGCTCTGCACGGGGCGGCTAGTAATTTGTGGCTTGCCATTTATTCTAAACAGCCAAGTTTGTCCATCATGAAAAAAAGGCTCGAAATGATCGTCTTGAAGAAAGCGCGCAACTTCCGCAAACCATAAGCGTGATTCACTGTCATCTAAATCAAGTCCAGACCCTGTTGCAACAATCATGGCATCGTTGTGGGTTGCCTCCCAGTGAATCGGTGAGGCAACAAGCCATTGCCCTTCAGGCAAATAATGATAAAGCGATAAAAATTTGGCTAAAGGTAGGCTTTCTGATTTAAAACCTAAGCCGACTAAAATATTTTGATAATAGTTCTCGTGACCGATTAAAGGTTCGCTGCCTACTGGTTGCTCTTCTTTTGAATCATTGACGACCACATCCATCTTAAACGGCCTGCAAATAACCGTCGCGTCGGAATAAAGCTTTTAAATTACGTAAAGCTTGTCGTGTTCGTTGGTGATTTTCAATTAAACCAAAACGCACAAAATTATCTCCCTGAGGGCCGAATCCTACTCCTGGTGATACTGCAATGTAAGCCTCTTGAAGTAGGTATTTTGAAAACTCAAGCGAACCCATATGACTGTAATGCTCGGGGATAGCTGCCCAGACAAACATCGTTGCTTTGGGCCGCTCTACAGACCAACCGATATCCTGCAAGCCATCACATAAAACATTCCGACGTTGTTCATACATTGACCTAATTTCATGCACACAATCGTCTGAGCCTTCTAAAGCCGCAATCGCAGCAACTTGAATTGGGGTAAAAGTTCCATAATCCAAATACGATTTAATTCGAGTCAATGCGCCAACTAACTCTTCATTACCACAAGCAAAACCAACACGCCAACCGGGCATATTGTAGGATTTAGACATAGAGTAGGTTTCTATTGCAATATCGATTGCACCAGGCACTTGCAAAATGGAGGGTGCTTTGTAGCCATCAAAAACGATATCTGCATAAGCCAGATCGTGAATCACCCAAATTCCGTGACGTTTAGCAAGTGCAATAACACGCTCAAAAAACTCATACTCAACGCAATGAGTACTCGGGTTAGCAGGGAAACTGATGACTAAAGCCTTAGGTCTAGGCCAAGTTTGTTCAATAGCCACTTCCACGGCTTCTAAAAATTGATTTTCATTAATCAAAGGAATTTGTTTTACATTAGCTCCGGCAATTATAAATCCATAGGTATGAATAGGATAAGCAGGATCGGGAACTAACACTGTATCCCCTGGACCACTAATGGCCAAAGCAAGATGCGCTAATCCTTCTTTAGAGCCAATCGTTGTTAACACCTGCTTCTCACTATCGAGACTCACGTGGTAATTTCGTTCATACCAGGCAGCCATTGCTCGACGTAAGCGCGGAATTCCTTTTGACATGGAGTAGCGATGGGTATCAGGGCGTTGCACGGTCTCAACCAGTTTGTCCACAATGTGTGTTGGCGTTGGTTGATCAGGATTACCCATTCCAAAATCAATGATATCTTCTCCACGCGCTCGCGCCTCTGACTTAAGTTGGTTAAGCGTATTAAATACATAAGGGGGCAAGCGTTTTATGCGTGGAAACTGACTCATGTTTTCTACCTCTGTGATATACTGCGTTTAGTATAAATTATTGCCCGTTTAAACACCATGCAAATCAACTTAGAAGCTACTGATGCACACAGTATTCAAGCTTATAGCGACAATGAAATAAAGGTTAATTCGATTATTTATCAAAAAAGCCTCATTATAAGTAGTCGGGAGCTCATCACTGACTGGTCTATTGACAGCATTCTGCAACTCGATGAAGCCTCTTTGGAACCTCTTCTTCGCTATAGTCCTAACATTATTGTTATTGGCCATAAACAGCAAGGAAAATTCCCACCACCGACTATTTTAGAAACCTTGTCAAAAAAACGTATTGGTTTGGAGTGTATGTCCATTGGTGCCGCTTGCCGAACTTTTAATGTATTACTAAGCGAGCTACGCGAAGTGGTCATTGGGATTATTTTATAATCGTAGTCATTGTCTTGAAATGGGGATGGTGTACTGAGAATTTAGGTTTGGAATCTAGCTAGTGATGGCCCCCGCAAAACGGGGGCTATAACCCTTGGTGATTCGCTTTGAGAGACGAGTTTCCTTTCGAATTAGGTTCGTCGAATAACTCAGCTCTATCTGAGCCTTTCAAAAGGCCAGATAGAAGCCCTCTAGGGTGTATATCCTTGAGTTGCAGTTGGTGTTGCTGGACTTACAACCCCTTGACCAAAAAACATTTGATTAACTAAAGAGCTTACTCCCTTTACTACACCCAAACCAGCTTCTGGTAGGCTCACTTCCACTTTGGCAAGTTCCTTACGAATTAAATCGGCAGCCTCGACTAACTCTTTAGAATCTTTCTTGCTTGTATAGGGGGTTATTACATATTTTGTGTTTTTATCTTCATGTGGGTTAGCATTGTCCATAGGTTCTCTCGTTGTCGGATGAGAATTATTCTCACTCCCCAACCATCTATTCAGTTGTATGTCACAACTAATTTTAGTGGTTCCAGGCACAGCCCTCCATTGGTCAGGAGAAACTTCAAACATTTTTACAACTAAAACTGGTATCTCGATATCCATCATCATCATTTCGTCTAGATCACTATTATAAGGTGTTTGACCTCTAGCTATTTCCTGATCTAACTTTGTCAATCGAGCATCTAAATCGATATATTTATCTAAAATAGTTTTAATCCCCTCTTTCTCTTGCGCTGACGCAAGCTCTTCTTCGGATAAGGGCGAAAAAACAACCTCTTGTCCTGTTTTATCGTGCAAAGCAGCAAAAGCAGCCTCGTCCATAGGTTGTGGATCATTATGAGGAGCAACGAAAGTTGCTAGAGTTCTTACATACTCAACAATTCCAGTTAAAGAAGTAGAAAAATAACTGAAATCGAATAAAAATCGGTTGATGACATGGGAAAATAAGCCTTCATTGTATCCATCTAATGTTCCAGCTATAAAACTTCTAATTACATCATTGATTGCTAATGTTAACTCTGCAGCAAGGACAATAATTGCAAAGGGGACGCCAATAAAAAATGTCAATAAACCCGTTAATATAAGTGACGCGATAGCATAGCCTAATCTATCATCTTCGTTAGTCCTAAAAGCTTGGATAGCCGATAAAATTGGCAATCCAAGGATAATAATTGTAGCAAGTACGAAAGTTCCAATTATGATAAACGCGTTAACGATTGCAGATTTAATCGGATATAAAACAAAACCTACTGCCGCCCCACTTATTTTATTTAACGCTCGTAACATTTTAACCTCTATATCTTAAAATTCACTGTTCTTCGCTTAATTGGTAGATCAATGGATACATAAAAATGCAGTATGTTAACATCATAGCCAATAAAATAATAGAGTTTGATGCAATTATGCTCGGGGACTTCCCCCCCCTAGAGTAGGTGTGTTGGGCGAAGGTCTGAGGTATCGTCACTTTTTTTTGAACAAAAATAGCTGTTGCTCCAATCAGTAGCTCGATCCGTTCGGGCTGACTCCTTCGAGTGCCTCAGGACAGGCCCTCGAGACGTCGCTGGCGCTCCTCTTCAGGCTGAACGGTTCAGTAAAACACTGGATTTAGCTCCAAATATTATTCAAAAAAAATGACGATACCTCAGGGCCAAGGTCCACCTACAAGTTATAAAGCTGATGACGCTTATGCCATTCCTCAATCGACTCTTTAGGGAATTGAGCGAATCGCTGATCCTGATTTGTACTAGCAAGTTCACACCAATTCGCGGCATAGTCTAGCAAAATATGCAACCTCTCAGGAGGTTTAGGTAACGGAGTATCAATGGCAGAGGCAAAAGGATAGACCCACTCTGGCCATCGCGGATCAAAAATCCACAAGCAGGAGCCGCATTGTTTACAAAAATGTCTTTGGCCTTCACTGATTTCTTTCGGTCTACCTTGTTTATCACGCGACATGATCGCATGGTAAATTGCTAAAGATGGCTTTCCTTCTATCGTTAAAGTATCCGCTTGCCCCATAATGTTAATGGCATAACCGCCACCACCAGCAGTTTTTCGACAAATAGAACAATAGCAGTACATAAAAGGATAGGGAGTGTGCGATTCAACTTCAAACTTTACAGCTTGACAATGACAAGATCCATTGAGTTTCATCCTACTCTCCTAGTTATCCCATTTCGATATTGATATCTCGCGCATTTGAGCGACCGTGATCATCAACAACTCTAATGACAAATTTACCTGGTTTAGCTTTCCAAAAAAAGGGTTCATCAGGTCGAGTTTTTGCTAAATAGACTTCATTGATGAACCAATAAATAGAAGCAACATCTGCATCCGTTACGGCAGTTAAAGGAATTTCTGTATTGTGTACTGAGTTGGCCCGCACAATATAGCTCAAATCCGTTTGGGGTGATCTAATTTGCGGGCTTAGCCCAAAGTTAGTTTGCGTTAAACTACAATCAGACTCAAAAACTGGAGGAACACGGCGTTGAATGCCGGCTTGTTTGAAAATTTTTAGTAAGTCAGTAGGCCAAAATTCGTAAATTTCGAAACGAGTATTGTCATTAAAATGGCAGGTTCTTAAGCCTGTATTTTTATCAATAGCCACTTCGCGATAAATGGTGTCGGTCTTTATCGGTGATTTACCAGGGATAAACCAAGTCATTTCCTTGTCTTGGCAATAACGAGTAGGCAGCATGCCCGATGCTTTGCAAACCTCAACTCGCGTCAGCTGCATTGTCTCTGGCCGCTTCTCTATGATAGCTAAGGGTCCACGCTCATGGCGGATAGCATCAATTAACTCAAAAAATAAAGGGGCAGCAAGATTTTTCCCAACAAATGCAGGATTAGCTTGGTTATCAAAATTGCCAAGCCATACAGTTAACACATAGGGACCAAAAACACCGACTGACCAGGCATCGCGATATCCCGATGAGGTTCCCGTTTTCCACGCGACCTGCGTATTATTCGACGTTGAACCCTGCAATTGGGGACGAGGGGTATTTTTTAACATGTCTAAAACTAAATAGCTGGCCTCGGGACTGAGAAGTCGAGTACCTGGACTACTGGGTTCATCTTTACGCGTTCGTAAGGGATGCCACAGGCCGTCATTGTTCAACATCGCGTAGAGGCTCGCTAATTCCCTCATAGTTAACTCGGCCCCACCTAGACTCAAGGCTAAGCCATAGTAAGATTCCGATTTCAATTCGCTGACTTGGGCGTTTTCAAGTAATTGATGCAAATTAGGCTTGGTTAATTGACTTTCTAGGTAAATCGCCGGGATATTTCGGCTTAATACCAACGCATCCTTTGCTTTAATCGGTCCCATAAAATCATAATCAAAATTTTCTGGATTATAGCTTCCAAAGCTGGAAGGAACATCTTTTAATACCGTGTTAGGATGAATCAATCCCTGATCAAGCGCTAATCCATAGATAAAAGGTTTTAGTGTCGAACCTGGTGAGCGTTTTATTTCGGTTCCATTGATTTGCCCGCCAATCTCAGAATTAAAAAAATCAGCCGAACCCACTAATCCTTTAACCGACATATCACGGGTATCAACCAATAAAACAGCCGCATTATAAGCTCCTACTGTTTTTTTACGAACTAAATATTGATGGATTATACGTTTTAGAATCGTCTGTAAACGATAATCCAAAGTTGTTGTAATTTCTTGCTGTTTTCGAGTTTCATGCAAAACGGAATTGACAAAATGCGGAGCAATAAATGGCAATGAATGCACCGTTTGCATTTCTAGAGGTAAATGAATGCTTGTCGCTTGGTATGCATCTTCTGGATGCTTTGCTAGCCAACGAACAAAAAGCTTATTACGAATCGTTTTTAGATTTTTATTTGAAGGGATCCGACGGCTAGGATTTTGAGGAATAACAGTTAAGGTCAGTGCTTCCGGAAGTGTTAGTTTACTCACCGGTTTAGCAAAATAAATAAGACTCGCGGCCCCTACTCCTTCGATATTATTTCCATAAGGAGCAAGATTTAAATAGGCCTCTAGGATTTGATCTTTGTTGTAATGCATTTCAAGTTGCAGAGCGCGGATAATTTGCCATAATTTTCCCGATACTTTTTTAGAATTTATCCCAAAGCGAATCCGCGCTAATTGCATAGTAATAGTCGATGCACCAACACGACGTGATTTGGCAACATAGGTTTGCCATCCTGCTTTAAATATCGCGAGAGGATTTAAACCATAATGCCAATAAAAATATTGATCTTCTTGCAATAAAGTTGCTTGTCTAAGTTGGGGTGAAATTTGTGCTAAAGGACTAAACAAGCGATATTTTTCATCTTGGCTAAGTGTTAAGCGCAGTAAGTGTTGTTGCTCTTCATAGACAGCGGTAGAAAACTGATAATCGCTCAACAAGCTAGGCTTGGGTAAAAAAAATAAGATTCCCAAACCACAAAAAAAGCTTAGGATTAGTGTAAGGCTAAAAAATTTTAGGAATCGTCGCATTGAGTTATATTGAAATAGAGTAGGAATTAATTGATGACTTAAAAATCATTTTACTCCATTGTTAATAATTTTTACAATTACAGCCTATTCTTTAATGTCTACCAGCTATGTTCAAACGTTTCATATGCGACTCATTGATGCAGAGCTAAGATCTCAATGGTCTGATCATAAATATGAAACCATGACTGCTTACTTTGAAAAATTTGTTCCCCTAATTCCGCATGTGAACGATGATTTGGAATATTTTAGGAATACAATGAGTTAGCTGAAAGCTAGCCGCTTCAGAGCCATTTTGAGAAATAAATAATTCGAAATAGGATAAATATTAAGCAAAACAAGGTAAACTTCTCCTCGTCTGCCACAGTTAACCTAAAAATAGAACAATATATGAACAATTCATTCTTTTGTAAAATATTTGGCATGGTCAAGTGCGCTTTTTCTTCCCTATTTGGTCGAGTTAACTGGAGCAGTCCTCCTTGGGTGAATTATTTGCATCGTCAAGCCTCAACGAGTCCAAGGGTATTTTGGGGATTGGCCGCAGGACTTATGTTGATACTTTCGGGGCTGGGGTACAGCTACTACTGGTATAAACACTTGCCTAAACCGCAATTAATTGAAGCATTAATTGCTGCACCTAAAATCACCCCGCTCGCCGAACAACTGATTCCAAATACTCTTAGTTTTAGTTTTGGTGATGGACCAGCAGATAATTTTACTAATAAATCGGTTGCGCCCCTTAATTTAATTGGTAAAGAAGTCACGACCGGTATTGAATTATCGCCTACGATGCCTGGTAAATGGGTTTGGACAGATGATAGCAATTTAGTGTTCACACCAGCTCAAGACTGGCCTGCTGATCAAACTTATTCTGTTCATTTCGCCAGAGATGTTTTTGCAGGCGATGCAAAAATGGCAAGTTATGATTACTCTTTTTCAACTGAACCTTTTCAGGCCAAAGTTAGTGAATTAAAATTTTATCAAGATCCTGTGGATCCTAAAACTAGGCAGGCTGTTGCAACGGTTAACTTTAATTTTCCTGTAGACACGAACAGTTTCGAAGCTAAAACCTCCTTCATGTTGCAAGCCCTAAAAAACAACAAACGCGATTTAAATGCTCAACAATATAAATTCACTGTCAGTTACGATGAACACAAACGCATAGCTTATATAAGCTCAGAAAATTTATCGCTCCCTGAAGTATCTCGTTACCTGGTGTTAACACTGGGTAAAGGCATTAAATCCAGCACAGGCTCGGGCAATTTAACCACTTCAGTGAGCCAGAATCTCTTAATTCCCGACAGCAGTAATTACCTTAAAATTAATCAGGCCGGAGCGTCAATTATTAGAAACGAACAAGACAGACCCGAGCAGGTTTTAACTATCGAATCCACTTTAGGCGTTACCGAGCCTGAAATAAACAAATCCTTGCATGTCTATTTATTACCGCAAAATTACCCTGCAACAGCCGCAGAGCCAGAAAAAACCAATTATGAATGGCAAACCCCAGGCGAAGTCACGGCAAATATCTTAGCATTAGCCAAACCACTCGCAATCCAAGCCCTGCCTACTGATCGCAATTATGCTAACTTACATAGCTATAAATTTAAGGCCTCAACACCGCAATATCTTTATTTAAAAATTGATAAAGGGATACGCGGCTTTGGTGATTTTGCACTCACTAAGGATTATGTTGCCATTATTAAAGCACCTGAATTTCTTAAAGAAATCAGCTTTCTTCATAAAGGCTCTTTACTTGCTCTTAGTAGTGAGAAAAAACTTTCAGTGCTCGTTCGTGGCTTGGCTGCTGTTAAATTTAATTTTGCGCGGGTATTGCCTGAGAATATTAATCAATTAGTCACTCAAACTGAAGGTGATTTCAATAACCCCTATTTTATTAATCAGAGTTTTAATCAACAAAATATCAGCCAAATTTTTTCCGAAATCCAACCATTTGATGCCGCAGATCTAACTAAACAACAATATACAACTTTAGATTTTACAAAATATCTCTCCGCTTCCGCTAATACAAACGGCCCGCAAGGTTTATTTCTATTGCAAGCGACGGCATGGGATCCGACCCAAAACATCGCCCTTGATGTTAACGCAAGTCGTTTGGTTCTGATTACGGATCTGGGATTAATCGTTAAAGATAACAATGATGGCTCTCATGATGTTTTTGTTCAGTCCATTACTCAAGGTACTCCGGTTAGTAATGCCACTGTCACCGTTTTAGGGAAAAATGGCTTGCCTGTATTGACACGAATGACCGATAATCAAGGTCGCGCAAACTTCCCTACCCTGCGTGATTTTGTCGATGATCGCGAACCTACTGTTTACTTAGCGAGTCTGGGTTCTGATGTTTCTTTTATTCCCTACAATAAATCTGGACGTCAACTGAATTACACACGTTTTGAGACCGGTGGACTTTATAGCAGCAATCCAGAATTAAACAGCTTATCTGCTTATCTATTTTCAGATAGAGGAATTTATCGCCCGGGTGATCCAGTTCATATCGGAACGATTGTGAAACAAGCCTATGCCCGCTCTCAACCTGCGGGTTTGCCGCTGGAAGTGACTGTTACCGATCCGCGTGGTACTACTATTTACGATCAAAAATTTACCCTTGATTCAACCGGCTTTTCAAGCTTTGACTTTCAAACCAATGCGACTTCGCCAACGGGTCAGTATTTTGTGAATCTTTATATTGTTAAAGATTCTCGCCCCGATAGCCTTTTGGGCTCAACCACCATTCGTGTCGCCGAATTTCAACCTGATCGCATGCGCATCACTTCAAACTTCTCTCAAGAAGCGACTCAAGGATGGATTTCACCGACTGACCTTGTAGCTAAAGTTGGCTTATGGAATTTATACGGTGCACCGGCAGCAGATCGCAAAGTCTCTGCGAAAATTCTTCTTACTCCTAAACCTGTTCAGTTTGCCAAATATCCTGATTATATTTTTGCGGATCCACTGCTTGATCCGAATAAACCATCTAAAGTTTTTACCGATACTTTGGCGGATAGCACAACGAATGAAAACGGTCAGGCTCAATTTAATTTGCATTTAGAACGCTTTGATAAGGCCACTTATCAGCTCAGTTTTTTTGCTGAGGGTTTTGAAGCGGAAGGCGGTCGTTCTGTTACAGCACAATCAACCGCTTTAGTTAGCCCGCTGCCTTATTTTATTGGTTATAAGCCGGATGGCGATCTCGCTTATATTAAACAAAACAGCGAGCGTTCCATTCATTTTATTGCGGTCAATCCTGAACTTATCCAGCAACAAGTTGGTGATTTAAAAAGACAGCTAGTTTCTCTACATCCCGTTTCTACACTGGTTAAAAAATCGGATGGAACCTATCAATATCAATCAATTATTCAATCAACGGTGATTGACACAAAACCTTTCACTATTGATGAACAGGGGACTCAATATAATTTGCCAACTCAGCAAGTTGGTGATTTTGCACTCAAGGTATTGGATAAAAACAATACTGAATTAAGTCAATTTAAATTTAGCATTGTTGGTACCAGCCAAGTCCCCCTATCTAAAAATGCTGAACTGAGCGTTAAATTGGATAAATCCGAATATAAAGCCGGTGAAGATATTGAGCTACAAATCACTGCGCCTTACACCGGTTCTGGTTTAATTACTATTGAACGCGATAAAGTGTACGCCACTCAATGGTTTAAAACCGAAACTACAAGTTCCGTACAGAAAATTCATATCCCAGATAATTTACAGGGCAATGCTTATGTCAATGTCAGTTTTGTGCGTAATTGGGACTCGCCTGATATTTTCATCACTCCTCTAAGTTACTCTGTCACACCCTTCAATTTAAACCACGACAATCAAAGCGTGCATATTGAACTGGAAACAGCGGAGGTGGCACGCCCTGGTGAGCCTTTTACTATTGGTTATAAGACTGATAAGCCCGGAAAAATCATTGTGTTTGCTATCGATGAAGGAATTTTACAAGTCACCCATTTTGTAACGCCAGATCCCCTTGCTTTCTTTTTTCAAAAACATGCCCTTGAAGTGATCACCCAACAAACGGTCGATCAAATTCTACCTAAATTTGTTCAAGATAGAGAAATTTCTGCTGTTGGTGGTGATGGAGGCGAGGAACTTTTGACCAATCATCTCAACCCATTTAAGCGCAAAACGGATTTGCCCGTGGCATATTGGTCAGGAATTTTGGACAGCGACTCGAGTCCACGACAAGTCACTTATCAGGTTCCCGATTATTTTAATGGTAGTTTACGAGTGATGGCGGTTGCTGTTGCTAGTGACGCGGTGGGTTCGACGGAAAAGAAATCAGAGATCCGAGGGGATTTTATTATCAATCCTAATACGCCAACTTTTGTCGCGCCAGGTGATGAATTTGTCATCACAGCAAGCGTGGCTAACAATGTTAAAGATTCAGCTACTAATGCTCAAGTGTCTGTGCAATTAACAACAACAGCTGGGTTAGAAATTATCGGTCCTAATAATGAAACCTTAGCCATCGATGAGGGTAAAGAAAAAACTGTGCAATTTAAGCTGCGCGCAAATTCTTTATTAGGCTCAGCTAATATAAGTCTGGTAGCAAGTTCAGGAGATAAGTCATCGAAAATGGATTCGACCTTAAGTGTTCGCCCAGCCAGCGCTTTTATGACTTCTGTGATCAGCGGTAGTTCAAATGATACTCGTACCTTGGTCAATATTGATCGAAACGTTTATCCTGAACATCGCAGTGTCCAAGCCGCAATATCCTCAAGCCCTCTCATTTTAGTTGCAGGTTTACAGCGCTATTTGGATGGCTTTCCTTATGGATGCACAGAACAATTAACCAGCGAAGCCCTACCTTTGTTAGCAATGGCTGGTCAAACTTGGTTTGCAAATGACTCTCGAGTTATTACTGATAAAATCAATATGACCATTCAAATGCTCGGACAACGGCAAATGTCGAATGGTGGCTTTAGTTACTGGCCCGGTTTAGCTGATAATGCAAACAACGCTTTCGCCTCTGTCTACGCTATGCAGTTTTTAACCGAAGCTAGAGCACAGGATTACAGCGTTCCAGCTGATTTATTTAGTGCGGGGTTAGGTTATTTACGTGATTTAGCCACTCAAACACCTAGCGATTTAGCTAAGGCGCGTATTCAAGCTTATGCTATTTATATTTTAACGCGGAATGAAATCGTTACCACAAATTATGTGACTAACCTACAGCTCTACTTGGATCAAAATCAACCGCAATGGCAAATAGATCTAACTGCAGCTTATATTGCTTCGACCTACCAGTTACTAAAAAGTAGCGCTGAAGCTAATCAGTTGATTGCCCAGTATAAACCTCAAGCTAAATCGGCGATGGAAACTGATTTTTATGATAGTAATATTGCAGATGCGCAATATCTTTATTTAATAGCCCGGCATTTCCCTGAACGTTTAGTAAACATGGGCAATACGCTGGTTATGTCCTTAGTCAAGGCTATCAACAGTAATGATATCAACACGGTTTTATCTGGCTATATTAGCATGGCTTTAAGTGCATATGACCAATCACAGCCAAGCTCAGCTAAGATTGCATCGTTTTCAATAAAAGAGCTGCTTAGAAATAACCAAGAAAAAACCTTGACTACTGCGAATAATAACTATGAAAAAGCAGATGTCGATATGGATGCCAAACAAGTTAGCTTTATTAATCCGACTAAAAAAACATATTTCTATCAATTAACACAGTCCGGCTTTGATAAGCAATTAGCGTCTAAAGAAACCAAACAAGGCATCGAGGTATATCGTGAATATCATGATCAGAATGGTAAGGTGATCACTAATACGGTACTCGGTTCAGAAATTGAAGTACATATTCAACTGCGGTCCACAGATAATCCTTATCTAAGCAACATTGCTATTGTTGACCTCTTACCTGGAGGTTTCGAGGTTGTTCGAGATTCCATTAACAATGAAAACGTGGAGTATGCCGATGTACGTGAAGATCGAGTGGTGTTTTTCACCAGCATCGATAGCACCGCAAAAGAAATTGTTTATCGCATAAAAGCGATTAATACAGGGATTTTCACAGTACCGGCTATTTTGGCTGAATCAATGTATGATCCTAATACACGTGCCAATGGCGTCGCTGGTAAGTTTGAAGTGACTAACAGCTCTAGATAATCAGTTTGTTGGGCCAAGGCCCTTAGGTATCGTCACTTTTTTTGAATAATGTTTCGAGCCAAATCCAGAGTTTTACTGAACCGTTCAGCCTGAGGAGAAGTGCCAGCGACGTCTCGAAGGCCTGTCCTGAGGCACTCGTCGAGGGGGGCTTTGCACCAAGGCTTCGAGACAGCGCTACGCGCACCCGAGCATCCTGAGGCTCTCGAAGGACTCAGCCCGAACGGATCGAGCTACTGATTGGGGTTCTAGGCCAGAGCCGTCTAAATTTCCGGACTTACAGGTCAACCTTGTGCTGACAAACGCTGCTCGTTTAATTTACAATTGATTTATGTACTATAATCATAAAAAGTATTGAGGTATGCTATGTTTGCATTAGTGAATTGTAATAATTTTTACGCGAGCTGTGTTTGTCCAAACCAATCGATTTCGAGCAGATTTAGCGCAATATTGTCAATCGATGCCCTTTAAAATGATTCATCCTACTGATGATTTAATGGTTATACCAAGATTGCAAAACGTAATTTCCCATTTTTAATGTATATATAATTATTTCAGATTATAGTAATAAGTGTTTAATCGTAGATTTTATAAAAGGATTTTTATATGGCTAAGAAAACCGACAAACCAATTGTTATTATAACCGGTTCCAGTGGTAAAATAGGGACTGCTCTTAGTCATGCTTTACGCAGCTCTTATAAAATTGTGGGATTTGACCAAGACAAAGATGCCTGTGAGATTCCCTGTGATCTTACATCGGATGCATCTTTAGCACTATCTTTTCGACTATTCAAAGAAAAATATGGAAGTAAGATTGCTGCAGTGATCCATCTTGCAGCCTATTTTGACTTTACAGGTGAAGAGTCTTCTTTGTATGAGTCGGTAAATATAAATGGTACAAAAAATTTACTTTTGGCATTACAGGGTTTTGAGGTAGAACGATTTATCTACGCCAGTACCATGCTTGTCCATGAGCCTTGTATTTTAGGAGATACCATTGATGAAAATGCTCCTCTCTTGCCTAAATGGGCATATCCAAAATCCAAATTAGAAGCGGAAAAAGTAATTAAACAATGTCATGGAAAAATACCTTATCTGATTTTGCGCCTGGCAGGTTTATATGATGACATGACTTGCGTTCCAACACTGGCTAACCAAATAGCTCGAACCTATGAACGAGAGATTAAAAGTCATTTATATGCAGGGGATTTAAACGTTGGCCAGGCATTTATTCATCAGAAAGACATGATAGACCTTTTTAAAAAAGCTCTTTTATATCGTAATGAATTATCGAAACATGAAGTCATTCTTGCTGGAGAACCTCAAACAGTTAGCTATGGAAGATTGCAAAATCAAATAACTCAATTAATACATGGAGAACAATCTTCGCTCTATAAAGTTCCTTCAACTGTCGCTAAAGCAGCGGCCTGGTTAGAGCACCAGGCAGAACCATTGATACCTGATGATTTTGATCAGGGTGAAAAACCATTTATTCGTTCGTTCATGATAGATCTTTCTTCAGATCATTATGCTTTAGATATTACTAAAGCCAAAAAACATCTCCATTGGGAACCCAAACATTCAATTGAAGAAACCCTTCCTAAAATTATCGAATCTTTAAAGGCTGATCCGGGGATTTGGTATAAAAAAAATAGATTAGTCCAACCAGATTGGATGGTTGCCATTAAGCATAATCCAGAGAAAATACGCTCCATTTATGAGACTAACTTCCGCAAACAACACCAACAAAACTTATGGGTACATTTTTTAAATATGGGTTTTGGATTGTGGTTAATAACCTCGCCAGCTTCCCTAAGCTACACCTCTTATCCTCTAACATTAAGTGATATTGTTAGTGGAAGTATACTTCTTTTATTCGCATCATTAAGTTTATCTTGGCGTTTCTCATCAGCTCGATGGGTTTGTGCTTTAATTGGTCTGTGGTTAATATTTGCTCCTTTGATCTTTTGGGCGCCTACCGCCGTTGCATATTTAAATGATACTCTTATTGGCACATTAATTGTTGGCTTTTCGGTAATAGTTCGACCCGACCTAGGAGTCGCTCCTAATGCTGCTTTAGAAGGACCTATTATTCCTCCTGGATGGGATTTTTCTCCTTCAAGCTGGTTCCAGCGGTTGCCGATAATCATCTTAGCTTATGTCGGTTTTTTTATTTCACGATATATGGCTGCTTACCAACTCGGTCATATTGAGCAGGTATGGGAACCGTTTTTTATGGGATATCTACCTGATGCAAAAAATGGAACCGAAGAAATTATTACGTCTTCTATATCTAAAGCGTTTCCAGTTCCAGATGCAGGTCTGGGTGCTGCAGTTTATATTTTAGAAATTTTAACAGGTATTATAGGTGGTTCAAATCGGTGGCGTACCATGCCATGGTTGGTGCTTTTGTTTGGTATTATGATTGTGCCATTAGGAATAGTCTCGATTACTTTTATCGTTATTCAACCTATTCTTTTAAATACATGGTGTACTTTATGCCTAATTGCTGCGATTGCTATGCTCATTCAAGTCCCTTATTCCTTTGATGAATTAATTGCAACAGGTACCTTTCTTTGGCGAAGATGGAAAGCAGGCAGGCCTTTATTAAGAATTTTATTTGTTGGTGATAGTGATGAGGAGAGAGTTCAATCTAGAAATGAAGTAGATAATTTTGAGCAATCGCCTCTCGTAATTCTGCGAGAAATGTTAAGCGGAGGCATATCGTTGTCTTGGAATTTAATAGGATGCATGCTCATCGGGATTTGGTTAATGTTTACACGTATTACTTTAGGCACAACAGAGTCAATGGCTAATAGTGATCATCTCATTGGCTGTCTTATTTTAACGATAACCATTACAGCATTAGCTGAAACAGTTCGTACTGTGCGTCTCCTTAACTTATTTTTAGCTATAGCCTTGTTTATTACACCATTTATTTTTAACTCATCAGGGTTGGGATGCTTTGCAAGCATTGTTAGTGGAACTCTTTTATTTTTCCTTTCTATTCCCAGAGGAAAAATTCGATCTTCATACGGCGCTTGGAATATGGCTATTTTTTAATTCACTCCATTAGAAAATGACTTTTTCCTTTAATTTCAAGTTTGTTTAGTCCTGGATTTTGACTTTCTCTTTTGTTTAGCTTTATGCTTATTCACTTTATCACAAACCCCTTCTGTAGGTAGGGTGTTAGGTGTTATCTCGCAAATATTTTCTATGTCGAGGACCTCGGGATGATCTTCCTTGTGTTTTTTCATAACATACCCTTAAGTAGATAATTTATTACTATAATATGATTTTAGCAGCTAATTCGAGTATGGGATAAAAGAATGCCCCCTTATCTCCAGGTATATATATATGACCAAAGAAATGGTATGAAAATCATAGATACGTGGGGAATTTCATTTAGGATTACTAATTAGATATCCTATAGGTTCTAGTGATTTTATTTCATCGCAGATCACTTTTGTTATTGCCAGTACGGGAAGCGCGAACATAATACCAGTTATTCCTAGTAATAATCCGCCAATTAACAATCCCAATATCGCTGCAAAAGGGTTGACGCTCACTTGGCTGCCAACAATATTAGGAGTAAAAAAATTACCTTCAAGAAATTGTACAATTATAAAAATAAATATCACTGCAATGGCATACCCAAACGATCCTTTTGTTAATAAAACAAATAGGGCAGGAAGCAGAGAACCAATAAAAATACCAATGTACGGGATAAGTATTAAAACAGCAGCCAATACACCAAACAAAATCGCATGCTCTACCCCTAAAAGCCAAAGTCCTAATGTATTCAAAAGGGCAACGATGAATATAATAAGAAGTAAACCCAATATATAGCGACTGACAACAGATAAAATGCGAGTTAAAATTCGATTTAAATTGGGATGGTATTTCTCGTTCACTACTTTAAATAAAAATTTTTTAAAAAATTTTCGATAATTAAGAAAAAAGAATAAAGCAATAATAAAAATTGATATTGAAGCAACAAGCGCTGTGGTAAATGATAACGTATGATTGAATAAAACTGTGCTGTTTTTAATCATTATTGTAAATACTTCGTTCAGAAGAGAGGTCTGCTGCTCTTGGTTAATGCCAAAAAAATTACTAATCGAGCTTTGGATATAGGTTGGCATCGAGACCATATTTTGACTAATATGGCCTAGTTTGAAGTCGATGTTTCTTATTTGAGCTTGAAAAAACAGAATAAGACCTGCTAAAACAATGACGAATGCAATCACTGAAATAAGGGAAGCCAAGAGACGAGGAACCTTAAATTTCTCAAGGAATGTCGCAAACGGTTTTAAAGCCAAAGCTAAAATAAGCGCTGCTAGTAAAGGATTAAATATAGGGGCTGAGATAACCAGTATATAACCCGTAAGGAAGCTATTTACAATAAAATAAAAATACTTTTGTGAGAAGGGACGCATCATTTTTTTATATCTCCATGAGCAGTTATATGTCATACAGAATTTGTTATTAAAATATTATTTAGGCCTATAATCCTGTTAAAATATACTCATAAGCAAAAGAATAAAAGCCATTAAAGCCATCCCTATATCTTCCGTAAGGGTAACTGTAGATAAAGGCACGTCTAGAACGGTGCCCATACAAGGACAACTGATATCAAGACCTTCTTGTAATCCTTTGATCACGCCAACGGCACCAATGGTTAAAATAATAATCGTGAGGAGGTAGGTAATTATCGGTAAAAAAAATGAGAGATAGGCGAGGCCTAAAGTTAATTCAATCAAAGGATAACAATAAGCATAAATTCGGGAGCGTTTGGCGATAATATCGTACATTTCGAAGGCATCGGCAAAATCAAGGGGATGAAATAACTTTAAGGTACTGAAAATTAACAGAAAACTACCCATAAAATAATGCATCCAAACACGCATGTCGCCACCAATATTCCAATTAATGCTAAGTGCTGAAAGCAAGGAAATAATTATCAAGGAAATTAAAGGCCAGTATTTTTTTAATGGCAATTGATTGGAATGTTCTTCAGATTTTTCCTTTACTAAACTCTTATACTTGGGATGCCTCTCAATAAAACCTTTAACATAAGGACAACTGGGAACCACTTGATAATTATTATCTTTTGCATATTGTAAAGCATAATCCGTAATATTATCAGCAATCCCCTGATTTCTTAAATTTTCAGGTATAAAAGTAGCATAATAATCCAGTGTTTGCCCATCGAGTTTTTTATATTTTAAATTACCCTCTTCATGATTTTTCTTAAGGTAGAATTTTTGATTTTTTTTATCGTGTTCTATATTTAATTCCATTTCTCTCTTCCTTATAGTTAATTCGAGAAATATGGCTAAGCTTCAACAAAACTTAGCAGTCATATTATTTTTTAGCAAACAGTAGTCGATTCTCACATCTACACTGCCTCTAGTCATTATTAGCATTGATAATAATATCTCTAGCCAATCGGCAAGCGGACTTGAGATAAATTCAAGACCATTATTCATACGTAATTTGGCAGGAAGTCCTCTCCAGGAAACGACTCGTTCTAATACCCGAACTACTCGCTGTGCAGGCAGGCTTAGATCTATCTCAATCGCTAGCACTTCACCGTTAAAGTCATCCACTAGGTTAAATATTCTGGAGCGTCTACCACACATCAATGCATCGCACATAAAATCCATTGACCAACACTGGTTAATGGACGCTGGTACACTCAAAGGTTCAGGCGAGCGATTGGGTAACCGCTTTTTTCCCTTGCGACGCATATTGAGTTTCAACTCACAATACACACGGTAAACCCGTTTATGATTCCATCTGTGACCCTGACGACGTAAGACCTTAAGTAAGGAGATGGTTCTAATGGGACAAATGATGACAACGAATTTTTTTCTCATTGGTCGGAAGACTTAGATGAGGCAGTGAGCACCCTGGAAAATGTTATTTTGGTCGCACATTCCACTGGTGGCATGTATACGCCATCGACTCCTTCATTAGAAAAAATGCACACAAGGCTGGTTTTGATGGGTTCCGCTCCTAGTGCAAAATGGCAAGAGTTATTTATGAACTATGTTAAACGTAACCCCATACCTGAAATCGATAATTTACATAAAATTTATGCTGAAAATCCAAACAATGATATATTAAAGAAACTAACCCTCTTGTCTACTCCTACCTTTTTACTGAATCAGGCTTACAAAGAACATTTCCTTTCTTGAATCTTTGCCTTACAACTTTAAGACCTGCAGCATTTTGATCCAACTTATGAAGCAAACTGGATCCCTAAAAATATACCTGCATTAATATTATCTGGTGAAAAGATAGGATTACTCCATCCGGAAATTTCGACGGCTCCGGCCTAGCCCTCCTGATTGGAGCAATACCTATTTTGTTCAAAAAAAGTGACAATACCTCAGGTCTTGCCCCCGCCTACGAAGCACTACTGATTTTTACCACTCAAGTCCTCTCTCCACCGCGTAGCGTGGGGGGGAGAGTTAGACAGAGTGGGAATCAAAATCTGGCAATGAATTTGTTGGTCCAAGACCAACCTATAGGTTTAATTTATAACCCAGCAATAAATTCTCCAACACCAAGCTCTGATTCAAATTAATATTACGCTGAAGCTTCCTCATAATCTCATTAATCTGATCAAGTTGTTTAAACAAATGAACCAGCTCAAAATGTTTCGCTAACTCCATCAGAGCTTTAGTCCAACTTTTTTCAATCTTGGAAATATTAAATTTATAATCAATAAGTTGTGCATTAAGTAAGTAAATTAACCACATTAGATGAGCAAAATCATGAGTAAGCCACTTACTAGCCAATGCACAGACAGACAATTCCTTGGTCATAAATTGGATTAAATCCTCAATAATGGTTGAAAGTTGACCAAAGAGAACTCCCCTATCAGTATCTGAACTATATTCCTGCCCGATAGATAAATAATCTGCTCCTACCTGTTCAGAAGATGAAAATCGCCATTGCTGGCAACGACTAATTATAGTTGCAGGTAAGGTACCGATCTGCTGTGCAACCAAAATAAAATGCACGAAAGAGGGTGGCTCTTCCAATAATTTAAGCAAGGCATTTGCTGCGGCTTTGTTCATTTTTTCAGCGGGATTAATGATAACTACACGCCCATTTGCCAGTTGAGCTGAAGTAAAAACAAGATGATGTAGTTCACGGATTTGATCGATTTTAATGACTCCACCTTCTTTATCCATTGTCAGATAGCTCAGATCAGGATGTTCTTGTAGATGAACCAAACGACAGGACTTGCATTCGCCACAGGGCTTTTGCTGCCCGGAGCAAAGTATCGCTGAAGCTACTTTATAGGCGAAATCATTGAGAGTCCTGTGTTGAACACCCATTAAAAGCAAAGCATGGGGTACACGTTGTTTCGCTCTAATCGATTGAAACCGTTCCCACAACAAAATAGATGATTCAGATTCTTTTAGTGATTGCATTATCAAGTAAATAGGCTTTAAGTTGAGTTTTTATTAATTCTTGCACTGTTTTTAATGGCTGACTAGCATCGACCGAAATAACATTGTCCGTCGTTTGAATCAGCCGTAAATAAGAATTACGAATTTGAGTAAAAAAAGCTAATGACTCCTGTTCGATCCTATCGCTTGCACCCCGTTTTTTTACTCGATGTAAGCCTTGTTCAGGGCTAAGATCTAAATAAATAATCAAATCCGGTTTAAAATTGTCTAAACAAAATGTGGATAGCTGGGTGATAATTTCTCGATCTAACCCTCTACCTCCACCCTGATATGCAAATGTAGACCATTCAAAACGATCTGCTAACACCCAACATCCCCTATTTAAAGTGGGTCGGATAATTTGTTCAACTAGTTGTACTCTGGCTGCGTAAAGCAGTAGTAACTCACTGCGAGGATCAAGGACTTCGCCCTCCACTTTTTCTTTAATTAGATGACGAACCGCCTCACCTATTCTTGTTCCGCCTGGTTCACGTGTCAGCAAAATATCGGGAACAACATCTTGTAAATAGTGCTTGATTGTCTGAATCGCGGTTGATTTACCGGCACCTTCAAGCCCCTCTACAACTATAAATCGACCGCGTTCAGTCATAATAACCTCTTAAAAAATGTAGCTGTCAGACTAAGTCTTACTTAGCTTACAATTCGACCTTGTAGTCTGACAATTAACCGTTCGGGCTGAGGAGGCGTTTACGCCGTCTCGAAGTCTTATATCAGGGCTAGCAAGGCTTCGAGATTGCCTTACGGCCTCCTCAGCCCGAACGGAGCTAAATAAAATAGGGAAATACCTTAGCTTTACGGCTATGGGCTAAGACCCAACCTATAAATCGGGCGAATCCCCTACTCTCACTTCTGATAACGTAAAATAGCTGCTCTTTGTTCCTCATAAGTCGCAGAAAAATGATGGGAACCATCTCCTTTGGCGACATAATAAAGATAATTAGTGACTAATGGATGAGCTGCTGCATCAATGGCTTCTTTACCCACCATTGCTATTGGAGTTGGTGGCAAGCCTCGATGAAGATAGGTATTATAAGGCGAGTTCACGCTCATGTTTTCATGAGTCAATTTGCCCTTATAATTTGAGCCAAGCCCATAAATAATTGTTGGATCCATTTGCAGAGGCATATTTTTTTTAATTCGATTAATTACCACACCTGAAATTATTTTTCTCTCGGCAGGCAATGAAGCTTCTTTCTCTATAATAGATGCCACAATCAGTAGTTCGTATGGTGTATGATAGGGTAATCCTGAATTTCTATTTTGCCAATTTTCATTGAGGAATTGTTGTAATTTTTGGTTTGCAAGTCGCAATAAAAATCTAGCTTCGCTGCCTGCATTATAGTTATAAGTATCGGCTAGCAATAAACCTTCAGCACTGGGATGATGACCAATGATGGGTAGCCAATCATTGGGATTATATTTTAAGTACTGCGCATTTTGCAGATTGGTCTTTACCTGATTTAAGTTAGTCCCTTCAATAATGCGAAATGACTCCACTAGCACTTCTCCAGCCTCAACTTTGTAGAGAAAATGAATTGCTGATTCACCTGGAGTGATTTGATAAATACCGGCTTTTAATCGATGGGCTAAACCCTTAAAGCGAATTAAAGAGAGAAATAATCGATTGGATTTTATAACACCCTTCGCTTCTAACGTGCGCACGAAATCAGAGGCTGTTGTATTTCTATCAATAATAACTGTGATTGCTGCACTTGTTTTTTCAATCATTGGCATCGCTAAAATGCGATAAATTTTATAGCCAATGATTGAAAAGACAACTAATCCGAATAATAAGCAGAAGGACAAGACTAGTTTAAAGCGACGTCCTTCCATCTACACTCGCTTAAATAATAAACTTCCGTTGGTTCCACCAAAGCCAAGTGAATTACTTAAAACATAATCAATTTTTCTTTTTTGCGGCTCATGTGCAACATAATTTAAATCACATCCTTCATCAGGATTATCTAGATTAATCGTAGGTGGAGCAATTTGGTCTTTAATCGCGAGAATACTAAAAATCGCTTCAACCGCACCTGCTGCACCCAGTAAATGTCCTGTCATGGATTTTGTTGAACTAATTGCTAAATCATAAGCATGCTCTTTAAAAACACGCTTCACAGCTTTAGTTTCGTTCATATCATTCAGATAAGTTGAGGTACCATGCGCATTAATATAATCGACTTGACTAGGCTCAATACCTGCGTCTTCAATAGCTGCAGCTATTGCACGAGATGCACCATCAGCATCCTCATCAGGGGCAGTGATATGGTAAGCATCACCAGACATACCAAAACCTACTAGTTCAGCATAAATGGTTGCGCCACGAGCTTTCGCATGCTCATACTCTTCAAGTATCAAGATGCCAGCACCCTCTCCCATAACAAAACCATCTCGATCCTTATCCCATGGACGTGATGCCTTTTCAGGTTCATCATTACGTTTGGATAAAGAGCGTACAGCAGAGAAACCGGCTAAGCAAAGAGGAGTTGTGGTCATTTCAGCACCACCACAAACCATCACATCAGCATCACCATAAGCAATCATACGGCCAGCTAGCCCTATATTATGAGTGCCTGTTGTACATGCTGTTACTACAGAAACATTAGGCCCTTTTAAACGGTGCTTGATCGAAATTTGACCGGCAACCATATTAATAATTCCAGCAGGAATAAAAAAGGGAGATACTTTTCGTGGTCCACCAGCTACCAATTTGTCTTGATTATTGGTAATTGTCAGAATTCCACCAATTCCAGCTCCTACCGCAACACCGGTACGGCAGGAAAGCTTTTCATCCATTACCAATCCAGAATCAGCTATTGCTTCATCAGCAGCAGCGATTCCGTATTGGGTAAATAGATCCATCTTACGAGCCTCTTTGAGCGGGACATGGTTTTCAATGTTGAAATTCTTAACTTTCGCCCAAATTTTAGTGGAGTAATCAGCAGTATCGAAATCTTCAACCATTCCGACCCCACTTTTTCCAGCTAAAATATTCTGCCAGGTTTGTTCTACATTAAGACCGACCGGGGTAATCATCCCCATACCGGTAACTACAACACGCCGCTTAATCAAATGAGAGCTCCTTGAAGAAGTATTAAGCTTCTTCTTTGTTAAGATTTGCTTCGATGTAATCAATCGCTTCTTGAATTGTAGTAATTTTCTCAGCTTTTTCATCAGGAATTTCGGTTTCAAACTCTTCTTCCAAAGCCATTACTAATTCAACAGTATCCAGTGAGTCTGCACCTAAGTCATCAACAAAGGATGCATCATTTCTTAAGTCATCCTCTTTAACGCCTAATTGTTCCATAACAATTTTACGAACTCGTTCTTCAACCGTACTCATAACTTGTGTTTCCTCTTAGTTAAAAAAATTTTATGCTGGCTAGTTTATTCATTTATTCAAAGAACGCAAGCCATTTAATCCATATACATGCCGCCATTCACATGAATGGTCTCGCCAGTTATATACTCTGCACTGTCTGAAGCCAAAAAAGCAACTACTTCTGCTATATCCTCAGCACGTCCAAACTTTTTCATTGGTATACGTCTTAACATTTCCTCTTTTACCATGTCAGGTAAAGCTCTAGTCATATCAGTATCAATAAAACCAGGGGCAACCACATTCACGGTAATTCCACGGCTACCAATCTCTTGAGCTAAAGACTTTGTAAAGCCTACCACACCTGCTTTCGCAGCTGTATAGTTAACTTGACCTGAATTACCACTCGAACCTACAACAGACCCGATGCTAATAATTCGTCCCCAACGAGCACGAAACATCGGTTTTAGACAAGCTTTAGATAATCTAAATATAGCATTTAAATTCGTTTCAATAACCTTGTACCATTCTTCATCATCCATTCGCAGTAATAAATTATCGCAAGTAATGCCTGCATTGTTCACTAAAATGGAAGGTAGCTTATTTTGATCAGCAAGTTGAGTCATTAAATTTTCAACCCTTTCCCCGCTCGTTACATCAAGTGCAACGCCTTCTCCATTTAACTGTTCCTGAGCAAACATCGCTGAAATAGACTCTGCACCCTGTATAGTGGTTGCAGATCCAATGACATAGGCTCCTTTTTTTGCAAGTGTTAAGGCAACCTCTTTACCGATTCCTCTACTTGCACCAGTCACTAATGCAGTCTTACCTTGTAAACTCGTCATCTGCAATCCTTAATAAGATTTTTCACTCATGTTCAATTGGGCTAGAGCTTGCTCTAGGCTAGCATTATCATTAACACTCATTGTTGGCAAATTGCGCTCAATACGTTTAATCAAGCCATTTAATACTTTTCCCGGGCCGCATTCAATTATTAATTCAACCCCTTTTCTCTTCATTAGTTGAATTGTTTCCACCCAGCGCACTGGGCAATAAAGCTGCTCTTTTAGCAAGGTGCGTATTTGTGCAGCGGATTGATAAATACTTAAATCCACATTGGAAATCACAGAGATCTCAGGGGTTTTAAAATTTGCATTCGCGAGATACTCTTCAAACGCCTCTGCCGCATCAACTAATAATGGACAATGGCAAGGTACGCTCACGGGTATAATTTTGGCTAAACGCGCTTCCATACTCTCAGCTAAGCTGACAGCGCGCTCAACTGCTGCAGTATGGCCAGCAATCACAATTTGTCCAATTGCATTATAATTTGCTGGGGTGACTCTAGATTCTGGAGTACTTGCTTGTGCACAAATTAACTCAACCTGTTCATCGTCTAAACCTACAATTGCAGCCATTGCCCCTTGGCCTAAGGGAACGCTGCTTTGCATCAATTGACCGCGCTTGGCAACCAATTGTGCAGCATCAGGCAGACTTAGCGCATTCGCAGAAACCAGGGCAGCATATTCACCTAAGCTATGACCTGCCATCATTTGAGCACGTCTTAAACCGTGTTTCTGTAAAAGTTTATATAGAGCCACATCTGCAGTGAGCATAGCCACTTGAGTATATTCGGTTTGATTCAGTCGTGATTCAGGACCTTGTTGTATTAATTGCCATAAATCATACCCAAGTTTATCAGAAACCAGTGAAAAGCAGTCAACAATTAGAGGATTATTATTAGCCAATTCGGCTAACATGCCGACATACTGAGAGCCTTGGCCAGGAAATACAAACGCTAAATTACTCATATCAAAAAAGCTCCAACAAACACTTAATTAGTAACGCACAACCATTGCACCCCATGTCATTCCCCCACCAAAAGCTTCCATAAGTAGCAGATCACCTCGTTTTATGCGGTTTTCACGAATTGAGTAATCTAAAGCTAATGGAATGGATGCAGCTGAGGTATTTCCTTGATTTTCAATAGTTACAATCACTTGTGACATGGGTAAATTTAATTTTTTTGCAATTGCTTGAATGATCCGAATATTCGCTTGATGTGGTATTAACCAATTAATATCTGATTGCTGCAAATGGCAACTACGAAGAATTTCATCAACAAGATCACCCATTATATTCACAGCGAGCTTAAACACTTCATTACCGCGCATGCCAATATAGGATTTCTGTTCTAAGGTCGCATAATTGGGATAGCTTAGGTAAGCTTCTTCATCATGTAAAGCATGAAGCGTACTGGCAAGAATACCTGATTTCTCACTAGCACTTAACACCACAGCACCAGCACCATCACCAAATAGCACACAGGTAGAGCGATCATTCCAATCAAGCGCGCGTGACATGCTTTCACTACCAATAACCAACACATGTTTAGCAGTGCCAGCGCTTATATACTGCTTTGCAATATCCATGGCATAAATAAATCCGCTACATGCAGCACTGACATCAAAAGCTGGGATTGGTTGAGTTATTTTAAGAAATTTCTGAACATGACATGCCATGCTCGGGAAAAAATGATTTGGTGTACAGGTTGCTACTAATATCAAATCAAGCTCAGTTGCATCTATATTAGAGGCTGCAATTGCCTTTACAGCGGCTTGGCAAGCCATGAATGAAGTCGTTTCATGTTCAGAAGCAATATGTCTACTGCTTATACCTGTTCTAGATAAAATCCACTCATGAGTGGTATCCAAAGTAGACTCTAATTCTTTATTCGTTAAAACACGTTCGGGTAAGTAACTACCTGTCCCATTAATAACGGCGTTTTTCATAGTAACAAACCTTGATTAATAAAATCGGTTATTTGTTCTCTCACTAAATCAACCACATTATTTTTCACTTGCAGGACTGCTTCCTCAATTGCGTATTGAAAAGCTATTTCTCTTGCACCGCCGTGACTTTTAACCACAATACCATTCAAACCTAATAGACTTGCACCATTATAGCGAGCAGGATCCATACGTTTTCTGAGATGACCTAGAGCAGGTAGAGCAATCGCTCCGGCAATTTTAGTCCAAATATTTCGTGAAAAGGATTCTTTGAGTAAAGAAAGCATTAAATTCGCTAAACCTTCGCTTGCTTTTAAAGCGACATTACCCACAAACCCATCACATACGACAAGATCAACTTTACCAGAATAAAAATAGTCGCCTTCGACATAGCCTACATAATTCATTAAATTGCATTCAGCAAGCATATGAGCAGTACGTTTAACTTGATCATTGCCTTTAATTTCTTCAACACCAATATTCAGGAGACCAATTTTAGGCTTTGGTTTTTTATCCACCGCCTCAATCAGTGCAGAGCCCATTACGGCAAACTGGAAAAGATGTTCCGCGCAGGAATCAACATTAGCCCCTAAATCAATAACGCGTGTTCTGCCTTGTGCAGTCGGTAGCTCAGCTATGATTGCCGGTCGATCAATTCCGGGTAAGGTTTTTAACACAAAACGAGCAGTCGCCATTAGGGCACCAGTATTTCCAGAGCTTACGCAAGCCTGGGCCCGACCTTCCTTGACCAAATTAATAGCCACGCGCATAGAAGAATCCTTCTTATTGCGCATTGCATGAGATGGTAATTCATCCATAGCCACTATTTCCGAAGCATGGACAACGGAAAATTGACTATTTTTGGCGACACCTAGTTTTTTTAGATGGGCATTAACCTGATTTTGATCACCAACCAACAACAACTTTAAATCAGGGTTGTGTCGAACAGCACGAACACAAGCAGGAATCACAATTTTTAAACCATGATCCCCGCCCATCGCATCTATAGCAATGGTGATGTTTTTCAAGCGAATTACTCTTGTTCTTCGTAAACGTTATCAGTCTCTAAAACTTTGCGACCACGATAATAACCGTCTTCGGTAATATGATGGCGGCGATGAGTTTCGCCAGTTATTGGGTCAACTGATAAAGTTGGTTCGGTTAAAGCGTCGTGCGAACGACGCATATCGCGTCTTGAGCGAGATTTTTTATTTTGCTGTACAGCCATTGCATTACTCCTAAACAATTTGTATTCGTTGGGCCGGAATATTACCGATTTTTTGTCGTTAATCCAAGTGTTACTCAATAATTTCTAATTTATTCTTGCTCTTTAGTGATAAATTTAGATGCTTCATTATCGCATTCTTTTGTCGAAGAATGAAATTCTGGTGCATATAAATGTAGTTCATCGGTGACTAAATCGACAAGATCAACTTGATTATGCTCTGAAACAATACTTTCATATTGTTCCAACATTTTCTCAGCCATTTCATCGGTATTGCAAACAGCCAGCTCGGTTTGATTGACGTAGTGATGAGAAAATTCATCAAAACAACGTTGACAGTTAATTGTTATCATCGCCTCAGCCCGAAGGGTCAGCAAATAATAATTATCGAAAGCTTTCACATCAAACTTGCAATTAACAACACAAGGAGAACCAACACGAGCCGGCAATCGCTGGTCAAGTTCTATTTTTACCTGCTGCGGTCCCTCTTTTACTGAATAAGTTTTTAAATTAATTAACATAGGAGCTCTTAATAAGATTTCAAATTCCCCTATTATAACGTAAAATAGATTTTTTTTTATACATATTGTTATTTCATGAAAGCTAAAGTTATTGTTGGGATGTCTGGAGGGGTCGATTCATCGGTTGCAGCCTGGCTTCTACGCGAGGAAGGATATCAGGTCGAAGGTCTATTTATGAAGAATTGGGAACAAGACGATAGCGATGAATATTGTCCTGCCGCCCTTGATTTAGCCGATGCCCAAGCAGTATGTCAGCAGTTAAAAATTCCTTTGCATACCGTTAATTTTTCTCAAGAATACTGGGATCGCGTGTTTGCTCATTTTTTAAGCGAGTATGAGCAAGGACGTACACCTAACCCCGATGTGCTCTGCAATAAGGAAATTAAATTTAACGCGTTTCTAAATCATGCTTTGCAGTTAGGCGCTGATTATATAGCCACTGGGCATTATGCGAGGGTTAAGAATGGCCAGCTTTTTAAAGCCAAAGATAGGGAAAAAGATCAAACCTATTTTCTAAACGCGGTTGATCCGGAAGCATTAACTAAAACCCTATTTCCTATCGGTGATTATTTAAAAACGCAGATTCGAGAATTTGCAAAAGACTTAGGCTTAGTCACCCATGATAAAAAAGACTCTACCGGAATTTGTTTTATTGGCGAAAAACGGTTTAAGAATTTCTTAAAAGAATTTATTTTAGCCAAACCAGGTGATATTAAAAGCGCCGAGGGTCAATATTTAGGTCGTCATGATGGGCTGATGTATTATACCTTAGGCCAACGCCAAGGTCTTGGCATTGGTGGACGGCAAGAAGCTAGTGAAGATCCCTGGTATGTGGTCGATAAAGATCTCAAAACCAACACGCTAATTGTCGCTCAAGGTAATAGTCATCCGATGCTTTATGCTCAGGGTCTTATCTGTAGTAAAATTCACTGGTTAGCAGAAGATTGTAAAAATAATTTACCTCTAACTTGCTATGCAAAAACACGCTATCGCCAGCCAGAACAAGCTTGCATGATTTCACCTGAAAACGATAATCAGCATTATGTGATGTTTTCAAGTTTTCAAAGAGCGGTAACTCCTGGGCAATACGTGGTTTTTTACGATAAAAATCTCTGTCTAGGTGGTGCTACAATAGAACAAATTATTCGATAATATTGTACAATATCAATATACATCCATTTTAAGTTCAGTGTGTATTCAACCTTTGGCTCACTGAGTATGATTTTTAATCGGGAGTTTTTATGAGTGCAATCAATGCTTCCCCTGCTTCTGCAGGCATTTATTTTTCAGTGAATGCAGCAGACAAAGTTGCTTCTTTAATCGCCGAAGAAGAAAATCCTAGCTTAAATCTCCGCGTATTTGTAACTGGCGGAGGATGCTCAGGATTTCAATATGGATTCACCTTCGATGAAAAAATTCAAGAAGATGACACTATAGTTGAGCAAACCTGCTCAAATGGTCAATTGTCAGTTAAATTATTAGTTGACTCTATGAGTTTTCAATATCTAAATGATGCAGAAATTGACTACGTCGAAAATATTCAAGGCGCGCAATTCGTCATTCGTAATCCTAATGCAAAAACCACTTGCGGCTGCGGTTCATCCTTTAGTATGGGGGATGATGATGAGTTTGAGGAATAACAACCCTACATCTTGAAAGAGAGAAGCCAACTGGACTTCTCTTCTTCCATGACAAAATCTTAATAGGGTTTTACTACCACGGTAGAGCCGATATGCATAAAATTGTTATTTAGCCATCGAGCTGCATCAGGACTTACCCGAATACAACCATGGCTCGCATTATAATTAGGCAATTCATAAGAACCATGGACCGCATAGTTTGTCGAGAAGAACATGCAGTAAGGCATCTTTGCTCCACCTTTGCCAACTGGATATCGGCTAGAACGACAACTTGCTCCTCCCTTGCTAAATACAGTATAGGTACCAGAAGGCGTTCTACAAGAGCGTCCAATATCTTTGCAATATTTACTACCACCAATTGCTTTTCCGCTACGAATAACCTTACCATCTTTGACGGCTTTCCAGCTTAGGGTACGCGGATTAAAGATAAACGTATTAGAGGCAAGAACCATTTTCGGCGAACCCACATCGATTGATGCAGCACTGGCCGATTGTTCAATACCGGCGAAGAGAAAACTAAAACCAAGAACAGCTAAATAACCTAGTTTTTGAGGTTTCATTCCTTCCATGATTGTTCCTGTTGTTAGGACTCCTGATTCTAACTATAGGACAAAATTTATACATTTCAAATTTTTTTAAGTACTCTAAACAGCGATTAACGCGAGGAAGCGTTAAATAGCATTATTGATGTGGAAAATTGGGATTGGTGATATTGAACCTTCACTCCGTATCCCAAAGATTAGATCCTGATTTTTTAATCAAAAACTTAATAAACTCTTCATGACGTTGTAATTCTTCCGGATTCGCCGTGAGGACTGGTGAACCACTAACCAACTGTTCAGTTTGTTGGTTAACAACAATTTCAGAATTAGCGATAAGTTCGGCCGCATCTTCGAATAAATTTGTCTGCCCTCCTGTCATAGCTAAATAAACAGAGGCTAGTATTTCCGAGTCAAGTAAAGCACCATGAAGAGTACGATTAGAATTATCTATTTCATAGCGTTTACAAAGTGCGTCCAAATTATTACGCTGACCTGGGTGTTTTTCTTTCGCCAAAACAAGAGTATCGCAAACCGAACAGCGAGTTTTAATTTGAAAACTGGAATTAATCCGCTTTAATTCAGCATCTAAAAAGCCAATATCAAATGGTGCATTGTGGATAATTAATTCAGCACCATCAATGAATTCAATTAAATTATTTGCAATGTCTTGAAATAAAGGTTTATCTTGCAAAAACTCTGTGCTGATGCCATGAACGCGAAAAGCACCTTCATCGACAGATCGTTGGGGATTTAAATAGACATGAAAAAGATTATTGGTGAGTTTTCTGTCTACTAACTCAATACAACCAATTTCAATGATTCGATGACCTAATTCATGGCCAATCCCTGTTGTTTCTGTATCTAAGACAACCTGCCGCATCGAAAAACCTATTGCTTGATTTAAACCACGAATATTGGCTTAGATCTGGACTGAATGTCAATCCGATTGTCGCAGATCAACTTACGCGAATCTCTAAAGCTTAGACAGCGAGGCCAATCACGAGATCTTTAAAAGCTCCTCAATAGCTTGATTAGCGAGAGCATCCGCTTGTTCATTTTCAGGATGTCCAGAATGTCCTTTTACCCAATGCCAAACGATAGTATGTTTACTCGCCAACTCATCTAACTGTTGCCATAAATCCGCATTTTTAACTGGTTCCTTTTTTGAGTTTCGCCAACCTTTTTTTTTCCATTGGCTTAGCCATTCTGTCATTCCAAGTCGTAAATATTGCGAATCTGTAAACAAATTGACAACACAGGGTCGATTTAAAGCAGCTAGGGCTTTAATTGCAGCAGTAAGCTCCATCCGATTATTGGTTGTCTGAAGTTCACTGCCGTTGAGTGTTTTTTCATGTCCGTTAAAGCGGAGTAAAGCACCCCATCCACCAGGACCTGGATTGCCTTTACAAGCACCATCTGTATAAATTTCGATCGTCATAAGAATAAATCGTTGAATGGCTTAATTGTTGGGTCGATAGCATACACTGAAAAATCTCTAACGCCAGTTTTCGCTAACAGATCTTCATCAATAAAAAAATTCCCAGTAATCGATTGTGAGGGCTGCGATAAGATCCAATACGCTGCATCAGCAACGATTTCCGGTTTTCTGCTCGCCTTGCATAGCTCAGGGAAATTAACACGAACCGCAGCGGTTGCAATCGTTGTTTTCGGCCATAATGAATTGACCGCTACTCCATATTCCCTCAACTCTTCAGCTAACCCTAAAGTGCACATACTCATTCCATATTTACTTATTGCATAAGCAAGATTAGGGGCAAACCATTTTGGATTCATTGTCAGTGGAGGAGATAAGGTGAGGATGTGCGGATTTTTGGATTTTTTAAGATGAGGAATCGCTGCTTGTGAACAAGCAAAAGTAGCGCGGGCATTGACTGATTGCATAAGATCATAACGTTTCATTTGCGTTGAAAGTGTATCTGTTAAGCTAATAGCACTCGCATTGTTAATCAAAATATCCAAGCCACCGAACTGCTTTATGGTCTTTTCAATCGCTTTATGAATTTGCTCTTCATCTCGCACATCGACCACCAAAGGCAAGGCCTGTCCACCGAGTTCTTCAATTTCTTTGGCAACGCTATGTATTGTTCCTTCCAAGGTCGGATGAGGCGTATCAGTTTTAGCGGCCACAACAATACAAGCTTTCATGCCTGCGAATTTATGAGCAATGGCTCGACCTATTCCACGGCTTGCTCCTGTAATAAATATTACCTGGCTCATGATTCCTCCTTTAATCAGTTCATAATCTCATAGCATTAATGTTCTAATGCAAAATCACCGTCAAGGATTTTTTGTTTGATGATAGCTATATCCGGTGAAAAATAACGATCCGTGGTATAGGGATCAACAAAAGCTCTTACTTTAGTATAAACTGCTTCTAATTTTGGTGAAGTGGTTAAAGGCTTATGAAACTCTAAACCCTGACAGGCTGCCAATAATTCGATAGCAAGTATTGTTGCTGTATTATCAACCATATTATGCAAGCGTCTTGCAGCATTGGTGGCCATTGAGACATGATCTTCTTGATTTGCAGAAGTAGGAAGACTATCTACGCTATGCGGATGTGCAAGGGCTTTATTGTCGCTAGCACAAGAAGCTGCTGTCACATGAGGAATCATAAATCCTGAATTTAAACCTCCATCTTTAACTAAAAATGCAGGTAAGCCGCTAAAATTTTTATCAATTAATAACGCAATACGCCGTTCGGAGTTAGCGCCTATTTCAGCGATGGCAAGAGCAAGATTATCAGCAGCCATGGCGATCATTTCCCCATGAAAATTACCGCCAGAAAGAATATCTTCTTGCTCAACAAAGACTAAGGGATTATCAGAAATTGAATTCGCCTCAACTTGCAGTGTTTCGCCGACAAAACGCATTTGATTTAAAACTGCACCCATAATCTGTGGTTGACATCTTAAAGAATAAGGATCTTGCACACGATTACAATGACGATGCGATTCTCGAATAGGACTGTCAGCTAATAACTCGCGATACATTGCCGCCACGTCACGTTGCGCCTGATGGCCACGCGCCAAATGGATACGGTCATCAAAAGGAACATCGCTACCACAAGCCGCATCAACAGATAGCCCACCCGCTAAGACAGCCGCTTCAAACAACAATTCAGCTTTAAAAAAAGCAATCATAGCAATTGCTGCTGAAGGCTGGAGACCATTCAACAAGGCTAAACCTTCCTTTGGGGCAAGCTCTAGCGGTCTTATTTCAGCGATTTTTAATCCTTCTTCGGCACTCATTATTTTGCCTTGATATCGCACCTCACCCTCGCCTATTAAGGGTAATGAAAGATGAGCTAAAGGAACTAAATCACCTGACGCTCCGACAGAGCCTTTAGCAGGAATACAGGGATAAATTCCTTTGTTGTAAAGGATAGTTAGGGCATCGATAAGTTCTCTTCTCACCCCTGAATAACCTTGGGCCAAGCTATTAATTTTGAGCAGCAAGATCAATGCAACCATTTCATCCGCAAGTAATTCACCTGCTCCGCAAGCATGGGAGAGTACGATGTTTCGCTGCAGCTGTTGTAAATGTTCGGAAGAAATGCGTTGACAAGCCAGTGAGCCAAAGCCTGTATTAATTCCATAAACAGTTTTTTTGCTTTCAAGCACTCCGCGAACAATGTTACAAGATGCTTCAATCACTGCCCCAGCGCTATCGTCTAATACGCAATTTTTTTTCTCTCTTAATAGGTATTTAATAGTCTGCAAGCTCAATTGACCAGGTAGCAGAGTAAATAGTTCGGTCATTTGGGCTCTCCAATTAACTCCATGGGTAACCATAAATTATTTTCTCTAGCGCATTGTTTAGCAAGCTCATATCCCGCATCAGCATGGCGCATGACTCCTGTTGCTGGGTCGTTATGGAGAACCCGGCTAAGGCGTGCCCCCGCTTTATCTGTACCATCCGCAACGATAACGACCCCTGCATGTTGTGAAAAACCCATTCCAACGCCTCCGCCATGATGTAAACTGACCCAAGTTGCTCCGCTAGCGCAATTTAATAGCGCGTTTAATAGAGGCCAGTCCGATACAGCATCACTGCCATCTAGCATGGCTTCCGTTTCGCGATTTGGGCTCGCGACAGATCCTGAATCAAGATGATCCCTACCAATAACGATGGGGGCTTTTACCTCACCTTTTTTAACCATTTCATTAAATGCCAAAGCCAAACGGGCGCGATCTTTTAAACCTACCCAGCAAATTCTTGCGGGAAGTCCTTGAAAAACGATTTTTTCGCGCGCCATTTCAAGCCAGCGATGTAAATGTTTATTTTCCGGCATTAATTCCTTCACTTTTTCATCTGTGGCATAGATATCTTCAGGATCACCAGATAAAGCAACCCAACGAAAAGGGCCAATGCCTTCGCAAAATAAAGGACGAATATACTCGGGGACAAATCCAGGAATAGCAAAGGCCTCTTTTACACCCGATTCAAAAGCCATTTGGCGAATATTATTGCCGTAATCGAAAACAGGGATACCTAGGCGTTGAAATCCAAGCATAGCCTGGACTTGCTCGGCTATTGAAGCTTTCGCAGCAGCCACAACCTCCTCAGGAGATGTTTGCCTTAATTCTTTAGCTTTTTCTAAGGACCATCCCTTCGGTAGGTAGCCATTTAGAGGATCATGAGCACTCGTTTGATCAGTGATTAAAGAGGGCTTAATATTACGCCGGAGTAGTTCCGGATAGATTTCGGCGGCATTTCCTAAGAGACCTACGGATAATGGACTCTTCTTTTTACAGGACTCTTCTATCCAGGCTAATGCTTCGTCGAGATCATTAGTTGATTTATCAAGATAGCGAGTTTTTAAACGCTTTTCGATGCGACTAGGGTCACATTCAATGGCGAGCATACTAGCTCCCATCATTGTTGCCGCAAGTGGTTGTGCCCCACCCATTCCACCAAGGCCGGCAGTCAAAACCCAGCGCCCAGACAAATCGCCCGCGAAATGTTTTTCCGCGCAGGCTGAAAACGTTTCATAGGTGCCTTGAACAATACCTTGTGAACCAATGTAAATCCAACTGCCGGCGGTCATTTGACCATACATCATCAACCCTTTTTTATCGAGTTCATTGAAATGTTCCCAAGTTGCCCAACGTGGCACTAAATTAGAATTGGCGATTAATACGCGAGGTGCCTCTTCATGAGTGGTAAATACACCGACCGGTTTACCTGATTGAATGAGTAAGGTTTGGTTTATATCAAGTTTTTTAAGTACTTCGATTATTTTGTAGAACGATTGCCAATTACGAGCGGCGCGACCAAGTCCGCCGTATACAATGAGAGAGTCGGGATTCTCAGCAACCTCTGGATCTAGATTATTGCAGAGCATACGCAAAACAGCTTCAGTAAGCCAACTTTTGGTTTCAAGCGTGGTACCACGATTTGCTTTGATATGGGGAGGATTTTTGTTTAGAATTGGCATTTTTTCTCCGTCCTGGGAATATGAGGGCTATCATACACTATGGGTTATACCCATGAAAGAATATAATCTGTTTTAATAGACTACAGTATGTAAAGTAAGAGCTCAGTGTGATAGACTATAGACACCAGGATCCAACCTAAGAAATCATTGTGCAAAACGAATTAATTAATCATGCTTCTCATCCCCCTTCATTAAGAGTTTTTTTCGCCACGGAAATGTGGGAAAGATATGGATTTTATGTTGTGCAATCCTTACTAGCACTCTATCTTGCACTGCATTTTAAATGGCAAGACGATAAGATCTATGCATTAGTGGGTTCTTTTACCGCACTCACCTACCTTTCACCAGTGATTGGAGGATGGATTGCAGATCATTTACTAGGCCAAAAAAGAGCGATTCTTGCGGGAGCAACTTTCCTATTCTGCAGCTATATAGCACTCACTTTACTAAGCTCCGATTGGGGTCTGACAGTTGCATTAGCCGGGGTGGCTGTGGGGACAGGCTTGCTAAAACCCAATATCTCATCTCTTTTGGGTAATGAATACGACATTGGTTCTCCTAAACGAGAAAGTGGTTTCACTATTTTTTACATGGGTATCACTACAGGCATCATTTTAGGAACAACTTTACCTAGCCTACTTAACGCACGCTTTGGCTGGTCAGTTTCTTTTGCTAGTGCTGCTTTTGGGATGATTATTGCTTTTGCAGTTTTTGCATTTGGTACTTATCGCTACAAAGTAGCTGATTATCATCCCTATGAATATCGGCTGGGTAAGTTAATTAAGGCAACCGTTTTGATGTTTGGATTATGGCTAATTTCTTATTCTATTCTTGACTTCCCTATCTTTGCCGATTCAGCCTTTGCAGCAGTCGTTTTACTCTCGTTGGCTTATTTAATCTATTCTATTCGACGCGAATCACCAAATCAGGCAAAACAAACCGCTGTTATCGGTTTATTGTGCATTATTTCGGTTATGTTTTGGGCTTTCTATTTTCAAATGTTTATGTCCTTAACCCTCTTTATTTCTAGGGTTGTAGAACCAAAATTATTTGGAATTAACTTTCCTCCTCCCTATTATGTCGGTATTCAAAGTATCGGCATGATCCTTTTTGGCTACTTATTTTCACGCAGCAAAACTCAGCTGACCTTGGTTCAAAGCGGGATTCGTACTGGAAAGAAATTCTTGCTCGCAATGGTTTTCATGGCTGCTGCCTATGCCTTAATTACCATAGTTTGCGCAAACTCTAGCGGAGCAGCGCTATTATCTCCTTTATTTTTTATCCCCGCTTATTTACTGATTTCAATTGCTGAATTATTGCTCTCACCCGTAGGACTATCGGCAATAACTGTGCTCTCCAGTCGCAAAAAAGTAAGCACGATGATGGGTATCTTCTTTGTATCTTTAGGGATCGGAGGCTTTTTATCCGGAAAGCTTGCTTCTTTAACTTCAATAAAAACAGAAAACTTATCCCTACTTGAATTAAAGGCACATTATACACAAACTTTTTCGACGCTTTTTAATATCTTAATCGTCGCAACAATCGTTTGTTTCATTTTATTTCGCGCGATAAAGGCACTTTTATCGCGTCATCAAGTCGAAACCACATCAACGTCTTTAATCAAGTGCCATTAGTTGGTACTAATCTTCCACAGCACGATAGATAGCCACGCCCACATGCGGTGGGTGGGGGTTAATAAATTTCTTCGATTTGAGCGCTTTTTGTACCTGTTTTAAACCCTGCCTCCAACGTTCCTTGGTTGAGTAAGCTGAAAAATCAGCATCCTTAGTCGATGACTCCCAGTTTTTTTGCTGATATTCGAGCTGCACGATATCATAATCGGATAAACATCCCAGAGAGGCTAGTTCTAAATTGTCGGGCAATAGTTGCTTATCTTTTGGTAACTGCTTATAGAGAGCCCCAATCGCTCGGCGTAAATTATGTTTATCTTCAAAATGGCATCGCTGTTCGTCTGAGCGACTACTATAATTGATTTCGAGGTTTCTTTTTTTCACCTCATCGATGCTATTAGGTAAGTCCCCAATAGCACTCCATAAATCCACCATAAAACAAAGTGAACTAACTCGGGGTTTATCATCCAAAACAACCGCTAGGGGAGTATTGGAATAAACACCTCCATCCCAATAATATTCACCCTCAATTAAAATGGGAGGAAAAGCCGGAGGCAAAGCACCACTTGCCATAATATGTTCCGGTCTAAGTTTTTCAAACTTACTATCAAAATAGCGTATTTTGCCCGTATTAATATTAGTGGCACCCAGACTGAGGCGTATTTCACATTTGGCAAGATAATCAAAATCAACAAGCTCCTGGAGAAAAGCCCGTAATGGTTCGGTATCGTAAAAACTATTCCACGGGCCATAATACATATTAAATAGTGAGTCTAAGCGAGGTTTGAAAAAAACGGAGATCCCTGATAAAACGATATGCTGATACTGCATGTCAGCAACTAATTTACGCAATGGGTCGGGAAAATCATAACCCGCATTAAAAACCTCAGGTTGAGTGACTGCATCCCAGAATTGTTTTAAACGAGGTAATCGATTCTTAGGTTCATTTCCTGCAATAATTGCTGCATTGATGGCACCTATCGAAGTCCCCGCTATCCAATTAGGAGTATAATGTGACTTCTCAAGCCCTTCATAAACGCCTGCCTGAAAAGCACCTAATGCCCCACCACCCTGAAAGATTAGTACGATTCTCTTTTTTACAGGGTTGTCATGTATTTCAATCGCGCTTCCAAAACTGGCTGCCATAGAGAGCTCCATTTCCAGAATGATAGTTGGAATAACTACATTGTAGTACAAGCAATAAAAAGCTTCTTTTATCAAATCTGTGTAGGTTGGCTTTGTTTCATGATCAGGATAGGAGACTTGGCCCTTGGCCTGAGGTATCGTCACTTTTTTTTGAACAAAAATAGCTGTTGCTCCAATTAGTAGCTTGATCCGTTCGGGCTGAGTCCTTCGAGAGCCTCAGGATGCTCGGGTGCGCGTAGCGCTGTCTCGAAGCCTTGTTTGATGCAAAGCCCCCCTTCGAGTGCCTCAGGACAGGCCTTCGAGACGTCGCTGGCTCCTCCTCAGGCTGAACGGTTCAGTAAAACACTGGATTTAGCTCCAAATATTATTCAAAAAAAAAGTGACGATACCTCAGGCCCTTGGCCCAACATTTATAGAAGGTTTTAGAAAGAAACCTTTGAGAGTTTTAATTTTACTGTTATTATCCACCCCTTTTGAATAAGATTTTTATACTTTATGACCGAGCAACAATCATTTTTAAATCAACTACTAAAATCGTTAGACGATATCCAAGCGAGCGATGTGACCGTTATTGATGTGAAACAACAAACTTCTGTTACTGATTATATGATTATCTGTAATGGACGTTCATCTCGCCATGTAAAAGCTATCGCTGATGTGGTGGTTGAAAAGATGAAAGCTGTAGGATTAGCGGCCCTTAGCCAAAATGGCCTTGAATCCGGTGATTGGGCTTTGATCGATTTTGGCGATTTTGTGTTACACATCATGCAAGCCGAAAGTCGTGCTTTTTATAATCTTGAAGGACTTTGGCAAGCTAATCCACCAAGTAAATAAAATTATGCTTAAAGTTACGCTGATTGCTTGTGGTAATAAAATGCCTTCTTGGGTTGAGCAAGCTGCTTCTGAATTTTCAAAACGATTGCAGGAATTCGTTCAGTTTAACTTAATTGAAATTCCATTGGCGAAGCGTGGAAAAACAAGCGATTTAACGCGTATTTTAGAAAAGGAAGCGGCATTAATATCGGCGGCGATTCCACAACACTCGCGTATTATTGCTTTAGAGATTGAAGGTGGTTCTTTTAGCAGTGAAAAATTAGCTTTAAAGCTGGAGCAATTGCAACAAATCACCAGTCATTTATGTTTTCTTATTGGCGGACCAGAAGGACTAGTCCCCTCGATTGTAGCGAAAGCTGATGAACGCTGGTCTTTGTCCCAACTCACTCTACCACACCCGCTTGTGCGGATTATTCTCTTAGAGACACTTTACCGAGCTTGGTCAATTATACATAACCACCCTTATCACAAATGAAGTTTTAGGCTAAGATGGCTATTTTCCTCAACTCTATTTTAAATTTTGCAGAAAATGCGATTTAATAATTCCGTGAAAAATGATCGATTAGAAGCCCAATTACATCGTTCTCGATTAAATTTACTTGTCATACTGATAATTATCTTATCTTTGGTACTTATTTTACGTTTAGCCTATCTGCAAATAACCGAATTTAAACGATACGAAACGCTCTCTCTAAAAAACCAAATGAGTATCATTCCGATTGCTCCTCCTCGTGGCATTGTTCTCGACAAAAATGGCATAGTCTTAGCTGAAAATATCCCTGTCTATGTCTTAGAAATTATTCCCGAACGTGTCAAAAATCTAAAACTCACTTTGAAACAATTACGCATTCTTCTTCCATCGATTACTGATGAGGATATCGACAATTTTAATCGCGCGTCTAAACAAAATCGCTCCTTCGTACCCATTCCTCTTAAACTTAAATTAGACCAAGAAGAAGTTGCCATTTTTGCGAGCAATCAATATCGCTTCTCTGGTGTGAGTATTAAAGCCAGACTCATGCGTTACTACCCACTCGGCGAAGCGACAGCTCATTTACTTGGTTATGTCGGTCGAATCAATATCCAAGAGCTGCGTCAGGTTGATCCGACTAACTATCGAGCAACCAACTTTATCGGCAAGTCAGGGATCGAAAAATTTTATGAGGATATTTTGCATGGCGAAGTAGGCTATCAACAAGTAGAAACAGATGTCAGTGGCCGAACCTTGAGAGTGGTTAACAAGCAAAATCCAGTGTCCGGCGAAAAACTATACTTAACGATTGATACACGATTGCAGCAGGTTGCATACCAGGCATTGAAAGATAAGCGAGGGGCAGTAGTTGTGTTAAGTACTCATGGAGGAGATATTTTAGCGATGGTTAGCGCACCTGGTTTTGATCCTAATCTTTTCGTGAATGGGATCAGCACCGAGAACTATAAGAAATTAGCCACCGCACGTGATAGGCCCCTTTATAACCGAGCGGTGCGAGGTTTGTATCCACCTGCTTCAACCATAAAACCTTTCATGGGCCTGGCAGGTTTAGAAAAAGGAATTGTCGACACCAGCTATAGCATTCATGACCCAGGTTGGTTTAGATTACCCGGTGTGAGCCATGCTTATCGCGATTGGAAAAAGACCGGGCATGGTTTTATTAATTTAAAACGTGCCATAACCGTCTCTTGTGATACCTATTTTTATCATTTGGGTCACAAAATGGGTATTGCAGCTATTGAAGATATGTTAGTTCAGTTTGGCTTCGGTCAACTAACTCATATTGATCTGAATGAAGAAGCGCCTGGATTAGTGCCTAACAAGCATTGGAAAAAACAAACCAAAGGACAATCTTGGTATCCTGGCGATACAGTTATCACCTCGATTGGCCAAGGTTTTACCTTAGTCTCTCCACTGCAGCTAGCTAATGCAACGGCGTCATTAAGTCAAAAAGGCAGACGTTTTAGGCCGCATTTATTGCATAAATCCATTCAAAGCGACCGAGAAGAAACACACGAATATAAAACTCTTGAAGAATATCCTATCAAGCTTAAAGATGAAAATTATTGGACAATCATTGCCGAAGCAATGCAAGCCGTCATCACCAGCAATGAAGGAACTGGTTATCGTTTTGGTAGAACCGCACCCTACTCTGTCGCTGCAAAAACAGGTACAGCACAAGTATTTGGGGGTAAACAGTATGAAAAAGCTCGCAAGGTGAAATACGAAGATATTCCTGAATATTTAAGAGATCATTCTCTGATTATTGCTTTTGCTCCTGTTGAAAACCCCGAAGTTGCAGTTGCTGTAATGGTAGAAAATGATTTAGCAGCATCCAATGTCGCTCGTAAAGTGATGGATGCGTATTTTGAACTCAAAAAAAGCGAACCTAAGTCATGAAAACACGTCATACACGACCCGTTTATCGTTTGACCGTTAAATCTATTCATATTGATTTACCTTTGTTAGGTTTACTGTTGGCCTTGGTCGCGATGGGAATGTTAATCCTCTACAGTGCTTCAAATCAGAATCTCAGCATGGTTTTTCGTCAATCAATCAGACTAGTATTTGCACTAGGCATTATGATGATTTTTGCTATCATTCCCCCGCATAAATATAAAGCTTGGACGCCTTGGATTTATGGTGTGGGTTTAGTGCTACTTATCGCAGTGATGTTAATGGGAAAAATTGGTAAGGGGGCCCAGCGTTGGCTTGATTTAGGATTATTTCGTTTCCAACCCTCAGAAATAATGAAATTAGCCATTCCAATGATGGCCGCCTGGTATTTTGATCGCAAACCTGTTCCTATTGATTTTAAATCGTTATTGATGGCAGCCTTAATGATCTTCATTCCTGCTGTGTTGATTGCTAAACAGCCTGACTTAGGTACTGCAATTATGGTTGTTGCATCCGGCTTGTGCGTTATTTTCTTAGCTGGAATAGGAATGCGAATCATCCTGTTTATTGGAATCGTGATTGGCGCTGCGGCCCCTTTACTTTGGCATGTCATGCATGATTACCAAAAACAACGAATCTACACTTTACTTAATCCAGAACAAGACCCCCTGGGTTCAGGCTACCACATCATTCAATCCAAGATCGCAATTGGATCAGGTGGTGCTTTCGGTAAAGGATGGCTTGAGGGGAGTCAATCGCATCTTAATTTCTTACCAGAACATGCGACAGATTTTATTTTTGCGGTAAGTGGCGAAGAGTTTGGCTTTGCCGGTAGTTGTATTCTGATTGCTTTAGTGATTCTCATCTCCCTGCGAGGACTGCATATCGCAAGACATGCTCAAACCAGTTTTACCCGCCTTTTAGCTGCCAGTTTAGCCATGACTTTTTTCCTTTCTGGCTTTGTTAATATGGGAATGGTCATGGGTATTTTGCCGGTTGTGGGAGTTCCTCTACCTCTAGTCAGTTACGGTGGGACAGCAATGGTGACCTTTCTCACCAGTTTCGGTATTTTAATGTCGATTAGCTCCCATCGCATTTTATTTAATAATCTATCTTATAATCGCTAACGAATAATGTTGCCTCCGTAAATCGAAGCTAGTAATCTGAGTCAATAACTATTCGTTGATGCGTGCATTAATAAAAAGATGATGAGATTATTACACAGCACGTACAGTTTCTTTCTTTATAGTCTATTGCTATTAGTGACGGTTTTTCAGCCCATTAACGCTGCTACAACACAGCCCTTAAGTACCGATTCAGCAAGCGCTGCTAAAGGAAATAGCATGACAGCCAACTACTCGTTTACACAATTAAACTGGGATAGTTCTGTATCCTTAAATGGATATCAGCCAAGTTACACCTTTTATCTCCCGCTTGCGAAACATTTGCACACACAGAAAGCAATACTACATTTAAAAATGGACTTTTCTCCTCTTTTAACTGTCGGAACAAGAGTTGATATTAAGTTTAATCAGACCGTTATTCGTCGCTTAGCTCTACCTACAACCTCGAGTAAAGAAGCAAGCTGGGATATTGAATTACCACTGGCACAGTTATCAAAAGATTGGCAAACCTTGAACTTCTCAGCTCATTTAGTCAGTACAAAAAATTTATGTGATCCTAATATTTGGATCTATATCTCACCGGAAAGTAGCCTTACTCTAACTACAGAGGAAGTACCTTTTGAGGGTTTACTACAGCAACTACCCTATCCTTTTATTGATCCGGTAACAATTAACCCGATTCCAACAATGTTAGTTCTGCCGCAAAACCCTAGCCAACAAGAAATATTTTCTTTGCTACAAATAGCTCTACAACTGGGTCGATGGTCAGGTAACAGCAAGGTGAATTTATCGACTGGTTATATCAATGAAAGTGTCGAACTACAAAAACTCAATAATTTAATTCTTATTGGAATTGCTGGGCATTTATTTCCAGATAATGGATTAGCTCGCTTGACTCAGAATCCAACCGTTAATAAAGCATTAGACAGTCATTCAGGGATTCTTCTACTCAGTCAATCACCCTTTAATCCGGTGTATGGTTTATTAGCGATTACCGGAAGCGATTATGCTGCTCTAAAAAAAGCAGTCACTACTTTTTTAGCCCCAGAATCGAAAGCCATTGTTTCTGGAAAATTGGCTATTATTGATCAGGTTCAAATTCATCCAATTATCCAATCCGAAGGTGAATGGTACAAAACAACTTTTAAAGACTTAGGTTATGAGGATCAAAGTGTTACAGGGCTAGGACAACACAAGGTCAGTTTTAATGTTCCCCTACCTAATGATCGAATACCTCACTATGCGACCATTAAAACACTTATTACCGCTCCGATTTTTCCCGGTAATAATTATTCGCAAATCACTCTCTTAGTGAATGGTTCTAAACAGTCTTCTTTTTGGCTAACTAAAGAACATTCTTCTTGGCCGGTTGAAATAGACACCAGTGCGATGAAGCCTGGAATAAACAAAATAGAATATCTCGTTAATCTCCATATTAATAATGAGCTCTGCACTCGTGAAAATTATGATGATCTCTGGGCAACAATTTATGCAGAAAGCGAATTTGAAACCTCATTCTTGAATAATTTTCCTCTTGCCATGTTAAATCAACTTCTGGTTCCATTTAGCACCGAAGTCACTGTTATTTTACCCGCGTCGCTATCTAAAGAGGGGATAGATAATTTAGCTAATTTATTTTTTAAAATGGGGCAATTAGCTAACTCTAATCCAATAATTTTTAATTTTCGCAGTAGCCACGAAATCGATGAAGATTTTATTCGTAACCATAATGTAATTCTTTTTGGAACACCCGCAACAAACCCATGGGTTAAATTTGCTTTGAATTATATGCCAGTACAATTGCAGGGAAATTCACGACTATTGAAACTACCACAAAAACAAATGCAAATTTCTAGCGGATCTTCTACAGGCTTGCTGGAATTAATGCCCTCTCCCTGGAGTGAGGGCAATGCTGTTTTATTGATAACAGGCGACAATAATCCTGCTCTTTTTTCTGCAGTTAACGCTTTAGTTAGTGATAAAAAACGAATGAACCTCAATGGCAATATTGCCATCATCAATCCTGATAAATCCTTTGAGATTCTTAATAGTTATGACAATCGCTACATTAGCTTAAAGCATCGATTAACAATTTACATGTCTAATCTAGGCAAAAACTTACTCTATTATTTAAGCACTCATTTACAAATTTTTATTTATTTAATTGCTATATTAGTGCCCTTGTTCATTATTGTACGTCGACGAAAATAAAGGATTAGCCAATGAAAAGGGATTTTATGAAAAATGCATCTGCCCAGGCTCTCATCTTCCTCTCTCTACTTAGCCTTAGTTACTACGGCAGAGCGAAGCCTGCTGATCCTAAACATGCTTTCCCAACGACAACTAATTCGATAGTCCCCTCTCAATTTTGGCTTAATAACGCAAAACCCTTTCAAACTAATGCCTGGTTTATTAATTTTATGATGGACCGCACTAAAGAGGGCCAAAGCAACCCAGTCACTGTTTTCCCTTACCAAACCAAAATTAGTGCAAAAGGAATCAGTATAAGTTACACAGGACCGAGATATTATGCAGAACCGACATATCCGGAGCTTGTCTCTGCTTTTTTTTATCAATTTGAAAATCAATTAACACTCGGCTCTTTGGAAGCAATGGATAGTTATGGCCTAGAGTCCGAGCATGGCTTTAAAATTGTTTTACAATGGCAAAATGCTCAGCAACAGAAAATTACAGCCCCTCTTATCCAAGGTTCTCCTTATTTAACTGAGTTTTATATTAATGCCATACCCAAACTCAGTTCACCCTTTAAATGGTTATCGATTAATCAGCAAACCACAGCCGGGCCCTTAGCCGCTGCCAATCGTTTTGAATTAATCCAAGCACTCAATCAACAACACACTCAAACCTGGATTCTCTATAGCGAAAAACCTATTCTTTTTAATTGGATTGTTAGTCCCCAAGGTCAAGAATTAACAGCAAAGGAACCTTATTCAGGTTGGGTAAGATTGGTTTTACAAAAAGACACAGCTACAGCTGTAGAAAATGACATCGCCACGCTCGATGCCTATAGTCAAACGATCCCGCTTGACTATCAACAAGACTATACCACCCGTGATTATTCTTTTACTTGGCTAACCCAAAACAATAAGCCACCATTAATGCTTTCCTTACCTCATCAACGAAGTTCGCTGCCGCAACATTCTTTAGTAAGCTATGCAGGAATCAAAGGACTCATGCTAGGAGAAACAACGTTACAGCGGAAAATTGAACTTCCTGAAACCCCTATCTTTTTTTTAGAACCCAAAAACCTATCTACTGAAGATAGCCGAAATTTACATAAAGCCTTGTTAACAGACGCAAAAAATTTAGTTCAACAACCTTTCCCGGATGACGGGCCGTATATGACAGGTAAACGATTTGCTCGGGCAGCTCGTTTAATTTTGATTGCCAATCTGCTTAAACAAGAGCAAGTAAAACAGCAATTGCTCCAATTTATTGAAGAAAAACTAGGAAAAAAAATGCGGGGCCATTCAGGATGGCATTTTGAGTACGATACCACCTGGGGTGGAATTATACCCAGTGTCGATAATTATGGCGCGCGACATTATACTGATCATCATTTTCATTATGGCTATTGGGTCTACACCTTTGCTGTGATTGCCAAATTTGATCCCAAATGGATAAATCATCCTCTTCCAAGCGCTTCCTTTTCACCCAAAGAATGGATTGATGGATTAATTCGTGATTATGCAAATAATGACAATCAAGATCCTTATTTTCCTAAACAACGGTTTCAAGATGATTTTGCCGGGCATTCATGGGCTTCTGGATTAACCTCTTTTGTGGATGGGCAAAATCAACAGTCAAGCAGCGAAGCAGTCAATGCCTATTATGCTATCGCTTTATATGCACAAGCACGGCATGATGAGAAGTTATTGAATTGGGCTCAATTTCTTACTGCACGCGAAATCGTGTCGGCACAAATGTATTGGCAGATTCCTAATGACAGCCCAATTTATAATAAAAAATTTAAAGAACATAATCAGGTTGTTGGCAATTTATGGGACGCTAAAATTGATTCAAACACCTTTTTTAAGAAATGCGGAAGTGAATATCGCTGCGGTCTTGAATATACTTTTGGTATTCAAATGCTACCTTTCACTGCTATTTCCGCACAATTACTAAATAAACAATGGCTTAAGGATGCTTACCCAACCCTAAAAAAATTAATCAATAGTGAATATGGCTTCATCACCCCTGCATGGCGATGGATTTTGATAAAAGGAGCTGCTTCAATTATGGATAAAAATGAAAAAAACTATTTTTTACAACAAGCTATCGATTCAAAGCCCGATGAATACGATAATGGGGATTCAAAAACTAACACAATCTATTTTTTGATAAATGATTAGTTTTTCAAGAAAGGAAGCTTGGATAAGCCAATTTATTCTTCTTTTTCTCCTGCAATTTATGGCGATGACGACCTATGCTAGCTCACAACCACCCATTGTTGCAGCGAAGAGCTATTCTTTAATTACTGAATCTTCAAAACCAAGCGATCCAATCTTCGCTTTGCCTCAAAAAGCAAAAGAAGCCTTACAAAATAATTTACCTAGCAAGAAAATACTGCAATCGAGCTCAAGCTCTAAAGAATGGCTATATTCAGTACTCTATTACCTCTTCCTCATAATGGCTCTTACCGGAATAGTCCCGGTCATTGCGTTTTTTATCGAACATAATTTATCCGGGTTGCATGCTTTTTCGAATCATTATCAAAAATGCAAAGACTTTTGCCCAAAGATCGCTGTTGTCGTTCCAGCCTGGAATGAAGCTTTGGTACTCGAGCACACTATCGATATTTTACTAAAAATGGATTATCCCCTTTCTGCTATAAAAATTTACATCATTGATGATGGAAGCACAGATAATACTCAAGAACTTCTTGATCTAAAAAAATTAGAATATCCAGAAAATGTTTATCATGTACGAAAAGAAGGAGGAGGAAAAGGAAAGGCACATGCAGTGAATTATGGTTTAAAAGCGGTTCTTTCCGAGGATTGGGCTCAAGCTTTCCTCTTAATTGATGCTGATATTTCGTTTAAAAAAGATGCCCTGCGTCGATTAGCTCGCCATATAGCTGATCCTGAAGTGGGTGCAGTAACCGCTTATATTAAAGTAGGAAATCGACAAACCAATTACATTACTCGTTCAATTGGCTTCGAATATATAGTGTCACAATCCATTGCCCGCAGAGCACAAAATGTTTTAGGTGTCGTTGCCTGTTTAGCTGGAGGAGCTCAGCTTCATACACGCGAAAATATTGAAGCCTTAGGCGGTGAAATTAATACTTCTACCTTAGCAGAAGATACCTATACTACTTTTTCTACCCAAAAATTAGGGAAAAAAGTTATTTTTGAAGGTAATGCCTATGTCTATGCTGAGGAACCGAAAACGGCTATCGATGTCTGGAAACAACGTTTTCGTTGGGCAAGAGGAAATATACAAATCACCAAAGCCTTCAAAGACGTTTGGTTTCGTAAATCTATAAAATCACGCTTAGGTAATTTAATGTTTGGTACTATTTGGTTTTGCGTCCTTTTAACTCCCCTCATCATGATTCTTTCTGCTCTTGGCTTAGTGGGCTTGTTTATCCTTGATAAAGAACATTCGTCTCATATTTTCTTTTATATAGCGTCCGTGAGCCTTTTTGTTTATCTATATACCACTCTCTTTTCAATCCTAGTGGATCGCAGAACATCCAGCTTATCTTGGCTTGAAGGCATCCTTTATCCAGGCCTAGTTTCCTTAACTATCCTGGCAATTTCAGTGAATCCTGATTTCTTTTTCAAACAGCTAAGTGACCTAGTCGGCTCGTCCAACCCGAAACGCCTTAATGAAATGGTTTTACTTTTTATGGAAACCTGGAGTGCTCTGTGTATGTTTTGGGCATGGGTTGTTTTTAGACTCGAATACGCTGGGGTATCTACCCGAATTACTAATTTCCTATTTACCATTGTAGGTTATGGTCCCTTGTTATGCACAATAAACCTTGCCGCTTATATTGCGGAAATTAAACGCCCTAACCTTAAGTGGGATAAAACAGAAAAAATCAGTTCTAAACGAAGATTATACCCACATATTGTAGACGCGAAGCCTTTCGATTTCGATAAAACCTTAGCTCAAGACCTACGTCGTGAATATCATTTTTTATTATACCAACTCCTGAGCTTAATTATTGTTTGTGGATTATTCATTATCTTCTATTTCTTGTAAGGCATTATGAAACTAATCTACCTGATCTTACTAAGCTTTTTTATCCTGACAGTTCATGCAGAACCAGTCGTATTTTGTGATGTTTCTAAAGGCTTAGATTTAATTAATCAAGAAACTTTTTCTCCTTCACAAATCGACATGATTTTAACGGCTTGTGATCAAATATCTCCTAACTCACCCTCGGTGTTATTACTTCATGGACTGTTTGCCCGCCTAAAAGGACAGCAAGATAAACAATATACGCAAGCTATTCAATGGCTTGAGAAAGCACGAGCGGCTGCGCCACAAGATTTATCGATTAGATTAGAGTTAGCGACCACTTACAAAATGGCCAATCAATTAGCCAATGCATCGCAACTATATCAGCAGATTTTGTCACAAGATCCGCAAAATCGTGCCGCTTTATTAGGTCAAGCCGGAATACTGAGATTAGAGTCTCAATTTAATACAGCAGCCATTATTTATCAAAATTTATTAAAAAATAGTCCGCATGATGTTGATGCATTAAATGGTATGGGTTGGGTTAAAACTGCAGAAAAAGACTTAATAAGCGCAACCCAATTTTTCCAAGAAACCTTAAAAATACAACCGGAAAATCAAGAAGCCCTACTGGCACTAAATAAAATCAAGCAAACTCAGTCCCAACAATGGGGCCCAAACCAGCTCTGCAATGTTTCAAAAGGATTAATTCTGCTCAATCAGGCTCATTCTCCTTTCACAGAAATTAAGAACATTTTAAATATCTGTACGCTGAATAAAATAGATAACACTGAAACTCAGCTATTACAGGGTTTATTAGCGCGAAAAGAAGCACAAACCGATAAAAATTACAATGATGCCTTTTTCTGGTTAAAAAAAGCGATGCAATCAGCGCCTAAAAATGATTATGCACCCGCCTTAGAGCTAGCCCTTACTTACGAATGGTCCGAACAGTTAACGAATGCCAGCCTTATTTATCGCAATATACTGAATGAGGATCCTGAAAATAGAGCAGCTCTGTTAGGTCAGGCTCGCGTTTATCGCTTAGAGAAAAAATATTCTTCTGCGCTCAATATTTATCAAGCACTGCTTAAAAAGAACCCCAAAGATACCGATGCATTTAATGGTCTAGGATGGCTTAAATTTGCAGAAAACAATTACCAAGCGGCCATAGAATATTTTCGTAATACTCTAGCCATTCAACCTTTAAATAAAGAAGCAGTCATTGCGCTTTCGCAAATAAGAGAGGCCCAATTACGTCCACTCAGCCCTACCTCTGCTTGCAAAATAAATGAGGGGCTTAAATTACTTAATCAAAAAGCACCCCCTTTAGATGATATTGAATCGATTATAAAGCTCTGTGAACAAGAAAAACCACAAGGCTCGGAAGTCGCCTTACTACGTGGATTATTGGCGCGATACGAGGCACAGCGTTCTAAAAATTACGATGACGCTATATCTTGGTTGCAAAAAGCCATGCGGTCAGCAGAACCTAAAAATTTTACTCCAGCCCTCGAATTAGGGGTGACCTATGAATGGGCTAACCAACCTAAAAAGGCGCAGATAGTCTATGACCAAGTTCTTACTCAAGATAAAAATAATCGCGCTGCGCTCCTTGGTGAAGGTCGTGTTTTGCGGCGATTATCTCTTTTCGAACAAGCCAGTCTAGTTTACGAGCAATTATTGGTAAAAAATCAACAGGATATCGATGCAATTAATGGGCTTGGCTGGGTTGAATTTGCAAAAAATAATTTAAAGCAAGCGACGCAGTTTTTTGAAAACAGTCTCAAAATTCAGCCCAAAAATGAAGAGGCAGCTCTAGCATTAAAACAAATCTCCGAGACAATGCGACAGCAACAACTCGCCGCAATTTCTAAAGCACCTGTGTTATGTGAAGCCGATCAGGGATTAATTTTGCTTAATCAACCCAATCCACCTATTGCGCAAATCGAAGCGATTTTAGCTCGTTGCGATAGATACACCACTAACCAGACTTCAAACCTGATGCTACATGGTTTACTCGCTCGTTACGAAGCGAAAAAAAATAATAAGTATAAAACAGCCATAACCTGGCTTAAATTTGCGATGGAAACCGCAGAACCAGGCAATCTGATGCCGGCGATGGAATTAGCAGTCACTTATGAATGGGCACAAGTTCCTAGAAAAGCCTTAGTTATTTATCAACAAATATTAGCTAAAAAACCGGATGATCGCGCCGCTCTCTTTGGAGAAGCCAGAGCCCTAAGAAGTTTATTCCAAGTTCGTGATGCAATGATGATTTACCAACAGATGCTAAGAAAATCACCAACTGATACGGAAGCCCTCAATGGCTTAGGTGAAACTTTGATAACAAATTATGAATTAAAGAAAGCAAGACAAGTATTAAGTGAGTCGCTCGCTTTAAATCCCTATAACAATCAAACCCTCACTGACTTAAAGACGCTAGATAAAACCACAAAAAATATTTTAGGCTTAACAAAAGGTCATTATGTTGTCCCACCTCGCTCATCGGATGGTATTAATTTATTCTATTTCCGTAACTTGAATGCGACGGATGGATTTACCCTTTTTGCCACTCATAACACTGCCCAAATAGAAAGTAACTTTGCAGCCGGCCCAAGTTTGCTGCCCAATAATAGCCTTTTACTGGGATATCAACACATCATCCCCAATCAATATGGCTGGCAGCTCAGTTATGATGGGCGTCAACACAATGGACTTCCTTATGAAAGTCGTATTTTTGGCTCAACCAACGTCTTTGTCTTACGCAATTTGCAATGGTTTGGTGGCCTGAGAGTAGATTTTCCCAGGCCATGGAAGACTCAATTAGTAGTTTCAGGCTTGACTGTTGTTACTCCCTTACCTGTGAATATTACAGTCACAGGTTTCTGGGCTTTTCAACAAATTGGCGGTTATAATTCCTCTTATTCGCTAGACTTTAGTAAAGAAGTGAATAATCGCTTTTTTTACGATATTGGTCCTTCGTACCTGGAACAACAAAAAAGCTGGGAAGTTCATGGTCGACTTATCTTCCCAATATTTAAAAATCAGGCTTTAGTGGCCGAAGGTTCACATTATTTCTTTAATCGAAGTACCTACCTTACTGGTGGTTGGCGCATATACTGGCAATAATCTAGGGAGAGAGAGAAGATGAAAATATTGATTACTGGCGCAGGAGGTGCTGCTGCTATCAGTGTTTGGAAAAGTCTTGCTGAAACACATGAGCTTTATATGGCTGATATCGACCCCTGCGCAGCAGGATTATATTTAGTGCCAGAAAAACAAAGGTTCATTATTCCCCCAGGTGATGCTCCAGATTTCCTGCCCCATTTGCTGAGTATTTGTCAACTTAAACAAATTGAAGTCCTGATTCCCACCGTGGATGTTGAGTTATTGCCCCTTGCACAACATCTCACAGAATTCACCAGCCATGGCGTTAAATTACCGATGAGTTCTGCGAAATCACTTGAACTTTGTCGCGATAAATACAAATTATTAGCTTTCTGTGAAGAGACTGGTTTATGCCCTTCGTTCTTCTTATTATCAGAGAAGAGCAATCCTGAAACCTTTCAATTTCCCTGCTTTGCTAAACCACGTCTTGGAGCCGGTTCGAGAGGGGCAATGATCATTGATGATCAGAACGCCCTGCAACAACTACCCAAAGATGAGAGTTATCTCATTCAAGAACTACTCCCAGGTGAAGAATATTCCGTCGATGTTTACATCCGCAGTGACGGCTGCCCACTTGCGGCTGTGCCTCGCCTGAGATTGAAAATAGATTCAGGCATCGCCGTGGCCAGCCAAACAATACATCATCCTCAACTGTCGGAGATGGCTCTTAAAATTGCAAAACAAGTAGACATTCGCTACGTAGCCAATATTCAATTTAAAGCCAATACACAAGGGGATTTTAAATTGCTAGAAATTAATCCCCGATTTCCTGGCACCTTACCCCTAACTGCTGCTGCAGGAATAGATATCCCTAAACTCTTGATTAAAGATATTTTGCATGAACCACTGAGCTCTGAATTATTGCCGTTTAAAGAATTGATGGTTGTCCGTTATTGGACTGAACATTTTTTTGATCTTAATGAATGGAAGGCACTATGTCGCACTTAAAACTTTGGCTAATCAGACATGGGGAAACTGAAATAAACTGCGGGAGATGGAGCGACAAACCCGCTGAAACCTGCCTGACACCCTTGGGAAAAGAGCAAGCGCAAAAGGCAGCTCAAAAGATCATCGAACCACCGGATCTACTTATTAAGTCCCCCTTAATTCGTGCAAAACAGACAGCTGATTTTATATTAAACCAATGGCCTAATACTTTAATTGATACCTGGCCTATTGAGGAGTTCATATATCTTTCTCCCTCGCGTTTGCATAACCTAAGCAAGTTAGCTAAAAGAAGGGACGTTGAAGAGTACTGGCAAAAAAATGATCCCTACTATTGTGATGGAAAAGATGCAGAATCATTTGCTGATTTTTTGAAACGAGTTAAGCAATTCCATCATCAAATTATTCAACAACAAGGATTTGTGATTGTCATTGGGCATGGTCAATTTTTAAAGGCTTTCCAATTTGGTTTAAGTCATGGATTTAATGTAAGTCCAGAATGGATGAGCTTATTTCGACAAACGGAAACAGCAAATCCACTAAAAAATGGCGAAATAGTCCGGTTAAATTTAAGTAACCTGCTAGATTTTAAATCCCTAAATCAATCCTAGGGTCTATTATTAATATATTAAATAAAAATCTATAGAGCGTAGCAAGGATGAAGGAGCATTTATTTGAAGCAACTCTATAAAACTTTACTTATTGAACCCGATATTCAGCTTGCTAACACCATTATCAATTGGCTTGAAGACAGAGTTCACATTGTTCATGTCGTTGATAATGAGCATGCACAGCAACAAGCAAGGCTTAATACCTGGAACGTCGTCATTACAGACATCAATTGCCCGCAAATCAACGACTTAGATATCACGAAAATGGTAAAGGAAGTGAATCCTGATACTGCTATTATCATTATTACTGAAAATATTAAGGTGGATTTTATCCTGACCGCGATGAAGTATCGGGCTGACGGATTATTTTTTAAACCACTCGATAAAAGTGAATTTACCTCGAGAGTCATTCAATTAGCTGATGAATCAAAACATAAGCGAGAAAAAAATAAAAAAATTATACTAGCCATTGGCGCGCATCCGGACGATGTCGAATTTGGATGTGCCGGCACTTTGGCAAAACTCCGTGCCGAAGGTAGCCAACTGAATATCTTGACTCTAAGTTTAGGAGCACAGGGTGGTAATCCAAGCATCAGAAAAAAAGAAGCACAGGTAGCTGCAAAGCTTCAAGGTGCAAAGTTATTTTTAGGAAATCTTGCCGATACTAAAATTACAAATAGTATAGAAACCATAGAATCTATCGAAGAGATTCTTGAACAAGTTAAACCTACGCACGTTTATACTCATACTTTTTTTGATAGCCATCAAGATCACAGAAGTATTTACCAAGCAACTATCACCGCATGCCGTCAAACACCCAATGTATTTGGCTATCTCACGCCTTCAAGCACTGTGGATTTTAGACCGAATATTTTTATCAAGATTGATGAATTTATTGATATTAAATTAAAGGTAATTTCTGCCTTCTCTAGTCAAAATGTACGTCCTTATCTTCAACCAGACATGATCAAAGCAACGGCTCGATATTGGGGACGTTTTTGTAATTACCATTTAGTGGAACCTATGGAAGTTATCAAAGAGCATTCCTGAGCCTAACTAAGGAATCAATTAACATGGAGGATCAATGAGATCGCTTGAACATTTTATAAATATCCACCCTTATTTCAGCATGCTTGTTTTTACAGCGATTGGTTTTCTTTTACGCGGTTTAAGCCAAGTTAATCGAAATACGCTTCGTATTCACCTGAATGAGCTTGAATTCGCTTTAGAGGAAGATAATATTGAACAGGCAAAATCAATTTTGAAAAAAATAAAAACTGGATTTAGTTTTAAACCCTAACAACTACTTGACTCTGCGAAATTGGTAGTCCAGGAACATTATTTGTTGACATTAGAAACAACAAGAATAATAATCAACCACCTTATCCTTGATCATTAGCCTACCATGACGTTTAGAAAAATCACAACCATCACCTTGGCTCTATTCGTATTTGTTAACGGAAGCGCATTTGCCGAAGACCTTAATATTGTAGGTTCAATCGAGCATCATTTAAAACTTGCACCCAATAAAGCAGCTGCTAATCAAAGCAATGAAAAAGTCATCCAATTACTGCAAATTGACCTCTCTGCTGAAGAAAAAGAACAGTTAGCAAACCGTGCAAAAGAGTTATTAGCCCATTCTAATTCGTTTTTACCCTCATCAGAAATCTCACTATTTCCTAGTAAAGTACAACTGGGCATGAAGAATGTACCCGTGCTTGACCAAGGTCGTCATGGGACTTGTGTTACCTTTGCAGTCACAGGGGCACTTGATGCAGTCATTGGCCAAGGTGATTATGTGAGCCAAGTATGTCATTTACAGCTGGGATCTTATTTAGAAAAACAAGGTTATGGCCTCAGTGGGTGGAATGGTAGCAATGCTAGTCAAGTTATCAACCAAATTACGCAGTACGGAATCGTTAATACGGAAAAACAACGGAAGAAAGGCTGCGGCGGTATAAATTATTACCCTTCTTACACTTCCATTCCTCAATCATTTATAGAACCGGAACAATATTATTCATTAAGTGAGTTAGTCTTTGGAAAAGCAGCCAATTGGTCAAATATTTATCGAAGAGCAGACGCAAATAAACTATTGGATGAAGTGAAACAAACACTTAATTCAGGAGATAGATTAGTATTTGGAGTCTTACTCCCGCGTACGGATCTGGGAACGGCTGGAGCAGTTGGTAAATATAAAACATGGTTCGACTACGACACTTGGGTACTCACCCCAGAAATCTTAAAGGATATATACAATGCAAAGACCGGCCACGAAATGATTATTACTGGGTACGATGACAATGCAGTTGCCACTGATAATAAAGGGAAAAGACACACAGGCTTATTAACTTTACGTAACTCTTGGTCTAACTTCGCTGGAAATTATGGCGATTTTTATATGTCCTATGATTATTTTAAGTTATTAACACATGATGTTAAACGAATTTCTCCTGTTTATTAATTGAGCTGGCTTGGGTTGAATTTCGAAGTCTTTAAGCAGTTCGGGCCTTGGCCCGACTAGGCAAAACTCTTTGTCAAACTCATCGCCACAGAGCCAAAGCTTTTTCGATGAATCGGACAAGGTCCCTTTTCTTTTAAAGCCGTGCGATGCATTAAAGTGGCATAGCCTTTATGTACAGCAAAGCCATATCCTGGGTAGATTAAATCCATTGCCTCCATTTCTTCATCTCTCAGCACTTTGGCTAAAATCGATGCTGCACCGATAGAATTTTCTAAATTATCGCCATTAACAATGGCTCTACAAGGTATAGACAGGGCTGGAACGTATAAACCATCGACCATGACTTCATCAGGTAGAATTGCTAAGGCTTCAACTGCTCGCTTCATTGCCAACAAAGTAGCGTGATGAATATTTAAGCGATCAATTTCTTCAACTTCTGCTCGACCATAAGCAAAGCAGCGTGCTTCGTCTTTAATTTTTTTGACTAATTCTTTTCGTTTGGCTGGCGTTAATTTTTTTGAATCAGTCGCCCCTTCGATAGGCTTATAAAGAATAACTGCAGCAGTAACAAGCGGCCCTGCTAATGGGCCCCGACCTACTTCATCAACTCCTGCAATACATCTATCCATTAACTCCTCTCCTATAAATCGATAAGCGGCTAATCATAACCATATAAAATTGATTTATCATTAAGAAAATGAGATCATGCGCACAAATTATTATCATCGTTGTGTTATGAGTATATTAAATTGTGCGGTAATTGGAGTTGGCTATCTTGGGCGTTTTCATGCTCAAAAATATAAAATGCTATCCAATGCTAATTTAGCTGCAGTCTGCGATGTCAATGTAGATGCCTGTGAATTAGTATCAAGAGAGCTTAACATACCCGCCTATTTTGACTACCGAGATTTATTTGGTAAAGTCGATGCGGTAAGCATTGTGGCTACGACAAATAAGCATTATGAAATTGCTAAAGCTTGTTTAGAACAAGGCATTCATGTTCTTATCGAAAAACCAATCACCGAAACTGTTGAGCAAGCCAATGAGCTTATAGCTTTAGCTAAACAGCAACAACTCAAATTACAAGTAGGTCACTTAGAACGCTTTAACTCTGCGCGTTTAGCACTCGATGAATACCTTGAGCGACCCTTATTTATTGAGTCTCATCGACTGTCTCCATTTAATCCAAGAGGCACCGATGTTAATGTTATTCTTGATTTGATGATACATGATATTGATTTAATTCAAACCATCGTTAATTCCCCGATAGTTAGTATCGATGCTCAAGGTGCACCGGTTTTAACTAAGTCGATTGATATTGCGAATGCAAGAATTACCTTTGAAAATCATTGTGTTGCCAATGTGACAGCCAGCCGTATTAGCTTCAAAACAGAACGTAAGACAAGAATTTTTCAGCCTAATTCTTATATTTCTATCGATTACCAAAACAAACAATTCGCAGTATTCCAAAAAGGTGAAGGCGAAATGTTTCCGGGTATTCCTGAAATCACCCGTCATCAATCAATCTTTGAGAAAGGCGATGCATTACTAGCAGAAATTCAAGCATTCTTAGAGTGCATCGAGAATGATTCAGCACCTGTAGTCACTGGAGAAGAAGGTCGAGATGCATTAGCAACAGCCGCTAAAATTACTGCATTAATTGATACTCATTTGATTTCAAAATATGCAAGCGACTAAGCGCCTTGTTATTATTGCTGGAGAAGAATCAGGCGACATTCATGCCGCCGCTCTTGTACGCCAATTAACTGCCGACTATGGCTCGCTTGAAATAAGTGGCATTGGCGGCAGGCATATGCAGGCGGCCGGTGTGCATCTTGTTTCTGACTTAGCCCGATATGGGACTACTGGCCTTACAGAAGTAGTCCGTCATCTTCGTATTATTAAAAAAGCGTTTGATGCAATCAAAATTCATCTCAGCCAAAATAAGCCAGACTTATTAATTTTAGTTGATTTCCCAGGTTTCAATTTACGTCTCGTTAAATTTGCTAAGCAACTCGGTATTCGGATTTTATATTATATAAGTCCACAAATTTGGGCTTGGAAACCCAATCGTATTGAAATTATTCGCGCCAATGTCGATAGAATGGCGGTCATACTTCCTTTCGAAAAAGAAATTTATCAACGTGCGAATATTCCCGTATCGTTTGTAGGCCATCCTCTTATTGAAAAAATACCCAGCTGTGATGATATGGTCAGTGCGCGCAAGGTATTAGGTCTTCCCACAGACAAACGTTTAGTAGCCCTGTTGCCAGGCAGTAGACGCAACGAAATCGAAAGGCATATGCCAGTTTTGGTGGCTACCGCTGAAGCAGTTTCTAAGCAAATCGATGACTTGCATTTTGTCATTCCTATTGCAGGCACGCTTAATCCGGAAATTATTAAAAATTATTTCTCACAATCTAAGTTGAGAATCTCATTTGTCCTAGGCAAAGCGAGTGAGGTAGTAGCCTGTAGTGATTGTGTGGTTGTCGCCTCTGGTACCGCCTCTTTAGAATGTGCACTCTTAGAAAAACCCATGTGCATTATCTATAAAGGCTCTTTACTCAGTTATATTGTTGCAATGAAAGTGATTAGAGTAAAATACTTAGGTTTGTGTAATCTCTTAAAAAATGAAATGATTGTCCCGGAGCTATTACAATACGATTGTAATACAACCGAGCTTACACGTGCTCTTACTGAATTATTAACCGATCAAGAGGCTATCGACCGAATGAAACGACGTCTGAAAGCGCTTAAACTCTCTCTTTCCTCAGGACAGGCAGATTGTACCATTGCTGAGTTGGTCATGGCCGAATTGCAACTTGCTGAAGAATAAATCATTCTTGCGTAAGAATAGTAGATTATCAATTAGCCTTCATGTACAATTAATTTTGCTTTCATCTATCAAATGAAAGCATTGGGATAGAATGATTTAACTAAAATAAGGAAGTTACGATGAATGTCATTGATACACAAGCTACTGCTCAAACCACGAAACAAGACCAAGGTCTGCAAGATTTGGTATATGGTTTGGTAACTCGATTTCTTGCCGAAAATAAAGGCAAAGCCATCGATGATCTCTATGACATGATTCTTTCTGAAGTTGAACCACCACTCTTACAAGCTGTCATGGAGAAAAGACGTGGCAATCAGCTACAAGCTGCAAAGATGCTTGGTATCAGCCGTGGTACGATCAGAAAAAAATTACAGCGTTACTTTGGTACAAAATATTTTCGTTTAACTGACGAATAATTACCCCCCATTTTATAAATTCCCCCTTTATTCTTAACTAGCTAGGTATTAATAGCCAGATTCAAGTACTAGGGATGTGATTTTATAAAAGCTTTAAAAAGGCCCACTCATGTGGGCCTTTATGTAGGGACACTAATTACTAAGCATCTAGCAGCAGTTTATTCACTCGATTAACAAAATCGGCAGGATTATCTAATTGTCCACCTTCAGCCAAGACAGCCTGTTCAAAAAGCATCACTACCCATTCAGCAAAACGACTTTCATCGCTGATATCGTGCAAGCGCTTCACTAAAGCATGTTCAGGATTAATTTCGAACACCGGTTTAGATAATTGAACTGGCTGGCCTGCGGCTTGCAAAATACGCTGCATTTCCATGCCCATATCCTCGTCGCTAGCAACTACACAAGCAGGAGATGTCGTTAATCGATTGGTAAATTGCACTTCTTTAATTTTATCGCCTAACACATCTTTAATTTGCTTAAGCATCGGCTCGAGAGTTTTTTCATCTTCTTTGATCTTTTCATCTTCTTCGATATCAAAATCAATTTTGCCTTTGCTGATTGATTGTAATTTTTTGCCATCGAATTCGCTTAAATATCCCACTAACCATTCGTCTACACGGTCACTGAGCAATAATACTTCGATGCCTTTTTTTCTAAAGATTTCAAGATGAGGACTATTTTTAGCAGCATTATAACTGGATGCAGTAATATAATAGATCTTATCTTGTCCTTCTTTCATACGAGAAACATAGTCAGAGAGTTTGACTGTTTGCTTTTCTGAATCACTCGTTGTCGTGGCAAAACGTAGCAATTTAGCAATCGCTTCTTTATTAGCAAAATCTTCAATAGGCCCTTCTTTCATAGCCAGACCAAATTCACTCCAAAATTGCTGGTATTTTTCTGGGTCTTGATTGCTCAATTTATCCAGCATTGACAAAATGCGTTTAGTACAGGCTGACTTAATTGCATCAACTAATTTATTGTCTTGTAAAATTTCACGAGAGACGTTCAGTGGTAAATCATTTGCATCCACAATACCTTTTACGAAACGTAAATATCGTGGTAAAAACTGTACTGCATCATCCATAATGAATACACGTTTCACATACAGCTTTAGACCGTGTTTCATTTCTTGTTGCCATAAATCAAATGGCGCGTGAGCAGGAATATAAAGTAAACTGATGTAATCCTGTTTTCCTTCAACATGGTTATGAGACCAAACCAAAGGATCTTGATAATCATGAGAAATATGTTTATACAGTTCTTTGTATTCCTCGTCACTAATCTCTGATTTTTGCAAAGTCCATAATGCAGTCGCCTTATTTACTGTTTCGAAATCTGGCGATTCTTTGTCATCCTCAGAAATTTTTTTCATCTCAATTGGCCAGCAAATATGATCAGAATATTTGCTAATAATTTGACGTAGTCGCCAATCACTTAAAAATTCGTCGTCTTCCTTCTTCAGATGAAGAGTGACTTCGGTTCCGCGTTGAGCTTTCTTCTCTTGAGCGATAGTAAATTCACCATCACCGCTAGATTCCCAGAGGATTCCCTCTTCAGCTTTCAACCCTGCCCGTCGACTTTTAAGAGTTACTTTATCCGCAACAATAAATGACGAATAAAAACCAACGCCAAATTGACCAATCAAATGAGAATCTTTTGCTGCTTCGCCTGTCATATGGCTGAGAAATTCTTTGGTCCCAGATTTGGCAATAGTTCCTAAATTCTCAACAGCCTCCTCCCAACTTAAACCGATCCCATTATCTTTGATGGTGATTGTTTTTAACTTCTCATTGAATTCTATAGTAATACGAAGATCAGAATCTTTCTCATACAAAGAAGCATCAGCAAGGGCTAAAAAACGTAGTTTATCCAACGCATCAGAAGCATTCGAAATAAGCTCTCTCAAAAAAATTTCTTTGTTTGAGTAGAGTGAATGAATAACGAGATGGAGCATTTGTTTAACTTCAGTTTGAAAACCCATAGTTTGTTGCTTTGCCGCCATTTATAAATCCCCCATAACCAAAAAATTGTACAAAAATCGAATGTTGCGCCTAGAATGGTTTTATTAATTTTATCAACAGCTTAAAAAATATCTCCGATAAACCGAAGCGCGAATACAAACTTTATATGCGGGTTAGAACGGCAAATTTCAAGGGGTCTGCTATTAAGTTAGCGTCAATTTGAGTGATTACAAATAATTGCTATGTCATTGGGAAATTCTGTTCATTAAATTTCCTACCTTTATCAGCAATTTGCTCAATATTCTTACTAATCGTTGTGGAAATAATATTAAGCGGTAACTCATTATCATTTTTGCCAAAAGGCTCCTCTAATTCTTCCGATAAAATCTCTAATCCCAATAGGATATATACAATCATTACCATCATGGGAATAATTAAAAATCCAAAAGTATCCACCCAACCAAAAGGAAACATCAAGGCGTAGAAAAGTAAGGCTTGCTTAACAAAAAAAGCAAAAGCAGGCGGTACATTAGTATTTGCAATTCGCTCACAGCCACCGACCAGATCAACGATATTGGCTAAATGATTATCTAAAGCGAGATATTGTTCAAAGCGGAGTTTTTTCTTATCGCGTAATTCGTTGATAATACAATACATTCGTTGAACCACTATAATGACAGGGTGTTGAGTACCAATTTCACCAATACCAAGAGCATGCAACTCTTCCATGTATTCGTTAGTATTTTTTCGCAAATTAGCCTTAATTATGATTGGTAATCTTTTTAATAATTCAAAAAAACAAGGATGATTTTTCAATCCAGCAAAGGCATCAAATTTTAAACCTAAATTTCGACAATTATTGACAATTGACCCCCACAAAGTTCGCCCTTCCCACCAACGCGCATAACTTGTATTGACTCTAAAGCTAATTATAATTGTCAAAATAAAACTAAAAATTAAATGAAATTGGCCAACGTTATAACGTGTAGCATTCTGGAAAAAATGAGCAATTAGGATCGCATACAGGGTGATAATGAGAGAAATAGGGAGTAATTTACGAAATACTTTTTCTCTATAAAATAAAAATAAATGAGGTACCCATGTTAAAAGGTTATGGGATCTTAGCTTCATAAATTCTCCAGCATTATAGCGTGATGAGAAAAAACATGTTCAAGTGATTCCCCGCGTTCAAAACCAGCGTCGCAGATAAAGTAGATTGGCCTTAGCCTAACAAACACTCCATATAATGCGAATAAATTAAATTTCTCAATGAATTTGTTGGGCCAAGGCCCAACCTTTATGCACAACGCCGGTTAAACTGGAATGCGCCAGAAGTATTAAAGGCTATAATACAACTCAAACTCAAACGGATGCGGAAGCATTCTCAACATTTGAATTTCTTCTTCCTTCAAAGCAATGTAACTTTGAATAAAATCTTTACTAAATACATCACCTTGGAGCAAAAATTCATGACCCTCTTGCAAGTATTGCATCGCTTGTTCCAAAGAGTTACAAACAGTCGGTACATCAACTAACTCTTCAGGTGGTAAATCATACAAATCTTTATCCATAGGCTGACCAGGATGAATTTTTTTCTGAATTCCATCCAAACCAGCCATCATCATTGCAGAAAACGCAAGATAAGGGTTAGCCATAGGATCTGGAAAACGCACTTCAATTCGACGTCCTTTAGGATTGCTGGTATGTGGAATACGAATAGCAGCGGAACGATTACGTGCAGAGTAAGCTAATAAGACTGGCGCCTCAAATCCTGGAACCAAACGTTTATAACTATTCGTTGCTGGGTTAGTGAACGCATTCAATGCACGAGCATGTTTAATGATTCCGCCAATATAATAAAGTGCAGTTTCAGATAGACCAGCATATCCATCACCAGTAAACAAATTAACATTATCCTTCATCAAGGATTGGTGGCAATGCATGCCATTACCATTATCGCCAAATAAAGGTTTAGGCATAAACGTGGCTGTTTTGCCATAATTGTGCGCAACATTTTGCACCACATATTTTAAAATTTGTAATTCATCCGCCTTTTTAGTCAGAGTATTGAAGCGGGTCGCAACTTCGCATTGATTCGCTGTAGCCACTTCATGATGATGTGCTTCAACGATGATGCCCATTTCTTCAAGTGTTAAACAAATGGCTGAACGAATATCTTGAGATGAATCGACAGGAGGAACAGGAAAATACCCGCCTTTTATACTGGGTCGATGGCCAATATTTCCACCTTCAATGACTTTACCTGAATTCCAATGTCCTTCACTGGAATCTAATTCGTAAAAAGCTCCACGCATTCCAGTTTGTGAACGAACATCATCAAAAATAAAAAACTCAGGCTCAGGTCCAAAGAAAGCTTGATCCGCAATCCCTGTCGATTTCATATAAGCTTCTGCGCGATGAGCAATTGAGCGTGGATCACGGTCATAGCCAAGCATAGTCTGAGGATCGACAACATTACAACGAATAATTAGAGTATTGTCTTGGTAGAAAGGATCAAAAACTACGGTTTCTAGATCGGGAATCAGAGCGAGGTCAGATTTATGTATTTTTTGCCAACCTTTAATTGATGAACCATCAAACATCTTGCCATTTTCGATCATGTCGTCATCAAGAGCAGAGGTGGGAACAGTAATATGTTGTTCTTTTCCTTTTGTATCAGTGAACCGCAGATCAATAAACTTAATCTCTTTTTCCTTGATCGATTCATGTAATGCTGCTGTACTCATTGTCCTTCTCCAAGATTGTCCAAATACCTACTATCAAAAGTCTACTCTAAGTGACTTATTTAACCCAATAGATTAAACTAATTCTCCTTAAAACTGAAAGTAAATCTTATGGGCGCCTATCATTACCAAGCGCTAAACAAAACAGGCTCTACAAAAAAAGGCGTCATTGAGGCGGATTCCGAACGTCAAGCTCGCCAATATTTACGCGAACAGGGTTTAGTTCCAACTCAAATTCGTCCTTTATCCAAGCAACAAAAGTTGCGCAGTAAAGATAAATTAGCCGCTCAAGATTTGTCTTTATTTACACGTCAATTAGCGACTTTACTTGCTGCTGGAATTCCAGTTGAAGAATCTTTACGTGGCGTTAGTGAACAAACCGAGAAAGATAAAGTTCGCGGTTTGATTATTGGTGTTCGCTCAAAGGTGCTTGAAGGGTATGGTTTAGCCCAAGCGATGGGTGAATTCCCCAATGCATTCCCAGAACTTTATCGGGCGACTGTAGGGGCTGGAGAGCAAACCGGACGATTGGATGTGGTCTTGGAAAAACTGGCTGATTACACAGAAAATCAGCAACAAACTCGGCAAAAAGTTCAACAAGCCCTTATTTATCCTTCGTTAATGATTATTGTTTCTACTGCAATCATTAGCTTTCTTTTAGCCTTTGTTGTCCCCAAAATTATTGAAGTATTTAGCAGTAGTGGACAAGAATTACCCAGCATGACAAAAGTACTTATCAATTTAAGCCACTGGATTAAATCTTATGGTTTAATTGCCATTGGAATCCTTATTGCCTTGCTCGCTGGCTTTAAGAAAAGTCTTTCTAACATAAAAATTCGTACTGCTTGGCATAAAATTTTACTCAAGTTACCAATCGCTTCCTATTTAGTGCGCTCAGTTAATGTGGCACGTTATATCCATACCTTTGGTATTTTATTTGCTGCTGGAGTCTCTGTTCTCGAAACAATGCGTGTTTCAGCAAGCCTTGTCACCAATTTGGTCATGCGAAATGCTTTTGATAATGCGACTGTTCGAGTACGCGAAGGCGGTGCTATCAGTCAATCGTTAAAAGATACGGGGTTCTTAAGTCCAATGGCAACTCATTTAATTGCCAGTGGAGAAAAAAGTGGTCAAATTGCGGGTATGATGGAGAAAGCCGCTTCTCATTTAGATAATGAAGTTAAACGGTTGATTGATACAGCTTTAACTCTTCTTGAGCCCTTAGTCATTCTATTCATGGGTGCGGTTGTATTATTTATCGTTTTAGCAACATTACTCCCTGTGTTCTCAATGGATCAATTGGTGAGTTAACCACCTGATTGCTGTTTTGTGGCAACCAGGTTTTTCTTGTAATTAATTTTCATTAATCAATGGCGATAACAATTTTGCCCATTCCTTATAGGCCTCATAATTTAAATGCACACCATCAACTGTGTACCGTTTATTGAGACCTCCATTGCTATCTGATAATTTTTGATTAATATCGACAAAAATGATGCCATGATTTCGCGAAAAATCTCTTAATTTCGCATTGAGTCGATCAACTTTTTGATTAATGATCTGAGATTGCAGGTAAATTTGGTTCGCACTGCATTTAATAGTCGACGAAATAATGACTCTAACTTTGGCATTTTGTAATATTTCTACAATTGTTTCATAGTTTTTAAAAACTTGCTCAGGATCAGCTCCCCTTCCAAAATCATTAATTCCAAACATTAGAAAAGCTTTTTTGGGCTTAACTTCAAGAATACCATTCATTCGTTGTAAAATTTGCGTCGAAGTATCACCACTTACTCCACGATTAGCGATATCTGACTTAGCCAACAACTCCTGCCATGGCCAGGCTGCAGTAATTGAATCCCCCACAAGAACATTGGATGCAATCGGTGTTTGTATATTTGAGCTATTTTCAAGATAAGCAAAAGTGGAAAACGAAGAAAAAAAAAGGAATATTAGTAGGATATATTTAAATGACTTCATTATTGATTTTCTCCCTGTATTACAAAATATCTTATCTAAGAATAACAAATCAAAGACTAATTTGGTTATTTTATTGTGCTATTGTCATATTTATTCTGTCTGTTTATTTTATGAACACAGATTCAAGTCCCACACAGCGCAATTTTGGTCTTAGTTTAACTAGATCGAATGCAAATGAATTTGTGAAACGAGGCCCAACCTACAACCCTTTTAGTGTATAATTTATCGACAATTATACCTTCTAGCAATTGGGTATTAATAAAAATTCTACTCTTGCAATTATATCCACCGATTTTCATACACGGGTTTGATTCGTTGTAGTAGAATGTATTGCAAAAATTATTTTCCCGCTCGGAGTTTTTAATGAATAGACAAAGTGGTTTTTCTTTGATTGAAATTATGGTGGTAGTCGTTATTTTGGGAATTCTTGCCTCAATCGTTGTTCCTAAAATTATTAATCGCCCAGATGAAGCAAGGGTGGTAAAAGCTAAGCAAGATGTTTTAGCCATCCAAAATGCCTTAGACCTTTATAAACTCGACAATGGTTCTTACCCAACAACTGATCAAGGATTGGTGGCCTTAGTTGAAAAACCCTCTTCAAATCCCATTCCTCAAGATTGGAAACAGTATCTTAAATCATTACCCAAAGATCCTTGGGGGCGTGATTATCTATATCTTAACCCGGGCGAACATGGCGAGGTCGATATATTTACTTTAGGCGCATCAGGCCAAGCGGGCGGCAGTGGTATTAATGCTGAAATAGGCAATTGGGATGCACGCTGAGCGTGGATTTACTCTGATTGAAATTTTAGTGGTGGTGGCTATTATCGGCATCACCCTTGGTTTTGCAATGCTCGCTTTTGGTGATTTTGGTGCTAGTCGACGCGCAGTAGTGAGTGCTGAGCAATTTTCCTCTTATATTAAACTGGTTCAACAGCAAGCAATAATTGAAACGAGCACTCTCGGAATCAATTTAGCGAATGAAGGCTATAGTACTTACCGTTTTGAGAGCGGTGGTTGGCAAATGATGCCAGCAAAAAGTATTTTTCATTGGCGTTCCTTTCCGAGCAAGATTAGCGTGACCTTTCGGCAGGGAGGCTCTAAAAATAAATTAAAAAATCCAGACATTATTATCACTCCAGCAGGCGACATGTCTGAGTTTATTGCTGATTTTGGGACATCAACTAATACTCAGGTAGTCAGCTTAATTGGCAACACTGATGGGCGCATTATAATTGAGAAACCTAAATGAACCAAAGAGCGAAACAAAAAGGATTTACATTAATTGAAGTTCTACTCGCTCTATCCGTTATTGCTATTGCCTTGACTGCTCTGTTTAAAGCAACCGCACAAAATGTTTCAAATACTCAACGCATCAAAGAAAAAACAATTAGTCACTGGGTTGCCATGCAAGGGGTCACTATGATTCAACTAGGATTATTGCAACTGGCTAATCAAGAAGTAACTAAAGTGACTTCTATGCTAGGCCAGCGTTGGTATTGGCGTGCTAAAATGACTTCCACACCGATTAAATCAATACAGCAAATTACGATTACTGTGAGCAGAAATCAATCCGGTCCCTTTCGGGATCCACTCGTCGCCTTTTGGTATAAACCATGAAGACTGAAGAAGGGTTTACTCTCATTGAAATCTTAATTGCTCTTACTGTTTTTGCTATTCTTGCGGCGATTACCTCTTCAGCGATGTATTATGCCTTTAATACTCGCTCCCGCGTTATTGAGCAGGCTGAACGTCTGAATGCTTTGCAACTGGCTATCATATTGATAGAACATGATACCGAACAAGCGATTAGTCGTGATATACGCGCTGGTCATGAAATGCAACTCCACCCCATATTTGTGGGTGAATCTCAATACCTTGAATTTACGCGAAGCGGGTTGGTTAATCCTAATAGTGAGAAGAAACGCAGTGTTCTCCAGCGCGTCGCCTTTTTATGTCGAAATAATCAACTGATTCGTAGAAGTTGGGTGACCCTTGACCCAGTCAACCGAGATATTTATCAAGACAAAGTATTAATTGAGCGTCTCATGAATTGCCAATTTGCCTACTTAAATCATAGTTTACAAGTTTTGTCAGAGTGGCGACCTAATGCTGTGCAACAAAATCAACGCGCTGAGCCATTACCCAAAGCAATTCAAATGAATTTATCGTTGAATGACTGGGGCAAAATGAATCTTCTCTTTATTATACCTGGGGCGCTTTATGCGGAAAAATAGTGGAAGTGCTTTAATTACGGCATTATTCATCATGACCCTCGTTTCCATAGCAGCAACTGCGATGAGCACCCGCTTACAACTCGATATCTACCGCACTCGTTTAACCATTGCTAGCGATAAGGTCTATTTGGCCTCACAGGCAGTTGTTTTTTGGGCATTTGGAGAGTTATCTGATTCCAAAAATAAATTTACATTCAGTAACAAATTAGGCAAAGTTCTTGATTTTCCAAGCAAATTGCAATCTATTTATCCCGATGTCTCGATTCAGGGCAGTTTATATGATTTACAAGCTCGCTTTAATTTAAACAATATTTCTGATCAGAAATACCAATTATCGTTTATCAATTTCCTTAAAAATGCCACAAAATTAAGTCAAGAGCAGCGTAAAGAACTTGCTGTAACCCTACAAAACTGGATTATCCCCTACCAACCTGGTCAAGATGAGACGTTGTCACTTCAATATATGAAACAAAAACCACCCTACTATCCGGCCCACCAACTCATGAGGAGCGTATCTGAGTTTCGCTTATTAGAAGGAGTCTCTGCCAAGCTTTACCGTAGCTTGTTTAATTTTATTACCGCCCTACCCGAAGTAACACCGATTAATCTCAATACAGCCTCAGCACCAGTACTCCGATCACTAGGCTATGGTCTAGATGAAAGTCAGGTCGAACGATTAATAAATGCACGCGGGAAAAAAGGAATTCAGGATTTGAGAAAGATTAATCTATTATTGCAAAAAATGGGAATTCGAAGCGAGCAAGTCACGATTGAAAGTCAATACTTTATGAGCATTGCCAACGTCTCCTCTGCCGATTTAAACCTTAGAGTTTATTCAATTATCAAACGCAATAAAGATAAAAAGGGTAGAATTTCAGTCAGTATTATTAATGAGAGCGTGAATACCTTTGGGTAATTCCGTGACCTATACCTTATAAATTTAACAGAAACGAAGGGTCCCGATTCCTTCTATTAAGCCAAACTCAACCCATCGGACCAAGGGCGGCCGACCTACGCTTCCTAGGCCTATTTATAACTTTGCTGTATAAGAACCCGTTTCAGGTTCATCGGTGTTTTTTATCAGTGATTTTTTAACGATTGGATCAGCTGCAATATTCGAAACAAGGCATCTTACCTGTGGAATGTCCTCTTTGATACGATTTATAATTAAAGATACCTGTTGTTCTAAACACAAAACTTTGATTTGAGGACCAGCATCCGATGTAAAATAGCAGTTAATTTTTTCCTGACGCAGACCTCTAATAATATCCATCACCTGGTTACTTTCTTCCGTATGATAGGTTATGCCAACTTGTTTTAAACAATGGTGCATTTCTATACAATCTTGTTCCATGATGCTCCCTACAAGATCAATTTCTTTATCTCGTATCGCCTTAACCAACAAAGTAATTCTTTCTTCAGCTGCATCTATCCAACGTTGATAACTTGGACTTTTTAGTATCATTTTTCCAGCATTGCGAGTACTTATTGATTTTGGTTGTTCTGAAACTACAATTACGATCATTCGTAGTTCCGGCCAATGATTGGATGGAAAAATGGTTTCAGCAAAACAATCGTTACCTTCTGCATTTTCTCCCCTATGCCAAAATACCATACCACCATAAATTGAACGTACAGCCGAACCTGAACCTAAGCGAGCAAGTGCAGACAACTCCTTTTTTGATAGATTTAACTGACAAAGTTCAGCTAAGGCGATAGTTAATGCAGCAAAGCCGCTACCGCTACTTGCAAGTCCGCTCGCTGTTGGAAAATTATTTTTTGATTTTACATTGAAATATCTTTGAATCTGATACAGCTCTCGAAATTTTTGAATAAATGCTCTTATCATTTCGATCCCTGCTTCATCATCATAATTTTCAATTAAAATATTATCCGTTTTTTCACCATGATTAAACGACACAGTGGTTGTAGTAAAAAGATTCATTAGCGATAAAGCAAAACTAGATCGGGTCGGTAGTCTGAGTGATTCATCGCGTACACCAAAATATTTTACTAAAGAAATAGTTGGATGACTCCGAACCATAACAGAGTTGTTACTATGAAAAAAATGAACACCATAAAAGTATGAATACATTAGAATCTCAATATTGAAGTCTGATAATTTGGTAGGTGATAGGATCACAACAAGCGTAGATCGGCCTTGGCCCGACAATTTCCTAAATAATACCTCAAAACTCCCCAGTCTGCATTTCACCAAAGGATTTTGACGACATGATGGATTTTTTCAAACTTTAGCTGCTCTTATAAAATATAACAGGGACCGAAGGTCCCGATTAATTCTGCAAGGCTAACACAACCCATGAGTTCGCACTTGCTCCTCCCTGCTCGGTACGGTTGAGCGATTTTCCTCTTGCTTTTGACCAAACTGGTGAAAAAAATGAGTATCCTCTTGTTTCAATAAACTTAAATGCCGCTCACGAATATTTTTGGCGATGTTTTCTAGGTCTGATGGCCATGACATCCCTTTATTGAAACAATATAAATTTTCAACGACCAAAGCACCACAACTACTACCGTCGGGTTGTTTAATGGCAGGAGCTATTTTGATGCGAGTTTGTTTTGTGATTAAATTGGCCGCCACTAAGTCTTGGTGGATGGCTTTCAGTTCTTGCCGTTGATCTTCGTTGGAGAGGTAGCCATCAAAATACAAGAGCTCTGTGATCTGAGTTCCTTTGAAATTAATCTGCATTCCAACCCAATGATTTCTATTTGTATCGTTAATAGGGACAACGACTTTGGTCTCACTATCAGGCGGTAAATGAGCATGATATTTCCAAATACTCAAGGCGGCAGCGATACGAGCACCGCTAGCACCTTCTAGCTCCACACCTGCCAGGCAGACAATGGAGGGGTTATTGAGGCCTTTCATCCGATATCCTAAAATTTTATCGATATCTTCTGCCTCATAAAAATAACGTTGATTGACTGCATAAAACTCTTTGGGACCTGGGCGTTGTCGCCTTGCAATGCCAGCCACTGAAGGCTGAAAAAGTCGCGAACCTTTAACCTGAGATGCATTTTGTGCAGCAACTACTAGACTCTGCTGTAGAGGAGGTCGAATTGTGGGCTGAGATGCCGGTATGGATACAGTCAAGCTTTCTATTTCCTCCTCTCTTTGCAAACTTTCATTATCTAATAATCTCGCGTTATTTCTTCCAACCTCTCTTAAAAGCGCTTTAAGACGAGGGACCACATGTATATGTTTACATTTCACATGAAAACGAATCCCCTCATCTAGGAGTTCTTTTTGTAAACTTAAAAGCCCCTCTTTCTCTGCCGGTTTCTGGGCAAGCCGAATAGTTAAGGCATCCATAAGGTGAATCAACGCGTGATGGTCTCTATAAATGGCAGTGGGTCTAAGCATCTTAATAAGAGTTGTTAACTCATTAAGAGGCAGGTTTTGCCATAAAACATAAACTGCGGTGGATTGGCAAAGTTGATAACGCTCATGAATAGTACACGCTCTAAACAGCCAATAAAAATATTTAGCCTCTGATTGAGCAATTAAGATTTTTAAAGCCGAAGAAGGAAGTTCATGAAAAAATTGATTGACCAGGCCAGCTGCACTACCTTGTGTTTTCATCGACGAAGCGCGGCTGGAAGAACCTGTAGTTGTCACAGCCTTAGATTTTACCGAAGAGGAAGAAGAATAATTTATCCCTGATAAATCTAATAAGCGTTTTAATCCTTTTTCATCGTTGCTTTGGATTGCTCTAAATAAAGAATTTTGACTGGCCTTATGCCAATGTCTTGTAGCTCTTAGGTTAACCACCTCGGTAGCTCTAGTCCTAAAAAACGAATTAGGGTCTCGATTCGCTCGCCTAGTTTGTTTAGCTCCTCGAGTAGATATTATATGCTCCTCTTCCTCCTCTGTTTCTACCTCTGTTTCTACCTCTGTTTCTACCGCTGATTCAGTCATAGAATGGCTCGATTCTGTCTCGGAATTGAAAGTGGATTGTGGGGCCAGAGATAAATTTTTTGATAAGCTGTAATGCCAGCTTGGCTGCGCTTTCAGCGCAGTTAAACAATGATTTAATGAAACTTGGGCCGAAGCAGGAAAACGTTTGAAGGGAATAGTAATGAAGGATAAGAGCTCATGATACAAAGCGTCTAAGCGTTCATCATTAATAGAATTTTTATAAGCAACCAGCGAGGGGAGCAAGCGAAGTGCCAAAGTGGGATGTAAATAGGCAGAATGAAGAGCTTTGTCAGCTAGGCGTATAAAAAGCTCAAAGCCCTCCTTATCATCAGGTCTAATAAAGGTTGTCCAATGCTCCAGCGTTTGAACTAGGTCTAGCGGAATGAGTTTACAAGTTAGTAGCTTGGTTGCTGATTGTTTAAAGGGCTTGGAAGGTAAAGGAGCTGTTAAAAAGCCCCTAGCCTGCAGTCGGCCAAGACTGCAGAAGCTATTGGCAATGTCTCGTGCACTCAAATCGTTTAAAGTTAACAAGTGGGTGAGAGTCTGAGTCAAAATGCGAGAGTCAATCGCGCCGGTTAGAGACTGCGCTTGGGCTAAATAGCCTAAGCCATTGAGGCTGTTGGAAATAGCCTGAGGCTCAAGATTGTCTAAGGTTAAAAGTTTGCTAAATGTCTTACATAGTATCGCAGAGTCAATCGGGCCTGCTAGACGCTGCGTTTTAGCCAAATTGCCTAGGCTAGTGAGGCTGTTGGCAATAGACTGAGGTTTAAGATTGTCTAAGGTTAAGAGTTTGCTAAGTGCCTTACTTAGCATGACAGGGTCAATAACGCCAGCCAGATATTGCTCTTGAGCTAAATAGCCTAAACCATTGAGGCTGTTGGAAATAGCCTGAGGGTCAAGATCATCTAAAGTTAAGAGTCTACTAAGTGCCTCGCTTAGTAGCGCAGAGTCAATCGGGTCTACTAGACGCTGCGCTTTAGCTAAATAGCCTAAGCTATTGAGGCTGATGCCAATGGCCTGAGGGTCAAGATTATCTAAAGTTAAGATTTTTCTAAGTGCCTCACTTAGTATGGCAGAGTCAATGACGCCGGCCAGACAGTTCGCTCGAACTAAATAGCCTATGCTATTTAGGCTGTTGGAAATGGCCTGAGCATCAAGATTGCTTAAGTTTAAGAGTTTGCTAAGCGCCTCACTGAGTAGACCAGAGTCAATTGGGCCTGCTAGACGCTGCTTTTTAGCTAAATTGCCTAAACCATTGAGGCTGTTGGAAATGGCCTGAGCATCAAGATCGTCTAGGTTTAAGAGTTTGCTAAGTGCCTCATTGAATAAGACAGAGTCAATCGTATCTGCTAGACACTCCGCTTGGGCTAAATAACCTAAACCATTGAGAGTGTTAGCAATGTTTTGAGCCTGAAGATCGTCTAAGGTTAGCAGCTTGGTTAGTGTCTCACTGAGTAGCACAGGGTCAATAGCAGCTGTTAAACAGTTCGTTTGCGCTAAATAGCCTAAGCCATTGAGACTGTTGGCAATGTGTTGAGCACGAAGAGCGTCTAAGGTTAAGAGTTTGCTAAGTGCATGACTAAGTAGAACAGGGTCAATCGTATCTGTTAGATACTCCGCTTGAGCTAAATAGCCTAGGTCATTGAGACTGTTAGCAATGTTTTGAGCCTGAAGATCGTCTAAAGTTAGCAGCATGGTCAGTGCCTCACTTAGTAGCGCAGATTCAATACCAGCTGTTAGACAGTTTGCTTGCGCTAAATAGCCTAAGCCATTAAGACTGTTGGCAATGGTTTGAGCCCGAAGATCGTCTAAAGTTAGCAGCTTAGTTAGTGCCTCACTTAGTAGCGCAGGGTCAATGGCAGCTGTTAAACAGTTCGCTTGAGCTAAATAGCCTAAGCCATTAAGACTGTTAGAAATGGCTTGAGCCCGCAGATCGTCTAAAGTTAGCAGCCTAGTCAGTGTCTCACTTAGTAGGGCTGAGTCAATCGGGCCTGCTACACAGTTCGCTCGAGCTAAATAACCTAAGCTATTAAGACTGTTGGCAATGTGTTGAGCATGAGTATCGTTTAAAGATATGAACTTGCGAAGTAGATCATTTATTAGGGCAGAGTCAATCGCACCATCTAAGTACTTTGCTTGAGCTAAATAGCCTAAGCCATTGAGACTGTTAGAAATGTTTTGAGCCTTAAGATCGTCTAAGGTTAGTAGCTTAGTTAATGCCTCACCTAATAGGGCTGAGTCAAAAGCAGCTGTTAGACTATTCGCTTGGGCTAAATAGCCTAAGCCATTGAGACTGTTGGCAATAGCCTGAGAGTCAAGATAGACTAATGTTAGTAGCTTAGTCATTGCCTGACTTAGTAGGGCTGAGTCAATCGGATCAGCTAAACAGTTCGCTTGCGCTAAATAGCCTAAACTATTGAGAGCGTTGGCAATATGCTGAGGCAAAAGAAGAGTGTTGAAAGTTAAGAGCCTTCTCAGTGCATTACTTAAAAGAACAGGGTCAATCCCACCCTCTAAGCACTTAGCTTGAGCTGAATAACCAAGGCAATTGAAGCTGTTGCTAATAGCCTGAGGGATAAGCCCATCTAAGGTTAAGAGTTTATTCAATGCAAATACAAGGTGTTCGCTGTTTAGCTTGCCTGCAATCGCATTCGCTTTAGCCAAAGCACCTATGCCCTGTAAACTATTAGTCAAAGCCTTGTTAGTGGGTTGTGAAGCTAAAACTAAACTTAAGAAGAATTCTATTAGGGCCGAGGGTAATTGAGGCGATTTTTTTATATTGGAAGCTAGTTTTCCACTATTATAGAGAAAAAATGCAATTCTTTGTGCTCGTTGTCGAGAAGGAAAGGAATCAGTCAACTTATAAAATTTGCTTGATTCATTTTTAGAGAGATCTGTTAGTAGTTGAAAAGCAGCAAATACCTTTCGTTGAAATTCTAAACGTTGCTGTTTAGATTGCGACGACCTCATTAAAAGATAAATGTTCTCAAAACAGGCTTTGATTTCATCAAAAAAAACATCGACCTCTGTTTGCGATGTGACGCTTGGTCGCAAACGTTTAGACGGTGGTGCTTTCGTGGATAGTTCTTTTTGAGAAGCGGTAGCTTCGGGTCGAGCACGTTTCACACCCTGCTTAGGATTAAAAGATGGTATGGAAGTAACATGGACGTTTAAACCTCTGTGATTCAAAAGCTCCCACTTACCATTAGGTTCACTTGCTGTTTCTACCACAAGCTCCTTATTTTGATCTTGCCTATACCTTACCCAGCAGGAGTTTTCGGAACTAAAATAAGGGCCTATAATCATTAATTACTCCAAAAATCAAATCGCTTTTTAGGATAATATATAATCAGTCAATTTAATATAAGAACAATGAATGTTTGGAATATAATTATTGAAATTTGGAATTCAAATTTTGGGGCTTCAATTTGTGAGAAAAAGATGCTTGCTTATGAAAAAAAACTTACCTATTCGTCCTCTTCCTCATTCGGTTCTGAAGTTGGTTGTTTCGCGCTTAGCTCTTTAAACAATACATCCCCTTTTACTCTGTCTTCTGATGACAAAGTAGGCTCTAGTTCCTGAAGTTCTTTTACAGCTTGTTCATTTTTATTTGCCGCAGCCAACTTTAACCAGGCATAAGCTTGTGGTAAATTTTTAGACACTCCTAAGCCTGCCATATACAAATAACCCAATTTACCCTGAGCGATCGGATTGCCTTTTTCCGCTGATTTTCCAAACCAAAAAGCAGCTTGCTCATAATCCTTATCAACACCAGTGCCCGTCAATAACAATTGGCCTAGTTCGGTCTGCGCGTGCGTATTGCCTTGCTCAGCAGCAGCTTGATACCAAAAAGCCGCTTTCGCCGGATCAGCTTTCACGCCCAATCCATTAAGATATTGATAGGCTAAATAAGCTTGAGCATTTTTGTGACCTTGATTCGCAGCACTAGAAAACCAATAAGTAGCTGCACTCTGATCAGGAGCAATGCCATATTTACCGGTATATAAAAGACCTAGGCTATACTGCCCTTTTGCGTCCCCTTGTTCTGCTGCTTTTTGATACCAATATAAGGCATTATCAACATTCTTTTGTGTACCGGCACCCATCATATATTGATAGGCGAGATTAACTTGAGAACGAGCATAACCTTGCTCCGCTGATTTTTTAAACCATTCGAAAGCCTTTGCTTCACTTGCTTCTACCCCATCTCCGACTGCATACATTAACCCAACATTGCGTTGTGCAATCGCGTTTCCTTGAACTGCGGCTTTCATATACCAGGAAAACGCTTCTTTAAAGTCTCGTGTCACCCCTTGCCCATTGTCATAAAGGTAACCCAAACTTAATTCGGCAAGTGCATTTTTTTGTTCAGCAGATTTTCGATACCATTCACCTGCTTTGACTTCATCCTTGTTGACACCATAACCATATTGGTACATTCGTCCCAATAGATACATTGCCTCATTATTTCCTTCTCCAGCGGCTTGAACTAAATGGGGATAGGCAGTGGTGTAGTCCCCATTATCATACGCAGTAAAGCCAATGATTACGTCTGCAAACGCTGAATTGACATATAGACAAGCAGCGAGAATTAATAGTCGCATGCTCTCCCCCAAATTAGTCCCTTACCTAAAAGAGTAGAGTATTAAAACAACAAAGCAAATTATTAGGCATATTATTGCAAGCTCAGAGAGTTGAACTTAGTTTTGGGAGGATTGGATTTCGCATAAAGAATTGGGCCTCAGGCTGAGGCCCAATTCTTTGCTCAAGAGAAAGATAATTTTACCTAGAAACTTTGTTTATTCATTGTTATCAAGTGAAATATTGGTCTAAGGCCTAACTTACAATTCATTTATTCAGTGAAGCTAGAAAGCGCTCTACTTCCTCGACTGATAATTCCTTCCAATTTCCTCTTGTTAAAAAACGCGGCATAGTTAATTGGCCATAGCGAATACGAATGAGACGGCTTACTTCAACACCTTGAGATTGCCACAAACGACGAACTTCACGATTTCGCCCTTCAGTAAGCGTCACATGATACCAGACATTAGTACCCTCTCCACCTTTAAAATCAATGCGTTTAAATTGCGCGCGACCATCTTCTAACTCTACGCCCTTGAGCATTGCATTAATCGATTCAGGATTGACTTGACCATGCACACGAACCGCGTATTCTCTTTCTAAACCAAATTTAGGATGCATCAATCGATTGGCAAGCTCACCATCATTGGTAAAAATGAGTAGTCCAGAGGTATTAATATCTAAGCGCCCCACTTGTACCCAGCGTCCTTGCCTTAAAGGGGGTAACTTATCAAAAACAGTTTTACTGTGTTTAGGATCATTGCGGCTGGAAATTTCGCCAATGGGTTTGTGATAAATCAAGATGCGCGTTTTGGCTTGTGTTTTTAATGGATTAGCAATCAAGCGGCCTTGCACAGAGATTTTGTCATTTGCTCCAGCACTCTCACCTATTTGGGCAACTTTTCCATTCACTTGCACTAATCCCTGCTCAATCCAGCGCTCCATCTCCCTTCTAGAACCTAATCCTGCTTGACTTAATATTTTTTGTAATCGTTCGCTAGTCATTATTCTATACACTCTTCAATCGCTTGTTCGTCCACCACAGTAAATGAATTTGTGATGGTCTCTAAAGCCGGTAAATCACTCAAACTGGTTAAATTAAAATAATCAAGGAAAACTTTTGTTGTTACATAAACCGCAGGTTTTCCAGGAACATCACGATGCCCTGCAACTCTAATCCACTCTCTCTCTATTAATGTCTTCAAAATTGGGCTACTAACTGCCACTCCACGAATATCTTCAATATCAGCACGAGTTACGGGTTGGCGGTAGGCAATAATCGCTAAAGTTTCCAAAAGTGCACGGGAATATTTAGCTGGTTTCTCGGCATAAAGACGGCTAATCCAACTACTGTATTCAGTTTTAGTCTGTAGGCAATAACCACTGGCTAGGCATTTTAACTCAATTGCTCGGGTTTCATACTCTTTTACTAAGAGATTTAACGCATTAACCAATTGCTCACGACTCGGTCTTTGCCATTCTTCGAAAACCATTTGTAATTGTTCTAATGACAAAGGCTGACTTGAATTCATCAGCAAAGCTTCCACTATAAGCTTAAGTTCAGTTTCACTCATAATTTAAAACCTGTAAGTGAATAACTGCATACGCATTTGCTTGGGTAATTATGAGCAGTGATTGCTTAGCTAGTTCCAAGATCGCTAATAAGGAGACAGCCATTCCCATTCGCCCTTCTGCTCGAGAAAATAATTGAGTAAAGGTCATTGTTTTTTCCTGAGCTAGTCGTTCGAGTACCAGAGCCATGCGCTCCCTCACTGACAAGGGTTCGCGACTGATTTGATGACTAACCAAATGACTTTGTTGTTTAATTAATTCTCGCATGGTTGCCGTTAATGACGATAAGTCGACTTCAGGATGAATGACAGTCCGCTCTATCTTTTCACAAGGAATTGAAAAGCGAAATAAGTCTCGATCACAACGCGGCAAATCATCAATTTGCTGAGCCGCATTTTTAAATTGCTCATAGGCCTGCAACTTCCTGACCAACTCCAAACGTGGATCGGCTTCTGGCTCTTCATCTTCGCTAGGGCTAGGAGGCAATAATAATCGTGATTTAATTTCCGCAAGCATTGCTGCCATGACCAGATAATCCGCGGCCAATTCCAAGCGATGTTCTTCCATAATATGGATATATTGCATGTACTGCTTTGTGATAAGCGCAATGGGAATATCTAAAATATCAATATTCTGTCGCCGAATAAGATAAAGCAGCAAATCCAGAGGGCCAGAAAATGAATCCAACAAAACTTCTAGAGCATCTGGCGGAATAAACAAATCAGTCGGCACTTCAGTTAACGGTTTACCATCAATAATCGCTAGCACAGAAACGGTCGGTAACGAAAGTTCCGCATTCATTAATAATCCAAACCCATTACTTCGCGCACGGTATTTATATTTTTAGTTGCTTCTTCTCGTGCTGCTTCAGAGCCCTCAGCAACAATTCGCTTAACCGAACCCAGATCTGCTTCATACTCTTTAATTGTATTTTGGATGGGACTTAATTCTCGATTAATCGATTCAACAATCGGTCTTTTACAATCGATACAACCAATACCTGCGGTGCGACAACCTGTCTGTACCCAGTCTTTTACATCATCCGCTGAATAAATTTTATGTAATTGCCAAACAGGGCATTTTTCCGGTTCCCCAGGATCAGTCCGCTTCACTCGGGCAGGATCAGTGGGCATGGTTAGAATTTTTCTCTCAACCTGCTCAGGCTCCTCACGGAGACTAATCGTATTGTTATAGGACTTAGACATTTTTTGCCCATCTGTACCTGGCATTTTAGAAGTTTCTGTAAGCATGGGCTGCGGCTCTGGCAGAATAATTTTTCCTGAACCATCTAAATAACCCAGCAAACGCTCTTTATCACCAATCGATAAATTATTCTGATTTACTAGCAAAGCCTGCGCTGTACTAAGCGATTCTTGGCAACCATCCTGCTGGAATTCTTTACGCAATTCCGTATAAAGTGAGCCATTCTTCTTTCCCATTTTTTTAATGGCTTCTAAGGCCAAAGCTTCAAAATTAGGTTCTCGCCCATAGATAAAATTAAAGCGTCTAGCTATCTCGCGTGTGAGTTCGATATGAGCTACCTGATCTTCGCCAACAGGAACGTAATCCGCCTTGTATAAAAGCACGTCTGCAGTTTGCAAGAGTGGATAACCTAAAAATCCATAAGTCGATATATCTTTATCGTGCAATTTTTCCTGTTGATCTTTAAAACTAGGAACTCGTTCAAGCCAGCCTAAGGGGGTAATCATTGATAATAAAAGGTGTAATTCGGCATGTTCTGGCACCCAAGACTGAATAAAAATCTTAGATAAACTAGGATTTATGCCACAGGCAAGCCAATCAACAACCATATCCCATAGAATAGTTTCTATAAAACCAGGCTCATCATAACGTGTGGTTAATCCATGCCAATCGGCAACAAAAAAATAACAATCGTATTGGTGCTGTAATTTAAGCCAATTCTTAAGCACACCATGGTAATGACCCAAATGTAACCGACCACTCGCGCGCATTCCTGATACAACGCGTTTATTAGCACTAAATAAGGCTGACATCAAAATCCTTCATTCTATTTATAAAGACAATCTAGCAACCAGATTTGCTAGAACCTTCTATTATGGGTATATGCTATCTAAATGGTTCCGGATCCCCCTTTCCTTCACGTAGAATAACGGGATACTCTCCGGTTAAATCAATCACTGTCGTGGGTTCATGACTGCAATTCCCACCATCGATGATTAAATCAATTTGATTTCCTAATAAATCTTTAATAGCCTCCGGCTCGCTCAATGGGGCAGTTGCTCCGGGCAAAATGAGAGTCGTACTCATCAAAGGCTCATCAAGACACTCCAGTAAAGCGAGGGTAATATTATGTTCAGGCACACGCAAACCAAGCGTTTTTCGTTTAGGGTGTAGCATTAATCGGGGTACTTCATGGGTTGCATTCAAGATAAAAGTATAAGATCCGGGGGTAAAGGCTTTTAATAAGCGAAAAATTGCATTCGATACTTTTGCATAGGTTCCCAATTGTGACAAATCACGACAAACTAGCGTCATATTATGATTTTTATCTAATTGCCGTAATCGTCTAATCCGCTCGAGGGCTGGTTTATTTCCTAGTTTACAACCCAATGCATACCCTGAGTCGGTCGGGTAAACGATTAATCCCTTTTCTTCGACTATAGCCGCCGCTTGGCGTAACAATCGAGCCTGTGGATTATCGGGATGAATTGCAAAAAACTGGCTCATTAAAAGTCCCCTATCAATTGATCCATTGATGCCATATTGGTATACAGTTTAGCGGTAGTTGTTGCTGTCTTCCAAGAGAAATACGCGATAATGTATCCCCATGATAATCGGAGCCAGTCGAAGCAAGTAATTCATACCGCAAGCAAAGCCCGGCCATTTCCTGCATCTGCGTAGCGGTCATTTCACCTGAAACAACCTCCACCCCTACACCGCCCGCCTCCTTAAAATCACAAATTAATTCTTGCAATTTTGTTCGTGTAAGAGAATATTTTAAAGGGTGAGCAATTACCGCACAACCATTCGCCTGGATTATTCCTTCAACAGCCTCGGGGATCGAAATCCAAGGTGTGGGTACAAAAGCGGGTTTTCCTCGCGATAAAAATCGTTTAAACGCTGTTTGCAAATCCTTCGTTAAACCTTCATTCACAAAAATTTGCGCAAAATGAGGTCGAGCAATTCGTTCATGCCCAGCAAGTGCGCAAGCTTTTTCATACGCATTATCAACCCCACACCACTTCATTTTTTCAGCAATTTGTTGCGCTCGCAGGATACGACTTTCACTCTGGCGCTTGATGAGTGTTTGAATCTGTTCATTATCAATATCGAAATTTAAACCTAGGATATGGATATCATATTTTTTCCAACGAGTAGTTAACTCGATTCCATTAATCACTTTTATTGGATAACCGGATGCAGCCTCTCGCAGAACCTTAACACCTTCTACCGTATCGTGATCGGTCAAAGCCAAAATTTGAATATTAACGTCCAAGGCCTTTGCTAATAAGGCTTGCGGAGTCAGCATTCCGTCAGAAAAATTGCTGTGACAATGTAAATCAATCATAGGGGTGGATTCGAAGTTAAAGATAAAAGGGCATTTATAAGTATATCAAATCCTCTCTCTTAAAATAACCCTTAGAGAATAATTGCGGTTTTCATAACTTCTAAGACTAGACAATCGCTTTCACGGAGCTCTAGATTCAATCGGCCAATTATGGACCCAAGGCTCAAACTAGAAGGTAAATCGTCACATTTTGAATTTTTCGTTGCTATACTTTGAATATAAGTTGTCCTATTTTTTTCCGAGTAATTCATGGATAAGAAACTTCGTATAGTTTTGGTCGAGGATAATATTACCAACCAAAATAGAATGAAACGATTTTTAAAGGAATTATTTCCCTGTGAAGTCCTTACGTTTACCCATGGGATTGAAGCTACTAATTTTCTCTTAGCACCAACAAGTGTATACGATCTAGTCATTCTCGATGGTAAATTACGATCTCTTCCTCACACTCTCCAACAAATTCCAGTAGATGGCCCCGAAGTCGCCGCCGATTTAAAAAAAAATGGCATTAGAGCAAAAGTTGTTTTATGGACTAATGATCCCGATATGCTCTCGCGTTTTGATGATGTGTATGAGGGAAGCCGTCTTCCGGAAATTGAAAAACCCTGCCGAAAAGAAAATATTCAAGTCATATTAGGACCTATCGTACAAGCTATTCTTAGCGGTGAATCTTCCTATGATACGGATAAGATAGCAGATAATGCCGCGGATTATTCAATCTCTTTTCGTTAATCCGACATACTTATGAGTTCAGTACTTGCTAAAAGACTGTTTTATGAACTATTCTTCACTAATATAGACCTTTATTTTTTATAGCCCATTGAGTAGTACACTGCGTAACGAAACACTTAGTTTTCCCTACTTGAATTCGCACGAATTAGCAAATTTGTGTGGTGTTCTTCATGAAAATATCAAACTATTGGAAAATCATTTTAATGTAACCATCAAAATAAATCATGATGAAGTCATTTTATTTGGCCATAATAATCATTCCCTCAAGCAAGTAAAGCAAGTGATTAAACACCTCTGTCACTTTGTTGATAGGCCTATATCGGTTGAATTAATCAACGCTTTATTGATTGAATTAGATAAGGATTCTCAAATTACTATGTCAACCATTAAATTATCCCGAAAAAGTATTTTACCCCGCAATAATAAACAAGCTGAGTATTTAACTAGCATTAATAAACATGATATTGTTTTTGCCGTAGGACCTGCAGGTACTGGTAAAACCTATCTTGCAGTCTCTAAAGCAATAGAAAGTTTTGAAAAAGGTGAAGTTCATCGACTTGTCTTTGTTCGCCCCGCAGTTGAAGCAGGTGAAAAATTAGGTTTTTTACCCGGCGACTTGGTTGAAAAAGTTCTTCCTTATTTGCGCCCAATTTATGATGCTTTATACGAAATGATTGGTTTTAAAGAAACACAAAAATTAATACAAACCGATGTAATTGAAGTACTACCCCTTGCATTTATGCGTGGTAGAACATTAAATGAAGCTTTTATTATTCTCGATGAAGCACAAAACACCACTATTTTACAAATGAAAATGTTTTTAACTCGTATGGGATTCGGCTCAAAAGCGGTCATTACCGGCGACATGACTCAGGTTGATTTACCTAAAGGGATCGATTCTGGTTTAGCGCATGCGGTTAAACTACTGACCAACATTGATGAAATTAGTATTCATCATTTTACGAGTCGCGAAGTGGTGAGACACCCCTTAGTGTCTAAAATAGTTGATTGCTACGATGACGCAGATGTGAAAAAGGGGATAAAATAATGAGTTATCATATTGATTTACAGCATGCTTGTGATGAACCCATTCCCGTCAGTGACGAATCGTTGCGAACTTGGGCTGAATTAGCGCTCCTTGAACATATGGACTCCGCAGAATTAACTTTGCGCTTGGTCGATCCTACAGAAATAACTGATTTGAATCATACTTATAGACATCAAAATAAACCCACGAATGTTCTTGCGTTTCCAAGCGAGCTTCCTGATAACATAGAACTCGATTACCCCCTGCTTGGCGATGTCATTATTTGTCCACTCGTTCTTCAGCAGGAAAGTCAGGAAAGTGGGAAGTCCTTGCAGGAGCACTGGGCACATATCGTTATTCATGGTGTCTTACACTTATTAGGCTATGATCATATTAAGGATAGTGATGCTGGAATCATGCAAGCACTAGAAGTAAAATTACTTTCCAAACTTGGTTTTGCTAATCCATACCAAACAGAGGGTGATAACGTTGAGTAAAGAGGAAGAACAGGGTTCGTTGTTCACACGCTTAAGGCAATTATTGCAAGTTGAACCACAAAATAAAGAGGAATTAATTGGTCTTTTACGGGATGCACATATTCGATCTTTAATCGACTCAGAGACTTTAGGGATGATTGAAGGGGTTATTCAATTCACTCAAATGCGAGTGAGGGATATCATGCTACCTAAGAAGCAAATGACTTGCATCTCACAAGACGCTGAACTCAAAGAAGTCATTGAAATTGTCACAAGCTCAGGCCACTCTCGATTTCCTGTGACGGGTACTCACCGAGATGAAGTAATTGGCATTTTACATGCAAAAGACCTCTTGCGTTTTCAGGCTGAACAAAATTCCGACTTTGATTTACAGGATATTATTCGACTCACTACTTTTGTCCCTGAAAGTAAGCGTTTGGATTTGTTATTAAGTGAATTCCGCAATAATCGTAATCACATGGCTATCGTTGTGGATGAATACGGTGCTGTAAGCGGTTTCGTGACCATTGAAGATATTATTGAGCAGATCATTGGCGATATTGAAGATGAATTTGATATTGATGAAGAAGCTTATATCAAAGCCCATAGTGATCATTATTATATTGTAAAAGCTCATACACCTATCGAAGAGTTCAATGAACAGCTGCACGCTCATTTTAGCGATGAAAACTATGACACAATTGGTGGTATTGTGATGACTAACTTTGGATATTTACCTAAACGCGGCGAAGTGATTACAATCGATCGATTCGAATTTAAAGTAATTAACGCTGATGCGAGGCGGATTAAACTTTTAGCATGCTACGATAAACGCTCTTAAGCAGCTAAATAATAATATTGAGGACAACGAATTAATGAACAACAGTATCTAGATTGTAGATGATGATACCGAACTAACTGATCTCTTAACTCAATACCTCGAGCCCGAAGGTTTTGAGGTTATCTGCGTTCATGATGGCGAATCTGCGATTAAAAAAGCGCTCAATCATAGCTTTGACGCGATTATTCTTGACGTTATGCTTCCTAAATTAAATGGCTTTGAAGTATTAAAAGCGATTCGCGAGCACCTGGAAACACCGGTTCTCATGCTCACAGCGCGTGGAGATGATATTGACCGAATCGTTGGTCTAGAAATTGGTGCTGATGACTATTTACCCAAGCCCTGCAATCCTCGTGAATTAACAGCAAGACTGCGTGCCATCCTGAGACGCACTCAGAAGATTCCTACTCAACGGCCAATTATTGAACATCAAGGCATTATAGTCGATTGCTCTAAGCGTGTAGCAACGCAAGAAGGAGAAGTTTTAGAATTGACTAATGCTGAGTTTAATATTCTCGAGATGCTAATTAAATCGCCAGGACAAGCATTTTCAAAAGAAGAGTTAACTGAATATGCACTAGGTAGAAAATATACTGCCTATGACCGCAGTATTGATGTGCATATTTCAAACTTAAGAAATAAGCTTGGTGATAATCAGGAAGGTGAACCAATCGTTAAAACTGTACGTGGATTTGGGTATATGTTTAATGCGTAGTTTGTATTGGAAAATTTTTCTTTCCTTTTGGCTAGCAACTATCTTGATTATCATCACGACAGCTTGGGTTACCAGTGAAATCGCACAAAAATCTTCTATTCCTGCACGCGAACGCGTCTTCATGGACAGTTATGCCAATGCTGCAGTTGCAACCTTTGAGTCAGGTCGACATGAAGCGTTGAGTAAATGGCTTACTCAGATTGGTAACTCACGGCAAATGGATTTGTATTTGCTGACCAGTACTGGCGAAATCATCGGTTCACCCGCCCCAGTCGATGTGGTTAAACAGATTGCTGCGAATCTCGATGAATTAGATGTGGGCTTACTAAAATTTGGCGATATTATTGTAAGCCATGAAATTCTTTCAACCTCAGGCACTGCTTATCGACTTGTAGCCGTAAGTGAAAAACCACTCGCCCATTTTGTTGAAATTCCTTGGGCAGGACTCACCTTACGCATCCTTATCGCCATCATTATCAGCGGTCTTATCTGCTATTTTTTGTCAATTTATCTCACCCAACCCTTACGCTCATTAAGATTGGCGGCCAAATCAATAGCCACTGGGAAATTAAGTACTCGTGTTGGTCATTTTAAAGGACATCGGCGCGATGAAATTGCCGAATTAAGTGGCGAATTTGATCGTATGGCGGAACAACTTGAAACCATCATTAATTCAAAAGAACGGCTATTACAAGATATTTCTCATGAATTACGTTCCCCGTTAGCACGACTGCAAATCGCTATCGAATTAGGTCGAAACAAAGCAAATCTTATCGCAGAAACTGAATTCAACCGCATGGAAATCGAATGCTTACGTTTAAACACGCTGATTGGTGAAATTCTTGAATTCGCACGACTTGAGAAATTAACAACTCATCTAAATAAAACAGCAGTTAACTTACCCGATTTACTTAATCGGATCATCGTGGATGCCAATTTTGAAGTGAGTAAAGAAAAACCTGTTGTCAGTTTTCAGCAAACTCAGAATTGCGAATTATTTCTTGATGAGCGTCTCATTCATCGTGCCATTGAAAACATTATTCGTAATGCCCTATGTTATTCGGCAGCTGATCCTAAGATTAGTGTCACCTTGCATTCTCCTGAATTAAACACAGAGATTTACATTGATATCGAAGACAACGGCCCTGGCGTCCCAGAAGATCAATTGACTAAAATTTTTAACCCTTTTTATCGCGTGGATAGCTCAAGAGAAAAGAAAACTGGTGGTTATGGCCTTGGCTTATCGATAGCCTTACAAGCGATCAAATTACATCATGGTGATATTCAAGCATTTAATCGTAAAAATGGCGGGCTATTAGTAAGGATTAGTTTGCCAATCCTAGTCAATTTACAATTTGGGCAATTTGCTCCTATAAAATAATTTCCTAAAAGAACCCTTGATTCCAGTGGAAATATTCACAAAAAATTACTTGAATTCACTCTTCAAATCTCATTATTATTATCAACATTTGATAATTCTGGTAATTAATTAGTGCTTCAACACGCAAAAAGACTTGAGAATGCAAGTAGTACCTTTTTCTTTTTCGGTTTCGCTATCTCACAGCTTCGTTATGCACCTTTTTTCATTGCTGCCTTCGCAAAAATTACCTCCTTATTATTATACCTAGTTGCTTATGGTCTTTGGCTAACCGCTTGCCAACTTTACCCTGATCATCCCCGACACCAAAGCGAATGGTATGGATTTGCCCAAATTAAGAACCAACATCAGATAGCAGCTATTTTAGGCGGCATAGCAATAATAATCAGTGTTTTAGCTTTTATCTTCCCTATTCTTGCCTTACCAGCGAGTTGGTTTTTTGTATTGAGCAATTGTGTTTGGCTAATTAGTGAATACCATAAACAACAAAATCCCCTACCTTATGATGTAGATTACTCAAGTGAACGACAAAGTATTTATGTTACCTATGCCTCGCTTATTACAACCATGGCTTTCATCACTGCAATAGCAACAACTGTCATCGCTTTTTTCCCTGCCGCAATGGCGATAACAGTAGTGCTGTCCTCAGTATTTGCAATTCTCATAGGCGCCGCAACCTTCAGATATTGGGCGGAATACACTTTTTTTGAGCATAATATAGACAAGAAAAATGGAAGTTATAATACCCTGCTGACCAATGAATTAGCTCCAAGACGCTTAGCAAAGCCAGAGCTCACTGAGCCTGCCCTCGTTCAAAATGTAATGAGTTATCCTCCCATTTTGACACGCAATTTATCTATTTCTAAATCGACTTCTACGTTGACTCAGTTCGTTGATGATACTACGCAGCCTAATACATTTAATTATTAGAAATTAAATTATTAACTTGCCGTTCCCAAGTAAATGGTTAAAATAAGCCCGGTTTGGGAAACTTTTATAGAAATTAAAATAAGCCATATTAACAACCTTCTAGCTGCTAGCTACTTGCGGCCTTTGTTTGTAATTTTAAAAGGATAAAAAATGGGTAAGATGAGCGATGGAGTCAAGTTAAAAATCCAAGAATTACCTAATGAACAAATCCAAGCCCTGCTTCTTGAACATTTTGTGGAACATGCCAATAAATCCGCTGAATTATTTACCAAACAAGTGGCCAATGATCGCCCTACTATTCCAGAAAAAGATCTGGAGCAAAAACATATTATAAATATAGTTCTTCGAAATGCACCGACTATAGTTTGTGAAAAGCTTGCTGACTCATTAGTAGCAATGAAAAGTTCAACAAACTTCGTTAATTTATTTTCTGCAGCAACAGACAGTAAATTCGACAAACCCTTACTCACCACTGTGATGAACCATGCTCCTCAGCAAGCTAGACTTAAAATTGCCGCAAAAATTAAAAGATTACGCGAAGATGAGATAATCAAATTACTATTCTGCAATCCTCCTAATATTAATTATTTTCTTGAGTTGATTAATACTAGTGATAGCCAATCATCCATTCATATCGTTGAAGCCTTGTCCAAGATAGATGCTAAAAAGCTACTTTCTTTACTTCTACCTGATGGATTTATCGAGCTTTTTAAAAAGCAACCAGCTCCCTCACAAGAGTTAGCTTTAGCTTTACTTAAATTACTTGATAACTACGCTCAGGAAGATCTGCTCAAATTACTCTATGGTTCAACTCAATATGTTTTTAACCGAAATAACCGGAGTAATTTATTTCATATTATCTTTAACTCTCAATCCGAGACCGTTATTTCAGCCTTATTGGAAGCTTTAATGGTAATCAACGAAGAGGATGCAAAAAAATTACTCTCGCAACGCAATGACCAAGATAAAACACCGATCGAATCTGCCTTCGCCCGCACCGATAATTCGGGAATCGATACATTTATAATACGAACCTATCACAGCGACGAAAATCTACGCTCCCTATTTACTGAGGTATCGTATTCCCATCCTCTGTCCATCATGCAGACCGCAGTAAACGAACGACGAGTTCAAGCCGTTGCCTGTTATCTTGAGCAACCAGGAACTCAAAAAGATCATCTAGATTACTCAGGAACAAAAACCATGAGTGAGCTAGCTAAGAAAAAAAACCATAAAGAAATGATTACAATTTTCGATGCTTTACCTCTTTTGGAACTTGCTCAAAGTCCTCCAAGCACTATTTTAACCGAAGACATAGAAAGCCGAATTAAAGCAAATCCCGATATACTCACTCGTTTATGGGGAGGTAATAGAACCGTTTTACATTTTGCTGCATCCTCAGGTCATACTACTCTAGTAGAAATTTTTCTTCGACATAAGCTCTCTGCTTATCTGAAAGATGACCAAGGACACACGGCAGTTGATGAAGCCTTAGCAAATAATCAACTGCAGACGCTAAAATCATTTACGCTTCATATAAATCAATCAATCCTTACTGCCTTTGCAAATACACTGAATAATGCAAAGCTTCCTATAAATAATTACGAAGAACTGGAGCAGGTTTTAGAGCAAAGAAGACCTATTTCTATAATGGAATACTGTAGCCAAGAAAATGATTGCTACATCCATTTTCTTACAGATATTGCGCGTCTATTTTTAATTCAAAAAAAACAATCAGAGGACACTCAAGCCGATCTGACCTTAGAAAATGCAATTAAGACTTACATTAAAAATCACTTACAAAAACTCCAAAATTGCAGCCCAATCCAACACAAGGCATTGCAACTTCATTTAATCATTTTACTTTTTTCTCTTCCGACTCAAGAACGTATTAATTTGCTTTCGTCTCTAACCCTAAATCAAGAAGAAAAAACCGAGCTAGGATTAGTCCTTTCCCGCGCTTTAGTACAACCTGCAATTTATAAAAGCCAGCAAGGCAGCGATCATTTTAAAAATCATCAACTCATTAAACAATTAATTCCTTATCATTCTAATGTATTAGAGAGTATTGCAAATATTCATTTACAAAACTCCGATTTATCCCATTTTCCTGCAGAAACACTCCAAGAATTTGCAAAACTCTGCCGTAAATCTTTAATTAGTTTCGCAAGTCAACGTATCTGTCTGATACTCACTGTACTAACAATTGAACAGATACTACAAACTAATCCAATTGATGAAGACTATTTAAAAGTATTATTTAGTCAATTTGAAAAGGAGTTTCACAGAACTTATAAAGCATCCTCTTCCTCACCCGAAGCAAATGCCCGCTTACAACTCGTTTTAAATTTGGCGACTCAACCTCGTCTTAAATTACTTATTAATCAACTCAGTGAAAAAACCAAACCCATCCATTTACATTTAAAACAGTCATTAATTAATTCGCTTAAAAATATAACTCTCATACCAGGTAGTCTTTTATCCGAGCTAGTTAGAGACTATGCATGTAGCCCTGAAATATGGATGCGTCCTGAAAATCATCAGGCTTTGAACGAAATCCTTGCGGCATCCCCATCTGCAAATGTGATAGAAATTATTCAAAGCATCAGGAACAATCTCAGTCCCAGACTTGTTGCTGACTCTTTATCAGCGGCTGCGAAATTAGAACCCCGAAACGATGAATTAAACACTTGGATTCATCGCCTAGAAAACAAACGTGGCCGTCTTGACTTAGCTACAGAAATTGAACAAGTCGATAAGCTTCATCAGCAAACTTTAGACTTAGCAAACTTGCTTGTGGAAGACCGGCATGCAGCAATTAAAAAATCCCTAACTGAGCTAACTGAGGGACTCCAACAAACTTCTGATAGTTTATTTTTTATTCATCTTGATCAAACTGATTTAGCCTGGGAGTTAATAGAAACTCATTTTCTCCATTTAAGCTCTACATTACAGACATTGCAAAATCAGTTGAAAGACAGCTCCTTTTTCGAATCGGATGACAGACAATTAAGAAGTGAACTCCAACAATTTGCTTCCTCTGAGGCAATCACAGCACTTAACTTAAAGGTGACTGCTTTATGTAAGCGCATGGATCAACATCAACAAACTGTAAATCAGAATCAAGCCACTATAAAAAAAGAGCTAGACTCCAATCCTGAAAAAACAAATTTACTTTTAAATCAATTAAATCAGCAGATATTGCGCGGAATTTGGCGAAATCCTCAGCGTAACCAGCTTCTGCCAGCGTTATTCCAATGGACTTTAAGCTGCGGTTATCGTATTTCAAGCGATGCCTTATATCACAATATGGCTCGGTTAATCCAAACAACAAACCCTGCCGAATGGATTGAAGTGGACAAACAAATTGAGCACATTCTTTACCTAAAAAATGGGGCATTGCCCGTTCTACTTGATTTACAAATTGCTCTCATTAATCCCCCAACCACATTAAATAATTTAATAACTGCGCTGTACAGCAATGATGAGACTCAATTAACTGACACAATAGCCTTATGTGATTTGGCACAACTCCATGACTTCAAAAATCTTGTGGAATATGTTCTTCATGCCAAACGACAAAATCTACCCGTTGAACTGTTAAGAATTAATCCGAAGATAAGACATAGCGATGTATCTCACTGGATTGAACACATTTTAACCTCAGTTGATTCTTACACGTCTCAATCCATGTCATTTAAGCTGCTAAAAACAGGCGTTTACAGACCTCGAACTTCGGAAATAGAAGATAAATTACAAATGTCTGAGGTTCAAGCCCAAGCAGAATCTTTCAAAGCTATGCTTGAGGAGCAAACAGTTAGTCCTCATCCCCAAGCGATTCTTGCACTCATTGCAACCTATGCGCCCAAGCTCGAGTCCAAGAATAGAACACTAGAGAATCGTCTATTTATTTTAAAGCTCGATCTAATATTTAAGCAGGCCAAATCCAAAATCATCGTTGAAACAATCAATAAACTGCCTCCAGAAACACTAAAACTAATTATCAATAATTCTTTGTTAGGCTTAAACTCTGATGACGCCTTCTATAGTCAGGCTTGTAGGGACTTATTGAATAATTTATGTGCTCATGCCGAGACTAGCCCAGAATCATTAGGCCATATTAAAGAATATTTAGGTCAACAAGATGTAGAGTTGCTTGGTGACGCAAAGCTGATAGAAATCGCCAAAGATATTCTCAAAGAAGAGGACAAGAAAAGCTTATCCAGCTTTACTATAAATGCTATCTGGATTCAGAGACTGTTAACTAATCCTCGATTTGTTGCTGCTTTAAAATATTCCTCGGCCGACCCAGCAAAAGTTTTGCAACTTCTTCTAGATCGATATCGCTATTATTCAATGATCTTAAAACAAGATGAGTATGAGCGCCTTAGTCAATTTCTTAAGGGTGAGGCAAAGTTCCCCGAAGAAAGCAAAGAATATATGGAGAAACTCAGACAAGAAATTCTAGTAGACAAATCAAGAAAAAAACATTTATTCAAAAAATTAGAATTATTGCTTCAATTTCGTTCCGATGATTGCATTCGAGCCTTACTTAACCAACTTGAAAACAATTGCCGAGCGATTGAAAATACCTGGCCGGAGGTCGCAGAGGCTGCTTCCGAAGTTCTTTTTACTCATTATAATAATCGTCTTGCTGGTGCTCGGGACGGTGTATTTTATAAAATTGCTGATTATGTAGTTAGAGTTGCTTCGGAAGGCAAAGGAGATTTTGAACAAGAAAGAAGCACTATAGTAAGCTGGTTAAAAACTTATTTGCCGCACAAAAATTTTGAACAATCTGAGTTAACTCGGAAACAACAGCAACAACCTTTCCTTTACGATCAAGAACAGCGAAAAATTGGTTTTATCAACGAAGCAAATTATGCGATGTCTCTAGATACCCCACCTCGTCCTTTACTTGGAAAAAAGGAAATGACAGTGGGACTGCCCTTTTATGACCGAGAACGACGAGTCATTGGGACCTTAACTAATACGGGACAGGTTCAACAAGAGAATTTATTTCAAAAATATACTTCGGCCATGTTGATTGCAACAGTTCCTCAAGAAAAACTAGAGGAATCGTCGGTAGCACTCGGACTATTAGTTAGCGATATTTTTTCGGAAAATTCGCTTGAAGAAGTCTATGAAAAGGCAGATCCTAGCAAACATGAATGGATTACCACACAAGTGGCTTACCAGTTGGCAACAAGCTCTAAACCTATTCAAGCAGCAAGCCTGCAAGTATTGGTCAGTAAACACTCACCTGAGTCCTTATTTTCGCTTCTAGCTAACATTGAATTATATGAGAATGCGGAGCAGTTGTTCGAAATTATTCTTTCTAATCCTGCGCTACGCCGCGAGCTATTTGTTAATCAAGCACTGCAAAAATACATTTTCGAATTCTTTAAACGCCACGACACTGGTTTAATATTAGCTAATTTTCTTGCTAATCATAGCGATAAGTCATGGTTTAATGATGGCTTTCAATTACTCGGCATTTATGCAAAAGACTCGGCTCAACCCGATTTACTTATTAGTGCTTTAGAACATCTTAGTGACCGAACATTCACTGAAAAAACACTAACCGAAGACCTCTATAATCGAATTCTAACAACATTGCTTAGCTCCGAAGGTTCTGCCTCTATAATTTGGAAATTTTTCCTCAAAACGGCCCACTTAACCCCGATTCAAAGCATCGACACTGATCTTTCAGAACCACTGACTTCTTTCTTCTTTAAGCATCACTGTACTCCAGCGATTGAGGCCCTGAATAGGCAAAATAATTTGACACAAACTGATCAACATCGTCTGCTATTACTTATTTTTGCAAAGCAAAGGGAACAACTATTTCACCGTAAAGAACTTCGTTTTTCATCGAAAATTGCCTGGTCTAAAGCTGAACTTGAACAAATGAGTACGTTTCTCAAGCGACATTTTCACCAGCATCTCAACGCAGACGAAAACTTAGAAATAGGTAAAGAAATACTTGCGGAATTAGTGTTTCGCTGCGCCAATTTTGGTCTTACTTCACTGTTTTATCATAATGAACAATTTGATCCCTTCATTACGACCCAAACTGTAAAGCGTTCTTTATTAAATGCAATTGCTGCAAAAGAGTATTTACCCAAAGAACTTAAAGAAGCAGTAAGTGATATTTATTCCACAGTCTTGGGCTGGTTTGATCCCCAACATCAACAAAATGATCAAGATTTTAAGCTATTAGAAAAACATCAAGCGATTATTGACTGGAAAGAACTATGTAACCAGGCTTGGGAAGCGAATAGTTCAATGACAGAGTTACCTTTGATTAGTGCTTATTTAATCAACTACACAGGAAACCATGAACCTTTAGTTCGATTAATAAAAGACTACATTGCTCACCCAAGAATCAAAGCTAATCCAAACTATTTAAAAAACATTTCGCAGGTTATGGCTAAGTTTCCTCAACGAGATCTCAGCAATTGTATATTTACTGCCCTTGAAGAGCTTATTACCGAGAATCCAAGCTATTTAAGCGAAGAAATGTTTAATCATATGGCACAGTTTTATACAAAGAAATTTCCAGAAAAATCAAGAGAAAATTTTAGTCCTGAAATTAACTTAATCAATCATTTTGGCCAGCAACAAAAATATAATTTAGTCTTGCGCGGATGTGAATTATTAAGCCTCAATGATGGTCAATCCTCAGCAAATGATCTACTCAAAAAAATCAATAATGAAGCCAAAGTGGAGTCATTTTTAAGTGGACATCTAACAAGTTGGTATTATCCATTATTAAAATTTTTCATCAGATTTTGGAATTATGGTTTTAGCACCGAAAATAATGCCTCTCAAGTGGTTAGCCTTTGCGATCAGAAAAGCACTTATACTTCCCCAGCAATAATACCCCCCCTTATCACTACACCGGTGAAAGGAGGAGAAGAGATTGAACAAGCTAAAGTTTTTGCAGAACAAGCAAGTAAACTAAAAGAGAAATACAGCGTGCTTGTAAAACAGGTAAAAGCGAAGGAAGAGCGGGAAATAAGAAAAGAAATGGAGAAAAATGCCCGAAAAGATCGAACTGCTCAGCTCCCATCTTTTGGCAGTAGAAACTATCCGGGACAATTTACCTGTGCTTCTGAAATCACACAGGCACCAGATTTTATATCAGATCAGGACGCGGCAATGGTCTACTAAGTAATGAAAATAACCAGGTTATGTTCAAAGACTTGTTATCATGTGTAGGCTGGTCCTTAGCCCAACTTACACTTTCAACAATATGTTCAAAACTAGTCTATACCAATAGTAACCAATGGCTTGTAACCCCTGTTGATAATTAGTATAGTTTGCATCCAATTTGGAGTGATAAATGGTCGACTTAATCGGAGCAATGATAAACAAAGCCAAAGCAGTATTACCTAGTGCATATGCCCCCTACTCTAACTACCAGGTTGCTGCTTGTATCTGCTGTGATGATGATAGCTTCCAAACGGGTGTCAACGTTGAAAATGCCTCCTATGGTTTAACTATTTGTGCTGAGTCCTCAGCAATTTGCCAAATGATTACTGCAGGTAAGCAAAAAATAAAAAGCTTAGTCGTATTAAACGGCGCAAACAGTTTATGCACGCCTTGCGGAGCCTGCCGTCAGAGAATCGCTGAATTCTCGACCTCAGAGACTATGATTCATCTCTGTAATCATCAAAGTTTAATAAGATCGCTCACTATTGATGAATTATTACCTCTCGCCTTTAAATTGAAGCCTTAACTTGGAATAGAAATGAGCAATATAACTAAAAATGCTGCCCACTTGGCAGCGGAAAAAATTAAACACTTATTACCAAATTTTAAACCGACTCTAGGGATAGTGCTTGGCTCAGGATTAGGAAGTTTTGCAGATCAACTTGAAGATTCAATAAGCATTAACTACGATGAGCTACCTGGTTTTCCCAAACCTACGGTGTTTGGGCATAGTGGTAAATTAGTTTTAGGCTATTTACATGGAAAAGGAATTGTCTGTTTACAAGGCCGGGCCCATAGCTATGAAGGGGCTAGTTTTGAAACTCTAAGAACCTATGTGCGCTGCTTGCGTTTACTAGGATGTGAATACTTTTTTGCAACCAATGCCTCTGGTTCTTTGCGAGAAGATGTAGGACCAGGTGAATTAATGCTCATAACCGATCACATTAATTTTCAACCAGGCAATCCTTTAGTAGGCCCTAATGATGATGAATTTGGTCCACGGTTTGTCCCATTAGATAACGCTTATGATCAGCAGATGCGAGAACAATTATTACATATTGCTGACAAGGAAAAAACGACTCTCCATCAGGGCGTCTATGTAGCAGTGCTAGGGCCTAACTATGAAACAGCGGCTGAGATTCGAGCTTTTCGTATTTTAGGTGCTGATGCTGTTGGCATGTCAACTGTACCCGAGGTTTTAGTTGCTAATCATTGCGGTATGAAAGTCGCCGTGATTGCAATAATTACCAATTATGCGACTGGTCTAACAGCAACCAGTCATAGTCATGAAGCCGTTGTGCAAATGGCTGCAACCGCTGCTGAGAAATTAAGCAAGATTGTGAAAAAATTTATTGCAGATTGTATCTAGGCAATTCTTTTAAAATGGCTACTGCGTCACTCATATTTATTAGTGGTTGAAAAAAAAATGTAGGCCTAGCTATTCTAGCTAAGCATTGTTAGGATTGCATCAATTTAAAAATGAGTGACCGACAGTAATTGATACTGAATGAGGATTGTTCAATTGATTAGTTTAGAAGAAAATTATTTGATGGCTTATGATGAACTCAAAACCACATTAGAGTTCTTTAGACCCACTAATAAAGAAGTTATCTCCCTCATTGATCTGACCTTACTTGATGAAGTAGCTAGTGACAATGCTTTATCAACCCTTAACCACAAAGCTCACCGTTATCAAGTAGCCGCAATTTGTGTTTTTCCTCAGCACATCAAAAAAATGATTTCTTCACCGGACATTAAACTTGCTACGGTCATAAATTTCCCTGAGGGTGATCAATCAACTATACAAGTCCTAACTTCTATCGATGAAATTTTGTCGACTAATCGAATTAATGAAATTGATTATGTTTTTCCTCATCAAATTTATTTGGAAGGCGAAGAAAAAACAGCTTTATTACAATGTCAACAGGCTTATCAACTTTGCCAACAAGCCAAGGTGACTTTTAAGGTGATTTTAGAAACAGGAGCTTTACCTTCTTTAGAGTTCATCTATCAGCTAAGTAAAGCAGTCATTGAGACAGGTTGTGATTTTTTAAAAACCTCAACAGGTAAAATTGCTCAAGGCGCTACTCCTTCCGCAGCTTTTTCTATTCTTAAAGCGATTATCGACTCTAAAGCAAACTGTGGCTTGAAAGTGTCTGGGGGAATAAAAAAACCAGAACAGGCCTTTACTTATCTCGCTTTAGCCAAACAAATGTTAGGACGCGACCCCCATAAATCTTTCATCCGCATTGGAGCTAGCAGTTTACTTGATGAGCTTGTGAGCTAAAGCATAATTTAATGTTGGCCAAGGCACGTTCTACGATACAACCGCCAACCACATCAGCAAACCATACCAAGCATTCGTCAAAAAAGCGCGAAAACAAGCTTCTCGTTCCCGCTTCGCAATCAGTCTTTGTTGATAAAATAATATACCAGCTGCGATAACCCAGCCAACAAAAAAGCTTAAAGAAAAATGTAATTCCCAAGCAAGCACCAACCAAAGTAAATGGGAAAATAGCTGAAAAGAACCAATAATAAGCCTGTCGTAACTTGCAAACAAGATTGCTGTAGATTTCACTCCTATCTGCAAATCATCGTCCCGATCGACCATGGCATATTGCGTATCATAGGCAACTATCCATAGAAAATTAATAATTAATAAATAAATAATCGTGGGGTTATACATTTTATTTGCAGAAGCAAAAACCATAGGAATACCTAAAGAAAAAGCAACTCCCAACACAAATTGTGGCCCCTCAACAAACCGTTTGCAAAAAGGATATAAAATCGTAATAACAACAGCTAATAAGGCATAATAAAAGCAGACTTTTGGTAGCTGAATTAAGATTATAAATGAACCTAATAAAAGAAAAATAAGCAAGCTCAAGGCTTGAACAAGTCCTATTTGACCTGCAGCTAAAGGGCGATTTTTAGTTCGTTTTACATGTGCATCGATATGACGATCAGCAATGTCATTTACAACACATCCAGCCGAACGCATCAAAACGGTGCCTAAAGAAAACAAAAAAACAATTGAAAATGGCGGATTACCTTGGTAAGCAATCCATAAAGACCAGGCAATTGGCCACCATAACAGCAAGATACCTACTGGTTTATGTAGCCGCATTAATTTTAAATAATTAATCCAATTCACTTTAATACTCTCATAAGCCCTGGAAGCAAAATTTCTACGAGATAAAAGCGTGTTATTTCTGCAATAGTAAAAACAGACAATCTTATCCAAACTTGCTCGTTTTTATTCATTATTAACGGCGGAATCCAATGATATTCTATACAATTTTTATTAATTGGGTAGTTAAGCAATTGTGTTCGTTCGATCTTAGGCTCATTAAAAATGATAACTCCTAAAGATTCCTGTGTTAACCGATCAAAAAATTGGCTATTTTCATAGTATGTACGTTCTGGCACAATAGTACGAGCAAACCAACAGGGTATTTGCTTCGAAAACATTACTATATTTCTGTGCAGAACTGCTTCTGTCGGCAATCCCAAAGCGAATTTATCCCACCAACTTGGCAAAGTCCAATGTTGTTCAAGCACTTCAAGCTCCGCATGACCAGTTTGCGTTCTAAGTTTTTCGGTGAGAGAATTTTGATGACAAAGCCAAGTTATTAATTCATTCGGTGGATGACTGTCGCCTTGCAATAACTGAGTGGTTTTAATAAGCATAAGTAAAATATAAAACATGAGTTTAGCGGCGTAATTATATCACTTGCACCTTGAAAGCACTAATTTGACATAGTGAGATGACACAAGGTCACTCTAAATCTTGACCTTCCTCCTATACAGCCTCCCCTACTTTTCCAGTAATTGCAGGCCTGTTACACGTCCCAAGCGGTTAATAACTAATTTGACAGTTTCTCCCTCCTTATTTCGTAGAGTAAAATGTCCATTATTCGCAGAATGGTTTAATGTTGAGGAGAATATTAGATAATTATGCGAACGAAATCCTTGCCAGTTAACCTGTACTTTCAGCTTCTGCCAATTCCATTGATGAATTAATTGATCCGTCTCAGTATATTGATGATTTTTGTTATCAACGAATAATATCATTCCATCAGACCAATTGTTTGTTTTCGGTAAAGGGCTTAAAACAAGAGGTATATGCTTCATTAAAGCCATATTTCGTGCGAAACGAATAGCAATACTTATCTCGTTTTCGAGCACTTTCAGTTGATTTTTTCCATAAAGCGAGAAACCTAAAGGTAAGCAAAAGGCGAACATAATACTGATTATCACTAATCCAGCTAATAACTCAATCAAGGTTAGACCGTAATTCCTCATCATTTTTCTAATAACTCTTCCCTGTATTTTACGAGCTGGACAAAAATAAGCTTAGAAATAGCCTTAAGCTAGTCTTCTGATAACATTTTTTTTACAGCCATTAAATCAATAAAAGCCTTTTTCTTATCTATTGGATTACGCAATAAATAAGCCGGGTGATAACTGACTAAAAAAGGAGTATTTTTATAACGATGAACCGTTTTACGTAATTCATTAAGTGGGAGTGTTTTTTTAAGTAAAAACTGGCCCGCAAAACGTCCTAAAGCAAGGATCAAACTGGGGGCGATGTAATCAATCTGCTGCGTAAGATAGGAGCTACATTGCTCAATTTCATCAATCGCGGGATCTCGATTATTTGGCGGTCTGCATTTTAAAACATTGGCGATATAAACATTGTCTTCACTCATCTCGATACTTTGCAGCATTTGATTGAGTAAACTGCCAGCCTTTCCAACAAAGGGCAAGCCTTGCATATCCTCATAAAATCCAGGTGCTTCACCAATAATCATTAATCTAGCTTTTGAATTTCCGCGAGAAAAAACAGTTTGCGTACGCGTCTTGTGTAATGGACAGCGAGTACAGGCAGCAACTTCACCTTCAAGTGCCACGAGATGATTTTCAGAAACGGGATTCTTCTTCCGAGATATAAAGCTTTCAATCCCCATAGTCTGCAGATAATATCGATTTAGTTCTTCTGGCATATCTGAGATCTTTTCCCTGTAAAAATAAGTATTGGCTTAGTATTAAAAGATAAGATTGTTTAATTAAATGTCGATAATAAACCCTGTACAACCTCTGCAGGTTCAGGCGCAGATGTGATAGAACGACCTACTACCAAAAAGTCACTTCCTAATTCAAGTGCTTGAACAGGAGACATTATACGTGTTTGATCATTAGCTTTATCGCCAGGAAGCCTAATCCCAGGAGTAATTGTAAGAAAGGACTGGCCACAAGAATTTTTAATCATAGGCACTTCATAGGCAGAACAAACTACTCCATCTAGTTCAGCTTCATGAGCTAATTTAGCTAATCGATTTACCTGTTCATCAAGCGAAGCATTGAATCCAATCGCTGGCAATTCATTTGCACCCATACTGGTTAGCAAAGTTACAGCGATTAACAAGGGTCGGCTCGCTCCATAAGGTTCAATAGCTTTTTTTGCAGCCTGCATCATTTTCAAACCACCCGAAGCATGAACATTAATCATCCATACTTCAAGTTCAGCACAAGCTTTACAGGCATTAGCAACGGTATTAGGAATATCGTGAAACTTTAAATCCAGAAAGATCTTGAATCCCATTTTGACCAAATTTCTTACAAAATCAGTGCCAAACAAGGTAAACATTTCGCTACCAACTTTTAATGCACATTGGTTAGGATTCAATTTCTCAACTAAATTAAGCGCGTCTCGTTGATTAGCGAAATCAAGCGCGACTATCAGTTTCAAACTCACCTAGGCTCCTACTAACTCTTTAGCCAATGATTTTTCCACCGCATTTGCTACAGTTCGTTGCTCTTCAAAACTCATATACGGATGCATAGGTAGGCTGACAACATGCTTACTTGCTTTTTCTGCAAAAGGAAAATCACCCACTTGATATCCAAGATATTTCACTGCTTGCTGTTGATGTATTGCAACAGGATAATGTATCGCTGTTGGGATACCTAAATCCTGCATATTTTTCTGGAATTGATCACGATTTGGAACTTCAATCGTATACTGAGCATAAGCACATAGATTACCTGGTATGACGACTGGCGTTCTTACTAAACCAGAAAGGAGCTCTCCATATCGTTGAGCAACTTTTTGACGCATAATCATTTCATCGGGGAACAACTTTAGCTTTTCAATTAGAATTGCCGCTTGTATCGTATCCATACGACCATTAATACCTATACGGCGATGGCAATAACGTACATTTTGCCCATGGTTGCGAATTTCAATTAATTTTTCAGCCAATATATCATCATCAGTGAAACAGGCTCCAGAGTCACCATAGCCTCCAAGTGGCTTCGATGGGAAAAAGCTAGTACATCCTATCGTGGATAAAGCACCAGAATAGAGGCCATTATAAGTTGCACCAAAACTTTGTGCTGCATCTTCAATTACTGGTAATCCGTATTTTTTGGCAATGCGATTGATCGGCTCCATATCCGCACATTGACCATAGAGACTAACTGGCATGATTACCTTCGTCTTTGGGGTAATCGCTGCTTCAATTTTACTTGCATCGATGTTGTAGCTAATTGGGTCAATGTCTACAAAGACAGGTTTAGCTTGACATAGGGCAATGACTTCAGCTGAGGCAAAAAAACTAAACGGTGTTGTTATAACCTCATCACCGGGCTCAATATCCAATGCAAGAAGTGCCATAAGTAATGCATCAGTACCACTAGAATTCACGATAACGTGTTTTACACCTAAAAACTCAGCCAATTGACCTTCGAGTTTTCCTATTTCTGGCCCCATAATATATTGGCCATGCTCCAATACTGTTTGAATGCTACTTAAAATATCTGTTTCAATTAACTTATATTGTTTTTTAAGATCAATAAATTGCATAATTTTCTCAACATAAAGAATAAAGGCCTAAAGCCATATTGGTGGTAAGGCCAGCTGAACAAATCTCCGCTTCAAGATAAATCCCTCACAACTAACTTAATACCAGTATCTAGTCCCCTTCCAATCCATGGACCGGCTTCATTCTACCCCACTGTTTACAACTTGGGCAATGCCAATGCAGATGTTTACCTCCAAAACCACAATGTCCACAACGATAAATAGGCTTATTATCCAGAAATTTGCTTGTAATGTCATATAACATTTGCAGTTTATCTTTCACTTTGCCGTGTGCTGTTTCAAGATGCCAGAAAATTAACCGATTTAAACCTCTAATAGATGGATGAGTACTCAGGTTTTCTGATACAAAATCTATAGCAACATCCATATCTTTTTCGCGACGTAAAAATTCGCCGATCACAAAAATCGTTGATGCTCTAGGATAGTCGATTAATGTTTGCCGGAGATAATCAACACACTCATCCATTGCATCTAACTCACGATAACAGAGAACTAATGACTCGATAATTTCGCTGAAAAACTCAGGATCTTGCTGAGGCACTCGCTTTAATGAACGGATTGCCTGCTTATAACGTCCATGCTGTATATCCAATGTAGCTTGCATGAGGCTGGCTCGTACCGACATTTTATCAACTTGCAAAGCCTGCTTCGTTGCATTTTGTGCTTTATCAATTGCATTATTTTTTAAGGCATGACTTGCAATCTCACAATAATAATGTGCAGCTTGGGTATGCATACTTTGGCCAGCGGATAATTCTAATTTTTTTGAAATATCTAAAGCTTTTTCCCAGGCTTTTTCCTGCTGATAAATTGCTAATAAGCCTTGTAAGCTGCAAGTTTCACTACTACCGCCTAGGTCTACTACTTCTAAGAAAATTCGCTCTGCGCGATCAAATACACCGGCACTCATATAATCTTGGCCTAAGGCCATTAAAGCCTCTTTGCGCTCCCTTAAGCTTAATTGAGGTCTAGCAATTAAATTTTGATGGATTCTTATTGCTCGATCTACTTCTCCACGTCGACGAAATAATGAACCTAATGCAAGATGGGTTTCTACCGTATCACTATCAACTTCTAATAATTTTATAAAAATATCAACAGCTTTATCAGGCTGTTCATTTAAGAGATAGTTTAAGCCCACAACGTATTCACGAGATAAACGATTGTCAAACTTCTTTTGTTTGCCAGAGTAATTACGGCTAGCAACCCACCAACCGGACCAAGCAGCAGCAGGTAACAATAATGGCCATAAATTAATCATTAAAGCGCTCCAATCTTTAAAGGAGTTCACCGCCGTTGTGAACATCCCTATTATGGTCAATAATCGATAGTCGTCAAGCTAAAGGATCATTAACCCCATCTACCGTCCCCAGATAATAAATTTTCAATCGAGACAGGTCAATTCTATTAATGTTGATCTTTTAATGGGATAGATCGCAAATTCTTTATTTCTTTTTCAGTCATCCTTAGCTGATTCCTAATTTTTAAATAATCCATCTTAAGTCGCCAATAGCGATATATGAAAAATAAAAAGCCTATAAGAAGACCAACGCCAAACATGATAGTCATCAACACGGAGATAGGCATACTGACTGTTTTAAAATAGAAGTTAACATGCACAGAAGACGCATTTAAGGCAGCAAAACTTACACCCAGTACGATTAATATTAAATAAATTAACATCATAAACAGGCGCATTCTATTCACCTCTGAATAATGGACTCAAAATGCTTGAGTAAGTTCCTTGAAGTCGAATTAGCTATTTTTAATTTAAACATAATCAAAAGAATAGCCAAATCGAGCCTTATTGCTTGATATACCCATCCCACATGATAGTTACAGTATCTTTAGGTGGGATGGATATCAAACAAAAAAAAAGCGTAGTTTCCTACGCTTTTTTCCAGCTAAAAAGGATTATTCACCCTCTTTGTTTGCCATTTTTTCTTTCAACAAATCACCCAAGGTTGTGGAAGCAACTTCGCCACTGCGAGAGTACTTTTTAATTGCTTCTGCCTGATCTTGAGCATCTTTTGCTTTGACTGAGAGTGCGATTGTGCGATTTTTCTTATCGACATTAATAATTTTCGCTTCTACGTCATCACCTTCTTTGAAGAGTGTTGTCGCATCGTCAACTCGATCTTCAGATAGTTCACCGGCACGAATGATACCAATCACATCAGGAGCTAAATCAACAGTAACGCTCTTAGCATCTACAGCAGATATTTTACCTTTAACCACAGAGCCTTTGGCATTTTCCTCTACATAGCTAGTAAAAGTATCACCTTCTAATTGCTTCAGACCTAAAGAAATTCGCTCACGCTCTGGATCGATAGCGAGAATAACTGCTTCCAGTTCTTGTCCTTTCTTAAATTGTTTCACTGCTTCTTCGCCAGGAACGTTCCAAGAGATATCAGACAAGTGGACTAAACCATCAATTTCACCATCTAAACCAATGAAAATTCCAAAATCAGTTATAGAACGGATTTTTCCATTCACTTTTTGACCCTTGCTGTGACTTTGGGAGAATTGATGCCAAGGATTGCCAACACATTGCTTCATACCAAGTGATATACGGCGACGTTCTTCATCAATTTCAAGAACCATCACATCCACTAGATCACCCATTGATACTACTTTGCTTGGATGTACGTTTTTGTTAGTCCAATCCATTTCTGACATATGAACTAAACCTTCAACACCTTCTTCAATTTCAACGAAGCAACCATAATCAGTAATATTAGTTACTTTACCTTGAAGTTTCTTACCAACAGGATAACGCTCAACTAAATCAACCCAAGGATCGTTTCCTAGTTGTTTCATACCCAGGGAAACTCGATTGCGCTCACTATCGAAACTTAATACTTTAACTTTAACGTCTTGGCCAACAGTTAATACTTCACTTGGATGTTTAACACGTTTCCAAGAAATATCGGTAATGTGGAGCAAGCCATCAATTCCACCTAAATCTATGAATGCGCCATAGTCGGTAAGATTCTTAACGATACCATTAAGAACTTGTCCATCATGTAAGGACTCAAGTAAAGCTTGCCGATCAGCACTGCTTTCTTCTTCGACTACCGCACGACGTGATACAACGATATTATTTCGTTTTAGATCCATTTTAATAACTTTAAATTCAAGTTCTTTACCTTCTAGGTAAGATGGATCACGTACTTGTCTGACGTCTACTAAAGAACCAGGTAAGAATGCACGAATAGTGCCGATTTCAACAGTGAAGCCACCTTTGACTTTACCGGAAATTAAACCTGTTACTGTATCGTTGTTTTCATGGCATTTAGACAATTTACGCCATGCTTCTTGACGCTTAGCTTTCTCTCTGGATAGTAAGGTTTCCCCATATCCATCTTCTACTGAATCGAGAGCAACTTCTACGGTGTCACCTAGATGCACTTCTAGCTCGCCATTTTTATCATGGAACTCTTCAACAGCGACTATACCTTCGGATTTTAAACCCGCATTTAGAGTGACGTAATCTTCGTCTATTCCAATCACTTTTGCAGTGATAATTGCACCGGGATAGAACTGTGCGCCAACGATACTTTGCTCAAATAATTCTTTGAAACTTTCAGACATGTTAATAAACTCTTTAGTAAAATTATGGAAAAATAAGATCCAACTTATTATTCCCCCCAAATAAAACTCGTCTTTATAATAAAAGTTGAGTTTTTTCAAAAACGATTCTCAATTCTTATGTAACAAATATCCTCATGCATTAATGAGTCTTCATCCCATAGGTGGGATTGCACATTAACGCTTTGAATGCTTGTAACAGCGAATTAATTACCGATCCTTCTTAGCTGCGAAACAAGTGTTCATCAATTAATTTTAATACATAATCGAACACCTGTACAACAGTTAATCCAGTTGTGTCAATCAAAACCGCATCCTTTGCAGGTTTTAAGGGTGCATGTAATCGCTCTGTGTCTCTTGCGTCACGTTTAGCTAGTTCAGCAACAACTTCGGCGAGGCTAACATCAATTTCCTTTTCTTTCAACTGAAAATATCGACGTGATGCTCTTTCTTCTGGCGTAGCAAACAAATAAACCTTAAGAACTGCCTCCGGAAAAACTACAGTGCCCATATCGCGGCCATCAGTTACTAATCCAGGTGCTTGTGCGAAAGCCCGCTGACGAGCAAGTAATGCTTCTCTTATCTCAGGAACAACTGCAATTTTGGACGCATCTTGCCCACACTGCTCCGTTCTTAGCTCATCAAAAACGTCTTTCTCGTCCAATATTACTTGGCTCTTATGATGAGGATTTGTATCAAAACGTAAATTTAAATTGGATGCAAGCTCTACCATAGCGGGAATATTAGAAAAATCCACAGCTTTGGATCTTGCTGCATAAGCAAGAACACGGTAAAGACTACCACTGTCAAGTACATGCCAATTTAAATGATTAGCAAGCATGTGACAGATTGTTCCTTTGCCAGTCCCACTTGGACCATCAATCGTAATAACGGGTACACCTCGATCAGGCTTCATTCTGTATTTCCTTTATCGCCAATTTAATTTTATTGGCTGTCTCTACAAATGTTGGAAATGACGTTGCAACATTAATGCAGTCTTTTATCGTAACAGGACCTTTAGCTACTGCGCCTGCAATAGCAAAAGCCATAGCGATACGATGATCGTGATAGCTATTTACCTCGCCACCTTGCAAGATCCCACCATTTATATATAGACCATCTTCAAATGCTTGGGCTTCAATACCTAGTTGTTGTAATCCTTCAACCATTGCCCCAATTCGATCACTTTCCTTACAACGCAACTCTCTAGCACCATGTAAAAGGGTTTGTCCTTTTGCACAAGCAGCTGCGATGAAAATAACGGGAAATTCATCGATTGCTAAAGGAACAAGCGAGGTTGGGATATCAATACCCTCAAGTTGTGCATGCTTTACCACTAAATCAGCAACAAGTTCTTCGCCGCTAAGACGTTTATTGTTAAGGCTTATATTAGCCCCCATTCGCGTCAGAATTTGAACAATACCTGTTCGCGTAGGATTAATTCCAACATTCTTGATCACTAGTTCAGAACCTGGAATAAGGGTTGCTGCAACAATAAAAAAGGCGGCTGAGGAAATGTCACCGGGAACAACAATATCGGTACCCAAACACTCACTTTCAGAATTAACTATAATTGTATTTTCAGACTTATGGATTGGATAAGAAAAAGTAGTGAGCATTCGTTCTGTATGATCGCGAGTAAAACCAGGTTCAATGACACAGGTTTCGCCCTGAGCATACATCCCTGCAAGCAGTAAGCAAGATTTTACTTGCGCACTCGCTTCGGGCATTTCATAGCTAATACCGTGCAAAGTATGCCCGCCACGAATATGCAATGGTGGACGGCCTTCGTTTGTAGTAATTTCAGCACCCATTTGCATCAGAGGGCGACTAACCCGCTCCATAGGTCGTTTTTGTAAGCTTGCATCACCAGTTAATTCACTATCAAACGATTGAGCGGCAAGTAAGCCTGCCAACAAGCGCATACTAGTTCCGGAATTACCACAATCAATAAAACTATTCGGTTTTTGTAAACCATGTTTACCAACACCATGGATAACAACGCGCTGATTAACAGGTCCTTCAATAGTGACGCCCATGGATTGAAAAGCTTTCAGAGTTGCTAGGCAATCTTCACCTTCTAAAAAACCATTTACTGTTGTAGTACCTTGAGCAATGGCCCCTAAAATAATCGCTCTGTGCGATATTGATTTATCCCCTGGAACTCTGATTTCACCGTGAATGGCTTTTACCGGGCTGCTTAGAAAATCGAGCAGTTTCATTGTTTGTGTTCCTTAGCAAAATCATTCATGAATTCAATAAGACGCTCTACACCTTCTATAGGCATGGCGTTGTACATGCTAGCGCGTAATCCGCCAACTGTTCGATGACCTTTTAAAGCCAATAGACCACGCGCTTTAGCTCCATCCAGAAACGCCTCTTCAAGCATCGGATCATCAAGTGTAAAGCAGACATTGACTAGCGAACGCGCTTCTTTAGCTATTCTGCAATGATAAAATAGAGAGGCATCAATACATTCGTAAAGTTTTACTGCTTTTTGACAATTTCTCTTATATAGAGCCTCAACACCACCTTGCTCCTTAATCCACTGAAACATCTTGCCTGCCAAATAACAGTTAAAAGTTGGCGGTGTGGCATAAGCGGATTTAGTAGAGCTGAAGGTGCGATAATCTAACATAGTAGGAATCAAATCATTTTTGACAGTACCCAGCAACTCGTCGCTAACAATAACTATAGTTAAACCAGCATTAGCAATGTTTTTTTGTGCGCCGGCAAAAATTAAACCATAGTCTTCAACATTAATTGGTTCACTCAAGAGGCAAGAGGTCATATCAGCAACGAGAGGAACGCCTGCTATTTTTGGTGTTTTATCGAATCGCACACCATTTACCGTCTCATTAGGGGTGTAATATAAATATCTTGTATTTTCTTTAATCTGCCATTCATTTGCTGCGGGAATATTGGTAAATCCATTGGTTTCACCATTGGCAACGCAATAAGCTTGTTTTAATCGGAAAGCTTCTTGGTAGGCCATGTATGACCAAATTCCAGTCACCAAATAACCCGCTTGTTCATTTTGAGTAAGAAAATTCAATGGAACCATCCCAAACTGAAAGCGAGCAGCTCCACTTAAAAAAAGAACATGATAGCTTTCGGGTATCTTTAAAAGAGCTCTCAATTCATTTTCTGTTTGTTCCATAAGTTCTATGAATGCAGGAGTACGATGCCCCACTTCCATCACCGACATGCCGATATTATGCCAATCTAATAGTTCCTCTTGCACTTCCAGTAAAATCGACTCAGGCAACATTGAAGGGCCTGCGCCAAAATTATAACCTCTACTCATTGTTATCTTCTTCTAGTTCTTCTTCATCGTTATGGTCTTCTTCTTGATTTGAATCAGAGTCAGCAATTTCTTCTATACGCTGCATGCCGACAACATGCTCACCTGAGCTGACATTAATCAAACGCACACCTTGCGTATTACGACCAATAATAGACAATTCATCGACTTTGAAACGCACTAAGGTTCCTTTGTCAGTGATAAGCATCGCTTCATCACTGTCATCAACTTGCAGTGCGCGAACCACTTTGCCATTTCGCTCATTCACTTGAATTGAGATTACCCCTTGTCCTCCGCGGCCTGATACACGGTACTCTTCAACTTCGGTACGTTTTCCATAACCATTTTCAGTTGCAGTTAAAATAGTTCCATGAGGTTTAGCAACTACTAATGAAATGACAGATTGATTTGCACCTAGACGGATACCTCGTACTCCTCGAGCTGTTCTGCCCATTGCACGAACCAGGCTTTCATCAAAACGAATCACTTTACCGGCATCGGTGAATAACATGATGTCTTTTGAACCGTCGGTGATATCAACACCCACTAAACGATCATCTTCATCTAAATCAACAGCAATAATACCGTTTGAGCGTGGACGGCTAAAGGCTTGAAGTGGCACTTTTTTCACTGTGCCGTGTTTGGTCGCCATAAAGACAAAGTACCCTTCTTGATATTCTCTTACCGGCACCATCGCATTGATTGCTTCAGTTTCTGCAAGCGGAAGTATATTAATGATTGGTTTGCCTCGGGAAATTCGGCTTGCTAAAGGAAGTTGATATGCTTTCAGCCAATACAATTTACCGTGATTAGAAAAACACAGTAACGTATCATGAGTGTTCGCAATGATTAAGCGCTCAATAAAATCCTCATCTTTCACATTGGTTGCGGATTTGCCCTTACCGCCTCGACGTTGTGCTTGATAAGCTGAAATAGGTTGATATTTTACATAACCCTGATGAGACAAGGTGACCACAACATCTTCTTCTGTAATTAAATCTTCAATGGTTAAATCTTCTTGAGAAGCAAGAATTTCTGTACGACGGGCATCACCAAACTGCGCTTTCACTTCGAGCAGCTCATCTTTAATTACTTGCATCAACCGCTCTGGAGACGCAAGTATATCGAGCAATTCTTTAATAACGCCCAATAACTCTTCATATTCAGAAATAATCTTATCTTGTTCAAGCGCTGTTAACCGATGGAGTCTTAACTCAAGGATTGCCTGAGCTTGGTTGGTTGATAAGCGATACCCTTCCTCAGTTAAACCAAATTCAATAGACAAATCATCAGGTCGACAGGCATCACTAGCGGCATTTTTCAGCATAGCTTTCACTAAACCAGGCTGCCATAAACGAGACAAGAGAGCTTCTCTCGCATCTTGTGGTGTAGGTGACTGTTTAATGAGTTCAATCATCTCATCTATGTTAGCTAGAGCGACCCCTAAGCCTTCTAATAAATGAGCACGATTACGTGCCTTTTTAAGTTCGAAAATAGTACGTCGGGTAACAACTTCCCGTCGATGTTTTAGGAAGTATTCAAGGATTTCTTTTAAATTCAAGGTGCGAGGTTGCCCATCAACTAAGGCGACCATATTGATGCCAAACACATTCTGCATCTGCGTGTGAGCATATAAATTATTCAAAATAACTTCAGCTACTTCTCCACGCTTAAGCTCAATAACGACACGCATCCCTTGTTTATCGGATTCATCACGTAGGCCAGAAATGCCTTCAATGCGTTTTTCTCGGACAAGTTCGGCAATTTTTTCTACAAGTCGCGCCTTGTTCACTTGATAAGGAAGTTCCGAAATAATGATAGCCTGACGCCCTGACTGACTATCCGTTTCGATTTCAGTCCGTGCTCGAATTAGAATTCGACCTCGGCCAGTACGATAAGCTTGAATGATTCCTGCTCTTCCATTAATCATGGCGGCGGTTGGGAAATCAGGTCCTGGAACATAGGTCATTAATTCATCGATTGATAAATCAGGACTATCAACTAAAGCAATACAAGCGTTAATCACCTCGGTAAGATTATGTGGCGGTATATTAGTAGCCATCCCGACTGCAATACCTGAGGAACCATTTACTAAAAGATTTGGAACACGTGAGGGTAAAACAATGGGAGCGAATTCAGTTTCATCATAGTTTGGGCTGAAATCGACTGTTTCTTTATCAAGATCAGCCAATAAAGCATGAGCCACTTTTGACATTCTAATTTCGGTATATCGCATTGCTGCTGCAAAGTCACCGTCAACAGAACCGAAGTTACCTTGACCATCAACAAGCATGTAGCGCATTGAAAAAGGCTGGGCCATACGAACTATCGTGTCGTAAACTGCTGTATCACCATGCGGGTGGTATTTACCTATTACATCCCCGACTACCCGCGCAGATTTTTTATAAGGTTTGTTCCAATCATTACTCAGCTCACTCATCGCAAATAGAACGCGACGATGCACTGGTTTTAAGCCATCACGCACATCAGGTAAGGCACGGCCAACAATAACGCTCATCGCGTAATCTAAATAAGATTGTTTTAATTCGTCTTCAATATTAACGGGTATGACTTCTTTGGCTAAGTAAACCATAGCTAGGACGTGTCCTTATTTAGTGTTTGCAATAAAATTAGTCTGAAATAATACCACAACAGCGGCTTTAATTGAATCACATCGAGTGTCTCAACTTAAGATTAAACACTAATTTTATTCATTTTATTCCTGTTAAAAAGTCATAAACTGGATCATACTTATGTTTAGACAAATTCGAAATTCTAATGCATGGATAAATTGACTGTCACAGGGCATTTTTATATAGTGCAGCCCTCACATGCAAGCGAACAGGCTGTAGCCCAAGAATATTAGGAGACGTGATGACAAAAAAAATTGCACGACTGAGTATAGACGGCCATGAGTCTATTGAGTTACCAATATACAGCCCAACGCTAGGTAACGAGGTGGTGGATATCAATAAACTGGGTGAAAATGGTATGTTTACTTTTGATCCAGGCTTTGTCTCAACTGCGTCTTGCGAATCAAAAATTACTTACATCGATGGCGATAAAGGAATATTGCTTTATCGAGGCTATCCAATCGAACAATTGGCTGAGAAAAAAGATTTCCTCGATGTCAGTTATCTGCTTCTTAATGGGGATTTGCCCTCTACTCAAGAAAAGAAAGATTTTGTTAGCTTAATTAATAACCATACCATGGTCCATCAGCAGATGTACAATTTTTTAAATGGTTTTCGCCGCGATGCACATCCAATGGCAATTATGGTCGGAATTGTAGGAGCCCTGTCCGCTTTCTATCATGAAACAATGGACTTAAATAACCAGGAAGATCGCTATATTTCAGCAATTCGCCTTATTGCTAAGATGCCGACGCTTGCTGCGATGAGTTACAAATACTCAATCGGCCTACCCTATATGTATCCACAAAATAAAATGTCCTATGCAGAAAACTTTCTACATATGATGTTTGGTGTGCCTTCTGAAGAAATTATCCCCAATCCAGTCATTGTTGATGCCATGGATACTATCTTCACATTACATGCTGATCATGAACAAAATGCTTCAACGTCTACAGTTCGTTTAGCAGGTTCTACAGGTGCTAATCCTTTTGCTTGTATCTCCGCAGGAATTGGAGCTTTATGGGGGCCAGCACATGGTGGTGCTAATGAAGCTTGTTTGAATATGCTTAAAGAAATTGGTGATGTGAAGCATATAGATCATTATATTAAGCGGGCTAAAGACAAAGATGATCCCTTCCGTTTGATGGGCTTTGGTCATCGTGTATACAAAAGTTATGACCCGCGGGCAAAAGTGATGCGCAAAACTTGCCACGAAGTCTTAGATGCAGTTGGAGCTCATGACGCACCTTTATTTAAATTAGCAATGGAACTTGAGCGCATTGCTCTCGAAGATGACTATTTTGTTGAGAAAAAACTTTATCCAAATGTCGACTTTTATTCCGGCATCACATTGAGTGCAATCGGAATTCCAACCAATATGTATACCGTTATTTTTGCTCTAGCTCGTACCGTAGGGTGGATGTCACACTGGATGGAAATGGTTGCCAATAAATCTAAAATCGGCAGACCTCGTCAACTGTATACCGGTGAAAAGCAACGAGATGTCTAGTAGTTAGGTTGGGCCTTGGCCCAACCAATTCATTAAGCTCATCGGTTGGTTAGCTAAGATCCTTTAAGATATAGACCCCGCTTTCACCATTTTTAAAGCCCTCTGCCAACCCAGAAAATCTTCTTCAATACTCTCATTGATCTCTGGAAAAAACTCTTGCTCACATGTCCATGACTCTTGTAGTGATTCTAAAGAATCAACAAGACCACAGCCTATGGCCGCAAGCAACGCCACGCCCTGAGCTGTGGTTTCGATATCATGAGGTCGTTGCACTATTAACTTGCATTGCGAAGATAGAAATTGCAAAAACCAGCGATTTACCGCCATACCGCCATCGACACGTAAGAGCATTAAATCCATGGAACTATTTGCTCGCATGCAGGCCATTATTTCTCTTGTTTGATAACAAACACTCTCTAAAGCAGCTCGAGCAAAATGAGCGCGATTGCTTGTACGAGCAAGACCAACAATCGCGGCCCCAGGAGTTCTAATCCAATGGGGTGCGCCTAAACCAGTAAAAGAAGGCACTAAGTAAACTCCTTCATTCCCAGGGAGACTTTCGGCCAAAACCTCAGTATCAGCGGCTGTTTCTATTAGGTTTAATTCATCTCTTAGCCATTTTACGGTGGTGCCAGCTTGATATAAGCATCCCTCTAAACCGTAATGAGTCTGTCCTTTAATCCGATAGGCTACTGTTGTTAACAGTTTATGGTCCGATATAACGGGTTTATTACCCGTGTTCATCAATAAAAAACCACCTGTACCGAAGGTCGCTTTAACCATGCCATCTTTAAAACAACGCTGCCCGATGAGAGCAGCCTGCTGATCACCGACAACGCCTGTAATTGGAATACTGATTCCCAAATGCTTTTTATCAATCACTCCAAAATTAGCATCACTAGCACAAAGTTTCGGTAAAATCGACTCCGGGATTGAGAAGAGCTTTAATAAATCTTTATCCCAACGTTGTTCAAATATATTAAATAATAGGGTTCGAGACGCATTACTAAGGTCGGTGGAGTGAGCCCTATTTTCGGTTAATCGCCAGATTAAAAAAGAATCAATTGTACCGAATGCAAGTTGACCTTTTTTTGCAAGCTCGGACGCTTCTGGAATCTGCTTCAATAACCAATGCAATTTACTGGCTGAAAAATAAGGATCTGGCAATAAGCCTGTTTTTTGTTGTATCAACTCTGCGCGATCTGATAGGGATTCACAAAAGGATTGTGTGCGTCTATCCTGCCATACAATTGCTGGAGCTAAGCATTTACCTGATTGCTTATCCCAAATTAAAGTGGTTTCACGCTGATTCGTGATGCCACAAGCTTGAACTTTTTTGCTATCGACCTGTAGTATAATATCTTGCATCGCTTGTAGCGTTTTTTGCCAAATCTCTTCTGGATCATGCTCAACCCAACCAGGCTTTGGATAATATTGGGTCAGCGGATATTGACTTGCTAACACTAATCTACCCTTCTTTGTATATAACATCGCGCGAGTACTACTCGTTCCTTGGTCGATAGCAAGAAGATATGTCATTCGTTTCTATTTCCCTATTATAATAAGATTAAAGGCATTTCTACTAAACACAGTGAACGTCTTAGATTTTGAAATTTTCATGCCTTCATGTAGGTAGCCATTAATACTAGGAGAATGGCAGCCGATACTCATTCTATACGCTTTTTGCGGAGACAAGAACATGGACTATGTTTTCGATGTAGCAATAATTGGAGGAGGCATTAATGGCTGCGGGGCTGCTGCTGATGCTGCTCTGCGAGGACTATCCGTCGTGCTTCTTGAAAAGGATGATCTTGCCTCTAAAACTTCCTCCTCTAGTAGCAAGCTAATCCACGGTGGCTTACGTTATTTAGAACATTATGATTTCGCTTTAGTCAAAAAAGCACTGGATGAGAGACAACTTCTACTCAATTTAGCTCCGCATTTAGTTCATCCGCTTTCTTTTGTTTTGCCCTATCAACGCAACATGCGACCAACTTGGCTTTTACGGACCGGATTATTTGTTTATGACAATTTAAGCCGGAAAAATGAACTGCCAAGATCGAAATTCATTCGTCGCACCTCTCAATCCGTTTATTTTTCCCCATTGATGGAATCATACAATAAAGGATTTTTATTTTATGACTGCGCTACAGATGACGCTCGTTTAACAATAACTAATGCTTTGCAAGCAAAAGAGCAAGGCGCTTCTATTCAAAGGGACACTGCATTAATTGAAGCGAGAGTATCTAATAAACTTTGGCATCTCACCGTTCGAACCAAATCGGGCCAGCAGAGCGTGATTAAAGCTAAAACAATTATTAATGCCGCTGGACCCTGGGTTGAATCAGTTAATAACATTTTACAAGTGCCCAACCAATTCAAGCTGTCATTAGTAAAAGGAAGCCATTTAGTTGTCCATAAGCTCTATGAAGGAAATCATGCTTATCTTTTACAAAATGATGACCAACGCATTGTCTTTGTGATCCCGTATCATGGTCATACAATGATTGGGACCACCGATGTCGCTTTCAAGGGTTCATTAGATAAAATTACCATTTCAATTGAGGAAATTGAATATCTATCAACGCTTGTTAATAATTATTTCAATTGCCATTTGGAGCGAAAAAACATGATTAATAGCTGGAGCGGTGTGCGTCCCCTACTTGCATCAACTAGCGAAAAATTAAGTGCCTTAAGCCGCGATTACAGCTGCTGTTACACTGAATCTCCTGCGCCTGCGGTCACTATCTATGGCGGAAAAATTACTACCTATCGGCAAGCTTCCCTGGAAACGGTAAATCTACTTCAACCTATTTTTCCTTATTTAAAAGATTCACAATCCGCTCATAATCCACTTCCGGGTTCCACCCTCAATAACTGGCCCTATAAAGAATATGCGCATCATGCAAGAGAGAAATATTTTTGGCTTGATGCGCAACTTAAAGAGCGCTATTTAACAAGTTATGGAACTAGAACTGAACTACTGCTGAATGGGTGTAATGACATGTCTGATTTAGGCCAAGATTTTGGTCATGGTTTATATCAAATTGAGGTGGACTATTTATGTCGAGAAGAATGGGCCAAGAATTGTGAGGATATCCTTTGGCGCCGCACCAAGTTAGGCTTAGATTTTAACTCCAAAGATAAGCAAAATTTAGCGGAGTATTTACTCGAATTTAATTAAGAAGCTAGCTTTCTTCCTCATCTATTTTCGCACGTATTTCACTCACATCAATCTCGATCGCCTGCTTAAGCAAATCTTTTAACATGGATTCTGGCATAGCACCGGCTTCAGAATAAATGAGAATTCCTTGCTTAAAAATCATCAGATGGGGTATAGAACGTATCTGAAAATAATCAGCAAGCTCTGCCTCTTTTTCAAGATTCACTTTAGTAAATTGTATTGAGGGATTCTCATCTGCAACTTGCTCGTAAATTACCCCAAATGATTTACAAGGCGCACACCACTCAGCCCAAAAATCAATAAAAACTATTTCGTTGTTCTTAATAAGCTCATCAAACTGATTAGACGCCAGAGGATAAGTCGGCATGTGCGCTCCTAGAAGTTGCTAAGCAAGATAAAATTCGGTTAAAAATGTCGTCAACACTGCCGATTCCGTTAATACGATGGAATCGAGGTGCATTTTTACTTTCTTGCTCCCAGCCTTGATAATAATTAACTAGAGGTTCAGTTTGTTGATGGTATACTGCCAAACGATGCTTAATAGTCTCTTCTTTATCATCATCGCGCTGAATTAAGGTCTCACCTGTCAGATCATCCCTTCCCGCCACTTTGGGTGGATGAAATTTAATATGATAAACACGACCAGAAGCCACATGAACTCGGCGCCCACTTATCCGATGAATAATTTCTTCATCGGGAACCGCAATTTCAATCACATGATCAAGCTTAACATGAGCCTCTTTTAAGGCATCGGCCTGGGGAATCGTGCGGGGGAAACCATCAAATAAAAATCCTTTTTGGCAATCGGGCTGTTTCAACCGTTCTTTGACCAATTCAATAATAATTCCATCTGAAACTAATTGTCCTGCATCCATGATCTTTTTAGCACTCTTACCCAGCTCACTCCCCGCTGCAATCGCGGAACGAAGCATATCTCCGGTAGAAATTTGCGGTATGTCAAAATAGTCAATTAATTTAAGTGCCTGAGTTCCTTTCCCTGCCCCAGGACCACCCAATAACATTAATCGCATCAATAAGCTCCTACTTAAATTATTTACCTTCGACTTTGACACATTAGAGTATGTCAGTCATTTATAATATGTCATTTTCAATCTATGCCATCCCCGCGAAAGCGAGAATAATCTGCTTCAGCTAATCCCTATTTATATCATATTTCGGTTAGTATTCATCTTCTACATTGATTTAATTGTGCCTGATAGATTTGAGAACGCGCCTTCACCTTACGTGCAACTTGAATCAACCATGGCTTTTTCAAATAGGTTTTACGCTGATAACCGCCTATACCTTCATGATAGGCTAAGTATAATTGATATGCGTCATTTCTTGGTATATGAGCGGTGCGATTGGCCTGGTTAATATACCAACCAATAAAATCCACTGCGTCATCAAAAGCATCACGCGATGCCGTCATACCCCCACCATTCTCTGCTTTTTTATATTGTCGCCAAGTAGTACGAAGTGCTTGAGTGTATCCATAAGCGGTTGATGGTCGTTTGAAGGGAATAACCCACAAAAGTTTAGTACGAGGTGGTTTTGCCCTGCCATCAAATTTTGATTCCTGGTGAATAATAGCCATTTGAATTGGGATGGAAACTTTCCAGCGTCGTTCAACATCTTTGGCATCACGATACCATTGCGGATATTGCTTAAAAATCTGGCATATATTATTCACATCAGTTGGTGGCTTACTAACGCAGGAAACAAGTAAAAAAGTAAATACAAGCAGCGATAATGATTTTACATTCATTTTTATTTTTATTCAGCGTGGAAAATCGGTCATGTATTAGTAACAAAAAAGCCGACAAAATTAAATATTTTTTTAGAGAATTGCTTTTATCTGCTACCGTTTATAACAATTTGCTTTTCCAACAAGCAATTAATGCGATTCACAAAACATGCTAGCTGTGATAACTTGCTGATAAATCAATACCTGACTTCATCTAATGAGCATTTTAGTATTTGATATTGAAACTATACCTGACGTAGAAGCAGGTCGAACTTTATATAATCTGCAAAATTTATCCGATGAGGATACGGCAAATGCACTTTTTGCTTTGCGACGAGCAAAAACTGGCAACGAATTTTTGCCTCATTACTTACAAAAAATCGTCGCTATTTCTTTAGTACTTAGCCAAGGTTCCAATCTTAAAGTTTGGTCCCTCGGCGATGAGCATTCTGATGAAAAGGATTTGATTCAACGTTTTTTTTCAGGGATTGATAAATATACCCCGACTTTAGTTAGTTGGAATGGTTGCGGTTTTGATTTACCCGTTCTCCATTATCGTGCGCTACTTCACGGTGTATCTGCTTCAACTTACTGGGAAGCAGGCGAGAATCAGCAAAACTTTCGTTGGAACAATTATCTCAATCGTTTTCATTATCGACATCTCGATCTGATGGATGTTTTAGCCTCCTACCAAAGTAAAGCCTTTGCTCCACTGGATGACATTGCTTCTATGCTTGGATTTCCCGGGAAAATGGGAATGAGTGGTGCAAAAGTTTGGGAACAGTTTTGTTCAGGAAATCTCAAAAACATCCGTGATTACTGTGAAACGGATGTTTTAAACACTTACTGTGTTTATCTGCGCTTTGAATTAATGCGAGGAATATTAACGCAAGACGATTATGTACTATCGCTCCAGCATTTGCGGCGTTATTTACAGAGCGAAACCGATAAAACCCATTTACAAGAGTTTTTAGCAAAAATGAACTAATCTTACATTAAGACAAGTTATCTGCTTAAGATGTTTAGATAATAACCTTTTTGGATATTTATTATGAAAACAGTACCTTTTAAGCAGTCGAAGGCAGGGTCAATTGGGGTTGAATTAGAATTACAAATTATAGATCCCCATAGTTTCGCTCTCGCATCAAGAGCTAAAGATCTCATTAGAAACATTAAAGAACATACTTATCAAAAACAAATAAAGCCTGAAATTACTCAATCAATGATTGAGATCAATTCTTCCATCCATCATTCAGTGAATGTTTTACTTGATGAATTATACATTCTGCAAAGCGTACTATTGAATTTTGGTGAGGAATTTGACTTGCTTTTTTGTGGGGGCGGTACCCATCCTTTTCACAAATGGTCACTACAAAAAATCTTCCCCACAACGCGCTATAAAAATTTATCGCGACACTATCGCTATTTATCGAAACGTTCGACAGTATTTGGCCAACATATTCATATTGGCTGTGCTAATCGCGAAGATGCCATCTACTTAACCCATACATTATCACGATATATACCGCATTTCCTTGCTATGTCTGCTTCGTCTCCTTTTTACCAAGGGATAGATACAAGATTCCATTCTTCTCGCGCAACTGTTTTTAATTCATTTCCTTTAAGCGGTGTCATCCCTTATCTTACTAATTGGCAGGAATTTTCAATTTATTTTTATAAATTAAAAGGATTAGGAATCATTGAATCAATGAAAGATTTTTATTGGGATATTCGACCTAAACCTGAGTTTGGTACCGTAGAAGTAAGAATATGCGATACTCCGCTCACGATTAAAAAAGCAGCCGTTATCGCAGCTTATATTCAAGCTTTGTCACTCTATCTAATAGAAGAAAAACCGGATGAGATTATACCTGATCTGTATTATGTCTACGGTTACAATCGCTTTCAAGCTTGCCGCTATGGCTTTGGCGGAAGCATTATTAATCCCTATACTCAAGAAAGCTGCCTCATTAAAGATGATATTTTAGCAACCATAGAGAAAATTGAAGTCTATGCCAATAAATTAAATTCAATGGCCTATATATTACAAATGGCCCAGGATGCTATGAATGAACAGGACGATTCAGTGATCTTAAGACAAAGGTTGAAGCAATTTAATTCTTTTCCCAAAGTAGTTGAGGGTCAGTGTAAGATTTGGACCACTTAGGGAGCGGAAGCCAGCTAGGAAGCCATAATTAAAGCATTTTCTTCAGCAAAATTGCATCTTCAAGTCGATCACCATCATTGTAGTAGCCTTTTTTGATGGATACTTGATTAAAGCCAAACTTTTCATATAAAGCAATAGCTGCAGTGTTGCTGGGGCGTACTTCTAGAATCACGGTATTGATAGCTTTATTATTACTTAGTGGATCAAGCACTGATTTTAAAAGCAATTGGCCGTAGCCTCTACCTTGATAAGCAAAGCTAACGCATAGATTTAGGATATGACAAACATTAAAACTATAGCGGCTGATAATATAACCAATTATTTTTGTACTGTCATCGTTTGGTAACTCTAGGACACGGCAATCATAACCCACTAATACGCAATCGCTTAAAATATCACGGCCCCACGGGGCACGATGTGTTGATTTTTCAATGTCATACACATTATCGATATCATTCTGCAGCATTAGGCGTATCTTAGGTGTCATCTTGGTCTCAAATTGTCCTTTTAGCACCGCGTTGATCTACGATATATTGTAGCCTGTTGCACGCAACCAGGCTACATCTACCCATTTGACTACCAGTTTAGGAAAATTATTCCTTTTTCTTCTTAGGCATATACAGATCAGTGATGGTTCCTTCAAAAATCTCCGCAGCTAAGCCCATTGGTTCAGATAGTGTTGGATGAGGATGAATAGTTAAAGCAATATCTTCTACATCGCATTCCATTTCAATGGCTAAAGAGGCTTCAGTGATTAAATCTCCTGCGTTCACTCCCACAATTCCTGCACCGAGGAGACGTTTACTTTTTGGATCAAAAAGAAGTTTCGTCATTCCCTCTTCTCGCCCCATGCTTAAAGCCCGACCACTTGCAATCCAAGGGAAAACTGATTTTTCATAGCTAATTCCCTTTTCCTTTGCTTCCTTTTCAGTCAAACCAGTCCAAGCAATTTCTGGATCAGTATAGGCAACAGATGGTATACATTTAGGTTCAAAATAGTGTTTTTTACCCGCTATAACTTCTGCTGCAAGACGACCCTCAGGAATCGCTTTATGAGCGAGCATAGGTTGACCGATAACATCACCAATAGCATAGATGTGGGGAACATTAGTTCTCAATTGATTATCAACTTTAATAAAACCACGCTCGTCAACTCTAATACCCGCTTTATCAGCATCAATTGCGCCACCATTTGCCTTTCTACCTACGCAGTAAAGCACTTGTTGAAAACAGATAGGCTTATCAGTAGCATGCTCTCCTTCCATTGCGACATAAATTCCATCTTTTTTAGCTTGCATGGCAGTTACTTTGGTCTTTAGTAAGAATTTCACGCCTTTTTTAGTCATTCGTTTTTGTAAAACATTGACCAAATCAGCATCGGCCCCGGGAATAAGTTGATCCATAAACTCAACAACAGTCACATCAACACCCAAAGCTGAATAAACAGTGGCCATTTCTAAACCGATAATTCCACCACCTAAGACCATTAAACTGCCCTTGATGTCAGCTAATTCCAAAGCACCCGTTGAGGTGAAAATGCGTGGATCTTCTGGAATAAAAGGAAGATGAATTGATTCACTGCCCACTGCAATAATGGCGTTTTCGAAATCGATAGTAGTAGTTCCATCTTTTCCTTGTACAGTTACTTGATGTGTTCCTGAAAACATGCCCACACCTGTAATTACTTCCACTTTTCGCTGTTTAGCTAAAATTTTTAAACCACCAGTGAGTTTGCTAACAACAGAATTTTTCCAGGCAACAATTTTTTTGCTATCTAATGTGGGCTTAGCAAAACTAACGCCTTGGTCAGCCATTTCATGAGCTTCGTCAACAACCTTAGCAATATGTAACAAGGCTTTTGATGGAATACAGCCCACGTTTAAGCAGACACCGCCTAATGAATCAAAACGCTCCACCAACACGACTTTTTTGCCTAAATCTGCAGCGCGAAATGCTGCGGAATAACCACCAGGACCACTACCTAAGACCACTACTTCAGTTTTAATATTTCCAGTCATCACATGCCTCATTAATTTACTAATCTTTATTTACAGAATGCCCAAGCAACCCTATTGAGGGGCTTAAGCAAGTATCCTTCACAATAATATTCGTCGTAGATCACTCAGCGATTCACTAATAAATCGCGCAAAGCGAGCAGCCTCTGCACCATCAATGACTCGATGATCATAAGAAAGTGATAAAGGTAGCATTAAACGGGGCTTAAACTCCCCTTGCTCATAGACAGGTTTCATACTTGAGCGAGAAAGGCCTAGAATCGCCACTTCTGGACTATTTACAATCGGGGTAAATGCGGTACCACCAATTCCACCTAAGCTTGATATGGTAAAACAACCACCAGTCATATCAGCCGGCATCAATCCTTTTTCACGGGCTTTGGCGCTCAATCTTGCCATCTCAAGTGCTATATCGCCTACAGATAGCTGATCCACATTTTTTATGACTGGAACAACCAAGCCATTCGGCGTTTCAACCGCTATACCAATATGGTAATAATGCTTATAAATTAGGTTTTCACCAGACGAATCCAAAGAGGCATTAAACTGAGGATAAACAGCCAATGCTTTTGCAACAACCTTGGTCACAAAAGCTAAGATTGTTAACTTATAACCAGCCTGTTTAGAGCTGTCAGTTTCGGATTTTCTAAAAGCCTCAAGTTCTGTAATGTCTGCTTCGTCAAATTGAGTGACGTGAGGAATGGTTATCCAAGAACGATGAACATTGACCCCAGTTAATCGTTTGATTTTATTTAAAGGTTTAACTTCAATCTCACCAAATTTACTAAAATCAATAGCAGCTGCTGTAGGCAGTGAAAATCCACTGCCAGTTTGCTTCTCACTTAACTTAGTCTTCACATAAAGCTGAACGTCTTCTTTAGTAATTCTTGATTTTCGGCCCGAGCCCTTCACCTCAGATAAATTCACCCCAAATTCACGAGCTATACGTCGGACCGCAGGACCAGCTGAAACCTGAGCGCCTGAGGTTCTTTCAACCGCTGGGCGGGATACAGGCACTTGAGCTTCTGGCTTATCTTCTTGCGTCGGTTTTTCGTCTTGTGCAACAGAGGGCTTTGGAGTTGGTTTAGTGGTAATTTCTTCTTCAGATTCGAGAATTAAAATAGGACTGTTTTCTGAAACTTTATCACCTACCTTCACCAAAATCTCTTTAATAACTCCTGCTGCTGGAGCGGGGATATCCATGGTTGCTTTGTCGCCTTCCAGCGTGATCAGCGATTGATCCTTGTTAATTTTCTGTCCTACACTCACCATGATATCGATGACATCTACGTCCGTTACACCACCTATATCTGGAATACGAACCTCATGACGTTGCTGAACTCCACTACTCCTTTCAACAGGTTTTTCTGATTCTTTCGCTGTTTTTTTCTCAGGTTCATTTTCCGCTTTTTTTTCTTCAGCAGCCTTGGGTTGCGTTGTTTCTGCTTCTGACTGCCCTGCCGCTAAGGTTAGAATAACATCACCTTCAGAAACTTTATCACCCACCTTCAATTTAACAGAGCTCACTTTACCCGCTTGAGGTGAGGGAATTTCCATGCTTGCTTTATCTGACTCAAGAGTGAGCAACGAAGCATCTTTTTTAATCTCATCCCCTGGTTTAACCATAATTTCAATGACATCAACATCTGTCGCGCCACCAATATCGGGGATTTTAATTTTAATCTCATCAGCCATATTTATCCTCAGCAAACAGGTAAACTGCAATAGATACACAATGCAGTCTTAAATAATCGTAAGAGGGCAAGACCCCACGGAAGAGCCCTCTAAGTTACGTAGTTTGGGCCTTGCCCTAACCTCTCTCTTAAGTGTTTAAGTAACATTAATTACAAGCAATCAGTGAGTCACAGGATCCTGTTTCTCACTGTTAATGTTATAACGCTTCATCGCATCCGTGAGAGTTGATTTAGGCATTTCACCTTGTCGTACCAAAGCCTCTACAGCTGCTAGAGCAATAAACTTTGCATCCACTTCAAAGAAATGTCGTAATTGTTTACGCGTATCGCTACGGCCATAACCATCCGTCCCTAAAGTAGTGAATGGCGCTGAAATAAAAGGCCTGATTTGATCTGCATACAGACGCATATAATCAGTCGCTGCAATAATAGGTCCATTACGGTCAGCTAGAAGTTCAGTCACATAGGCTTGACGTGGTTTAGCTTCAGGATGCATGCGATTATGGCGTTCGGCAGATAAACCATCACGTCTCAACTCAGTAAAGCTGGTTACACTCCAGATATCAGCTGTTACACCATAATCCTCTTCAAGCATTCTTGCCGCTTCAATGGCTTCACGTAAAATAGTTCCACTTCCTAGTAATTGAACATGTTTTTTGGATTTCTTTTTCTTTTCTTGTAAAAGATACATCCCTTTGATGATGCCTTCTTCCACACCTTTTGGCATGTCAGGATGGGTATAGTTTTCGTTCATTACAGTGATGTAATAAAACACATTTTCTTGCTTTTCATACATACGATAAAGACCGTCTTGAATAATGACAGCAAGCTCATAAGCATAGGTAGGATCATAAGATTTACAATTTGGAATAGTTGAGGCCATAAGATGGCTATGTCCATCCTGATGCTGCAATCCTTCTCCTGCCAAGGTGGTGCGGCCTGCAGTTCCTCCTAACAAGAAACCACGTGCTTGCATGTCGCCAGCTGCCCAAGCCAAATCACCAATGCGCTGGAAACCAAACATCGAGTAATAAATATAGAAAGGAATCATCGCTAACTTATTAGAACTATAAGAAGTTGCGGCCGCCATCCAGGAGCAAAAAGCACCGGCTTCGTTAATTCCTTCCTCAAGAATTTGACCGTCTTTGGCTTCGCGATAATACATGACTTGCTCATGATCAACCGGGGTATACAACTGTCCCACAGGCGAATAAATACCGATTTGGCGGAACAAACCTTCCATACCAAAAGTACGGCACTCATCAGGAACAATCGGAACAATTTTGGGTCCCAATTCTTTATCTTTCAATAACGCGGAGAGTATGCGTACAAAAGCCATGGTAGTAGAAATTTCTCGATCGCCTGAACTTTTAGTAACCGCAGAAAAAGTCGATAAATCAGGCACTTTCATCGGAGCGAACTCAGTATTACGTTGGGGTAAATAACCGCCTAATGATTCACGTTGTTTTTGTATATAGCGAATTTCTGGACTATCGTCATCAGGACGATAGAATGGAATTTCTGTAATTTTGTCATCGCTAATTGGAATACTAAATCGATCACGGAATGCACGTAATTGTTCGATTGTCATTTTCTTTTGCTGGTGAGTAATATTTTGTCCCTCACCTGCAGCACCCATACCATAGCCTTTAATCGTTTTAGCAAGGATAACTGTAGGATTGCCTGTGTGCTCAACCGCTTGGGCATAAGCTGCATAAACCTTTTGTGGATCGTGACCACCACGATTTAAGCGCCAGATGTCTTCATCTGACATATTCTCTACCATCTTTTTCAATTCAGGATATTGGCCGAAAAAATGTTCTCGCACATAGGCGCCATCATTCGCTTTGTAAGCTTGATAGTCGCCATCGACGCACTCTTGCATGCGCTTTTGCATCAGACCATTCTGATCTCGAGCAAAGAGAGAATCCCAACGTCCACCCCAAATCACTTTAATAACGTTCCAGCCTGCGCCCCGGAATAATCCCTCTAGCTCTTGGATAATTTTGCCATTTCCGCGCACAGGGCCATCGAGTCGCTGTAAATTACAATTCACTACGAAAATTAAATTATCTAACTTTTCACGCGCTGCGATCGATAAAGCACCTACTGATTCAGGCTCATCCATTTCACCATCACCAAGAAAAGCCCAAACCTTGCGCCCTTCCGCTTTGATTAAACCGCGATTTTCAAGGTACTTAAGAAATCGGGCTTGATAAATTGCTTGCAGCGGGCCTAATCCCATCGATACGGTCGGAAATTGCCAAAAGTCGCCCATCAACCAAGGATGTGGATATGAAGATAACCCATCAACCTCAACTTCTTGTCTAAAATTCTTTAGCTGTTCCTCAGATAAACGACCTTCAAGAAAGGCGCGAGCATAAATACCTGGTGCAGAATGGCCTTGAATATAAACAAGGTCTCCACCATGCGGTCCATTAGGTCCTTTGAAAAAATAATTAAATCCTGTTTCATACAGAGTCAAAGCCGATGCATAAGAAGCGATATGTCCACCTAGTTCGGGTGCATATTTTCCTGCTCGCAGAACCATCGCGACGGCGTTCCAACGAAGCAAGGCATTAATCCGTCTGCCGAGACCTTCATCGGGCGGTAATTGTTTTTCTTCATAGGTTTTTATGGTATTGCGATAAGGCGTATTGGTAGAACTTTTCAGCTCAACGCCCTCAGTGTTTGCTTTATTAATTATTTCTTGGATAAGAAAAGCTGCTCGCTCGTTGCCATCGCTTTCAAGCACCGACTGTAGGGCGTCAAGCCATTCGCGTGTTTCTACTGGATCAATATCGTTACTGTTTTCATATGTCATGAATTTGTTCCTCTAAAACTCTTATGAGTTTGCTTTGAAATTCATTTTCCAAACAACTCTTAACTACAAAGTGGGGCATGCTCCAAATATTTTTTAATAACGCCGTTTCCACCACTCCCGCATGATTGTATGCAAATTCGATAATCTTCCCGACAGCTACAAGTTACTTTGCGGCATTGTAGAGGATCGCGGAAGGAATTCAACTGAAGCGCAATCATTCCACCTTTTACATATTGTTCATTAATATAGTAATTATAATGCCTATCCCTCGATTGCCCTGCAGCAGCAGTACATTGAGAGCAAGTATTACGACATACTTTATTGCAAGTTTGATATCTATTTTCGCAGGTTGTTGTGCATGATGAGTTCATTCGATGCATACATCCTGAGATAGCAAATAAGCAACTAAAGCATATTATACCCATTGGGCATATCACTCGGGCTATGAAATTCATCATGATTAGCTCTTATATTATTAACAAGGATGAGCTGCGATATCTTACTATAATAAACATTTAACCTGCTTTCCAGATACTCTAGGTCTACCTAGGCATGAAAAATTTATTTTCGCGCGTTTTTGTACAGGTGATTATAACAAAGCACCTATAGTAAACAGAGCGATAAAAACCAAATAAACGATCACTGCATGTTCTACTAAACTTTCAGCGTAGGACATTTGCACGGGTTCAGTCTCAGTTGTACGTGCAGCCAATAATCCGCCTTCACTCAAAAATATATCATTATTCTCAGGGGAAGATAGAAATTTTTGTCTGAAGAAATGCAAGCCTCGTTGAAAATTACCTACTAGCAAATAAAGAATTACAGTAATTCGAGCTGGTATCCAATCAAGAATATTAGTTACCTGGGTCGCTAATTGGGCAGTTGCACCCTGCGTTCGGCATAGAGAAATCAGGCGATAAATGAGGGCACCCAAAGTACCAAATACGATATACCAAAAAATAACTGCAAATAATTGACCATTGGCCTTTGCAAAATAATCCCCCACAGCCAGCTCACTATGCTCTGCATCCGTATCTTCTCTGACAGGATAGAAGGGGTTTGCGGGGCCTAAACAATAGTAAAAAATAGCTAGGTTTAGTAAAAAGCCAATAAAACCGAATAAAATGTGGTCAAAAATATACAGAAGTATAGCGCAGATAATAGCCAGCGGTAATACAATAGCCAGTAGAATCAGTGTCTGACTTAAAAGTTGGTGGGACTTGGGAAGCCGCTGATAAATTGTATTAAAATAAGCAGGAAACCAATTAAAGCGCAGATGTGATACTGCATGCACTAAATACCTTTCACTTAACAAGCTCAAAATAATAACAAGCAGTTTCATTTTCAATCCTTACGCATTTTGTCAGACAAAGCGATTGGTGTTGGATACTTCAACACCACTAAATAAGATGAGACGATAAAAGTTAAAATTGTTGTTGCTTGAATTAAGTTAGAAGCAACCTCGGAAATTAACTTAGTACTCATTGCAATACTTGCTACCAAAAGAGAGAACTCACTTGCTTGCCCTAAGCGTAACCCAACTTCTTTGGCCACAGGCTTTTTCTCTCCTGACCGAATAAGCAAGAATCTGAATAGAAGAGGTTTAATTAGCAACATTAAAAACGACAATATACAGGCCGGTATAACCACCTGCGCCGCAAATCCAAAATTAAAAGTAGCACCGATTGAAAAGAAAAACATGACTAAGAAGAAGTCACGCAAGGGCTTTAAACTTTCGGCAATGTAAAGAGAAATTGGACTGGCAGCTAGCGCAACGCCTGCCACAAACGCACCGATGTCCTCAGATAACCCAAGTTTTTGTGCTAAAAATGACATGCCTAAACACCAACCAATTGAGAGGAGAAAGACATACTCTTGGGTCCTATCAAAACGAGCCAGTAATTTGACAAGTATATATCGCTCAACAGCGAAAGCAAAAAGAGATAATGCAGGTAAAGCGATGCCAACTAGTATGAGATCATTCCAGGAAAAGCCATGACTTTGTTGCGCCCCATTAATTAAGATCAAAACAATAATCGCAATAACGTCTTGCATTAACAGAACACTTATCATTACTTCACCAGTATGTTGATGATGCAAGATCGTTGTGGGTAATAATTTAAGTCCAATAATGGTACTCGAAAACATCATCGAAGCACCCAAAATCCAAGATTCGGTAACATCAAGACCAAACCAACGTCCAATCAAATAGGCAATAACAGCAAATAAAATGGAACTGACTACCGCAATCCACGTGATTTTCTTTAACATGTGTAGTAAATTTTGAGGTTGTAAATGCAGACCTAATAAAAACAGTAGGAATACAATACCAATATCCCCTACTTGCTGAACCACTTCAACATCAGAAACGAGTTGCATTCCCCATGGACCTAAAGCAGCTCCTAAAAGAATATATGCCACCAGCAGCGATTGTTTGGTGTAAAGCACCAACGTGGAGAAAATAGCTGCTCCAGCAAAAATTAAGAAAATCGTATAAAAAACCGCTCCGGTCTGCATAACCTCAACATCCTACAGTGAAAATTGGATCATAATTTAAAAAATGCTATATACCACAAAACGAACTCATTAAACCAGGGGTTGTTCACCTAGGATGTTAATGATAGCCCTCACCAGTTTTACCTCGGAATAGATGATAAGCGTACATGGTATAAGCAAGGAGAACAGGTAGCATAATGGCCACCCCGACTAAAATAAAAATCAAAGTTGAATTAGGTGCCGCCCCTTCCCATAAAGTAATTTCATGTGGAATCAAATAAGGATAAACACTGACAGCAATCCCACAATAGGAACACAAAAAGATAATAATACTGAAAATAAAGGGTTTAAGCTCATCCCCTTTTTTCAAACTTCTCCACGTCAAAAAAACCATAACTGCAGTGATTAGTGGTAAAGGAGAGAGCAGCAATATATTGGGAAAACTATACCAGCGATTAAATATTTCAACGCTATGCAAGGGCGTCCAAATGCTGACAAACACCAAAAATAGGCTCACTAAAACAAGCAAACCTTTCGCATAATGCACCATTTTACGCTGTAGCCGACCTTCTGATTTGATGATCATCCAAGTTGCCCCCAGCAGCCCATAACCACAGACTAAAGCAATACCAGTAAGAAAACTAAAGGGGCTTAACCAATTTGTATCGTTAATAGTTAAAGAGGCTTCGTTAATTGGAAAACCTTTCACGAAACAACCTAATATAACTCCTTGAAAGAACGCTGCGGCAACTGAACTAATCGAAAATAACCAATTCCATAAGGTTTTTGAGGTATCGGCTTTAAAGCGAAACTCAAAACTGACGCCGCGAAAAATTAATGCCGTTACCATTAACATGATTGGCATATAGAGAATAGGTAATAATAAACCATATACCAAAGGAAAAGCGCCATAGAGCATTGCTCCTCCAAATACTAGCCAGGTTTCATTACCATCCCACACTGGAGCGACGGAATTCATCATGCGATCACGCTCTCGTTCGCTCCCGGTAAAAGGAAATAAAATGCCGATTCCTAAATCGAAACCGTCGAGAACAACATACATGATGACAATAAAAGCTAATAAACCAGCAAATATAAACGGAAGCATTAATGTTCTCCCTCATCGGTCATATATTGGAATAAGTGATGTTCGCTATCATTCTTATCAAGTTCTAAAGGACCAAGACGAATCAATTTAAATAGATAATACAAATAAAAACTAAATACCACGCCATAAGCTAAGATAAGCAGCACCATGGAAATAATTACTTCTTCCATGCCCACAGCAGAGACTGCGTCTTTTGTTTTCATAAGGTTGTACACCACCCAAGGTTGCCGACCAATTTCTGCGGTCAACCATCCTGCAATGGTGGCAACAAATCCCAAAGGTGCAATCCCTAGACACAATTGGTGGAAAATTCGGGATGAATAAAGAGCTTTCCTCATGCGCAGGAGCAAAGCCAGAATGGCAATGCCTAGCATTAATAAACCTATTCCTACCATAATTCTGAATGAGAAAAATACAGGCGCAACATGGGGCTGATCGTCTTTAGGAACTGAGTTCAGGCCTAATAATTCGCCCTCCCATTCATGTGTATTAATTAAACTCGCTAATTTTGGAATAGAAATTTCATATTCATTTTCTTGCTTTTCTTGAGAAGGCCAGGCAAATAGCACTAAAGGCGCACCTTTCTGAGTTGTCCAATTAGCTTCCATTGCAGCGGTTTTGAGGGGTTGATGTTTATAGACCATCAAACCAACCTCATCGCCCATGAAAATCTGTAAAGGAACGAGAATTAAAGCAGCCCACATAGCAAATGACAGACAAGTCATTGCAACCTTAACATGTTTGTTTTTTAGTAGAAAATAACTTGCAACACCAGCAATAACAAAAGAAGATGTGATATATGACGCTAAAACCATATGAATAAAACGGGGAATAAAAGAGGGATTAAAAACAACATTCCACCAGTCTGAAACGATGTACTTTCCATTAATAATTTCGTAACCATTTGGAGTTTGCATCCAAGAATTGGCTGCAAGTATCCAAAAAGCTGAAATTGTTGTTCCAATCGTTACTAAAAGAGTTGCGGTAAAATGTAATGAAGGCGGTACACGTTTCCAGCCAAAAAGCATGATCCCGAGAAATCCTGCTTCTAAAAAGAATGCCGTTAATGTTTCATAGGCGAATAATGCCCCGAGTACATTACCAAATTGTGCGATGAAAGGTCCGAAATTGGTACCAATTTGATAGGCTAGAACAATCCCTGACACCACGCCCATCCCAAAAGTGAGCGCAAAAATTTTAGTCCAAAACTTACAAATTGTTTGATAAACAGGGTTGCGGGTTTTCAACCATACCGCTTCCATGATGACTAAAAAAACTGCCAAACCTAGGTTGAGGGTGGGAAATAGAATATGAAAGCCAATGCTAAATGCAAATTGTACTCTTGATAAAATCTCTACAATCATATTACCTCCTTAGCAAAGGAAATCAATTTTTACTCTTAAGCGTCCAGTATCTAAGTCATCGTCTGCAGTGAGTCAAAAAAATTATGAGCTATTGATTTATCATACACCAAATTGTAGCTATTGGGGATTAATTTTGGAACTCAATAATGCATAAAGTATTATCTAAGTTCTATGTGGAAGTCTAAATGAAAAAAAACGTCTTAAACCGCCTAAGACTTATTTCCTCCTTGTTTTTAATAGCGTATATTCACCTTAATACCTTGAACACAGAATAGACAATTAGTAACCAAGATGTTAAGATTTTACTTTTTCCTATTCGTTTTAGCCTAAACAAGTAAAATAGGGAGCATTAGAGTCAATGACTTACAGCAGCGAGCAATCTTCGACAGAAACCCAGTCCACATCACATGGAGCCATACCTTGGATAGTATGGGGGTTAGGATGTCTTTTCTATTTTTATGAATGCTTGCTTCAAGTGTCCCCTTCCGTTATGAGTACAGAATTAATGCGAGATTTTTCTGTTACCAGTCGGACCTTAGGTATTTTATCGGGTATTTATTTTTATTCTTACGCAGCCATGCAATTGCCTGGTGGTGTATTAATGGATCGTTTCGGCCCTCATCGGTTACTTACACTAGCAACCACAGTTTGTGCAATCAGTACAATTGCCTTCGGGCTTACCGACAGTTTTTTTATGGCTTGTGTCGCACGGTTGATGATTGGCTTTGGTTCAGCATTTGCGGCAGTAGGTTCAATGAAACTTGCTGCTAATTGGTTCCCTGCGCAACGATTTGCTCTGCTTACCGGAATGATGGTTACAATCGGTATGTTAGGAGCCATCGGTGGAGAAGGCCCTCTAGCGTTATTAGTGGATACGACTGGCTGGCGCCAAAGTATGATTATCATGGGCATAATCGGTCTTTTCCTTGCTATCCTTATTCTTATAATCGCTAAAGACGCTCCCAATAAGATGCATCAGGCTCATCATCCTGCCGACGAAGAGCCACTTTTAAGTAGCCTCCTCACTTTAATAAAGAATAAACAACTCTGGTTAGTGGCAGTCTACGGTGGCTTAATGTACATGACAACACCAGTATTTTGCGGTTTATGGGGTGTTCCTTTTTTGATGTTTAAAATGAATTTGGCCAAAGCAACTGCTGCCAACTATATTTCTTTAGTTTTTGTTGGTTGGGCAATTGCTAGTCCTCTATGGGGGATTTTTTCTAACCGTATTGGTCTTAGAAAACCACCGATGTATATCGCAAGTATTGGGGCCTTATTCACAAGTTTGCTTTTTATTTACGCGCCAATGAAATCTGGCATAATAATGCAGTTGTTACTTTTTTTCTTTGGTATTTTCTCAGCAGCATTTCTTCCTGCTTTTGCAGTAGCTAAAGAATTGTGTAATAAACGTTATGTTGCTACTGGATTAAGTTTTATGAACATGATGAATATGGTTGGTATCGCGCTTGCTCAACCAATCGTTGGTCTTATTTTAGATACCATGTGGAAAGGTGAAGTGGTTGATAAAGTACGAGTATATCCTTTGGAAGCTTACCATATCGCATTGGCCATACTACCTTTGGGTATCTTAATTTCCTTAGTTATTTTACCTCGTATCAAAGAGACTTACTGTCAGAGTGTGCAAGGATGATAATAGCAGTTCAATTAGAAGAAGTATGGGGCCCAGCCCACTATTTCTTCAATAGAACTAGAACCTAATAAAAAATTGTTGATTTTTAGAAGTAGATAATTATGGCAAAAAAACTCTTTATCAAAACAAATGGCTGCCAAATGAATGAATACGATTCATCCAAAATGGCTGAAGTATTATTGCAATCGCATGGCTTAGAAAAAACTGACAACGTCGAAGAAGCAGATGTGATCTTATTAAATACTTGCTCTATTCGTGAAAAAGCACAAGAAAAAGTGTTTTCACAACTAGGGCAATGGCGTGAATATAAAAAGAACAACCCGAATGTAGTCATTGGTGTTGGCGGTTGTGTGGCGAGTCTGGAAGGTGCAGATATCATCAAACGTGCACCGTTTGTTGATCTGGTTTTCGGTCCACAAACGCTTCATCGCCTACCAGCATTGCTTAATGAGCGCTTAGAAACAAAAAAACCAGTGGTGGATATTAGCTTTCCTGAAATTGAAAAATTTGATCACCTCCCCGCGCCGCGTGCTGAAGGACCAGTGGCCTTTGTCTCGATTATGGAGGGTTGTAGTAAATATTGCAGTTATTGCGTCGTTCCTTATACTCGCGGTGAAGAAATAAGCCGGCCATTTGATGATGTATTAGCAGAATGTTTCCAATTAGCTGCTCAAGGGGTACGTGAAATTAATCTTCTCGGTCAAAACGTTAATGATTATCGCGGCACTATGAACAATGGCGATATTGCTGACTTAGCTTTATTAATCCAGTATCTAGCAGCCATAGAAAATATAGGGCGGATTCGCTTTACTACTTCGCATCCACTCGCGTTCTCCGATAATTTAATTAACGCTTATGCTGAAGTACCTAAACTGGCAAATCATCTTCATCTTCCGGTACAAAGTGGTTCAGATAAGATTCTATCGATGATGAAGCGTGGCTATACGACAATGGAATTTAAGTCTAAAATTCGTAAATTGCGAAAAATAAGACCGGATATTCGTCTTTCAACGGATATAATCGTTGGATTTCCAGGTGAAACTGATGAAGACTTTCAAGAAACGATGGATCTAGTCCATGAAATGGGCTTTGATACCTCGTTCAGCTTCATTTACAGTGCGCGCCCAGGAACACCTGCCGCAAATTTACCTGACGAAACACCCATGGATTTAAAAAAACAAAGACTTCAAATTTTACAAAACAGACTTCTTTTGCAAGCCTCTCGCTATAGCCAAGCCATGGTAGGTAGTACTCAGCGAATTTTAGTTACAGGCAAGTCGAAAAAGAATTCACAGCAATTATCAGGTCGAACTGAATGCAATCGTGTAGTCAATTTTGACGGTCCTCCTTCGTTAATTGGCAATTTTGCGAAGGTTCATATTAACGAATCTTTACCTAACTCTCTGCGTGGCAGATTAACTGAGGATGAATTAATCACTGCTTGATATGACTGATACTATTTCGAAACAAACCCTTATCCCGCGCGAATACCATGGCCAAAGACTAGATGTGGTCCTCGCGCAACTATTTCCTGATTACTCTCGTTCACAATTAAGTGCGTGGTTAAAAGAAGGTGCTATTACTTTAAATCATACCCAAGCTAGGCCAAAAGATAAGGTTATGGGTGGCGAAGAAATTAAGCTAATGGTGGATTTTAATGAGACCGATTCTGGAGAATCTTATCTTCCAGAAGCGATTCCATTGACTATTATTTATGAAGACGAGCAAGTACTTGTTGTCAATAAGCCTGCCGGCCTAGTTGTACATCCAGGAGCCGGTAATCGTGAACACACTTTAGTCAATGCCTTACTCCATCATTCTTCAAGCCTACAACATTTACCGCGAGCAGGAATCATCCACAGATTGGATAAGGACACAACAGGTTTACTAGTGGTTGCCAAAACTTTAACCGCCCATACTAATCTCATTCGCCAAATGCAAGCGCGTGAAGTGCAACGTAACTACTTGACACTGGTCCAAGGTCATTTGATTTCCGGCGGTGAAATCAATACCTTTTATGGGAGGCATCCAAGAAATCGTTTAAAAATGGCTGTCTGCGCGCAAGGAAGAGAAGCAATCACTCTCTATTCGATTCGCAAACAATACCATGATTTTACTCTCCTCAATGTACAGCTTATGACCGGACGCACCCATCAGATTCGTGTTCACATGGCTCATATTAACCATCCGGTTGTGGGTGATCCACTCTATGGCGGTAGAATGCGCTTTCCTGCTGATGCGACTGAGGAACTGAGAGATTTATTTAAACAATTTCACCGACAAGCTTTGCATGCCTGTCGATTATCTTTTACCCATCCGGAAACTGAAGAAACTTTGACATTTGAAGCAAATTTACCGGATGATTTCCAATCACTTATACATGCTTTGGATGATCATAGTGACTAACCTATACGCTAGTTGGCCTACGCCTCCCAATGTCAGCGCCTTAACGACTATGAGAACTCCTGGTCTCAGTAAGGCTCCTTATGACGCGAATAACCTAGGTCTTCATGTTGGAGATGATGAAACCGCAGTACGGACCAATCGCCAAAGCCTCGTTGCTGCATTAAAACTTCCCAAAGAACCTGAGTGGTTAGAGCAAATTCATTCTAATCACTGTGTTGTTGTTGAAGAAGACAAAAATCGCACAGCAGATGCTGCCGTTACCCGTTCATCGGCTCATCCATTAGCAATCATGACGGCTGATTGCTTACCAATTATGCTCTGTAACAAACAGGGTACAGAAATCGCGGCTATTCACTCAGGTTGGCGCGGTTTAGTTAATGGCGTAATTGAAAATACGCTTAATAAAATGCAAAGTTCTCCTGAACAACTCATGGCCTGGATTGGCCCAGCAATTTGTCAATCCTGTTATGAAGTGGGCGGTGAAGTGCTGGATGCTTATCATAATCGTTATTCTTTTGCATCCAAGGGATTTCAACCAAAAGGAGAAAAATGGCTTGCTAATTTGTCGCTGCTAGCTGAGTTAGTACTCAACTCCTTAGGCATTTTAGCTGTTTATCAATCAAATATATGTACTTTTGAGCAAAAAAATGCCTTTTATTCCTATCGCCGTGAAGCGCAAACGGGTAGAATGGCTACTCTCATCTGGCTCAACGACATCAATGAGGATAACTAATATGACGTTTAAAATCCACACTCTCATTAGAATTGTATTGCTTAGTATGCTGTCTTTCACAGCGTCTGCAGTACCCATGGAAAATGCAGCGGTACCCCCTACTCTTGCACCGGTTTTAAAAAATGCAATGCCCGCTATCGTCAATGTGGCGGTACAAGGTGTTTTACCTAACTCGAACGCAAATGCTGACGACGAGGACACAGATTCACAAGATCAACAAGCCCAACAGCAACCGCAAGCCCCTGAAAAATCGAAAAAATTTCAAAGCATTGGTTCAGGCGTGATTGTTGACCCACAAAATGGTGTGATCATTACAAACGATCACGTAATTCGTAATGCCAATCTCATCACTGTAACCTTAAATGATGGTCGTCGTTTAAAAGCAAAACTGATCGGTGGCGATAGCGAAACCGATATTGCAGTCTTAAAAATCGATGCAAAAAATCTCAAAAGCCTTCCCATTGGCGATTCAGATAAAGCAGAGGTAGGCGATTTTGTGGTCGCAATCGGTAATCCCTTCGGGTTAAATAGTTTTGGTAATAGCCAAACCGCTACCTTCGGAATCATTAGTGCCACTAAACGCAGTGATTTAAATATTGAAGGCGTAGAGAACTTTATTCAAACTGACGCAGCAATTAATCCAGGTAACTCGGGAGGCGCTCTTGTGAATGCTGCCGGAGAATTGATTGGAATTAATACTGCTATTATTTCTCCTTATGGTGGAAACATAGGCATTGGCTTTGCAATACCTATTAATATGGCAAAAGATGTTGCTCAACAATTAATTAAATATGGTTCTATCCATCGTGGATTAATGGGCATTTTCGTCCAACATCTAACCCCTGAATTGGCTCAAGCAATGGGTTATTCAGAAGATTTCAAGGGTGCTCTTGTTGCTCAAGTTAATCAAGACTCTCCAGCTGAAAAAGCAGGTTTAAAACCTGGAGATATCATTACTCAAATCAATAATACCAAGATAACAGAAGCCACACAGGTCAAATCGACCGTTGGCCTCTTACGTGTTGGTAGCGATGCTAAGATTATATTGCAACGTGAGGGTAAAGAAATCACCTTAAATGCTTCTGTCACTGATGTTAAGAAACATGAGCAAAAGCTGCAAGCGAGTAATCCTTTCCTATATGGTCTAGCATTGAAGAATTTTGAACAAGATTCCCCTTTACATGGTCACATAGTAGGAGTTCAGGTAGTTGGCGCCTCTGAGAACAGTGCCGGATGGAGAGCTGGTTTGAGACCGGGTGATATTATTATTGCAGCTAACAAGACGCAAACGAATGATGTTAAATCGCTCCAATCAGTTGCCTTACAGCAAAAGCAACAGTTATTAGTGCAAGTATTGCGCGGTATTGGTGCACTCTATCTATTGATTGTTTAGTATCAACACACATGTTTGATTGTCATCCCTGCCTTCGCAGGGATGACAATTCGAGCAAAATAATAACTATTAACTCAACTCATATTCAAATACAGGGAATACATCGGCTCGAGAAGGGCCCGAACGGAGCCAATAAACCTCTTGGCTTGATGGTATGAACCTGCCTAAATTACATAAAACAGATTAATCAGTAAAAATAAAAACTTTCTGAAAAAATATTAGCTTAGTAGTCTTGACATCAATGCTATTAAACGACAAAATCACGACCTCTTGTGGCTACGTAGCTCAGCCGGTTAGAGCGCGGCACTCATAATGCTGAGGTCGGTGGTTCGAGTCCACCCGTAGCCACCATTTTAAAGCATAACCGCCTATTGAAGCTCTGAGCTTGTCGGACTCGTTATACTAAACCTAGACAAACCTGCATGATTTGGGTCTATTCAGACTGGAGACCTCTTGCTGCTGAGCTTCTTGCTGACTTTCCAATACTGAATATCCTTTGAAAAATTTTAGAGACTCTTTCCTTTGCTCTGATGCCATTATCTTAGCAAAACTTAACATTGCTTGATAAAAATCGATGGTTTATGGATCTTGTAATAACCGAGGATTAGCAACCGCTTCACTTATCTTTTAAACCTCATCTTAAAACCCTTTTAATCTACTACAGTAAATTGATTTAATTTTATATATCCAAATTTACTAGGCCAAATTAGAGGAATTTAATAAAAAATTAGTTTTCAAGCTGGGATCCTACTTTTTGAATTAACTCTTCAATGGATTTACTGAAAACGCTAGGGTATCTTCAGAAATTTAGTTATGATGTTGGACGATCTTTAATGTTGATAAATGATTAACGGTTGTTTAATGCGAAAAATTTCGTTTTATCTATTAGCACTATTTTCTTTAGTCAATGCCTATGCCGCTGATGTTGCTCTTAAAAGAGTTACTGTTGAGGGTAAGCCGGTTTATATGCTTTATATTGGTACCTTTCCGCATGAAAATAATGCCCTGCAATTAAAATTTAAATTATCATCATTTATCAAGCAACCTATAACCGTCGATCATCCAGCAAATCAAGAAAATTATTTTGTTAATATTGGCCCAATCAGTGACTATAAAACGGCGATCACTTTACAGAAAAAATTAATTGTTGATGCGCAAACCAAAACTGTAACTCATTCTCAAATAACGACGGCTAAAACTAAAACTACTTCCAAACCTAACGAAAATTCACCACCGTCACCAACACAGCTCCAAAATACGCCAGCAAATGTAAAAGATGAAACAAAAGAAACTATTGCCGAAGAAACATCAAAGCCAGCGAGTGAGAAAAAATTATGGAATTTAAAAAATGCCGATATTCGCGCGGTCATTGGTGAGGTTTCGCGAGTAACTGGTAAGAACTTTATTATTGACCCTCGAGTTCAAGGGAAAATCTCAATTACTTCGAGTACAGCGATGTCAGATGAAGAGCTTTACCAAGTCTTTTTATCAATGCTACAAATATCGGGTTATGCTGCTGTCCCAAGCGGTGATGTCATTAAAATCGTGCCCAACATTGATGCCAAAACCATTTCACCTGTTCCGCTTTTAACAAAAAATCGACCCTATGGTGATGAGATGATGGTTGCAGTTATTCCGGTTCATTATGTGCCTTCGGAGCAACTGGTTCCTGTATTACGTCCCTTAATGCCTCAATGGAGCAGTGTTTCTGCTTATGGCCCTTCTAACATGCTTATCTTGTCAGGACGCGCGAGTAACATTAAACAGCTAGTTCGCATTATCAAACAAGTCGATACCTCCTCCGCTAACGGACTCGATATGGTTCATTTAAAACATGCTTTAGCCATGGATATAGCCGGCACTTTGAAAGACCTAATGAAAGCACAAACAAGTGGCAATCACGCCCAAACAATGATTGCAGTGGATGATCGCAGTAATGCCATCATTTTGAGCGGAACGCGAACTGAGCGGCTCAAATTACGCTTACTGATTAATCGCCTGGATAGAGCCAACCTCAATGGCTACGACAGCAATACACAGGTTGTTTACCTCAATTATTTACGCGCTGAAGACTTAGTCCCTATTTTGGCCGGTATCGCTCAGGCCAATTTTAGTGGTAATGTCGGGACAACCATTGGCACCATTACTCGTCCAGAATTAGATAGCACCAATCCCGCCTCAAGCTTAGTGACTAATTCTTCTTCGGGTAATAACAGCACTTCGACGGCCGCACAAACACCACCGAGTGTTAACTCCTCTGCTGCAGCGCCTAATACAACTGGAGCTAGCACCCAAAATGAGGGATCTACTAAACCCACTGTACAAATTATCGCCGAACCCAATACGAATTCAATTATTATAAATGCACCCGCTAGTCTTATTCGCATTCTACGTGCAGTCATTAGACAATTAGACATTCGACCGGCGCAATTACTAATCGAAGCACTAGTTGCCGAAGTTAATGAGGCCGATGTACGAAGTTTAGGGATTGAATGGGGCTCCAATCAACAAGGTAGACCAGGAGATTTTAGACCAGGTTTTGCGATCGTCAATTCAAAAACATCAATGAATGATTTTCAAGCAGAAATTTTTGCTCTCGCGCAGCAACGCAAAGCCAATATTTTATCCACACCTTCCGTGGTCGTATTGGATAATCGACAAGCAAAAATTTTGGTAGGTAAACAAGTTTCTGTTGCTTCAACAACCTATCCCAACAATGCAGGCGGAACAACAACTGCCAGCCCCTATGTAACTTTTGATCGAGTCAACGTCGCACTTCATCTTTATGTGAGACCACAAATTACGCGAGGTAAAGGCATTCAGTTGCAAATCGATCAGGGCAATGACACGATTGATCCAGCCTCAACTACGAACACGACCAACCCGACCTTCGATATTAGTAGCATAGTAACCTCGGTGCATATTGAAAGTGGTGATATTGTTGTACTTGGCGGATTAATACAAAATAGCCTAGGCACTGACAATAATAAAATTCCTATCCTTGGCGATATACCTGGAATGGGTCGTGCCTTTCAACACAATGCTACCAATCATGAAAAACGCGTGTTAATGGTCTTTATTCGTCCTATAATATTAAGAACTGAGCGTGATGCCTTAGAAGTTACCAACGGGAAATATAACGATATCCGTCAATACGAGCTGAAATGGTTACGGGAGCAACCTTTCAATAGAGAAAATGAAGACATGATTTTACCTCCATTAACTAAGGCAAAACTACCAAAACCTTTTGCTCGACAGAAACCCCCGATAATGGCAACTAAACCACCGATTATGACAACTAAATAAAGCTTATGGAAAACCATGACCGATCAAAACGTCTTCCTTATGCCTTCGCTAAAAACCAAGGCATCATTGCCGTGCCTGATTCAGAAGGATTAGTTGTATACCATTTACCTAATCCTCCCTTGCCCGTTTTAACCGAGGTAAAACGTTTATTACAGGAAAAATTAACGTTTAAAGAAGTGAATGAATCAGAATTTCAACAACACCTCGCTCATCTTTACCAATCACAATCCTCTATTCTTGATGCAGCAGAAGGCATGGAAGAAGATATGGACCTATCTTTACTTGCTGGGCAATTACCAACAAGCGAAGATTTATTAGACAACCAAGATGATGCACCTATCATCCGCTTGCTTAATGCCTTATTTACCCAAGCCATCAAGCAAAAAGCCTCTGATATTCATATTGAAACTTATGAAAGTCGAGTTCTAGTACGAAACCGAATTGATGGCGTACTTCATGAAGTATTAGAAATTCAACGAGCCATAGCTCCCTTGGTTATCTCTCGCGTGAAAGTGATGGCTAAATTAGATATCGCTGAAAAACGTATTCCTCAAGATGGGCGAATAGCTCTGCGTATTGGTGGCCATAATATCGACGTCCGTGTGTCAACCCTTCCATCTAATCACGGCGAGCGTGTTGTATTGAGAATTTTAGACAAACAAACAGCACAACTCGATTTAAGCCTTTTGGGCATGCCTAAGACAAATTTAAAGGCAATGCGCAAAATGATTGCCCAGCCGCATGGTATTATTTTGGTCACAGGCCCAACTGGTTCCGGAAAAACAACGTCCTTATATGCGATGCTTAGCGAACTCAATCAAGTCAGCCGCAATATTTTAACCATCGAAGATCCAATTGAGTATGATTTACCTGGAATTGGACAAACCCAAGTTAACACTAAAGTGCAAATGACTTTTGCGAAGGGTTTACGGGCCATTTTACGTCAAGATCCTGATGTGGTTATGATTGGGGAAATCCGCGATCTTGAGACTGCCGAAATCGCCGTTCAAGCAAGTCTCACCGGTCACTTAGTCTTATCCACTCTACATACCAACAGTGCCTTGGGAGCTTTAACTCGGCTGCATGATATGGGAGTTGAGTCCTTTTTATTATCTTCAAGTATTGTGGGATTAATCGCTCAGCGTTTAGTGAGAAAACTCTGTAATTATTGCAAAACCTCACATACTTTACGAGAAGATGAGCGCGAATTAATGGATATTAGAGCTGAGATTGATATCTCAAAAGTTAGTGAACCCAAAGGTTGTGATCATTGTAATCACGTCGGGTATCGAGGCCGAACCGGCATCTACGAATTGATCCCAATCGATGAAACCTTGCGCGGGATGATTCATCGTAATGAAAGCATACAAGTGATTGATAATTATCTACGCCCTGCTCATCCCAGCATTCGCGACGACGGATTTAAACGTGTTTTAGCCGGAGACACTTCCTTGGCAGAAATTCTTCGAGTAACAAGTCAGCATTAAGTATTGATAAATTGCCTAATCTCAAAATACCTTATTATTTACTGGACAAATATAGTCTTTCCAGGACAAAATATGGCCACCACTATCCAGTCTCATCATTAATTATAATTCTTATGATTTTATAAGTAATTGATTATTAATTTTAATTTGTTATATAGGATTTTCAATGACTAAACTTGTCGAAATACAAACACTACTCAGCGTTAATTATGAAAAATATTTTGAAACAAAAGATCTCAAGTATTTACGTCATAATATTGAATCATTTAGGGCAGTTAAAAACCTGAAACGCGAAGTTATGTCTGCTACCAAAGAAGATTTATCAGAGCTTAACAATAGCCTTTTCATAGTGGCTATCTGCTTTGTCAATTATGCATTTGCTGTAAGGGATACGGAAAATCCAGAAGTTGTTTATGGTTATGTAAGGGAAGCCGCTGAGTGCTATGAATTAATTAATGAGGCCATTAGAGATTTACCTCCATCTAATTTACCTCAAGAGCTTAGTGAGCAGTTAACTAGAAGTGAATTCCATTCACTTAAAAATGAATTTCAAATTGCGCTACTTAATTTATATTTTATGAATATAAATAAAGTTAGTCCCTCAGAAAAATCCCTTAACAATATAATTCAAACCTTGCAAGGCTTTAAAAAGCAGCTAGAAGAACGTTATCATAAATTCGATAAACAATTTAAAATTAAATCGCTTTTAGCTCATATTGAAAAAAGGTTACCTAACGCACAAGGCTTGTTAACTAAACTGCAACAGTCGAATTCATCCCAAACAGGTAATTTCGATGAATCACCACGCCAGACCTCGACCTTGTCCTCTGTAAGAAAAAGAAAACCTTCGCAAGATGAAGCAAATAACTCAGATTCCTCTAAGAAAAATTCATCGGATTCAAGATTGAGAAAAGGAAAAGATTCAGCTCATTTAGACTCATCAAAATCTACAAAAAAACAAGTCTCAAAGAGAGTTAACATTAAAAAACGAAGAGTTGTAGAAGAGAATGAAGAACCCTCAAGTAGTGCATCCCTTCTTCAAGAGCTTGCTATAAATGCAGCAAAGGCTACAAGACTCCCAGAACCTGCTGTTCAAGCTGCCTTGCCAGGACAGTCAATTTCATTTGGATCAGAGCAGGAGGAAATTAGTAGCTTCACTATTGCTACACCCAATTTAGAGGAAGAAGAAACACCCATTTTAGAGATGGCATCTACAAGCGATGTAGCCCCTGCAATAGTACAAACGAACTCTACAGTAGTAAGTGTTCTAGCTACCTCTCAAGGATTTTTTGAGCCAGCTCCTAAGCCTACTCATGACCTTAAAGAAGCCCTCCAAGCTTGGGAATCTGCTTATTTTAGGGATAAGGAAGCAGGGACTTCTGCTAAAAAATCACGTGCTTTAGAAAAATTAGCACATGCCTTATTACTAGAATCAATTAAACTGCAAGGAGACAGTGGAGACTGGTCTGGCTTAGATAGAAACCCAGCGATAATAATTGGAGTACAGTTATTAGTAAAATCAGCTGAAGCCAACCCGTCCTATCAGTATGAAGCTGGCTTTGCACAGCGTCTGCAAAAACTTTCAAATCGCTATACTGAGTTATTAATCCCTTTCCTTTCAGTCTCTTTTGATGAGTTACCTAGTAATAAGGACTTGTATTTGATTGATTTGGTCGGTGAATTTATGAACATAGTAAAACCCAATCTTAATGGACTTTCTGTCCCTCAAAGTACAGAGAACGTATTTAAATACTTAAGCAATAATCTAAACGAGAGAGATTATCAAAATGTATATAGAGGATGCTTAAACACTTTAATACAAGCAACTAAGGTAATTAATCAAAAAATGCAACATCAAAGTTCTAACCAAGAACTACCAAGTGATGTATTCAAACCTTAAGTGGCAGGAGCGGCAGAGGCATCGTAATCTTGCCGCTCTTTATATTCTTCACTTTGGTAGAGTTGAAATAATTCTGACTTATCTAATACCGCCTTCGCTTTAGGGTCTTCTAATAATTTTTCAATGGAATGTAAAGAAGACAATTGTTCATTGAGATAGTCTACCAACTGCATGACTTTTTCGATGGGTTCCGAAGACTTATCCATTTTGAGCGACTCGTCCATGATCGTCTTACCATGATGATAAATGGCTTTGGCAATTTGATACTTTTCTAATTGAAAACCCAGACTAGAGCTCATTAATTTGATAAAAGCATTTGGCGATTCCATCGCTAGGTTTGCAAGAAAATCTGGATTAGCATGCAAATGCAACTTAAGTTTTACAGTAAATTCCTTATCGGATTTTTCCTCAATGAGCATTTGTACCTGAGCTTCGCCGCTAAGACTGCCAAAATCTTTGCCTGTACGTGCGGAAAGCCAGGGGATAAAATCAGTTTTACTTTCTTTTGCACTGCTAGATGGTTGGAAAAAAGGATAGCGATTGGCTTCTTTTGATGTGTACCAATTGATTGACTCTCCCTGAGTGCCGGCTAATGCTTCTATTTTTTGTCTCACTTTAAAAGAATCGATGTAATATTTTTCAATAACGGGAAAGGCTTTTTTGATAGCAGAAATTAAGTTTTTAAGGGAGGTGGAGGAGGAATTATCTTTATAATCATTCAGTGCCATCCTCAGTTTATTAACCGATGGCTCAATATAACCGCCAGTATGTTTGGTCTGTAACTCAAACATGTATGCCAGAGAGTCTTCTAATTCGCCTAGAGGGTCCATTATCACGGCTCCTATCTGGAGTATTGCCTTATTATTTTAAACATAGTTCAATTTTTGGGTTTTTCAACTAAAAATATGCATAATTTATGCTCATATTTTGTCATTGTCTTAAAATCAAAGGCTTAGGAAAGAAAAATTCTCAGTCCAAACGGTTAATGTGATAAATTTGCACAGATTAGGCATATACAAGTATAATTTGCCAACTTGCCCATATTTAAACCAAGTTTGCAATAGGAATATTCGATGTCCCGCTGGCTATTATTACTAACATTTTTTATAACATTTTCTACTTTAGGCCATGCTAATAACGAGGCTATAAAAGATATTCACACTCTGAGACAATCCATTGTGCTTGGTGATGTTAATTTACAGGTGACTAGCAAGAATTCGATTGCTAAAGAACATTTTTTACTGGGCACTGCATTCCTACATTCGTTTATGTATGATCTAGCAATACAGCAGTTCCAACAAGCACAAAAGCTTGACCCTGAATTTGCAATGAGTTACTGGGGAGAGGCCATGTCGTATAAACAGTTTCTTTGGAACTCGGAAAATTTAATTGCTGCTCAAAAAACACTTGCCCGCTATGCTGCGAATAAAACTCACTACCCCATCACTGAGAAAGAACAATATTATTTAAACGCTGCTCAACAATTATTTGGCAATAATCAATTATTTGAGCGAGATAAAGCTTATATGCTTGCAATGGAGCAATTTTACGCCCGTTTTCCTGAAGACCCTGATGTAGCCTCTTTTTATGCTTTGTCTTTATTGGGGATTGCTTCTGATTTTCCTAATTACAAACCAAGTGGGAAATTGATTGATCAAGGAAGAAAGCTTATTAATCAGTTATTCATAAAATACCCCAATCATCCGGGTGTTGTTCATTATTATTTACATTATCATGATAATCCTTCCCCCGAAATAGCTCGTGAAGCCTTCCCTGCCGCTCAGATTGCACTTAAATTGATGAGCTCCTCTTCTCATGTTACTCACATGGCTGCACATATTTATCGTCGTTTTGAACTTTGGGACGATTATATTTTGGCAAACCAAATCTCTGTTAAAGCTGCAGATCAGTTATGCAAACTCCTAAACGATCAACCCTTATATGCTTGCAATGCTGAAAATAAATATCATTCGCTAGAATGGCTACAGGAAGGCTACTTGAAAAAACAGCGGAATAAAGAAGCAAATCAGCTCGTGAGACAAATGGCCGAAATTAGCGCGAAAGATTCGGGCTTGCAGTATAAGGAATGGTACTATCGCATGTGGGCACGCCAAGTGCTCTCGACTAAAGATTGGCAGATGCCTATAGTGCAAATTCAGCCTATTGCGAAGATGGATGAAAATTTATATTGGTCAGCTTATTCTGAATGCGGCGTTTTACATGCGGCAAGTTTTTTAGCAATTCATCAAGGGAAACCAATTCAATTGGCCTTAAGTCGGCTCAATACTTTGATTCGATACACTGGTACTTTATCTGATCCCTATATTCAACAAACCTGCCAGATCGCTAAATTTGAGATTCAAGCGGAGGACGCGAAAAGACAGGGAAAAATCAAGCTTTCCAAGACTTATCTAAAAAAAGCTTTATTAGCGCAAAAAAAACAAATTTCTACTGAGTTGACACCTTCGTTGGCATTTCTACCAGCCAGTGATTATTTGCGGGATTATTGGAAGAGGTAGTATGAAACCCGGTGGCACTGTTCAATTCATTCCTTCAGTCCAGTCCTCACTGTTAAATCGCAGCAACTGTCTTTTCAAGAGATCCTAGCGCCCATAGATCCCGGCCCATAAAACAGTTGCTAGTTCCGTCGACGCCAAGTAGTTCCACTGGCACTGTCTTCTAATTCAATTCCCTGATCTATCAGGAGATTTCTGATTTCATCGGCTCTCGCCCAGTTTCGGCTTTCTCTTGCCTTAATCCGCTCTTGAATTAAGTTTTCTACCTGATTTTTATCTTCATCTTGCAAACCAGCTTGGAGAAAAGCCTCGGGTGCGGTTTGCAGTAGTCCTAAAGTTGCAGCTAAGTGTTTTAAAGTAGAAGCGAGCTTTGCTGAATTGGTTTTATTAAGTTCATGACTTAATTGAAACAAAATAGACAAAGCCACAGGCGTATTGAAATCATCATTCATTGCTGAGTTAAATTGCTCGAGCCAATTAGCGTCCAGCTCGCCATCTGTTCGTATTTCATCAAAATCTTTGATGGACTGATATAGTCGCGTGAGTGCCTTATTGGCATTAAGCAAGTTTTCTTCACAGTAATTGAGAGGACTGCGATAATGACTGCTCAAGAGAAAGTAACGTACAACTTCTGGGTGATGTTGTTTTAAAACATCTTCAATCGTAAAAAAGTTACCTACTGATTTAGCCATTTTTTCATTATTCACTTGCAACATACCGACATGAAGCCAATAATTCGCGAAGCATTTTCCACTAGCCGCCTCACTTTGCGCAATCTCATTTTCATGATGAGGAAATTGTAGATCTAAACCCCCGCCATGAATGTCAAATTGCTCACCTAGCTCATGCATGGCCATAGCCGAACATTCAATATGCCATCCTGGTCGCCCATCGCCCCATAACGAAGGCCAACTGGGTTCACCAGGTTTTGCTTTTTTCCACAAAACAAAATCAAGCGGAGAGCGTTTTTCTTTCACTATGTCAACACGGGCTCCAGCCACTAATCCATCGAGATCTTTATGGGCCAATTTGCCGTATTCTTTGAACTGGTCCACTTGATAGCAAACATCCCCATTATCACTCAGATAAGCATAACCTTTATCGATTAATTGCCTGATGAGTTGAATGATAGAATCAATATGAGCTGTTGCGCGAGGTTCTATATCGGGAGGCAAAATATTTAATGCACGAGAATCGTCATGCATTGCTTTGATGTATTGAGCCGTTAACTCATCAATGGTTATCCCTCGCTCATTAGCGCGGACGATAATTTTATCATCGATATCGGTAATATTACGTACATAGGTCACCTCATAACCTTGAGCACGCAAAAACCGCACGATCACGTCAAAACAAACCATGGATCGTGCATGACCTAAATGGCAACGGTCATACACCGTTATGCCACAAACGTACATGCCAATCTTGCCAGGCTTGATGGGTTTAAATTCCTCTTTTGATCGAGTTAATGAATTATAAAGATTTAACATGCCTTCCCCTTAACTCATTTTTCCCCAGGTATCTTTAAGCCCAACAACACGGTGAAAGGCACTGACCTGATCATTATCTATTTGATTAACCGCATAGTACCCAAGGCGCTCGAATTGAAACACTTCATGCAAAGGTTGTGTTAACAAAGAGGGTTCACAGAATCCTTGCCCAATCTCTAATGAGTCAGGGTTTAAAAACTGAAGAAAATCTTTTTCACGCCCAGGATTAGGATCGTTAAACAAGCGATCGTATTGATAAATTTTAACTGGCAAAGCATGCTCGCAAGATACCCAATGAATAACTCCCTTCACCTTCCGATCGCTTGGATTTTTTCCTAAAGTCTCTGCATCATAACTACAACGAAGTTCAATCACTTGGCCATGCGTATCGCGAATCACTTCATTACAACGAATAACATAGCCATGTCTTAAACGTACTTCAGCTCCGGGCGATAAACGGAAGTATTTTTTGGGCGGATCTTCCATAAAGTCACTTTGCTCAATATAAATTTCTCGGCTGAAAGGAATGGTGCGACTTCCGACACTTGGATCCTGAGGATGAAAATGTGCTTGTAAATTTTCTACTTTACCTTCAGGATAATTTTCGATAACAACTTTTAAGGGTTCAAGTACACACATTGCCCGTTTTGCACTGTTATTTAATTCGCCACGAACACAGTCTTCAAGCACAGACATATCAATCACTGAATCACTGCGTGAAATGCCTATAAGCTCACAGAATTGCTTAATCGCTGCGGGTGGATACCCTCTTTTACGCATACCACGCAATGTAGGTAATCGTGGATCATCCCAACCTTCAACAACGTTCTGTTCAACTAGCTCTCGCAATTTACGTTTAGAAGTCACTGTATGTGATAAATTAAGACGAGCAAATTCCGTTTGAATTGGTTTTGCAGGAACCGTTAAATTATCAACAAACCAATCATATAAAGGTCGATGATCTTGAAACTCGAGAGTACACAGCGAGTGAGTGATTTTTTCTAATGCATCTGAAATGGGATGCGCATAATCGTACATAGGATAAATACACCAAGCGTCACCTGTACGCTGATGATGAGCATGGCGAATACGATAAATCACGGGATCGCGCATATTCACATTAGCTGACTGCATATTGATACGAGCACGTAACACATGCGTTCCGTCAGCAAACTCGCCTGCTTTCATGCGAGTAAACAAATCAAGATTTTCCTCAACCGATCGATTACGATAAGGACTATCACGTCCAGGTTCTTGCAACGTTCCCCGATAGTCACGGATTTCTTCCATGCTCAAACTATCAACATAGGCCTTAGCTTGCTTAATCAGATCAACCGCGTAATCATATAATTGCTGATAGTAATCAGAAGAATGGGTCATCTCACACCATTCAAAACCTAGCCAACGTACATCCTCAATAATGGCGTTGACGTATTCCTCTTCTTCTTTAATTGGATTTGTATCATCAAAACGTAAATAGCAACGGCCTTTAAATTCTTCCGCTAAACCAAAATTTAAGCAAATTGATTTTGCATGGCCTACATGTAAATAACCGTTTGGCTCTGGTGGAAAACGGGTAATTAACTCTTTGTGCTTACCACTTGCGAGTTCATCTGCAACTAGTTGACGTATAAAATGGGGTCTTTTTTCACTGCTTTCTGTCATAATCGTTTCCGTTAATTATCCATCGCTGATCGCATATCACCTATTAGAGAAGCACCCGCTGCTAATGCATTTTCCGAAGAGCTATAAGCATCAAAAATGCGGCTAATCAGGGCTGCCCCAACAATAACTCCATCCGCAAATTCTGCAACTTCTGCAGCCATTGCGGGAGTCTTAATCCCAAATCCCACCATGAGTGGTAATTGAGTTTGCGACTTTCTATAGCGATACAATTCTTTCACTTTATTTAAATCAATATCACTTGATCCCGTCACCCCTTTTAAGGACACATAATAAAGATAGCCATTTCCATATTGGTCAATCATCGCCATGCGTTCATCGGAAGTGGTAGGCGAACATAAATAGATACTATGTAAATCATAGGTCTGCCAAAGGGGAGCTATCATTTCACTCTCTTCAGGAGGTAAATCCACAAGTATTGTACCATCAACTCCTACTTGCTTGGCTCGTTTGGCAAAGGCTTCATAACCGTATTGTTCAATCGGGTTTAAATAGCCCATTAAAACAATCGGAGTATCCTTGTCGCGTTCGCGAAATTTATTAATCATTTCCAATACACTTTCGCAACTCACATTATAAGCTAAAGCGCGCTCCATCGCAGCCTGGATTATTGCACCTTCAGCCATAGGATCTGAAAAAGGAATCCCAATTTCCAAAATGTCTGCACCAGCAGCGACAAGTTCGTGCATCAAAGAAACAGTCATATCGGGATGCGGGTCGCCCGCGGTAATATAAGGGCTTAACATCTTTTTACCACTCGCCTGCAATTGTGCTAAGGTTTTATCAATTCGATTCATAGAATACCCTTTAAACTACACAGATAAATTATCAATACTGGCAACGGTATGCATATCTTTATCACCCCGACCAGATAAATTGACAATAATTCGTTGAGATGGCTCCATGGTTTTAGCAAGCTTCATCGCATAAGCAACGGCATGACTGGATTCTAGTGCAGGAATAATTCCTTCAACTCGGGTTAGAGTACGGAACGCATCAAGCGCTTCTTCATCATTAATTGGCACATAGTTTACTCTGCCAATGTCTTTTAGATAAGCATGTTCTGGTCCGACACCTGGATAATCCAGTCCCGCTGAGATGGAGTGAGTGTCTTTTATTTGTCCATATTCATCGCAGAGCAAGTAAGTCCGATTCCCATGTAAAATACCCGGTTTACCTGCAATCAATGATGCGGAATGCTGCCCCGTTTCCAAGCCTTTACCAGCTGCCTCAACGCCATAAATTGCCACTGATTTATCTTGTAAAAAAGGATAAAACAAGCCGATGGCATTCGAGCCTCCTCCAACACAAGCCACTAAGGCATCGGGAAGTTGTCCTGTTTTTTCTAAAATCTGTGCTCTTGCTTCACGACCAATAATCGATTGAAAGTCGCGAACCATTTGCGGGTAAGGATGCGGCCCCGCCACTGTACCAATAATATAAAAGGTGTCATCAACATGAGCCACCCAATCACGCATCGCTTCGTTTAAAGCATCTTTCAAGGTTTTAGAGCCCGAATTGACGGGTACAACTTCGGCGCCTAAGAGTTTCATCCGATAAACATTGGAAGCCTGGCGTTTAATATCTTCAGAGCCCATATAAACTACGCACTCTAAACCAAGTTTTGCGGCAACCGTTGCCGAGGCAACCCCATGCTGCCCTGCGCCAGTTTCTGCAATAATCCGTGTTTTTCCCATGCGCTTAGCAAGCAGCGCTTGACCTACCGTATTATTAATTTTGTGTGCGCCGGTGTGATTCAGATCTTCTCGTTTTAGATAAATTTGCCCCCCACCTATTCGAGCAGAGAGATGCTCTGCGTGATATAGCGGCGTGGCACGACCGACGTAGTCTGATAACTCTGTAGTAAATTCAGCCAAAAACTCTGGATCGTTGCGATAACGTTGATACGCTTTTTTTAGTTCTTCCAAAGCATCAATCAGAGTATCGGCTACAAACATGCCCCCATAAGGCCCAAAGTGGCCATGCTCATCAGGAAGTTCTTTTTCACTCATTTTTCCCCCGTAACGCAGATACAAATTGACTCATTTTTTCATGATCCTTGATTCCATGGGATGATTCAATTCCACTGCACACATCCACTGCATATGGAAAGCATTTACTAACCGCTACACCAACATTTGTTGGATTCAAACCACCCGATAAAATAAAGGGCTTCTCGAGATTTCGTGGAATAAGTCCCCAATCAAAGGTTTTACCTGTGCCACCATAACTACTCTCGGATGGCGTGTCTAAAAGAATGGCTGAGGCTTGTTGATAGTCGGCGCTGCACTTATAAATGGATGCTGCAGTACTTACCTGTAACGCTTTGATATAAGGTTTTTTGAATTGGCTGCAAAACTCAGGAGACTCTTCTCCATGAAACTGTAGCCAAACAATGGGCAATTCATTAAGAATCTCATCAACCAGTAAGGATGAAGGATTAACTAGAACTGCCACTGCGTCAACAAACACGGGTAATTGACGTAATATTTTTTTTGCTTGAGTCAGCGAAACGCACCGTGGGCTTTTCGGATAAAAAATGAACCCAATTGCATCTACACCAAGTTCTGCAGCGTAGGCAATATCTTCTTCGCGGGTCATTCCGCACATTTTTATTCGCACTCGAGCATTAGTCAATTAGCGCTCCCAAAGAAATAGAGGCCCGGGATTGGTTTGTATGACACTAAATTCTTTTGGATAGGCAACTCCTACTAAGTATAAACCATAGGGTGGTGCTGTTTCCGCGCCAAGTCGTCTATCCTTAGCCTGTAATACCTCTTGCACCCAGATACTGGTTCTTTTTCCAGAACCCACTGCCATTAATACCCCTGCAATATTTCTTACCATATGATGTAAGAATGCATTCGCAGTGATATCAATCATTACCAAATCACCGGTACGCGTCACCTGTAGATGATGCACATTGCGCATTGGTGTATTCGACTGACATTCTACAGAACGAAAGGAAGTGTAGTCGTTTTCACCGATTAAATGCTGACCAGCCTCTTGCATTGCTTTGTGATCCAATTGACGATATTGCCAAGTCACATTAGATCGCAACAGTGCCGGTCGAATAGGCGAATTATATATAATGTACCTGTAACGTCGTGATAAAGCAGAGTAGCGTGCGTGAAAATTATCAGGCATCTCACGACCCCATTTTACACAAACATCCTTAGGTAAAAATGAATTAGCCCCATGAATCCAAGAACGAATGGTTCGTTCTTTCTCGCAATCAAAATGAATAATCTGGTTTGTTGCATGAACCCCTGTATCGGTTCTGCCAGCACAGATTATGCTAGTCTCAGTGTCCGCTACTTTCGTTAAGGCATGCTCTAAAACTTGCTGAACCGTATGCAGGCCAGTCTGCGCTTGCCAGCCATGATACTGGCTACCATCGTATTCAACCCCTAAGGCAATACGCATTAGCATTTCCTGCTGGAAAATGGCCAATGTATAACACCCCAATACTTTTGTCTAGATTTCTCTTGGTATTTCATAATGCTAGGCAAAAAAAACGAAATCCCATGCAGAAATACTTCGTATTTCGAATGCATGCGACATTTATTTGTCAAAATGGTTAATTTAGCAACCATATTATAAAGAATTGCGAATTTCATTGCATATCGAGTCACAGTATTTCATAATTTTGCACTCAAAATCTTTCTTCATGTATAAAATGACAGCATTACTCTTAGATGGTAAAAAAGCCGCAACACAGCTAAAAGAAGATATTAAAGAAGCTGTTGCCAATTGCGTAGCACAAGGGCAAAAAGCACCCGGCTTGGCAGTCATTTTGGTTGGTAGTGATCCAGCCTCCAATATTTACGTCGCTAACAAACGCAAGGCCTGCCTGGAAGTTGGCTTTAATTCCTATGCCTATGATTTGCCGGAAAACACTTCCGAAAAAGAATTGCTTGAATTAATTGACCAATTAAATCATTCAACGGAGGTAGACGGCATTCTCGTTCAATTACCCTTACCTGATTCCATTGATACCAACAAAGTAATCGAGTGCATCAGCCCGACAAAAGATGTAGATGGATTTCATCCCTACAACATAGGCCGTCTTGTACAACGAAACCCCCTACTCAGACCTTGCACACCCTATGGAATCATTCATTTATTATCCTATTATCAAATTCCTCTGGTTGGAGTAAGCGCTTTAGTGATTGGTGCATCGAATATTGTTGGCCGACCCATGGCGATGGAATTTTTATTGGCTGCATCAACCGTAACTATTTGTCATCGTTTTACTCAAAATCTGGAGAAATTTGTACGAGCTGCTGACATTATTGTTGTTGCGACAGGAGTTCAAGATGTTCTGGATGTTAATTGGTTAAATAAGAAGCAAATTATCGTCGATGTAGGCATGCATCGTTTAGCTGACGGAAAATTACGTGGGGATGTTGATTTCGAGCGTGCAAAAGATATCGTTTCTTGGATAACCCCTGTACCTGGTGGTGTAGGCCCAATGACGATAGCTACCCTATTACAAAATACACTTTTAGCTGCGAATTATCACTCTCATCCAGCTAGCTAATGGCCGGTTTGATCTCAGTTAGCGATCAAGCTCATCCCAATCAAACTCTCCATCTAATTCATCGAATTCTTCTTTTAAGCGTTTACGCTCAAGTTTTTCTTCAAGCATTTTTCGTACTTGCCTTTTATGGCTTAATTTTTCTTTATCCTCTTCGTCTTCATAGGAATAGTCGGTAAATGAATGATTATCATATTCTCTTCGCAAGCTCATAATTGCCTCCCTATAGCTTAGAAGATTTAACTTGTTGCTAGACTAGAGCTACCTCAAACTAAGTATAGTGCAATATTTGCTATTCAAGAGCTGATATAGGCCCAGAAAAGGCATCTCTATATTTTGATAAAAATTTTCTTGCGATAAAGAATAGAAAGGATAAACAACCAAAATAACGTATAGCTTATTGCATAGAGCAAAGAAGCATTTTCCGGTGATGCCCAACCAAAAAGCGCTTTAGTAATTCCCATTTTTAAAGTTTCAGGCAAACCATCTGCTGCTCGATTAACAATAATGATTGTCTGTATTTTGAGGAAAAAAATATGTAAAAAATACACTGCAAGAGCATTAGCGCCAAAGATTTCAAAAGGCTTAGACCAGGTCTTCCACCCTTTAACATCGTTAAGCCAATAGCACAAAGCCAAGATAACAAGCGCCCACCCCCCAGTCCATAATACATAGGAACTTGTCCATAAAGTTTTATTAATTGGAAACCATATGCCCCAATACCACCCAAGTATTAATGCGATAAAACCACTCACCCATAGACCTTCCAATTTTTTTCGGCGAGTATAACGAGAGCGTAACCAAAAGCCGGTCAAATTTCCTAGCAATGCAGTAGCGATGGCGGGAAGTGTACTTAAAAGCCCTTCTGGATCATAAAATTTGCCATATAAATGAGCAGGAGAGAAAATTAAGCGGTCAACATAAGCAGCAAAATTACCTTCGAATGTTAAATTGTCAGCTCCATATCCCGGTACATTAGCCAAAATCATGATTAACCAATAGACAACTAACAGCAATGCCATAATCAGCGCTTGAGTTTCCATTCGTGTCGTTAAAAATAATAAGGAACCCACAAAATAGCAGATGGCAATTCGCTGCAGGACCCCATAAACGCGAAACGTGGAAAAATGAAAATAGGGGAGTGCATTAAGCAATAGACCTATAAAAAAAATAAGCAGACTTCGTTTTAAAATTTTAATGAACAATTGCTGCGAAGATAAATGATCCAACTCACTCGCCTTCGACAAACTAAATACCGAAGCAACTCCAACAATAAAGATAAACCAGGGAAACACTAGATCAGCTAAAGTACAGCCGTTCCAGGAGGAATGTTCGAGCCAGGAATAGGCCGTGCGATTTCCCGGGCTATTGACTAGAATCATTAAAGCAATCGTCATCCCGCGGAAAACATCAAGCGATAATAATCGAGAAAATTTGTTTTCCTGTGTAGTTTTTGTCGATGAGCTCATGCCGTTCCTGCATACCATTTATGTGTTTCTGTTCTCGGCAGCGCCGACACCCCATGCGCATCAATAAACGCCACAATTGCCCATCTAGCAAACGGTTTTCCAAGATGTGTTTCATCTAGCTGTATCACATCATGCCAACCGGCAGAATATTCATCAGTGGTGATAATTTGCTTGTAATTTGAGGAAAGCATAAAAATTGCATGCTCTTTTTTATGTTCTACCGTTTTTAAACTCTCCGGAGAAGACCCTATTCGTAAACCGGGACAACTTTCTGCGACAGCCAAAGTACAGGATCCAGCGTCAAAATGAGGTTTTGCAAGGTATTTCCCTGATTCTGACCATTCATACTTTAAAAATCGCAAAAGAATGTGCACATTTTCGGTAGCAAAAACCTTATCTACGATTCCAATAAATTGGTTTTCAAACAGTTGTAAAATAGTATGCACTGTTTCATACACCAATTCCCAAATGGGTTTAGCTTTTAACATAAAATCATTAACAACGGGATTTTCCTCAAGAAATTTCTCATATTTTTTAAATAACGCAGGATGAAAATGAAAAAAATCTTTAGAGTCATTATAGAGATGATCGCCTGCATTCCGCTGTTTAAATCCTACGTCACCTCTACGATGTTGAGGTGCTATTGTAAAATCAATATGGCGCTTAATTGACTCAGGCTCTTCTAAAAATTTGAAAAAAGAGTCAATAGCTTGTTGCAGGAGTTCTGAAGCGATAGGAAATGGAACTTGTACATAGTTTTTCTGTTGTAAGTGTTGAAAAATTGCCTCACTCATTAAAACCATAATTCTCTCTTATTCCCTTTAGCGCTGTAAATCAAATCGCTACATACTAACGGTAAATGTTTCAAGGGGCAATCAATTACTCCATCTGCCCCTTGATACTCTTTAATCCATGAATTGGTATATCAATATGATAAATGTAATGTTGAATGATTTGTTTAGCTTGCTCGGTCGTGAGCGGCTTTGTCAGCGCACCTTCCATGCTGTAGTCATCACAATCATATTTAACAATATCCGCTTGATAACCGGTCAGCGCAATGATAGGGACATGGTATTCAGTCCCTTGTTCCAATTGTCGTATTTTTTTAGATACCACATAGCCTGAAGTATCCTCTAACCCAATATCCATAAACACAAGGTCATATTTTCCTGGTTCAAATAGCAGGGCTGCTTTATCGCCAGATTCAGCTACATCAACATGACAATCAAGTTGCATTAATAATGATTGCGCTGCTTTTTGTGCAATTGAATTATCTTCAACCATAAGTACTCTAGGAGGCTTTTTATCTGAAAAATTCTCTATATTCTGTTGTGTGGGTGCAATAGTAATAGGTTTTTCGTTATAAGCTTGTAATTGGTTTTTAACTTTTCTTAGTTGCTCTTTAATTCGTTTTGTTTCGGTGATATCTGTTAAGACGCAGACTAAGCCAATAACTTCTTCATTTTTATCAAATAAAGGAATTCTTTTTGACAGATAGTAAACAATATCACTATTTTTATTAACGACTGGAGCTTCTTGCACATCATAAATAGGCTCTTTAGATAACAAAGCATTGATATCATCGCGTTTAAGCATTTCACTTCGTTCTGCTGACCAATTAGCGTGCGAAGTGAGCTTTTTATAAGGACGGCTGCCAATAATTTCTTCATTGTTGTCAATGCCAAGTAAACTGCGGAAATTACGGTTACAGCCTATCAAAGAGCAATGTTTATCTAATAAATAGACAATATTTGGCATACAATCAATAACATCAAGATAAAATTGATTCATATCCATAGTATTTTTTGGGCTCGTGGACTTAATTGAGCGCGACATGCTTCTTCTCCAAAGAAAGTACTTTTATGAAGTATAGTACATCCATTAATACAAGTGACTGACTTAACCGATTGAAATTTAGAATTAAATTTTGATGTTTAGGAATTTAAAAATAACTTTATACCGCGAGATTTTAATTTTTCATTTAATCTATTCTTAATCTTATTGTGCAATAATCAAACGAAAAGCATGCTTGATTTGTTAAATGACTTTCTATAACATGTTTGCAGATTTTGCTAAAAAAAGGGTCATAGTATGGAAATTATGGCTTTGTGAAAGTAGGTCAACCTAATTTTATTGCAGATGGAGATGTTTATGTCCCAAGAAGGAATTTCGGTCTTAATAGCCGAAGAAGCACAGCATTCTGTACCAAGCTGGCAAAAGCAAGACACCGTTTGGATGTTGAGCTTGTATGGAACAGCTATCGGCGCAGGTACTTTATTCCTACCCATCAATGCCGGTTTACATGGCATTTGGCCTTTAATCATCATGGCCATTCTTGCCTTCCCTATGACTTATTTTTCACATCAAGCCTTATGTCGCTTCGTACTCTCGGGTTCTAAGGGAAATAATGATATTACCGAAGTGGTTGAAGAGCATTTCGGAAGTATCGCAGGAAAAGTGCTCACCGTATTTTATTTCTTTGCTATTTATCCAATCCTGCTAATGTATAGTGTTGCTATAACTAATACCACTGATAGTTTTATAGTCCATCAATTAGGTATGGAGGCCCCTCCACGTGCACTTTTAGCCATTATACTTATCATGGCTTTAATGGCGATTGTACGTTTGGGTCAAGAAATCATTGTAAAATCAATGAGCATATTGGTGTATCCTTTTGTTAGTATCCTAACCATTTTATCTATCTATTTGATTCCACATTGGAATGATTCTATTTTCCAACAAAGTAATTTTGGCCAGGCTGCAGGCAGCAATGGCTTTTTGATGACTTTGTGGCTAATTATTCCCGTCATGGTCTTCTCCTTTAATCACTCGCCGATTATTTCTTCTTTTGCAGTCAATCAAAAACGCACTTATAAAGAAAAAGCAGATGAAAAAAGTTCATGGATTCTCAAATACAGTCATATCATGATGGTCATCACCGTCATGTTTTTTGTATTTAGCTGTGTTCTTAGCCTCTCCCCACAAGATCTTGCTTTGGCTAAACAGCAAAATATTTCCATTTTATCTTATCTCGCCAACCACTTTCATACACCCACCATTGCTTATATTGCACCGGTGATTGCTTTTATCGCTATAGCTAAATCCTTTCTTGGCCATTATCTCGGAGCTAGTGAGGGCTTGCATGGTTTAATTGTTAAATCCCTGCGTTCTCGTGGCAAAACGATAAATAATGTCAAATTATATTCCTTGATTGAGGGATTTATGATCGTCAGTTGTTGGGCTGCGGCAACGATTAATCCCAATATATTAACCATGATTGAGACTTTAGGCGGGCCAATTATTGCAATCATCCTCTTTTTAATGCCGATGTATGCCATATTAAAGGTGCCAGCGATGAAAAAATTTCGTCAGCCAGTTGCAAATACTTTTATTACAATCATCGGCTTAATTGCTATCTCAGCAATTCTTTTTAGCTTAATCGGTTAAAGCTTAAAATAAGTAGTCTGGGATTCAAACAACCAGACTACTTGTTGTCAATCGCACACTCCTGCGGCCAATATATACTATAGTGAAGTTAATTCTAATTGCTTGATCAGAGTGTGAACCTATGAAGCAGGATTATATTCTTTGTGTCTCTGAAGAGGGCTATCATCGAGTTGCCTATACCGAATGGGGTAAGGTGAATTCGGAGTCGCCTACTGTGATCTGTGTTCACGGCCTGACCCGTAACAGCCGCGATTTTGATGCTCTTGCAGATTACTTAAGTGGACAAGGATCTCATGTTTTTTGCCCCGACGTGGTTGGACGTGGAGATAGTAGTTGGCTGACAAACCCCCAGGATTATAACTTTAAGCGCTATATTGTAGACCTGAGCAACTTGATCAGTAGGACAGGTGCAAAAGAAATTGATTGGATTGGCACTTCCATGGGGGGGTTATTGGGTATTATTATGGCCTCACTACCTAATACGCCTATTCGTCGCCTTGTTCTCAATGATGTAGGCCCTGAGGTTCCCATTCAAGCACTGTGGCATTTAGCCAAATATGTAGGCAAAGATCCTGAATTTTCTAGTAAAGAACAAGCAAAAGAACACTATAAAAAAATTTACGCAGAATTTGGTAATCTTACTGAAAAACAATGGATTAATTTTACTGAACATAGTGTGACCGAACCTTCTCCGGGGGTTTTTATTAGTAAATTTGATCCGGACATTCATGATTTCAAACTCAGTTGGCAATCCGTCAAAGAATTTTTCTATCATCCTCATAGAGCACTTGAAGGCATTCTTTTTGACATTGATCTATGGGATTTCTGGCAAAAAATTAAATGCCCTGTTTTAGTCATTCGTGGCAGGCGCTCTACCTTGCTTCTCCCTGAACATATAAAAAAAATGAAAAGAATTCATTCCGAAGTTGATTTTTTCGAGGTAGAAGATGCCGGACATGCCCCTGCATTGCTTGAGCTAGACCAACATAAGAAAATTAGCTCTTGGCTGAATGGTGAAAAAATAAGCGACTTACATTAATCACCAAGTTCTCTTCGCCCACGTACTACTTTAGTATATTATTTAGAAAAGCATGACTATGCTTAATATAAGGTCTAATGCCTAGAGTTATCGCTAGTTAAAGGACAAAATGGCTCAGAGGATAGTTTAATGAAACTATTATTCCTTGGCGTCTCATCTGCCTTTAGTGTAGGTGAAAACAAATTTCAATCGAATATGTTGATTGAAAGTAATTCTGGTTACAAATTGCTTATTGATTGTGGAAGCGATGCCAGACATTCACTCTATGCGGAGGGATACACATTTAGTGATATCGATGCTGTTTACATAAGCCATTTACATAGTGATCATTGTGGTGGGCTCGAATGGCTAGGCTTTTCTAAGCATTTCATTGACGGTGAAAAAACCAAACTTTTTATAAGTCATGATCAAATAGAAAAATTATGGAACAATGTCTTGCGTGGTGGCATGTGTTCAATAGAAGATAAACAGGCCAATTTAGCTTCATTCTTTAATGTTAAATCACTTCATGAGCGTTTTACCTGGCAGAATTATCAGTTTCAATTGGTCAAAACAATTCATTCCATTTCAAATGGAGAAATCATGCCTAGTTATGGATTATTTATAAGAACAAACTCTCAAAAAATATTTATTTCAACCGATACTCGCTTCTCCCCCGACACTTTGCAACCGCTATATGATCGAGCTGACCTTATTTTTCATGATTGTGAAACCTCTGAGAAGTTGAGCGGTCAACACGCCCATTATAATGAACTAAAAACTCTAAATAGCAAAACTCGTGGAAAGATGTGGCTCTATGATTATAACTGCGGTCCTCTACCCGATGCCAAGAAAGATGGCTTTCAAGGATTTTTAGTTCGCGGACAACGTTTCAATTTTTAATCAGAACGATGGCGCAGAGCTTAAAATCATGGCTTTTCAGCACGCTTCTGATATCATAAATTGATATTTTTTTCACTATATAAAACAATTAGTTAATCCTTTTAGAGGAAAAAAAGAGTTGCACTTAATCTCAATTAGTGTAAAATTTGTCCAGTTATGAAAAGAAAATTACTATTACTTACATTTATTCTTCTGCTTACACTACTTGGCGTTTTCTCGTGGTGGTATTGGTCTAAACAACCAAAAGCAGTCCTATTAAAACAGCGCTCATTTGCTCAATTGCCTGGCTGGAAAACAACTAAGGTAAAGAAATCTTTACATGCCTTCCAAATTTCCTGTAAAGCATTTTTGAATCAGAATCCAGAACAACATGTGGGTAGTGAGCATATCACTTTAAAAGCGAAAGATTGGCAACCGGCTTGCCGCGCCGCGCTAGCAATAAATCCAATTACGGAAACTACCGCAAGGAAATTTTTCCAAAAATGGTTCACTCCTGTCGAGTTTAATGATAACCAGCCTGTTCGGGGTTTATTTACTGGTTACTATATGGCGGAGTTACATGGCAGTCGCACTAAAAGCAAAGAATATAATGTGCCTATTTATGGTATGCCAACGAACCTCGTGACGATTAATTTAGGGTTATTTGATCCTTCTTTAAAAAATCGTCGAATGGTTGGCAGAGTAGCAGGCAACCAGATCCTACCTTATTATACGCGTGCTGAAATAAATAATGGGGCAATTGCTCAAAAAGCACCCGTTTTGCTATGGGTAAATAGTGATATTGATAGACTCTTTTTAGAGATTCAAGGATCGGGCACTGTTGTGCTTGATGACGGTTCGCGTGTCCATCTTGGGTATGCAGCAGAAAATGGTGCACCCTATACCTCTGTTGCTCGGATTCTCATTGATCAAGGGGTTATGACTAGAGATAATGCCTCGATGCAGCATATTAAACGTTATCTTGAAGAAAATCCTGATCAGATGCATAAGGTCTTAAATCAAAATAAATCCTTCGTATTTTTCCATTATCTTAAAGATGATTCTGCACTAGGTTCTCAAGGTGTTGCTCTAACACCCGGTTACTCCTTAGCAATTGATAAAAAATGGATTCCTATAGGAGCACCTCTGTGGCTAAATACCACAAGACCAGCGGAGGTTAATCCTGATCAAGACAAAGCATTTCAACGATTAATGATTGCCCAAGATACTGGGGGCGCCATTAAAGGTTTAGTACGCGGTGATGTCTTTTGGGGTGGTGGCGAAAGAGCAACTTTTATCGCCGGTCATATGAAAAACCCAGGGCATTATTGGCTGCTCTTACCTAAACATACTGTTGAAAGATTGAAGAAAGAGTTTGCTTAATCCCAACATCCTTGCGTCCCACGACTTGTTCGTGGGACCAGAGAGAAGATCCTCAGCTGTTTCCCCCTCGCCCAATCCTCCCCCGCGTAAGAAGTTCTATTAGTAGGCTGATTTCCTTCGGAGAGGAAAAACTTAATTTCTCCGTTGAATGCTTTAAGGAAACTGCCACTCAACAGCTTTGGAATAATACCTACCGTTATCAAAATAATGAATCTTATAACCAATGGCCTTGTCAATTTCTAAGGTGGAAGTACCCTTCTTTAGTTGATAACATGTTGCCGGCGAGCACTCTACTTTAATATCATTTTTAGAGAGACTATAATCCCCATGCACATGACCGGTAATAATCAATTTGACCTTGGTATTGGAAATTATTTCCCATAACTCATCACGATTATTCAAAATATATTTATCGATTAATGGTGTATTAACTGGAGTGGGATGATGGTGCATGATTAGCGCAACGTTTTTGTGACATAATTTCAACTGTTTTTCTAATTTGTTTAACTCATCTTGGTGTAGGTAACCGTTTTCAGAACCTTCAAGTTTTGAATTGAGGAATAAAAAGATCCAATGTTTTAGTTCTAAAAATTTTCCTCGATTAAATAAAGCGAATGGGCTAAAAACTTCTGCCATCAGCTTTTCATTATCATGATTACCAGAAATCCAAAAAACAGGTTTTTTACAGTGTTTAAATGATTCTACTAAATATTGGTAGGAATTCGCCGTCTCATCCTGGGACAGATCACCGGTTAATAAAATAAAATCCGTATCCTGAAGCTCGTGATTAAAAACTACCCGCATTACCTCATTAAAATTTTTATTAGGGTTAATACCAAATAAATTAGGGTTTGTAGAAAAAAGATGGGTATCCGTAATTTGTAAAATTTTTAGACTTTCTTTAAGAGAAAAATCATTTTCCATATTAGTTTTACTCGATAAACCATAAAAGCGACCATACTAATATGAATTGCTTAAAACATCCATTTATCCAATTGTTGCTCTTCTGAGACTGCTGATTCAGTATTATCTGTAATACTTTCTACCCCTCCCGATGCTAACGAGGATTCTGCTATTGAGTTGTTCGCAGCGCTAGCTCCTATTGTACTATCTGTAGATTGTTGTAGCGCTTCCGGCAAGCTAATGAAGTGATAGCCATTTTTTTTAAACAATGCAATTACATCTCTCATACAATAGCTATTGAGTAGATTGGAATGAATGAGCAAAATCTCTTTTACTGGGCGATTCTTATGTTTAGCAATTCGATCTGCTTTCTGAATCTGGCTGTTGAGATAAGATAAGTACTGCTGTTTAATACGATCTAAATTTCTTGCACGAACCTTCGAAGACATCGTATATAGTTTGGCATTAAACACAAAATCCTTACTATCAATAGTCACTGGCGCCACAACATAATTATTTGACGTCAGATAATCTTGAACTAATGTCCTTTTCTCTCCTCTACCTTCAGCTAAAAAGGGATAACGAAAATATTTTGGCGATGACATGAGTGAGGATAAAATTTTGTCCGCCTTATCGACGTTAGCAATGTATTTTTTATAATTCATTGCGTTTAAATTGGCATGGTCATAAGTATGATTACCTATTATAAACCCTGCTTGTTGGAAGCGCTCCAATAATTCCCACTGACCATTTTCAATATTCCCTGCGATAACAAAGCCAGTAGCAGGAATGTTATTATCAAGAAGCGCCTGGAAAATATTCCAAATTTGCTCTTCCTCGCGTTTTAATATTTTGGGATCATTACCAGCAAAACCTACAAAGGGTAAGTCATCGACAGTGATAGCCACTTCTTTTTCAAAGGCAAACGCAGAATTGACTAGAGTAAATCCAAAGAAAATCAGACTTAAAATGAATTTTTTGCACATTGCTCATCCCTCATCACTATTTTATTGAATACCTATTGATTGCAAAATTTATACCAGCTAAACTGAGAAATTTTCATTTAAAACATTAGGTTAAACATTGGTCACTGAGGGGCTTTGTCGATCAGATTTACTTCTACAAGGCTGAATTATCATCACTATGTTAAAGATCGTCTCAAATTCTGCTATTTCTTGTCTAGCTTAGTCAAGCACAAATTTGCCCTCCCTAAGGCTCAGAGAACTCCAACCACTGACGACTCCATAATTGATAAAGAAAATGTTGATTAGGTTCGGTTTGAATATAAGGTGTGAGTTCCTGACTGGATAATATTCGCGAATTAGCAACTAATTTAACTAGTTCCTTAGAAACCTGACGGACGTCCCACTGACTACCATTAATATATAAAGAAATAAAAGGTTCCTCTTTCTCTTCTTGATAAGCAAAACGACTGACTGGATTACGAATAAGTTCTTGGCAATGAAGTAGCTCATTGAGGAAATCGCCAAAGTCAGTGGCCTCGTCATCAATAGCAGGCAATAAGGCTTCAGCTTGCTGATCTAAATCGGTAACAAAACAACCAAACCAAGACTTAAACAACGTTTCATCATCGAGGATTTGTTGCATTAAACGCTTTGCGTTTTGCCAGGCTTGTTGAGGCAATTCAGAAGCTCCAACAATATTAGACCAGTTAGGATCGCGGTAATAACTAGCCTGTCCTTTCTCCGCTAGATATTCAGCAAAACTATCCCATAACTCTCGTCCTTGATAACTACGATAACCAAACGAATAAGTCATGCAGTCTTCAGACCTAGCAATTCCATAATGACCAACATGAGGTGGAAGATAAAGCATATCGCCCTCATCAAGGAGATACTCTTCTTCTATTTGGAACTCCTTCATGATACGCAATTCAACATTGGCTAAGTAATTATTTTCATTGCAATACTTAGTTGTTAATAACCATTTACGCCGTCCTTTAGCCTGATACAGAAACACATCATAATTATCATAATGTGGGCCTACACTACCCTCCTTGGCCGCATAACTAATCATCACATCATCGATTCGCCATTGAGGAATAAAATTAAAAGAGTCGAGCATAGCATTCACTTCGGGTAAAAAACGATCCACTCCTTGGACAAGTAAAGTCCAATGACTTGAGGGTAATTTTTTAAAATCCTTTGCTAGAAATGGCCCTCGTTTTAAATGCCAATAAGGTGCTTTCTTAGGCGTTTCAAAAACAATACGACTTTCTATTTCCTCTTCCATAGATAAACCAGCCAATTCGTCCGGAGTTAGAGCATTGACAAAACCAGGCAAAGCGTTACGAATGACAAGAGGTTTTTTTTGCCAATACTCAGATAAAAATTGTTCTTGGCTAATTTCTGCAAAATGAACCATTGATTAGGTTTCCTCATGAACAAAAGTGGAGAATAATACGCGATCTGCAAGATGACTTATAGGAAAATTATGTCTTGACTATCCCTTTGGAAGTTCGCGAAAGCGGAGATCCAAATTGTAGGTGGAGACTTGGCACAACATTAATGATTCTAGTCGTCTTTGCTCAAAGGCTGGTATCAAAAGTGGTTAAATACAATACATAAGTCTATAATTTTATTCATCTGGAAAACAAGGAAGCCACATGAATAATAACAAGACGGAAAAAACTCTTTATTTTACTCTTATCTTATTTATTTCATTAGCTTTTTTGGGGGCTCCTGCTTTCCCCCAAGCCAATCCAACTCAGTTATCAACAATAAGTTCAGCAAAAAATACTGAAATAGCCTATTTTCGTGTTTATCGTCTTAAACCAGGTTGGTGGTATGGGCCTCGTCCCAACCGAAACGCTTGGAGCGGGCCTGTTTGTACTCGACGATGTATTGTTAACCAATATGGCACTGTTCTACGTTGTAAAACCGGTTGCTACTAAATACTAAAGTCGTTAGTTGGGTATGAAAAAACGCGCTCCCAATGGTCCTTTTTACTGCATCTGCGTTTCCAGAAGCTAGGAAGTAATTGCTTAGTAAATAATTCAGATGAGGCCAGAGCAGTCGATTCCTTAGCTAAGTTATTCTCGGGCATTTCTTCTGCTTCTTCTTTAGTAGAAATTTTTAATCTCTCGATATCAGAAATTCCCGGCGGTTCATCATTAAATTCAGACTCAGAAATTGACTCTAGTCCTGCTAAATCGTTGTCAACGCTAGTTAGCTCTGAATTTTCTGAATCATGGCTCGCTTGTGATTCAAGGAAGATAGTTAAGTTATGGACATTAAATTTTTGCTCATTTTCTTTGTATGTGGCTATGAGGTGAGGAGCGAGAGGTGGGAGCTCAACTTGTTGTTCACAACGAATTTTCCACAATATTTTATCAATTTGCTGATCGATAAAAGAATCTGAGCTCTTCTCTTCTTTCATCATTTGTGGCGCTGAATCGCTCTCCTGCAAATCCGTATCAGTGAATTCTGAAGATTCCGAGCTAGTTTCATCACTCGCATCACTGGTATTGTTATGCTCAGAACTATCCTGTGAAGGCGTTTTTTGCTGTAAATTAGCATTTATAGAGATAAGATCCCTTGACCACAAGAAAAGAGCAGTGAAATCATTTGCTGATTTTTTATCTCTAATCCTAGTGCGTAGTGCTTGAAAATTAAGCGAGGGGTTAGCTAACTCAAATAACTCTTTAAAAATGTTTTGACAAACTTCGGGTGTTTCCCTGAGAAGGTTCTTATCTATATCTATTCCTAATAAAACAGTAGTTACCAAAAAATACCCTTCATAAGAGTTGCGTTTTAGGAGGAATTCGGCTGTTGTTATCCATCGACGAAAAGCACTAACTTGTGCATCTCTACTCGTATGTTGAGCAATATCGTTTTGGATTAAAAAAACCAATTTATTTCTCACATCCAAAAAATTTTGCAAAGCAAAACTAGCCTTTGCGCTATGTTCAAAACCTTTTGGATTTTCAAAGTCTGAACGATGAAGCCTTTTAAAGGCAGCTCTTAAATAAAAATTGATGAGCTGCTCATGATCAGATGCAATCTTTGATTCTATATGAGCGTAAAACATTTGACTTTTTTGATTCCTAACAATCGCTTTTTGCATTTGAGGATCAGTAATTTTTTCATCCCAATAAGCAGAGGCTTCTGATTGTTTTAGGAAGGTTTGATTTTGTTTAAACCAAGTAAGGAAATCTAGCGCCATGTTATAATCTTATTGTTCATCCTTATTACAATAGTCAATAAAATTATTTTTTAAGTCAAGCAAAATAATCGATCAGTCCATTCTTTACTTTCATTTGCAAAGGTTGCTCTTCAAACTGTTCGCTATTTGCTTGCTTTTTCTCTAATGAAGGCTCGTATTGCCAAGATTGCGCGTTGCGTCGTTGATTAGATTCGATGTTCACTTGAGTCAAATTTAATCCTTGTTCAGCCATCATTTCTCGTAAACGAGGTATTGCATTTTCAATGACTTCGTGGACCTGGGATCGATGAATTGTAATATTGACTGAAGCGTCCTCTTGTTTGACGTTAATATTGATTTCAAGAGGCCCTAATTCTTGTGGATTTAATTTAATAATTGCAGTTTTAATGTTTTGTTGTCCTAACCAAACAATCTGCTGATTGAAGTGCTCGCTCCAGTCAGGATGCTCTAAATGTTGAGGCAGCTCTATTGTTTTTGCTGTTATTCCTTGCTGTTCTGCTAACGTAAATTTCTGGCTGCTTTGTAGGGGAAGAGCCGGATCATTTGTTAACTTGCTATCTAATTCTTTATCGCCTGTATCGAAATCTCTTAATATTTCAATCTCAGTAGTTGGGCTTCTTTCATTGCTATTATAAACCGCTTGAACTTGAGAGTTTTCAAATTGGTCTATGTTCTCGTTTTGTTTAACTATTCCCGCTTTGGTGTTAATTTCTTTACTTAAACTAGGCGAAATTACTTGCGAAACTTGATTCTCAAAAGAACTGTCCTGAACTAACTCTGGCAACTCCAGCTCTAATAAATTTTCATTGGCCTTAGGCAGATCTTCAAATGGATATTCTGTGGACTGTTCAATTTGATTTTGATCAATCATCTCAAATTTATCATCTTTCTTTACAATTTCTTTAGATAACGAAACTCCTTTATTATCGGTCATTGTTAAAGAAACATTAGCATCTAAATTTTCATCGGTCTGCCCAAAATCTTGTCTTAAATTTTCAGCGGGTGGTACGAAAAAATCAGCATCAAACCAAGCCAATTGTCCACTATTAATAATTAATAATTCCTCTTGATTTGTGTCGATTGACGAATGAGACATTTCTTCCTCTGTACTCTCATTTTTAGCAAGCTCAGGAGTGGTTGTTAAGGTTGATACAAAGTTGATTTCTTCACCATTTTCTTCTTCAATATCAGAAGCTTGAAAATTATCATTCACAGTTAGAGTTTGTTCGGTGGGAGTCAATTCAACTGGAGCAAAAAAATGTTCTATAAGGGTTAAAAAAGCAGAATTTCCAGCTTCCCCATTTTCAGTTTGCTCCTCTGGGCTCAAAGTTTCCATTGGTATTTTCTGAGAAAATATAAGCTGGATTAAACTCATCATCTCTAAAAAACTCCCTGTAAAATTCAATTCAACACTCTAAGAGAAAAATCTAAGCAAAAAACATACCAACGTTAATAATCCGTAATTATTAATAATTTTCTGTTAATAATTATTTCCTGCTTGTAAAGATTAATAATTGGTTCTTTTGGCCTCAGTTTGAACATGGTAGTCTCAGCTCAGTTAAAAAAAATTGTGAGATAAAACCATGACATTATTCTTTAAATCATATCAAAAACACTATACTCAAAAACAAGCCGATGACTGTTTAGCAGAGGCCAAACGCATCATCACAGATAAATTTAGTGAAGAGAGCAGTAGAGATCTTATGCAGTTAATTCTTGCACGAGAGAGGGATTTCAGGAATCAAATTGACTCACAAAGGGTAGTTAGTCGCGATGCTTCCCCAGAAAGTGATCGTAGAGCCACAAGAGAAGCTCAGCAACCTTACATCAATGCTTTTTATGTCTTTGCTAAAACTTTAAACGATTACTTCGAAGCTCCAGAGTTAAACCCACATGCCTTACACGTTTACACTAACTCTCCCTATTATCTTTATGTAGGTAAAGATTCAAACCACTCCTATAATTCTACAGACAGCAAATCAAAAGCTGCTCTTTACTCCGGTATTCTTTTAACGCTATTAGGCCTGTTTCTTATTCCTGTTAATTTGCCTGCTGCACTTATCACCATTGGAATTGGTATTACAATGTTAGCTCCTAGCGCCTATTACTCTACTGTAATCACACGTTCTAATGAAAACGCAGTTTATGCTAAAGAAGAGGAATTGTTTGCTGCAGCTAAAGCGCTGGTTGCGTCAGACTCGGTTGCTACTAATGATGAGGACGAGAGTCCTACAGAAACAATAGGACTTAAGTAAGCACTTTCTGAAAAAAACAAGCAAAGCCGTCTTTGACCCATGAAAACTTACTTTATTTGAGCTATCATAATTGTTTTTGAACTCAATGGAGTCGGTATATGAAAGTGGGTCAAGACAGTCTCTCAACTGAATGCCAATTACAAGTCGATGGTAAAAACTACCATTACTATAGCCTCAAGGAAGCAGAGAACAAACATTTTAAAGGCATCAATCGCTTACCCTATTCTCTTAAAGTTCTTTTAGAAAACTTATTGCGTTTTGAAGATGGCAGTACTGTCACCACCGAGGACATCAAGGCAGTCGCAGACTGGCTTCATACGAAAACTTCTCAGCATGAAATCGCTTATCGTCCTGCCCGCGTATTAATGCAAGATTTTACGGGAGTGCCTGCAGTCGTCGATTTAGCAGCAATGCGTGCAGCACTTGAGAAAATGGGCGGCAACGCAGAAAAAATTTCTCCACTTTCACCAGTGGATTTAGTCATTGACCACTCGGTCATGGTTGATAAGTTCGCAAGCTCTGATGCACTTAAAATCAATACAGAAATTGAATTAGAGCGTAACATCGAACGCTATGAGTTTTTACGTTGGGGACAAAAAGCCTTTGCTAATTTCCAAGTAGTACCGCCAGGAACGGGTATTTGCCACCAGGTCAATTTAGAATATTTAGGTAAAACAGTCTGGTCCAACCAGCAAAATGGAACCTGGTATGCTTACCCTGATACGCTTGTCGGAACGGACTCACACACGACGATGATCAATGGTCTAGGTGTCTTAGGCTGGGGCGTTGGTGGTATCGAAGCAGAAGCAGCAATGCTAGGTCAACCGGTTTCAATGTTAATTCCTGAAGTTATTGGCTTTAAACTGACTGGCAAAATGAAAGAAGGAATTACCGCAACCGACTTAGTACTCACAGTCACGCAAATGCTGCGTAAAAAAGGGGTTGTGGGCAAATTTGTTGAGTTTTATGGTCCGGGGCTTGCTGAGCTTCCACTAGCTGACCGCGCTACCATTTCAAATATGGCTCCGGAATATGGTGCAACCTGTGGATTTTTCCCCGTCGATAAAGAAACTTTACAATATTTGGAATTAACAGGCCGCGATGCCCATACGATTGCACTCGTTGAAGCCTATACGAAAGTACAGGGTTTGTGGTATGACCATCATTCAGAAGAACCCGTATTTACCGATACTCTGACTCTCGACTTATCCACGGTTGAACCTTCACTTGCAGGACCTAAGCGCCCTCAAGACAAAGTTAATTTACATACTCTCTCGCAAGAATTTACGAACTTTATGCAAGAAGTGAATAAAATCGATGAAATGGATAAAGCATTTTCCGTAAAAAATGAATCCTACAATATGCATCACGGGGATGTGGTTATCGCAGCAATCACTAGCTGCACCAACACCTCTAATCCTAGCGTTTTAATGGCAGCAGGTTTGGTTGCCAAAAAAGCGGTGGAAAAAGGATTAACGCGCAAACCTTGGGTTAAATCTTCACTTGCCCCCGGTTCAAAAGTGGTGACTGATTATTTAAAACAGGCTGGATTACAAACTTATCTAGATCAGTTAGGCTTTAATTTGGTCGGCTACGGGTGCACAACCTGCATCGGTAACTCAGGTCCACTGCCTGATAAGATTGCGCACAGCGTCAATGATAACGATCTGGTTGTCTGCTCAGTTCTTTCAGGTAATCGTAACTTCGAAGGGCGTGTACATCCTCAAGTTCGTGCTAACTGGTTAGCCTCCCCTCCACTTGTTGTGGCTTTTGCCTTGGCAGGAACTGTTCGAGTTGATTTAACAAAAGAGCCGCTTGGGAAAGACCCTGAGGGCAACGATGTTTATCTGAAAGATATTTGGCCAAGCAATAAGGAAATCGCTAGCGAAGTAGCCAAAGTCAGCAGCTCTATGTTTCGTAAAGAATACGCTGAAGTCTTCCTCGGTGACAGCCATTGGCAAAGTATAAAAACAAGCAGTAGCTCCACTTATAACTGGGATGCAGATTCTACTTATATTCAACATCCACCCTACTTTGACAATCTGTCTATCAAACCACAAAGTATAAAACCAGTGACTAACGCTTATGTCTTAGCACTTTTAGGTGATTCAATTACAACCGATCATATTTCACCAGCAGGTTCCATTAAAGCAAACTCCCCTGCCGGATTATATCTTAAATCCAAAGGCGTTGCCGAAGCTGACTTTAACTCCTACGGTTCAAGACGCGGCAATCACGAAGTGATGATGCGAGGAACTTTTGCCAATATTCGTATTCGTAATGAAATGACTCCCGATATCGAAGGCGGAGTGACTCGTCACATCCCAACCGATAAAGTGATGTCAATTTATGACGCGTCGATGCTTTACCAAAAAGAGGATCATCAGCTAGTTGTTATTGCTGGTAAAGAATATGGAACCGGTTCTTCCCGTGATTGGGCAGCTAAAGGCACTAATCTATTAGGGGTTAAAGCCGTTATTACTGAAAGCTTTGAGCGTATCCATCGTTCTAATCTTATTGGCATGGGTGTATTACCTTTACAGTTTCAAGAAGGTACTTCTCGAAAAACATTAAAATTAGATGGTAGCGAGCAGATAAGCATCGCCGTAGATGATTCTTTAAAGCCAGGTGCCAAACTAAACCTTAGTATTCTTCGTTCCGATGGGAAAGAAGATAAAATCCAGGTGATTTGTCGTATAGATACTGCAGATGAGCTGGAATATTATCGCCACGGTGGGATTTTACAGTACGTATTGCGTAACTTGCTGTAAGAGCTCTGGTTTAGTCAAACAGGCGGGATTCGCTAAATTGTAAATTGTTGGGCCACGGCCCAACTTGCATTTTGTGTGGTTCGCTCAAGAAGAAACCTGGATGTTAAAACTTGTAGGTTTAGCCTGGACCCAACAAATTCATTTGCTAATCATTTGATTGATTTTATGTAGCTAAACTGCTAAATTTTGCCGCTTGATAATTTACAAATTAGCTGCATGGTTATCTCTTATCTATCGCCAATTTTATCATTGGTAACTCATTTTTTTATAAAGGCTATTTTGCATGCATCCATCTAAAAAAGTATTGTCAGTTTTTTCATTGGTTATGATCAATGTGATTGCTGTTGATAGCCTGCGAACTTTACCCATTAGTGCAAAACTGGGTCTACCCTTAGTCTCTTATTATCTAATTGCTGCAATAACCTTTTTTATACCAATCGCCCTAGTCGCGGCTGAATTAGCCACTGCTTTTCCCAATACAGGAGGCCTCTATGTCTGGGTACGTGAAGCGTTTGGCCGACGCGCTGGGTTTATTACCATCTGGTTGCAGTGGATTTATAATGTGGTGTGGTACCCCACTATTTTAGCTTTTATTGCAGCGACACTTTCTTACCTTTTTGCACCACAACTTGCTAACAATAAATTTTATTTACTGACTACCGTCGTCGGCCTATTTTGGCTTTTTACCCTCCTCAATTGTTTTGGAATGAGGGTCTCGAGTATAGTGAGCATCATTGGAGCTAGCCTAGGCACTATATTACCGATGGTCTTAATCAGTATATTAGGCGCTATCTGGCTATTCCAAGGAAAACCTCTTCCTGCTGATATGTCTACTTCTTTGATACCTGATTTTAGTTCTATCGGTAATTTATCGCTTTTCGCCGCGGTTTTATTTGGGCTACTCGGTATGGAGATGTCTGCAGTGCACGCTGAGGAAGTTAAGAATCCACAAAGAGACTATCCCCGTGCCATTTTGTATTCAACCATTCTTATTTTTTCTACCTTAGTTTTAGGTTCATTAGCAATCATTACTGTTGTACCCAACAAAGACTTAAGCGTTGTCTCAGGCTTAATCGATGCTTACGCCATATTTTTTAATAGCTACCATATGCCTTGGATGACTAAGCTAATTGCTATTTTTATTATTCTTGGTGGTATCAGCGGAGTTTCCGCATGGATTATTGGCCCGACAAAAGGGCTGTTGGTTGCTGCCCGTGATGGTTCATTACCCGAGCGTTTCGCTCAGGTCAATCGCCACGGCGCGCCTGTTGCTATTTTAATCGCGCAGGGTATAATTTTCACACTTTTGAGTGCGGTTTTTATCCTACTTGACTCAATTAATGCTGCCTATTGGCTTTTAAGTGATCTGAGTGCTCAAATGGCTTTGTTGGTCTACGTTTTCATGTTTTCTGCAGCGATAAAATTACGCTATAGCCAGCCTAATACACCTCGAAGTTACAAAATTCCCGGGGGAAAACCAGTAATGTGGCTAGTTGCAGGACTAGGTATTCTTTGCTGTCTGACTGCAATGTTTATAGGTTTTGTTCCACCAACACAAATTCCAGTAGGTAATCTGTTCTTTTTTGAAAGCTTTTTAATTGGTGGATTATTGCTCTTTGTCGTTCTTCCATGGTTTTTTGCCAAAAAGCATGAAGAAGTGTTTGATCGTGAGCGGGGGATTGATTCAAAAGAGTTTGATATTCATGGTAATCAGTAAACTCACCCAGCTCTCCTAGTTTTATTTTATCTACTTTGTCTAAATTTAAGGGAAGATCATGCGTCAACTAAATATTACTGTAGAGTCGGAAGACATTAATACTAGTCAGGAATTAATCGAGTTATTTCAATCGAACCATGTAGAGTTATCGCGCTTAAATCCAGCATACCGAAATTACAGTCTAAATTTTATTCCTCACGCATCGACTACTCTTAATTATTACAGCAGAAATCCTATGTACTATCAGAAGCCAGCTTTTGATATTAAACTTCGCTATTCTTTTGCAGATTATCGTTCCCATCATGAGTTAGATGATTTTAAAGAACTCGAAGCATTTGCTTATAGCTATGAAAATTTTGTACGCTCTCGTCTAGGCAGCTCCTCCGAGTACATGGGTCGAGTTTCCGTATCTGCTTTACAGGCGATTAAAAATGAGCGTGAGTATCTATGCAGACTAGCACAACAAGATAGAGAGAACTGGAGAGATAAACAACACCCCCCAACCTCATATAATTACACTCCTATTCTCTTTAGAACGGACTATCACAGCCAACGAAAAGCTAGGGTAGAGCTCGCATCAGCAGTTGTATTAACTTTAATCGGTCTACCTCTCTTTTTTATAGAACCCATTACTGCCAGTTTTCTTCTATTAGCAGCCGCATTTCTTTATATTGCTGCCTCATATCATAGGGAGCAAGCCAATCAATTCGCGGTCTCTCTTGTTTAACTAGCCCATTTTTTTATTAACTTTGATCTAAGGAAAAACCATGCGTATAAATCTCGTTATAACAGGCGCTAATAAGGCTAAGAAAGAGGAACTACAGCAACTACTTAAAGCTAATCCGCAACCTGATTCAGAACATGATCTGCACATTACTACAGCCGACGAATTCCATGCGCCTAGGGGCCGACACTGTCTTCAGATTGAAGAAGATGGGGTACAGTTTAATTATTTTTTTAATGCTTCTGTCAATGACGAAAGGAAAAAATTAGATCAATTTGTTAATTCACACACTGCGTTTATCCAAAATCAGCTCATTACCAATCAGGATTTTCAGTCAAACGATTTACTTAAGGGTATGTTTGAAACTGTAAAAAAAGGGTTTACTGAACATGTAGTACCCTCTGCCGGTGTGGTCGCTGAAGGGGTAACATCACATTGGAATGGCACAAATACTATGTTTTCGGCGCCTAAACTCAAGCAACTAGCTAAAGCAGAGTTTATATTAGGAGCCACAGCAGGTCTACTTAGTATTGGTATAGGTTTTCTATCGCCACTCGCTGCTGGTATTCTCGCCGTAGCGGCTGTTTTATTAGTAGTAGCAGCCATATACCATCAAACAAAGGCTAATGGACTAGAGTCTGAACTTCCAGCTCCTATGTAGCAGATTATTTTTTCCAGTAAATGTCCAGGTTCTGGGCATTTACTGCATCAGCTTATGTTGAATAAAACTTCCAAACTTATTAGCAATACCAGCTTGTGAAAAAATATCCTTTGTGTGTGCAAAACCAACTACGACTAAGCAGCAAAATGTAACAACAAGGATAATTTTAAATAGGCTTGATCTATCCATGTGGCCTCTTCCCTATTTTTAAAATTATTAAATTCTTTAAAGCATAGGCAATCAAAACTGATTCTGCAAAGTTAAAAAAAATTAAGTGCGAAACTGATGGGCTTTTACTCTCTAGGGACTAAAAAATAGGTGGAGACTTCCCCCATTCCTTTTAATACAATTTTTTCTCTTGGAAGAAACTTATACTCGTCTTTCATACGTTGATAAACCATTTCTGAACAATGGATAAATCCAGGTGTACCCGTGCTTTCGAGGCGCGAGGCAATGTTCACTGTTTCGCCCCATAAATCATAAGTAAACTTATGAGTACCAATTACTCCAGCAACAATTGGTCCCACATGTAACCCCAATCGAACATGTAATTGAATCTTCGCATTAAATTCTTTATTAATTAGCTCCATCATTTGGAAAGCTGCCTCTATGCAGCATTCCAAATGATTTACTTTAAAATCAGGAACGCCTCCAGCAACCATGTAAGCGTCCCCCATTGTCTTAATCTTTTCTAAACCATATTTTACAGAAATAGCATCGAATTGAGAAAAGACATAGCTCAGTATTTCAACTAATTGTTCGGGGCTCATTTGCTTCGCAAGCGTAGTAAAATCGACTATGTCAATAAATAGTATTGAAACGTCTTCATAACGATTAGCAATATGTGTTTCCTGTGCTTTTAATCGCTTAGCAATACTCAGAGGTAAAATATTTAGTAATAATCGTTCTGACTTGTCCTGCTCCTCTTCAATTGTCCTTTCATAGCGACGACTGACTTTTAAGGCTGCATAGGAAGCCGGTAAGGCAATTAAAAATCCCAGTAGTATGAAGATTAAGATGGTAATTCGCTGTAACTTAGCTATTTCTCTATTTAAGCGATTTAAATTTTCGTGAGAGAAAACACGAAAATCTGTTGAAGGAACCAGAAAAGAATTGAAAACCTCAACCCTGCCTGTTGGCATGTTGAGCATGCCTCCCTGAGCTAATTTCTTGTTCTTTATGGCAGTAGACCATTTTAATGTCTTTTGTTCATTAATGGGTAAGAAGTCTGCATCAAGTTCGCCGGCGTTTCTTCCCACAACATTTCTATTGGGATGGGCAAGAAACACCCCTGTATTTTCATTAACCAAGTAAAGATATCCATGATACATTTCTGTATTTTCTAGAGAATGTTGGAAAGCCTTGATGACTTTTGCTTTCGGCTCTCCTTCTTCGATTAATTTGGACATAAATCGACCAAACATTTCAGCTTCATGCTGATGAACAAAGGTGCTCATAGAAAGGTAAGTTGAACGAATAAAATGAAGAAGCAAGGGGGAAAGTAACCCCCCTACCAAAACTAAACTGGAAAAAATGCCAAGGAAAATAAATAAATATAAGTTTGAGCGCCTAATCACAATATGTCCTTTTTGCTATCCTCTCCTAACAAAGCTATTTAAGCTGTACCAAGCCTAACTTAAATCTTTCTTTTTGCGACAATTTTAAAATCAACTTTAACATCATTTTTTACTTGATCGGTACTCGACCACTCACCTTGTCCAACACCAAAGGCATTGCGTTTCAATACCGTATTACCGGTTACTATTCCAGTATCTGAAGAAGGTTGTTCTGTGGTAAAACTTAAAGTCACAGGGACTGTTTTATCGCGAATTGTGAGATTTCCGATGGCCTGATAAGTATTATCCCCTGTTTTATTAAACTCAGTGGATTTAAACTCTGCTTTTGGAAACACCTTCACATTAAACCAATCCGGTGTGATCAGAGTAGTTTTCACATCAGCATAATCTGTAGTAATCGTACTCATATCAATGACAATATGCACCGAACTCGCTTTATAATTAGCAGGATCAACAAAAATTTCACCTGTAAATGTCTTAAATTGGCCACTTACCGGCGCGCCATTTTGTGTGGCAGTAAACGAAAGACTACTTTGGCTCGGATCGATTTGCCATTCGGGTGGCGCAGCTCTTCCGATGAACGGCACTAGTATAAAGAGAAAAAATACTAATCCCTTATTGATGTTTAGATTCATGACTTCACGCTCCTTTAACGCTAAGGTTTGAAAGCTTCAGCGCCAATTTGAATTTTAACTTCATCTCCTACCTGAGGTATCAAAGTATTCATGCCAAAATCAGAACGTTTAATTGTAGTTGACGCAGTAAAACCAACCGTCATTTTGTCAGTAATTGGGCTTTTACCTACTTTATTCAGAGTCACATCCAACGTAACAGGCTTAGTCACCCCGCGTAGAGTTAGCATACCTTCAACTTTTGCTTTCGTTTTACTCAGTACATCAACCTTATTGGAAACAAAGGTAGCCGTGGGGTATTTTGCCACATCGAAGAAAAGTGGGCCTTGTAAATGTTTATCTAACTCAGGTATTCCGGTGACTATATTAGCAATTTTAATTGTCGCTTCTACCTTACTATTTTGTGGTTGCCCTTGATCTAAAGTAACAGTCCCATTGACATACCATTTACCTGCTTGCGTGGAAAATCCCAGGTGATCAATCTCCCATAAAACATAGCTATGTTGAGGATCAAGAGTTAAGGTTTCAGCTGCAGCATGCAGAAGAGAGGTAGGTAGAATGAATAATATTGCTATTAAAAAACGGGTTAACGTCCTATTCATGAGTACTCCATGTAAGTGTATAAAATTAATGATAACTTAAGATTTCTTTTCTGTACCTGCAGTTAAGCTTGCGCCTACAAGCTTTTCACATAAACCCTCTGGAACAAGCACAAAGGCATCAGCTTGATTGTCTTTTGTTGAAGAGCCCGCACAAGAGGCTGTTGCGGTTTTGCAATCATTCATACCTGCTTTAACCACACCATAGCATTTCACTGAATTCTGAGCTGCCTGATTTTGATTATTCGCTTCAGCAGAAACTTGAGTGGCTGCCATTGCGAGAAAAGCTGATACTGCAGCTTTGATTATTTTATTTCTATTTTTCATAAAAATCTCCTTATTTTCTATTATTACTTATTAGTCCATTCAAACACTTTTTGCTCGTCAATTACATCATTTGTTTCATTAAATCCACCACGATTTTTTAAGGGTTCTATTGCTGAAGCAGCAATATTAATACTATTTGGTTTAGCATATTTTTGCATATGACCCGCTATATCAATGACTCGATCGCTGATTTGTTCAAGTGGCATCTCATCATCAAAATAGACAAAGCCCGCGTTGATACCACAACGAATTTGGAATTCTCTCTTGATTTTTTTCTCATCGGCATTAAACAACTTTAACTTATCAAGTAGATTGATTGCCGCCTTGACCGCATCATCAACCGTGCGAAAACAACTCATGATTCCATCAGGCGTCATTGCAAGTTTCAACACCCCATTTTCTTTAAGACTTTCACTAACAAGTTGGTTGTAGCGATCAAAATCATAAGCAGCAAGATATTTGTCTTCATCTCGCTTCATGCCTGTAGAATCAACGACATCAATAGCAAGAAACGCAAGCTGTTGTCCCATACTATCAAGCTTGGTTTTTAAAATAGCAAATTCTCGAAGAATTTTTTTCCTATCACTGGGTTTACTTGTCGCTAAAGCTTCAAATTTGCTATCGAGCTCCTTCATTTTATCCTTTGATACAACACCCCGGACCTGGTTACGCCATTTAAAATAAGTTTCCTTTTCACGAATACGTCGCACCATTCCCTGCAATTTTGATCGAATTACAGCACAAATATGGGCCAAAATAAGCATCAGAAATAGAAGGATAATTTCACTGTAATCAGTCCCGTTATAACGATAAGGCATTGCCATTTTTATTTGTTTAGTGAAGGGGTCGCTTAATTGCTGCTCTAGATTATTTATTTTTACTAACGTGGGATACTCTTTTACGTTCTCTACAAATTGAGAAACAAAACCGATAAGTAAAAGAAAAACGCAAAGAAGTATACATATTCTTAGGAAACTGACTAGATACGCCAAAGAGTTCAAAAAGAATACTTTCATTTTATTCGGCCTTTTGTTGTTAGCTCCGGGTATTAACTCTACTGACCACCTACTTCTTGAACCTGCAACCGGCTATACCATTAATTATTATAATAATAGGCCTTGTTGGGAAGATTTGTGAATAAAATATTTTTTTGTTGGATTGAACCTGGCCCCTCCGTGAAATCGGGGGACCAGAAATTGGCTAGTAAGGGGGTTCTTAGATAACTGCTAACTAGTACCCCTCAGGCAATGACATTAAACTCGCATTGCCTCCTGCTGCTGTTGTATCAACGGTATAGGTTCGCTCATGACACAAGCGCAGTAGGTAATAAGGTCCTCCTGCTTTCGGTCCTGTACCCGATAATCCTTCTCCACCAAAAGGCTGTAAGCCAACAACCGCGCCGATCATATTACGATTTACATAACAATTACCGGCATGAACACGTTTTCTAATGTATTCAACGGTATAGTTAATTCTGCTGTGGATACCTAAGGTCAAGCCATAACCGGTGTTATTGATCTGCTCAATGATATTATCGAGGTTTTTACGTTTATAACTAATCACATGCAAAACGGGCCCGAATACTTCTTTTTCTAAAGCAGCCATATTATCAATCGCAATTGCGGTAGGTGGCATGAAATACCCTGATTCGCAGTCTTCCGATAATTTACATTGATAAATGATTTCATATTTTTGTTTCATCGCGTCTACATGGGCTTTTAATCCTGATAATGCTTCATTATCAATAACTGGGCCAATATCAGTAGAAAGCCAACGAGGATCACCTACTTGTAACTCAGCCATCGCCCCTTTCAATAAATGAATCATGCGAGGGTAGACTTCTTCTTGTATAAATAAAACCCGTAAAGCAGAGCATCGTTGACCAGCACTTCCGAAGGCAGAAGTTATTGCATCGATAGCAACCTGCTCTAATAAGGCAGAAGAATCAACTAACATTGCATTTTGGCCACCAGTTTCTGCAATGAGAGGAATAATTTCTCCTCCGCGAGTCGCCAGTGTTTTATTAATATGAGCGGCAGTTTGCGTCGAGCCAGTAAATATTACTGCTTTAATGCGTAAATCTGCGACTAAACTAGCGCCTACTGTTTCACCGTTTCCAGGTAATAATTGCACAACCTCAGTGGGGATACCAGCTTGGTGCATTAACTGTACAGCAAAACAAGCGATTAAAGAGGTTTGCTCAGCAGGTTTAGCAACCACGCAATTCCCTGTCACTAAAGCCGCTGCCACCTGACCTGTGAAAATAGCTAAAGGAAAGTTCCATGGACTGATACAAAGAACCACTCCACGACCATGTAAACTCAATTCATTTAATTCACCAGTATAGCCATGAAGTTTCATTGGCTTTGCCATTAATTTTTCTGCCATCATTGCATAATAACGACAAAAATCGACGGCCTCGCGAATTTCTGCAACCCCATCGCTCCATGTTTTACCTGCTTCTAAACAAGCCATAGCCAATAATTCCGGCATATTTTCTTCTAAGAGATTGGCAAAACGTTCGATACAAGCTATTCGCTCACTAACTGGTTTTTGACACCACATTGGGAAAGCGCGTTCAGCATGGGTTAAAGCCCAATCAATATCTTGTTGAGTGGAATCACTCACCCGACCTATTGGACGTTCGGGTTTTTGCGGTGATAAGACCGATCGCTCCACTTCCCCGCCTTGCTTTCCACCAGCTAGAAGTGGTTTAGCAGACCAATGAGAAAGATTCATCTCAGTATATTGTTGCTGTAATTTGGCTATTACTTCTCGATCGGTAAAATCAATACCAGTCGAATTTTTCCTTCCTGGGACAAAAATGGATGCTGGTAAAGGAATATTTTGATTGATTTTACCTAGTAAATGACTCGCTTTGCTTACTGGATCTTCTACTAAAGTACTGATGGGTGCCTTTTCGTCGACAATTCGGTTTACAAAAGAAGAGTTTGCGCCATTTTCTAATAAACGACGAACTAAGTAAGGTAATAAATCTTCATGAGAACCGACTGGGGCATAAATTCGGCAAGGAATTCCTAAACGATTTGCAGGCACAATTTGTTCATAAAGTTCATTACCCATGCCATGTAAACACTGAAACTCAAAATCTCGATAATCACCAACGATATTGAGAATCATTGCTACGGAATAAGCATTGTGGGTAGCAAATTGCGGATAAATCGCATCAGTCATCGTCAGCAGCTTTTTAGCGCAAGCTTGAAACGATACGTCAGTAAATACTTTTCGCGTAAATACAGGATATTCAGAAAGCCCCTGCATTTGCGTCTTTTTAATCTCGCTGTCCCAATAGGCCCCTTTAATCAAGCGCACCATCATACGACGCTGTTTTCCTCTCGCCAATGCAGCAATCCAATCTAATAAATAGAATGCTCGTTTTTGATAAGATTGCACTGCCATACCAAAGCCATGCCAACCATGCAAGCTATCATCGTTAAATACACGTTCTATAATATCAAGCGAGATATCGAGTCGTTCGGACTCTTCTGCATCAATGGTGAGAGCAATATCATATTCTTTAGCTAATTGAGACAATTCCAATAATTTGGATGGCAATTCTTCCATGACTCTTGCGCGCTGTGCCTCTTGATAACGAGGATGCAAAGCCGAGAGTTTGATGGAAATTCCTGCGCGTTGGTAAATATGAGTATTTTTATCAACGCTGGCGCCAATCGCCTTGATTGCCTCTTTATAAGCGTCGAAATAACGGTGGGCGTCAACCATCGTGAGCGCTGCTTCGCCAAGCATATCGTAGGAATAACGGTAACCTAAAGCTTCCTTTTTCTTTGAGCGTGATAAAGCTTCGCCAATCGTTCGACCAGTGACAAACTGCTTACTCATGATGCGCATTGCCTTATCCACTGCTGTACGTACAACGGATTCGCCGCCACGGTTGAACAGTTTGAATAATGTTTTTGAAAGCATCGAGTCTGCTTTTTCTGGTGTGAGCACTTTTCCTGTCAGCATTAAAGCCCAAGTTGTTGCATTCACAAAAAAGGAATCACTCTGCCCGCGGTGTGATTTCCAATCAGCGGTTGTTAGTTTATCTTTTATTAAACTATCGATTGTAGCGTTGTCGGGTACGCGCAATAATGCTTCTGCCAAACACATTAAGGCAATTCCTTCATCGCTAGACAAGGAATACTCGGTGAGAAAGGAGTCAATGCCCGTACTTTTTTTACGCTCCGAGCGGACCTGTTCAACCAGGACCGTTGCTTGATTGCGAATAGCTTTAATTTGTTCGCTATCTACCTCGGCATTTTTTATCAGCTCGGTTAGTATAGTTAATTCATCAGTCCGGTAAGCATTATTTATCAGTGCGCGAGCACCTTCCGGAAGTTGTGCTGAGTATCGCTCAAGCATGGTAATCTCCAATCCAACAGGTCAAAAAATATCAGGCGATAATAATTCAGAATATTTCTAATTGAAATGTATCGAAGGGTATTTTAGCAAATCTATAGCCCTTATGTCGCCTGTTTCCGGATAAAAATGTTCAAAATATAGCCAAAATAGATCTAATTGTGTTAATATTGGTCTTTTTTAACGCTGTTAAACCGGTGGAAATAAGACTAGATAGATTTTTTTACAGACTTTTTGTGTAATATTTATTCTGAGATTGTGAGCTTATCTTTTTCTAACTTCCTGAATTGGATAATATTTCGCCCTAATGGGCAATCATTTCTCTTGTAATTTTACATTTGTTTTACTTGTAAATATAATCACCATCCGTATGTAAACCTTATTTCCGTCATTTAACAAGAAAAAAGGAGTGTTATGAGTACAATATTAAGCATACTTTCTGCGGCTTTTTTTTCAACAGGTCTTTCACACCATGTAATCCCCTCTAAAACGGGCTTTGATGTCAATCAACATGTTCAGCACCTGAGTCAAAAAGCACCACAGCTTAACAAACAAGTTCTTAAACTCGCATTAACAGCCTATCAAAAAGCAGCCGCCAAAGGCGCTGTAAAAAAACCTGTTCTCACTGTGATTGATTATTCTCTACCCTCCAGCAAGCAACGCATGTGGGTTTTTGATGTCAATAGAGAACGACTCTTATATAATACTTATGTTGCTCATGGTAGAAACTCAGGAATGGACACTCCTACGCATTTCTCAAACGCCCCCTCTAGCAAGGCAACAAGTCTAGGTACCTTCGTTACCCGTGACACTTATGTTGGTTCAAAAGGCTACTCATTAAATTTACAAGGTCTAGAGCGAGGGTTTAATGACAACGCTTACAGCAGACGCGTGGTTATCCATGGTGCCTGGTATGTAGAGCCTGATTTTATTAAAAAAGCTGGCCGTGCTGGCCGTAGTTGGGGTTGTCCTTCAATTGCTAAAACTTTAGCTAAGCCTGTGATTAACACCATAAAAGGAGGGTCTGTAGTCTTTGCTTACTATCCTGACCACTATTATCTATCCCATTCTGGCTTTGCCACTGTATAAATACATCCCTTAGAGAGGGTGATTTACATCCTCTTTGCTTCCCCCCCAGATCTTGAGAGTTTTTCTCAACCTACCCAAGGCCAAGGCAATGATAATATTGCTGAGCTATACTACAAAAAAGTAAAGCCAGGGGTTAAGCCCTGGCTTTTCGCAGTCTTCCGTCAGAACATCCTGTTCCGACATCATCCTTGACTATCATATCCCTATGATTACAAATCCTTTTGTTGAGCCTCAATTCCATTGAAGCCATATGTAAAATTTAGCAACTAGAGTGCTGCTTTGCAAGACAGTATGTCACGGTTAGAACGAAATGTCTTTTTCTTATAAAATCGTTTAATCGATATAATTCAATAAGTTAATTATTTTAAAAGAATAAATGCAAGGTCATTGCTACTTATTTCTTGTGGCAATTTGAGAGATCTCTTGGGTTAAACTAAGACATTGAGATAAAAAAAAGCTAGATTGAAAAATAAATACTATGGTTTATACAACAATTAATCATATAATTTGTAGCAAAATTTTCACCAATTATGGTAAAACAGCCTTGATTAACGTATTGATTGTGGTAGTTTAACAACATTCATTGCGACGGAGTATATGTATGAGCCAGCAAAGTGAAATCGTCAAAAAAGATAAGCTCCAAATTATCGATTGGTTAATAGAGCATTTTCCAAGTGCTTTTTTTAAAAAAGGAAGTCAGGTTAAGCCACTTCAGATCGGCATATTTGACGAAATTATTGATTTTTATGAACGCTTAGATAACCCCCCTTTTAGTAAAAAAGCATTACGGGAAGCACTGAGTTACTATAGTTCATCCCCTGCTTATTTGAATTGTCAAAAAGCTAACACTGCTCGCATCGATCTTTTTGGTAATGAGGTCGATATAGTAACTGAAGATCAAGCAAAATACGCTCATCAGCGTTATCAGCAACGCTATGTTGAAAAGAAAAGTCAGGAGTAATAAATCTCTTACAAACGGCCACACTCTAGCAAAATGCTAAATAAGGCCGTTTGCGCGTACCTAGCTAGGTTTAAAGCAAGAAAGCAAATAATTGACATCCACTGACTCTTGAAGCCTTGCGCTTCGACTTAAAGGATTGTAAGCCATACCTGCTATCTCTCGGAATTCAAGCCCTGCCTCTCTGATCATTGCAGCTAATTCACTAGGTTTAATAAATTTTGCAAAATCGTGAGTTTGCCTTGGTAAGATACCCAATACATACTCTGCTGCAACAATTGCGGTAGCATAGGCTTTTAAAGTTCTATTAATTGTGGACAAGAAAAGATAGCCACCTGGTTTTAACAAACGGGCGCAATGATTAATGACTAATTGGGGATTATTAACATGTTCTAACATTTCCATGCAGGTTACCACATCAAAAGCACTCCTCTCCTCATAATCTTCCACAGGAGAGCAAACATAGTTGATGGTGAGTGTGCTTAAAGCTGCATGCGCTTTCGCCGCTTCCAGCGCATCAATCTCAACATCTAGTCCTGTGACTTGCGCTTTTTTTAATGCCATTCCCTCACATAAAATACCTCCACCGCAACCCACATCGAGAACGGTTTGCTGAGCGAGTTCAAGATGGTTTTGAATAAAATCTAAGCGAGCAGGGTTAATATCATGCAAGGTTTTTAAGGGCCCTTCTTTATCCCACCAATCACTGGCATGTTGGGCAAATTTAGCAATTTCTTGAGGATCAACAGTCGATTTATTCATGGCAACTCAATAAATCTAAAGGTTTGAAAAATTCCAACACTTTAGTATTAGTAATAAAACTTAAATTGTAAGGGTGCTCGGCAATTAAGCAAGGAAAAAAGACAGATTCAGGAATTTGTTCTGCGATTCGTCCAAACAAAATCAGCTGCAAAGTATGTTCTCTCTTAGCCAGCTGGCATAATAGATTATGCATAAAAGGTTGCCACTGGCGTGCGTGAAATTGCACCTTGTCTTCAGCATAAACCAGCGATGCATTTAAAAGTAAGAATCCTTTATTAATTATACCAGTAAATAATTGCTCCGAAGTCTGCCAATATTGAGATTTATTGAGAGCAGCAATGGCGGGTTGAGAGCAATCTTGCTGTAAATCTCCGCGCGCTCTAAGCAGCATTTTTATTATATTACGCAAAGAAGTCGCTCGATTCACTTTTTTACTAAGTCCAGTATTGCTCCACAAGTCATGAACTGCTGCATCCCAAAAAGCATAGCCATTGGCGGATTCTTGTCGAGGATAAGGTGATTCGCCAAGTAATAGATATTTTGTTTTACTTAATGGCTGGCTAAATGCAGCAAACAGGGCAGAATAGCCCGGCAACCAGTGTTGACTGTTTTCTAATTGCAGCAAATAATCCTGCTCCACAGTCAACAACGCTTGATCAAGTAATTCATGCCATTCTGGATGAGTATTCTCAATAAGAGGATGCACAAACTTCTCCTATAAATCTAAATAGCTATGCATAATAGCTGATAAAAGCCATGCATAATAGCTGGTTAAAAACATTCATTTATGATTATTAATTGATCAACATCATATTTTCTTAAGCCTTTTCTATTAGAATAGCGATTTAATCTATTCAATGAGATTTAAATTATGCTGAATAGCAACAACATAGAAGCGCCCAGAATTAAAGGTCTAGGTAACTACTCTTGCTACACTTATTTAAACAGGCTCAAAACACCAGCTTCAGTGTTTGAGAATATTGAGACCCTATCACCCTTTCTTGCTTATCATTTAAAAAATTTAAAACTGCAAAAAAACTACGATCCTGATTTTTGCTATATCGAACTCTACAACCAATTTATTTCGGTTATTAATGACAACATCGATAGAGTTTTTGAGAAACGAAGAGCCGAACTTCTCAAAGAACTCGCCAGTATCAACGGTCGCAAAAATTTTGTCAGGAAAAATAAAGATAATCCCGAATACTTGTTATTCTTAAAAGATGCAGATGAACATTCGACCCCTGAATACGAAAGAGAAATTCATCGACAGCTTGAACAATTAAATCAATTTGTGTCTTCCGTTTTCGACTCTCGTTTAACGGCTTAAGATTATCTCGCTAAATGCCGTTAGGTCTTGCGTCAACTCCTTCGCAATTATCAAGCAAGGTTGCGAACAGTTATAATTTCCGCTAATGTCATAGATAGTTTTTGAGTAAAAGTGATACCTCTATGACAAAGGAAGTTCTGCTCTTTTTAACCCCCCGTAAACAAACGATGGTGGAGCAACTACATCAACTCTGCGAAATTAACTCTGGAAGTGAAAATTTGCAGGGGCTAGCTCTGATGCACCACACTTTACAAGAGGTTTTTACTCCTCTTGCTGATCAAGTTGAAACGTTGCAACTTCCCTCTATCACCACAATGAACATGACCGGTGAAATAAGTATACAACAATGTGGCGATGCACTTTTTATTCGCAAACGTCCCGAACTGAAGCGACGTATCCTTCTCAGTGGCCATATGGATACTGTTTATGGGATAAATCACCCTTTTCAAACCTTAACCTATATCAATGATAATCAGATTAATGGTCCTGGCGTAGCGGATATGAAAGGCGGCTTGCTCGTTATACTGCACGCGCTATCCGCTTTTGAAGAAACCAAACAAACAAAAAACCTGGGTTGGGATGTATTAATCAATGCTGATGAAGAAATAGGCTCTCCAGCATCCAGTACGCTTTTTGATGAGTTTGCGAATCTATATCAAGCGGCTTTGGTTTATGAACCTGCAATGACTACAAGTGGAATCTTAGCCAAAAATCGGCGTGGCAGCGGCAAATTTACCCTTGTAGCGACAGGCAAATCAGCGCATGTAGGACGAGATTTCACAGCAAGCAACAATGCAATCTGCTATCTAGCCGAAGTCATTACAGCGATTCATGGACTCAATCAAGACAGTCATAGTCAGGGCGTTACTATAAACGTAGGTAAAATTGCCGGCGGTGATGCAATTAATATGGTCCCTGACAAAGCGGTGGCTAAATTAGATATACGGGTATCTAAAACGGAAGATGAGCATTGGGTAAGAGAACAACTTAATAAAATCCTCAACAGCATGAAACGTGAAGGATATTCCTTAACTATCCATGGTCATTTCGGCCGACCTGTGAAGCGAGTTTGCCCTGCTACAGAACGCTTATTCTCTCGCATTCAAAAGTTAGGTAAAGAATTAGGTCTATCTATTGATTGGCAAGACAGTGGCGGCTGCTGTGATGGAAATAATCTAGCACGTCATGGTTTACCTGTCCTTGATACTCTAGGCGTTCGTGGCGGTCATATTCACAGTGCAAATGAGTTTATCTTGCTAGATAGTCTAGTTGAACGTTCAGCGCTCACAGCTCTTTTACTCATGGATTTAGCCGCTGGTGGTCTTGAGGAGCTCAAGAAATGATGCTCCTTCGCAGTGCTCGAAAATCGGACTTGGGGACTATTTATCAGTTAGCCGAGCATTGCGGTATTGGGATTACGACTCTGCCCAAAGATAAAGAATTATTAGCTGCTCGGCTTGACTGGGCTTGCAAATCATTTAAGAAAATTGTGAACTCTCCGGTTCATGAATATTATTTGTTTGTTTTAGAGGATCCAGAGTCAAAAAAAGTGGTTGGCACCTCAGCTATTCAATCGGCAATAGGTCACGAAGTGCCTTTCTATTCTTATAAACTCTCGAAACGCACACGAATCTCTCACGCTCTCAATATTCGTAGTGATTATGAAATCTTAACGCTAGTGAACGATTACCAAGGTGTCAGTGAAATTTGTACCCTCTTTTTAGAACCTAACTTTAGACACAGCCATAATGGTTTGCTTCTTTCACGTGCACGATTTTTATTCATGGCAAATTATCCGACACGTTTTGCGTCTACGGTTATTGCAGAAATGCGTGGCGTATCGGACGATTCGGGTCATTCTCCATTCTGGGATAATGTGGGGCGACATTTTTTTCACATGCCTTTTCCAGATGCAGATCGTTTAACACTTTCTACCAATAAACAATTCATTGCTGATTTAATGCCAAGGAATTCTCTTTATATAAAATTGCTGGATCCTTCTGCTCAAGCTGTGATTGCTAAACCCCATCAATCCACAACCCCGGCAATGAGAATCTTGCTCCAAGAAGGGTTTCGTCATAATGGTTACGTTGATATTTTTGATGCCGGACCCACCATCGAAGCGCAGCGTGCGCAAATAAGAACAATCTCAGCAAGTCGCATTATGACTATTAAAAATATCAGTGACGAAGTGAGTTCAAAACGATTTTTGCTTGCTAATACTAAGCTCGATTTTCGAGCTACCGTCAGTCAAGTCATTTTTAATGAGTTACAAGGCTCTTGTATTATCTCTAAGAAAACAGCCAAGCTTTTAGAGGTTAAACCAGGCGATTGTCTACGCGTAGCACCTTTACAAGTAGAACATCAGCGACCAAGTGAGTAAAACATGATTAATCCTCCACAACCAGGCAAGACAGCAGATCATTATATCGATGGACACTGGATTAATGGTCAAGGTGAAAATTTTATTTCTAAAAATCCCGCGGATGGGTCGATTCTTTGGCGAGGCCGCAATGCAACCAACGAAGAAGTGGCTTTAGCCTGCGATGCTGCCCATTTAGCCCTTCCTTACTGGTCTTCACTCAATCTCGAAACCCGGGCTCAATACTTACACCATTTTGCACAAGAAGTCGAAGCTAGGCGCCAAGAGCTTGCCTTTCTCATTGCTCTAGAAACTGGTAAACCTTTATGGGAAGCGCAAACCGAAGTGAGTGCAGTTGTTAGTAAAGTGAATTTATCAGTCCAAGCCTATCAAGACCGAAATGCTGAAAAGCAAGCTACACTTCAAGAAGTCAACGCTTGCTTACGTTATAAGCCTCATGGCGTTGCAGCAGTACTTGGCGCCTTTAATTTTCCTGCCCATCTAAGTAATGGACACATTGTCCCCGCTCTCTTAGCCGGCAACACAGTGGTCTATAAACCCAGTGAACTTGCTCCTGCAGTCGCGCAATTTATTATGCAATGCTGGCATGAAAGTGGCCTGCCCAAAGGGGTTCTCAATTGTGTCCAAGGCAATGGAGACAGCGGAAAAGCTCTCTTGTCCTCCGATCTGCAAGCCGTTTATTTCACGGGAAGTTATAAAACGGGAAAACAAATTCATCAGCATTTTAGTGATAAACCCGAAGTGATCCTCGCACTTGAAATGGGGGGAAATAATCCACTCATTATTGATGAAATCAAAAATGTGAATGCTGCCGTTTATCACAGCATACTCTCTTCCATGATTACCGCAGGACAACGTTGCACCTGTGCCAGACGGCTTTTCGTTCCCAACAATCTCAATGGGGAACGTTTTTTAAAACAATTTATTAAAAATTGCCAATCACTTCGCGTTGGCAAATTTAATGACCAACCAGAACCGTTTATGGGGCCAGTAATCAACTATGAACATGCACAAGCACATCTGCATACCCAACAGGAGCTTATTCATCTTGGAGGTAAATCGCTGTTAGCTATGTCATTATTGGCAGAAAATACTGGCTTACTTAGCCCAGGGATTATCGACATGACCGAAGTATCTAGGGCCCCTGATGAAGAAATCTTTGGTCCATTTGTGCAGATCTATCGCTATGATGATTTTGATGAAGCCATCGCACTAGCTAATCAAACACGCTATGGATTATCTGCCGGTTTATTATCTGATAGCCCTGAACGCTATCAACAATTCTATAAACATATTCGCGCGGGCTTAATTAATTGGAACCGGCCGACAACAGGAGCAGTCTCTAATCTACCTTTTGGTGGGGTTGGTTGTAGCGGTAACCACCGTCCTAGTGCCTATTTTGCGACGGATTATTGCTCTTATCCTATTGCCAGCTTGGAACAACCTCAATTATCGACGCCAGAAGAATTATTGCCTGGCATTCACTTGGAATAATGATGGCGGTTTATGAGTTAAATTTAGATGGTCTAGTCGGCCCTAATCATAATTATGCTGGCTTGTCCGCAGGCAATATAGCCTCTACGTCGAATGCGCTCTGCTCTTCAAATCCAAAAGCAGCCGCTTTGCAAGGCATTGCTAAAATGCGTTTATTACACCGTATGGGATTAAAACAAGGTTTATTACCTCCTCAACAGCGCCCTAACTTAGAGCTACTCCATCAACTCGGTTTTAGAGGTAGTCCAGCTCAACAGATTGAAAAAGCGCATCGTACAGCTCCTGAACTTCTAGCAGCTTGCTATTCAGCTTCTGCGATGTGGACGGCCAATGCGGCCACCGTTTCTCCGAGTCTTGATACCGCAGATCATCGGATTCATTTTACGGCGGCGAATCTTATTTCCAACTTACATCGTCATCAAGAGGCTGATTTCTCCCAAAGCTTGCTGAAAAACCTATTCAGCAACGAGTCCTTTTTTTGCCATCATCAGCCCCTCCCAAGAAGTTTTACAACCAGTGATGAAGGGGCTGCCAATCATAGTCGTTTATGCCGTTCTCACAATAGACCTGGAATTCATTTATTTGTTTATGGCAAAGAAACCTTAAAAACCTCGTCAATTGAAGGCCCATTTAAATATCCTGCTCGCCAAACCCTTGAGGCTTCACAAGCAATCGTTCGTGCTCATCGATTAAACCCAGATAAGGTTGTTTTTGCGCGCCAAAACCCAAAAGCAATCGATCTAGGTGTTTTTCATAATGATGTCATTGCTGTTGCCAATGAATCTGTTTTATTCATTCATGAGGATGCCCTCGTTCTGCAGGCAGAAGTGCTAAAAGAAATCCAGCTCAAAGCCGATTTTGCTGTGCAAGTGATTACCGTTAATAGTCAAGATATTACTCTGAAAGAAGCAGTCGCCACTTATCTGTTTAACTCTCAGCTCATTAGCCTGCCAAACGAACCACACAAAATGGCATTTATTGCACCGATGGAGTGTCGAGCTAATCCTAGAGTCGAACATTTGCTTGACGAAATCATTGCTGATCAGAGCAATCCGATTGTCAATGCGCACTATCTTGATCTCAAACAAAGTATGCGAAATGGCGGCGGCCCTGCCTGTCTTCGGTTAAGAATAGCTTTAACTGAAGATGAATTATTAGCAATGCATCAAGGCATTTTGGTGACGGATACTTTATTGGAGCACTTAGAAAATTGGGTCATGCGTCACTATCGTAGCCAATTAGACACCAATGATCTGGCTGATCCTAATTTGATTGATGAATGCTTAGCGGCATTAGATGAGCTCAGTAAATTGCTTGAGCTAGGTGCTATTTATCCCTTTCAACGCGAAATCAACGGCTAACTTATGTGGAAAACCTTTGCTAGACACTGTATTTACCAATCACCAACCGGAATACGCGTTTTCCAAAATCCTCTATTCCGATGGCTGCAATTTGAAAGTAGGGCCATACAAACCTTAATCAATCGTTATTTCCCTCATAGGCCGGGACTAAGTTATATCAAGACTCTGATTTTTGCGGTACGTTTACAACCAGCTAATTGCTGCATGCTCGGTCTTGGAGGAGGCGGTGCGGCACATGCACTTTCGCCCTTGCTGAGTCCAGAAAAACTGCTTATTGTGGAAACTAATGATGAGGTAATAGACATCTCCTCCCGTTTTTTTATGATTAATCAGTTAGATAATCTTAGTATTGTTCATCAAGATGCAAATTCCTTTGTCCAACAATGTACCCAGCAATTTCAGCATCTTTTAGTTGATTTATTTGATGCTAATGCCTTCCCTGCTGATTGCAATAACGAAGCTTTTTTTGCTCAATGCAAACGTCTCTTAAAACCGGATGGTATTCTTGCAGTAAATCTAGCCAATCGACATGAACAATGGCCCATTTTCCAACTCATCCAACAACAGTTTGGACTCTCCACCCTTGCCTTACCAGTTTTAGACTCTCCCAATATGATTATTCTTGCACAAAATAGCGCATCAATTACTCCTTTTTTAGAAGTACTTAAAAAAAACAAGCAATTGAAACAGCTCACTTGGAATAATAAATGGGGACATGTCGCTAAAATTGGTTAATAAAAAAAACGCATCTTAGCGATGCGTTTTTGGATGAAATTCTAATCAAATTTCCATTAAATCTTTTTCTTTCTCTTGAAGCGCAACATCTACATCTGCGATGTATTTATCAGTAATTTTCTGAATCACTTCACCCGCGCGGCGTTCATCATCTTCAGAAATAGATTTATCTTTAACCAAATCTTTTAAATGAGAGTTCGCATCGCGGCGTATATTGCGAATAGCAACACGAGACTGCTCACCTTCGCCTCGAACTACCTTAATTAACTCTTTTCGGCGTTCTTCAGTTAAAGGCGGCATTGGAACTCGAATTGCGTTACCTGTGGTTGCAGGATTTAAACCCAGATCAGAAGTCAAAATGGCTTTCTCAATAGCAGCCGCCATCGATTTTTCCCAGGGCGTAACTAATAGAGTCCGGGCATCACTGCTGCTGATATTAGCGACCTGGTTAATTGGCGTTGGGGTACCGTAATAATCTACGATAACATGATCCAAAAGACCGACGTTTGCTCGCCCTGTGCGGACTTTCGTTAAATCATTACGTAAACTTTCAACTGCCTTTTTCATTCGCTTTTCAGCATCTTGCTTAATATCATTGATCATGGTTTGCTCCTACTATGGTTCCAACCCTTTCACCTAAGACAATTTTCTTTAGGGCTTTTGGTGCAGCTAGGTCAAATACTTGTAAAGGCATGCCCTGGTCCTGACATAAGCAGATAGCCGTAGCATCCATTACTTGCAACCCATCTCGCAGTACCTGCTGATAAGTTAAAAAATCATAACGAGTCGCGTTCAAATTCTTGACCGGATCATCTGAATAAATACCATCCACTTTGGTGGCTTTTAAAACCACATCTGCACCCACTTCAATAGCACGTAAACAGGCTGCAGTATCGGTAGTAAAGAATGGGTTACCCGTACCCGCAGCAAAAATAACAACATGTCTCTGACGTAAGTGAGTCATTGCTTTACGTCGATGATAAGGATCAACAATTCCCAAAATAGGAATCGCAGACATGATACGGGCTGGTAAATCAATTCGCTCTAAGGCATCGCGCATAGCTAAGGCATTCATTACCGTAGCCAACATACCCATATGATCGCCAGTTACTCTGCCAAGACCGGCTTCAGATAAGGCTTTTCCGCGGAATAAATTTCCACCACCAATGACTAAACCGACCTCTACGCCCATATGAATAAGTTCTGCAACATCTTTGGCGATGCGATCGAGAACTGATGGGTCAATCCCAAATTGAGATTTACCCATCAATGCCTCACCACTGCATTTTAATAAAATGCGTTTGTATTTTAGCTTTGGATGATTATCGTCCATTATTGATCACGAACCTGAGCCATCACTTCTTCTACGAAGTTATCTTCTTTTTTCTCAATACCTTCACCCACTTCAAAGCGAATGAAAGAAATAACTTCAGCATTTTTCTCTTTTAATAATTGGCTAACTTTCTTATTAGGATCTTTAACAAATGGCTGTCCCATCAAGCTAACTTCATCGAGGAACTTATTAATACGACCCTCAATCATTTTATCAATAATTTCTTGAGGTTTGCCGCTTTCACGAGCTTGAGCAGTAAAAATATCACGCTCATTTTCAATAGCTTCAGCTGGAACCTGATCATTATTAATGACCATAGGACGGGTAGCAGCGATATGCATTGCAATGTCCTTAGCTAAGGCTTCATCACCATTTTTTAACGCAACCATTACACCGATTCGTGCACCATGCAAATAAGAACCAACGACACCATCGCAACTCATACGAACCATACGACGTAGCTTAATATTCTCACCGATTTTAGCAATCAACTCTTGTCTTGCTTGCTCAACGGTAATGTTGGTACCTACTAAGATTTCTTTTGCTAATGCATTAACATCTGCCACAGAACTTTGCAGTGCTGTTTCAACGGCTTTGCCAGCGAATTCTGTGAAATTCTCATCACGTGCGACGAAATCAGTTTCGCTATTGATTTCAAGCATTACGGCAAAACGACCATCTGCAGAACGAGCGATTACCACAACACCTTCAGCAGCAACGCGATCAGCTTTCTTATCAGCTTTAGCTTGCCCTGCTTTACGCATTTCTAAAATCGCTTGCTCAATATCACCATTCGTAGCAATTAAGAATTTTTTGCATTCCATCATACCAGCGCCAGTACGTTCCCTAAGTTGCATAACTAACGAAGCACTTATTGACATAATTGAATCCTCCACATAGCAAAAAGGGTAGGTCCATTAGCAAACTGCAATGATGCCTACCCCTTAAAAATATTATTCCCCAGTTTTTTCTGACTCTTTATCAGCCGCAACTTCTACAAATTCAGCATCAGAAGCAACACCACCTACAGTGTTTCCACGCTTAGCATCAAGTATAGCGTCTGCTATGCAACGTACATAAATATCGACAGCGCGCATTGAATCATCATTACCCGGAATAACATAATCAATGTCATCGGGGCTGTTATTAGTATCTACAATACCAATAACAGGGATTTTTAATCGACGAGCTTCTTCGACAGCAATATGCTCAAAGCCAACATCGACAACAAACAGAGCATCTGGTAAACCACCCATGTCCTCAATACCGCCTAATCCGCGCTCTAATTTTTCAAGCTCTCGAGTAAGCATTAACGCTTCTTTCTTAATCATGGAATTAAATGCACCTTTTTCGCGCATTTCTTTCAATTCTTTTAAACGGAAAATTGATTGACGTACTGTTTTGTAGTTGGTCAACATACCACCTAACCAACGGTGATCGACATAAGGCATACCGCAGCGCTTAGCGTGCTCACGAATACTGTCTTGAGCCGCTCTCTTTGTACCAACGAATAGGATTTTTGCCTTATTAGAAGCTAACCGACCGACGTAATTAACGACATCACTCAGCATAGGCATTGTTTTTTCTAAGTTGATAATATGAATTTTGTTTCTCGCCCCAAAAATATATTCAGCCATTTTAGGGTTCCAAAAACGGGTTCTATGTCCAAAATGAGCACCCGCTTCAAGCAGTTCACGCATACTAACGTTCATTTTATTTCTCCAGGGTTAGGCCTCCACGTCTCCCATACAGCACCCTCATGGGACCCAGCCGTATGTGACGAAACGTGTGTGTATTTAAAGCGCGTTATTTATACCATAATAGGCTTCAATCATCAATGACATTAATTCTCAAAAGCTTATAAATACGGATTTCGCGGATTCTTTTTCAGCAAAACCTTAATTCTACGTCTATAATCCCTTCAAAATACGATAATTTACGCGGTGGGATTGAGCGCGTATAACCATCCGTTCGGACTAAGGAGGCGTTTATGCGGTCTCGAAGTTCACATCAAGGTTAGCAAGGCTTCGAGACGGCTTTGCTGCCCACAGCCCGAACGGATTTAAGAGCAAATGCTTAGGAGGAGTATGACGCATTACACTCCGCTCATCACTATCTTGGTGATTGGGTTTGGATTAGCTTTTATTTTTGGCTATCTAGCTCATCGCTTACGAATTTCCCCTATTGTTGGCTATATTTTCGCAGGTGTTCTCATTGGTCCTTCAACACCAGGTTATATTGCTGACCATAATCTTACTGCGGAACTCGCTGAAATTGGCGTTATCTTATTAATGTTTGGCGTTGGTCTTCATTTTTCACTTTCCGATTTAAAATCTGTTAAAAAAATCGCCATTCCTGGTGCCATTGTCCAAATGGTCATTGCGACCTTATTAGGCTTCACTTTCGCCTATTGTATAGGCTGGCCCATCAATACAGGAATCGTATTTGGCTTGTCTCTCTCTGTAGCGAGTACTGTCGTATTAATACGTGCCTTAGAAGAATGGAGCTTACTTAAAACGAAAAACGGCCGAATCGCTGTTGGTTGGTTAATTGTTGAGGATCTCGCCATTATCGTTATCCTTATTTTTCTTCCTTCTCTCGCTGCAATGACGACTTCGACTACAGAACAACCATCTACCCTAACTTCAAACCCCTTTTTTCTAGTAGGCATAACGACACTTAAAGCTATTGCTTTCTTTACTATCATGTTGCTATTTGGACGACGTTATCTTCCGCGCATTCTTGCTGCTGTGGCTAAAAATGGATCCAATGAGTTATTTCGGCTCGCGGTGCTTTCTATTGCTCTCGTTGTTGCATTTATTGCCGCGAATTTATTCGGTGTTTCTCTTGCATTGGGGGCATTTTTTGCTGGTATGTTTTTAAGTGAATCAAAATTAAGCCATCGCGCCGCTGAGGAAACCTTACCTTTGCGAGATGCCTTCGCAGTACTGTTTTTTATTTCGGTTGGCATGCTTTTACGACCAGAAATTTTGATTTCTCAACCCTTGTTGGTCCTCATCAGTGTATTGATTATTGTTCTTGGCAAATCAATCGTCGCTTTTATTATCGTCCGCTTGTTTCGTTACCCTTTATATACGGCACTCACTATCTCGGTAAGTCTCGCACAAATTGGAGAATTTTCATTCATTCTCGCACAACTCGGTTATAAGCTAGATATGCTTTCTGAACAAGCGAAAGATCTGATACTTGCTGCAGCTATCATTTCTATTATTATTAATCCATTACTTTTTGCTGCAATTAATCGATTCAAATCAAAACAAATTCGGGACAGGATCTAATTTTTATCGCTATAATCACTTATGCTAGTATTTTTTATTTTGTGGATTCCCAAATCATGTCAGTGACCATTAAGACCCCGGATGAAATTGAAAAAATGCGTGTAGCCGGAAGGCTAGCAGGTGAAGTATTAGAAATGATTGGCCCCTACGTACGCGAAGGTGTAACAACTGATGAATTGAATAACATCTGTCATGACTATATCGTCAATGAACAACAGGCTATTCCTGCTCCCTTAAACTACAATGGTTTTCCAAAATCGATCTGCACCTCTATAAACCACGTAGTTTGTCATGGTATTCCAGGCAAAAAAGCACTAAAAGACGGCGACATTATTAACATTGATATTACTGTGATTAAAGATGGCTACCATGGTGATACCAGTAAAATGTTTTTTATTGGCGAACCTGCCATAAAAGCCAAGCATGTTGTCAATGTTGCTCATGAATGTCTCTTTATTGGCATTGAAATGGTAAAACCCGGTATCCGTTTAGGTGATATTGGTCATGCAATCCAAACCCATGCAGAAAAAAATCGCTGTTCAGTTGTTCGCGAATATTGTGGCCATGGCATCGGACGTATTTTCCATGAAGATCCTCAAGTGCTTCATTATGGTACTCCTGGTACCGGAGAGGTTTTACGCTCAGGCATGACTTTTACAATTGAGCCTATGGTCAATATAGGGAAGCATCACACTCGACTGCTACCCGACAAATGGACGGTAGTTACCAAAGATCACAGTCTATCCGCACAGTGGGAGCATACTCTTTTGGTCACTGACGACGGAGTAGAAATACTGACTTTACGTAATGAAGAACGATAATCTCAATCTCAAACTATCCATTCATCAGTTCAAGGATGAGCTGTGCGAAGAGTTTAAACAAAAACCGAATATCGGTCCTCTGACCAGTAAATTAGTCAACTTTATTGACGAAATCCTCACGAATCTCTTTCATAAAAATCATTTACATAAGGGCAATAAGTTTTGTCTACTTGCATTAGGTAGCTATGGGCGGCGCGAATTGCAACTGTATTCCGATGTTGATTTATTGCTACTCCATACTGATAGCATCTCAAAAACACAGCTACAACACGCTCAATCTTTCATTCAAGACTGCTGGGATACCGGCTTAGAAGTGAGTCATCAAATTACCACAGTGAATGCCTGTGCCGAACTAGCTTCGACGGATTTAAGCGTCATTTCTAGCATTCTAGATATGCACCTAATCTGTGGCCGCGGTACGTTAATGGAAGAATTAATTTATCAGACTCACCCGCTACATATGTGGTCCAGCCATGATTATTTTTTTGCTAAACAGCAAGAACAATTGCTACGCTACTCGAAATACGGAGAAACAGCCTACAATTTAGAGCCCAATGTAAAAAATGGTCCAGGTGGACTGCGCGATTTACAAATTTTATTATCAATTGGTAAACGCCATTTTGGTATTAAAAAATTAGCCGATGGCATTAATTGTGGTTTTATTAGCGATAAAGAATATGAAGAGCTAATCGCTTGCCAACATTTTCTGTGGCGAGTCCGCTTCGCTTTACATTTGTTAGCTGAAAAACAGGAAGAACGTTTACTTTTTGACTACCAAGTTAAATTAGCTGCACTTTTCGGTTTCCTTGATAATGAACATTCTCTAGCGATAGAACAATTTATGAAAGCCTATTTCAAAATGATTAAACGCAGTCGAGAATTGAACGAAATGCTCTTACAGTGGTTTGGCGAAGCCATTGTCCATCATCAAAAACAACGCCTGACTCCACTCGACAGTTATTTTCAGTTATCAAATAACTATATTGAGGTAAAAAACACTAGAGTTTTTGCTTATAAACCACAGGCTCTGCTGGAAATCTTTCTCTGGATTGCCAAAATGCCGAGCATTAAAGGAGTGCGCGCCAGCACCATTCGCTTGATCCGCACACATCTTTATTTAATTGACCGTCGCTTTCGCGTCGCAAAATTTGCTACTCAAACTTTTCTTGCCATTTTTAAAGAAAAAGATCCCTATGATGCTCTACATCATATGAATCGCTATGGTGTTTTAGGCCATTATTTGGATTGTTTTGCAACCGTAACAGGGCAAATGCAATATGATCTATTTCATGTCTATACTGTTGATCAGCACACTCTATTTGTTATTCGCAATCTGGCTCGTTTTTTAAAACCAAAGTATGCAAAACAATTTTCTTTAGCTGCTAAATTAATGCCAAAAATCGAGAATCCTGCCATTTTATATTTAGCAGCTCTCTTTCATGATATCGCCAAAGGGCGTGGAGGCGATCACTCGGAGTTAGGTGCAGAAGAAGCGCGACAATTTGCGTTGCGTCATAAGCTTAGTGAGGATGAGTCGAAATTATTAATATGGCTTGTGCGCAACCATTTACTCATGTCGCAAACCGCTCAACGACAAGATATTTATGATCCTAAAACAGTACAACAATTTTGTAGCCAGTTGCCACAAGCGGATTATCTTGAGTATCTTTATTTACTGACTGTTGGAGATATTTGTGCAACCAATCATACCCTTTGGAATGCTTGGAAAGATTCTTTGTTAAAAGAATTATATCGCGCAGCTCACCAATGGATGCAACAAGAGAAAATATCCCTTAATGAGACTGAGTTGCTTCATTCCCGGCAACAACAGGCACTCGATATATTGGTTAGCGAGGGTCTTTCTAGCCCAACCATTCAAAGTTTATGGACAAATTTTAAGGAAAAGTATTTTATTCATCAGCCAGCTGAAGTGATAGCTAGGCATACTAAAGCAATTATTAACTGTAAAAACTATCCTTTGGTTTTGATCATGCCCCACCACAGTGGAGGTGGGATTGAAGTGTTTATTTATATGCCGCATCGGGATGAGCGCTTTATTATCACTACAACCGTCCTCAGCAATCATTATGCAACTATCCAAGAAGCAGCCATTCTCACCTGCGATAATAATTATGATTTAGATAGTTACATCATTCTGGACGAGCAGCAGCAAGTTTTTTTTGATGAGCAGCGTACTGCGAATATCCAACATGCGCTCGAAAAACAATTAGCCGAGACAGCGCAAATACCCGCTATTACTCTACGTAGATTGTCGCGTACCCAGGCCCATTTTAAATTGAAACCGCAAATTACTTTTAGTGAAGAGGATGATCAAATTAGCCGATTATTTCTTGTAACCCCTGACAGACCAGGTCTATTGGCTAGTATTAGCCGTGTTTTTCTGAATCAAAATATTCATCTTCATAATGCAAAAATTGCCACTGCGGGCGAGCGTGCGGAAGATATGTTTTTTATTTCAACTTTAGAGGGACAAGCTTTGAGTCAAGAGGACAAAGAGAACCTTAAACAAGCGTTGATTACAGAGTTGACGAGATTGGATTGATTCGCAGGGATGGAGTGAATGACCTCATGGTCAAGCCTTCACTGCCATTAAGTTAAGATCTACCCTTATTTGGTTGAAATATAGTCATCTTTCGGCCTGACGGAAGATTCAGAACTTAGAGAGTTCTTCTGGATCTTCCCTCAAGCTGGAGGATGAGGAAAGAAGTGTAGAAAACAATTATCAGGGCAGTTTTGGAAAACAGCTCTCATTGAGGAATTTGGAATGTCCATATTTTTATTAGTACAAATTTTTTGCATAATCATTGGCGCCGTCTTTCTTTTTATCGCCTTTAGGATGCTGCGTCCAAAAGCAAAAGAGCAACGGCTTATTCAGGATCAGTTTTTATTTTATTTGATGCTGGGACTATTTTTTATTTTCTTCACTTTTTTGCTCGAATATCTTGGATAGCAAAAGTATTATCCCGGTTGCAAGTAAAAGGGCTACCTATAAGCAAAACCATAAGAACTAACCTCTCCTGATTCTTCTAACTGAGAGGGACGATCCACAAAGGCAGTTTCTAATTCATGCAAACCATATTGCTTAACTTTATAGGCGATAATTCTTTCTTCATTGTTCTCTGAATGAAAAGATAAATTTTTAGGTTTTATAATAACTTGTGAAATTTCGTCAACGGCTTGTAGAATATCTGGATGAAGAGTTCTATTTTTATCTTGATTATTAGGCTCAACTTCCTTGTGAATATATTCTAAAATTTTTTCAATAATCTGTTCTCTTGTTAGAGTTTTCATAATAAGTCCAATTAAACAATGAAAGAGGTAGATAATAACAAAAAGCTAAATTGATAAATAGCCGATCTGGGGAGAATAAACCACTTCCTTCTAAATCATAGAAGCCTTAATAGTTAATAGACGAAAGGAAGTCCAAGCTAGCAGCTAACTCCTTCTCGCTTTAAAAAAATCACCCAATAAATCCGCACATTCTTGCTGCATAATCCCTTCATCAATCTGCACTTGATGATTCAAAGGATAGCCGCGTAACAAATTATAAACAGAACCTGCAGCTCCAGCTTTAAAATCTCGAGTGGCAAAAACTAGACGTTCAATACGTGCATGAATTAACGCTCCTGCGCACATGGAACAGGGTTCTAAAGTCACATAGAGCGTGGTATTAATTAACCGATGATTATCAAGTTTGGCCGCAGCAGCCCGAATCGCGAGAAGTTCAGCATGGGCACAGGGATCATTTGTTTGCAATACTTGATTCCAACCGCATCCAAGTATTTGTTCGTCTTGAGAAATAAGAACAGCACCGACAGGGACCTCGCCGTGCTCCTTTGCTTTTAAGGCAAGCTCGAAAGCTTGCCTCATCCAAAACTGATGACTCATTCCCATTCAATAGTTGCTGGCGGTTTTCCTGAAATATCGTAAGTGACCCGAGATACACTAGCCACCTCATTGATAATACGGTTGGATACTTGAGCAAGAAAATCCCATGGAAGGTGAGCCCAATGAGCGGTCATAAAGTCAATTGTTTCTACGGCACGCAGACAAATCACATAATCATAGCGTCGTCCATCACCCATTACACCTACACTTTTTACGGGTAAGAAAACTGCAAATGCTTGGCTGACTTTTTGGTATAAATCGGCTTTATGCAGTTCTTCAATAAAAATAGCATCCGCTTGACGTAAAATATTTGCATATTCTTTTTTAATTTCGCCGAGAATACGCACACCCAAACCCGGGCCAGGAAAAGGATGACGATAAACCATGGTATAAGGTAAACCCAGCTCCAAACCAATCTTACGAACCTCATCCTTAAACAGTTCACGAATCGGTTCTAATAATTTTAAATTCAATGTTTCAGGTAAACCACCCACATTATGATGGGATTTAATCACTACTGCTGCACCATTCGTTTTTGTCGCTGCCGACTCGATGACATCAGGATAAATGGTACCTTGAGCTAACCATTTCACATTCGGAATGTGCTGGGCTTCTTCGTCAAAAACCTCTATAAACGTTCGGCCTATGATTTTACGTTTTTTCTCTGGGCAATCAACGCCTTCCAATGCGTTTAAAAATTTTTCTTCTGCATTAACAGCAATAATGCGTATACCCATGTGTTGACCAAACATAGCCATCACTTGCTCGGCTTCGTTTAAACGCAATAAACCTGTGTCCACAAAGACGCAAACTAATTGATCTCCAATTGCTCGGTGTAATAAGGCAGCAACGACTGAAGAATCCACGCCTCCGGACAAGCCGAGAAGCACCTGTTGGTTCCCCACTTGTTCTCGGATAGTGGTAATTGCCTGTTCGATAATATTATCCGCAGTCCAGGTCGTTTCCGCTTTACAAATATCAACGACAAAACGCTCTAGAATTCGTAATCCTTGTAAGGTATGAGTTACTTCAGGATGAAACTGCAAGCCATACCAATGACGAGCTTCATTAGCCATGCCTGCGATGGGTGCATTGCGTGTTTCGCAAATGATTTTAAAATCAGGAGGAAGAACGGTTACCTTATCACCATGACTCATCCATACATCTAATAAAGCCTCACCTTCAGGCGTTGTTCTATCTTCAATATTGTCTAATAATTGACTATGACCATGTAAGCGTAATTCTGCGTAGCCGTACTCGCGTAGCGTTGAAGATTGTACTTCGCCACCAAGCTGCATTGCCATCGTTTGCATGCCATAACAGATTCCAAGTATAGGCAATCCGGATTCAAATAACCATTCTGCCGCGCGTGGGTTAGAGGCTTCGGTTACGGTGGATGGTCCTCCCGACAAAATGATGCCGCAGGGAGCAAGTGCTTTTAAGCTTCTCACTTCGATATCATAAGGATGTATTTCGCAATACACTCCCATTTCACGAACACGTCTAGCAATGAGCTGCGAATATTGGGAACCGAAATCAAGAATAATAATAGGTTTTTGAGTAATATCTCTCATGTTATTCATCAACCTGATAATTAGGCGCTTGTTTAGTAATACTTACATCATGAACATGCGATTCACGCATCCCCGCATTAGTAACTTGAACAAACTCTGCCTTTGCATGAAGGTCTGCAATGGTATTACAACCGGTATAGCCCATACAAGAACGAAGTCCGCCCATCATCTGGTGGATAATGGTCTGTACCGGACCTTTGTAAGGTACCCGGCCTTCTATTCCTTCAGGGACTAATTTTTCAGTACCTTGACTGGTATCCTGGAAATAGCGATCACTGGAGCCTTGAGCTTGTGACATAGCACCGATAGACCCCATACCGCGATAGCTTTTATAGGTACGACCTTGGTATAACTCTATTTCACCGGGAGATTCCTCTGTTCCTGCAAACATTCCGCCTAACATCACGGTATTTGCACCAGCAGCTAAAGCTTTACAAACATCACCAGAAAAACGAATGCCGCCATCAGCAATCACAGGAACTCTGCCTTTAAGACCGTTTGCCACATTAGCAATCGCAGAAATTTGAGGAACACCAACACCAGTAACAATTCGGGTTGTACAGATGGAACCAGGACCTATTCCTACTTTCACCGCATCTGCTCCTGCCTCAACTAAATCTAAAGCAGCCTTAGCAGTAGCAATATTACCGCCTATCACTTGAATATTAGGGAAGTTTTGCTTTATCCATTTCACTCGATTTAACACACCTTGTGAATGGCCATGAGCAGTGTCAACCACTATGACATCTACCCCAGCTTCAATCAAAGCGATGACTCGTTCATCAGTACCTTCACCTACACCAACCGCAGCACCAACTCTTAATTGTTCTGCACTGTCTTTACAAGCAAAGGGATTTTCTTTCGCTTTTTGGATATCCTTTACTGTGATCAAACCTCGGAGGTTAAACTCCTCGTTGACCACTAGTAATTTTTCAATACGATGTTTATGAAGAAGACTACGGATCTCTTCTCGGTTTGCCCCTTCTCTGACAGTCACTAAACGCTCTTTAGGGGTCATTACTGCAGAAACAGGTAAGGATAAATTAGTTTCAAATCGAATATCTCGACTAGTCACAATGCCTACGAGAAGTTCTCCGTCAACCACTGGAACCCCGGAAAAATTGTGTTTAGCCATGACTGCCAATAACTCTTTGACATTCATGGAAGGGGTAACGGATATTGGATCTTTTACCATTCCGCTTTCAAATTTCTTTACCTTCCTTACTTCATCGGACTGAGCAGAAATACTCATATTTTTATGAATAATCCCGATTCCTCCTTCTTGTGCCATAGCAATTGCCAATCGCGCTTCGGTCACTGTATCCATCGCAGCTGAGATCAAAGGGATGTTTAATTCAATTTCACGAGTAAGATAGGTTTTTAGTGAAACCTCTTTAGGTAGGACAGTCGAGTGGGCGGGGACTAACAACACATCATCAAAAGTCAGTGCTTGTTGCACAATTGAAAGTGACATACCACGCTCCTACAATTAGATTAACCGAACATTATACAACTATTATAGGAAATAGGAAATATCCGACTTCTAAATCCGTAAAGATTTACCTCTTATTGACCCTAAACATAAGGGGTAATTGGCGCCGCATTCCACAAGGCACATTGTGGTGCAGGGATTGTATAGGCGGTCACAACATTATCAATGATACTGCTTAAAAATGCTTTCCTCCCAGTTTCTCCTTTTTGCACGGTGCAAATAACATCCTTTTGCGACAGATACACTGTGCATCCCCCTTCAGCGACGGCATCTCGAGTAAACTCCATATCTCGAGTTGTCATACTATAAACATGACCCTGGTCAGTATTTGGAAGTCTTTTTACGCTAAAGGGAGAAGTTATATGGTGTTCGCCAAAATTCTCAATACCGAATGCTGCTGTATTTGCTAAATCAGCAATACCATCCACTATGATAGAAATTGTGCTTGTAAAATCGGGGGGAACTGGAAGCTTCTGAACCTCAAAATGAATATCTGAAGTCACTGCTTTGGTAAATTCGGTGATAAGTTGTGGCAGCTGCTCAGCAGGATCCTCTTTTAGATTGGATTTTAGCGTTTCAAATGAAAACCAAACATGATTGTAAGCATTGGTACAGAGTTGGACTTCTTTGTAAGAAAGCGAATCAGCAAAGCTGGAACTACTCAGCAAAACTCCCAAAGCTATCAATGAATGTTTCATTCTTTGCAAATCCTTTCTTATTTGGAAATTATGAGTATAAAACTTTAGTTATAATTTTCAATAAATAAAAAAATATTTCCATATAAATATTAGATAATGAGTTATCTCATGTGATTTATGATGTGAGCTAATTGATTATTTTTGACAAAACCAATGATTTTTTCAGCGTGTTTTTGCGTAAAAGGTTTATTAAAATACCCTACCATACCCACCGCTTTTGCTTTATCTCGGTATTCGGGTTCAGCATGGGAAGACACGGCGGCAATCGACGTTTGTTTATTTAAAGTACTGTGCGCTTTTATTTGCGCTGCGATATCAAATCCGTCAGGCCCGCTTCCAAGACTTATATCCATTAAAATCACATCATAATGATGATCATGTGCTTTTTCTAGAGCACCTTGAGCATCCGCTGCAATATCGACGATACATCCACATTGGGTTAGATTTGTTTCAATGACCATTTGCGCTATCTTAGAATCTTCGACTACGAGAATGTGTATTGAATTTTTCATCTAGACTATCCTTTTTTATAGTATGCATAGTGAAGCATTAAAGTTGTAGTATCAAGTTTCGGAAAAACTATTTTTGCAGATCCTCCTTTATTGACTTTGATACAACTCGTCGTAATAATTGCGAGTTTCTGTCAGCATCTCTGCCCTATCCTTGCTTTCTGCAACTACTCCACATTTTTCGCTAATACATCATTTACTAATGAGAACTGCTAAAACTTTTGTTACCTATATGATACAGAATGTTTTTATTTTAGTCACTAAGATTTTTCAAATATCAAAAGAGAAAGGCGTTGAATAAGTCGTTAGAAGCTGATTAAAAAATTTTTTATTTATTTTTTTGTTTATTTTGTGGTCTTTGTGTATAATTATTGATAATAACTAAAAGCAAGGACGCCGTCATGAAAAAAATACTAATAATTGCAGTGCTCGTTGCCTCAGCAGCTTTAACTGGCTGTGGATTCTCTAATTGCGGTTACTCATCCTGTACTTCCTGTTGTAGCACTAGCTATTATGGTGGTTGCTGTGGCTCTAATGGTTGGTATTAAGATCTTTTTGGTAAACAGCCAATGTAACAACCATCTGAAAGGATAGTTGTTACATTGTTTTAACTGCCTAAGGTTAAAATTACCTCCAACTTTTAAATCCATGATGATGATGATGATGATGATGGAAATGATGAGGTTGCAAAGGAAGTAACACACCAAATTTTTGAAAGGTTGAGAGTTGAGTACGAACTACTAAGCTCGTAATTTTTGCATTATTTTCATTAAGTTGATCAACTAGTTTGCTAATATCAGCCCACTGAGTTTGCGGACTAGCCATTTTGCCCTTTAATTGCAATTTAAGAGCCATTTTCTCTTTGAATAATGGAACTAATTGCTCATGCAAATTTTTCTTAATTACTTTTAAATCATCACGCTGCTCTATGGTTAATATACCCATAAATCCGCGCTGCTGATGAATTTGTTTTATTGGGGCGCTATTAACAATATCGCTAGGCGATGAATTCGCTGATACTACCGAAGCTCCCAGCACTAACGTGCCAAGTACTGTTGTCATAATAAGTTTTCTTAGGTACATGGTTAATCTCCTTTAGTGGATACAAGCTAAGATTAGCCATACTATGTAATACGCTTATGACAATTATAAAAAACTTCGTAACAAATTTGTCACAATAATCCCTTCAGTTATCTATACTGAAATGCTTGATTTCAGGCGACTTGATTTTAATGAGCACGACGTTAAAAAAAAGCATTTAATCATTTCCAAATAACTTTGATTTCAGACTATCAATACACGCTGAAATCAATCAGTTATGAGTAATAATCAGTATTTTAATTCCTATTCGATAAAATTAATTTCTTAAGGACATTCTTTGAGCTTGAACTGTGCAAACAATACCGTGTAAACTGGGTAAAATTTTTAATCTGGCGATTAACGGAAGGGTTCAGCATTGGCTAAAATTATTGTTGTAACATCTGGTAAAGGTGGCGTGGGCAAAACCACAACTTCTGCAGCATTTTCCTCAGGTCTTGCTTTGCAAGGTCACAAAACAGTGGTCATTGATTTTGATATCGGTCTTAGGAATCTTGATATTATAATGGGATGCGAGCGCAGAGTGGTTTATGATTTTGTCAATGTAATTAACGAGGAAGCAAGTTTAAATCAAGCTTTAATTAAAGATAAACGTATTCCAAATCTGTTTATATTACCTGCATCACAAACCCGTGATAAAGATGCATTGACTTTAGCGGGGGTAGAAAAGGTTTTATCCGATTTGGCAAAAGAATTCGATTATATTATTTGCGACTCACCTGCCGGCATCGAAACGGGTGCGCATATGGCGATGTATTTTGCGGATCATGCTGTTGTTGTTACTAACCCTGAAGTTTCGTCCGTGCGAGACTCTGATCGCATCTTAGGAATATTAGCCTCTAAGACTAAGCGGGCAGTTGATAATGTAGCGCCCGTACAAGAACATCTTTTATTGACTCGCTATGATCCAGAGCGTGTAGAAAAAGGGGATATGCTTTCTGTTGAAGATGTTAAAGAAATTCTTGCAATTCCTCTAATTGGGGTGATTCCTGAGTCAAAGGCTGTTCTTAAAGCCTCCAATACCGGAACACCGGTTATTCTTGATGAAGCCAGTGACGCAGGTATTGCTTATCAAGATGCTATTGCTCGTTTTCTGGGCGAAAACAGACCAATGCGATTTATTACCAGCGAGCGTAAAGGATTACTACGCCGTCTGTTCGGTAAAAACAAGGAGGAAGCACCAGCATGAGCATATTTAATTATTTGAGAAAGCGTAATAATACTGCCTCAGTGGCAAAAGAACGTCTCCAAATTATTATTTCGCATGAACGTTCACAACGTAATACTCCGGATTATCTCCCCAAGCTGCAAGAAGAAATTCTGGCGGTCATTGCGAAATACATTCGCATTAACCGAGACCAAGTCAGCGTGAATCTTGAGCGCATGGGCGATAGTGCAGTACTTGAACTTAATGTCACAATGCCTGATGAAGTGCTAGAAGATAAATAAGCTTTTCGTTCTAGTTTTTCAATCTGACGTATACCTTGTTTTTGAAACACCAGTGTTGTTATCCCTGCCTTCGCAGGGATAACAACAAAAACTCCAAGCCCCCACTGTATTAAACGGTTTCAGTTAAATCATCATATCCATATTTGCTGGATTTTTTCGTTTTACTATGAGCTGATTGTCTTCGCAATTCTTCATCAGCAAAATCATCGACAGCAATAACTTCTTGCCTTGCATATTCTGCGTCTTTCAATTGTTGGGCTTGTTTAGCATCCAAAATGCCTGCCTGCTCAGCCTCATCAATTTGCTCAAGCAAGGTTAATGATTGTAATTGGCCCTTTTTGACCGCACGACTCACTTTCTTTTCCAGCTCTTCTACCGCATATAGTTTATGAAAAGTTTCCTCGAGTCGTCCAAGTGGGCAGTTGGCAAGTGGTTCTGAAAATACAAAACGCGTTAGCCGTTTGCGAGTGTCATTAGGTTCAGTGAGTATGTGAGCTAGTTTTTTACTTAATTGGTCTGAAGGCTCCGGTCGTTGGCTGCCAAAAGGTTGTAAAAATAATTTCAGCACCACACGTGCCCAACGTGATGGGAAATTCGCGATCACCCCACGAATCGCCAATTCACACTCATGCATCAACTGCTGGCAACACCACTCAACTAAGGGCAAATCAGCAAGAGGTTCACCGTCGTCATGGAAGCGTTTTAAAACTGCGGAAGTGAGATACAGCTTACTTAGTACATCACCTAAGCGAGCCGAAATCATCTCTTTTCGTTTCAATTCTCCACCCAAAACTGCCATGGAGAAGTCAGCAAGAAAAGCAAGGTTGGTGCTATATCGATGGATCAGCTGATAATAGCGCTTCGCGGCACTTGTCGGAGTACCTGTAAAATGTCCATCAGTGAATGCAAAGATAAACGACTTGGTTAAATTCGCAAACACAAACCCTGCATGCCCCCAAAAGGCGTCGTCGAAATGATTAAGATTCTTTTCTCTTACACTTTCTAGCTCTTTAAATACATAAGGATGACAACGAATGGCACCTTGTCCGAAGATAATCAAATTCCGCGTTAAAATATTAGCCCCTTCAACGGTAATACCAATGGGCGCATTTTGATAACCACGTCCTAGATAATTGTTGGGTCCCAAACAAATTCCTTTACCACCGTGAATATCCATTGCATCCATAACAAGTTGACGAGCACGCTCAGTACTGTGGAATTTCAATATAGCTCCAGCCACGGAAGGTTTTGCTCCATGATCGATTGCAGCAGCGGTCATTGTTAAACCTGCATCAATCATATAAGTATTCGCAGCAATACGAGCCAACGGTTCTTCTATTCCTTCAAAATTAGCGATGGCTTGATTAAATTGTTTACGTACTCTGGCATAAGCTCCACTTGCAAGAGCACCCGCTTGCGAACCACCTGCGGAACTAGAAGGTAAAGAAATAGCCCGGCCCGCACTTAAACACTCCATTAACATGCGCCAACCATGTCCCGCCATGTCGGCGCCACCAATTAAATAATCCATTGGAATAAACACATCTTTGCCTTGAGTCGGACCATTTAGAAAAGCAGTATTCAATGGGAAATGGCGTCTGCCTTTAATGACACCCGGTGTATTAGCAGGAATTAAAGCACAACTAATTCCCACATCATTTCCTTTGCCTAAGAGATTGTCAGGATCAAATAATCGGAAAGCCAAGCCTATTACGGTTGCTACTGGGCAAAGCGTAATATAACGTTTATTCCAGTTTAAACGGATTCCCAAGACTGCCTGACCATTAACCGTTTGACGACATACAACGCCTTTGTCAGGAATTGATGCAGCATCAGAACCGGCATTAGGTCCTGTTAAAGCAAAGCAGGGAATTTCTCGTCCATCGGCTAAGCGTGGTAAATAATAATCCTTTTGTTCCTTTGTTCCATATTTTAATAGTAATTCACCTGGACCTAAGGAATTAGGAACGGATACCGTGCTGCCGACAGTCACTGAACGCCCATATAACTTCGCTAAAATGGACATTTGCGCCGTTGCAGAAAAATCATGTCCGCCATACTCTTTAGGAATGATCATGCCGAAAAAGCCTTTCTCTTTGAGAAACTGCCACATCTCAGGAGGCATATCAGTGCGCACATGAGTAATATCCCAATCGTCAATCATGCGACATAATTCATTGACTGGACCGTCTATAAATGCTTGTTCGTCAGGGGTTAATTTCACCACTGGCGCATTAAGTAGAACATTGAAATCTGGCGCGCCACTGAATAAATCACCTTCCCAACTTACGGTTCCAGCCTCTAAAGCCTCCCTTTCGGTTGCAGACATCGCGGGCATGCTTTTGCTGATGATGGGAAAGAGATGACGAGATAACAAATTTCGACGTAGCGGTTTTATGGAGCATAAAACAAGAACTGCGAATAGAGCCCACAAGAAAATTTGTGCAAGAATACCTGGCGAGGCATAACGTTCAACCAATAAGGCAAAAACTGCATAACTAATAGCCCAAACCACAATAGATGCTTGACGCGAAAATAATACAAGGGCTACCGACAAAACTGCTAAAATAATTAGACTAGGCAACACGGTTTTCTCCTTATTAAAAAACGGTCCTTTGTATTGAACAATACCATCAACTCATTTTTTTAGTATAGCATCCAAGAGGTAGAAAATTTGTTTCACCACCTCAGCGGGATGCTCCATTGGAAACATATGAGTTCCCTGCGTTTTAAAGCTCACTATATTATAATTCTTTTTCATGTGGCGAAGATCTAGTCGGTCCACAACACTCGATTGATCACCATAAATCAATGCGGCTGGAGTCTTTAATTTTCCTTCATACTCTGCTAAACGATGAGGGATCGTGCGATAGATTAAATACTCAATATGCCGATTAAAACGGAGCGCGTAACCTTCGTCCGTTTTTTCTAAACCATAATCGATATAATCTTGTAAACATTCATCGGTAAATGTTTTAAACAACTCCCTCTTTCGCAGATAAGTCACGAGTTGTTCTCTATTTTGCCAATGCTCTCTTCGCTCACGCGTACGAAGAGCAGGCGTCACTCGATCAATCACACCTAAAGCTTTAGCCAATCGCACCATACTCGATTTAAAGCGTCCAATTAGGGGCGAATCGAGCATAATGACTGACTTGAATAAAGACGGCTGCTCTATTGCTGCTAGTAAACTTAAAACCCCACCAAAGGAGTGACCGACAGCGATAACAGGTTGCTCAGCTTGTCGTTTAATGCTGTCGATAATTTCGTCAACTAGAAAATGCCAATTCTCCGTCACTGGAAACTTAGGATTGTGGCCAATTCTATCGATATAACAACAATTATAACGCTCTTCTAATCCATTAAGTAATTGCTTATAGCATGGAGATGGAAATCCATTACCATGGGCAAAATGGATCAGCTCCCTCACGAAACCACCAGCTTTTGGCTCTCTCTTCTTAGTGATATTACAGCATAACAAAAATAGAGGATGAAAAGCAGAGGCATGAAAAAGCCGGCGCGATTAGAAAACAATCCACAGGTTAAAAGGAACCATAAGACCACCATAAAAGGAGTTATACTCACCATGGTTAAACGACAGGATTGTTTATAACTAATTGAAAATTTTAATAATTTTGCAATAAATTGTCCCATCAATGCAAAGGCAAGTAGAATAATTGTAAACATTGCAAAAAATACAAGGGCAACGGTTGGGTAAATCAAAAACCCAAAAAAGGTTTTTAAATGTAATATTCCAGACGATTTAACCCATTCCTTCCCATCAAATACCGCATTACTATTCTTACTAAAAGGATAAACATAAACTGGACTTACTGGATTCTGAACATGATCCACATTAAAAAAGAATTGCGGTGAGGGAAAGCGATAAAACAACTTATCCTTGGTGATTAATATATTCAAAAAAGGATAAGTTTGATCCATAGTGTTGACTTTACCCGTCGTATCAACGATGGCGACCGCCTGATTTTGTTTATTTTTTATCACATAGGGCATAGGCTTATCGAGTGATACGAGACCATTTTGTATATATAGCTTTGGTAATTGTTCCATAGGCTGAATTAAATCTTGCATAAAAAATTGACGAAAATCCATAGTTACTCGCCAAGAAAACGGCAGCGTCACGACAAACATTAAGAGGAGTAAATAACCAAGGCCCAACCCTCTCCAACGTTTTCCCACATCAACATATAATTCATTATTAAAAAATGAATGGTATAAAGCTTGCCAATATCGGTAGAAGGGTTTATCAATCTCGCGTAACGCTTTATTGTCCTCAATCATGCCATCCTCCTAAACGCAACCCTGTTTTTTGATGAAATAAATTTGCTTTATTAACCACTAAATCTAAAGCAAATAAATTATCGATCACTTCAGTATCTGCTGATGTCCTTATAGAAAAGCGAGCTTTACCACATAAACTCGAGGCCTGAATCAATTTATCTGCACCCATATCATCAATATATTCTACTTTTACTGAAATTGCCCCAGGTTTATTGGTGGATACGATATTTAGATGCTCAGGCCTAATGCCCAGAATCACCTCTTCTCCACATGAAAGTGATTCATTGAGTTTAGGTAAATCTAACTCAAAGCCAAAATCAGAGACAACTTTTTGGGAACTCAGATTAATTTTTGCAGGAAAAAAATTAATAGGATAATGACCAGTAAAACCGGCAACAAAAAGAGAAGCGGGTTGTTGATACAAATTCTGCGGAGAACCTATTTGCTCTACCCTTCCTTTATTTAAAACAAGAACTCTAGAAGCCATGGTCATTGCTTCTGTCTGATCATGGGTGACATACAGAGAAGTTGTTTTTAATTGCTGATGTAATTTTTTGATTTCTTGACGCATTTCATTGCGTAATTTTGCATCCAGATTTGACAAAGGTTCATCAAATAAAAAAACCGCAGGTGAGCGAACAATTGCTCTGCCCATCGCCACGCGTTGGCGTTGTCCACCTGAAAGCGCCGAGGGTTTGCGCGTTAAGTAATCACTTAAATGCAATAAAGCGGCAACTTCAGCGACTTTTTGTCGAATCAGATCTTTTTTCATACCGCGCATTTTTAAACCATAGGCCATGTTCTCAAAAACGGTCATATGGGGATAAAGTGCATAATTTTGAAATACCATCGCCATGTCTCGTTTTGCAGGGGGTATTTGATTAACGCATTGATTATTAATCAAAATCCTACCGGAGCTAACAGTATCTAGTCCAGCAACCAAACGAAGCAGGGTCGATTTACCACAGCCGGAAGGCCCGACAACAGCTACAAATTCACCTTTATCAATAGTTAAGTTGAGCTGATCAAGGATAAGCTGTTGACCATGATATTTACTGACTTCAACTAAATTTACCATTGCCATTTAATGTGTTAACCCCTTTTCAAACCAACGTTGCATCGTTACTACGACTAGACAGGGTGGTAATAAAGCAATTAGCGCAACAGTCATGATGTAATGCCACTGAGGAATTTGATCCGCAACACCGGCTAAATAACGAATACCCATCACGATGGTCGCCATATTACCATCCGTGGTAATGACCAAAGGCCATAAATACTGATTCCAACCATAGACAAAAAGAATAATAAATAAGGCAGCAATTTGTGTTTTCGATAAAGGAAGCAGAATATCAAGGAAAAATCGGACCGGGCCGGCCCCATCTAATTTCGCAGCATCCACAAGTTCGGGCGGAATTGTTTTAAAAAATTGTCTAAATAAAAAAGTAGCCGTTGCCGAAGCCATCAAGGGCAAGGTTAGCCCGGCAAAGGTATTTAACCAAGCAAAGGAAGCAACAACTTGGAACGTGGGCACAATACGCACTTCAACAGGCAGCATCATTGTCGAAAAAATAAGCGCAAAGAAAACTCGTTTTAATGGTAGCTCAAAATAAACAAGCGCAAACGCCGAGAATAAGGCTAGTATGATCTTACCTATCGCAATTAACACGGCCATCAATAAACTATTCAGTAACAGCTGCCCTACTGGCTGCCCTCCAGTCGCTACTAATCCTTCAGTGAGGACAGTCTTTACATTATGAAATAAAGCCGCACCCGGCCATACAGGTAAAGGGGCATGCATCATTGCAGCGCCTTCATGACTAGCAGCAACCAATGCTAAGTAAAGCGGTAGAAACAGAAAAGCAATAAATCCAATTAATACGCTATGAGCTAATATTCTTCTTATTATTTTCATTCGTAATGCACCTTTTTTTCAAGGTAACGAAATTGGATTAGCGTGAGGCTTATCACAATCAGCATTAACAACACTGACTGTGCAGAGGAACTTCCCGGATCCATTCCCACAAAACCATCTTTATAAACTTTATAAATTAAGGTTGTCGTGCTATTACCCGGTCCTCCATGCGTCAGTACATCAATAATACCGAAGGTGTCAAAAAAAGCATAAATTAAATTCATGACTAATAAAAAGAAGGTGATGGGCGATAGAAGAGGAAAGATAATTTGCCAAAAACGTCGCCAGGGAGATGCGCCATCAATAATCGCTGCTTCAATAAGTGAGTTAGGTATTGCCTCCAACGCGGCAAAGAAAAATAGAAAATTATAACTAAATTGCTGCCAACTGGCCGTCAGAATAACAACGAGCAAGGCTTGATTAGCATGAGTAAGATAATTAAAGTTAACCCCAAGCAGCTCTAAATCATAGGCCAACCACCCTATTGTCGGTTGACATAAAAAGCGCCATAAAATTGCAGCCACTGCTGGGGCAACAGCATAAGGCCACAGAAGCAAGGATTTATAAATTTTTTTACTTTTTTTCCGGTTTTGCAAAAGTACAGCAAATAACAAACCCAAGCACATGGTTATTAAGGTGACAGAAAAAGCGATGAGTAAGGTAATTAGCAAGGCTTTCCCATAATCCGGATCGCGCAATAAATCGATAAAATTAGTCAGAGAAGCAAAGCGATCATGCAAACCAAAAGAATCGCTAAAAAATACCGATTGGATTAGTGCAGAACAGGCTGGCCAAATAAAAAATAAAAGAGTTACCAATAATTGGAAGAAAATAAAAAATAACGCTATTTTTTTATGCTTAGTGTATTTTGCCATCAAACAACCAGGTTGCTAGCAATGTGCAAAAGTATAACGAAGTTTTGTCATTAAGCGAGCTTTTTTAAATTGCAGGCATGAGGTTGTTTTAAATCACACCATTTTAAGTCCGATATATTGTTCAAGATTAATAAATGAGTTATCAATAGTAGCTAAATATGTCATGAGGATTTTTATGCGCTATGTAGCAATTGACGCTCCTGGGCCAGAAAGCCGTATCATTGTAAAAGAACAGGCAAAACCCCAATATAATAAAGATCAACTTCTTGTTCGCGTGAAAGCAGCAGGATTAAATCGCGCTGATTTGATGCAGCGACAAGGGAAATATCCTCCTCCTCCGGGTGAATCCAATATTCCAGGATTAGAAATTGCTGGTGAGGTTGTAGAAATCGGTACTCACGTCAAACAATTTAAGGTTGGTGATCGTGTTTACGGACTAGTTGGCAGTGGAGGCTATGCTGAATATTGCTGTCTGAATCAGTCACTTGCAGCACCCATCCCAAAGGGCTGGGGATTCAGCTATGCAGCAGCCATTCCTGAAGCATTAGTCACCGCTCATGCTACGGTCTTTCTACTTGGTCATTTAAATCAAAGTCAAACCTTACTTATTCATGCTGCAGGCAGCGGTATTTCATCTTTTGCGATTCAAATGGCAAGACACATCGGTGCCAAAGTCATTACTACTGCAGGTAATCAGGAAAAAGTTGATAAAGCCCTGCAATTGGGTGCAACAAGGGCTATTAACTATAAAACAGAAGATTTTTACAATCTAATTGATGAGGGTTCAATTAATTTAATCGTTGATTTTATAGGCGGCGGTTATTTTGCTAAGCACTTAGAGCTGTTACAAACAAAGGGCAGATTAGTACAGATTTCTTGCATGCAAGGCGCGAAAGTTGACTTCAATCTAGTCACGATGATAAGAAAACGCCTGCAGCTAATTGGCTTTGTTTTACGAGCTCAATCACTTAGTGAAAAAACAGCCTTATGGAAATCTGCCCAGGCGCATTGGGCAACCTCTTTACTCAACAAACATATCGTTCCCATTATTGATTCCGAATTTAGTTTTTCTAATATCGAACAAGCTCATGCTCGTATGCTAAGTCGTGAACATTTTGGGAAGATTGTGATCCGCATGGATTAAAAAAGCCGCACTATTTTATCGGACTAATGACCAAAATAAGAACAGATTTATCATTTATATTACCGCCAAGATTGGTTTTATGTTAAAATCGACGTTTTTCCAGTTGAGCTTATGGTTATGCTAAATAAAAAAGAAATCCTCTTCTCAATTAGTTTAATGCTCTCAAGCACTGTCTCTTTCGCAATTGAGGTACCCATTTTTGACTTTCCTCTAAACACCTACAGTCAAAATAGTAATGACTATTTGCCGAAAGACAGCAGTGATTATTCCACTCCTCTATTAAGCGAACAATATCAAAAAACTCAATTACAGCAATTTTATAATCATTATTATGCGAGCGATGCACAAGGACTCTCTCCTTGGAGTGAGCAAATGGTTAGGTCAGTTTTGCCGATTGTGAGAACAGTTGAGCTAGAAGTATTGGAAGATTTTAATAACCAAAATAAAGCACCTAATGAGCTTCATTATTCAGAAAATTTTAAAGAACAAAATTTCATTTGGTGGGATAAAATAAAACGGAACATGGCCTTGGAGACACTGCAGGCTAGTTCTTTCAAAGAGGAAAATAAAGCAATCGCAGTGAACAATACTTTCGCACGTGCCTTACCGAATTTTGCACCTGATTTCTTTCATATAAGTCTTCCAGGACAAGGTTTTCCATTCGATAATTTACAAGAATCGGCAATTTGGGCAGGTACCCCCCTCTATGTTTTCACTCAATCTCGAGATAAAGCCTGGTCGCTAGTTCTGACCCCGGATGCCTATTTTGCTTGGATCAAAACAAGTGATCTAGCCTATGCCACTCCTCAATTTATCAATCAATGGCAACAAGCTGCCAAAAAAAACCTAGCCGCCATCACTAAAACAGAAACATCTATTGTCGACACCAACAATAATTTTCGTTTTACCGGTTATATTGGAGCCGTATTTCCTCTTGTTCAACAAGAGGGGCAAACAATATCCCTACTCATCCCCGTTAAAAATGAGCAAAATCAAGCCGTCATTAAAACCGCTTTAACTTCGGCTCAAGCGGCGACTCTAATGCCTTTAGTCGCTTCTAAAGAAAACTTGGTGAAGATTCTCAAACAATTAAAAAATCGACCCTATGGTTGGGGTAGTACTTTCTTTTTTAATGATTGCTCACAAGAAATGAAAAGTATTTTTGCCCCTTTCGGTATTTGGCTACCCAGAAATTCGGGAGCACAAGGGAAATTAAATTCTGCTATCGATTTATCGCAAATGAATGTTGATGAGCGTTTAAAGACACTTAAATCCCAAGGCCATCCTTTAATGACACTGATTTATATTGGCGGCCATGTGATGTTGTATGTCGGTAATAAACAACTTGGCAATCAAGAAGTTGAAGCGATTAGTTATCAAAATGTTTGGGGCCTTGCACCTAAAAGCAGAGATAAGCGCTATGTCATAGGCCAGTCGGCTTTTCTTCCGCTTCTTAAGTATTTCCCTGAGAATCCAGATATTAATTCTCAGGCGAATGCGAGCTATTTTAAACTCGTTTATCTGGATAATTTGCAACCCAAGGCAGAGTCGCCACAAGCGTTTTCAAAGAAATTCATGTCAACAAACATTGAAAAACCAATGGATTTATAGTTTTGTAACATGAGTCTAGCAACTGTTTTTCAAGACAGTTGCTAACTCTTAATACACTATTTCGCAGCCTCTAAACGTTCTTTCCTTAGTGCTCTACGCAATAGCTGCGTATAAATAGGTTCATTGCGCGCTAATTGCATAACGGTAGTAGAAGTCAAACAAGACACCATTAATGGCAAAATCAAAGAATAGTTTTGGGTCATCTCAACCACCAAAACAATACCCGTAATCGGTGCTCGCACCGCTGCGGCAAATAAAGCGCCCATACTTGCCACTGCAAACATACCAGGATGAAGCGTTACATCTGGCATTAAATCTTGTAATAAATGCGACACGGCCGTACCAAATAAGGCTCCTAAGGCCAACATCGGGGCAAAAATACCACCGGGAACATTGGTTGAATAACAGATCATAGTCGTAAAAAAACGAACCACTAAAATAAGAGTGAGTATTGATACACTCGGGGTAAGCGTTAGAGCTTGGTTGATAATATGATAGCCACCGCCGACGAAATCAGGTTGAAGATAAGCAAGAAGTCCTACTCCAGCACCCACAATTAATATGTAGGTCATCCGTAATCCGTAGGTCATTTTATCAGTGAGTTTTAAACTCAGCATCAAGGTATGATTGAATAACAAACCAACAAAACCCACCATAATTCCCAAAATAAAAAAGAGCCATAAGGATCTAAGGCTCGGCAACTCAAAAACATTCATCTGAATGTCTGCTTGTGCCCCGATAAAATAATTCAAGGTAATCGTAGCCATCACACAAGAAATGGCCACCATTTTAAAGTTAGTGAAGGTGAAGTTAAATTCATTGCGCAGCTCTTCAACTACGAAAAGCACTCCTGCTAAAGGCGCATTGAATGCCGTAGCAAGACCGGCGGCCGCACCTGCCATGATTAGGGTGTCTCGTCTTTCTTGGGAAAAATGAAGCAACTCTCCAAACATATCGCCAAGATTACCACCCATTTGAATCGTCGGACCCTCTCGACCAAGCACTAATTTTCCTGAGATTGCCAGAATACCTGCAATAAATTTAACTGGTATTAAACGCCGCCAAAAAATAGGTCTTTCATGCAATAAAGCTCCTTCAATTTCTTGTACCCCGCTTCCTGAGGCTTCAGGGGAAATATGTCGCACCATGAGCCAAGCAATAAAAACAAAAATCATAGAAATTAAAACAGAAGCTAATACAACAGAACCACCTTTGGTTTGAACAAAAGTAAGCACTTGCTGAATGAACTCATCTAAATGTAAAATGGCAATTTGAAAAAAAGAGCCCACTATCCCTGTGGTTATACCTAAGAGAATTGATACTCCATAGACCATCAATAATTTATCGCGCATTTACTCAAATCATTCCCATTAAATTAGAAATAATCCGCAATCCTGCTTGGTTAGGCAGCGAAAGAATTGTTTCAGGATGAAATTGTACTGCATAAACCGGTAGGGTCTTATGTTCTACAGCCATTACAATACCATCTTGGCTTAAAGCCGTCACTTTTAACTCCTCCGGCACTTCTGCTGTACGCGCATAGAGCGAATGATAGCGGCCTGCTGTAAATGATTGCCCCAGACCAGCAAACAAACCGGACTCCTCGTTAACCTCAATTTCGGAAGCCTTACCATGCATCGGGTAAGTTAATATATCCAAGACACCGCCAAAATATTCCACAATACCTTGCAAGCCAAGGCATACACCAAATAGAGGAATCTTCTTCTTCAGAACCGCTTCAATCGTTTTTGCAAGCTTAAAATCAACTGGCCGCCCAGGCCCCGGTGAAAGCAGGACTAAGTCAAAGGATTGCTCTTGTAAATAATCCAGGGCATATTCGCTACGAATAGTGACTACCTGGGCTCCTGTTTGTCGCACATAATTGGCTAAGGTATGGACAAATGAATCTTGATGATCAACCAGGAGTACTTTTTTACCTGCACCTTGTTGCGGTAGGGAATTTATTAAACCAGGTTTCAAATTTGGTTTTTGCAAAATATCCAAAAATGCCGAGGCTTTCAAACGGGTTTCCTGTTCTTCAGCTTGCGGCTGAGAATCAAAAAGTAAGGTTGCGCCCACGCGTATTTCAGCTATGCCCTGTTGAATACGTATCGTTCTCAAAACAAGTCCAGTGTTTAAGTTGCCGTTGAAACCAAACCAACCGACTGCACCGGCGTACCATTTCCGCGGTGATTTCTCATGTTTTTCAATAAAATTCATGGCCCATAATTTCGGTGCACCTGTGACTGTCACAACCCACATATGTGTTAAAAACGCATCGACAGCATCAAACTCCTCCCGCAAAGTCCCCTCAACATGGTCGACGGTATGAATCAAGCGTGAATACATTTCAATTTGGCGACGCCCAACCACTCGCACAGACCCTGCTTCACAAATGCGGGATTTATCGTTGCGATCTACGTCCGTACACATCGTTAATTCCGATGCTTCTTTTTCAGAATCCAATAAAAGCTGAATATTATGCGCATCTTCAATGGCATCAGTTCCGCGTTTAATCGTCCCTGAAATAGGACAGGTCTCCACCCGCTTACCTTGCACACGAACATACATTTCTGGTGACGCACCAACAAGATATTCATCTTCCCCAAGGTTAATGAAAAATCCATAGGGCGAAGGGTTGACTTCCCTCATTCGGCGAAAAATTGCCGAAGGCTGTTCTGAGCATGCTGCATAAAATGTTTGGCTAGGTACTACCTCAAATAAATCGCCGCAGGCAAAACGCTGTTTAGCTAAATCAACGAGGGCTGCGTATTCCCCTGGTTCATGATCGCAAGATTTTGTCGGTTTATGCGTGGGTTTATAGGTATTAAATTCGCCATCTCGCGGCAGAGATTGAGTTGATTTACCTTGGAATTGAAAATTATAACGTCTAATAAAAGCAACTTCTTTGCGATGGTTTACCACATAGATTTCATCGGGAAGGTATAAAACCATTTCGCGCTGCTCTAATGAACGTTCTTTGTGCCGGGTTAAACTCTCAAACTGAAAAATTAAATCGTAACCAAAGGCGCCATAAAAACCCAAATAAGATTCATCTGATTTAAAAAAACCAAGTAAAGAGCGCAAAAGAGTGAAAACCGAAGGCTGGCGACTGCGTTCTTCTTCACTAAAAATCTGTTGCGCGGGCTTTACTTCGATCTGACACAAGCGATCCGATTGTTCTTTTATAATTAAATCACTAGATCCTTGCAATAAGGGAAAAATAATTGCTAATAAAACTTCCCCGCGCTGATTTAATGCTTGAATATGAATTTCTTTAGCTTTGCAAACCAAAGCCAAAGGGGGATTATAAAAACCAATATCCCAGCAAGTATAACGTCCGGGGTATTCAAAACTTGAAGCGAATAATGCTCCTCGATGAGTATCGAGTCGTTCAAGTAGCGGCTCAATAGCATTCTCATAGACCAAATCATGTTGCACATATTCAATATGAACGCCACCCGAGGTTTTAACCTGCTGTAACATCAATAACACTCAAGAAAAAAGGACATTTATTCATTCTACTTTAAAACTAATGCACTGCAAGCGGCTTTCTTTTCAAATTCCAAGCGCTTAAGTTTTCCTTAAGAAACCTCTAAGTTTCCCTTAAGAATCCTTTGCTAAGATGTAGTTTTATTTGATAAAGAAATCGTTATGGTTCAGTCACTTGATAACTTAGAGAAGAAAATTGATGCTCGACTAGAACGCTTGCATAAAACTCGCGCCGCGAACGGGCTTTTTGAAAATCAAGCTGAATCCATTGTATTCCATTATTATCTCAAGCAACTAGCCGAGCATCAAATCAGCATTAAACAACATGATTTGGTTCATCGAATAGAACTATCAGGTCTAGTTGCGATAAAAGTAGCGATAAGATTGGATGAATTAGAGCCTGTTCTCAAAATTGCAATTCGTGAAAATGATAAGGAGCTTTTAGAAGCACTCACGGAAAGAGTGCCTAATATTGTTGACCTTGAATTTAAGCAAAGCAAAAAAACTGCGCTAATTATAGCCGCAGAACAAAATAAATCGGCTCTTGTTGAACTACTTATTGCTGCCAAAAATTTCGACCCCCACTCTGCTTCTGCTCGAAAAGCATTCACTGCGGCTGTTATTAGCGGTAGTTTTGATACTATTAAACTATTACTACAGGCAGGAGTAGTTCCCTCTCAGGCTGACTTCCAGAAAGCTTGTTCTCAAGGAAAGTTAGATATTGCCAAAGAGTTAATTGCAGCAAGCGAGAAAGCCTTTGATTACGATACCGCCTTACTATTTGCCGTCTCAGCGGGAAATTTGCCAGCCGTAGAATTTCTAGTGAATGAAAAAGGAGCTGACGTAAATTACGTTGAACCTCCTATCTCAGCTAAAGCAACTTTAATGACTCCTCTTATACTAGCAATTGACTATAAGCATCCCCAAATAGCCCGATTTTTAATCGAAAAGGGCGCTATAAGGCAGCAAGCAGTGGATGCCTTAAGCATAAGTGAACTGAGTTTTGCAGCTTTCATTGGTGACCCAGTCGAAGCATTTATACCAGTGAAATATAATGCAGAAGAAATTGAAACGTTTAGAGCTAAATTTGGTTTAACTACAGCCCTTAAATCATCCTCAAAAAGAAAAAACATTGAACCACATCCAGATTTAAATGTTCAAGACCGACTGGGTTATACCCCACTCCTACGTGCTGTTCAAAATGGCGACCTACAAAATATCACCCAATTAATACAAGCTGGTGCTGATGTTAATGTTCGATCTAATGATGGTCACGTCGCTCTTATCGATGCCGTCATTCAAAATAATGCAGACGCAGTAGAAGCTTTACTGCAAGTATCTGGCATCGATATTAATGTTTGCGAAAAACAGGGGGCCTACCGCTCTGCCAGAGAAATTGCCGTTCAAAATACTAATCAGGCGATAGTTCAAGCACTTGACCAGTTTGTAGTTGAGCGCAGCGTAGAATTTTTAAAAGAGAACAGATTGTATGAGTTAAATAGCATCATGGATAATTATCACCATACACGCAGGGAACAAAAAGATGAATATGGTGACACTAAAGAATATTTGTATCTCAATGTCTTAGGTCTATTTCAAAAAAGCTATAAGCAAAAAATGACAGCACTTGCGGATTTAAAGAGAGTATTAAGAGGAGAATATTTTGATGCAGAGGGAAAACCCATCGATTTAATCGCTCATTTATCGACTCTAAGAAACGGACGCTTAGGAAACGACTTGAGATCATTTATCAAACAAGGCCATGCCGATTGTATCGTTGATCAACCGGTTACTACAGTTACCGAATTTGTTTATGCCTTACAAGCAAAAATCCAAGCAGCTTGTATTTCGGGCCAGAAATTCGATAGAGTCGCAACAGTCTAGTTTTTTATTTAGAATGCCCCCTGTGGTCAAGCCACGGGGATTCGCCAAACCTTAGATAAATATCGGAAAATAATTCCCCAGGTATACAATGCAAGGTATACTTTTTCCTTAATTATTTTGGAATTCATTATGTCATTCAACGAACAAGACTTAAAAAAGATAGAACAATTAGCCTACCTAGATAGCGAATCCGATGAGCATAGCCAATTAGCAGAAGAAGTTCATGCAATCATGGATTTTGTGGAGCAATTACGTAAAGTAGACACCAGCAAGACTACGCCCCTGTTTCACCCCTCTGAGCTGCAGCAGCGTTTCAGAGCGGACGAAGTAACTGAAGAAAATTGTCAAGCACAGTTGGCAGCTCTTGCTCCGCTTTTCGAAAACGAACTCTATCAAGTTCCCAAGGTTATCGATTCTGATTCAGGACAATAAACCTATGCACAAGCTCTCTTTATCTGAATTACTCCATTCGCTGCGGCAGCGGGAATTTTCAAGTATAGAATTAACTAAACACTACCTTAATCGTATTCAACAACATCAGACACTGAATGCGTTTATTAGTGTAATCGATGAAGAACAGGCATTCAGCGCCGCTAAAGAAGCGGATAAATTGCTCCAAACAGGGCAAGCAAAATCTTTAACGGGCCTACCGATGGCCCATAAAGATATTTTTTGCACCAAAGAGTTAGCCACCACTTGCGGCTCAAAAATGCTTGAAAATTATTATTCTCCTTATCAAGCAACAGCCGTTACTCGTTTAGCAGAACAAGGAGTAATCTTATTGGGTAAAACCAATATGGATGAATTTGCGATGGGCTCAGCTAATGAAAACAGTTATTTTGGGCCTGTCAAAAATCCCTGGGATGAAAAACGAGTTTCCGGCGGATCTTCTGGTGGTTCTGCTGCGGCAGTAGCGGCTGGTCTAGTTCCTTTTGCAACCGGTACCGATACCGGAGGCTCTATAAGACAACCCGCCGCATTTTGTGGAATTTCAGGGATAAAACCCACCTATGGCTTGGTGTCTCGCTTTGGTATGATTGCCTTTGCTTCGAGCCTTGATCAAGGTGGTCCCTTGGCTAGATCTGCAGAAGATTTAGCTCTGATCTTACAAGCCATGATAGGATTTGATCCCAAGGATTCGACTTCAGTTGATCAGCCTATTCCTAATTATTCAGCCTCTTTAAATCGCTCAATTAAAGGTTTACGTATTGGCTTGCCTTCTTGTTTTTTTCAAAAAGAAGTGGATAACGATATTCAACAAGCCCTTTATGCAGCTGTAAAAATTTTCCAGCAGGAAGGTGCTGAAATAATCGAACTTGACTTAAAACTGCAAGCTCTATGGGTACCCTGCTACTATGTCATTGCTTGTGCGGAGGCTTCATCAAATTTATCGCGTTATGACGGCGTACGTTTTGGTTATCGCAGTACAAAAGGGAGCAGCTTACACGAACAAATTATCAATACACGCACCGAAGGATTTGGCCTCGAAGTCAAACGTCGTATCCTAACCGGCACACATGTGCTTTCCGCTGGTTATTTTGACGATTACTACCTACAAGCGTTAAAAATTCGACGGTTAATCCAAAATGAACTGCAAGACTACTTAAACCAAGTGGATATTATTTTAGGTCCCACTACCCCGACTTGCGCGTTCAAACTAGGGGAGAAAATAGCGGACCCAATCCAAAATTATTTAGCCGATGTATTTACCGTGGCTGCAAACTTGGCGGGAATACCTGCACTGTCTATTCCTGCAGGATTTAGTCAAGGATTGCCTATTGGCATGCAGTTAATTGGCAAACATTTCAGCGAAGCACTATTGCTTAATTGTGCTCACCATTATCAACAATGTACTGACTGGCACCAAGCCAGACCGACCTTCGAAAGGTGATTTATGGCATGGGATACTGTTATTGGTCTTGAAGTTCACGCCCAATTACGAACAAAATCGAAATTGTTCTCTGGCGCTGCTACTGCTTTCGGCGCAGCACCCAACACACAAACCTGTTTTATTGATGCAGGTCTTCCAGGTGTTTTACCTGTCCTCAATCAACAAGCAGTACATATGGCCATTCAATTTGGTTTAGCCATTAATGCTACGATCAATAACTATTCCTATTTTGAACGCAAAAATTATTTTTATCCCGATTTACCGAAAGGTTATCAAATTAGTCAATTCCAGCGACCTATTGTTGCCAATGGTTATTTGAACATTGAGGTTGAAGGTTCTGAAAAGCGAGTTGAGATTGTAAGAGCTCATTTAGAAGAAGATGCAGGTAAATCCTTACACGAAGCTCATTCGCAATATACAGGCATTGACCTGAATCGAGCAGGCACGCCGCTACTTGAGATTGTGACGGCGCCTTGTTTAACTTCAGCAGAAGAAGCAGTCAGTTATCTCAAAGCACTACATCTTTTAGTGCGATTTTTAGGGATCTGCGATGGAAATATGCAAGAAGGTTCTTTTCGTTGCGATGTGAATATTTCCCTTAAGCCGCAAGGCTCAGAGAAATTAGGGACTCGCAGTGAAATAAAAAATCTTAATTCTTTTCGCTTCATTGAGAAAGCGATTCGTTATGAACAAATGAGACATCAGGACCTACTTGAAACCGGACAACCAATTTATCAAGAAACACGATTGTATTGTCCTAACACTAATATGACTCAGCTTCTACGCTCGAAAGAAAATGAAAATGATTACCGCTATTTTCCTGATCCTGATTTATTGCCTATCCAAATTCACTCGCAGGATTTAGAACAAATTAAACAAGCAATGCCGCCCTTGCCCGAGGCACTCAGAATAACTCTCAGAAAGAATGAAAATTTAAATGAAGAAGATATCCATTTTATTCTTTCAGCACCCGCAATTTATCAATTTTTTAGCGAGTTAAAACAGCTCACTCAAGCTGACGACAAAATGATTGTGAACTGGCTTAAAGGAAGTTTTGCCGCAGCGCTCAATGAAGTAAATCTCAGCTTTGAAAATACTCCTGTTTCACCATCAGCATTCGCACCCTTATTAACCCAGCTTGCAGAACAAAAATTTTCAATGCAAATCGCTAAACAAATTTTTGCCAAGCTATGGGCTGGAGAAGGAACAGTCGATGAAATTATTCAAAAAGAAGGATACCTGCAAGCGAGCAACAATGTCTTGCTCGAGGGAATCGTACAAGCAATTGTTAATCAATACCCTGAGCAAGCCGCTGATTACCGCGCAGGTAAAGAAAAATTAATTGGTTTTTTTGTAGGCCAAGTGATGAAAGAAACTAAAGGGCAGGCTAATCCGGCCCAGATTAATTCTTTATTAAAAAAATATTTATAAGCGAAAACAAACCTGGTGTCGCAAAGCGACAACCAGGTTTCGTCTTTCTTATTTTTCTTATTAGTAGGATTTAACAATTACTGTAGAACCTACATTCAAGAAGTCTTGGTTTAACCATTTTGCAGCACTTGGTAAAACTCGAATGCAACCATGGCTAGCATTATAGTTAGGTACTTCGTAGGCAGCATGGATAGAATAGCCTCCGCTGAAGTGCATACAGTATGGCATACGTGCACCACCACCTGTTTCAATAGGATAAAGACTTGAAGTACATTCCTCCCCTTTCTTAGAATAAACATGGTAAGTTCCAGTGACTGTACGACAGCCCCTACCAATATCTTCGCAGAAGTCTTTACCTCCTGATGCACTTCCGGTTTTAACGCGGTTACCTTGTGCATCATAAGCTGCCCAAGCGGCGGCTTTAGGGTCAAAAATAAATACTTTATTCCCTGTGGCCTCACGCTGTGCTGGGAAACTACCTACGCCCCTATGATCTGAATCAACGCTCATTGTATAATGCGTATGTCCCGCATCATCTACTATGGGCACTGATCGATCCATTGACGCACAAGATGCTGCTAACACTGACAACGAGCCAATGACTAGTTGCTTTTTCATGGGTGTTACCTCCCTCTTTTTTTTTATATTATCGGAAGGTTTTTGAATAAATTTAGGTCTTTTTATAAATTATTTTTACTTTGTGTTTATTTTTTGTCTTTTTCATCGCTTAAAACTTCTTTTTTAAGAGGCTCGGGAAGCATAGCTATTAAGGCTAAAACCAACTGCTCATCGCTACATTCAAAGCATCCGCCACGTGCTGGCATTGCATTAAATCCTTCTTCCGTATGCTTAAACAGGCTCTTAATCCCATTTTTGACTCTTGGGGTCCAATCATTTTCATTTCCAACTCTCGGTGCACCAAGTGGTATTAAAGGTTTCTCTGCATGACAGCTAGAACAGAAATGCTTCACAATTTGCGCTCCTTCATCCTTAGTCCCTTTTATCGATTGAAGGAACTCTTGCGGATGATGATTAGCAGCTAGAGCAAAAGTAAAAGGCAAAAAACAAACAACAATAAATCCAAGTTTCAGCATACATTGATCCTTTACATCTCAGTTTGGTGGGCAATTATAAATTTTATTTCCATTTTTAGAAAATGCGTAATTACGGCTAAACCGAAACTTGACGATAGTTCTTAATCAATTTACTCTGTTCCAAAATCAGCAAGATTATCAAAAGGAGAATAGATTGAGGTTTAGTCTATGTTGAAATCTGTCTTTCTGGGTTTAATGTTTATTCTTGCATCAAGCCTACTACAAGCTGCGCCTAAGCAATCATTAGAGCTACTTCAACAAAAAGTAGAGCGCTTTGCTTTAAGTGAATTATCAACTCAAAATCATGACGAAATCGAAGTATCTGCCGAAAAAATAGATCCTCGATTAAACTTGAAAGCTTGTAAAGAGAGTGAGTTGGAAATATTTAATCCTTATAAAACACCTATTTTACATACTACAACCATTGGTGTTAGATGCCGTGAACCAGACACGCATTGGACTCTCTATATACCCCTCAAAATTTCTCTAAAAAAATGGGTCCTGGTAACTAACCGTCCAATACCCAAGGGAACACAACTTTCTGACAATGATTTTGATAAATTAAAAATCGATGTAAGCCAATTAAAACATGGATATTTCTCGGATGTTCAAGAGATTAGAGATCAAGTTTGTAAACAAAACTTGGCTGAAGGTGCCATCGTGACCCCTTTTAATCTAGAAACTCCTTTGCTTATTCATCGCGGTGAGCAAGTCAGTATTCAGGCAGTCAACGAGATGATTAATGTAAGCATGAATGGAATCGCTTTAAATGATGGTGCACTCGGAGATACCATTAAAGTACAAAATTTATCTTCTAAGCGAATCATAGAAGCAAGAATTAGTGCAAATAAACAAGTGAAAGTGACTATTTAAAAAATTATTTAAAATCATGATGACATGACTTTATAAATATGTTATAGCTTGGATATTGAACGATATTTTCTAAAGATTTCATGATAGGAGCCGATAACCATGATGAGTGCAATTGAGAGCAATGTTATGGTAAATCCACTTAATGATATGAATAACGTCAAGCGCGTAGAGACAGAAAATCGTGTTCAGCAACAGCGCACACAAGTTACTGCTTCTGACGATCTACCTGCTGATGATGCTAATCATGTAAGTATTAGTAGTACTTCAAAACATCTCTCAGCCTTAAAAGAAGTTATTCTCAAAGCACCAGAAGTTAACCATACAAGAATAAAATTTCTTAAAGAAGAGCTGGCTAGCGGACGCTATCGCATTCTAAGTGATCAAATTGCAGCAAAAATGCTTGATGATATCGAATTAGCCTAAAAACAAGTACCTGTATGGAGCCCAGCGAAGTACAGGTAATTCAAGAAAGATTATTCGTTTTTTATCTTTATATCTCAAGGGACTTCCATGACTAATAGCAAGATTACCCTGCTAATCACCCAGCTAAAACAAGAAATCAATTGGATTGACGAATTGATTAAACGGCTGTCTGAAGAAAAAAAAGCACTCGCCGAACGCCAATTTACGACACTGGAAACGATCGCAAATCAAAAAGAAACGCTTTCTAGTCAGCTAGAAGAAAGTGCCAATAATCGCCTTCAACTCCTCGAGCTACCAGCCTATAACAATGATACCAAGCTCGCACTGCAAGCTTTTTTAAAACCCTGTTCCCTAGAAGAAGCCAATCAAGTTAATCAATTAAATAATCAGCTAGCAGAAAAAATTGCTGAGTGTAGAGAGTTGAACTCAATCAATGGTCAAGTCATTTCATCTAATATCAACAGCCGCCAAGACCTTATTAGTATACTAACCGGTCAAAATCCTTCTAATGCCATTAATATTTACACTGCGACTGGCGATGTAAAAACTTCGACAGCATCCAGTTGTCATGAGAAAGCTTGATTTCTTTACAAATGCATCATTGGAAAAGAATTTTATAATCGCTAATTCTATGATCTTGTCAGGAAGATTTCCCTCTCCCCTCAACTTCTCGCGCAAGAAGTTCAATTCGATGACTTCCTTCGCGGGAGAGGAAACTGTTAACGCGCCTGCATACGCAAAGCCCCGTCCAAGCGAATCACTTCGCCATTAATCATACTATTTTCAATAATATGCAAAACAAGCGCTGCAAATTCTTCAGGTTTTCCTAAACGCTTAGGAAAGGTGACTGTTGCCGCTAGGTTATCCTGTACTTCTTGTGGCATATTCAACAGTAAAGGCGTAGCAATTAAACCAGGAGCAACTGTATTCACTCGAATTGCATGCTGAGCAAGCTCACGTGCGGCAGGTAAAGTCATCGCTACTACTCCGCCTTTCGAAGCACTATACGCCATTTGCCCGATTTGCCCTTCAAAAGCAGCAACTGATGCGGTATTGATGATCACTCCCCGCTCTTGAGAATTTATTTCAAGTTCAAGTTTGGACATCGCGTCGGCGACAACTCGCATCACGTTAAATGTTCCGACTAAATTAATATCAATAACCTGTTTAAATGCAGCAAGAGGCATAATGCCCTCTTTGCCAAACATCCGCTTAGCAGGAGCAATTCCAGCACAGTTAATACAAATTCTGGGAGTGCCAACTTGCGCAATTGTTTTTTCTATCGCGCGCTCAACTTCTTCAGCAGAACTGACATCACAAGCAATAGCGAGGGCCAACTTGAGCTGGCTGTCTTTTTCAATTTGTTGATCCCAAACAACGACTCTCACGCCCCGCTCACTTAACATCTGTGCACAAGCTCTACCCATTCCCGAGGAACCACCGGTGATAATGGCGATTTGATTATCTAAATTCATCCCTGCTCCGAATCATTATATTATTGTAAGTAAGCTTTACTTAATGCTTTGAATTGAGTCGTCCCAGCTTGGCCAACCCACTCAAAAAACACCATTTCTGAGGTAACTAAATGAACGCCCACTTGCTTCATGCGCTTAAGTCCATATCGATAGTCCAGTTCAAATCGACTACTTACTGCATCAACCACGACAAATACGTCATAACCTACTTTCTGCAAATCCAAGGCAGTCTGCAAGACACAAACATGAGCTTCGATGCCAATTAACACCATCTGCTTTCTATTGAGAGACTGGAGCTTCGGCTTAAAATCGGGGGCACGAAAACAAGAAAACTGCACTTTCTCGATAAATCTATCTTGAGGTACCAGGCTGCGTAAAGACTCAACTGTTGCGCCTAAGCCTTTGGGATATTGCTCGCTTACTAGTACGGGCACATCAAATTCTGTAGCTAATTGCATCAGCCATTGGCAGCGCTCTACTATCGCTTCTGCATGCAGTACGTGGGGGGTTAATTTATCTTGCACATCAATAAGCAATAAACAGGACTTATCTTTTTCCAGCAGCATTCCCTTCTCCAACAGAAAAGGACAATATCAACGTAAAGCGAAGATACTGTCAAGAAAAAAATAGAGATCTAAGGTTGACGGAGCAGGTAAAATCACGCTAGACTGAGTTAATGTTATATTACGTTAATACATTATCATGAAACAACATCCTCATAAACATCAATCAGTTCATCAACTCATGCATGCCATCAGCTTGCTTGAAAATACAGAAGAAGCTTTAGCTTTCTTTACAGATCTCTGTACACCTGCTGAGCTTGAAGCAATGGCCGATCGCTGGGAAGTAATTCCCTTGCTTCGCGAAGGGCTCCCTTATCGGACCATTCATGAGCAAACTGGAGTAAGTGTAACAACGATTACTCGCGTCGCACGTTGTCTTAGCTTTGGTAGCGGAGGTTATAACTTAATTGCAGATCGTTTGGAGCAACCGTGAAAACACGTCTTCGTTTGGCTTTACAAAAAAAAGGTCGTTTAGCACAAGAATCGCTTAATTTATTACAACGCTGTGGTCTAAAATTTCGTATTAAAGATAACGCATTACTGACTCATGTCGACAATCTTCCTATTGACTTGCTCTTCGTTCGCGATGACGATATCCCTACCTTGGTTTTTGATGGTTTATGTGACGGCGGTATTGTCGGTGAAAATGTTCTATTAGAAGCAGCCCTCGGAGCACCGGATAAACGTTATAACAGCCTTTTAAATCTCGGAACCTGTCGCTGTCGCCTTGCAATTGCAGTTCCTGAGGATTTTGATTATCGTGGTCCAGGCTCGTTAGATGGCAAACGAATCGCGACCAGTTATCCTCTTTTGCTTGCTCAATACCTCGCTGCTCAACAAATTTGTGCGGAAAGCTTGGTGCTCTCCGGTTCAGTTGAAGTTGCCCCTCGTATGGGCATGGCAGATGCCATTTGCGACCTTGTTTCCACTGGCCAAACGCTGGAAGATAATAAGTTGATAGAAGTAGATACTGTTTTAACGAGTCAGGCGGTTTTCATCCAAGCGACTCAACCTATTAGCACGGCGATACAAGAACTGTTTACTATGTTGCAAAGACGCATTCAAGCTGTACAACAAGCAGCTGAGCGCAAGTACATTCTCTTTCATGCTCCTAAAACCGCTTTAGACCGAATTTGTGAACGCTTACCCGGTGCCGAATCACCAACCATTTTGCCTTTGCCTGCCCATCCCGACAAAGTGGCCGTGCATGTAGTATCCAGTGAAGGAATTTTTTGGAACACCTTAGAAACTATCCAATCTTTAGGGGCAAGTTCCATTTTGGTGTTACCGATTGAAAAAATGCTGGAGTAATTCGATGTTAACCATTAATGATTGGCAAAATTTATCCCTAGAAGAAAAAAAGCAAAAACTGTCTAGGCCCAAACAAAGGAATTCGTTTAAACCACAAGTTCAAGCGATTATTGAAGCAGTTAAAACACGCGGAGATGAGGCTTTATTTGCCTTCACGCGCGAATTTGACGCCGTTGATTTGGTTGAATTAAGGGTATCTGTTGACAGAATTCTGAAAGCCGAAATTAGTGCCCAGGCCAATTGGGCTATCAATCAGGCAATAGAAACGATTCGCGCTTATCATCAAGCAATTCTTCCTCAGCCAAAACAAATCATCACGGCCAGAGGAATTAGCATTGAACGAATTTATAGACCCATCAATCGAGTCGGCTTGTACGTTCCTGGTGGCAATAATACGCCCTTGGTTTCCTCGTTGCTCATGCAGGCTATTCCTGCTCAAGTTGCTGGTTGCCCTTTAAAAATATTATGTACCCCCCCTAATTCAGAAGGAGAAATTGATCCTCATCTTTTAGTCGCAGCCCGTCTTTGTGGCATTGAAACTATTTATCAAATTGGCGGTGCACAAGCCATCGCCGCAATGGCTTATGGGACAGAAACGATTTCCAAGGTGGATAAATTATTTGGACCCGGCAATAGTTTTGTCACCGAAGCGAAAACTCTGGTAGCTGCGGATCCAGCAGGTGCCGCAATAGACATGCCGGCAGGCCCTTCTGAAGTGATGGTTTTTGCAGATAATCAAGCAAATCCAGCCTTTGTTGCTGCTGATCTGCTTGCTCAAGCAGAACATGGGATGGATTCTCAAGTTATTTTAATTGCTGAAAGTCTTGAGTTTGCTCTTAAAGTGAATCAAGCCCTCAAACAGCAATTAATGTCGCTTTCGCGACAGACAATTCTCAAGCAGGCATTGCAAAATAGCCTTATTTTAATTTGCAGCAATCCGATTGAACAACTTGAGATCATCAACTGTTATGCCCCTGAACATTTAATTATCAATCGTAGCGATGCCAATACTTGGGTCGCTTCTATCACCGCTGCAGGGACAGTATTTTTAGGACCCTGGGCTGCTGAAACAATGGGGGATTATGTCACAGGCAGCAACCACGTCTTGCCCACTAATGGTTACGCGCGTAATCACAGCGGCCTGAGTACTATGGATTTTTTAAAGACATTAACAGTACAGTCAGTCTCTGCAGAAGGTCTTAATTCTTTAGGCGAAGCAGCGCAAACCCTAGCGCTTATTGAAGGCTTAGATGCGCATGCGAATGCAGTGACCTTACGTTTAAATACATTAAAAGCACTGGAGTATTAACATGTCAGTATTAGAATTAATTCGCCCCGATTTAAAATCTCTTCAAGGTTATGCTCCTGGAGGTGATGAATTAAGCTGTCGCTTGCACGCTAATGAATTGCCTTGGTCACCGGCTTCGTTGAGGCAAGTACCGCTTAATCATTATCCTGATGCTAGAGAAGTTCAACGATTGCAACAACAAATTGCTACTTATTATCAAGTAAGCGATGAGGAACTTGTCTTAACTCGTGGTAGCGATGATGGAATCGATTTATTGATGCGGCTTTTTCTATGCGCAGGTCGAGACAGCTTCATGCAATGCTCACCCACATTTCCTATGTATGCCTTTTATGCCCGTTTACAACAAGCAGAGATAATTAATTGCCCGCTGGAGGCTAACAATAATTTTAATTGGTCGATTGAAAAAATGTTTTCACTGTGGCAACCCAATTGCAAGCTCATTATGATTTGTCGCCCCAATAATCCGACAGGTAATTTGCTCGATTTAGCCAGTATCGCCGATCTTTGCCTCTATTTTAGGTCTAAGGCGGTCGTAGTTGTGGATGAAGCGTATATTGAATTCGCCCAAACATCCAGTGCAACCACGCTTCTTGCCTCGTTTGATAATTTAATTGTCTTACGCACTTTATCTAAAGCCTATGGTTTGGCTGGTTTAAGGCTAGGGGCAATCATTGCCCAACCGCAACTGATTAAAGCAATCCAAAACGTTCTTCCACCCTACACCTTATCCAGTGCTGTCATTGAACTAGCTCAACATGCCTTAACAGATAAAACCTGGTTTACTCACAATATTACTTATATTTTAAATGAGCGCGAAAAACTCGCTTCTCAGTTGCAAGAATCTCCTTGGATAGAAAAAATCTATTCGAGTACGACCAATTTTATTTTGATGATATCGTCATACGCACAGCAACTTAACGCCTGGTTTGCCGAGTTGGGCATTGCTGTACGCCATTTTACAGCGGACCCTTTGCAAAATATGTTGCGCATTACCGTCGGTACTCAAGAGCAGAACCAACGGTTATTAACCGCATTAAATAATTTTCAGCCGGAGAGATAAATGCAAAAACTGTTATTCATTGATAGAGACGGTACTCTGGTTGAAGAGCCTAGTGATTTTCAAGTCGATACGCTTGGCAAAATTCGCTTATGTCGGGGAGTTATTCCTGCTCTGTTAGCCTTAGTAAAATCAGGTTTTAAATTGGTGATGGTTTCCAATCAAGACGGATTAGGGACCGATAGTTTCCCACAAACCTCTTTTCAAAATTGCCATGATTTCATTCTTGATTTGTTTTCTTCCCAGGGCATTTGTTTCAGCGAAATTTTTATTTGCCCTCACAAAGAACAAGACAATTGCAGCTGTCGCAAACCGAAGACAGGCTTGCTGGATACTTTTTTAATGCAAAATAAGTTTGACCGTCAGCGATCGTGGGTTATCGGCGATCGAGAAACTGATAGAGAGTTAGCTAATAATATTGGCGTTTCTTTTCTTCCCATTTCCCAAGAACAGGGCTGGCAAGGTATTGCTGAAACTATTTTAGAACGCACAGCTTCTATTAAACGACAAACTAAAGAAACCAGCATAGAGGTTGCAGTGAATCTCGATAGTGAAACAGCGAGTCGCATTAATACACCCATCGGTTTTTTCAGCCACATGCTAGAACAAATAGCTAAACACGGAGGATTTAGCTTGCAAATGAATGCGCAAGGCGATACCGAGGTCGATGAACATCATCTCGTTGAAGATACCGCACTCGCTCTTGGCGAAGCTTTAAAAAAAGCCCTGGGCGACAAGTGGGGGCTTGCGCGTTATGGCTTTACCCTCCCCATGGATGAGTCGCTTGCTTCGGTAACTATCGATCTAGGTGGACGCAGTTACTGTGCCTTTGAAGGGCAATTTACGCGTGAATTTGTTGGTGGCATGGCGACTGAAATGATTCCACATTTTTTTAACTCATTTGCCAGCAGTCTTGGGGCCACTTTACACATCTCTGTGAAAGGCCAAAATCACCATCATATGATTGAAGCCTGTTTTAAAGCCTTGGGTCGTGCATTACGTCAAGCTTGTGCGCGTTGTGATAGTAGCTTACCGTCAACAAAGGGGGTTTTATGATCGCTGTAATTGATGTGAGCGGTAATAATTTAACCTCGCTCACCAACGCGCTTAAACGATTGGGATGCGATTATAAGTTAACACATGAAGCCCAAGATCTTCTCGCCGCCAGTCATGTGATTTTACCCGGAGTGGGCGCGGCAGCTGCGGGTATGGAGGCACTCAAACATTATCGCTTAGTTGATGTGCTTAAGCAGTTAACACAACCCTTATTAGGCATTTGTCTAGGGATGCAATTATTGCTTGAATATAGTGAAGAAGGTCAAGTCAATTGCCTAAATCGGATACCCGGCCAGGTTAAACGCCTACCTGCACTTTCCAACTATCCTGTGCCACATATGGGCTGGTCAAAATTGCAGTGGACAAAAATTACATCGTTATCGGAGGGTTTAAGTGCTGAGGATTATGTGTATTTTGTACATAGCTATGCTTTATTAAATGATGAAAACGCTCTGGCCAAATGCCAATATAGTGAACAATTCACCGCTATAGTTCAGTATGAAAATGTTTATGGCATGCAATTTCATCCAGAAAAATCAGCAGAACCCGGACTTAAATTACTCAATAATTTTTTACTATTGGAGGCATCGTGATCATTATTCCAGCGATTGATTTGCACCAAGGTCAATGTGTACGGCTGCGCAAGGGTCAATTTGATCAAGTATCTGTTTATGACTATTCCCCTATTACTCTGGCACAGGGCTATGCTTTACAAGGCGCACAACGCCTACATATTGTTGATCTTGATGGTGCCAAGTCAGGACGAATCGCACAACTGGCCTTGATTCAAGCGATGCATGCACCTGGTTTATGTTTGCAAGTAGGTGGTGGAATTCGCAGTCTTGACGCCGCTGAAAATTGTTTGCAAGCCGGTATTGATAAATTAGTCATTGGTAGCCTAGCCGTCACCAATCCAGAGCTCACGTTTAAGATCATTGAACTCGCTAAACCAGAAAATATTGTTTTGGCCTTGGATGTGCAAATCGACAACAAACTACCCAAACCAGCCATTCATGGTTGGCAAACAACTACCGAGCGCAGTCTATGGGAATTAGTAGATGATTATCAACAATTAGGCCTTACCCAGGTTCTATGCACCGATATTAATTGTGATGGCATGATGAATGGTCCTAATTTTGATCTTTATCAAGAAGCCATCACCCGTTTTCCACAAATTGATTGGCAGGCTTCAGGCGGAATTCGAGATGTCGCCGATTTGGAACAATTAGCGACTCTTGGGATAGCGGCAGCAATTTTAGGCCGCATGCTGTACGAGAGTGACTTTGATATTTCTTCTTATTTAACGAGGCAAGCAAATGGTAGCTAAACGTATTATTCCATGCCTTGATGTACGCGATAATCAAGTTGTGAAAGGTCTGAAATTCCGTAACCATCGTGTAGTGGGAGATATTTTATCTCTTGCTAGTCAATATTCTGCTGAGGGCGCGGATGAACTCGTTTTTTATGATATTACCGCAAGCTCCGACCAACGCTCAGTTAGTCCCCAATGGGTAAATCAGGTTGCTGCTGCAATTAATATCCCTTTCACCGTCGCTGGTGGTATTCGGAATCTTGCTACCGCTAGAGCCTTACTTAATGCGGGGGCCGATAAATTGTCGCTCAATAGTCCCGCTTTAGAAAATCCCAACTTAATTAATCATCTCAGCCAAGAATTTGGTAATCAATGCATCGTCATTGGCATTGATAGTCAATGGATAGCCAATGATTTTTACGTTTACCAATACACTGGGGATGAAACTAAATCAATCAACTCAAGACGCAAAACGCTGGATTGGATTTCTGAGGTACAAGACCGAGGTGCCGGAGAAATCGTTCTCAACTGCATGCAAGCGGATGGAGTCCGTCAGGGCTACGATCTCATGCAATTGCAACTCGTTCGCGATCACATTCAAGTCCCATTAATTGCTTCGGGGGGAGCGGGAAATGCCGATGATTTCGTGAATGTATTCCAACAAGCACGAGTCGATGGTGCTTTAGCTGCTTCAGTTTTTCATGAAGGGGTTTTATCGATCAACGAAGTGAAACAGAAACTTAAAGCCAATAATATTGAGGTTAGATTATGAATAGCGTACAGATCAATCAATTAGCTTGGCAAAAAATGGATGGCCTCATACCGGCCGTCATCCAAAATGCCAACAATGGTGAAGTATTAATGCTTGGCTACATGAATCAAGAGGCCTTAGCTCTCACTTTGGAAAAAGGCCAAATCACTTTTTATAGTCGCAGTAAACAACGCTTGTGGACTAAAGGCGAATCCTCGGGGCATTCGATGCAACTCAAAGCGATTGCTCCGGATTGTGATGGCGATAGTTTACTTATTCAAGTTATACCCAATGGCCCTGCTTGCCATCTCGGCTTTGCCAGTTGTTTTCAACCACCAATAAACACAAAGCTCGGCTTTTTAGATCGCTTGATTCAACTCATCGAACATCGCGCAAAAGAAAGCTCCGCCGAGAGTTATACCGCTCAATTACTCGCATCAGGTATCAACCGTTGCGCGCAAAAAGTAGGCGAAGAAGCAGTTGAAACTGCCATTGCAGCAGTGACTAATCAGCGCGATGAATTGGTCAATGAAGCGTCTGATTTGATTTTTCATTTGCTCGTGATGTTACAAGCCTGTGAACTTAGTTTTTATGAGTTGTTGGACTGTTTGCAGGCAAGGCATAAATCATAGTTGGAATAAGGATTTTCCACGCCCTCTCCCGCTTGCGGGAGAGGGCAGAAAAGTGACAATTTTTAAGAGTCTCACCTACCCACTCAAACCACCGCCAACAATACCGCAGTCAAATAATTACCCTCAGGAAAAGTCGCCAAGGTTGGATGGCAGCTTGCTGGTCCAAAAGTACCCAATAATCGTGCTTGTTTTCCTGCCGCTGCAGCTTGGCTACTTACTAATAGACAAAATTCTTGTGCGCTTAAAGCAGATGAGCAATTACAAGTCATCAATAAACTACCAGGCTCCATCGCTTTAAACACTTCCCGATGTAAAAAACGATAATAATTTTTAGCGCGCTCTAAATGTTGCTGAGACGGAACTAATTTAGGCGGATCGAGAATAACCAAATCATAATCACCGGCCTGAGTTAAATAATCGCGTGCATCTGCCTCAATAAATTCGATATTTTTGAGCTGATTTAATTGAGCATTTTCCTTGGCCTGTGCAATTGCATGCGCTGAGCTATCGACTGCAGTAATTTTACTCGCCCCTGCTTTAGCCGCATGTAAGGCAAAACCGCCGGTATAGGAATAAAGGTCCAATACTCGTTTCCCTTTCGCGAGGGCAGCAATGCGTTGATGATTTTCGCGCTGATCAAGAAATAATCCCGTTTTCTGAGCCTGGGAGAAATCAACTTGATATATAATCCCTGCTTCGCATACTTGCGCATTCCTGGCGGCAACAGGCTCTGCCTCTTTTTTCCAACCATCCTGGGCAAGCGGCTTCACTTGCGGTAACCAAATAATTTCTTCGTGGGGTAATAGATCCTGAACAGCTTGCTGAATCATCGTCTTGTTTGCTTCTACCCAATAGGCAGAACTCGCAACCACTGAAAACTGATTAAAGCGATCGATAGTTAAGCCAGATAAACCATCGGCTTCACTATTAAACAAACGATAAGCAGTCGTGCTTTCATTAGGAAGGTTCAAAGCCTGTCTAATCCTTAAAGCTTGATTTAAGCGGTGAGCAACAATGGTTGAGAGCGGCTTACTAACCATTGTTTCATGCTGTAAAGCTAAAACACGAACACGATAAAGCGAATGCTCATTAAAAACTCCAACTCCAAGTAGCGTTCCTTCGGCATCAAAAATATCCACTAATGCACCGGTCACCAATTTCCCGGAGGTTTTAGTAATTGCTTTTGGAAAAATCCAAGGATGCCCTCGTCGGACAGCATTCTGTTTGGTTTTATGTAAATAGACAGCGGCCTTCATAATTTTAGTTTTTCTCAAGCACAAAGTTGGCTAATCTACACCAGAACGCAAAAATATTCATCTTTCTTAAGCAATCGCAACCCTATAAGAAACATGTTAGCATCTGTTTTTTAAAAAAAGGATGAAACATGTGGTTTAACAATGCACTTATTTATCAATATGAACTCAACGAATCGGTCGATTTTAGTCAATTACTCGCCGAAGAAAAACTCAAACCCTGCCCGCCTCATGCAAGATTCATTTACGGCTGGCTGCCTGCTTATGCGGATGAGTTAATACAAGAAGTCGCCGGTTGTTCTTTAATTTGCCTTGGAAAAGAAGAGAAAATTCTACCAAGCGGGGTTATCAAACGCTTGCTTGCCGAACGTATCCAAACTATTGAAGCACAACAAGGAAGAACCGTTAAACGAGCCGAGAAAGCTCAAATGGCCGAAGATCTAGAGTTTGAACTTTTACCAAAATCGTTTTGTGTACAAAAACGATTACCTGCTTTATTAGATAGTATGACCAAGCGCTTAATCGTTAACGCTTCCAGTAATAATCAAGCATCGCAGCTTACCTCTTTATTGCGAAAATCAATTCCTGGAATCCAAATCGAGCCTCTTGCCTGCAATGAGAATCTAGCTCTGAGATTTGCACAATGGCTGAGTGATCCCTCCCTTCTGCCACCCAATTTTCAACTCGCCTCCGATTGCCTATTGTTTTCTCTCGATGACGATAAGAAAAGAGTCAATTGTAAAGGTTATGAGCTCCCTGCCGAAGAGATATTAACTCTTTTATCCCAAGGTCTAGCCGCAGCCGAAGTTTCACTCATTTGGAATGAGCGTATTCAATTTACTCTCACTCACGATCTGACTTTCAAGCGCTTAAAAAGCCTCGAGTATTTAATCGATGAATTTAATGAAATTCGTGAACTCGAAGAAGAATATCAGCAACGAGATGCCGAACTTACTCTGCTATGCGGAGAGTTGCGTGGTCTAACCAATGATTTACTCGCCGGCTTGAGTGCAGAGCAGAAAGAGACGAAAGTACTGGAGGAAGAAGCGCTTTCTCCCGCTTAGAAGAAGGCATTAAAACGTTATGAGCCTTGGCCCAACAAATTTGTTGGCCTCAAACCAAAAAATCCTTAGTTCACTTCAGTGGGAATGTTGGGCCTTGGCCCAACCTACACCCGAGCACCAACTCTACGTCAGTCAATCGACGAAAAGCCCTTTACTAATACAACGAATTAATTTTCGTTGCTGGTTCAACACCACTATTAATCCTTTATGACACAGAGACACTAGGTGGATAACTATGATAAGTGGCTTGATAAACTTTTAAAGCGTCGTCAGCGGCTTTTTTCAACCCTAGAATATTGTTGGCGCTGTATAGAATTGCTAACGCTTCTCGAGCACTTGGAGCCTGTGGGTAATTCTCAATCAAGAAACTTGCCCGTTCGACTGCAGCCACATACATTTTACGATCATAATAATATTTAGAAGTATTAAGTTCACGCTTAGCAAACATGTTGCGTAAGTAAATCATACGCTGTAATGCATTGGGCTTATATCGACTATCTGGGAATTTTTGCACTAGCGTGGCGAAATCAGAATAAGCCTGCGATTGCGAACCTGGATCACGCCAAGACTCATCGATAGGTAAACTACTTGCCATGGTACCCCGAGTTTGTTGGAAATTTGCTAACCCTTTCATGTAATAAGCATAATCTACATTCTTAGCTCGCGGATAAAGATGGATAAATCGCTCCGCTGTTGCCGCTGACGAAGGGTAATCACCTTTTTTGTAATAAGCATAAATTAAATCCATTTGTGCCTTCTCAGCAAAATCACTGAAAGGATACAAAGACTCCAAAGCTTCTAAGCGCTTTGCTGCACTATCATATTGTCCTTTTGACATAGACTGCTCTGCTTCAGTAAATAACTGCTTAGCAGGTACCCCCTGGTATGGGCTGTTATCATCATCATTTTTACTCCACCAACTATTGCATGCCGTTAGAGAAAGCAAAAAACCCGATAGGACTAGCATTTGAATTCGTTTCATATCAACACCCATGGCCAAACAACTATTTGCAAATGCCGCTCATTATACTCATCCGTTAAAATTTTGCTAATAAAAAGCTAAGGATAAATTTCTAATAAAAATTATTTGCAAAGAATGAAACCTTGAGATAGTATTCAGCTCTGTCGGAGAGGTGGCTGAGCGGTCGAAAGCGGCGGTCTTGAAAACCGTTGAAGGGCAACCTTCCCAGGGTTCGAATCCCTGCCTCTCCGCCAAAAAATCTTTTCCTCAATCTTCCATTCATCAAGTATTACCTAATCTTTCTAGAATAAATTCATTGGCTCAAGCTGATTGATATTAATTCACATTAATGTGGGTTGGGTCTTAGTCGAATTTAGGACGTAAAGGAATGTTGGCCAAGGCCCTGGGGTATCATCACTTTTTTTTGAACAAAAATAGGTGTTGCTCCAATCAGTAGCTACGTTCGGGCTGAGGAAGCGCGTAGCGCTGTCTCGAAGCCTTGGTGCAAAGCCGCACCCTTCGAGTGCCTCAGGACAGGCCTTCGAGACGTCGCTGGCGCTCCTCCTCAGGCTGAACGGTTCAGTAAAACACTGGATTTGGCTCGAAATATTATTCAAAAAAAAGTGACGATACCTCAGGCCAAGGCCCAACCTACAAGGCTCAATAAGCTGCTTAAAAAAGCATACTTGTTTTAAACACTTTATCAATCGCCATTAAACTTTCTAACAATGGTTTCATCTGCGCCAAAGGCCAACTATTGGGTCCATCGCTCAGCGCTTTTTCTGGTTGCGGATGGGTTTCCATAAAGATACCTGCTATTCCTGTAGCAACTGCTGCTCTTGCTAAAGCAGGGACAAACTCACGCTGTCCGCCAGAAACGCCGTTATTGCCGCCAGGTAGTTGCACAGAGTGTGTTGCATCGTAAATCACTGGGCATTCAGTTTCGCGCATGATCTGCAAAGAACGCATATCGGAAACTAAATTGTTGTAGCCAAAACTTACCCCTCGCTCACAAACCATGATTTGCTCATTGCCACAAGCTTTTGCTTTGGCCACCACATGCTTCATATCCCAAGGCGCTAAGAATTGGCCTTTTTTAATGTTAACCGGCTTATTCATTGCTGCAACTCGCTGAATAAAATTGGTTTGACGACATAAAAATGCAGGCGTTTGCAGTACGTCAACCACCGAAGCGACTTCTAATAAAGGGGTATCTTCATGCACATCGGTTAATACCGGGACACCCACTTGCGACCTCACTTTCTCTAAAATAGTCAACCCCTTTTCGAAACCAGGACCACGATAACTATTAATGGATGAGCGATTCGCTTTATCGAATGAAGACTTATAGATAAAAGGCAATTTGAGCTGTGAACAAATTTCTTTAAGATATCCTGCCGTTTCAATAGCCAAAGTCTCGCTTTCAATGACGCAAGGCCCTGCAATTAAAAATAACGGGGATTCGATTCCAACTTCAAAACCACATAACTTCATGATTTATCCTTTTTTTGATGATACTCACGCGCAGCTATAACGAATTGTTTAAATAAGGGATGGCCATCACGCGGAGTAGAAGTAAACTCAGGATGAAACTGACAAGCGATAAACCAAGGATGATCCTGAAGCTCAACCATTTCAACTAAAGTGTTATCTGAGGAACGCCCAGAAAGCACCAAACCATGTTCCACTAAAGCCTCTAGGAAGTGATTATTCACTTCATAGCGGTGGCGATGACGCTCAACAATCTCAGTGTTGTTGTAAATTTTATAGGCCAAGGAATCTTTATCGACTCGGCAAAGTTGCCCGCCTAAACGCATGGTGCCGCCGAGGTCTGAATTTTCATCGCGTAAGTTAACGCTACCATCCTCTTCCAACCATTCGCTAATCAATGCAATGACCGGATAAGGTGTTGTTTTATCAAATTCAGTCGAGTTTGCACCAGTTAGCCCAACCACATTGCGGGCAAACTCAATGACTGCAGTTTGCATACCTAGGCAAATCCCTAAGAAAGGAATTTTATTTTCGCGCGCATGCTGAATGGCTCTAATTTTACCCTCAATTCCACGCTCACCAAAACCGCCGGGTATTAATAGTGCATCAATAGATCCCAGTAACTCTACGCCATGTTTTTCAATTAGCTCAGCATCGATGTAAACAATTTCAACCTTAGTTTGGCTATGAATTCCGCCATGAATCAAGGCCTCGTTAATTGACTTATAGGCATCATTTAATTCGGTATATTTACCTACCATGCCTACCTTTATCGTCATTGTTTGGATTGCTTGCGCATCAACCACCTGTTGCCATTCACTCAGATCAGCAGGTTTTAAATTTAATCCTAATTTTTTCACTACAATTTCATCCAATCCCTGTTCATGAAGAATCATAGGGATTTGGTAAATACTCTTTGCATCTTCTAGAGGAATAACGCCCTCTTTCTCTACGTTAGTGAATAAAGCAATTTTAGCTCTATCACCCAAGGATAAAGGTTTTTCTGAGCGACAAATTAGGATATCGGGCTGAATACCGATCGAGCGTAATTCTTTTACAGAATGTTGCGTAGGCTTGGTTTTAGTTTCACCCGAAGTCGCGATATAAGGAACTAAGGTTAAATGAATAAACAAAGAACGTTGAACACCAAACTCAATGCGCATTTGACGAATGGCTTCAAGGAAAGGCAATGATTCAATGTCACCCACCGTGCCACCAATCTCAATCATTGCGACATCATATCCATCGGCACCCTGCTTAATCGAACGCTTAATTTCATTCGTGATATGCGGAATAACTTGGACTGTGCCCCCTAAATAATCTCCGCGACGTTCTTTCTTAATTACGGTTTCATAAATCTTACCCGAGGTAAAATTATTCCGTTTAGTCATGGTTGTACGAACAAAACGTTCGTAGTGACCAAGATCAAGATCTGTCTCCGCTCCATCATGTGTAACAAACACTTCACCATGTTGAAAAGGGCTCATTGTACCAGGATCGACATTAATGTAAGGATCGAGTTTAATTAGAGTGACGCGCAAACCTCGCGCTTCTAAGATTGCAGCAAGGGAGGCAGAAGCAATGCCTTTACCTAGCGAAGAGACCACTCCGCCAGTGATAAAAATATAATTCGTCATAAATGAGTCCCGTTTGAAATGCTAAACCGCCGCCAAGCGGTAAAAAAAAAGCAACGCATGTGAACGGGATTTAATTTTAACAAAATTGGAGGAAAATTAATACTTAAATTGTTGAGTATTGTAAGAACCTCTAGGTTCCACGGAATCGAGCAGCGTACATCGTAGCCTTAATGTAGCGAAGCGAAATCAAGGATTTCACTCCGTTGACTCATAATAATGTTCGTTCAATGGTATTTTGTAAAATGAGCGAGTTCAGAGCTCGTTTTATCTAATTCGTTTTTCATGTCTGGATAATACCAATCAATGAATTTATTTATTTTTTCTTCATAATTTTTACTTATCAATAGTGTAAAATTTATACTATAGATATATATAAACAACCCATGCAGTTAACTTATTAAAAATATGAAAAGTAAAAATAAAGATTTAATGAAAATTCAAATCCACGGGTAGGATCAAGTTGGAGAATATATGAAAAAATTTACCTGTGATTGCTTAATTATTGGTGGTGGAGTCCAAGGTTTTGTTCTTTTTTATCTTCTCAAACAAATAGGTGTTCAATCGCTTGCTTTGGTTACTGATAAACAATTGGGTGAAGGTGAAACAACACACAGTCATGGCTACTACAACAGAGGCTGTTTTAATAGCCTTGATGCGACAATTGAAAGTAATGGATGGTGGGATAAATTTTTCAAACTTCATGGCAGAGAATGCGGATCAATTGATCAAACCTATGCACTTGCCAATGAATCAGATGCGCAATTATTACTCCAATCCTGGCAATTAAGAGACTTAGCCTATCAGGAGGTAAAAGAACCACCTTCTGATTTAGTGCGTCTAGGCTATAGACTCAGGGCAAATGAAAAATTATTCACTGTTACTGAAGGTCATATTAATGGGCATGGGATTATCACAGCACTCGCTAAAAATAATTACAATCAATTAATTCACGGTTCCTTGCGCAAATTAATTTGTAATGAATCTAACACCGCGATTAAAAAGGTAGAAATAGAGACTCAAGAAGGACCGATTGAATTTACAGCTAAGCAGTATTTCCTTTGTACCGGCAGAAACACACAAGCTCTTTTAGAAAATCTGTATAAAGATAATCAATTGAAAGGTGTCTGTCCCCAAAATAGTGTCAGACTCATTCCAATGTTGGTCTTTAAAGGTAATACGCCTATTCTCACAGGTGCTTACCTACCCTACGATATCACAATGGCTTCAAGAAAGAGTAAGGGAGAGGTCTACACTATTATGAGTTATCTCAAAGGGTTAGAAGTAACCCGAAGCTCCGTGCCCTTAGACGAAGAATTAGCTGATGATCCACTCTTAGTCAAACGATGTATTACCCAATTGAAAGCTCTATACCCTAAGTTAAAGCTTGAAAGCGGTAATTTTGAATTTGGTTACTATACAGGCCCTAAGATTGATTATCCTATTGATAGTGAAGAATTTAAAACTATTAATGATTTCAAAAAGTTAAATGATTATTATACCGATAATTTAAATTTTGATAATTTCGATTATATCTGGCCGGGATTATTTTCTAATAGTTATTATTGTGCTCGCTTACTAATTGAGAAATATCAAAAACAAAAAGCGCAATGGATAGTACATCCCTCACAAACAGCCTTTGATGCAGCCGCTTTGGGGTTACCAATACAAAAAGAAGTCGCAGATGAACACTGTCTAACAGACAAAATTGAATGGTATAGCTGGAAAGATTTTTGTAAAAAATACCCCCTACTTCTAACCTAAGCTCACTAATAGTAAACTGTCTATCTCGCTAAGGCTGCAATGCAAGTGACTTCAATCAGCAGACCGGGATTTGCTAATGCCGCAACACCCACGGAGGTGCTTGTATAAGACGAAACCGGCATGCATTGTTTTCGAGTGGTAAAATACGCCAAGCCATTTTTTTCCATATCAACGATATAAGAGGTCATGGCGAGAACTTGTGATAAATCAGAATTTGCTGCACGGAGCGCATGTTCTATGTTTTTAAATAATTGGCGTGTTTGCGATTCAATATCCTTTCCCACTAAATTGCCATTTTTATCTTCGCCAGCTTGCCCTGTGACGAAAATTAAATCGTTATATCGAACGCATTGAGTAAATCCATATTTATCATAGGAAAGCAACTCAGGCACCTCTATCACTTCTTTGGGCATAATAGGTCTCCATGTGGTTTCGTTTCTCTATCGCTTTCATTAATATTAGACTATTTAAATCAACTAAGAACTATACTGAATAATAGATTGGCAATAAGCTGTAGTTAATTTGACTGGGAGAGTTATGACAGAATATTGTATTCAAGCAGCAATGTTTAAATTGCCTCTTTTTTTTGGCCGCTTTACCCATGATTTTTGGGTTTTAAGAGAAATTAAAACGAATAAAATGATAGCGCAATTACATGGGCTTGCGACTTCGAGAAAGAGTGGTCAAGTTGTACCAATTGGTTATAGAAGCGATCATAGCTTAAGGGCGCATTGCATAGTCTATGATCCCCAGTTTGCTTATCAATATCGCTTACCAGTCGGTACGTATGCCTTACCCATCCACGCTTACCACACGGTATATGAGGAAGAAGACTCTGTGCAACAATGGATGCGAGCCATCGAAGCTGTCAAGGCAATCAATCATTTGAACCTTGATTATCCCCGAGGCGGATTTAGAGTTCCCTTATTGGCCACAATCAATAGCAACTCCATCTATCACACCTTTGCTCAAGTCATGAATATACCCTTGCATCTGTTTGATGGATTTTTCCATATCGGGATAAAAGCGTCTCTATACGAGCAAATTAAATCATCAATAAGCAGTCCAGAGAACTGCTCATGACCAATGCTCTATTCTATCGCCAATAAATGCCCAAGTTTTTGCTGCTTGGTTTTTAAATAATCTCTATTTTCAGGGGTAGGATGAACCGACAAGGCTAACCGCTCAGTGACTTTCAAGCCATATTTTTCAAGAGATTCTACTTTCTTAGGGTTATTCGTCAAAAGTCTTAATGATTCGATCCCCAAATATTTTAAAATTTGAAAAGCCACAGAGTAATCACGACTATCGGCAGGAAAACCTAATTGCAAATTAGCATCCACCGTATCGTAACCTTTTTCTTGTAAAGCATAAGCCTTTAATTTATTAGCAAGTCCTATCCCGCGCCCTTCTTGCCGTAGATAAACAAGAATACCCCCTTCTTTGCCAATCTGAGCCAAAGATTGTTGTAATTGCTTGCCGCAATCACATTTACAAGATCCAAAAACATCACCGGTTATGCATTCTGAATGAATGCGAACCATGGGAACTTGATTCTTATACCTTGGTTCTTTAATGAGTGCAAAATGCTCGGCTGAATCCAGCTTATTGTGGAAAACCGTCATCGTAAAATCACCGTGATCATGCAAAGGAATCCGCGTGGTTGCTACTTCTTCCACTAAATTCTCATGTCGAATACGGTATTCGATGAGATCCTTAATGGTAACCATGGGTAAATTATGTTCTTGCGAAAATAGAGCAAGCTCATCGCGTCGACTCATTGTGCCATCTTCATTAATGATTTCACAAATTACTGCCGCCGGTTTAAGACCAGCAAGACGTGCTAAATCAACAGAACCCTCTGTTTGGCCTGGTCGCTCGAGTACCCCTTGATCTCTTGCCCGCAAAGGAAAAACATGTCCGGGAGATATGAGATCATTGGGTTGACTGTCTGCAGAAATCGCTACGGCAATGGTGTGCGCTCGATCTCGAGCCGAAATCCCCGTTGATACTCCGCTTGCAGCTTCTATTGAAACTGTAAAAGCAGTACCGTAAGGCGAGCGATTGTTTTTTGCCATCATAGGCAAATCTAATTTATCAATATATTGGCTTGCCATAGGTAAACAGATTAATCCTCTGCCAAAACGAGCCATAAAATTGATCGCTTCGGGAGTGGTGTATTCTGCAGCGATGACTAAATCGCCTTCATTTTCGCGTTCTTCATCATCTAATAATATGATCATGCGACCAGCTTTTAATGCTGCAATCGCTTGCTCAATTGTTGCAAAAGGCTTTGTCATGCAATTTCAACCTCATTTTTCAACTGTCCCGCAATCTTGAGCTGATGCGCAACGATTCGGGTCAAATAATCAAACTCTACATTTAAACGTTGACCAACTGTTAATTGGCCTAATGTTGTCTGCGCCAAAGTGTGCGGAATTAGCATCAGTTTAATATCAGCTTCAGTTACCGCATTAATTGTCAAACTTACCCCTTCAAGAGTAATGCTGCCCTTAGGCAAAAGGTACATGCTAGCACATACTGCAAAATCACCAATGATAAGCTCTACAAACTCACCTAATAGGTTCCTTGCCTTAAGGCAGGCTGTTGTATCGACATGGCCACTGACATAATGACCACCAAAGCGTGCGGTGGCCTGCATGGCACGCTCTAAATTAACTTTATCACCTACTCTTAATTGACCCAAGGTCGTCAAACTCAAAGTTTCTGGGGAAACATCGAAAACAAGATTTTCACCATGCTCTGGAACTAAGGTTAAACATACGCCATTGACAGCAATGCTTTCACCCATAATTAAATCCCGATAAGGCGATTTAATTTCTAAGCGATTCGCCCCCTTACTTGGGCTATTAGCGAGAACTACCGCCTGCTGTTCTACTATTCCCGTAAACATCAATTCTCCTGCCAATCGAGGCATGCTATTACGTTGTCGGTTTTTATTTGCCAGGTTACTTTCGGTTTATACTTAAAAATTTCTTCATTTGTAAATGCAGGGATTGCCTCATTACCTAAAAGCGTAGGAACCACATAAAGATAAGTTCTCTTAACTAAATTTTCGCGATGCATCGCTGAAAAAAGTTGGCCACCTGCCTCAACCCAAACATCATGAAATCCAAGGTAGCCCAGATGATTAATTATCTTTGCTAAATCCAATAAACCATTTTGACTAGGCACCGCATGATAAGAACAATTTGGATAAGGATTATCTACCTTGTACACTTCATCATGATAGATATGACAATGTTTCGCTGTAGTAAATAGTTTTGCCTTACTATCGATGGATAAACGACTATCAATAATTGCCAAAAACTTAGCTTCCTCTCTGTCCTTCAAACGCACATTTAATAAGGGATCATCCAGCTTAATTGTTTGGGCAGTTGTTAAAATCACATCGGCATGCAAGCGATTCAGATGAGTAAACTCAGCACATTCCGCATTCGATAAATAGCAACGCCGCCCATTTATACCAGCTATTTTACCATCTAAAGATTGCGCCAATTTAGCAGTAACCCAAGGTGTTTTTGTTAAGGTCCAATGGTGATAACTTTGGTAAAAAGCATCTATTTCTTCCAGTGGATAATACAATACCTCAATTCCTTTTGCTTCCAAAAGCTCAGTCGTGTTATTCGCAGCAACAAGTGGATTAGGATCTTTATAGCCATAAACAACTTGAGAAATTCCATATTGGATAATTGCTGTAATACATGGCGGTGTTCTTCCCCAATGATTACAAGGCTCTAAGGTCACATATAGCCTCACATCCTTCATACCGCTTGGAATTTGTTGTAGGACTAATTGTTCCGCATGCGCCGTTCCAGCCCCTTGATGCCAGGCCCGCGCTATAATTTCACCCTTATGAACAGCGATAGCGCCAACACTTGGATTTGGTGCACAACTACCTCGTCCGAGCCAGGCTTGTTCAAGAGCAGCCAGCATAAAGTATTTGTGCATAGTTAAATCACTGGTTAAAATGCAAATATGATAACAAATTATTCAATTTATGAGTAGCCTGTAATCCAAGAATGCTATCTTACTCAACAACTCAAGGTAAATAAAATAATTTTTAGGCAAACTTTAAATTTTGATAAATCTAGAGGGGCTTTATCAGCGAATGCAACTAATGGACAAGCTAAACTTCGCACCTTGAGCCAACATACCTTAGTTTGCTTTCAACAAAATATGCGTTACTCTGTTACCTAAGCAATCGGATATATACGAATACGCGTCTATGTTATACTGATAGAGTTTTTACAAAAGATACAACGAATTGAGTTAATTATGAGCCTATTGCCACGCCAATGGTTTCTTAAAAAAAGTATGGGGCTTTTGCTCATTATTTTGCAAATTTTCTCTCCTTATGCGTTTTCATTTTCTCCCTATTCGACGCGTGAACTTGAAGAGTTAGAAAAAGAATTTGTTCAACTTATTAATCAATCTGATAGCCTAGAACGTAATCCACTTGCAACTCAATATATCAACCATTTAGGCAAGCAATTAGCACGTTTCGCTCACATCCCTACTCCTTATTTTTTTATAGTAAAATCGAATGAAATTAATGCCTTTGCGGGGCCTGGCGGATATATAGGCATTAATACTCGACTTATCCTTGCTACTGAAAACGAAAGCGAACTTGCCGCAGTAATGGCGCATGAAATTGCCCACGTCCGTCTTCATCATCTCTACAATATGATTGAACACCAAAAGCAGATGCGCATTCCAATGATAGCCTCTATGCTAGCTGCTATTGCTTTAGGTGTTATTAATCCTACGCTAGGTTCGGGTGCATTGATGGCTACAATGAGTGGATTTGCTCAGGACAGTATTAATTTCACTCGCGCAAATGAAAAAGAGGCCGATCGCATCGGTATAAATATGCTCATTAAGTCGGGTTTAGACCCGCGAGCTATGGCGAGTTTTTTTAGAAAAATGCAGGAAAATTCGCGTTATTATTATACTGCAAATATTCCGGCAATCTTACGGACACACCCCTTGGATGATGATCGTATTGCCGAGGCAGAGAACCGCAGCGATCGCATTGCTAAAAAGCAGTATCCTGACAATTTAAATTATCGTCTGTTTAAAGAGTTGATTCGCGTCTCCGTAACTAATGATAGCAAGCAATTACTTGATTATTATCGATATCAATGCCCAAAGAAAAATGATTCCATTTGTGAATACGGATATGCACTTAGTCTCATGAGTATTAATCAATTTCAACAAGCAGAAACGCATTTAAGTCCTTTGCTTAGCCAGGATCATGATAATCTTTTTTATCAAATTGCTATGGCACTAGCGGAAACAGGCACTAAACAATATAACTCCGCACTCAATAGATTAAGCGCTTTACAGGCAAATTATCCTGAAAACTATGCAGCACTTATGGCTTATGCACAAGTATTATTGGCTGCAGGACAGGCAGAACGTGCAGCCTCTGTCTTACTTAAAGGATCTAGAGTATTTAAACGAGATTTACCTTTATGTGAAGAACTAGCTCGCGCTCAAGCAGCCTCTCATCGCAAAAGTTATGCTTATTTTACCCAGGCCCAATGTCAATTGTTGCAAGGGCGACACCGAGATGCGGTTCGTCAATTAAAACAAGCCAAAACTCTGGCTAAAAATGATGCCTATCTGCAAGCAAGAATTAATGCAATGATTGATGAAATTAAATTTTATACGGAAAAGTAACACAGTTCCCGTACAGTCTAGATCTAGACTTTTTGATTTTTTTAGTCTATATTTAGATTACAGAAAAGAGCGGGAGAACAATAATGATCCACGCTAAAACAACAGAAATCAATACTGACCAAGTTCATGCAGCCTTCAAAGCCGTACTTAATATTTTGCATAAATGGCGTTGCAGCACCGAAGAAATGCAAACTTTACTTGGACTAAAGCGCTCTACTTTATTTAAATATAAAAGTATGCCTGAGAAAGCTTCTATAAGCCCGGATTTAACTGAAAGATTATCCTATCTATTAAATATCCATGCTGCACTAAGAATTCTTTTCTCGAATCCAGATTCAGTGTATGGCTGGGTTAGAAAACCTAACTATGCGCCATTTTTTAATGGCAAATCGGCGATGGACATTATGTTACAAGGACGAGTTGTGGATCTTTGGGCTGTTGCTAGTCGCCTCAATGCAGAACGAGGCGGCAAATCATAATGACTTCTTGCAATGAATTAGACAAACGAATTTTTACTAACCAACGATGCTATCGCCTCATTCCTTCTAAATTTCCTCCCATTCATTTATTTGAAGACGTGGCGGACGCAGAAGATTTTGAGCACTTGTATGCAATACAAGTGCTGACCAATCCCAGAATTCAAGATGAAATTGGTGAAATTTCGTTAGTACCTGAGGGGGAGCGTCTCTATTCAGCACCCGGCTCGGGCTATGTTATGGCAGCTTTTACTCATGTTAACCCGGATGGCAGTCGATTTTCGAATGGGGATTTTGGAGTTTACTATGCTTCGGAATCCTTAAATACTGCGATTGCTGAAACAGTTTATCATCGTGAACGATTTCTCAGTTATACCAATGAACCTGCACAAGAAATTGATATGCGAACTTTGATCGCAGAGTTCAGTGCTAGTTTATATGATTTATTAGGTTTTAAAAAATCTGAACATCCATTTTACGCATTGACTGATTACAGAGTAAGCCAAGCTTTGGGAGCTGAAGCCAAACAGCGAGAAACCGAAGGCTTGGTGTACCATTCTGTTCGGGCTGCAGGCGATAATGACAGAAACTTTGCTCTCTTCAAACCCAAAACCATTCACCGTTGCATTCAAAGTGCTCACTATAGTTATGTTTGGACAGGTGAAAAAATAAGTGCTGTCTATAAAAAAACACCAGCGAAACTACTGATCTAAGTTGATTCAAACAACTATTGAATACCAAACCAACCACCCGTATCACCCCCCGCCCAACACTCGATACTTTTACAAGAGTCTAGCTTTTTTGAGCAAAGTCTCTTAAAAGAATTATCCGCACTGATATCTATGTTTTCGAATCCTTTTGGTTGGCAAATGCGGGCATTATAGGATCCTTCAACGCGAATTTGTCCCATTACATTGATTGTTGGAGAGACAGCATAAATGCCAGGTTTATGCGAATAGCAAGCAATATAGCATCCCGGGGCTGCTGTATAGCTGTTGTCTGTTGGTAACATTAACTTGACTGCACCGGGGTAAAAGTGGTTAATAACCCCTCTATTTTCTATCACGTAGACCGGATAAGGTGACGGCAATAAGTTTTTATTTGCCATCTGATTTAAAGTGAACGGTTCGCCTTTAAAATATTGTGCACCTTCTACCGAACCTGCTGTTAAGCAAAAAGCTCTGATAGAGAGTCCTAAGAAAAAAAAGAAGAAGCTCAATCGTTGAATGATCATTTTGTTCCTTTCTTGATAGGATGCTCTTTTATTATAGTTAAAATGGCCTTAACATAGGCTCCATCTGTCGCCAATAAAATTAGTTATGTCTCAGTCCGATAAGTTTATCATTCAACACACGCAAAATTGGATTCACTCTTTTATTATCAAATTAAATATTTGTCCCTTTGCCAAACGTGAAATCAATAGAGGAGCAGTGAAATTTCAGGTTAGTCATGCAAAAAAAATAGAGTTAGCACTTGAAGAATTCATGGTAGAAATCCATTCCTTAGACAATCAACCTAGCGTCGAAACAACTTTTCTCATTTTTCCTTCTTTGTTTAAGGATTTTTTTCATTATTTAGATTTTGTCGATTTAGCAGAGGCGCTCATGTATGAACAAGGCTACGAAGGAATTTATCAATTGGCGACGTTTCACCCTGATTATTGTTTTGCAGAGGTTGAATTTGAAGATGTTTCGAATTATACCAACCGTTCGCCCTATCCCATGATTCATCTTTTACGTGAAGACTCTGTCGAAAAAGCCCTTGCTTTTTATGGGGATACGGAAAAAATTCCTACGATTAATATAGAATCTATGCGGCAATTAGGATTAGAAGAAATCCAAAAAATAATAACCCAATGCGAACCTAAAGCCCAATGAGTTATTAATCTCCGTACCTAGATAAACCTTTTCGATTTATCCAGGCTGGCAGAGTGACTCCATTTCTTCGACAACATCTTCTAAATCATACACTTTTCTCAGCCCATCAGTCCGCCATAAATAAGGCGTCCTCTTTGAAGTTAAGAGAGTCGCCCCTATGATCAGTCCATAAATAACACCAAGCCCTAAAACTAGGCCCAGAAGAACATTACAAAGGACAATATTGCTTAGATCACGATGAGTGCTAAGAGAGGATTTATGAGTTTTAATTAAAACATCCGTATCGTACCTGAAATCATTATAGTCATTAAGGTCTTTTGAACTTTGTTTAAAGGCTTCTAATGCCTTATGAACTCCCTCATGTAACTCTTTTGCATGATTCTCAGCATCTTCATACTTCTCAATATATTCATTGAATTCTTTGTCAGTATCAAAGTCTTCTCTTTTAGCCGATTGACGAAAGTTTCTATACTCAGTCTCTTTCTCTTTAAGCGTTTTTAAAACTTGTTCTATCTTTAGGATTTGATTATTAATTTGCTTGGTTTTCTCAGGGACTGGTTCATAATCCTCAGTTTCATAGGAATCAACAGGAACGGACGAATTGGAAGAACGGTCGTCACCTGGCACTAAAGCAGCAGGCTCTGCACTAAGTCTTTGGTTACGCGCCTTGTCTCTTCTTTGGTAACGCAAACTAAAGCTTATCGGTTCTTGACTGTCTGCAGTAGTACCTAGAAGATCAGGCTGGTCTAAAGGCTCAAATGAGCCTAAAAGATCTGAGCCACCTAAAGTATGAGGCCGCGAAAAACCATTTTCTTCCCAAAATGCTGAATCATAAACTCGCTCTTTCTCTTTCTCTTTCTCATTCCTTTTTCCTTTTTCCTTCTCATAGAAGGATCCGTCTTCAGAGAGTCTAAACGATGCTTGACGGCGGGTAGATGTCGATGTAGAAGCGCTGGGTACGGGAGGTGGAGGGACAATTACTATTTCGACACCTTGTTTAGCTCCCACTTCTCGAAGCATTTCCTCATGAGATAGCGCAACATAATCATTATTAACCGTTTTTCGCCAATGATTAACGACATGAGTACCACAATCATAAAAAGCGGTCTGCTTTCCGTTCGTATATTCTAATTCCTTAAAATTATCGTCATACTTTGTTAATAATATACTGCAATTAATTCGGATAAAATTTTGACGAGCTATTCTGTCGTTAAAGGGCTGTGGATCAAAAAGAGTCCAAACGCCCTGCTCCCTAACCAGGCTAACCCAATGACCCTGATGTGCAATAGGTAAATAGATATCCTTCTCTTGGTTAATCAGCTCTCTAATTGATTTTTCAATGCCTTGCGTTAATTCTTTAACTAATTCGCCCATCCCTTCACTCAGGAGTCTAGCCGCTGCTCCTTCATCCTTCAAAAATGCACTAGATAAATCCGATTCTTCGGCGGAAAAATTAGGCAGCTCGAAAGGGTCGGATTTAAGTATATCAGGAGACATAAAACTATCATCGTTAAAAAGATAGAACATGTCATTAAGGGCTAATAAAGTATCGCTGGTGACTTTGCCGGATCTTTCTTGTTGATCTCCCACAGAGAGAAAGGCGCTCGCATGGTTTTCACGGTCGTTTGGGGCGCGCTGAAGCTCCATTTTAAATTCAGCGTGCCATTTTTTTAAATGGGAAGTCCATATTGCAACTTCATTTTTATGGGCATTTTTTTGCGCTAATAAAAGACTTGAGATAATTATAATAAATCGACTTAATAAATCTCTGCCAATAAAAGTGGGCAGTGCGCATAAATTAAATAATTCAATATCGTGCTCTATACAACGCTCAATAATAAATTCACGCGAGCCTTTAAAAGTCTTGGATTCATCTAAATTATCTAACAAAGCATTTATGTTGTCATATTGTTCGGTTAGTGCTGTTTTAGAGACCATAATAATTCTCACAGAAAAAGAAGTTTGACCGATACGAGGGAAAAACTGAAGTCCGACTTAGCTTATGATAACAATTTCCCGTTTAATTGACAAATATACTTACAAAATGCAAAAATAATTTATGCTTTATTTCTATTTATGACAATAATAAAGTCAAATTTAATAGAATAATTTTGATTTACTTCAGAAGCATACTCTTTGAGTATTGACATATTTTTACAATGAACATACTATGGTTATTACGCCAATGATTTTTATTCTTTGTGAGAAAACAAAGATGCCTACTCGCGAACATTTTATTATGTCACTTCTAAACAATCTTCTCCGCTGAGCGGAGTACTATCTGTCATCCACAATTTAATTCCCTAACTCTTTAAAAAAAACACAGTTTTAGAGTTAATTTTTAAAAAAAACAGAAAGTGATAACTTATGAATAAATCAATTACACGCATTGCGGCATGGGGAATATGGATCATTGCTTCATTATTCTATGCTTATCAATACATTTTACGCGTCATGCCTAACATCATGCTAGATAATTTTATTCAGCAATTTCATATCGACACGGCTGTATTTGGTCAATTTTCGGGCATTTATTATCTAGGCTATTCTTTAATGCATTTGCCTATCGGTATTATGCTTGATCGTTTTGGTCCCAAAAAAGTAATGACCGGCTGCATTTTGCTGACTGTCGTTGGTCTTTTACCTATTCTTTTCGCTGAACAATGGGTCTATCCAATGATTGGCCGTGCTTTAATTGGGGTTGGGTCTTCCGCGGCAATTTTAGGTACTTTCAAAATAATTCGCATGGCATTTAAAGAACAACTTTTTACGCGGATGCTCAGTTTTTCAGTCACTATAGGTTTAATCGGAGCGATCTATGGTGGTGGACCAGTTAGCTATCTTTCCAGCACTTTAGGCTATAAGACCGTTGTGCAAATCTTTGCTGTCTTTGGGGTTTTATTAGCGGTTCTCACCTATTTCATCGTGCCAGAGATAGACAGGTCTAATCAATCTAACTCGATTATGGCGGATATCAAACGCGTACTAACGAATCGGCAAATCATTGCTTTATGCTTTTTATCAGGTCTAATGGTTGGACCTTTGGAAGGCTTTGCTGATGTCTGGGGTTCAGCGTTTATTAAACATGTTTATGGTTTTGATCCAACCCTTGCCAGTTATTTACCGTCAATGATCTTTATCGGAATGTGTTTTGGTGCACCCGTACTTAGTTTCATTGCAGAAAAAGCGAATAACTATCTTGCGGTTATTATAGGCGCAGGGATAGCTATGATGCTTGTATTTCTCGCTTTAATTTCGCAACAATTGACTGTCAATACAATGGCAATTGGTTTTATTTTGGTTGGTGTTTGTTGTGCGTATCAGATTTTGGCTATTTATAAAGCATCCACCTATTTGCCAGAGAGTGTTGCTGGAATCACCACTGCCATTGCAAATATGATCATCATGAGCTTTGGTTACGCTTTTCACACCACAATAGGTCTTTTGATTAATACCTTTGGTGGTCCTAATGTATCAAGTGCTTTCATTTATGGTTTAAGCGTAATTCCATTGACTTTAGCCCTTGCTGTGATGGGCCTTTTTGTATTTTCTTACCAAGAGCGGGCTAAAATCCCCTTCACTGCAAACAGTGTAATGTGAAGCACCCAAGACAAATGCGAGGTTTATCAAGAGGTTCTTACTTGATGGGCTTCGCTCTATTTAAACTTCTAGCAAACACCCAAGCATTTCAAATTTTATACAACTTGAAGATAATTAATCATTCATCTATTCTTAATTAAGATTTTCGTCTATTACAAATGGAGATTGAAATGGATAAGAAAAATCGCATCATCGCAACCGCAGCAGCAGCCCTCTTCGCATCTGGTCTTTATGCCTCAAGTTCTAATTCCGGAAACGGAGGTTCTAACTCTCAAGTAACAAATAGTCCTGGTTCCGATTACGCTAAAAACTCTTGTAAGAGTCAGAATCAATGCAAAAGCACTAACCATTGCAAGAGTCACAATCAATGCAAAAGCACTAACCATTGCAAGAGTCACAATCAATGCAAAAGCGCCAACCATTGTAAGAGTCACAATCAATGCAAAAGCGCCAACCATTGTAAGAGTCACAATCAATGCAAAAGCTCTAACCATTGTAAGAGTCACAATAAATGTAAAAGCAGCAACCATTGCAAAAGCGCTAGCGGCTGCCATTGCAAGAACTAATAGGATAAAGATACCTCAAATGGGGCATCTGGCTTATAGCACAATTTTCAGGTCAAATTTTGTACAACTTGAAGATGGTTAATCCTTAATCTATTCTTAAATAAGATTTTTGCCTATTACAAATGGAGATTGAAATGGATAAAAAAAGTCGCATCATCGCAACCGCAGCAGCGGCCCTATTTGCATCCGGTCTTTATGCCTCAAGCTCTAATTCCGGATATGGGGGCTCCAATGATAACTCTGGAGGAAAATCATCAGGTGGATGGGGAACAAGCCCTTCAGGTGGTAGTTACGGTGGAACGCCTACCGGCGGAAATTCTGGAGGAAAGTCTAACTCCAACTCCAATAGTGGTTATGGAGGAAACTCTAACTCCGATAGTGGTTATGGCGGAAAATCTAACCCCGATAGTGGTTACGGAGGAAACTCTAACTCCGACAGTGGTTACGGAGGTTCCGATTCTGGGGGCTCTAAAAACTCGTGCAAGAGTCACAGCAAATGCAAGAGCAATCATAGTTGTAAGAGCAATCATAGTTGCAAGAGCAATAATAGTTGTAAGAGCAATCATAGTTGCAAGAGTAATCATAGCTGCAAGAGCAAGAGCAACTGCAAAAGTTATAACAATTGCAAGAGCAAGAGCAAAAACAACTGCAAAAGTTATAACAACTGCAAGAGTAAGAGCAAAAACAATTGCAAAAGTTATAACAGCTGTAAAAGCTCCAACAGCTCATATTGATGTACTGCAGATGCCCCAAATGGGGCATCTGTTTTATGCTCCCACTTATCCTTTCTAGGAATCAACAATTGATGAAAAACAATTATCAAATTAAAGAAAAAAAATCTTTAGGTATGGGATTAGGTCTACGGGCAGAGCATTATCAACATATTTTAGAGCACTCTCCAACAATCGATTGGTTTGAAATCCTTACAGAAAATTACCTGGTTGATGGAGGAAATCCACTTTATTATCTAAACAAAATTCGTGAGAACTACCCACTTGTCATGCATGGCGTGTCTTTATCGATTGGCAGCACAGATCCGCTCAATGTTGATTATTTAAAACAGGTCAAACAATTAGCCGATCGTATTCAGCCGCAATGGATTTCTGATCATCTCTGTTGGACTGGGGTTCATCAACGGAATATGCATGACTTGTTACCATTAGCCTACACCGAAAAAGCAATTGAGCATGTTGTAGAGCGTGTGAAATTCGTACAAGATTTTTATCAACGTCAAATCCTTTTAGAAAATGTATCCAGTTATATTACTTATAAAGCCTCGGAGATGACGGAATGGGAATTTCTTAGTGAAATCGCGAATCGTGCTGATTGTTTAATCTTATTAGATATAAATAATATTTATGTCAGTGCATTCAATCATGGCTTTGATCCACTTGTCTATATTGATTCTATACCTGTCAATCGCGTCCAACAATTTCATTTAGCCGGTCATTTAAATTGTGAAAACTACATTATTGATACTCATGACCACCCCATTATCACTGAGGTCTGGGAACTCTATGCTAAGGCGGTCAAACGCTTCGGCAATATATCAACGATGATAGAGCGGGATGATCACATCCCCGCTTTCGAAGAATTATGGCAAGAATTAGATTATGCAAGAACGATTCAACAAAATTGTTTATCAACCCTGGAAGCGAGCTTAGAACATGAAACTCAATGAACTACATAGTCTATTACAAAAGTCGATGTTGACTTTGGACCCCATTATTAAGCCTTATCTCTGCCCACCGCCACGCGGATCAATAGATGAGCGCGTAGCTATTTATGCTGAAGGATTTTACGGTCGACTTGAGGAAACACTCGCGAATGACTACTCAACCTTGGCTGAAATGTTAGGGGAATCAAAATTTAATACACTGTGTCGAAAATACATCGACGCTTACCCTTCTTACCACTATTCACTCAATTCATTCGGCCAACATCTCAGCCAATTTCTCTTGGAAACAGTAGCTTATAGCAAAAAAACTTATTTAAGTGAAATTGCTGCCTTTGAATGGGCTGAATCCGACGCGATTATTAGCCGTAATGCCGAACTGCTTTCTGAATCCGATCTACGAGATTTACCTCCAAAAGCATGGCCTAAGCTTAAATTATACCTCCACCCTTCCTGCCAAATTCTTTGCATGCATTGGAACAGCTTGGCGCTAATTGAAGCTCCGCGACGAGGCCTATCAATACCTCACCCTAGAAAACTTAAGAGCCCGCAATTTGTACTCGTTTGGCGCCGTCAACTTGAAGTGCGCTATTGTAAACTGGATCACCTAGAGCAAAATTTATTGCAAGCAATCAAGTCTCAAGCGACTTTTATGGAAATTTGTGAGCAACTCAGCCATAAAATGCCCGAAGCTGAGGTAGCAACATATATAGTAAAAAAATTGCACTCATGGCTAAATGAACAGATTTTTGTGCAAAATCAGCATTAATCGATACTTAAACCTGCCCTTGATTAAGGAATGCGATCAAGGGCATATGCAGAAATTAAATTGACAGACAATCTCTGATTAACGTTTCAATCCCTTCATGCCCCAATGCTTTAAGTAAATCTTCAGTTTGCTGTTGCAATTCCTGTTCTGCTGCATTGGGTTTTTTTATCGCAGTTACTCGTTCTTGCACTGAAGAAATAGCTGATTTCAAAGTGCTTTGAACTACGGGATTATTCATCACTCCCAAAGAAAAATGATCTTGTAGGGGGTGCTCTTCCAATACTTTTAGAACCTTAGATATCTCTTCAGCATCAAATTTTTGTCTTTTAACTAAAGTTTCAACTGCTAGCCCCATTATTGTAGTAGAAGCAGAATAGCAATTAGAGTTAACCATATTACAAAATTGTGGTTTATTAATCAGTTTATCCGTTTTATTGAGAAACTCTTCAATTTCTTCCTTAGTAAATAATGCGCCGGTAGGGTGAGCTGTGAAGGGGTAGTTTTTATTAAGATATTTACCTTCGTTATCCATTTCAGTACGGAAATTAATTCCCTCACGTAGCCAATTGGAAAAATCCCAGGGACTTTGGCGACCATAGACAAAGAAGGTTTCAGTCTCTGGATCTTTAAATGCAATCGCTGAATGGCTAATAGGAAGCTTTGGAATGGGAAGGCCTGATTTAGTAGCAAACATTAACTCATAATGTTCATTATCTTGCATCTCATCTAAGGATTTCATTTTTTCTGGCGGTATTTCTACTGGGTCTGAGCTTAAGGTCTTAGATTCTATACTCGTTGGGTTGGTTGCAAAATATAAAGAACGACTAAAAAAAGAGGGTCCAAGTTTAGTAGATAATTTCATCGATTGATTCCCAACTATCCCGACTGCCCTGCGTCCAAAAAATCTTTCTAATGGCACTTTCCTGCTCCTTAATATAGGTTGTTGCTTGCAGATTCCATATTTCACTGCGTCATAACAACGCCATTTATTAGAATATGGTCTTTTTAAATTAAGCTAAAGCGGTTTCAAACCTCTTCTTAGCAATTAATAAACTGACCTTAGTGTTCGTTATTTTTACATAAAAGCCGAATTTCATCAACCTCTTTCAGAATACAGAGGTTGTTAATAGAGAATAGCAGGCGTTAAGCCAAAAAAAAGAGGTTTGTTCCCTCTCTGTTTAGTAATCACTCTAATTCTCGCTTACTAACTGTATTAAATTAATCCTTTTTCACATGGCCCTTCTTCGTTATTGCATATTCCATTACACAGTTTTTTTCAAGTTTGATGCGCATAATAATGCCTTAATGTTTAAGTTATATACTTTATTTAAATCTACTATTTTATGGGGTTTATCATGGCGTGGAGACGTGGTTTTTTTAAATATGCAGCAGGTGGTACCACCATGGGAGCTGGCTCCTATTATTTAGCGCAAGAAGTTTCTAAATATTCAACATTAAAGAGTAATTTAGAAAGCATGTCTGAACCTGAAGAAGAAGACGCTCCTCAAAGAGAAGTCGTGGAAGCAGAGCATAAAGAATGGCTAGTTATTGGACGGCAAAGCCCATACTATGTACGAGATCCTGAGAAAAATCCCAAACACCATCTTCTCAGCAGAATAAGCTTAAGCCCTTTGATTTTTAAAGGCCTGGGGACTCATTTAGATAATGAATCCCATTATGAACTACTACCAGGTAGTGATTTTATTACAGAACCTTTTACAAACGATAAAACCGCACCTAGGGTTCTCATTAAACCTGCACAAATGGTTAATAAAGAGCCTCATGAAATAGATGATGAAGAAGAGCTTGAGGTAAGCTTTGCAAGAAAACAAGCGTTTTCTGATCTAACAAAACAAAAATCACCTTTCTATCACTCCTCATTGGCATTTAGGGTTATTAGTGAGGAAAGGCCAGCGAATCCTGACTCTGTGGTGATAACGGGTAAAGAGGCTAAAGCGCTTTTAGATGATATTAATTCTACCATTTGCGAACCTCAACATTGCACTCTTTATGGCTCTAATTGCTATTCGGCTACGATTTACGGAACAGGGAAATTAATTGAACTCATTGATAAAAGAACAGGACTTAAATTAGAAGAGGACCAGGAAAAACCCAAAGCAACTGATAAGGATAATAAAGATATTCAAGCAGTTGCCAATGTGCTTGCAAAAGTTTCCTTGGACAATTTGGGTCGTGGAGTTAGTAATAATCCAGTTGTAAGCGATGAGCTGAACTCTAAGATAAAACAAATTCTAGTTGAACGAGGTTTATCAAATGCTGAGAGAAAAGAAAAGGAAATATCCTCATTTCAATCCGAAAAACCATAAAACCTAATTTATCGTTGTTAGATAACTGTAGATATTAGAAAGCTTAAGCCAAAAAATGATAATGATTATTGATTCAGTTGGCTTAATTTAATAATAGTATGACCATAATAAATCCTTAATGTTTAAGCGATATACTTAATTTAAATTAATATTAAAGTTGTGAGGGTAAAACAATGGCTTGGAGATCTACAGTATCTAATTTTTTTAAAAATCCTTCTCTAGTAGGTTCTGCCATAGGAGCTAGTGGATATTATTTATGGGATGAAACTAGTAAATACAAAACATTAAAAGATACGATGAAGAGTATCTCTGAACCCGAAGAACAAGCAGCTCCTAAAAGATCCCTGGTTGAGGCAAATAAGAAAGAATGGTTAGTCATTGGAAGACAAAGCCCCGGCTATGTACGAGATGCTGATAAAAATCCTAAACACAATGTCTTAAACAAAATAAGGCAAAGTCCTTTGCTAGTTAAGTCGCTTGGAACTCATTTGGATAATGAAAAACACTATGACTTACTTATAGGCAGTGATTTTATTACGGAACCTTTTACAAACGATAAAACCGCACCTAGGGTTCTTATTAAACCTGAAAAAATGCTCAGTATGGAACCAAATGAAATAGATGACGATGCAAAATTTGAGGTATGTTTTGCAAGAAAACAAGCTTTTGCTGATGTTACGCAAGGCTCCCCTTTCTTTCACTCTTCGTTGGCATTTAGGCGTGTAAGTGAAGACAGGCCAGCAAGTCCGGATGCAGTTGTGATTACTGGAAAACAAGCTAAACAGCTTTTTGAAGGAATTAATACAACTATTTGTGAACCACAGCACTGTACTCTTTATGGTTCTAATTGCTATTCAGCCTCAATTTATGGAGTAGGAGAATTAATCAAGATCCTTCATAAGGACAGCAAAGGGAGTAGTAATCAAGATAAGGTCGATAAAGAAATCCAAGCTGTAGCTAATGTACTTTCAAGAGTTGTTACGGACAACTATGGACGCGGAGTTAGTAATAATTCAGTAGTCAGCGATAAGCTGAATATTGAAATACCTCAAATTCTAAAGGATAGAGGCATATTGAAAGCTCTAGAAGCTAAAAAAGAAGAATCATCACCTCCATCATCGAGTAATAATCTGTGATTTATCCATACTAAATTTCATAGGAGATATTCTAATGAAACCATCAAGTGGAGTTGTAGTTAACGAGGATATTTTAAAAGCACTAGGTGCTCGCACAGCTAAAGCGGTACGAGTAAAAAGTGCTCAAATGGAAGCAGAACTTGCCTCCAAAATAGAAGATCTTGAATTCTTGGTGAAAGAAGGCTTCTCAACTGACAGGCTTGCTAAAGCAAAAGTAGATGGCAATCATCAACTGCTCGAACTTAGTTTTGATCCTTCTTATGCAGATTGGGACAATCAAAAAAGAACTTGCGCTCTTATGGTAGAAGCCGTTAATGATGCAATCTATAAAATAGACCTAGCTATAGAACAAGAAATTTCTTCTATAAAATATAAATACTTCAGCCAAGTAATCGAAGAATCTGATAAAGATAATTAACTCTCCTCTCCTACTCATGCTTGAATAGCATGAGTAGGCATTATACGTAGCAGTCTAGATTTTCTCTTCTATGCCTGTCGAGCAAATATTATATATAAATGTGAAGACCACTAATAAAGGATCCGCAGGATATATCAATATTTGCACATCATGATTATATATATATCATTTATCTAAATTTGAGCTATACCTTATATAGGGCAATTAAATAAGAATAATCGAGGAAATGCCATGAGAAAAACTCTGCTATGGATGTTAGCAGTCACTTCGACTTGTTGTTTTTCCCAGTCCTCTCATAAACATGTGCATGAAAAAGTAGTGAAAAAAAAGGACGATAATCAAATTTTACAGATCATAGCGCTGATCAGTCCTGATCTTATTTCCCCCAAAGCGACTAATACCTCATTAAAAGAAATTGAAAATATGCTCGTAACGAGCAGCTTAAATAAGCTCGTCGTCGATAAGGTATTAAAAACCTTAAAATGTGCAGGCGAATATAATGTCGACCACAATAATATTTTAACAATTATCGATTATTCATTACCTTCGAGCGAAAAACGCCTATGGGTATTTGATCTGTATGCAAAAAAATTGCTATATCACACTTATGTATCGCACGGTATTAAATCCGGCACTCTATTATCTACTAGTTTTTCAAACAAATATAACAGTAAATCGAGCAGTATTGGCGTATATAAAACTGAAGATACTTACTATGGCCGACATGGTCTTTCTTTGAAATTAGATGGCCTCGATCCCGGTTTTAATGATAATGCCTCTAATCGCTCCGTGGTGATGCACGGAGGATGGTATGTCGATGAAAGTTTTATTAAAAAATATGGAAGAGCCGGCCGGAGTTGGGGCTGCCCTGCACTACCAGAAAATATCACTTCAGATATTATAAATACTATAAAAGATCGATCATTATTTGTAATCTATTATCCAAGCGATAATTGGTTTGTTAAATCCAAATTTCTTAATTGCGATAACGTTTCTCCGACACGTTACGCGTCAACACAAGATACAGAAATCAAATCAGAAAATGAACACAGAGAACCAGTTCTTTTTGCTAATATCAACCGTAAAAATCTAGGAAATGAACCAATTTTAGTTATAACGGCTGATAATTATGAACAAATATTTCATGCTAAAGCGCCTTTGGAACGTATGCTGCGCCGACAAATCAACAACATAGAATATATTGCATTATCTAATGCAGAATTTGAAAACTTAATTATCAATAATAAAAATGCATTAAACACCGTAAATTTTGTTATCCCAGTAGTAAAAATGGAACGCGGTTATTATGCAACAGAAATGCATATTGTTGATTTAGGGAAAATTAAGGATGTTCGACTTACTTCGGACACGTCTTCTAGTACCCATCAAGTAGCTAAAAGTTATACCATTGATTTTGAAGCTAAACCTTCAATCACACTTAGATCAACTAATGAATTTATCCGTTGGTTAGGATTATAATTATGGCGAGCGATGTTAAAAGAATATTGAGGGAAATTCGCAAAAAAAAGCCCTTTGTGTTTAATATTCTTAATTATTATCCAATGGAGCTTATCGCCAGTGGATTAAGGAGTATTGGTATCTATCCTCTCATGAGTAACGCAGAGCAGGAAGTTGATGAGTTACTTAATTTAGCTAGTGCAGTCGTGATTAATTTGGGTAAATTAGACGATAAATTTATTAATCTATGTTATCACATTTGCCATTCGGCAAATGCAAATAATAAACCCATTGTTTTGGATCCAGTCGGCACAGGTATAAGTCGTTACAGGACAGAAACTGCGCTTAGTTTTCTCAAAAATCATAAAATTTCTGTTGTTCGAGGTTATTCAAATGAGCTTGAAAGTTTATTGACCGAAAAAATCACTATACCGAATAGTCATAATCCATTGGATGAGCAAGTGCTTGAACATGCAAAAAAATTATCAGAAAAATATGACCTCGCGATAGTAGTCAGTGGTAAATTCAATACAGTGCTTGATTCAAATAAAATAGACAAATTTAATTTTGACTCAACTCTTTTGCAAAAGGTCGCTGGTATAGATAGTCTTCTTTCAGCAATTATTGGTGGTTTTCACACCGTTGAAAAGGATCGATTTACTGCAGCCCGCTCCGCCATAGAATTTTATGGAAATTGCGTTGGTTCCGTATCCACACGAGCTCGTGGCCCTGCCTCTTTGAAAACAGAACTTATCGATAAATTATATATCAACTCTTCGGAAGCAACGGATTGGTGAGCTGCATTGTTATGCAGCTATTCACTTTATAAATTATGATTTTTTTTCCATAATTTAAACAGCCTTATCATTCCTTCATTAAATAAAGGAATATCTTGCGGATTTCTACTTGTTACTAAATTATCATCGAATACAACAGGTTCATCGACCCAATTCGCACCTGCGTTGATCAAATCTAACTTAATAGATGACCAGGAGGTGACTTTATGGTCTTTTGCTACCCCAGCATTAATTAATAACGAAGGACCGTGACATATGGCAGCAATAGGCTTTTTTTGTTTATTGATTGCTTTTATAAAATTAATTGCTTCGGGAATTATCCTTAATTTATCTGGATTTACTACACCACCCGGTAATAATAAAGCATCATAATCAGCTGCATTAGCTTGATTAAGTGGCACGTCAACGGTAAAAGTATCGCCTACTTCGAGATGATTCCACCCTTGAACAAACTCATTTTCAGGAGAAATTAGATAAGTTTTTGCTCCTTCTCTCTCTAAAGCTTTACGTGGCTTTTCTAATTCAACTTCTTCGAAGCCATCTGCCGCTAAAATCGCCACTTTAAGTCCCTTTAGTTCATTCATTATGGCTCTCCTTGAGAAATAAATAATCCAAAATATGAAGGTAAAATATTAATAATATACTTATAAATATAACAGATAATTTTAAATAATTTTTCTTTTAATTAAATTTGCAATTAATGATTAAATTTTTCAACACAAAAAAATGCAATTAATTAGAAAAGTTATTGGTTATTTATTCATTATAATCTATAGTTTAATTACCCATTATTATCTAAGGACACCTTATGCCAACCAAAGGAAATATTGGTAAAAAATCCGAATCATCACCATTAAATTCGTTGCTTAATCTGAATCTTCAAATAATAAAAAATCTATCTCAAATTGAAATTACTGATTTTGTTAACAAACCTGATAAATTATTGGAAAATCAAATTAAAATTGCGATTAGTAACAGTATATTGTTTTTAGAGTATATGAAACAATCTTGGGAAATTTTTGCTCGTATGATCCCGGAACCCAGTTCAGCGACATCTGATATTCAACAAAGGACTAATTTTTTGAAAGTAGCAAGCTCATTCTTGACAACACCTGATGTCTTAATCGGCAATATAACCAAGTCCCTTTTCTCACCAGCTGTCGATACAGATCCACTTGATATTCTAAAATCAACTGTCCTGTCTATGTCAGAGTCAGCTAATAAATCAGAAACCCCGAAGTCTATTACAGAAGACGCCATTAAGAAAATGAAACGTAATGGTAAGCCTCGGGTAAGTCATTAAATCGAATTACCCCGGAATCCTGTAATCCGGGGTAATTCCATCATTTTAATCTTCACGTCTGCAGTTCATTCCCCAGCAAGCACCTATGCAGCAAAAAAAGGCACCGATAAAGAACAAACCAAAAAAGATGAAAGCACCCCAAGCCAAGGCATTAGGTGAGGCTTGCACAGTAATAACCTGATTACCATTAGATGATTGTGAAGCGCTTGTCTGAACGGTTAATGGAGAACTTGTATTTTCTGTAGTAGTACTTGTCGCATTAGTTCCCTTAGTAGGAGCTACAGTTGTTGGTGCTTGTGAAGAGGGCAACGCTTGTGGAGAACCTACGTTGACTTGTGCAGCGGGTCCTGCGCTATAAGGTGAGAGATAGGCGCTCATATGCGTAGTAAGTAAAGCAGATAGCATCAATGCAACCGACCAAGCAGTGAAGCCATACAGCACGCCTAAATTACGTCTAGGGCAATACAAACGACCTAAATAACCCGCTGTGTAGCCTGCGACTAACATAGAAACAATGATACTGAGGACAATACCAATTAATCCTCCCACAGCAAGCGTGGTAACTCCATTGGCCCCCATACTAAAAATACTCAAACCTATTGCTGCGCCAAAAAGTCCTAGTAGAAAACTTAGTCCAACCCCCACTATGGCACCAACAAAAACTGCAGTCCAAGATAAGCGTTTACAAGAATGTAAATTCGTGACATTAGGCGTTTCATTAACAGTTTCATTTAGCATGATAAATATCCTTATATTGTCTATCAAATCGGATTAGAGATGAGATACTAGCCAAATTAATAATAATATACTTATAGGTACACCTAATAACCAGCCGAAAATATAACCCATATCCACCTCCTTATTCATGGCTCTATCTATGAACCTAACTCATTGGCAGATCGATTAAATATTAGCCTTGCTATTATACTAGTTTAACGATTAACTTCTTTCAAATTTTTTAATAAAAATCCCAATTTAATTTTGGTTTGTTTATTTACAAAAAATTTATAAATGAAATTAATTCATTTAAACTATAATATTAAAATTGTTTTAGTGCATAGATAGGGAAGTCTATGAAGAAAATTTATCATGGAATTGCATTTGAGTGTTCAGCGTTAGAAAGCAATGGAATGTACCGAGGATTTTGTGCCTTTGTTTTCCATAATAATCAATACAGTTATGTCATTAAAAAATCAGTAAATGAAATCGCAAAAACTAAAGAAGAAGCTGAAAATCAAGCTATTCAATTAGCAAAAAACTATATTGAACGCGGACTTTTTTAGTCTACTTATTTGCAAAGGTTAGGCATTCTCAACACGTGGCGGCGCTAATAACGTCGTTGGCTTGGATTCTGTCTTTTATTAGGGTGGCCAAATGGGTTAAATCTGCTCTTTCCAGGGATTGGTTGAATGCAATGGCAGGCGAAGTTTGCCCAAACTCCGTTTTGTAAAAATTTTTATTTGCTGAAACGGGGGTAGAAGCATAATTTATAAACTGAATCACACAGTCGAAAGCATCGTTCCATTGTTTTTTCGCATAATATTGACGGAACTGGCCCAATAAGTTGGTTAATTCTCTTCTTTTTTGTTCATTATTATCAATCGTAGAATCTAAACTATTGAGTGCGTCTTCCATAGCCATAGCGAGTTGATTACAGTTTGTATCATCCAGTTTATGAAGTGTTTTATTTTTTAAAAGATAAGTAATTTGCTGGGAATCCTCCAAACTAATTTGGATATCCCCTCTTCTTGAATCGCAATTTAGCAAATTAAAAGGGATGTGCAACATTTCTAAAAAAGAAACAAAATCAATAAAAACGCTTCCAAAATCATTCATATCTCTCTTTAGCGTGAGGATAACTTGCTCCCCCTCTCCAGTGATATTTACCTCATCTTGATTCATAAAAAATTCATTAAGCCAAGTTTCTGCGGCAGCCCAGGGAGCTGCTTCAACGATTAATGTCATCTGATGATAATAGAGTGCGGAAAAATAACCAGGATTAGGCTCAACGATGGGCCGGGTTTTTTGCAAGTGATGATAGGCTTGGACTAGGCTTACCCCATAAGTTTCCATCATGTATAGAATGGCTACTGTCGCACTTCTCGACATTCCCATTTGACAGTTAATTAAAACTTTTTTATTGTCTTTTCTCGCCTTAGTTATCTTTTCAAAGAGTTTTTCTGCATGAATATGGGCTAAAATTTGTGAAAAATTTCTACCACTATCCTCTACAGGAATAGTGTGATGATTCTTGGCACGCTCAATAAACGGATGCGATTCACTAAATTCAGACAAATCAATAATTAAATCATACTTAGAATACTCTAGACGATTGTCGTAATGGCCATAGAGTGAATAGATATTGCCGATAAATAAATTGGCTAGAAATTCTTGCGCCCAGGCGGACTGCTGACTAACAGAATAACTTATCGTTTCTCCCTCCTTTTCTCCATAAATAAATACTGTTTCAGTAAATTTAGCCATTCCTAGGGAGCCGACCTTGTCGCTGGTTTCCTGGTTTAAAGACCAAGTCGTTTGTTGAATGATTTCTTTCATCTTTTGAAAAATCCCTTTTTTATTTCGACTATACAATAGATCTAAATTCAAACAAAGCGCTTAGACTAAAACCGCCAAACGAGGTCGATGAGAACGAATTAAACTAGATAACTTAGGATTTTTACAACAACGCCATTTTTAATATAGACTTTCTGTTTATCGGAAAATAAATTGAATACCATGCAGGAAGCGTCATGTTTCACTGGCTAAAAGAATGGCACCGTAACCGAATCGTGCAGAACTCAGTAATTTCAAAGACTGAGTGGCGAGATGCTATTCAGTCTTTGACCATTCTGCAACGCTTAAATACCGAGGAAATAGAAAAACTTAGACGCCTAGCTACCTTATTTCTCCATTACAAATCGATTGAGGGAATCGGTGAATTAGAAATAACAACCGGCCTACGGTTGAATATTGCCTTACAAGCCTGTCTCCTTATTCTGAATCTTGACTTAGATTGGTATGCAGGCTGGGTATCTGTCATTGTTTACCCCGGTGATTTTTCCTATACTCAAAAAGAAATTGACGAATACGGAATAGTCCATTTAAGCCGAGCAAACCTCAGTGGAGAATCGTGGCAGCGAGGACCAGTCATTCTCTCCTGGGACGAAGTTTGTCTGTCTCAAGAAGAAAATGGCGGGCGTAATGTCGTAATTCATGAGTTTGCACATAAATTGGACATGTTAAATGGTAGTGCCAACGGCTTTCCGCCTCTGCACAAAGAAATGTCGGCAAAGCGATGGTCTGAGGTGTTCAATCAAGCCTACCTCGATTTAGAAATGCGACTAGAACAGAATTTTCCTACTCCTATTGATGCTTATGCTGCTACCTCTCCGAGTGAATTTTTTGCGGTTTTCAGTGAATTGTTTTTTAAAAACCCATTTATTCTCAATGAATATTATCCTGAAGTCTTTACATTATTGTCGCAATTTTATCGCCAAAATCCATTAATACGGCAGAGCTAGGTTCCCTTAGATTTATTTCAGTTTTAAAACAAGCGGTTTATACTTATATTTACTGGAAAGGGAGAATCCAAAATGAAGGATAAGAAGCCTAAATCTTCGCCGCGTAAAAAACAAACATTCACAGGAAAAAATCGTCCTCCTTTTGAATGTATTGCTCTTGTACTACAAGGAGGTGGTGCACTTGGCTCTTATCAAGGAGGGGTCTATGAAGCGCTTGCAGAGGCTGAATTGCATCCCGATTGGGTTGCTGGAATCTCAATTGGTGCCATCAATGCAGCAATTATCGCTGGCAATCCACCAAAAGAACGAGCTGACAAGCTAAAAGGTTTTTGGGAATCCATTACAGCTAACCCCTTACTTGACTGGACTACCCTTTCGTCGCAACTAACTCCTAGAGGTGATTTGGCTCGGGGCTTCTTTAATAATATGAGTGCAATCTATACGCTAATGAATGGGACTACTGATTTTTTTGCTCCGCGTGTCCCTACTCCCTTCTTCCAACCCGATGGAACCATTGAGGCCACCAGTTTTTACGATACTAAAGCGCTTAAAACAACTCTTGAGCGCTTTATTGACTTTGACCGCATTAATCAAGAAGGAACTCGATTCAGTGTAGGGGCCGTTAACATCTGCTCAGGGAATTTTGTTTATTTTGACAATTATAAAGATATCATTCGCCCCGAACATGTCATGGCAAGCGGCTCCTTACCGCCGGGATTTGCTGCAACCGAAATTGATGGAGAATTTTACTGGGATGGCGGATTGATTTCCAATACCCCTCTGCAGTGGATTGTTGATGGGGATACGCGCCAAGATACATTAGTGTTTCAAGTTGACCTATGGAGTGCTCGAGGTACAATACCGCGTAATCTACGGGGAGCCATGACCCGTCAGAAAGAAATTCAATATTCTAGTCGAACTCGCGCCGCAACGACTCAATTTAAACGTCTACAACAAGCTCGTTATATCTTGTCTAAACTTCTCAAAAAATTACCTCGAGAATTTCAAGAAATTGAGGAAGCTAAAATTCTGAGACAAATAGCTGACCATAAAGTATATAATATTGTTCAATTGGTTTACCGATCCCAACAATACGAAAGTTACTCCAAAGATTATGAATTTTCTCGTCTAACCATGAATGAACATTGGAAAGCGGGTTATTATGATGTTTTACATACTTTAAAACACCCCCAAATCTTTCAGCGTCCGAGTGATAAAGATGGGGTCTTTACTTTTGACTATACGAGTCAGAGCGAACATTGATAAGGAATTTACTCATGACCAAAATCCCGCTATGCGTGCTTCTATTATTTTTTCTTCCCGTTCAAGCAGCAGAACCACCAACTCAGGGAGAGATTAAAGGTCAGAAATATGATCAAGGACTTTGCTTTCAACAGCGTGTTAGTCAGTGCCTGAAGGTTTGTGAAAAAACAAAAGATAATAATTGTTCTCTTGCCTGCGAAGAAAACGCTAAGCACGAATGTCGGCAGGCAGGAGAGTGATTAAGCTAAACACCTTGTGCTTTTCTTCGTAACGGGGCACTTTAGTATCCCAAGTTATTATCTTTTTTTTCCTCTTGCTCTGTAGCAGATGAGTTTTCTTTAGATGGGCTCTTAAAAAACTCATACAATGACGAGCCTACGCAATATGTAGAGTAGGCTACTAGACTAGAACCTGCGGTAGCGGCAGCAGTAGTTCCAACTTCTTTCAGTTGATTGAGAGCAGCTCGAAGCATGAGATATTCCTTTTAAATTTATGCTTTCGTCATACTATCTTATTTTTGTAAAAAGTCTACCCACCCTTTTGGGATCAAATTTTACACAGCTTTTTTAAAAATAGTGATATGTTAATATTTTGTTAATATTTGGTGACTATATTCGCCTAGAATTAACATAATGGTAGCATTTTATGAAAACAAAAAATGATGAATCAGTAAGTCAAACTGAAAAACCTTCAGAAAAACCCTCGGGTCAACCCCAGACTTTCTCCGATTCAAATTATAAATTGTCCGAATTAGCTTACAGAGCAGCCAATTCCTTGACAACAACCGTAGTCACAGCTTGCGCGGTGGTAGTAGTTCAAAGTCCTATTAAAACCGCACTAATTCATTTAACTAACGGCGCGGGCATGCCTAGTTATTCTTCTATTGGAACGTTGGGATTTTTCCGTGCGCTGTATGCGGGTACTATAGCGTCCCTAGCCAGCTCTACAGCTAGAACAGCTTATGTCACGGCTGCTAAAACAGGTAAACCAGCCGAAGCAAAAGAATCATCTCTTCATGAAGAAAAACCAGGAACAGGCAATTTGCAAAACCCAGGCCCTTATGTTTTTTATGCAGCATGGGGGGATATTGTTATTACACAAGTCTCAGAGACACTTTCAACCTTAAGAAAAGTAAATGGACTTTTACCCGAAGGCTTTTTGTGGTACAAAAATATTCCTCAGCTAATGACCAATGGTCTCCTACCAAGATACGCTTCAGGACTTGTCAATTTCGGTGCCTTATGTATTCTTGAAGATGAAATTGCAAAAAAAGTACCCTTTAAAGACAGCAAATGGCGACATTTAACCGCAGGGGCACTCAGTGGAATCGCGGCAGGACTTGCCTCTTATCCTTTTGCCGTCCTCAAAGACTATGTTGTTATCCAAGCAAAAGTGAATGAGCAAAACCTGTTAGTAAATAAAAGCACATTTAAAGTGTTAGGCGAATTAGGGAAAGCCTTCTTCCAGAGCCCAAGGGAAATGGGAAAAACATTCTTAGTCAACACATTAAAACAAGCCCCTCTTCGTGCAGGCCTCACCGGAGGTATTTTTTCAGTTATAGCAATTGTCGGCGAAACGATGGGCCCCGAGCCTCTTAAAGCAGTCAAAAAACATCTCACTAATTCGCAGAACTTTTTTACCCAAAAAATTGACACTGAGAACTCAACTTCTCCCTCTAAAACCGCCAATCCGCCAGAAAAAACCACTAGCTCAACGTCGACTCACAGGTAATTATTTAACTTCTTTTAAATGTTAGCAAATATACGCTTTAATAATGCGTTAATTTGCTAACATAGGCTTCTATTTTTAATGGAATTATTTCACGCTTATTACTCATTTAATTTTTCCTTAATAAACAGGTAATCATTGCTTAATTTTCTTTCTATATACTGAAATAATCAGCCCATGAAAGAGATTTAATATGAAAGCTAAAGTTGAAAAATCGCAAGCAAAAGCTCCAGAAAAGACAACGCCAATGATCCCGCGTGTTGATCAATTTATTAATGACCTTGATAGGCTAATCAAATTTGAAGAGAAATTAGTTGCTGAGATGTATTTAAAAAAAATTAAAGCAGCATCTTCAGATAAATCAGGCCTTAACGCCGAATTACTCCATTCCACCTTTATAAAAATCGCGGCGAGTGCAGAATTGGAAAAAGACAAGGCATGGATACTTTCAACCGAGAGCAAAGACTCACTTACCCTAGAACAAAAGGCAAGAAGACTAGCAAGGTTTCTAGCAAAAAAAGTCGAAATTCCATCTCATGTTTCTGTAGAGCATTTCAGAGAATTTTTAGGAATTATTTATACCGATAGTGAACTTCTTTCTTTTATCGAAAATCCACAAAAATATATAAATAGCCATCCAAATTTAACAGCTCATCAACTACAAGTTTTACAATTTGTTGCTAATGACCCTGTATTCAATCGTCTACCTTCTATTAATCGTGTAGTACCCTCTAACACCTTTATCTATACTCCATTGACCGCTCATATGGCTCAATTAGGACTTGATAATTATGGATCTATGGATGCCTTAAGATTTGATCATTGTATCAATCCTGATTTCAAAGAAGATATCATAGAAAAATCCAAAAAAACTTATCATGGACCTCAAGTAATAGGGATGGGAGTACAATCAAGTTACGATCGACAATCCATTGCTAAAACAGCATCTCAAGTCAAAAAAATGCAAATAGGTGCATGTCATACCTTTGCTCAATTGGCTGCTGACCAACTGCTCACTTCAATTGAAAAAAGACAATTAAACCCTATGCACATTAAATTGGTTAGTCATAAAGGAGGATTAGGATCACACACATTTCTGTTAATTAATCATAATTCTGACGACTTAACCGACCTGTCAGGATGTCTATTTGTTGATCCTTGGGCTGTCGCTATGGGATATAGAAACACTTACGGAATTTTTACTACAGCAAACTACCCCTACCCAGGTATGACAACCAATTTAGAATGTTCTTACGATAATCAAGCACCCATTGTATCGACCAAACAAGGAAATTCTCTTGCTCAAGAACTAAATCGTAGTCTCTCAAGAGGTGGTTTTTTTTCAGCCTCCAATTCAAGAAATCAAACCGAAGTAAAATTAACTCCCCAGCAACGAATTGCCATTCAATATTTAACGGAATTAATGAAATATGCTGAGAACACCCTACAAAATGGGACTAAAAGAGACTTAATGAACACGCTTATTGATGCAGTTATGAATGAGAGCTGTACTGCAAAAACAGCGATAAAACAAGCTACTCTTGCTATCCATGCCCGATCAATAGAAAAAACGGAAACAGGCTTCACTTGGAAAGGCAAAATGCCAATAGATGATTCGATTTTACCTATACTTAACACTGAATCTATAATGAAATTTTGGAAAGCATACATTCCAGAATCTATTGGCGGCTCAAAAGAAGAGGTTAAAAATATAGACCACGCTATGCTGGAAAAAATAGTCGATACATTGAACAAAACAGAGGAGCGTGAATTTACACCCAATAGCCCTCAGGAACATAAGTTGAACTAGACTTACAAATTAGATTATAATTGGAAGTTATTTTTCTAAAAAGTGTAGGTTAATATGGGAAGGAAAACTAAGGATAGAAAAGAGGACATTGATAATAATCAAGATAATTTTGAAAGTCCTTTGATGCAATTTTCTTTGGAAATTTATTATGAAATGTTTGATAAACTTCCCATAAGTTCAATCGTTCAACTTCGCAAAGTTAACCAAAATTTAAAAGCATTTGCAGATCATTATCTTTTACGTGAGCTAAGGGTAAAACAAATAGCTTGTGGGCAAAACCATACCCTGATTTTATTGGAACGGGGACGTGTATTTTCGATGGGTTCAAACCAAAAAAAACAATCAGGGTTTATTGATACAAATAATCGGACCTTACCTACCGAAATTATTGGCATAGATCGAATAGAATCTATCAGCGCTGGTTTTAATCATTCAGTCCTATTAGCTAAAAAAACAATATGGATTATGGGAGATAACTCCAGCCAGCAACTCGCATTTCAACCTGAAGAAGAAACAACAATAGCCCTGCAAAAACTGTCAAAAATCCAAAATGTAAAAGCAATGACAACCTCAGATTTTATAACTGCTATTTTAGATGAAACTGGGAGAGTACATAGAGTAGGTGTAACGGAGGGGATGACAACTCACTTTTTCGGTGACGAAATGAGGTTATTGCCTGATTGGGTTCCTCTCCCCAATGCTGATATAGATGTGGCTGATATCTCAGTTGGAAAAGAACATGCACTTCTTCTTGACAAACGAGGTAAGGTATATGGATTTGGTACTAATCAATCAGGTGAATTAGGATTAGGTAATGAAATTCCCTCATGTGATCAGTGGACTCAATTAGTTGAAGAAAAAGTAAGCAAAATCAAAGCAACTGCTTCAGGGAGTCTTATTTTGACGGAGGCACATGAATTAAAGGCCACAGGAATCAATTCCGCAAATCAATTTGCCCCTTCAAGTGAAATACTTTATCAATTTCAAACCGTTGCATCAGATGTAGCCAATTTTGATGCTAATGACAGACATACTCTTTATCTACAGAGAGATAATGCTAATATATTATTTGGGATGGGTAATAATAAATTTGGACAATTAGGACAAGCGACAAAAGAGCCCAAACTTGAGGAACAAAGCGAAATAGAAAAAAGCCAAATAGAAGCCCAAAACTTACAAAAAGATGCTTCCCTTCCTGCTCCATCTTTGGTTACTCATATAAAACATACTTCCACTCCAGAAGTGGACCATTTTGCCAGCACACTTTCAAATAAATCGAATCATCTTTTTTTCCCGTCTATGGGGATTGAATTGAATTTAAAAGCAAATAAAAAATGGCTCATAAACCAGCAAGAAGACAACTGGGAAGAATCTGAAGACAACTGGGAAGAAGAGCCTGATGAGTGGGATGAACCAACGAGCAGGCCCGGAGCCTAATAGGCCATAATCTCTGTAATACACCTCAATAAATTCAACTGTTTTTTAACTGTGGCTTCAATATGTACTGGAGAACAGGGTGACTCAACGGGTAGATTTTGCAGTACTGTTAGTGTCTTGCGGATGTCGTTTAATGTAGAGTGGGCACGCATCAGCATGCGATCGTGTTCAAATAGAGTTTGAGGTTCTTCATTATTGCCTGTGTCCAGGCCAGCCAAAGAGTGTTACTGTTCTATTAATTTTATATTATTTTCAGATAATTTGGCTTTATGGCATGACTTCTCATTACAATAGACTCTGATTAGTTTATAATTTTGCTAGATTTCGTCTCAGTAAATCAGAAATAAGAATAAAAAAATGTTTAAAAATTACTTCGAAAATCCCTTCAAAGGCATTCCACTCGCAGATCAAACAAGCAATCCCAATATTATCGTAGGCCCTTATAGTTATTATTCAGGTTATTATCACGGCCATAGTTTTGATGACTGTGCTCGCTATCTCATTCCTGATTCCCCAGAAGTTGATAAACTGATTATTGGTAGTTTTTGCTCCATCGGCAGCGGAGTTGCTTTTTTAATGGCGGGAAATCAAGGGCATCGCATAGAATGGATATCTACCTTTCCCTTCTTCTATGCGGGTGAACCTGAATTTGCCGGAGCTGAAGATGGTTATAAGGCTGCCGGGGACACCATTATTGGTTCTGATGTTTGGATTGGTACAGAAGCTGTCATCATGCCAGGCATCCATATAGGTCACGGAGCAATCATTGGTTCTCGAGCCGTGATTAGCAAAGACGTTGAACCTTATTCGATTGTCGTTGGAAATCCGGCCAAAGTCGTGCGTAAGCGTTTTACTGAAAGGGAGATTCAAAATTTGCTTGAAATGGCCTGGTGGGATTGGCCTATTGAACGTTTAACACCAGTGATGGGACTTATGTGCTCTGGAGATATTGAAGCGCTCTCAACTTATTGGTTAACATGGCGGTCCTAATAGTTTAAAAATAGTGTAGCAACCGACAAAAATATAAGTGATTTTTAACCTAAGGAGTAAATATTTTTCTCAAGTTGCCACATAAATATATAGTATCATTTAAATATTAACTAAATATTAAACTTATTGGTTAATATTTGCACTCATTTCCAGCTTCATAGTTCTAAAAAAATCTTTGAGAAAATGCAGTACTAGCTTATAATTTGCTCAATTGTTAATCTTTTTGGGATTATTATGTTACCCTCTGGACAAAGATGGCTATTAAGTCGGTTTCGAAGTTCGCTAAATGGTTTGTGTACTGGCGCAAGTTACACTAAAGTCGATTACAATTTTCAACATGGCGATTCAAAATTATACTACGCTCTCTTAGAAAAAATTAATTCAATACACGAAAATGATCCCATTTTTGATGTTATTAAGAATTATCTAGAAGAACGCCGCCAAGCATTCATAAATGCAAAAGCAAAACTTCTTCGTGAAATGAAACCGATTAATCGAACTGATATTGCTGATAAAACCAATTTCTATCGACGGCTTAGGGCTAGGGTAAGTCAAGAGCTTCCCTTTCCATTTACAGAGCCAGTTCATGGGCTTTCAGTTGAATCGTTACACGAACTCGTTGATATTATAGATAAAATTTCCCTTCATCAAGCCTCCAAGACAATCAGGGAGGCGCTTCTACTCCCACGCAATAAAAAACGGGATATTCATCAAGAAATAATGTATTTATTCAATCCTGAATTAGTAGGACAAACTAAACAAGTTGCCTCTTACGCTCATGTGCTTCCCGCTCAAGAATTAAGTACTTTTTTTAGCACGCTAACTGAGGCATTGGAGGAAGCAAAGATCAGTTCACAAGATAATGTTTCTATCTGTTTTTTTGATCAGACTCATATGATAAATATTCGATTTTCTCCGGATAAGGGATGGGAATTAGCTAATATTAATCGAGGTAAAGCTCGCTATTATAATGATCAGCAAATCGGGAAGAATATCATTGACTCATTACCCGACAGTCGCCAAGGATCACAGATTCTTTTTTCTTGTCACTTTTATGCGCCTACCGAACAGGCCAAGAAAGTTGCGAACTGTCTTGCGATTTGGCGTCAAAATTTAACAAGGCAAAGATCAAGTCTATCGACTTATGAAACAGCAAATTTTAAAGTTATCGACTGTGGTAGAAGAACCTTGTCATGGCTAGGTATGGCCGTTAAGGCAGAAGACATAGAAAAAGTTATAGAGCTTCTAGGTCATATTGATAATTGGGGTGAATATAACCATCTTTTCCCTGCTATTCTTCATTTAGCAATTAGAGAAAATAAAATTGATTTTGTCATCAAACTACTGGAAAAAGGCGTATCTGTTAAGTGTATTTATGAGGGAAGAAATCCTTTTCATCTTGCAGCAGCTTATGGGCAAAACGACATTTTAGCATTGTTAATCGATGAGGCACGTGGGGTAGATTTAAGCAATATTATTAATCAATACGATGAGGACGGTTATACCCCACTGGCAATCGCAGTAGAAGAAGGAAAAGATGGAGTTGTACAGCAATTACTCGATTACAAAGATGTTTTGCCCAATCTGCCTTGTAAAAATTTAAAAACTCCACTGAGCATTGCAGTCGAAAATAAAGATCTTGATATGGTATCTATTCTTCTAGAATCAGGAGCAGAGCCGAATATCACTTATGACAACAGGGGCCGAACACCGTTACATCTAGCAGTGATAGCGCAAGATATAACGCTTGTAAAAATGCTTCTTGATTATGGTGCAATCATTCAATCGGGTGTTTATAGTAGCAGTGATAAAATGCTTAGTACACTTGAGCTTGCAAATCATACAGGCAATAAAGCGATAGTTGCACTTTTAACGTCTAGGGTAGATGCTAGTGCTTCTATATCCCCTCCAAATCTTGGAACGATGAACTTCTTAACGCCTACGTTCGCAGAAAATAAACCCTTAAGACTTCAGCCATTGAAAAAAAAGAAAACGCAGAAAAAAGAGTCAGCACCGCAAAACGAAGATCAAATTTTAGCAGCAAAGTTATCTCAGGAAGAACAATTGAACCAAAGAAGAGCCAAGCACAAAGCTCGATCCTCATCCTGTCGATTAATAGGAATAATAGAACAACTGACTGATAATATAAGCCAGCAAAAAAATGGACGCGAAACAGTACGGTACAGCGACTGGAAGACAGATTTACTTCAATCGATATCCGATCGTCTGAAAGAAGAAACTGAACTAACTGAAGAAGCTCGGCAGCGATATATTCAAGAAATTCGAGAAGTTTGCACAAGAAGAAGAAATTTTTTCCATTTTTGGGCGGAACCGCACAGTGTTGGTGAATTTGAAAATTTGCTAAACGAGGAGCCTATTTCTGCTGGCGTTGCGTTTAACTAATTGGGATTTCATTAAACCTGGATGTCGCTAAGCGAACCATCCAGGATAAAGTCTCTCGGTGTGGATCAGAGGTTCTATATTACATCTTTCTAAGTCTCGTCCCCTTTTCTTCATCTTCATCTTCATCTTCATCTTCATCTTCATCTTCCTCCTCTTTCTCTTCATCCTCCTCATGTTCATGACTTTGGATTTGAGCTGTTGCTCTAGCTGTTGCCGGAGTAGCGGATGAGGAGGTTGAACTTGGATTTAAGAGCTTAGCAACAGTAGCAGATACGACTATTGTGGTATCACCTAGGACTTTCATTATAGCGAGGCTAGTACAAACATCATTGGTAAAATCAGCACCGCAAGCTTCGCCTCCATACACTAAATAGATAGACAAACCAGCTTCCGTAATTGCTAGCCCAGTTTGCCACAGCAGAATCAGTTTTTCATAGGGAAGAGTACCAGAACGAAAAATTGAAAAAAATGATATGAATCCCTGTGCAAATGCAGGGCCAATATTAGCCCAAGGATTTACTGATCCGACGAAGCTTTGGGCAGTCTGCCCTGCTATTACTATTGCTCCATTTGTGAGCTGGGTATTAAAGTGTGCTTCCGATGAAGAAGGTGTTGCTATCGTCAAAGGCTGCCAAAATTGAGACAACTTTTGTTTCATTATAAAATCCTTTTAAAAATTAATGGGGCCTTAATTAACCCAAATTTTCAACATAAAGTCAACGGGTTACACTAATGGTTGGTTGGAAGATCATTTTGCATAATACCAACTCTAAGTTTTGTGGCCCTGCTAATAAGATAACAACATATTGCTTTATTAATAATCGGTTTAAATAATCAAAAAATCTTTTGTCAAAAGATTATTCTTTATGGGTTATAAGAAATCTCTTGGAGTCTAGCGCGCAAATCACCTAATGTGTTTCTAATTTAAATTCGCTAAAGTATAGATATTGGGAAGTTGCAAATTTAGAGCGGAACAAGGATTTGTTCTCAGATGGATCATACGCAAGGACGCGTTTGCCCAGGAGGTTAAATTTGCAACTTACCAAACCATCCCTAATAGAACAGATCACCCTCTCATTTATTTATCAAAAATAGAAGTCCTAAGTCAAGATACGGAAAAATGAGAAAATGCAGAGCCTTGCCCGCTTTAGCATAGCCATTCCATTTCGGAATTAAAAAAACCCAAACATTCTCTGGACTTTATTCGCACAAAAAGGCAATTTAGTGACAATTAAGAAGCAGAGAATTTCTCAAATGTTTACAAAGAAGCTTAATAATGCTCAAACTGTTAATGCATGCACAGCTATTAGTGTCGCTGTGATTGAAGCAATTTTAGTGGCAGTTAACCCCGATGAACTTTCTTCGAAAATAAAAGACAGTCATCAAAAGTATCAAAAAAAATACAAAATAGATTTTCCTAACCTGGCTAAAGATGGAGAAGGCCTCTTAGAGCAAGTTGCCTATCAACACTATTTTGCCCATTTTTTTGCTGAACCCCGACAAGAGCAATTAACCGCAGCCGTTACTTTAGAGCAGGTTAGAGAGGTATTAGCTAATCGGGCGGGTTATCTTGATGCCTCAGGTCAACTAGAAACCGATTTCTTTGTTTTTAATTTTGATGCGATAGAAGCTATTGAGAAAGAAGCTGATAAAACCATTGATTGGTCTACTATTAGCGAAAAAGAGTTATTAGCTATGCTCAACCTCCGCGAAGGAGAAAAATCTTCCTTACGAGGTCATTTTTTAGATGTCGTTAATCGATTAGAAAATAATCAAGGAATAACCATTCGAATGGATGGGCATACGATATCTCTTACGAAACGAAACGGTTTTTATTTTAGCTATGATTCATTGACCGGAGAGTTATCCTACACTCAATCAATTGATGAAATGACTGACCATATAACTGAAAAAGCAAATGTTAGAAGGACAAAAACAGCAATCATTACTTATTTTTTCCCTGAACACCCCCTAAAGAATGTCTATCACGCAACTCAAATAGAACCAAGCGTTGCGCATGAAAAAGGCAAAGCCAAGGATAAAGATCCCGCGATTAAGATAACTCCAGAACTGATTCATGAGCTTGTACAAAATCGCAATACCTTCGATGAAACAGAGGATGGTCAACTAAGTTGGCAGCTAGCCAATGAGGAGCTAATCGAGGCAATAAAGCAAGAAATACCCCCAAAAGAACGCGATAATATAAACTGGAACTTAGTTCGTGAGCAGGAGTTATGTCGTTTTTTGGGTATGCAAATTCATAGTCCACTCTGTAGCTCATCGGGATCTTTTAATGAAGAAAGAGCGCAAAAAATCCAGGAGCAAGTGCCTCCTCCTGAAGATTTAGAACTGAGCAACATCATCATTCATATTTCCCTAAGTTATGAAGATTATAAGATTCATAACGATAAAATAAGAGATCTTATTAAAGAACATAGGGAATTAGGTACCATCGCTGCATTTAAAATGGTGGAAGCTGTTGAAAGAATCAAAAACGGCGATCAGTTTACCCTTTATGTTCCTAAAAATTATTCAAAATCCCAAATAAACGAACTCTGCAAGCAACTAGCCTCTTATATGGCTACTCATCAAATTATTGACAGCGGAACTAAGAGTGATATAGCGGAATGGATAACACCCCAAATCAATATGCAGCTGGTATATTTTGAGACTAGACACGGCAAAGATAGAATAGACATAAATGAAACGGAAGACAGACAAAATCTGGCCCGTACCGCTTTAAAAGCAAATGAATTATTTAGTTATTTATCTCAACTGTTTAGAAAGCATTTAACTTTATTTAAACAGTTCCAAGGCTTGCATTATGATTTTGCCACGCCTTCAATATCTCGGGAGCATAGCCATGAAGCAAAAGCGTCTCTTGATATGGATCTTAAGTATCAAAAGCTGAGAGGCGATGCACTAAAAACTGCCATACTTTGCGATTTTAAAGAATCATTAAGCAAAATTAATGACTCTCAGGAACTTGAGCAAAGAATTGAGGCCTTTAAAAAAACTGTAGATGATGATCTAACAGATGAATATAAAATACTTGCTACAGGACAAGATAGATTTACTCGTATGTTTGGAATTCAAACCTCATCTATCATTGCGCTCGAAGCGATCTGTGCTGATGCTAGGCAGCGAATTGCTGAGAGATTGCTTACCTCAGGATCGACAATACGATATTGATATTGCGGACAAATATAGGTTTCGATAAAGTTATAGATAAACTCAAGCGTCATCGAAGGAGTTGGTTAGTAGAAACCTAGTCAAGGATGTACTACCCTGACACTTAAAGAATAGCAAGCGAGTAGCCTTGATAGAGACGTCTCCTATTAAAGGTTACTTTAAACCTCTTGTATTAAATCTAGTTAAAAACTATTGTATAGCCGATAGTAAATCTCAAGTCCTGAGTAATACTAAAAAAACTGAAGGAATAATTATTATGTCTTGGAAACAAACCATTACGCTAAGTCAACTCCAACAAAAAGGACGTCACTGCGAAAATATCGATGGCCATAAAATTTTATTGATCTGGAATAATAACTCGGTCCATGCCATTGCCTCCCAATGCCCACATTTCAAACTACCTTTGAGCAAAGGCGCGATTACAGATGAAAACACTATTGTATGCCCTTTTCACAAAAGCGCCTTTAATCTTGAAACAGGCAAGCCCGAAAGTTGGTCACCTTGGCCACCAGCAGTTGGTACAGTTCTGGGAAAGATTAGCAAACCTAAAAACTTAAAGATCTATCCTGTACGTATTGACGATAATATGGTCACTGTTGATATCAGCTAAAAATGGCTCGTAAGAATTATATTTGCTCAGATCCACAGCTGCTAGCTTAAGAATAATCGCTTGTTGCAATCTGGCCAACAATGGAGTCATTCAATTAGACAGAAATTGCTTTAAATCGATTTAGGCATGAAGAATTTATCCTACCTGTCGATGTTACTAGACATTATTCTATACGACCAACGTGATGGTTTTGACTTTATTTGATTATAGCGAAGAAAGATTTTGCTTAACTAAGTGACAGCAGCCTTGATGGAGATGCTCATATCAAGGCTAGCTTTAAATGCTGTAAGGGATGAATTCATCACACTCTTCCATGATTTCATTTTTATTGACTGGAAGGAACAACTTCTAGCTCATCATCCTCTGCTGATACGCATGTAAACGCGGCGCGTACTTGCTCCTTCACATTTTGATAAAAGCAATATAAGTTATCTAATCGCTCTATCTTGTGAGCTTCTCTCTCTAAAGCTCTATCAGCCTTTTCTACAAGGCTCTGGGAATATTTGATAACGCCCCCACTCTTCTCTATGCTTTTTTCAAACGTTCTCTCCCCCTCCTCCAAAACATCCAAGGTTTCTTCAGATTTATCGTCTAAATAACGTACAAAAAAGCTTGCTGTATTATTAACAGAGGTTAAGGTACTATCTAACTTTTCCTGACTAGGATGACTAAGGAAAGAGTGAGCATTTTCTTTTGCTTCGGGTATGCTCGTCTTCAATTGCTGAAAATTTGTCCTAATAGAACCTGTTTCCCTAAGTTGCTCATACATTTGTACCACAGACCTTTTTTGTCCATAAATAAACTTCGTGGTATTTTCCATAGTTCGTTCAAAAATACCTTTATCTTGTGTATCTAATATTGATGTCAAGGTTTCTAAACCATTTTGAGTGGCCTTGATCCTTCCATCTAAAACCCCTGTGAACTCTTCAATGGGAGAAAAAAGTGTATCAGTTATCCTTCCTACAACGATATCTTGCACCTTTTCTACCATTTTATCTTCGACTACTTCCCATATCCTGTCTTTTACTTCTTGTTTTGCTTGACCTAAATTAGTTTCTAATTCAGAAACCTTTTCTCTAACAATGCCTTGGAAATCTACCCTCTTCAGTTTCTGTTCTTTTTCTTTTGAAACTTTACCTCTCTGCGCCATTAGATCACATTGAGCTATAATATATTTGAGTTTGTCTTCCCACTCCTGAACCTCAGGCAGTAAACTGCCATCACGTTTATCTTGCATAGTTAAAACCTAATGAAATATTCAAATCAGGTTTTTATTATAAAAAAAAGTTCTTAAGGGATTATTAAATAAATCCAGTTTGATTATTTTTTATTCATTAAGTGGTAACCAAAAAAATGAAGGAAGGTATACCCCATTTATTGTTTATTACAAACCTGCGGCAGCCAAGATAAGAGCCTGAATATAATTCAATGCTTCTAATGCAGTCTTCCTTCATCAAGCTGAGCCCCTCAAGGCTGCTTGCCAAGGTTAATGAGAATCATACTCATTTTTAAATTTCTGCATTTCTTTGCCAATCGCTAATAATTCTTCTTCAGTTAAAATCTTTTCTACTGTGGGAAATAATTTCAGTTCTTCTTCAGAGGCATGATGCATTACATTTTTTTTGAATTTTAAAAATTTTTTATTCCATTCACTTTCCGTTTTAACTTTTTCAAATTTTTTTATTGCAATCTCAGCAAAATGTTCTTGAGACATCAAATGTTTTATTGTGTCATCAATTTTTTTGTTATTTTTGAAATGGGGATACCATAGCTTCTCTTCCATAATTTCATGGCGTATCAAGTCTTGGCTCAGGGCATCGAACATCTTTTTCTTTGTTTTTTCGCGATGAGATTTATCACAAATTTCTATAAGTTGTTTTTCAACTTTATTATGTTCTTTAAGAAGAAACTCAATAGCATTCATAATATTTCCTTAAAAGCTCATTTCGGCAACTCTATTTAATTATAGTACAGGTAAATTCAGCACTCTTAGCTTCTATTTTCCTATACGTAGTTGGGGCATTCGAGGTTAAACCAAAAAATTATGTGGGCTTTTGTTTTTAAATTCTTCAATACACAATTGGGAGGAAAAGGCATTAAATTACTCCACTCTTGGGGTAGTGAGAGTCAACTTACGCTTTTATGCTCTAAATAATCCCAATAGAGCCAATTTCTGGCAGTCTGACATAACAAAATCCAACCACTATAAATTGATAAATTACTTCTTGAGATAAATCATGCAGGTTATTGATGATTGGAAAAATGTTAGTCATCTCTTAAACATTCCTCATGTATTTTTTTAATTCCATAGCTGTTGAGGTTTCAAAACCAAATTTGCGATAAAATTCCGTCGCCTTTGAGTTGCCTTGCCATACAAATAAACCTATAGAAACTAAACTTTTATCTTTAATTTTACTTATTAAATGTTTCATCAAGGAGCTACCGATATATTGCCTTTGGTAATCAGGATGTACACAAATATCGTAAAACATGCACATTTGACCATCCTCTAAGATACGCCCAAAGCAGATTAACTGGTCTAATGCTTTAACATAAGCGATATAGGAAGATGAGGCGAGGGTAGCTTTCCACTGCTCTTCACTTGGATAGAAATGGTTACCCCACCCCACGCTTTCAGCGAGACCGTTAATGTCAGAGTAACTGATTTCTTCCTTAGCTTCTAAAAAGGTTAAGTTATGTATTTTTTTCATTTTCAACACCAAAGAGATTAAAATTCAGATTTATTATATTAGGCTTTTGTCATTATTTTTACCGTATTAATACGGTAAAGCTGAATCCTTGTGCTGAATATAGGTTAAATAAATAGGTATGTGTCTTAGACCATGCAATTTATTAATGCCTAGCGCTTTGGCTTGCGCTTCGTAATGACTTAAAAGCTGTTTTTAAGATCTGCTTTTAGGTATGAGAGACTCCCTCTTTATCCACAAGCCTATAAAATTAAAGCATCCACTAGAATTGTAGGCTTTTGCCTAGTCCATTCATGGTGAAATAGATAACCTACTTGCTCCGTACTCAAATATGAAAAAATTAGATAGGCAGGTACAGAGCCAATAAATTCTCTATCTTTATTAAACTTCCACTTCCATTAATCAATGGAGCCAATGTATGCTGAATACTACCTTTTGGAATTAAAGTAACGGCATGGATATCCAGTCAATTACCCTGTTTATGGTTTTGGTTGCTGCCTTTGGCAGCGCTATTTGGAATATTAATGTTAAAAAATCAGACAACGGATTGGTTTTTGTGACCTTGATGGTCATTCCCCAATTTTTAGTCTCTTTGCCTTTAATGTTCTTGAATCCAATGCCTTCTTTAATTAATTTATACTATATTTTGGCGAGTGCCTTTGTACAAACGGGCTATATAGTTTTTCTTAGCACTGCTTACAAGCATGGATTAGTGAGCCGAGTTTATCCTTTAGCCGTGGGCACAGCAACTCTGTTGTCACTCTTCTTTTGGCATTTTTTTTTAGCGACTCCTTTATCCTTCTATAAGGAGTTTGGAGTATTACTTCTCTCTTTTGGCATTATATGCTTTGCTTTTATAGGAAAACGAAATAATGAGCACCTAAGCGTCAAAGGCATGGTTTATGCCTTTGCATGTAGTTGCTTTATCTTTTCCTATTCGCTTATTGATACTTTCGGTATTCATACTGCAACCAAGCCGTTGACTTATATTAGCTGGTTGTTTTTTATCAAAGCCTTAATCTTATTTATACCCATGTTATGCTTACATCCAATCTCAATGCGTACAATGGCTGTTGAAAGTAACAATTATTTTTTCGCCGGTTTATTAGCTGGATTTGGCTATGGGGTGGCGATTTGGGCTTTTAATCATGCAGCAACTCCCATTGTCCTGGCTTTGCGTTCCACATCGATAATTTTCGTCCTTCTTCTTTCCCTTTTTCATCTTAAAGAACAAGTATCACCGATCATCGTGGTATTGACTATCGCTACCACTCTAGGCGCTTTTTTTATTTTAGGATTTTCATAGCTCAGCGGTAATTGGAACAGTCCCGTTGATATAATTAGAAAGTAAAGGCTTTTTTCCTTTGTATATTGAGAATAGATTCACATTTCTTTAAGACATTTACCTAAAATCCTCTTATGATAGCCTCAATATAATTTCCCATATAATTAAAATTAAACTAACACGACAGCTTAAGTTTTCCAGTTTAGAATTAGTGGTGGATTATGAGAAGTGGCTAAGGTAGGTTCTGATGGCCAACCCAGAATAATTGGCACTACGGCGGTCATTTTTTTAGGTATTCCAAACTCTTTTTTCCATTCTGGTAAATTCAGCGCTGGAACTGCAAAACCAATAACACAAGAAGCAAGACCATAAGTAAGGGCAGCAAGCATTAAATTTTCAGCAGCTAACCAGCAGTCAGCACCAACAAAATTTCCTTTAAAGAGACTGTATATCACAATCAGAGTATGAGCATTATAAAATACATTAAATTCTTTTTGCTGGAGAACTTTTAAAACGTGCTCTTCTTGCAAGTCTATGTTTTTCTTTTTATTATTCAAGGTTAACAATTTAGCGCTTTCTGAAATACGATTTAATAAAATCTTATTTTGAATCACTACAAATCCTCTGGATTCTTCATGAAGTGCTGAAGGAGCATGTGTAGCCGCATCAAGGAGCTGATTGATAATTTCAGAATCAACTTCTTTGGGCAAATAATTACGTACAGCTCTGCGATTATATAGAGCATCTATTACATCTATTTTATAACGTTTTATTAGCTCCGGATTTTGCATAATCAGCTCCTTGCTTTTTCTAAATTATAGCAATAATGGAAATTATGATTCAACAATTGTATTTAGCTTCCCTAAGAAACATCAATAATAACCTTAAGTGCTTTTGTCTTTTCTGCTTGTTCAAAAGTATCGTAAGCTTCAAGAATGTTTTCAAAATTAAAACGATGACTGATTAACTGCTGGGGATCCATTTTATGAGCACACAAGGTTTTTAATAGCATTGGCGTGGACACAGTATCTACTAATCGGGTAGTAATGCTGATATTTTGTGACCATAAACGTTCCAAATGGAGATCTGCTTTTGTTCCATGTACCCCAATATTCGCAATAATACCACCAGCCGCTACAAGATCTTCACAAAGAACAAAAGTAGCAGGGATACCCACAGCCTCTATAGCTGTATCTACACCACGGTTATTCGTTATCTCCATGACTTTAGTTGCTGCTTTACCATCATTATTATTTATAATCTGAGTTGCGCCTAAATGTTTTGCGATGCTTAAACGATTATCATCGACATCAATAATAATAATTTCAGCAGGTGAATAAAATTGAGCTGTGACTAATGTGGCCAAGCCAATAGGGCCAGCTCCTACAATAGCTATTGTGCTTCCTGGTTGTACTTTGCCGTTCAATACGCCACATTCAAAAGCAGTTGGTAAAATATCACTAAGCAACACTAAAACCTCTTCATCTACTCCTTCAGGAATTTTATACAGACTTGTATCAGCCTGAGGAATCAGCACATATTCGGCTTGCGTACCATCAATTGTATTCCCCAAAATCCATCCACCTTTAATACAGTGAGAATACATTCCTTTACGGCAAGCTTCACATTTTCCACAAGATGTAATGCAGGAAATAATTACTTTATCTCCAGGGCAAAATTCTGTTACTCCTGAACCTATGCTCTCTACAATTCCAACACCTTCATGACCTAAGATACGACCAGGAGTACATGTGGTTACATCCCCTTTTAAAATATGCAGATCTGTTCCACAAATAGTCGTTTTTTTTAGTTTTATCACTGCATCAGAAGGGTTTTTAATAATGGGTTTGGGACGCTGTTCTAACGCTTTCTTTCCTGGCCCCTGATAAATTACTGCTTTCATTTTATAGGCCTCGTTAACCTAATATTTTATAACACATTATCACTGCTACGTGAGAGTGTATACTGTCAGAACAAATTTTTCTGGAGTCGTGAACGAAACACCAAGAATTGATTTTTTTATGTTTGTCCAAAGACGATTTAACAACCTATAGGAGACCAAAAGTTATAACTATTCTTGCCGTGTTTTTTCACGTAATACATCGCGGCATCAGCTTTCTTAAGAAGATCATGCATGCCATCTTTAGGATATAATGAAATACCAATACTTAAAGTAACTCTCAGATTATGGTTTTCAATCAAAAATCCTTTTGAGAACAAACGAATTAATTCTTTCATTATTTTAATAACTTCATTTTCTTCCTTAAGATAGGATAATATTAATGCAAATTCGTCTCCCCCAAATCGTGCTAAAGTATCCACCTCACGTATGCATTTTTGCATACATTTGGCAGCGGCGCACAATAATAAATCCCCTATATGATGACCATAACTATCATTAATATTTTTAAAACCATCTATATCCAAAAAACACACGGCCATATAACATTTCATTCTTTTTGCAACTGCAAGGGCTTGTACCAGGCGATCTTCAAATAGTGGACGATTGATTAATCCTGTCAAAACGTCATGTTCCGCTAGGTGTTTTAATTTTTCTTCGATTATTTTTTGTTGTGTAATATCCCGAGCCGTTGTTGATGCTCCAATCACCTTTCCTTGCGTATTTTTTATTGGACCTATCGTGATAGAAACCGGGATAGAATGACCATCTTTATGTATTCTGAGTGTTTCAAAGTTCTTAATGTGTTCACCTTTGGCGATTTTATGAATGATATTTTGAAATTCTTCCAGTCTTCCTTTCGGGAATAACATTTTTATATTGGCACCAATGGCTTCCTTTTCAGAGTAGCCATAAAGATTTCCGGCCGCTTTATTCCAGCTTTGTATGGTCCCTTCCAAGTTTTTTCCTATAATTGCTTCCCCGGAAAACTCGACAAGACTAGAAAGCATTGCCTGGGCATCTTCCAGTTTTTTTCGCTCAGTAATATCATGTTCAATCGCAGCAAAATACTTAATATCTCCCTTGCTATCTTTAATAGGGACAATAGTAAAATCAAGCCAATATTCTGTTTGATCTTTGGTATAATTTAATAATTCTACATGTATAGCTTCTTTTTTTTCCAAAGCGCTCCGAATACGTTGGAGGGTGGGTTTATCCGTTTTTTCTCCTTGTAGAATTCGTGGTGTTTTACCTAAAACTTCTTCCTGCTTATAACCGGTAATCTTTGTAAATGATTGATTTACATAAAGTATTTTTGGACCAAATGGGTCATCAATAGGCTCTACTCCAGTGATAATGACAACATCATCAGTCTGATCAAGAACAGATTTAAAGGGTATTTTTTCCATCAATTTCATCCGGCATAAATAATCAGATTAATAAAAGAATCTATTTTAAGTATCGGAGAGTATTTTGATAAAAACCAGTAATTAACAATTGAACTTGCGCAAAACACAATCTTTCAATCTTTAAGCGCGAAAAGAATTTTAAATAGCAACGGCAGAATTGTTGCAATCATATCTTCTCTAATTGGCAGTGAAACTTCAATGGCTTTCTTTATTATATAAAGGTACCTTTTTATCCTTAAAAAGTTTTATACAAACATCAATTACATGTCCATCAAAAAGAGTATCACGCCCCTTGGAGATTTCAGCCAATGCTGCCTCTAGGCCCAGTGAGGCTCGATAAGGTCTGAGTGATGTCATTGCATCAACCACGTCAGCCACCGATAAAATTCTAGTTTCCAATTTTATTTGTTTACCTTTAAGTCCTCTGGGGTAACCACTGCCGTTTAATCTTTCATGATGTTCCAAAACAATATCAGCAACAGGGCCAGGAAAATGAACTGGTTTTAATATATCGTAACCCGCCTGGGCATGGGTTTTTATCATTTCATACTCTAGAGGAGTTAAACTGCTCGGTTTGTTAAGAATTTCGCTGGGAATGCCAATTTTTCCAATATCATGCGTCAATGCTGCGGATTCTAAGCACCTGATTTCTTCTTCTGAAAGACCTAACTCGCGAGCGATGGCAACCGACAAATAAGCTACGTTTTTTTGATGCCCTACGGTGTAAGGGTCTCTTTGTTCCATTGCGATAGAAAATGCAGCTAGCATCTCACTAAAACTTTTATCTAGCTTCTCGGCATAAGCCAATTTATCCTGTACTCTAGCTATCTGCGCTGTAATATCCTCAACAAATCCTGTACTGCGGTATAGTTTATTCTGTGCGTCACGCACAGGATAAGCGCGCGCATGGAGCCAGATTATCTTTCCATTTTTCTTGATAACACGGAAAGTTTCTTCAAACGTGCCGGTTTTAAAATGTTGACGAAACTGTTGTTGTATATGTTCTTGGTCCTCGGGGTGGATTCTTTCCATCCAAGAATTTGTGTCGGCATAAAGACTATCAACACTTCTCTCAGAAATTTTTATATAACCTGGACTTACATAAATAAATTTTTTGCTGCCCAAGTCAAACAAAAAGAAAACGTCACGAATATGGTCAGTAATTTGTTTAAACCGCTGTTCACTTTCGATCAGTTTATCTAATATATTTTTATCTACGGAGGCAGTAGTTATAAAACCTTGAGTTAGATTATTTCCTATATTAATTAGAGTGACTTGCCCATAAAAGACATTTTTATTTTTTCCTTGTAAGGCGCGATGGTAAACAGTAATTTTTCCTTCACCAAATTTTACAGTTTGATGCATATAAGGATCTAAATTTTCTATTGCATAGATATCTTTGATATTCAACTTGTAAATTTCATTTTGTTGATATCCAAACATCTTGCAGAAGATATTGTTTGTTAAAATAAATTGACCCTTCGAATCGCAAACAAAAATCGCGCTGGGTGTTTGCTCAAAAATATTGTCATACGTTAATTCTGGAGTAATTTTTTTCATAAAGTCCCTATCCCTAATGCCTTTTCAAACTGGTAAAAATAATTATTATTAATAAAAGTTTAGTTCAGATTAGAGGACCTGCTGCTATTAGCAGTCATAGAATATGGTTTGGAGTACTATTGCCACCACGAGATAGATGAATACCCACATTAACCTCAGATAGGAAAGTTCATTGTTAATACTCTCCAACCATTGCCACTTAAGGCTTCTCATGATAAAGAGCAATTAACTCCTTACTGGAAGTACATCCTAAAGATTCCATCAGTTTAGCAATAGTCCCTTCCACTGTTCGATAGGAAACATCTATTTCACGGGCAATTTCTTTTGCTGCTTTTCCTTGTGCCAACAGCTTAAGATGTAGAGCTTGTTGTTCAGATAAATGTACGGGGGTATGGAATTGCCTATGAAATAAAATAAAGTCTTTTTCCTCAAGTATTGGTTTTACGGCTGTCAAAGGCATTTCAGTTCCAAAAATAGTCTTAACAATATAATTTGTGTGCTCTTCTAATTTTCCATCATCACCCTGAACAGTCAGTTTGGCTACTTCCTTGTATAAACTATCTCGCTCCTCATGTAATTGATCAAAAAAATCCTCCAAGCTTGGTGTAGGCAATAAATTTGCAGGATTACGTAAACTGCGTTCAATTTGAATAGGTGTAGTTACGTCTAACCAAACAGTCATTTCATTTTTTAACAATTGGCGGTTTTTTTCAGCACAGGCTACGCTAGAGTCGGTTGTTACAACAATGCGCTCTTGAGTGCAAAGTGAAGTTAATATATCGAATTGACAATTATAGAAAGCAATTTGGCCTTGCTCACCTAGTATCTCATGTAAGTGCCGTCCTACATGAGACTCGAGTCCTAAATCTGCATCGACAAATTGCCAGCCTAATGATTGTGCTACTGTTTTTGCAAGCAATCCTTTGCCAGCGCCATGATGTCCCACAATAAAAACTCGTTGAGCTTGCGTCATTCTATTTTCTCCTAACCATCGATATTCAATAATTATACAATCAGATAAAAATATGTATCAATACGTAAAACTACGCAATTACAAAGCACTAGCCAATATAACCCTATTTTGGCATTATACCAGCTACTTACAAGCCAAAAATTGGGCGTTTAGAAGGTATATAGGTTAATTATATGAGTACCTCCTTAATCTTACCCAGTGAGAATATAGCGGCTAGTGTAGTCGCATCAATGACGAATGAAAAAGTGTTATTTTCGAGTAGATTGGCAACCGGAGATCAACATTTTGTTTTTGCTGTTAAGACTTCAAACGCAGAATATGTCCTGCGAATGACTAAGGAAACCAATAGAAACTATTTTATTTCAGCACTCTACTGGCAAGCAAAATTAATTCCTTTAGGTGTCCCTCTAGCTAAATTTATCAGATCAGATTTATATGGAAAATATTCTCAATTTCCTGCTTTGCTCATGATGCGCTTGCCTGGCGATGATTTATGCAATGTATATTCAAACTTAACCAATTCAGACAAGAAAAACTTAGCTGAGGAAATGGTAACAATACAGAGTAGCACAAAGGCACTACCTGAAGGTTTAGGCTTTGGCATAACTAGCAGCTATGAAGATATACCAGAATTTAAATCATGGTATGACTTTTTGATACAGCGATTACATTTATTTTGGGATATTATAAATAAAACCAATATTTTTGATGCAACTAAGATATCAAAAGCTATTTCTATTGCCACTGATATGAAAGAAGATTTTCTTGCTATTAAAGCCACACCATTTTTGTGGGATGCCAGCGAGAGAAATGTACTTGTTTATAAAGGAAAAATTTCAGGTATTGTTGATGTGGATGAAGTTTGTTTTGGGGACCCCTTATTTGTTTTGGGCCTCACCTATTCAGCTTTAGAAAATGATGGACATGACACTTTATACACTGATTACTGGGCTGAAGCTTTGAAATTGGATAAAAAAGCAAAATTACGTCTTGAATTTTATCGCCTGTTTTACGTCGTTGTATTTATGCGTAAACATTCTATGACAACCGCAAATAGCCAAAAAGTTATTTTTAATGTCCATCGCCTAGAAAATATGTTTAATCAATCGCTGTTGCGAATATTGGAATAATGCTTTTTTATAAAGTTTAATCGGAATGTTTCTTTCCCCTCATTTGATAGTCAGCCCTCACAACTCCCACCGCATCCATTGCTTGCAGCTACAAAAAACTGTTGACGCATGCTGAAGTAAAATCGCAATACCTTAGAACCTTTTTAAAACGTAACTTAAGTCTATGGCTAAACGTCCATGGTTCTGAGATGCACACTTTGCTTGACAAAATAATTAATCTAGACCATCATTACCTCTAATAGATATAGTCTAAAAGATATTATTATGAAAGAACGTAGTCGCACAAAATATACAGTATTAGGTATGTTAGCTCTGGAAGACCTTACTGGCTATGAAATCATTAAGATGATTCAATCCAGCACTAATTATTTTTGGTCTGAAAGTGAAGGGCAAATTTACCCTACTCTTGCTCAATGTGTTGCAGATGGATTTGCTACCTGCAAGGAAGAAAAATCGGAAAAAATAAATCGCACAAAAAAAGTATATTCGATCACTTCATTAGGTAAAAAAGAATTAATTTATTGGCTTAAGAAAGAACCACAATCTGCATTAGTAAGAAATGAACTTTTATTAAAGCTTTTCTTTGGGGGAAATATTGATAAACGAGATAATATTCACCATGTTGTACATCGCCAAAAAGAAATTGAAGCTGAGATGGAGTCTTATAAAAAATTACGGGAAGAAATAGTTTCTGAACATAAAAATTCACCGCATTTAAAGTATTGGCTTATTACATTAGATTGTGGAATTAAATCATCAAAAGCGGAACTAGCATGGTGCCAAGAAACTTTAAAGATTCTTGAGTCAGAATAGGCTCCTGAATTGAAACAAACAAAAACATACACGAGAGTTCATCCATGAAAAATCATCAGATTAATCCTTATCTTTCTGGAAACTATGCGCCTGTTCAAGATGAGTTAGAAATTAAAGAGTTAACAGTAGTTGGTGAAATTCCAAAAGAATTGCATGGTATATACATGCGTAACGGTCCTAATCCTGCTTTTCCGCCTATTTCATATACCTACCCCTATGATGGTGACGGTATGATTCACGCAATATACCTAGACAATGGAAAAGCAAATTATCGCAATCAATATGTTCAAACTAAAGGATTATTAAAAGAGAAAAAGGCTGGTAAATCACTTTATGGGGGCCTATTAAAATTGATGCCTATGGACCCGCAGTGGGCAGATCCAGAAGATGAACCTATTGCAGTGAAAAATGGGGCTTTTATACACATAATCCGTCATGGGGAATATTATTTAGCACTAAGCGAGGGGGCTACCGCTTATAAAATGACCTCTCAATTAAAGACGTTGGGTGAATGGAATCCTTACAATGCGAAACAGCCTATCGAAGTATGTGCACATACTCGCTTTGATCCACTCAACGGCGATTTATGGTTTATAAATTATTCACTAACTCCACCTTATTTAACTATTTATCGTTTTGATAAAAAAGGTACAGCTATCCAAAAATGGGATATTGAAAAAACCCATTGCTCAATGATCCATGATTTTGTTTTAACAGAAAATTACGTCATCGTTTTTGACTCCCCAGTTATATTTGACCTAGACCAGATTATGTCTGGAGGAGCCGTTTTAAGTTGGAAGCCAGAACTAGGACTTCGTATTGGAATAATGTCGCGCAAAGATGGAAAAATGCGATGGTTAGAAACAGAGCCCTTTTTTGTTTTTCATTTTGCTAATGCCTACGAACATGAAAATCAAATTGATATAGATTATGTCCGGCATGAAAAATTGGTTATGTTAAGTGAGACAAATAATGCTGATAAAGTACCTCCCTCTTTATACCGTACGATCATTAACCTCAACTCAGGGACAACTAGCCATATTCCGCTCGATGATAGACCAGTAGAGTTTCCTCGAATTAGAGAGGATCGCAATACCTTGCAACATCAATTTATATACACACCAACAAGAACAATCGATATCCATAATAAGCGAGCCATGAATGCTTTAGTTAAATACGATCTAAAAACACAACAAACGCAAGTTCATGAATTTGGCCCATATGCTGAAATTGGTGAGGCCGTTTTTGCACCTTCAGGAATACATAAATCAGAAGATGATGGTTATCTAATGCTATTCGCATTCAATAGCACAACAGACCAAAGTGAATTTATTATTTTAGATGCAATAAACTTTAAAAATGAACCACTTGCACGTATCAAATTACCTCGCAGAATCCCAAATGGATTACATGGTTCTTGGATGCCTGGAGAATGGGAATGATAGTAGCGCAACATTATTTATTATTAAAATCTCTTCATATTTTCGGTGTAATATTATTTCTTGGAAATATAATCGTCACTGCATTCTGGAAAACATTTGCGGATTTATCGAGAGACTGGAGAATCATCTCGTTTTCACAGAGATTAGTCACATATACTGACATTTCCTTTACTGCTATTGGTGTTCTCATTATAGCATTCACAGGAATCCTTATGGCCAAAGCTTATGGTAACTACTGGAGCATAAAATGGATGGCATGGGGGTTGAGTCTATTTATCGCGTCAGGCTTGATCTGGATAATCGTATTAATACCTACTCAGATCATATTACATCGTATAGCTAATAAGTTTAAAAACCATACAACCATTCCTGAGAAGTATTGGACCTATGAGATAATTTGGATTGTATTCGGAATTATTGCCACCCTACTCCCATTCATGAATTTATATTGGATGGTATTTAAGCCTGTTTAGCTGTCTGAGACCGCTATAACCCATTTTTAATGTATCTTATTGATTATTAATTTTTTTAAAATGCCGTTGCGCGGAATCGAACTGCGGACCTATTGATTACGAATCCTTGATCGCGCTAAATGGCAATGATATACGACAAATAACGATAATAAAATCAATAAATTAGATCAAAGCAATGATTACCATTTGTTGCCATAAAACATGATTTCTTGCCATCTCGTGCCACTAGAATGCCACTAAATTCTGTCCGCACATTACCACTAGAATTATAACCAAATATAACCTATAATAACTATTAAGAATAATAACAAGGTTTTATATTGTCGTACACGTTGCTGATCAAAAAACAAGCTAAAAAAGCACTTCAAAGTGTACCACAACCTGATAGAACCCGAATTACTGAAAAGATTGTATTGTTGGGACAAGACCCTGACAACGCAAGCTTGGATATAAAAAAATTACATGGCGAACCCTATTTTCGCCTACGTGTTGGACAATGGCGAATTATTTTCGATAGAGATAACGAAGTAAAAATTATTTCGATTGAGAAAATTAAACCCCGTGGAGGTGCTTATAAATGAACCTACAAACAATTAAATCAATGGATGGTAAGGTCGAATATGTCCTTTTACCTGTCGCTGCCTATCAAGCTCTGCGCCACCAAATTACTGAACAATTAAAACAGGCAAAGGAAGATCAAGAATATGAGGTATTTGATCCGGCTGATTATATTGATAATCCTGTTGCCTTAGCTCGCATTCAAGCAGGTATTACACAAGAAGAGCTAGCCAGGCTCATGAGTGTTACTCAAGCCTATGTCAGTAAAATTGAAAATCAGAAAAAGGTTACAGCCAAAATGATGCAGAAAGTTACAAAAGCGATTCCAGAAAAATGATTGAATTTAAACCATTACATAAAGATGACCTACACCTCCTCTATCGATGGTTTCAAGAGCCAACCATCAATCAGCTATATGCGCGTAATCAAACATGGTCGCTCAAAGATATTGAAAATAAATATCTTCCAAGACTTACAGGCCATGACAATGTACCCAGCTTTATTATTTATTCGGACAATAAATCTATTGGCTTTATTCAATATTATTGTTTATCAGAACATTATCCAGAAGGTATTCAAAAAGAAAGCTGCTTATTTAAAAGCTGTCACCCAAATCAAATCGCTGGCATTGATCTATTTATTGCTACCAATGAAAATCGAGGGCGAGGGCTTGGTGTAGTTATTATCAATCAATTTATCAATGAGTTTCTGTCTCATTTTCGTTTGATAGCTGTCGATCCAAATCATGATAATATTCAAGCTATTCGTTGTTACAAAAAGTCCGGTTTTGAAGAATCAAATTATAGTGAGACTCCAGACTATTTACTTATGATAAGAACTATTGATCATAATTAAGACAATCCCAAATTTTCATCTATAAGGTTAATTTCAATACGCTCTTTCCCACCCCCGATATTTACTCTATCGCTAAGGTGAGAATATCGCTTTGTCATCTGTACCGTTTTATGCCCCAGAATTGCCATCAATCACGCTGAGTTGCGCCATTCATAGCAAGAGAGCTGGCACAGCTATGGCGTAAATCATGAAATCTAAAATCCTTTATCCCTGCTTTTGTTACAGCAACTTCCCAAGGACGCTTAATGTTTATTGGGCTCTTTCCGTCTTTACTTGGAAAAATATATTCACTATCCAGCCGAGGTATTTTCATTTGATTTGCTAAAGCATCGTGTGCATGTCCAATAAAGGGTACACGACGTCGCTCATTGTTTTTTGTTTTATCAAGAATTAAGAAGCCGTCATTTAAAAATACATCGCGTTTCTTACGATTTAATATCTCTCCTTTGCGCATACCACTTGAAAGAGCAAGCACCACAATCGTGTATAGCTTTTGTTACTAGATTGCTGACATGCTTCAAGCAGTTTATTGCGTTCATCATCATCTAAGTATCTAACTCGACCTTGGCTTTCTGAATGAAGTTTGATTTTAAGAAGAGGGTTTGATTCTAACCATCCTCAGACATTAATGGCTGTATTTAAAACATTAGATAAGGCTGTTAAATAACGATTGACGGTGTCTGTAGTGCGTTGCTTACCCCTGTTAGTTAACCCTTTTGCTAACTCATCTCTTAATGAGTCATGACTTGAACTGTAAAATCAACCAATACATAATAGCCAGCCTTTTCACGCCACCAAGATAGTTGGTTAGCTTGAGCTGCCTGCATCGATTCTGATTTATGGGGGAGCACATTTTCAATGTACTTATCGATAAGCTCTGCTACAGTTCTCTTTTTCGATTCTGCTGTTTTAAAATGACGGTTCTCGTGAATAGCTGATTCAATGCTACTTGCCCAGCGTCGGGCGTCTGTTAATCTTTCAAAGATAGCGGATTCTGGTCTCTTTCCTTTTAACCTGACTCTTGCTAGATATTTAACTTTACCTTCTTTTGTAATTCTTTTGTTTTCAGCTGTAACGGCTATATCAAACTCTGCGCGTTGATAATAAATCCCACCACTGGTAAGCGTCACGCCAGATTTATTAGCATCACAGGAGCCATGGTTGGACAGATATTATCTGTCTTTAGCTCTGACTTGGCTTCTTCAATGGCTTGAACTATGTCAACAAGCGTAGTTTTGATGAATTCTTTAAGATCCATTTTATTCTTCAATAAAAGTGAAAACCTAGTTTGGGGCTTACAACATGCCTAGCAAGAACCTTCGAGGAACGTTTTTTAAATTTTCACTTGGATATATTTCTTAAAACACTCTGCAACCATTACCAGCACTGGTGCCGTTGCGCGGAATCGAACCGCGGACCTATTGATTACGAATTAGCTAATTACGGTTTTTAACCAAGTCGACACACTTTTAAATTCTTTTATCACTCCTTTATTTACTTGATGCTACGGCATTAATAAGTTATAAGTTCTATTAATAAATTTTAAGCAACTCTGCGACACAGTTGCGACACATTAAACTCAAACGTAGAACCTGTTTTATGAAAATAAATAAATCAAATGTTGATGGTTTGCCCCTACCCCAAGTAACGCAAGAAGGCAAAACAGCACAGAAACGTTATTATGACGACAATCTTAAAGGCTTTGGCATTCGCGTTACATCGGGAGGATCGAAAGCCTTTTTTGTGGAAAAATTCATTAATAGGAAGCGTTGCCGAATTACTTTAGGCCACTACCCAGAGTTGACTACGGAAATGGCAAGAAACAAGGCTCTTGTCATACTTGGGCAAATAGCCATGGGAGGCGACCCGATAGCTGACAAGAAAGCATCAACAATAGCAAATGTTACATTGAACGATGTTTTCAACGATTATCTTAAAACAAGAAAAACCTTGAAACCCCAAACCATAATTAACTACCAACAAATTTTGGACAAAGGATTTACCAGTTGGAAAAACAAACCTATTCTTTCTATAACCAAAGATCGCATCAGCAAGTACCATGAAAAATTAGGAAAAGAAAATGGCGAAGCTTATGCCAATCTAGCCATGAGGATCCTGCGCGCGCTATTCAATTTTGCAGCTGGTCAATATGAAGATGCCAAAGGAAACTCACTCATCACTGAAAACCCGGTGAGACGGTTATCTCAAACACGTGCTTGGTATCGCATTGAACGTCGTCAATCCTATATCAAATCTCATGAGTTGGAAGCCTGGTATGCAGGACTCCAAATCACACAGAATGAAGTGCTCAAAGATTATTTATTACTGATTTTACTTACTGGATTACGCCGACAAGAAGCGGCGACATTAAAATGGCCAGACGTGGATTTAACTGCCAAGGCATTGACGCTGGTTAAGACAAAAAATAATGAGACCCACACCCTACCCCTTTCTGATTTTCTCTACAATTTACTCTTGAACCGTAAAAAGAAACAAACGAATGATTATGTATTCCCCGGAACAGGAGCAGCAGGTCACATCATCGAACCACGCAAACTAATGGCGCATGTTACTAAAGCATCAGGCGTACATTTTACTGTTCATGATTTAAGACGTACATTTATTACCATAGCTGAAAGCCTGGATATTCCTGCTTATGCGTTAAAACGATTAATGAATCATAAAATGAGTAATGATGTTACAGCGGGATATATTATTGTTGATGTTGAACGCCTGAGAAAGCCAATGCAACTAATTTCAGATTATATTTTAAAGTGTATGGGTGTCGTTAAGTCGGAGCATATTATTGCTCTCCAACCTATAAAAATGGAACTTTTGAAATGAGTACCCTACAATGCCCGAATTGCTTATCGCGATTCGCTCGATATTGAATCAAGCACGAACCCAGCTGCAATAGACAATTAATTATACGCATGAATCAATTACTATCATTTAAATATTTATTTAAACTTTATGATTATTTCCCCACTAATAATATACAAATAAAATACACATTGTATTTATTTATCATATTCTTATGTCTTAAATTATATGTATAATACGTACTTCGTGAGCAAGTTACTCAATCGATGCTCACAAAGGACACAAAAACATCCCTATGTTTTTGAAATATAATACAATTTAAGGAAATTATCATGGATCTAACTATCGAAATCATTGAAGAATCAACTACTAGCGTAGAAGTTTTGTGTAACTCTGTTGCTTGTCCATAGAATTGAGGTCAGGTTAATAATCTGACCTTTAAATTTTCTTATGAAGTCAAATAATATTTTTATTAAAGTTGCTACCGCTGAAGATGCTTCAGGCTGGGCTAATATGCTTTTAAAACTTGATGGTGAAGTTGAGTACACTACCTTTGAAGCAGGTGAGAGATCTTCTGAAATAAATAAGTACAAAGATAAAATAATTGAGGTAGAAAAAGATCCTAAATCAATTATCTTTTTAGCAATAGATAATCAATTAAAAGACAACATTGTTGTGGGATATTTATGTATAGAAGCATATAAAAACAAGAGAAAATGTCATGTTGCCACCGTTGGAATAGGTATTCTTAAGTCACATTCTATGCAGGGCATAGCAAATAAATTTTCTGAGAAATTTATAAAGCATGTTACCGAGAGCGGATTAAAAAGAATCGAAGCTCATATAGCAGAAAGTAATTATAAATCTATTAATCTTGCCAAAAGATTTGGTTTTACTATAGAAGGCATTAAAAGCAAAGCTATACGAATCAATAGTATTTATCAGGACGAATATTTAATGGCCTTGGAAATTGACAGCTATGAATAACGCATCAATACAAAAAGCGCTAGCGGCTTTAATCACGAATTATAATATTTTAGAAAACTATAATAATTATCGAGAACAAATTATATCAGAGTTAAATCTTAGTCAATCTGATGCGAATATTCTTAATGATTTTTATGAAAGTAATAAGCATAGCTTTACCGCTTCTGCAAAAATTCTAAAAAAAAATCGGTGGGATGACATTCAGTTATCTATACCAATATCGGCAAGCTATATTGATCATCAAACACTTAGCCTAATATGGGAAGATTATCTTAGTGCGTATAAAATTACAGATATAGTTCCTAAAAATCCATTAGTCGAAAGTATATTATTCTTAAATTTTGTTGAGAATAGCCATTTATTAAACGCAGTACAAAAAGAACTTATTAAATACGAACGCATTAGAAACGAAGTTACTTATAAGCATCATGAAAATTTCATCAGTCCCACTATAAATCAAGAACATAATCCTACTGAAGACACAATGAGCTTTTATTCTAGTTATATGCATGAATGTAATAGGATTGAAACTTTCGAATACAATATATCTGCAGTAATCATTAACCATCCTATTAATGAAGAAGAAATTGTGAAAGAAATTTGTTATGTATTGTTTTTTAAGAATTTGAATAAAGAAGGTATAGGAACTTTAAGGATATCCTGTGATGGTAAAAATATTATTGATAATATTTCAACGAATATGGGCAGCCTATTGGAGATATACGAATTTAATAAAACCAAGTTAACTAAAAAAGAATTTCTTCAATTTATTGCAAATCTTAAAAAAATTGGGGTTTTATCAATTAATAAAAAAGAAGGATTGTAATGCTTTATTCCTCGGGAGCAGACCTTGGTATTGGTATAAGTTATATGAATGCTATAGGAGAGCATATAGCAAAAAATATTGAAATTTTCGATTTTATTGAAGCTTATTCCGAAAGATTTTTTATTCGTGATGACAATAGTTTGTTAAATAAAATTATCAAAAATAAGCCTGTAGTATTACATGGCTTAGATCTTTCTTTGGGTACGCCTGGTAATTTAGATGAAGTGTACTGTAATAAACTTGCTTCGGTTATTAATGAGACAAATTGTTGTTGGTTTAGCGATCATATTAGTCTTACAAAAATTGAAAATATTGAGGTAGGCCATTTAATGCCTATTTGCTTTAATGATGAAAATATAGAATTAATAGTTTCAAAAATTAAGGCACTGACAAAAAATATAACCACCCCTTTTTTACTTGAGAATATTACTTATTATTATCAAATCCCCAATTCTGACATTAAAGAAGCAGATTTTATAAGTTGTATTCTTCATCAAGCGGACTGCGGAATGCTATTAGATTTAAACAATTTATATTTAAATTCCTTAAATCATAATTACGATCCTTATGAATACTTAAAAAAAATCCCCTTAGAACGTGTTGTGGAAATACATCTAGCTGGGGGCTCATTTAAAGAAAATATGCATGTTGATACTCATGCTAACTCCATTTCCAAAGAAGTCTGGGATTTATTTGAATACGTTGCTAAAACGGTCCCTTTTCGAGGGGTCATCATTGAGCGTGATGCCAATTTTGAGCCATTTTCAGAAATTATAGAAGAAGTTAAATTTGCTAGAAGTATCATGAAAAAGTATAGGATTGAACGGTCAAGAAAAATGTTATAAAGGCTTCTTATAATGAATTATTGCAAAAATGGTTATGAATTACATCAGGGATTTTTTGATCAAAATGAAATAAAGTTTTGGCAAACTGGCGCATCCTATCTTAAAGAAATTCCTGAAATCGTGGCTGGACCCATGAAATACTTTGAAAAAAGTCAGCTTACAGGGGATAGCATTCTTAATAGGGTAGAGAAATTTTGTGATTACTTGCCTTTATTAGATACTCTGGTACGAGGTGAGAAAATTAGGAGCTTACTTAAAGACGTAACGGGTAGAGATTATAGAGTTTTTAAAGAAAAAATTAATTTTAAATTAGCTGGAGCGGGTGGTTTTAAGCCACATCAAGATGGTGCTGCTTTTAGAAGTTTTGTAAATGATGAGTTAGTTACAATTATTATTCCAATTCATACTGCAGACGATAGAAATGGTTGCTTCAGAATTTCAAAGAATAAATTTGAGAAGAAAATTATTACGCATACAACTGGTAGTATTGAAGACCCTGGATATGATGTTAATAAGGATGAAAATTGGCAAAGTGTGCCCATGCAACCAGGGGATATTTTGTGCTTCAGTTCTTATTTAGTCCATCAATCGAATGACAACTTATCTAGTTTAGACAGAAGTTGTTATTTTATTACCTATTCTCCATATGAATTAGGCGATCAGAGAGAAAAATACTTTGCATACAAAAGAGAAAAATTTCCTCCCAGAATTGAGCGAGATACAACCAAAGATTATGAAAGTTGGCGTCAAAATTTAGCTAGAGAAATTATTTAGGAATAGTAACTCTAAGAAGTATAGAAAATACGCTGAGCTATATAAATCATTAAACAGGATTAAAATGCTGTGTAATTTAAAAGAAATTCAAACCCATATTAGTAGTGAAAGCTATTGTAGCCATCCTGGAAAGCCAAGTGAACTGCAATATCTCAATGATATAGATATTCAAGATTATAATTTAATTACTACAATTTATAAAAATGGTTTTGCTGTATTAAATGTAAAAGATAAGCCATTACTTTCCATATTAAGAAACTTATCTAAGGTATTGGGTAGGCAAGTTAAAGATGGTGGTATTAATAAAAAATACGTAGCTAAAATAGAAGCTGCTAAAAATGGAAAATTTTATATCAATACTGTGATCTCTCAACCGCTTCATATGGATGAAGGATATCGCAAAGTATTTCCTAGATTTGTTTCGCTTTATTGTATTCGACCCTCTCAGGTTGGTGGCTTGAGCACTATAGTCAAAGTTAGTGAATTACTGAATGAATTATCTCGTGTGTTTAAAGAAGATATGGATAAATTATTCCAACCAAATTTTATTGAAATCGATACAGCGTGTGGGAAAGTAAGTAAGCAAATACTTTTTTACACTAATACAAATGCTATTGGTATGTCATATTCTCCCATGTTTCGGGATATTAAAACCTCCTCGATAGGTTACGAAATTATTTCTTTTATTAACCATTTTATTCATGATCCTAATAATCAATATAGGTTGCTTCTTAAAGAAAACGATCTATTGCTAATGGATAATTGCCAAGTTTTTCACGGTAGAACAGCCTTTAATGAAAATGATAATAGGTTGCTACTTCGATTATGGAATGATGTATGTAGCCTATGACTATTTTAACGTTGTCCCAAATATACTTATCTCTTGTTAAGAAGCAAAAAATAGGGTTTTTCCTTCTTATAGCTACCTCCCTTTTCGGAGCGCTACAACAATGTATTATGCCTTGGGGAATAAGATATATTGTTAATACAATGTCTACTGCTAAATATAATCATATATCTATAAGCAGGACAATAGGCTTTTTTTTAATTGTTTTTGTTATTTCTGAAATGATTATAAGAAGTCAAGGAGTATTTATTGCCATAGTAATGCCTAAATTTAAAGCAAATATAAAAAGTTATTTTATAAATAATATGCTTATGATGAATTATGGATATTTTCTAGAAAACATGCCGGGTGTATTAACACAGAAAGTTAATGATATTGTTTCCTCTTCAGAAAGGATAGCTCAAATCATAATTTATAACTTTTTCACTATTATAATGTCACTTTTACTAATCATTGGTTTTATGTATTACATTCAGCCATTTTATTCATTTCTTATAATGACATGGTTCACATTTCATGTATTAACAACTTGGCTAAGATTGAAAAAATCGCTTCCTTTAGTCCAAGTTCATAATAAAGTTCATTCTTCAATTTGTGGAAATTTAAGCGAGCTGATAAGTCGTATTACTTCAGTTAAGACTTATTTGGGCAAGGATTATGAGTTAAAAAGAATAGATAAGGAGCTTCATAAAGAAAAGTTATCTTTAAAAGGAGCGCAGCTTTTTTTTGAGAAAGCAAAAGTAATTCAAAGTATATTTTCATTATTTTTCATAATTATTTTAATAGTTCATCAGATATATGGATTTAATAATGGAAAGTATTCTATTGGGGATTTTATCTTTGTTGTCTTTGTAAGCTTTAACTTAATTACCTATGTTTGGTTTAGTTCATTTCAGTTAACTATATTTTCACGCGAAATTGCTACAATAAAAGATGCCTATGCTGTATTAACCAAAGGTGATGCAGACTTATATGACTTAAAAAATTCTAACATGTTAGGTATTCCAAATAACCCTGATATAAAAATTAAAAATTTAAGTTTTATGTTTTCCTCCGGGAATAAAGTTATTAATGATTTATCATTAGAGATTAGTTTCAACGATAAAATTCTTTTATATGGTAAGTCTGGCACCGGAAAATCCACCTTAGCCAAAATTTTGGTGGGGTTGTATTCAGGCTTTAGTGGTGAAATAACGGTTGGTAATAAACCACTAAGCGATTTTTCGAGAAACGAACTTAATAGACTAGTTATACTAGTCGAACAACAAACCATTTTATTCAATAGGACAATTCGAGAAAATATATGTTACAGCAATGTCAATTACAACCTAGAAGAACTTGAACACGCTTTGAATATATCCTGCTGTAATGAGTTTATCACTAAGTTAGAACATGGTTTAGATACTAAGCTTGGCGAAAAGGGCATATCTCTTTCAGGTGGTCAAATTCAACGAATTGCTATTGCTCGTGCAGTTTTATTTAATCCAAAAATATTAATTTTGGATGAATCCACCTCTGGCTTAGAGAATGAGTTGGAAAAGCAAGTTATTAGTAACCTGGTTGCCTTAAAAAATATGACCTTAATTATTATTAGCCATTCCGTAGATCTGTTATCAATAATCCCTAAAAAATTTAATATGCTTATCAATACTGAACAAGTATCCATAAATTATGGCAACAAAGGTGTAATAGAATGTCTGAGTTAACGAGTGATAAATCGCAACATTTTAGTAAAAAGTTTTTTCAGTTTCGAGCTATATATTATTTTAATGAAACAAAAGAGTTATTAGCACGCCATAAGCTATTAGTTGCTTTTATTATTTGCTTATTAGCGCCAGGCATTAGTAACGTTAAGGCAATAGGTATACCTTTTTTTGTCATTATTAATCCTGAAATAACACTAAAGCTTAAGTTTATTAATTTAATAGCTCTGTTAGTCTTTTTAATGATGCTAACCACAGCGCAAGGTAAGTTCATTAAAGGTGGGACATTTAGAGATTATTTACAGACTTTCTCTATCAATCCTACGGTTCACAAATCAATAGATACTATCATTCTTCTGCTTTCTTTAAACGTGGTATGGCTAGCTATTTTATTTGGTGGGGCCATGATTCCTTTGATACCTGCCAGTAACTTATTACTCTATTCTTACTATGCTCTGTACGCAGCCTTAATTGCGAATCTGATTACTTTTTTATTAAATAGCTTATATTCTCGATACATAAGTATGTTGGCTATTACATTTTCACTGGTTTTAATCGCAATGATTTCTGCAAAGCAAATTTGGCAATTAAACCTAATCGCATTTTTATTAACTGGAATAATCAGTATTCTTAACTTTCGATTAATCCAGCCTCATAGAAGAAAACGAAAACGCTTTAAAAACAGTCAACAGAAAAAGTTTAATCAGCTAATGAGTGGAAACTCATTGAAGTCGACTTTCCTCCTTCAAACCGCAACATCCCGGGCTAATAGAAACACTCTGTTATTGAGGGGGGGTATCTGTCTTCTCTTATCTTTTCTTTCGTATAATTTATTTTCTTCCCAAGAAGTTGATAGAACCGGAGTATTTGTTCTTATTTTAGTCAATTTGGAAGTGTATATTTTATCAACATTCATGACTTTTTTTCAAAAAGATGAATTGAACTTTCAATTATTTCATCGCATTTATCCTTATCCATTAGGATTTAAACGATTGATAGAAATCATTACAATTTTCGGATATTTACTTTTAGTTACACAACCTCTAATGATGTTTACCTTAATTAAAATACCTGGCAATACTAGAGCATTAATGATAGTCCTCTTCATTAGTCTTATGACGATTGCAATAAATAGACTCCTCTATGCTTATTCACTTCGTTTTTGTTTATTTACTTCCCTGTTAAATATGATAGGTAACATTATTATGCAATATATATTGATAGGAGCTACTCTTGGAAATTAGTATCACGCTTAAGAAAATAAATAAATCATTTAAAGATAAGACTATTTTTTCTGATTTGTCGTATGAATTTTATAAAAACAACTATCATTTAGTAGGAAAAAATGGTGTAGGAAAATCAACCTTGTTAAGGTTGTTGGTTGGATTGGATTCGCCTGATTCCGGTTCAATTTTACTTAATAATCAGTTTTTAATGGATAGTAATACTAATCAATACGCGAAAAAAATATTTTATGTGCCCGATGACCTAGATATTTATCCTTTTCTAACCGGACTAGAGTTTTTATCTTGGATTACTAAGGTTCGTACTAATAATCCAGATGAAATTAATACGCTTATAGACAAATTAGAGTTAAAACAAAGTCAAAATACATCTATAGCGGATATGTCTTTTGGAACGAAGAAGAAATTTCTTTTGGCCTCGGCGCTGATTGGGCAACCCGATTTTATTATTCTTGATGAACCATTCAACGGCTTAGATAAACATTCTCAACAAGTCTTATTAACCATTTTGGAGGAAAAAGCTGTTTCTTCAGGGATAATAGTAACAACGCATCATGACTCCAATCTCGCGCTACTAAATCCATTAAAAATTCAAATTTTAGATAAGAAGTTAAGCCAGGAAGAAGCCTATAGAGTATGAAAGCATTAGTAGTCGCTCATCCTGATGATGAAATAATTTGGTTCACTCCTCAAATTTTTGACATAATTGTCATTGCTTTTTTAGCTCGACACGATAAGCCCTATGCAAGCTATTGTAGACAGCAGGCTATTGCTGCTCATCCTTTAAAAGAGAAGATAATCTTATTAAAGATAGAGGAGTCAGGTTATTGGAAAGATAAAAATAGAGTAAGCCAACTCACCCTATCAAAAAAAATTCTCTTTGATTCTTTGTTTCATTTAAAAGAAAAATTTTCTTTTGCTGAGATATTTACGCATAATTCACAAGGGGAGTATGGGCATGATGATCATATTTTAGTAAATGAAGCAGTTACCACAGTATTTTCTAAAGCTAAAATATTCTGCCCTATTGAATTAAATGATTCTGATCATTTACCTGATGCTATTTTGGTAAAAAATGATCTTGATTTTTATTTTAAAGTAAAAGAGCTCTATGTAAAAAATAGAGCATGGACATGGAAGAGTGATTATATACCGCCGGATAATTTATACTATTCATTACATCAAAGTATGAGCTTTAACAATGATAACTGTTAAAATTGCTTCTATACCAGAAAGAATGTTACATCTAGAATCTACTATTTGCCAATTTTTAAGTTACGTTAATAAGATTGAAATATATCTTAATAATTATTCAGAAATACCCACTTTTTTAAATAACTCTCGAATTGAAGTTTTTACTAGTCAAAAATCTGGCGATATAGGTGATATAGGAAAGTTTCATCAAATAGAAGAGGCTTTAGGTTATGTATTAACAATTGATGATGATTTAATTTATCCATCCGATTATGTAGAAAAAATGATTGAGAAAATCGATTTTTATAATAAAAAAGCTTTCATATGTGTTCACGCAAACTTATTACCCCAGGAGAAACTATCTTCTTACTATAAAGATAAGCAAGGCCTCTACTTTGAAAGAAAACTTTCGAAAGATACCATAGTAGATGTTCCTGGTACTGGCACACTAGGTTTTCATACCGACCATATAAAATTATCACAATCAATATTTGGTTTACCAAATATGACAGACATATGGTTAGCTATCTATGCCAAAGAAAAAAATATACCTATTGTAGCTATGGAGAGGAAAGATAAATGGGTTTTACAAGCTAGAGGTGACAGATTTGTAAATTCTATTTATCAATCATCAGTTAAAAATGATTCTTATCAAACCCATTTAATAAATAATGCTTTTAGACTTGCTACAATTATTTAGTTACTTACAAGAGTTACTTGATAAAGCTTAGGGACCTACTAGATGGTATAAACTGGTCACTGAGGATTTCATCCGCAGTGACGCAGCATTTCTGTTTTTGATTTTATTATTAAAAACAATAAATTACCATTTATTTTTCAATCCTGTGCCACGAGATTAAACAGATATAAGAAATATTTGACTCTTGCAATACTGCTTCAATCTTGATAATTTCATTTCTAAATAAAATGAAAGTTCACGGATAACGCCTGTCGGCACTAACAATACGATGTCGTATTGACCATGGATAAATCACTTCCATTCTAAGCGAGGTCAATATGCGTAAACACCTATTAAAACAAGCAGCCAATCTTTATCTCTCAGGCAGACAAGGCAGTTTCCGCGAGAGAAAATATCGGCGATACGTCGTCTCAAAAGTAATCAACGATTTTTTTGCTGTCGGCAAAGTACCTCCTAAATGGAACGTTATCGATGCCACTCACATGCAGCTTCTGGTTAATTACTGGTATCAACAAAAAATCAAACCCTCAACGGTAATCCCCCCATTTTTAACTGAATCTAAAAGTAGAGGATTAGGCCGCTAGAGCCAATTTTTGCCTTGGAGGA
>NZ_LNXY01000004.1 GCF_001467585.1 Legionella drozanskii LLAP-1
GAGACAGCGCTACGCGCACCCGAGCATCCTGAGGCTCTCGAAGGACTCAGCCCGAACGGATCGAGCTACTGATTAGAGCAACAGCTATTTTTATTCAAAAAAAGTGACGATACCTCAGGGCCTTGGCCCAACACTTCCTAACCTTTAATCTCGGCGTTTTCTAATACTTTTTCAGCTTGTGCAGCACGATGTTTAGCTACAGCGTCTCGGTATTCTGGGTATTTATTGCCAAGAATTTGAGCCGCCATAATGGCAGCGTTGATAGCACCTGCTTTGCCGACAGCGAGCGTGCCTACTGGTATGCCAGCGGGCATTTGAACAATTGATAAAAGCGCATCAAGGCCGTTGGTAAAGGTAGAAGAAGGCATCGGAACGCCTAAAACTGGCACTAAGGTTTTGGCTGCAACTACCCCGGGTAAATGCGCGGCACCACCTGCTGCGGCAATAAAAATTTCTACACCGCGTTGTTCTGCCGATTTGAGATATTCAAATAAAGCATCTGGAGTACGATGAGCAGAAAGAGCTCGCACTTCGTGGGGAATATTTAAGCTATCCAGTGTACGACTGGCTTCTTCCATAATTGTCCAATCTGATTTTGAACCCATTAATATCGATACTAATGCATTTACCATAATAGCCTCGTTGATTGATGTCTATGTAATTTTAATGTCGCTTCCTTTGCCATAACCCTCAGATGAAACTTTTTTTATAGCCTCGACTAAGGTTTTTCCTTCCAGTTGTTGTACACGATCCCGCAAAATTTCAGGCGTATCATCGACTAAAACTGTACATTTCTTTTGTAAAATAATAGGGCCTGCGTCGACTTGTTCAGTCACAAAATGCACGGTGCATCCGGTTTCAGTTTCCCCTGCATCTAATACGGCTTTGTGAACCTCTAAATTCATTAATCCCGCATGCGCAGGCAAGAGAGAGGGGTGAATATTAATTATTTTGTTTTGCCATTGCGTAACAAATTCTGCGGACAAAATTCGCATGTAGCCTATCAAAACAATCAGCTCAATCTTATGTTGTTTGAGGAGTTGAGATAATTGACGATCGAAGTCTTCGCGGCTTAGACCCTGAGGATTGGCAAACGTCGATTTAATCCCAAAACCATGAGCTCGCTCCAAAATCAGTGCATCAGGTTTATTGCTAACAACGAGTTCTATTGATGCTGCAAGCTCATGTTTGTTCATGGCTTCGATTAGTGCATTTAGATTAGTTCCCCGTGTAGAACCCAATACTGCTAAACGAATCATGAGGTTCGTAGCCTCAACATATCGTCAATACGACGTTGAATTAATTCTTTGGTGCCAATATCTGCACGATGAAACAACGGGCCTTCAACTAAAGAAATTTCTTTTTCAGCGAGAACTTCGGCTTCAAAAATGGTGTCGGCAATTCCAACATAAGCGGCTGTGCGCGAACCTGCGGCCAAGAGTTGGTCATTCGTTTCATGGACTGAAGCAAGATATAAATGAGCCTGATCTTCTACTTTTGAAATGTCGATAGGGAAATCTTTTCTCGGTGAATCGGGGTAGCCCTCAGGAACAGCATACTTACAAACTGTGGCTTGATTAGAAAAGAGAATTTCATGTTTAACTAAATTTCCCTTGACCATTGCTTGGCAAAGAGCCAGAAAATCAGATTCCAAAATGGATAAAACATTCAAGGCTTCCGGATCACCAAAGCGGGCATTAAATTCAATCACATAAAGGCCATTTTTAGTCGCAATAAAGCTACCGTATAAAATACCAATGTATTTTTCTTTGCACTCCGTCGTTAATGCGTTGAAAACCTCATTATTAATGGCTAAGGCCTCTTCCACTTCAAGCACTTGGAGAAAAGGTAAGCGATGATTAGCATCTGAATAACTACCCATGCCACCGGTGTTCGGGCCTAAATCACCACTATAAGCTCGCTTATGATCTTGAACTAAAGGCATAGGAATCAATTTTTGCCCGTCGGCAAAACACATGAAAGAAAATTCCTGGCCAATTAATTTTTCTTCAACAATAAAGGTTTGGTTTTTTGCAAGAATTTCCTCGCAAAAAGCGATCGCGTCGACGAAAGAATGAATATGTTCGCCAGCGACTTTTACGCCTTTTCCTCCCATCAAACCATTGGCTTTAATGACATAATTACCGTCACCCAATTCGTAAAGAAAAGATTCGAGCTTGCTGAGGCTGGAAAATTTTTGATACCGGGGTAGGCCGGCAATTTTATATTTCTGCATTAAATCACGGGCAAATTCTTTTGAGGTTTCGATTTGTGCCAACGATTTTTTAGGGCCAATAGTTGGTATGCCAGCTTGCCACAACTCATCTGCCAGACCTTTTTCAAGCGGAGCTTCGGGACCAATAATAGCTAGTTCAATTCCCCATGATTGAGCCTCGGCTAATACAGCTGCACAATCGGTAATATCGCCTACTTGATATTGTTGAGTGCATTGTTTGATCCCCGGATTAATCGTTGTGCCATAGCAATACAAAGAAGGCTTTTGGGGAGAGCGATCTAAGGCTTTAATGATCGCGTGTTCACGTGCACCTGAACCTATTACAAGAATTTTCATTCAGGGAAATCCTCTACCTTTTCAGGGTTAGTAAGTCGACTTGCTTCTCGCTGTTTTTCTAATTGTTGCATTCTTTCCGAAGTTATTTTATTGCAAAAATAATCTCCGTCCATACAAGCCATGCACGGTTTTTTGATTTGTTCACCACGTCGGGTAACCGCTTCAATTAAATTGTCTTTTGATTGGTACATTAACGCATCGACACCAAGATATTTGGCAATTTCCTCTTCGGTTTGATTAGCTGCAATCAGTTCTTTACGCGAAGGGATATCAATGCCGCTAAAGCAGGGATTTTTCAAAGGCGGAGAAGTGGAGGCAAAATAGATTTTCTTCGCGCCATATTCTCTTACCATTTTAACAATTTCCTGGGAAGTTGTGCCACGAACGATACTATCATCAACTATCATGACGATTTTATTTTCAATTTCAGTACGCTGAGGCGTTAATTTGTAACGGATGCTACGACTACGCGTCTTTTGGTTAGGCATAATAAAGGTTCGACCTATGAAGGGATTTTTATATAAGCCTTCAGAATATCTAACCCCTAGTTCATGAGCAAAAGAGAGGGCCGCGGTATTCGCCGTCGAAGGAGCGGGAATTACCACATCAGGAATGAGATCCGGATATTTATTCTTCCACTGCTGTGCTAAATTTTGCCCCATTCGTAAGCGGGCACGATAAACACTGACATTATTAAGTGTTGCATCAGGACGAGCAAAATAGACATATTCAAAAACGCAAGGTCTGAACTCGGCCGTTTTAATGATGCGGCGATAAAGTTTACCGGATAAATCCACATAAGCGACTTCACCGGGTTGAATATCCCCTTGAGGCGTAAATCCTAGGGTGTAAAAAGGAGTTGTTTCTGATGCAAAAATAGTATCGACAGTTCCATCAGAGTTTTCTCGTGTTCCCCACACGAGTGGGCGTATGCCATGGGGATCACGAAAAGCTACCAATCCTTTGCCAATAATGACGGATACGATAGAGTAAGCTCCTTCCATGCGTTTAAATATATGGCCAACTCCTTTGCATAGCAATTCAAAGAATTTATCATCGTCTTCATCCCCATGGGAAACACTTGATAATTGATCGGCGAGCATTAATAGGACGGCTTCTGAGTCCAGCGTAGAATTAAGGTGGCGATGCTGCTTTAAGCGAATTTCGTCCGCTAACTCGGGATAGTTGGCGATGTTGCCGTTATGAGCAAGCGCAATACCCCGTGGACTACCAATCCACAAAGGTTGCACATCGGATTCAGTGTACCCTCCAGCTGTGGGATAGCGCACATGGCCAATACCGATATTTCCTTTTAGTGCCAAGACCTTTTCGGGGGTGAAAATTTCACGCACTAAGCCAAGACCATGTTTGGTGTAGAATCGCTGGTCGCAGGTCAATATTCCTGCAGCATCTTGACCTCGATGTTGCAGGTGAATGAGACTCTCGTAGAGTTCAGAAGCGACTGGCTCTTGACTGTAAATGCCAACTATCCCACACATTTTTGATTACCTTAAAAAATTTGCAATATTTCTCATAATCCGTTGCTCAAAAGGTTCCTGATGCTCAGCGAAACTGAACTGCTTAGCTGTTATTTTTTCATAGAGCTGGATATAACGAGAAGATAATTCTTCAACTAATTCCTGCGGTGCTTCAGGTAGGTTTTTATCGTTGTAAGGATCAGAGTTTTTAGTAAACCATAATCGCAGAAATTCCTTATCGATATTTTCAGGTTCTAAACCTTCAGCAATACGAGCTTCATAACTATCCGCTAACCAATAACGGCTCGAATCGGGAGTATGAATTTCATCCACAACAATAATTTTTCCATTGGCATCTCGGCCAAATTCATATTTTGTATCTACCAAAATGAAACCGTGTTGCTCAGCCAACTCAACACCACGTTGATATAATTTAAGAGCAAGGGCACTAGCCTCTAACCAATCGTCTTCATTCATCCAGCCTTCGGAGATAATTTCCGCAGGAGAAATAGGACGGTCATGAATTTTTTCTTTGGTCGTTGGAGTTAAAAGGGGTTGCTCCAGTTTTTGATTCTTCTTCAATCCTTCAGGGAAAGGAATACCACAATATTCTCGGACTCCCTTTTGATATTGTGTCCATAAAGACGTACTTGTAGTGCCGCTGATATAACCTCTGACTACGAATTCAATCGGAAAAACGCTACATTTTTTAGCGATAACGACATTGGGATCGGGAACAGCAATAATATGATTCGGGATTAAATTCGCTGTTTGTTCAAACCACCAGGCACTGGTTAAATTCAGCACAGCTCCTTTGAAAGGAATAAGCGCTAAAGGTCGATCGAAAGCGGTGAGGCGGTCTGTTGTAATCAGCAGGATGTGCTCGCCCAAATCATAGGAATCTCTCACCTTGCCGCGATATTGATTACCAATAGGCAAATTGGTTTGGTCGAGACAAAAAGGAATTGCGTTTTTAATTTTTTGTCGATAATCAGACTTTGTAGAGGTAGTATTCGTGAGCATATGGATTCCCAATAATATTAGTTAATAAAATACTGTCCATTAACCCAGTGAGGTCAGTCTCTTCAGATTTAAATTGCCATACGACACCATGCTTAATTAGTTTGACCTGTTGCTGGATTGAGTAATCTGTCTTTAGTGTTTGTAGTGTTTGCTGTCCTTTGAGATCTTCTTTAGCGCGGACTAAATAAGCTAGAGTTTCATCAGAACAAACTTCCTCGGAACCGACTTCGCGCTCTTTTCGATCGGAATATAAAAGACCTGATTTTTTGAGGAGATCCAGACTTTCTTGCGTGTCACAGTCAATTTCCCAATGGTCAAAGCGAGTGACTGTCACTGGAAAACCTAGTCGTCTTAAGGTTTTTTGCACGGTTAGCGCTTGATTATCAGTAATAATTAATTTAACTAAGCACTGATGGCTACTAGGAATTTTAGAAAAAATCTTGGGACTAAGCTGATTTTTAGGCGCTTCAGCCACTTGCTTGGATTCTTTATGTTGCTCGATGAGGTAATCGCGCATGGATTGAAAAATAGGATCGCCATTCACAGTACGTTCAGGATGCGGCATCATCGCCATGACATTACCAGCTTGATTGGAAAGAGCGGCAATATTGCCTGCAGAACCATTCGGATTAATCGGAAAATTATCAATAATCTCGCCTTCGGCATCACAATATTGAAAAAGGTTTAAACCTTGTTCTTCAAGCTTTTTCAATAAAGAATCCGACATGAGAAAACGTCCTTCTGCGTGGGCAATGGGAAGCTCAATGATGTCTTGAGGAGAAAGATATTTTGTAAAGGCATTATGCTGGTGGTTAGAGGCTAAACGCATGTGTGCCCAGGCATTGTAAAAGCCTGTGCCGACTATTTTGCCGTCGACAATGCGTTTATTTTCAGTGAGCGCCATACTTTCATGATTATGCTCAAGCCCTGGTACTAAACCGGATTCAAGCAGTATTTGCGCTCCATTACAAATCCCCAGGATAGGTTTAGCTTGTCTACTTTGGATTTTTATTTCTTGGATAACTGGGTCAAGGGCGGCAATAATTCCGGCACGAGAACGATCTTCATAGGAAAAACCACCCACGATAATATAGCCATCTAGACTTCGCAGTTTGTCTAAGGGTTCATTCCATAAAAATTCAATAGGCTCCATGCCGGCACGTTTAACGGCTAATGCGGTTTCGCGTTCGCAATTTGAACCTGGAAATTGAATTAATCCGATACGTATCATAGTAATTTTACCTTTTGCTCACCTTTGACGACTCGACCAATTTCGTAAAGCGGAAAAGCAGGGAATTGAGCTAAAACTTCACGAATAGGCGCTAGTGTTTCGGGGGCTAAGAAGAGAACTAAGCCTGCGCCCATGTTAAAAGTACGATACATTTGATTATCATCTAAACTACCCAGCTTCCGTAAAAGATTAAAAATAGGCAGTTCTGGGATTTGATTTTTATGAATTTCTACAGCGCAATTTTGAGGTAAGATGCGAGGTATATTTTCTAATAAGCCACCGCCTGTAATGTGCGCCATCCCTTTAATAGGAATATTTTTTTCTAAAATACTTAAAACCGGATTGGTATAGTTAAGATGGGGCGTTAAAAGTTCTTCGCCAATACTATGAGTGAAATCTTGAAATTGCGACTCGACTCGATATCCTGCAACTTCAAACAGTAACTTTCTAGCCAGGGAATACCCATTGGTATGCAATCCACTGGATGGGAAAGTGGCAACGATATCCCCTTCGGCAATCGTTTTCCCTTCAATGGCTTTTGCTTTCTCCACCACCCCGGTAACAACGCCGACTAAATCAAATTCACCAGGAAGATAAGTACCTGGCATTTCAGCCGTTTCGCCGCCGACAAGAGAAATATTATTTTCTCTACAGGCTAGGGCCATACCGTTGATAATTTCTTCTACAATTTCCGGTTTTAGTTTGTCATTAGCAATATAATCAAGCAGAGTGAGGGGTTTTGCTCCGAGAACAATAATGTCATTGGTTGTTGCGCTGACCAAATCCATGCCAATGGTATCGAATTTCTGCATCATTTTCGCAACCATCATTTTCGTCCCGACCCCATCGATACTTTGTACCAGAACAGGGTGTTCATAATCGTTGACGAGGCTTTTGATATCGTACATCGCGCCAAAACTACCAATTCCGGTAAGCACTTGCGGTGAGAAGGTTGTTTCTACCGATTTTTTTATTCGACGAACTGCTTCGTTACCCGCTTCAACGTCTACGCCTGCCGCTTTATAATCAATAGTTGCCATTATATGAGCCTCTCAATTAAACCTTTTTCCCAGGCAGTGCTTGCTGCACTAATTGGTAAATTTATGACGGAATTTAATACTAAAACAGGTTCTACAGTTGTTTCGCCGATAGTTTCAAAGGAAACAGAATAACCCTTGAATAATTGTTCGACTGCGCCTACCTGTTGTGGCGAAACCTCGAGAACAAATCCTCCGCTTTCAGAAAATAGCTTTTTATCAGTGGGAAGCTCGCCAGGAATGGTAACCTTGGCCCCAATTTTATTTTTAAAACTCATCTCAGCCAGAGTGACTGCAATGCCACCCTCAGAAATATCATGAGCCGATAAAATCAAACCGTTTTGAATAGCTAAATGCACTGCGGCTATTTCATTGGCAAAGCTAGTAAGATTAGGCTTAGGTAACTGACTGCCTAGTTGGTTATGAAGCTGATAATAAACACTACCGCCGCATTCATCTTTACGCTCGCCTATCATCAGCAACACGGAATTAGGCTGCTTTAAATCGTAGCGAATTGTTTTTGCATAATCATTCATTGCTCCAACACAACTAATAATCGGGCTTGGAGGAATGGCGCCTTGCAGCGATTCGTTATAAAGAGACACATTTCCTGAGATAATCGGTAAATTAACCTCAGTATTATCCAGCATTTTGACTGCTTTACAGGCATCCACAATACCTCGTACCGCATCAACAAATTCACCCATTTGCTCTGGGTTTTCAGGATTGCCAAAACAGAGGCAGTCCGTTAGAGCAAGAGGCCAAGCGCCGACTGCTACAATATTACGCACGGATTCAATCACTGCGTTAACAGCACCCCAGTAGGCGTCAATCTTATTGTAACGAGGATTATGATCAACCGATAAAGCGACACCCGTTTTGCGAATTTCTTCAGGGTATTTATCTTCATTAAAGGGAGCGATGACGCCGGCATCGGCCCAACCCGGTTCGATGACTGAGCGACCCTGAACTTGTTTATCATAAGTTTCGTAAATGGGGGCGCGTGAAGCAATATTTTCATGGGCTAAAAGCTTAAGTAATAAGGCATTGTAATCATCGACAGTGAAGGCGGAAGGTTCGCTATGTGATTGTTTTTTAGCACAATAAGGGCGGTCATAAAGAATGCCTTGAGTAATATCTTCTGCTTTGGCTGACACGATTTCTTTGCCGTTTGACCTAACAACATATAAGCCGTCATTTCTAAGTTTACCGATGACCGTTGCTTGTGCGCCATCACAAATGTCTGGCAAGGCAAAACGTTTATTGTAATGTGTTAAAAAAGTATCCACCAAATCTTGAGGAACGACCCACATAAAACGCTCTTGGGTTTCTGAGCATAAGATAACGGCAGGTAATAAATTTTTCATGCTCGTAGGAACAAGGTCAAGGTTGATTTCTGCGCCATAACCAGCGGCTTCTGCTAATTCGACACTCGCACAAGCAACGCCGCCTGCGCCTAAATCTTTAAAACCTACCCGATCGATTAAATTGTTCTCACGCAGCCACTCAAACATTGCATAATTGGCTTTAAGAACATGTCGTTGTAAAAAAGCATTGGGTTCTTGTACGGCACCTTTATTTTCTTCTTGCTCTTCTTCGCTAAGGGTTGCAGAAGCAAAAGCAGCACCACCGAAACCGCTATTATCGGTTGGTTTACCCACTAAAATAAATTGATAATCTTTGGCGTTTGCGGGAGCGTAAGAATGGATAATTTGGTCTTCTCTCACCACACCGAGAGTCACGACAGTGACTAAACAATTTTCGTTATAAGCTTCGTCATAATAAACATCGCCTGCTAAGTTAGGGATCCCTAAAGGGTTGGCATAACCCGCGATACCGCGGACAACACCTTGCTGGATCCATTTTGTTTTAGGTCGATTGATATCACCAAACCGTAAACTATCGGCCACGGCAATGACTTCAGCGCCCATACAGCAGACATCACGAACATTCCCACCCACCCCGGTGGCGGCGCCTTCGTAAGGAACGAGTTGCGATGGATGATTGTGAGATTCATGACTGACCACAATGCCATAGCGTCGATTTTGTTTATCCGTAGCAACGGCAACAATACCTGCATCTTCTTTAGGTCCTAAGATGACGTGAGGGGCGTTTGTAATGAACTGATTGAGGTGTTTGCGGCTACTTTTATAGGAACAATGCTCTGAACCCTGAATGGACCATAATACGCATTCCGCGTAAGTGGGGGGGCGCTTTAATAAAGAGGTTTGGATCGTAAGCGCTTCATCCACGGTGAGCCGTAAGTTGAATGTTTTGAGCAGGTTGGCAATCTCAGTTGAGGATAGCTGAGAAAAATCAAAAAAATCCGGCGTTTCTTGCATGTCCAGGTACTAGCTAAGCAAAACGTGAAATATTTTAACCTTATTTCATAAAAAAATCAAATGCTCTTGTTTTTAAACACAATTTTTGGTAGTTGAACAGTTGAGGTTATATCTCATAGGTTTAACGTAGCAAACTGTCTTGAGAATTTCTCTTTATACGCAAGCGAATCCCGACCGGGATTTACCGGATTGTAGCGTAACCATAATATTCTTTCACAGAGAAGGATAATCCGTATAACCTTTCGCATCACCACCGTAAAACGTGGCTACATCCGCTTGATTCAAAGGTGCATTTTGTTTGAAACGCTCCACCAAATCCGGGTTTGCAATATAAGGTTTGCCGAAAGCAACCAGGTCAGCATAGCCACTCTCAATGGCTTCGATAGCCATTTCGTAGGTGTAGCCATTATTGACCATCCATGCCCCTTTGAACTCACGCCGGAAGGCATGAAAATCGAACCCATTAAATTCCCGTCCTCCTCCTGTTGCGCCTTCAATCACATGAATATAAGCGAGGTTTAATCGGCTCATTTCCCTGACCAGTGGAAAAAATACTGCCTTAGGCGAGCTATCTACAGCATCGTTGACAGGAGTCACTGGTGAAAGGCGTATTCCGGTACGCGGTGCACCAATTTCGCCTATAACCGCTTCGACAACCTCAATTGCAAAACGCAGGCGATTGGGGATCGATCCGCCATAGCGGTCGGTGCGATGATTGCTGTGATCACTGAGAAATTGCTGGATAAGGTAGCCATTCGCAGCATGAAGTTCTACTCCATCAAACCCTGCATCCATCGCATTTTTTGTTGCTTTGCGATAATCATCTATTATGGTCGAAATCTCACTTAATTCGAGTGCTCGCGGCATGCCTATTTCAACAAAGTTGCCTGTTTCGATAAAAGTGCGCTGCTTATTGGGGGAAATTGCTGAAGGAGCTACGGGTTGACCACCCTGCGGTTGCAAAGTTGGGTGTGAAATTCTGCCCACATGCCAGAGCTGTGCAAAAATAGCTCCTCCTTTTGCATGAACGGCATCGGTGATGCGTTTCCAACCAGCGACCTGCTCCTGAGAATAGATTCCTGGGGTCCAAGCATATCCTTTCCCCGTTGGCGAAATTTGGGTCGCTTCAGAAATAATAAGCCCTGCGCTTGCTCGTTGCCTATAGTATTCGACATTCAGTTGCTGTGGTACATCGCTTTCATGAATTGCGCGATTACGTGTGAGGGGCGCCATAACAATTCTATTTCTTAAATGAAGACCAGCTAAATTAAATGGGCTAAATAAAACTTGAGAATCCTGATTCATAAATAGTCCTTTTTATGTGCTGTTTAAAAACAGTCGTCCAAAGTCGGATTTAATTATAGACAATTAATCAACTGATTCTTCGACAGGCCTTATATTTTGGGGAGCAGTCTGTATTTTATGCGACTGCATTAATTTTAAAAAGGCAATGATTGCATCCAATTCCTCTGCCGATAATAGCTTTTCTGTAAAAGGAAACATTTTATCGTTTTTCATAAAACGTACCGACTGAGGATTACGAATAAACTTCCTGAGCTGCGCTTCGGAAAAGTACTCCAAGACATTGCTAGGAAAATTGAGATCAGGCCCCAGTTCTAGGTTGCCAACAAGATTAATGGAATGGCAAACACCACACTTAGCAGAAAACTGTTCGAGTCCTTGCGCTTCTTGGCCTGAGCTATTTGCCGGAAGGAGGCTGGAAAATGGGTTTTGATCAGTCGTGCTGATGGATTCAGTACCAAAAACCCAATCAGTCTGCGGGACTTTTTCTCCTTGCCAAATTAAATAAAAAGGGCCGACGGAGCGATGTATCTTAGCAAAAATAGGCCAAGGCTTATTCGGTTCTTCAATCGCAAGATATGCGGTTGAAGCCCTTGTTTTGTCGCAAGGATAGATGCGGTGTAAGTTGAAATAAGAAATATATTTATCAAAAGCCTGAACTTTCAGAATAGGTCCTACTTTTTTATTATTTATATTAAGCAAAGTGCATAAAGGAATTGCTTTTAAATCGAAAGATTGGTTGGGGTAAGTGGGCAAATGAGCTTGTTTAATAGTCACTAGGTTAGGATTGGTTAATAAGGCTTCTGAAGTATAGGATGTTTCTTGACCATTGATATTAATGGTTAATGGTTTTTGTGCGAAACAAATCGAGCTCCAGGCGAGCATTAAACTAAGAAGGAGGACAGTCTGCTTCATGCACTTCTCTGATTTTCATAACATATTGAGAAATCTAACATAGCTGATATTAAACAGCTACCTTCTTTTAATAGCTTGAGAAACTTGTGTTTAGTTAAGGGGGGAGAGCCTATCATTCCCTTTCTATGTTTGCTCCTTTATACCATTGGTTGCCTATACAAGAGGCTGGGTATCGATGCTTCGATTTTTATCGATGAGTAAAATATGATTAGGAGGTACATCTCTCCAGTCCGCTTTAAGGTCTGTTAGTATTTCTGAGCTGATAACAATCGCTTCATGGTTGTCTTCATGGCGATGTTCAAAAATGCATTGGCCAGAGAAAAAATGCAAGGTTTCGGGTAACGAGTTTACATCAGTGCAGTAACGAGTAGCAATGATTCGCTCGCCATCCGTAAGACAAAGGTTATAGTATGAGGCATTTTCTTTGCTGTAATAAGCAACCAAATCATTAATCTGAAAAATAGTTTCTTTTAAAGTATCAGCAACAACCGAGAGTTGGCTCAAATCTCTTCCTTTGGACAACTGTAAAAATAAGGCGAATAAATGCTCGGAATCAGTTTCACCTTGAATCCAATCATAAATATCATCATCTAACAAATGACGAAGATGACGTTTTACCATGAGAAAATCACTAATATCACCGTTATGCATCAACATCCATTTACCGTTAATAAAAGGATGGCAATTATAGTTGGTTACCCCACCAGTTCCAGCAGCACGTACATGGGCAAAGAAGCAAGGCGATTTAATTTTAGCCGTTAGATTCAGTAAATTTCTATCATTCCAGGCAGGAAACACCGAAGTAAATAAAGCGGGTTCAGGGCTTACCTCCGGCGCATACCAACCCAGGCCAAAACCATCTCCATTGGTAGGAACGCTGCTTTCTCGTGCATGTAAACTCTGCATGATAATAGAATTAGTGGGTTTTACTAAAATATGATTCAGTAAAACGCCGGTACCAAAGTAAGCGACGAATCGGCACATGGTGATATTATCCTTGCAGTGGGCTAGTTACTTAAATTATAGTTGGTTTGCATTATCCTGGTTGGTTCTGAAATATTTTTTGTTAAGCTACGAGGACGCTGAGCTTTGGCCAACCTCTATCGGATTTGTTGGGCTGAGCCCGGCCTACGATATCGGATTGAATTTCCATTTCTTATAGAGCCATTTCAAAGTGCCATCAGCGCGAATAGTAACCAAGCCTGCATTTAAACGGCGTAAAATCTCTGCGTTTTGCCCTTTTTTAAAAGCAAGAGCTAAAGGAAATTCTGCGAACATTTTTTTGGGTATCGTCACTTTGTCTGCATAAGATTGATTAATCATGGCCTTTCCGACTTGAAAATTAAGTGCTGCAGCATCTGCTTTCCCACTCACAATGTAATCAAAACATTTCTCATAGTTTTCGGTAATAACTAAATTAATTGCTGGAGCAGTTTCTTCAATATAAGTTGCATAAGGTCCGGTTTTAGGTGTAACGACTATCTTGCCTGATAAGGCAGCAAGATTCGGGGGAGTGGATTCTGATTTTCTCACAAAAAAAGCACCGCCAGTCTTAACCAAAGGCAGACTAAAATCATAGGATTTTTGTCGTTCTGTTGTAATCGCTAGCGGTACGATGGCTTCTGCGCGTCCATCGTTCAAGGCTTTTTGTACTTGAGCAAAAGGAACAGGAATAAATTGAATATTGATTTTTTGCTTTGCCGCTGCTGTTTTTAGAATATCGACTATAAGGCCTACTGAGCGGCCATTCTTCACGTAAACAAACGGAGGATAATTACTTTGATGCGCAATATGCACAGTCTCGGTCGCAGCATGAAGTTGTAAGCTAGTTAGAAAAGTGAGTGCGATTAAAATTAAACGTTTGAGCATAGGGAACTCCCTGTTTTTGTAAACCATAATGAGCACAGTCAAAGTGGGCTAAATTATCTTACGATGTTTCTTAATACGCAACAGGGGAGCAATGGAGCATTAGCTTGGATTAGGCTAAAGATTTAGTAAATTTAGCTTTATGATTCTTTTATTGCTTCCAGAAATATTATCTATAATTAATTCATTAGATCGCTCCAGAGGAAATCATGTTTTTAATTAAATTAATTTTGATGAGCATGATTGTATTTTTGCCGTTCAATAGTATGGCGGCCATTATGGCTAACAATCCTGAATTAAACGCAGCTGTTTTAAATGCAGTCGTGCAAGTAATGAAAGAATGCTATGAAGTCAGACATCTCTCAGGGACTCATTTGGCAAAATGCACGCTCGATATAATGCATCAGAGTGAATTTTATAATCCGGGGAACTATAGAGTTTTTCTCACAGGAGATGTTCCCGGCAATTCTACATTGGTTATTAGTAACGAATCAGGTTATGTTCTCACTTGTGCGGTATCTGCTAACCAAAAATTGCGAGTTAGTAATTGCATCAGCAATCAAAAATATCCATTAACAAAGGGGCAAGAGTTGTCTATCACACCTCCCTAAGTCATAAGAAGGCACAATATGTTGAGTAAGTCGGGACTTGTGCCGACTTTCGCTAATTACAATACCACTTCGTTTCACTCCCAATAGAATAAACTTCATTATCACCAATGATTAAATGATCAAGTAAACGAACATCAACTAATTCCAAAGCCTGATGAAGTCCTTGTGTCATCGCGATATCTTGTTCACTGGCTTCGGCTAAACCTGAAGGGTGATTGTGTGCAAGAATAAGAGCGGCAGCATTTAGTTTAAGAACTTGCGCAATGATTGGCCGCAGATAAACACTCGCTGCATTAATAGTGCCGGTAAATAATTCTTCATAAGCCAGTACACGATGCTGGCTATCAAGAAATAGAGCGACCACGGTTTCATTTTTTTTGTCCCGTAATCGTCGCTTCAAATAGACATGGGTTTGTTGGGAGTTAGTTAATTGGATATCTTTTTGTAAACTAATAAAATCACTGCGGCGACAAATTTCACGTACGGCTTGTAATTGTAAATACCGTACTAGGCCTAATCCTGCTACTTTGTTAAACGCATGCAGATCGGCATTCAGGATAGATCGCAAATCACCCAACTGTTTAATTAAATCAACGGCTAGTTGTAAGCAAGATTTTTTAGCACTACCAGAGCTAATAAAAACAGCCAGTAGTTCCGCATCGGAGAGACTTTGTACGCCTTGGATGAGGAGTTTTTCACGGATGCGCAAAGGTTGTGTTGGTTGCAAACAGGTCATTTGTTATTCCTTTATGACGAGGTTTGTGGTTTGATCGCAGGTATTCTTATTAAAAATAGAAAACCATGCAAGATTTTATTAATAAAAAAATTCTACTTGGGATTTGTGGAGGGATAGCGGCATATAAATCAGCTTATTTGGTGCGTGAACTGTCCCGATTAGGCGCGCGAGTACGGGTGGTGATGACTGAGTCGGCGCAGCAATTTATTTCCCCATTAACGCTGCAGGCCTTAGGTGCTGAAGATATACGTTCTAGTTTGTTCGATCAGCAAGCAGAACGGGCAATGGGGCATATTGAGTTAGCGCGCTGGGCTGATTATCTAGTAATTGCGCCTGCTACAGCGAATTGTTTGGCAAAAATGGCCAATGGTTTAGCCGACGATCTCTTAACGACTCTCTATTTAGTTGCTGACACGCCGGTGATTGCTTGTCCTGCGATGAACCGATCGATGTGGGCACATCCAGCGACACAAGCCAATTGTCAGCTCTTAACTCAACGAGGCGTCATCTTGTTTGGGCCTGGAGAGGGCTCGCAAGCTTGTGGCGAGGAAGGTTTTGGGCGTATGGCTGAGGTTCATTCTATTGTGAATGCGCTAAGATTATATGAGGTGAATCAGCTTTTGCTTGGACAGAAACTAATCATTACTGCGGGACCTACCCGTGAATCCATCGATCCGGTACGTTTTATTAGTAATAACAGTTCGGGAAAAATGGGATACGCCCTTGCTGAGGCTGCACATTTAGCAGGTGCGAAAGTGATTTTAATTAGTGGACCTACTAGTCTTCCTCCGCCAATTGGCGTTGAGTTTTATCAGGTTGATACAGCGAAAGCCATGCAGGAAGCTGTTCTACAGCATTTACAAAAAGGAAGCATCTTTATTGGCACTGCTGCAGTGGCCGATTACGCTGTGCAAGAACCCGCGAAAGTTAAAATAAAAAAACAAACCAATTCCGAGTTAACGCTAAAACTAAACCGCAACCCAGATATTTTGAGTGAAGTGGTAACCAGTGGTAAAGCGGCTTATGTGGTTGGTTTCGCAGCAGAAACGTCGCAAGTACTCCAACATGCCAAAGAGAAGTTATTAACTAAAAAATTAGACATGATTATTGCGAACCAAGTAGGCAACGGAATTGGTTTTGACGTTGATACCAATCAAGTGACTATCTTGACTAAAAATGAGCAAACCGAACTTCCGTTGACCCATAAAACACGGCTTGCAAGTCAAATTATTGCAATCCTTGCAGCAAGTATTCAAAATACTGACCATCGAAAATCTGGGGAATAGTATGGAACAAGCGATTCAATTGAAAATTTTAGATCCACGCGTAGGAGACACCATCGCATTACCGAGTTATGCAACCTCAGGTTCAGCAGGTCTTGATTTGCGCGTTTGTATAGACAGTCCACTGCAAATTGCCCCTCAGGAAACTGTTTTATTACCCACAGGTCTGGCAATTTATATTGCGGATCCTAATTTGGCCGCTGTGATTTTACCTCGTTCAGGTTTAGGTCATAAGCATGGAATTGTTTTGGGAAATTTGGTTGGTTTAATAGATTCGGATTATCAAGGCGAATTAAAAATCTCCTGTTGGAATCGTAATCAAGAACATTTTACGGTAAATCCAGGTGAGCGTATCGCGCAATTAGTTTTCTTACCTGTCGTGAGAGCGGCTTTTCAGGTCGTTGACACTTTTATAGAAACTAGTCGTGGTCATGGTGGCTTTGGTAGTTCAGGGAGAGAATGATGATTTATCAAGAGAAGCAAGTAGAGCGCTCAGTATTTAGAGCCTATGATATTCGTGGTGTGATAGGTAAGCAGTTGAATGAAGATGATTTTTATTCAATAGGCAGAGCGATTAGTTGCCGTCTTCACGAGTTAAAGCGCGATAAAATATTTATCGCTCGGGATGGTCGGCTAACCAGTGATAGTTTAGCCGCTGCTTTAAAGCAAGGTTTGCTGAATAGTGGTATCACAGTGATCGATTTAGGGGCGGTCGCAACGCCAGTCATGTATTACGCGACAAATACCCAAGGCGTCGATTCCGGATTAATGGTAACTGGTAGTCATAATCCTGCCGATTACAATGGTATTAAGATGGTATTGGCTGGCAAAACCTTGGTGCAAACAGACATTGATCAACTTTACGAGTTAACGATAGCTGGCCGTTTTCAAAATGGTCAAGGAAAATCACTCTCGCTTGACATTATTCCAGACTACATCAACCGTATTGTGGGTGATATTAAATTGCATCGCCGCCTTAAAGTCGCAGTTGATTGTGGTAATGGTATTGTTGGACCCATCACGCCTCAAGTTCTGACTGCCTTGGGTTGTGAAGTGATCCCCTTATATTGTGAAGTGGATGGCCGTTTTCCCAATCATCACCCTGATCCTACCATTGAAGCAAATCTGGCTGATTTAAAGAAAGCAGTTGCTCAACATCAAGCCGATATTGGTCTTGCGTTTGATGGGGATGCCGATCGTTTAGGTGTCATCACTAATCAAGGCGAAGTGATTTGGCCAGATCGATTGCTTATGTACTATGCACGCGATGTTTTGAAGCGTAATAAAGGTGCGACTATCGTTTATGATGTGAAATGCTCAAGTCATCTAGCACGTGTTATTGAAGAAGCCGGAGGGGTTGCTAGAATGTGTCCCACCGGGCACTCCATTGTGAAAGGCGTGATGAAAGAAGAGCATGCTGCTTTAGCGGGGGAAATGAGTGGTCATCTTTTCTTCAAAGACCGTTGGTATGGTTTTGATGATGCCCTTTATAGTGCCTGTCGCTTACTAGAAATTATTAGCTTGAGCCCTAAGCCAGTAAACGAACAGTTCGCGACAATCCCAAACAGTGTTAATACGCCGGAAATAAAGATTCCTATCGCTGAAGAAGATAAATTTTCTTTCATGCAGCGCTTTAGTGAGCAGGCTAAATTTCCAAATGCGAACATTATTACTATTGATGGCTTAAGAGTTGAGTTTCCGCACGGTTGGGGGTTATTGCGCGCGTCAAATACAACGCCTTGCTTAGTGGCTCGCTTTGAGGCAAAAGATCAAGAAAGCTTGAAACAAATCCAGATTTTATTTAAATCAGAGCTTCAAGGTATTGATAAGGATTTAGTCGTTTCTTTCTAAAAATAGTTCAGAACCCGCGGTCAAGCCGCGGGAATTCACCAGTGAGCATCCTAGGATCTTGGCTCAACATTGAACCTACTTTAATCACCCAATAACCCTTTGATTTTAAACACAGTATATACAAAGTAAAATAAAAATCGTTATACTGATTCATTCGTTATGAAGTAGTGCTATGTTTAAATAGAATACACGTTACCTATTTTACTTACCTATGTCGTTTTTGCTTCAAACAATTTGTATAAATTAAGAAAAACATTTTCTTTAGCTAAAACAGCTGAGCGGGAGAAAAAATGATGCAAACAACCGAAACAATATGGCATAACGGAAAATTCGTACCGTGGGCCGATGCAAAAATCCATGTCTTATCCCACACTCTGCATTATGGTGGCGGCGCTTTTGAGGGAATTCGCTTTTATAATACCGAAAAAGGGCCGGCGATATTTCGTTTGCAGGACCATGTCGATCGTCTTTTTTATTCTGCGGCTACTTTGAAAATGGAATTAGCTTACTCCAAAGAAGAGGTCATTTCTGTCATTAAAGAGGTCGTTAGAAATAACAATATTGACGAAGGTTACATTCGCCCCCTTGCTTTTTATGGTTACAGTAAAATGGGTGTTAATCCTATTGGTAATCCAGTCGAGTTTGTCATTGCCTGTTGGCCCTGGGGAGCGTATCTTCCGCATGATAGTATTGATATTAAAGTAAGTAGTTATATACGAATCCACCCTGATTCCACAGTTGTTGATGCCAAATTATGTGGTCATTATGTTAATGGGATTTTAGCGTCCCTTGAGTTGCAAGGAACTCATTATCATGAGGCTTTGTTTTTAGACAGCAAGGGTTATATTACTGAGGGGGTAGGGGAGAATTTTTTCCTCGTAAAAAATGGGGTTATCTATACTCCTAAATTAGGAGGGATACTTTCTGGAATTACTCGCGATACGATTATAAAGCTTTCGAGAAATTTGGGCTTCAATGTCATCGAGCAAGATCTGACGCTTGAAGACGCTTATCAAGCGGATGAGGCGTTTTTTACAGGTACTGCTGCGGAAGTCACCGCAATCCGCTCTATTAATGACCAAATATTAGCTCAAGCCGATGAGAGGAAAATCACCTCAACAATTAAGAAGGCTTATATGGACCTTGTGAAAGGGAAAAATGATGATTCTTTACATTATTTGACTTATATCGAGCGTCTGTAGTTTAGTTGGCGTTACTGTCAAATGTCGTGAGTTGTTCGGCGGGGTCGTAGGTTGCTAAGCTCCAACCTAGGATGCAAGAATCTGCAACAACGCTTAAGTTCCTGAAGGCAATCAGCACCCAGTGCTTGATAGTATATACTTAAAATAAAGTTTTAACCATTTAGCATAGCTCGAATAGGGTGAATTTTTAAAACTAGAAATGGATATTGCAATGCTTGAACGGGAACTGAAAACGAAAATTGCCAATACATTAAGCCGATACAAGCTAAAATGTGATCAGCTTGAAGATGAAATTAATGTGCTTAAAAGTGCTATTTATCAATTAAGCCTTTTGCCTAATAGTATTCATGTCGGGCTTAATAAGCAGATGCAAAATTTGCAAGCCAATCTCAAAGAAAATAAAGACAGTAAAAAAATTAAGAAAAGCGTGGAGTCACTCGTTAGTGCGATGTCGAATATAAAAGAAAAGGAAAAACCATCACCCCACCAAACAACAACTGCCCCCTTGCTTAATAACCAAATCAATAGTCGATTTAATCAATTATTAGAACATTTGCTTATTCCAGAAGATCTGTCTAATAAATTTCAAGCGGTTAAAGAAAATTTAAATCAGCAATTAACGGCGGAATTACTCACTAAAGTAGTGGATTCTATAACCGATTTAGTCATCGAATCCTTTAATCTCGAGCATAACCAATTCAAAGGATTTTTAAATAAATTTGTTGATTATCTTCATGATTTTAGTAGATATTTGGAGCTGACAGACCTAAATAATGTGGAAAGCCATCAGGAGTCAGGGAAATTTGAAACTGAGTTAGAAAACAGTATTCAACAAATCCATCAACATATCGGTGAAGCAAAAACAATCGAAGAACTAGCTGATAAGGTAGAAGATAGTTTAGAAGAAATTGGCGAGCATATCCGATTACATCGCGAAAAGGAACAACAACGAATCAAAGAATATGATGAAAAGATAATGAGCCTGCAAAGTAAATTAGAAGAAGCTGAATGTGGTGCTGAAAAAATAAGGAATCAATTGACATTCCATAAAGTCAGAATTAACCAAGATTCCTTAACAGGATTACCCAATAGAACTGCCTACGATGAATACATATTAGCTGCATTTCACCGTTGGCAAAGAGGATTTGGTGAGTTATCGCTTGGAATAGCTGATATCGATAATTTTAAAGCGATCAATGATAAATACGGCCATTTAGCAGGGGATAGAGTACTCAAAAAAGTAGCATCAATTTTTAAATCATCGATTCGCGCGGTTGATTTTATTGCCCGTTATGGCGGCGAAGAATTTATATTTCTTTTTGAAAGAACCTCAGCCCCTGATGGTGGAAAAGTACTGGAAAATTTGCGCATTGCAGTTGAAGAATGTGAATTTTATTATCGTGATACAAGGGTGCTAATCACTGCATCCTTTGGTCTTACTGCTTTTCAGCATGAAGATACCTTGGATAGCTTTTTTGCGAGAGCGGATGAGGCGATGTATCAAGCTAAGAAAATGGGACGTAATCAAGTCATAGTCCTCTAATGAAAACTGACTTTGGTGATCGGTTGGACCGCGAAAAGCATGACGGAAAGTGCTTGTTGATCTTGGGTCCGCGCAATGACTTTCTCTTGACAATGAAGTTGTAAACCCCGGCTCTTACATAGCGCTTTAATATAATCGGGATGATGACTAAAGCGGGCAGTCGCTTGTAATTGCCAAGGTTCTTTCTCGCTAATTTCTGTCGTAAAAATGAAATAGCCTTTTTCACTTAATCGTTCTGCTACCGCTGTAAATAAAGGGTCTAAATCGCCGATATAAGGCAATACATCGGCAGCAACTATGAGTTCATAGTGCTGTTTATCCTTTTGTAAAAAAGACACGAGATCGGCTTCGACTAAATGGTCGTAAATGTCCTTATTCTTGGCCTGGGTAAGCATTTTTGCAGCAATATCAACGCCTGTTAAATGCTGGCAAATTTCCCGCAGTACTACCCCGGACAAACCCGTCCCACAGCCCAAATCGATGGCCTGTCCCACCTGGAAAAGATTGAGATGATGAATTAATTGAGCAATTTGCTGCGGCAAACTGTAGTGCAAAAGGCTTTGCATGTGCTGATCATAATAAAGTGCGTAATTATTGAACAAATTCATGGCATAATCAGGACTTGTTTTGGTTTTGACTTGGGTACCACTAAGCGCATCGAGCATATGGCGACTGGCAGCATCTTTGGGGTTAGCGACAACAGCACGAGTAAGGAGATTTCGTGCTTTTTCTTTATCTTCAAGGCGGATATAGATCGCTGCTAAATTATTGAGCGCCGCAAAATGATGTTCATCTTGATTTAGCAGGCGCTCAAAATGAAGCATCGCCTCGCTTAAATGACCTAGAGCCATTTGAGCAACGCCCGAGTTGTAGAGATACTCAATATTGTCAGGTTCTTTTTGCAGTAAAACATCATAATGCATGAGCGCATTTTCAAAGCGATCATGATGCATGAAGGTCGCTGCAAGATTATTCCTTGCTTCGATGTGTTCATTATTTATAGCCAATGCTTTAGTAAAATAATCGATTGCGAGTTGAGGTTCCTCTTGTTTGAGGGCAATAACACCTAGATTAGTTAGCGCTTCAACTTGATTATTATCTTGTGCTACCACATTTTGAAAATGCGTTTTCGCTTCTTCTAATTGGCTCGCTTCTAAATCAAGTAAGCCTAAATAAAATTCGGCATCCAAATTTCCAGGATTAAGCGTTAACACATTGTTAAATTGCACTTTCGCCGCAGCTAATTGATTATTTTTCAATAGGAAAAGTCCTAAATTAAAATGAGCCGCAACAAAATCGGGCTCAGCATGCACGGCTTCACGATAATGATGCAGTGCAGGTTTGTAGTGATTCTGAGTAGCGTACAATCCTGCTAAATTATGATGTGCTTGAGCATAATTGGGTATAAGTTGAATGGCGGATTGATAGTGTTGGATGGCTTTATCAATGTTCTGAAAATTTTTATAAGCGTTTGCCAAATTATTATGCAGGCTGGCATCCTTGGAATCTAAGGTGAGTGCTTGTTCCATTAATTCAATCGCGCGCGCCATCTTTCCTTGCTGGGCATGAGCGAGGCCGAGAAAATGCAGTGCTTTACTATGATTAGGATGGGTACTTATTAGTTGTTCATAAAGATGAATTGCTTCGGATAATTGGCCTTTACGGTGCAATTCAAAAGCCTGCTTAAATAAGTCCTCTTCTGCCATCATTAAATTTCTAATTGTTGGCGCAACTGATTTAAAGCTTGTGCGCGGTGACTAATCGTATTTTTAATCTTAGCAGGCAATTGCGCGACTGTGCAGTGGTGGCTAGCAAGATAAAAAATGGGGTCGTAGCCAAATCCTTGTTCACCCATTCGCATTTTACTAATGGTCCCGGAAAATTTTCCTGTGGCAATTAAGGGGGTGGGGTCTTTAGCATGTTCGACTAGAGCAATGGCACAGTAGAAAAAAGCTTGGCGTTGTGAGTCTGGAGTGTGGGCAAGCTTATCTAAAAGTAGGTTGATGTTATCTTCGTCATTCGCATTTGCTCCTGCAAACCGTGCAGAATAAATGCCCGGTGCGCCGTTAAGTGCATGCACAACCAAACCCGAATCATCGGCCAAGGCAGGTTTATTAGCCAGCAGACTGGCATGACGTGCTTTTATAATAGCATTTTCAATAAAACTCAAGCCGATTTCTTCTGCATCAGAGATCCCCAAACTGCGTTGCGCAATGCAGTGCCAGGAGGATAAAATGGCTTCTAACTCAGCGATCTTACCTTTATTAGAGGTTGCTAAAATAATTTCTTTCATGGTCAAGCCGTCAATCAATTCCGATACCTAGGCTTATATCAAATTAGAAGAATTCTTGCTATCGGAAGAATCATAATCCTGACCTGTCATCATGATTGTTGCCCAGGATTATTTTTGCGATTCTAGCTGCAATAGATAGGCTTTGGTTTCTAGCCCACCCGCAAAACCTGTTAATTTGCCATTAGAACCAATGACGCGATGACAGGGTACGATGATGGAGATGGGATTTTTGCCATTCCCTGCACCCACAGCACGTACTGCTGTAGGATGTCCAATTTGTTGAGCTATTTGCCCATAACTTCGTGTTTCGCCAAAAGGAATAGTTATCAGAGCATGCCAAACCTTTTTTTGAAATTCGGTGCCGACAAAATCAAGTTTCAGAGAAAATTGTTTTAGCATCCCGGCAAAATAAGCTTTTAATTGATTTTCTGTTTCAACAAGAATGGGGTGATTTTTAGATTCTTCTGGGGAATTAAGCCGAACTCGTTTTGGATTATCTCCTTCCCAAAGAATTGCTGCCAACCCTTTTTCGCTTGCTACTAATTTAAGTTCACCAACCGGTGATTTCATCATTTTATATACATAACTCATTGGCTTTCTCCCGGAACTTTGATCCAACTATAGTCTGATTGAAGAATAATTCTCGCTATTTTCGGACATCAAAACAAAAAAATAGTAATGTCCGAAAATGGCGAGAAAATCGGGATTAACTTAACTATAATTCAAACAAATGCCTCAACAAGGTCTCTCTCATGATTGATGGGAATGTGGCATACAATGCCCTTAGGTCACACGATCCCCGCTTTGATGGCGTATTTTTTGTCGGCGTCACTTCGACGGGTATTTATTGTCGACCAATCTGTCCGGCTAAAACCCCAAAACTGGAAAATTGTCGTTTTTTTGAAAGCCGTGAAGCAGCAGAAAAGTCGTCTTTTCGACCCTGTTTGCGCTGTCGTCCAGAGTTAGCACCTGGTAATGCGCCTGCAGATAGTACACGACGCATCGCCTATTTAATAGCACGGCAACTGGAAGAAAAGTTGATTAGGGATGGCGCAAATCTTGAGGATATTGCCCAGCAATTCTCAATTGGTTCTCGACAATTGCGCCGCATTCTGCAAAAAGAATTTGGCGTATCACCCATTGAACTCATCCAAACGCGTCGCTTATTGCTAGCCAAGCAGTTGCTCACTGAAACAAGGTTGCCCATTATTAAAGTTGCTTTTGCCAGTGGTTTTTCTAGCCTGCGGCGGTTCAACGACGCCTTTATTAGGCACTACAAAATGCCCCCCACGCGTCTGCGTAAAGAAGTAGCTAAGCATGAAAAAGACATCGATCGTATGGATGCGATAACGCTCCAACTCAGCTATCGCCCCCCTTACGATTGGCCGAGTTTGCTCGAGTTCCTAAGTGCGAGGATGATCAAGGGGGTCGAGCACGTTACTAACGAGAGCTATTTGCGTACCATCCGTTTGGGTAAACATAGTGGTTGGATCAAAGTAATGAATGCTCCACAAAAAAATGCACTGATGGTGGAACTATCTTACTCTTTGACGCCGGTATTACCTACTTTACTAGGGCGCTTGCGGAATATGTTTGATTTGAACACTAGAGCCGATCTTATCATTGCTCAATTGATGAAGGATGAGCGTTTAAAAAACAGCCTAAGCAAAAATCCTGGTTTGCGTCTTCCGGGTGCATTTGATGGGTTTGAGATGGCAATTCGAGCTATTTTAGGCCAGCAGATCACCGTAAAAGCAGCGACAACGATTGCCTGCCGTTTTGCTGTGGCATTCGGTGAGGAGCTTACAACTCCATTTCCAGAGCTAAGTCTGCTCTCGCCTCAACCCGAGCGTGTAGCTAGCGCGACTGTCGATGATATTGCGGGATTAGGAATAGTGAGCGCCCGTGCGAAATCTATAATTGCATTAGCACAAGCTTTTGTATCAGAAACCATTAGTCTTGATGTCGGAATGAGTCCTGAAATAACTATAAAAAAATTGACCGAACTTCCAGGTATTGGTCAATGGACGGCTCATTATATCGCTATGCGTGCACTACATTGGCCAGATGCTTTTCCCAAAGAAGATATCGCCCTTCGCAATAACCTAGGTGGTGTTTCACCCAAACAGGCGGAGGAAATGTCGCAGCTTTGGCGTCCTTGGCGTAGTTATGCCGTGTTACATATATGGAAAAATTTGAAGGAAGAACGAACTCTAGACTTTTCATCTGCATCAGAGTAGGTACAATATTGGGCCTTGGCTCAACATCCGAATACGAACCACTTAATTAGCCTATGAACGATCAACGATTAATTGAAGTAGTTCCCTATGATCCCGCTTGGCCAACTCAATTTTCACTGGAAGCAAGTCTGGTAAAAAATGCTTTAGGTGATAATTGCATTGAAATTCATCATATGGGTTCAACGGCAGTTCCAGGATTAGCGGCCAAACCGGTCATTGATATGATTCCCGTGGTTAAAGATATTAGTAAAGTGGATGCAGCTAATCTGCTCATGGGAAAGCTGGGTTACGAGGCGAGGGGTGAATATGGGATTCTTTTTCGACGATATTTTCAAAAAGGAGGAAATCATCGCACCCATCATGCTCATGTATTTGAAGTAGGCAATCCTGAGATTGAAAGACATTTAAAATTTCGTAATTGGATGAGAGCAAATCCCGAGGATAGAAAGGCTTATGGAAAATTGAAACAGAGCTTGGCTGTTCAATATCCTCATGATATGGACGCTTATTGTTTAGGTAAAGATTCCTTTATTGCAGAGATTGATAAAAAAACAGGTTTTAAAGGACTCAGGATTGTTCATGCACTCACCCCACGAGAATGGGCAGCGGCGAAGCATTTACGGCATTTTTATTTTTTTGATAGGACCGGGATCCCCGATCCCTATACGTGGACCTTTGATGATCCAAAACATATTCATTTTCTACTGTATCAAGGCTCTGACATTGTGGGGTATGCTCACATCCAACAATGGCCAAATCATCGAGCAGCCATGCGTATTATTGTGATTGATGAACCCTATCGTAATCAGGGTATCGGTGGCCAATTTTTGGAACTTTGCGAGCGATGGCTCCGACAGGTTGGATTCATTACAGTACACATTGAGGCCTCAAAAGTCGCAAAAAATTTTTACCTGAAACTGAACTATATAGAGCTGCCATTTAACCATCTCCATGGTTACGAAAGTCACCCTGAGGACATCGCGATGGCTAAGAAATTATGAGTCGTTAGCGAATCGGATAATCCAGATTTTTTCCCGACAATCTCATAAATACCACACCAATCATGGTGATTTGATTTTGGACTCATCGCCAAGAAGATTAAGTTGCGCAGAAAAGGCATAAAGTACGGGTTTTATTGTCTCAGTAACTGTGGGCGACTTTCCATCATTCTATGGTAAATAATTCTCTGTATAAATCAAGCAGCCGAGGGCTGCTTGCTGCTTGATTTGGAAATCAAGGAGCCTAGATATTTAACTCTGCGCCGTGGCTTGAACTTGAGGGTTTTGGATCATCTTTGAGGCTCTCATCTTGCTTTCTAGATGATGTTTGTTTAAACATACCTACCTGACTCGCTGTTCCTGAGTTAGATTGAGAGGATGAACTGAAGGTTACGATCGGGGCGCTATCCGCAAGATGTTGGCCACTAATTGTAGGAACAGTAAACATATCTTCCTGAGCATGTGTGCGCATGCGACGTGTTCTTCCTCGTTTAGGTGCTTCTTCAGCATCTCTTAAATGGTGCCGCTCCTCAGTAGAAAGTGCTAAGTAGTCTTTAAGCTCTCTGCTTTTTCCTGTTTCTATAAAATAGCTATCTTTAATAAACTCCTCACCGTAGAGATCAAGTAGTGTGAAATAAGCATATTTATCTTTCTTTCTGGAACCGGCTTTTTCAATTCGATCTTCTAAACTCATGAAGGCTTCTTTTGCAGGTAAAACCGGAATTCCTTCTTTTTCAACAGCGGTGACATGACTTAAACCAAAGTCTTCCTTATTGATGAGTTGGATTTTTAGATTGGGATGCTTTCCGCTCGTATCAACAATATCAAAATCATAAACTAGTCTTGGACCCCTTGAATTAAAGGTTTGTATTTGATAGGGCGACTCTTGTGTTTTTAGTTGCTCAGCTAGGGCGAGCATTATCTGCTGCGCCAGCGCTGGCTGAGAAACAACTATATCCACATCGTCAGGATTTTCACCCTCTGGAAAATCGACCCCATGTAGCAAAAGCCCCATACTTCCTTGAACAATAGGCTTGACTTTAAACATGGCCGTTTTGTCATAAAACAAGAAAACAGAAGTTATTAATTTCGATATTAGTTTTAGATATTCAGTTGAATGAGTAGATTTTTGACTTGGGGCTTGCTCAAATTTTGTTTGCATGGGGCTGATCTCACAATTTGTTAGCTGTGATCAGAATAAAGACAAAACATTATGAAAATATTAAAAGCAAGCAATAATTTCTTTTTTTGAGTGATCTTAACTATTTTGTTACATAGGAGTTAAGAATCCTGCTTCAACGAAGTTCTCTCTCTACTTAAAGAGCAGAACATTTTAGCTCAGCATAATATTTTCTTAATATAAATGCCCTAAAATTAAGCAAAGGCAAATTTTTTCTATATTGAGGAAGACTTAAATGTCTATTGAAGATAAAGTTCTAGACAAAAATACAAAAGATGCTGGTGCTAAAATAGTTAAGGTTGCTAAATGGGTTTTAACCGTAGACGATTTTTATATTAAGGGATATTTGGAGCCAGCAGTAGCCATGTTATCTAGCGTATTATCAGGGGTTGAGGAAAGGAACTATTTAGCAACTCTTGAGGATGAGCATGTCTTAGTTCTTCGTAATCAATTAGAGACATCACTTTTAAGAATTTCTGATAAAGTAGATAAAATGAAGGATAAATTGGCATTATTGAAGGATATTAATTCACATTTAGATAGCCAAATAAGCGCTGTAAAAGAAGTAAAACAAAAAAATGAAAAAACCATTAATGATAAACAAGCTGAACTTGAAAATACTTCTAGAAATCAGCAAGCAACGTTTTGGTCTTCTTATTTGGCTGATAATAATCCCGGATTTTTTAAGAGTATTTTTCTATTTTTTATACCGCAATCGTCAATTGATGAAGCTAAAAAGGTCTGTAATTATCTTGAGAAATCGCGTGGATTACCGAAAGAAATTCAAGCACTACGTGAAACAAACAAAAAACTGGATGATAGGCTGGATACTTATGAGTGCCAATATGAGGATATAAGAAAGCAGAGAAGAGTCCTGAATGCCTTACAGAGTCAGCAAGAATCCCTGGAAGAAAAGGTCTATGATCTAGTGACCGCTACTGATATTTTATTACCTAAGCTTAGAGAGGAAAACGAAAAAAGTAATGGAGTTATCCCTGAGATTCGTGAAGATGATGAAGATATCTTCCGTTTTGAGTATTAGCCCCGCTATATTCTTTTTATTAAGTTTAAGATGAAGTTTCCTGCAATATCGCTCAGCAAGGTCTAGTATTACCATTCAAACCCAGCCATAGTTAATGTACCGCCAGAATGAATGATTAATACCTTGCCTTTCAGTTGTTCGGTTTCAATGTGTTTTCTTGCCGAATGGAATAATTTGGCTGAGTATATTGGGTCAGCTAATATCCCTTCTTCTCGCGCTAAGCGTTTTATTTCGTTTTTAATCGTTTGATTGACGGCACCAAATGATCTTGCGGTAGCTGGGTAAAAGCAACGAACTTGTAATGGGATAGACCCTATCCAATTCTTAAGTTTGTGGCGAAAAGTGTTTTCCTCATCGGCTAATAAAAGAACATGAATGAATGCTGGGTGATTTAATTCCTTCAATCCTTTTATCAATGCCGCAGCAGAAAAACCGGTACCGGCATCGACAAAAATATGCTGAAAATTCACGCCTGATGATTTTTCATTATTTAAGATATCAATCGCAATACTACTTGCTCCACCCATTGCTTCTGTCACACTAGCGCCTTCACTAAGGACAAATCCAGGTTCTTCAAGTTCCTGCAGATACTGATGAGCGAGTTCTTCGACTTTGGGCCAATCATGACGATCGACCCAAATGATTTCTTGTTCACTTAAAAAGAGACTGCTCAATTTAAAATTGCCTTGGATCTCTAAATTTCGCGGTTTTAACAAAAATGCAGTGGGTTGTAACTTAAATTCTCTAGCCATTTGCAGGGCGGCTAGTAAATTATTGGATTGAGGACCGGCAATAATGATGAGATGCCTAATTCCCTTGTTCATTAAATAAGGCATTAAACTGGCATACTTACGCAATTTGGAACCACTAACCCCGCAACCTAACTCATCATCTCGTTTAACATAGCAAACAACCTCGTTATTAGGAAAATAATTGAGTTTATGAATGCGGCTGGAAAGATTCCATAGTGGTTTTGTCATTAAAAGTAGTTCTACAGTGGAATTTTGGCATTGACTATAGCTCAAGTACTTTACTCATTCTACCTGAGAGCCTATTTTAGCAGCTAGGCAATAGAGGAAATTATAAACTATGACGCAACTAGATGATCTATTTTTAATGTTAAAAAAACAGCTTCGTTCCCAAGGGTTTACTTATAAATTGCTTGCAGAAAAGCTGAAGTTATCGGAAGCCAGTGTCAAGCGCATGTTTACGCAAGAAGATATCAGCTTAAGTCGTTTAGAGGGGATTTGTTCTTGTCTTAGTATGTCCCTATCCGAATTATTTGCGCTTTTAGAGAAAGGAAAAACGCATATTTTGCATTTATCAGAAAATCAGGAAAAGGAGCTAGTTAGCGAGTTGGAATTGTTACTTGTCGCCATCAGCATTCTTAATCATTGGACGTTCAATGATATTTTGCAATATTACACCATTTCCGAACATGCTTTGATTCAATATGTTGCTCGCCTGGATCGAATGAAATTTATCGAGTTACAGCCTGGTAATCGTTTTAAACGCTTGATTGATCCTGATTTTCATTGGATTCCCGACGGTCCAATTCAGCGCTTTTTTCAGGAAAAAATTCAGAATGATTTTTTTACCTGCAATTTTGAAAATCCCAGCGAATTATATTTGGTTAGAAGTGGTATGCTGAGCGAGCAAGATAACCTGTTATTTCAACAATTTCTTAATAAAGCGGCGAATGAATTCGTCAAACTTTGTCGAGATACAGTGGACATTCCGATAGAAAAACGCCATGGGACTGCATTGGTTATTGCAATGCGTCCCTGGGTTCCACATATTTTTGATCGTTTAAAAAGAACTTATTGAGTTAGCAATTGCTTAGCGAGTTGATAATCTCGCTTACCATTGCCAAGCTTTGGTAACACAGCGAGTTGTTTAATTTGCCCCGGTAGGCGAAGTTTAGGAAGATTGGTTGCAATCAAACGCTGCCATAACTCCTTTTCAGCTATGTTTGCAGAGTAAAGGAGAACTAGTTTTTCTCCCTTTTTTTCATCCGGTATTGAAAGCGCCATGAGGTCGATATTTTCCTCCTGAGCATGGTGCTGCCATTCTTGTTCAATCTGGCTTAGACTAACCATTTCGCCTGCAACCTTGGCAAAACGTGAATACCTGTCAACAATCGTAAGAAAGCCGTCCTCATCCAGATGGCCTTTATCGCCGGTTTTGTACCAGATAAAGTTATCGTTATGAATCAGCACTTCCTGCGTTTTTTCAGGTAAATTCAAATAACCCTCCATCACTTGCGTGCCACCTATCAACACAAGCCCATCTTCCCCGAGAGCTAGGTCTTGTAGGGTATCTGGATCGACCACTCTGAAAGCACAGCCCGGTAAGGGGAGTCCGACTGAACCTGTTTTTCCCGCTTTGTGAATATGCCAATCATCCGTAGAAAGCGCATCTGGCAAATTGCAGCTTGCTACTGGCGCTACCTCAGTTGCACCGTAGCCCTCATAAATTTCTAGACTAAATTTTTCTTTAAATTCTTTATAAACAGCCGGGGATAATTTTTCTGCGCCAGCAACTACCATGCGCAATGATTGCAACATTTGCGGGTGAATCGCGGCATTTTGAGTGTACAACCTCAGTAAGCTAGAGGTTGAACAGAAAAGAGTTAGCTTATATTTATAAATCAATTTAGCAATAACTAAGGATTTGGTGGGATCGGGGTAGCAAAGTATCGGGATCCCTTTCAATAGAGGCATTAATGTAGTGACAGTCAGGCCAAAAGCATGAAATAGGGGCAAGGAACTTAGCATAAGATCCTGGTTTTCTATACCAAACACCGTTGCTACCTGATTGATGTTGCCTAATAAATTCGCATGAGTTAGCTTCACCCCTTTAGGTTCGCCCTCAGAACCGCTACTAAATAAAATAGCTGCCGTTGAGTGAATATCGCTTTTTTTGAAGAAAAGAAGTTTGATTAAACTGGCTGGCATCCATTGAGTCAGCAGACCATAACTAAAGATAGTAGTTTTGTTTTTCTGGAATTCTAGGTCCTCCAGATAGATGACGCGGACTGATGCTAATATTTCATTGAGTAGGATACCTCGTTTTTCCAATTGTGTTAAAAATTGACGTGAAGAAATTATTGTACGAATGGAGGCTTGTTTCATCGCGGATTCAAACGATAAGGCACCTGAAGTATAGTTTAAATTAACTATTGTTTTACCCGAAATGAGAATCGCTAAATTAGTTATTACCCCTGCTGTACTGGTCGGTAAAACTAGGCCAACATTCTGTTGTTGATGCAGATATGTTTTTATTTTTCGACTCAAGAAAAGTACGAGACTTAGTAATCGTTGCATGGAGATTTCTTTGCCATTTTCTTCAATAATTGCTGGTAATTGCTTCCTTTTTTTTACTTGATAAAGCCATTCGGACTGGATGTTTTTAAGTTCACTAATGGAATATTTCCACGCTTGGATAGAAAGCTCGGCTACCTTTTGTTTGACCTCCCGAGCATTGCTTGAGATATCCATTTTAGATCCATAAACCACACACACTCGGCGAGGATTGCCCGATTTAATTTTTCTATCATATTCCTTCCTGTATGAGGTTTTAGAACCCCACAGACCGTGAATGTAGAAGGGAATGATGATTGCATTTGCATCGATAGCAGCGCGTTCAAAACCACTGCGGAAAGTCCCCATTTGGCCATTTCGAGTGAGCCGTCCTTCGGGAAACAGAGCAACTACTTCACCCTTATTTAAAGCATTATTAATTTCTACCAGCGCTTTTTGACTAGCACCTGGGGCAATAGGAATAACTTTAAATATCTTGAATAACCAGTTTAAGTACCAAATTTCATAAATTGAGCGTTCCATTACAAAACGTATCGGGCGAGGACAAGCCATTTGCAACACAGCCCAGTCGATAAAGCTAACGTGATTTCCAAGTAATAAAACGCCACCGGAAGAAGGTAGGTTATCTAATTGATGAACACTAAGACGATAAAATCGTGAAGCGATAAAATACAACCCATAGCGGATCAGGGATTGTGGCAAAGTAGCGAGGGTATAAATCGAACCAATTAAGGCAATAACAAATAAACCATAAAGCAAGTATTGGCTGTCCACACCCATTACACTGAGAACTACAGTCACTCCTAAAAAACTTAACATAAAGCAATTTTGTAGAAAGTTGTTTGCCGATTGGACCTTACCCGATTCTTGTCGCGGTGCATTAAACTGGATTAAGGCATTAAGTGGAACAATGAACATGCCGCCAAAAAAACCATAGACTAAAAACAGCATGACAATAGCTGTAGTATTAGAGAGAAAAGAGAGGATAAAAAGTCCAAAAGCAATGCCAATGGCCGCTACCGGAATCAAACCCGTTTCTACAAATCCTTTAGATACTCTACCCGCATACAAAGCTCCCGATAAAATGCCAATTCCCGCCATGGCAAGCGACCCTTGAGCAAAGAAAACACTAACCGGCCCGACATGATCTTTTAAATAAGCCCCATAACTTGCCAAGAGAACTTGGTTGATAGCCCAAAACACAGATAAGCCAATCATGCATGAAAAAATGATGGGAGACTGACGAGTTTTGTTGAAATAGGACTTTAAATATCTGCCTTTAAAATAGTGAGATAATTCATAATGCGATTGGGGATCGACCGCTTTATTTTTTACTAAATTAAAGGTCATCAATGTTTCAAAAATTGAAAAAGCAATCAGCAAAAATCCTGCTGGTGCAAAGGATTGAAGTAATAAAATTTTGTCATTACTACTTTGTAAACCAGTAATTTTTATGCAGTAGCTAAAAATAGAAGTAAAAACAATCGTGCCAGCAAGAATAGCAATAATTGTTAAGGTTTGAATGATGGCATTGACTTGAGAGAGATGCTCTTTACCAAATAATTCCTTAATGTAACCATATTTTGCTGGTGAATTCAGTGCGCTTTGAATCGCTAATAAAAAAGTCAATGAAAACGCTCCCCAAAAATATCCCCGAAAATAACAGCAAGTGACCAGAATAGTTAAAGGAATCGCAGCGGCCGCAGTCACTTGCAACACTTTTGCTTTGGGAAATTTATCAGCAATAAATCCAGAGGGGGTAAATAATAAAATATAAGGTAAGAGAATTAGTGCATTAATTATCGATGAAAAAATGGTGTAGGCTGGCCCAGTTAGCGTTTGATAGAGTGTATCTTGTATTAATATTTTATGACCTAAATCAATAAAAGTATTAAAGAAAACAAGCATCATATAAGGAAAGAAGCCTTTAATTTTTGTTAATGTCATTTTGTACTCCTAGAAACTCTCATAATTGCTTTCAATAGAAGAAAAAACTCGTAGAAAAAAATATTATTTCTTTAAACATTTACCCTTCTAAAGTCATTGCAATTTAATCGAATCAAATGATTTGTTCTATGGTTATGTGCATTTACTATTTTGCTTAGACTATAGGTATAAGAAATTAATACTATTAGCCTTGTATAGATGTGAGCTGCAGGAAGAAATTCGCATGAAATAGTTTGAGTTTTGTTAAGAAATAAAACCAATTAACAGCGAAACTGTTAATTGGTTAAGTAGAATTTAAATGTACATTGAATATCGGACTTCTTCGAACCGAGCTTCATCTCTGGCTTTCTCTTCTTCATCCGCTTTTGCTTTTCTTTCTTCTTTCTCTTTTCGAGCGTTCTGTTCCTCGAGTTTAAGCTTATTTTTAGTTTTTAATTCGCTTAAAATTTCAGTTAATAAAGAATTAGTCTCTTGCGCGCGTATTTCTCGAGCCTGGGTTGGTTGATGTGTTTTTTTGGGCTTGTGATTAAAGAAATGTGGCTTGTTTGCACGAGTGTGATTTATTTCTTTATCCTCATTGACTGCTTGAGTTGTTGCGTTTTTTTTACCCATCATGATCTCCTTATACTTGTGAGCACTTCCAGATTAATCTAAATCTTGTATAAAATGCAAATGATTTTGTCAGTGTTTGCAAATTTTGTATTGATTGAAACCAGATAATAAGATTTTGTTATCCAGCTCTATTTTTTATGTTTTATGGTTATTTACGAATATTAAGCTTCTAAAGCCCAGTAAGTTGTAAATGTTGAGTATCTAACTGATCTAAAAGAAGTTTAGGATCAGAACTGACTTGCGGAATTTTTGCTTGCTCTTGGCTTATGAATTCATTAGTTGTGCAGGTTTCAATGAATTCGAGCAGATGCTTAAAATAGTCTTGAATATTTAAAAATCCTAGAGGTTTACTGAGGAGTCCTATTTTAATAGCATTCCAAGTTTCCAAAGCTTCCTCAAGCGTACCTAAACCCCCTGGCATGACTACGAATGCATCGGCATGTTGTTGCATCCATAATTTTCTTTCCTGCATGGTTTCTACGATATGGAGAGCATCTAAGGTCTCAAGAGGTATTTCCTTCTTGAGCAGCTGAGAAGTTGTTACACCAATCACCTTGCCCCCATTTTCTTTTATTGTAGTAGCCAGAAGACCCATTAACCCCATACTCGAACCGCCATAGATAAGAGTTAAATCTTTTTTAACAATTTCATTGGCCAGGGTAATTACTGCTTGGGTAAATAGGGGATGGTTACCAAAATTTGCCCCTAAATAAACGCAAAGTGATTTCATTTTAAGTCATTAAAAAAGTGGTTACGATACCTTATTAATAGAAATAACAAAAGGGGTTTAAAATGACGGAGCTAAACTATTGCTAACCTCTTTTGTAATTTATAGACTTCCTCGATTCAATTAGGCCTGATGTCAATAAGAATGAGTTATGACTAAGGGATGTTCACCCAGTAATAGGAGTTTAAAAATGAATCAGTATCAAGGGGAATGTCTATGTGGTGCCTGTCGGTATGTCATCACAGCAGAACAAAAACCCCTAGCAATGTATTTGTGCCACTGTAGTCGATGTAGAAAAGAAACTGGCACGATTCATGGTGCCAATGTGTTCTTTGAAGAGGCTCAATTATTATGGAAGAAAGGCAAAGATAATATTAGCTTCTTCAAGTTAGAAAATACAAGAAAACAACGAGCATTTTGCAAGATTTGTGGTAGCCCACTTCCTAGACAGGAAAACAGCCAGGTTATTTTGCCCGCAGGCTCATTAGATAATAATATTTCTCTTGAACCAACGGCGCATATTTTCTATGAAAGTCGCTCAACTTGGGAAGATAGGCTAATAGATTTAAAACGATTTGATGAGCTACCAAAAGTTGAGTGAAGCAGATTTATATACTATTTCTTATCATGGATTAAGGACTGCCGTCATTGGCCAATGTCTTTGCTAGGATCTGCCATTAAGGAAATTTTGATATGCATAAGTTGCAGCGCGAATTTTATAATAGAGAGACCAGTCTAGTGGCGAAAGAGTTGCTTGGGCATTGCTTAGTTCATGAGGTTCAAGGAATAAAAAAAATAGGAAGAATAGTAGAGGTTGAAGCCTATTTGGGAGAGCAGGATTTAGCATCCCATACTGCTCGAGGTTTAACAAAGCGCACGGCAATTATGTTTGGACCGCCTGGATATGCGTATGTCTATATGATTTATGGCAGGTACTTTTGCTTAAATGTGGTAACAGAATCTGTCGGAGTAGGCGCTGCGGTATTAATCCGCGCCATTGAACCCATCGCAAACATCCACGAACGAACTCAAGGGCCTGGCTTATTATGCCAATCTATGTCTATTGACCGTCAATTAAACGGTCAGGATTTATTAAGCGATAAGCTATTTATTAACGATATGGAATATAAAAAACCAGAATATATTGTAGAAACACCTAGAATTGGTGTTTCCTATGCCAAAGAGTGGGCTGACAAATTATTACGATTTTATATTCAAGACAATGCCTTTGTTTCGCGCCTTAAGCAGAAGTAGCTTGATGCAGCGAAGCGGAACCAAGGTTTCAACCGTTCCCTTATCTGATTAATCGTCGGTCATGAGATGACATAAAAACCAATGGTCGATCAATATTTGCCTAAGCTGTTCTAATAATCTACAATTGTTTTAGGTTACCTAATTAAGGTTTAACTATGAGCAAAAAAAAAAAACTATCCTATGTTGTTGACGCTAGTGAATTAAAGGTTAGATTTGCTGAGTTAAAGAAATCAATTGAAGCAATTAATGATCCTGGCTCATTCATCCCGGGCCGTGTGCATAATCATTTGCTCCGAAAGGGCGTCTATGAAGATACGATAGAAAGTTTAAGAAGACCCAATAAACAGAATTATTTTAAAAATGAAAAAATGAATAATTTTGCTAAATTTACTTTGGGCACAGAGAACCTAACTTCAGAAGCTTTTGCTGAATACAATCAAGGTATAAGGGAATATTTTCTTGAGTTGCCTGAAAAAATTCAAGAACTTAAAAAAGTGAAACGAGAATTAAAAACATTGATCCAAGCAGCTGATAAACGGGTTCCAGCCCTTTTTAAAACGGGGAATGTGAAAGAGTCTATTCGTGATGTGGTAGATTTGGAAAAGGTTACTGAGTTATTGGCCTTTGCCGAAGAAACACGCGATCTTATGGAAGCCAATCGTGAGCTTTTTGTATCGAATGATAGTGATAATTATACTTTATATTGATAACTAGTCGCGTACTGTCTCGAAGTTTGCAAATCTTCGTGAAAGATTTCGAGACGGCTTTGCAATCAGTAGACTATATAAATCTGAATGCACTTTCCTTTATCAAGCCTAGCAACTACGCTTTTAAAATTTATACCGTTATTATTTCATTTTTGTGAAGCCTAAAATATTTAGGCCATTTTCAATATGGTTTATTACGTTGGGCTGTGATAATAGATATTGTCCTATATGCCTTGTTAGTTGATTTTGAGCGACATTAAACGCCTCAGCGAATTCGCTTTTTTTAAAATCTCCTTGACCTATATACATTAAAGCAACCAAAGTTGCTTGTTGGTCAGGAGGTAAGTTATTTATTGTGGCAAGTAGGTTTTGATACTCAGGATCAGATAAAATATGCGATGTATCTTCCTGAGTGGTCAATTTGGGATATTCATCTATCTTTCCCTGAAAATGCTTTATTTTAGCAAGAATATTTCTAACTTTTTGAGGTTCGATATTCATCATTTAGATTTCTTTTCCCGTTATATCTTAATTATAGTCTAAAGACTTTGATGCAGTTTTACTGCCAGTAATTAGATAACATAAACGCAAAAAAACTTGTTTAGTTTTGTTGCCGCGTCTCAACGGTTGAGCTATCTGTACCAATTAAAACGTAGCTTTTTAGTCGAAGAGAAAATTGATGCAACACATCCAACCCTGATTCTTCCGCTTTTTTGCACCATTGGCTTAAAGAATCAATTAACTCCTTTTGAGAGGATACTTTTTTTAGCCAAATTTGTTGCAATGATTGACGATAATTATAAACCAGCTGTAATTGTTCAAAACGATTTAGTAAGGCTTGCAAATGCGAATTTGTATTTGTAGTTTCTTGGCGCAATAGACGGTTAGCCGACTTAAACAAATACCATTCATTTTTATTTTTAATATGCTTGCGTTTTTCATTTTTCAATACGGGAACAATCACCCCTTTGTAATAATCGGACATAATTTGAAAACGATTACCAATGACGGCTCTTATGGTATGTAAATCAACAGCTAGTTTGGTATGGTCTCTTGCTAATTTTGGAGGTAATTTTTTTACCTTAGCAAGCCCCAAAAAGCCTAGGCAACGTATATAAAACCAACCTAAGTCGAATTCCCACCATTTCACAGAAAATTTAGCAGAAGAAGCATAGGTGTGATGATTATTATGAAGTTCTTCCCCACCTATTAAGAAGGCTAAAGGAAATACATTGGTTGACTGATCCTGGCATTCAAAATTGCGATATCCCCAATAATGACCTACGCCATTCACTACCCCTGCAGACAGCGGAATCCACATCATTTGTATCGCCCAAACAGTAATTCCAGGAATACCAAATAGGAGTAAATCGATTAGAAACATAAGAAATAGTCCACGGCTTGAGTGACTAGAATATAAATTTCGCTCAATCCAGTCATTTGGAGTCCCATGAGAATATTTTTCAATCATCTCTTTGTCTCTTGCTGCTTCGCGATACAATTCCGGAACCTGCCAAAAGACTTTTTTTATACTAGAAACTTGGGGACTATGTGGATCCCCTTCAACATCTGTCATTGCATGGTGTTTACGATGGATAGCAACCCACACTTTTGTCACCATACCGGTGGTCAACCAAAGCCAGAATCGAAAAAAATGACTCACAATTGGATGGAAGCTTAAAGCTCGATGAGTTTGGCAACGATGCAAATATAGAGTAACTGAAGCAATGGTGATTTGCGTTAGTAAAAAAACTGCTAAAACATATCCCCAAACTGGTAGGTTTAAGATGCCAAATATCATAAAGAGTCTCACTTATCTATTTTAACTCAATTCCATTGCCACTATTGACTTAAGAATTCCATTTAGAGTTAATTGTTTCAATTTATCTTCAGCACAAAAACAGCCTACCTAGTAGAACACATCTGAAATAGATAACCCAGTTTAATTATAGTACATAACGGTTTGCATTCTCCTCACCACTTGGTTAAACCATAGAGCGGAACTGATTCTCTCTTTTGCCGAAAAGAAAAAAGAAATCAATGATTACTTGGGTAGAATACAAGCAGTTTTGGCTGCATAAAAGCAAAGAAATGCAGGATATTGAGAGTACTATAGCTATTGAGATAAAACCATCCTTTTCACCCCATAAATATTCGTTCAGTACTATACTTAAAATGCAACTCTTTTATCAAGGAAGTCATCATGCTTAGTACTATCATATTAATTTTATTGATTCTTTTTCTCATAGGTGGATTACCAACTTGGGGATACAGTAGAGGATGGGGATATCGACCTGCTAGTATTATTGGACTTATCTTGGTGATATATCTCATTTTGGTTTTATTGGGTAAAGTCCCACTCGGATAATGAACAAATAAATTGTTTTAAAGAAAAAGCCAGAGACGAAAGTCCCTGGCTTTTTCTTAAGGGCTTTACTGTTAGCGCATATCCTCATCAACGCGGGTTTCTGAGGTGACCTTAGCTATTTCCTTTCGTTTACAACTCATGCCACAGCAAGCGCCTATACAACTGGACAGCGCTCCCACAAAAAAAAGTAAAAATATCAGCCAGGAGCTACCCTCTAAAGTATCGGGTGATACTCTAACAAGAGATTGGCTAGCGACGGCTTCTTTATTCTGAGTAGCAGGCCCCAAGTTTTTGTTCTCTGTAGCGAGATCAACCTTTTGCGGCAGTGTATCCGAAACGACCACTGTAGGCGCTAGAACCTTATTATACCCTGAAATATAGTGGGTTAAAGGCATTACAAATAAGGCAGCTAATAACAAGGAAATACTCCATGTTATAAAGCCATAGAGCACGCCTCCATGACAATGACCATAATGATATCGTCCTAAATATCCAGCTACAAAACCTGCGGTACCCATTGATGCAATGACACCAATTAAAAGTCCAAGAAATCCTCCAATTGCAATGGTAGTTGCTCCAGTGGAAGAAGAATTATAGGCACTCAAACTGATTGCAATACCAAACAGTTGGAGTAAAAAACCTAGTCCCACTCCCACAAAGGCTCCAGAAATGATTGCAGACCAAGACATACGAGGTTGATAGGGTAAGCAATCAGAAGCTGTAGGATCGGTTGATATGTTATGATTATGCATAATTAAGTCCTTTTAAAGTACGTGGGAAACCACCCAAATTAATAGTAAGATACTGATAGGAACACCTAATAACCACCCCAAAATATAACCCATGATAATCTCCTTATATATATTCCTATTAAGTATAGTAGACGATACAACTAAGTAGTTTGAAATTTAAGTATAGGCATTAAATGCTGCTCTTCAAAGGTGATCATTCACGGGAGACTGCGAGCTCAGATAAGCCCAATTTACTCAAGCATTGGTATTAAGGAAAGCTACGATAGAAGATATATATAGTCGTCTTCCATTTAGAAATTAAATCAATTTAGCGGTGTCGTCTTGACTAGGTTGTTGCTGCTCAGCAAATGGATAATCGCCAAGCACGCGATGATTAACAATATCTAGATAAAATTCTTTTGTGCCTTGAGTTTGTCCTTTACCTGGATGTTCAATCGCTTCTTGAGCGAATTTTACGATTTTATCATAAGCAGTTTTAGCATCAACTTCTCCATCATCAAATGCCTTAATTTCTTTAAGAATCTTATCAATACGATGGGGAACTCGCTGGTCATCATTATCCACTCCGCCTTTAAAGAGAATAAAAAAAATACCAACTTTCCATGGGGTATTTCTAATATGATCTTTGATATTTTTTAAATGTGTCTCAATAGGGGGATTGTCCGAGAATTCTGGCATTTCTACATCTTTTACCAGTGCCTCAAAAAAACTTTCTCCCTCTTCTTGGGGTGGTGTTTCTAGAGTTATCGCCTTTTCCCCTCTCTTTATTTCTTCAGCACTCAGCTGGGGCAAAAGTTGTGTACATTGGAAAACAGGCGCAGAAATTAAACCTTTGGAGGAAAAACCTGGACATTGCTTTCCAGCTTGTTGCATTAAAAGCCACATTTTTTTTACATTGTCATTTAGAACTGTTACATAATCTTTTAAATCAGGTATAGATGACTCCTCATATCGTTCGCGAATGAGATTATTAGCCTGGGCTTTCTCAAAACTAAATTCCTCACCTTCCATGGGTATCCATTCTTGATTTGCAACATAAGTCCGCATTAATATGCCAACAAAACGATTCCCACTACGAATGGGATTCTGGGTTTCTACCTCAAACTCTAATTTCATTATCGACTGTATGATTTTTAAAATCATCTCATTGTCGCCATTAGCCTTTTTTATAATTTGTTCAGCCAAATAAGTTTTTATCGACTCCGGAATTGTAGTCGTCTTTTTATATTCTTCCTGAGTCAAGCCAATATTAGCTAAATATAGATCCGGTCGTTCGGATGTAATTAATGCTTTTAACGTAGGGTCTAGCTTAGAAAAATTATCTTGTTCATAAAGTGGCAAATTTTTTATTATATCGCTAAGAGCTTTCGTTAAGGACATATTGTTTTCCTTAAAAAATAATTACTCTCCCAGTATAGATGGAAAAAATTAAGACAAAATTAAGTTTCAATGACTAATGCAGAGCGCAGAATTGCCTCAACTTAACTGTTACCGAAGGGGACGGGGAAAGATAGGGGCGAGCATGGATTTATATTTAAAACATCAACCTAGACGTTATCAACGAATCTCCAGGTTGGTAAAGAAGCGTATTCAGGACTAGTTGGTGAAACGCATGGTTATCATCGAAAATCAGCAACGCGACTATTAACAGCCAGTCATAGCATTTCTTGTAAGACAGATTAGATATTATTTTGAGCTTAAATCATACAAAAAGCTCCTGTTGAATATTATTTGTTCATGCAATAGAATGCTGTAGCATTTTCAATCCTAGTCATTATGATTCACAACTATCCTCTTACATCCAGATATTTTAGCTTTCAGAAGCAAAAGGGCAGGCTATTATTTAATAAACAGGACAATTATCAATGGAAAACGCTGTCTAGAGAGGAAGCTTCTCAAGCTCAAGAAATTGCACCCCTATTAAATCAATATATAGATTCACTGACAAACAATGAAATGGGTCATCGCTTTTTTAAAAACCTAGTCAACGAGATCGAAGAGAAAATTTCAGGTCAAAGAAATAGATCAAAATCACTTAAAATTTCCCTCCAACAATTACAAAAAGATTGTTTAGCGGTAGATTCAATAAGTAGGATTTCTATATTTATACATGTTGTTCATGCTCTTGCCAACAAGGGTTACAGTATTGCCTTTAATTTTAGTGAAGTTTTTTTATTGACCGAGGACCAACCTCTCCCTGCGCATTACAGCAAACCTGATGATCATTGGGACAGGGATCTGCACAAATATCAGCAACTCATTTCTTCTTTTGCTTATCAGTTTGCCAAAGGTTTATTCAATAGGTTTAGACCTATAATAGACTCCCATAGTTCAGAGACAGAGATTCTTATCGCCTCTCACTATACAAGTATCAAACCACAGGATGTGAACGAAATCCCCGATCTAAACATTCCCTTAGTAAGGCTCCCTTGCTTTAGATCATCCTATGAGGCTCACACCTACTATGATATTTGCAATTGGGAGCCTTTCTGTAAGACCTTAAGCGATAAAACAACTCACACGAAAAATTGGTTGGTGCTAGCTTTCACTACGCAAGATCCTATTAAGGAACTATTGGACTCCTTGAGTTGTTATACTCGTTCTACCCGCGCATCTCATTCAGAAATTGTCATCATTCTTCAGGGACAAGCTTATGAAGCAATTGAAGAAAGAGAGCAAATTTATAGTGTTATCGCTGAAAATATCGACCGTTTGCAGTGCAAACAGTTTTTTCACATTATTTTTCTAACTAAAGATTTAAAATCTTTTCATCCAGAAGAAACCCTTCTTTCTCTCGCACCAAGGTATCCCCACAAAGCGCATTTCAGTCCCTTGGCAGATAACGCAGGGTACTATTTAAGTGGTTCTGCTTTCTTTGCAGAAAGTGACGACTTTACTGCAGAATGGCTGGAACAGGCTGAAATTTCTCCGAAAATAACCGAAATTAAACCGGAAGAAGAGGTCAGTGGTTATATCTATGGAGATGAGCCTAGAGAAAAAGTCCGTCAGTCCAAATTCTCGAGCAAACGGGATTTAAAATCTCAGGTTGGTCTGACTTTTAAATACAACTTAGCGCTTCGGCAGGAAATGCAACAGGAGGTCCAGCAATCCCAGTCACTAAAGCATGAGATAGCCAAAGAACAAAGCATTACTCAGCAAAGACAACATCAACTCAGTGAGCAAATCGATTCCCCTTTTTATACACCCCCCATTCCAATTTCAGTTTTCGCTCTAAATTTATACGAATTGGCTGAGCAATATTTACAAAAGTTGACACTTGAAGAACAGCTACAACAAGAAATGTATTACACCTCTTGGTATCAATCCAATTATTCTCACCAAGCTATTTTAACAAAACTATTGGCTAGTCCTGGAGAGTTTCTTGCTGATCATATTGCAAAAGTCCTTGGACTGGGCTACACCGTTTCCTTCCCAGAAATAGCAAGTATCGTTGCTGTGGATGAATCCTCTCTATCTGTTGGCGAGTTCACCAAACTTGCCGGTAAAATAGTCAAGGTAGCAGCAACTACCCCTATGCGCTTCGTAGGACAGTACAAAATGGTCCCTCTACCTGGCTATTCTTGTGAAAGTATTGAAGCCTATCTTGTTGGGGATATTTTCTTTCGTATAGGTGATTTTTCTGATGGTATAAATCCAGCTGATCGCCATAAGGGTTATTCTCGCTTTTTACGAAACAGCTTGATGCAAGGCTGGGATAAGGTATCAACCACTCTAGCACCAGTAGATAATGCCCTCTCGACACTGCCAGCTCAGATTTCTAAACTATCCCTGTTTGCTAATCGTCAAGGTTGCGGATATCAAAGTCATTTCAATGCTAACTTGCTGAGCACAGATGAATCTGAACTCGATAGCGATTTAGAAGGCTACCATTTTAACTCGCTATTAAGAATTTTTACGCTTAATCGTTACGAACTATATTGTCTTGCTAAACTGCCTGTTAACACCCAAGACTATAAAAACAGCTATATTTTTTTAGAAAAGGCGAGGGCACTTTATTACATTGAAGATAAAGGAAAAGTACTCGATTCTGAGCTGACTAGTTATCACTCTCTCATAGAGGGCCTGCAGCAAACAAAACCCTTAGCTCCTGGCAAATACTTGCTTAGCAAGGCAAAGATAGCAGAATGGATCACCGCCAAGAAAGGCATAGCAGCGCCAGATAGATTTGCAGATCCGGCTTATATCGCTGAAATGGAAGCACATTTTTTTGCTCTAATTAAATTTGCGTTCCCAGAGCATGTTGCCATTGTTAGCCAATTGTTTGAAAATTTTGATGAGCACAATCTGGATAATGTTCGTATACTTTTTCAGCTTTTACTTTCGGTAGGACACGAAAGATTTGTTTTATTTTTAAACTATCTTGTTTCTCTTGAACAAAAATGCCTGTTAAACCATTTTTCTAAAATCTATTTTAGCTACGCACCAACCCTATATTCTCTTGTTAATGTTTTCAAAAAAGCAGAAGTTAAGGTAATCAATACGAGCCATAATCATCGGGGTCAATACCTGACGAATACTCGGGCCACTATAAAGGAAAATGATAAAATCTGCTTTTTAACTTTGGCAGAACGTACACCTGTGGCCAGCTCAGAACAAGAATGGCCTCTGTTTGAAAGATTTGCCCACGCAGCCTTGGTGTTTGCAGCGAAACATCACCTATCTATTAATTCTGCTGGCTTAGCGGAGATGGAAGAGTTCTGGCACAGAGTGGCTGCGAAGTTTCTAATTTACTGTGAGGGTAATTCAAATCAACAAAAGCAATTACTTAATCAATTTTTAGCTAGTTTGATTACAAAAGATGGTCTTAAGCTGGCGCAGCTAAGAAAACTAGATACTCTATTGGTCTGCCTGGAAAATCTTTTGGATCATGCCATAGAAAAACGTATTCTTTGGGAGCAAGTTGCGGAATTAGAGGCTATTTCTCTTGCCTGGACTGACGTGCCTTATGCCACCGCCTACAACGGTTTTCATCTGGTTTGCAAAGAGATGAATATTAAAGCAGGCTCAATTGGTGCAGGCAAAAATAGTTATACTGTTTCTTTAAGTGAATTAACACGATCTATTCGTGAGTTCAACCCTACTTCTCCTTCCTTAATAACAGAGGTATTCCGCTACTTAGGTAAAGAATCATTTCGAGAAGATCTTGATTTTTATCGGAGTCTATATCCATCTGAATACTCAAATCCCAATGATCAGAAAATCTATGAATTGATTTGGGCTTACTATGTATCTACGTTTACTGGGATCAATTACGACCCTCATCCTGAAGAAATCGATTTTATTAATCGATGCCTTCATTATTTGCAGCAACATTCTTACGCCAAGACTGTGAATGTCGATCAAATTTTACTTATCAGTCATTTTTTGCAAAGGCTTTACCAACTTAAAACCAACGCGCAAAAAGGGACTATGACCTTGTGGGCACTCTGGCAAGAAAATAACTTGTCATTCCAGCTGCCGCCTTCTCTCCCTATCCCCGAAATCCTTGCTAATAAATTTGATCTAAAGGAGCTTAAGAAATTTCTTCTAGCACATCAGACAGAGCTGCAGCTCAGCTTACCAATGCTTCTAAGCAGTGCGAGACTAAAAACCTCACCAAAACCACTTCACCCAGCCCAAGCTGAAAGAGCTCTTGCTGAGTCACTGCTTGCTAGTTTTTACGATAGGGATGATGAGAAGTATGAGAAAGCTCTGCAATTACTTAAAATTTTAGTGCCCGATTTTGGTATCACGCTTTTTCTGAAAAATCTGTTGGATGTACTCGTCTTAGTGGAGAGTCTTCGCCAGCTGAAACAGGTGGACGCTAGATTTTTTGCAGAACTTCAGAGCATACTCAAGGAATATCCTGATATAAAAGTTGCCATTAGTTTACTTAAGTTAGCTAAAGAAAAACTCGATAATCAACCTGAGCGCTTAAAATCCTTCACTCTTTTTTTGCAGGGTCTAGCAGCACATCCCGAATTATTACCTCGCACCAGTTTGAACAAAGAGCTTGAGCTTATTTTAGATTATTGTCTTAATGCTTCGATTGATGAAGTTTCTCTACCGATGCTCTTTGGTCTATATCAAACCTTAGAGGGCGATAGCGAAACCCTAAAAGGACTCTTAGAACTCATGCGCGATGAAAGAGTCTATGCCTTTTTTCATCAACATGTTCAGGAAAAATTATCGGCAACCTTATTACAAAAAGTGACCAAGCTCATAAAAAAAACTAATGATGCGCTGAGCGTCCTGACTATTATTGAATATTCTTTTGGGGAAAAGGAGCAGGACGATGATGGTTTGTTCATTGATACGCTTTCAAACCTCGAAGATAAGAGGTGTGTTTCTATCCTGTTTCTTTGCAATGCGATGTGCAGACAACAAAATGAATCGCTCTCTAATCTCTTGGAGCTTTTACTTCCCGTTCCAGACAATTATTTGCAGACTTTGATCTGTCTTTACAAGCATCATCAAATTCCCATATCAACTCTTAAGGAAATTCTGGAATCACCCTCTATAACCGCAGCTATCGACAAGCTTGAAGAAGAAGTTTATCGAGCGGATCTGCCTAGCTATCGCTACGATGTTAAAGAGCTTAAGCAAAAAATAAATGAAATTGAGTATAATTCCTGGGATGATCAACCCCCCAAACCCCTTACGAATTCTGCAAGAAAACTTTTAAAACATGATTACAAAAAGGTGATGGTCTATATTGAACATCAACCTGTCTATATTGAGCTCAAGGATGGTGTGGCTCGTTCCTATACCATTCATCAACTCAAAAGTCGCCATTTTCCAGTCGTTTTCAATGCCCTTAAGGAAAGAATTAGCCGCGGCGAAAACATCAAAGAAAATCAACTAGCTCTGATCGCTCTTTTTTGTGTTGCACTTAAACGAACGAGTAAAAAATTTCCCCGTCCAACCCAACTCCTACCGCTTATTCATAGTCTGAGTGAAAAAGGTCCGTTGGTTCAAGGACTCAGTACAGGGGCTGGTAAAAGTATTATTGCTGCAGGGCATGCTGTTTTGCGCATTGCAGCAGGTAGAACGGCCCTCATTCCCACTGAAAATGAGAAATTAGGGCGCGATGGTATTGTGAATTTTGGCGATTGTTACAACTATTTAGGGATCCCCTATGGCACAGGGATTATTGAAGCGCATAGCTCCTACTCTGACTATGTTGCCCATGGAGTCAATTATTCTACACCTCATGGACTTTCACTGTTTTTTATCTGCATGGCGATTCAAAAGATACGTCTGCCAAAAAACATGGATCTCATTTGGGATGAAATCGATGCAAGTCTTCTCTCGACGGTGCCTTTTCGTTTAGCGGCTACCTTAGAACCAATTTTGCGCGATACCCAAAGCTGGTCAAAAGTATATGTCTATTTGCTGGAATTTGTACAAGAAAAACAACTTTTTTTAGACAATCATTGTAGTAATAGAACGGATATCCACAATTTTCGTGTGTACTGTCAGGCAAAAAATCCAGACAAATCACTGGCTGATTTTATCAAACAAATTCCTGATCCCTTACTTGAAACCCTTTTCGACTCAGCCAGACTCTCAGTGCAGTTAGAAGAAAAAGTCGATTATATGGTGGTTGAGAGAGAAGAGCAGGGCAAGAAACACTTCTATGCGGCGCCATATCTACCCACTAGTCGGGCTGAGCCACGAGCAAGTTTTGGTGCAGGTGCACAACCTCTTTTGCATACTGAAAAAAATAAAGCACTTGCTGTTGATGATTCCACTCGTTTTAGCATTTTATCAGAAACAGAAACGGTTTTTAGCATGACCTCTAAAAATCTGCTTGATAGAATACGGGCGAAAGGATCTATTATTGGCGCTACGGCAACCCCTGGTATGCCCAATCAACTTAAAGAATTTCGTAATCAGCATGGCATCATAGCTGTTCATTACCCCAGTTTCTATCCCGATCGTTGTGAAGACTTAGGCATTTTCCCGGCTGAAGGGTGGGATGAGCAAAAAAAAGTCGCGCTTGCTCTGATTAAACTATCCCGAAGGCTTCGACAAAACCAACCTGTCTTACTCATCTGTGAATCGGCTCAGGCTGCAAGCGATCTTTATAATGACTTGAACTCTCCTGAGTATTCATGGAGCACACAGAGTTATTATGGCTATAGTCAAAATCCGCAGGAGGAAGAGCAGTTTATTATCGAAGCCGGCAAAGAAAATAAGGTCAGTATTACGACTAAATGTGAATCACGCGGCGCTGATTTTGACTCCGATCATGAACAGGGCCTCATGGTCATTAACTTATGTACTCATTTGACTGAAGAAGAATTAGTTCAGATTAAGGGACGTGGGGGACGAAATGGTAAGCAGGGTCAATTTTGCTCAATTATTGACGTGCAACAGCTAGGTTTAACCACTAAAGCGCCTGCTGAAGAGCTTAGTGCAACGTTCAAGTCTTTTCAACAAGCAATTGGCCTTCAAGCCCAGCAAGAACGCGCTAAAACCCGTTTTCTGGAGCAAAGCCGCAGCCTTGCTATCTGGTATCTACTTGATCTTAGGGAAAAAGCCGATCGGATCTTAAGCCGCCAACACGGACGGGATTATTCTCTTGTTGAAACCCTCGAATTTATGAAAGCCCTTAGAGATTTCAACAGAAATGCAGAAAACTATTATTTCACATTACTCAAAAACCATGGACAACCTGATGCTGAAATGAAACAGCGTTTCCTCGAGTATTTGACTAATGAATACAATCAAATCGTGGAGCACTGGCTTCCTGATGAGAAATTTGGACATTATCAGCCCGTAGAACCTTTGGTTCCCTTGCAAAGTCTTGAGATTTTCGAAGGGATAGATAAGGTAGAAGTTAAACATCTGCTCGCAGTCAGTGAACTGCTTGCTATGGGATGGGAAGCCATTGGCCATCAGCCAATGAATAGGACTCTCGTCAAGGTTGAGCAAATTACGAGAACGCTGGATAAATATAGCGAGGGTCAATGCGGGTTCAAAACGATGGTTGCCCAGTTAGCGACGGAATTTGACCTGGTTAACATCCCAACCCTTATCTCGATGCTTGAAGCGGTTGAAACAAATTGTGTTGAAACTCTTGAAGAACTCCCGCCTGCTGCAGAAGGTCTTTTTTCAAAGCAAAAAGCCTTAGATTTCGTCACAGAATATGTTGCAAAAACTAAAACGCTGATTCTTGAAAAGCGCTGGGAAGAATTAACGCTTCCAATCATTCCTGATGATATTTTTTCCTGGGATGACAACAGCTCATCTTCCTCTCTGAAAGGCATGGTTAAAAAGGGTTTATTCACTGTAGGTGGTAAAATAGGTATCTACGCCTTAATCAAATTATATGTACTGCCCACGATAATGAAGATGCTTAGCGATCAAATTAAGGAATGGGTACCTGATGATGAAGCAAAGCAGCTACAACTGATGAAAATCTTGCAAGAGCTTGAGCCCGTGCTGCAGGATTTCTTGACAGCCATTCCTAAGCATATTCATTCTAAGGAAGCGTTTTGGACTTTGGTATTGAATAAACTGCTACCTATTCTGGAACATCAAAGTATCAAAGAAGCAGTGCAGCTTTTGAATAATGATGCAGGTACGGTACTGGAAGGGATAGTTACCCTCATCAAATCTTTTGAACCTCATAAAGTACCCTCTTTAAAAGAATTAGTTGATCCCAAAACTCTGATTTTCCTTTTTAAACTGGCCAATCGATTTGGTTTGATTCAACTGTTGGTTAAAACCCCCGTATTCAAAGAGATTTTGAACCGATTTGCGTTATTGGATACTGAGTTTTTTACTGCATTTGCCCAGACTGATTTTAAATCTCTTTTCCACATTATCCATCTTCTTGCCCATCCCGTCTTTTTCAAGTTTTTAAAAGAGCTACCTCCTGATACCCAGTTTAAACAACTAAAGGCCTGGCTAAATCCTGAGGCAAACAATCTTCCTGACTACGTCAGCCAAGCTGTCGAAACGCTGAATGAGTATCAGCTTAATCGTGAGAATATAGAGGCAAGGCAAGCCCAGAAAATTCAGGGACTCAAAGCGAAATTTACCTTGTCACCAGCAAAGCTACAACTGGATTTACAAGCTCTCGAGCCAGTATTTCCAAAAGAAGTACCCCCGCCGCCGATACCAACACCAGTTTTATCTCGCATTCTTGCCTGGATTTCAACGCATTGGCTATCAAGCCTGCTTCTGTTAACCGCGGCTATACTCCTATCTTGGATCATTATCCCCGTAGTTCTTGTTGCCGGCGTCATCTATGCGGGAGTTTTCCTTTGGCATAAAATTACAGTCCTTATGGAAGCTAGCAAAGGGGCTGGAAAAACCAATGAAGAAAGCTATATCGATCCTATCATTATAGATTTGTCTCTTGCTGCTCAAAATAACCAGCCTATCCCTGGAATATATCCACCTGCGGAAACGAGTAATGTCAATGAGGGCAAAGGCAAAGAAAAATTAGATGAAAGTAGATTGATAAAAACATGTTATCCAGCTGATTCCACAAGGAAACTAGGTTTATTTATCAATGGTAACACCAAAAAGGATATGCGTTCTTCTCTCTTGCTACCGGAATCCTCTAGCAACTTACTGACAGCTAAAGCTAAGCAGACCGACTTGTCTGTTCACGCAAGTGAGCAATTGGCATCCTCATTCCTCTCCTATTAGCGCTCTTTCGCGGACGAGGAAGCTTTAAGTGGCAACCCTATTTACCCGCGCTAAACTCCCTTGCAATTAACCACAGAGCTGCCTCTTCATAGGGGATATTTAGCTTTAGCATGATCATCAGTAACTTGAAGATGCGCGATTGAGTGGCTAATAGTGTTGAGATATTATAGCCGTAAAAATACTTTCCCAGGCCATAAAAGCAGAATCAGGATTATTTAATGAATGCAGGAAAAAAATTATCAGTCCCCCAAAAAAAAAGAGCCGATGCAGAAAAATGGTTTGAAAGTGGTAAAATTCATTTTAATGAAGGTCGTTTTGAAAAAGCCATCTTAGACTTCAATAAGGCAATAGATTTAAATTGTACCAATAAAGAATATTTTTTTTGTCGCGGGAATGCGCATAGAAAATTGGGTAATTTTCTAGCCGCTCGCAGGAATTATAAAAAAGCGACGGCAATAGATCCTAGCGATTTCCGAGCCTATACCAATTGGGCCTTAACCTATTTCAGAGCAGCTGAGGGTTTCAAAGTAGGTAGTCTAATGCATAATCATTTTATAATGGCCAATAAGTATTATAAAAAGGCAATTGAAAGTTTTCCGAATTTTGCAACACCTTACTTTAATTTAGGAAATATTTATTACGCAAATGGTTGCGATGATGTAGCAATGGAATACTTTGATGAAGCAATCAAACGCGATCTAAATTATGCATCAGCCTACAATAATCGTGGAAATGTTTACCTTTCGTTAGGAAAAAAAGATCTTGCTCTTTTAGATTATAATAAAGCCATTGAGGTCGATTCTTTTTGTATGGCTGCCTACACAAACCGCAGCAAAATCAATCTGGAAAAGGGGCTTTACAAACTTGCATTGCAAGATATGCCTTTTATTACTGATGAGAAACTACTTTCCACAATCGCAACAGAAGCAAAAAAGTATGACAATTTTCTAGATATTGAAGCCCTTATTAAGAAAACAAGGAAAATAAATTTTTTTATAACAACCTATCGGTTACAGCTTAATGAGGCACAAGCTCTGCTGGCAGCGAACGAGAGCACTCGCACGTGGCTTTTGCAAGCATGGCAACAGCTCGCTACAGCTAAGGATATTGATGACAATGAAATTAGTATAAACGAAGCGATTAATTTACCTGCGGAATTATGGGAATTAATTTCAATGTTTCTTGTCGGACTTGATAAAAAGGGTACCTATAAAATCCAAGATATTGTTAATCGACAGTTACAGTATGGTTTTGCTGAAAGACTATTCAGCTCTGCAAATAATGCGGGCTTTTTCAAAACCACCCCGCAAACGAAAGGAGAGATTGAGAAAGCTGAGTCACGCTATCAAAGAAGAAAGTGTTTTTAGGAGGGGTTGACAATAACTTCCGAATCTAAGAAAACAGACTTTTAATAATCCGTCCCAATTCCTTTATGGCGCAGTACAATGGATGTTGTTTAGAATAGTAACTGAGATGCTTGAACCGTTGTGATGCCGTTGTGGCTTTAAGTTTATCGTAACCATCAAACGCAAAATATCATCCCAATGGGTTTTAATTAAATCAGTGTCAATATAGCGATGCGGGATTTTATATCCTCTGGTTTCATAGGTGCTAAAACTGTATAGGGTGGCTTTCTTCAGACTTTTAATTCTGGGCGAAAAATAAATCCCTAGCAGTTCAATATCCCGAAAATTGCTTCAGAATACTCCTGAATAACCAGGTAAATCAATTTTAATTCTGGTTCCCCAAGTTAATCTTAATGCATTAATGATCGCAACAATATCAATTATCTCCTGAAGAATTGCTCCACTCACTGGGTTAATAAATCCTGCTGCGGCAAACCCCATACCGATAAGACTAAACATCATACCGCCAAGAGCACTTTGTAACACAATTCTACGTGTATTTAAGCTAAGATGGATTAATTCATCAACTTTATTGAGCGTGTTTTCCATGATAACAGCACCGGCTGCTTCGGCGGTTATATTACTGAATTGTCCGAAAGCAATGCCTACGGTTGCTGCAGTCAATGCTGGAGCATCATTGATTCCATCGCCCATAAAGACAGTTGGCCCCTTCTTTGTTTCATGACGAACAATTGCTAATTTTTGCTCAGGACTTTGTGAAGCATGGATTTCTGTCAAGTTTAATAGAGTACCCATATATTTAACTTCGGATTCTCTATCCCCTGAAACCAACATAATTTTATTAAATTGATGGTATGGCGTCAGATGACTAATAAATGATTTACTTTCTGCTCGCGGAGCGTCATGAAAATGGAACGAAGCGGCGTATTCGTTATCCAACAAAATGATACATTCCAATCCCGGTGATACAGGTGGAAGTAAAGATGCATATTGAGGCATCGTTTCTAATAATTTTTTCCGACTGGTAATGTAAATTGTGTGTTTATTTATGATGCCATGCAAGCCCTGACCGGGCTTTTCAGATACATTAGAGGATTTAAGAAATTTTATATTACGTTCTTCTGCAGCTTTTAAAACAGCGTTTGAAAGAGGATGTTTTGAATAGCGTTCGATACTGGCAACATATTGTAAAACTTGCTTAATCTTATAATTGGGGGTTGTAATAATTTCTGTTAAAGCGGGTTTACCGTAGGTAAGAGTTCCAGTTTTATCAAAAATGGCGGTTTTACAGGTAGGCAATTTCTCCAAAACCGTTGGATCCTTGATAATAATAGCTTGTTTTGCTGCTCTGGAAATAGCGCTGATTAAAGCAATCGGAATCGCTATTAATAAAGGACAGGGTGTCGCAATAACTAACACAGAAAGAAATCGGATGGCATCTCCGGTGAAATACCAAGTGGCGAATGCAAATACGAGAGCAATTGGTGCAAAAACCGCTCCAATTTGGTCGCCTAAACGTCTTATTGATGGACGTTTTTGTTCTGCTTCTTCTAATACTTTTACTATTGCAGAATAACGAGAATCAGAGGCCAGTTTATCTGCTTTTACAATTAATACTGATTCTGAATTAATAGCACCAGATAAGACAGAAGTCCCTGGTGTTTTAGATATTTGATAAGGTTCACCTGTTAGATAGGACTCATCCATAGAGCCATGTCCTTCAATTACAGTACCATCTACAGGACATGCCTCATGTGGATAAATAACTATTTCATCATTAACATGAATGTTTTGTATTTCAATATCTTCAATAAGTCCATTGACTTTTCGATGCACTATTGAAGGCATACGTGCAGCAAGGGCTAGCAAAACGGATGATGCTTTACGTTTCGCATAAGACTCTAATGTTTGACCACCTGCGAGCATTAGAACGATTAATGTAGCAGCTAAGTATTGATGCAATAGAATACCGGTTAGTAATGCAATTGCTGCTAATAAGTCTGCTCCTAAATTGCCTTTAAAAAACTTAAATATTATGAGCAAAAACAAGGGTATCCCACCGATTATTAGAGGGAATAATAATGGAATAACTGGAAATGATATATTAAATAGACGCATGAGAAGGTGTATGCTAATCGCAATTAATGATAATATTGCGATATATAATTGCCATCTGGTATTTTGTGAAATAAGAGTTAGTCTCATAAAATATAATTCCATCGATATCCATCTTTAGATCTTCTTCATCTTCCTATTTTGTCTCACAGTTCCTGATTCTTCATGCTTAGCTCCAGGAGCATGTATTGCTGCCTCTAATAATTTATTAATGAGATTTAACAATCTTTTTGAGATAATCACGAACTACATGGCGATTGTAGATTTTTATTGGTTTTTTCTTTTAAAAAATACTTTTTCATAACATATTATTTAATAATATCAAACAGTACTTCATGCCTCGGGACCACGGACAAGAAGAACTGGAATCGGTGCAATTCGAATGGTATTTTCAGCTACACTACCTAAAAAGAGACGATTAAAACCACGTCTGCCATGAGTCCCTATAACCAATAAATCAGCTGACCACTCCTTTGCGGCTTCAATGATTATTTCAGCAACTCTTCCCTGTAGTGGTTTTAATTCAATCAGAGAGGTTTCCACTTTTAAGGATGTTTGGCTTGATATTTTTTTTTCTGCATCATCTAAAATCTGTTTTCCTTCTTCTTTCAATGCGTTAATTAATAAAAAAGTATCAAAGCTTGGCCCGATATAGGCAACATTTTCATCAACTACGTGGATTATTCGTAAATGAACATTTTGGTCTTTAGTTAGTTTAATTATTTCTTCTACTGCAGCATTTGATACATTACTACCATCAATTGCCAACATAATTTTTTTATACATTCTAATGACTCTCTGCTTAAACAGTTTGTTATAACCTAACGCGTTAAGTATAGACCATAGAATATACTAGTTATTCCAAATGGGATTAACGAGAGGGTGCTGTCTTGTAAATCCATTAAAAATCAATGACTTATAATAATTGGATCTCACTTTAGAGTAATGCAGATTTCAGTGGAAAAATACGAAAAAGAATGTTTGAAAGAGATCTGTCACTTCGATATAACAACCTATGTAGCAACTTAAATAACCTGTGTTTTACAATCCCTTGCTGAAGTCTCTGTCATCTTTATCATCTATCTGTACGTCCACTATTAAACTTTGGAAACGTTCTGCAAAACTTTTAGTTTGAAATTCAAAGACTCCTTTTTGCTCATTAAAAATTGTCGTCGCTTGCTCATATTTTTCGCTTGTTAATTCAGATGTTTCATTGACTATTTCCCAAGCACGGTTTTTAATTTCGTAAGTTATTGTTTTCCATGTCACGGTAGGGCCAAAACCATCAAACATCATCTTATCTTCACGTAGAAAACCAAATTGAGAATCGTCCTTAAGCACGGTTAACAAAGCCTCTAAATCAGCAAGAGTTTCTCTTGTATTTACATAGTCAGCAATCAATCGACTTACTTGTGCCCGACGTACTCTAAGTTCGGAATCAGAATACTGTTCAATATCCTGGAGTAGGGAATCAAGATTATATTCTTTGGGAGGGATGTTGGGAAAATCAAGCATCACACAAAAATCAATAAGGTCAATATCATTTCTAGCTTTAAAAGGTAAGTTCATTCTGTCGCACATGTGTTGATTTTGTTTTGCCTTCGCGAGGCGTTGTATATCATCTAAGCCAGCCAACACCAGTAAACGTAATTGTTGTTCACGGCCTTTTTCAATATTTTCGCCTTCATCGTAAGGCGCTCGTTGGTAGCGTTTAAAATCAGGATGAGTCATGAGGGTTGTAAAACCTGAATCTAATCTTTTGATGGTAAAAGTATAGAGCTGTCTTAGTAAATCAAAACTAAACCGTTCATTTTCAGCTCTGCAATCAGAAAGTATTGAATCAAATTGGGCATAATCGTAATGGGTTGCGACAAAAACAAGAATATAAAGATATTGTAATTTATTATCTGCTAAGCTCTGATACTCTGGACTTGATAAAAGATCCAGTAAGCTGTCGCATTCACGAAGCCAATCATAGGGAATATCATCTTGAATACTGCTAAAAAGGAGGTCTTTCCCCTCATCAAATATTTGTTGTTCTCGTGGATAAGCGTTATTTTTATGGTATTCGCTAAACTGTTGCGTCGTTTGGTAGTGTAGAGCATCATTTTCTACTTTTAAAAATTCAAAGGGAAATTTAAGTTCAGGTTTATCAGCAGTCTTTTGTATAATAAAGCTGTTTATTTGGTTATTTTCGTTCCGTCCTATAACCAAATAGCCCTGCTCCTGCAAGAAAGGGATTAGGCTTTCTAAGTAATCCTCACATCCAGGAACCTTAAAACTATCGATGCATAGGGTTCCATTAACAGCGAGTGTTTGGTAAGCCTCAGTAATTGCACCAAGTGGATCAACGAAGTGTTTATAAGTTTGTCTTGAAACAATAAGGTTGAACTGGTTTTTTCGTAGATTTCAGCTAAACATTCTGCATTTTTAAATTGATGATATTCATCTGCCTGACGCAAGCTTGCTTTACGATACATGTCATTTGCTGCAAGACCATAAATTACTACACGATCACCAAACCTCTTTTTATTCTGCCGTTCAAACATAAAATTACCCGCACCTACATCTAATACTTTGACAGGAGATTGTTCCTTAATCTTTTTTTTAATAATATGAGAAGCACTTATTACAAGCCCCTCTGATTGAAAGCTATAGTTAGGGGCGCCAGTCTGCCAATAGAGATCTTCTGTGGCTGAGGCGATTGTTTGAAATTCTTTATCAATTAACGGATTAGCTTCTTTTGGTCTTACATAATATGGAGCTATTTCTGCGGGAACTGTATCGCGCTTAATCTTATCAGATTCATTTTCTTTATTACCAAATAATGAAAATCGGTCCGTAGGTTTTTTCATTCAATTTATCCACAAATATACTAGATATATTATAGTAAACGATAACATTTCTGCTTAATACGCTTGAGGTTTGGCCGGGATCCTGGTGTATCGACTCGTTTTTATTAAAAGCAGGGAAAGAAAAAAGTATGGACTTTCATCACGGTTAAGTGAACTCATTGGGTCCGACCAAAGACTCATAGAAATCATTCGGAATGCCAGTGCCACATTGATTCAGCATTCGGTGAAAAAGAGCTATTGATAATTGTACATGACAATATATGGCCCGCCTTAGAATGATTATTAACAAAGCTGATCCAACATTAATACATTGGCAACATCCTGAAAAATTAAAGGTTTTGAACACGATCTTGAAGAGTTAAAAAAATATTTTGCATCTGAATATAAATCCAAGGAAAAGCGGAATCAGATGGAACACCTGCCAATAACAGCAACTGCACATTTTTCTAAAGAATGGGCTTCTTTGGAAGTCTGAGCAGGCCAAAGAGAGATTTTATTCTTCAAATAGTATTGATACACATGTTTCTCATTTATATCCTGTTGTTTGGTTTTTTTTAGAACAGGATGATTGGCCAATGACTGTTTGGTTTAAGTAAGCCCAATCTGAGGTCATAGTGTCGTTTTTACTAACTTCCATACTGGCTATTCCAGTTTCTTGTATATTTTTGGGATTTACAAAAACGAAAACGAAATGGTGTTTCGCTTTGTTATAAATTCCTGTGCCAATCGAAGATACATTATCGCTGTAGGAACTTTTAACAGAATAAGTTTGTCCAGTTTTTTTAATTGTCATGATACCTTTATAAATCACTCCCGGGTGTTCTTTATCGGTACCCGAGCAGTTAAATGTGCCTTCTATGGAAGCGTCAGCATTTAGACTTAACATGAAAGCGGCAATTATAAGATAATTTTTCATGACTTTTCTCTTTAATGATAGGAGTGTTTTGTATGTGCACAGATTAACAAAAATTAGCAAAACACAAAACAATTAATTATCAGAGATAAAGAAAATAATATAATCCTCACATTAGCCATATTTTTTTTTAAAAAATCAATTAAGTTAGATCGTTATCTTAAAATTCAGATCAATATTTCTTTGAATTTCTATCCCCAATCACTTCACTTTGGTTGCTCTTGTCTAAAAAATAGCTAGTCAAAATAAGATATTGACATCCCTCTTATTCGATCATTAAATACCCATGCAAAATAAATTAAAGGCATATGTGCGGCTAAGTCGTGTAACTTACGATTTTTCCGATTAAGCAATGGTTGAGGGATCATATGGAAAATAAATACTCTAATACCTTAGTTGATATCCTCAATCAGAGGTCCGTGAACAACCCAGAGCAAATAGTTTACTCATTTCTCGGAACCGATACCCATACTTCTCTTTCCTATAGAAATTTAGCTAATAATTCAATCGGTATAGCGACACAATTAGTAGAATGCGCCGGTGCTGAAACACGCGTCATTCTTCTTTACCCATCTGGTCTTGATTTTATAAGTGCTTTATTTGCCTGTTTTTACGCAAAAATGATTGCTGTTCCGGTTTATTCACACAACCTGAATATTGAAAAACTTCTTCCCCGTTTAGTATCAGTAGTGCAAGACACTGATGCGAGAGTGATACTCACTACTTCTGCGATAGTGCAGGACAGACAAAGATTAATTGAACTTGCTCCTTGTTTGCGACAGGTAACCTTTATTGCTACCAATGAAATTAACCTAAGACATAATGAGGATTGGCAGCACCAGGAAATTGATCCGCGGTCCGTTGCCTTTCTTCAATATTCATCAGGTTCAACGGGCTCTCCTAAGGGCGTTATGGTAACGCATAAAAATCTCATGAGTAATGTGAAAATTATTCAAAAGTCTTTTGGTCTTGTTCCTCATCAGGGCGTAGTATCTTGGCTGCCACATTACCATGATATGGGACTTATTGGTAATATTCTTGGCGGTATGTACAGTCAAACTCCGTTGCATATGTTCTCTCCCATTGATTTTGTAAGAAAGCCATTACGTTGGTTGCAGCTCATTTCTTCTACACAATCTGTAGTTAGTGGTGGTCCTAATTTTGCCTATGAATTGTGTAATCAGCACATCAAAGCACATCAATGCGAACAACTGGATTTGAGTTGTTGGGAAGTTGCATATAATGGCGCAGAGATGGTGCGTGAAAGTACTCTCAAACGTTTTAATACTTTATTTGCTCCTTATGGATTTAAAGCTAAATCCTTCCATCCTTGTTACGGTCTTGCGGAAGCTACCTTGATGGTGGCCAGTTCTGATAAAAATGAGATTCATCGAGAACTAATTTTAGATCGAAAATCCTTATGCGACGGAGCTGTCAAGGAAATAGAACTTTCTATGGCTGCTATGGTTGTGGTAAGTAGTGGTCGTATTCAAGAAGGACAGAAGGTTGTTATTGTTGATCCCGAAAGCAAACTGGCTTGTGAATCACGAACGGTAGGTGAAATATGGATTAATGGTCCTTCAGTATGCAAAGGTTATTGGAACAAAGTTGAGGCAACCGAATTTACGTTTGGAGCTCGACTCAAGGGACAGGAAGACGCTTTTTTACGCACTGGTGATATGGGCTTTTTGGATGAGGATGGCTGGTTGTATGTAACAGGTCGTCTAAAAGATTTGATCATCATCAGAGGTCAAAATCATTCTCCTGAAGATATCGAAACGACAGTTATTGAAAGTCATCCATCAATAAATCGCAGTCGAGCCATTGCATTTAGTCTGGAGGAGGGCGCTCAGGAGCATCTGGCGGTATTAATAACTCAGCCAAAAAATGATGTTGGGGATGGCGTGGAAATTTTAGATGCCATTTACAAACAAGTGGCTGAAAAACATGATCTTAGCATCAAAGAATTACGCTTTATAAAGCGGGATAGTATTCCTTTGACCTCTAGTGGAAAGATTCGGCGCGCGGAATGCAAACGACTCTTTAATGAGGGGCAGTTTCAGTTTATCGATGTAACAAAAAAGCAAGAACCAAAACCCATACTTGGTGCTATATCTCTTCAAAATCAATCGACTGACACTCGTTTCGCTATCATATTAGGTAGTCTACAAAAAATGATGTCACAAGAGTTGGCTATGCCCCTGGAGCAAATTAATATACTTGCCCCATTGAACCTAATTGCGTTGGATAGCTTGTCAAAGGTTCGTATTCAACATGGTATACAAGAACTTACAGGGACTGAAATAGAGCCAGCGCTTCTTTTAAGTGATACTAATTTAATTGGATTAGCAAGGATAATTGCTGACGAGATGGAAGTAGCCCCCACGCTAAATGCCAACTCACAAGCAGGGGAGCAAAAACACTATCGATTATCCCAAGGTCAGTACTCTCTATTTTTTATGAATAAGCTGATTTCAGACAGCCCAGCTTATATTATATCGCGGGCTGTGACAGTGAAAAGTCCTCTCGTTCCGCAGGCCTTGGAGCAGGCATTTAAAAACCTGGTTAAGCGACATGTTTCCCTGCGCACTCGATTTATTGAACAGGATGATAAGCCCATCCAATCAGTGCTTAGTATCGAAGAATGTCCGATTAACCTTGTTTTTGTTGATGCGAGTAATTGGTCCGAATTAGAGCTTAAAGAGCAACTTGCGTATCAAGCGAATCAATGTATTGATTTAAGTTCAGGGATAATGGCCAGATTATCAGTTTTTAAGACTGGACAGGAACATGTGTTGCTGTTTAGCGTGCATCATATTGTTTCCGATCTTTCATCACTGACAATAATGGTAGCTGAACTGTGTGAGTTTTATTCTGCAGCCATTACTGGACAAGATCCCTCTTTGCCTTCTATTCAGGTTTATCCTAGTGATTACGTTCTCTATGAGGAGCAGTTATTAGGCTCTGAAAAGGCTGAGCGGATGCGTAGCTATTGGCAACAAGAATTATATGGTCATGATGAACCGCTTGAGCTTCCAACCGATAAATATCGTCCAGCGATCAAAAGCTATAAAGGTTCCACCAGCTCATTTATTATCCCGCAAGCCTTAACTCAAAAAATGCAACAATTCGCTGCTAACAAAGGAGTTACCCCCTACGTGGTTTTGGTTTCCGTGTATTTTATTTTGTTACATCGGTACACAGGAAAAACCAATGTTATAGTTGGCACGCCAATGGCTAATCGTATGGATGCCAAGTTTGCCAGGTTAGTATCTTATTTAGTAAATCCAGTGCCTTTGCGTGCTGATTTTTCTCAGCAATTAAGCTTTGATGATATTATTGAACAGATCAAACAGAAAACTCTTTCAGCTTCAGTCAATCAACAATACCCAATCACTAAAATAATTGAAGATTTGAAAATCCAACGGGATGCTAGTACCACGCCTTTATTCCAGGCTATGTTTAGCTATTTGAATCCAATGCTGGAAAATGATTTAGTAGCATTTGCCTTGGGCCAACCGGGTTGTCAATTACACTATAAACAATTAACACTCGAACCTTATCCTATTGAGAGTACAGGCGCACAGTTTGATTTGAATGTTGGTATGGCTGTGGTGAATGAGAGTATTGTCTCTTCCTGGGAATACAGTACTGATTTATTTGAATTAGCAAGCATTCAACGAATGCAGCACCATTTTCAATTCATATTGGAGCAGATGCTCAGCAATTCGCAACAAGCAATAGAAGCATTTTCATTGTTATCAACGGCAGAAAGGCAGCAAATCCTATGTGATTGGAATGCGACAAACGCTGCTTATGATTTAGAAAAGCCCCTTCATGTTTTATTTGAACAACAGGTTGAAAAGACCCCTGATGCTCTTGCTGTATTAGATAAAAACGAAATGCTTTCTTATGCACAGTTTAACAGACGAGTGAATCAATTAGCACATCATCTGATTGATTTGGGTGTTGGTCAGGGCAGCATTGTGGTAGTACAAATGCAGCGCTCCATAGAAATGCTGGTAGCACTTTATGCCATACTTAAAGCTGGCGGTGCTTATTTGCCACTTGATCCCGAATACCCAAAACAACATAGAGATTGGGTGTTAGTAGATGCACAACCGAAAGTGATCCTCACACAATCTATCCCTGATTGCGCTGATATGCCTGTAATTAATCCCAAGGTAGCGGTTGCTCCTGAACATACGGCTTACATCATTTATACCTCAGGTTCTACCGGAAAACCTAAAGGGGTGATGGTGCCGCATCGAGGAATTTGCAATCGTCTAATTTGGATGCAAGAAACTTATGAATTAAGTGCGGAAGATCGCGTACTACAAAAAACTCCTTATACGTTTGACGTGTCAGTTTGGGAGTTATTTTGGCCCCTTATGTCAGGTGCTTCTTTATATATAAGCGAACCCAATGGCCATAAAGATCCTTATTATTTAGCTTCCATAATACAACAACAGCAAATTAGCACCATTCACTTTGTGCCTTCTATGCTTAAACCTTTTGTTGATAATGAACAAGTCAGCGCATGTACGTCTTTAAAACGTATTTTCTGTAGTGGTGAAGCTTTAAATCCTGATTTAGCTCAGTTATGTCTTGATAGATTAAATGCAGATTTGCACAATTTGTATGGACCGACTGAAGCATCAGTGGATGTAAGCAGTTGGCACTGTCCGCGGCAGCAAAAAATTGAACGAGTATTTATTGGCAAACCCATTGCCAATATGCAGTTGTATTTATTAGATCAATTCATGCGCCCAGTGCCTATAGGGGTTCATGGCGAATTATATATTGGTGGAGTTGGATTGGCTCATGGCTATTTAAATCGCCCCGAACTTACTGCCGAACGTTTTGTTGATAATCCATTTTCAGCCCAGTCCAAATTATATAAAACCGGCGATCTTTGCCGTTATCAAGCTGACGGAACTATAGAGTATCTTGGCCGTATAGATAATCAGGTAAAAATACGGGGATTTCGCATTGAATTAGAAGAAGTTGAACTCGCACTATGTTCTCATCCCGGTATTTCTGAGGCGGTTGCAGTTGCAATTAAAGATGCTTTAGGAAATTCGCGTCTGGCAGTGTATTTTGTAGCGCCTGGTTCTGAAATACCAACTACTTCTGAATTAAGAGCTTATCTTGGTAAGCGTTTACCCGAGCATATGTTGCCTTCACTGTATGTGCCGCTGTCTTTCTTACCACGATTGTCCAACGGTAAATTAGATCGAAAGTCGCTGCCAAAACCTGACTCCATTCTGCGCACGGATGATCATAGAGTTTATTGTGCTCCACGGACGCCAACAGAACAGATGTTATGCTCACTGTATGAAGAATTATTGACCGTAGATCGGGTTGGTATTAACGATAACTTCTTTGATCTCGGTGGCGACTCTATCATGGGCTTACGAGCCGTAGCTAAAATTAGAGACTCCGGATTTGAAGTAAGCATTCAACAATTGTATTCCAATGCCACAGTTGCTGAAGTAGCCGCATTGATTAATAAGAATAAGCCGATTGAAAACAAGCCCCAAGAATTAACAGCTTTCAGTTTAGTCAGTCCTGAAGACGAAAAGGCTTTACCTGATAATATAGAAGATGCTTATCCTCTAAGCAAGATGCAGGAAGGATTAGTATTTCACAGTGAATTCAGTCCTGATTATGAAATCTATGTAATGGGAATGCATATTGGTTTGCGCTTTGATCAACATTGTTTGCACAAGTCACTTTCCATAATGACCATGCGTCATCCACTTTTGCGTACTGCGTTTGATCATTTGCACTACAGTGAACCACTGCAATTAGTTTATCCGAATGCACAAATTCCAGTGCGCATTATTGATACTCAGCATTTATCAATTGAAGATCAAGAGCATGAAATAGAACGTTTCATGCGAGAGGAAAAATGGCGTAAGTTTGATTGGTCTAAACCACCTTTCTTACGTCTGGCCATTCATAAACGCAGTGAACACACGAATCAGTTTACTTTCTGTCACCCATTATTTGATGGTTGGAGTATGGGTCTTCTGATCACCGAATTTTTCACTATTTATGGCTCTTTATTAAAGAAACAGGAAGTGCTTCTAGATCCAGCCCCCAATATAACCTATCGTGATTTTGTTGCTCTGGAGCAAAAGACAATAGGTTCAGACGACTCTTTAAGGTATTGGAAACGACTATTGGCCGATACAAGTCGGGGAGAATTGCCACGTTGGCCTGCGCATAGAAAATCGGGTCCAGGAATGCATATACGCCTTACAGTGAAGGTGGACTCAGCAACACTCTCTGGCTTGCAACAATTAGCTGCTGCCGCTGAAGTGCCTTTTAAAAGTGTTTTATTAGCGGCGCACATGAGGGTTGTTGGGATGTTGACAGGTCGCACTGATGTCACTACAGGGCTTCTTGTTAACGGTAGGCCTGAGGAATTAAATGCGGATAAAATTATTGGCATGTTTTTGAATACCGTACCTTTTAGCGTTCATTTACAGGGTAGAGATTGGATAGAGTTAGTCAAAGATACCTTCAATTCTGAGCGCGACATGCTTCCTCACCGCCGTTTCCCATTAGCCGAATTAGTGCGAACTTACGGTGGTGGTAAGCAACTGTTTGAGACCGCTTTCAACTACATTCATTTCCATGTATATAAAAGTCTTGAACAAGTACCTGATTTATCGGTTTTAGGATGGAAGAGTCCATCAGATCAAACTTATTTTCCTTTGACCGCCTATTTTCATTTGGATATCTCGCAAGCCAGTTCAGAATTATTGTTTTTCCTGGACGTGGATACTGGCGTTTTGGATCAACAGCAAATTGATAATTTGCAGCATTATTATTTGAATACGCTTAATTCTATGGCTGCAAATTTTTATGCACCTTACCAGCAGATTCCCTTATTGCCAGATAATGAAACTCATTTAGTAATTAAGGAGTGGAATAAGACTCAAGACCCTGTTGCAGAACAGCATCCATTTGTGCACCACAGGTTTTCTCAGCAAGCACAGCTTAATCCCAATAAAATTGCACTTACAGTTGCTGAAAAGCATCTGACCTATGGAGAGTTAGAACAACGGTCTAATTGTTTGGCCCATTTTTTAAGAAGTAAGGGTGTTGGCCCTAATGTACCAGTTGGTGTGTGTATCGATCGATCATCAGATCTTATTGTGGCCTTATTTGGTGTATTGAAAGCTGGGGGTGCTTATGTGCCACTTGATCCATTATATCCAAAAAATCGGTTGGCACATATGTTGGAGGACTCTCAAGCGCCCTTAGTGCTCACTCAAGATTTATTGACTGACAATTTACCTGAAGGTCAATTCCAGAAGGTATTTATAGATTCCAATTGGCCATTAATTAGTGAGCAATCTGATCTTGCTCCTGATGTTGCTCTTGTTGAGCAGGACTTGGCTTACATCATCTATACCTCAGGTTCAACAGGTACGCCAAAAGGCGTAGAAATTCCGCATCGTGCCTTGGGTAATTTCATAAGCTCAATAAAGCAAACTTTAAATTGGATTGCAGAGGACTCTTTACTCTCCGTCACTACGATCTCTTTTGATATCGCTGGGCTCGAGATTTATTTACCTTTGACAACGGGCGCTCAAGTTGTATTGGCATCACGTGAACTGACAATGGATGCTGTGAATTTAGCGAGGGTATTAACTCAGTCTGATATCACTACCATGCAGGCAACGCCCGCGACCTGGAGAATGTTATTAAGTAGTGGATGGACAGGTCGTGCAGGCCTTAGAGCCTTATGTGGTGGTGAACGAATGCCACAAGATCTTGCTCAGGATTTACTAGATCGAGGTTGTAGTTTGTGGAATATGTACGGTCCTACAGAAACAACTATTTGGTCGACTGTTTGGGAGGTTAAATCCGCAGAGGATGTAATTCCAATTGGCCGGCCAATAGCTAATACCTATACCTATGTTTTAGACGAATTTGGTCAACCAGTGCCAATAGGCGTTGCAGGAGAACTTTATATTGGCGGTCGAGGACTGGCTAATGGGTATCGTAATCTACCCGAATTAACAGCAGAACGATTCTGTGTTGATCCATTCGTTGCTGAGGCCGATGCATTAATGTATCGAACCGGTGATCTGGTGTGTTTTCGTCCTGATGGGGTATTAGAATATTTATCTCGGCTAGATCAACAAGTAAAAGTCCGTGGATTTAGAATTGAATTAGGTGAAGTTGAAACGGCTCTCAATGCCATTGAAGGAGTAGACAAGGGGGTCGTTAAAATAGTGGGTGATGGTTTTGGTGAAAATCATATTATTGCCTATTTGTTACAAAGCACGGAATTCACTTATAGCAATGCGGTCTTAAGATCTAAATTAATGGAGCGATTACCCGCCTATATGGTTCCTTCAAACTTTGTAGAAATGAAACAATTTCCGATGACATTGAATGGAAAAATTGATTATAACGCTTTGCCTGATCCTGTAGATATGCACCTAGAACACAGTGGACTCTATTCACCGCCTGAAAGTGATTTGCAGCATAAAATAGCTGGTATTTTTACTGAAGTATTACGCATGGAGAAGGTTGGCATTGATGACAATTTTTTTGATATGGGAGGGCATTCACTGTCCTTGGTTAGAGTCCATGTTCAACTTCAGGAATTACTGAAGAGAAAAATACCCATCGTCAAATTATTTGAACATGCAACTATTCGCAAAATTGCTGCCTTGTTTGAAACCGACGATGAGCAATCCATTACAGAACAAGCCAGTCAACGTGCTTTTGCTCGTCGTGGTTGGTTAGACAAGCAAAAGAATCGACGGAAAATAACCAATAAAATACCTGAACCTATTTCAGGCTAGGCGAGAGAAGATGAATAATATTGAAGACCATTTAATCCAGTACGGTATCGCAATAGTAGGAATGGCAGGTCGTTTTCCTGGTTCGAATAACATCGAGGAATTTTGGGAGAATATTAACAAGGGGATTGAGTCCATTAGCTTTTTTTCGGATGCAGAATTAGAGGCGGCTGGAGTACCCGAATCCTTACGTAAAAACCCTGATTATGTCGGCGCAAAAGGAATTGTTGATGATATAGCTGGTTTTGATGCAGGGTTTTTTAATATTTCACCACGGGAAGCGGAACTAATTGATCCTCAACAGCGTTTATTTTTAGAGTCTGCCTGGGAAGCCTTAGAGCAAGCTGGATATGATCCGGAAGTTTTTGCTGGACGAATAGGAGTGTTTGCCAGCGCCAGTAAAAATACCTATTTGTTATTTAATTTAATGTCTTGCCCTGAGTTGCATGAATCTTCTACTGCGATGCAAGTATTAATGGCCAATGAAAAAGACTATATCAGTACCAGAACCTCCTACAAATTGAATTTGCGTGGTCCAAGTATTACTGTGCAAACAGCATGTTCGAGTTCTTTGGTTTCCTTGCATCTTGCTTGCCAGAGTTTAATGTCTGGTGAGTGTGAAATGGCTATTGCTGGCGCTGCCGCTATCGATGTACCTCATAAGGCGGGTTATTTATATCACCCTGGCGGCATATTTTCCCCTGATGGACATTGTCGTGTTTTTGATGACAGTGCACGTGGAACCGTCTTTGGTCAAGGGGTTGCTGCTGTTTTGCTCAAACCATTAGCACAAGCTATTGAAGATAAAGATTTTATTCATGCTGTTATTCGTAGTTCAGCTATCAATAATGATGGGTCCAATAAAACGGGTTTTACAGCACCAGGTATCCAGGGACAGGCTGATGCGATTGCAGACGCAATAGAATTAGCAGGCATTGATGCGGCTACTATTTCCTTTGTTGAGGCACATGGAACTGGAACTTCATTGGGCGATCCTATCGAAGTTGAAGCTTTAAAATTAGCTTTTGAACAGTATACAGATGAGAAAAATTTCTGTGCTTTAGGATCTGTGAAAAGCAATATTGGTCATTTGAATGCAGCTTCTGGAATGGCCGGGCTTATTAAAACAACGCTTTCATTAGAGAAGGGCAGCATCCCACCCAGTTTGCATTTTGAGCGACCGAATCCTCATATTGATTTTGTGGATAGTCCTTTTTACGTCAGTCAAGGTGCATCTTTTAAACCCGGAAGCCCAAGACGAGCAAGTGTCAGTTCATTTGGAATTGGAGGTACAAATGCCCATGTTATTTTGGAACAAGCACCGGAATTAAACAATCAAAAACATGAGCAGCAATGTCAATTGCTTGTATTATCTGCAAGGTCGTTTAAAGCTTTAGAAGAAGCAAAAAAGCGATTGGGTACTTATCTATGCAAGCATAAACCAGAATTGCAAGATGTTGCCTTTACATTAGCATTAGGGCGTCGAGCATTTGCCTATCGTTGTTTTCTTGTCTGCCGTGATACCGATCATGCAGTTGAACTTTTGCTTGGTGACACCCATCAGCAGGTCCATAGCGCTGTTGTGGATCAATCAAAAGATCAGCAACAACAAGCGCATTGGAATAAGTCATCTGAAGATCGCGTCGCCATATTGCATGAATTGGGGAATCTTTGGTTAACGGGCTATAAACCCAATTGGTTGGAATTATACGATCAAGACCAGTGTCAACGCATACCATTGCCAACTTATCCTTTCGAACACAAACCCTATTGGATAGAACGACGTGAGCCGCAAGTGAGCGAGCTAATGCAAAGACCCCAGGTATTTAGTACTGTACAAGCCAGGATCACCGCAATTTTTGAAAAGCTCTTAGGTGTAGTTAATATTAAGTTAACGGATAATTTTTTTGAACTGGGTGGCGATTCTTTACTAGGCGTTGATTTAATTGCTTATGTTAAGGATGAATTTAAGTTGTCTATCCCCTTAAATGCATTATTTGCAACACCCACAGTTGCAGAAATAGTGCAGCTCATTGAGACTGCTCAGCAGCAGGGAGTTAAAGCAGCACTTGAAAATAGAACTAATGAGGCAGCTACGGATTTACATTTGGATAACTGCATTCAGCCTCCAACCGATTTTCATTATGATTCCGCATTTTCAAATACTCTAGTGACAGGTGCCACAGGATTTCTTGGAACATTTATAATTCAGGAATTGTTAGAAAAAACCAATGCAACTATTTATTGCTTGGTTCGGGCTGAGTCAATTGAAGAAGGCTTTGACCGACTTGAAGGTGGATTTAAACGATATGGATTAAATGGATTTGCAAAAAAAGATCGTTTACGCATACTCCTAGGTGATTTGTCGCAGCCCAATTTTGGTTTGCCAGAGCAACAGTATATGCAACTGGCAGAATGCATTTATTCTATTTATCATTGCGGCGCTAAATTAAGCTTCATTGATCCTTACCGAAATTTACGCAAAATTAATGTTCAAGGAACGCGCACTGCCATTGAATTTGCCTGCACCAAAAGAACAAAACATCTACATCATGTATCTTCGATTGCAGTTTATGATTCTGAGAATTATGTAGGTTTACCTCATGCCGATGAAACCCTGCCCTTGGAACACAGTCGAGGTTTTCATACTGGTTATGATGAAACCAAGTGGGTTTCGGAAATGCTGGTTGCCGAAGCACAGAAACGTGGCGTTCCTGTAACGGTTTATCGGCCTGGAAATATTTCCGGCGACAGTCGCACGGGAGCCTGCTCTGCAACGGATCTGGTTGGTATTATGATTCGAGGGTGTATTGAATTAGGATTTGCCCCTGATAACGATGCGTTTGTGGATGTGGTTCCCATTGATTACGTAAGTAGATCTTTAGTGCACTTGTCTTTGCAACCTACGGCGATCGGCGAAAAATACAATCTGGTTAATGCGACTCCTGCACGTTGGGTACAGTTTGTGCGTATGATTCAGGAAGTAGGCTATGCCGTTCGAACTGAATCTTTTAATGAGTGGTGTACTCGTTTAAGAGCAGAGAGCAGAAAAGACAGTACTAATCCACTAGTTCCACTTCTACCTACATTTGATGATCGACCATTGTTTTCTAATCGTTGCTACAGCGGTAAAAAATTGGCTGAGTGTTTACAAGTAACGGATATTCGTTGTCGTGCGATGGATACTGATTTATTTACTATTTATATAAATCATTTGGTAGCTAAGGGTGCATTGGTTCCAGCTGGGGAATAGGGAAGTTAATTTTTTATGTAAGCGTTCGCCGTGTTCTTACGATGATATGTGGTGAATGGTTACTTTTTATTAAGGCAAAAATATTATGAGTCACGGAATAGTACAAAGCATTATGTTTACAGGTAAGTTAATTGCACAAATGGAGAAAGAATTTGGTCCAAGTGTTATTGAACTTTCCAATGGTATTGTGCCGCAGGATCAGCGCCAAACCTGGTTGGATATAACAGCAGAAAATGCGGTAGATACCTACATAAAAAACATGCAGTTTACAGTCAATCTCCTGGAAACTTTAAAAAAGGAACACGGCCTGCGCGTTGCTGAAATTACCAGTGAGTTGATGTCTCAAGAAGAACAGATTCGTTGGTGTGCAGTAGCCAAACAAGAACAGGATCATTCTATCGAGCAGTTTATTCGCTTGGTTTGGGAACCTTTAATTCCTCTTGGGTTTAAATTTACTAAGGAAAAGCGTGTTGATGGGACGCAATTACACTGCACAGCTTGTCCAATACATGAGTTATCAAAAGTCATCGGTGGCGCTGAATGGTTGACCCTGTTGGAGTGTAATAAAGATCTACATAATGTACAAGGATTTAATCCCAAAATTGGCTTTACAAGAACTAAAACATTAATGAAGGGCGATTCTCATTGCAATCATTTTTATTACGAGAAAACAGAGACGCTTTAAATGTTTTTCTTAGTAATACTAAAGGATAATTAATTGAAAATAAGCATAGAACAACAAGCATCCATTGATCATTTATGCCAAGTGATACAATGTGAGACGATTTCTGAGCGAGCTAATGAAGTAAGCAATCCAGCTGCTTTTATAAAGTTGCATGAATTGCTATTCAGTACTTACCCGGCTGTATTCAAACAGATGGAAGTTCAGAAGTTCGGCGAATTTGCGCTCTTGTTGAAATGGCAGGGAAGCGATGAAGCCCTAGAACCTATGATGTTAATCGCACATCAAGATGTAGTGCCCATTCCTGAGGCTGAATATGAGCAATGGCAGTATCCACCTTTTTCAGGCGTGGTTGCTGATGGTTATATTTGTGGCCGTGGTGCCCTAGATATGAAATCCAGTTTGGTTGCTATATTGGAAGTTGTGAACCAGCTGATCCTTGATTCATTCCAACTCAAAAGAACGGTGTATATTTATCTTGGTGATGATGAGGAAGTTGGGGGACCTACTGCCCATAAAGCTGCCCAATGGATGCAGTCAGAACATATTCGACTGGACTACATCATTGATGAGGGAGGCGTTATATTGGATAAAATGATGCCTAATATTAATCAGCCTATTTGTCTGATTGGTCTTGGTCAAAAAGGTATGTTAAATCTGGAGTTAACAGTAACTGGCGAAAGTGGTCATTCTGCCAAGCCACCACAAACAACGCCTATTGATATTTTAGGTGCGGCTATTGCCAAACTGAAACTTCATGACATGCCCGTGCGCAGCGATTCTTTGGTGTATCCCTTATTTAAGAAATTAGCAGCCTATATGCCATTGATGCAGCGATTTTTTCTCAATAATTTATGGCTGTTTAAACCGCTGGTTACAGCCAAATTGGTTAAAAACCCTTTGATGAATGCGATGATGCGAACCACCGCAGCACCCACCCTTTTTCATGCTGGATTTAAAACCAATGTCCTTCCTGAAATAGCCACAGCAGTGATTAATTACCGGCTATACCCGGGAGATACTCCCGAAGATGTAGTGGCTCATGTTGAGTCCTTACTAAAAAATTCTGGTGTTGGTATTAAAGTTCTGGACGCCTTTAATGCACCAAAGATGTCTGTGACTGACTCTGCTTCATTTAAGATCATCGAAAAAACAATACGAACTATTAATGGAGAAGAAGTGATTGTGGCGCCGGCTCTAACCATAGGAGGCACCGACGGACGGCACTTTGCAGACCTGGCAAATAATACGTATCACTTTTTACATACCCGCGGAACTATGGATGATTTCAAAGGTTATCATGGGATAAATGAGCGTATTTCCACAAAGAATTTTTTGAATAGTATTCACTTTTATCATCAGCTGATTATCAATTCTCAGGAACAATATGGATAAATTATTTACTAATTTTACTGAAGACTTCATGATTCCTTTACCAGAAACTGATCATCCAGCTGCTGTGTTGCTTGTAGTTCATGGAGCAGATGGAAGTGTAGCTTCGTTTTATGAATTAGCCAGGTTAGTGGGGATTCAGCTAATCGCAGTTAGTTATCAGCCTGATCACATTTTGGGGTGTTCCTCTATTGAGGAATTTGCGGCAGTTTATCTTAAGCATTTAACAGCTCAGTATCCAGATGTACCTATAATTCTTGCTGGTCATTCTTTCGGTGCTTTGGTCGCCTATGAAATGGCAGCATTATTGCAGGCACAACTCCAAAAACAAGTGTCGGTTTTTCTGCTTGATCCTAATTTACCATTAGCGATGAGAAACTATACCGCAGAAAGAATCTTAGAGCTGCGTGTATTGGCCAGTACTATATTTCCTCAACAGATCATAGAGCAGCATGATATCTATCATTGTGACGAGGCTCATTTATTAGAGTTACTGCATCGTTGTTTAAAGCCAAATCGGCTTGAAGCAATTTTATCAGCACGTAAGCATTGCTTGCGTGCACTTAGTAAATTTGTTTATCGCGAGCATCCAGGTGTGAATGCACATATGATTCATGCTGGCGAGAAACTCGGCTACGATTTTACCGATCAACATACCAAAGTTATTCCCACTGGCTCTGTAGTGAGAGGTAATCATTTCACTATGCTGCATAGTCCCAATGTAGAGGACATAGCCAGCATTATTAATTCACATTTAGGGCAGTATTTATGAATCAAGAATATATAGGAAAAGTCCCTCACCATTTATTTGAGCAACAGGTAAGTGGTTTTGCAGATGCAGTAGCAGTATTCACTGAAAACCAAAGTCTGACTTATGCTGAATTAAATCGTAAATCAAATCAATTGGCGCATTATTTAATTGAAACTTTAGGGATACGCCCTGGAGACACCATTGGCGTGTGCACGGATCATGAACCGGATAGGGTATTGTCTCTTATTGCCATTAATAAGGCCGGGGCAACTTATGTACCCATTGATCCGTTTTATCCGGCTGATTTGATTAATTACATGACCAATAAGATAGGTTGCAAATTTATATTGGTTAATCGTCCAGAACTGGTGCAAAAAGAATCTGAATTAAGCGCAAGATTAGTGCAGTTAACAACAGTGGATTATGGTCATTATTCAATAAAGAATCCAGACCTTGCAGTTTCGATTCACGATGCCATGTATATCATTTTTACTTCAGGCTCGACTGGTCGTCCTAAAGCCGTGGCTGTATCTTATAGTGCTGCGTACAATCATTTTGTCTGGGTAATGGATTATACGCAATTTAGTACAGCAGACATCTGGTTGCAGACCATCAATCCGTCTTTTGATCCATCCATGCATGAATTAATGGCGCCCTTAATGATCGGAGGAAGAATCGCATTGATTGGTGGGACCAGAAAGCTTGACAGTAGAGAAATTACAGATGCAATCATTCGTCTTCAAGCAACTCATATCACCACTGTACCGACTATGCTTACTTTACTGGTGGACACCCCCAATTTTTCACAATGCAGTAGCTTAAAACATGTCTGTGTGGGTGGTGAAGTATTTAGACCAGCTCTGGGTCAAAAGGCTATGTCTTTATTGCCCAATACCCAGTTTCATAATGTTTATGGTCCAACAGAAGCAACTATTATGGCTAGTGGCTGGAAAATCGTTGCGCCCGAAACAAGAGATGCACTGCCTATAGGTCCTGCTATTTATAATATGAAATTCTATATACAAACAGATGAAGGAAGGATTCGCGATATTACTCCTGGTGCAGAAGGGCAGTTATGTATTAGTGGGGTATCCTTGGCCAATGGATATGTGAATGATGAAATTTTAACCAATGAAAAATTTATTGCTAATCCTTTAGAACCGAACCCTGAGTCTTTATATCATCGTCTGTATTTTTCCGGGGATCGCGTTCGAGTGGATGAACAAGGGGAGATCTATTGCTTGGGTCGTCTTGATGATCAAGTGAAAATTAATGGTCAAAGGGTTGAGTTAGCAGAAATTGAGTATCAATTCTCTAGGTTTAAAGGTGTAAATGATGTCGCTGCTTTAATGATTGATGGGGATTTAAATGTGGTTCTTGCCACTAATGAACCGGAAAGTGCTCAAACATCATGGTTAGAGGCTATAAAAGCTCAAGCGATGAAAAAACTGTCACCAATAATGATTCCCAAGCGGATGAAAATCATTGAGTCTGTCCCAAAACAAGCCATTAGCGCCAAAGCCGATAGAAAAAAATTAATTGAAATTTTATCATTAAGTACTTGTGATTTGGAGCAGTTGAAACAAAAGCTTAGTTCAGACAAACCACTTGATATTGAAGAAATGCTCACCCAGATAATTAGGGAAATTATTAATCATGCTGATTCGTTAGATAATAGTTTGAGTTTTGCAGATATAGGTTTTGATTCTGTTGATTTGCAGATGCTTAGCTTAAGAGTAGGTAAGCAATTTAATTGTGATCTGCGCACGGAAGACTTGTTTGAATACTACACCATTGAAAAATTGTCAGATTTTATAAAAAGTCAGGCACTTGTAACAGTTGAATAGAGGTATTAACGCAATGAAAAAATATGATATTACGATTGTTGGTGGCGGTATTTCCGGTTTATACAGCGCTTATCAATTAAAAAAAGCCTATCCAGAGAAATCAATCGCTTTATTTGAATCACTTCCAATTTTGGGTGGTCGGATACAAACGGGCTCTTTTGCTGATGGTTTTTTTCAACCCGCTTATGGTGCATTGCGTATTGAGCCTGATTTTCAAACCGAGACTGATCGATTTGTGAAGGAATTAAAGATACAGGTTAAACCAATTGAACAAGGTGAGGCAACCTCTAGCTCTGTACCTAATCTGGATAAATTAACCGCTGAAGAAAGACAACTGATTTTGGATAATCCAGATAAAGGCGCAGATATTTTGCTGTTGGAATTGGGCATGCAAAAAATATTGGGTGATCAGTGGGATTTAAAAACGGATGATCTGGCTAATCCTCATCGTGACCAGTTAATTACGGAGTTAAGAAAATCCGCAGTATATAAGAATAAACCTTTATACCAACAAGGTGCCTGGAATGTCTTTAACGATGTTTTGTCGTATGAAGCAGTTGAGTTTTTCCGGGAAAAAGGCCCTTATTACAATATGAAAAATGACAATCAGAATGCTCTGGATTGGATTGTTTTTTTGCTGAGCTTTCGACAAATGAAACAAGCTTCTTATCTGCCTGTTGATGGGATGATTCAGTTTGTTAATACCATAGAAAAAGCAGTTGTTACATTAGGTGTGACTGTATATTTAAATCATCATTTAACCGAGATAAAACAACAAGACGAGCGTTTGGTATCTTTGAAGTTTGTTGAGTCGAATAAAACAGAGCTTAATTTAACGAGTGAACATGTAATCCTGGCTATTCCCCAATATTCTTTAAAAAAAATGTCTCAGTTTTTGCCAGGAACAATCAATATTTTGTTGGATAGCGTAATGCCCATACCCATTTTATGGGCAACAGCAACTATTAAAAATCCACCCTGGGGTAGAGATGCTCCCGCGACTAGCGGCGAAGGCGCTCCCTTTCGTGCTGGTCATCTTGAATATAAAGAATATAACGGTGAGCCTTATGGTTTGGCCATGTTTTATTGTGATGGTCCATGGCATCAATATTGGCGCAATTTTGTTGAAGATCCAGTGGATGATTTCCAAGGTTATCAATATTTGCCGCAGGTTAATAAAAATCTGCAATTGAAACATGAAATTGAAAAAACGATGCAGCAACATTTTAATTTGGCATCTCTCCCCTGCGTTGATGAATGGGGCATACGTGATTGGGGTAGGCCACCTTTTGGTGCAGGAGTTCACTTCTGGAAGGCGGGCGCTCAGTCTGGTTTGATTATGAATACCTTGAAGGCTTTTTCTTTGTCAGAACATTCTTGCTGCAAGAACATGCATATCTGTGGCGAGGCCTATTCACAATTTCAGGGTTTTTTTGAAGGTGCCATTCGCACTGCAAACTACGCCATAGATGCAATTAAACAATCTTATGCTGTTTTATAGGGGTATCTTGACTTGAATCAAAACCCGTTTATTTCGATCATAGGTATGGCCTGCGAATTCGCAGGCCAAGCTGATTCATTGACTCATTTTTATCAAGTAATTTTAGATGCAGCAGATGCAACTACAGATATTGCACCCAATCGATGGCAAGTCGATATGCAGCAAGTACCTGATTTAATTAAGCATGGTGGCTATTTAAAAAGAAACCCCTGGACTTTTGATGCGCAATCTTTTGCAATTTCGCCCAAAGAAGCAGCGCGTATGGATCCGCAACATCGTATTTTGCTGGAACATACCTATCATGCATTTGAGGATGCACAGATTGATCCCAAGCAGGTAAAAGGAACACGCTGTGGTGTATTTATTGGCTTAGGAACTCAAGATTACTCACGGGTCATGCATACCTCTGGAGATTTTGGCGGTTTTCATAGTAAGGGTTCTTTGGGAAGTATGGCGGCGGGTCGCATTGCCTATCATTTCGATCTTATTGGGCCTAATTTTGTAGTTGATACTGCCTGTTCATCATCTTTGGTCGCTTTGCATCAAGCAGTTCAATCGTTGAAGAATAATGAATGTGATATTGCAGTGGTTGGCGGTACCACTTTAATTTTAACTATTGACTACAATCTCGATTTAACAAGCGCTGGCTTGATGGCAAAAGATGGACGTTGCAAGCCCTTTAGTCAGAATGCGGATGGTTTTGCGCGAGGTGAAGGCGTTGGTGTAATCATTTTGCAAAAGCATGCAGATGCCCTAAAGGATAAACGTCGTATCTATGCGAATATTTTAGGTAGCGCAATTAATAGTGATGGTAAAACCAATGGCATCATCGCCCCTTCCAAAGAAGCACAGAAACGGGTCATTAAAGAAGCTTTAGCTAATGCTAAAGTGCATCCTGATCAGGTTAACTTCATAGAAACTCATGGAACGGGTACCAATTTAGGCGATAAAATTGAGTTTGCTGCTTTGTGCGATGTTTATCAAGACAGGAAAACCCCACTCTATATTGGGTCGGTAAAAGGCAATATAGCTCATTGCGAAGCAGCTGCTGGTTTAGCAAGTGTTATTAAAACCAGTTTATGTATTTATCATGGTATTATTCCACCACACACTGCCGCTCATTGTGTCAATCCGGATTTGCGTCATGATTTGTTGCAGGTTGAGTTTCCAAAACAAATAATAGAAAAATCAACTATTATTGGGGGCGTAAGTTCCTTTGGGATGAGTGGATCTAACGCTCATGTAGTGCTGGGCAGTGAAGGACAAGAGCTTGCTGAGTGGGGTGTCTATAAAAAAGTTTTTGCAAGAACTGAACTAATGCCTGAGTATTTGAAGCAGTTCACCCCTAATGCAAGCAGGCAAAACACTTTGGAATTGGTTCCGACTTGCCTTGAGCTGCAGATAAACGTAGATCTCACAAAAGCTAAAGATGCTTATATCGCGCAACATGTGATTAATAATCAGCAAATACTGCCAGGATCTTATTATGTAGATACTAGTATTGCGCTTATGCAAAAACTGTCTAGAGACTATCTGGGAAATCAGCAGCCTTTGCTAATTGAAATTCAACGCATGTTGATTTTAAGACCGGTTATTTTTGAAGACAGTTCAAGTGAACACCTTAGGGTCGTGATTAGTCAAAAAAAAGCCAACAACTATCATGTGACTTATTATCGGACTGCAGAACCGCAAGTCATTGTTTGTGAGTTGCAGGTCTTTATAAAGGCTAGCGAACAGTCTAAGCAATCACTACCAGAACATAGTGCTGTTGAAAAAAAATCGGTAGTCGGTTTCTATCAACGTTATGCAGACTGTGGTGTTACTTATGGTTCTTTGTTTAAAAGATTGGCGTCTTATTATCCCTTGGATGTGCATAATATTATTGCAGAAATATTCCCGCCTGATTCCGAGCAGTGCACAATAAGTCATGCAGTATTTATAGATAATTGTTTGCAGACTATTGGTCTTGGTTTGGTTAACGTAGGGCATGCTTACGTGCCTACAAATATTGCTTCACTCACCCTATTCCAAGATGAGTCCTGGAATACAGTGTTTCAATGCCATGCTCAAATAACTACGTTGGCAGAGGAGTATCTTGAAGCTAATTTAACCGTATATAATTCAAAAAATGAAGTGGTCATGCGTGCACAGGGAGTTGTTTGTCAAGCCGTTGATGTGGAACAATTTAAAAAGCAGAATATACATTATGTAGATTGGCAGCCCGTTTTACCGAACCCTAGTGCTCTAGATTATTATGAGCCATGTACAGTAGTTTTTAATGATAAAAAAACACAGGTCGCTGAATTTTTAGCTTGTTTTTCAACGCCAAATGAGTCAATGAAAAGCCTGTCGTTTGCTGATTTTATTGCTGGCGCTGAACTAACGGGTACTCATCTTATTTATTTAGCTGATTCTGAAACGAATTCGCTGTTCCAAAGTTTTAATCAACTATATAGTGCACTTTGTTTGCATGATGAAAAACATCCTGGACGCTTAAAAAAACTGACCCTGGTTTCTTGTGAACATTTTCTGGTATTAATGCGCGCGGTAGTCCTTGCTTTTCCGACTGAATTCCCTAATATTGATTTCAGGTATCTCTATTATGATACCTTTACCTCGGACAACGTACACTACCTGTTTGGAGAGATTGCTACTGATAGCGATAAGTTAGTTGCTCCATTTTGGCAAGTAAAGTCCAATGAACTTTATCGCTACCAAATCTCACCCCTCTTAAGTTTGAATACGTCTCCTAAAGTTTTAAAAACCGATGGTTATTATTTGCTAATCGGTGGTTTGGGCGGTATTGGTAAAAATTTATTAAAACATATGCTTGCCAATCTGGGCATTAAAAAGGTGATAGTGACTTATAGTAAACCTGAGTCATTAGCAGAGAACCTTTCCTTTATCGAACAACTGACAACAGGTTATGAGGCTAATATTCTTTGTAAGCAGCTTGATGTCACTAATTCATTGCAATTTGAACTATTATGTAAGACCCTGCCACGTCCTTTGTACGGCATATATCATTTAGCAGGCATTAATATCGATCAATCTTTGGGGAGAATAACCGCTGAGTCGATTGCCACAACCCGCGCAGTTAAAGTAGATTCAGCCTGGAAATTGCATGAATTCTCTTTGCAAATACCCGAATTAGAACAGTTTGTTTTATTCTCCTCACTTGCAACGTTAGTTCCTTCGCCCGGACAATTTAGTTATGCTTTGGCAAATCTAGGTTTGGTTGATTTGGCAGATTATCGTTCTAGTCTTAATTTGCCAGTTACTATTATCGATTGGGGACCATGGGCGAATACTGGCATGATGGCCAAATTATCCGCTAATGCCAAGTCCAGTGTGGCTGTGCGTGATTTTAAAGCCTTGGAACCTGAACTCTGTTGCGCTTCTTTATTTGCCTGCCTTAATGTAGCCAAGCAATACCATTTTGCAGTATTTAAATTAGATAGACCGCAAATAGCGAAAGTTGCAGTAGAGGATAATCCATCTATAACTGAATGCAATAATGAGGACTACGTACAACAGCTTCTGGTCCAATTAATTGCCGAAGAAACCGACCATGAAATTTGCTCTATTAATGATGGCAGTGATTTAACAGATCTTGGTTTAGATTCAATCAATACCATTCGCATTCGTTCTGAATTACAAACGCAACTGAATATATCAATCCCTTTATCGTTGTTACTCACTGAACGAACTGTTGGTTCTTTAAAGCAGAAACTCAATCGGTTGTGGTTGGACAGCCAGGCTAATGAAGTGTCACCTGTTGTGGAATATACTTCTAAGACAGAAGATCTCATTAGTGAAACCAGGTTTTATCCACTTTCCGCAAATCAATTTTCCATTTGGTTCGAGCAACAAACGGCGGAGCATACTACTGCTTATAATTGTTCTATTGGCTGGAAGATTACAGGTAAGTCGATTCATCTTGAGCAATTCCAACATACATGGCGGATCATGTTGCAAAGGCATGAACTCTTGCGAGCACTATTTACTCATCAGAATAATGAACTTGGTTATAAAATAATACCCATGGAAGAAGCGGTTACTTATCCCATGCTGATAATCGAAGAGTTATCTGCCGATGCTGTAGTTGATGATTACTTACAAACCCATTTAAATCGTTTTATAGATTTAGCAAAAGAATTGGCAACTAAAGTTTATCTTATTGAGCAGGGAAATGAGGTGTATTTGATGTTGTCTTCCCATCATATTGTGATGGATGCAGCCGCTATGTTTCAGTTAGGTGATCAATTGGTGCGTTCTTTATGTGTTCCTGGTTTTGTTTTGCCTACTCTAACAGAGCCGGCCTCATATCATGAATTCACTGATTTTCAACGTCAGCATACGATACCTGATGCTCTATCGTTTTTGTTGCAGCAAGTATTGGATGACGATAATGAGTTACGGGCATTTGAATTACCAAAAAATGATTCACAACAATCAATCGATCTAACCCGCGGCGGCAGTATTAAGCTTGAACTTGACGCTGATGAACTGCAAACAATTATGTCTTTACCCGCCAGCATGCGGGTGCATTTATGTTTAAGTGCCTGGGCTTTGTTGTTAGCTAAATATACTGATGAGCGCAATGTATTAATTGGTATTGCATTTAATGGCAGAACTCAAAAAAAATGGACGGACATTATTGGGCATTTTGTTAATGTATTGCCGTTATGTATTCCTGTTGATCAAAATAAGGCTTGTTTAGATTTTGTAACTTCAGTGAAAAATCATTTGATTGAGCTGATGGAGTTTCAAGATCTGCCTTTGATGAAACTGATGATGCAAGACCGCGTGAAAAAGGTCTTACAAGGTCGAAAATTACTACAGACTTATTTTAATTACTTCGATGCTTCTGAACTTGAAATGGACATTAATAATCAGGAATTACACATTGAACCTTTAATGTATCCCCAACAAGAAGCTCAGTTTGAAGTAAGTTTATGGGTCACTCAAACTATAGACAGCTATTCTTTTGATATTAAATATCAGCGGGATTTATTTTCAGATACGATTTTGACGAATTTAATGCAGCATTATAAGCTCATTCTTTTGCAATTAGGGCGCGCCTTATTAAATAAGGAAAGTTCGCATCGCTTGCGCGATATTAAATTAGTCACAGGTATGGATGAAACCGGTTTACTTCCTGTTTTTGTAGCGGAACAACCCGATAAATTAGTATATGACCATTTTATGGACTACGTCAGTTTGACTCCAGAGGCAATTGCCATTGAAATGCAGAGTCAGACTATTAGCTACAAGCAACTGTCGTCTTATGTTGATCAACTCGCGGCTACACTGGCGGAGTTTCCTCAACACCGTGATGAGACAGTAGGTATTTTGTCTCCTGAGCGCGCAAACATTGAATTTATTGTCACGGTATTGGCTTTGTGGAAACAGGGATATGCTTTTGCACCATTAAATAAGCATTATCCTTTGGAACGTATTAAATATACGATGGAAACTATTGCTTGTAAGAAAATTATCAATATCAACCAAGAGTGCTCGGCAGAGATTTTAAATTATGTAAACAGTATGTCACATATGCTGGTACTTGATCTGAGCTTGCATAACGAGTCCTTAGAGATTCAGTTAGTGAATCAGCCTACAGCTGTTTTGACATCTGAATATTCTCTGGCAACAACTGCCTCAGATTTAGCTTATGTACTATTTACTTCTGGCAGTACTGGTTTACCTAAAGGGGTTTTAGTTGAACAAGGTGGGCTTATTGATCGTTTATTGTGGATGAAAAAATATTTTAATTATTCTGCCCAAAATAAATTCTTACAATCAACTATGGTAACTTTCGATGTGTCCCTTCCTGAATATTGTTTGCCTCTAATTTGTGGTGGTACAACAGTATTATTTCATCAAGACGATAATCCTCATGCGCATGCAGAACTTTGTGCAAGACATTCCGTTACCATGGTAAGTACAGTGCCTTCTTTATTTAGTATTTTGCAAGATAATTTGGCCAAATGCACCTCATTACAACATATTATTATGATAGGTGAAGTACTCCCTCCTGCAAATGTGAATCAATGGTTGCAAAGCGGTACAGCATGCAAATTGTATAATTTATATGGACCTACAGAAGTTACCGTTTATGCAACAGCCTATGAATGCAGCAATTCTGTACTCTTCTCCCAGGTACCTATAGGCACACCTTGTGATAATGTCATTGCGCTAGTGCTTGATTCTTATGGAAATTTGGTACCCGAAGGGGTCGTAGGGGAATTATATTTATCCGGTACAGGGGTTGCCCGTGGGTACATCGGAGGTCAATTAAAAACCAATCCATTTGCTGATAATCCTTATCAATCGCGTTATCCACGCATCTATAAGACTGGTGATTTTGTTCGTTGGCGTGACCAAAACGCGCTTGAGTATTTAGGTCGTAAAGATAACCGAGTAAAATTGCATGGATTGTTAATTGAGCTTGGAGAAATTGAGCAACTTGTACTAAAGGTATGTCCTGATGTGAAAAATGCTTGTGCACTTATCGTTCCATCTCAATCGGGTGGTTCTCTAGTGAAGCATATCGTTTTATGTGTGATGCCGGTTGTTGATGATATTGATGTCCTTTTTAGCGATCTGCAACAACATCTTCCTAAATATATGTTGCCATGGAAAATAGTTACACTTGCTGATTTTCCACGTAATACCAGTGGAAAAATTGATAGAAAAGAATTAATTGAGGTGGTTCAATCCTTCTGTGAGCAAGAGTCTGACGAACATATAGTTCCGATTAAACCCATTGTCGCTTTGTCTTTTGTCGAGCAAGAGTGCATTAAAATATGGGAGCATTTATTGCGGAAAAAGAATATAAATTTAGAGGATAACTTTTTCCAGTTAGGTGGTGATTCATTATTGTTAGCTCAAATGACGTTGCTGGTTGAACAACAACTTACTGTCAAAATAAATTTTGCAAAATTTCTCGCTAACCCAACAATTGATTCATTACTTAATGGAGTAATTAAACAACTTCCATCCTGGGATAAAGAGTTTGATCTTAATGAACTTATAGCTCCCTATGGGGAGCCCAAAAATAGCAATGGGATCTTTTTGACGGGTGCTACTGGGCATTTGGGAATTCATCTGCTTAAAGCATTATTGGATCAGACTGATAAGCAAATCCATGTGTTGATAAGAGCTGCCACTGTTGAAAAAGCGCGTATTCGCTTAATTAATCGATTCAGCGATGTGTTTTCTTCAGTCTTAGACTGCTCACGTGTGCATCTATATTCTGGTGATCTTGCGCAACCTGATTTAGGCTTAGATGCCTCCGCTTTTTCGACGCTTTGCGATAGTATTTCAATTATTATTCATGCGGCTGCTGAGGTAAATCATGTGGTAGATTATGCCCGATTGAAAACTAATAATGTTTTAGTAAGTAACAACATGCTTCAGGTGGCGAATTTATCTAAAAGCGAACATTTGTTCTATATTTCAACACAATTTTCTGAAATTAATAATTTGACCGAATGGTATTTGGACAATTCACTAATAACTCAATTTGTCTCTGGCTATGAGCAATCCAAATTTATGGCAGAATCTTTAATGCATAAAGCAACTGAACTAGGGTATCCAGTTACAACCTTGCGCTTGCCATTGATTTTAGATTCACAAGATCCCTTGTTGCTTCGTCAAAACCATTTTGTTGCTTTTATTATGAAGTGTATGCGTATGGGTTATTATCCCGATTTACATCATACTTTCGATGTTCTCCCAACGGAACAGGTTGCAACATTTATTGCACAATCCTGTGATGTAATACCTGATCAGTCCAGTGTATATAATTGTCTAAATCATTCCATTTCGTTAACAGACCTATTTGATTACTTAAATGAACACTCGAACACAGTAACAGAAAAAAGGGACTATGAATTTTGGCGCACTTTACTTATTAGCACCACCAATAGCGAGGATCCATTCTATAAACTGTTGCCTCTCTATACGAGTATGTTTTCTTCACAAGAGATAAGTAATTCAAGGACAATTGAAAACAAATTATATTTGTCAAAAAATAATCAATCAGTTGGCGATGATGGTTATGCTAAACACACAAAGTACCTTGCAAAATTGCTTCATTCCTATTTCAGCATTTTAGAGCATTGATTGATACAAAGGTATGAGATAGGGTGGTCAGCTCGCAACTCTACTAGAGATTTCAAGAGCAATTATATTAAAATTTATCGTAACTCCCAATGCCAAGACAGGTCTGACTTATCTTGGCCAGAAGGTCGTTATAAAGCTGCATAGGCCCGGGCTACCTAAGTTACACTCGATCATATAATGTAAATCTTATATACTCCTAAGTACTATCCTTTAATTAAAGTAATCTATGTCTCAACAACGTGTTGTAATAACTGGACTAGGAATGATAACCTCTTTAGGCTTGTCTGTTGAATCAACATGGAGTGCTATCCTTAGTAGTCAAAGCGGCGCTTCTTTGATTACAACATTTGATACCAAAGATTTCCCATGTCGTTTTTCTGCATCAATTAAACAATTCAATCCAGAACAATTCAACATTACCTCCAAAGATACAAAAAAAATGGACCTCTTTATTCAATACGGATTAGCTGCAGCAACAGAAGCATTTAATGACTCTGGCTTGGACTGCAACACTATAAATTTGAATAGGGTTGGAGTGGCTGTAGGTTCTGGAATTGGCGGCATACTCACCATTGAAAAAGCCCATTCCGACTATTTAAATGGAGGGCCTCGAAAAATCTCTCCTTTTTTTATTCCTTCTACGATTATTAATATGGTAGCTGGTCATATTTCAATTCGCTATGGATTGAAAGGCCCCAACATGTCTGTGGTTTCAGCCTGTACAACCGGGACACATAATATTGGCGAGGCAGCCCGTATGATTGCTCGTGGTGACGTAGATGTCATGTTTGCCGGAGGAAGTGAAATGGCAACCACACCGTTGGCTCTGGGTGGCTTTGCCGCTTGTCGTGCTTTATCGCGGCGCAATGACAACCCAACTGCTGCAAGTAGACCATGGGATAAAGATCGAGATGGTTTTATGTCAGGAGATGGTGCAGGAGTTTTGGTATTAGAATCTTACGAACATGCAAAACAACGGAATGCAAGAATCTACGGAGAACTCATAGGTTATGGTACAAGTGCTGATGCTTTTCATATTACTTCACCATCACCTACTGGTGAGGGAGCTATGAATTCAATGAGCAATGCGATGAAAGATGGGAAAATTAATCCGTCAGAAATTGATTATATCAACGCCCACGCTACATCTACACCGGCAGGAGACGAATGTGAAGCTATGGCCATTACCCAAGTACTCGGTTCTTATTCAAAAACTGTTGCAGTGAGTTCTACAAAATCTATGACTGGCCACTTACTTGGAGCATCAGGAGCCATAGAGGCTATCTTTTGTTTACTCTCATTACGCGATCAAGTCGCTCCTCCAACGATAAATTTAGAGAATCCAAGTGATAATTGCACTCTTGATTTTGTTCCACAAACTGCTCGCCAAATGAAGATTAGAGTTGCTTTATCTAATTCGTTTGGATTTGGCGGTACTAATGGGTCATTAATATTTACAAAAGTTTAAGATAGCGAGTTAGGTTGGGTTAGGCTTTTTAGCCCTAACCCAATACGTGATCGCGATTACTCCCTCGTTGCAAGCGTTCACACTGAACGGATACCTCTCGTTTTACTCTTCACAAAGACGAGTTTCAATAATTCCAATCGAATTACTGCCTCTAACGTATCTTATAGATATAAAGAGCGTTGCTAGAAGTATGACTGTTGAAGACATAAGAGGCAGGAGTAGCGAATTTGGTTGAAGGAGTGCTGTTAATAATGGTGCGAAGCCCCATGCAAAAGAGTTGACCGAAGAAGATACTCCCATAATCCTTCCTTGAAATTCTACTTCCGTTTTATTGGAAAGAATACTTAGCAAGGCTACATAACTGCAAGGTACAAAAATAGCCATAATTACAGCAACAGCCCAGAGAACGCTCACTTTAGTAAACATAATGAGTGCCAAAATGCACATAAATTGAGGAGCTACACTAATCAATAGACATTTATTCAGGGAGAATTTTGATGTCAAAAAGGGAATCATGAACAAAAATGAACTTGCAAAGGTCACCGAAAAACAACACAGCAAGACAGAAACCATGAGTTGGTCGTAACCAAATTGGAGCAAAGCAAACATGGACATGTAATTAAAGAAAATATAATACCCTATTAAAAATCCAGTTAGGATCCAAAGTGGCGTCATCGTGTTCTTATTTCTGAAGGCACTAAAGATACTTTGAAATGCGCTCAACATATTCAACTTCATGCCTTTATTTCCTGGGTAAGTTTCTTTGAAATAGAATACAAGAAAAAACAAAGTTACTGCAGGCAATAAAGCAGCAAAATAAAATGGCGCAGACAGACCAAGAGTGACCCCAAATATGGGATAGGATAAAACGCCGGTAATGATTGGGCCAACAATAAAGCCGATTGAGTTGGCTGCTGTGATGAGGCTAATATTTCTGGCTTTGGTCTGTTCGGTACTAAGGTCAATAATTGCGGCCTGTGAAACCGGTAAACTCGCTGCTGTGATACCTGAGATAATCCGGCCAAGAAAGATCAGGGCTACATTGTTCATCGTAACTCCCATCCCCATGACTAATAAGCCAATAAAATTACCAGTAATACAGGTGATTAAAATTGATCTACGGCCGTGCTTGTCTGATAAGGCACCTAGAATGGGCGAACCTATAAACATCATTATGGGGTAAATGGCTAAAACAAAACCATACATAAAATTGCGAAAATCTGCAGAAACTGCCGGATCGAATAAGTGTGTTGTGTTGTGAACAAAAAGGGGGGTGAGTACTGGATACACAAGCGCCATACCAGAGGCATCAACAAAGATGGTGAGGAATAGTGCGAGCAAAGAAACTTTATCTGCTTTAATTGATTGAATACCTGTAGTGGTCATATTTAATCCTTTTGTTATTTCAAAATGCATCTATATCCATTTATTCAGTTAGAGTTTCCATATATTCTGCATACTGGTTGGAAGCCATATCTACCGCTTTTCCGCGAGAAGTATCCGAGGAATTAAAAAATTCAAGAAGGGCTGTTGCCATGTCGGACCGTGCTTCTGAACTTGAGGGCACAGAGTATACAGCCACTAGTGACCCATGGATTTGGCCAGGGTACATACGGTAGGTTACCCTCGTACCGGCGCTATGCAGTTTTTTAGCGTAGGCCTCACCTTCGTCTAGCAGAGGGTCAAATTCACTGGTCGCTATAAATGCGGGTGGTAAATTCGATAAGTTTTTAGCACGAATAGGGGATGCTTTGGGGTTCTCCCGATCCTCAGGTTTCGCGTACTGGTCCCAGAACCATTGAATTAGAGAACTAGTAAGCAGGTACTCTTCGCCGTGGTTCGTATAGGATGGTCGTGAAAAATCGCAATCAGTCATGGGATTAATCAATAACTGACCACATATAATCGGTCCACCTAGATCCCGTGCCATATGACAGACAACAGCGGCGATATTTGCCCCCGCACTCCATCCAGCTACAACCAGCTTGTCTGGTATAGCATCTAGACGGGCTGAGTTCTTAGCTACCCATTGTACTGCAGAATAGCCATCGATTGAGGCAGTCGGGAAGGAATATTCAGGCGCAAGTCGATAGTCAACTGAGATGACCATTGAATTAGAACGTGTGCACAAGTCTCGGCAAATTGGGTCGTCGGAATCAAGATTACCAAGAGCCCATCCCCCACCATGGAAATATACAATGATTGGATGTGGTCCAGGAGTCATAGGGCGGTATAACCGATAACTTAAGTTGCCATCAGCCCTAGGGAAAACATCATTTATAATTTCTATAGCCTTATAATTTGGAGGTGGTTCAACTGAAAATGAGGCATAAAGAGCTCTTATTTCTTCAAGTGGCAAAGTTTCTGGGCGTGGATTTTTATTGTCTTTGCTTGGTTGCAGTATTGAAGCAACATCTGGCTTCAAGGGGCGAATGATCCCATCATTGCAACGATCAATACCTGGTCCTTTAAAAGAAAAACCCAGATAATCACGATCCCTAACTTCATTACAGACGGCTCTATAACTGCCTAGACCACCTATATATGGCATGAATCCTCGTGGTTTTCCTGAGATGTTTGCACCTGTATACCAGGACTCTGCATCCGGGAAAAGCGTGAGATTCCCCCAGTCTTGCACATGTTGAGTCCAACTTGTTTCTGCAGTTTCACTGGGCTCTATAATAGTTAGGCCTTGAGCAGACATGTATTGAATACAGTCAGAGATCCAATCAACATGTTGCTCGATTGACATTACCATATTTGTCGTAACGGATGGGCTTCCTGGCCCTGTGACTGTAAAAAGATTTGGGAAGCCAGAGATCATTAAGCCAAGATACGACTGGGGACCTGTAGACCATTTATCGCGAAGTTGTACGGAATCTCGTCCGATAATATCAACATTAAGTAATGCTCCAGTGATTGCGTCGAATCCAACAGCATAAATCAGAACATCAAAATCAAATGATTCTTCAGCGGTATTGATGCCTGTTTTAGTTATAGAGGTAATCGGATTTTGTCTTAAGTCAACTAATCGAACATGTGGAAAATTATAGGTTTGATAGTAGTTAATGTCGAAGCATAATCGTTTAGTAAAAACAGCATAATCTTTTGGGCAAAGCATTTCAGCTATCTTGGAATCGGTTACAGTACTTCGGATTTTGTTTCGAATAAACTCTGCTAAGGTCTCGTTTGCATCCCGATTTGTACCCAGATCATTAAAGACGGAGGCCGCTTCAGCGATGCCAGAATTTTCCCATAGGTGCTCATAGAGAACATTACGTTCCTTCTCAGAGGTTTGTAGAGCGCTTTTGTTATTGATAGCCACCGGAACGCCGATTCCAGACCATCTGGCAGCTTCGCGGTATTCTTTGCGCTGGCTTTCCAAAGTTTTAAGTTCTTCCGGTTGAATAGGACTATTATTAACGGGAAGTGAAAAGCATGGAGTTCTTTGAAAAACAGTCAATGAGGCAGCCTGTGCTGCAATTACTGGTATAATCTGGATTCCCGTTGAACCGGTACCGATTACAGCAACACGTTTTCCTTGGAAGGATACTTCTTCTTGTGGCCAATTCGTTGTGCGGTAACTTTCTCCATTAAAGTTATTCGTACCAGGTATGTCAATTTCTTTTGGTATAGATAGACAGCCACTAGCCATTACAAAAAATCTACATGTAATTTCTTTAGTACTATTCAGGGTGCTTTCAACGGATAAGTGCCAAAGTGATAAGTCTTCGTCCCATTTGGCACTAGCCACTCTGGTCGAGAGATTAATGTCTGATCTCAATTTGTATTTATCGGCAACATATTGCAAGTAGTTGTAGATTTCAGCTTGCTTCGCGAATTTCTCAGTCCATTTCCACTCTGCTTCGAGTTCAGGATCGAAGCTATAAGAATAATCGGTGCTCGGAATGTCACAACGTGCTCCTGGGTACCGGTTTCGGTACCACGTACCACCAATATCATCTTCCAATTCAAAGATTTTGGCTGAAAATCCTTTGGAACGAAGCAGATGCAGAAGGTAAAGTCCAGAGAATCCAGCACCAATTATCGCGACATCAAGTTGAGGATTTTTATCGCAGTTTATCTTACTAGGATTAGCGGACATCTTACCTCCTAAAATCTGAAACTAAGTCATTAGAAACGGTAAATCGGTTCTATCCTATAATTATTTACTCTGTAAATTCCATGAGTCTAATTATCAATACTCGGGCCTTTGAGAGGTCCAGTGACGAAGGGTAGCTTAGGCTTTTCTTTAATGTCAAGTAGTTTTGGGTGACCCGCATCGATCGTATTTACTTTCTTTATTATAAATTGGATATCTTCTGGTATTTGACTGTTATTCAAAGGCCAAGGAATTCTTATCTTATAAAGTTCACCTGAGAATCTTAATTGAAATCATCATGACAACAACATTGAAGTGGGAATAAAGTTGTCACAAAACAGCTCCGACCTATCACTCTAGGCCCTTAAAGCGAGTTCTATACCTAATTCCCCCTGCTCCATTAATACCCATTCGCTCTAGAGCTTATAAAAAACCTTTGCAGTGTCAGCGAAAAGCGATTGTTGTTCTTTTACAGATAGATTTACCACGCTATCTTGATAGGCTTTGTATAAAACCGAAACACCTTGAGAAAGCTTGGTAATCGGAAGATGGCTACCAAACATACAACGCGAAGCTCCAAATATAGCAATTGTTTCTTTTATCCAAGGCTCAATTTGTTTAAAAGACCATTTAAGACCAAAAATGCATTCTATAGCAGTTATTTTAACAAAAACATTTGCACATTCACTCAGCTTTTGCATGTTTTTTTTCCAGCTTTTAAAACCAGCGCCTGTTTGATCAATTGGCCAGCCTAAACAATGTAAAGCAAAAGAAATAGTAGGAAATTTTTTAGCGTAGTGAATTGCTAATGGAATATCATGTGCATAGATTTCGAATTCAAAATTAAAGGGATACGATTGAAGGATAGAAAATGATTCCTCAACAATAGGCTCTTTAAGAATATCATTTTTGTCGGTATAACAATGCTGTGGATTGTTAGGATCCCAAAGTAAATGATCTCGTACAGAACGAATTAAGGGATTTTTGAGATACTGATTAAGGGTTTCAGAAATATTTTTATCGCGTAAATTAATATTAGCTATGGTTGCTGAGGGATAATGCATCTTCAAGGCAAGGTCTTCAGCAAATTTCATCTCTTTAATAGGGTTCGTTGAAACAAGTTCGGCCATAATCAGATGTTCAATTTGAAAATCTTTCATATCTTTAAAATAATCGATGGGGAGATAAGATTCAGGTAATTGCTGGTGATATTTTTCCCCCCATAATAAAGCCAATTTTTCATCATTGTTGGTTAGGAAAGGATGATGATTTATTTTTTTGTCATAAAAATGAAAATGAGTGTCTACAATTTTTAAAGTCATTGCCTATCCTTATGAGCTTAGTTTTTCCATTTCCAATAGGAAGCTTAGCTTACGGTATACAATCTTTATCTAATGGAATCAATTCTTTTAATACCTCGTTTTTATAGCACTTGCATCAGCGCTTACGTTTAAAAAGAATTCAGACCTTCAAATAAAAACTACTGCAAGACTAGATATCTGGTTATCTAAAGGGAGTAAAAATTAAGTAATGTCTCTTTTCTGCAATTGGAGGTTTTGATTCTAGGTTTATGATGAAATTATTGATTGGTTTGACAATGCTCGCACTGATCTGAAAATTGGGAGAGACCTTACTTTATTGAAAAACATCTTCCACTTAAATGCAGCAGATTTGCATGATAAAAAAAATTCCCATATATAATACTCGCATCAAAACCTGATGCGAGTAGCTTATTCAGTATTAACCGTTTAATCGTTATCTTTAGAAAGCGTACCGGTTGATGCATCGATTTTAACCTCAAACTTCTTACCTTGAGCATCTCGTCCTTCAACTTCCCATTGACCATGTTCAAATTCAATTTTTTGGATATTGGTATATCCTGCTTTCTCAGCAGCAGAAAGTGCTTGTTGAATACTTACCTTTGGTTGGCTGAGTCTGCAAAAGCAGCGGAACATACTAAAACTAGTGATGATAGAACAATTGTTTTCATTTTCATATTGGATCACTCGATAGTTTGGAGTTTAAAAATTAACATTTAATCATTATGTTGTAAATAAAAGTCTTCAAAATGGCCTGGTGTGTACCTAACCTTTGCTTTCGGGGGTTAATTCCATATAGCGCTGGTTTATCAGCATGCCCCTTCATAACCCTGAAGTAGTAAGGCTCGTGCCCCAAATAAGGCGATTAGCGACACTGTCATTCTTTGGCAGAAAACAGCCATTAAACGTTAAAAATAAGATCATTCCATTCTATTAATATTTATTTAGCGCATGATTTAATAGGCGATGCTGATAAACCAGCGCTATATGGAATTAACCCCACTAAATAGGGGGATGACAATCATCGGAAGCAAAAGATACTCTAAGCAAAAATAATCAGATATTTTGCATTAATAAATGACATATTGGCAATTGTTTTGCCATAAAATATTTTTAAATGGATGCGTTACTCGATTTCAAGAATCATTATTTTACAATGAGATATCTGCTAGAGTATCTTTGGGTTTAATTACAGAAACGAGGCAAAAGCGAATTACAGTATGCGAACTGCACTAAGTGGTAATAATTTACTCCGTCAAGTATCTTTTACTCAAAACCCATCCGATTTTTATTATGGTAGATTGACTTAATATGAATCAATAAATATCGAAATGATTAAAATAAGATCT
>NZ_LNXY01000005.1 GCF_001467585.1 Legionella drozanskii LLAP-1
TACCCGTCAAGGCCTGAGAATACCAAGGAATAAATCCCCAGCGCATTTGAATCCCTGTTATTTGGGCTTCATTGCTGACTAAACAAAGTGCGGGTTCTGTCGGGGCGACGTTGTAACTTAGAGGCAGATTTTCACAAGTGGCAATTGAAAATTGCTTTAAAATGGTTTCAACATCGGTATTAAGCGCAAAACGTCCACACATAATGGCAAATGGGTTAATGAGAGGGTTTGTTACAGTATAGACAAGTCTCCTTCATGTTTTTTGATTACTTAAACGCAAAAGGAGCTTACCTTTCGGCAAGAGGCTAAGCTCTCTTATTCCATTAGCTATAATAGACAGAGGCAAATCATTCCAGGAAGGATAAAAAAGTGATGAATCCTCGTCTTTTACTGATTGAACCGAATGGAATTATTCAACGATTTGAGCAGTGGCTTTGGAGAAGTCAGCAGGCAGAGGTGGATATTGCTATTAACGGAGATAGGGCTTTAGAACTGGCTAATCGTCATTTATACGATGTGATTATTGTTAATCCTGAGCTTGAGGATGAATTTGATGGCTTTGAAGCAATCCTTGCCATTAAACATCACACCATTAATCATCAAGTTCCGTTTATGCTTGTGACATCCAATGAAACGCTTAGCTACCTTCGCCAAGCCATTGAGCTTGATATTAATTGGTATATGATAAGGCCCTTAAACAAAGCAATTACTAAGGCTGCAATGAATTGGATTAAAGAGCCTAAACCAAGACCCTCTTGTCTTATTGTTCATAATCGCCACTTGATAGCCTCTT
>NZ_LNXY01000006.1:0-76199 GCF_001467585.1 Legionella drozanskii LLAP-1
TTTGACATCTGTAACTCCTCGTTATTCAGATTATATCTGTTAAACAAGGTGTACGGTTAATCGAGGGAGGATCAGAATTTCATTTTTATTGGGTGCGTTTACGGGATTTATAGGGGTAGCTCTAAGAAAATATGTGAATGAATCTGAAGAGTTTATTCAGTTCAAAACCCAAACTATCAAAACAAAATCTTTCAGCACGTTAATTTTAGAACAAAAGAAAAATATCATAATTACATTTGGATTATATGAATTATGTGCATTGATTACGTATGTGGTATTTATGTACATGCCGAATTATTTAATCATTGTTACCGAATACAATAATGAATTCGTTAGACTTATAAATACAATTTCGTTGGCTTTAATGTTGATAATGGTCCCATTTTTTGGGTATTTAGGAGATGTTTATAATCCAAGAAAGCTATTGATTATTTTTTCTTCTTTACTACTTCTTTTGTCATTCCCATTATATAAGATGATGTTAAAGGGATTTTACTGTGTAATTTTTGCCCATTTAATTTTAGCAGTAATATCAGCAGGTTATCAAGGGTTGATTACTTGTTTTGTGCTTTCACGATTAGATATTGAAGTGAGGTATCTGGTTGGAGCAATTGGATATAATTTCAGTTATGTAATTTTTGGAGCAGGATCCCTTTTGCTTTTGTCTGCGACTATCGACAACCCATTGTATGTAAATATTCCTCCAATTGTTATCTGCTTAGGAGCATTGATTTCCTTACTATTTATCTTCACTTTAAGGGTAAAAAATTGATATCTTAGGTGTAAAATATTGACACTTAGTTAATGGCTTGATATCTTTTCAGTATTAGCCACTTCCCTAGAAAAATGATAAAAAAGGATTATGAGCCAATTAATATTACTCCACATCTAACTGAACGAAGAAAATTATAGGAAGCAGGCTGCGAATAGAAGATTACTTATTTTATTCAAATAAATTTCAAACAACCCAACTATTTAAATTCAAAGGTAGCAAAGGAAGCTAAATATGCCTGTACTTCAAGAAAAATTAAATTAACTTTGTCATTGGGGTTTGGAACCCTCTGGAGCGAAAAGATCGCGAACTAACTTCATGATCTATAAGCGATTAAAACCACTAATTAACCGGGCGATGATATTCTAGCCTTGAAAAATATAAATTAATATTGTTCTTAATTAAATCATAATTTTGCTTAACCTACGTTTCCACCCTTGAGGACGTCAATCCCCTCATATCAGTTCGGCGACTGTTGGGACAAATGAGTACTAACTGAATTTTGTTAAAAATATATTTTATTTGGGGATCTACTGTGATGATAAGGAGTTACGAATATGTTTGAATCTGTCCACCAAATTAAAAATCAAGGGAAGCAATACCTTCCAATCTATCATTCCCCCAATGAACTGCTCCATATCCAAAATATTCTACATTCCCAAGCACCTTTGGTTTCTATTAAAAAAATTAATCAACTCCGCCAATTAATAGCAAGAGCAGCAGTAGGTGAGTATTTTTTAATACAATTAGGAGATTGTGCAGAAAGCTTTTCTGAATGCGACAAAGAAACTACCTATGCAAAATTAGACTTTATTCAGCTGCTGGCCGAATTTTTTCAAAGAAAAACTGGAGTTAGGGTAATCCAAGTAGGCCGCATAGCAGGTCAATACGCGAAGCCCAGAAACAATCTCTATGAGATTTCTCACAATAAAAGGATTTATTCCTATTTTGGCGATATGGTGAATCAGTTTCATGAAAAACATCGTACCCCGGATCCTTGGCGAATGCTGCTGAGTTATAATTGTTCAGCATCCATTTATCGAGAAATTAATCAATGGAATCGAGATCTAAGACCGGAACAAAAAATATATACAAGTCATGAAGCATTTTTACTTTACTACGAACAAGCGTTAACTCAGTTGGATAAACGCACGGGATTCTATTACAACCTTTCAACCCATTTTCCCTGGCTTGGTAAACGCACGGTTAGCAGCACTTCACACGTTAACTATCTGAAAAAAATAGCAAATCCTATTGCAGTAAAAATAGGCCCCGATACTTCCATCAAGCATCTTATAAAGACCATCAATGCATTAGATCCAGATTATATCCCTGGACGCATCACACTTATTCCCAGATTAGGAGCGCAATCTGTCCATCGCATTTTGCCGCAATTAATTGATGCGGTGAAAAAAACAAACCGTACAGTTTTATGGAGTTGTGATCCTATGCATGGGAATACCGAAACTATCAGTTCTGGGCTAAAGATTAGGAAACTAGGTCACATTCTTGAGGAGATAAAGAGTTCTTTTGTGATTCATAGAAAAATGGGCAGCAAACTTAATGCCATACATCTTGAAGCAACCCATCAGGATGTGACGGAGTGCTTGGATTACAATTCATCAATTAATGAGTTAGTAACTGACTTTAAAAAAAGCTACAAAAGCCTAGTGGATCCGCGTCTCAATTACGCACAAACTATCCATATGATGCAGGGTATTGCAAAGCTTTATATTGAATATTAATAAGTGATTTAAATATAGAAGCGCAAGAAATTCGCTAGTTAATTTTTAAATTCACAAAAAAGAGATTAAATGTAATAATTTGATCTTTAAACCCATTTATTTTTCAGCTTTGTATGTAAGATACAGCACTGAAAACTATATCTTTTTATTTTCCTTCTCTTGAGTAGATGAAAGTTTTTCTTTGTCAAGAAGATACTCTTTAAGAGTATCAATATCTTCCATGTAAGAAGTGATATAAAATTTACTTCCATCTTTTAAAATTAAATCTAATCCAGGTGCAAATTTAGCAAACCCTGTTAAAAATTTATCTATGATGGAAAATTTTGAAGTTTCTACTAAAAAAATATCAGAAACTGCAAAATTTGTTTTTTTTTCAAAAACATTGGTCAATGTAAAAAAACTATCTTCTTTTTTTATACTCTTTACATAACGACTTCCTGTTAAAATCATGAAGACGTTACATATTCCAAAATAAGCGAGAAAAACTATAACAACTGAGCCAATTATTTTATCTTGTATATCCGAACCGATTACAACACCAAAACCTGCGAGACCTGAAACCCAAAAAAGGACGCAAGCTGTGAAATAATAAAGCGGCTTAGGCAGACAATCTCTAGAACTTAAATGCGTATCACACCAAATCATAATCATAATCCTGTACGTTTACCTAAATAATAACCTACTGAGCTTGTAGGAGCATTAATAAGAGAATCTATCATAGCTTTAGAAAAACCTACATTTACTTCTTTAGTAACAGCATGAGAAACTCTAGCACCTGCTAATGAAAACCCTAAGTAGAAAAGACTGTAATGATTATTTTGGGGATCTCTTAAATATGAATAAGTTTGACCTGCTAAATTTGATAATCCAGCCGAAATATACGGACTACTTAAAAAAGCGCTTAGTCTTGGCTGCAATCCGCCAATGGCCACTAAAGAACCGATTAATGCTCCAACTTCAATATCACGACAATCTCCACCAACCGCAACAGCTCCATACCCTCCTGAAAACCCGCCATATGTTCCATGTGCAGCAAGATTACCCCATTTCACCCCCTTTCCAATTTCAAAACTTGCAAGTCCGATTGGACCTGCATATTCTTTGAAATAATTTTCTTTCGCGACTCTTCTTTCTATATTAAGGATTGATGTCAATGATAAAACATTGTCGATCCCTTCGATAGTACCTTGGGATAATGGAGTTTTTTGTAAAGCAGTTATGGTCTGAAGCTGAAGATTTTCGCCTGTAAACATTCTTCTGATGCCTGTAATGAGCTTATCTGAGCCGTGAGCACCTATTACGAAACCGGGAAGAGCTAAACCCCCGAATGTGCCATCGATTAAAGCTGCAGCGGTTGCTAACTCTCCAATGCCTTCTGCTACTTCCATTGCCCCCTCTACTCGATTACCTATTTTTCCAGCTTGCCACATTGAGGAACCCAATTGCCTCGTCCAATTGACTAGCGCACTTTGCACAAAACTACCTAGTCCGCTAGTTAAGCTATCTGTTTTGGATTCTTTATTTCTCTCAACGGTAATTAATGGGGGTTGATAGGGAATATAGTTTTTTTCATAATCGTTCCATAGCTGATGCATTTTTTCCATGATGGAAGAATGGCTAGTTGTTTCTTGATGAAGGCGCTCATAGAAGCCTTTAGGAATAGGACTGTAGTTTTCTTCATTTGCGGTGTCTGGGGTTGGGCAATATTCTCCTTCAATTGATTCGGGTTGTTCTTCTATGATCGCAGCTGTTTGGGAGTGGATAAATCCATTTCCAATTGCTGAGCCGAGATTGTCGCTGAGGACTTGGGTTGCATTTAAGTTTTCTCCGTTCATTGCGGTTTGCAAGACGTCGGTTGTTAGGGCACTTAATTCGGAATGAATGATACTGCCTCCCGCCTCACCGAGGCGTCGCTCCAGCGATTGAGTTACTGTCCTGCCCGACTTACTTCCGGCGACGCCGCCTAGGATTCCTCTTGCTCCTAGTTCAGACCAGCTAAAATGTTGATGATTTTGTAGTGCTAGGCTTACTCCTTGGCTAACAGCGTCCTCACCCATCATTTGCGCTGCTGTGGAAAAACTAAATCCTGCGGGTGATAGTTTGTCAAATTTTCCGAGTAGGTTTGTAAAAGCCGCGCTTGAATTTAATCCTTGCAAAAGCCCAGCAGAGGCTGCTGTTGAAAAGCCGGAGATTAATGAGCCTTTCAATTTTATACCTTTTTGCAAACCTAAAATATTGGCAAGTCCCTGACCTGCAAGATTGCCAGCCAGACCGGCAGCAAATCCTGCGGCTAGGGAGCCAGTCATGCCTAAAGCTTGACCGGCTAATACTTTCATACCTAAATGCAAGGCCCCACCTAGCCCCCCGCTTAAGCTTGCGCCGATTACGCCAGCAAGAGCCCCAAAAGCCGCGGCCGCTAAGACTGTGGCAATGACAGTGATTGCGGCAATTGCTATTTTCTTAAATAAAGAGGGTGACTTTCGACGCTGCGATACAGGAGTAGGCGTAGTCGAGGGTAACGACGGCGTCGGCAAAGTTGCAGAGGTATCTCCGATCAGTTCGGCACCACTGATGATTCGGCGAGTGCCATCATTATGGTGCTGTCTTGTTGCAACAGGGGGGATTGTAATTCGTTGACCATTATGTAATTGGCTTGGCTGTCTATCGGTAATGCCATTGCTATCCGCAATAAGGTACCACAGACTACTATCCCCATAAACTTGCAGAGCAATACCATCCAAACTATCACCCGCTTGCACGATATAAGTTCCAAGATTGTCTTGTGGAGTATTTGCTAAAATTTCATTATTCGTATCGTTTTGTAAGCTCCCATCTCTCTGCAAAAAATAAGCAGTGATTTCCGGAGCAAACACGCCAAAATCCTCCAAATAAGCCGCCGTTGATCCTGCGCGTGCATTACCTTTTGGCGTAAAGCCACCGTAGACATTTAAATGCTGGATCCCGTTGTTGTCTAATTGCAAATCACCAATAGTTTTACCAGCTACAGTTAGATAGCTTGTTTGACCATTTTTATTTGATCTTGCACGAATTCCTTCAAGGGTACTAATCTTATAATTACTAATGTTATTCCCATCAACCGCTTGATACAGTTGACCATTAACACTGTAGTAACGTCCACTTACTCCATAGGTTTGAGGACCATTATCGATTGATTGAGTGGCTGTATCAGTTGATTGTAGATAACTATCCCAATACACATAGCTATAATGATGAGAGCGCTGTATTAGCGTATTATTTTGATAGAACCTGCCGTCTACATGCTGTAAATTTCCTACAGCATCATAGAAATATTGCTCTGCCTCTGTTTGTTGCCAACTACCTGAAAGCAGTGTGATAGTGCTTTGCATTTGCAATAGATCAGCAACATACTGCATTGTTGTGATACTTGCTGCGTGCCCAAAGGCATCATATAGCCTTTCCTCATCGACTCGTCCTATCTCATCATAATGAATTGTCTTCAATTTGATATTATTTTTGCTAATGATCTCTAATTCATTACTTGTGTTATAGGTATAGTTATATTGTTGAAAGGCACCGTCCTCAAACTTGTAGGCCTTTTTGACGTTACCTGCCGCATCGTAATCGAGATAAGAACTTTGAAGGCCAAATAGGCTAATTTCACCGTTAAGGAAACTCCCTTTGTTAATCAACATGCGATTATTAGCATCATAGGTATAAAAATCATCATTCCTAACTTTCTGATAACCAGTGTAGTTAGCCTCCACCGCGGTATGGCGAATATTACCCCCCGCATCGTACTGATAATCGATACTCAATAGAGCATGATCTTTATCAGGTAGCTGATTCACTTTATCCTGAGGAAGACGACGTTTCACAGTCGTTAAGCGTCCTAAAGCATCATAGGCATAGACATCATTTTCTGTTATCCAACCACCATCACCTGAACCTTGAGTAGTCTTTGAGACCGATTTAGTAATCATATTGCCATCGGCATCATAGCTATAATAATTCGTTTCTTGATATACATTATCGGAATAGGATAAAATTTGACCATCACCTTGATAGCGATAGCTGATGCTTTTACCGGCTGTAGAAGTTTCTTCCAATAAAAGACCATTTTTATTGTATTGATAAGTAGAAGTATGACTGCCTAAATCGGTATGTGATTGCAAGCGTCCATTGGCGTCATACGTCCAGGTTTGAACAAGCCCATTCGCATCTTGTTCAGAAATCTTATGCCCGGCATCATCATAATCTGAGTAACTCAAGCGTCCGCCAGCATCTTTTTTAAGAAATTGATGCCCCAAGTTGTCATACCAAAATAATAAAGAGTGATCTAAAGCGTTGCGTTGGGCGATTAACTCGCCACTTTCGTCATAAGTGTAGGTTTGCTGATTATTTGGTGAGTTGACCTTTGTTAAACGATTGGCTTTATCGTAAACATAAGTCGTTATGCCACCTAGTTCATTCTGATTACTAACTAAATGACCCAATAAATTGTAAGTTTTAATTCGCTGGTGACCCTTAGCATCAATCTCTGTAAGGGCGCGACCTTCGGCATCTAAAATTTTGGCTACGGTATGGCCATTAGCATCTGTCATCGCAATTGCCCGACCTAAGGCGTCGTAGGCATAATAAACGATAGGTTTAAGTGTTTGGGCTTGCATTTTTTCGTCAAAGGCAACCACCTCAGGAAGTTCCTGTTTAACCACTTGATCGAAAGCATTGTATTCATAATGAGTTTCAAACCCTCGCGCACTCGTATGGGATAACACATTACCCCAACGATCAACGCTTTGCTGCTGCGAAATAGTTTCTAAATGAACCTCTTCTCCTAATTTTGTCGCAGTCAGGGTGAACTCTTTGGTCTGGTTTAAACAACGACCCAATCCATCATAGCTATTATTCTGGCGCTGCAAATTAAAATGCCATTGCTCGTTGGTGAATCGCTCTGTTTCGTTAAAGCGTTCCTGTGACAAATCGACCCCCAGGTCTCCATACTCTGCAGAAAAAACATTAGTAGAGCTAACAATCTGGGTAAGGTGATCAATCAAATCATAGACAAAAATCTGATAATAACCTTGAGTATTGGAGCGCCAAATTCTTCCTAAAAAATCATAATCAATATGAGTCGTTAAATTGCCATCAATTCCTTTGGCAGTCATTTCACCAAATACATTATAAACAGCATCTTCAGTCATCAGCAGGCCATTGTTTTTGAAGGTACCTGTCTGTAAAAGATGCCCCTCTTTATCATAGGCATAGCGTTTATCAATAAGTCGCTGACTACCATCTATCTGAGTCAGCTGTTGCCAACTTCGTACTTTTTGACCATTGGCATCATAGCTGTAGTAAACCGCATGATTTAGGCCGTCAATTTCTGCCAATAATCGACCTTGATTGTCATAAATAGCATGCGTACTTACGTCTGCTACCGAAGACTCATTAAGTACATAACTATCTTTGTTTGCAAAAGCAGCTCCCTGAGCAAAACGGGTCACTTCAACCAGTTGTCCTAAAGGATCATAACTGTAGGTTGTCGCCGCTCGCCCCCCTGAAGTAGCAGGGCCTACTTTGGCAATCAATTGACCTAAAGCATCGTAATAACAATAGCTTGTCAATCCTAAAGCGTCTGTTGTTGCGGTTAAATTGCCCAAGGCATCATAGTTATAGTAGGTGGTTAAATCACTGGCTACGGTCGTATATTGATTAGACTCATTAATGAGTTGCTGATAGCTGGCCTGCTTTAGAGTTTTACTGGTTAATCGACCTAGCTCATCGTAACCAAAAACCACATGACGATCTTTTGTGCTGTTATCGGGAATACCGACGTGACTCTCATCCCATTCATTTGCGCGATTGGCGTATTGAAGTTCATCAGTCAGTTCGCCGAAACTACCATAGGAGTAAGTTGTTAGATAATGCTCCGCATCTAAACTCGCTTGCTTTAAGCCATCGTTGTCGTAGTAATAATTGGTCTTGGCCCAATCAATTTCATTACGCTTAACGCTTAGTTCAATGACTTCACCAAAGGCATTATAACGAGTGCGGGTAGTTGGGGTCAGTGTTTCGTAATGTTTTGTTGCGGCGTTATAACTGTGGACTGCCTTCTGTGTAGTTTCGACTAAACGATTATCTAAATCATAACTATAATGCTCTTCCCGATCATAAGTACTGAGCTGTAGCGATTTGGCAAACGTTTCTGCATCATCTATTCCTGTAGACCAGCTTAAGGTATTAGCATAGCGTTTTTTTGACAGCAGATTGCCAACAGCATCATAGCTAAAACCAGTCACCGCGCCTTGAGCATTCAAGCTATACAATAATTGGCCTTTTTTATCGTAGGCATTATAACGCCAATTACCTGCACGATCTTTGCTGGCAATCACTTCCCCATAGGCATTGTATTGCTGTTCTTCGACTAAGGTTTGCGCCTGCTCTTGTCGCAGAGCGCTTGCTTGATTACTAGCGATATTCACGGAGACATTAGGATAGATCGTTTGTATTTTACGGTTATTATTATCATAACGATATTGGATGATTTGATTTAGACGGTCTGGATCGCATACGGTGGCTATAACATTGCCAAAGCTATCATAAGTATGGCGTGTAATTAGAGAGCGGAGTTCTGATACCCATTGTCCAGCTTTTAAACTCATCATTGCCGTGCTGGGTGAACGAGTTTCGATTAAGTGATTTGCTTCGTCGTAGAAATAAGTCCATTGTGCTGCATTGGCCTCAGTCTTTGTCAGTACATTACCGTTGTTGTCATAAGCAAAGTGTGTGGCTTGTTTTTTCGCATCTAGTTTGGTTGTAAGACGACCAATGACATCATAGTTAAAAATAGTGATTCTGTCCTGCTCATCTTGTTTCAAAACTTTTCTTAGACCTTGCTCATCATAAGTGGCTACAGTCAAGCGTTCACCATGAGCAATTTCGCTTGTTACATTGCCTAAAGCATCGTAGCCTCGTTCAAGAACACGACCTTCCGGGCTAATACGGTAAACCTCTCTGCCAGCAGCATCAAAAACGAAATGAGTCAGTCTATCTTGATCACACGTTGATAACTGCTTTTCCCAATCGCTCTTGGAATCCAACGCAAAACGCGTCGCATACTGTAAACTGGCAATCGTATTTCCAACTCCATCATAAAAATAAGCATTAGCAATACCATTAGCACTTAGTTGATAGCTCAATCGACCGGCTTGATCATAGGCATAACGGCTGCATTGATCAAAAGGAGAGGTTTGAATATTCTTACGCAATAGATCGAGTGAATAATGAGCAGATTCAAGTGCTAGATTTGTAGCAAACTTGATTTTGCTAATCATTTGGCCGCTCGCATTATAACTGTATTCAGTTAAATAGTTTTTCTCATCCAGTTGGTACACGAGTTGGTTGAGACCATTGTAGGCAAAATACCGATGTCTCGCTAAAGCTCTCTCCTCCTTGGAAAGCTCAAATACTCCCTTTTTAAGTTCGCCTAAGGATTTCACCGCAGCAAATCGACTGAGGTGGAGCAAATTACCATTACCATCATAATCATAAGATGTACCATAGCCTTGGGCATCGAAGGACAGAGTGACTCGTCCTTCAATATCAAAAAGCCGAAATTGGTATTGATCATTATCAGCTGGTTTCAAAACCAGACGCAGCTCTTTTTCTGTGTAACTTTTAAGAGCTGAAATGCGATTAGCATAGATCAGAGTTTGATATTCATTTCCATTCGCATCATAGATATGTTCTGTGACTACACCGCGCGCATCGATTTGAAAACGGCACTGGTTTTTAGCATCGTAAATAAAATGGCGCGTATTGTTGTTAGCATCGGTTTCGCTGATAAGATTACCATTCTCATCATAGCTATAGCTTGTTCTAAGACTTAGTCCATCAGGATCCAGAATTGTGGCTTTACGTCCTCCTAAAATGTCCCATTCATAGGCGGTTATTCTGTCTTTGCCTTGTGGGCTGCATTCCGTTTTTCGAGTTAATAAACCACGATCATCGTAGGTAAATAAAATGGTTAGATTAAGTCCGTCAGGGTCGGTGCGAGTTTGAATCAGATTCCCACTATCATCGTAGCTGAATTGCTTACGAAGCCCGCTGGCTTCAGTAATTTCTAACTGACGACCAATACCATCGTAGTGGTATTTTGTTGTGAGTGCTAAGCCATGGGGATCAAGCGTTTTAGTTAGTAAGCGTCCTTCTGCATCATAACTATAGTAAATAACTTGTCCACCATTGTCTTGCTGCCAAATCAGATGACCCACCTCGTCATAGTGATAGTATTTGGCCTGCGACTGGGGAGCGCTTTCAGTGATCAATTGTGCTTTAGCATCATAGTAGTAGCGTGTCGTTTGACCATTTGCATCGGTCACTGCGATTTTGTCGCCGAATGCATTGAATTGAGTGACTATTTTGCTTTTTTGACCTGGATGTTGGATTGTTAGGGTATTGTTTTGATCATCATAGCTAAAGTTATTATAGGAATTAGTTTCACTTAAGATACGTCCAAAAGCATCGTAGTCCATTTCCTTTTTAATCTTAGCTGGATTTTCAATAATAATTTTCTCGCCACGGCGGTTATATAGATAGCTTGTTATTCCTCCCCGGGGATCGATTATCTTTTTAACATTGCCAAAAACATCATATTGGGTTTCTGTGTGGCGGTTCACCCCCCCGATATCATCCGCTTGATGACGTACTAATCCTCGTCGATCATAGGCATAACCCTTAACTAATTCATGAGTCTGATCAATGCTGAGACTTGTTAGTTCTAATTCGCCAAACGCATTATATTCGATCGTTTGAAGCCCCCTGCTGCCAGTTAATTTTTTTACTAATTGGCCTAGGGTGTTATATTCGTAGACAATTTTTTCATCGCTTGATTCATCGCGTAATTCATCCAGTTGAGTAGCAAGTTCTGCCGTCGTTAAATCCCTTAAACTTTGCTTCAAAGATTTACTGTAGCGATAAACTGTCTCGACTTGGTTAAAGTGATTGTAGTGATTTTCAGTAACTTGCCCCTCTGCATTGACCGTGTAGGTAAGCAAGCCTGCCTCATTATAAAAATAACGAGTTGTTTGCTTTAATGCATTGGTCAGACTCACCACTCTGCCTGATAAATCATACTCATAATGAAGACTATGTTGTAGCCAGATAGTCTCGATCTCCGCTTCGGCGAGTTGAGGATTTTTTAATAATAGCGCTGCTCCTAAAGCATCTAATTGTTGAATTACCCTTCCCAGCGTATCGTAGCGAAACCGCTGTTGACGCATTTCCTGCGTTTTTGTATCAGTGAGTGTTTTCTCAAGAACTAAGCCATTTTCATCGTAGCGAAATTGGACCAGCAATCCATTTTGCGAGCGTTCCTCGATGAGTTGATCTAAATCATCATAACGATAGGTTGTTAGGTGATCACTAGCCTTTTCTTGTAAATTAAGATCAGTTAAAACTGTATTTTCATGAAGTTTTACAAAGACAGTTTCAGTTAAAACAGTTGAGAAACTGCGCTTTTGAATGAGCAAACCTCTGTCGTTGTATTCATAAGTGATTGCAAATCCTTCCGGATCAATATCAGCCACCTTCAAACCTGCTGTATTGAACAGGCTAAAGCTGTGGATATCATTATCATTCTTCTCGGGAACGACCCACTTCGAGTTCAAGGTAAAACTTGGATGATTTGCATACCGAATGCTTTCTAATAGATTCCCTCGACGATCGTAACGATAAGAGATGGCAGCACCCTCGCCATTCACTTCTGCTTGTAGCCGTCCTTCGCTATCATAAAAATAATAAATACTGCGATCGTTATCACTTAGCTGCAACTTGAGTTCATTGATGGTTAAGTGATGACTGGCTATATAAGACTCTAAACGAATGGCATAAGCTGTCTTGCAGATAACCTGTCCGGCTGGGTTATAGTCAAAAGCGAGAACCGCTCCCTCGGCATTAATTTGATAAGCAATCTGATTAAAATCGTTATAGATAATTTGACTGATACGATCGTCGAGAGTGTTTTTAGGTTTTATCTCAGTCCATTCAGGAATTTTGGTTTTCCAATCGGCAGTTACAGCTTTTTCACTGTAATTGATTGTTTGTACAAGCCTGCCCTCTTCATCATAGCGATACTCAGTCAATTGGCCACCAGGCTCACATTTGGCCTGCAACCGTCCCTCTTCATCATAAAAATAGTAAGAAACACTGCCATCAATGTGAGTTTCAGATTGTAATTGTCCGGCGGCATCATAAGCATATTGAATAGTACCGTAATTCCGCTTGTTAGAATCCAAATACTGGGTCGTTAAAAGTAATCCTGAATGGTCATAGCTACGAATGGTTTGCAAACCTCGAGCATTGGTTTCGACAATTCGTTGATGCATATCATCATATTCAAAGCGCTGAAAATGATTTTGATTATCGCAACTCTGAATTAGGCGTCCTAAATCATCATAAAGATAGCTAGTTATACTAAAACCTTGATTGAGAGGGACGGCTTTCTCCACAAGCCTGCCGGCAGCATCGTAGCGAAACCCTGTCACTAATGCCCTGTAACTGCTTCCCTCACCATTCTCATCAATGCTGGCATAATGTGTTTCTACATCTAAGAGTCCGCGCCAATCATAATGGTAGGAAGAGAGACTGATAGTCTGCGAATCTTGCTCGCTTACCCAGGTTAATAAGTCGTTCAATTCAAGTTTTTGCTGGCACGTTGAATAGCCGGATTTGAGATAAGTACGACTAGTTAGGCATTGACCCTCCTGATTATAGCGATACTCGGACACTGTGCCATCTTTAGCTATTAAGAAACGTAAATGTCCCCGCTCATCGTAAATAAAATGTTTTGTTTCTGGTGTTTCCGGGGAATGATTTCCGTCAAAACGGGTATAGCTGGTTTCACTTAGTAAGCGATGTTCATTGTCATAAACACGTTTCGTCATTTGTCCTGAAGGTTCTTGTACAGTGATGCAATCACCAGCTTCATTATAATCAAACAACCAATGTAAATTAGCTTGATGAACAGCCGTTAAATGCTGTCCTGTGTACTCATAACGAATAGGACTGTTTTCAGGTCCATCAATAGCTGTTAAGCGGCTTTGTTGATCATAATAATAAGTCCAGGTTTCACCTAAACCATTGCGAATGACTGTCCTGCCATCAAAGTATTCATAGTTAGTCGCGCGCTTTTCACCATCAATAAGTTTCTTAACTCGGCCTACACTATCGTAATCAATAAGAAGAGACGTTCCATCCGATTGGCGAATAGCAGAGATTTGGTTGGAATCGCTGACATAATCGTAGCTTATCCAATAAACCTTGCCCTGACCTAGATCACGAGTCACTTTTTGTAAGCGATGTTGGGCATCATAATCATAATGTAAGTGATGAATAATTTCGCCATCGCTGAGCACGTTGAGGTCTTGTAAAAAACCGTTATCAAAAACCCATTTTATGGTTTGCTTATCGCTAGTATCAATAATGGAATCTAATTGTCCCTCCCTATAATTAAATTGTAATTGATGGCCATCTCGATCCCTTAAGCAAGTTAATTGCCCATCGACATTATATTGATAAGAACGAGCATCACTTCCCTCTCGATAAATCCAACGATCTTGCTCGAAACGAAGCGTCCCAGTGCTTCCATCGCTTGCTAAATAGCAGCCTTTCGTTTCATCAAAGGTAAATTGACTGGCATGACCATCTTCGTCAATACGGATCAATTTAGAACCAAGACTATTGGCAACGCCATGCAGGGACAGAGAAGTTTGCGTATTGAAACGCCAATTGTTACCGCCTTCGCCCAATGAGTTGTAACTATGAACTAACTCAAACCCTAAACCGGTGCTTGCTAAAAATCCATCCTTTTGCCGTAATACCAGATTACCATTCGCTGCATTGGTATAAACTGATTCACCACTTTGACCAAGTGCTGCATTGCCCTTTGGCCCATAACTACCTAATTGGCTAAGTGAGGAACCTTTAATACCTAGACCTTCATTCGTAAATAGTTGTGTCATCCTAACAATCCTTTTTTAATTAACTCATCACAAACAATGATAAGGGGGTAACCTCTGACCTCCCTCCAGGAGTGTTTTTAATAGTGAGGTAAATTTTCAATTTTTTTTGAGTAATTTTTGGGGCTTCGTCAGCGATAAGCTTGTTGTTTTCGATTCTTAACCAAGAGGGTTTGACATGATTGTTGGCCCATTCAATGACGTAGGGGGTTTTCTCATACTCAGGAAAAATATCGTGATTAAGAACAAAATCATGATAAAAAGGCTGCCCAGGATAAACGATAGGTAACTGAGGATTCGGCACTTTAAATCGCGGCTTTTGTTCCTCATCGATAGCGATATTTAAAGGCACTCTAATCTTCTCGGAATCGCCACCTCCCCGCGTATTCACATGCAAAGTGATTTGGTATTCTTCCCCTGTGACTTCTTCGGGGACCACAGCTATCAATACCGTAGGTTCAATAGAAGACACTTGCAGCCAGGAGGCTACGGGTTCAATTTTATCGATAACTAATTTCAGATTGGTATCATAGGTAGGATCCTTGACATATTTTCGGACGTCAAAAGAAAACTCGGTGCCCACCGGTTTTTCAAGTGAAAAAGAGGCAATAATAGGCCTAGATTTTGGATCAGTACTAATTGGGATACGAATTTTTAGCGGATTGGAATCACCCCCAGTATTTGAGGATGCAATCAGCGTTACTTCCTTTTCATTGCCAGCCTCAAACAGTGGCACCTCGCCTATCAAGTAATTATTACCTTCGCCGCCAATCCTGAGCCAGTCAGGATGAGTTTCATTGGTATCAATGCGAAAACGCAAAGGATTCCTAAGATTACTGGGTTTTGCTTCGCTTAACTCCATTAAATTGAGTTGATAAGCTTGTCCTGCTGTGGCACTTGGGATGATATGGTTTGCTTGAAATGCGGGTTTATCAGCGGGATTAATGCCAACATGAATGACCAAGTTCTTTGGTAATGCCTGGCCACCAGTATTTGCAGCCCCCACCGTGAAAATATAAACTCCAGTCCTCGTCGGGGTACCAACGATAGAAAAAAGAGCTTGATCAAAGTACAGTCCATCTTGCGAAGTAGGTGTAACCACTCCTTGAGGCAGGTTTCCGACCTGAAGATTTTCGGAATAATAGTTAACATAATTTTTGAGGTTAGCAAGGAAAGATACCTTCGCAGTCGCATTTAATATCGGAATATCCGCCATTGATAAGGGGTGAGGAATAACAACTACAGAAAAAGGAAGATCGTAGAAGAAATTCCAAGGCAGCATTGGATATTCGTAGCCAGTTAAATGATACATTGCTCGCCCATCAATTAATTGCCCGAGCTGGTAGCCTGATATAATCAAATTAAAATAGCAGTCACCACTAAAAGGAAAATTGATTCCCCCCGTTGCAAAATTGGGACACATACCATGATCGACAATGAGTTGCACGCCTAGTGGCAGCCGCCATTCTTGAACGTGTTTTAGATTCTTATGCGTCATTTTTATCGAAATCTTCTGTTGCTCACCGTAATAAACTGTGGTTATAGCAGGGGTTAGATTTTCAAATGTCACTGCTGGATAAGATGCATCCGCCCTCGCGAGTACTGATAGCAGACTCAGCAATAGAAAAAACAAAAACCGCTTCATAATCAATCCTTAATCCATTAGAAAGTGAACTTGCGTACCAATTCAATCAAATTCCATCGAAGCAAATATCGCTTTAGCCCTGGTATTTAACAGGAAAAGTAATAGGAATTGGTTTTAACCGAATAAAAGGCGTTTTAAGTGTGCTGACACTAGACAATAGTGGTTTTGTAAAATATCTCATCATCGTTTCCTATTATTGACTTGCTATGACCAACAAAAATTAATCAAAAAAGGTAGCGAATAGAGAATAGAGAATATTGAGTGATTTGAATTTGATTGAGCTGTTTCCATAATTTTGCTTGCTTTTATTCTTCATGATAAAACTCCATAATTTTCAAGCCTTTCCAGGGCTGACGAAATGCTACTGGATAATTTGATTTTTATCAATAAAGAAAATCGCTTTATTACAATTAAAACGGAATAGACGCTACGGCCTTACTTCATTTCTTTTTGATTTTTTCTAAAATAATAGCTATAGGTTATAAAGCAGCAAATTGCGGGGTTTGTATGAACTCTAAAATGCCAGTTTTATTTATCGGACACGGTAGTCCAACAAATGCGATTGAAAATAATCCCTTCACTCGTACGCTCGTAAAATTAGCAAAAAAAATACCAAAACCTGAAGCCATCCTTTGTATTTCGGCTCATTGGCTAACTGCACAAACCTGGCTAAGCCATACCCCTTATCCAGTAACCCTCCATGATTTTCACAAGGGTCCAGCTGAATTATTTACAGTGAACTACCCTGCTCCAGGTGCACCTGAATTGGCAGAAAAAATCAAGGGCATCATTAATGAACACTCTATAGAACTGGATGAGCATTGGGGGTTTGATCAGGGAGTTTGGATTGTAGGCATATCGATGTATCCCAAGGCCAATATACCCATCGTACAACTTAGTATTAATATGGCAAAACCGAGCGATTTTCATTTTGAGCTGGGCGCAAGTCTTAATGTATTACGTAGACAGGGAGTGCTTATTATAGGCAGCGGCAATATTGTCCATAACGAAAAAAAGCTGCTTTGGGATGATCAATACGGAAAACCCTATCCCTGGGCTATTGAATTTGAAGAACAAGTAAAACGCTGCCTTATACAACGCGATTATACCCCTCTGCAAGGGGATTTACTTTATACGGAAGTGGGTAGGTTTAGTGTTCCCACCCTTGAGCATTATTTGCCTTTGCTTTATGCGTTGGGCGCCTCCGATGCTGAAGATGCACTACAGTTTGAGTTTGAAGGAATCCAATTTGGCTGCGTTTCAATGCTCTCATTAAGCCTTGGACTTTAATTGAATGATAGGCTTATTTTTTAGATTTTTTTACACCCAACATCGATAGCAAAGAATTCATTAAATCACGCATAACTTGTCGCACGACTTGCCTGAACAAGGTATTTTTAGAAATTTTTTCGACAATGGTATCTTCCTGAGCTCCTCGTTTCTTAGGAGTATCTGGGGTCTTTTCAGTCGTTTCAGCTTTTCGAGCTGCTAATACTTCCTGAGCTGATGTTGTTTTCACATGTTTACCATAATGCGACATCAACGTAGAGCTGGCAACCACGGCTACAATTTCTTGTGGACTCAACACTCCCATACGTGACTCAGGTGCACGCACACGGCATTCGACTAGGGGGGTCGGTTGGCCTTCAGCATCTAAGCCACTTACTAAGGCTTCACCAATACTGAGTGAAGTCAAAAGTTCCTCGGTATTATAATAGGTTGTTGGAGGGAAATTTTGTGCCACAAGCTTCATTGCTTTTCGATCTTTCGCGGTAAAAGCCCGAAGTGCATGCTGGATTTTTAATCCCAATTGGCTTAAAACGGAGTCGGGAATATCGTTTGGCGTTTGCGTACAAAAAATTAAGCTCACCCCTTTTGAACGAATCAATTTGACCATCGTATCCAATAAACTTAATAGCGCTTTGCTTGCATTGCTGAATATTAAATGTGCCTCATCGATAAATAACACCAGTTTAGGCTTAGGCGGATCACCCAATTCAGGCATTTGTCGGTAAACATCGGTTAATAATTTAAGCATAAATGTCGAAAATAATTTGGGCTTATCTTGCATATCTAATAAACGTAAAATGGAGATGATTCCAAGCCCCTGGGCATTCGTTCTAACTAAATCCATGACATTGAAGGCAGGTTCACCGAAGAATTGATCACCTCCCTGAGACTCAAGCTCGATGAGTTTTCGGACAATCGTCCCTACAGAAGCAGAAGAAATAGAACCAAAATCGGCTTCAATTTCGGCGTTACCAGCGTCAGTTTGTGCGTATTTTAGCAGCTCTTTGAGATCGGCTAAATCAATTAAAGGTATCTTATTTGTTTTGGCATATTCAAAAAGAATAGTAATGACCCCAGATTGTGTTTCATTAACATCCAACATGCGCGAAAAAAGGACCGACCCAAAATCCGTTATGGTTGAGCGTAAAGGAACACCTTCTTGAATTGAGCCATTCAAACTCAGTAACTCGACAGGAAAAGCGCGTGGAACATAGGTTAGCTCCAGAGATTTGGCACGCGCTTCTATGGAGGGGTCGGCTTCTCCTGCTTCTGCTAATCCGGAAACATCACCTTTGATATCCATGACTAAGCTAGGAACACCGAGCAAAGAGAGTTGTTCGCTAAGTACCTGCATAGTTTTTGTTTTACCACTACCGGTTGCCCCGGCAATTAAGCCATGACGATTGAATGATTTTAATACCAAGTTTACTGGGGATTTATCAAGTAATTTTTCATTGATTAAAATGCCACCTAATTGTACCGCAGGCAATTTTCCCGCTTGATAAGGGCTGCGTAAATCATCGTACATGGGCTACGTCCTTGCTAGTCGTTATAAAACTAATTATAACTCATTAAAGAATTTATGTTCTTTGACAAGAAGGACATAATCCATAAATATTCAATGCATGATCCGTCATTTTAAATTTTGCCTGCGCAGCGATCATTTTTTGTCGTTCCTCAATAATCTTATCAACGAACTCCTCGACTCGACCGCATTTGACACAAACGAGGTGATCATGATGTTCACCCTGGCTCAATTCAAATACAGAATACCCCCCCTCGAAATTATGACGAGAAACCAAACCGGCAGCTTCGAACTGGGTTAGAACACGGTATACAGTAGCTAACCCTACATCTTCGCCCATATCTAGTAAGGCTTTATAAACGCCTTCCGCACTTAAATGGTGATCGTGAGATTGCTCTAAAATTTGCAATACCTTTACTCGCGGCATGGTAATTTTTAACCCTGCCTCTTTCAATTGTTGACTTTCTTCCACCTGTGCTCCTATGTAGCGATATTCAACACCCGGGCTATCCTGGGAGGTGTCTTTCTATAGATGACGTGGTATTATGGCGAAATTTTTCATAGCAGGCAAAAAAATGCGTGTTGTAACAATTTTTACTACTCTAGCGTTAGCATTAACTCTTACTCATTGTGCATCTTACGACTTTTCACGCCAAGTGGTGGAGCAAGGTAATTTATTACCGCACTCCAAGATTGAGCGTCTAAGAATTGGAATGAGCAAAAATGATGTTGCGATTTTAATGGGTACAAGTCTCTTAAGCCCTACCTTTAACAATGACCGTTGGGATTATGCCTATACCTTGCGCAAAGGGAATGGTTCATTATTAGTACATAATTTGAGTTTGTATTTTTCGCATAATAGCTTAGCGCGTATTGAGCATAAGCCTTAATCAATCATAGAATCTACCTGGTTGCTGACAGTCAGATCCAGCACCCAGGAGCGGTCGGATTTGAGGTTTAAAAAATATTAAAAAATGCGCAGCATAGATGCCTATGATTTTCTCGGAAGATGCACCCAATACGGCTGTGCCTAGCTCGATTTAAGCCAATTTTTGACGTAAGACATCGTCTCTTCGATGACTGAAACCGCTTGCTTATAAAGTTTCTCAAAGAGTTCTCGTTGCCCTGATTTCCAATAGCGTTCTAAGTATTGGCAGGCATATTTCATACGAAGGGTGCCGACATAGACAGCACCGCCCTTAATTTTATGCGCCAGCTTTTCCACTTCAGGATAATTGTTTAGCTCAAAAGCTTGCTGCATTTTTTCTTTATCGGCAGGTAATTCGCAACTGATCAGCATTTTAAGTAGTTCGTGTAATCCATCTATCCCACCGCAATTGTTGATTCCTTCTGTCTCGTCCAACAAGGGAAACTGTTGCAGTGTAAATAGAGCTTCATTATTGTTAGGTAAGCCTGGGTGCTGGGCTGTTGCCACTTCTGTTGCCCACGGCGAATCCTTTGCGATATCAAGTTCATATCTTTTTAGTAAATCAGTCATTTGACTTCTTCGGATTGGTTTACTTAATATTTCGTTCATGCCGGATTCTAAAGCTTCCTTTGTGGTTCCAGGTAAGGAATGAGCTGTTAGTCCGATCACAGGAATAGCTGTTCTTGAAAGTTCTTGTTCAAGGTTTCTAAAATGGCGTGTCAAGTCGGTACCTTGCATATCTGGCAATCCGATATCCGACAGTACAAGATGAAAATGGTTCGCTTTGAAGAGTTTTATAGCGCTTGCGCCAGAAGTTGCAGACTGAAATGCGATATTCATTTGGGTTAGCAAGTTCTCTGCAGTTTTAAGAGCAATGGCATTATCTTCAATTAAAAGGATTTTTATTGCTGCACCTGGGGATCTGTTAATTTTTGGTTGCGATTTAGCGAGAAGGTTTGGGAGGAGTGCCGCGGTCTCTATTGTCTGTTTGATGGTCTTAATCGGAATTGATACTGTAAAAGTAGTTCCTTTTCCAGATTGTGATTCAACGCTGATTTTTCCTTTCAATAAATCAATGTATTTTTTGACTATATGTAGTCCGACACCATGACCGACGTAAAGTCCCTGGTAAGAGGATGTACCGCGATAAAATTTTTTATAGATCTTATCAATGGCAGCGTCAGGAATACCACGACCAGTATCACTGATATAAAACTCTAGTCGCGGCCATCTTTTGTTATGGTTAATGAAATTTACTCCGATTTCAATATATCCGCTATCAGTAAACTTAATTGCATTTCCGAGAATATTTAACAAAATACGATGCACTTTGATCTCGTCAGTTTCAATTAATGCGGGGATATCAGCTGGCAATCTGATACGTAAATCAAGATTTTTCAGTTTAATGGTAGGTAATTCAAGATCAGCAATATTATGAATCAGTTTTCTAATGTCTACATTCGAGTAATTAATGCGATTTTCCTTGTTACTTCCTGTTGCAATAATATCTAGCACAGAGTTCAAAAGTGCTAATAATTGCTCACCGCTGATATAGATCATATGAGCATGTTCTTTTTCTCCCTCGGTTTGAACTTTTTCTTCCAAAATGGCAGACATTCCGATTATGCCACTTAATGGAGTACGTATATCGTGGCTCATGTTACGAATAAACTCATCCTTAGAATTATTAGCTTCTAAAAGCGCTCTTTCAGCTTTTATACGCTCGGTTATATCAATATAAATGGCAAGCACACCATATATGTGGCCATGTTCATCAAATAAGGGGACTTTGTTTGTGGACAAAAATCTTTCATGGCCGTCAGAAAGAGTTTGTTTTTCTTCGATATTTAATTTGGGTATGCCTGAGCTGATGACTTCTATATCATCGGCGCGATAAGCACGACTGTCTTTCTTTGATACAGGCAAATCGAAGTCAGTTTTGCCTATGACCTCTGTTTTTGATTTCAAACCTAATGAATCAAGGAAAGCTTTGTTGCAGCCAAGGTAAGCTAGTTTATCGTTTTTCCAGAATACTTGTGCCGGGATATAGTCGAGCATGATATCTCTTAGCTTTTCATCGCGCTCCAATGAACTGACCACGTCCACTTCAGACCCCATAAGAAAAAAGCCTAGGCCATTATTTTGCAGCGCATACCTAGAGATTGACCATTGAATATTTTTTTTACCATGAGTTGACAGCGGAAAATTATTGATACTTTTCTTGTTGACAAAGGATTTCAATTTTTTAAACGATGAAAAAGGGGGAGTTATTTTATAGTGAGAGCAACTTAAAAAATAATCCTTTTCCAACAATATGTCTTTTTTTAGACCGTAAAGCTTCAGAATGGAATTATTGCACTCCAGTACTATTCCTTCAGAATTGAGCAGTATGGCTGGCTGAGAAAAGCCGGCTACAAACTGGTGAATTAATACTGACTCTAGGGTGGATTTTTTCTGATCCGAAAGAGTCATTATTTCCTCCATCGATGTCTAATTTAGATTAGGATTTGTTTGAGATTGGGAGTCTAAGCCCTTTTGTTCTTTTGAGCCACTCTTCTCCTTAAAAAGTGATTGTGGTGCACTTCTGATAGTATAGTCTGAGGATGCGCGCCAGGTATTTAGTTTGCCCGTATTAGGTTCTCCAAGGGCAGGTTTTTCGCTGATTTCACCACGAGAGTTATCCAGAACCCCCTTGGAGACATAGGTTATTCCTTTGTGGGAGATGCAATTACGTTTTTCCAGAAGCGCTATGACCTCTTCTTCAGCATCGAAAATATTATTAATTTTCCCAGGAATAATGTTAATGGTACCTTTATATTCAAAGGTTACCGCACTGCGAAACTCTCGTTTGGTAACTAATTTTGCTAAAACGGCACCTTCCCAGCCAAGATATTTGAAACGGTCTGCAAATTCAGGCCAAAATCGACACATTTCCCTAACGGCCGGAGGCTTCACTTTTGTTTCGATAAATTCATTCGAGACAGAATTTAAAATTGCATGAGCTTCTTCGGGCGTGGGGCAGGACGCCATTATGGTATAGCTACCATGTGTCAGAATGTAAGTATTATCGTAATTATCGGTGTTCACATAAGGCATTAAACAGGGAAACCATCCGTCCATTACAATAAATGAAAAGGGTTTATTACCGGGCTGAAGATCTTTAAAACTTAATGCCAAACAAGGTTGATAAACAACCTCCATCTCTATTGGAAAATCTTCTTTAATCTCAGGCGAAATAAGGGATTGATAACCTGTGCTATTGATTATCTGGTCAAATTCACATTCGATACCATCCTCACTAATAAGGATGGTTTTATCTTCATTGCGAATCAGATTCTCAACTCGATAACCGCATTTAATCGTTACACCAGCATCCTTAAGTTTTTCCTTAAAGACTGAACGCAATCTCTCACCTAGAGCCACACTAGGCTCATCGATGCTCATGGCTACGTGCATTTGTTCATAGCCAAATTCATCACGATTCACCTCTTTACACTCTATTGATTCATGACAGACTTGCATGAAAGTCTCGGTATCTACTTTGGGAGGATTTCCATCAGCATCCAATTCACCCAGTGCGTAAACGGAGTATTCATGGTCGATTATAAGTTCTGGATAGGTAGCGCAAAATTTATCGAAAGTTTCTCTGCAATATTGACGCGTCGAATCGGAGCGGGGATAGTGGGGCCCCTTATGAAGTCTGATACCAAATTTACCTGAAACACCATCGAAGATATCATCATTTTTTTCAAAAATAGTAACTTTATGCCCCAACTTGGATAATACCAGGGCAATATGACACCCATACCATCCACCACCAACTATCCCAATTTCCATCAGAGCCCTACCTCAAATCAATACTCAATCATGATTTAATATTGTACATCATGTCAACATTATTTCATCGCATTGACACAGCAATTGATCAAATAATTCAATATCAAAGCAATTATTTTTAGATAATCGCTCATCCTAAGCTTTTTGTATTGATCTCAGGGTTAAACAAATATTCAGCAGCATTATGATCCTGCAAATAATTACTGATTGCTGGATTAACGACATTTTCATAATAACCATACAATTCCGGTGAATTTTTCTGTAACCATTTCTGTCCTGCATCAGGTCCGAGTGAGCCCATAATTTCAGGAACTCGAACTATCAGCTCTGCTTCCCATTCATTTTGTGGGTAAACTTTAAAAACGTTATTAATTATCTCAAAAGCCGCTTCATCTTGCTCATCGGCTAAGCCAGTTAACATTGTTTTTAAACTATCCTTCGTTATTTCCACAATTTTCTCATACTTTTGTTGTAATTCGAGGTCGTTTTTTGGATAAGGTTTAGCTGAATTTTTAAATAATTGGTGCATGGTAAAATGAGAGGACTCGTGCATGATAAGGCCCAAAACACCATTAATTTCAAGATCTCTTGTCGCTGCAAATACTGAGTTCTTATTAGTGTATAAACCTCGAGGTTCATGAGAGAAAGGTTTTAGTGAACCGACATCCTCAGCATCTACACAGATGATTTTAAATTTCATCCCTAACTCTTTTTCTATTTTCTTTAATGCCAGATCATAGATATCTTGATATTCTTCTTCTGGTGGGGTTTCTTTTATTTGACGATATTCTTTAAATAAAGTTAATCGTCTTGATTCATCAACGGTACCCCTAGTAACGCATAGTCCTAAAAAATTTATCAGCGGGATTAATACTTCATTTTGAGCAACTTCATCCCATTGGCCTGCGAATTGCTCTCTAAGCTTAGAATCTTGAATATATAAGCTGGATTCTATGGCTTGAATGGCCGTCGGTTTATCTGATTTAAGAGGAGTTAATGGGCCAAGATCAATAATGGATTTTTTATTAAGTCTCTGATATTCCCTTACACTTAAACCTTGAGGAATTTCTTGCTCACTTATCTGTTGTTTGCTAACGTCTAATAATAATTTTTCGATGCTAGAAAATTCCTTAGACACAGCTATTTGAAGAGCTGTTGTCCCCGCTTTATTTTCTGCATTAACTTCCGTGTCTTCAAACTCAAGAAGTAATTTGACAACTCGTTCACTCTCGGAATACGTTGCATAATGTAATGGCGTATTTCCTTTTTTATCTCTTATATTCAAATCACAATCAAATTCATCGATTAATCCATCTAGCATTGCAATAAATGCATCTTCATCGATGTCCTGCCAATCCATTTCTTCCTGATCTAATGTCTTATCTACCTCTGAGTCGAAGTTTTTACCAAAGTTAATTTTTTCAATATTAATAGCACACAAATAATGTAAAAGCGTTTTGTTTTCTGTGCCAAATCCATTCCGTAAACACTTGGGATCCTGTCTAATTAAGGCTAGAAATTTTGTATAATCATTAGTTTTTAATGACTCAGTAAACTCTTTAAGTATCGCTTTGATTTTAGCCATAGAAACCTCATAAAATAAGCTTCCTTCAAATCCCACACTGTTCTTTTAAAGAACATTATAGTAATATATACCGCATTGTGCATGGATTATGGATAATTTACTGAGTAAAAATGACAATCGAGACGAAACTAATTGAACGTATTAGAGCTAATGCCCCCGAACTAAAAGCTTTAGATTTATCGAATCAACACTTAGAATATGAAGAGCTGGTTGCCCTCACTAACGCTCTGAAAAATAATACGAATCTTCGTTCCCTTTCGCTTAAAGGAAATCAACTTGATGACCGCTCTATAGCACTTCTTGCCAGTAGTTTGCCTTTAACAGCTATCACTTCACTCGATCTAAGTAATAATTGCATAACTCTTCAAGGATTAGCTGAATTAGCTAAGCATTCAAAGGTAGAAACGCTTAATATGCGCTCTAATAGAATTGAGCAAACAAAGGAAGGAGATATTTCTATTTCAAGCATTTTAGACAACCCTTGGATAAAGCGCTTGGATTTAAGTAACAATAGATTAAATGAGCTCGCGGGCACTGATTTTTTTCCTAAGTTAAAATCAAATACTAGCCTTCAACATTTATCATTAGAAAGTACTCATTTGAATGACGACTCAGGACATTTAATTGCTGATTTCTTACAAACTAATCGCTCCTTAGTATTCTTAAATATCTCTGACAATAATTTAACGGATCTTAGTGCGGTTAATATTGCTTATAACTTACGAAAAAACAGCACTCTAAAACAAGTCTGGCTAAAAGGAAATAAAATCACTAATGAAACACTTGCTGAATTCTATTTTGCTTGTGAGGAAAATAAATCACTCACTTTAATCAACCTTTGTCATAACGCTGTAAGTCCCTCATTAGCTGAATTTTCTGTGACTCCTAGTCCTATTCAATTATTATCTAAAAAACGCTCTAGAAAACAACAACCTCCAACCAACCATGTAAAAGATTTGATCGCTGAAATAAACCAGCTTTTTCAACCAACCGAAAAAAAGGGAATATTCCTCCTAACGCTTTGTCGATTCCTGTATTGCTTTCAGGAAGAGAGGGAAACAGCACCCATTCTACTCATGCCCGCAGAACTAAAATTTCAGATTTTAAATTACTTAACTGAAGAATTATTTACTCCCAATCAGGTTGAAAAAATTATTAGCTATGCCGCCGATAAAAGCACTATCGGAAAAGCAAAAGATTCATTTTTTTATGCGATAGACTGCAGAAAATCATCAAAGCTTTTGCCCGAAGATTCACAACTCAATACTCCTTAAAATTTTGACACCATTCAGCAATAATTCCTCTTTAATTCGCTGAAAATTCTCTTTATCTAGCGCCCTAGTCGCATCTTCAATGAGACAACTTTTAAAGCCTTCTGCAATGGCATCTTTGATGGTGTAATAAACGCAAATATCTGCGCACAAACCACAAAAATAAAGTTCCTGAGCTCCTTTTTCGCGAAGAAAACCAGCTAATCCTGTGCTTTGACGGTTATTGTCATAAAACCCGCTATAGCTATCATTTTCTGGCTGCATTCCTTTGCGAAAAATAGCCTCGATGGAGCGAGTTTCGAGTTGTGGATGCAATTCAGCGCCAATCGTTCCTTGGACACAATGATCCGGCCAAAGTGTTTGTTCGATTCCATGAAGTTCAATTTTTTCAAAAAGTTTTTTGCCGACCTGATTAGAAGCAAAACTTTTATGCTCCGCTGGATGCCAATCTTGAGTAGCAACAATTAAATCAAACTGAGGCTGCAACTTATTAATAATGGGTACAATTAAATCACCTTGAGCAACCTCTAGGCTACCACCGGGCATAAAATCATTTTGAGCATCGATAATGATTAGGGTTTTCATTACATTATCCCCTCATTTTTTTGATCATTGAATCGCGTTGCATTTTAAGTTTAGAGCTTAAGCCAACCTTATAAGTGTGCGGATTAATCAATCGTTTGTACTCGATAGCTAACTTAGCAAGACGCTGTTGGCTATACTCGGCAATCTCAGCAAGCGTTTTAACTGCTGATAAGCGTTTACCCTCTTCCATCACTTTGTGTAATAGCGGCTCTTTCTTATAATTTTTTAAAGAAAGCGATTTTGATTCTTCAAAAGGATGATGCATCATTTCTATAGCCTCTTCATCGACCAGAGTGATCACATCAGCCCCAAAAAATCGACCCTCCGCATCTAAAACGCGATAAGTTTGTTTTTTAAAAGGCAAGGTTATTTTCGATAGCGTTTCCGACAATTTAATACAAGGTTTGTTATTCGCAGCAGCCAATTTATACACGCCATCAAGCGCGGCATCTGGCGCTCCAATGACCAGGTTAGTCCCTACCCCAAAAATATCAATCGGTGCCTCTTGTTCAAGCAAACTCTTCACCACATCTTCGCTGAGTTGATTAGAAGCAATGATTTTGACCTCTTTTAATCCGGCGGCATCTAACATCTGCCGAGCTTTTTTAGATAAATAAGCTAAATCGCCGCTATCCAAGCGAATGCCTTTTAATTTTTTGCCTCGTGCAGCCATTTCTTGAGCAATTTTAATCGCATTAGGAATGCCTGAATGCAAACTATCATAGGTATCTACTAGTAACACACAATGATCCGGCCAACATTCAGCAAAATCGCGAAAAGCCAAAAATTCATCTTCATAACTTTGCACGAACGAATGAGCCATTGTGCCTGCTATTGGAATCTGATAATCACGGCCCGCACAAACATTGCTTGTACTATTAAAACCACCAATGATTGCCGCGCGACTTGCACAATAACCAGCAGGACCTTGAGCTCTGCGCAAACCAAAATCGACTAACTCGCGAGAACCGGCGACTTGACGTATCCGACTTGCTTTAGTCGCTATCAGCGTTTGAAAATTTAATACATTTAAGAGGATAGTTTCTATGAGTTGTGCTTCAATAATATTAGCTTCGACACTAACCACAGGACAGGTGGGAAATATTAAATCACCTTCATTTGCAGCATAGACAGTACCTTTAAATTGAAAACTCTCAAGATAGTTCAGAAAGTCAGAATGAAATCCTTGAGAATGTAAATAGACTATATCTTCCTTGCTAAAAGAATAATTTTCCAGGATTTTCAATAACTCTTCTAACCCCGCAAAGATGGCATAGCCTCCTTCAAAAGGCAGTTTTCGAAAAAAATAATCAAAAGTTGCAAGATGATTGTTTTGTTTTTTTAGGAAATAAACTTGAGCCATGGTCAACTGATACTTATCAGTATAAGTTGCTGTATAATTGATCATTTTATTGTGCAACCTTTTCTTGAGAGTTGTCCTTAAAAAGCCAGAACAGAATGAAAAATCGATTTGAACTTGCTTTCATTCGCAATGACGACCGCTTTAATTCAGTTTTGTACCTTAGTTTTGGATTTTGCTCGCTGACGTCTTTTCTCTTTGGGATCTAAGATAAGTGGTCGATACAACTCAATCCGATCCCCTGCTCGAAGTATAGTATCAAGGGAAACTGGCTTAGAAAAAATACCCACAGCCAACTCACTTAAACTTGGATTTGTTTTTAAAATTTCTGATTGGTTCAAGGCATCAGCAACAGTTGCCCCTGTCTCTAAACTAAGAGACAGGTGCACTAATGATTGATTGGCAGCGATATAAACTAGCTCAACCTTTACCATATATGACCTCAGCGCGATCACAAAATGCATCCACCATCTTATCAGTGACCTGCTCAAATATAGGACCTAAAAGAAGAGAAAACATCCGACCAGCAAACTCAAACTCTAAATCAAAAGAAACTTTGCAGCCTTCTGGCTCTTCATCAAAACGCCAAAATCCTTCTAGATGACTGAAGGGGCCATCCACTAAACGAATTTCTATCATTTTATTGGCTTGCAATAGGTTGCGAGTGGTAAATGATTTACTCATACCCGCTGCAGCAATCACTAAGGTCGCCTGGACTTCATCTTCATCACGATGATGCACTAGGCTTTCAGAACAATAGGGTAAAAACTCTGCATAATGTTCAACCTCGTTGACCAAACCATACATTTGCTCGCAAGTAAAAGGAACTACTCTTGATTTTTTAACCACAGTCATCAATTCGCTCCTTTTGCCTGAACGCTAAGCCAACTGGAAAGGTCATTAAGTTCTTCCGCACAAACTGAATGCTCCATTAAATAGTTATGCGTAGAAACAGAATAACCCGCCGCGGTTAACCATTCAGCAGATTGTTTTGTCCACATAGGTAAAACAATCGGATCGTATTGGCCGCCAGCAACAAAGATGGGCGTTTCTTTAGGTAAATTAGTTTTGCATTGATCAGCTAAAGGTAAATAGGCTGATAAGGCAATGACGCCAGCGAGTGGGCTAGTCATATGTAAAGCGGTGTACAAAGCCATTGCACCACCTTGCGAAAATCCAGCTAAAAAAATTTGCTCTGTAGTAAAACCCTCTTCAATTTGGCTATCTATTACTTGGCGAATGAACTCTTCAGATTGCAAAATTCCTTCTCTATCCTCTCTATCTGTTAATTTCATGCCACTAATGTCATACCATGCACGCATTGATAGACCATTATTGAGGGTCACAGGACGTATTGGGGCGTCCAGAAAAACATGGCGTAGCGCCACACTGTCAACTATAAGTTGTTCGGCAAGACTTGCCATATCGGAAGCATCCGCCCCCAAACCATGCATCCAAATGACGCAGGCATCAGCTTGCTGTTCTGGTTTTTTAATGTAAACGTTCAACCATATCTCCGGCAAAAAACTCAAATTATCACCAATGCGTTCGATTATAGCAAGGTTAATGACAACACCTAACTATCTGTTAAAGCCTGTGCTAGAATTTGCTGTTTTTTTTCTATGGGTCTTTTTATGTTCTTAGCACAAATTCAGTCTTTATTTGCAATAATCGATAGTAAACCCAAAGGATTTCAAATTGATGAAGCCATTTTCCAACAAATTGTTTCCATTTATTGCTTATGTGACAGCCTTACTCAAACTTATCTAATCGAAGAATTAGCCAAAAGACCTGTTTTGCAATTTGCTGAGCTTTACAGTAAAAAGATGTCGGGGGAAATAGGACAAACCGCCTTACAAATGTTGCAATCAATCAACCAACAAACAGTTAAGCTTGAAAATGAAAAAATAGCCTTGTTTAGGAGCCGAGCTCTTACAGTTATACCTAGTTTAAAAGTACTCGAACTCAGTAGAGAAGAATGGCTTAAAGCACAATCTCTCGTAGAGGAGCGACAACTAAAACGGCTTACCCGAAAAACACTGCTCATTGTTTTTAGCGAAACAAAACACACTGACATTAGCAAATTAATCAACGATCTTACGAAAACATCAAAAAGTCGAGCTGCAAAACCTGTTTTCAACTCTAATAAAGAAGAACGTCCCTTGAAAAAGTATCGGCGATATATAGAGGGCGAAAATCGACTTATGTTTGCCGGTGCAACTGAGTTGCACTCTCCCTTGAAAAAAACGGGGGTTCGCATTATGTCTTCACCACCTCGACGCGTATTCAGCGAAAAACCCAAAGTTTTATGGAGCCCTGGAGAAACGCAAAAAATACGCCCCGTTATGACTAAAAAACTAGGTACGTTTTTCGAGCCAATAACTCCTGAACCCCCAACTCAGCGAACCAGACGGACAACAGCAAGTGCTGAAATTATACGACACCAATACCCTGGTTATGTATATAAACGTCCTGGTCCGATTAGTTTTACTATAACCTCTGAAACTATGGAAAACCGAAAAGGCGTTAAAAGACCAACCAGTCAACGGCAATTAACGGGAGCGCCTTGTGTTGAGGTATTTAAAGTAGAAGGCTACGGCGATGAGCACATTGTAATCAATGGTCGTCAATGTCATTGGTCCCATTTAATTGCTTATTTTTTAGGCGGGATTCATAGTAAAGAAAATCTTGCCCCGACAACTGCTGCTGCAAATTACAATATTTTGGATACTGTTGAGAATTTTATCGCCGACAAAATATTAAACAAGGATAAAGAAGAGCGAGTTGGTGAACTACGCTTGGAAGTTACTCCTTATTATGCCCCGGAGAATAAAGGCCATATTCCCGATTTACTCTACTTTAACTTGAATTGGACTTCTCCTAAACATCCCAATGTTTATTTGAAAGAAACCATTGAAATTAAACCTAGCTCCTTTAGACGCTTTACTGACAGAATGCAAAAATCATTTTCAGTGTTTAGAAAAGTAGAGGAAGATATCTTAGTCAAAAGAGCGGAAAAAGGTGACCAAGAACATGACTCTCCTTTCAAACCACCGAACCTTAAAAAAGAGGTCAGGCAGAAGATTAGCTTCCTCTCTTTCTATCAACCGCTGCCCGCTGAGCCTCAGGCAATAGAGGAAACTAATGAAACTCCCGATAGTTTGAGTATTTATCAGTCAACCTCGTAGCAGTTTATTGAGAGTTTCTTTATACTGAACTATTTACAGTCTGATGATTAATCATGCGCTTGTTTCCTCTTATACTAATTAGTTGTATGGTTGTAGGCGTTTTATGCGCTTGCGGCCAAAAAGGGCCACTTTACCTACCCGAAAACAAGAAATCACATCCAAGCAATCTGCCTAAAGCTGTGAGAGACTAAATGATACGATTTACGAAAATGCATGGGTTGGGTAATGATTTTATGGTGATTGATGCGCTCCACCAGCAAATCAATTTATCGCCGGGTCAAATTCGCGCACTTTCTCGACGTGATACTGGTGTAGGATTTGATCAGTGTTTACTTGTCGAAGCCAGTCAAGAACCTGGAATTGATTTTTTTTATCGCATTTTTAATGCTGATGGCCATGAAGTAGGCCAATGTGGGAATGGAGCACGTTGCCTTGCACGCTTTGCTCAACATTATGGTCTGACCAATAAAAAAACAATTGCAATCGCAACCTACACCACAAAGATGCAACTGAACCTCAATGAAGACAATACCGTCACCGTCGATTTTGGACAACCAAGACTAAAGCCAGAAGACATTCCTTTATTAGCGAATCATCAAGCAGTTCTTTATCAATTGCCTCTAAAAGATGGTTCAAGTTGCAAAGTACATGCGATCAACGTAGGAAACCCTCATGCAGTCACGGTAGTTGACGATCTGACAACCGCAGATCTAGCAACACTAGGAAAGCAAATTAGCGAACATCCGCTTTTTCCAGAACAAACTAATGCCGGCTTCATGCAGATTATCGATGCAAATCATATCCGCCTACGCGTTTATGAACGGGGCTGTGGGGAAACGCAAGCTTGTGGCAGCGGCGCCATTGCCGCTGCAGCAATAGGTCGCTTATGTCATCATTTAGACGAGCAAATTCATATCAATTTACCGGGTGGCGACCTCACCGTGAATTGGCCAGATACTAAAGGCCCTATCTATTTAACTGGACCCGCTACCTTCGTTTATGAAGGAGTATTAATGTCATGCGAATAGTGATTTTAGGTGCAGGTCAAGTGGGTGGGGCACTCGCACGTAACTTAGCACGCGAAGATAATGACATCACTCTAGTGGATTTAAATGAAGAGCGTCTTCGTGAACTGCAACACCGCTTGGATATCCAAACTGTACAGGGTTCTGGATCTCATCCTAATGTTTTAATCGAAGCAGGAATCGAACAAGCCGATATGCTCATTGCTGTGACTAACAGTGATGAAATTAATATGATGGGTTGTCAGATTGCTTATAGCCTATTTCGTACCCCTACTAAAATAGCCCGTATCCGCTCGCAATACTACTATGATTATCCACAGTTGTTTCGTAATGATCATGTGCCTGTAGACGTCTGTATTAGTCCTGAAAAACTGGTCACCCAACATATTGAGAATTTGATTAATTACCCAGGAGCGACTCAAGTTCTTGAATTTGCTGAAGGACAGGTTTTGTTAATGACTATTAAACCTTCGCCAAATTGTTTGATGATAGGGAAAACTATTCAGCAGCTCTATCAACATTTACATCCCATCGAAGCCCGCGTAGTGGCCATTTTTCGTGACAAAGTTGCGCTAGAACCACAAGACAACTGCGAAATTATCACTGGCGATGCCGTCTTGTTTGCTGCTTCATCCTCGGCAATTCAACAAGTATTGACGGCTTTGGGTTGTTATAAGCATCCTAATAACCGAATTATGATTGCCGGAGGAGGCAATATCGGTTCAAAACTCGCTCAGGCTCTAGAAAGTCAGTATCGAATCAAAGTCATTGATCGCAATTTAATGCGCGCCAGCGAACTCGCTTCTCATTTACACAAAGGGACTGTTTTACAAGGTGATATTGCGGATCGGGATCTCTTAATCAGTGAAAACATTGAATTTACCGATGTATTTTGTGCAGTGACCGATGACGACGAAGCCAACATCATGTCAAGTTTGCAAGCCAAGCGCTTAGGTGCACGCTATGCTATTGCACTGATTAATCGCAATGCCTATGTAGAATTGATTGAGGATAGCCCCATCGACCACGCGATTTCGCCCCAATTGGTTACTATTGGTAGCATACTTGCTAAACTACGGCGTGGAAATATGGTCAAGATCTATCGATTGCAAGATAACGAAGCAGAAGCCATTGAACTCATAACACATGGCGACGAATTGACTTCTCAAGTGGTAGGACGCAAGCTATCACAAATTGGGTTACCGCCCAGTTGTTCTATTGCGGCGCTAACGCGAGGTGAGAAAGTGCTCATGCCTCATCCCGATCTAGTTCTTGCATCCGGCGATCATGTTATTCTATTGCTGCTGAAAAAACGTTATGTTCGCCAAGTAGAATCGCTGTTTCAAGTAAGTTTGACTTTTATGTCCTAGGAGTTCTCTTATTTAAAGAGAGAAAGAAATGAATGCAAATTAAAACCATTCTTCGCCTTTTAGGCTTGCTTTTAATGATTTTTAGTCTAAGCATGCTGACCCCATTGGCAATCAATTTTATTTTTCATGACAATTTCTGGTTACCCTTTGTTATTGCCTTTATCTGTACCTTTGGGACAGGCTTTCTATTATGGCTAAGCTGTCGTACTCAACAACAAGAGCTTAAAATTCGTGATGGTTTTCTTATCGTCGTTTTATTTTGGTTTGTGCTCTGTTTTTTTGCCTCCTTGCCTTTTATTTTTGCACTACATTATCAAAATCATGGCATGACAGATGCCTTTTTTGAATCGGTATCCGGCTTTACCACAACCGGTGCAAGCATTATTAAAGACCTTCAAGGTTTGCCTCGGTCTGTTTTATTTTACCGACAGCAACTGCAATTTCTGGGCGGAATGGGTATCGTTGTTTTAGCTGTTGCGATTTTACCTATGTTGGGTGTGGGAGGAATGCAACTTTATCGAGCGGAAACACCAGGTCCGATGAAAGACTCCAAACTAACACCCAGGATTGCCCAAACCGCCAAAGCCCTATGGTTTATTTATCTGCTGTTAACGCTAGCTTGTATGTTCTGTTATTGGACAGCGGGAATGAATTGGTTTGACGCCTTGGGTGAAAGTTTTGCCACTGTTTCTACAGGTGGATTTTCACTGCACGATAACAGTTTTGCTTATTATGATAGTGATATAATCGAATTAATTGCCTGCTTTTTTATGTTGCTGGGAGGTACCAATTTCGCTCTCCATTTTATTGCTTTCAAAAAACGAAGCATCTTTCATTATTGGCAGGATGAAGAATTCCGCAATTATATCTTTTTTTTGCTGAGCGCCAGTCTGCTGGTGACGATAAGTCTTATCTTCTATGGTTTTTTTAGTGCCAACCATCATGCCCTTATCAAATCCTTATTCAATGTCATTTCTATGGCAACAACCACCGGATTTGTTTCCGCACCATTCAGTAATTGGCCCACCTACATTCCATTTCTTATTATGCTCTTAGCCTTAATCGGCGGTTGCGCCGGTTCTACCAGTGGGGGCGTAAAAGTCATTCGAGCCCTATTAATCTATAAACAAAGTAAGCGCGAGATTGTCCGCCTTCTTCATCCCCATGCCATTATTCCAATCAAATTTGGTAAGCACAGCTTGTCTGAGCCCATTTTACAGTCCATGTGGGGCTTTCTCTCTGTATTCATCGCTCTTTTTGTTGGCTTAGTTTTACTTTTTATGGCTTTAGGGAATGATTTTGTCACTTCATGTTCTGCCATTACAGCGGCTTTATCCAATTCCGGTGCAGGGATTGGTGGTATTCAGGAAACTTTCGCTCTACTTACCCAACCCAGCAAATGGGTCCTAATTTTTGCTATGTTAGCTGGACGCTTGGAAATATTTTCACTGCTTATTCTTTTTTCACCTTCTTTTTGGCAAAAATAGTTATGCCTCTGGCAAAACAAGGGCTTAAACTGTACAGCTGTTTTATCTGCTGTTATCATGGATTTATGAAAACATGCGCAAAACTGTTTATCTGTCTGCTTATTAGTTGCCTGGTTTTACTCTCGCTAAAGCCATTATTTTCCTGTGCGAGTAACAAAAACACTCTGCATTCAATCCGTTACTCAGCGATAACGAATGACTGTTCGAGTCGAACACCAGCCGTTAGTTATTGTCAATTATCGACTTACTATACGCTGACGGAAAATGAACTTTCTGCGATACCTTATTTATTTATCATGGTCGGAGCGCTCTTTTTTACTCACGCTCAATTAGTTTCTAATTCACCCTTCTCTCGGCTCTTCAAACCGCCTATCCTCCTCAAATAATGCTCGTCTAGACCTAATCGATAATTCTTAGCTTGGATTTATCGATTGGGAAATCAATTGATTTTATGAGGATAAACATGAAAAATTTAACCCGCCTTCTTGGCTTAATGGCGTTAATGCTTATTTCACATGCTAGTTGGTCTTTCTCTTGGGAATTTGAAAGTTCAAACCCAGAGATGATTATGAGTTTTATTCAAGGCAATAGTGCTTTGGTTTATTTAGGGACGTTCTTTGTACTTGGTCTTTTATTGGCTTTTACACCCTGTGTTCTGCCAATGATACCAATTTTATCCGGCATCATTGTTGGTCAAGATTCATTGTCCACTCCCAAGGCCGTCAAACTCTCTTTGAGTTATGTGTTTGGAATGGCGATCACTTATGCTGCAGCAGGTGTACTTGCTGGTTTCATGGGTTCTACGGTGCAAACGCTGATGCAACGACCAACGGTCATTGTGGGTTTTAGTCTCATTTTTGTATTAATGGCCTTAGCTATGTTTGGGCTATTTGAATTGCGCCTACCCTCCAAAATGAATACCCGTTTGAATACTTTTAGTCAAAAATCGAACAAGCATAATTTTCTTTCTGCTATGCTGATAGGGATTATCTCCACTCTAATTGTTTCACCCTGTGTGACTGCCCCACTGATTGGCGTATTAACTTACATTGGCCAAAGCGGTCAAGCCTTCAATGGCGGGTTAATCTTGTTTGTGATGGCCTTGGGAATGGGAGTTCCGCTGATTTTAGTGGGCGCCGGCTACGGTTCAATGCTCCCTAAAACGGGTTCATGGATGATAAGAATCAAACAATTCTTCGGTATTGTCATGCTCGGCATAGCCATTTGGATGTTAGGACGTGTATTACCAATAATGATAACTAAATTACTATGGTCAGCACTCCTGATTATTTCTGGAATATGTTTTGGTCTGTTAAAGCCAGAGGGGACCTCAGCTCGTTTCTTGCAAATAATGGGACTTATCGCCTTAGTCTTTGGTGGTATCGTTTCTTACACTACCCTAGCACCCATTGTGGAAGCCAAAACGGTTAAGTTGAATAAACCTCATGCACCCTTTATTGAAGTGAGCAATTTGCAAGCTATTGAGCAGGAATTAGCTCGGGCCAAAAAGGAAAATAAACCGATCTTCTTAGAATTTTCTGCCAGCTGGTGTAGCGATTGTCAGGATATGGATACTAAAGTATTTAATCAATCTGAGGTTGTAAAAGCCATGACCGGTTTAGTGAGTGTGAAAGTTAATGTGAGTGATAATAATGAAGAAGTTGCCAACATAAAGAAGGCCTTTGCGATTTATGGGACACCTACAATGCTATTTTTTGATGCTAAAGGACAAGCACTTAATCACTTAACATCAGTGGGCTATATCAATAAAGCAAGCATGCTGGGCTTACTTAACCAAGTACAGCTCGGTTAAGCTAGATCTGCACTAATGGAGCAACTGTCACGAAAAGACAGTTGCTCCATTTTAAAGCATTCCGACCTATACTTATTTAATAAGAAAAACTTGTAAGAGATACCTATGAAAACGAGGTATGCACGCCTAATCATTTTGCTGTCCTGCTTGTTTTGCTCTTCCCTTCAAGCCACCACTGTAAGAATTGGGGCTCCAACCTTTGCCCCTCCTTTTGCTGTCGATATGCAACACTACACCGTTGAAGGTTTCGATGTCGAATTAATGAATACAATTTGTGCCGATTTAAATTGGCAATGCGAGTTTTTACCTATAAAAAACAATAACTTATTCGAAGCGCTCGATCAGAATCAAGTTGATTTTATAATAGGGGGAATTATTATTTCGCCTGAGCGTAGGTTAATCTACTTATTTAGTAATCCTTATCTACCCAGCAATGGGGGCTTTATTGTACTCCCTCAATCCCCCTTCAAATTATTAACTGATTTAAAAAATAAACGAATAGGTACTTTGCAAGGAGGATTATTTGGTGATTATTTGGCCAAAAATTTTACTATGCCGATAAAAGTCATCTCTTATGCCTTAGCTCCTGATTTGATTCTCGCAGTGAAAAATGGCGACGTGGATGCTGCGTTTATAAACTACTACACTGCGCTACACTTAGAGCATCAGTATTCTGGGCTTATTAGGTCCATCAATCAGCCTATTGAATTAGGTGAGGGAATCGGAATTGCAACTTCTTTTAAAAACGCGGATAAAATTGAACAAATAAATCAGTTATTGAAAAAATACGAATCGGATGGAACTTATGTAAAATTATATAATTACTATTTCCAATTTTTTGCTAAATGACATTTGCTGTCAAATGGACTTGAAAAATCATTTGGGCGCTGGACTCGATGATTTTTCTTCAACAGCTGTATCTTTATGTAAATCTGCAAAAACTTTAGCACCGGATATATGCATGGTTTTTATGTAGTCTACTAATAATTTTTGCTCCTGCTCAGTAACGGGGCGGTTTGCCTCTAAATTCTTCAGGGTTTGCAAACGCGAATCACTTCTCTGAATTGCAGCTTCCAATTCTTTAGACTCTTTAGGTGAAGATTGTTTTAATTGCTCTACAAAAGCAGATTTGAAAAGTGTTATTTGTTCAATTAATTCAAGAATAAGTGATTTATTATTGGCTATTGACTTTGCCATTGAAGAATAGTTGGCCTCAGAAAAAAACCTACCTCTATATTGTGTTGGTGTTGGCATATAATATCCTAAAAAATTAACAATGATTTAGCAGACCGCTTTTAAGTATTTTTAGCCTACCTACTTAAATATTAGCAAAAGAAAGCATAATTAATTCCACCTCCTAGCTATAGCATTGCCTATTTCAGCGATATCCCTATGCTTTGTCCTTGAAAAATTGAAATTTTTTATTGAAAAAATAGCTAAATAATTGTTTTAGTTTATTGATGCCAGTACAGCTTATTTTTTGCCTAATGAAAGTGCTTTTTTAATTATAGACTACTAAATGAGCTTGTAGCCCTAAAAAATCACCTTTCGCGCAAAAAATAGATGGTTTTTTGTTGATACAACTTATAATATTGATTAATCACAATAAAAATGAGTATGTCGATATGATAATTAGTCTCACTCTGCAATGGATACATAGCCATGAAATCGATACTCTTTTTCCTGATCACCGGATTACAAGCTCTGAGCTTGCAAAAGAATACTCTCAAGTCAAAGAAATAAATCGCCAGTTAATTGCTCAAGCACGAATCGCGAAGCTAAGTGCGTCTTCTCCATTTGCAGCCCATGAGAAACTTGAACAAAGCCATCAATTATTGAATTTCATCGATTTATCACTACCTTATATTAAAGACGAATCCTGTGATCTACTTTTGTCTGCTTTAAGTTATTTATTATTAATTCCCCAAGAAAAACAGCCACCTAAATCCGAAGAAAAAATTCTTTTCTTATTTAATCAGTTAATTCATGAAGATAAAGCAGCGGCTCTTGATTTTTATAATCAGAACAATGCCCTTTTCGCCAATCATAATGAAATCAATCAGCATGTAGATCGCGTAATTAAATTAGGTAAAGCATTGCCTCTTGTTAAACATCAATTAGCTGAATTAAAAAATATTTTGAAAAATCAAGAAAATCCTTTAGGCCTTGTCAATTTAATCAAAGAAGAATCCGTTGATAATACTGAGAAATATGCCGCATTTATTCTTTGGTTAATTCAACGCCGTGTTCCGGTGAAACAAATTATAGCATCACATCTGCTACATGATTTCATGTGTTATCACCTAGCCTACCTAGGCTCGCCCCAATGCGAAATTAATCATTTATACGATATTTTGAACGAATTTCCTGAAGCTCAATCGCTGATTGCAGAAGCGAAAAAAGTCAGTTGCGGAGAGCGTGGTTTTCTAAAATTTGCTCTAGATGGTTCTCGAGGAGAGAATCTACGTCAAGTTGAAGCGCTGCCTGTAGCTTGGGAATTTTCTCCGAATACAGATAATTTTACAGCACTCGTAGACTTATTCAGCCAATCTTTTCTTCCTGCGGCAGTTATTTGGTTCGCGCAAACAGAGAATCCAGATTGGTTCGATTTATTAAATCGCCATTTAAATCAGCCTGTAGTAATAGCTAACCAATTACCTGCACTAATTAACTATGTCGGCCGGCTAAATAAGCCTCTATTAGCTAGCGTTTTGGCCAAACTAATCGATGATTCGACCGCAGAACAACTAGCCGCAAATCACGACGGGGCAATTCTTTATTTATTAGCTGACAAGCCTTCCCTAATTCAGCAAATTCAAACCGAGGATGTACATGCTTATATAAAGCAGATGAGTGCAACTGCAAATATCGATACCATTATGCAATTACTTGTATTGCTTAAAATCTTGATAAGGAATCAACATCCCTCTGCGAATATCGTTTTTGATGCCCTGATTGATAATCTTTATCATCATCCTCAACTACTCGATGATAATACGCTAGTACACCAACTAAAACGCTACCCAGCCTGGTCGCATCAACTTAAAAGTCGATCCGATTTTTTACATGTTCAGCTCGCCACATGCATTGAGGAAAATACCAAAGATGAATTAGATAGTTCTCGATACAATTTTATGGAAGACGTTTGGCTTGAAATCAATAGAAAATTAGCTGTCATCCATAGTCTTGATCAGCAACTCCATTCTGAGCCACGTAATAAATATTTTTTATTGGCTCAAATCGCATGCAGTTCCTACAGAAAACTTGGCTCAAACTTTAATATTGATAGGTTCATTGAGGCCTTATCATTACCAGATCTAAGGAGCGAAGAGGGGATAAGCCTCCATGAAAGAACGCTGGTTGAAGTGCTAACCGCTATCGATGACGAGTCAATCCGAAAGGAGCTCATTGCAAAATTAGAAGGCGAACCCATTTCCTGTTTGAATTGGATGACTAAAGATTATGGCGAAACCTCTGTTTTTATCAAAGCAGCTGGGCAAGGAAATAAGGGGCTTCTTCGCTTGATGGGTGCTCAACACCGAGTAGAAAAACAATGTTGGAATGCGGCAACACTTATAGCAGCACAAACTGGGCACTGGTCAACGGTTTCTTATCTCTGTCGAATTGCGCCTAAAAAAATCTTTCGTGACACACTAAGCAAGGTCTTGGTTTTAGCAGCACAAGCTGGAGAATTAAGCATCGTAAATCAAATTTGCGATAGAGCAACCTTTTTTTCACTGAAAGCCACCTACCCGCAAGGACTTGAAGCAGCCGTCATTAATAATCATCTACCCATCGTCATACAGCTTTATACTCCGTCTGGCTATAAACCTAGCAAAAATATGAGTGAAAAACTCTTTACTTTAGCACTTAGGTATAAACGTTTCTCTATTGCAACTTATCTATGCGATTTACCGAATGCTTTTGCGCCTCATCAGGTGCAAATTAACAATGCCTTTAAGCAGGCCATTGCAAAGAATGATATTGACACCGTGCAATGCCTTGGCAACTTAACTACACTCAAGCCTGATCCACTTATCTTTTCGCAAGGATTTAAGACAGCTGCCTCACTGGGCCTTACTCCAATGCTGGTTTGTCTAAGTACCCTACCCGGTACAACGATAGATAAAACCCTCCTAAAAAACTCCATAGCCGAAGCGGCGAGTCAAGGCCGTCTAACCACTCTAATCGAGCTACTTAAAATGACCCCATCTAGTGCTCATAAAGAGGCTGTAGCGATTAGTTTACAAGCAGCAACCATGGCAGGACAATTATTTATTACTAAGATTGTTTGTGAGCACACTCCTCCCTCTACCACTTTACAACAAACAATTGATTCCTTATTCGTTTGGGCAATACAGTCCAAGAAACCACAAGCTGCTGAATCCTTTTGTAAGCTAACTATCAACAGGCCAAGACCTAGCGCATTGACAAAAGCTTTATCTGAAGCAATTAAAAATGGTTATTCCGACCTCATTAACTTGATATGCCAAGCCCTTTCGCCCCTTAAGCAAGAATGCATTAATGATTCAATTTTACTTGCAATTAAACATCAGCGGGCCGATATTCTTGTTTGCTTGTATGAATTACCAGAAAACAAACCCAACGCCAAATTTATTAGAATAGCGATCGACAGAGCCCGGTCTAGCCAACAAGTAAAGATCGTTAATTATTTACAGTCCAAATTTACAGATCTAAAAAAAGAAAGGAATGTCGCTGAACAATTAGAAAACTTTGGGGTATTCAAATACAAAACAGAGGGAGAACAGATCCAGGCAAGTCGATCATACACTTACTAAAGGAGTTAAGTTTCTTTTAATTTCCATCGCTTGTGTAACCACATCCACTGTTCCGGGCGAGCCAAAATAATACGCTCCAACGCTTGATTATAGGATAGCGTATTGCGGTAAATTGACTCTTGAACACTGTCATATTCTTGCCATGGAATAGGTTCATAAAACTCAAGCACATGCTTTCCATTCGGTAAGCGATACCCTGCTGCCGGCACAACCGGCACACCAGTATGGCGGGCAAAACTTGCTAAACTACGATAGGTGCCTGCCTTTTTACCAAAAAATTCCGCCGCAACACCATCTCTATTGACTAGGGAAGCATGTTGATCCAAAACAAAAACCACCGCATGATTTTGCTCAAGCGCATCACAAACTTGCTGCAACGAATTTTTTTTTGGAATAACATTAAGACCGGCTTGATAATAGCGTTTGAATAAAATTTTCTCGATTAACTTAGAACCTAGCGTGCGGCGAATAAAGTGAAACTGTCCCTGGAATTCTTTGAAATTTAAAATACCCCCTATAGGAGCAAATTCCCAATTACCAAAATGGCCAGTGAGTACCAGCACACCGCGTTTTTCGGCGACGATTTCTAGTAAGCGCTCATAACCTCGTACTTCGACTTGCTCACGTAGTTTCTTTTCGCTCATGAATCGCAATTGAATCGCTTCTTTTATCGAAGTCGCTAAATGGGAGTAAAATGCTTTTGCGAGTTGCAGCTTTTCTGTGGCAGTCAGTTGCTCCCCAAACACTTGGTCGATATTGGCTTTAATCACCGCATGGCGATAAGGCAGATAACGGTGTAAAAACCGACCTGCCAAGGAAATACGTACCTTTGCTATTTTATTTGCTAAATCACTCACAAGCTTTAATCACCAAACATGCATTCATACTGGCAAAACCGCGATTGATAATCATCGTGGTTTTATTCGCCCCCAATTGTCTATGTTCAGCACTGAGATTTAACCCCTCACACAGAGGTGCTGGTTGAGCAAAATTTGCAATACCAGGAACACAGTTATCGCGAATTGCATGAGTTGCCATGACTGCATCTAAAATTCCAGAAGCAGTAATTGTATGACCATAGGCCCATTTAAAGGCCGTAACCGGTACTTGCCTGCCATCAAAAACAGTACGAATTGCCTGAGCTTCGCTGTCATCTGATTTATTATTACCATTGCCATGGGCGACAATCATACCGACATCAGCGGTATCAATACCTTGCTCGTCAAGCGTTCGTGATAATAAATTAGCCAAATGACCACCTTCTGCTTCGATGGAAAACAAACCAGAGGCTTCGCTTGCCGCCATTCCAGCTCTAATTTCACCATAGCAAGTTGCGGAACGAGCGCGCGCACTTTCTTCGGTTTCCAATATTAAGGCCGCTGCGCCATCAGACAATAGCGTTCCATCATGTTCTACATCAAACGGCTTTAAATGCCGCGTACTAAGCACCCCTATTTTTTCATAATAGAAAAGCGATTGCGGTTCGATAACATCATAGGCCACCACAATAGCACGCTCGGCTTGTCCCTGTTTAAGCGCTTGATAGGCTTCAATAATAGCCTGCATACCACCTACAGCATGGTTAGTAATATTATGATTTGGTCCTTTAAAGCCGTAACTAATCCCGGTATAAGCCAAAACATTATTCGGTAAAATGCGTAACAACCACATGGGGTGAACTTCAGTAAACAATTGACTTGCAAAACTTTGTAGGTCATCGCCAGTTTTAGCTAAAAGCGGTAAAAAATCTTCTTGCTGGAAATATTTATTACCTGGAGATCCGACATAGACTGCTGTTTGTTCATTGAAAAAATCGGCATTTTCTAAGGTTTCGCGATAATTAAGCAGTTCACTATGCTGTACCGCTTGCACTGCTGCATTAATTCCCAACACATCTTGACGAGAAATAACTTTCATAAGCTTGCGATCGGGCAACATTTTCGCAGGTTGGTAATTTTTAAGCTCGCCACCTAATCTATGTGACCAGGAGGATAAATCCCATTGCTCGATCTCAGCAAGACCACTTTGTTTCGCTCGTATTGATTGCCAGGTTTGTTCGGCTGTTTCACCACAAGGAGTTAGGGCACTTAAGCCAGTAATAAAAACGCGATTGGATTTACTCATCGAACCACTCCTTCAAATTCTGGATGTTTAAACAGCAAGCAGCTATTTGAGCCACCAAAACCGAAGGAATTGGATAACACCACACCTACCGATTTTTCGCGCGGACCATCTATCACATAATCCAAATCACAATCTGGATCAGGCGTAGTCAAATTGGCAGTTTTAGGAATTTTTGCATGATGAATAGACATGACTGAAAGTACAGCCTCTAAAGCGCCTGCAGCTGCGATAAGATGCCCGGTCTGACTCTTTGTTGAGCTGATAGGCAATTTTTTAGCTTTGTCGCCGAATACCGCTTTAACCGCATTAGTTTCACTCAAGTCATTCATTTTGGTCGATGTACCATGCGCATTGATATAGTCGACGTCGCTTGCTTTTACGCCAGCATCCTGTAGGGCGCGTTCGATAGCTTGGATAGCACCATCACCATTGGGATGTGAATCAGTAATACGATATGAACTGAGTGAATTACCTTCGCCTGCCAATTCAGCATAAATTCTAGCGCCACGAGCTTTTGCTTTAGACCACTCTTCCAAAATTAAAAAAGCAGCGCCTTCACCCAACACAAAACCATTGCGTGTACCATCGAAAGGTCGGCTCGCTGTTTCTGGAGTAGCATTATAAGTTGATAAGGCACCCAAAAGGCAAAAACTCGATACTCCTAAGGGATTAATCATCGAATCAAAGCCACCAGCCAACATAAAATCGGCCTCACCCCGGCGAATAACCTGCATGGCTAAACCCAAAGCCTGACCACCAGAGGCACAAGCGGTATGGACTGAAGAAGCGTAACCTTCGATACCAAATTGCTGGATCAGTAAAGACAAGCCAGAATTGGATGTCGTCTTTCCAAAATCAACTAAACTGTAGAAATCTCGCGTACGTTCCTGCAGCAGTTTCCAATCAGGTGTGCCTTCATTCGCACAAGCTTCTTGAAAGCGTTTCAGATAAGAAAACTCAGCCGTCATCATGCCACTTCCAGTGACCACTCCCCAACGCGAAGCGTCTTGCTGAGTTGGCTTTACCCCGGCGTCTATAAATGCTTGATACGCCGCATCCAAGGCATATCGAGTAAACTGCATTGAAAACCGATTATGTTTTCCCATAACAGCCTCGGGATGCGGCTGAAATTGTTTGACTTCAGCAGCAATATCGGTTGGAAAACCACTGGCGTCGAAGTGACTTATCTTTGCGATCCCAGACCGACCAGCTAATAAATTGCGCCAAGTAGACTGAACGTCATTACCTAGAGGCGATACGACGCCCAAGCCTGTAATTGCGACTCGTCTGTTTTTCATATTTTTAATTACCTTTTGCCATCATCACAACATCTAAAACACACACTCGTCTGCCGTCTACTTCGCTACGGTAATTTAAGATTAATTGCTCTGAATTTTGTTCTTTGACTTTCAGATGAGATCTAAGCACGTCACCAGGATGAACAAATTCATTCATTTTGATTCGACGTAACTCACTGACCTGATAATTCGGCTTAAAAGCCCCGCGTGCTACAAATTCACGAGCTAAATTGAGCTTACATTCCAACAAAACAGTCATTGGTAAAACAGGTTTGTGGGGAAAATGATCGGGGAAATAAGGCGCTGCTCGCGTTACATATTTTTCGGCAGTGAGGCTAACACCTGGGTCGGAATTGAGGATCCGATCAAAGGTCATCGATAGACCAGGTCGTGCCGAAGTGATTGATATCAACTCTGAGTTGCTTAGTAGCTGTTCAGATTCAGAACGCTGCGGCCAATCACCAGGACGATTTATTTCAGCAAACTGGCGACGAACCACTTGCTCATCAATGAAATCGGTCATGGGTAATAAAGGACCTAAAGCGCCATCCAGGCTAAATACAACTTCATCGCCGACATAAGCAACACTACGATATTGCACCGCTTTGTCGTCAACTGACTCGATAATCGATTCCAGCAGCAAGGTTTCTCCCACATAGGCCGGCCTATGCAAGCGTGCACTAGCAGCCATGCCGGCAACAGGCCTTAGCGTGAAGTCATTGCTGAACATAACATTCCACGCAGCCAGTTGCCCTAAAGTTTCCCCGATTAAAGAGGGGATAAAGCAAAGCCTTCCTTGTCCATCAGGACAAAGGTAAACATCATCATGCGTGATGTGCTTTACCCCTCGCGCTAATTCACCAGGTAATAACTGCAGAATTCGATCGACAAATAAGAATCCCATTAGGAAACAGTTTCACAAGTTTGTTCACTCGCAGCCATTACGACCAACTTACAAAAAGTTTCAACAGTGAACAACATCGGAATCTCATTCACCTTTAAATTCGCCTTAAAATACTCTGCAGGAACTTCACTCAAATAGTTTTTAAGTGCTTGCATACCCTTAACAGTTAATGCGCCGCCCTTCTCAAACTCGTCCTCTGCTAAGTCGCCTCGTGCATTTTTCTCTAATTGGCCACGGGGAATTTTAATACTAAATTCTTTCTCTAATTGGAAAACCAAATCAAGGAAATCAATGGACTCGGCACCCAAATCGCCAATTAAACGGCTGTTCAAAGACACTTCCTCTTCGTCAATAACCAACACATCAGCGATAATTTCCCTTACTTTCGGGTAAACGGTCTCTACATTCATGTTTTATCCTCAAAGCTCACCTAGTTCACAAAACCTCAGAGTATATCATAAAATTTTGATAGGCAGCTACGCCAACTTGCAAAAGAAAATTAGTCTTTTTTATGAAAGTAAAATTTAGATTTTGTAGTAGCTAAATTAGAATAAGGGTTGCTGAATGAAATGGTCATTTTTTTCATTTGTATGAAAATGCACCCCTAAACCAAGTAATCTTATTGCTTTCTGCTCTTTATAATTTTTGTTAAATAAATCATGAAATAACATTAGATCAACTTGAGTACTTTTTGCCTCCACTGTTGTTAGTTGAAAGTCAGCGAATTTGATTTTCACATACTGATTTTTAATCAAAAAATTGGGAGCGGAGTCCTTAATTCGTCTCAGCAACTTTTTATACAATTCATCAATAATCTCCAAAGCCTGAGCTGCGTCACGAATGTTTTCTGTCAAGGTAGTTTCGACACTCAAGGATTTTCGCTTCCTATTGGGTTGCACTGGACGCTCGTCAATGCCGCGGCATTGATTGTAAAGATGCTGGCCCAATTTGCCAAAATGTTGCACCAAAACATGCAAAGGTATTTCTTGCAAATCAGCGCATTTTATAATGTTCATATTATGCAATTTCCTGGCAGTTACTTTTCCAACTCCAAAAAGTTTAACAACAGCTAACTGATTAACAAATGCCGTAACTTGCTCCGGTCGAATGACAAATAAACCATTTGGTTTTTTCCATGCACTCGCAATTTTTGCCAAAAATTTATTAGGCGCGACACCAGCAGAAGCTGTTAATTTTTCGGCTTTCCAAATATTAGAACGAATCGCTTCAGCTATCCAAGTTGCGCTGCCTTGGTGTTGAGAACAATCCGTTACATCGAGAAAAGCCTCATCTAATGACAGAGGCTCGACGAGCTCAGTAAATTCCTTAAAAATTGAATTGATAACTTGAGATACCTGGCGATATTTGAGCATGTCCACTGGTAATACCACAAGATCAGGACAAAGACGCAGGGCAATGACCGTTGGCATTGCTGAATGCACACCATATTGGCGAGCAATATAATTACAAGTACAAAGAACACCTCGCCGATCAGTACTGCCGCCAACAGCGACGGGCTTATTCGCCAAAGAAGGATTGTCTCTTATTTCTATCGCGGCATAAAAACAATCCATATCAATATGGATAATTTTGCGTAGTTTAGTCATTTATGCTCGGGTTGCAGGGTGTTGCTGCATGATTAAGTTTCTGAACCCCAGGGTCAAGCCACGGTGATTCGCCGCTAGCTAGGTTGAACTTTGCCTAAGCTACAATGCAATAAACATCAATTATATCAGCTTTTGAGTAAACCCAACTTCATTTACTCCTATAAAAATAAGCCTCAATTGAAATCTTATTGCCCGTTTTTTAATCTGACTTTTTAGTTGTTATCTCGTTAAGCAGATGCTAAAGTTTCGCCTTTTTATAACGGAATACTCCCGATGAAATACTTTTTTAATGTTCATCTCTCTAATTCACCGCCAAGCACCTTGATTAATAATGTTGACCTTATGGGTCACCTTGTCATGGCCAATACGAGCCTATGATTGGTTTAAAGATTTCTAAATTGGTATTGGGTTTATTCTTTTGTTTGCTTAGTCAATTATTAGCAGCTTCTAGTATAGATATCGGCGATAAAATACAAAAAAATTTTGATGATAACCTTTTTAAGCTCAAACCGATTATTCAATCACATTATGCTGTTCGCTTATATCGAATCACGGGAAGAAAAGACTACTTATATCCCATTATTTCCTTTCAATTTGTTGAAAGTATACAATTACAACAACTACTCAAAAAAACACCCAGGTTTTCATCGATAAAGTTTAATAAAAATATTAGCTTACCTCGAAATTATAACAGCCATTCCAGGGCACAAAAACGAAAAGCGCTACTCGCTCAGCTACCCGAGCTTAGCAACACGCTTAAAATACTACTCATCTTGGACCATGCACAACAGTTCAATACTTTAAATTCACCTTTGTATCCTCATACCCAAATGGCCTTAGCACATGTTAAGAAAAATATTCACTCTTTAAGTGCGTTTCTTCTAAACCCTTTAGTGATAAAAATATCCGCCGCCCAGGTGGCTAATTTTGTTTATTTACTTCATCGATTAGAGTTAATCGACCTTAGGGAAGAATACATTGATCGTTTTCAGACCGTGTTCGCAAATAGCAACGACAGTATGCTCAACGACAAAATGTTTGAAGATAAAATTTACGGTATGACGCACATTATTATCGCGGCCAGTGATTACTACCAAAAAAAATTAGCTTACAAGCAATTTGCCTGGATATATGAATATTTCGATCAGCATATCGATGAAATTTTAAGAAGAACCAAACCTGATGTCATTGCTGAAGTAGGATTAAGTTTTTGTTTAATTGATAAGACTAATCATTCTTCCTCGCTCGATAGAATTAAGCGGTTTTTAAAAAATAAATTTAATCCTAATCAACAAACCATCCCCAATAAATCGGGAAGCAATGATTTAAATTTAGCAGAGCATCGCAATGTGTTAGCAATTATGCTCTTTAAATGGCCATCAAAACTTTATTCCGGTCCTGATTTGGCGGCGGCGACTGATTTTTTCAGTACCTTGCATCAAAATCAACCCTTATAATAACTCGCAGTTTTCCCTTTTCTCTAGAAATGGGAGGATTTGAAATCTATGCTTATAATAATAATTCTTAATGGCCTCAGAAATTATGAAAACAGTTTTTCATTTAGCTTTTCCAGTCCATGATTTTGATTTGGCAAAACATTTTTATCTAGAGCAGCTAGGCTGTACTTTAGGTCGCGAGTCAGAGCATGCCTTGATTCTCCAATTGGGCACGCATCAAATTGTTGCTCATAAAATTGCTAGCCTGCTGCCCATGCAAGAGGGAATTTATCCTCGTCATTTTGGTTTGATCTTTTTGGATAAAGATGAATTTGAACTCTTTGTACAACGATTGACGAACAAGCAGGTACAATTTGAAATTCCCTTAAAAACACGCTTTCCTAACTCTAAAATTGAGCATCAATCTTTTTTCCTTAAAGATCCCAGCAATAACTTGCTTGAATTTAAATATTATACCTATCAGTCTGCTATCTTTGGGGAAAAGGAATTTAAAAAAATTGGTGAAAGTTAAGCGGCCTGACCTATACTCATTCTCCCCTGGAGAGACCGTTTTTTTTTGCTAGAGAATCCTTAATTCTGGGTTTATGATAAATAAACTTTAGAACCTCATAAGGAATATTTCTTGGATCAGCATTATTTTGCTAGCACCGCATTTTTGCCTAAGGGCTGGGCTGAGAATGTTCTTATTACAGTCGATGAGGCTGGATATATAAGTAATATTAGTCCGAATCACTCATCATCCAGCACAGCAACTCTCCTCAAAGGGATTGTATTACCTGGCATGTTAAATCTACATTCTCATGCTTTTCAACGCGCCATGGCTGGTCTGGCGGAACATGCAACGGGTGAGAAAGATAGCTTTTGGACTTGGCGGGAAGTCATGTACCAATTTCTTGCAAAACTGACACCGGAGGATTTGCAAATAATCGCAGCTCAAGTGTACGTAGAAATGCTGAAGGCCGGGTATACTACCGTTGGCGAATTTCATTATGTCCATCATCAACCTAATGGCCAACCCTATCAAGATCGTAGCTTAATTTCGCAGCACATCATTGCCGCTGCAAAAGAAACAGGCCTAGCCATCACCCTTCTACCTACCTTGTATCATTACAGCGGATTCGGTAGGCAACCCGCCACTGCAAATCAAAAGCGATTCATTAATGATGAAACACAAATCTTAGATATTATTTCCTCACTGTTGGCCAATTATTCTCACGATCCTCAAGTCACTATTGGTTTAGCACATCATTCACTACGAGCCATTAGTCCAGAAATGTTACGGCAGGCTACCGAGGGCTTGAAAAGCCTCGCGACTCAGAGCCCTATTCATATCCACATCGCAGAACAAACCAAAGAAGTCGACGATTGCATTCGTTGGAGCGCTCAACGCCCAGTCGAGTGGCTGCTTAATAATATGAATATTGACCCCTATTGGTGTCTTGTCCATGCGACTCATATGACGGAAACTGAAACGAAACGCCTTGCTGCCAGCGGTGCGATTGTCGGTCTTTGCCCAACAACTGAGGCTAACCTAGGCGATGGTTTATTTAATCTCCCTGATTATCTTGAGGCACAAGGGCGTTGGGGTATAGGTAGCGACAGCAATATTTCGGTGAGTGTGATTGAAGAATTACGCCTACTTGAGTATGGTCAACGCTTGCTCCGTCGAGAACGAGCCCTTGTCAAAACAGCTGTAGAACCTTCCGTTGGCACCACTTTATACCAAATGGCTCTTCGAGGTGGCGCGCAAGCACTAGGGCGTTCTGCGGGGAGTATTGAAATTGGCAAACGTGCCGACTTCATTGTCCTCGATGCGCAAAACCCTGCTTTACTATCGCGAACAAATCATTTGATTTTAGATAGCCTGATCTTTTCAGGAAACGTCAATCCAATTCGCCATGTTATTGCAGGGGGGCAACAGGTCGTTAAAGACTTCAAGCATTTTGCCGAAGATAAGCTGCTAAATGCTTATGCAAAAACAATTAAAAAACTTTTCAGCTAGAGGTAAGCTCTGATGGAATTATTTAACTATTTACCCGGCACTGTGCCTGTTATTTTGAGCATCCCGCATGCCGGCACGTATGTCCCAGACAATTTATTGCAACGATTTACCCAACCCGCCAAACGACTTCCCGATACCGATTGGCATCTTGAACAACTTTACGCCTTTGCTCACAAAATGGGTATTCATATGTTGGTCGCGACTCACTCTCGTTACGTGATTGATCTAAATCGCTCCTCCGATGGAAAATCGCTCTACCCCGGGAAATTTACCACGAGTTTATGCCCAACGACTTTATTTAATGGTTCACCCATTTATCAACAAGGTCTGGAACCCGATGAGAAAGAAATACAAGCTCGCATTAAAACCTATTGGCAGCCTTATCACAATAAACTGCAATCGCTTATTGCAGAATTAAAACTTAATAATCGAGTTGCGATCTTTGACGCACACTCCATTCGCTCACAAGTCCCCTCACTTTTTGACGGCGTATTAGCTAGCATTAATTTAGGTACTGCTGATGGGCAATCGACACGTCAGGGGCTTGCGGACAAGCTCAGGGATTATTGTGAAAACACAAATTATTCAACTGTGCTCAACGGCCGTTTTAAAGGAGGATATATTACACGGCATTATGGAAATCCCACTGAAAAGGTCGACGCAATTCAATTAGAATTTACCCAGCTTAATTACATGGAAGAGTCATTTCCTTTTGCTTATGACCTGAATAAAGCAAAGGAATGTCAATTAATGCTTTCTAAATTGCTTTCTCTATTAATCATTGAGACGCAAACGCAAGAAATATAAAGATAGTTGGAGGTAGGGCCAATGCCTGGGGAATCTTCACTTTTTTTTGAATAATATTTCGAGCCAAATCCATTGTTTTACTGAACCGTTCAGCCTGAGGAGGAGCGCCAGCGACGTCTCGAAGGCCTGTCCTGAGGCAGGTACTCGAAGGTGCTTTGCACCAAGGCTTCGAGACAGCGCTACGCGCTTCCTCAGCCCGAACGGATCAAGCTACTGATTGGAGCAACACCTATTTTTGTTCAAAAAAAAAGTGAAGATACCTCAGGGCCAAGGTCCAACTATCCTACTCGACTATAACCCGCATCAACAAACAAAGTATGAGCATTAATCATTTGTGCTTCGGGTAAACACAATAAATAAACCGCATCCGCAACATCTTCGGTAGTTAGAGGACGAGCTGAAAGAGAATGTGCCTGATATTCATCAAGAAGCTGTTCACGATTAGGGAAATGTTTTAATGCATCCGTATCAACAACTCCAGCAGAAACTGTATTCACAGTAATCTCATGTTCTGCTAATTCAAGACTCAATGAACGAACTAAAGCTTCCAGCGCCGCCTTTGAAGCACCAATGAAACTGTAATTTGGAATCGCTCGATGCGCCCCCAAACTAGATAAAGCAATCACACGCCCGCGTCGACTCATGAGCGAGATACCTTCTGAGACTAAATGATTCAAAGCAAGGGCATTTGTTTCCATGCACCAACGCCAATGCTTGGTCGACATTTTTAAAGCCGGTTTTAACACCCCGCTCGCCGCGTTACTAATGAGAAAATCGAGTTGAGAAAAATGCTTGCGAAAGCCGCTAAACATCTCTTTGACTGACTGTTGATCCGCAACATTAGCTTGAATAGCCACAGCCTTTCGGCCTAAGGCTTTTATTTCTTCAACCAGAATTTGGGCTTCATCAGAACTATTGTAATAAACAATAGCTATATCAGCTCCGTTTCGCGCGAGTTTAAGCGCTGTTGCCTTTCCAATGCCACGCGCCCCACCGGTAATCAGAGCAACTTTATTAGCAAACTTTAAGGACATTTAGTTATCCCCTTCAACAAAAATTGCCTGAAACTACAATGAAACACTAACCTTGTCAATAACTCAAATCAAGTCATCAAGGCAACTATGCCTCTTTGAAAATTGCTCGTCTAAAAATTTAAAACTGCTATTATTTCCTTTAATTTTTATAACTTAGAATGAAAATGGATTTTGCTTTTAAATTACGATCACTCCTCGTAAAAATTAGCCATCAAGGACAAAAAAAATTAATTTTCTCTTTTTTAATACTTCCCTCCTTGCTCCATGCTAATAATTTAACTCTCTTTATTTCCGGCGGACCTCATTTTCCCAAGTTAAATCAAGAACAGTTGGTAAGAATGAATTCTTGGGTTAGCACTGATTACCAAAGCTATCAAAAAAATCATTGGAAAGGATTTTGGGGAGGAGGCTTCAACCATTCGTTTGAAAAAATATCCAAGCGGTTTAATCTTTCCTTAGGCCTAGCCGGATATTCCCTTGACTTGGGTCCTGTGCAAGGAAAAGTTTATCCCTTTATCAACGGTGGATTCTTTGACGCCTTAGATTATCGCTTTAATGCAAGAAACTATTCACTGATGGCTGAATCACGTCTAACTTACGCTAATTGTAATTGGCAACCTTTCCTTTTAGCTGGAGTTGGACAAGCATGGAATCGCTTAAAGAATTATACCGAAATCACGGCTAATTTCGCATCGAGTGCTACGCCACTCTCTCCTGGATTTAGTAACCATAGACATCACAATTTCGCTTATGAATTAGGACTTGGGCTTCAACATCCGCTCTTCGAAGATAAATTACATAAGATCAGCTATCTTGCTTCTTTAGGTTATCGTTATTTTAATTTAGGTAAAGCTAGACTTAATTATCTTCCCGAACAAACGCCCTCGTCTCAGTTAGGCATCAACAACTTACATACCCAAAGCATCGTATTTTCAATCGATGTTTCTTTCAATTAATACTAACAATCAGGATAAAGTAGTATGAAAAAATGGATAACTAGTTTGATTGTTTTGATACTTTCACTGTCTGCATTTGCACATGCCTCAGCTTTATTTGAGATTGTGCCAAGCAGCTCTGCTCCAATCGCGATTTCATCTTCAGGACAAACTTATCTGACCTATACAATTAAAAATAATAGCTCTCAAATCATTAATACTCTTTCGATAGATCCTAATTATGGCGGCGCGGGAAATTTTTTAGTACTTTATGCAAACAATAATCAGTGCGGCATTCTAGCCCCTGGGGCTGTTTGTAACTTTATAGTCACTATACAAGGAATTAATCTACCCGCAGTGACAAGCTTAATGCCTCGTGTTTGTGGATATAATAATACGGCTTGTTCAATTCCCACTTTGAATAATCGCGTGTTGGTTATCGCTAGTCCGAATATTCCCTACTCTGGTTTTCCTACTCCCTATGCCGGCAGCTTCTATCCCATTTACAACTCTGGTCCGCCTCAATGGATTGTGCCTACACCCTCTATGCCTTTTAACCGAGTGAGTAGCATTTTTGTCGCTTTCGCCCACACTTACCCACTCAATAATGGCGCTATTTTCACCTATGAAACTGGTCAACCTGATGAACCCACGAGACTCATATACCTATCACAAATTGCACGAAGCGTTAATCCTGCTATCAAAATTTTAATTTCATTGGGTTGGGGGAAAAATGATTGGACTTATATTAATAATGACTATATCAATCATGCTAACTTATTCGTGCCGAGCGTGGTGCAATTTATTCGTGACAATCGCTTAGATGGACTTGATATCGATGATGAAGAAATCGGCGGCTCCACGGGCATTATCCCCCAAAGTAATTTTGACGGCGTTATCGCCAACCTTCGAAATGCTTTAAATTATGCCTCCTTGCTTGATGGCAAACCCTATTATTTAACCATCACACCTGCAGGAAATAATATACAACCGGGAGGAATTGAGCATACACAAATCACTGCTCAAAATATGAATAGTTTTAACTTAATTAATATTCAAAGTTACTATAATGGTAGCGAAACGTTTGGCGTCGATCTTTTATATAATCTTATCGCTATCGGTTATCCTCCCAAACAAATTGCTAATGGGATCGATACAGAAAAATGTGCACCTAATTGGCCGCCTTATCTTAATTTAGCAGGTTTATTTAATTGGAATATGCCTGCTGATAGCGTCTGTCTTTTTCAATATACCGAACAACTTGCGGATATTGTCGGCTATAATGGATAATGCTCTTCCAATTTAAGAATCCTGGGTATCGCCACTCAAGATTCTTAAATTGGCTAAATTTTAGATTAGTTGAGCACTTACCCTTGTCTCATAGCACCTAAGTTTGTACCATTTGCACACCATATAAAGAGATACGTAATTAATGAAGCATTCTTGGTTAAACAGCGTCTTTCCGATTGCTGCCATCTTTTCGTTCCGCATGTTGGGATTATTTATGCTAATCCCTGTATTTACCGTATTTGCAACCCATCTTCAGGGCGCAACTCCTGCGCTTATTGGTTTGGCGTTAGGCAGTTATGGATTAAGCCAAGGAATTTTGCAAATGCCCTTCGGCATGTTATCGGATCGTTTTGGCAGAAAACCGATACTGACTATCGGCTTATTATTTTTTGTTTTTGGCAGCATCATGGGTGCGCTTAGTCATTCTATTTACACGATGATCCTCGCGCGAACTTTACAAGGAACTGGCGCTATTGGCAGTGTATTAATTGCCTTACTTGCCGACCTCACGCCCGATGAACAACGAACTAAAGCGATGGCAGTGATTGGCATGACGATTGGCCTTTCATTTAGTCTTGCTATGGTGCTCAGCCCGGCACTCACTCATTATTATGGCTTAGCTGGTATTTTTTATTTGACCGCAGTCTTAGCGCTATTAGGTTTATTTTTACTTCACACAGTCATTCCAACACCAAAGAAAGAACGATTCCATATCGATAGTGAAGCTGATTCTTCTCTTTTCAAAACAGTACTCCAAAACACCCATCTGCAGCGTTTAAATGCTGGAATTTTCTTTCAGCATTTCATTCTGACGGCCACATTTTATGCAATACCCTTCCTTCTACAGAAACAAATCAAACTAGGTAATTTAGCCGAACAATGGCATTTTTACCTCCCTTTAATGATTGTCTCTTTTCTGGTTATGGTGCCCTTTATTCTTTTAGCAGAAAAAAAGCGACAGATGAAATTTGTCTTTTTGCTATCCGTGTTTATCATCTTGGTTGCTCAATTTTTTCTCGCGCTAATGAGCCAACATTGGCTTAGTTTATGTGTTTTAATGTTTCTTTATTTTGCTGCTTTTAATATTCTCGAGGCGCTGTTACCTTCCCTCGTTTCAAAACAAGCAGGCCCCACTTCTAAAGGCACCGCGATGGGTGTTTATTCCAGCAGCCAATTTCTAGGAATTTTTGTTGGCGGCCTAGCGGCGGGTATATTGTATCAATTTGCGGGAAACGTGGGCATCTTCTTTTGCAACGCAGCAATTAGCTTATTTTGGTTGACCATTAGTCTTTTCATGAAACCCGAAGCTTATCTTTCAGCGTTGATTTTAAGTTATCCTTCTCCAGTAAAAAATGAAGCCGATTTAATTAAACAATTGAAAAAACTGCCTGGGCTCAAAGATGCTCTTATTGCCAAAGAAGAGCGGGTTATTTATGTGAGAGTCAACAAAGCAATCTATCAATCTGGAAGCGCTGAAAAAATTTTGCGCGACTTTAACACTTAATCTCCCTACGAATTTAAAATTAGATTAGTTATACTCGGATATAAATTCTTAGGCGACTTGGATTCCCAGCTGATTTGAAGGGAAATGCCCCAGTCTAAAATAGCGTTTTGCAACATCTTGAGTATATAATTCAGCTCTAACTTTCGCATGCAGGAGAATAAAAAATGGCTCGTGGAATTAATAAGGTTATCTTAGTAGGGAATGTCGGTGTTGACCCCGACGTAAGATATATGCCAAACGGTAATGCGGTGACCACTTTATCGATAGCGACCAGTGAAACATGGAAGGATAAACAAACTGGGGAAAAGCAAGAACGTACAGAATGGCACCGAGTTGTCTGTTTTAATCGTCTCGGTGAAATTGCAGGCGAATACATTCGCAAAGGTTCCAAAGTATACGTTGAAGGCAGCTTACGCACCCGCAAATGGCAGGATCCGCAAGGACAAGATCGTTATACAACTGAAATTGTAGCCGCCGATATTCAGATGCTTGACAGCAAAGGGGGCTCGGCTAATTACGACGAGATGCCATCGCCACCTCAAGCACAGCAACAGAGTGCTCGTAAACCACAAACCGCTCAGACCGCTCAAACAGCACAAGATGCGTTTGACGAGTTGGATGATGATATTCCCTTCTAAAAAATATCTGACAACCTAAAAAAGCCCAAATAATTTGGGCTTTTTTGTAGCAGAGACTTGCAAATGACTTATAACAAAAAAGGAACTTAGGATGTCAACTGAATTTATTAGTACTAACATTATTCATAATTTAATAAAAGTTATGAGTATTGCGACAGAAAATTCGCTCCATAAGGAATCAGCTATGGAAGATCTCAACGGCTCTATACGCTATTTTACTGGTTGCGAGTTTCCTTTTTTTAATGGCGTATTCAACAATCATGGAAGTGATGAGTCCGTATTAATTGATAATTTAGATAAAACCACTCAATTTTTTACAACTCAATCTACGCCTTTTATTTGGTGGTGGACTCAACAATCAGAAGTCCCAGCAAAAATTAAAGCAAATTTAGATGCTAAGGGCTTTCAATTTCTTGGTGATTTCTTAGGAATTGCAGCTAATTTAAACGAGATAAAATTTGACAAATTAGGCGATCGAATCGAAATAGGTACAGTCAATAGTGATAAAGAATATAAGTTATTTTTTGATATTCTATGCGAAGTCTTTCAAATGTCTGAATCAATTAAATCGGATTTGCAAGCAATGTATAACTCTTATGGGATTCATGGAAAATTTAAACATTATCTCGGCTTTTATGCAGGTGAACCTGTTGCTACATTAACAAGCTATATTGATGGTTCCGTAATTGGTTTATACAATGGCGCCACGCTAGTTAAATTTCAAAAACACGGTCTTTGTAGCGCCCTTGCTCAATACGCAATAACAGAAGCAAGGTCGTTTAACTGCCAATATGCCGTCTCTCAATTAATGACGCCCGGTATGGCAAAAGGTATAAGCGAAAAAATGGGGTTTCAAACTTATTGCCGACTATTACCTTTTTTAAAAGACCCTCGAGGGTAGCTCATCCATAGTGAATAGGTGTCTAAATGATATTAAATACTAACTTTAATTTTAAATTAAACCGCGTTTTTGTTATTTCCTTATTCCTATTCACTCAACTAGCAACAGCAGACAATCCACCAATAGAAAATCAGATTGCTCATTACCTGAATTATAAACAGCAAGAACAACTTTCATTACTAGAAAAGCTAGTGAACATCAATAGCGGTACAACAAACCTTGCCGGCGTCCATCAAGTAGGAGAACTTTTACGTCCTCAATTCGAAGAGCTTGGCTTTAAAGTCCATTGGGTCGAACCGCCTGCTAACATGCACAGAGCGGGGACTTTAATTGCTGAACATCCTGGTAACAAAGGCAAACGATTACTTTTGATTGGCCATCTTGACACCGTTTTTCCTTTAATCAGCTCATTTCAGCATTTTAAGCAAAATGGTAATTTTGCAACAGGTCCTGGTGTTATTGATGACAAAGGCGGCGATCTAGTTATTCTCTTCGCTTTAAAAGCTTTACATGCTGTAAACGCACTAACTGATGCCCAGATTACCGTGGTTTTAACCGGAGACGAAGAGGACTCAGGAAAACCAACATCCATCTCTCGCAAATCCTTGATTGAGGTTGCAAAAAGGAGTGAGATTGCTTTAGATTTCGAATGGGCAACAACGATTGATACCGCTACTATTGCGCGCAGAGGCATTGCTAACTGGATAATAACTACTGAGGGTAATGAAGCACACTCATCAGAGATTTTTCAGAAAAAAGCCGGTTTTGGTGCCATTTATGAATTAGCTAGAATTTTAGATACCGTCCGGATTGAGCTTGCAAATCAACAATATCTATCGTTTAATCCCGCGCTAGTTTTAGGTGGAACAACACTAAACTATGATAAGAATAGTTCACAAGGTTCAGCTTTTGGTAAAGGAAACGTAATAGCAAAATCTACCCTAGCCAAAGGCGATTTCCGATTTCTTAGTTCAGAACAAAAAATTAATGCAGAGAAGAAAATATCTACAATTGTTGATTCACATTTACCTGGATCAACGGCATCTATCACATTCGAAGATGGCATTCCAGCCATGCCGCCGACTGAAGCTAATTCAGAACTCCTAAAGAAATATAGCAAAGCCAGTTATCAACTAGGATACGGTAACATAGGATCGCTTGATCCAGGAAGTAGAGGAGCAGGTGATATTTCACATATTGCCTCTCTGGTATCTGCTTCATTAGCAGGCTTAGGCCCGGTAGGTGCTGGTGCTCATTCCGAGAAGGAAACCTTAGACCTTCAATCCTTAGTTATACAAACTCAGCGAGCCGCTTTACTTATCTATTGGTTAACACATGGAGAGTAAAACCCTTTTTCATTCATAATGGAGTAATGAACATTTATTCACTATAAACTTTTTTTAGAGCCATCCCTATAAACCATATAGGCTTCCCCATGGCGTGAATGAATAATTTCTTGGGGAAAAGCTTGTCGTATTAAATCAGCATTCACTCGCTGTCCAAGCCATTCTATAGCTACGACTTTTATCGTGTCAAAATCCTCACACTCATTATCAAGATACATAGAAAATGCTTGACTGAAGTTAATTGGTAATTGTTGTTTAATTAAATTAAGCGCCTCAACAATAGTCGGCTGAACAGTTGTAAAATGTAGGGTTGTATCACTAACAGGAAAATCATTGTTTGGGAAAAAGACAGCAATACTTTCTTGATTTAATTTAGTTACCAGTTCTCTAGATAAACTAAAAATTACTTTTTTACTCAGTGGCTGCTGCGAAGAACTGATAAAACGCGAACTATTGTCAGCAGAAATATCACATGTCGTAATTTGGTACATACCAAGTGCATCTTTGAAAGTGCCTTGCTCAATATGGTTTCTTTGTAAAATCGCAATAACTTGTTCATGCATTTTTTTCTGCGACGCACTCACTAATCGTGAATAGGCTTCGTTGATCTGAATTACATCAGTGTTATTAGAAAAGAAAAGCTCAATCGATGAATAACCGTAGACGAGTGAATAAAGAAATAACAATGGTAGGAATAATGTAACTTTAAACCAAGCTAAAAATGAGAATTGAAACATTGGCAAAAGATTGATAATTGTCACAAAGAAGCAAATAAAAAACCCGCCAAGGGCGGGTTCTAGAGATGATTATTCTTCTGCTGAAGAATCATCAGCAACTGGTCTATCAACCAGTTCAACAATTGCCATGGGCGCATTATCACCAGCGCGATAACCACATTTTAAAACTCTTACATAACCACCTGGACGCTCAACATAACGTGGGCCAAGAGTAGTAAACAATTTTCCTACAGCACTTTTAGAACGTAGTCTGTCGAAAACATAACGACGTGAAGCCACAGAATCTGATTTACTAACAGTGATTAACGGCTCAATATAACGACGTAATTCTTTTGCTTTAGGCAGAGTTGTTTTAATTAACTCGTGCTCTATAAGCGAAGTACACATATTAGAAAACATCGCTTTTCGATGGCTACTTGTCCGGCTTAATTTACGGCCAGTATTACGATGACGCATGACTAAAACTCCTAATATTACTCGCCAAGATTAGCTGGCGGCCAATTCTCAAGCTTCATTCCCAATGATAAAGAGCGCGATGCTAGTACATCTTTAATCTCAGTCAGGGATTTCTTACCTAAATTGGGTGTCTTTAATAATTCATTTTCTGATTTTTGTACCAAGTCACCAATATAATAGATATTCTCAGCTTTTAAACAGTTTGCTGAGCGAACCGTAAGTTCTAAATCATCAACCGGTCTTAGTAAGACAGGATCAAAATCATTTCTTTCCTTGTTATCAGTACGAGATTCTTCAAACTTCATATCAACAAAGGCATGAAGTTGACGTTGAAGAATAGATGCTGAAATTCGAATAGCTTCTTCTGGATCCAAAGTCCCATTCGTTTGTAAATCAATAGTAAGCTTATCCAGGTCAGTACGATTTTCTACACGAGCACTATCAACGAAATAAGCTACTTTCTTCACGGGTGAGAAAGTATTATCGATTTTTAATTTACCAACAGATTTATGTTGCAGTTCATCATCAAACGAACGAACAAAAGAATCTGTTGAATGGAAGCCAACACCTTTTTCGACTTTTAAAGTCATGTTTAGCTTTCCATTTTCATTAAGTGTCGCAATAACTAGCTCAGGATTAATAATTTCCTGACCATGCGTCAATTGAATATCACCAGCGGTAACTTGGCAAGGACCCACTTTACTCAATGTTAAGTTGGCTTCCTGTCCTGCAGTGATCGTAATAGCAACTTGCTTCAGGTTTAAGAGAATATCAACTACATCCTCCTGTACACCTTCAATTGTGCTGTACTCATGCAAAACACCATCGATTGATACTTCTGTAATAGCACAGCCAGGCATAGACGATAAAAGAATTCGTCTCAATGCATTACCAAGGGTATGGCCATAACCACGCTCCAAAGGTTCCAAAACGATGCGCGAGTGATTAGGCGTCTCAGATTGTACTTTAAGTACAGACGGTGTCAGCATTTCATTTATTTCAGTATACATTCGGCTATTTCTCCGAGCTTACTTAGAGTAAAGTTCTACGACTAAATTAACGTTATACAGAGAAGACAAGTCATTTAGCGTTGGTACAGTTGTAAATGTACCTTTCAACGCACTTGAATCAACAGTTAACCAGTCACATGGAGCGCGTTGCTCGGAAAGAGCTACAGCAGCTTGAACTCTCCCTTGCTCCTTTGCCTTTTGTCGAATAGAGACTATATCACCAGGCTTAACTAGGAAAGATGGAATATTAACTACTTCATCGTTAACTAGAATAGCCTTATGAGCAACTAACTGTCTCGCCTCTGCTCGCGTACTCGCGAAACCTAAACGATAAACAACATTATCTAAACGTCTTTCAAGTAATACCATTAGGTTCTCACCAGTTGAACCTTTTTGTCTAGCAGCCTTTTTGTAGTAGTTGCTAAATTGCTTTTCCAAGACACCATAAAGCCGTCTAATCTTTTGTTTTTCGCGTAATTGCACACCATAATCGCTTAAGCGTGGTCGCTTATCACCATGCTGACCAGGTTGCTTTTCAGCTTTACATTTAGACTTATGATCACGCACCCCACTTTTTAGGTATAGGTCAGTACCTTCTCTACGTGATAGTTTACATTTGGGACCAAGGTATCTAGCCATTAATTACTCCTGAACTTATACACGACGTTTTTTAGGTGGCTTACAACCATTATGAGGTATGCCAGTCACATCGGTTATTTCTACAATCTTAAAATCCTGCGATATCAATTCACGAATAGTTGATTCGCGACCTGGACCAGGGCCATGTACAAATACAGCTACAGACTTCATACCATATTCTTTTGCCACTGCAGAAGCTCTTTCAGTTGCTATTTGCGCAGCATAGGGAGTACTTTTTCTGGAACCACGGAATCCGGAGCCTCCAGACGTTGCCCAACATAAAGCGTTACCTTGACGGTCAGTAAAGGTCACTATGGTATTATTAAATGAGGCATGAACGTGAACGATACCGTCAGATACAACACGTTTTACCTTTTTTCTTGCTTTTTGCTGCTTTGCCTTAGTTATAGCCATCTCTCTTTCCTACATATAAATTAGTTACTGCCTTTACGTCGGCCTTTGCGAGTACGCGCATTTGTTTTTGTACGCTGTCCTCTTAAAGGTAAGCCTCGACGATGTCTAAGACCGCGGTAACAACCCAGATCCATGAGACGTTTAATATTCATTGTTACTACACGTCGTAGATCCCCTTCAACAGTCATCTTAGCAATTTCCGTACGTAGAGCTTCCAGTTGTTCTTCAGATAACTGGGAGACTTTAGTTGACGGTTCAATCCCAACTGTTTTACATAAATTAACAGAAGTTGTTTTACCAATTCCATAAATTGACGTTAATGCAATCACGATGTGTTTGTGATCTGGTATGTTAACACCTGCAATACGAGCCATTAATTTCTCCGAACTTTTTTTGTTCTGCCAGAAAGGGACAGAAGAATACTATTATAATGAACCAAAATCAAGCAGGATTTAACCTTGCCTTTGCTTATGCCGTGCATCTTTACATATAACACGGATGATGCCATTCCGATTAATAATTTTGCAGTTTCGACAAAGTCGTTTTACTGATGCTCTAACTTTCATTAATAACTCCGATAATAATCATAAAAGACCGGGCAATTTAGTTCCCTTAAAATTGGCTTTTTTCATCAATGAATCATACTGCTGAGTCATAAGATGGGCTTGTACCTGAGCTACGAAGTCCATAATTACGACTACGATGATTAACAGTGATGTACCGCCAAAATAAAAAGGCACATGCCAGGTATACATCAAAATTTGTGGTAATAAGCAAACTAATACTAGATAGATTGCTCCAACTAAAGTCAAACGTGTCATAACCGAATCGATATATTTAGTCGTTTGCTCACCAGGACGAATCCCAGGAATATATGCCCCAGACTTCTTCAAATTGTCCGCAGTATCCTTTGGATTAAATACCAGTGCAGCGTAAAAAAATGCAAAGAATAAAATAGCAGCTGCATAAACAATTAAGTATAGTGGTTGACCAGGCGACAAGGCCATTCCAATATCAGCGAGCCAATCCATACCTTTACCTTTCCCAAAAAATTGAGCAAGCGTAGCGGGTAAAAGTATAATGCTTGAAGCAAAAATTGGCGGAATTACTCCAGACATATTTATTTTTAAGGGTAAGTGACTTGTTTGCGCTGCATAAACTTTTCTTCCATGCGTACGTTGAGCATAGTTAACTCTTATACGTCGCTGAGCTCTCTCCATGAAGACAACAAATCCAGTAACAACCACTACGATTGCTGCAACTAAGATTAAAGTCAATGCTTGCATCTGACCTTCTCTTACTTGCTGAAAAACCGATGCAATTGCACCTGGCATGCTAGAGACAATTCCGGAGAAAATAATTAAGGAAATACCATTTCCCACACCTTTCTCAGTTATTTGCTCTCCTAGCCACATAAGAAACATTGTCCCAGTTACTAAAGTGACAACTGCCGTGAAGTAGAAAAAAACATCAGCATGCATTGCTATTTGTTGACCAGCTAACCATCTAGCCATCCCTAAAGATTGGAATATAGCAAGAAGCAAAGTCAAATATCTTGTGTACTGATTAATCTTTCTCCGACCTGACTCACCTTCCTTTTTAAGCTGCTCAAGTTTAGGCGATACCACAGAAAACAACTGTATAATAATGGACGCAGAAATGTATGGCATTATTCCTATGGCAAACACGGTCACTCGTGATAATGCCCCGCCCGAAAACATATTAAACAATCCAAAAATTGTGTTTTGTTGTTCACCAAAGAAATTAGCTAACTTTTGAGGGTCAAGTCCTGGAACAGGGATATGCGCACCTAAACGATAAACTAATATTGCTATAACAACAAAAAGCAATCTAGATTTAAGTTCAGCCAATCCACTTTTAGATTGGCCAGAAAGTTGCCTCTGGTTATTCATAGTCACTCTTCAATGCTACCACCAGCTTGCTCAATTGCAGAACGTGCACCTTTCGTGACGCGTAAGCCCTTAAGTTTTACTGGAACGTTGATTTCACCAGACTGTATAATTTTAACTTCGCGTATAGATTTATTGACTAATCGTGCTGCTTTTAGCACCTCTAGATCAATTGATTCAACATTCAAACCAGCCAACTCACCTAAAGTAATTTGGTCAATAGTTTTACCTACACGAGATTTAAAACCCATCTTAGGCAAACGACGCTGTATAGGCATCTGACCGCCTTCGAAATTAATCTTATGATATCCGCCTGCACGAGCTTTTTGCCCTTTATGGCCTTTACCACAGGTTTTACCTAAACCGGAACCTATTCCTCTACCAACGCGTCTTTTGTTTGGTTTTGAACCCGGTTCTGGAGATATCGTATTCAAATTCATTTTGCACACTCCTCAACTTGGACCATGTAATAAATTGAATTAATTAAGCCGCGAATCGCAGGAATATCCTGATGGATTACACTTGAATTCAACTTTCCTAAGCCCAGCTGCTTTGCGATTTCCACATGTTTTGGCTTTCGACCAATAGTACTTTTAACTAAGGTGATTTTAAGTTTCTTACTCATTATTCGCCCGCCATTATTTCTTCAACTGATTTACCACGTTTAGCAGCAACATAATCAGGAGTTCCAATATTAGTAAGTGCTCCTATTGTCGCCCGAACAATATTGCTTGGATTGGTAGAACCAATACTTTTAGCTAGAATATTTTGTACCCCAAGAACTTCTAATACGGCTCGCATTGCGCCACCAGCGATAATTCCAGTACCTTCGCTAGCTGGTTTCATAAATACTTTAGAAGCACCATAGTTCCAAGTAATTTTATGATGTATGGTTTTACCTGCCAATGGTATATAAGTCATATTCTTTCTAGCTTGTTCCATAGCTTTCTGGATAGCGATTGGAACTTCACGTGCTTTACCACGACCGTAACCAACTTTTCCTTTGCCATCACCAATTACGACTAATACCGCAAAACCAAAAACACGACCACCTTTAACTACTTTAGCAGTACGAGTAACCGATACGAGCTTTTCTTGATATCCTTCGGTTTTTGTAGATTCATCAAATGCCATAACCGTTCCTTAAAAATTCAACCCAGCTTCACGTGCGCCATTGGCTAAAGCTTTTACGCGGCCATGGTATTTGTATCCTGCACGATCAAAAGAGACGTCATTAATATTCTTGGCTTTCGCTCTCTCTCCGAGTAATTTGCCAACTTGTTCAGCTTGTTCAAGCTTTGTTTTTGCAAGAGAAGGTTTTAACTCTTTATCAAGAGTTGATGATGCTGTTATAACAACGTCTCCCTTCTCGCCACGAACAATAATCTGTGAATAGATATGTGTACCACTTCTATGAACTACTAATCTTGGTCTGGCTGAATAACGCAGGATCGCTTTTGTTTTTAATCCGCGTCTTTTTCGTGCTTTCTGTTTATTCATGATTTACACCTTATTTCTTTTTGGCTTCTTTACGAATAATTACTTCGCCTGCGTACTTAACACCTTTACCTTTGTATGGTTCTGGCGGCCTAAAACCACGAATCTCAGAAGCAACTTGACCTAAAAGCTGTTTATCAATTCCGCGAATAATAATAGTGGTATTATTTGGAGTCTCAACAGTCACACCTTCAGGTAATTTATACTCAATGGGGTGAGAATAACCAAGAGACAAGGTCACTGCTTTATTGGTTGATTGAGCCCTATAACCTACACCAACTAATTCAAGGGTAAGGACAAAACCGTTGGTTACCCCTTTAACCATATTATTTACTAAAGCACGCACTGTACCCGCTTGTGCCCAAGCATTAGGATCATTAGATGCAGGTTTGAAAATAATCTTATTGTTATCTTCTTTGCACTTACTAACATCCACATGCTTATTATAGTGTTGAACAAGAGACCCTTTAGGTCCTTTAACTGTTAAAGTGTCTTTGCCCACAGTCAGCTCAACATTTGCTGGCAATAGTATTGGGGCTTTTGCTACTCTAGACATTTTATTCCTCTCAAGTATTAGGCCACTTCACAAAGAACTTCGCCACCAAGGCCATTATTTTTTGCAGCTATGTGCGTCATTACCCCTTTTGAGGTAGATAAAATAGCTACTCCAAAGCCTGGGATTGGAGTTAATTCTTTAGACGATTTATATACTCTTAAACCAGGACGGCTGATTCGCGAAATTCGATCAATTACGGGTTTGCCATGGTAATACTTTAATCGTATTGTTAATGATTTAAGATTATTTTCTAGAGGCTCTATATTAAAATCTAATATATAACCTTCTTCTTTAAGCACCCTAGCAATTTCTTCTTTCAGCTTAGATGAATTTAGGGTCACACTCTGGTGTTTAGCCTGCTGACCATTTCGAATTCTAGTCAACATGTCTGCAACAGGATCATGCATACTCACAATTATTCTCCATAGAATAAAATTTACCAGCTAGATTTGCGACCACCGGTGACATTACCTGTCATCAGTTGCTGTCTCAAACAAATCCTGCAAAGTCCAAACTTGCGATATACAGCATGCGGTCGTCCACATTGTTGGCAACGCGTGCTGTGTCGTACAGGATTAGAGTTAATGGGAAGCTTTGCTAATTTTGCCTGAGCTTCCATGATTTCATCAAAATCCGTGGACGACTTAATTAAAACTTTTAATTCATTTCTTCGCTCTCTATATTTCGCGACTAGTTTTGAGCGCTTATTTTCGCGAGCGAGCATAGATTTTTTAGCCACAATTATTACCCTTCTTAGTGTTTATCTCTGTCTTTCAAAGGCAGGTTAAATGCTTCTAACAAGGCCTTCGCTTCTTCGTTTGTCTTAGCACTGGTAGTTATACAAATATCTAATCCACGAATCCCATCAGTCTTATCAAAATCAATTTCTGGGAAGACGAGTTGTTCATGAATACCCATGCTATAGTTTCCGGTACCGTCAAAGGATTTAGGATTTAATCCACGGAAATCACGTACGCGCGGCAATGTAATTGTTATGAGTCGATCTAAAAATTCATACATGCGTTCACGTCTTAGTGTAACTTTGCAACCAATTGGCCAATCTTCACGAATTTTAAAGCCTGCAATAGATTTTTTAGCTTTCGTGACAACTGGTTTTTGTCCAGATATTAAGGTCATATCATCAACTGCATGATTCATGACTTTTTTATCGCCAACTGCTTCACCAACACCCATATTTAAAGTTATTTTCAGGATCTTGGGAACTTGCATAACACTCTTGTAGCCGAACTTTTTCATCATCATTTCGACCACTTCTTCTTTATAAAACTGCTTTAGTCTTGCCATTTCAGTCACCTAATTAGATAGAGTCAATCATTTCGTTATTTGATTTAAAGTATCTAACTTTGTGCTTTTTGCCGTCTTTCTCAAGATATTTGAATCCGACTTTATCCGCTTTCTTAGATACAGGATTATAAATAGCAACGTTCGAAGCATCCAATGGAGCTTCACGAGAGATAATTCCCCCTCTTTGTTCTAATTGCGGATTAGGCTTCACGTGTTTCTTGATAAGGTTTGCACCTTCAACAATTACACTGTCACCGAAAACCCGTGCTATTTTACCCACATGGCCCTTGCTTTTACCGGCGATGACAATAACGGTGTCACCTGATTTAATGCGCTTCATAACTAATCCTTCTCACAAAACTTCAGCTGCAAGAGAAATGATTTTCATAAACCGCTCTCTTAGCTCACGAGTTACTGGCCCAAATATACGCGTACCAATAGGTTCATTTTGGTTATTTAAAAGCACAGCAGCATTACCATCAAAACGAATGAGTGATCCATCATCTCGGCGCACACCTTGGCTGGTTCTAACTACAACTGCCTTCATTACTGCACCTTTTTTCACTTTACTACGTGGTATCGCATCTTTAATGCTTACTTTAATAACATCACCAACGCGGGCATAACGTCTGTGTGACCCGCCAAGCACCTTGATACACATCACTTTGCGTGCTCCACTGTTATCCGCAACCTCGAGCACAGTCTGCATTTGTATCATTACTATTCTCCAGCTCTAAATTCGACCAGAAAAAGGCTGCTGATTATATCAGCCCTCTCAGATTTTTAAAAGTAAAACAAATGAAAATCAGGAAATTACTTCAACTAGTACCCAACTTTTCATTTTTGAGAGTGGTCGAGATTCTTGTATTTTTACTGTATTTCCAATTTTACCAACTTGATTTTCATCATGAGCGTGGAGTTTAGTTCTACGTCTCAAGATTTTACCGTACTTTGGATGTCTAACAGTGCGCTCAACCATGACAACAATAGTTTTTTGCATTTTATCACTGACTATTTTACCAACTAGTGTTCTGCCTTTTGCTTCGCTGCTATTAGTCATCGCTCTTACCTACCTTCTCTGACATAATCGTTTTAATTTGAGCAATAGCCTTTCTGATTTGAGAGACTTCATGAGTCTTATCAAGGGTACCACTTGCTTTTTTCATTCGTAGGCTAAATTGCTTCTTACGTAGAGAAAGCAGCTCTTCATGTAGTTGTATATCTGTAAAGCCCCTTAGCTCTTTAACAAAATCTTTCATCACATCACCTTGCGTTCTTCAAATATAACTTTGAAAGGGAGTTTAGCCTTAGCAAGATCAAATGCTTCCATCGCTAATTCCTTACTAACACCTTCCATTTCAAACAAGACCTTACCCGGTTGAATTTGAGCAACCCAGTATTCGACACTACCTTTACCTTTACCTTGTCGAACTTCAAGAGGTTTTTGTGTAATTGGCTTATCAGGGAACACTCTAATCCAAATCTTACCACCACGCTTAATGTGTCTTGTCATCGCTCTTCTAGCTGCTTCAATTTGACGAGCAGTTAATCGGCCTCTTTCGAGTGCCTTAAGACCAAAGTCACCAAAGCATACTGAAGATCCTTTGTGAGCTAAACCACGGTTTCGCCCTTTCATTTGCTTACGATATTTCGTTCGTTTTGGCTGTAACATGATTTAATTCCTCACTCACTTACCGCTTTCTGTATTACGGTTTTTCTGCGGAAGCACTTCACCTTTGAAAATCCAGACTTTAACACCTATAATTCCATAAGTGGTTTTAGCCTCTGCAGTGCCATAATCGACATCCGCACGGAAAGTATGCAAAGGAACTCTTCCTTCTCGGTACCATTCACTACGCGCAATTTCAGCGCCACCTAAACGTCCGCTTACACATATTTTGATTCCTTTAGCACCAGCCTTTAATGCTGATGTAACTGCACGCTTCATTGCACGTCTGAACATTACTCGTTGTTCTAACTGCTGTGCAATTCCTTCAGCGACCAGTGTAGAATCTAGTTCTGGTTTACGAACTTCTTCAATATTTAAGTGAACAGGTACACCCAATTTTTCTGCTATCTCAGCTCTAAGCGCCTCGATACCGCCACCTTTTTTACCAATAATCACACCAGGTCGTGCTGTATGAATTGTAACGACAGCATTATTCGCTGGTCTTTCAATCCTGATCTTACTTACGGCTGCTGCCATTAGTTTTTTCTTCAGCGTTTTTCGAAGATTGATATCTTGGTTCAGAAGTTGTGCATAGTTTTTACTTGCAAACCATTTAGAATTCCAATCTTGAGTTATTCCTAATCGTATACCTATTGGGTTTACTTTCTGTCCCATTGCTATTCCTCGTCAGACACTTTAATTGTGATGTGGCAGGTACGTTTGCATATACGGTTTGCACGACCTTTTGCACGAGGACTAATTCTTTTCAAAGTAGCTGCCTCATCCACATGAACCACACCCACCTTTAATTCGTCGATGTCAGCGCCATTATTATTTTCTGCATTAGCCATGGCAGACTCTAATAATTTCAACATTAGTTGGGCGCCCTTTTTGGGGGTAAATTTCAGAACATCTATAGCTCTTGAAACATCCATCTTGCGAATCATATCGGCAACCAATCTACCTTTTTGGGCAGAGAGTGGTGCATTTTTTAATTTTGCTGTAACTTCCATCATTGCCTCTTACTTACCTTTGGCTTTTCTGTCTCCAGAATGGCCTTTGAATGTACGAGTCATGGCGAACTCACCTAGTTTATGACCAACCATGTTATCAGTTATATAAACTGGGACATGATCCTTGCCATTGTGAACCGCAATTGTGAGATCTATCATCTCAGGAACAATTGTTGAGCGCCTGGACCAGGTTTTAATTGGTTTCTTGGACTTAGTTTCAACCGCCACTTCGATTTTTTTCATTAAGTGATGATCGATAAAAGGACCCTTTCTAATAGAACGTGCCACCTTGATATCCTCTTAGCTAATTATTTTTTCTTACGTCTTCTGACGATAAAACGATCTGTACGTTTATTACTTCTCGTTTTGTACCCTTTTGTCGGTACACCCCATGGAGAAACGGGATGACGTCCGCCCGAAGTTCGCCCTTCACCACCACCATGTGGGTGATCAACTGGGTTCATAGCGACACCACGCACTGTTGGTCTAATACCCCTCCAGCGATTAGCACCTGCCTTTCCAAGAGCTCTTAGGCTATGCTCGCTATTGCTTACTTCACCGATGACTGCTCTACATGTAGCTAAAACTCTACGCATTTCACCAGAGCGCAATTTTAAAGTGGCATACATGCCTTCTTTAGCAACGATTTGTCCGCTACAACCAGCACTTCTTAATAGTTGAGCACCTTTACCTGGTTTCATTTCAACGCAATGAATTGTTGTACCTACTGGAATATTTCGCAATGGAAGACAGTTACCAACACTTATCGGTGAATTTTCACCGCTTACTACTGTGTTGCCAGCTTCTAAGCCAGAAGGTGCAATAATGTAACGTCGTTCGCCGTCTTTGTAAACAACTAAAGCGATTAATGCGGAGCGATTTGGATCGTATTCAAGTCGCTCAACTTTAGCTTCAATACCGTCTTTGTTTCTTTTGAAATCAATTATACGATATTTAGCTCGAACGCCTCCGCCGATATGGCGAACAGTAATTCTTCCTTGGTTATTTCTTCCACCCGTCTTATTCAGTTTTTCGACAAGGGCTGCATGTGGGCCCCCTTTGTGAATATTGTGGTGAACAACTCTTATTTCACCACGTTTTCCTGGTGATGTAGGTTTAGATTTTAATAATGCCATCTTAGTCTGCCTTATTCTGTCACTGAAAAGTCGATGTCATGATTTTCATGTAGAGAAACAAAAGCTTTCTTCCAATCAGACCGTTTACCAGCCATTTGTTTGAAACGTTTTGTTTTTCCTTTAACATTAATTACTGACACGTTTTTGACTTTTACATTAAACATGTGTTCAACAGCCAATTTAATTTCTTGTTTAGTAGCCGTTTTTAATACCTTAAAGGTAAACTGCTTGAACTTATCAGCCATAACTGTTGCTTTTTCAGAGGTATGGGGTTCACGCAGTATCATTAACAAACGTTCTGCATTCATTGTAACTGCTCCTCTAAATTTTTAATGGCTTCTTCAGTCATAAGCACTTTTTCAAAGCGAAGCAGACTAACTGGATCTAAACAACTGACATCGCAGATATCATATTGAAATAAATTACGTGAAGCCAAATATTCTTGTTCGCCAACTTCGTTCATTACAATTAATGCGTTTGGAAGATCTAATTCTTTCATTTTCGCGATAAAATCTTTTGTTTTATGTGATTGACATTGAAAATCACTAACAACAATTAGATTGCCAGAACGATTTAGCTCGGAGATTATACTACGCAATGCACGTTTGTACATTTTTTTATTAAGTTTTTGGCTATAATCTCTTTTCTTTGATGCGAAAGTTACCCCACCAGAACGCCAAATCGGGCTACGAATAGTCCCAGCTCGGGCTCTACCAGTACCTTTTTGACGCCATGGCTTTCTTCCACCACCGCGTACTTCAGCACGTGTTTTTTGCGCACTGTTTCCACTGCGGGCATTATTCATAAAGGTAACTACAGCTTGATGAACCAAACCTTCGTTATAGTTATATCCGAATATTTCTTCATTTACTTTTAACTTAGCATTAGTATCTATCGTTTTAAGTTCCATTATGCTTCGCCCCCTACCCTTTTCTTAACAGCGGGCCTTACTTCAACTCTAGCACCAGGATGACCTGGGATAGCGCCTTTAATTAAAAGTAAATTACGCTCTTTATCAACACGCACTAACTCAAGAGTCTGTGTGGTACAACGGACATTACCCATATGACCGGCCATCTTTTTACCTTTAAATACACGGCCAGGCGTTTGGTTTTGTCCAATCGAACCGACTACTCGATGCGATCTTGAATTACCATGAGTTGCATCTTGTGTACGGAAATTATATCGCTTTACAGTTCCAGCAAATCCTTTACCTTTAGAGTTTGCAGCTACGTCAACAAATTGCCCTTCATTGAATATATCGTTTATCGATATAACCTGCCCTGGGCTAAATTCATCAACTGAATCTACTCGGAACTCACAAAGCATATCACCAGCATCGATTTGTGCCTTTGCAAAATGGCCGGTTAAAGGCTTATTTACATGGCTCGATTTTTTTTCACCGCCAGTTAATTGAACTGCAACGTAACCATCTGTATCAATGGTTTTAATTTGTGACACGCGATTGGGTAAAACCTCTACAACAGATACTGGTATAGAAATTCCATCCTCTGTAAACACGCGTGTCATACCGATTTTACGGCCTAATAACCCAATCGTCATTTTTAACACCTCGTTAATAACCCTTGCCTAAATGGGACTATTCGTCATCAAGGCTAATCTGCACATCTACCCCAGCAGCCAAATCAAGTTTCATTAGCGCATCTACTGTTTTTTCGGTAGGGTGCACAATAACGACTAGGCGTTTATGGGTACGCAATTCATATTGATCTCGCGCATCTTTGTTAACATGCGGAGAAGTCAATACTGTAAATTTCTCTTTGCGGATAGGTAAAGGTATAGGTCCTCTTATTTGAGCACCTGTACGTTTTGCGGTCTCCACAATCTCACGAGTTGATAAATCGATTAAACGATGATCAAACGATTTAAGACGTATTTTAATATTTTGATTGTTACTCATTTCTATTACTCAATGATCTTAGCTACAACGCCAGCACCAACGGTGCGGCCACCTTCGCGAATCGCAAAACGCAATCCTTCATCCATAGCAATAGGTGAATGCAAGTTAACAATCAATTTGACGTTATCACCTGGCATTACCATTTCTATACCTTCTGGTAAATCGCATGTACCTGTTACGTCTGTCGTTCTGAAATAAAACTGAGGTCTATATCCATTAAAGAATGGAGTATGACGGCCACCTTCATCTTTTGACAATACGTATACTTCTGCTTCAAATTTAGTATGTGGCTTAATTGATCCAGGCTTAGCCAATACTTGTCCTCGCTCAACTTCATCTCGCTTCGTACCTCGTAATAATACCCCTACGTTGTCTCCAGCTCGGCCTTCATCAAGCAATTTACGGAACATTTCAACGCCTGTGCAGGTCGTCTTCAGTGTATCACGAATTCCTACAATCTCGACTTCTTCACCAACTTTAACAATCCCACTCTCTACGCGGCCCGTTACTACTGTTCCACGTCCAGATATTGAGAATACATCTTCAATGGGTAACAAGAAGCTCTTGTCGATGTTACGTACTGGTTCAGGTATGTATGAATCCATTGTCTCAACCAGCTTCTCAATCGCTTTAACTCCAATATCACTGTCTTCGCCTTCCAACGCTTTTAACGCTGATCCAACAACAATTGGAATATCATCCCCAGGGAAGTCGTAGCTGCTCAGAAGATCTCTTACTTCCATCTCTACAAGCTCTAATAGCTCGGCATCATCGACCATATCCGCTTTGTTTAAAAACACTACAATGTAGGGAACTCCAACTTGTCGTGATAAAAGGATGTGTTCTCTGGTTTGTGGCATTGGACCATCAGCTGCTGATACAACTAAAATCGCTCCGTCCATTTGCGCAGCACCTGTAATCATATTCTTTACATAGTCCGCATGGCCTGGGCAATCCACATGAGCATAGTGACGGTTCGCTGATTCATACTCAACGTGAGCCGTAGAAATTGTAATTCCACGCTCTCTTTCTTCCGGCGCTGCATCAATCTGATCGTATGCTTTTGCTGTTCCACCGAACTTCTTCGCCATTATCGTCGTAATCGCTGCCGTTAACGTCGTCTTTCCATGATCTACGTGACCAATCGTACCCACGTTAACATGTGGCTTCTTACGCTCAAATTTTTCCTTCGCCATCGGAAGTCTCCCCTCAAAAGTTGATAACTGCATGGTGCCCACAACTGGACTCGAACCAACGACCTCTTCCTTACCAAGGAAGTGCTCTACCGCCTGAGCTATGTGGGCCTAAATTTTCAGACCGTCGTCCGCAATTTTCCACAGTCTGCTTATACAAACTTGGAGCGGGTGATGGGAATCGAACCCACGCTATCAGCTTGGAAGGCTGAAGTTCTACCATTGAACTACACCCGCTTTATATTAATTACATCTTATGCATAGTACTGGTGGAGGGGGAAGGATTCGAACCTTCGAAGGCAGAGCCGTCAGATTTACAGTCTGATCCCTTTGACCGCTCGGGAACCCCTCCCAAAAGAACGCCATTTTCTTTCATGGTGTGATCAAAGTCAATAGCTTAACATGAGGACTAGCATTTAGATGGTGCTGGCACCAGGAATCGAACCCGGGACCTACTGATTACAAGTCAGTTGCTCTACCAACTGAGCTACGCCAGCATTCTATTTTTTACTCTTTGTGCCTCTTAAGGCTACTTTTGTAGCCTTTGATGAGCAGCACATACTCATCTAATTGCCATTAAATCATATAATAGCTATTTATTTAATAAAACCCTGGCGATGACCTACTTTCACATGGGGAAGCCCCACACTATCATTGGCGCAGGAATGTTTCACT
>NZ_LNXY01000006.1:76209-82310 GCF_001467585.1 Legionella drozanskii LLAP-1
TTCTATAACCTCATTAACTTTTAATGTTTCTTGATAATTGCTTCAGCGATGTTTGTTGGTGCCTCTGCATATTTAGCAAACTCCATGGAGTAAGTTGCACGACCTTGGCTTGCTGAACGAAGATCTGTTGCATAGCCAAACATTTCTGCAAGAGGTACTTCTGCACGCACAATTTTACCTGCAGGAGAATCTTCCATACCCTGAACCAAACCTCTTCTACGGTTAAGATCACCCATCACATCACCCATGTAATCTTCTGGGGTCACAACCTCAACATTCATAATTGGTTCAAGCAATACGGGCTTTGCCTTCAGAGCACCTTGCCTAAAGCACTGAGAACCAGCAATTTTAAATGCCATTTCACTGGAATCGACCTCATGGAATGATCCATCAAACAACGTCACTTTAACATCAACTACTGGATAACCGGCGATAACACCATTTTGCAACTGTTCTTGTACACCTTTATCAACTGCAGGAATATATTCTTTGGGAATTACACCACCTACAATCGCATTTACGAACTCATAACCAGTACCTGGTTCTTGAGGTTCGATTTTGAGCCAAACGTGTCCGTATTGACCACGTCCGCCAGATTGACGAACAAACTTACCCTCTTGTTCGACAGCCTTTTTTAGCGTTTCACGATAAGCTACTTGTGGTTTACCGACATTCGCTTCAACGTTAAATTCACGCTTCATTCGGTCAACAATAATCTCCAAGTGTAATTCACCCATACCTTCAATAATTGTTTGACCTGATTCTTCATCTGTATGCACACGGAAAGACGGATCTTCTTGTGCTAGTTTACCAAGAGCTATCCCCATTTTTTCCTGATCAGCTTTTGTCTTAGGTTCAACTGCAACTGCAATAACAGGATCAAGGAAATCCATACGTTCGAGAGTTACTACTTTATTTATATCGCAAAGAGTATCTCCCGTGGTGACAGTTTTTAAGCCTACAGCGGCTGCTATATCACCTGCTCTAACTTCTTTAATATCTTCTCGAGAATTGGCATGCATTTGCAGTAAACGGCCAATCCGTTCCTTCTTCGCTTTTACTGGGTTATATACTGTATCCCCACTTTTTAAAATACCAGAGTAGACGCGGAAATAAGTTAATGTACCAACAAATGGGTCAGTAGCAATTTTGAACGCCAGAGCAGAGAAAGGCTCTTCATAAGAAGTTTTACGATGAATTTCTTCACCATCTTCATCGACTCCTCGAATAGCGGGGATATCGAGTGGTGAGGGTAAATATTCAACCACACCGTCAAGAACAGCTTGAACTCCTTTGTTCTTAAATGCAGAACCACAAAATACAGGAACAATCTCATTATTAATTGTACGCTTACGAAGAGCTTTCTTAATCTCTTCTTCAGTAAATTCTTTGCCTTCCAGATATTTTTCCATCAGATCTTCAGATGCTTCTGCTGCAGCTTCAATAATCTTTGCTCGATACTCTTCGCATTCAGCTTTCATCTCTGCAGGGACATCTGAGTAATTGAAAGACATTCCTTTGGATTCTTCATCCCAATGAATTGCTTTCATCTTGATAAGGTCAACAACACCTTTAAAAGTTTCTTCTGCACCGATGGGTAGTTGAAGAACAACAGGACTTGATCCAAGCCGTTGTTTGATTTGAATAACTACACGCAAGAAATTGGCACCCATCCGGTCCATTTTATTAACGAACACAATTCGTGGAACACCATATTTATCAGATTGTCGCCATACAGTCTCTGACTGGGGCTCAACACCTGATACAGAATCGAACACTACAACCGCACCATCAAGTACACGTAAGGAACGTTCTACTTCAATCATGAAGTCTACGTGTCCTGGTGTATCGATGATATTTATGCGATGCAGCTCAAAGTTTTTATCCATTCCTGGCCAAAAACATGTTGTTGCTGCCGAAGTAATTGTAATCCCGCGCTCCTGCTCTTGAACCATCCAGTCCATCGTTGCAGCACCGTCATGCACTTCGCCAATTTTGTGTGACACACCCGTATAGAACAATATACGCTCAGTCGTTGTTGTTTTCCCTGCATCAACGTGTGCGGCAATGCCGATATTTCTGTATAGTTCTAATGGAGTTGACACGACTTTCCTCGCTCACTAATTCCATCTAAAATGTGCAAACGCTTGGTTAGCTTTTGCCATTTTATGAGTATCTTCACGTTTTTTAACTGCTGAGCCTTTGCTCTCAAACGCGTCCATCAGTTCACCAGCTAGACGTAACATCATACCTTGCTCGCCACGAGAACGTGCAGCCTGAACAATCCAACGCATACCTAAAGCGACACTGCGATCAGTTCTCACTTCTACTGGCACCTGGTAAGTTGCTCCGCCGACTCTTCTTGAGCGCACTTCGACGCTGGGACGAACATTATCGAGAGCTTGCTCAAAATAACGCAGAACAGTGCTAGAGGCTCCTGATCCACCTTCTTCGCCGCCCGACTCTTCGTCGTTTTTCTTTAATTTTTTGACGCGATCACTCAATACATCTAATGCGCCATAAATAATTTTTTCAGCTGTCGATTTTTTTCCGCTGATCATCAACACGTTGATGAATTTAGCGAGTAATTCGCTATGATGTTTTGGATCAGGCAAAATTTCGCGTTTGGGGACTTCTCTTCTTCTTGGCATGTCTATTTCCTACAATCAGATTATTTCTTGTCTTTAGGTTTTTTAGTACCATATTTAGAACGACCTTGCTTACGATCATTCACTCCAGAAGTATCTAAACTTCCTCTTACTGTGTGATAACGCACACCAGGTAGATCCTTAACACGACCACCACGAATCAATACTACAGAGTGCTCTTGTAGATTGTGGCCTTCACCACCAATATATGATGATACCTCGAAACCATTTGTTAGACGCACACGGGCAACCTTACGCATAGCTGAGTTAGGTTTTTTAGGGGTTGTTGTGTACACACGTGTACATACACCTCGTCTCTGTGGACAGGATTCCAATGCGGGGACGTTAGATTTTTTCTTTGCGTCCGCACGAGGCTTTCTTACTAACTGATTAATAGTAGCCATTTATTCTTAACTCCGAACTTTCACTTGTATTATTTTCGAATGCATAAGGAGGCCGGATTCTATATAGGTCCAGCAAGTTTGTCAAGTTCAAACTTGCTGAAGCTTAGAATCCAATCAATGATCATGGTTATCAGCATTAAGTGCTTCACTTAATGCGTGCTCCACATCACTCGCTGTAACCGTATGCGCATTTTGCTCAGTACCACTCGTTTTAGCACGTTTTGCTTTTCTACTTTGATGATAAGCGTAACCTGTTCCAGCTGGAATTAATCGACCAACCATCACGTTTTCTTTTAAGCCCCGTAAATCATCAATCTTGCCGCTTACAGCAGCTTCAGTAAGAACACGCGTGGTTTCTTGGAACGATGCTGCTGAAATGAATGATTCAGTAGCTAATGAGGCTTTAGTAATACCCAGTAGAATAGGAGTACCATTTGCTGGTTGTTTACCCTCTGCAATTAGCTTGTCATTTTCATACAACATCACACTTTCTTCGATTTGCTCTCCAACGAGGAACTTCGAATCACCTGTAAAGGTAATTACACGTTTGCGAAGCATTTGGCGCACGATTGTTTCAATGTGTTTATCATTGATCTTCACACCTTGTAATCGATACACGTCCTGTACCTCATTCACAATGTAATTTGCTAATGCTCCAACGCCCAGTAATCGCAGTATGTCATGCGGATTCAATGGACCATCAGCTATCACTTCACCACGTTCGACATGCTCACCCTCGAAGACTGAAATATGACGCCATTTTGGAATCAATTCTTCGTGAGCTTGATGCTCGGAAGCGCTGATGATTAAGCGTCTCTTTCCTTTTGTTTCCTTACCAAAGTTAACCAAGCCTGAAACTTCAGCCATAACTGCAGCATCTTTTGGTTTTCTAGCTTCGAATAAGTCAGCAACCCTTGGTAGACCTCCGGTAATATCGCGTGTTTTTGAACGTTCCTGGGGTATCCGGGCAATAACGTCTCCGACACCCACTGCACTACCATCTTCAAAATTGATGATTGCATCAACTGGCAAATAGTATTGCGCGGGCACGTTTGTTCCAGCCAAGAAGATTTCGTCACCGTCATCGGAGACTAATTTCACCATTGGACGCATATCTCTACCAGCAGAACTGCGTTGCTTAGCATCAGTAACAACGATATTGCTTAATCCCGTAAGTTCGTCTGTTTGGCGATTCATTGTTAAACCTTCAATGAGGTCAACAAATTTTAATTTACCGCTTACTTCTGAAATAACTGGGTGTGTATGCGGATCCCAAGTAGCGATAACCTGACCTGCTTCTGCAGCTTGGTTATCGTGTACAGTTAATACAGCACCATAAGGTAGTTTATAACGCTCACGTTCGCGGCCAAAATCATCCACAATCGATACTTCACCTGAACGAGAAACCGCAACCAGGTTGTTGTTCTCATGAGTTACAGTCTTAATATTATGTAGACGAATAACACCCTTATTTTTGATTTGGATGCTATTAGCAGCAGTAGCTCTTGATGCAGCACCACCGATGTGGAAGGTACGCATTGTTAACTGTGTACCTGGTTCACCGATTGATTGTGCAGCGATAATACCAACTGCTTCACCGGTATTAACCAAATGTCCGCGGGCCAAATCACGACCATAGCAGCTAGCACAGAGGCCAAAACGAGTATTACAGGTAATTGGTGAGCGAACTAATACTTGGTCGACACCAAATTTTTCGAGTTTCTCAACCCAATCCTCATCTAATAAAGTTCCCGCCGTCACAACTGGTTCTTCTTGGTTGGGGATATATACATCAGTAGCAACGACACGTCCAAGAACACGCTCATGTAATGGTTCAACGATGTCTCCACCCTCAATAAGAGGTTGCATCAAGACTCCATTTTCAGTGCCGCAATCATCTTCGGTAATGACTACGTCTTGAGCAACATCAACAAGACGACGTGTCAAATAACCTGAGTTTGCAGTCTTTAATGCAGTATCCGCAAGACCCTTACGAGCACCGTGAGTGGAAATAAAGTATTGGAATACATTAAGACCTTCACGGAAGTTAGCAGTAATCGGTGTTTCAATAATGGAACCGTCAGGAGCAGCCATCAATCCCCGCATACCTGCGAGCTGACGAATCTGCGCCGCCGATCCCCGAGCACCAGAGTCGGCCATCATGAAGATAGGGTTAAATGACTCTTGTCGTGTGACTTTTCCATCTCTGCCTACTACTTCCTCGGTTGCTATCTTGGTCATCATCGATTTTGCGACCATCTCGTTGGTACGGGACCAGATATCGATCACTTTGTTGTAACGCTCACCGTTAGTCACTAAACCAGAACGGAATTGTGATTCAATCTCACGTACTTCGTTATCAGCTTGCTCAATAATGGATGCTTTATCGTCTGGTATTTCCATATCTTCAATACCGATTGACGCTCCAGCACGGGTGGCATATTTGAATCCGGTATACATGAGTTGGTCAGCGAAAATAACCGTTTCTTTTAAACCGAATTTACGATAGCAAGTATCGACAACTTTAGAGATAGCCTTTTTAGTCATTGCTTTATTGATCGACGCAAAGGGCATACCTTTAGGTAAAATATCAGAAAGTATTGCTCGTCCAACGGTTGTTTCAACCAGTTTATATTCCCGGTTTTCGTCGGTATTTTCCACTGGCATTCTAATTTTTACTTTAGCATGGATATCAACATAATCTGCTTCATAAAAATTTTGCGCCTCTTGTGGGCTAGCAAATATTTTTCCTTCACCAAGCGCATTGATTCTTTCTCGCGTTAGGTAGTAAAGACCTAATACTACGTCTTGGCTTGGTACAATGATTGGTTCCCCGCTTGCAGGTGACAAAATATTGTTTGTCGACATCATCAAAGAGCGAGCTTCCAATTGCGCTTCTAAAGTTAATGGAACGTGTACGGCCATTTGGTCGCCGTCAAAGTCCGCATTGTAAGCCGTACAAACTAAGGGGTGCAATTGAATTGCTTTACCTTCAATTAATACTGGTTCAAACGCCTGTATACCAAGTCTATGAAGGGTAGGAGCACGG
>NZ_LNXY01000006.1:82349-91426 GCF_001467585.1 Legionella drozanskii LLAP-1
TTAGTAGAATTGGATGTTCACGAATTACATCATCTAGAATATCCCAAACCACTGGTTCTTCTCGCTCCACCATCTTTTTAGCAGCTTTAATTGTGGTTGCAAGACCTCTAAATTCTAGTTTACTGAAGATAAAAGGCTTAAATAACTCTAAAGCCATTTTCTTTGGCAAACCGCATTGATGTAAACGGAGAGTTGGTCCGACCACAATAACTGAACGACCTGAATAGTCAACGCGCTTACCCAGTAGGTTTTGGCGGAAACGACCTTGCTTACCTTTGATCATGTCAGCAAGTGATTTAAGTGGACGTTTATTTGTTCCAGTAATTGCACGACCACGACGACCATTATCAAGTAAGGCATCGACAGATTCTTGTAACATACGCTTCTCATTACGCACAATAATGTCAGGCGCACTGAGGTCAAGTAATCTTTTCAATCGGTTATTTCTATTGATAACACGTCGGTAAAGATCGTTTAAGTCAGACGTAGCAAATCGGCCGCCATCAAGTGGTACTAATGGACGAAGATCCGGTGGAAGAACAGGTAGTACGTCCATGATCATCCATTCGGGTTTGTTACCAGACTCATAAAACGCTTCAAGTAGCTTTAATCGTTTAGTAATCTTCTTGATTTTGGTTTCAGAATTCGTGGTAGGTAATTCTTCACGTAATGATTTAATTTCTTCTTCAAGATCAATTTGACGTAATAAATCACGGATTGCTTCTGCACCCATACGTGCATCAAATTCATCTCCGTATTGCTCCATCGCATCAAGATAAACTTCATCATTAAGCAATTGCCCACGCTCAAGTTCTGTCATGCCTGGATCAACAACTACGAAAGCTTCGAAATAGAGAACTCGTTCAATATCACGTAAAGTCATATCGAGTAGTAAACCGATACGAGAAGGTAATGATTTCAGGAACCATATATGAGCAACTGGACTAGCTAACTCAATATGACCCATACGCTCGCGGCGCACCTTCGCTAATGCGAGCTCAACACCACATTTTTCACAAATCACACCGCGGTGTTTGAGTCGTTTGTATTTTCCGCATAAGCACTCGTAATCCTTGATAGGACCAAAAGTTTTAGCACAGAATAAACCATCGCGCTCTGGTTTAAATGTACGGTAGTTAATAGTTTCTGGTTTTTTAACCTCACCATAAGACCATGAACGAATTAAATCAGGTGAAGCGAGCGCTATTTTAATCGCGTCAAATTCTTCACTTTGACCTTGTTGTTTGAGGATCCCCAGCAAATCACTCATTATAGGCGCTTTTCTCATTGGGTCGTTGCTTAGATTAGCCAAGTCTATGCCTCCAAAAAATTAGTCAGAAATTTATCGCTGAACGTTTAGTCATGATCCAGTTCGATATCAATACCTAATGCTCTTATCTCTTTCAGTAATACGTTGAAAGATTCAGGCATACCAGGATCCATTCGATGATCCCCATCAACGATATTTTTATATATCTTTGTTCGTCCTCCGACATCATCTGATTTAACCGTTAACATTTCTTGCAACGTATAGGCAGCACCATAAGCTTCTAGAGCCCATACTTCCATCTCTCCGAAGCGCTGACCACCGAACTGCGCCTTACCACCAAGTGGTTGTTGAGTTACTAAGCTATAGGAACCAGTGGAGCGAGCATGCATCTTATCATCAACTAAGTGATTTAGTTTAAGCATATACATGTACCCTACAGTTACAGGATTATCAAACTGCTTACCTGTTCTTCCATCGTACAGAATGGTTTTACCATCTGGTCGCATGCCAGCTAACACTAACATCGACTTAATCTCAGCTTCACTTGCTCCGTCAAAAACAGGTGTAGCCATAGGAACACCCGCACGCAAATTGTTAGCTAAAATTAAAAGCTCGTTATCATCCAAACTTTCTAGTTTCACACGCTCCTGTCCGTCATGATTATAAATCTTGTTAAGGAATTCCTTCACTTCGGATATTTCACGCTTGCTGTCTAAAAGATCGGCTATTCTGTGGCCTAATCCTTTTGCTGCTAAGCCTAGGTGAGTCTCTAATACCTGTCCGATATTCATTCGCGAAGGTACGCCCAATGGATTCAGCACGATGTCTACTGCTGTACCATCTTCCATGTGTGGCATATCTTCTACCGGAACAACTATTGAAATAACCCCTTTATTACCGTGACGTCCAGCCATTTTATCCCCAGGCTGAATTCTACGTTTAACAGCAAGATACACTTTAACGATCTTCAACACGCCCGGTGCTAAATCATCACCTTGAATGATCTTCTTACGACTATCGTTGAAGCGTTTCTCCATTTCTTTGCCTAGCAATTCTAACTGCTTAGACAATTGCTCTAATTGCTGACTTATTACGTCATCGTCAACACGAATATCAAACCATTTTTCTCTATCCACTTTTTCAAGGTAGGCATCAGTTATTTTTGTACCTGGTTTAATACTACTTGGACCGCCAGTAGCAGCTTTATTCAATAAAAGATTATGTACACGATGATAAATATCTTCTTCACGGATACGGCGCTCATCAATTAAATCTTTTCGAACTCGAGCAAGATGTTCTTCTTCGATACTTTTAGCTCGCTGATCCTTTTCAAGACCATCACGAGTGAATACTTGTACGTCAATAACTGTACCATTCATTCCAGACGGAACTCGTAGCGAAGAATCTTTAACATCAGAAGCCTTTTCACCAAAAATTGCTCTCAGCAATTTCTCTTCTGGAGTAAGTTGCGTTTCACCTTTCGGTGTTACTTTGCCAACTAAAATATCACCAGCCGATACTTCAGCACCAATGTAAACCACACCTGACTCATCCAAATTGGCTAAAGCTGATTCACCGACATTAGGAATATCTGCAGTGATTTCTTCTGTGCCCAATTTGGTGTCTCTAGCGATACAAGTTAATTCTTCAATATGAATTGTTGTAAATCTATCTTCTTGTACAATGCGTTCAGAGATAAGAATGGAGTCCTCAAAGTTGTAACCATTCCAAGGCATGAAGGCAACTAACAAGTTTTGCCCTAATGCTAACTCACCCATATCTGTACAAGGACCATCTGCAAGTACATCACCACGTTGGATGCGATCTCCGGTAGAAACAATTGGTCTTTGATTAATACAAGTATCTTGGTTAGAGCGGAAGTATTTAGTAAGGTTATAAATATCAACCCCTGTTTCCCCTGCGGTTGTTTCATCATCATTGACGCGAACAACGATACGAGAAGCATCAACTAAATCTATAATACCGCTACGTTTTGCCACGACAGAAACCCCTGAGTCTGAAGCTACAGTACGCTCCATTCCTGTTCCTACTAATGGCTTTTCTGAGCGCAAGGTAGGTACTGCCTGACGTTGCATGTTCGAACCCATCAAGGCACGGTTCGCATCATCATGCTCTAAGAATGGTATAAGTGACGCTGCTACAGAAACGATCTGCTTTGCTGACACATCCATATAGTTAATCTTATCGGGGGTAGTAAGAGAAAACTCATTTTGATGTCGGCAAGGTACCAGATCCGCAAGAATATTACCGTTTTCGTCAACTGCTACGCTTGATTGCGCGATATATTGATCAACCTCTTCAATAGCTGAAAGATATTCAATATCGTCAGTTACTCTTCCATCGATAACTTTACGACAAGGTGTTTCAATAAATCCATAATCGTTAGTTCTAGCGTAAACCGATAATGAGTTAATTAATCCAATGTTTGGTCCTTCAGGCGTTTCAATAGGACAAACACGACCATAGTGGGTAGTATGAACGTCACGGACTTCAAAGCCAGCTCGCTCACGAGTTAAACCACCTGGACCAAGCGCCGAAACGCGGCGTTTGTGAGTTACCCCGGAGAGTGGGTTAACCTGGTCCATAAACTGAGATAGCTGGCTAGATCCGAAAAATTCTTTTACAGCTGCGGAAACTGGTTTTGCGTTAATTAAATCTTGAGGCATCAAATTTTCAGACTCTACAAGACTTAAACGCTCTTTCACAGCTCTCTCAACTCGTACCAATCCAACTCGGAATTGGTTTTCAGCCATCTCACCAACTGATCTGACGCGTCGATTACCAAGGTGATCAATATCATCAACCATGCCGATACCATTACGGATATCGATAAGTGTTTTGATAACAGCAAGAATATCTTCTTTAACTAAGGTACCAGGACCTGTATCTTCTTTACGACCTACTCGACGATTGAATTTCATTCGTCCGACTGCAGATAAATCATAGCGCTCTTCAGCAAAAAATAGATTCCTAAATAAAGTTTCTGCGGCTTCTTTTGTAGGTGGTTCGCCAGGTCGCATCATACGATAAATTTCAACCAACGCTTCAAGTTGACTCGCAGTAGGATCAATTTTTAAAGTATCAGAAATATAAGAACCATGATCCAAATCGTTGGTATAAATCATGTCAAAACTGAGAATGCCGTTATCAGCTAGTTGATCAAGTATTTCTGCAGATACTTCATCATTAGCTTGAGCAAGCACTTCCCCTGTCTCTGTATTGATAATATGTTTTGCTAAAATCTTACCTATTAAATAATCACGTGGTACCACGAGATCTTGCATATTGCTCTTTTCCATTTGCTTGATATGGCGAGCTGTTATACGACGACCTTGTTCGACGATTAATTCGCCTGTCTCAGGAACAACGATATCAAAGGAGGCAATTTCACCACGTAAGCGAGAAGGTACAAGATTAATATGAAACTCACCGTTTCTTAATTGGCAAGTAGTTGATTCAAAAAACTCTGCAAGAATATTTTCGGTTTCATAGCCTAGTGATCGTAATAAAATACTCACTGGAAGCTTACGTCTGCGATCAATACGCACAAATACGCAATCTTTAGGATCAAATTCAAAATCTAACCATGAACCACGGTAAGGAATAATACGTGCTGAATACAGCAATTTACCGGAGGAATGTGTTTTACCTCGATCATGTTCGAATATAACGCCTGGGGAACGGTGCAACTGGGATACAACTACGCGCTCAGTACCATTAACAACAAAGGTACCTACATCAGTCATTAAGGGAATTTCACCCATGAAAACATCTTGTTCGCGAATATCTTTGATTGGTTTAGGTTCACCAGCAGCATCTTTATCAAAAACAACTAATCTAATCTTGACGCGCAAAGGGGCGGAATAAGTTAAACCGCGTAATTTACATTCACGCACGTCAAATGCTGGTTCGCCTAGCTTATAACTAACGTATTCAAGTCTAGCGTTACCAGAAAAACTTTCAATTGGGAAAACAGATGAGAATGCAGCATGTAGACCTGTTTTTTGCTGTTCATTACCCTTAGGATCTGTTTGTAAAAAATCTCGATATGATTTTAGCTGGATTTCAAGCAGGTTTGGAATTGCCATTTTATCTGCTTGCCTACCAAAGCTTTTGCGAAATCGTTTTTTCTCAGCATGCGAGTATTGATGAGGTTTAGCTTCTGCAATTGCCATGGTGATTCCTCTGTAAAATTATTGATGACATCAAACACACAAACCCAGCCATGTGACCATGGCTGGGTCTTTAAACACACAAACAACAGTATTACTTAACTTCGACAGCAGCGCCTGCTTCTTCAAGTTTCTTCTTGATGTCAGCAGCTTCGTCTTTAGATACACCTTCTTTTACAGTTGCAGGAGCACCTTCTACTAGATCTTTAGCTTCTTTTAAGCCTAAACCAGTAATTTCACGAATTGCTTTAATAACGCCAACTTTGTTTGCACCAAAGCTAGTCATTACTACGTCAAACTCAGTTTGTTCTTCAGCAGCAGCAGCTCCACCAGCAGCGGGTGCAGCAACAGCAACAGCAGCAGCGGCAGCTGAAACATTGAATTTTTCTTCCATTGCTTCAATAAGTTCTACCACTTCCATAACGGTCATGTTAGAAATTGTCTCAAGGATCTCATTTTTAGATACAGCCATTTCTAGCTCCTAGATTAAAAATTAAAAAAAGATTATGTGGTTGTTGTTACTTTGTGTCCTTTATTGCAGCCACCGTCCTAACCAATTTGGCATGAGGTTCTGCAAGTGTACGAACAAATTTCTCAACTGGCGCTTTCATCACAAACATTAATTTAGCTAATGCTTCATCACGTGTTGGCAAGCTAGCAATAGCCTCAAGTTGGTCAGCTTCGTAAGCTTTTCCACTAACAGACAATGCTTTGATTTCAAGCTTATCAAATGTCTTAGTAAAGTCTTTTAACATTCTTGCGGCATCGCTAGGGGCTTCCATAGATAGCGCAATAAATAAAGGACCAACTAACTTATCGCTCAAGCAGGCAAAATCAGTGCCTTCAAAAGCTCTGCGAGTCAATGTGTTTGGTACAACTCGTAAATAAACACCTGCTTTACGAGCGGCACTTCTTAATTGAGTCATTTGATTAACAGTTAAACCACGATAATCAGCAACGACTGCCGAAATAGCCTTAGAAGCAACTGCTGTCACTTCCTCAACAACGGCTTTTTTTGCAGCTAAAGTTAACGTCACGTTACTGACCTCCTAAGTTGTGCAAATCTATAAAAGATTTGACAGTTATGGTGGCCGTCTCTGAGAGATCCCGGAGCCGGTTCACCGTCTGCGCAGGGTATTAAGCATAATGCACCTGCGGTCTTCGACGGCATCGAACCAAGTCTATGCCGTGAAAGCGGTTTAAAGGGCGATATATGTTACACGGGTATTGTAGCAATATCAATAGGCAATCCAGGTCCCATTGTTGTTGATAACGAAATTTTCTTGAAATATATGCCTTTGGATGAAGCTGGTTTTGCTTTTTTCAGATCGATCATTAACGCAGCGATATTTTCTAATAAATCTTCCGTAGAAAAATCTGCTTTACCAACTGTACAATGGATAATACCATTTTTATCAGTTCGATAACGAACTTGACCTGATTTAGCATCAGATACAGCTGCCTCAACGTTAGTTGTGACAGTACCAACTTTTGGGTTCGGCATTAATCCACGTGGGCCTAAGATCTGTCCTAATTGTCCAACTATACGCATAGCATCTGGGGTTGCAATTACAACGTCAAAATTCATTTCGCCTGCTTTAATTTGTTCAGCTAGGTCTTCGAAACCGACTATATCTGCACCTGCATTTTTCGCTTTAGTTGCATTATCACCTTGAGCAAATACTGCAACTCTTACTGTTTTACCAGTTCCTTTTGGCAGATTAGTTGAAGTACGTACCACTTGGTCTGACTTACGTGGATCCACACCTAGGTTAACAGCAATGTCAACACTTTCTCTGAATTTTGAACTAGTAAATTCTTTTAAAATCACTATAGCATCTGTTGCGCTATATAAGTGATTAGGCTTAATCTTCTCACGAATTTTTTGTTGCTTTTTACTTAGCTTAGCCATGATACTTCCCCTTATTCCAAATCTTCAACCTCGATACCCATACTTCTTGCAGTTCCCGCAATACTGCGAACTGCTGCCGCCAAACTTCCTGCTGTAAGATCAGGTTCTTTGATTTTGGCGATTTCTTCAAGCTGAGCACGAGTGAGTTTAGCGACTTTCTTCGTATTGGGAGTACCACTACCACTTTGAATACCTGCAGCTTTCTTAAGTAAAACTGATGCAGGAGGTGTTTTAGTAATAAACGTAAAACTACGATCAGAATAGACAGTAATAACTACTGGTGTAGCTAACCCCTGTTCCAAATTTTGTGTCGCAGCATTAAATGCCTTACAAAACTCCATGATGTTAACACCACGCTGACCCAAGGCAGGCCCAACAGGTGGACTTGGATTAGCTTTACCAGCTGGAATTTGTAGCTTTATATATGCTTCTACTTTTTTAGCCATAATTTACTCCTTATGGGTTATATCGCTTTTTCGCCATTGGATTTACCAAAGGTAAAATCCAGGGGCTAATAGAGCTCCCCGGTTACACATAAACTACTAAGATTTTTCAACTTGACTGAATTCAAGTTCAACAGGTGTAGAGCGGCCAAAAATAAGTACTGCCACTCTAAGTCTACTCTTCTCGTAGTTGACTTCTTCAACAACACCATTGAAGTCGACAAATGGGCCGTCTTTAACACGAACAACTTCACCTGGTTCGAAGAGGGTTTTTGGTTTTGGTTTAGTTACCCCATCTTCAACTCGTTGTAATATTGCTTGAGCTTCTTTGTCTGAAATGGGCGTTGGGGTTTGACTAGTACCACCAATAAAACCTAAAACTCGAGGAATTGCACGGATCATATGCCATGTTTCATCATCCATAACCATATTCACAAGGACATAGCCGGGGAAAAATTTTCGAGTACTTTTCCGCTTTTGTCCAGCACGCATTTCTACAACTTCCTCAGATGGAACGACTACTTCTCCAATTCTTTCTTCTAAGTGATGGTGCTCTGCACGCGACTTAATTTCACGCATAACAAAATTTTCATACCCAGAATAAGCGTGAACGACGTACCATTGCTTAGTTTTTTGCTCTTCCACCGTAATATCAACCTAAACGTGTTAATTTAGCGATTATCCACATCATACCAGAATCGATTCCCCAAAGAACAAATCCGGTAATCGTGACCATAGCCATAACTATTGATGTGGTTTGAATGGTTTCTTGGCGTGTTGGCCAAACCACTTTTTGCAATTCTATTTTTGCTTCTTTTGCAAACTCAAAAACTTTTTTGCCTTGAGTAGTAAAAAATCCTAATACTGCAACTAATACAAACCAACCAATCCAGATAAGAGCCTTTATAGGCCCTGAGAAATTATAGTAGTAAGTCCCAAAAAAAGCTAAAACCGTGATCAGCAGTACTGCAATCCACAGTGAAATATCTTTAAAGTTCATTTTGGAATCATTTGAATTTTTCATAATTATCTAGTAGTTGGCAGGCCAGGAGGGAATCGAACCCCCAACCTGCGGTTTTGGAGACCGCCGCTCTGCCAATTGAGCTACTGGCCTAAACGTACTTAGGTGTGAAGTTTATCAACTTCACACCGCCGACCATTTATTCAATGATCTTTGCTACAACACCAGCACCAACGGTGCGGCCACCTTCGCGAATCGCAAAACGCAATCCTTCATCCATAGCAATAGGTGAATGCAA
>NZ_LNXY01000007.1 GCF_001467585.1 Legionella drozanskii LLAP-1
AAATGAGATCGTAATGGTTGATTCGCCATAGGTCGACTGCCTTTCTCCCTGTTTCTGCAATATGGGCTTCACAAGTTAATTGTTTAAGCAGTGCTTTAGCTACGGTTTGAGCAATGGCGTTATCTTCGACAACTAGAACAAGAAGTTGGCCTTCTTTTGCTTTTTCTTGGACAGGTTTTATATGTTGAGCATAGGTTGTTTCAAAAGGCGCTTCAATTTCGGCTTCCATGGCTTCATCAAGTCCTAAATCATTATCAAGAAGAGGCTCTTTAAGAGGA
>NZ_LNXY01000008.1 GCF_001467585.1 Legionella drozanskii LLAP-1
CTGACAGGTAACTGGTTTGTTGGTTGTTTATCTAACGGTTCTTTCTCTCTCACAACAGTGTGCCTCTATAACAAACTAAATGGATGCAATTTGGCCACAAAACAAGGTCACATCAAAACGAATTATTTTCCGAGTCACATTCCATTTTGGAATTCGTTCTTTTGGTAGGGCCTTGGCCCTGAGGTATCTTCACTTTTTTTTGAATAATACTTCGAGCCAAAACCAGGGTATTACTGAACCATTCAGCCCGAAGAGCGAGTACTGATTGGAGCAAAACCTCAAAAGTGAAGATCCCCCAGGCCTTGGCCCAACTTGTTTCTAGGTCCACTTCTGAGTTGAATCGGGTCCATCGCGTAAGCAAGCCTAGTTGCTGGAGTCCTATGCATTTTCTAACTTAATTCCTTGCCAAGCTTGATGAATATCTGCAAGTAATAAATTCGCTTGAATCAACAATTCAAGGTCATTATGAAGATTTGCTTTCAAGAGAATTTGTTGGATATAGTCGTACAATTTTTCTAAGTTGTTGGCAATTTCGCCCCCTTTCTCATGATCTAGACTGACTTTTAAGCCTTCTATAATACTAATGGCTTTGCTAATGTGCGCACCTTTTTCGCTAATCTCTTGTCTCTGAATATTTCCTTGAGCTGTGGCGATGTGAGAGCGGGCACCTTGCAGTAATAAATGAATTAATTCGTGGGGAGTAGCAGACTCAACACGAGTTTGTAATTCAATGGATTTGTAATGTTCATGGGCCTGGGTATAAGGGTTTTTCATGGTCTAATTCCTTTTTTGATTGATTTGGGGCAGATTGGCCAATTGCTGTGTTAAAAATTGACTGGTACTTTGCATTCGCGACAATAGGGTATCTAAAGCGGTGAATTGCTTGGTGTAGCGCGTAGCAAGAGAGATGGCTCTGAATCCTAGCTGCTCACGTTGTTGGTCAATATCTTTTAAACTGTCCTTGATCAGCTCAGTTCTTGCAGAAAGATCGCCTTCGTCGCCGAGATAGGTTGATAGAAGGTTAGTGAATTGTACCGCTAACCCATCAGTAATATTAATATACCCACGGTCGCCTACACCGCCACCTAAAACTTCAAGCCTAAGCTCCCCAAATGGCCCAGTTCCTTCTAAAGTAATACCGTCAGGAGAAACAGCGTTCACTCCTCCTAGAGTCCCCGTCAAAGTATTTCCTGGAATAAAACTGTTAATCACTAAATCATAAAGACCGGCTTGCACATCAATGCCAAGGGATTTAACGTGTATGTTGGGATCGGTTGCGGTAGCGGATTTAGCAAAAAAATTGCCTATCGCCTGTGGATAGCTAGCTAGAGCGTTATTATAAAGATCACTATCCATGCTGAGTAAACCTTTTAAATCTGTTTTTATACCAAAATCGACAAGACTTTTTATTGGGCCTTGCAAATTATCGATAGGTCGACTTACTAGATTTGCCAAGTTGAATTTTAAAGCTCGTATACCCGCATCACTTTGCAAAGAACTTCCTTTTTTAGTTTCTTTGTTGTAACTAGTCAATGAATTCAAAGTCGTCATTGTGTCATTATATTGTTGAATAAATTCATTAACTATTGCGGTAGTTTGAGCTGGATTATTGGCCACTGTCATATTAACAGTGACGCCTGGTTGAGCTTGTAAAAGATTAAGTGTCACGCCTTGAATAGCATTTTGTAGCTGGTTAGAACTTTGTGTTAATAGCAAACCATTAATGTACACTAAGCTATCATTGGCTGCGATTGTTTGGGAAAGCGAATTGACCCCCTGTGTTGGATCATAAGCAAGAGCTGAAAGCCCAGAGAGATCACTATTATTCCCATCATTGTCTACGACAGAAATTTGCATGGCTGATGCAGTACCTGTGTTAGTACTCATCAAAGTCAGTCTGGTGCCTGAATTATCCTGCACAATAGCTGCTTGTACTCCAGAAGCACTGCTGTTAATCGCATCTTGTATAGCGAGTAAACTATCTTGCCCAGGAATAATATTAAGCGTTAACGGTGGTTGATTAGGATTTGCGGTAAAGACAGTGTTGTTATTACTATAGGATCCAAAATTAATCGTTATTGTTCCGCTTCCTACTGTTGAGGTAGAGCTAGGGAAGGGAGCAGAGGCTAAACTTTGCTGAGTTGCAAGCTGTTGAATTTGAATTTGATAATTACCTGCTATCGCTTCACTATTGTTCACAGATGCACCAAGGGCTGTTGTATTACTTATTGTGGTTGTTAAGGTCTGAAACTGACTAAGATCAGAAAATTTCAGCATAGTAGCCTGTAATTTTGCTAAAGCGCTATTAACTTGACCCAAAGCAGATAGTTGAGTACTCAAACTTGCTTCTTGTCGATCTAGTCTATTTTTATTAGGAGTAATTTCTGCCTTAACTAAAGCCTCCACTATTGCTTTAACATCAAGACCTGATCCAATTCCTGCAGATGATATACTGGGCACGCTCGATTTCCTTATCTTTTACCAAATTTAAAAAAAATTACTAAAAGCAAAAATTGTGCCAGTCAAACTTGCTCATCGACTGAATCACGAATTATCTGATCCAACAAAGCGATAAGTTGTGCGTATTCACTGGGAGATACCTTACGTATCACTGCTCCAGATAATTTTGTAGTGACTATTTGTAATAATCGACTTGCTTCATTAAGCGTTGTTTGCAGGGCCTCTTCTGAATCAGCTGTAGTTGTTGGAGGGGTTGTATTATTAAAAGTTGTAGTACCTTCCATGGTTTTTGTTGAGCCTAAAAGAGAAGAGTTAAGTATTGTTGGTAAGTCAACATTCATCATGCATCTCCTTATACCCTAAGAAGCAATGGGCATAAAAACATCATGCAGAGAAACCTGCATGATGTTTTAGATTATTGATTATCCGAGTAACTTCAGCACAGATTGAGGCAGGCTGTTTGCTTGGGCAAGCATTGCTGTACCTGCTTGTTGTAAAATTTGACCTTTCGTTAAGTTTGAGGTCTCTGCAGCGAAGTCTGCATCCTGAATTCGACTTCGTGCTGCTGAAAGGTTTTCTTCTACGTTTTGCAAGTTTGCAATGGTTAAATCGAAGCGGTTTTGCAACGCACCCATCGCAGCGCGGTTCGAGTTTACAGAAGTTAATGCAGAGTCAATTCGCAAAAGAGCTGACTGTGCTCCAGCTTCTGTCGTTACGTCAATGGTATTAACACCCAAGGTGTCTTTCGCAATTGCTGCAGATAAGCCGATGTTAGCTACAGTTCCACCAATAGCGATTGAGTTTACTGCGCTAATTGATAGTTCCCCACGCAATACAGCAGCGAATGGGCCGCCAGTGACTGTCAATCCGTCAGTACCTGCTGTAAAGCCGGTACCACTTTCAGTGACAGTAATGTTGCGTCCATCATTAGCAGTAAGAGTGATATCTCCACCATTCAGACTGGCAACAACACCAGTTTGACTACTTACGCTATTGATACCATCGCGCAATTGAGTGTTGCTCAATGCAGTAGAAACGTCAGTGTTAGTAAATACTGCCACGCCATTAAGAGTTAGGTTATAAGTGTCACTCGCAGTACCACCGATAGCGCCTACCGTTTGAGTACCTGAAGTAGAGGCTGTCACTTGAAGTCCAGCTATACCAGCACCATTAATAGCAGCTGCTTTAGCGTAAGCAGAAGTCGCATCTTGGCTAGCATTAGAACCGACAAATCCAGCACTTGAGTTAATGGCTACCGCAGCACCACCGCCGAGACTGATGGTTATATCCGTTGCAGCCGCAGCACCTACCGCAGTACCTGTTTGACTCGCAATCCCTCCAATTGCTGAAGACATAATGCTTCCAATCGAAAAGGTAATTGTTTGGTTAGCATTTGCTCCCACTTGGAAACTAGCGTTTTGGAATGAGCCATCCAAAATACGTTGACCATTAAACTGAGTATTTTGGGCGTTTCTATCCAATTCAGCTTGTAACTGAGTGATTTCTTGTTGAATCGCTTGACGGTCATCTGAGTTATTTGTTGAGTTAGCTGATTGTAATGCAAGCTCACGCATACGTTGTAAAATGCTAGTTGTTTCTTGCATTGCCCCTTCAGCAGTTTGCGATAAGGAGATACCATCATTCGCGTTTCGAATTGCTTGATCCATACCTCTTATTTGAGCAGTCATACCTTCGGAAATAGCCATACCTGCCGCATCATCTTTAGCGCTATTGATTCTTAAACCCGAAGAAAGTCTCTGGATCGCTGTTTGCATCATTTTTTGTGAAGCGGTCAAATTGCGTTGAGCATTGAGCGACATCACATTGGTATTAATCACTTCAGTCATGACTGAATTCTCCTCGACCTAAATCCCTAGGATTTGGGATTTCCCTTGTTATCGATAAATTTATCTATGAATTTATCGCACCCAAAAAGGTTATCGGTAGAAGAGGAAAAAACTTTAGGGTTAATTGCTGTTTTTATTAAAAAAAGTGAATGAAATCCGAGGCATATAAAGAGCATGGTGTGCAAAATATGTCATTTGTTAGTCTTGATGAATGACAATCTTATTAAAAAAATCAAAGTTGGCACCATTTATGAGTTAAAATCTAAAATGAGAGAATAAAATGTCTCCAGTCAAGTTTTGGATTGATGTGAAATTCAGCTTATTCACTCCAAGAAATACAAGCTCTAAAAAGAATTTCAGGTTATACTATTCGACATTAAGATTAATGGATCTTTGTATGAGTTGGTTAAAAAAATTACTACCTTCACGAATTAGAACAGCAACTTCTCAGAAAAAAGGGGTTCCTGAAGGGCTTTGGGTAAAATGTATAGGATGTGGCTCTGTACTATATCGCAGCGAACTAGTAAAAAACTTATCGGTATGTCCTAACTGTAATCATCATCACCGTTTATCTGCTCGAGAACGTATTGAACAGTTTTTGGATGAGACAGGCCAGGAGGAAATTGCGGGAAATTTAGAGCCTATCGATCGATTAAAATTTAAAGATTCTAAGAAATATAAAGATCGTATCAGCCAAGCGCAAAAAGCAACTGGAGAAAAAGAAGCATTAATTGTCGTAAAAGGCAATTTAAAGCACCAACCTGTTGTAGTCTCTGCCTTTGAATTTAATTTTATGGGCGGTTCCATGGGAGCCACCGTTGGTGAAAAATTTGTTAGAGCAATTAATGTTGCGACTGCCGAAAAACGTGCTTATATCTGTTTTACAGCCAGCGGTGGTGCAAGAATGCAAGAGGGCTTATTCTCATTAATGCAAATGGCCAAAACTGCAGCAGCTCTTTCTAAATTCGGAGAGACAGGATTACCTTTTATAGTTGTGCTAACCGATCCTACTATGGGCGGCGTTTCAGCGAGTTTTGCAAGTCTCGGAGATATTATTATTGCTGAACCAAATGCATTAATTGGCTTCGCAGGACCACGAGTGATTGAGCAAACTGTGAGACAGACCTTGCCTGAAGGGTTTCAACGAAGTGAGTTTTTGCTGGAACACGGTCATATTGATATGGTTGTTGAACGAAAAGCACTGCAATCAACGGTCGCAGAGATAATTGCAAAATTATCTCATCGTGATTTGAGCAATGAAGCCGTATAAAGATTTTACTCTTAGAGAATGGTTAGATTTTTTAGAAAATCGCCATTCGCAAGAGATTCAACTAGGTTTATCTCGGATTCATCAGGTCGCTGAATCACTTTCTTTGACCAATCCTCAAGCTAAAATCATCACAGTCGCGGGAACAAATGGGAAGGGTTCTACCGTGGCTATGCTTGAGGCGATATATTTAGCGGCGGGCTATCGGGTTGCTAGCTATACCTCACCGCATTTACTCGTTTTTAATGAACGTATTCGCGTTAATCAACAGCCGATTAGTGATGAGCTCTTATGTTTAGCATTTATGGCAATAGAGAAGGGGCGGGGGGATATCCATCTTAGCTATTTTGAAATGGCGACTTTGGCTGCTTTATGGCATTTTAAGCGGCAGCAATTAGATCTCATCATTCTTGAAGTGGGTCTTGGTGGACGATTAGATGCGACAAATATTATTGCTTCTGACTTAGCTATTATTACAACCATCGATTTAGATCATCAAGAATTCTTAGGAAATACAAGGGAAGAAATTGGTTTGGAAAAAGCAGGTATTCTGAGAGTGAATAAACCTTTTATATTTGCTGATACGAACCCACCCGAAAGCATAGTTAATCATGGATTAGCACTTAGTGCTTCGATGTATTTAGCTGAGCGTGATTACCATCATCGACTTAATAATGGTAATTTTGAACTTAAATTTCAAGGTGAATATCTTGTCTTCCCGCAACCTAAGCTTCATTCTAATTCAGTTGCTGCCGCGATGATCGCTAGCTTGCTTTTAAAAACAGAATTACCGTTGAATTATCCTCATCTAAAAGAAGCTATTGAAAAAGTATCTTTAGCGGGTCGATTGGAATTAAAGCAAAAAGAGGGTGTTACAATTTTATTTGATGTCTCTCATAATCCGCAAGCGGCGGAGTATTTGGCTGAGTTTATTAAAAACTACCATCCCAAAAAGACTGTTCATGCAGTCTTTTCAGCACTTAAGGATAAAAATATTTCCGGGATAGTTGCCCCTTTAAAAAATGTTGTTGATTATTGGTATCCGGCCTTGCTGACAGGTAAACGGGCAGCATCAAGAGAACAGCTCAATAAAGCCATGAGTCTGATTGGGGAGGAGGACTTACTCTGTCACGATGATCCAATCTCTGCTTATCAATCCGCTTGTAGTAGAGCAAATGAAGGGGATTTAATGGTAGTTTATGGTTCGTTTGTTACAGTGGGTATGGTTATGCAGGCCTTTACTTCAAAACGTAACCACTGAAAAACAAGGCTAGGTCTACGCGTTTAATGGTACTATTTCAATCCAAATTGAATCAAATTAACCCGTTTGGTAGTCGGGGGGATCTATTACGTTTATAATGGTGCGGTTGAGTTGACAAGTAGTTAGGTAAAAGCCTAAGCTGCTCATTTCCGGCTTTTTACATCTGGTATTGAAAAGTAGGAATAAGAGACTAGCTGTCAATATAACCCACAAATCCGAGGAGATATGATGAAACTAGTGATTGATGAGCGGGTTAAGCACCGGCTTATAGGTCTTGCTGTTATCTTATCTATAGCGGCTATTTTTGCACCTGCTATTATGAAGAAATCAAATCAGCGCATTGATGGTAATATGAGTGTTTCCGTCGAATTACCTCCAAAGCCGCTGCAACCAGATGTTGCTATGACCGAAAAAAACGCAATGTTTGAGAATGTGAAGGTTGCTCATGTTGAGCTGCCAGAGGTCGCTGAAGAGCAACCTGCTCCAGCCCTTGCCAAAGCTGAATCTCTTAGTCAAATGAAAGAAGTTAATCATCGTACAGTAGAATCTGTTGATCAGAATTTTGCACAAGACCGAGACTCACTACAAGTCGAAAACTTAGCAAGAGAAGATATGCCAGATGTAATGGAAAAAACAGCAGCTGCACAGATCAATAGGACTAATGTGGCAGTCGTTCATAAAATTGCCAAAGCAGAAACTTTTCCTCTCAAGATTAAACCGAAAGTGAAAGTCGTTGCTAAAAACAATAATAAGCCTGTAAAACCTGTAGTAAAATCAATTACAAAACCGAAATTATCAGTGGTGAAGCCAAAACCTATAAGCAAACCTGCCATTAAAAAAACTGCGAAAAATGCATTTCCTGTTAAGGGGAAATATGCTGTGCAGCTAGCGACGTTCACTCGATTACGTAATGCTGATTCTCTAATCTCAAAATTGAGAGGCAAAGGATATAAGGCAACCTATAACAAAGTAAAAACAAGCGAAGGAATTGTATATAAAGTCGTAGTAGGACAAATACAAAAGCGAGAACAAGCGCAGTTGTTACAAAAGAAATTAGCGAGTGCTGTTCAAATTAGAGGCTTTATCGTGTCTACGGATCAGGGATAGTTAAAATGTTGCATTGGGTCGATATAGCCATTATTGCAATAGTTGGCTTGTCAATGCTAACAGGAATGATTCGAGGGTTCGTAAAAGAACTCGTTGCGCTTTGTATTTGGGTTTTGGCATTCTGGTTAGCCTATAATTATTCGCAAAGTCTAGACCCTTGGTTACAAAAATATATTCAAGATAAAACAGCTAGGACCGTCGCTGCTTTTGTCTTTATTTTAATTGCTACTCTCATTGCTGGTGCAATTGTAAATGGCCTACTTAGCATTATTCTCAGACGTTCAGGCCTAAGTAGTACCGATCGTATACTTGGTTTGGCGTTTGGGTTTGTCCGCGGGGTATTTATTGTTGCATTGATTATGGTTGTTATAAAAATGACTTCGCTGCCCGTAGATCAATATTCGCGTGATTCCCAACTCTATGCTAAATTTGATCCCTTAGTAAACTGGTTATATTCTGCTATGCCAGATTTTATCAAAAAAGTAAAAATATTCGATGAGCAGAATATTAATATTAGAAAACCCATTGAGAATTTACAGAATAAGCTAATGCCGACTAGCTTGCTTGATACAAATGATTATGAATTATCGGATGGTTAGAATAGCTAGTGTGAATATAAGCCATTTTGTTTGATATATTGCATAATCGACTCAGGCAAATAATGACTCAAGTCCTTATTGTCACGAAGTTCTTTACGAACCCAGGTTGAAGAAAAATCGAAGTTTCCAGCATCAAAACGATAGATTGCACCATATTTTTGCTCACATATTGCTGTACTATCCTTGGTTTCATGCTTTATTAATAATTCTCTAATTAAATCAGAATGAGTTTTGTCATCAAATCCAGCCCGTTTAATGACTAATATATTTGCGAGTGTTAAAAGTTTTGTCCAGGCATGCCAATAGGGCAATTGACTAAATGCATCCGCGCCCATCAATAGAGTCAGAACAATCTGTTCCCCAAATTGTTTACGAAAATGTTGTAGACTATCTACCATGTAGGAAGGAGTATCTCGATTTATTTCAGATAAATCAATTTGAAAATTGAGTGTCTTATCTACAGTTGTTAAAGCTAGGTTCAACATATCAATTCGTTGAATTGGAGTGGCGGTTGCCTGATTTTTTAATAGCGGTGTTTTGCAAGGAAGAAATAAAAAGCGTTCGAAATTGAAATGATTTTGCACATTGATGGCTGTATTAATATGACCATTATGCGGGGGATCAAAAGTGCCACCAAATATAATAAGATTACGCAAAACTTCCTACCTGTTTAGCTAAACAAAGGGAGAGGGCAATTTGTTCTAATGCCTGCCAGATTTGATTATTTTGGCTTGATTTTATACGTTCATCAATAGTTTTACAAAATCGATGTAATTGAAATAAATGGGTTAGCTGAGTTCTTTTTAAAGCTGCATGATAAAGGTTTGCTTTTTGCGGCCATATTTTCAATTGGCTGCACGCAGTATTAAAGGGTAGTGCTTGATCAATGGTTTTTTCAGTCAACTGAATGAGCAGCCTTATTTCTTGAGTTAAGATCCATAAAACAAGAGTTGGTTCTACTTTACTCCTTGCTGCGTGACGTAGCAATTGAATAATTTTATCTGGTTTCTGTGTTAAACAGGCATCCACTAATTCAAAAAGTTGATACTCGCATTGATCTACCAACTGTTCTTGCACAAATTCCACTGTAAGACAGTCGTTTTTATCAACGACCAACTCAAGCTTTTCTATAACTTGAGCACAGGCATACATATTGCCTTGAGTATATTGGTGAATTAAAGAAGGAATTTGCGGTACAAATTTTAATGCTTTAGTTTGTAATTGCTCAAAAATCCAATGTTCTATTGCAAGATCATTGAGAGGATTCGCTTGCACTGCATGAACAAGCTCATTATTAATTAACCATTGTAATTGCTTATTGGGTAAATTAGGAGCACGTAAAAGCAGTAGGCATGAGGGATTAATATCCTGCAGATAACGAGTTAAAAACTCTTTTGCATGGGCATCGATTGTTTTTTTCTCATAGCGAATATCAATTAAAAAATGGTCAGAAAATAAAGAATAACTATTCACTTCTGTATCCAATAAAGCCCAGTCGGATGGATTATTCATGTGCAAAACAGTTTCTTCAGACTCTTGATTTACAGTTCGCCAGGCTAATTTAATTGACTCAGCAGCACTAGATAAAAGAAAGGGGTCTTGGCCAAATAAAATATAAACTGCTGCTAATTTCTGCTTTAAAATGGACGCTAATGCTTGTTGTTTAATGAGCATAATTGCCTCAGGATTTTGCTTTTCGATTTACATCATTTCGAGCGTTGCGATCTAACCCAGATTGATATTTTTTGGGTTGCCTCACTAGGTTTGCAATGACGTTTTAACTCTTTTTAGTTGCAGCTCCGTGATTCATAGGAAGTTTTTTGGTTTCGCGTCCTATACGATTAATGATTTGCATCGCTGCATCGCGACGCATTTCATAACTTATTTGCGATTCTTCAAAGTTAGAGCCTAAGATTCTGTCGTTGTTAACTGTTAATTGCCGCGTGATAAAAACATGTCCAGAGGGAATAATCTCCTCTCCTTTGGTTTTAACAAGCGCAAATTGTGCGTCGTAAATGAGTAGATATTGCCGAGGAGCAGTACTAGCTGCAACACTTGTCATTTGCTGTTGGATACCATCTGCTTTAATAATAAGCAAATAATCTGCTTGTGTCGGGTCAGGTACAACACGAATTTTATACGCTTCTAAGTGCTCTTTTAGCAGGGGGCCTAAATCGCGATGGGCATTCTCAATTACAATAGCCACACTATTGAGCCAAGAAGGCATATCATTTAAACCACGTAAGTGAAATCCACAACTACTTAGAAGTAGGGTAATAATAACAATTAAATATCGTTTTACCATCAACCTACTACCAAATTAATGAGCTGCCGATGCATGACCACCACTGCTTTCTTAACTGCTTTTCCTTGAATGAAGGATTGAACTTGTTGTTTTGCTAATTCAATGAGCTCGTCTTCTGGAGTATCGCTATCAGCGGTAAATTGCGCTCGTAGCTTCCCATTGATTTGCACAACAAAATCCAGCTCGTCAGTTTTTAAGGCGCTTTTATCTACTTTGGGCCAGCCGGCATCAATAATAATTTTATCAAAACCTAGTTGTAGCCAGAGGTGATGACAAATATGTGGAGTAATTGGTGCTAAAAGTCGAAGCAATATGTTCATTGCTGAGTGAAGAAAGTATTTATCTTCTTCAGACTTAATTTCATAACTCGATATTTCATTAAGTAACTTCATGCATCCGGAAACAACCGTATTAAATTGATGGCGCTCATAGTCAATATTCGCTTGTGCCAAAATTTGGTTTATAGCCAAGCGTGACTTTTTAAGACGATTTTCAGTGTTTTGCCAATCAATATGACCGTTGCCACCAATAATGGCATCATTAATATCGATAATTGTTTGTTGGTGTTGATAAGCAAAGGCCCATATTCGTTTCAAAAAGCGATGAGCACCCTCAACAGCGGTATCAGACCACTCTAGAGATTGATCAGGCGGTGCAGCAAACATAACAAATAAGCGCGCAGTATCTGCGCCGTAGGTGTCAATGAGGTGATTAGGATCAACAACATTTCCCAAAGACTTAGACATTTTGTGACCGTCTTTAAGAACCATTCCTTGAGTTAGTAAGGCTTTAAACGGTTCATCCGAATTAACAAGGCCTTCATCACGCATCAATTTATGAAAAAAACGAGCATAAAGCAGATGCATAACCGCGTGTTCAATACCACCAATGTATTGGTCAACTGGTGTCCAATATTTAGCACGGTCATCCAGCATAGCGTTGTCTTGGCCTTTACATGCGAAGCGAGCATAGTACCAAGAAGATTCGATAAAGGTATCAAAAGTATCGGTTTCTCGCGTTGCATCTTGACCACATTTGGGGCAGGTTGTTTGCACGAAGTCGCTGCAGTGGGCTAAAGGTGAGCCACTGCCGGTAAATTCAATATTTTCTGGTAAAGTAACGGGTAAATCTTTTTCAGGAACTGGCACAATTCCGCATTCTTCACAGTGAATCATGGGAATAGGGGTACCCCAATAACGTTGACGTGAAACACCCCAATCACGTAAACGATAATTAATGGTTAGCTTTCCTGCTTCATGCTTTTCGAGATAACTAGCAATAGCCTTCATCGCATCCGCTGAAGAAAGACCATCAAATTGGCCTGAATGAATGAGCTCACCTTCGGCGGTAAAAGCATCTTTTGCATAATCATGAACATTGCCATCGACGGGTTTTATGACTTTTTTCAATGGTAATTTATATTTTTGTGCAAATTCCCAATCACGTTGATCATGAGCAGGTACTGACATTACTGCACCAGAACCATATTGCATCAAAACAAAATTGGCAATCCAGACGGGTATTTCTTCTTCCGTTATAGGATGAATCGCTTTCATGCCTGTATCAATGCCGCGTTTTTCCATAGTAGCGAGGTCTGCTTCAGCCATACGTACACCTTGGCAGCTATCAATAAACGCTTGTACTTTGGAGTCATGGCTTGCTGCCTCTTTCGCAAGCGGGTGATCAGGGGCTACAGCAAGATAAGTTGCTCCCATGAGTGTGTCTGGACGGGTCGTATAGATTTTTAAGCGTTTAGGAAAGCCAGTCACCTTGAAGCTAATTTCACATCCTTCAGAACGCCCAATCCAGTTCCTTTGCATTTGCTTGACTTGAGCTGGCCATTCATCAAGGGTATCCAAATCATCTAAAAGCTCGTCGGCATAGGAAGTAATTTTGATGAACCATTGTGGGATTTCACGTCGCTCAACTAAAGCACCAGAGCGCCATCCACGGCCATCGACTACTTGCTCATTGGCAAGTACGGTTTGGTCGACAGGGTCCCAATTGACTACCGCGTTTTTCTTGTAGACTAAACCTTTTTCATAAAGTCTAATAAAAAACCACTGTTCCCAACGGTAATAATCGGCATCGCAAGTTGCAATTTCACGTTTCCAGTCATAGGCGTTACCCAATCTTAAAAATTGCTCCTTCATGGAGGCAATATTTTTTCTTGTCCATTCAGCGGGATGGATGCCATGCTTAATTGCAGCATTTTCAGCAGGTAAGCCAAATGCATCCCAGCCAATAGGTTGTAGGACATTTTTTCCCAAAGCACGGTGATAACGAGCAATAACGTCGCCTAAGGTGTAATTACGCACATGTCCCATGTGTAGCGTGCCGCTTGGATAAGGGAACATGGATAAGCAGTAAAATTTTTCTTTATTTAAGTCTTCAGAGACATTAAAAGATTGTTTTTTAAGCCAATATTGTTGCGCTTGTTCTTCTATTTCTCGTGGTATATAGCTGTTATCCATAGTCATAATGATAATTTCAGTAAGGCGGTAAGAATAACCCCTCTTGTACTCGGCAGCAATAGGTTAAGTGTTTAGTTTTGGTTTCTGAAATCGATAAACGATATAAACAAGTATAATTAATGCGCAAAATAGCAATATGGGTAAGTTGCCAAAATAAACCCAGGGCGTTAAACCAGTTGCTGGAAAAAGTTCCGCTTTAATAATTCCGGCAGTAAATGCCGGTAATGAAGTGATAATTTCTCCCTGTGTATTAATCACCGAAGATAAGCCATCATTATTAGCAACAACTTGATAGCGCGCTGTTTGAAGCGATCGAACTTGAGCCATTTGCAATTGTTGATACATGGCTAAAGAGTGTCCAAACCATCCATCATCACTGATCGATACTATCCACTCCGCTTTAGGTAATTGATGGCGTAGTAATTCCCCAAAAGCTAATTCATAGCAAATGAGGGTCGCTATGGGATGTTTTTGCACTTTAACCAGCGCTTGATTTCTTTTACCAGGTTTTAAATTAGCGTCAGGGATTGCTAGCCAATTGCTAATCGCCTGTAAGGGTTTGGGTATGTATTCGCCAAAGGGGACTAAATGTTGTTTTAAGTAAGAACCTTTGGCTTGACCTAATCCAATTAAAGCATTAAAAAAATAATTCTCATCAACCGTTGTCGGTTGGGGGATTCCTAACATAATTGCACTACCTGCTTGTTCAGCTCGGACATGTAGATCATTAAGAAAATCGACAACATAACTTGGCGGTAAGGGGATAGCTGATTCTGGCATCACAATTAGCTTTGTCCCAAGTAATTTATCAGTGTCTTGTTTATAACGCTCTAAAAGCTGCCAAAATAGATTTTCATCCCACTTGTCTCTCATGGATAGATTAGCTTGAATGATACCTACTGTTAATGGTTCAGTGCTTTCTTTGGCCCAATTGTGGTATTTGAGTAGGTTAGGTAATAAGAGTAGGGCCATAAAAGCGCTTAAATAAATATAACGTTTCGCGCCAATTTGCTGAATACTGGTGGTCAATAAGGTTGCAGCAAAGCAAGTTACTAATCCAACGCCAAATACACCTATGATGGGTAATAGGTATTTGCTGGGGGCATCAAATTGTCCGAAACCCAGTAGAAGCCAAGGAAATCCACTTAAAAAGCGTGAGCGGAAAAATTCAAATAAAATCCAAAGCACGCTGAACAGCAAACAAGAAAGCCAGGGAGCTTGCTGATTCACTAATTTTCGATAAACAAAGGACATTAGCGCGGGAAATAGTGAAAGATAAAGCAAAAAAATGAGGGTGATTAATGCTGAAATGAAACTATTGAGATGTCCATACTCATGGATGCTGACATAGACCCAGGAAGTGCCAAGTCCAAAATAACCTAAACCAAAAAAAAGTCCGTTAAAAAACGCATAACGACTGTGACCCTGACTCAGTTGGGCATAAAAAAGCGCAAGGCCTAAAATCGCAGAACCCGAAAAATGAAAAGGGGCAAAGCTAAGTGTTAAAAGCGTACCCGATAGAAAAGCACGCAAAAGATGGTTGTATTTTCTAGCTTTTGCTGAAATAAGAGCCAGCTTTTGAACTGTACTTGTTCGAGTCATTATAATTTTGTTGGATAAATGAAAGGGACGATAAAGTACTCGCTTGAAAAGGTCAAGATTTTTACAAAGAACTTCCTTGATTTTATTCTTTCCTAGAAATGGATGAGAGGATTTTAAGCGCTGTAATTGTATAAAGGACTACAAATAAAAATTAAATACCTAGCCATCGGAGGGTATTCAAATAATGATTTTTTGGTGTACGATGACGTCTCGTTTTACAATGGAGAAGGAATGTATGTACAACGTTATGATCACTGGCGCAGGAAAAATTGGGAGTTTAATCGCTTGTTTATTAGCCGATAGTGGCGATTATGAAGTCCATTTGGCTGATTTAGAGTTTTCGGGAACAGATGTTAACCGTTTATTGCAAGCAATGCCTGAAATTAAAACGGTAGCGCTTGATGTTAAAGACCTAGAGTCTACTCAAGCCTATTTAAACGAAAATAAAATTGTTGCTGTTATTTCAAGTCTTCCTTACTACCTTAATATCCACGTAGCTGAAGCCGCAAAAGCCGCTAAAGCGCACTATTTTGATCTAACCGAAGATACATCCGTCACCGAAGCCGTTAAAGCGATCGCTGCGGGTTCTGAAACCGCTTTCGTACCTCAATGTGGCCTAGCTCCAGGTTTCATTAGCATAGCTGCAAATAGTTTGATGAAAGAATTTGAGCACTGCCATCATGCAAAACTGCGTGTTGGCGCTTTACCACAACGTGCTAACAACGCACTGCAATATTCATTAACTTGGTCAACAGATGGCGTCATAAATGAGTATGGTAATCCATGCTATGGTATAGAAAATGGCAAACCCATCATTCTCAAACCTCTAGAAGGCCGTGAAACAATTCAAATCGATGGCTGTGAATACGAGGCTTTTAATACCTCTGGTGGGTTAGGTAGCCTTTCAGAGCTTTACTTAGGAAAAGTTCAAACTTTAAATTATAAAACAATGCGTTATCCAGGGCATTGTGAAAAAATGCGTCTTTTAATGAATGACTTAAAATTGAATGAAGATCGTGGAACTCTAAAACGTATTCTAGAGCGTGCTATTCCTAAAACTTACCAAGATATTGTTATCGTTTATGTGACTGTAGAAGGTATCAAGCAGGGTGAATTAACAGAAAAGAGCTATGTTAAAAAAGTATATCCTGAGGAAATTCGTGGACTTTATTGGTCAGCTATCCAAGTCAGTACTGCCTCGGGTGTCTGTGCAGTTGTTGATCTCGTGATGGGACAAACCAATGAATATCAGGGTCTTATTTTGCAAGAAAACTTCCGTTTAGCTGATGTGTTAGCTAATCGCTTCGGCCGTCACTACGCTTAGGAGAAACCGATGGATTTATTAAAACGTTTAAATATTCAAGAAATCAATCCCGGAGCTTTTAGTGGACATGGGTGGCATAGTGAAAACAATACTAGTCGTCTAGTTTCAATCAGTCCCGCCAATGGTGAAAAGCTTGCCGAAGTAGCAACTTGCTCCATGCAAGATTATCAACACATAATGGAAAGAGCGCAAAAAGCGGCTTTAGCCTGGCGAAAAGTGCCTGCTCCTCAACGTGGTGAGATAATTCGTCAGATGGGAGATGCATTGCGGGAACATAAAGATGTGTTAGGGAGTTTAGTTTCTCTTGAGATGGGAAAATCAAAACAAGAAGGCGATGGTGAAGTTCAAGAAATGATCGATATTGCTGATTTTGCAGTGGGTCAATCTCGAATGCTCTATGGCAATACTATGCATTCAGAACGTCCTAACCATCGGATGTACGAACAATGGCATCCTTATGGAATTGTTGGGGTTATCTCAGCATTTAATTTTCCCGTTGCTGTTTGGTCATGGAATGCGTTTATTGCCGCGATCTGCGGAAATGTGACGCTATGGAAGCCTTCCGCGAAAACACCTTTATGCGCAATTGCTGTGCAGCATATTTGCAATAAAGTATTACAAAAAAACAATTGCCCTGAAATTTTTTCGCTTATTATTCCAAGTTCACATGAAATTGCTAATTCAATGGTCGATGATAGCCGTATTCCCTTAATTTCCTTTACGGGTTCTACAGCGATAGGCAAACAAGTTGCTGCTAAAGTAGCAACACGACTTGGCAAAACTATTCTTGAGCTGGGTGGTAATAATGCGATTATTCTGGATAAATCAGCTGATTTAAATCTAGCAATACCAGCCATTGTGTTTGGTGCTGTGGGAACTGCAGGTCAACGTTGTACTTCTACCCGTCGGTTATTTGTGCATGAATCTATGTATCCTGAAGTAATCAAGCGCTTGCAGCATGCTTACGAGCAAGTCACTATTGGTGATCCCCTTGATAGTAAAAATCTAATGGGACCATTGATTGATGAGAAAGCAGTCCATCAATTTAAACACGCCATTGTTCGAATTAAAGAAGCGGGTGGGCAAGTGGTGTGTGGTGGTGAGCTAATAAAGCGGCCCGGTTATTTTGTTCAGCCTACCTTAGTGACTGAGGTAAAAAATGACTGGGAAATCGTGCAAGAAGAAACATTTGCACCAATTCTCTATGTCATGGCTTATAACAGTCTAGATGAGGCGATTGCTTTGCAAAATGGAGTTCCTCAAGGTTTATCCTCAGCGATGTTTACCCAGGATCTCAAGAATGCCGAATATTTCTTAAGTACTCTCGGCAGTGACTGTGGTATTGCTAACATTAATATCGGTACTTCAGGTGCTGAAATTGGTGGTGCTTTTGGTGGTGAAAAGGAAACCGGCGGTGGACGCGAATCAGGCTCGGATTCGTGGAAAGCTTATATGCGCCGTCAAACAAACACTATCAACTGGGGTAATGCCTTACCATTGGCTCAGGGTATTCGCTTTGATTTGTCTTAACTATTGAGGTGGGGGACCTTAAGCCAGGAATTCGAGCCTGATTCAGATGCTAGGAAGGTTGGGTGAAAGCTTGAGGTATCTTCACTTTTTTTTGAATAATATTTCGAGCCAAATCCAGTGTTTTACTGAACCGTTCAGCCTGAGGAGGAGCCAGCGACGTCTCGAAGGCCTGTCCTGAGGCACTCGAAGGTTGCTCTGCACCAAGGCTTCGAGACAGCGCTACGCGCACCCGAGCATCCTGAGGCTCTCGAAGGACTCAGCCCGAACGGATCGAGCTACTGATTGGAGCAACACCTATTTTTGTTCAAAAAAAAAGTGACGCCCCCCAGGGTGAAGGCCCATTGCCGTCAGGCTAATGGTGATTTTCATCTCCCCAACCTTCTCCCGTGAAGAATGCTATCCGTTGTTCAGATTCGTTGCGTGGGAGAAGGCTTTACCGCTGATGTGGTTGCTTCGTTGTTATAATAGCATTACTCTAGATAAAACATCTCTAAACTCCATATTTCAACAAAGGACGTGAATCATGCAGGAACCATTTTATATCAAAAAAGTAGCTGTTCTTGGTGCTGGTGTTATGGGGGCACAAATCGCAGCACACTGCGTGAATGCAGGAATTGAAACCTTGTTGTTTGATTTAGCGTCGAAAGAAGGTTCTCCCGATGCATTGATTGATAAAGCTATTGCTAATCTTGGTAAATTAAAACCTGCGCCTTTAGGAACACCACAGGCAGCTGCTTTTTTGCAAGCTAAAAACTATGAGCAAAATTTAAATGATTTGGCTGATTGTGATTTAGTCATCGAAGCCATTGCAGAGCGCTTAGATTGGAAAGAAGATTTATATCGTCGTATTGCTCCCCATTTGAACAAGCATTGTATTATAGTGAGCAATACTTCTGGTTTAAGTGTTAATCAACTCAGTACAGTATTACCTGAAACGTTTCGCGAACATTTCTGCGGCGTACATTTCTTTAACCCACCACGCTATATGCATTTAGCTGAGTTAATACCTGCTGACTCTACAGCGCCGCATTTATTAGATCATTTAGAAACTTGGTTAACTAGCCGACTCGGAAAAGGGGTTGTGCGTGCCAAAGATACTCCTAATTTTATTGCCAATCGCATTGGTGTTTTTTCTTTATTAGCAACGATACATCATGCTGAAAAAATGAAATTAGGTTTGGATGAGGTTGATGCGCTGACAGGTCCTTTGCTAGGTCGACCAAAATCGGCCACATTCCGAACCATGGATGTTGTTGGTTTAGACACGATGCAACATGTCGTTCGTACCATGGAAGAGCAGTTAGAAAATGATCCCTGGCATGATAGTTTCAAATTACCAAAATGGCTGGTTGGACTGATTAAAGAAGGGCATTTAGGACAAAAATCGGGCCAGGGGATTTATCGTAAAAATGGTAAAGCCATTGAGGTATTTGATATTGAGTCTGGTAATTATCACCCAGCAAAAGCTGAGGTTAGTCAGGAATTAAAAGGGATTATGAAAACCTCAGATCCCATACAACGCATGCAATTATTGATGGCCTCTAACGATAAGCAGGCAAAATTTATCACCGCTTGTTACCGTGATCTATTTCACTATTGCGCCTATCATTTACAAGACATTGCAAACAATGCGCGTGATGTTGATTTAGCCCTTCGTTGGGGATTTGGATGGCAACAGGGGCCTTTCGAAACTTGGCAAACTGCTGGATTTTCGGAAATGCTGGAAAGTATAAATAAAGCGATAGCCTCTAAAGAAAATTTAAGCGAAGCTCAATTACCTGATTGGTTGAATAAAATAGATGGTTTTTACAGTAATAAAGGCGCCTATTCACCTCAAGAAAACGAATATAAGCCTCGCAGCCCGTTAGCAGTTTATCATCGCCAATTTTTCCCTGATCGAGTATTAAAAGAAACTTCACATCCAAAATCAACTCTATTTGAAAATGAGGGAGTTCATTTATGGCATCTTAAAGACGATGTCGCCGTAGTTAATTTTAAATCGAAGGCAAATACAATCGGGCAAGCGGTGTTAGACGGTCTACATGAAGCCATAGAAAAAGCGGAAAAGGAATGCAAAGGACTCATTATTTATCAAACTGATCCATCGAATTTCTGTTCTGGAGCTGATTTGCGGGGTGTGGCTGAATTAATACAAGCAAAAAAAATGAATGCCTTGGATGAGATGATTAGTCAATTTCAACGAGTAGCTATGCGCTTAAAATACTCAATGATTCCAGTAGTCGCAGCACTTCGGGGTCGTGCGTTGGGCGGTGGTTGTGAGTTAATGATGCATTGCGATTCTGTGGTGGCTGCTTTCGAATCTTATCCAGGTTTAGTCGAAGTTGGTGTAGGTCTGTTGCCAGCCGGTGGTGGCTGCAAAGAAATGGCAATGCGTGCAGCGGGTAAAACACAAGAGGCGGATTTAATGGCCTTCATCCAACCTTATTTCCAGCAGATTGCTACAGCATCCGTTGCAGGATCAGCTGCTGAAGGAAAACAGTTTGGTTATTTACGTTCTACCGATTTTTGGCTAATGCATACGAATGAAGTCTTGTACGCGGCTTTGGCTGAAATAGAAGCCTTGCAAGCTGCTAATTATCAACCACCATTAAAAGCTCGATTTAAAGTGGCAGGTCGTGAAGGTCATGCGCGCTTGCAAGCCGGATTAGTCAACTGGCTTGAAGGTGGCTTTATTTCTCAACACGACTATTATCTTGCCAATCAAATAGCAAGAGTTATTTGTGGTGGCGAAGTGAATCAAGGTGAGTTAGTTGATGAGAAATGGATGCTTCATTTAGAAAAAGAAGCATTTATGGCACTCGCAGCGAACCCTTTATCACAAGCTCGTATTGCTCATCTTTTAGAAACTGGCAAACCATTGCGCAATTAAGATAGGAGATTTTAGCTATGACAAATGTATACGTAGTTGATGTGTTACGTACTCCTGTTGGTAAAGCGCCAAGAGGGGTATTTAAAAATACAATGCCGGATGATTTATTGGCACATACTATTAGGACACTAAGAAATCGTAACCAAACAGTGGATTGGCAAGCGATTGGGGACGTGGTCATCGGTTGCGCAATGCCTGAAGCAGAACAGGGAATGAATGTGGCGCGTATTGCTTTATTGCGTGCTGATTTACCCCAGTCAGTGCCGGGAATGACGATCAATCGCTTTTGTTCTTCTGGTGTCCAGAGCATTGCAACCGCAGCAGCTTCTATTCGCCAAGGCGATATGTCACTTGCTTTAGCCGGTGGTGTTGAATCGATGTCAATGGTGCCTTTAGGCGGCAATAAATATACTGCTAACCCTGAAATTTTTAATGATGAACATGTAGCGATTGCTTATGGAATGGGTATTACTGCGGAGAATGTGGCAAAGCAATGGGAAATAACTCGCGAACAACAAGATGAATTCGCAGCAGAAAGTCATCGACGTGCAGTAGCGGCCCAGCAACGTGGAGATTTTAAAGCGGAAATTACTCCTGTTGAGATTACGGTACGTCATGCCAATTTACAAACCTCAGAAGTAGTCGATAAAAAAAGAATCATTTCTGAGGACGAGGGTCCACGTGCTGATACCTCCTATGAGGTAATTTCACGTTTGCGCCCGGTGTTTGCTTTAAAGGGTACTGTCACCGCGGGTAATAGTTCTCAAACCAGTGATGGTGCGGGGATCGCTTTATTAGCGTCTGAACAAGCACTTAAAGACTATGATTTACAACCAATGGGACGTTTACTGAGTTATGCGATTGCGGGTGTGCCTCCTGAGATCATGGGTATTGGGCCTATTAGTGCTATTCCTTTAGCCTTGAAAAAAGCGGGGATAACCTTAGACCAGCTTGATTGGATAGAACTTAATGAAGCTTTTGCTGCCCAGTCCTTAGCGGTTATTAAGGAGTTGGGATTGCCAAGAGATAAAGTAAATCCTTTAGGTGGGGCAATTGCTTTAGGTCATCCTTTAGGAGCGACTGGTACTATCCGCACGGCAACTTTGCTTCATGGACTGCGCCGAACAAAAGGACGTTATGGTATGGTCACCATGTGTATTGGTACTGGTATGGGCGCCGCTGCGATTTATGAAGCTCTTTAAATTGCATCTAGCCGCGCATTGTAAGGCAGTGAACCTTACCGCTAGGTTCATAACCCTTTTTTCTATTTAAAATGAACCCCGTGGTCGATTCACGGGGATCGACAGCTTGCAATGTGAGCAACATTTTAGTGGGTCTTTTGAAAGAGATAGTGGTGATTTCTAAAAGGCTTTATTCAATCCCTGAATATGAGCAATCACGCACGATTTTAAACCTTGCAATGAATACCCGCCTTCTAAAACCGAAACAATACGACCATGACAGTATTGATCAGCAATTTTTTTTATATTTTCAGTAATCCATAAATAATCATTTTCTGTGAGTAACAAGTTAGCCATTTCATCGTCAATATAGGCGTCGAAACCTGCTGAGAAAAATATTAATTCGGGTTTAAATTCTTTTATTTTATCAAACCAAAATTCTGCAGTTTTTTGTTGAAAAACTTGACTGCCCGTACCGGCAGGAAGAGGAATATTAATTATATGAGAGCTTTTGGTATCTGCGCCGCTAAAAGGATAAAAGGGATGTTGAAAAGAAGAGCAGTATAAAACGCGCGGATCATTGCGAAAAATATCTTCTATCCCATTGCCATGATGGACATCAAAATCAACAATGGCAATGCGTTTAAGTTGGTAGTGCTCCAAGGCATAGGATACTGCAATTGCGACATTATTAAAAAAGCAAAATCCCATAGCGTTTCCTCTTTCAGCATGATGTCCAGGCGGGCGCACATTACAAAAGGCTTGATTCACTTCTTGATTGAGTACTAAGTCAACACCTAAAATAGCTGAACCAGCAGCACGCAGAGCTGCAGTTAACGAATATGGATTCATATAAACATCTGGTGCGTAGTCAATTATTCCTCGCGCAGGGGAGGCATGAAATAGGTTGTTAATATGCTCTTTACTATGTACCGCCAATAAGTGGTTTTCTTTCACTAAAGGCGCCTGATAATTTTTTAGAATTTGCGATAAGCCACTCTGTTTCAATTGCTTTCCAATAACTTGGACACGTGCTGCCTGCTCAGGATGAAAGGGTCCCATGTTATGTAATAAACAATCTGAATGAGAAATAATAGCAATAGTCATAAACATCAGCTTTTTTACCCTGTTACTTATATTGTAGAATCTTTTATCGGTGACTTTTCGACATGACAGGAAGCAATTGCCTGTGGTATCCTTCCACACTCTAAAATTCTTAATATTTTTCTAGTAGCTATCACAATATTTAGCCAGATTTATTTCATATGATTAAGAGACTAAATAATGAGTAAAAGACGCCAACGCTTACCGTTAACAATTAAGACAGCAGAGATTGAAAAGTTTAGTCACGATGGTCGAGGCATCGCTCGAGTTGATGGTAAAACTACTTTTATTCAGGGCGCGCTTCCTGGAGAACAAGTTTCATTTCAATACACCCGCATGAAAAGTGATTTTGACGAAGGAAAGCTAGTATCCATTTCTACTGCTTCCACTGCGCGCGTGGAACCCCGTTGCCCGCATTATAATCTCTGTGGCGGATGTTCACTGCAACATCTGAACGAACAAGCTCAGATTCATGAAAAACAAACTTTACTGCTTGATTTATTGCAACGTATTGGCCATTGTGAACCCGAAAAAATTCTTGAGCCATTAACCAGCAATCATTGGCATTATCGCAACAAAGCACGTCTCAGTGCTCGTTACGTAGAAAAAAAACAAACTGTTTTAGTGGGATTTAGAGAGAAAAATAATCCACGATTTATTACTGAAATTAATCAATGTCCAGTTTTAAATGCACAAATTGATCAACAAATCGTTAACTTACGAGAATTAATTAATTCCCTTGATGATCCAAACATCATTGCTCAAGTAGAAGTTGCAGCAGGGGATGAGGAGATCGCTTTAATTTTTCGTAATTTGAAGCCTCTTAGCACTAACGATGAAGAGAAACTTCGCCATTTTGGTTATGAATCCAAATTTCGTTTGTTCCTTCAGCCAGGCGGGGTTAATACGGTCACTTTATTTTATCCTGAAGATGGCCAAGAGTTTCTCCGCTATGCGTTGCCGAATGAAGGCGTTCATTTCCAATTCCATCCCACCGATTTTACTCAGATTAATGCAGGCCTCAATCGATCAATGGTTTCTCTGGCACTGGAATTGATGGCTTTAACTGAAGACGATGTGGTCTTGGATTTGTTTTGTGGGCTAGGAAATTTTTCTCTTCCACTGGCTAAACATTGTGCTAAGGTGATTGGAGTTGAAGGCAGTGATACAATGGTTTCACGCGCTAAAATGAACGCAGAATTAAATAATTTAATGAATACGCAATTTTTTTGCGCTGATTTAGAACAAATTAATACATTATCGACACTATTTAAGCAGCAATTTACTAAACTTTTAATTGATCCGCCACGATCTGGTGCATTAGAAATTGTAAAACAAATCAATAAACTTAATCCTCAACGACTTGTTTATGTTTCTTGCAATCCAGCTACTTTGGCTAGAGATAGTGATATTTTAGTTAACCACAAAGGATACCGGTTAAAAGCAGCGGGCGTTATGGATATGTTTCCACATACTGCACATGTAGAATCCATCGCCTTATTTGAAAAAGGATGAACAGTAAATGGTTAAAGTTAAAGAGGATACTCCCTGGTTAACTGACGGTGGTATAGATGTTGAACAATGGCTCCACCAACTAGGCTCTAAAGGGTATTTTCAAGACTTAGATTTAATTCGCAATGCCTGTAATTTAAGTCAATTAGCAGGCCATGATCATGCTACTGAGACAGGAATATCCTGTCTACAGCAAGGCTTGGCCATGGCAGACATCTTGGCCGATTTAGAGGTTGATCAGGAAACACTTACTGCCGCTATTATTTTTGAAAACGTTCATTATGATGATTTGTCACTGGATGACGTCGAGGAACAACTCGGTTCAAATATTGCAAAACTAGTAAAAGGTATTGAAAAAATGAGTGCTATGCATAATTTGCAAGCACTTAGCAAATATCCACAAAACAAACATCAAATCGATAATACTCGCAAAATGCTCCTTGCCATGGTCGATGATGTACGAGTTGTATTGATTAAATTAGCAGAGCGTCTTTGTGTGTTACGGACTTCTTCTCAGCTGCCTGAAGGAATGCGCAAGCAAATAGCAACCGAAGCGATGGAAATTTATGCGCCTTTAGCTAATCGTTTAGGTATTGGGGCTATCAAATGGGAAATGGAGGATTTAGCTTTTCGCCATTTACATCCCGACGAATATAAGTCGATTGCGAAAGGCTTAAAAGCCAAGCGATTGGAACGAGATCGTTATGTAGATCTTATAGTTGCCGAATTAAACAAACAAATTCAGGCTACCGGTGCTCATCATTTTGCAGTTTACGGTCGCTCTAAACATATACACAGTATTTATCGCAAAATGAAACGCAAAAACGTTTCCTTAGATGAAATCTACGATGCGACTGCGGTGCGTGTCCTCGTCGAAACGAAAGAACAATGCTACGAGGTGCTTGGAATGGTCCATTCTCTATGGAAACAAGTTCCTATTGAATTTGATGACTATATTATTCATCCTAAACCGAATGGTTATCAATCACTTCATACTGCGGTAGAAGGCCCTGAAAAACGTGTATTTGAAGTGCAGATCCGTACTTTTCAGATGCATGATTTAGCGGAAATGGGCGTCGCTGCTCATTGGAAATATAAAGAGGGTGGCGGGCCAGAAAAGGAAAGTCATGAACGTAAAATTGAATGGCTTCGCGATGTATTAGCTTGGCATAGAGAAATGGCTACCTCGAGAGGAGTATCTGAAGCCATTGAAACTGAGTTTCTAGAAGATAGGGTTTATGTATTTACTCCGGATGGTGATGTTCTCGATCTACCGCAGGGCGTTACCCCCTTGGATTTTGCCTACCATGTTCACAGTCAAATTGGGCATCGATGCCGAGGTGCAAAAGTGAACGGTTCCATCGTTCCTTTAACCTATGCTTTGCGAACCGGTGATCGGGTTGAAGTGCTGACTGGTAAAGATGAGCGCCCTTCAAGAGATTGGATAAATCCCCACCTCAATTATTTGAAAACCTCCCGTGCAAAAGCGAAAGTTTTGCATTGGTTTAAGATGCAGGATTATGACAAAAACAAAGCCGAAGGCCATGAAATTCTTGATAAAGAACTGAAAGCTTTGGGCATTAAAACCGATCGCTTGCATGATGTCGTTTCCTCTTTCAATTTTAAACGTTTGGATGATTTACTCGCAGCCTTAGGACGTGGTGATATTAAATTAGGACAAATTCTTAGCCGCTTATCTCCTGCCGAAGCGGATACACCAGTGATTCAGAATCTGGTGAAACCTCATGCAAAACCAGAAGTTCGAGGTGGGGATTTACGTATTGAAGGAGTAGGAAATCTCTTAACCCACATGGCTCGTTGTTGCCAACCGGTGCCTGGTGATCCTGTAATTGGGTATATCACCATGGGGCGAGGTGTCTCGGTACATCGCCAGGATTGCCCGAATATTATTCATGCGAGTGAAAGGCAAAGACGACGGTTTTTACAAGTCAGTTGGGGAAGCGCGACTCGCGATCATTATGTTGTTGATGTATTAATTAAAGCATTTGACCGAACTGGGCTTTTAAAAGACGTGACGTCCTTGCTTTCTAACGAAAAAGCGCATGTTTATGCATTACAAACGCAAATTAACAAACAAGACAACTCCGCCTTTATTACCCTGACCGTGGAAATTGATGGTTTAAATAGCCTTTCTCGCTTGTTGAGCAAGTTAGAACAAATTCCAAATGTCTTAGAGGCTAGGCGTCAGGTGTAATAGGTCAAACCAGCGCAGGTTGGATCTTGGCCCAACAAATTCATTCCCTAAACCCACCCTCAATTCCACCTTTTGCTATGCTATATATAGTCAATAAAGCAATTCACAAGGACGATGCCAAATGAATGTCACTGAAAAGATCATTAAAGCTCATCTTCTCGAAGGCAAAATGGAGCCTGGCAAAGAGATCGCATTGAAAATCGACCAAACACTCTGCCAAGATGCAACGGGTACCTTAGTCATGCTTGAATTAGAAGCGATGGAGTTAGAGCGTACGAAAGCCGATATTTCAGTGCAATATGTCGACCATAACTTAATTCAAGAAGATAATAAAAATCCCGATGACCACCTGTTCCTAGCCAGTGCCGCAAAGCGATTTGGTATTTATTTTAGCCGTCCTGGTAATGGTATTAGCCATGCCGTTCATATGCAAAATTTTGGTAAGCCTGGTAAAACGCTTGCCGGCTCTGATAGCCACACCTGTGCCGGAGGTTCATTAGGAATGATTGCCATTGGTTCAGGAGGATTAGAAGTTGCTATGGCTATTGCGGGATATCCACTCTACATCAAAATGCCCAAAGTACTGGGCGTTAAGTTAACGGGAAAATTACCTGACTGGGTCAGTGCTAAAGATGTTATTTTAGAAATGTTACGTCGCCATGATGTGAAAGGTGGGGTTGGTTATGTGATTGAATATTATGGTGAGGGATTAAAACATCTGTCTGCTATGGACCGCCATGTCATTGCCAATATGGGTGCAGAATTAGGCGCAACAACGACGGTTTTTCCTTCTGATGAAATTACCCGCGAATTTTTGCAAAGCCAAGGGCGAGAACAGGATTGGGTAGAGTTAAAAGCGGATAAGGACGCGACCTATGATAAAGATGAGGAAATCGATTTATCAAGTCTTGTGCCGCTTATCGCAAAACCTTCAAGCCCTGGTAATGTTGTTCCTGTGACTGATATTGCCGGCGAAGAAATTTATCAAGCTTATATCGGCTCCTCAGCGAATCCCGGCTATCGCGATTTTGCAATTGCTGCCGAAATAGTTAAAGGACATACCGTAAAAAATAATGTTTCGTTTGATATTAATCCCAGCTCTCGAACCATTCTTGAAGAGCTCTCCAGAGATGGCCATCTAGGTAGCCTAATTCATTCTGGAGCGCGTATACATCAAGCGGGGTGTAATGGTTGTATTGGAATGGGGCAAGCTCCAGCGACCGATAAAAACAGTTTGCGTACTGTTCCGCGTAATTTCCCCGATCGCTCCGGAACCAAAGATGATAAAGTTTTTCTTTGCAGTCCTGAGACAGCGGCTGCTTCGGCTTTGGCTGGAGTTATTACCGACCCTCGAGCATTAAAAACTGCCTATCCTCAAATTAAAATGCCCAAACATCGAATTTTAGATAAAGCCTGTTTTGAACTCCCTTTGCCTCTAGACGAAGCCAAAACAGTTAAGTTAGTTAAAGGACCAAATATAGTTTCTCTACCGGAGCTTGATGCTTTACCCGAAATATTTAAATTGCCTGTTTTATTGAAAGTTGGTGATAATATTTCAACGGATGAAATTTCTCCAGCAGGAGCGAAAGTACTTCCTTATCGCTCCAATATCCCCAAAATTAGTGAATTTACTTACACTCATATTGATGAAGATTATCCAGAACGGGCAAAAAAACACAAAACGGGTCATGTCATTATTGGCGGAGACAACTATGGCCAAGGATCAAGCCGTGAGCACGCGGCCTTAGCTCCAAGATATTTAGGTTTGCGTGTAGTGATTGCCAAGAGTTTTGCTCGTATTCATTGGCAGAATTTAATTAACTTTGGCATTCTTCCTTTGGTGTTTAAAAACCCTGCGGATTATGACTCAATTCAATTAAATGACATCGTTGAAATTGATTATCTCAGTAAACAGTTAGATCATCATGAATTCAAAATTAAAATTAATAATAAAGAGATTGAAGTAACGCATTCTCTTTCTGAACGACAAAAAGAAATGCTTAAGAAGGGCGGGTTGATTAATATGATAAAAGCTCATCTTAAAACGAAAAATCGTAATTAGTCCACCTACCTTTAGGTATGTCTCAGCATTTGCAGTATGCTTTAGGAAATTACCTTCACTTTTTTGCAATCCAACGGTGTGCCGGGCAAACTTGGGCACAATGAGGGTAAAAAATAGGTCTGATTTTTGAATGTAAATTAATAGCTCAAATGAAGTAGACATTGCGAGACTATTATAAATGAAAAAATGGAAAATTCTTTGCGCTGCCACCTGCTTATTTTTTAGTACTTTTTGCCTGTCAGAAACCATTAACAACACTGACATTAGGCAGCTTGTGAACTTTATTGTCTCCAATAAAATGTTAATTGCCACGCCTGAGCGCAAACTTGTTCCTCTCAGCTTTTTTCTTGGCACTCAAGAAGATATTGATGCTTATTTCGGTGATTTTATTTGCACTGCAAATAATAGTTGTACGGTAGTTAATACTCTGTTTACGCCTTTTGCTATCTTAGGTCGAGGCTTACCTCCTTTGGAGGGGACAGAACTCGAATGGCTACAGGCGCAGGCACAAATTGAACGGACAACGGTTAGATATGCTACTGATATTTATCATGGGGCTACTCGGCAAATTGCACTAGCTTTGGCGGCAAAAAATGGTTTTTTAGCCCCTGAGAGAGCCAAGATTTTAATCTTAAATGAATTACTTTACATCATGAATCCAATTAATCGTGCAACAGGATTGGCCTTTCTCTACGGTAATAAAACCCCCATTTTTAATCCCAATTTTGCATTCAGTTTTCAACGGCTGGCAATCAATTTCTTTAATAAAGATCCCTTTTTTAATGGTAGATTCCAAGATTTTATCAGGCGAGATTTTAATCTTTTGGATGCCAGTATTGCTGAGCAGGGCCATCATTTTCCCGCCTTTTTTAATTTTATTACCACTTGGTCTGATTTCAGGCCCTTAACAGGTAAAAATGCTTGGGCACAACTCATCGGCCCCTTACAAGCAGAATTTATACTAGATAATGGTCGAATTCCGCTCAATTCCTTAGCCCTGCAAAATGCAATTAATAGCCTAATTCCTTTTGGATTTATGCAAACGGGGATTGGTGCATTCTATTTCGCACCCCTGGGTACACAAGGAATTCAAGTGCCCCTGCAACTGGGAGAAATCTCCATCGAGGATAATTTTGAAGTGTTAGCAGGCTTACAAATATTAAAAGCTATTTTGCAAAAAACAATTCAGACCGTGGAAGTAAGGCAAGCAATTGCGAGTATCAATATCATGTTATATGGTGGCCGGACAATCAATGGCTTCCGCACTTTAGGCCTATTGAATTTTCTTTATAATGGCAGTTTTGATGTGGAAAATGGCCTTTTTATAACAGGTGGCATTGCCTTGACGCCCTCAGCAACCGATGATTGGCAGCCAGGCCGATCATTCCGTGCAAGTTTTACAGCGGTCAGTACTAATTTATGGGCTATTTCAGCTTTAGGCGTTGAGACAATCGATAATTGGTTTGGCAGAGGAACAGCCCTAAAAATATGGCAAACTGTTCGCAATAATGGCGGGTTTTTTAATAACGGCGAATTATGGGGTTTAGGTTTTAGTTTAAACAATAATGTAGGTGCCAAGCCTGAAAGTATTATGGCGGCAGCACAAACGGCCGCTGCGGTTAATGCATTGAATTCTTTAATCGATTTTTACAGAAATTCGGATATTGATGTCAGAGATTTAGAAGAAGATCTTGCTAGTTTACAACTTAATTTTTCTCATTTGCGTAATGATCGTTATCTTGATTCTAATTTTGTTGATGCCACACCAAGGGAGTTTTTTATCACTGTGCCTCCAGTCATTGGTCAAGCTTTTCTTCATGCAAGCAAGCGTTTTTCCATTCCCTTTGATTGGAATGCCAACACGATTGCCAGCATTAACGCGAATGCCTGGGTTATTATGAATAATTTTAATTTTAATCCTTTTCAATACGGAGGAAGGCCAGAGGGAGAAAACTATCCAATACCCCAAAAAGTAGATATCTTAGATAAAACAGTTCAGACGATTACTGATGCGCTGCCCATGGACGTAACAGTTAATTTTTCAGCAGGGGAGTTAGGTCCAATTAGACGGTTAGTTCTGCGTTACAACTTAGATGGCTCACAAACAAATTGGATTGTTGCCGCAAATATTGATCAGAGAGACGGGTTTACTACTTTACCTCGGGGAACAAAGGCTATTTCAATTTCTACTAGCGAGGATGATTTTAATAATATCTGTCATATCAATCCCGCAACGAGCTTATGTGCGGATCGGGATTGTTTGACCGTCCGCTCTATTAATGCTCATTGGAGTGCAGATGGATTGGGGAATTGTGATTTGGGGGATTAGTGTATTACTCAGCTAAGATTTATCCAAAGGTGATAATTGCTCTAAGGTGGTAGGAATTAGCTCTGAAACTGTAGGGTGTATATGGACAGCATCTCTAATCAAGGTATAAGGTTTATCAGCATACATAACATCCAGAATAGAATGGATAATTTCATCACCGCCAACCCCTAAAATCGCTGCACCTAAGATCTTTTGACTATCAGCATCCACAAATATTTTAATAAAACCAGTCGTCTCACCTTTAAGAACAGCCCGTTTAACTTGCGACATGGGTCTTTTCGCGACGAGGGCATTATAGCCCCTCTGACGAATTTCAGCTTCGGTCATACCGCAGCGGCCCAATGGAGGATCGATATAGAGGGCATAAGCGGTAATTCTATCGGTGACTTTACGTTGAGTATGATTCAACAAATTATCCGCAACAATTTGGTAATCATTATAGGAGGTATGAGTAAATGCCCCTTTACCATTGCACTCACCAATTGCCCAGATATTCGATACGGAAGTTGCAAGAAAATCATCCACTACAACGATACCACGTTGATCTAATTTAATATCTGTATTTTCCAAGCCTAGATCATCCGTATTGGGTATTCGACCAATAGCGACTAATACATGAGTTCCTTTGATGACTGATTTATTGTTTTCATCTCCGATATGAACATGAACGTCTTGCCCCGATTGGGTGCATTCAAAGCAACTTGTGTTCAAATGTACATCGATATTGGCGTCTTTAATAATTTTTAAGACGGTATCGGAAACATCCTCATCCTCGCGTGGAATAAGGCGAGGCATTTTTTCAATAACGGTTACTTTTGAACCAAAGAAGCTAAATGATTGAGCAAATTCGAGGCCAATATAGCTTCCACCGATGACAATTAAATGTTCGGGGAATGTCTCCAGATCTAAAATAGATGAATTCGTTAAGTAGTCAATTTCACTGAGACCTTTAATAGGAGGCACAAATGCACGCGCACCAACATTGATAAAAATTTTATCGCCGGTCAAATGTTGATCATTCACGGTGACGGTATAATTGTCGACAAATTTTGCCTGGCCGTTAAACACAGTAATATTTGGTGTATTCCGCAACCATTGCTCAACACCCTGAGAAGCCTTATGAACAATGGCATCTTTACGTGCTTTAACGTTTTTCCAATTTGTTTTGATGGGCCCATCGATATCAATTCCGAACTCAGCTGCTCTATGAGCGAGATGAGCAACTTCCGCGCTGGCGATTAGGGTTTTAGTAGGAATGCAACCGGTATTGACGCAAGTACCACCAAAGTTTTTTCGTTCTATGATGGCAACTTTTAATCCAGTGCCTGCAAGTCGGACAGCAAGAGAAGGGCCAGATTGGCCAGTTCCTATAACAATCGCATCAAAGCATTGCGCAGTCATGATATCTCCTTCCTTGAAAACAGTTTATTGTTCTGTTGTTAACTTTAGCTTATAAAATTAGGATTTGCTCAATGCTTAGTTTTGCCAACCTTAGGCCGCGTGCTAAAATCTTCTTAGTTCCTTTAATTGACTTTAATATTATGCTAGTAGATTCACATTGCCATCTGAATTTTATTGATCTAACCGAATTTGATAATGACCTAGAAAAAGTATTGGTGAAAGCTAAAGAGAATGGCGTTGAACATTTTCTTTGTGTCTGCGTTGAGCTTGGAGATTACCCAGTGCTTTGCCAACTTGCTGACAACCATCCTGAGATCAGTATTTCGGTAGGTTTGCATCCAAACAGTGAGATCGATAAAGAACCTTCAGCAGCCACGCTGGTCAATTTAGCAAAGCATCCTGACTGTATTGCAATAGGTGAGACAGGGCTTGATTACTATCGTACAGAAACAGAAATAGCCCAGGAACATCAAAGACAGCGTTTTCGTGCTCATATTCAAGCATCGCTGACCACGGCAAAGCCTCTTATTATTCATACACGTCAAGCAGCGGATGATACTCTGCGACTTATGGAAGAAGAAAATGCCCAGGAGGTTGGTGGAGTTATGCATTGTTTTGCTGAAGATTGGGCTATTGCAAAACGAGCCTTGGATTTGAATTTCTATATTTCGTTATCAGGGATTGTCTCTTTCAAAAATGCCACCGCTTTGCATGAAGTGGCTAAGAAAATTCCCAAAGATCGGCTTTTAATCGAAACCGATTCACCCTATTTGGCGCCTGTTCCTTTTCGAGGAAAACAAAATCATCCTGCGCTTGTTAAATACGTTGCAATTGCTTTGAGTGAATTACGTCAGACTAGTTATGAAGAGATTGCTCAGCAAACCACAGAAAATTTCTATCGTTGTTTTAAAGTTCCTAAAAGAGTGTAATTTGTATCAAGTGAGGTGGGCTTTGGCTTAACCTACGAATGGAAAATCAGAAGAGGACCAAAATGAGCAGCGCAAATAACAAAAAATTATTTATAGGATTAATGTCGGGAACAAGTATGGATGGTATCGACGCTGCGCTCGTTGATTTGTCAACTAATCAGTTTATCGCTGGCCTTACCCGTCCCTATAGCGCAAAAGCAAAACACTATCTTAATGCGGTATTAAGCGGAGAATTAAATAGTTTAAAGGCCTACAGTCAATTAAATACTCTTTTAGGAAGAGAGTTTGCCAGTGCAGCAATTGAGCTTAAGGACAAAGTTAAGGTTCCAGGAGAAGCGATCCAAGCGATTGGTAGTCATGGTCAGACTCTCTGTCACGATGCGACCGCAGATATCCCCTACACGGTACAACTAGGTTGTGCTCATACCATTGCTGAATTAACCGGCATAACAGTTGTTGCGGATTTTAGAACACGTGACATGGTTGTTGGCGGACAGGGAGCTCCATTTGCTCCTATTTATCATCAAGCTCTTTTTAAAGGGCAAAACTTCCCAATCGCCATCGTCAATATCGGCGGCATTGCCAATGTGACTTATATGCCAAATGAAATGACTGTGAGTGGATATGATTTAGGTCCGGGCAACTGCTTAATGGATGCCTGGATCCAAAAAAATCTTGGTCTTGATTATGACGCAGCTGGTGCTTGGGCATCAACAGGAAAAGTCATTGAGCCCTTATTAAATAAAATGCTGATTGATCCTTATTTTAAGCGTGAACAACCCAAAAGTATTGGTAAAGAATATTTTTCTCTCGCCTGGCTAAACAATTATCTAGACGCTGAATATTCTCCAATGGATGTACAGGCAACATTATTAATGTTAACGGCAACAACAATTGTGCAAGGAATAAAAAAAGAATCTATAGCACCTAAGCAAATTTTTATTTGCGGTGGCGGCGCTCATAATACTTCTTTGCTTAATTCCCTAGCCAACTTAGCCCCTGAGATGCCCGTAAAAAGCACAGATGCAATTAATATTAGCCCCGATTTTATTGAGGCTTTAATGTTTGCTTGGCTGGCTGAAAAAACCTTAAACAAGATTCCACTTAATATGAGTCAAATCACTGGAGCGAAGCAAATTACAATATTAGGGGCAATCTATCCTGGGGGCATTGACAAATCAAATTCGCTTAGGGTGTAATGTTGTTTTTCACCAATTAAGATACTCCTTTGAACACACAAACTTTAAACAATCAACAACCTAGCAAATTTAGTGCTTATGTTGTTTTCTTACTCTCCGCTACCTTTTATCTGTACGAGTTCGTATTGCAGGTAGCGCCTAGTGTCATGGCTGACTCAATGATGAAAAGTTTTCAAGTGAGTGCAGCAGGCTTTGGAATTATATCGGCTTTTTATTTTTATGCGTATGCTCCCATGCAACTGCCAGCCGGTTTGCTTTTTGACCGTTATGGCCCGCGAAAATTAATGACTTTTGCCTTAATCACCTGTGCGATAGGCTCATTCTTTTTTGCTTCGACAAATAGTTTATATACTGCCGCCCTTGGCCGTTTCCTTATCGGTATGGCATCAGCTTTTTCTTTTATCGGGGTATTAGTCTTAGTATCGCGTTGGTTTCCTCCACAACAGTTTGCTATTCTTGCGGGTATCGCTCAGCTTATGAGCTCCGTTGGCGCTATGTTTGGGGAGATGCCGCTTGCCAAGTTAATCGATCTGGTAGGCTGGCGTTATGCCAGTTTTATCCTGGCTTTTATTGGATTAGCTTTAGCCGCTCTCATTTGGTTTGTGATAAGAGATTATCCTCATCAGACAACTCAGGAGCGACCGCAACGCCAGTTTAAAGATGAATGGCAGCGACTTTTAAGTGTTTGTCATCGTTCTTATACCTGGATAATAGGTGCTTATGCGTTTACCATTTGGACACCAATAGCCGTTTTTGCTGCACTATGGGGAGTTCCCTATTTACAGCAAAAATATCAAGTAAGTGTTCTTGTCGCTTCTGGGCTCTGTTCAATGATTTGGTTAGGTATTGGTGTGGGAAGTCCTTTGTTAGGCTGGGTCAGCGACCGCTTCTATAGTCGACGCTTAGCTTTAAGTATTAGTTCGGTTTTTGGATTGGTTTCAACGCTTATGCTGCTGTATTTACCGAATGTTCCAATTAACTGGATGTATCTTGTATTGTTTATGTTTGGTTTCGGTGCCGGCGGTCAAACGGTAAGCTTTGCAGTAGTAAAAGATAATAACCCGCCGGAGTTGGTTGGTACTGCCTCAGGATTTAATAATCTCGCAGTATTATTAGGTGGGGCAATTTTTCAGCCGCTAGTTGGTGTCTTTCTCCATCACAGTAGTGGATGGACCATTGTTAACGATGTACCGGTCTATCCAGTACAAAGCTACAATTACGCTTTATTTATTTTACCTGCCTGTTATTTTATAAGTTTGCTTGTATCTCTGTTTGTTCTTAGAGAGTCTCACCCAGGAAGTGCTGAAATTTTACATAAAAAATGTCACCACATGGATTTAAATAGTAGTCTTATTTAGCAAGAACATAACCTGGTTGCGAAATCAGGTTATGTAGCCTTAATGGAAATTATAAATAAGGGATGTTCATGCAAAATTCCATTAATGATGCGAACAATAAGTATTATTTAATGGGAGGTATTGTATGTTGTCTTATATTTTTATTTCTTATTGCTGCTGTGAATTGGTATATTCCTGTCGCGCAACTTAATGCGTATTTAAATCAATACGTTGAAAATAAATTACCATTTTCTTTCCTGAGATATATTGCCCTGTTGGTTTCTCTTTTGGGTGATAAATATGTCATTATTCCAACCGTTCTATTAACTGGTTTCTTTTTTCAACGGCAAAAACGATTTAGTCTGCATTTTATCATCGTGGTCATTTTAGCAATGTTGCTAGCTTCTTTTTTTAAAAATAGCTTAGCAATTCCTCGCCCAGATGTGTTTATTCAGTTGAACAAATTTGCTTTTCCAAGCCGCCATGTTAGTTTATGCTCATCCTACTTAATTTTTTTATCCCTGATCATTACTCAACAAATCAAGCACTATAAGTGGTTAGTTGTAGTATCTGCATTAACTTTAATTTTATTAGAATCATTATCCCGGATGATACTTGGGGTTCATTGGTTAACTGATGTGGTAGGGGGCATTTTGCTCGGTGCCGCCTGCGCTTTATTCGTTGTTTATCATTATAATTTTAAGCCAACCCCAATTCAGAATCTTCGCAGTTTTGTTAAAATTTTTATAATGATTTTTTGTTTGATTAGTCTTTTTTATTTATTTATTTATTGGACTGAATTAATTAAGGAATATAAGTTTAGACAAGAAAGTGGCATACTTGATTTCAATTTGTATATAACTTAAGTCATTTGATTAAATGACGCCTTAATTTTTGTTTAAGTTTTTATCAGTACAATATACCACTGAGTAGTAGTTTAATAACAAAGGTGTATATATGAAAGCTGATGCAGAAATGAAAAAAATATTAGAAAAAGATAAAGCAAGAAAGGAAGGTTTAATTGAACTTGATATACCGTATAAAAAAGAGAAAAAAACTGAGCGGATTATTTCTAAATTTTGGACTAATTTATCAAAGTCAGGCCTGGAAAGAAAATCGTTTAAAGAACACGATTTCGGTCAATTTAGATCGAGATATTTGTCCAAATCAGAACAGCTAGACAGCAGATTGACAATTGATCATGATGGAAAATTTATTAGAACCAATGGAAAAACTGCCAACGGTCTATATATTTATATCGTCAATAAAAATGATGAAATAGTTGCTCTGCCAAACATGCGAACTTTGCATCATTCTTACGTAGCAAATGGTAAAAAAATAAAAGGGGCAGGATTTCTTTTATTTGAAAAAGGAATTTTGAAGGAGATTGATAATAATAGCGGTCATTATAAGCCCACTACCGAACAAATGATAAATTTATTAACAAATGTATGCAAACAGCTTCCCTATGATGTTCGTTTCAAAGACTATAGTCATCAAAAGGAAAAAGTTCTTCATCAATATAGCCTCAATGAGTTTGTTAAAGCCGTAGAAAGTGATGCGGCTAGTAATGAATTAATAAGTATCGCCGAGAAAATTCCTTATCGTGTTACACAATCTCCTATGACGACTGTAATAGAAGAGCGTCTTCATTTTGTAAAAACGTACGTAAAGGATTTAAATGAAAAAGTTCAAACTCGTTTAAAGCTTGATGATGAACCTTTTGAACGTGTTTATGAAGAAATATCCGATGATTTTGAAAGTGGCTCAGAGAAAGAAGTTTCTAAAAGAAATGATTCAGATTCTGAGGACGAAAATATTTCTGAAGAGCAGGGAAGTAGTCCTCGTTTAATATAGAATAAGTGTTGCTAGACTTAAATTTATTCTGGTAATTTGGGTTTAGCAAATAATAAAATCAATAAATTACTTACAATTTTTGTTTTATACTAAAGATAGGTTTCTTATGAGTAAGTCCTTATGAAACGAAACTGGAATATAATCAGAACGATTCTTTTGCAAGTCGAAAAATTGGCGCCAAATGCTCTTTTGACTTTAGATGATTTTCCTGTCGATCAACACAACGAAGTCTCCTATCACTTAGAAATATTAGAAGAAGCTGGATTGCTCCAAGGAAAAATACATAAAACTCCTGGCGGCTCACCCCATAGTTTTCATTTAATTCGTCTCACTTGGTATGGTCATGATTTTTTAGAGAGCATCCGCTCCGACACACTATGGCAAGAAATAAAAGATCAACTAGATTCTAAAAAAATTGGGATGAAAGTTGATACGATTATGGCGACGTCGCAAGCAATTACCAATAAGATGACATCTTGATCTTAATTTGAACTCAATTAACTAACTCTCCCCTAGCTGCATATTCTGTATTTTGCATTAATTTAATTCAACTGCATTTAATTGTGCTCTTAATGTTCATTTAATAATTAAATTATAGAATGATAATCAACATAAATGTTGCTGTAGGTCTACCTGTGAATATTTTACAACAATTGTTACAAAGACATAGAAATCTAGAGTTAATAAAACTTAATGAAGTCTATTCTATTGAGAAAAAAGCTGAGCGAATAATTAGAAATTTTTGGAACGATTTATTAAAATCAAATGTAAAAGCTTCTAATTTTTTTAATGCAAATAACTCAAAAAGCTTTAGTTCTAAATATTTAAATAGAGCGGAACAACTCGATTGTATAATAACGTCAGATAGGGTTGGAAGGTTTTGTGATAAAAAGGGGAATCTACTAAATGGAAAATATATCTATGTGGTTGATAAAGATTCCGAAATAATCGCTCTTCCTTACCAAAAAAATATGCATCATTCCTTTTTAGCGAATGGTAAAAAAATTCAAGGAGCAGGATTTATGTTTTTTGAGGAGGGAATGCTAAAAGTTATTGATAATAATAGTGGTCATTACAGGCCTACTATTGAGCAAATGAAAGGTTTGCTATCAGCAATTTGTCAAATCGTTCCTAATCAAGTGAAATTCGTTGATTACAGCAATGTAGACGATAAATTTCTCTATGAATACAATTTAAAAGATTTGATTTACGCTCTCGAAAAAGGGGAGACTTATGAAAATCTAAAATATATAGCGGATAGTAAACCTTATGCTGTATTAAAATTTCCTAATATAAAAACCATGGAAAATCGTTTAAAGCTTGTTAAAGTACTAAACAGAGAGTTAAGAGAAAATTTAGATTACCATATAGAACATCAAGGTGTTGATTGTAACTATAGTTATGTAAAAATCGACTCTTCGGATGAGACGCATCAGGTTGGTTCTGATATTTCGACTGATGATTTCACAACAAACAATGACCAGGATGATAATCAAACAAAGATACGTTTTTAGAAGAATCCGATATATTTTTCACTCACCTGATTTTTATAAAATCAGCAACCTCTGCTGAGCAATACCCTAAAGCAATTCTTATAAAGCATTTGCGTCAATCTATTTTTAAACCAAAAATGAATTTAATCAACGCAATTTCCTTTGCGATAAAACTTCTCCAAGATTGAGGCCCAGTAAGACCTTTTTTTCCAAAGTTAGCTGACGATCAGTAAACATAGAAAATTAAAACTATTCCAAATTGGAATCTTCAAGATCCAAATATTCTCTGTATTGTATTTATCCATGAAGATAAATTAGTTAGCTTTCTGGAGAGTGGAGATACCATTGAGAGGCAAGACCCAAAACGAAAATCAAAATCATCCTTTAGACCTCGTTCAAGATCAAGTTGATGAAAGCAATATGAGCCTGATGTTATCTGATGAAATTTGGCTCGCTGTCCTGTCTTTTCTATATCCAAAATCGCTCGTGAATGTTGAATTGGTTAGTACTCGGTTTCGAGGGTTAGCAAAGGATAATTTGCTTTGGAAAAAATTATTCCTTACTGTTTTCCTTGAAGGTACTTCCATTCCTACTCATCCAGACTTTGATTGGAAAGAAACGTTTGCAATCTTCTGTGCAGAAGAATATGGATCTTTTGATTCTCAAACTCGAAAACGCATTTTTTTAATTATTGCTGGTTCAATCGATCAAATTCATGCAGCGAATCTCACAGTTGAGGATTTAAGCGCAAACAGTTTTTTATTGATTAAAATCGCAGCACGATTTACCCGGCTAACTGTTTTAGATTATTTTTATCTCCTTGGTCTGCAAGAGCTTAAAGAAGACACACCAACAATAGACCTAGCTGCTGAATTAGAACACGATTTATATCTTCTTCGTTGGGCGGTAATCTGTAACAAAAGAGACGTGGTGCATATGAGTTTAATGCAATGCCCCTCGTTGCTTAATATGGGAACACCTGACGATTCGCACGGATTAATTGAAATTGCTCCAAGGGATACGATTACTTATTTTGCTGTTAAAGCTGGCCATTTGGATTTATTACTTGAACTTTTAAATTATTCACAAAATCGAGCGCTACAGACCGCCTGGGATTTATCCTACCTTTACAAAAGCATTGTTTTAGAAGGACAAATGTCTATGTTGAAAGGTTTTGGTGATTTTTTAGAACGCCATAGACAAGCGGCCCCAACTAATGAAAATTCGGCACGGATTATTAAATCAGCGAGGAGCTTAACTGATCCATTGATTATAGCAGCTCATCATGGTCATTTGCCCTGTTTCAGGAAGGTTTATGCTCAATTACGCCATGAGTTGAAACAAAAACAAGCACGCATTTTATTATCTCATGTTTCTTCTTCAGTTAGCGATGTATCTCTTCTCGAGAACGACCTAGAAGAAGCAAAAAAACCGTTTACTGAGAACTTTGAAAAAGCCATGCTTCAAGCTGCTAGTGCAGGGCAAACTGCAATTATAGAATACGCCTTAACAAATCAACTGATTGCTATTGATCAGGCTTTAGGAATCGAAGGAAGTACTGTTCTATATAGAGCAGTAGGGCATCACCAAGTCAAGCTGCTGCAATTTTTATTAGCGAATAATGCCGACCCTGATATAGCTTTTAGTAGTATAATCAATTCTCCTGCTCCCAAGCCCTCCAGTATTTATTGGATTGAGTATCAAAAGACAATGGCTCTATTTTTAAAAGTACTTAAAGAACGAAAAAAGGAGCCCAATGGAACGGAATTATTATTTCTCGTCCTTCATGATAGAGCTGATACAATCGAACAATTATTTGCTATTGATCATGTAGCAACAATGCGTTTATTGAAACCTATTCTTCTTGATAAAGAGGTAGAAATAGGGCCCAAATGTACTGAGCTCTTTGATTCCATGGCCATCCAATCTGTCCTTGATCGTGAATGTACTCCCGCTATGCCTTCCGCAGCTAATTTTTCTCGTTTTTTTAGTTCTTTCCATATAGCTGGTGCAAAACCTGCTCCTTATCAAGAATCAATAATGGATAGAAAGCCTATGTAACGCTCATTAATAATGAGTAAATTGAGTTAAAATAAGACTGTTCAGACATTAAAACATTGATAGTTTGATTAAACAAGGAGCACACTCTATAGAATATTCTCTACTATTCATTAAAGTTATTGACTGAAAATTTCATTTTAGGGCAGGGAAGTAACTGGTAAATCAATAAGTCTGATTAAATATACTAATCAGCCTTATACAAGGCTATGCTCGTAAAATGTGTTAGAAAACTCACGGGAATTAAGTACTAAACGTTTTTTGTCCCTTGGCGAAAGATAATAAAATTAGCAAGCAGCACCCCACCTTGTTGGATACTTTTTTGATTTTTTGGTTAAATTATTATAATATTTTTCCAAAGTTATGTTTTATGAGAAATATGTTGAAATTTGAAGATGAAAAAGCTCTTTTTGAAGCTGAAATCAATAAGTATGTTGCAACTAAGTCAATCTCACGTTTTTTTCAACCTGAAACTAAAGCTAGAACAATAGAAATCTCCCAAAAAGGTGCGAAATTCCTAGAAAATATTTGCAAATTAAAAAGTATTCCCGCGACAATTTCCAGACGGGATGAAGATTTTTATGCGCAGGTCTTATATCATGCAACAAATTTTATAAAAGATCCGTCTTTAGGTAATTATAGAAATTTTCATTTGTGTGTCGCAAGACTTTTATTAGATCGTCAATTTTTACAGACAAAAATTTTAGACGAGGCATTCACTCCCTCAATGATTGTTACAGGTATAATGGCAGCTAGCATTAGTTCAATAATCATAGGAATCTGCGCCTTAACTGCTGGCTTAGCAGTAACAATCAACCCCGTTGGAATACTAGTTCTAGGAATAGCGCTGGCAGTCGCAGGAATCACCTTGATAGTTACACATTTACTCCCTTGCTATAGGCTATATAGGGATAGCAACCTTGATGATCTGGTAGCATTTTATGATTGTTTAAAACAATCTGAAGATTTTAATAGTGCTTTATCCACAGACACCTCATTGCTAGTTTATCGCCAAGATGAAAACGACGACCGCGGGATTCTTTCATTACGAGACGATGAGTTTTTGACCAGCAGTTTAACATGTTAGCCGGCGATCCTGTCGCTCTCTTGTATATCCGAACCTTTCAATTTTGGGTTAAATTACAGATGGGGCAAAAGCGAATTGACTAAAATTTGCACCAACTTAATATTATAACGGGTATGTAGGTTTATAAATCAGATGCAAGTTCTCTTTAGGTATGCTTTAGTTCAAAAATAATTATGCGAACAGTTAGAAATTTGCTAATGATTTAGATCTACTGGATGTCGCGGACAAGCCGCGGCACGTAGGGGGCAGGTGAAATATTAACAGACTCTAATATAAATTTCGCAGAGTATTACTTTATACTTTGCCGATAATCAAGGTGATAATCAATTATACTTCCTACGTCTAATACGTCCTCCTGCGCAACATATGGATTCGCAGCAGCTTTTGCAGCGCCAAATAAAGTATGCGCTAGATAGCCTGCTTTTGCATAAGTAAGTTTCTTTTGATCGGCTTCACTACCTTTCTTGGCTTCTTCTTCGGCTTCTTTGGCAAAGGAGTTAGCTATTTTCTTTTCGTTTTTTATTGTTTTGCCCCATTTTGTTAACTTTGAGAAGTATCCTTGACCTTCGTATTCATCGATCTTTGTTCCTCGTTCAAAATGGCCAACATGTTCTTGGTCTAAATCAATTCCTTCTTTATCAAGATGTTGATTAACCGCTTGAACATGAGGTGGGGATTTTTCATGCAAAATTTTCCGTTGTGGGAATTGGTATTTATAGCCCTGATCAACTTCTGACTTAAATGCCGCTGTTATGACGTTATAAGTGGCCTCCCAAAGTCCTGGGATAGATTTTTGTTCTTGTTTATTTGAAGACTGATTGTTCTCTGGCATGTTATCTACCTCATTGGTGCTTGTATATGAGAATATAATAACCAACAAAGATTAATATAATATTAAGTAACTTAAAAAAGAGCATGTTATTTAAATTTATGCTTTGTTGATGTAAATAACAGCATAATTAGAAGTGTTCATTGAAGTAATTGTTTGAAAAATAAGCCTGAAAGATAGTGCAGGATAACCACTCCTTTTCACCCCATACCAACACCAAAAGGCTTGTCTTCCTTTGTATACTGAGATTTCATTGCTTCCACTACTTGGTGAATTAATTCGTCACATCGCCCCTTTCTTTCACCGCCTCTGATATTAGCATCAAAAAAACGGCAACGGCCTGCTTCATTTTTTCTTCCCAGATAAATCTCGTGATCTGCTTTATCCTGCGGATAGGTAATTAAAAGATGCTTATTTTTCTCTAGCAAAGCAGTGACGGTTGCTTCGGTTAAATGGTTTTTAGGAAGTATAAGGTCGACATGGGGAACATTATTTTCTTTAAAAGCAGAATGATCAATATCAGTTTCTCCTAATTTCGCTGCTTCCAATTCTCGATTTTCTCTTTCGATTGAGTTTGCTAAGAATTTCTTACCATCCTCTAGATATTTTTTAGGTTTTTCTCCTTGTAAAATAAGACTGAGATAAGTATTAGTCATTGGCCGACACATCCCTACAACCTCTCCTTGATCATTAACTGCTAGACCATATTTTTCCAAGATTTCTCTTTGTGTAGTAAATGCTTCCTTATTATTTGCTGAAAATGAAGAGAAAAATGTACGCATCTTATCCTTCCAATAAAATTAAGAAGCAAATAATAACACAAGCTGCACTATATAAAAACAGTCTACAATTAGTTAAAAGCAAAACTTTTCACTGAATGATTAAATTCGACGAAGTGCTAGATATACAAACAGATTTTTCTGGGCCTATTATCCTACACCTGATAGATCAAAATGGTTATGGGGATGTTAGCTTGGGTATTAAAATTGCCAAGTTTTTACTTAGAAAGTATCCTCAAGCATCTTTAAACATTATAGGAGATAAAACCTCTTTCACCAAAATAAAAGAAATTGCCCCCGATTTTTTAAACACTAAGCAGTATCCTAATTTAGAATTTTATGACAGAAAAGAGTCGTGGAAGCTACCAAGATACTTCTTTGAAGAAGCAAAGTTGGAAATTGAAACAGCCATTTTTGACAACTCACTTAATCGCAACAAATCATCAACACCTCATACTAAAATATTTATTGGGGAATACGGAACTTACGAAAATTCTCCTTACAACCCCCCCGTTATTTCTTTAAGTGGCAATATTGGTAAAAATTATCCAGGAATACTCATTGAGTCTGATTTACAGCAATTTTCACGTCTGGAACCCATTGTTAAGAACGTGAAAAAAGCCAAGATTCTTTTTAGGATGAGTGATTCATTATTGCAGAGACAAGTTGTGGGCAAGGAAGGTGGTGATCCAGATCAATTCATAGGAAAAAATGGTTTTGCATTCGCCTATTATAATCTTCCAATAAGTTATAAAAGAGCTGCTGTCATATTTGCAGCAAGCAATGCTAAAGAGCATGCGAATTATTTTATAAGTGCCCCGCATAAAAAAGCTCAATTTATTTTAGAAATGTTAAATGACAATAGTTTTAAAGCCGTTTTAAAAAAAATGGGTTATAGCAACTTGTTTTTTTATAATAAAAACTCTGAAAATTCTAATCATATTATCTTGCTCGACAAATCAAACCGTGGCGGAAGAAAATTTAATGTTTTTCTCAGAGATAGATTTCCTCAAGCTTTGACACTTGATCTCATGCGTCTATCAGATTTATGCGGCGTTGCCGGTGATCAATGTTTAACTGAGGCTATTTCCTTGGGTATTGTTCCCATACCTGAAGAACAATATTGTCAAATTAACATTATTGATCAAATTGTTAAATATTTTTATAAAAATACAGTAATGCAAGACATATATAACCGTACTTGGAAAAGGCAGAGAGAAAGAGATATGAATTCTTGGATAGAAGCGGGGCAAATAATACGTCAACGATATAAAGAGACCACTGCAGTCCTCTTTAAAATTCAAGAAGAAGCGAATTTATATTGTTCTTTAGACAATCGATTGAACTTAGAATTCACTAAAGATCATTAAATTATCCATTCGATATAGCGATGGGTGATTGAATTATAGCTTGAGCCAAGGCCCTGAGGTATCGTCACTTTTTTTTGAATAAGATTTGGAGCCAAATCCAGTGTTTTACTGAACGTTCAGCCTGATGAGGAGCGCCAGCGATGTCTCGAAGGCCTGTCCTGAGGCACTCGAAGGGGGCTTTTCACCAAGACTTCGAGACAGCGCTACGCGCACCCGAGCATCCTGAGGCTCTCGAAGGACTTAGCCCGAACGGAGCGAGCTACGGATTGGAGCAACACCTGGTTTTGTTCAAAAAAAAGTGACGATACCTCAGGCCAAGGCCCACCAACATTCCTTCGAATAACAGCTAGGCTCATGGCATGTTTTTTGCCTCCTTAATTCATTGCTAATAATCACTTTTTAATTTAATAATAATAACGATTAGATAAATAAAAGGCTAAGCAAATGAGCAGGGAAGAACTGTCAATAAAACCAAAAATAAACGCAGACTATGCCAAAATTTTGACTCCAGAAGCTTTGGATTTTTTTGCAACACTTGAGCTTGAATTTGGCTCGAAGCGCATTGAACTTCTTAAACTAAGACAAGAAAACCAAAAGCAATTTGATCAAGGTATCTATCCTAATTTTCTCAAAGAAACAGAGCCGGTCCGCAAGGCAGATTGGCAAGTTGCCAAAATTCCACATGACTTATTAGATCGCCGCGTTGAAATTACCGGACCTGTTGATCGAAAAATGATTATTAATGCTTTAAACAGTGGCGCAAAAGTATTTATGGCCGATTTTGAAGACTCAAATTCGCCTACTTGGGATAATTGTATTCAAGGACAAATTAATCTTTGCGATGCAGTGGATAAGACCATTTCTTATCGAAATCCTGAAAATAATAAGGAATATAAGCTTAATAATGAAATAGCTACGCTCATGGTAAGACCAAGGGGTTGGCATCTTTCTGAGGATCATGTACTCCTAAATGGTCAGCCCGTATCGGCATCAATTTTTGATTTCAGCTTGTATTTTTTCCACAATGCCAAAAAATTAATGAAGCAGGGCAGCGGTCCCTATTTTTATCTTCCAAAAATGGAATCCCATTTAGAAGCTAGACTATGGAACGAGATCTTTAAACAAGCTCAGGCACTACTTGGTATTCCCCAAGGAACAATTCGCGCAACAGTATTAATTGAAACAATTACTGCCGCATTTGAAATGGATGAAATCCTGTTTGAATTAAAAGACCATTCAGCGGGGTTAAATTGCGGTCGTTGGGATTATATTTTCAGTTTTATTAAAAAATTCAGAAATCATGCTGAATTTGTTTTACCCGATCGTCAAGAAGTAACTATGACAAGGCATTTTCTTCAGTCCTATGTTCGGCTTTTGACAGCAACCTGTCATCGCAGAGGCGTGCATGCGATGGGCGGCATGGCTGCACAAATTCCTATCAAAGGCGATGAAAAAGCAAATCGAGAAGCCATGGAAAAGGTGGTGGCGGATAAAAAACGGGAAGCAAATGCCGGTCAAGATGGTACTTGGGTTGCTCATCCGGGATTAATACCTATAGCACTTGAGGCTTTCAATGAATTGATGCCTAATGCAAACCAAATTAACAGAGCCTTACCACATTATGAGATTACCCAAGAGGATCTCTTACGAGTTCCAGATGGAAAAATAACTGAAAAGGGCATAAGAAATAATATTAGCGTAGGAATCCTATATTTACATTCATGGCTTATGGGGAATGGATGCGTTCCGATAAATCATTTAATGGAAGATGCTGCGACTGCTGAAATTTGCCGATCACAATTATGGCAGTGGCTAAAGTTTGCCGCTGTGCTTGAGGATGGTAGAAAATTCGATAAAAGTTTATTTAGCCATATGGCAGCAGAAGAATTAGCAAAAATTAAATTGCAATTTGCTAAAATATCAGAAGAGACTGAATTGGAAAATGCGTATCAGTTATTCATTGGTATGATTACTAAAGAGGATTTTGATGAATTTTTAACTCTGCCAGCCTACTCCATATTAGTTAATAAACAAAGGAAACAATACTATGAACCAGCAAGAACAAGCGAATCAACTAAATAAGGATTGGAAATCAAATCTTCGCTGGGAAGGAGTTCAGCGTCCTTACAGGGCCGAAGAAGTCATTAGATTAAGACCTTCGCTAAAAATCGAATATAGCATCGCGAAACATGGTGCTGAAAAACTATGGTCAATGTTACAAGAAAATGAACCAGTTACTGCTTTAGGTTGTCTAACAGGCAACCAAGCTATACAAGCGGTGCAAGCGGGACTTAAAGCAATTTATTGCTCAGGATGGCAAGTGGCAGGCGATCACAACTCGGCGGGACAGATGTACCCTGACCAAAGCTTATATCCCGTTGATTCTGTTCCTAAATTAGTTGAAGCGATTAATAATGCTCTACAACGCACCGACGAAATTCATGGTTTGGAAGGGGACCGTACTACAAAATGGTATGCACCTATTGTTGCCGATGCTGAAGCAGGTTTTGGTGGCAATTTAAACGCTTTCGAACTCATGAAACACATGATTAGAGCAGGAGCTTCAGCAGTTCACTTTGAAGATCAACTTTCTTCAGCAAAAAAATGTGGACATATGGGCGGAAAGGTTTTGATTCCCACAATAGAAGCGGTGAACAAGTTAATAGCTGCTCGATTAGCAGCGGATGTTTGTGGTGTATCTACACTTATTATTGGCAGAACCGATGCGGACTCCGCCACGTTAATTACCAGCGATTTTGATGAAAATGATCGTGTCTTTTTGACAGGTGAACGCTCAGCTGAGGGTTTTTATTATGTAAAAAGCGGTATTGAGCAAGCAATAAGTCGCGGCTTAGCCTATGCTCCTTATGCTGATATGATTTGGTGCGAAACTTCAAAGCCAAATATTCAACAAGCACGGCAATTTGCTGATGCTATTCATCAAAAATTCCCTAAAAAGATACTTTGTTACAACTGCTCGCCTTCTTTCAACTGGCAAGCAAATCTTAAAGAGCATGATTTAAAAACATTTAGAGAACAGCTGTTCGAGATGGGTTATAAATACCAATTTATCACTCTCGCAGGCTGGCATAGCCTTAACCTTGGCATGTTTGAAATTGCTAAATCTTATCGAGAAGAGGGGATGCTTGCTTATTCTCGCATGCAGCAGAAGGAAATGTCCCAAGAAGCTCAAGGTTTTAGGGCGACTAAACACCAAGCTTTCGTTGGCACAGGTTATTTTGATGCTGTGCAAAACACTATTATGCAAGGTGAATCTTCAACTACGGCTTTAAGAGGAAGTACCGAGCGTGATCAGTTTCATAAGAACTAAGATAAGCGATAGACTCACCCATGGTTTCAAACTACGGGGCTCCGGCCCCGTTTTCGCGGAGGGTGGGGGATGTTAACCCTCTAAAATCTACAAAAGAGGGAGACCAGGACTGGCGAGTATGCGTTGTACTTGCTAAGATAAATAAATAAATAAATATTTTAGGTCATTCCTCTTGAATTTTTATGCAAAAAAATATTTTTTTAGACTATATTAAAAGATTCAGCTTATTTCATTTTCAAGGAGTCAATCGTGAGCAAATCAAATACACCAAAATTAAATTCTGAAGAGGATAAAATAAAACAATCCGTAGATGAGGGTATCGATCAAGCTGATGCCATGTACAAACAAGCGAAAGACAAAGCCAACGAATTGTATGAAGAAGGGAAGCAGGCTGTTTGTGATGCGCAGGATTATTTCAAAGAGTCTACTGACAATCTGATTAGACATGTGAAAGAGAATCCTTTAACCTCTTTATTAATCGCCGGCGGTGTTGGCTTTATTTTATCTTCTCTGCTGAAGAAATAATGAAATTTTTCGAGCATGCAAAAGGTTTTTTTTCTAATAAAACCGAGTATTCAAAAGGAATTTATGCTCTGTTTAAACTAGAAGCTAAACTTGCCGGATTAAATCTTTTACCTTTTCTTGTTGGCCTTATTGTCCTTCTTGCGCTGGCCATTACTGTTTGGCTGACATTCATGATTTTAATTGGCTATGTCATCATTCTTCTCAGCAAACAACCCTTAACTGCTATTATTTCAATATTAGTGTTAAATTTGGCACTAGCACTTTATCTCATTCGTGATATGAAACAGCGGCTACAGGAAATGAGTTTTGCACGTACAAGAAATTGCCTAAGAACCTCAGAGGAGGGAGATGAAAGTGAGTCAACGGAAAGAGCTGTTGAATTCAATAGCCATATTAGAGACGAAAGTTAAGTCTGCTAAAAAAAATGAAATAAAGCATAGACATTATTTCGCTCGATTAATTGGCCGCAACCCTTATTTAGTGGCAGTTCCGCTTGTTCCTGCTTTTTTAGGCGGATGGAAGAGTGGTAAATTAGCTCGTGGTCAAGGTGGTCTTCGATTAAAACAATTTGGTAAATATGGATTTGCTACTGTTTTCAATTTAATTCGCCACTATAAATTAATATGAATGATAATTTAATGGAAGTTGCAGGTTCATTCGAGATGGATTTAAATACAATAATTTAAGGTCAGACAGAGAGTATTCTAGCTGATTACGATCAGATATAAACAAAATTATTGTCTATATTTTTTTTATCATCTATCGAGATTTAAATCCAACCAAAACAATTGCTTCTTGATCATTATCATGACCGAATTTATTTAAATTATCTATTTCCTTTTTAACATGTTCAGATAACTCTTGGACAAAGTTATAACGACCTTTTGATGTTTCAACAAGCTTAAACTCGTTTAAATAAGCAGTACAACGAGATTGAATTATCAGCAGTTTAGATAGTCTATCAACCACTGTGCAATCGGGTTTTAATTCTTTATAAGCTGCAACTGCATCTTTGATATTCTGAGCCAAAATTGAAGTTCCTAAACCTATAAAACCAAGGTCCCATAAAAGAATATGACCATGATAACTTTTTGTTATTGGTAAATCAGTGGGTGCTTTGTCATTAGTAAGTCTTACATAAGCAAAATCGCGTCCGTTTTTTGCAGTAATGCCATCGACTCCATGGATAGTACTGATGGATTTTTTAGCGGCGATAATTTTATCAGAAGCTTCTTGGTCATGCAGTGCTAAGGCACTTCCCATTTTTTTCCATGATGTAGCGCTTTTTGTCTGTTTTAACTGACCTTTTGGAGTGTAAGACGAACCAACTTCTAATAGGTCGATAGTCACTTCTTTGGCTTCGATTGCGTCAGGGACAAAATTACTTAAGACGTTGTTCCAAACAAATCCAACTGTATTAATAATTGCTTGTACGTGTTCTGAATGGAAGAGGTCAGCGAATTTTGCAAAAATTAAACCACCAACCAGGTTTAAAGGAGCCAATAAAATATCAGTCACTAACCATTTTACATCACTTGGATTAGGTCCTCTGCCATATTCAGCAGCTTCATGAGCCATTTTTATTGTAGAAATAATGGTTGAAGTATAGGAAACAAAGCTAATGAATCCTAAAATTACTGCTGGAAGGGCCAAAGGAGGGAAAGCAAAAGACAGAAGAGCCAATATCGCTGCGGTTACACCCGTTGCTAATCCTATAAACGAAGTAACTGTAGTTACATCTTTTGCAATAGCATCGAGCAGATTCATTTTTTTCGCGTTTACATAATGGATATCAATGAGGCGTTTAGATAGAACCTCGAGTTGCTTAATTTGTTTCTGCGCATTAGGATTTGCTTGATCTCTTAGGGCATAGCAAAGCAAGGTTACGTCACGGTGAGCTTGCAAACAATCGAAACGGGTTTGCATGTTTAGCAGTGAGGAATAGTTTAAGGTTTTGCGAAAATTTTCTTTAACTTTATCAAGATCTGGCCCGTCAATACTTTCTAGCGTTTTAGTGATAGCTTTTAATAAACAACGCTCTTTTAAGGTATTAAAGAATCTTTTATATTGTTTCTCAAATTCTTCTATTTCTTTTTTTTGGTTAGAATGACTCTTTTTAGCATCTTTAATTAATTTGTTAATTTCTTCAAAAGCATTGTTTTTATTTTTAGATTCTTCATCAATATTTACATCGATATTTGTTTCAAAAAAACGGGTTCCAGACCATAATTTCGGATAATTTAGAATGCCATATTGGATGCCTTTTATTTGTTCGTGATTAATGAAAGAGGGTGCATGTTTTTTTACCCAGGAAGCATGCTCTTCTTGAATGTAATTATTTATGCTATCCAAATCACTATTTAATGTAATTCTTGGTAAAATATGAAAGGCCATTTTACAATCCTAAAACAACAGTCCTAGCTTCAATTATACCTAGCATAACTTAAGAGAAGATTACCTTTTTTATACAAAATTTTTTAAAAAATAAGATGCAATACATGTTCTTTATTCAGTTGACGAATGATGAAAATTTGATTAGCATGCATTCTTTCCACTCCTCAGGTTAATTAATATGTTCTTTTTCACAAGACTTCAAACTCCTCGCTTTTCTTCAACGGACTATGAAAAATTAATTGAAAGGATGTTAGTCGACGCTGCAATACTAGAAGGTAGCAGCCATAAATATAATGCTCTATTGAAATTAAAAGGTCATGTTGCAAAGATGGCCGCTAGCCTTCATCAATTAAAAGGACTTTCAAGTTCTGCAACTATAGAGCCACTGGAAAAATGTATTCAACAAGCAATATTTAATACCATTGATAATAAAAAAACAGATCATAATGAAATAAAGAACCGCCTTGCTCACCTAAAAGAGGACCTCAATAGTGAAGAGGGTAGAAAAATAATTTCCGGTTTGTTTATGTTCACTAACGGTTTGCTAACGACTGTAAGTGCTGTTGGCATTATTATTTTTGGTGCAGCCATGACAACAGGTCCTGTGGGCATGGCTTTGCTAGCATTAACCATGGCAATTGTATCTGCACTGGTACTAATGATTGCAGCGTATAGTTTATACGTAGATGGTCGCAATTTGTTCGACAAGCAGATAAAAGAAATTGAGAGTGGTATAGATTTTTTAATTGAAGAATATACTGAACTCCAAGCAGGCAATGCTGAAGAGTTAGATAACATGGGACGTGTGTACAATTAAGTAGTTAGCCTTGGCCCACCAATTCGTTAACTGAAGAAACTTGTTGTTTCACAGATTCAACGTTGGGCTAAGGTCTTACTTCCAGCGCTCGTGGAGGGTTAAGCTGCTGGATATATTTTGCTACACGCAGCACTTTGAAGTTAACTTTTGACGGTTTGCTGTTGTCCCTGTGGTCATGCTGATTGATGACAATCGTTTTCATTCATCATGGCTGCCAATACATTGATGATACCACTTCACCACTTTCCTAAATGAGCACCGCCATCCACATGTAGAGTTTCTCCAGTAATAGTTTTGGATTCGGTTAAAAAGAAGATTGCCTCAGCTATCTCACTCGCTTCTGATAAGATTCCCATTGGCGAAAGTGTACGTAAAAAATCGTTGGGAGTATTTTTGTGTAACGGCGTATCTACGGTGCCAGGAGCTACTGTATTAAAGCGAATACTATCTTTTGCGTACTCCATGGCAAGGGAGCGGGTCACTGAATCCAAACCACCCTTTGTAATCATTGGAAGAGAGGCATTCATCCCAGCTATTGGATTATCTACTAAAGAAGCGGTAACGGTAACGATGCTGCCTCCGCCTCCTTGTTTTAGCATTTGCTTAATCGCTAATTGTGTTACATAAATAAAACCTGCCACATTTGTAGAAAGAAGGCGTTTAAAATCATCCGCTGTATATTCTATGAAAGGCTTAGTAAAGAAAATACCCGCATTGTTAACGAGGGCATCAATGTTTCCGAACTCACTAATCGCTAAATCAATGATTCGCTTTGCTGTTTCTGGTTGCCCAATGTCCCCATCAATCAGTTTCAGACGATCAGAGGGTTTAAAATGTCCTGACTCGGAAATATGTCGCGAATTCGCAACTACTTGATATCCTTGGTTGAGAAAAAGCTCGACAGTATCTGCTCCAATACCTTGCGATGCCCCGGTAATAACGATGGTTTTTACGTTACTCATTCCTCTCTCCCTGCGTCACTTGAAGGCGCTAATTATTAGTCTAGTATAGTTACCAAAAACAGATAGAGCGGGGTTTCTTTTATAAAACGAAGGATTGCTGTGTTTGCAGATTTTGCCTCTGTTCGCTGTGTTTTTGACCTTTTCGAGTGAACAAGCCGCAGGTTTGATTTAATTCCACAGGCAATCCCGCACTAGCTAGTTCTTGACAAAGTAATCGTTGAGCAGCAATGGGTAATTTTTTTAAGCCTTCAAAATCCAAGGTAACTGATTGTATATAAAGAGTATCCCAATAAGCTGCATCGTGATAAAAACCACTTGTCTCGCTATTTATTTCTCGACAATTCTTATTCCAAGTATCATGGATCCTCCCGGATTTTATAGCGTCAAGATATTTAGCTACAGCGGCTCTATCATTTTTAATCATGACATCTTCAATTTCACTATCAATTAATAAATAAGTATGGCCATTAAGTGGATGATTTTTTCCAATATTTGTTTTGAAGGATGTCTGCGTTTCATCAGTAAAAACAATGACGACTTGAACTTTCACTTCGAGGCCGAATTTTATAGCCTGACTAAAAATTTTGATGAGAGCTAGATCTTTATGATTATCACAGGTTCCACCGCCGGCTGCATAGGCTGATTGAATAGAATGATAGGCGCTCTTAAAGATAGTAACTTCTCTAATCCAGGAATGAAAAATATCTTTTATTTCTTCAGAAATAATTGTGGCTGATATTTTTTTCAAGGTTAGTGTAATCGATGCTTGCCATTTTGTATTTTTCTTTAAAATTTGCGCATAAACAGCATTCATTTTTGGAACATCAATCTCAAAGGAGGACATCGTTTTTTGATCGATTAAACAAGTAGCATTATTACCCTCTAAACAAGACGCGGGAATTAATTTTCCCTCTCGCGCACCTAAACGAATATCTGGTTTATTGAAGGTTGCTAATGAGCTTTCTTCACAATCTTCTTTGTCATTTAGAGAACCTTTAATTGGTTTTTTATTATCATCTTTTACTGTCGTTGATTGCGAGAGTTGCTCGTTGACTTTAATGGCATAGGCGCCACTGATGCTCATTAAAAAGAACAATGCCATCCATTGCTTTGGCGTTAATACATTGACAAGACTGAGACCTAAGCCATAAAAACCTTTGTTTCGCGGTTTCTTATTTTGTGGTTTTTTTCGCAGGCAGGGGGGTGTACAATTAAGTTTGCGTCCCTGTTTGATCGGTCTAATAGGCTTGGTTTTGACTTGAGTGGCACGACGAATCTGATCTTCAGATCTCGGTTTATGCTTTTCTTTGATGATAATCTGTTTTTTCTTGAGTTGACGCATGCAACATCTCTCGGTAGAAAAGAATCAATACGATATAGTATATAGAAATATCAACTGCATCCATCTAGAGGAGTTATGCCAATTTTTGATCTCAGTACCTATACTAATCAAACCTTTACTAAGCTTGTGCTTGAAGATACAAAAATCGAGTTTATTGAATTTCAAAACTGTCAATTTAAACACTGTAAATTCAGAGAGGTTATTTTTAATAAAGTAAAATTTACTGATTGTGATTTTGAATCTTGTGATATATCGCTCTCAAAATTTCCAGGCTGTAAATTTTCGGAAGTTTCTTTTAAAAACTCTAAACTCTCGGGAATAAATTGGACAGAATTGAGCTGGCCCTTAGTAAAGCTTGCGAGCCCGCTTTATTTTTACGCCAGTAATCTAAGCCATTCGACTTTTTTCGGTCTAGATCTTGCTGATTTAATTATTGAGAATTGTAAAGCAACAGAGGTTGATTTTAGAGAGGCCAATTTAAATCATGCGAGCTTTACAGGTAGTGACTTACAAAACAGTTTGTTCATGCACACAAACTTAAAACATGCTGATTTCACCGATGCGATGAATTATTGTATTGATACCCAATTAAATAGGATTACCAAAGCAAGCTTTTCATTCCCAGAAGTTATTTCATTATTAAGCCATCTTGATATAAAAATTAATGGTTGGCAAAGCGATTAAGACAAAACTCCATCCTCGGATGATTCCTGGTTCGAGTCATGCGCTTGCATCCCTAAGTTCTTCTTCAAAATCCACTTCACTTTGAGTATGCGTTTAGCTTACTCTAAAGAACTAGAGCTTTTGAAATATAAAGTTAATAGCCTCATATTTGGAGAGAGGGATTTGAAACAGCTTCCATTTGATATTTACAATTATACTTCAATTAATAATTGGCGTGGTGTTGCTGAAATAACAGTTAACGCTTTGTTACTTATTTTTGGATTATTTACTTTGTATTGGGCTATATCAAATAATTATTGGCTTTTATTCATCTTAATAGTTCCACTTAGTTTTCTTTTTGTTCGTCTCTTTATTCTTCAACATGAGTTAGGTCATGGAAATCTTTTTAAAAAGAAAAGACATAATGATTGGGTAGGTATATTTACCGGCATTGTCCTTTTCACGCCTTATTATTATTGGCAAAAGGCACATCTTATCCACCATGTAAGTGGTGGAAATTTGGATAGACGCCCATGGGCAGGAGATATCGAGGTTCTTAGCGTGAGAGAATACAAGACACAAACTAAATGGAATCAATTGTTATATCGTTTATATCGAAATAGTCTGGTGATGTTTTTTCTCGGGAGCATTTACGTCTTTATGATTGATCAACGTTTTTTTCGTCAACGAAAAGGACTTGGTAAAAAAGAGCGACGAAGTGTGATTGTAACTAATATAGGCATTGTTATTCTATATGGCTCTCTAATTGCATTGGGAGGGATAAAATTTTTTTTGATAGCAATACTTTTACCGCAATGGCTTAGCGGAGCTTTGGGAATTTATTTATTTTATGTTCAACATAATTTTAAAAATAGATATTTTGTTTCGAGTAAAGAATGGAATTTACAAGATTCAGCCTTAAAAGGAAGTACTTTTTATGATTTACCTCAGCCTCTCAAATGGCTAACAGCCAATATTGGTTATCACCACATACATACATTAGTACCCCGAATTCCCTTCTATAGGTTGCCGAAATGCCATGAAGAGAATAACTGTTTTCATTCTGCACCACGATTTGGGTTAAAACATATGTCGGAACTGATTTCTCTAAAGCTTTACGACGAAGAAAGAGGGGAAATGGTTACTTGGAAAGAATATAAAGCTAATTACCTCTAAGCTTAAGAAATTGAAAAGAATAAAGGCCTAAATAAAATACAGGTTATCGAGAATAATTAAGAATTTTTCTCATAAGATTATATTGCGAGCTATACTTAAAAGAGAACCCTCTTTATCAAGGAAGACATGATGCTTGGCACTATCATATTAATTTTATTAATTCTTTTTCTCATAGGTGGATTACCAACTTGGGGATATAGTAGAGAGTGGGGATATCGACCAGCCAGTATTATTGGACTTATCTTGGTGATATATCTCATTTTGGTTTTATTAGGTAGAGTTCCATTAGGGTAATTAAAATGCAGGCTACGTATAGTTCGAAAACTATTGGTACTGGAAGACTTCTGAATCTAGAAGAACCTTACCAGTTATCCCTAAGCATTGAAAACACCGACTCACCATCTGATAAAAGTATTCCTCCAAAACCGGGCAGGGGCCCTGAATCCCCTGCCACTGGCGATCCTTCAGGGCCAGGTATTGAAAATCCTGATCCTCCAGATACGGGCAATCCTTCGGGCCCGGGTATAGACCCTGAATCACCTGTTACAGATGATCCTTCAGGGCCTGAAACTCCTGACTCCCCTGATACAGGCAATCCTTCTGGACCTGGCAATGATACCCCTGACTCTCCACCTGATACAGGCAATCCTTCGGGACCGGGCATAGACCCCTGAATCTCAATAACGGCGTATACGAACGAAGCCATTTCGGACAACATTGGTTCATTTTTTTTTGAATTCCCAGAAATTCCTGTTATAAGCAGATCAAGTAAATCCATGTGGTCGTCTTGGCGGACGGACCCAAGCAATTAGATATCAATAAATGTCAGTTGATTATTAAGTTATACAAGGTCAGGGAACCTACTGTTCAAGAAATTTGTCAAGTGGATGGGCATTTCAAAACCTACTCTGTATCTCTATTTACGTGAAATAGCTAGCGAGGCAACATGATTAATTGGGCGAAGAATCCTAATTTATATAGAGTAATGATATTCCTCATCCACCTATTTTTTTTAAAAACAGCAATATCTGCAGAGGTTTGTCACAAAACAATTCTTACAAAGCAATTGCGTCAATCTATTTTGTTAACCAAGAATGAATTTAATATCAATGCTATTTCCTTTGCCATAAAACTTCCCAATGAGAATAGACCTGTTGTTATTAATATAGGAACAACAGAAATGGGGAATAAAAAAAGGATTACAGACAATAATCTATTTCAGGTAGCAAGCATTACCAAAACCTTTACTGCTGAATTGATTGCAGAAGCAATCATGCAAAATCAAATTAAAAAATCAGATACGATTGGAAAATTTTTTCCACAATATAAAAAATGGGCAAATGTAACAATTGAGCAGTTAATTAATCAAACAAGTGGAATAGCAGATTATGACCAAACAAAGGGATGGTGGAAAAAGCTAGTTAATAATCCACATAAAGAGTGGTCTGCAGAATCACTTGTTAATATCGCTTATTCTATGCCAGAAAATTTTAAACCAGGATCTGGTTGGGCCTATTCAAATACTAACTATGTCCTATTAGGTATGATTGTCAGTAAAACAGCAGGTTACTCCATCAATACATTAATGAAAAATCTCTTTAATAAAACTAGGCTCACAAATAGTTATTTTTTGAATGCAAATCCTCCAAAACCAATCATGAATGAAATGACTCATGGATATTATGGAATTGATGATCAAACACAAATTAACACCTCATGGTTACAGGGAGCAGGGGGAATTATCTCAAACTCAGAAGACGTAACGAAATGGCTGCTCCAGCTCTTTACCCGGAATGATTCTATTGGATTTCCAATAACAAAATTTGCACAATTCGTACGCACAGATAACGGAAAAAATAGTCATACGATCACAGAAACTGCCTATAGTTTTGGATTGTTTAGAATGAACACGCCAGAAGGCTTAATCTATTTTACTCCAGGCTTAACAGCAGGGTATACCAGTATGATGGTGTATGCTCCTTGCTTAAATGTTTATTTTTCCTATTTGGCTTCGCGTGGTCCAATGGAGGGATTTCACAAAAAAATGTTAATGAGCTTGATGAAATTGGTAAAACAAAACTTGTCTCACGACAAAGTATACGCGCCAAAATATTGCACCGGATTAAAGCCGAGCAATAGGTTTGTTTTTCCAAAGATTGGCTGATGATCGAAGTTTATGACACTTATAACCGAAGAGGCTGTTCGTGAAGTTATTTCCCCGGATCTATATGATTTAGAATAGCTTTACCTAAATCAAGCTTTCGTCTGCGGTGAACGCAATAGTTAGCCAAAGTTGTGGACTATCACCACCCATAGCATCCCTTATTTCGCGACGAATAGCATCAAGGCTTTCGATGCTTGAAATAGGGTGTTTTGGTGGCACAACAAAATGTATTTCAATAAACTGCGCCCGACCTATCTTTGCTATATAGCTAGCATAGGTTTTGAAACCTTGTCGTTTTGTCAACTCATCTAAAAATATTCTTATTTTCAAATCGAGGTCAAAAGGAGCGACAAGAAACACATCCCGCACAGCGTCACGTACTGCGGCCATAGGAACAAAAATTAAGCAAGAAGTAAGCACAGCTAAAAGAATAGGGTCGAAATAGGGGGTAAGATGATGATAAGAAGTTCCCTCAGTAAGATTAGCAATACCAAATGCAACCAAAAGTGCGGAAGAAATAGAGGCCGATATCAACCAGCTTTGTCTATCAAGCCTTAAAAATTCGGAATTAAGTTTAAGATTTGCCTGTCGGATATAGATATACATTATTATTGATACTATAGACATTAATAAGGCAAAGCCAAAGGCCCAGTCGAAGTTCAATTCGCGCCCTCCGGATAGCAAGCTACCAATGGCATTAATGAGTGCATAGGCGCAAATCAAGATGAGCGTACTTCCATTAAAGACAAGCACCATGGGCTCTACATGCCAATAACCGTATTGGAATCGACGGCTACCTTTGCTAGTCAACAAACGTGCTACCAGGAGTGATAATATGGACATAGCAGTATCAACCATATTAAACATACCATCGAATATAATGGCTAAGGAACCAGATACCAATCCAAAAAAAATGCCTGCCACAGCAAGAAGAAATGTTACCACTATAGAAATTTTGAGAATTCGCTGCTCATGAAAATCTGACGTTCTGGTAGTCATAATTCGGTACTTCCAATAGATTTGTTGCTTTGGTTGATTCAATAGTTTTGTAATGAAGCTGTATTTATACTATTCAAATGATTCGAGGCAAGTTATCACAGCCTTACTTAAGATAATACCCAAGTATAGCAATAATAACGGAAATCAAAACGTTTAACCTCCAAAGAATTTCGTGACTTTAAAAATTCTAATTTTTTGATGATTTTCTTCTCGAACTTGGGATCAAAATGACATGTTTTAGCAAGCTCAATTGAATCTGAAAAACCAAATAGGCTATATTTTAAAACGTTTTTTATTAATAAAATGGCCTTGGGGATGTTTAATTATACCTGAAAATTTTCCCTTAAATTTAAAGCAATAAGGGTATCAAATGTTTTTGTTAGGAAAAAAGCTCTAGTTTTTCAGTCTGTGACAGATTCAACTCTTATTGATATTATGAACAAATTAAATACTCGTACTAAAAACCATTAGGCTACAAATAACCAACTAAACTTTTTATGCAGACTTAAATAGGCATTATTATGATAATTGAAACTGAGCGACTGTTGATAAGACCTCCCAAATCAGGGGATGCAAAGCCTGTTAATCTTGCTATTAATCAGTCTTTAAATGAAATAGGTAGATGGATGCCTTGGGCTTCGGATCCTAGCTTAGAAACTACAGAAGATTTTATTAGACGTGGGATTAAATCGTGGCAAGAGACTCAACCTAAAGAACTCCCAATGATTATTGAGTTAAAATCAACTGGGGAAATCATCTCAGCATCTGGCTTTAATGATAAAAGTAATTTTGAAGTTCCTATGTTTGAAACAGGATATTGGATTAATACAAAGTTTTCAGGTAATGGATATATCACTGAAGCAGTAATCGCTATTACACGATTTGCTTTCGATCATTTTTCAGCAGCCCGTGTACAAATCTGTGCACAAAAAGAAAATAGTCAAAGCATTAATGTTGCTAAACGTGCTGGCTTTATTGAAGAAGCAATTTTAAAAAACTACAGAATTGATTGTTTATCCAAAAAACCTTGTGATGAAGTCATCTATGCTTGCTTTGAAAAAAAGATGTTGCCAAATCTAAATGCTTTTAGGATATTTGAATAAGGTGTTGCATTAGCGAGTGGAATCCGCCAAAGGTGCTAAAACAATAAGTCTGATTATATAAATAATCAGACTTATTGTTATCTAATTAACTCCCCGTCCTTGGGAATTCTATAAGTTTTTATTTTTAAATTGAATTGCAGTCAATTCATCAGATGGCTTATTTTATATTTTACGCACAACCAATAAGTCATCACAGCATTCATTTCCCTGATATAAAGTTTGGAAGTTAGAGCGCTGGGCAAAAAAGGATGCCGTATGCATTGCCTTATAGGGTGGTAATGGGTTGTCTGCGATAAAAAAAGTAGAGCCTGGCGCTGCCTCAGTTATAAGGGATAGTAGTAAAAGATTAAGAGCCTCCGGTTCCAGATAAGGCAAAATACGAATTAGTAAAATATTTACTGGCTCAGAAACATCCGCTTTAAGAGTAGAGGAATAAGTTAACCCCTCTTTATCGCGGCTATTTAAATTAACCAATCTTGCGTTAACCCCGTTTTGAATTAATGCTTCTTGCGCTTGCGGACTAAAATCATAGGCTGTTATTTTCCAGCCCAACTCAACAAAGGGCGTTAAAAATCTACCTACTGAGGAGCCAAATTGGAGGATGCGTTTACATGGAATATTAAGATGTCTAGCAAATTGGTAATTTGAAAAATGATTTTCACTGTAGCTCGATGTGCAGAATTTTTCGCCCAGCGTATTATAAGCTACTGCCTGGACACCCTTATCCTGAAATGCGGTATTGTAATTATTCCAATGTTCCAGTGTTAAATGAGCAGGTTTGCTTGGTTTTTCTTCTTCGGTATCAGGGCTGGCTTCATTCTCTTCTTTAGAGCCGGCTTCATTAAAGCGCCCTTTTTTTAGATGGATATCAGGGCCTTTAGGTTGCCCTGATGCACTTGGAGGCTTGGAAATATTGTCTGGACTTTTTCTTTTTCTTGATTCCTTGTTAAGAATTTTTTCTCTCACTTTACTTTCTTCGGTTCTCAAATTTTCTTATTGTAATTTAAAAATATTAAGGTTTTATTAGGAAAAAAACACCTGACTTACTCAGGCTTGATAAGATAGCAACACGGGACTGCCCCCTACTTCGAAATCAGCTCTAATCAGGAAACCGTCCTAAAACACCACTGTAAAATAGCTTATTACTCACCGAGATACTTCCCGAATAGGGGTAATCAAAACTCAGAGCCAGTGCGATATTAAAACCCAGACTTACAGCGAATAACAAGGCAGGTGTAATATTCAGAAAATTATATTCTCCTCTTATGCCGCCCAGGATAATAGCCAAAATTATCGAACCAATGAGTAGGGAAATTTTTAATGGTTCAGGTATAACGCTGTCCATTTTATTGAGCCGTTCACGGCGCGCTTGTAGGACGCTATTTATATCTGCAATAACACGTGAATAAAAATAGAATTGCTGTCGTGTCGAAGGTTGAAAAGCTTGTACACTTGCATATAAAGCTTCGAGAGCATCCGCTGCTTTTTGACTCACCTGCCCTCTTTGCATTGTCTGCCATTCATCAACTCTCACTGCCACTGTATAGTTCTTCGTTGCCTCATAAATTTTTGCTTGTGGCTCGGGAGGAAAAACAGCAATATTACGTATAATAGCGGCTAAGTAATCTGCTTCTTTCGAAGTATTATCACGCGCCTGCATTAAATAGCCCCAGGTATTTATAATTATAAAAACAAGTAAGATGGATAATCCGCCACTTAAAATATTAATGAGGGTATTTGCCAATTGCCGGTGCTCTTTATCAATAGGTCCTTTAAAAAAAAGAGTGGAGATGCGGGCCGCCACGTAGGTTATGAGTTTGTCATTTTTGAGTGATAAGCGCTTTATTAACTCGGATAAACCTGTACTTGGTACTGAGGAAGATACGTTGAAAGATGTTCGCTTCCTTCAGGGGAGTACAGAATTTAGTTACGCATTAGAAAACGGCTATAACGATCTCGTACTCGTTCTTTTAGACGCTATGAATGATGACGCTGGATATGCTCCAGGAGATAAACAACGAATCGCGGGTGAGATGCTTTTTGCAGCGCTTAAGTATCACTCCCAAAAACGGGAGGAATTCATAGGGGCAAGCACATGGATGATTATCCAGAGGCTACTTAATCAGGGTGCAGATATTAATTATAATAAGGGCTATCAACATGATACTCCTCTTTATGAATTATTATTACATCCTGAAGATGAGGATACATTTTCAAAGAGTCTGTTATTGAAATTTTTGGATTGTAAGGGCATGGAGAATGGAGAGTTGACCGTTCCCGTTAGAGTTGACAATCAATGCATTGGTGAGCTTGGTAAGATCTTTGTGAGGTTGATACCTGAAGATTTGAGAAATCAAACTAAGGCCCGTGTTGAGTCTCCACAAGACAGCACTTATCTCAAGGGCTAGAACTTCTTTAGCTCGATGCTGATGATAATAGTTTTTTGTCATCAGCATCTATATCTATACTGTATACTAAATATTTTGTTGCTTCGCCCTCCCCTTTTACCTCTACAAACTTCGTGAATAATTGCGATTTTTAGAGTGAACGTTATGTTTTTAAAAATCGACTGTTATAAGCACCTAAAAAGTAATACACAAAGGGTTGACTTTGCCGCAACGTCAACCTTTATCGTGTATCTTGTGATTAAAAGGAGCACCCCATAATGTACACAATTAAACAATTAGCTGAGATTTCAAGTGTGAGCACTCGCACTTTACGTTTTTATGATGAGATTGGTTTGTTAAAACCAGCCTCTTATGGTGACAATCAATATCGTTACTATAAAGAAGTGATCCTCCCTCGATTAACCGTACACCTTGTTTAACAGATATAATCTGAATAACGAGGAGTTACAGATGTCAA
>NZ_LNXY01000009.1 GCF_001467585.1 Legionella drozanskii LLAP-1
TGATCCTTCCTCGAAAACCCGTACACCAACATTAAGCCACTAACCCAAACTCAGTCGGTGTTTGATATCCGAGAGTTGAGTGAATGCGCTTTCGATTGTAAAAGACTTCAATGTAATCGAAAAGACTTAGTTGAGCTTCTACTCTGGTTTTAAAAGGTTCGCCATAAACAGCCTCTATTTTTAAGGTGTGGTAAAAACTTTCCATCACCGCATTATCGTAACAGTTACCAGCTCCACTCATTGAACAAATAAAGCCATATTGTTTCAGTAATTTCTGGTAAGCATCGCTACAATATTGCGACCCTCTGTCCGAATGGTGAATGACACCGCTAGGTGGGTTGTTATGTCGGAGAGCCATTGTTAACGCATCCTCAATTAACTGAGTAACAAGACGAGTGCCCATGCTCCAGCCCACAATTTTGCGATTAAATAAATCGATTACTGTTGCCAAATAAAGCCAACCCTCACCAGTGCGAATGTAGGTGATATCGGATGCCCAAGCTTTATTGGCGGCTGAGGGATTGAACTGACGGCCTAATAGATTGGCAGCTACTGGTCTTTTATGCTGACTATCGGTTGTCACTTTAAATCGCCGAGCGGCCTTGGGTTTCAGGCCTTGTTGCTTCATTAAACGCTTTATTCGCTCTTTTCCATGACGACTACCAAGTTGCCGCAAGAGCTGTTGTAACCTTGGAACCCCATACGTTTGTCGTGACTCCATGAAATGGGTTTTAATACTCGACATTAATAACCTATCGTCCTGACAACGTTTGCTGGGTATTTTTTTTAGCCAGGAATAATAGGCGCTAGGGGAAACACCAAGTACTTGGCATAATAGATTAACCCGGTGGAAAGCCGATTGCTGCTCTATCATCGCGTAGATCGCTGACTTTCTTTGGCGAAAAACGCGGTGGCCTTTTTTAATATATCTCGTTCTTCTTCAAGCTCTGCAATACGCGATTTTAAACGACGTAGTTCCAACTCTTTTTCATCTAATTGAGGTTGATTGGGAAAGGCTTTGTCTTGCTTTAGGTGAAACTGTTTACGCCAGTTATAAAGATTGTTCACCAATTCCAAGCTCCTTTGCAATTTGTCTAATCGGTTTAGAACTTTGCTCTAATAATTCGATCGCTCGTAGCTTAAATTCTTTCGTGTAAATATTTTTTGACATCTGTAACTCCTCGTTATTCAGATTATATCTGTTAAACAAGGTGTACGGTTAATCGAGGGAGGATCA
>NZ_LNXY01000010.1 GCF_001467585.1 Legionella drozanskii LLAP-1
GCCTCCTGCATCTGACAGCTTAATAAATCAATTTGTTTCTTCTCGTTATAGGGGCAATCGCAATAAAGTGTGGCACGATGGGTTTTAAAAATGGTTTCTGCTTTTTTCTTCGCTTGAGTAAAGTTTGCAGGGGGATTTGCATAAACAAAAGTGACAATTGGCAAAAGCATAGCGGTTAAAAATAATCGTCTTATTATAGGGCATCGCTGAAACATGCTATTCACACCTAAATAGTCAAGTTTATCCCATTTAGATTCAGGTAACAGCCAGTTTCTGTAATGCTTTAAGTTCTGACCTTAATCACACATCATTTATTTTTGAGATTAATTTTCTGTCACTTCTTTAATGAGCAGGGAAGAGGCTCAAAAAATAATGTGAGATTATCCCCATTACTTAAGATAAGTCTGTGAAGACCAGAGAATTAGAAGCAGAAACCCCAAAAGTATCTGTGTTAAGTGAGCTTATTCTTTTTTAAGCACGCTTTAATAGGGATAAGCGTTTCGTTGATGACTTGAACTGCTTGATAATACAGGGGTTTAAATAAGGCTACTTCACCCGTTTTGAATCGATAACAAATTTAATGTTATTTATCCAAATTAATTAAAAATTATGCACTAATCGTGATTAAATAATAAGAATTCTATAACAGTGAAAAAGTGCCTTAATTTTCAATTTGTTATACAAACTTGATAACTAATAACAAAATCATTTATTGGCTACAGCCTAGTCTGGTAAAGGACTATCTGGCGGTAATGGGAAATTTCGTTCCTTAATGCGAAGAGCCCCTAAAAAAGGCATTTATTTAAATAATATCTTTTAAAATTGTAGGTAAATCACATTTCCCTGCTCATCCATTTCCTTATTTAGTTCCTCATAAAATTCCTTTTCTCTATTATCAGGAGCGATTATTTCGTTCATTTTTGCCAACAAAATCAAATTAGCATTTATGGCTTCTTCAATCATACCTTTATAATTTGGCAGCTCTTTTTGAGCAGATGTCAATGTATCATGAATCAAGGTGTGTAAAAATCTAACTTCAGACCTTAAACCTAAAGATCCCCTTTCACATAAATCAAAATGCACCCTTGATTTAATGTAATAGAATGTCGTCGCATCTAACTTTTGATAAAATTCAGAATTAGAATGATTTAACCAGGATTGTAAGGTGATATTACTTATCTCTGTGATTCTCTCCAAATCACAAAGTGATAAATCATGAAAATTTTTGAGTATCCGTAAATCTTCATTAAATGATCCAGATTTCAGATCTTTCACTTCCGCTCCTAACATTTTTTGCACATTTTAAAAATATACTTACCAAAATCTAATTATACTCACTGTAGGACAAGGAATAAAGATCGTGCGGTGAAGTGTAATTATGAGCGTATTTTGGGTTTTCCCGCATATCCAGACTAAACTCTAACTCAAAGCTTTCTTAAAAAAATTGAGTGACCTACTCATTGAACAAAATAATAAGGATACACTTCGCTACGAAGTCTCTGCACCGTCATTTTTACCATTGAATCACCAATACCTATCTCTATTAATATTCTTATTTTTGAACTAAAGTTCACCTCATAAAACTTTGGTTGTTTAGGCTAATTGTTGAAGGATATTTTATGAATTTCTTAGAATCATTTGTCGAGTTTGGGTTTTCAATTAGTCTATTAGTCAATGCCCTTCTGTTTATACCCCAAATCTTCTCTATCTTAAGGAACAAAACAGCCAAAGGGGTTTCTTTGATTACTTTTGCAGGCTTTAACATAATACAAATTTTTACTATGCTTCATGGTTTATATGTTCATGACTATTTACTCGCAGCAGGCTATTTATTGAGTATATTGACCTGTGGTACGGTCACAGCCCTCGTGTTTTACATACGGTATATTAAAAACAGTGTTAAAGATCCAGTAGAATAACATTCATTCATGGTATACTTCTGTTCTTATTTTAATCAAATAACATTTTTAAAAAGAGACAGTCAAAATAAGCTTCGTCTCCAAGACTGAAGGAGTTAGGTTTTTGTTTCCTCTATTACACTAGCATGGGGGGAAGTATGTTTCTTCTAAGTTATTCATTTACTAACTTCTAATTGCTTATTTAATTTTATTATTTAAGGCTATTTTATGAACAATTCCTACACACCAAAAATCGAACACTATAATTTTCTTACCCTGCTTCCCTACGATGAAAACACCCAATTTATCAATAAACAACAAAAACTCGATGGCTTATATTTGGCTCAAAAAGTGATTGCTTCTACCGTAAAGGCTTTGGAAGCCTTTTTAAAAGGCCATTTGGTTGCTTTTGATGCGCAATTAGGCGAAAATTTATGCCAAATCAGAGCCTATCGCCTACTGCATCTCGCAAGAAAATGGTTACATAACCCAGCCTATAAAAGTGAGCTTCAGCAACAAATTGAAGCGGTTAAAGTCCATCAAATTCTTTTAGATAAAACAATCCTTAATTGGCAACAATCTATCCAATTAGCCACAACGTTTGATAAAAATTTAGATAGCAAAGAGAACATTGCGGATTTCTTTGCTCGACATGAGCTACTATTTGGCCTGCACGAAGAGTTAGTGTTTATGATTACCTGCCATTTTTTAACGCATTTTAACATTAGGGTAAATAATATTCCTGTTGCAATTAATTTAAATCAAATTGCCGATGAATACATGATATCAAAACATCGAGCCAAGCGTTTATCCCATTATTATCAACAGATTGTTTGCAAATTAGGCTGTCATTTCATCATGCAAATCGCCACTGAATTGCCGGAGCATGACTACAAAGAGATTTTGCCTAGTTTATATAAAATAGCAGACGAAGGACGTGCTGTCTTACCTTGTCATCTAGTCAGTGAAGTTATTTTCAATCATGCTATCTTAAAAAAAATTCCTATACTGCTTAAAATACACCGGTTTTGCGCTGCCCCATCCTCTCACTACGATACGATTTTATTTAATTTTTTAGGCAACAAAAAAAACGAAATCCAATTTACTCTCATGCCCTGTGAAGAAAACTATGAACACTGTTTAGTTGTCTCAGGTGAAGTTCTTGATGAAGAAACAGGGTATCGTCGAAGCCCGATAGACTATATTGCCCAAGTGCTCGATGCCTCCCCTTTAAAATTAATTCTAGCGAATACTGCTATTCATCCTCAATATTCGGGAAAACAATTAGCAGCGCTGCGACATAATCCTTTTCAGGCCTTATTTCTAGATTCTGGTAAAACTTCGATAGAAAAACGAGAGAAAGAACTCGCTTTGATGCAAAAATTCGCTTTAGAAAGTGGCTGCTCTCAACAAAACCCCACGTTATTTTTTTTAAAACACATTTACGCCAATACCTTCTTTAACGAAATAAATGATCTAAACTCTATACATACAGGCTGCGCATATGAGGCTCTCGAGGAGAAATCTAAAATAGCTAATCTTATAGGGCAACTTTATGAAAAAAAAGGGATTATCAGACCTAACTCAGATCGAACTGCTTGAGCAGCTCTTTGATAAAATGCCCGTTCACATCTATTTCAAAAATGAGCGCTTTGTATACATCAATTGCAATACTTTACAGGCTATCGATGCTGGATTTAACTCACCCCAACAGATGATTGGAAAAACAGATTACGATATTTACCCTAAAGCGTTAGCCAATCTTATTCGCAAGAATGATAAGCAGGTATTACATGGTGGCAAACCGTGTATTTTTGATGAAAATACGTCTGAGCTTGGCTTAGAAAATCTCATTTATCTCACCTATAAAATTCCAATCATTGATAAAAATGGTAAGCCTATAGGAATTGCTGGCATTTCAATCAACATCACTGCACAAAAACTCAAAGAAGAAAAAATAGAACTCGCAAAGGAATCCGCAGAAATAACTCTGGCTGGAATTCTTGAAAACCTTCCAGGCCATGTTTACTGGAAAAATCGAGACTCAGTCTATCAAGGATGTAATCTTGCCCAAGCAAAATCAGCAGGTTTTTTAGCACCAGCAGAAGTGATTGGAAAAACGGATAATGAAATGCCATGGCATCATGAGGCATCTATCTTACGTGAAAGTGATTTAATGGTCATAGAGAGTAAGAAAACGTTAACTCGAGAAGAAGCTTCGCAATTAGCTAATAGCGATAAAGTATCCATTTTTTTATCCAAAAAGTCCCCTCTCTTTAATTCAAAAGGCGAAGTAATTGGCATTTTAGGTATTTCATTTGATATCACTGACAGAAAAGAAATGGAAGAAAAACTAAGCCATGCTAAAGAGGCTGCCGAAGTAGCAAGTCAGGCCAAAACCGAATTTCTTGAAAACATGCGCCATGACATTAGAACACCGCTGACAGGGATTGTAGGGTTTGCTGATATTCTTAAAATGGAAGCAGAAAAACCTCAAAT
>NZ_LNXY01000011.1 GCF_001467585.1 Legionella drozanskii LLAP-1
GTACGATGAGCAACTCCTTTTCCATAATCTATCGTCTGACCACCGAAAGCACGTTGATAAATCTTTCCATTATCCAGACGTGAGAATGGCATGCCCATATGTTCTAAATCATACATCGCACCAGGAGCCATTTTACACATATATTCAATGCTATCTTGATCTCCTAAATAATCCGATCCTTTAACCGTATCAAACATATGCCAACGCCAATCATCAGGATGAACATTACCTAATGCGGCAGCAATTCCACCTTGTGCAGAAACAGTATGCGAACGTGTGGGATACACTTTCGAAATTACAGCAACCTTTAATCCTGAATGAGCAAGTTGTAATGAAGCGGTCATCCCTGCACCACCAGCGCCTACAATCACAGCATCGAATGTATAATCTACTAAGTTCATTCTTAATACTCCATTAAACTATTTTCCACAAAATTTCGACGCCCCAAAAAAAATAAATAATCAATATAAAAATGACTAATACCTGTATGATTAATCGCATGGCAATAGGATTGATGTAATCGGTGATGACCGTCCAAATACCAACCCAGGCATGCAAAAATAAGCTTAACAATGCTGTTAGTGAAAACACTTGCATCCATGTGGCAGAGAAAAAATATCGTAAGGTAGTATAATCAAGCTTTGGGTGAAGAAGAAAAAATCCTAATAAGACTAAAAAATAAATTGCTATTATGAGAGAAGAAAAACGTTGCGCTAACCAATCTCGCAATCCATTCCCAGTCAAACTCATACTAACTATTAATTTGTTTACCATAGCCAACTCCCTAATAATATTGCTACAAGAACGGTAATTATTAAGGATATTCCTCCACTTATGCGTGCACTTCTGAGACTTTCTCCTATCCCAATATCCATCAATAAATGGCGTATACCAGCAATGAGGTGATAAAATAGCGCTACTAAAAAAAGCCACAACATCAATTTAGCAGGTAGATTTGTTAATAGTGTCTGTACACGTTCAAATCCTATTGTTGAACCTGTAGCAATATCCAGCATCCATAATAGAAAAGGAATCAATAAAAAGACAAAAATGCCTGATAATCGATGTAATAGAGAAATAATAGCGGTGAATGGGTATCGAATAGTGAATAAATTTAAGTTACGAAATTGCTGCTTATTCATCATTAATTCCTTTTGTTAAATCAGAACAATTAAGACTCTTTTTTCGTCATTATTCGACGAATATCTGCTATAGCTGCAGAAGGATTTAAATGTTTAGGACATACCACAGTACAATTCATAATCGTGCGACAACGAAAAACACTAAATGGATCTTGTAAATCAGCTAAACGTTTATCCGTTGCTTTATCGCGGCTATCTTGAAGAAATCGATTAGCCCATAACAAACCTGCAGGACCAATAAATTTTTCCGGATTCCACCAAGATGAAGGGCAAAAACTAGTGCAACAAGCACATAAAATGCATTCGTATAACCCATCTAATTTGGCACGTTCTTCGGGTGTTTGTAATCGTTCTGTAATAGGTGGCTGGGTGTCATTTTGTAAATAGGGCTGGACGCGTTCGTACTGTTCAAAAAATAATGTGAAATCTACTACTAAATCACGAATAACGGGCATATTAACCAAAGGTCTTATCACTATGGGAGGAGTCAAAGACGAAAGTGAAGTGATGCATGCCAAGCGATTCAATCCATTGATGTTCATACCATCAGAACCGCATACACCTTCTCTGCAAGACGCGCGAAATACCAGTGTCTCATCTTGCACGTTTAATAGTTGAAGTGCATCCAGCACCATCATGTCAGAACCGGGCGGAATTTCCAGTTCATAATCCTTCATATAAGGAGCCGAATCAGTCTCCGGGTTGTAGCGGGAAATTGAAAATCGCATTAAAGACCTCCTGTCTTTTAATATACGAATTCAGCCATATATACTCAAGTATGGCAAAAATCACAGTAGCAATATTGGGGAATAATTGAATATGATATCAATATCGCATTCTATCCTATTATGCATAAAAACATAACTCCCCTGCCGCCCTTGAATTGGTGAATATAGCTGGGAAGTTATGTTTTTATTCACATCCAGAAAATACGAACAAGGATATACAAAATTGTCATTCCAATTATAGGGATAACAATAAACCCAAGAAAATTATAAAATCCTATTCGGTTTTCTGCTGATTTATTATAGAATTTTTTAAATATTTTCCATTCACGTTTAAAAAAGCTTTTTCTGGTCATAATAAATCATCCATGATATGGGTTTTTTGCTACTTTCATTTTTTAAAGTATAGCTTTAATACTTAATAATTGTGTTTAATTTGTTTGGCACGCAACAAAGTTTAATGGTTAAGTAAAACCGGACAATTTTTTAAGCGTTCTTACCCGATTGAAATTACTAATATAATTTTCCTATCCCAACTAATTTTTTGATTTTATTTAAAAATTGGATGCTTATTTGTCGTGCACAATTTGCTCCTGCCTGTAATGCACGTTCTAACTCGCTAGGATTTCTCATCAATTCCTCCTATATTTTGCGTGATTCTCCAATTTCTTTATTGATTGTTTCAAATAGCATATCTTTAACCTCACCCCAGCTAATTCCATTAGCGTATTTTGTTCGCATAATTGCTACTTGTTCAGATATTAATGATGATAATATTCGTACAGAAGAATTTTCTGGGTACTAAATCATACTTTATAAATGGAGATATGTATGGGTAATCATTTAGCTTCTATTCACTGGCAACGTAATGGGCAAGATTTTAATTATGAAACCTATGATCGTACTTACACAATCAAATTTAGCGGAGGAGAAAACATTCAGGCATCAAATCCAAAGGACTACTTTGGTAAATCAGAATTGCCTAATCCTGAGGAATTACTCGTGTCAGCATTATCGGGTTGTTATATGCAAACATTTCTGGCAGTAGCTTGCAAAAATGGTTATATCATTGATAGTTACATCGATGAGGCTATTGGCATAACGAATAAAAATGAGCGTGGGAAAATTAGCGTTACAGAAATTACATTGCATCCCAAAATTAAATTTGGAGGATCTAAACTTCCTGACGATAATGCCGTAAATAAAATGCGTGAAAAAGCTCATGAAAATTGTTTATTTCGAATTCAATTAATAGTCACGTTAACATAGAGATAACAGCCAGCTAGAACCCCCTTATGGTAAATTAATGCTTTTGTTTTTAGCCTGGATTGGTGGCATCAAAATTAAGGAGAGAAAATGACTAGAGTTTTGTTTATTACTGGAGGCAGCAGAGGAATAGGGAGGGAAATTGCTTTAAAATTTGCAGCAGAAAAGGCATGTATTGTAATTGCAGCGAAAACCACACAACCACATCCAACACTTGAAGGAACTATTCACACTGTGGCAAAGGAAATTGAAAATCTTGGTGGACGTGCACTTCCTTTAATGGTTGACGTTAGGGATGAAGAGCAGATCCAAAATGCTATAAATATAACCATAGAAACTTTTGGAAAACTCGATGTTTTAATAAATAATGCAAGCGCAATTAGTTTAACAGATACCCTTAATACACCTATGAAGCGTTATGATTTGATGCAAGAAGTTAATGCACGTGCAACTTATGCTTGCTCTCAGGCTGCAATTCCACATTTAATAAAAAGCGCTAATCCGCATATTTTGACTTTGTCTCCGCCACTGAATATGGATAAAAAATGGTTTGCTCCTCATTTAGCTTATACTATGAGTAAATACGGTATGAGTATGTGTACTTTAGGGCTTGCTGAAGAGTTTAAAAAAGCAGGAATTGCTGTTAATTCCTTGTGGCCAAGGACAACCATAGCAACAGATGCCATTCGAGTTCATTTTCCTAGCGAAATGTATATGGCAAGTCGAAAACCGCAGATCATTGCTGATGCAGCTCATTGGATACTAACTCAACCGGCTAAATTGGTGACAGGCAATTTTTTTATAGATGAAGAGGTATTAATACAGAGTGGTGTAACTGATTTTTCAGCTTATGCTATGGATCCAAAAGCAGAACTTTATACTGATTTATTCTTATGATGCGTATTCTCAAGCATCACTAAAGAGTATTATTAATATTCATATTACATTTATTGAACAGAATGATCCCTGAACTTAACTCATCATTTTCCGAAATCTTAAACTTCTGGTTTGCTCCAGAATCAAAACGATATTGGTTTGCTAAAAACAAAAAATTTGATAATTTAATTAAAGATAAGTTTTTAATAATATATCAAGATGCTTGTTCTGATAAACTAGATTTCTGGAAAAAAACGCCGGCTGGAATGTTAAGTCTCATTATAATATTCGATCAATTTCCGCGTAATTTTTTTAGAGGATCTCCACAGGCTTTTGCAACTGACCTTAAAGCTTTAAATTTAGCAAAACTAGCAATTGAACAGAGCATGGATAAAAAATTGTCCACTGATGAAAAAAGACATTTTATGTACATGCCTTTCATGCATAGCGAAAACATCGCTGACCAAGAATTGTCCTTAAGATTATTTAATCATGCAAAATCCGCCACTAAGCATTACAACATTATAAAAAAGTTTGGCAGATTTCCCCATAGGAATAAAATTTTGAATCGCTCTTCTACATCTGAAGAGATAATATTTCTTGCAAAACCATATTCATCATTTTAAAAAACGGGAAAATACGGAAGCTGAGTTTTACCACGGCTTTTCCTTTCGCTGTAAAACAATCAAGCTAATTCTTCTTCGTTTTGATTGTTCATGATATCCAATAAAAATAATGCACATGGGCTGATGTGAGAATACGAATTACCATTCATTATCTTTCGAATTAGCCCAGGTTTTTAACCGACTGCTTGAGATCGATAGTTCTTACTTCATCAAGGTGGCTAACAGCTGCCAACTCACACGCGGCCCGCAGTCCCGAGCCACAGCGTCGCACCCGCACCGCTGCTGGTCGAAACCGGCCACGAATTAATGCAAAATCAACACCGAGACCAGAAGAGCCAGAAATAACCAACGGATACAATGAGACATCACGCCTTATATTATAATTGTAGTATGTTACAACCCTGGGTAATTTATCTTCATTAAACGCAGGCAATGGGTGAAAAGTCCGATCAGGCCTGCAATATTCATTAATCACATGAACAGGAAGGTCACGCTGAGCGATGCCTACCGCCATCCAGGCCGTCTTTCTTTCATCCCAATTCCAGTTATAAAATCCCTGAATATACCTTTCCAGTGCTGTTTTGAGTGGAGTAAAGTCAAAATGCTTTGTACAAAATTGTTCAACACGCTGGGTTCCATCAGTCTGGTTAAGTTGTTGGCTATACTTTAAGCCGCCCTTCTCTATCGTCTCGCAGCGTTTTAGCATTTCTGATTTTATATTCTCGTCCATATGTTTTTCCAGAATCCGGCACATATGGGTATCCTTGGCCCAGTAAGCATATTCGTAAGCGGTGCATACAAATGTTCGACCTGAGTAATCAGTGAAGGTTTCTTTTGCTAACAGCAGGTTTTTATAGTTACCTTTTTCCATTGGTTTATTCAGTAGATTCTCTGCTTCATTTTGTTGACCTCTTGCTACACAATGCAAAAAATTTGACCGGTGAGGTTCTGATGCAAGTGCATTCAACTGAAATAACACGATCGCATTATCTTTCTTGTCGTCTTGTTTATCGCCTGATTTTTTCATGATCGCCCTTCATTTATTAGGCAATTATGTTTTAACTTATACCATCTGATGTTCATGATCAAATCTCCACGTGTGCTATATTCCAGGTTAGCGATGATAAGCGCAATCCCATGTTTTTGAGTTGATAACATCAATCTAACTTCTTCTTAATGAATATTTCCGAGTCATATGAATAGTAGTATAGTGTCATTTTGTTAAAGAGAATCATTTGGCTCAGTTTTCAAACATAACAGTTCCAATATTTTTAATTGGGCACACAATTAGTTACTTTGCTATAAAATCGAAATAATACGCAAATCATGCAAAAACAAGATAGGTACTAAGGACGGAACTTAATGATAAAGAACAATACAATGGATAGTAAGATTAATTTGCAAGTTGATCCTGTTTCAAATGTCCTTAAATGGGTTCTATTAATCACAGCAATACTATGTTTCATCGTCATAATTTGGGGAACGGTTAAAACCTATCAATTAGCACCACCCTTGCCACATCAATTCGTCTCAGCTTCTGGAACAATTCTCATGACAGAAGAAGATATTGTTGCAGGAAAAGCAGGATTTCAACGTGCAGATCTTATGGATTATGGCAGTATCTATGGAATGGGGTCTTATTTTGGAGAAGACTATACCGCTCAATACTTGGTAGAATTAGGTCGTAAAACAGAAGAAAATATTGCGACTCTAAAATTTAAGAAATCTTTTGTCACTTTATCAGAAGGTGATCAATACGTCGCCCGAAAAGAAATGCAGGAGGCACTGCAACACGTTGATCTCAGCCATGACACGTCGATAATACCTGAAGTAATTGCAACAGCGATAACCGAGCTTCAGGCAGAAATAGCAAAGATGGTTCTTAATCACGATCCAATAAAGGGCTGGACAAAGGCGTACAGCTTAAACCAGCAAAGTGCTATCCAGGTCGCTGATTTCCTGATTTATTCCTCATTAACCACTATTGCGCATCGACCTGGTAAAGATTTTTCCTATACTAATAACTGGCCGTATGAGCCAACCATGGGTAATGTGCCTACTCCGGCAACCTTTTATTGGACATGGGTGTCCTTTTGCTTCGTTTTTTTTGGTTTTGGTGTAGTTCTCTATATTTATCATCGTTATTTAAATGGACCAGATGATGCAACTATGACTCCCATTTTGTTAGCATTTAAAGAATTAACAACCAGCCAGAAAAAAGTAGGTAAATATTTTTTAATTGTTGCAATCGTCTTATTAGTTCAAATTGCAGTAGGTGTCCTACTCGCCCATTACTATACGGAGCGAACTGGATTTTATGGAATTAATATCAACTCATTCCTTCCTTTTAATTTCTTACGCGACGTTCATACACAAACACCTATAGTTTGGATAGCCCTTTCTTGGATTAGTTCTGCTGTTTTTCTAGCCCCTATCATTAGTGGCAGAGAAGCTAAAGGGCAGGGATTTTTCGTTGATGTATTGTTTTGGGTAACCCTATTTATTGTAGCTGGCGCCATAATTGGCGATTACCTTGGAATCATGGGAGTTATTGACACAGCATGGTTTTGGATTGGGAATCAAGGATTATCGTATCTCCAGCTGGGTAGGCTTTGGCAGATAGGTTTTTGCATGGGACTTTTTTTGTGGAGTTTTATCGTTTTTCGAGGCATGTGGCCAACTTGGAATGGTCTAAAAACAGCAACTTTTGAGTTTTGGACAGGAAAAATTAAACTGGAACATTTGTTTTGGGCCAGCACCGTTAACATTGCCGTTCTGTATTGTTTTGGAATGATCCCGTTAACCGGAATTGAAAAATCATTTACCATTACTGATTTTTGGCGATGGTGGGTAGTACATCTCTGGGTTGAACAATCTTTTGAATTTTTTGCAGCCTGTGCTACGGCTTATCTATTAATGGGCGTTGGATTAGTATCAAGGCCTTTAGCAGAACGGACTGTTTTTTTTGAAGCTATTCTTATTTTTTTAGGTGGTGTCATAGGTACTGGGCATCATTGGTATTGGACAGGAGGACCTGATATGTGGGTGCCTCTAGGATCAATGTTCTCATTTATTGAAGTTCTACCCATTGCCCTGCTGATTATCAATGCAATCCAGGAACAACAGAAAATTAAAAAGGATAAGGAGTTTAAACACCACTTGGCTTATCTTTATATTTTAGGAGCGGCTTTCTGGAATTTTGTTGGTGCAGGTGTTTTTGGTGGCGGTACATTAAATGCTCCTTTAGTGAATTATTATGAGCACGGAACTTTTTTAACTTTGAATCACGCACATACAGCTTTATTTGGAGCATTTGGATTGCTTGCATTAGGAATGATCTATTTTTGCCTGCGTTTTGCGGCAGGAGATAAAGTCCAGTGGAGCGATCGATTGGGCACATGGGCATTTTGGTTATATAACCTAGGAGTGATTTTGTGGATTTTCCTGAATTTCTTCCCCATTGGTTGGCCACAATTACAAGCAGTATATGAGCATGGATTAACCTTTGCGCGTAGTCTTGAGTTTTATAATACAACTCTATTATGGCAGTGGTTGCGTATACCGGGAGATGTTGTATTTGCCATAGCTGCTTTGCTAATGGCATATGATTTTGTAATGAAGTTCAAACTCTTTTTTGTAAAAAATACCGAAAATCTGCAAAGAAGTTAACAGTCAAATTGCCAGAAATGGCAATTTGACTGTTTAAACAAAAGCCTTACAGAAAAGGATCACTAAAAATAAATTTAGAAGGCACACCTGCAAGAAAAATACTGGTTTTAAGTTTATTGGTTGTTTCTTTAGGCCCACAAACATATACACGTGTATCACTGGGATTATTAAGACAGGTTAAAACTTTTCGTTCAATCGAAGCCTCTGGATAACATCCCTGACTGTTTAGTACGCAAGGTTCATAACGAAAATTTTTGAATACTGCAGCTAGAGTCTTAAGCTCCTCAGCATAATAAATATCATTATCAATATAACCGCCATGTATTAGAGTAATAGTGCCTTCATGCCCTTGGCTAAGAGCACTTTTAATGATACCGATTAAAGGGGCTAAACCTGTTCCTGTCCCCGCCAACAGCATATCAAATGACAAGTTATCAGGATTAAAGTAATAGCATTTACCAAAAGGACCTCTAAGCCTGACTCGTGTATCGATTATCGCTGTTTCTTGCAACCATTGACTCATAGCACCATTCTCAACCATCTTAATTTGCAATTCAATATAACCATCTTGAGCTGGTATATTAGCAATAGAGTAGCTTCTAACAATCTGAGCCGAATTAATTAGATTAAGATATTGACCGGGAATCCAATCATCAAGATTGTCTACTAATAGCTTAATTTTTAACACATTATAATTTAGTCGTTCCATGCCAAAAAGCTTGGCTTCCATATCACATTCAGCCGCATCTGGTGATTCGAGTTCTATATCTGTTGCAGGCTTTGCCATGCAGGCAAGAAAATACCTCTGTGCTTTTAGAGTTTCCGGGAGTCCTTCCTGCCAGGAAGGATCAATCTCACCATCTGTAGCCTTAATAAGACATGACTGACAAATCCCTGTCTGACATGAATTAGGATAATTAATACCATTGCGTAAAAAACAACTTAAGATGTTCTCATTAGCCGCCAATGAATAAGGCTGATTTTTAAAGGTTATTATATTCATATCTAACGATCCAAAACATCGGAACGAACGCTATTAGCAATAGCGGCCACTTCATGAATATCGTTATCACTTACACCTAATTCTGTTAGTGTCGCACCTAAATGCTCGATAATGATGTCAACATGAGAATCGTTTAATCCCATTTTTACTAAATGACGATGCCCCTCTCGCATTCCTTTTCCTGTATAATGATTGGGGCCACCAAAAACCATCGTTAAAAAACCTTTTTGTTTGATAATCTGTTGTTCCATATCGATCTCATCAAAAAAATTATTAACGCGTTGATCAGCCAGGATTTTTCGATAGAAAATATCTACAGCGGTGTTAACCGCTGCTTGGCCACCTAGACGTTCATATAGGGATGTGGACATAATTTTAACTCCTTACGTTAAAGATGCATTTGAAATACATCTTATAAAAAGGAATAATAGGAGTCAATAAATAATCTTGGAAATTTTACTATGCAATTAACTCAATTCACGGATTACTCATTACGAGCTTTGATCTATATCGCTCTGAAAAAAAATATCTGCACCATCAAAGATATTATTGAAGCTTATACTATTTCGAATAATCACATGATTAAAATAATCCATAATTTAGCCAAACTAGGGCTAATTAAAACTATTCGGGGTAAAAATGGAGGAATTACCATGGCGGTAAATCCTATAGACATTAATTTGGGAGCCTTGATATTAAAACTTGAATCAAATTTTGATTTAGTTCCTTGTTTTAACAAAGAAAAAGCAAATTGTTGTATTGCCCCCGTATGCAAGCTTAAAAATATTCTTTATGAAGCTCAGAAAGCATTTATGAATGTGTTAAATCAATTTACCTTAGCAGATATCGTACACAACAAAATCGAATTAAATGCTTTATTAAACATTCATACCTAAGGTAGTTCTCACTGAATTTTTTGGGCTAACAAATGACCAAATAATCCCTGTAAAGGTCTTCCATATTCATCCAGCTTATGAAGAAGTCCTGCAGATTCTTTACATTCAAGTATCGACCAACCACTGTCCTGATAGGCCTGGGACTAAGGATCGTGCGGTGAAGTGTAAAATAAGGTCTTTTTTGAGGTTATTTTTAAAATAAAACCAATATAATCAATAACATAAAGTCATCTTATAAAGGAAATTTATTCGAGTAAAATTTGAGCATGCCTGAAAGGTTGCAATTTAAATTTTTTTATTTAATATCAACAAGTTAATCAAAACATGTTCGATGCAATATCGCGAATAAAAAAGTATAAATTTTTCCCATTGACATGAACCTCTAACCCGCACCAGGACTGGATCCATCATTAAAAAACAGCTTGATTTTGACACTTTACCGCACGATCCTTAGTCCCAGGCCTACTAGCGGCTTTGAGCATATTAATTAAAGGTAATGCTCTGTGATCTAGCTCATTGTCATCCTCTTGAGTTGCAATCGAGCTGGAGTTTTTACGTTTTTCTTGCTCAAGGGGCTTGTTCTAAGCGAGGAGCTCTTCAGCAACTATCGCTCCAGGCACAGTAGCACTGTGTCCATCATCATTTAATAGCTTCTTGGCTACATCCCCAAACTTAGTGATATTTTCATACTCTTTGCAGGAGAAAGTGACTAACATATAATTCCCTCAAAATCATAGAATGAGTTGCGGCAGCGAAGCGAAATCAAGGTTTCTTCATTTTAATCGTTCTAAATTTTTTGAAAGATGGGATAAGTATGAATGTGTAAGATATATATCCTTGATTTCGCTTCGCTGCATCAAGGCTACGATAATATAAATCATTCGAGAGCGCCATGAAAATTATTTTTTTAGATATTGATGATGTTTTGTACCTTAAAGTTTACCGAGAGCTTTCAGCAACTGAATTGCAGGATATACGTCTCAAATTAAAGGAAAAGTATTCTCCTGAAGCCGTTGATAGTTTGAAAGAGCGTTTTCTGATAGCTGCTTTAAATTTTACACCTCTAGCCATTGATTATTTAAAAATACTTTGTCAGGAAGAAGATGTTAAGATTGTTATCTCTTCTACTTGGCGACTTTCCAACTCTCTGGAGCAGTTACAGGCCTTATTTTCCATGTATGAACTGGGCGATAAGATAATTGGTTATACCCCAGATATTTACTATTACAACCGCGGTCAAGAAATTGAATCATGGCTTATAGAGCATCTCGATAAGATAGACGCTTTTCTTATTCTAGATGACGATAATTGGAATATATCGGGTCATTTTTTACCTCGCTTTGTACATTGCACTCAAGGTTTTCATTTTGAAAAGTACTTTTTAGAAGCTCAGCAGATCTTAAAAACGCCACTACGAGGAGAAGAGTCAAATGTGGGGCGATATTTCAAAGCTGTTGAGCAGTCCATTGCTTCTAATCGCCCTATTCTTATTCGTTCTTTTGATATCGCTGAATATAGGTTAATTAATCAATGTAACCAAAGAGAATTTATGGTCTGTCTTGGCAAGCTAATTCCTCAAGGTCCTGAGGATGCCTGCTCATTCACTTTTGAGAGCCTAGACGGTTCTGCAATTTTAGAAATCCTTAGCTTTCTTGATGAACATAAAATTAATATTAATACACTTCATTTTTTGAATTGTTATAGTGATCTTGGTTTAGTTCTTAAAAATTGGTTTCAACATGTTTCTGATCCACTCAATATTAAAATTACCCATCGAAAGCCTCAGTTTAGTAATACCTTATTTGAAGCCATAGAAGGTAACAACAATCTCTTGGTTGAATTTCACTATGGAGAATCACTATTTTACGAACTTGATCTTGGATTAATTATTGAGCTCGAACGAAAAAAACGTATTAATTGGTTCTGCTATGATGGAAGTTCAGACAAATCTCAGTCTTCCAAGTTCACATATACTCAAGACGGAGTGCAATTTTTTAAACGCTTGCCAAGTCGAAATCCAGATGACTTACTTATATCAAGTCAGCCCACCAACTCTTTAGGTTGATTAGGACCTGTTTAAAAATCTACTGTCTTTTCAGCTCAAATCAGCGAATTGTAAACAGGCCCTATTATTTACAGAGTTTTTAGTTTGAGCTAGATAACGTACCTTATCCATCACAAACAGGGTATAATGAGGGAAAATCAAAAAAGAGACCCTATGAATTTCCTGGATGACCAAAATCCAAAAAATCGAAAGTTTGTGATAGATAAGATTTTCCATCCTTTGGATGTTCATTTTGACACCAATTCACTTTCAGCATGGTTGTCTTATTATTACTCAGTGCATGTAAAAGGGGCTCCAGAGAAAACCGAACAAGCCAAAATGAAAGACCTGTCAAAATTTATTCATTTTTTCCAAAATGAAGTAGGGCATGATTTGGTCGATAGTTGGACACCAGCAGTGAGCAAGCATTTTCAGAAAAATTTATGTAAAACGATTTCAGAGAAAACCGGAAAACCATACAAAGCAACTTCTATTAATCGAACGATGGCAACAATTCGCCACGTAGGTCGATGGCTTCATCAACAACGTCCCTTATTAGCAGGCGATCCACTAGCGCAAGTTAAAGATCTACAAACCGATGCGCCTGATTGGAATGGATTAACTTCACGTCAATTAATGAGATTAAAATCTGCTTGCGAACAACGGATTAAAAGCTGTACACGCAAAAATCAAAATCCATTAATGGAAATGGCATTATTTTATGTGTTGCTTGGCACAGGGCTTCGCGAATCGGAAGTGGTTACCTTAAATGTCGGCCAGTATAGACAAAAGGGTTTGTGTGAAGTGTTACGCCATAAATCAAAACGAATCAGCCAAAAAATTCCTTTGCCGCAAGAGAGTAGGGGATATTTAGATCAATATTTAGAAAGAAGGGAGGCCCAAGAGGATGAACCTTTATTTATCACAAGATATGGTACTCGATTACAAACTTTAGACGTTTATCGAATATGTCAACGCGTTCTAAAGCAAGCCTTGGCTTTTTTGCCAGATCATGAGAAGTTTGAATTTACTCCTCATAAACTACGACATACTTTTCTAAAAAAGGTAACTGATAAGCACGGGGTGCATTTTGCGCAGGAAATAAGCGGAAATGTATCTATTAAAGAAATATTTCGTTATGCAAAACCCAGCCAGGAAGAAATGCAAACAACAATTGAGGAGTTATTTGAAATTTGAAAACATCTTTAACCTATAAAAAGGTAATAGAAAATGAAGCAATATCAAAATCATCATTATGTATCTCAATGGTATCAGTATAATTTTATCCCAAGCGAATTCAAAAGTAAGAATCTTTATTACCTTGATTTAAATCCGCCCCAGAGAATAAGTGCAGGGCATAGATATTCCTTAAAAAATCCAAATTGGTGGGGACCAAGTAAATGTTTTTTTTCAAAGCATTTATATAGTTTAAAGATAGGGGAAGGATATTCCACTGAGTTAGAAGAAAAATTTTTTGGAAGAATAGACCGAATAGGGGCGGCTTCACTCAATTATTTTTCAAATTTTACTCATCCGTCTGCCAATTCAACATACTTCGACGATTTTATTGATTTTATGAGCACACAGAGATTGCGTACTCCAAAAGGATTAGGCTATTTTCAAAAATTAATTAAAATCAGTGATCAAAATGAATTGCTAAAGAAAATTGAGGAACTACAGAGATTGTTTGGTGCAATTTGGTCTGAAAGTCAGTGGTGCATCCTTGATGCAAGTCAGTCTAACATCAAATTTATCATTTCTGATCATCCTGTTACTACTTATAATAAGCAGTGTTTTCCAGGTTCAAAATATTGCTTAAGTTTTAATGATCCGGATATTCGATTTTTAGGAACACATACTATTTTTCCTTTAAATTTTAACAAACTCTTAGTACTTACAAATAATGGATGGTTTAGAAATCCTTATCAAAAGCCACTTAAATATCGAGAAAATCCTCATTATGTAAGAAATTCTTTCTTTAATTTTCAGGATATCCAAATTGGGCGACAGTTATCGGAACTCGAGGTTAGCCAGATAAATTACATCATAAAAAATCGTGCATTTAGATATATTGCGGCGGCTAAAGAAGAATGGCTTTATCCAGAAAGTAAATTGTCGAATACTTATTGGCCGAACTTTGGAAAAGACTTTTTATTAATGCCAGATCCTCGTTCTTCATTGATTTCTTCAGGGCCATTAATTTCGTACTTTGACGGAAGAATTGATGCTTATGATATATATGGGCGGAAACCACATGATCAAAGGTATGAAGATCAAAAATTAAAGAAAAAAGAGTCTGAAGCTTTCAAGGCATTTAGGGGTGATTATGCTCGGAAATTTGGTCCTAGAAGGCGAGGCTTGACAGGGGTTGGAGCTGAATTAGGTTATACGGATGATCCTGAATCTCATACAAGAAATATAAAAATTCCAAAACTACAAAACTAAAGAAACGATAAACGGTAATATGGTGAGCCCTTCATTTTTAGCTGAAGCAAAAAGTAGAGGATTACGCAAATAGTGCCAATTTTTGCCTTGGAGGAATCCCTCCAATAGCAGTATTTGTACGTTCATAACCATTGTTCGCATGAAGTTGTACCTCAGCAATACTTTGAAATAAATATTGAGCTTAACTCATCATACCTAACTCTGGAATTATAGCGTTCAATATAGGCATTTTGTTGAATGAGTTCCAGATTCGTGTTACATAATTGACCCCTGTTCTTAAATCAAGACGGGCATATTGGCAATGTCAGGTTTTAACGTTTTGTTACTAATGTCATTAGTTATCAAGCACTCACGCAGAGGAGTTAGTACATAATTGGTATAAGGGACATTAATTTTAATTACATCTGCAAAATGTTGTAGGTGATTATTTATGCAATGATTAACTAACTTATCCAAACTTGGAAATTTTCCTGTTTCTAAATAATGAGTGCACGGGCTTCTGAAAAAAAGAAATGATCCTTTTTGTGCTTGAGCACGTATATTAAATTGAAGCTCATCATCATTATAAAGAAAACAGGGAGCGTCATCAGAAAAATCTAGTTGTTTGTAAGCGTAAACTGAAAAACATGTAGAGTCGATTTTATCTCCACCATCAGTAGCAAAATGTAGAGCAACTAAATAGCATGTAGTTACGTCTACTGCTGCTGTTGGAAAATCGTAGTGCTGGGGGAATGTTTGATTGTAACTTGTTATAACATTATCATGGCTACCTTTTTGGTGGATATTTCCATCCATCAAAATTATATCTAATAATAAGGGTAGAGTATGTTGAATATAACCAATGAATTTATCTTTCGTAGCCCAAACTTGATAAGGAATAACTTCACAAAGAGATGAAGTTTTCTTATCAAAGAGATGATTGTTTGGATTTTGGCTAACATAGAGACCAAGATAAAAATTATATTTTAATAAGAATGTCCCCAATTCAAATAATTTCTGAATTTTGAGTGGTAATTGCTCAAAATATCGTATTTTATTTTTATTCTTATAAAGAATTAAGCTCACAAACTCTAGAATTTCTTTACAATTAAGCCATTCTTTTACAACAGATTCGTTAAATGGATATGAATAATTAGAAGAGGGGACTTGTATTTTCTTTATATATGCATCGAGCCGATTTTCTCTAAAAATACTAGGAATTACATGCCATTGAATTGCATCTCGTTGACCTCGAAAAAAATACCCCTGTCCTGAAAGAGCTTCTAAAAAAGGAATTAGTTCTTTTAATGAATTAAAGTAACGGCTTTTCATTTTTATTTTTCAATATTAATCATAGTACATGACAATAATTTAAAGGCCATATTGTTCTGATAATATACATCATCAAATCATAAAAACAACCAGTCATCGGAATAAATTAGCATGAGATTAAAGATAGTGCGCAAGTAAAAACACTGTTACTGCCCAATAAAGTAAAAAACTTAATTATTGTAAATTGATCTTAGATTCATTTAAACGAATCTTTCGAGTTTATCATTCCGAAAATGGAACATTGAGTGGGGAAATCTAATTTGTATTTATGTCCTTTCATAGACAATTGTCCCTGAGTGGACTATAATTTACTAAAGTTTATGAGGAGATCATTATGCAAATTAATACAAATTCGTTACAACAAATACCTGATGAGGTGATATGGAAATCGTTAATTAATCTTGTAGAACGTTTTGATTTGAAAGAAAACGAAGCCCGTATTTTAATGGGAGACATACCTCGATCAACATATACTTCTCATAAGGCAAAATTAAATAGGGATCAAAAAGAACGAGTTTCTTATCTTTTAGGAATCTATAAATCTTTACGTATTTTGTTTGATGATGCAGAGCAAGCTAGGACATGGATTAATCGTAAAAATAAATTACCTCCTTTTAATGGCTTAACCCCAAAGGAATATATGCTGGAAGGGGGGATGATTCGTCTTGCCGATGTGAGAAAGTTTCTGGATTTCTGGAGAGGTTATTAAGATGTACTCATTTAGGGATTATGATAAAAAAGTTCATAGATTAATACCCTCTAAATTCCCACCAGTAACATTATTTGATTGGGCAGATTCGCTAGAAGAGCTTGAGCAAATTGCTCTTCTTGAAGGTTTAACTAATGAAAGGATTTTATTAGAGCTTGGTAAAATAAATCTAATAGACAAAGAAGATTGGATAGGAGGCCCTGGTTCGACGCCCATCATGGCTGCTTTTACGCATACTGGATTTGGTTCAAGATTTAGCGACGGCAACTTTGGTGTTTACTATGCTGCTTCGTCACTTGAAACAGCTATAAAAGAAACTTGCTTCCATCGAGAAAGATTTTATAGTGCCTCTAATGAAAAACCATGTTCCATCTCTATGCGAGAGTATCTTAGTAAAATACGAAAACCATTAGTGGATATTACAGATAAACGCTATGAGAAATTATTTAATCCTGATCCTGCAAATTATAGTATAAGTCAAGAGTTTGGAAAAAAAATACACGAGGATAAACATTGGGGATTGTTGTATCCAAGTGTTAGAAATATTAATGGCTTATGTATGGGGATATTTAGACCTCCTGCTTTAGAAATACCTATACAAGGATGTCATTTAAGGTATATTTGGGATGGACAACGAATTTCAGAAGTATATAAAGAAAGTAAAATAAGGAATTTGCCATAGTGTAGACCTCCGGCCGGGATCTTAGCGAAAAAGGGTCATGTGGTTTATTTAATTAATTATCAATCTATATTCTTAATTAATTTTAAAGAGGTTATGAGTAGTTTGTTCTAATTTAAACTTCATTGCTCTTTTATGTGTACTATTTTTATGCCAACTAGTGAGATAATAAAAAAAATTTAAACACATATTGGATGGAATATGTATGTAATTTGCACATGACCCCTTTTCGCTAAGATCCCGGCCGGAGGTCTATTTGGATGACTGGTTTAGCTCATTGATTCATGGATATGAAAGACTAGATAAAAATTTTAAAAAGCTATTTATTTTTGAGATTGACGAATTGATATTTTTACTTGCCCTTCCGATGAAAAATAATTTTAGGACACCATATTCTTGGATGGCTTCTTCCAATGGATGTTGATTGTTTATGCACTGAGCCTTTTCAAAATCATTGAGGCTCGGTGTTTTCTAAGCAGAAAGCAATGTATGTGCTCTGAACTTAGGGTTGAATTACAGCTCTGGGGTAAAAGCGAACTGCAAATGAGTAATTTTGAAAGGATTTGATAGGTCAAGGCAAAAATTGATATTTTTTAACTAATATGAGTAATTTGCAAGCTAAATAAAGCGATTTTTCATAACTGCTCGCATAATAAGTTACTGAAAAAAATATCATACAAAGTTAAGATGACAATTAACAATTTGATTTTTTTGTAAAAAATTGCTTCGATATAACTCATAATAACTATTTATCAAAAAATGAGACGATTCGCTTTTGCCCCAGATCTGTAATTCAACCCATATTTGTAATTGAAACCAAGCACTACAAAGGCTGGATATTTGCTAATCCTAAATCGAATTTTGGACTCAGACCATCTTTACAAAGAAATGTAGATTTCGGAATCCAATTCATCAAAATTATAAACACGTTAAAGCCATTCAAAATATTTTTGAATTATTAGAGAAGCGGTATATCTATAATGTTGTTGTTTTTAGTGATAGAGCGGTATTTAAAACTGTTAAGCCAGAAAATGTGTTTTATATAGAAGAATTACTTTCTTCACTAGAACAATATTCAGATGGCGCTTTAAGTTTAAACCGCGTTCAGTTTTGTGTGGGACGATTAGAGTATCTACGGTTAGAATTAACACAACAAACCGATATTGAACATCGTGCATCTTTAGCGCAAAGATTTGGTAGATTTTGAAAATTTATATAATTTTTAATCTTTACTTCAATAAACAACCTTGGGTACAAGGTACTCTAACGTATTGATAACGAAGTTTTAGATTATCATGTATAACGAACGACTAAAGAAATTAATTGAAGAGAAAAAGTTAAGTATTCCACAGCTTGCAAAATTAATACAAAAGAGCCCTAATACAATCAAATCTTGGTTAGCTAATCCAGATTCTACAAAATTTAGATCTTTGTCTTATCATATGTTTATGTATATCGTTTCTGTAGTTACTTTACATAATTGCAAAAATGACCGCGACATCGAATATCTAATTGCTGATCATAATTATAGTGCTGAATATCATATTAAAAATGCCATGGGGTTTTTAGACGCATTATTAAATAAACTGAACAATTATAATAATGATATAGCTTCACATATCATAAAGAATCTAGAATGTGCTTTGGATGATATTACAATTACAAATCAAATTATAAGGGAGTATCTGCCATCAATAAGATCCAATCAGCCTTCATTAGTTATTCATAAAGAAACCAATGAATACATTATTGAACGAAATGTTGAAAGGGAAATGGGAAAGTAGGGTAGATCCAATCCGCCAAATATTATTTTATCCAAAGCAATATATCTTGTAATTCATTTTTATAGTTGACTATCTTAGCCACTTCAGAACAGTTCTCCACGGTTGAATAATTCAGAGCTTTTATTGCTAATTGTAAATCAAGTTTTGCAGTGAAATTATCGTCTTCTGTGAAAGCTTCTCCAGCCATCTCTGCACTTATGGATGCATCATATAATTTTTCCGCGCAAAAAACGTTTGATTCTAGCTCTTTTGTTTCAACTAATTTTATAGATAACTGATGACATCGTTTTGCCAGGTTCATATCGAGAAAACCAGCATTTACAGTTAAAGGCATTGACAAAATTAGGGAGATAATTATTGTTTTTTTTATCATAAAACATCCTAGTTATTTAACTATTTTCAATTTTTTGATTACCCGCGGTGATTAAAACATAAAGTCGACATGTCATACAAGAAATTGCTAACGTTAATTTAATCGTGGCAATAATATAAATAAGTGCTAGAACTACTAGTTTTTTGGTGTTTTATTCAAATCTAAAACATATTCCCCAAATCTCTTGATATGCTCAGTCATGTAAGGGCTCATATGGCTCACATCCAAAACAAATAAATCGTTTAATAATCTTCTGAAATATATTTTTATTAAATAACATATAAGAATAGCGAACTGCGCAAATCCGAGATAATGAGAATTTTCTTTTTTTTTACTTTTTTCTTTTGACTGATGATAGCCTTTCAAGTAAATTCGCGTTCGCTTAAAAAGATGTAATGGAAATGGAGATACTGGATGAAAAAAATATTACTACTGTCCACTATTTTAGGGGTGTTGCCCCTAAGTCTACATGCTGGAATGGTTTCTACAACCGTTCACAGCCGCGCCAATTGCTACAACAATGAATCTATAACTTGGTGGTTTAATCATCCTTATGATTGGAGAGTTGTAAGCACTCATGGAAATATTTATGGGGCTGACCGGGATCACATGATTGATACAGGTTACAGTGTAACATGGAGGCAAGCTGCTGTTCATTGGGGAGAAGCACCGCTAAATGATCACAGATGGTTCGTTTCTGGATACCATTATCTAAGTGATTATGGTAATGGAAGAATTCCGTTTGATAAAACTAATGTTAAAGATTGCAGTATTTATAACGGTTGGTGGGATCACTAAACACTTATTTGGGTTAAAGGAATAGATAAATGAAGAAAAAATTATTAATAGCAGGAATGTCAGTTATATTTTCTTTTAAAGCAATGGCAGATGTTCAACCTACTATAACTAACGAAGAAATCGACAAACGTAATAGAGCAATGCTTGCTAAAGCAGGTATTGAACTACCGGACTCTATTGAAGTAAGTATGGTTTCTGCAAATAAATACATTGAAAGCAATAGTATTAAACAAAATGCAAACGATGCTCATATGGCAACAAAGATGAAAGAGTATCTAGCCCTGAATAATGAGCAACAAAAAAATGGCTACGTTAAAGATAATGAGCCACGAGCAAAAGAGTTAATCGAGTTAAAACATGTTGCTTTGTATCATAAGGCAAAATATAAAGGAGCTCTTTCCTCTGAAAGTACTCATATACGAGCATCTATTGACGAGTTAAAAATAGCTTATACTTTTGTCGGTGTTCCTATTGAAGAAATGGATCTCAACATTGGGGTCGCTCCTTATGGCGCTTATAAGTCATTGAAAAATGGAGATGATGGAGACGGATGGGACGGTGCTGTTCAGTTCTTTGACAAAAAAGGGATTGGCAGTTGCGCTTTTACTGAACACAATAGAAAACTTGCTCATAGTGGCGTTGAGCTGATAAAAGAGTTGGTTACTTATGATGTCCATAACAAACCGACTATAGTGCTAGTTAAAGGAAATAAAGAATCAGGTTTTGTTTATAAGTTAAAATGGTATGACAACACTTTTAGCAGAGAACTTGAGTGTGCTAATTCTGAGTTCAGCCAACAATTACGGACTGAAATAATTGCTTTGGCTAATCGTATTGAATCCTATCAGCAACCTTCTTAATTTACCAATGAGCTTGAGTTGGATTTTGAAGTCGTCAAAGTGGTAGTAATGATGACTTCAAAACCATAAGAATGTAAAAGAAAGTTAAGTAAGGGGCTAAGGGAGTAATGGAACCGCCAACCCACTTAAGCATTAAATTGAGCCTGTAAAAAATTTGTGTAACTGCAAAATCTCAATTAACGGGTTTTACCGCATAATATGCCACAGCATAAAAATTGTAATTTGCTTACCTAACCCCAATAAGTGCAATAATGGGAACAATTTCGCTTATCATGATTCCCATTATTTTTGTCTTATGTTTCCCGTCACTTAGATGGGTGCGAATAGCAAGCTCTGAAACAAAAGGTGCCTCTGGATAGTTATCGAATTATGGTGTGTTTACTCACCGCCGGAACAGGACATTCTTACCGCATAGCGGCTTATCCCAACAGGCTCTTTGGAGGGGCTTCTTAATTTCCCCCTTATAGGAAGGAGCTTAATGATTCTCTTCATATGGAGTCTACCATCAAGCACATTAATTTTACGCAAATTGAAATTAAATTAGGTTGAAAAAACATATTTTGAACTAATGGGCTAATTAACACTCTATAGAAAATGGACAAATAATTGACAAAACAAAAAAAGTGCTCTTAAAATCCGCTACTAGTAAATATTCTGCCAATTAAGTCGAATGGTACTAGGCTTCGACGTAATATGGGACAAATTAAGAGTCATCATATGGCATCTTCGGCTATCTAAATTTTAAGTTTCAATTTCTGAAAATAGTTTGATAGCTCGCATTCTATTCCTACTACGTGAGGTAAAGAATGCAAAGTTTAAATTAGCAGGATTTTAATGGAAATATTAACTGACTTAAAAGCAATTTTGCACTCGAAACGCGCGAATATTTATTACTTAGAAAAATGCCGCATTATGCAAAAAGATGGAAGAGTGCTGTATCTTACTGAGGCAAAAGAGGAAAACCAATATTGGAATATCCCTATTGCTAACACAACCTGTCTGCTACTGGGAACTGGAACATCTATTTCTCAAGCTGCAATGCGCATGCTGGCTCAAGCCGGAGTATTAGTTGGATTTTGTGGCGGAGGAGGTACACCACTGCTTATGGCGAATGAAGTCGAATGGTTCAGTCCTCAAAGCGAATACCGCCCCACAGAATATGTGCAAGGATGGATGAAATTTTGGTTTGACGAAATAAAACGCTTAAATGTAGCTAAACGATTTCAGCAGGCTCGTATTACTTTTATTGAACAAGTATGGGGAAGAGATTCGGATTTGATATCAAAGGGATTTTATCTTGATGATATTGATATTCAGACGGCATTAACCAACTTTCGTAAAAGCATTGTCAATGCCCAAGGAGTATATGAGTTATTACTTATTGAGGCCAAGTTAACCAAAGCCCTATATAAGATTGCTGCGAATCGTACGAATCAAGCTGGATTTACACGTGAATATAATAGTGACGACGATGCTAATGCGTTTTTAAATCATGGTAATTATTTAACGTATGGACTTGCTGCGACAGTATTGTGGGTATTAGGTATCCCACATGGTTTTGCTGTTATGCATGGAAAAACGCGTCGTGGGGCGTTGGTTTTTGATGTGGCCGATTTGATTAAAGATGCCTTAATTCTGCCATGGGCTTTTATATGTGCCAAAGATGAAACAACAGAGCAAGAGTTTCGTCAACAATGCTTACAAAATTTTATTAAACATAATGCGCTTGAGTTTATGTTTGATTTTGTTAAAACAATCAGTTGTGAAGGGCCTTCTTTATGATGGTCACGTTTGTATCACAATGCGAGAAAAAAGCGTTAAATAAAACACGTAGGGTATTGGACTCATTTGCAAGTCGTATTGGTGAAAATACTTGGCAAACTATTATCACCCATGAAGGTTTAAATGCAGTTAAAAAATTATTAAAAAAAACAGCCTCAAAGAATACGGCTGTTTCTTGTCATTGGCTGAGGAGTCGTAGCCGTAGCGAATTAATTTGGATTATAGGAAATCGTAGTAAATTTAATGCGCAAGGTATTGTTCCGGTACACTTCACGCGAAAAGATATTGTAAATACGCGCTGGGAAAATGATTGGCATTATCTTCCTTTGATTAAATGTCTGGCAGCCTTAGCCTCCTTATTTCATGATTTTGGCAAAGCTTCGAGGTACTTCCAGGAGAAATTGAAACCTGAAAGTAAAAACAAACTGGGTGACCCCTTGCGGCATGAGTGGGTATCGGTTTTATTGTTTCAAGCATTTGTAAAAAATAACTCAGATGTAAAAAATAACTCAGACGCTCAATGGCTGGATCGTTTGATCCATGGGGATCTGAATGAAATGGTTTTGGCACAAAATATTTCAGAAACACCGTTGGAAAATTTACCCCCGCTAGCAGGCCTGTTGGCGTGGTTGATAGTATCTCATCATAAATTGCCAATTAATTTAAACCGTAATTACAAAGATGACCACTTAAGAACACTAGATGAAGCGTTACGTCAAATTTCTCAAACTTGGGGTTATGAAAACAGAAAAGATGAGAAATTTTATGAGGCCAAGCTTAAACAGTGTTTGACCTTTGATGATGGTTTGTCCAGCCAATCACTGCCATGGTTAAAACTTGTCAAAAGATGGGCATCCAAAATGCGAGATTGCCTATTTTTATTAAATAAGGCTATGGAAAATGGTAGCTGGCGATTAATTTTATATCACGCGCGTTTATCATTAATGTTGGGCGACCATAATTATTCATCACAAGGTGCCAGCAAAACCTGGCATTCAGATATGGATTTGATAGCCAATACATATAGAAAAGATTGTAATGGCCATAGTAAAGGAGAGCCCAATCAAAAGCTGGATGAACATTTGGTTGGAGTAGCTCATTCAGCGCTTGATATCGCCCAATTATTACCGGCATTTGAGAATGAATTACCTTATGCGTACGATATAAGAGCACTCAAGAAAAAAAGCCCGTCTGCATTTGGATGGCAAGATAAGGCCGTTGAAAAAGTTAAAGAATGGAAACAAAGCGTTCCTGTTGCATACCAAGATAAACAACATGGTTTTTTCGCAGTTAATATGGCAAGTACGGGTTGTGGTAAAACTTATGCCAATGCAAAAGTCATGCGCGCCCTATCACCTGATCGTGAGAGTCTTCGTTTTATTTTAGCATTGGGTCTCAGAACACTTACGCTTCAAACTGGTGACGAATATCGGGAACGTATCGGTTTGGACAACAGCGAGCTTGCAGTAATGATTGGCTCCAGAGCTGTAATGGAGTTGCATAAACAAAATAAGCTTGAACAAAAAGAGCAAGAAGACTTTAATGAATCAGCCGGTGCTGAGTCAATGGGGGCTCTACTGGATGATGATATGATTGATTATGAATGCGTAATACCGGAATCGCGGTTAAATACTGTTCTAATTGATGAGCGTAGTCGGAAATTTCTTTATTCACCTGTGCTGGCTTGCACAATTGATCATTTAATACCCGCCACAGAGTGTGTGCGTGGAGGGCGTTATATTTTGCCAAGTCTGCGATTAATGTCGTCAGACCTAGTAATTGATGAGATTGATGACTTTAATGGGGCCGATCTTGTCGCTATTGGTCGCCTTATTCATTTGGCTGGTATGTTGGGACGAAAAGTCATGATTTCTTCTGCAACAATCCCCCCAGATCTTGCGGAAGGTTATTTAAACGCCTACCGCGAGGGCTGGTTGTTATTTGCCAATACACGAGATGTTAGTTTCAATATTGCTTGCGCATGGATCGATGAATTCGGGACTCAGATTGAGACGTTGTCTGATTCAGATACTAAACAGGCACTGAAGTGTTACGAGAACTATCATCAAACGTTTATCAAGAAACGAGTTAAAAAATTAAAAGCGGAGCCAATCAAGCGTAAAGTCGAAATAGTTTCGTGCCAGCACATTAAGGAATTTAGAGCTCAGGTTAAAACAAATGAGGATAAGATAACAATAGAACATGCATATTTTAACGTAATACAAAAAGCAATTATAGAAAAGCATTTACAGCATGCAGAGATTGAACCGTTAACTGAAAAAATGGTTTCAATTGGTCTTGTGCGTATGGCGAATATAGATCCTTGTGTAGCTTTGACTGAATATTTGGCTACTATCGATTGGCCGAATGACATTGATTTTCGTGTGATGGCTTATCATAGTCAGCAGGTGTTGTTATTACGTAGTGAACAGGAAAAACATCTCGATGAAGTGCTGAAGCGCAATGAAAAGGGTGGAGAAATTCCAAAGCCTTTTCAAAATGAGATTATTCGTTATCACTTATCAAATAGCAAATCACAACACATAATTTTTATTTTGGTTGCTACTCCAGTTGAAGAGGTAGGGCGCGATCACGATTTTGATTGGGCTGTAGTAGAGCCGTCTTCTTTTCGTTCTATTATTCAATTGGCTGGTCGAGTGCTGCGTCATCGCAATAAAATACCAAAAACACCTAATATCGCTTTGATGCAATACAATTTGAAAGCGTTAATTAATGCCGATGAACACCCTGCATATTGCTGTCCTGGTTATGAACAAAAAGATTGTTTATTTTCTACACATGATATTAATCAGTTAATTGACCATAAATTATTAACCGAAGGTATCAATGCTCTACCACGGATACAACGGGATATTAGTCTCAAATATAAGCACAATTTTGCTGATATGGAACATTACTCCATATCAAAACTATTAACAGGTTGGAAAATTAAAGATAGCGCTGCATTAGTTGGGCCTGAAGAAATGCAGGGATGGTTGACCCAATGTTGGTGGTTAACCGCTTATCCACAAAATTATAATCGGTTTCGTGAAAGTGGTTTAGATAAACAGTTATTTTTAGAGGCAGAATGTGGTGAGCTGAAATTTATGCAAAAAACTGAGGGAATTCCGATTGAGTATGTGAATCGAACCGCCGTTTATGGGATTAAAGTGAATCAACCGGTAGAACGAATACTAAGTAAATTATGGCTGGATTGCGATTATCAACAATTAATAGAAGTTATTGCCAATAAAACAAACAAAACTAAATCACAGGCCACACGTATTTATGGTGAAATTTCATTGCCAGTATATAGTCATAAAATTCAGTTTTATCAGTACTCATACCAACTAGGTTTATCTCGACTACGCTGATTAAAAGTTATTGATCTTTCATGAGGCCAATAACTTCTGTTAATTTTCGGTAAAAATGTTGCTGCCTATTCGGCAGTTCATAAATTAATGGAATTAATTTTTCTAAGCTACCTCTCCGGCAGTAAAGAGTTCAATTAGTCGGTTTAGCTCACAGCTTAGTAAATTAACATAAAGTATATAGAGCATAGAATCCTTCTTCTGAGCTTATATTAAAAATATAATCACAGCTGATTCATAAAAAACCAAAAAAGAAATAATTAATAGAAATAATTGGTTTGACAATTGTGTTGAGAGTACTTATATTTCCGCCCGATCGCACTAAAACGGGGAGTGATTTTGGGTGATGTTATTAAGACCTTTTTATTTGAAAGAAAGGCGAGTTGGATTAAGAAAAAAATCAATTCCGGAATGACTTCCGAGGAAATAAAGCGTATTGAGCAGGAGTCAAATAATATTTTTTCGCCTGATAGCTGGTTACCTGACGCTGCCAAAAGGGCTAGTCAATTATCCATAGTGAGTCATCCTGGAAAATTTAGTCATCCTGCTGCAAAAATCAGTCCTATTATCGCTGAGTGTAAGAGATCCGAGGATGGATTTTTAAGGACGGGCAATGCACATGCTCAATTAGACGTTTTTGGTAATGCTGCAGCTATGGATGTGTTTAAATTCTTGTCGTTGACGCTGGACGATGGGCAAACAATTTTGACACATTTAGAGCTTAATACAGAGGTCATTCAAAATGAAATGAATGTATCGACTATGCATTTTGATGTGTTACGCAAAGGGTTTCTTTCGATAAAGAAAAATACGACTACTGCGATTACAAGTGAGTGTGTGAAGCAAGTATATTTTCCTGTTGCTAGTGGTTATCATTTATTATCAATTTTGACACCCTCAGGTTTGGTATACGAATTAAGAAACCGTATTCAAAGTATTCGATTTTCTGATGAAATTAAAGAAGCTCGGGATAACAAACGAAAAAATCTTTATAACGAAAAAGGTTTTGATGAGTTATATGGTTTAGCGATGATTGGATATGGGGGAACCAAACCACAAAATATCAGTATACTAAATAGTACCTACGGTGGAAAATCCTATTTGCTCTCCAGCATCCCTCCAAATTTATCCAGTCATCATATTCGGTTGCCTAAAAATAATTTTTTTTCTAACACTCTGAGACCCAAAAGTTTTGAGCAACATTTTGTCAAAATACATAATTTATACCTTGCGGATTATAATAATAAAAAAATACGCGATAGCTTGGATTGGAGAGTGCAAGATATTATTAACGATATTATTGAAAGAATGTGGGTGGTCCGTCTAGCTGAGCCAGGTTGGTCGAAAGACACAAATTTACCAATTTACCAAAAAATATGGCTTGATGAGTCTCGTAAGGATGAACGCTTAACGGATGAGGATTGGCTTGATTCGGTGAGTACTGATTTTGCACGCTGGTTTATTTCAACCTATGAGAAGTTAATAGGAAAAATGGCGATTACTTTGGATGATACTTATCTCCAGCATCTCAAGGCAGTGATGATAAACAATGAAGAGAACTTGCTATGAAACGAATCCTACTACTTCCATATTTGCGTATACAAAATGCCAACGCCTTATCCAGTCCTTATACCATAGGATTTCCGGCTATGACGTCCTGGTTGGGCGCTGTACATGCATTGCAAAGACAATTAAATCAACAGGGATTTACTGATCTTGTATTCAAAGGCGTCTCAGTTGTGTCTCATGAATTCAAGTTGAATACATTCAAAGGGCATAGTGATTACGTATATTCCATTATTGGAACTGGGAATCCACTAGATAAAAACGGTGAGCGTTCGGCATTTATTGAAGAGGCGCGTTGTCATTTGACTGTTTCTATTGTGATTGAATATTCTGGCCTTGATAAAGATGATGAAGATAAATTTATAAATATTTTATATGCGCAGATGCATAGGAGTATGAAATTTTCGGGTGGAGATTTCCTAGGGTTTAAGAAGCCTTTTGAAAAACCCGAGATACTTAAAATAGGAGAGGATAAAGATTATCGTAAACTCGTACGAAAGTTGATGCCAGGTTTTGTTCTAGTCGAGCGTCGTGATTTGATGATTGACGCGATGAAAAATGGGCAGGACGCAATTGATGCGATGCTTGAGTATTTAAAGATAATGCATCGCAGTGAACAAAATGATCAGGGTAAAGTAACTTGGACTAGCGGACGTAAAACATCTGGATGGATTGTTCCCATAGCTACTGGTTTCCACGGGATTTCTCCTCTTGGACAAGCACAGAATCAACGAGCCCCTGATATACCTCACCGATTTGCCGAAAGCGTTGTAACTCTTGGAGAGTTTAAAATGCTATATCGTATAAAAAATATTGATGACATGCTTTGGCACTCCTGCTTCGATATTGAAAATAATTTATATCTTTGCCAACACAATACATAAAAACTAAATGTAAGAGGAAATTTATACTATGGCTAAAAATGAAAACATGGCGACCGTACTCGCATTTGAAAAAAAACTGGTACCTTCGGATGGTTATTTTTATGGTACAACTTGGAATAAACGTCATCTTGAGGCGACACCTTTGCAACTATTGGAAAAATCAGTACGTGGAACGATTTCGAATCGGTTGTCAAAACCATTACAAGCTGATCCTACAAAACTGGATGCAAAAGTTGAAAATCCTAACTTACAAACTGTGGATTGCTGTGCTCTTGGTGTTGAACAAGATACTCTTAAATTGCATTTCACTCTGAAGATCTTAAGTCAGGTTGAAAAACCTTCTGCTTGTAACAATGCTGTATTTAATGAGAGTTACGCTGCGGCAGCTAAGAATTATATCGAACAAGAAGGTTTTACGGAATTAGCAAAACGTTATGCTATTAATATAGCCAATGCACGTTTTTTATGGCGTAACAGAGTAGGTGCTGAACATATAGAGGTTAGTGTTAAAGTTTTAAATTCTGAAAAAGAAGAGTCTTGGGTTTTTGATTCCTCTAATTATTCTATTAACGATTTTAACCATAGCGATGAGTTGATTAATCCCTTGGCTGAAAAAATAGCCCTTGCTTTATCTGGTAAAATACCCTTTTTATTATTGAATATTACAACTTATGCGAAAGTTGGTCGCTCTCAGGAAGTATATCCGAGTGAAGAGCTAATTTTGGATAAAGGAACTGGTAAAAGCAAAAAGAGCAAGATTTTATACCATATTAACGGCGTTGCTGGAATGCATTCTCAAAAAATTGGTAATGCATTAAGAACTATTGATACCTGGTATCCAGAATATAGTCATGTTACTACAGGGCCGATTGCTATAGAACCATATGGTGCTGTAACTAATCTTGGGATTGCATATCGTAATCCTAGAAATAAATCCGATTTTTTTACCTTGTTTGATAAATTTGCTCGGGGTGAAACGTTGACAACAAAAGAACAAGAGCATTATGTGATGGCAGTATTGGTCCGTGGTGGCGTTTTTGGCGAAAGCGGTAAGGAGTAATCATGAATTTTTACCAGGATATCACTTTACTGCCCATGGCTGATATTAATATATATTTCTTATGGGAGAAAATATATCAAATGATTCATCTGGGTTTGGTGGAAACAAAAATGCCTAATGGTTTATCACCAATTGGACTTGCTTTTCCAGAGTATGATGCTGAAAAATGTCAGTTGGGTACCAAATTAAGAGTATTTGCTATGGAAAAGCAAATGCTCGAGAAATTTAATGCAATAAAATGGTTAAATAATTTCTCTGATTATGCTCACATAACTGGAGCTCGTGATGTCCCGGGTAATATAACCAGCTATGTTCGTTTCAAACGAAAGCAATCGAAGTCTAATACTGAACGCATAGCTCGAAGAAAGGCAAAGCGCGAAGGGATTGATTTGGAGAGTGCGATGGGATTATTAAAAAATCATAAAGAATCATTAATACGTGCGCCATTTATAAAAATTTCGAGCCTAAGCTCCAAAAACACATTTAAGCTCTTTATTTATAAAGAACCCTCTGAGGAACTTATAAATAATGCATTCAGTTGTTATGGTTTAAGTTCTGTATCAACGCTACCTGACTTTTAACCTTTATTTTTGCTGTTCTTTAAAAATTTATTTAAATCAATAGGTTGCGATCATATAAAATATCAATGGTTACACATCGATATCTTATACTAGCTTATTGTTTATTAAATTGATTTTAAGTGTGAAATTTGGGTTAACTGCCGTATAGGCAGCTTAGAAAAATATTATCAAGATTTTATGGAGAAAGCAGATGTTAACTGCCGTATAGGCAGCTTAGAAATGTTAATGAGCTAATTGAAGATGACTTTTTACGTTAACTGCCGTATAGGCAGCTTAGAAATTTTATAGTGTCAAATTACGGACCCGCTTGCTCGTTAACTGCCGTATAGGCAGCTTAGAAAAGGCGAGAAGAAGTACCCAATGCCTGATAAAAGTTAACTGCCGTATAGGCAGCTTAGAAAAACACCCAAGGCTTATTAGCTTATGATAAAGAGTTAACTGCCGTATAGGCAGCTTAGAAACTTAAAATCATCTAACTTCATGCGCCGCCAATGTTAACTGCCGTATAGGCAGCTTAGAAATTGACCCAACATATGCCCCACATTACGGCCAAGTTAACTGCCGTATAGGCAGCTTAGAAATACTAATAATTTGTAATCGCAGCGCTATGAGTGTTAACTGCCGTATAGGCAGCTTAGAAACGAAAGCGATAAAGTAGTAATCGACTCAGTTAGTTAACTGCCGTATAGGCAGCTTAGAAAAAAGGCTAATATAGGATTAAGACCTGCTGCCTGTTAACTGCCGTATAGGCAGCTTAGAAAACGCTGCCAAGCAGTCGAAGACATAATAGATTGTTAACTGCCGTATAGGCAGCTTAGAAAAATAATATGACCATGCTCTGTAAACGACTTAGGTTAACTGCCGTATAGGCAGCTTAGAAAGGTACTGTTATTCCCGGACAAACCGGAGCTCCGTTAACTGCCGTATAGGCAGCTTAGAAATGTGAAGATTTATGACATTGCTAGTTGCAGGGGTTAACTGCCGTATAGGCAGCTTAGAAATTTAAATTATCTCACTTGTTCGGGTCAATCGTGTTAACTGCCGTATAGGCAGCTTAGAAGGATAGGTTTTGGAGTTTTAGAGCCGGTTTTAGGTTAACTGCCGTATAGGCAGCTTAGAAAATTGCAAGGTCATCGCTTGAAAAAGTTAGGGTGTTAACTGCCGTATAGGCAGCTTAGAAACAAGAGGAAATTGCAGGCCATCTAGGTATATGCGTTAACTGCCGTATAGGCAGCTTAGAAAGCGAAACGGTCGGAATACGTATTTGTTGCAATGTTAACTGCCGTATAGGCAGCTTAGAAACAACAACCCCGTTATTGCGAGCCTGGCATGCCGTTAACTGCCGTATAGGCAGCTTAGAAATGTTAACTTCTCGAATTGCTTCCCGGCGCAAAGTTAACTGCCGTATAGGCAGCTTAGAAATTTACATCATATGTCAATAAATGTTATTTATTGTTAACTGCCGTATAGGGCAGCTTAGAAAAATTAAACATATTTTACTTCTTTTTGCGTCGTGTTAACTGCCGTATAGGCAGCTTAAAACAGGAAGATGATTACATTAAGTCGCTATAATGAAAAATATTATCCATCTTTATTATCGTTGCAATAAAATTTATCACAGCATTCTTAAAATGAGCACATCATGATATGATTTACTCCTCATAAATTTTAGAAATTCTGTAATCTGGCTCAATATATGAAAGCAACCACCCCAATTTTCCTCCTATCGTTATTTGTTATATTTCTTTTTTTCCTTTTCTCAACCGTTTCTACTATTCCAG
>NZ_LNXY01000012.1 GCF_001467585.1 Legionella drozanskii LLAP-1
GAGCTAGTTTCTTCCAGACCTCTAGACGCATAAGAGCTAGTCTTTTCCCGACCTCTAGACGCATAAGAGCTAGTCTTTTCCCTACTTATAGCTTTTTCCTGTTTTATAGCTTCTAATTCTTGTTTTCTTATTTCTAGACTTCTAGACTTATCTCTAATTTTATCCCACTTAGGATCAATTATACGCCTCGACTCAAGACCTCTGAACTCATAAGAGCCCCCGCTTCGCTTATCTCTAAGATTGTCTCTTATATCCCACTCATTTACTGACATCCAAATATTCCTTTCATCATCCGTTTGTGTAAAATAGATGTTTAAATATTATTAAGAAAGTTGCACATATTATTTTATCAAATTTAATTAGTCAAATAATGAATTTTAATCCACAGGAAAACGCTTAAAAATACAAGATTTATTTTTTCAAATTTAAAAAAAAATAACAACTTAATAAGTTATAAATTATTATGCATACTTGATTATTTTCCTAATTACAAAGATGAGTAATGGTCGAATATTTTCATGAAAAAAGAAAATACATCACGAATTTTACAAGGATTTTCTTGCAGGATTTCACATGCAATCATGAATGAATTGGCAATATTTATTCGAAAATATAGCTAAATTTTCTCGAATTGTGTTAATTAACCCAATGCAAATTCAACTCAAATAATGTCTTTGCTCTCTAATCACTCCAACAAACTTTATATTGGGGTAGTGACTGGGTAGCTGCGATAACCGCCAACTTTTAAGCGGCCACTTCAATTGGTAATCTCTGATCTTCCCTCGATTAGCCGTACACATTGTTTAAGAGGGGTGGTGTGGAAGATCTTCCACACGACCAATGAGCCTAAGGAACTGTTTGATCCATTTTCAGAAAAAATCCTATAGCTCTCTCAACAGCAATCGGAAAGTAATATCTTACATTTGGGTTGTTTTTTCGTGCCTCGGGCCAGGCTATCAGTTATTAATTTTCTAGCCAGCATGAAATATGGGCTCAACTGAATATCTTCCTCAGATAATTGCATATATTTGGAATAACCACTGAATAAGGATTCTTTCAATTTTAAGTAATCTTTATTCTTATTTCCCTCAGCTACATGTTCAAATGCACACAACGCTAGGTAATCCCCCGCAAAATAACGGATCTCAAAAGTAGAATTTTCTAGTACTATCAAACCGGGAGATTCTAATGAGAAAATC
>NZ_LNXY01000013.1 GCF_001467585.1 Legionella drozanskii LLAP-1
GCATGAATCAGAGCAAGCTCAGCTTGAAAAAGAGCTGGAAGAGTCTAAGAAGCTACTGGCCTCCGAGCAAGGAGAAAAGAGCGAGCTAACACTTAAAGTGAAAGCGATAGAAGAAGAACTGCAAAAAGCGAACCTATTGGGTGAGCAAGCGATCGAAGACTTAAGCAAGAAGCATGAAGCGAAGGTTTCTGCGCTAGAAGAATTATTGAAAAAACAAACAGAAGATTCAGAAAAAGCGTTAGCTGGCGCCAAAGAAAAGCATGAATCAGAGCAAGCTCA
>NZ_LNXY01000014.1 GCF_001467585.1 Legionella drozanskii LLAP-1
AAAATTTAGGTCAGATTTCTCACAAAGGGCAAATCAGTCCAGCGCGTCGTATAGGCCGGTGATTTAAGTTCAGCGCGCATAGCCCAAGGTTTAGATGCCCCTTCGGACGCTAGACGAATCGTTTCTCGACCAAAGCGCGTATTGATTGAATCAAAGGCCTTGAAGAGTTTGTCTTTTTTTTGAACGACCTCATCGGAAAGCTGGTTAAAAAGGTCACTTTGTTTAAATGTTTTAGGGATTAAGCCTTCTAAGCAAACCCCGACTTTCTTATAGCTATAACCTGGTTTAAATAATTGCTTAAGGCAGCGTTTAGCAATTTTGGTAATCACCATTAAATCATCAGAGGCGTTAATTAATTTAAATTGCACTCCTTTACAGTATTGCGGTAAATCAGCGCGAAAGCGGTTGGTTTGCACAAAAACAGTCACGTATTGGGCAGCCAATCCTTCCCGCCTTAGTTTTTCATAAGCCCTTGCGCAATGAGAGCTCACCGCATTGGCAATTAAGGCAAAGT
>NZ_LNXY01000015.1 GCF_001467585.1 Legionella drozanskii LLAP-1
CCAAATTGTATATAAAATATTACAAAAGTCAGCATTATAATCAAAGAAAATAAGATAAGCAATTTATGATGCAACAGAGTTGAGTTAACTCAAAAGAGGTAAAATTCGTGGATAAAGATTTTTGAATAACGCTATAGACTCTTCTTCTGGAAGCCTAGCAGAGCTATGCTGTTGGTATCGCTTCAGTAGATAATGCTTCCATTACCGCAGGAAAAGGTCGAGTAGCGTAGCTTACACGACCACAGAATGTAGAAGAATAAAGCGTGTCTAGTTTCTGGAATAATTACATTTCTCTTGAAGCAATGAGCCAGTCTACGCTAAGGCACCATAGTTTCATCTCGGTTTACTGTTTCGCAATAGGCAGATAACTCCGGTGGCAGCTCTAAATGATGCTTATCAATAAATGAGAACAATTCATTTTCCTCACCCATCTCGACCTCAACTCTTTTTTGAGCAAGGAGACCTAGTATATTTTTTAACCTACTGCCTGAACCAAAGAGACTACTTGAACCAAAGTATTCATCGTTAATTTTATTGTGCACCAATTCAACGGCTCTAATTCTTATAGAATCCGTGCAGCCTTCCGTTTGCGATAAGGTCTGTAGAAACTGAACTTCCATGTCCCTTTCGCCTTGTTGAAATAGCTTTTTTACCCATCGCCAAAAGGAACTCATCGATTGATAGGCCGCTTGATAAGTAGTTGCAAGACTCCCTAAACTGTCACTTAAATTGTCATTTGGCAGCGGCACTCTCAACGAGCTTTCGTGAAAGTAGTCCGCACACATACTGAGATTAGTAGAAAACGTATCAATCTTTTCTGTTAGAGATGTGATCTCCCTTATCATATGTAAATAGTGAGCACTATCCCACTCCTCATCCTCATTTTCACTTTCATACACCTTAATCCATTTTTGATAACATTCATGCAGGATCTCAAGATGCCTTAGACAAATTTCTGCAGCTTGTTCCAAGTTTTGCAGATGACGACTATCTTCTGGACGATCTACACACATTACTACAGATTTTAGACGTTCAAAATCGCTAATATACATAGGTCCACGATATTGGCCAGATGATATCAATATAGCAGCATGTATCTCATTTACATTGTCCCAAGTAGGTTCTTCATAAAGACTCCAAAATCTATTGTTTTCTTTATTCATCTCCTTATCATCGGATCTGAAATCACGACGCACACCTAGACGTCCATTAGCGCGAGGATCTGTT
>NZ_LNXY01000016.1 GCF_001467585.1 Legionella drozanskii LLAP-1
CTCACGATGAAGTTATTATGATTGCGAATGTGTTATCTTAATTTTTGGAGTTGCATTTACCAGTTGAATCCGCCCTTCGATTCCTTATTATTAGGTCTGATTATCAAAGTAATCAGACTTAATATTGGAATCTGACAGATCATCGCCCTATTCACTAGCAATAGATTCATCCGAAATTTATTTGTTTACGATATATATTTTGGTTACTTTAGATGTTGGCCAAAATAAACCACATCTAACATAAACCACACTGTTTCGCTCGACAAGATCCGAACCTAGGTGAGGGCAAGATAACTCGGTCAGCTTATATAGTTTTTCCTTAGAATCTAAAGAAATTGTATGATCTACTAGAAAATTAGGGTATTGATTCGAATTAAAAAAAACCACTCGTTCAATCCCGCAATAAGACTCCATAGTAATATCAGACCTATAAGGATCATTGCACTTATATCTTTTGTAATCGATTTCATTGGCTCCCCTTCAGACGCACTTTTTTCCTTCCTTAAGGTTGAATCCGATTCATCTAACTCTGAGATACTAGTCATCTCACAGATTCGTCTATGCTGCTTTAACTTCAACGAGCATATGAATGCCATCATGTTCAAGAGAGTCTTGAATGGCTAAAGCTATAAACTGTTCTACCGGATAACCTAAAATGGTAGCAAACTGCTTAGCTTTTTTAGCACTAACTATCTTTCTATCATGTTCTAAATCGCATAAATATTGCTTTGACACACCAAGGATTTTAGCAAAATCAATCTGACTTATCCCTTCTCCTTGACGTATAGAACGAATAGAGCTTCCTAATGTTAAACGCCCTACCAATTGTTCTAAATATTTTCGTGCATTAGTAGTCATGTTTATTTACCTCTATAATTGAAACAATAACTATTTCTTTTTGCTCATTTTCAATATAAATAGCTCGATAGGCTTTATTTAAACGAATTGATCGTTGACCAGTGCGCTCCCCTTTTAAAGGCTCATCATGATAACCTGGTATGGTTCGTATCTTGCTAATCCCTAGGCGCTCCACAGAGTCAACCCACAACAATAATTTTTCTTTGATATAGCTTGGAACTTTAATAATATCCTTCTCAGCTCCTTTGGCTAACTCAATTTGACAAGGCTTTATCAATTCCACTACCTAGTACATTTTCTTTATATCTAATAGTACACTTAATTGGTGTACTTGTCAATTTACCTTTAGTTAATAACTGGGGTTTTGTTAACCGCAGTCAAAAAGTACAGTCTGAAAAAACTTTTCAAAATAATTATTCCAAGTTTAAAAAGACATCTAGAAATGGCTATTCTTAGACCTCTTCAGTGTTTTCTAAGGCCGTAGAGGTTGCCACTTTCCCCTTAAATCAAATATTTATAGAACTCTTTAATAAAAAATGGCAAAAGACAGCTCCTTTGCATTACGTAATGTGGCCATGATTTATTGTTCGTTCGGTTTAGGACTTCGCGTTAAAGAAATTTCAGCCTTAACTTTTAAGGACATCATTTTCTACTAAATAGGGGCATGACAATCATCGGAAGCAAAAGATACGCTAAGCAAAAATAATCAGATATTTTGCATTAATAAATGACATATTGGCAATTGTTTTGCCATAAAATATTTTTAAAT
>NZ_LNXY01000017.1 GCF_001467585.1 Legionella drozanskii LLAP-1
TTCGAGAACTTTTTTATAAAGCTGTTGTAACGTTGCATAATGGGTCAAGTCTGCTGCAAATTTTGCGCTGTCTTTAAGTTGCGCAACGAACCGTTTTTGCGCAAGTGCTGTATCACTTAGCGCCAGCTCTAAGGCTAATACTTGTTTTTTAAAGCGTCCATCGTTATCCATATTCGCCATGGCGATAATAGAGTCTTCATCTCGTTCTGACAGATTATAAAATTCTATGAGTTGCTGTTTTTTATAAAAGGCGCGTTTCATTCATAGTTTTTCGTGGCTTTTGAGATAGCGCGACCAGTTGAGCTGCGTTTAAGGGTAAT
>NZ_LNXY01000018.1 GCF_001467585.1 Legionella drozanskii LLAP-1
CTATTGTCCAGCACCTCCTATTTCACTTTAAACTCAGTGAGCGTGTGGCCTGTAAGCTGGCAGGGCTGAGCCGCAGTATGTATCGGTATCAACCTAAGTCACGAACAGACAATTCAATCAGAGCACGACTCAAGGAGTTAGCAACGCAATATCCTGCCGATGGTTATTTGCTTCTTCATGGTTTGCTTAAAGCGGAGGGTTTCGTTATTAACAAGAACCATACTTATCGGCTATACACAGAGGAAGGGTTGCAGGTACGAACAAAGAAACGCAAAAAGCTCATCCGGCCTAAGCAACCAATGGAATTGCCTACCGCCCCTAATCAACGTTGGTCAATGGATTTTGTATCTGATCAGCTGAGTAATGGTAGACGATTTCGTGTGTTAAATGTTGTGGATGACTATTCTCGTGAGATGCTTGGGCAGTTGGTTTCTACTTCAATCAGTGGACAGCAAGTTGCGCGCTTTCTAGGTCAACTTATAGAGGAGCGTAGCAAACCAAGTAGGTCATTTGTGACAATGGCACTGAGTTTACCAGCAAGGCAATGTTCTTCTGGAGTAAAGAAACCGGTGTGGCCCTTGGGTTTATTCAGCCTGGGAAACCCACACAGAACGCTTTTGTGGAAAGTCTGAATGGTAAATTCAGAAACGAATGTCTAAATTTACACTGGTTTCGAACACTGAGTGAAGCAAAATATGAGATTGACTTATGGCGTGAGCATTACAACCATGTTCGGCCTCATAGCTCACTCAATTATATGCCGCCTGTTGAATACGCTAAGCAGGTAGCATAAGCTAATAAATCTCATCGAAAAAGTAGTACTAATTCGGGGGAAAGGTCAAAATGAAAATGCGTAATACACTTTATTTTAAGAAGTTTTTTAAGTTCAGCAATCTCTGGTTTTATTATGTCAATGATTGTTCAAGGCGCATTGTATTATCAATATGGTTTTGAAGTATTTTTAAAAATGTTTCTGACTATTTTTATGATAAAACTTATTGTAACTGTGCCTTATGTATATTTGGCCAAATTGTTGGTGATTTTATATAGATATATTGATGATATAGAATTCGAAAAATACAATAAAAATCTTGCATCATACAACTTAAATAATAGGCTTATCAATGAGTAATTTCTATGAACTATCAGCATCTGAAATAATTCGAAAAATAAACTCCCGTGAACTTTTGGTTTCTGAAGTGGCAGAATCATTTGTTAAACGAATTAATGAAGTTAATCCACAGATAAATGCTATACAACAATTTGATCCAGATAGAGTTTTATCTAATGCTCTCAAAGCAGAGGCTATAATTTCATCAAGACAGCAGGTTGGTAAGCTTTTTGGATTACCTATTTCCATTAAAGATGCTTTCCATGTAAAAGATTTTATTTGTAGCAAAGGAAGTCGTGGTTTTTATGGTTCAAAATCCAGCTTTGATGCAACGGCAGTCTCGCGGATAAGGGAAGCAGGTGCTGAGATTTATGGAATCACGAATACTTCAGAGTTATTGATATCCTATGAATCTGATAATTTAATCTATGGTAGAACGAACAATCCTTATGATTTAACCAGAACAGCTGGTGGCAGCAGCGGTGGACAAGCAGCTATTATAGCAGCAGGCGGAATACCAATGGGTATTGGGAACGATGCGGGAGGCTCTGTTCGACAGCCCGCACATTATTGTGGAATTTGTGCACATAAACCAACTCATGGTTTTATTCCAAATACTGGAAATTTTCCTGCTGATGGAATTGGTATTGGTGCTCAACTGCTCTCAATTGGGCCAATGGCAAGGTATGTGGAAGATTTAATATTAATGATGGAGGTTATTTCAGGGCCAGATGGTATCGATCCACACGCTGTACCTATTCAATTCCCAATTAATAAAGATCTTGAGTTAAAAAATCTTAGAGTTGCTTACTTTTATGATAATCCGACAGGGACCTCGCCAACGACAGAAACGGTTAAGGCGGTTGATACTGTAGTTGAATTGTTAAAACCAGAGGTCAAAAGCATAATAGAAGCCTATCCAACGGAATTGAATAATGTTTACAGACTCCATTATGAAACTTTTATATTAGGTGGTGATGCTGGTCAAACGATATCGCAGCTTATCAATAGTTTTAAGCCGAACCAGGTTTCTCCACTTTTGCTTGAATATTTGGAGTTATCAAAAAATTGTGAATTTTCCATATCAGAATTACGACAACGGTTACTAGAGTTAGAACGATTTCGCTACAATATGACCTCATTTATGAAAGATTTTGATTTAATTATTTCACCAGTTTCAGCCACTCCAGCACGTTATCATGGTGAAACATTTGCCAATGTTCGTGACTTTGGTTATATTACGGCGCACAACCTGACCGGTTGGCCAGCAACAGTTTTACCGTGTATCTATTCCGACGAAGGATTACCTATTGGAGTTCAGCTGGTAAGTCAAAGTTGGCAAGATCATATACCATTAAAAGTTGCATTGTTTTTGCAAAAAATAATGGGGGTATTTACAATACCAAAATTGAAAAATGAATTTATATCGAAATAATGGAGTAGATTGTATGATTAACAACAACTTAAATACATCCGATGAATTTCTTGAGTTATTCGGCACCATACCACCACTGCTTACATTTGATGAAGCAATGTATGATATTGATCTTTCTGTAATAGCATCCTCTCTTTAAAAAAAATGATTCCTTTTATTCTATTTCTTGAGAAATAATTGGAAGCATTTAATCGTTATTAATTGAGGATCTAATGAAAAATGCGTTGTTTTCAAATTCCCTTAAGGAGTTACAGATGTAAAAAAATATTTACACGAAAGAAATTTAAGCTACGAGCTAACGAATTATTAAAGCAAAGTTCTAAACCGATTAGACAAATTGCAAAGGAGCTTGGAATTGGTGAACAATCTTTATAACTGGCGTAAACAGTTTCACCTAAAGCAAGACAAAGCCTTTCCCAATCAACCTCAATTAGATGAAAAAGAGTTGGAACTTTACGTCGTTTAAAATCGCGTATTGCAGAGATTTAAGAAGAGCGAGATATATTAAAAAAGGCCACCGCGTTTTTCGCCAAAGAAAGTCAGCGATCTACGCGATGATAGAGCAGCAATCGGCTTTCCACCGGGTTAATCTATTATGCCAAGTACTTGGTGTTTTTCCTAGCGCCTATTATTCCTGGCTAAAAAAATACCCAGCCATTGAAGTCTTTTACAATCCTAAGCGCATTCACTCAACTCTCGGATATCAAACACCGACTGGTGCTTAGTGCAAAAAATTTATGCGCAGAGGTTTAATTGAAGTGGTTTGGGTTTTCTACCTTTGGCATTTACAAAAGCTCTGCTTCTTTTAAAATTCGAATAAAAATTATTTTGATCAGCTGTAGTCTTAGTCTGAGTTTGTTCGATAATATAGAGTCGTAATACTTGTTCGGTGTTTTCATTCATATTAGTTATTTCATCTTCATATTTTTCCCATTTGCTGACAGCTGTATGCGATTCATGAACTACGGTCTCACCAAATTCACGTAGAGGCATGGAAAAATAGGAGCGAATGAATTTAACTTGATTGCCTGTTAATCTCTCTTCTTGCGTAGCCAGTTTTTTTATTATTTCATCAGCAACGTAGTGAACATCGATTTTGGGATGCCATTCGTCGTTGATATTAATCATTTCTACATTTTCTAATTCGGCTCTTCAAATCCAACTGAAATAAACGCATGTATTTAAACCTTGGAGTTTAAAGGTCCAAAGGAGGATAATGTAGAATATTATTTTTATTTGGAAAAACAGAATGTTAACCACGTATGGAGAGTTAGTTTGTTATAAACAAACCCCAATAGACAGTCATGGAAAACTTAAATTCTTTCTTGAAAAACACAGCACCAAAGAAGGAACTTGGGGTTACCTAAGTCTTGAGGAAGGAGAAATTGATTTTATTTTCTTAAATGGATTCGGTCAGGAACTTTCACGTACTCGACTAAATAAAACTAACCCTCAATTACTTATTCCACCTGCTGCCTGGCATAAAATTATACCGATAAGTGAAAATTTCAAAGCCTTATTGGAGTTTTATTGTAAGCCTAACCGTTTCTTTTACAAAAAATATGGCTTAGGGGCAGTTCATAGTGACCTTCAGTATATTTATCATAATTATTTACAGAATCATCAATTAACAGTGTTGGACGTGGGCTGTGGTTCAGGAAGAAATCTCTTGTATTTTGCTTCAGTAGGCCATTCGATTACGGGTATTGATAACAATGAGTTAGCATTGAAGAGCATTTCAGAGATCGCTATAAAAGAGAACCTAACTCACGTCCAAACAATAACTCATGACTTAAATCAGCCTTTAAACTTGCAAAAAGAGCATTATAATTTTGTGTTTTCAACTGTGAGCCTGCAATTCTTAAAAGTGGAGCGTATTTCCTCGTTGTTGAATGAGCTACAACATGCCACTAAGACGCAGGGGTATCATTTCCTTGTCTACCCAATTAAATCAAACCTTTACACATTGCCGGCTACATTTACGTTTTTACCGGAAAAGGAAGAGCTTTATCATTGGTATCAAAATAGTGGTTGGTCAATAATTGAATATAAAGAATCCACAGGACTACTTCATAAACTGGATGAGTTTGGCAGACCTTTGCAAGGGTTGTTTGGTCATCTATTAGCACAAAAAAACCTATGATGCTTATTTCAACCCTTTCTAGTTTCTTGTTTATCAACAAGTATTTACTTTAGTAAATGTACTACTATTAAATCTCAACCCAGTAAATGGTGAACCATATGGATATGATTGATTTAATTTTAAGCAGACGAGCTGTGCGAAGTTTTAATTCTAGGGAGCTGGATGAACAAACAATTGAAAAAATACTTGAAGCGGCACGTTATGCTCCTAGTCCTCAAAACTCCCAGCCATGGCACTTTACCTTAATTCGAAATAAAGCGAGTCTTGAATATTTAGCATCTGCTGCAAAACACGCTGTTTTTTTATCAAAGGCCCCACTTTTAATTATTGTTACCGTCAACCGAGACGTTGCACTTGATGATTGGTTAATTCAGCATAATCAACATGTCTATAGTGGTGCCGCTGCGATGCAAAATATGTGGTTGGCTGCGTGGAGTTTAGATATTGGTTGTTGCTGGGTTACGCTTGACGAAACAACAACACGAAAGCTTGTTGCGATCCCCGAAGAGCAAGTACTTATAGGTGCGCTTGCGATAGGCTACCTTGATGATAATCTCCCTAAGCCGCATGAAGAAGGAGACCGAAAACCTTTATCTTCGATGACCTCTTTTGAGCAATTTGGTAAATCTGAGCAATGTGACACAGAAAGCTGCTTCACCTGCCTTAAGCTTGTGCCTAAATCAGCAGCGAGATCGTTTGAAGGTGAAGAATACATTAAGTATTTTTGTGGACAAGATTGTTATACTGAGTGGCAAAAACAGACAAAAAAATGGCTGAATGACAAAAAATAAAATCAATTAGTTACAATTAGAAGAATGCTTCACTGATTTTTCATGTTAAACTTATCGAAATGTGAGTCACAGTTTACGGATTAATACATGACCACGTCTAGAAAAAAGATTAAAAAGTTAAATGGATATTCTTGGTCTATTCTTATCTCGTTTATTTGCGCGACATTTGCAATGCATTATCATACAGCGAATATTTCCTTTGCTGGTCTTCTTCAAACATTGCCTTTAATTATCATTGCAGTTTATTACTCTGAAAAATTAGCCCCTCTCATCAGCCAACCTGAGCACAATTTAAAAAAATCCAAGTTATTTACACGAGATTTATTTATATTAAGCTTTAGCTTCTTGTCCGCTTGTCTTCTTTCGCTAATATTTTCATATAATAATAGCGATACAAGGGGCTGGTGGCCGCTGATTATTTATTTCATCACACTCTATGGTTTGTTATTTTCACTATTTTTTTCAGTAATAGCTCTTTTAATTAAAAATCATAAGACATACACAATAATTTTTGCGCTTGCAATCATAGTATTAGTCTCGATGGGACAATGCTTCCCTTCTTACACATTTATCCCAATGCTGGGTGATATTGAAACGTTCTATGTAGTAACCTGTTCATTATTAATCCTTCATTGTTTATTTATTATTGGTTATAAAACAATCAAAGGCGTCTCAATCTAAAATACAATTGGTACAATAATTAGTTCAACAACTAAGCGGCCTTTATTTATGAGGTGAAATTTTCCATCATCGCATTATCGTAACAGTTATAGCTCCGCTGATTGAACAAATATAGCCGATGCTCATTTAATTTTTCGAAAGGGGATGCCTGGCAACCATCCTCCAAGTAGTGCAATAGTCCAAAACTCAAAATTACTCTTGAAATAACTGAAGAGTAATTATTGATTTCTTTTTATTGCTTTTTGAGTTTTTTCTTTTTTGTTCCCTTCCAATTCAGATCCAGCTAAGTTGGTAGGTTTCGGTTTGACGCAATTTTTATTTTCCTTTTCAACAGCAGAGGGCTGCGGACTTAAATACGATTTTTTACTCATAACTAAATTCCATTTTATTGGAAGTAATTAAATTATAGTAAAATATATAAAAAAAATATGTAAAACCAGAATATTTGAGCAACCTCTTTTATTGCTGCTAGTATTGGCGGCACAACCCAATTATTGGATTGTTCAGGCTAAGCGCAAGGTTTTAAAAATCAAATTGGGGTTGGGTTGCTAGAGTCTCTTTCTTTGCGATGTTGTCATGCCCCTATTAGGCCTGAATTATGGTACAGTCAAGTTTTAAGTCTATTGAAGAGATTAAAATTGAGTACCTTACCAAAATGTCCTAAATGTAATTCGGAATATACCTATGAGGATGGCATCCTTCTCATTTGCCCAGAATGTACCTATGAATGGGAAAAAGAGGCAGCAGAAAATGATACTGAGAATGAACGTATTGTTAAAGATTCTAATGGCAACCTACTTCAAGATGGTGATACGGTCACTATAATAAAAGATTTGAAAGTTAAGGGATCTTCTCTAGTGGTTAAGGTTGGTACTAAAATTAAAAATATTAGAATAGTTGATGGTGATCATGATATTGATTGTAAAATTGACGGTATTGGCGCTATGAAACTTAAATCTGAATTCGTTAAAAAAACTTAGACATCAAGCATAACTCTACCAAATTTTTTTCCCATTTTGCACGCAACGCACCCTAAGCGAAATCCGGGCCCTAGTCGCGTGCTGGGTGGAGTGGTGGAAGTTGTCGATCTAAGTTCTTCGATAGTAGTTTATACCCTTTGATAATTTTTATATTTTTAAAACAAAAGCCAATTAGTAATTAATTAATAAATCTTTTTCGATTACTCCATTTAATTAACAATTGCATGGACTTCACATCTCGTGTCAGAAAATTGATTTGCTCTTGTAATTCCTGCTTTTGGTTATTGAAATTGACCTTTTTCCCAAAAATTCGCAACGTCGTTTAAAATTGAAGTGGAAACAAGCTCCTTAGGATGTTCAATAAACCAATCTGTAGGCATGCACTTACTATAATTTGATAACAAAAAGCGATCATCCATTAAAACAATAATACCTTTATCGGTCTCTGTGCGAATCACCCGACCAGCTGCCTGTACTGCTTTTGCCATTGCGGGATAAGTATATGAATATTCCTCACCTTTTTTGTACTGAACTTCATAGTAGTGCTTCATTTGCTCTCGTTCCCAGTCAAACATAGGAAGGGGAGGGCCAACAATGAAAGCACCAATTGCAAGATTTCCAATATAATCAATTCCTTCTGCAAACATCCCGCCTTGTACGGCAAAAATTAAATAGTTTTTGTCATTTGAATGTAATTTTCTCATAAAATTAACTACGTCATTCTGGGCCATTTTTCGTGTTTGTTTTAGAAAAGAGAAGTCCGTTGAGGAAGGAAAAAGGCTGTAAACACGCTCCAGAAAATCAAAACTTGGGAAAAATATAAAATAATTTCCGGGATTTAAAGAAGCAATACGTAATACAGCTTCTTTAATTTTAAAAGAATGAGTGGCTCTATCTCGATATTTCGATGAAATTTGGGGGATAATCAGCAGCTTACGTTGTGACTGACAAAAGGGTGATAAAAACTCATAAGTATATAAGTGTTCGGTGTGCAAACCAATTAATTGGCTATAGTAATCAAAAGGTTTTAAGGTCGCAGAAAAACCTATGATTTGTTCAAAATGACTATAGGCGTCTTTGATCAATGTAGAAGCATCACAGCAGGTAATTTTAATGGTGTTTTGAAGTGGGTTGAACGACGTAAAAAATGCTCCATTGCCTTGTTCGACAAACTCGAGAGCGTCTGTAAAGTCTGACCAGTAATTACTTAATTTTAAAATCGGATCTTCCTCTTCTATCTCCAGATCAGATTCCAAATACTCTGTTAAGAACTCATTTAATACCTCGTTTTGCTTTTTAAAATCTCTGATGGGGGGCTCTATTCGATGAGGAGTTTTTATATTTGGAACTGCGCATTGAGTGATTATGCGTAGACAGCTCTCTATAATAACCTTTAATTTTACGGTCAATGGATTGGGATATTGTTCTAGGGTTTCCTGAAGTTTCCAAAAAAAATCTCCAGAAAGCTCAGGCGAGTAGTACTCCATTCCTCTCGCGGGAAGGTTATGAACCTCGTCTATGATTAGATTGGTTTTTTCATTTTCTCCCATACCTAGAGTCGAAACACGAGAACAATTACTGTTGGGTCCAAACACATAATTATAATCTCCTACCACAACGTCAAAAAATGGTATGCTTTGCATTTGTAGCTCATAGGGACAGACCTTATATACTTTTGCCAGTTCCTTGAAATAGAGCGCATTAATATTTTTTTTCCGTTGCACCTTCTTTAACAACTCATGCTCAGTTAACTTGGTATAGTGGTTTTCTGCAAATTCGCAGTATTTGGCATTACAAATAGGCTCATTCTTCATGCAAAGCTTTTTCTTGGCAGTTAGGACTAATGATTTGAAAGGAGCCCCTTTTTTCTGCAGTCTCTCGATGGTATCCAAAGCGATTTGATGTTGACTGTTCTTCGGAGTGAGATAAATTGTTTTTTGGCCACGGCTTAATGATTCTTTGAGTGTCGGGTACAAAACACCAATTGTTTTTCCAAGTCCTGTGGGTGCTTGAATTAACATTGGACGTTTTTTCGTTAATTGCGTAGCAATTAAATCGATTAATTCCTTTTGTTGCGGGCGAGGGGAGTGAAAGGGAAAAGAAAGCTGCTGACTTGCCTTTATCCTACGGGTAATTCTCTTTTTTACATCCTGAATATCCTGATCTAATTCGTTCAGTCTTATTGCCAACCAAGCTTCGAATCGTTTGATATCGAAATTAAAAGAAAGCATATGATTTTTATTTTTACGAAGTGATGCAATCAATAATTGCAGCTTTGGGATTTTATTAGTTTTAAGCCAATGCATATATCCATAAGTTTGCAATTGGAGCCAATAAGGGTGTGTATAATGACTGTCGTGAAGAATGTTTGATAATTTGTTAACATCAAAGGCGGTTTTAATTTCCTCAATAATGAAGTCTTCCCCTACAAAAACCCCATCCATCCGACCTGAGACTTGAAATTGCTTGCGTTTGTAAACAAATCGATTTGTAATGCTGACTTCCGACTGATAGTTTGGATTTTCTTTGTGTTTTAATAGTTGTATTTCTTGATGTTTTTTTATTGCTTGTTTGGAGGCGAGGCCAAACCCTGAATAAGTATCTATGCTTCCAGTGCGAGGCGAGGGTAGAGCGAATTCAATCACTGATAAAGAATACTTTTTCATGAAACGAAATTTTTGAGCAAAAAGAAGACTGAGCATTTTATCTCCTCTAGCTAGCAGGTGATATAGAGATCCTAAAAAGAAATGATTTATTTAACAAAGTAAGACAGCATCAACCCTATGTATGATTTATTACAAAAAGAAGTTTTGATCATTGATTGCCAAACCACAGGGATGCATCCTACTAATGCCTATCTTTTACAAATCGGCTGGGCTCTCTTCAATCCTGAAAATATAAGTGTGCCTAAAATTGAGAAATGGACGTTAAAACTTCCTGCGGAGGAGGAAATACCACGCAAAATTAAGAAGATGCTGCAAATCAGCGAATCAGATTTAGTTCAAAGTATAGAACCCCAAGAAGCTTTTAACAAACTTCAAAAAGTTTTAAAGAAGCTTGGGCCAAAACCAATAGTCGTTGCTCATTATGCCCAATTTGAAAATAGCTTTTTACGGCAATTTTATCAGGAACAGAGTGAAACGAAGGAATTAAATTTTAAATTAATTTGCTCGCAAAAAATTGCAAAAAGATTGCTACCCAATATTCCCAGTCATAACTTAAAAGCCATTTCTGGTTACTTCAAATTAGACAACACCCCTAAGAATGAGGTGGTGTCGCACGTATCCATGACACTCAATATATGGAAACAATTGCTACCAAAGCTGCTTGAATCGCATATCGAGAGTTATGAGGATCTTATTGTATGGTTAAATAAAACACATTGTAAAAGAGCCCCAGTACCCTATGAATATAATATCGAGCGATTTACAAGACTAAACCTATCGGCTAAGCCTGGGATATATCGGATGCTTGCTAAAGACGGTGCTATTTTATATGTGGGTAAAGCAACTTCACTTCGAACACGAGTGAATTCTTATTTTCGCGGCACTAAAAATAGAGATAGACGTAAATTAGAAATGCTAGCTCAAGTTTGGGATATTGAGACAGTAGAGTGTGAAACGCCCCTAGAAGCAGCTTTGCTTGAATCGGATGAAATTAAAAAATGGAATCCACCCTACAATATTTTGTTAAAAGGGGAGGACCGCAGAGTTTTATTTTATAATTCTACCTTTACCGAGTATTCAGAATTTCGAGACTCCTTTTATTTTAATGGTCCTTTTCGCTCTAAAGATGCTATTAGCCATTTTCTAGAGATTATTGAAGCTTATAGAGCTCAGACCCCCTTAACTTTTTTTGAAGAATCGATCACGCCAGAAACTTTTAGGAAGGCATGGGAGATATTTTGTAAGGTCCATCATGTTGTTTATGAGAAAGTAGCAGAGATGAATAATAGGAAATTGCTGGCCCTTGCGCATCGGTTGTTAAGGAAGTTTGAGCACATCCATGGAAAAGGAGTATTTCAGATTTGGTGGGAAAATGAAAAAAATAAAAACCTTGAAGAAAATCTCAACTTGGAACAAAAATTGTCCTCTAAAATCTGGCGATTTTTTATTCGGGCAGCAGAAGCAAAGCGTAAAAGCTATCAACTCATAAAGATGTTTAATTCTTCTCTAATCATTAATAAAACGAATAAAATATTAATTATAAGAGATGGTGAAATAAATTGGTTTAGTTCGAAAGAGATTAGAAAGAGCAATCAAGCACCTTTGGATATATCCCATTATGATCGATTATCCATTTTATTAGCTGCAAGGAATAAAAAACTTGTTTCTTGGTATAATTTCAAGTCCTAGATCGCCAGTTTTTTAAACTGGTTAATTGGCATTCCTCAGCTTTTTTTACTTAATTCCAAATGCTATCCAGTAAAATCTTAGTATTGGTAAGTCTTAAACTATTGTTTTACTTTTACGTTTATTTTAAACGGCACAGCTTTCCTGCAGATTTCATTAACCTAATGCCATTGTCTCCCTAGTACACAATTTGACAAATATAGTCGTCTGTCTATAATACCATCTATATGGATGGTATGTGGATGGATATTTAATGAATATTGTTAAGTTAAAGCCCAAAGTTAACGAGAGCGAAAAAATCACTATTAATCTCGGATTTATTGATCTAGGCCAAATCGATTTGCTAGTGCAGGAAGGCTTCTATTCCAATCGTACCGATCTAATTCGAACGGCGATTCGCAATCAATTGAGCAGCCATGCCGATATCGTCAAGCAAACCGTGGCGCGCAAGAGCCTGGTACTAGGCTTGCAAATGTATTCCCGCGCCGAACTGGAAGCGGTCCAGGCTGCTGGTCAAAAATTGCAAATCCAGGTGCTGGGCCTAGCAACCATTGCAACCGATGTCTCTGCCGAACTCGCGTTGGCCACCATCGATTCCATCACTGTACTGGGCGCTTTCCACGCCAGCGCCGCCGTCAAGGCTGCCCTGGCGGGGCGGATTTACTAGTCATTAACACAGAAGGGGAATCACATGATCCTCAATAAAAACTTGCGAACGCAAATGAGCGAGATTACAAGTACACTGATGTCCAGCGGCGCAGCTGCTGCGACGGTTGCGATTCAAAAAGCGCTCAAGGAAATGCCTGCGCGGATGGGTAAACCATTCGGTGTCCATGAAGGTATGCCTGATTTCGTGACTGATTTACTAGCGTCTCTGGGCGTGATGTCGCCGAAAGGTATTTCGACCTTGGACCAGCCTCTGTCGGAACACGAACAGAAGCTGTCGCCAGTTCCAGAGAAGGAGGGGATCGAAAAAAGCGAGGGTCAATTCCTGACAAAGTCCTTTACTAATCATGCTGGAACGCGTGACTACAAAGTGTATATCCCGTCAAGCTACCATGGAGAGGCCGTCCCAGTGATTGTGATGTTGCACGGCTGCACGCAGAATCCCGATGATTTCGCCAGGGGCACCTGCATGAATGCCGTGGCGGAAGAGAAGAAATGCTTTGTCGTGTATCCGGCTCAATCACAGTCCGCCAATTCCTCGAAATGTTGGAACTGGTTCAAGGCCATTGATCAACAGCGCGATCAAGGCGAACCGTCCATCATTGCCGGAATTACGCAGCAGGTTATAAGTGACTACAAGCTTGACAGGAGGCGCGTGTATGTCGCCGGCCTTTCGTCGGGTGGTGCTATGGCGATCATCATGGGCGCGACTTATCCCGATCTCTATGCAGCGGTCGGCGTCCACTCCGGCTTGCCGTATGGCTCAGCGCAGGATCTGCCATCTGCCTTTGCAGCGATGCGCGGCGCAAAGCCTGGGATAAATGGAAAGCTGCGAACATCCGATGCTGACACCCGACTGAGCTCGATTCCGCTCATTGTGTTTCACGGGGATAGCGATACGACTGTTCATTCCAGTAATGCCGACCAGTTGATAAAACAGAGTGTCTCCCCAAAGGAAGTGGCTGCGGATCGAATAGCTCTCCATGCTATTGTGCAGGAGGGTAAAGTCCCAAATGGGCATGCTTACACGCGAACTTTATATCAAGATGAAAACAGCCGCACGGTTGCCGAAAATTGGGTCATTCATGGGGCAGGTCATGCCTGGGCCGGCGGCAGCCGAAGAGGCAGCTATACCGATGCGAAAGGCCCGGATGCAAGCAAGGAGATGGTGCGCTTTTTCTATACGCAATCGAATACCTATAGATTTATTGCTAAGATTAAATTAAATATTTAATAAATTATTTTTTCAATTGGACTTGGTTTGTTAATCACATGGGAAGGTAAAACTTCAACCTGCCACCATTAATAGTTCTGATTAATTCACAAATTAGCTTTTAGGTTATACACAAGAAATTAATAATGAGGGTTCAGCAATAATTTTTTCTTTTTCCCTTCTGGATAATCTCTTAATAAAACGCTCTATTCTCATTGCCTCAGCCTTTCCACCCTTAATTTGCCAAGATTGAGCGATTTTAACGGGTTTAAAGCTCCGCGTGTACTTACATTTCCCTGTTCCATCAATATGAGATTGGTAGCGCTTTAAAAGATCATTAGTAAAGCCTGTGTAGTAAGTATTGTTTTCACATAAAAGTATATATACCCAATAACAGCTGTTATCCATTGTGGCCTTCTAATTTCAAAATTTCACAGTTTTTTTGGAGGGATTAAGCCAATCAAAGTGGCTATCATTTTTTCGTATTACCCTATAAAAAATTCTCTTTAATCCGAGAAACGGTGTATTAAGTGTCACTAGGTCTGTTTTATCTACTAGACGACCTAAGGACAGAGTTGATATAAAACTTATCCCCAAACCACTGGCAACCAGCTGCCGGATAACATCATTATGTACGATAGTCATACGAACATTGACCCTATTTAAGTGTGGGGCAATATGAGATTCAAGTATATCCGTTATGCCAGATCCTTTTTCCGGAAGTATCCAGGGAGCCGCCTTCTTAGCATTCTTGTGGGTGGAAGTCCTAGGATTGAAAAACATACTTAAACCCTGTTATCTAAGACAAGCTCTAATTATTAGCTCCTACTACTCTATTCATTGTATGTTTAGCAATTATATATTCTTCATTAGTAGGAATGACACCTACTTTAATTTTACTTCTGTCTTGGCTGATGACAGATGCATTAGTGCTATTTGCCTTCTCATCCAAGACAACACCTAACCAGTCCAGTCGATCACAGATTTTTTTTCTAACGACATTTGAGCGTTCACCAATGCCTGCCGTAAAAATAATCGCATCGCATCCATGTAAGATGCCACATAGTGCACTTAGTTCTCTTGCTGCGATAAAGCAAAATAAATCAACCGCCTCTATTGCATGCGGTTCGTCGCTTGATTGAAGTTTTCGCATATCGTTGCTAATGCCAGAGACGCCTAATAAACCAGATTCTTGATAAAGCAGGGTAGTTACTTGTTCCACGGAGAGTTTTTTTTCTTGCAATAAATACAGTATCAATCCCGGATCAATCGAACCACTGCGAGTGCCCATCATCAATCCATCCAAAGCGGTAAGTCCCATCGAGGTGGCTACGCTTTTACGTTGATGCATGGCGCACATACTCGCACCACTACCTAAATGAGCAACGATAACTCGTTTATTACCGATATCGCCAATATGTTGGGTGATGACTGAGGCGATGTATTCATAGGAAATACCATGAAAACCATAACGAACTAGACCTTCATCTGTTAACTTTCTTGGAATAGCAAAAAGCGTTGCCAAATGTTCCTGTGTACGATGAAAGTTGGTATCGAAACAAACTACTTGTGGCATGGCAGGGTAAATTGTTTTTATGTTCTCAATGGCCTCGAGACTCTGAGCTTCATGAAAAGGGCAGAAGGGAATTAAACTGGCTATTTTTTTCATGACCTCATCAGTTACTAATGTGGGCTGAGAAAAGTATGTGCCTCCATGTACCACGCGATGGCCTACTGCTTTTAATTTCATGGAATCGGGTAAACGCTCAAACCAATTAAAAAATACTCGTAAGCCTGCTTCGGTTCCTGTAGATAAAATTTTTTGCTCTACTATTTTTAAGTGATTCGCATCAAAAATGGTTAAACAGGGTGAATCGGAAATACTTTCAATTTCGCCACGATAAAGTAAATTTAATTTTTGCTGACAAGCAAAAATCGAAAATTTAATGCTTGAAGACCCTGTATTAATCACTAATAGGACTTCAAGCATTTAATTTCTCCTTATTGCGACTATACACCAGCGCCATAGCACAAGATGCTTTTCGAGAAATCTCATCACTGCCACGGCTGGTTAATATAATAGGAACCCTTGCACCCATCACCATACCAGCTGCTTCCATGCCTGACATATAAGTCATTTCTTTATAAAGCATATTGCCCGATTCAATATCGGGAACAATAATGATGTCAGCACACCCCGCAACCTCAGATTTAATATTTTTCTCATGTGCAGATTCAATAGAAATGGCGTTATCAAATGCTAGTGGCCCATCGACAATAGCTCCTGTTATCGCGCCCCTTTCTGCCATTTTACTTAGTGCTGCTGCATCAAGTGTGGATTGCATTTTTTCATTGACCGTTTCTACAGCACAAACGATGGCAACTTTTGGCGTGCCAAAGCCTAAGGTACGAAACAAATCAATCGCATTTTGGGTGATGTCCCTTTTTTCTTCTAAATTAGGCCGAATATTGAGTGCTGCATCTGATAGAAATAACGGTTTGAAATATTTTGGGGCTTCTACATAAAACACATGGCTCATTCTTCGTGAGGTCAACAAGCCCGTTTCTTTATTTACAACCGGCCCCATCAATTCGTCGGTATGGATTTTCCCTTTCATCAAGGCTTCTACTTTACATTCTCTTGCGAGTTTTACTGCAACTTCTGCTGATTCATTGCTATGGCGGGTTGAAATAATCTCGTAGGCGGAAATATCCAACTTAGCGTCAGCGGCTGCCGCGAGGATTTTATCTTTTGGACCAACAAGAATGGGGATTATAAGATTTTCTATGGCTGCATCAATGGCACCTTGTAAAGCCAGTGTATCAACGGGATGCACAATAGCTGTTTTAAGGGGTGTAAGATTTTTTGTTAATTTAATTAATTTTTTGTACCATGATCCTTTATGCCCTTTTAAAACAGCTGAGGGTAATACAATTCGTTCTCTTTTAACTTTAAGGGTGGGTGCCATCACCGTGGCCACACCACTTATTACAACTTGATTATTTTGATTCACGCACTTGCATTCTAAATCAACAATATGGTGTTCAGGCATTTTAGCGGTCACTGTTACACTAATCGTAATTACATCCCCGGGTACAATGGGGGCAGAAAACCGAAGTGTTTGATCTAAATAAATGGTTCCCGGGCCAGGCAGCTCTGTACCTAGCACCGTTGATATCAGGGCAGCACCCCACATGCCTTGTACAATGATTTGGTGAAACCTATCATCTTTTGCATAGTCAGCATCCACGTGAGCTGGATTCACATCACCAGACATGATAGAAAATAGTTCGATGTCTTTAAGACTTAAGGTACGTTTAATCTGTGCTGAGTCCCCAATTTTAAGTTCATCAAATGTTCGATTTTCAATGAAAGACATAGCGATGCTCCTCGATACTCATCAGCCCATAATGGAATAACCTGCATCAATATAATGTACCTGTCCAGTTATATCCATAGCAGCATCGCTAGCAAGAAATGCCGCTAAATTACCGACATTTTTAATATCAACCATGCGAGGCAAGGGGGATCGCTGTTTTTCTGCATCGATATACTCATAAAAATTAGGAATTCCAGAGGCAGCTCGTGTCTCGATAGGGCCTGGTGAAATGGCGTTGACTCTTATATTTTGGGGTCCTAGTTCATATGCCAGGTATCTGACAGACGTTTCTAATGCGGCCTTGACCACGCCCATTAAGTTATAATTAAGTATCACTTTTTGGCTGCCATAATAAGTCATAGTCAAAATGCTACCGCCGTTTTTCATCAAGGGAGCGGCATATTTTGATAGACGAATTAATGAGTGACAGGAGATATCCATCGCCTCCAAAAATCCCTCCTTGGAGCATTCAATCAATGGGTATTCCAAGGCAGTTTTAGGAGCAAAGGCCATCGAATGTAACATGAAATCTAATCTCCCCCATTTTTTTTCAATTGCGGCAAATAAAGCAATAATCTCTTCTTCCTTTTGCACATTACAAGGAAGAATAAGGGGGGATTTTAATTCTAATGCTAAAGGGCGTATGAAAGGCTCTGCTTTGGCATTAAGAAAGGTTATTGCCAACTCTGCATTCGCCTCACGAAATTGTTCCCCACATCCATAGGCAATGCTGTGATCATTGGCAATGCCGGTGACTAAACCTTTTTTGTTTGTCAGATCAACTATCATAATATCTCCCTTCCTAACCCAAGTGTCTATTAATTTTTAATTATAGGTTGGCTGAAATATTAAAGAGAGCGTTGACTGATAGATTTAGACAGAGGGTAACCCCTCCCATTTTAACTGAAACAGGCGTGCCGCTTTCCTTTTGTTTTAAACTTGACACTATTTGACTATCTGTAATTTTGATTTTTTCCTGCTAAATCTCCTCTGACAAAGGGTATGAGAAAATTCTACTTTTGGATTCAGTTATTTTTCAGGGGGGATTACCGAGTTAGTTCTTAAATGATGTTTTTGATATCACGATAAGAGTTTTCATGGGTTCCCAATTTAAGTAACGTTAGTACGAGCTCACCCTCTTTATACATATAACCTAATAATACTTCCTGATTTGAAAATTTGATTTTATGAACTCTTAAGAAGTCCAAATCGCCTTTTTTGCGCTCTCCTATTTCTGGATTGTTAACTAATGTTCTGACTTCATCATCGAGAATTGATTTATATTGCTTAGGCAATTTTTTTACAGCTTTTTTAAATGAGCTAGATTGCTTAATGATCAAATTCATAATCATCAACCAATCCATTATCTATTTCTGCTTTTGCCAGTAAACTATCTCTAATAAACTCATAGGATAAATCAGGATTTTCTTCAGCAATTTTCCCAATTTTTGCCCAATGCTCAATTTGCCCAGCCCCAGAGCGAGACATTACCTCACCAACCGCTTTGGCTTGTTTCACTAGTGTATCTGATAATCTTACCGATTGAGCCATACTAATTTCTCTCTAAAACGATATAAAGCAATTATAGCATATGACGATAAATAATCGCAATTTGCGATTTTATATCCCAAAGAAATTAAAACAATAAAATCATGATGAATGACCCCCTTGAGGTTATAAGATGACCAAAATTCCAAAAATCAAAAGTTTGAGATGGATAAGATTTTCATTCTTTGATGTTCGTTTTTATACTAATATCTTGTCTAGAATTAACAATAATCTCTTAGCAAACCGATGGAATAAAGAAATGAATAACTGGATGATTTATGGAGCAAATGGATATACTGGAGAATTAATTGCAAGAGAAGCAAAAGTTAGAGGACTGAATCCTATCCTTGCAGGACGCAACGAGAAAGCTATCATATCATTAGCAGAAGAACTGGGATTCAATGGTCGTGTTTTTAACCTAAGTGATCCGAAAAATATAATAAGCCAGCTTTCTGATGTAAAATTGGTTTTAAATTGTGCTGGACCCTTTTCTACCACAAGTCAGCAAATGATAACAGCATGTATTCGGTCTGGAACCCACTACATCGATATTACTGGTGAAATCTCTATTTTTGAATACGCCCATAGCCAAAATTTGCTAGCAGCAGAAGTTAACATTGTTCTCTGTCCGGGAGTTGGATTTGATGTCACACCAACGGATTGTATCGCAGCTCAATTAAAACAAATGCTTCCTGACGCTAATTATTTGGCTCTTGGATTTGATTCGAACTCAGGCATGTCGCCTGGTACAGCAAAAACAGCTGTAGAAGGTTTAGCTAGTGGAGGAAAAGTTCGCATTAACAGTGAAATTAAAACAGTCCCTCTGGCTTGGAAAACCCGCTTCATTGACTTTGGTAAAGGAGAAAAATTAGCCACAACTATTCCGTGGGGAGATATAAGTACTGCTTTTTACACAACGGGCATACCAAATATTGAAGTATATATCCCAATAAGCCCTAAAAGGTTATCTATTTTGAAACGAGCCAATTATATACGCTGGCTTTTAGGTTTGAGCTTTATACAAAATTTTCTTAAAAAGAAAGCCGCTGCGCAAAAGGGACCTAGTATTGAACAATTTAAAAGCAATCTGACACATGTTTGGGGTGAAGCAAAAAATGCAAAAGGGAAAAGCAGAACAGTTCGGATTACAACAGCTAATGGCTATGCTCTCACTGTAGCCAGTAGCCTAGGAATTGCTGAGTATTTGCTAAAAAACAAACTTAAAGGTGGTTATAGAACACCTTCGCAATTAATGGGCTCAGATTTCATCAGTAGACTACCTGGCTATAGTGAGTAATTTTAACGAGTAGCCAAGTTGCTTGCAACGTATCATTTCAACACTTTACTACGAACAAGCGTTAACTCGGTTGGATAAACGCACGGGATTCTATTATACCTTTCAACCCATTTTCCCTGGCTTTGTAAGTGCACGGTTAGCAGCACTTCACAGGTTAACTATCTGAAAAAATAGCAAATCCTATTGCTTTAAAAATAGGCCCCGATATTTTTATCAAGCATCTTATAAGGACAGAGGTTAAAGCTTCAGCCAATTGTACGACTTGAGCCTTAATTTTGCCATCCTCGGCCTTTTCCGTTGCGGCAGCATTATAGAATTGCCCATTTTTTGAATAGTCTATATTTAAATAATGAAGAATTTAAGCAAGTAAAGCAACAGTATTACTGCGCTTTCTTCATTTTGAACTCGCAGCTTTTTATATCAATAAAAGTCGGAATAAGTCTTAAAAATTATATGGAAAATGGAGGTGCATATGACTACTAGGAAATACAGCAAAGGATCACAACGGGAAGTAGAAAAAGAAATGCATGAATATAAAAAAGGAGAGGCACATAGCGGCAAGGATGGTAAAGTCAAAAGCCGTAAGCAAGCCATTGCTATTGGTTTATCAAAAGCCAGAAAAAAAGGCGAAAAAGTTCCTAAGAAAAAAGAAAGTTAATAAATTTCGAGGTGAAAACTCCATAAGAGGTTTCTATGGCTAGAAATAATCAATGGTCTCAAAAAGTCACGCAACATTCTGATGCCCTAGATTTGGAAAAAGGGGTTTTTACCTGGGAAGATCCCAAAAAAATTGCTATATCATTAATTAATTCAGCTGAAAAAAGCACGCGTCGAAAAGGTTCTATATACCAATCCGCAATGTCTATGCTTAATTTTTATATAAATAGAGCTGGAAAAAAACTATCTGAGGAGCAAAGGAATATTTTAAACAAGGCAAAAGAAGAATTAAAAAAACAAAAAAGCAATAGCAAATACCATTTATAAGCCAGCAATCCTTTCAAAAAAACGCGAAGTTATCTAGGTGCCAAAGAGAGGGAGCGGCAGAGATTTATAGTTTGAGGGAAGGAAAAAAGTAGGCGACGATCATTGTAATTGTGAATAGGTGAGTGAGGCAGCTCAGCAAATAGGAATACCAACCTATGAGGAATATACTGCTTATTTGGCAATTCTTTAGAAATTCCGACTCAGGACAAAGACTCTCCAATTCTCGCTTTCCCCTGGCGGTTTTTTTCTGATTCTGAGGTGCAGCTCGATTTTCTTTAGTGGATATTCAAGACTGATCTCTTTTTTAAATTTAATTTAATAAATTGCAGATCTCAGCAAGTTTACTGTCTATACTTAGCTACGGTATCTAACAATAAACTAAGGAAAGTATCATGTATAAAAAAATTTTAGGGATAATGGTATTCGCTTTCTCTCTCGTATTAGGCCAAGCAGCTTTTGCTGATTCTGAGCATTGTGGAGAAGGTATTAAAAAAATGGTTGAATCATTAAATCTTGATGATTCTCAGAAAGCAAAAATAAAACCAATCTTAGATCAATTAAAATCAACAATGGCTGATAAAGCTGGCCAAATGGATAATCTGAGAAAACAAATTAGTCAACAGGTTCAATCAGCCACTATGGATCAATCAACAGTCAATGGTTTAGTTGATCAAAAAACTCAATTGATTGGTGATGTTATGAAAGCAAAGCTAGCAGCAACTAATCAAATTTTGAATGTACTTAATGATCAACAAAAAGCTCAACTACACAAGAAAATGCAAGAAGTAGAAGAGAAATGGGCTGAAAAATTTAAATCTTGCCATGATGATGATTAATCATTAGAAGCGATTAAAAAGCTAGTTGAATTAAATCAACTAGCTTTTAAATTTATAAGTGGATTTTTATATTGCTTTAAATAAAGTTTTGCGAATTGATAAGAAGCGTAATCAGTGATATGGCCTATATCGCGAAACACTGGAACTCCATTGATATCTGCTTTACAGCGGTTATTTAAACACTGTACTTTTTTGGGGTCGATAACAATAAGTTGCGGGTATTTTTTCTGCATTTCTTCAAATAAATTGTTCAGCCAAAATTCAGTACTAGTTTGCAAATTGAAATCACAGTCCCCCGGGCTATAGTTAGTTCTTTGTTTTACATGTTGGAAAAAACAATCGTGAAGATTTTCAGTCGTTGAAGCCGTTGCTTTTATTAAAACAGGTTTGGCTCCCGAATCAGTGATAATACCTAAGGCTTTATCCAAGGCTACAGTAATTCGCTTCTTGGTCAGTTCAGGCGAACCCTGATCGTGCAATTGATTAATAATGCTATGTCCCAAATAATTTTTCCAGGTTTGGCCTATGATGACAAAATCGTAATGATTCGTTTTGATCATATCGAAATAACGGGATGTTTGTTCATAGCATTCTTGATAAATCTCATTTTTAAAAGACCACCAATCGTAGAGAAATATTCCAGGTAATGTTAGACAGGATGAGGTTGCTTGAGCAAGAATAGAAAGATTGGCATCTTTAGCCAAAGTATCCATAAATCCCCAATAATGATTTGAATAAGAATCACCAATCATGAAGCCCTTTTTGCTAGGCGAATTTTTTGCGCCAAGCAGGCAGTGAGTATTGATGTCAATGTTATTTTTTCCAATGCATAAAGGTCGCTCCGAACTATTATAGCGATTTAATTGTTTATAAATTCTGACCACTTCCTCATTAAAACGAAAAGGCAGTCCAGCATTTTTTTTGATGATATAGGCACTCAAGTGCATCACTGCAACGGGTAAAATAAGTAAAAAAATGACACTGTAGCTAAACTGAAGACGATTCATTTTACGCGATGGTTTTTCGATAAATCGCCATGATAAATAAGCGAATACAAAAGAAAAAATAAAAGCAATTAACGTGACAAAAGTAGTTTCTTGAATGCCTTCGTAATGAATAAACGCAAAAATGGGCCAATGCCAAATATACAGTGAATAAGAAATTAAGCCGATGAAAACCAAAGGTTTTACTGAGAGCAAATGACTAATAATGGGTTTGGGTTGATGCTCTCCGATCGCAATCAGCAAGCCGGTTGCGACACACAAAATAAGGGCATAATAATTGGGAAAACCTAGACTAATATTGCTGCGGGTTGCGACAAAAATTAAGGTCAAAAGAGCAAGTGCACCTATAATATTTAAAACGATATTCGGCAAAGAAAAGCGTCGTGGAGTGAGTGCCACACAAGAGCCGACTAAAAATTCAAAAATACGACTTAGAAATTGATAATAAGTTTTTGTTGCATTGTGAGCGGAAAAGTACAGTGCTAAGACGAAAAAAAGGAAGGTGAGTAGATAAATAATCTTACTAATATGCTGTCTAGGAACAAATTGATTCAGTAAATAGATAGCAATGGGTAACATTAAATAGCATTGCCATTCAATTGATAGAGACCAGGTATGTAAGAGGGGTAACTGATTACTAGCTGCTGCAAAATATCCGGTAGTGACATGTGCGAAATAACTGTTTGAGGTAAAAATAGAGGTTTTCCTAGCACTCTTAACATATTGCACCAAATCATCAGGCAAATAAAAAAACAAGGCGTATAAAGTAACCACCAGAAGCAAGCAAATAAACACCGGCTGTAAACGCCATAGTCGTCGGCTATAAAATTCCAAGAAAGAAAAACTCTGATTCTGAATCGAGCGATGGATGATATTAGTGATTAAAAAACCAGAAATCACGAAAAAAAGGTCAACACCGATAAACCCAGAAGGGAAAAGCTTAAGGCCACTATGAAAAAATAAAACAAAGAGGATCGCAATCGCTCTTAAACCATCCACATCTGAACGATAGGTCATCCCTTACCCTCCATTGGTAGAAAAGCTCAATTTATATCACAAAAATTTTTTTGCGAATATTAAGTTTCAGTTTTTATGTAAGTTGGGCGAAAGCCCAACGTTTCTAAGTAAGAGAAGCAATATCAATAACAAAGCGATAACGGACATCACTTTTTAAAATGCGCTCATACGCTTCATTGACTTTCTGAATAGGAATTAGTTCGATATCAGAAGTAATGTTGTGCTTACCACAAAAATCGAGCATTTCTTGAGTTTCTTTTAACCCACCAATCATTGAGCCGCCTAGAGTGAGGCGATTTTTAACCAGTGAAAACGCGTGTAGGGGTACATTATTTTCAGGTACACCGACCACAACCATGGTGCCATCGCGTTTTAGCAAAGTGAGAAGTTGATTCCAGTCAATGCCTGATGAGACTGTACAAATAATAAGATCAAAGCTTTTCGCTAATTTGGTAAAGGTATTAGCATCCGAAGTCGCATAAAAATGATTGGCTCCCATGCGTTTTGCGTCGGCTTCTTTATTCATGGAATGACTTAAGACCGTTACATCGGCCTTTAGAGCATGAGCAATTTTCACACCCATGTGGCCTAAGCCACCTAAACCAACAATAGCTATCTTCTTATCCGGACCTGCATGCCAATGTTTGAGTGGCGAATACAAGGTAATTCCTGCACACAATAACGGGGCAGTGGCATCAAGAGGTAAATTTTCGGGAAGACGAAGCACATAGTTTTCATCAACGACAATCTTTGTTGAGTATCCCCCTTGGGTTAAGGCGCTGCCATCACGCTCCTTACAATTGTAGGTGAGTGTCATTCCTTCGTCGCAGTATTGCTGCAGGTCTTCTTGACAGTTTTCACAACGTCGGCAGGAATCCACAAAGCAACCGACCCCAACCTTGTCACCTACTTTAAATTTTGATACTTTTTTACCTACTTGGCTAACAAATCCGACAATTTCATGGCCTGGGACCATTGGGAAAAGCGCTCCCCCCCACTCATCACGAGCTTGGTGAATATCAGAATGGCAAATGCCACAATATTTAATGTCTATAAGCACGTCATTTTCACTCACGTCCCGTCGTTCAAAAGAAAAGGGCTCTAATGGTGATTTTACTTTTAGGGCGGCATAACCTTTTACCGGAATCATCTTATTATCCTTATTTTGTTGGAGTCGGTTTTTTAAAAATTCCAATAGTATCTTTAATGTATTGTTTTGCAACATAAAATTAAGGCTACATTTTAACCAGGGAGTTGATGATGCGTAATGTTTGAATCCCCTCTCTAGCCCTCTCCCCTCGGGAGCGAGGGGATTATAAAATTCTCTCTCCTTATGAGACTAGGGCATTTCTATAAGTCCCCTCTCCCTTCAAGGGTGAGGGTTTTGAACATTCGCAGCGACTATATATTGCCCTCAAATGACAGAAATAAAATCTTTATTAAATAAATTAAGATTATATGTGAAAGAATTGCCCAATTTAGATATCATTTAAATGTAAATTTTGGTACAATACGCCGCAATTTTTACAACCTTTGCTAAGGAGTTATCTTGTCCGATTCTCTCGCAGTAGATTCGAGTGCAATATTGCCTCGCGGCGATCTAATGGCATGGTTAGTATGCTTATCGGCTGGGTTATTTTTCTTTTATGAATTTTTTCAACTCAATATCTTTGATGTGATTAATCAGCCACTACGCGATGATTTTCATTTAGATGCTACTCAACTTAGCTGGATGTCAAGTACCTATTTATGGGCTGATATTCTTTTCCTTCTTCCTGCGGGAATTATTTTGGATCGATTTTCAACGCGCAAAGTAATTCTGATTGCCATGTTAATTTGTGTGATTGGCACCGTAGGATTTGCGCTTACAAACTCTTTTGCATTGGCCTGTTTTTTTCATTTTCTTTCGGGTATCGGTAACGCTTTTTGTTTTCTTTCCTGTGTTGTCTTGGTTGCGCACTGGTTTCCTCCGCGTCGCCAAGCGTTTGTCATCGGATTACTCGTCACTATGGCCTTCTTAGGCGGTATGATGGCGCATACTCCTTTTGCTCATCTCAATGAATATTATGGTTGGCGGGACTCTCTGCTCATTGATGGTGCGGTAGGTGCATTTTTATTAGTGTGGATTTATCTCGTTGTTCAAGATAGACCTAATCAGAAGAAAATATCTAAAGTTTCTAATCAAACGGCTATCGGTTCAAGCTTTTTGCAATCGCTCAACAATCCACAAAATTGGCTTGCTGGGCTTTATACCTCCTTGTTAAATCTGCCGATTATGGTACTTTGTGCATTGTGGGGTGCAAGTTACTTACAAGTTGTCCATCATTTGCCTGAAATGGCGGCCAGTAACGTTGTTAGTCTTATCTTTATTGGTAGCATCATTGGTTGTCCTTTGGTTGGTTGGCTTTCAGATACTCAAGGCCGCCGTAAGCCCTTAATGATTTTAGGAGCTCTCGCGACTTTAGTGACCGTTATTCCTTTATTTATGGATCTTGCTTTATCTCAGACTCAGCTGAGTATGCTTTTCTTTGCTCTTGGTTTTTTTACCAGTACCCAAGTGATCAGTTATCCATTAATTGCAGAAAGCAATTCCTCAGAAAATACAGGAGCTGCTACAGGGATCGCTTCCGTCCTCATCATGGGAGGAGGTGGTATAGGACAGGTGCTCTTTGGCTTGTTAATACAGCAACATGCGGGGGCTACATCTCAAAACTATATGGTAGCTGATTTTCAATATGCAATGTGGATTTTTCCCTTAACTGCGGTAGCCGCATTGTTGGCTGTTTTACTAACTCGTGAAACTTACTGCAAACGAATGTAATTAAGAGGGCATGTATGCGAATGGTAGAAGAATACACAACCAATGAACAGCTAGGAAGTTCTTTATTACCATGGGTGGTATGTATTAGTGCGTCCTTATTTTTCTTTTATGAATTTATTCAGGGAAATATGTTTGCATCGATTGCCGATAATATTATGCAAGATTTCCATGTGCAAGCTGATAAAATGGCTTATTTGTCAAGCATTTACTATGTATCGAATGTTATTTTTCTTTTTGTCGCCGGTTTTCTTCTGGATCGATTTTCTACCAAAAAAACCATTCTAGTTGCCATGTTACTTTGTGTATTAAGCACTTTTATTTTAGCGCATGCACAATCGTTTTATTTGGCATTATTTTGTCGTTTTGTAACGGGTATCGGTAGTGCTTTTTGTTTTCTTGGTCCTATACGTCTTGCTTCTCGCTGGTTTCCACCGAAACGAATGGCACTTATCACTGGCGTTATCGTAACTATCGCAATGACTGGTGGTATGCTAGCTCAGTACCCGCTCACTCAATTAGTTGCGCAAATTGGCTGGCGTGAAGCCTTAATGCAAGTGGGTTGGCTGGGATTAATTATGCTCGTTGTGATGTATTTTGGCATCATTGATAAGATTCAAACAACGAATCAAAAGAAAGTGAAAAGACTAGGTTTGATAGCGACTGCAAAGAAAGCTTATCTTAATTCTCAAAACTTAAGAGCAGCACTTTATACGAGCTTGATGAACATGGCTATTGCGGTGTATGGCGCAATGATGGGCTCTCTTTATTTAGTGCAGAAAATGGGCATATCGAAAGCAGATGCTGCAGTGGTTAACTCCATGTTATTTTTAGGGGCGATTATTGGCGGTCCACTTATCGGTTGGTTTTCGGATAAATTGAGTTTGCGTATTCTGCCAATGAAAGCAGGTGTAGTTGCTTCTTTGTTGACCATGCTTGCTATCTTGTTTGTTCCCGTTTCATTGCCTCTAATGAAAATTTTATTTTTGCTTTTAGGTTTTTTTACTGCCGCACAAGTAATTAGCTATGCTTTAGTTGCTGAAAGCAGCTCCCCTTTGATGACCGCTTCTGCTGTGAGCGTGGTCTCTATTTTGACCCAAGGGGGCTGCGTCGTATACCAAATTTTATTTAGCTTCTTACTCATGCGACATGGTGAAATGCAAATGTCAGATGGCGTTCCGGTCTATTCTTTAGGTGATTACCAATATGCTGGTTTAATTTTTCCGATTGGATTAATTATTGCTTTAGCGGTGTTATTTGGTTTAAAAGAGACGCATTGTCGCCAAATAGAGGAATAATAATGCTTGGGCGTGTTTGTATTTTATTAATGGATTCGATGGGAGTTGGTGCTAGCCTCGATGCTGGACGCTATGGCGATGAAGGGGCAAATACCTTTGCTCATATTCACCAAGCCTGCAGTGAAGGACGTGCAGATAAAGATGGTTTACGAAAAGGACCATTAAATATTCCTCATTTAACCAGTCTAGGTCTTTATCAGTCAGCGCTTGCGAGCTCAGGGATACGCTTAATTGATCTATCTACCGTGACTCCACCGCTAGGTTATTACGGTTATGCAGTTGAGCAAAGTCTAGGAAAAGATACGCCGAGCGGTCATTGGGAGCTAGCTGGTGTTCCTGTGACTTTTGATTGGGGCTATTTTCCTGATCAAGCAAATTGTTTTCCCAAAAAATTAATTGATGATTTGATCAAGAAAGCGAATTTACCCGGTGTTCTGGGGGAAAAACATGCTTCAGGAACCAAAATTATTGATGAGTTGGGTGAAGAACATATTAGCTCGGGCAAGCCCATTGTTTATACCTCAGCAGATAGTGTCTTTCAGATTGCTGCGCACGAAGGGTCTTTTGGTTTAAGTCGATTATTAGAAATTTGCGAAATTGCTCGTGATTTAGTGGATGATTATCAAATTGGTCGTGTGATAGCCAGGCCATTTATTGGTAAACCCGGCTTTTTTGCGCGAACGGGTAATCGTCGAGATTATGCGACTTTACCCCCAGCACCTACCTTATTAGATTTTTTAAAAGAAGCTGGCCGCGAAGTGATCGCTATCGGAAAAATTGCAGATATTTTTGCACATCAAGGTATAACCCAGGAGATCAAAGCCGATGGCAATGAGGCTCTATTTAATGCCACATTAGTAGCAATGAAAAATGCTCCGGCTGGAAGTTTGGTGTTTACTAATTTTGTTGATTTTGACTCCTCTTATGGTCATCGACGTGATGTTGCAGGATACGCTCATGCACTCGAGCAATTCGATCGCCGTCTTCCTGAGTTATTTAAGCTGCTTAAAGCGGACGACCTCATAGTTCTTGCTGCGGATCATGGTTGTGACCCAACTTTTCCAGGTTCAGATCATACGAGGGAACATATTCCTGTTTTAGTTTATGGGGAGAAACTCAGTAGTCGTTTCATTGGCCGTCGTGATAGCTTTGCTGATATTGGTCAAAGTTTAGCGGAGCATTTACACCTTGCTCCTTTATTGCATGGTGTGTCATTTATGAGCGAAGATACTCAAAAATAGCATTATGAAGTATCCTGATAGTACTTAGATACTTTTTATTACAGCAAATAATGAACTATCCAACCTTGTTTCGGAATTATTGTGCGGAAATTGGTCTTAAACTCACGTCTTTACGCAAAAGTATTTTGTTTATCTTATGGAGCGCAGAAAAACCCCTCAAAGCCTATGAGATTTTGGATCAATTGCTGCAGATTCAGTTAAACGCTAAACCGCCAACTGTCTATCGTGTGCTCGATTATTTTGTGGATTATGGAGTAGTGCACAAAATTGAATCGATTCAATCTTACACGCTTTGCCACGAGCCTGCCGAGCATCAGGCCTCTGAGGTGCTAATGGTTTGTAATGATTGTCACCAGGTTAATGAATTATACGATAAAACAATGCATGAGCTTGTCCAAAAATTATCTCAAGCCAATCATTTTCATCTTGGCCAAGGCGCTATTGAATTGAAGGGTGTCTGCGATAAGTGCCAATCGAGCGCAGTACCAATATAAAATAATTTTTCTCAACCATTGATTTTTCGTTTCTTATCCCCATTTTATGAGTTTAGTCTGTAATGGGGATGTATTTTGGAACAATATCGAGGTACGACCATCCTGTCGGTAAGACGAGGGAATAAAGTGGTTATCGGCGGTGATGGGCAAGTAAGTATGGGCAACACCGTCATGAAAAGCAACGCACGCAAAGTAAGACGTCTTTATAAAGATAATGTAATCGCTGGCTTTGCGGGTGGAACAGCCGATGCGTTCACACTGTTTGAACGTTTTGAAACAAAATTGGAAATGCATCAAGGTCACTTAGTTCGTGCCGCTGTGGAGTTGGCCAAAGATTGGCGTACGGACAAAATCTTACGACGTTTAGAGGCGCTTTTAGCAGTAGCCGATCGCAAAGCTTCGCTCATTATTACTGGTAATGGGGATGTGATTGAACCCGAGGAAGGATTAATTGCCATTGGATCCGGCGGTCCTTTTGCACAGTCAGCTGCCCGTGCTCTGGTTGAAAATACCAAATTATCAGCGCTTGATATCGTGCGCAAAAGTTTAAATATTGCCGCCGATATCTGCATTTATACCAACCACAATTTAACCATTGAAGAATTGGATACCGATAGTGAATAACGTAATGATGACTCCTAGAGAAATTGTGCAGGAATTGGATAAGCACATTATTGGTCAGGATGATGCTAAGCGCGCAGTGGCTATTGCTTTACGTAACCGTTGGCGACGTATGCAAATTAAAGATCCTATGCTGCGTAATGAAATTATGCCTAAAAATATTCTAATGATTGGGCCAACAGGGGTCGGTAAAACTGAAATTGCCAGGCGCTTAGCGAAGCTTGCTCAAGCTCCTTTTATCAAGGTAGAAGCCACTAAATTTACAGAAGTGGGGTATGTAGGTCGAGATGTCGATTCGATTATTCGTGATCTAGCGGATATTGCTATTAAACAAGAGCGCGAATGGGCAATGAAAAAGGTTGAAAATTTAGCCGAAGATGCCGCAGAAGATCGAATTTTAGATGCCTTATTACCGCCTGCAAGAGGAAGTTTAACACCCAGTGAAAAAGAAACCTCCACACGTCAAATTTTCCGTAAGCAATTACGTGAAGGTCTGTTGAATGACAATGAGATCGAAATTGAGGTGTCTGCGAGTTCGGTTGGCGTCGAGATCGTGGCTCCTCCTGGCATGGAAGAAATGACTAACCAGCTACAGTCCATGTTTCAACAAATGGGATCTAACCGCACTAAGACACGTAAACTAACAATTGCCAAAGCAATGAAGATTTTGCGTGAAGAAGAGGCTGCTAAGTTAATCAATGAAGAAGACATTAAAATTCGCGCGATCGAAAATATTGAGCAGAATGGAATAGTCTTCATCGACGAGTTGGATAAAGTGGCTAAGCGCGCTGAGAATAGCGGGGGGGGTGATGTTTCACGCGAAGGCGTACAACGTGATCTCTTGCCTTTAGTAGAGGGTACTACGGTTTCAACGAAATACGGTATGATCAAATCTGATCATATTTTATTTATTGCTTCAGGTGCCTTCCATGTTGCCAAGCCTTCTGATTTGATTGCGGAATTACAAGGCCGCTTACCCATTCGTGTCGAATTATCTGCGCTTAGCGTCGGCGATTTTGTCCGCATCTTAACAGAGCCTAGCGCTTCATTGACGGAGCAGTATACCGCCTTGATGGATACCGAGGGCCTGAGTTTGACCTTTGACAAGACCGGTATTCGCCGTATCGCTGAGGTCGCCTGGAAAGTTAATGAACGTACTGAAAATATTGGTGCTCGTCGTTTATACACCGTCATGGAACGTTTGTTGGAAGTAGTGTCTTTCGAGGCCACAGACAAATCAGGTGAAGCAGTCCACGTCGATGCAGCTTATGTTGATGCACATTTAGGGAAATTAGTTGCTGATGAAGATTTAGCACGTTACATCCTGTAAATTCTGCAAGATCCTCCAAGGATGGAGGTGAAATTTTTTGTTAATTGTTCTCTAACCAGCTTTTGATGAACTGCTGTGTTTCATTGAGGACATTAATTAATTGCTGATATAAAGGCTCCAATAATTTAGAATGCCCTGTCTTGTGATAGCACTCTAAATATTGGCAAGCGAATTTCAGTTTTTCGGTACCACAATACAAGGCGCTACTTTTTAGTTTATGAGCCAGGATTTCAATCTTTTTCCAATTTAATTCAGAATGAGCCTGCTCTAATCTTTTTAAGGTATTGGGAAGCTCTTCTACCTGCATGGAGGTCAATAGGTCCCGCAAAACAGTCTCATCCCCTAAGTTAGAAAGTCCTAGCTGGAGGTCCAATGTGGGATGATTATTGAGTGAAAATAACTCCTCTTCTTTGGTATCTGCTAAACCCAGTGTTTGTTCTTTAGTTTTATTCTTAGTTTCTGTTTTAGAAAAAAGCTTAGGTAATAATTGGCTAAGAATCGCCTGCAGCATTGGCAATTTAATAGGTTTAGAGAGTACTTGATTCATGCCTGCTTGAAGTGATTCGTTTTTTGCCTCAACTAGACCATGCGCAGTCAGACCCACAATGGGGATTGGAGATTTATTTAATTTTTTTTCCCAATCACGAATACGGCTAGTTAATTCATTACCCGATAGACCAGGTAGGCCAATATCAGTAAGAATTAAATCAAATTCTTTAGATTTAGCTAAAGCCAGAGCTTCCTCACCGTTAGTGACCGAAATATAACGACAGCCGGCTTTTTCTGCGATTAATTCAACCATACGTAAAGCAATATCATTGTCTTCGACCAACAAAAGAAAGGCCTGAGAGGAATTACAGTCTGCGAGTGAAGGCTCAGAGGTTGCATGAATGGTTTTTGTTTCAATTGGAATACTCGCATTTTTTTCTTCGCCGATTGCTAAAGAAATTGTGAAATAAAAAGTCGTTCCTTTGCCTTCCACACTCTCTAACTCAATTTCTCCACCCATCAACGCCACATATTTTTCAGCAATATGTAGTCCTACACCATGTCCCTGATGATCACCCTTATAAGATGGACTAATCCGATAAAAGCGCTCAAAGACTTTTGACTGTAAGGTTTTAGGAATTCCCGGGCCGGTGTCGCTGACGCTAAATTTAAGGTTGACGATATTTTGATGTTTGCTGATTTGTTTAACACTAAGCCCAATATGGCCGTGCTCTGTAAATTTAATAGCATTTCCTACTAAATTAAGCAAAATACGGTTTAATTTAAAGCGGTCACATACAATAAATTGTGGAATTTCCTCATCGATATCTACTTTAAATTCTAGATTTTTCTGATGGATAGTTGGTGTTTCAAGCTGAACAATGTCCTCAATGCTCTGGCGAAGATTAAGGCACTCTGTTTGAATGTCATGTTCAGAAAGATGAGCTGCAGAAACTACATCAAGTACCCCATTTAGAAGTTTGAGTAGTTGCTCGCCACTTTCATTGACCCAGCGTGCATATTGCTTTTCTTCCTCATTGCTTGCTTTTTCTTCTAAAAATCGAGACATGCCGATAATGCCGCTTAAAGGGGTACGAATGTCATGACTCATATTTGCAATGAATTCTGTTTTCACTTGGTTAGCCGACTCAGCGTTTTCTTTGGCACGCCTGAGGTCTTCTAACAATCTTTTTTGCTCTGTGATATTTGTCGTAATGCCTAATATACCGATGACATTATGGTGGTTATCATACATTGGAACTTTGTTAGTAATTGCAGTAATGGTCTGGCCCTGTGAAACGGCTATATTCTCTTCATGGTTTAGCCGCGCAGTCCCGGTTTTAATGACCTCTTGGTCAACATCCACATAGAGTTGAGCTCTGTCTTTCCATATGAGATCAAAATCGGTTTTACCGACTACCTCATCACTTGATCGCAAACCTGCTAAATTGGCAAATTCTTTATTACAACCGAGGTAGACACTATTTTTATCTTTCCAATAGAAAAGTCCTGGAGCGTACTTGACCACATTTTCTAATTGTAAGTATTCAACTTGTTTATCCGTTAAGTCTTTAGTGTGTTTTCCTATGACAAAAATTGAATTTTTCTTATTCTCATCGTCATAAACAGGAATAATTTGCCAATTAATTTTGAAGCCACGATGAGTTAAGGCAGAGCTAGTATATTTTTCATTTTTTGTGAATTCTGCTGACTTAATAAAAGGTTTCATAGCATATTGTTTAAATACACTATCAATTGATTTGTTATAAACCTCCTCTTTTTTCCATCCTAAGATTTTAATTGCAGTAGGATTAATTTCTTCAATGTGTAATTGACTAGACAAGACTAAAATTAAATTGTCTGAATGGTTTAAGCATAGTGATAAAAGCTTTTTGTAGTCCATATTGATTAAAGTTCACCGTTACTATCAGTATTTTCAACAAGTTTTACAAATTTTGCATAAGCATGTATTATAATGGTCACTTTGTGCCATTACAATTTATGACATTACTATTAAGTGGGTCTTTGTATTGAATATAGCCTAAGATAAAATTGTTTTTTTTAATTTATTCTATTCTACCACAACCAGACTAACAGATGATTAGTCACTCAGTAGTTCGATATTTACCATTGCTATAATCTGGTTGTTAAGGGAGTAATGACATGCATCATTCAGACCATAGCAAAAAGACCGCTGATTCACTAATCCACTGGCTTAGAAACTATTCTTCTACTCATCTTGATTCCTACTTAGCCGATAAGCAGGGCGCGTTCCCTCCTCATGTTTTCATGGATCTCGGAAATCAAGGATTTTTTGGGATGCATATTTCTAGAGAGCATGGGGGATTAGAATTAAAATTAGTTGATATGCTTCGGGTGATTGAACAATTCGCTGCAATTGATTTAACGCTTACTACTATTATTATTGAAACTATACAAGGCGCTCATACTTTAGAGAACTACGCCTCAGCGCCCATGAAAAAACAGTATCTAAATAAACTTGCTAAAGGCCAGATGTTTATGGCAGGGGCAATGACGGAATCTGCAGCCGGCTCTAATCCAAGAGCAATGAAATCGATCGCAAGTCCTCATCAGAATGACAAATGGTTATTAAGAGGCAGTAAACGCTGGGTAGGTATGGCTGCTTCAGCAGAACTTATTGCAATTTATGTTCAGCAAATCGATGCAAACAATAATTGGGTTGGAATGAGTGGCTTCTTAGTTTCGCGAGGAACCGAAGGCCTGCACATCGGAGCTGCTGCTCCAACTATGGGCTTACGGGGATTTTCTAAACATACAATTTACTTAGATGACATAGAAGTTTCTGCCGAAAACCTGCTAGGTCAACCTGGCCAAGGTATGGAAATCGCTCAAGATAATATGATGTTTATCAGATTATGCTTGGCTGCAGCAAGTATCGGGGCTATGAAACGTTGTGTTCAATTAATGCATCGTTATGCAGAAAGACGCTCCATAGTGACTGGATTTCTTATTGATAACCCTGTTACTTTGGTCCGCTTAAGTGAAATAACCGCTGTAATTGAGGCTTTAGAGAATTTCATTTCTACCATTGCAGGTGCTTATGACAGCAACATTGCACTTGTGCCTGAGGAAGCCTTCATTGTTTCTAAAATCTTGGGCTCAGAATTTTTGGGTAAAGTTGCCGATCTGCTTGTTCAAACGCTAGGAGCTAGAGGGTATGAAGAAGGTAATGGCGCTTCACAGCTTTTTCGCGATGCGCGTGTATTTAGGATCTTTGAAGGTCCAACTGAAGCATTAAACATGTATCTTGGATCTCGAATGCAAGGAAAAAACTTAGATCTCGAACGGTTTTTCGCTAACTTTTTAGATCAAAAATCGCTTTTTAAAGATCTAGAGCGCGTTGTAGAAAAAATAAATGATTCAGAACATAAACGCTTCGGAAAATCCTTCACGGGGCAATACTGGTCTCAAGCATTGGTGGGAGAAGTGATTACTTATGGTCTTCTTTTAGCAATAACCGATTACTGCTGCCTAAGAAATAATTCTGAAAAATTGCATAGAGCGTTGCTTTGGGCACGAAATAAATACAATGAAGCGGTTGATAAGTCACAGAAACTTTCTTTAGGTGAGAAAGTTTTAGTCCAACGTTCAGAACTTCACGATATTGTTATCAACTATACTGCTCAGATAGGTAATGTTGAGCAAACAAAAAATCGAGAAGGGATCACTATTGATAGCTTATTGAAGAAACAAGATAACATCTTTCCAGAGCAGCAGGGCTTTTCTTTATATGAAATGCTTCAAACTGAAGCCCATCAAAATTTTGAGCTGACCGAAGCAGGATTTAGGAAAACTCTCGAAATATCAAAGGTCATTAGAAAAGAGACCATCCCTTGCCTGTATGCACATCAGTTATTTGAACAACAAGCCTTATTAAATGCAGACGCAGTTGCTTTAAGTTATCAAGGTAAAGAAATAACCTACGCGCAATTAAATGCCAAAGCGAATCGAGTTGCTCATTTCTTAATTAAAGAAGGCATTGCTGCGAATAAGATTGTTGCAATTTATATAGAACGCTCCATCGAAATGATTGTCGGATTGCTCGGGATTTTAAAAGCTGGCGGCGCTTATCTACCCTTAGACTGTAATTATCCCATAAAAAGTTTACAATTCATGTTTGAAGATTCAAAGTCCGACTGTATCTTATCTCATAAAAAATTAGCAAAAGACCTTCCCTTTAATGCAAAAAAAACCTTTTTTATAGAAGATATTATTGACTCTGCATCGCAAGAGTTGAATGACGAAAATCCTCAAATAGAGATCAATTTAGATAATCTTGGCTATTTAATTTATACGTCTGGGTCAACTGGTAAACCCAAAGGGGTAATGTTACCTCATAAAGCACTGACGAATTTAATACATTGGCAGCATAGAAAAATACCTGAAAAACGAAATGTTTTACAGTTCACTGCACTCAGTTTTGATATGAGTTTTCTAGAAATATTTTCTGCGCTCATTTCTGGCGGGACCTTAGTACTGATCTCAGAACACGATAGAATGGATCCTTGGCAATTTTCTACGATTGTAAAAAATCATCAGATTCAGCAATTAGTATTACCCGTACCCTTTCTTAAAACCTTGGCTTCCGCTTCCGTAGAAAAAAATTATTTCAGTTTTCTCAAAGAAATTATTATTGCTGGTGAGCAGCTTATAGTAAGCCCTGCCATTTTATCGTTTTTTACCCAACTACCTTCCTGTCGATTATTGAATTATTACGGACCTTCGGAAACTCATGTGGTTACTTCCTATACTTTTCCTGAGAAAGTGGCAGAGTGGCCCGATTACCCGCCCATTGGAACACCTATTTTCAATACCAAAATAATAATATTGAATAATAAAATGCAGCCCGTTCCTCCTGGAGAAACAGGTGAAATCTATATAGGTGGCGTATCACTCGCGAAAGGATATATTAATCGAAATGAATTAACGCAAGAGAGGTTTATTGACGATATTTGGAGCAAAACCAATTTACGCTTATATAAAACGGGTGATTTAGGCAAATCTCTTCCTGACGGCAATCTTGTTTTTCTCGGACGAAAGGATGCGCAGCTAAAGATTCGCGGATTTAGAATCGAACCTAAGGAAATTGAAGCCCATTTAATTAAATACCCTGGTATTAAAGAAGCAGTGGTTATTGCTAAAAAAGATGCTGCTTCAGAGAAACATCTGGAAGCTTTTATTGTCGTTGAAAGTGAAAAAGATGACAAACTGATTAATCTTATTTACTTATTTCTCCAAGAAAGAGTACCTCCGCAGATGGTACCGTCTGTCTTTAATATTATTGAAAAGATGCCATTAACGGATAGTGGAAAAATAGACAGAAAAAGATTGGAGCACTATAACAAGCCTGTTTCCTATTCGGTCAATAAAATAGAAAAGCCTCATACTTCCACAGAAAAAGAGATAATTGAAATAATGGAAGCCATCTTTAATTTGCCTATTGGGGTTAATAATAGTTTTGCATCAATAGGTGGAAATTCACTTTTAGCAATGCATATTATTTCAAAGTTAAGGGACAAGTTTGCTATCGAACTCCCTGCCTGCACAATTTTATCTGATCCGCGCATTGCAGATACTGCGAAGCGCATCGATTTATTATTGCTAGAAAAGGCAACAGCTCTATCTATGGTTGATGAAGCAAATTAAACTGTGATGAGCTAATAAGAGGTTGCAAGGAGCTGTATCTTTGAATAATGAACCCATGAACAAAAATGCACGATGTTATTATGAGAGTGCTAAGAAAATGCTTTTCCCGGTTGAAGAAGTATCTGAAGTTGAAGGATTTAAATTAAAACTTTGGAAGCGTAATCTTTATTTCTGTGGTAGTGGAACACCTTTTAATGATAGCAGCTCTATCCATCTAGCTAGAAATAAACATACCATGAATAAATTACTGGAAAGAGCTGGATTTCCAGTACCCAAAGCAACGTTTATTCATAGTTCAGAATATGAATATGGCATGCTTGAAGAAAAAATAGCCGACTTATCCTTTCCGCTTGTCGCTAAGCCGCAAACTGGAAAGTTAGGCCAAAATGTATTATGCAATATTCAAACGCTAGAACAACTAAAAAACTATATCGCTAAGAATATTGTAGAAAGTGAATATATTTCTATTGAAGAATTCCATGCAAATTTCAACGCTTATCGCGTGTTAATTTTCAACTACCGTATACTGGGCGTGATTCAGCGTTATCCAGCACAGGTTATTGGCGATGGTCAGCATCCTCTTCAAGCGCTCATTGATTTGAGCAATACGCAACGCTTAAAACTAAATAACACCTTAGGCCCCATTATTGTCGACGAAGAGTGCCAAATCAAACTTGCTGAACTTGGCATTGATCTAAGCTATGTCCCTAAAAAAGATGAAGTAGTGAGCCTCTGTTATGCTTGTAATGCAACCCGAGGGGGAACTTATAAATCGTTATCAAAAAAAATAGTTCGAGAAAATAGTCAGTTGCTTATTCGCGCTGCTAGAGAGTTGAATTTAAACCTAGTTGGATTTGATGTGCAGTGCGCGGATATTAATGTACCTATTGAACAATCACGAGGCGTCATCATTGAGGCAAACGATGGGCCGAGTATTAGAATACACGAGTATCCGCTAGAAGGTGATGCGGTGTCGGTAAGTAAAAAAATCATACGAACCCTGATCTATCGATACCCTTTTTCCTACCTCTATGTCTTGTATAACAATAGACGTTCCGCTCCCTATCTACGAGGTTTAATTTTTCTTGGATTAATTGTTTTAATGTTTTTAAATATGTAAATGTCAAATATTTTCTAGCTCTCAGTAGGGCAATTCGGTCTTAATGAGAACACTTAACTCCAGACACTGTATATTCTCTCTCACGATGGGCTTTCCCCTTCTGAAAGCTCTTGCGATGCATCATCACTGTCCTGACTTGCATCTCCTTTATTTTTAGTTTTCTCCTGAGATAAAGTTTCTGGCTGTTGGAATAATTCGCTTTGGGATTGAACTGGTTTGGAACCTAAATATCGCAAAATAGGTCGAGCACCCAAAGAAATGACATCTAAAATTTTATCAATAAGACTTCTCTCAAACCAAGATGGTTCATTTTGTTGAATTTCGGCGATGGAGTTTTTTACTGCTTTTCTTACTAAGGGCGTAAGTTCCGCGCTACTATTAACGAAAAGAATAATACTGGCCACTGCCTTGCTTCTGTTCTCTATTGCTTCTGGCTTTCTATTCGGGTAAGTTCTTATTTCTTCTGCTAAAGTTTTGTCAAGATGAGCTTTATACTCCTGAATTATCGTTCTTAATTTTTTGAGTTCTTCATTCCTAGTTTCAACATAAAGAGAGTTATCATCCTTTGCGGGAATCTCTGTGCTTGCTTGTTCCTCAGCGAAATTAAGAACAGCAGTCATTTGTTCGATGAGCCGAAAATCCCTGAATTGATGAGTTAGAATTATATCAAAGGATGAAGTAGTATTACGTGTAGCTTTGTATTTCTCAAAAAAAGCTTCTATTGGCAGTTGTAAGGATTCGGGCGTTAATTCAGCAGTTACTAAAAACTCGTCTTCATAGAGTTTTTTGAATTCCTCACGGAGGAATGGAGATAAGTCTCCAAAAAACTCATGGTCAACCAGTTCAAATGACGATGTTCTTTTATTATATTTCTCTTCTATATGTAGGGTGTTTTCTAAATAAGAACGCTCAGATGTTTGAGAAACATTCGTTTGACTTTTAATGCGAGCATAATATCTAATGAAACCAGTCGCTTCATATACCAACATGGTTTCTTTAATCATTTGTTCTTTATATAATTCGCAGGCATTGGTTAAAATAGCCTCGGGCAAAAAAGGTTTCTCCGGGGTTTTCTGATAACTATTAAGGTATCCTCGGGTCGCTCGCAGTAAGCAGGCGCTAAAAATAGTTTTTTGTTGTTCTTTAATTGAAGCGTTTAGCTCTTCTACACAAAATTCGAGTCGTTCTTTTTCTTGATGGGCTAAGCCCCCGGCTGGATTAATCTTGGTTTTATGTTGGTCAACAAAATTGTCAATGACTCTTGCACAACGGTGAGCGAATAAGGAGAGTAAATCAGAGTTAATTTTTTCTTCAGCATCGTTTTCAACCTTAAAAGAACTACGTAATTCTAACTGATTAAGGTGTGAGTTTAAGCGTTCTGCGTGAAAATTTAGCCAACGTAATTCAATTTCTGGATATCTAGACAATAAGGAAATTTCCTTGTCGAGTTTTGATGCTTCCTCTTTGGCTAAAAGAGCTCGATTGTTTACAGCAGAGCTATTCATAAGGACTTGTAAACGCGCCAAATTGTCTAATTGTTGTTCAATCGTTAACATGGTTCACTCTATCTGAAATGGACTTATTCTGATCATTATATCAGTCAAGTATTAAGCAAAGCTGATGTGGAGGGTAGTATCAGTTTATTATTTAAATCTGTTGTCAATTAGCTCAGTTAATTGTTAGAGTAATTCCTTCGTTTTTTCGAGATAACAATATGATAAGGATGTTTATTGCTGTATTTTTGTTGATCTTTTCTTCTTTAGTTTCGGCCCAGAATTATAAAGTTATCAATGTCATCAAAGAGGTTAAGCCTGCGTCTATACCACAGGGAGGTAAACGGCTAATTCAGGCTAAACATTATCGTATTGTCGAAATTAATATCAACCGTCTTTACAGCGCATTAGAAAATGTACCTCTTCGAGGCGGGTTAAGGGCCGGTGTGCCAGTTCTTATTGAACTTCCACTACCCGACGGAACGAGGAGAAAGTACAAGGTAGTTGAAAACACCACCATGCACCCGCAATTAGCAGCAAAATATCCAGAAATCAAAACCTACGATGGTTATGGTCTGGGTACATCCGCAGAGTTGGTAAAATTTGATATTACACCGCATGGATTTCATGCAATGATTTTAAATCCAGGTAAAAATACGGTGTTTATTGATCCCTTGGAAAAAAACAATACGCAATTTTATATGGTTTATAAACAAAAGGATTTTGTTAGTAAAAAGAAGATGAAATGTGGAGTAACGGGGCAATCTAAGCCGATAACACATTTTCGTCAATTAAGACCCTCCGCCAATTTCAATGCCTGCGAGCTTAAAACCTATCGCCTAGCGATGGCGGCAACAGCGCAATACACTGAATTTCATGGGGGAACAGTTCCTTTAGCGCTCGCGGCAGAAGTGACAACGGTGAATCGGGTTAATGGTATCTATGAAACCGATATGGCCATTACCCTGCAAATTATCCCTAATAATAACCAAATTATTTATACGGATCCGCTTACTCAACCCTATACCAGTGGCAGTCCGCCAATACTGTTAGTGGAAAATCAGGCGAATATCACGGCAGTTATTGGGGCGCCAAATTATGATATAGGACATGTGGTTGATGCAGCAGGAAGTGGCCTTGCTACCTTGGGTTGCGTATGTATCTCAAGTGAAAAAGCAGAGGGTGTAACTGGGAGGGAGGAGCCAATCGGCGATCCTTTTGATGTTGATTTTCTAGCCCATGAAATAGGGCATCAGTTTAATGCGAATCATACGCAAAATAATGATTGCAAAAGAAATCCTGCAACCGCAGTGGAGCCTGGGAGTGGTAGTACAATTATGGGTTATGCAGGAATTTGTCCTCCCAACGTCCAATTGAATTCAAGTCCTTATTTTCATGGTATTTCTTTGCAAGAAATGGGTAGCTTTATATCCGGTGATGGAGGAACTTGTCCTGTTAAAACACCTATAGCCCCAGCGCCAACTATTCTTTCAACGAATGGATTTAAGGTCGTTCCAGCGAATACCCCTTTTGCCTTAACCACCCTTGCTAGGAATAATGGCGGCAATAATGTATTAACCTATACTTGGGAGCAGATGGATAATCAAATCTCTATCCAACCGCCAGTAAGTGATTCACCGGATGGGCCTAATTTCCGCTCTGTCTCACCTTCATTCTCACCGACACGATTTTTCCCCAGCTTAACGTCGTTAGCGAATAATGGACCTTTTACCTGGGAAGTGGTGCCCTCGGTTACACGAACTATGAATTTCAGAACGACAGTTCGTGCGAATACTCCCGGCGGTTCCTGCAACAGTTATGTGGATGTGACCTTAACCACCGATACCTCATCTGGCCCCTTTATATTAACCTATCCTACTGGGCCTAATATTGTCTGGTTAAGCGGGGCGCAATTACCGGTGACCTGGAATGTTGCGAACACCAATGTGCCTCCAGTGAATGCAGCGCTTGTTGATATTTTATTGTCAGTCGATGGCGGGCAATCTTATCCGTTAGTTCTTTTATCTGCTGTACCTAATACTGGAAGAGTGATGCTCACTGTGCCTGTAGTCAATACAGCGAGTGCACGTATTATGATTAGGGCTGCCAATGGGACGTTTTTTACGACTTCTGCAAATAATTTCTCGATAGCGGTGAGTTCACCTACAGCCCCGGTACTACTTAGAGCGGATCGCAATCGTTTGAATCCGACAATGGCATATATTTATTACGCAGGATTAGATAGTGATGTTTTTAATAATGATGTTTATCTTGTCAATGGCGCACCCGGGGCGACGGCCGCTTTAGATAGAGCACATGGGCGTTTTGTTATTTCTAATCTTCTATCTCCCCGACCCTTTGCTGTATCGATTACGGTCATTCGAGGCGGAAATAGCCAAACGTCAAACGCTATTACAATTCCGAGTATTTTATAATGAGGCCCAATATGAATAAGCGTTTTTTAATGATAGCTGCATGTTTATTATCGTTCAATGCGAATGCCAGTTGGTATGGTGGGTTAAATTTGGGTATCAATTCAGCCAACATAAAAAAAAATTTACACTATCCTTTGATGAGTACCTCTCTAACTTCTGCCAATTATCATAGCGGCTATACTGGTTTTCATGGGCAATTATTTGCTGGCTATGATTTTTATTTTAAAGATCAACTGAGCATCGCTGTTGAAGGCAATGCTGATTTATTTACTGGAAGAGCGCGATATAACATTAATAACTGGTCGTTTTTAGCGAATGTTAATGCGAGAGAGAAACTCGAAAATGGTTTTTCAATTTTTCTTTTACCCACTTATCAAATCAATCCTTATGTGAAAGTTTTTGTCGGTCCAGGAATTTCAACAAGCCGATTTGTAATTAATTCAAATGGCACGGCTGGTAATGAAGGGGTTAGTGGACATTACAGTAAATGGCTAATTGGAGGAGGTTTGAAAGCGGGGGTGGCAGCTAGTTTCACTGACAATTTGGATCTTGTTTTTACCTATCAATTTACACAGTACCAAAACGCTTCTTGGACTAATGCTGAACCTGTATCGGGCGATTTTTTAAGGGGCCGTTATGAACCTCATGCTCATATTGTCATGGCGGGATTGAGATTTCATATTCCAGAAGTTAAAAATTACTCAAAATAATGATTAACAGGATGAATTTGCTCATTTTGCATAAAAAAAATAGTGAATGGTGTATATTTATTGCCAAATAAATCCAGATATAATAGCCGCTTCTTATTCAAAATGAGTAGAGAGCATGATTGCTTTGCGCGAAGCCTATCGAGCAGGTTTATTACAACGACAAAACTGGCTACCTAATATTGTTTCTGGAATTATTGTTGGGGTAGTGGCCTTACCTCTCGCAATGGCTTTTGCCATTGCCTCAGGTGCTAAACCAGAACAGGGTATTTATACGGCGATAATCGCTGGCTTTTTAGTTTCTGCTTTGGGCGGCAGTCGATTGCAAATCGCTGGACCCACTGGTGCCTTCATCGTGCTGCTTTCAGGAGTGACTGCAAAATACGGGATAGAGGGGTTACAAACTGCGACGCTGATGGCAGGAATAATTCTATTTTTATTAGGCTTAGCGCGATTCGGTACCGTCATAAAATTTATTCCTGCCCCTGTAATCATTGGTTTTACCTCAGGTATAGCTATCATTATTTGGGTTGGACAATGGAGGGACTTTTTTGGTTTACCCGCAATCTCAGGGGAACATTTCCACCAAAAATTATGGGCACTATTACAAGTATTTCCACAATTGAATACCACAACGACCGCCTTAGCTCTTTTGTCGTTGTTTCTCGTGATTTTTTCTCACAAATTTCCGGGTATGAAACGGGTTCCAGGCCCCCTCATTGCCTTAATTGTTGCAACGAGTTTAGAGGCAATATTTCAGTTTGATGGTGTAGCGACAATTGGGAGTACCTTCGGTGGCATTCCCCAGGGATTACCTTCATTACAATTGCCAGATCTAAGTGCAGCGCGCTTACTTGAATTAATTGGTCCTGCGTTCGCTATAGCCATGTTAGGAGCAATTGAATCGCTACTCTCTGCAGTAGTCGCCGATGGGATGGCAGGTACTCAACATAATTCCAACCAGGAATTAATTGGTCAAGGTCTCGCTAATATTGCCACGCCATTTTTTGGTGGATTTGCTGCGACAGGAGCAATCGCACGTACTGCAACAAATATCCGCAACGGAGGAACTAGCCCAGTAGCAGGTATAATACATGCCATCACACTGGTTGTGATCATCATTTTTCTAGCGCCACTTGCAGTCTATGTACCTCTAGCTGCTCTCGCCGCGATCTTGTTTGTCGTTGCTTGGAATATGAGTGAAGCGCGTCATTTTGTGAAAATGATCAAACGTGCTCCACGTGCTGATGTAGTTGTTTTACTAACGACCTTTGGTTTGACTGTTTTCTTTGATTTGGTAGTTGCTGTGAATGTAGGTGTTATTTTAGCAACCCTTCATTTTTTACTACGCATGGCTTCCAGCGTCGAAGTTCAACAAGTCAAGGAGCAGGACTTACATCGCGAATTTACAAATTTAGGAATCAATACAATACCGAATGATGTTCAGGTTTTCTCAATGGAAGGCCCCTTTTTCTTTGGTGCTGTTGAAAATTTTGAGCAGGCCTTAGCTAATGCGGCTAAAGAGCCACGATTGCTCATTATTAAATTAGGCTGGGTTCCTTTTATTGATATTACCGGGTTGCAAACTTTAGAAGAATTGATCATCAATCGCCAAAAGCAGAAGGTGCGTGTCATGTTGGCCGGGGCGAATAGTCGAGTCAAAGCAAAGCTAGAGAAAGCGGGTATTATTCAATTAGTAGGAAAAGAGAATGTGTTTTCAGAGCTTTCTCAGGCGTTAGCGTTCTATTCCCAACAATCGTCAACTGCTGCATTAAGTGCCTCTTAATTGGCAATTCTAATCCGTATCTAGCGAGCGTAGGTCGGGCCTTGCCCGACAATGCCACACCAATTTACTAAAAACCATTCACACTAAACAATTGATTCAAATCTATGGCCAAGTTTTTTTGCAATTCTTGGTTATTTTGTTTAAATACAGCTCGACAATGATCCAAAGGTGGGCAATTGAGTTGCTCAAGATCAGCGTGAGTGGGTAGATGATAAGGTAATTGCTGACTTAGCGAATAAAGACTCACTTCACGTAAATCTTTACTTAGCATGAATAATCCATCGCTAGTGCTATGAATAAATCCTAAATGGCTAAGCGTATTAATCATGTCATTAATATCAATGGCAAAAGGATGGGTGGTTGAACTAATTAGTTGATCCAATGAAAGCCCTTTTCCTTCTTTTTGACCTAGCCAAAGCTGCTGCAGCCAAAGTAAGGCATGAGAAAATCCATCCAAGGGTTTGCCCAAGCGTCGCTGATGATGTACTGAGAAAGCATAACTGATCTCAGCGCCTAAAAGCGTGATGATCCATAACCAATAAACCCAGATAAAAAATAGAGGCACTGTGGCGAAGGCGCCATAGAGTAAGCGATAACTGTTGTATTGCGATAGATAATAGACAAACGCTTGTTTTGCCGATTCAAAGAGGACTGCGGCCACTAAACCACCCCAGATCGCATGACTAATTTTGACTGGACAATTAGGAACTACCACGTACAAAAAAGTGAAGCCGACCAAGGATAAGATAAAAGGCAAGCAACTGAGTAGAATCGAGGGCGGGGGGTAATCTTTAATAAATGGCATTGAAAATACGTAAGAACTAGCAGCTAGACTTAGGCCAAGAAATACAGGACCTAAGGATAAAATAGCCCAGTAGAGTAAAAAGGCGGTTACCCCCTGCCTGGATGAAGGTGCTCTCCAAATTCGGTTCATAGCCTGCTCAATAGTGACCATGACGAGTAGGGCAGTAAAAAATAAAATCGCCACACCCCAGGCGGAGAGATTCGATACCTGTGCCGCAAATTGGTGCAAATAATTTTGTACCGCTTTTCCCGTTGCGGGTACAAAATTTTCAAAAATAAAATCTTGAACAGGATCAGATAGGTGTTGGAATACAGGATACGACGACAAGATTGCCAGTCCAACGGTCATTAGGGGAATGACTGCTAATAAGCTGGTGAAAGCAAGAGCTGAAGCACGATAGGTGCAGTCATCATTGATAAAATGCACAGCAACAAAGCGAATAAATCGCGCTCCTTCATATAGCTTATTGATTATTTTTTCTTTCAAGTCCATGAAAGTGCAATTATCCTAGTGGTTAATATTTCATCCCGTTCTGTATCAAAGCATAGGCAGCTAACCGCTTGACTGCAAGTTAATTTCCCAGTCTCTCTAAGTGAGATAACTCAGTTGCGAGCAACTTTGCTATACTAGCGCTTTCGATGGTCAAGCCCTCTAATTTAATAAGGATTAGTCCATGATAACTATCTATCATAATCCACGTTGTTCAAAATCTCGTGCTTGTTTGCAATTATTGCAACAGGCCCTAGATGAGGTCGAAGTGATTAACTATCTGCAAGAGCCTATTGCAATCGACCTTTTACGTCATTTTGCTAAGCATTTAGGTATGAAAGCGATAATTCGCGATAATGAGGCGATTTATAAAGAACTACAGTTAGCCAATGCAGAGGATGAAACTCTATTACAAGCAATCATTAGTCATCCTCAACTTTTACAAAGGCCAATCGTGGTTTTAGGGGAGCGAATGATCGTCGCTCGGCCGCCAGAAAAAGTGATGGAGTTAATTAATGGCTAATAAACCTTATGTGCTAGTTCTCTATTACTCTCGCAATGGAAAAACCGCTCAATTAGCACAATACATTGCTCGTGGAGTTGAATCAGTTGAAGGGATTGAAGCACGCTTAAGAACTGTTCCACCCATCTCGGCAACTTGTGAAGCCGTGGATAAATCTGTTCCTGATAGCGGTGCTCCTTATGCAAACTTGGATGATTTGCGTTACAGCCAGGGTCTTGCGCTCGGAAGTCCAACACGGTTTGGCAATATGGCCTCTCCGCTGAAATATTTTTTAGATAATACTACCCCCTTGTGGCTTGCTGGCGATTTAGTCAATAAACCAGCCTGTGTGTTTTCTTCTTCTGCTTCGATGCATGGAGGACAAGAAACAACTTTGATCAGTATGATGTTGCCTTTATTTCATCATGGCATGCTTTTAATGGGTTTGCCTTATACGGAACCATTACTAACAAGCACTCAAAGTGGTGGAACGCCTTATGGAGTTACGCATGTTGCAGGAGCTAGTAATGATAATCATTTAAGTTCCGATGAAATTAATTTAGCAAAATATCTAGGTAAACGCTTGGGAGAGCTTGCTGTTGCTTTAGCCTATTCCCAAACGACGTAGCTCTTGTATTCAGTTAAAGGACTGAGGTAAGGTCATGATTTTTTATTTAAACGAGAAATCCAGTGAAAATAATTAGTTTTAATGCAAATGGAATCCGAGCGGCTGCACGGAATGGTTTTTATGAATGGTTAACAGCGCAAAATCCGGATTTTGTCTGTCTTCAGGAAACGAAAGTGCAAGCATCTCAACTTACTTTGGGCGAACTCTTTTATCCTGCGGGGTATTTTTGTGAGTACTACAATGCAGAAAAGAAAGGCTATAGTGGTGTGGCAATTTATGCTCGCAAGCAACCCGAACGTATCTTAAGGGGGCTGGGATTTGATTATTGTGATAATGAAGGGCGATATATTCAATTTGATTATCCAAAATTGAGTGTCATTTCTCTTTATCTCCCTTCAGGGACCAGCGGGGAAGTTCGTCAGAAAGTGAAATATGATTTTTTAGATCGTTTTGCTGAGCATTTAATGAAATTAAAAAACGAAGGTCGCGAGTTGATTCTCTGCGGTGATTACAATATTGCCCATAAAAAAATTGACTTAAAAAATTGGCGTGGCAATCAAAAAAATTCCGGGTTTTTACCCGAAGAGCGGGTATGGATGGATAAGCTTTTTGGTGATATGGGTTTCATTGATGCCTTTCGTGTACGTAATCAAGAAGAAGAGCAATACACATGGTGGAGTTATCGTAGTCCTAGCGCATGGGATAAAAATGTCGGTTGGAGAATCGATTATCAAGTCATTACGCCAGGTTTAACTGACAGTGTTAAAAATGTCAGTGTTTCGCGTGAAAAACGCTGGTCTGATCATGCTCCACTAATTATTGAGTATGAAGGGGATTGGTGTGCTTAGACTGGCTAGCTGGAACGTAAATTCATTAAAAATTCGCTTAGAGCATGTTTTAACCTGGTTGGATTCCTCAGCGATTGATATCTTAGCGATGCAGGAAACGAAACTCATTGATGAAAATTTCCCCAAAGAGGTTTTTATAGAGCGGGGCTATTATATTGTCTATGCTGGACAAAAATCGTATAACGGCATGGCCATTATAAGTCGATATCCCATCGAAGATGTGCTCACTGATATTCCCGATTTTGATGATACTCAACGACGAATTTTGGTTGCAACAATTGCTGGAATTCGTTTAATTAATCTTTATGTTCCCAACGGCTCTGAGTTAAATTCTGAAAAATATTTCTACAAACTAAAATGGTTAGAAAATGTTTCTGCTTATATCAAGCAACAGCTAGTGCTTTACCCCAAAGTTGCAGTGGTTGGCGATTTTAATATTGCACCCGATGATCGTGATGTCCACGATCCAGCAATATGGCAAGACTGTTTGTTTGTAAGTCCGCCAGAACGCCAAGAATTTAATGGATTAATAACCATGGGTCTGGTCGACAGTTTTCGTCATTTTCCTCAAGAAGAAAAGTTATTTAGTTGGTGGGATTATCGTGCCGGTGCATTCAGACGTAATATGGGATTACGCATTGATCATTTGCTTTTAAGCAAAGAATTAATCGAAGTATGCAAGCAATCGCAAATTGATAAAGAACCAAGAAAATGGGAGCGACCATCAGACCATGCACCTGTTTGGGTTGAATTAGACTTAGAAGTATCCGAGCATTGATTCCCTTTTGCATGAATGTCATCGCCTTAGAAGGCGAGATGACCAATCGTGAGGATAAATCCGTTCGGGCTGCTGAGGCCGCAAGCCTGTCGAAGTCTGGCTCTGATTAAAACTGGGTCGGTTGGTCTTAGACCAACAATTTAACCCTGCATTAATGCCGAGCAAACAGGAAAAAATTGATCTATAATTAGATTTCTGCTAATGTTGCGCCTCATTTATTAGAAGAGTATGGTGCTTGGCATAAGGTCCAGGTGGCGATGCTCGTTTGCAAAGAGAGAGTAGTTATGAAAGCTTCAATCCATCCAGATTATAAAATAATCAATGTTACTTGCAGTTGCGGTCATTCCTTTGAAACTGGTTCAACACTAGGCAAAGACTTGAACATTGAAGTTTGTTCTCAGTGCCATCCTTTTTACACAGGAAAACAAAAACTAGTTGACACTGGTGGTCGAGTACAACGATTCCGTGATCGTTACAAAAAACGCGGCGAAGAAGTTAGTTAATCTAATTTTGGTTAAATCAAACCTAATTGCTTGGCTTTACAAACAAATTTCGCCAGGTGGTAGATTTGAGTTCAGCTTGTAAAAATTAAGCCATTATACCAAAAAAAGACTCAGTGGGCGCATGAAATATGCGCCTGTTTTTGTTAAAAATCACTGTTCAACTCAGGCGTTTTTCTATATGATTTCCCGCTGAGCTGTTTGAAAAGAGAGTAAGCACTTTGGACAAAGATGTATTAAAGCAACGTGCACTGTATTACCACGAGTATCCTGTCCCGGGAAAGCTCGAAGTGCAAATTACTAAACCAACTAATTCGCAAGATGATTTATCACTTGCTTATACACCGGGTGTTGCAGAGCCAGTGCTCGCTATAGCTGAAAACCCAGATGATGTTTTCCGTTATACGGCAAAAGCCAATTTGGTCGCCGTAATGACAAATGGCACAGCGGTCCTTGGCTTAGGCAATGTTGGTCCTTTAGCCAGTAAACCTGTAATGGAAGGTAAGGCCGTATTATTTAAGCGTTTTGCTAACATTGACGTATTTGATATAGAAATCGATGCTGCTGATCCGCAAGCTTTCGTAGCGACTGCGAAGCGGATTTCACCCACATTTGGTGGCATCAATTTAGAAGATATTAAAGCGCCAGAGTGCTTCGAGATCGAGCAAGCTTTGATTGAGCAGTTAAATATTCCGGTATTTCATGATGATCAACATGGTACCGCAATAGTAGTTGCTGCTGGCTTATTGAATGCGCTTGACTTACAAGATAAGAGACTTGCTGATGTGAATATCGTTTGTATCGGTGCTGGGGCAGCGGGTATAGCATCCATGAAATTACTGACGGCTCTCGGTGCAGATAAAAATAAGATGCTGCTTTTAGATACAAAAGGTGTGATTCATACGGGCAGACAGGATTTAAATCCCTATAAGTATGCTTTCGCACGAAATACTGACAAACGTACCCTTGCAGATGCTCTGGTCGATGCCGATGTGTTTATTGGTGTTGCGAAGCCTGATTTACTCAATGCCGAGTTGTTACAATTAATGGCACCAAGACCTATCATTTTTGCTTTATCTAATCCTGATCCGGAAATAAGACCAGAAGTTGCTCACAAAGTTCGTGAAGATTTAATTATTGCGACCGGGCGTAGTGATTATCCTAATCAGGTGAATAATGTTCTCTGCTTCCCCTACATTTTCCGTGGGGCACTTGATGTACGTGCAACCTGTATCAATCAGTCAATGCAGATTGCTGCTGTTGAAGCAATTCGTCAGCTAGTGCTTGAGCCAGTTCCACAAGTTGTCAAGGATAACTATCCAGGAATGACTAATTGGGATTTCGGTCCAGACTATTTCATTCCCAAACCCATTGATCCGCGGTTAAAAGAGCGGGTAGCATTAGCCGTTGCTAAAGCAGCTAGAGCGAGTGGTGTGAGCAGAACTGGTTACTGATACCTTAATTGATTCTCGTACTTAATTGATTAAGTGAAGGAGTGTGTTTTGTATACTGATACTAATCGAAAATACCTGTTAATGGCCTGGCTAATTTGCGGGCTTGGAGCAGTATATTACAGCTATGAATATTTTCTGCGTATATCACCTAGTGTCATGGAGCATGCACTTCGCGATCATTTTAATTTGTCTGCAACAAGTTTTGGACTGCTATCTGCTTTTTATTATTATGCTTATGTTCCCTTGCAAATACCTGTCGGAGTCTTATTAGATCGCTACGGCCCAAGATTACTGATAACAATAGCTTGTTTAATTTGTGTGGTGGGAACCTTTATTTTTGCTGGCACCACGGTATTTTGGGTTGCTGCGGTTGGACGTTTTTTAGTTGGGTTTGGTTCAGCTTTTGCTTTCGTTGGTGTTTTAAAGCTTGCAACGATTTGGCTTCCCGAAAATAAATTAGCTATGGTCGCTGGCTTGGCCGCAGCGCTTGGAACTATCGGGGCTATGATTGGTGACAATCTGCTTGGTAGCTTAGTTCTAAGCATTGGTTGGCGCCAAACAGTAAACCTCACTGCTTATTTTGGACTTGGTTTAGCGGTTGTACTATGGTTTGGTATCCGCGATAAGAAAAGTCATCAACGTCGAAGTGGGACCGTCGCTAATTTCAAGAAAAGCATGATCGATCTAGGAATCATTGCGCGCAATAAGCAGATTTGGATAAACGGTATGTTCGGCTGTTTGGTGTATTTACCAACGACAGTGTTTGCTGAGTTATGGGGTATTCCCTATCTAAAACATGCTCATAATTTATCCCAACCAGATGCTGATTTTGCGAATTCCTTGCTGTTCTTAGGGTTTACTGTTGGTGCGCCTTTGATGGGCTATATCTCTGATAGGCTAAAACGTCGCAAACTTCCTATGCTCTTTGGAGCTACCGGAGCTGGGATTGTGATGATGATTGTGCTCTATCTACCAGGTTTGACAGGGTACCAAATCAATGCACTCTTGTTTCTATTAGGACTTTTATATAGTGCTCAATGTATTGTTTTTGCGGTAGGTCGTGAGCTTAGTCCAAATGAAGCAGCGGGTACAGCGATGGCAATGACAAACATGATCGTGATGCTAGGTGCAATGTTTTTACAGCCTTTAGTGGGACGATTATTGGATTTAAGTTTGTCAACTCACATGGCAAATGTACCACTACAGGCTGTACCTGTAGATAAATTACAGCAACTATATACTTCAGAGGATTATCAGTTTGCACTGTCCATTATCCCCATCGGTATCATTATTGCTGCCTTATTGACCTTCTTTTTGAAGGAAACTTATGCTAATGCAGATAACTAAGACGATGGCGATCAGTAGAAAACAAGCACTATTTGGTAGCTTAGTCTGTGCGGTGGGCGCTTTTTTTTACTGTTATGAATTTGTATTACGAATTATTCCTGGGGCTTTGCAGAGTGAATTAAGCGCAGCATTTGGCCATATTTCAGCAACTACTTTTGGTCAACTGTCAGCTTTTTATTATTTCGCTTACTCACCCATGCAACTTCCTGTGGGTATGTTAATGGATCGTTTTGGTCCTAGACGCTTACTAACTTTTGCTTGTCTCTGTTGTACGCTTGGATCTTGGATGTTTACTAACACCACTTCAATCTTTATTGCTGGCAGCGGTCGGTTTTTAGTAGGATTTGGTTCCTCTTTTGCTTTTGTCGGTGTTTTATCATTAGCTTTGCATTGGCTACCCCGACGCTATTTTTCTCTCGTTGCAGGACTGATCACCACTCTAGGCATGCTGGGGCTTGTCTATGGTGAAGTCAAGATTACCGATATAGCGATTACAATGGGTTGGCATCATGTATTAGGCATGATGGTGACTATAGGCGCAGTACTCAGCGTCCTTATTTTCTTAGTGGTGCGAGATGGACCAGAAGGATATTCGCCTCATAGCCATCCATTACCAGAGTTTTTTTATAATGTTTGGCGTGTTTTATCTTCACCGCAAGTTTGGTTAATTGGTTTTGTTGGTGCTTGCTTATATACTTCTCTTTCGGTTTTCGGCGAGCTATGGGGTAAAACCTACCTTGAGCAAGCTCATCATCTGACTAAAACTGAAGCTGCTAGAACCATTTCAGCAATGTTCTTGGGTTGGGCTGTTGGTGCCCCAATTGCTGGCTTTTTATCAGATAGTTCAGGCCGTCGTGTTTTACCGTTGGTTGTCGGTGCTATAATGGCCTTTATTTGCATCTCTTTAGTACTTTATTATCCTGGCCTGTCTTATGTCTCATTAAATGTGTTGTTGTTCCTCTATGGAGTATTCAGCGCAACTGAAATTATTGTTTTTATAATGGCAAAAGAGAATTCTGGAGCTGAGTTATCCGGAACTGTTTTTGCTGCCACAAACATGATTGTAACTTTAGGTGGCGTAATCTTCCAACCTTTAGTAGGAAAGTTACTCGATACCTTTGGTGATAGTGGCATTATTGGGGGAGAGCATATATACACTGTAGTAGATTATCAAATCGCCCTTTCTATCTTACCTATTTCACTGCTAATGGTTACTATTCTTGCATTTTTTATGAAGGATTATCGCTCACTTGCTCATTAAGGATTCGTGGCAAAAGATCGCCACTAATTCTTGTACTGCAGAACGAGTATTTGCTTGGCAGCTAATTAATCGTTTCACAGGAAAAGAATGGATTCGGCCGTGACGATAATGGTGACGCGTGAAGCTGGTATCATGATTGGAAATCACGACAGTAACCCCTCTTTGAGCACCTTCTAAAGCTAAAGCTGCTAGATCAATCTGATCCTGCTCGCTAAACTTTCTACTTGTATATGACGAAAAATGTGCACTCGAAGACAAAGGAACATAGGGGGGATCGCAATAAATGATATCGCCTGGCTGTGCTTGTTGAAAGGTTTGGCGAAAATCGCTTTGCACGAATTGAGCTAACTTGGATTTCTGATAAAAATAGGTCATCTCTTTACGAGGAAAATAAGGATTTAGGTACCGCCCAAACGGTACATTGTAGATACCTTTTTGATTATAACGGCATAATCCGTTGTATCCATGACGATTTAAATAGAGAAACACAGCGGATTTATATTTTAAATCAGTACTCTGATTAAATAGTTTTCTAAATTGATAATATTGGTCAGCACAATTATTTTGCTTGGAAAAAAACTCAGCACAATAATTAATAAATTCTTCTCCTTCTTCCTGCAAGCAACGAAATAAACTGATTAAATCGTTATTTCCTTCGGCCAACAAATAATCTGGATAGTTTGAATTAATGAAGATTGCGCCTGAACCTGTAAAGGGCTCAATAAGCCGATTTGCCGGGGGTAGGGAGTTTAAAATAGTTTCTAAGCAGTGAATTTTACTACCTGCCCATTTCAGGAATGGTCTTATTCTAGTCATGTCAAAAAAGCGAATTAGTTGGGTGAAGTATTACTCAATATTGAAAAAATAACTAGTGGTTGCTAGAAAATTAAAAGACGTATTTTATACTTTGTGTTACTTGAGTAGGTGTTGAAGAGGAGTGAACTATCACTCCCTAAACTGAACCACTCACATCGCAATAGTCAATAAAAATAGAGCAGTTAATGCGACTAAACCAAGACTTAAATTTCCACCAGGTACAATCCAAATTCCTCCTTCCGGATCAACCCGACGCGCACGCCAAGTCATTAAAGCAGGTAAAAGGAGCAATAAAATCACACAGCAAACGCCTGCATACTTGAATGCGTGTAAGTAAATTCCTGGATTAAAGAGAACAACTGCGAGAGGTGGAACAAAAGTTAAGGCTAAAGTAGATTTTCCTTGAAGTCCTGTTTTTTTCAGAGTTAATCCATCGGCTAAAAAATCAAATAAGCCAATTGAAACACCAAGAAAAGCGGTTACCATGCAAATTGAAGTGAAAAAATTAAAAAACCCTGTGATCAAGTCGCTATTGACTGCTGTGGATAGGGAATTGGTTAGCCCACTGATTGCGTGTTCATTGGTCATTAAGGAAATTAATCCCCCCGATCCTTCACGTTGAACAACTCCCATAATTACCGCATCCCAAAGAATGTAGCAACTGAGAGGAATCAAAGAACCAAGAAGAATCACTTTTCGTAAGCTGTGAACGTCATCTTGAAAATATTCACGTAAACTAGGTACGATAGAAGCAAAACCAAAAGAAGTAATTAATACCATCAGACTGCCAGTGACCGCTTTCACTGAGCCGCCACTTAGCGAATTAAGATCAATATGCGGGCTAATAATAACTACTAAAAGTAGGTAGACTCCTAATTTACCAAACATGAGACCGCGATTGACATAATCAACGGAGCGAATACCGCCGTAAACAACCAAACTAAAGATTATCGTGAAAAGAAAGGAGGTAAGCCAGGTTGGGAAACTGATATGAGCCTTTTGCAGTAAACTATTTAAAACATCAGAACCGCCTGCAATATAAGCTGCTAATAAGGTATAGAGCAGTAAAAGATAGGTAATCCAAGCTATAACTTGTCCGGGTAAGCCTAAAGTCTTACTGGCCATGGAAACCATATTACTCCCTGCAGGTAAGCGCAGATTGACCTCAAGAATGAGTAAGGCACCTACAGTCATAACCAACCAACAGAAGATTAAGAAAAAAATCGAGTTAGTAAAGCCTACCTCAGCAGTTGAAACGGGTAGAGCTAACATACCTCCACCAATGGAGGTACCAACGATTAATAAGATACCACCAATAAATTTGGAATTAGCCACTATAAAATCCATTTGTACAAAATTAAAACAATATGGTACGTGAAAAAGCCGCTTGTTGTCAATGTTCTTAGCTTGTTTAACCCTTATGGGGAATCAGTTCCCAAATTGAATTTGCAAGAAGCAAAATGGAAAAAACAATAACAACCCATTGAGAAATTTTGCCCCCAGGAACCGTATAACGAGGAGTAAATTTCTTTCTGCCATAAACTGTCATCAGTGCAGGTAGTAAAAGCAGCAAGATTACACAAAAAATCCCTGCATAATTCAATGCCTGGATATAGGCGCCCGGATAATAAATTACTACTAAAAGGGGCGGTACAAAGGTGAGTAGGAATAATCCTATTCCCTGTTTGCCGCGTTGCTCTAGATTTAAACCATCGGCTAAAAAGCTGATAAGACAAAGTGAAACGCCGAGAAAAGCTGTTAGCATGCAGATTGAAGTAAAGAAATTAAATAATGAGCTTATCACTGAACTTTGTACGGTGTTGGAAAGCGTGGTAGCGAGCGCAGAAGTGGTATGCTCCTCGTGCATTAACCCAGCAAGCCCTGTATTTCCGTTTGTCGGGAGACTACCAATAATGACCGCATCCCAGGCCAAATAACATACTAAAGGGATAAGAGAACCGATAAAGACAACTTTTCGAAGTAAAACAATATCATCATCAAAATAATCGCGTAAATTGGGAACAATAATCGCGAAACCAAAGGAAGTAATTAAAATCATTACTGTCCCGGTAATGTATTGATAATTTCCTCCCTGAAGATAATTCAGTTGAATATGAGGAGCAATAAGCAAAACGAGGATAAAATAAACCGCCAATTTTCCAAACATCAGCCCGCGATTAAATAAATCGACTTGACGTATGCCACCGTAAACAATAAGGCCAAAAACAAGAGTAAATAAAGTGCTCGCCTGCCATTCATTAATAGGAATGCCTATTCGGGAAAACAAATTGCCAAACACATCGGCCCCTCCTGAGATATAGGCAGAGAGTAAGGTATAAAGTAAAAAAAGATAACTGAGCCAAGCTGTCAGAAGGCCTGGGGAGCCGAGTGTGGCTGCGGCCATAGAAACCATGTGTTTACCTTGCGGCAAATAAAGATTTGCTTCTAGAATAAACAACGCTCCAAGCGTCATTATTGCCCAACAAAGTAAAAGAAACAGAGAGGATTGCCAAAAACCTGTTGCTGCATTCGCTACAGGCAATGCAAGCATGCCCCCGCCGATCGATGTGCCTACTATCAGAAGAATACCGCCAATGAATCTGGATTTCATTTATAACACCTACTACTCGCTAGGCGCTCAAGAGAGCAAAAGACTATTTTGTAGCGCCTATTGGGACTGGCTCAGCTTGTGGAGTTGAGCAATCTTTGAATATTTGAATTTCAATGCGACGATTATACGCACTACCATGGATGAGTTTATTGTCACCAACCGGGTTTTTATCACCATATCCCTCAGCGATCAAGCGTCGTGCAGCAAAACCATTAGCCCAAAGAAAGGTAACCATGGTCTCAGCTCGAGCTTGTGACATCAGGTTTTTACTATGCCGAGAACCTACATTGTCAGTAAAACCACCAACATAAATTGGACAACATTTACGAAATGTTGCCAGCAATTTTATCAGCGTATTTAAACCGGCAAAACACAGATCATTGAGTCGGGCGCTATTAAAGATATAGTAACGATCAGTTGGAACAACAAGGGTAACGGTATCGCCGTACTCAATATACATGATGTCTAATTTTTGTAATTGCTTAATGAGCATAGGTCTAGTGTCTTTATATAGACCTACTGCAGCACCCACCGCGGTACCTATCGCTGCTCCAGCAAGAACAGGTGCTCCTCCTGAAACCGCCACAGCAGCAGCTCCCACTACAACAGCCGGAGGAGTGGTTACATAAACTCGACGATAAGGTTTGAAATGATTATAAGGTGGATGGAAACAGCCACTAAAAGCTAAAGATAATAGGCAAACTAAGCCCAAGCGCCCAATCGAGCTCTTGTGTGACATTCCCACTCCTTCTATATATGAATTTTTCCATTATTAAGCATCCACTATGATTTCGCAATCAGAGTTCGCCCAGCCTGCCAATTTTAATGAAAATAAATTTTGAGAATTCTACGCAACAGCAGAGTTATTGGTTTATAGTTGAAATAATCAATTAAATGGACATAGCATTTTGGCCACAAAAGACAAAAAAATTCCCTGGGCTTTGTCTCTAGGTGCTTTGGGCGTGGTTTTTGGGGATATTGGCACCAGTCCCCTTTATGCATTACGTGAGACGCTAGGTGATTTACCCCTCACTGAGGTGGATATTCTAGGGGTTTTATCGTTAATTTTTTGGTCATTAATTGTAGTCATTTCTATTAAGTACCTTGTCATCGTTTTTCGTGCTGATAATGATGGTGAAGGAGGCGGCTTGGCTTTATTAGCGCTCCTTAAACAAAAGCAAACCAAGTACGAGCATCTTTTTTACTTATTGGCTATTTTTAGCGCCGGGCTATTGCTGGGTGATGGGATGCTGACTCCAGCTATTTCGGTAACGAGTGCTATCGAAGGTTTAAAGATAATTTCTCCTAAATTTGATGATTTTATTATTCCTTTTTCCTGTGGCATCCTCATTCTTTTGTTTATTATGCAGTCACATGGAACCGCAAAAATTGGTGCAACCTTTGGTCCATTATTATTAGTCTGGTTTATTACCATTGCTATTTTAGGGACTGTAGAAATTTTTAGGCATCCCGTTGTCTTACAAGCACTTCATCCCTACTATGCGTTTGATTATTTACGCAATAACGGTCTAAAAGGCTACTACTTATTAGGTGGTGTATTTTTGGTGGTGACTGGCGGAGAAGCTCTGTATGCAGATATCGGCCATTTTGGCAAAAATCCCATTCGTTATAGTTGGTATTTTGTGGTCTTACCTAGTTTAGTGCTTAACTATTTTGGTCAGGGCGGTCATTTAATTAGTCATCCTGAGGCGATCGCAAATCCTTTTTATATGATTGCTCCGAGTTGGTTTTCTATCCCTTTATTGATTCTTGCCACAATTGCCACGGTGATTGCTTCCCAGGCAGTAATTACTGCTACTTTTTCATTAACCAAACAAGCAATATTGCTAGGATTGTGCCCACGTATTCCCGTGATTCAAACCTCCAAAGAACATGTGGGGCAAATTTATATTCCACAAATGAATTTACTCTTGTTCCTCGGTACAATGGTGCTTATTTTTACATTTAGAAATTCAAGCAATATGACGCATGCTTATGGGATTGCTGTTAACCTAGTCATGTTACTGGTCACCACGATGGTCACTTATGCTGCTAGACATATCTGGCAATGGTCTTGGTTGCGGGTGATTGTTGTGTTTACTCCTTTCCTGATGATTGACCTTATTTTTCTAGGTGCTAATGCACATAAATTTGTCACTGGAGGATGGGTGCCAGTCTGCTTTGCTTTAGCGATTAGTTTGATTATGTACACCTGGAATCTAGGCTTACAATATTTGAAAAATAATGTTTACATGCAAAAAGAAGATATTAGTAAAATTATTAAGCAGTTAAACTATAAATCACTCCAACATCTGAAAGGAATAACAGCAATTTTTCTCACCGATACTTATGATCGCAGCGGCGGCAGTTTTCTCCATTTTTTAAAGTTAAGTTATGCGGTTCCAGAGAATATTTTGATTGTCAGTTATACGGTTGAAAATAAACCTCATATTGATCCCTCCAAGCGTTTTGAGATTAATCAAATCGATAAACGAGTATGCGAATTAACCCTTCACTATGGGTTTATGGATAATATTTCCGTGCCGAAAGCGTTGGCCAAGGCTGTTGAGTATGAATTGCTCCCCTTTGAATTTAAAGTGGAATCGGCGACTTATTTAGTTGAAATTCCGAATGTGGTTGCATCGAAGAAAAAGAAAACACTACTGTTTTTTTGGCAGGAAAAATTGTTTGCTTTTTTAATGCGCAATTATTCTGCCAATTTAAATATCGAGTTTTATAAATTACCTTACAATCGGACTATCGCGATTGGAACTTATTGCTTAATTTAAGGCCGTGCTTTGAATCAAGAGATAAGTTCGAATCCACACTGCATCCATCGGATAAAGGCGCTTTGGGCACTACCACTTCTATATGTATTCCTTTAATAGTTGGGCTATTCAGGGCCTCATGTAAGTAATCTATCAAAGGAACTTCGACAACATGGCCATATTGGGATGATGCCTGTCGAAAGTAGAGTGTCCCGTTTTTCCAAAAAGCAAAACCTAGATGAGAAATATTGAGATTGGTTCCGATTTGCTCCTGTAAATTCCAGTTAGGTCGTATTATTTCTACGATTGATGCATGAGGTATTTGAGCAAATAGATATTGATTAGGCTTGCCCTGAGCATTAAATAAGGCTGTCAGTGGTAGATAAGGTAGCTGCGATAGCCGGACAGGGAGTTTAGCGCCTCTTAATTTAAGCTCGTCTAATCGTTTACTTCGCGCCGCTTCATTAGACGGACTTAAGCGCACATTCTTATCAGTAAAATGCTGGTACCAGGAAGGTTTGTCAATCAATGCGGTGGCTATTTCTACGACAGATTTATTATTTTTATCTTTTATCGTCTCCGTGATGTCCTTTATATACCCTTGCTTCTGGTTATTAAAATTCCAATCGATTGAAGTAAAATGATTGCGGGCCGTAAAACTGACGTTACCATCTTTATAGCGGACTCTAGACATGCACTGTTTAAAGCCTTGCGTATCTTTAGCCAGTGCTAAGGCCAATACGGTTGTTACATAAGTGTCACAATCAAAACCATCAGTTCGATACCGGGGCTCTTGATCAAATCGAGCCTTAGAGCCTTCCCCTAATGCACCGAGAATATAAATTTTACCTATAAATTGAGCGCTTATTGTATCGATCCGAGTGGCCATTTCAGGATTCTGTGTGTGCTCAAGGCTATGATATAGTGCTGTAATAATTTCATTTGCTTCTTGTTGTTTGGGGTGGACAGCTGCCGTAGACTGCCAAGATAAAAAAATGAGAAACGTTGCAAAAACAATGCATTTTATTACTTTCTTACAGTAGACTGAGCGCATAGCTTTCTCCTGTTGGCATACAAAAAGTGCATATTTTAACCTATTTCGCTGCTGAGGTATAGAATGCTCAATGCAATATGGCTAGGAATGATTTTTCTCTCGCTGATTGTTGGCCTAGTTCAAGGCCGTCTCGATCAGGTGGTAATGGCAGTAACGGAGTCAGCAAAACTGGGATTTGAAATTGCATTGGGATTAGCCGGTATTATGGCTCTGTGGCTAGGGATAATGGCTATTGCCTCAGAATCAGGGTTGATTAATCACTTAGCAAGAATGTTACGACCGATACTACGGCCTTTATTTCCAGAGGTGCCAGTTGATCACCCTGCGATGGGAGCAATTGTACTAAATCTTGCGGCTAATATGCTGGGATTAGCTAATGCAGCGACGCCCTTTGGATTGCAAGCCATGAAAGAGTTGCAGCGGCTCAATCCTCACGCTCAGGAAGCCACGAATGCGATGTGTACGTTTTTGGCCATTAATACTTCTAGTGTTCAACTTATTCCCGCAACTGCCATTGCTTTTCTTGCTGCTAATGGCAGTTTACATCCTAGCTCTGTCATTTTTAGTTCTATAGTGGCAACGAGTATTTCTACGATCGTCGCTATTTTTGCAGTTAAACAATTAGCCAAGCTGCCTGCCTATCGAATTAGAGGGGCTGAAGCTAATGAGTAATTTTGCCAACCAGTTATCCAATTGGATTTTTCTTGCGTTTATTGTTGGGATCCCCTTGTATGGGGCATTGAAAAAAATCAATGTTTTTGATGCCTTTGTTACCGGCGCAAAACAGGGATTTGAAACGAGCGTGAGCATAATACCCTACTTAATTGCTATGCTAGTTGCTATTGGAATGCTGCGAGCTTCTGGTTTTTTTGAACTCATGCAGGCTATGCTTGCGCCTATTTTATCTACTTTAGGGATGCCATCCGAATTACTTCCTCTCGCTTTAATACGCCCCTTTTCAGGTAGCGCTTCTACAGGAGTTACGGCTGAGCTAATCCATCAATACGGCGGGGATTCCTTCATCGGTAAAACTGCAGCTACAATGATGGGAAGTACTGAAACCACTTTTTATGTGATAGCAATTTACTTTGGCGCAGTGGGGATAAAACGAACAAGACACGCGATTCCTGCAGGGCTATTAGCTGATCTAGCTGGGGTTATAGCGAGTGTAATGATTTGTCGTTATCTTTTTGCCTAAAAAGAGGACATTTCCAATAATCAAATCTCATCGTATCGAGACTTGGCCGCGCGTCCTGAGATTGCAGCACCTGGAAAAGTCCTACTCACAAATTTAAGTCCATATCTCTCTATAAATTGTGCAAGAATTACGGTTTGAAAAACGCGGGGCTCAGAATTGAGCCCGCTTTCTAAATTGCCTAAAAACTACCTTACCACTGCATTTGATGATATACATAGCTTTCCAAAGCATCAATCACAGTCGATTGATTATATAGATTTGATTCTCTGTCTGCAGCTATAGTGCTCCAGGGACTATTCTGAATTAATTTCAACTCGTCAAGTAGGAAAGAAGCGAAAGAATGACGATGATAAGCAGTCTTATTATCTCGCAGTAAGCTATTTACTAGAGTAGTCGCTTCATTTTCAGTGATCTGTTCTGCATGAATCTCAGTACTAAAGTTAATGGCACGCTTTTGCCCAGAATCACCATGCCGGAAAAACCATCGGCTAAAGAAGCCATCACGCCCACGAATTTCTTTAACGCCAGACTTGTCCTCAAACCACTCTCTGTAGTTGCATTGGGCAAGAGTAACGGCAATTTGAATTTGTTCAAGCTGAGTCAGTTCAGGATTAGAGCCTTCGTAAATAGTTTCATAGAGCTCTTGTTCTCGTTCGTAAATTTGTAAAGGCTGTTCAAGCTCTGGCTCGGCAATATCTTCAGGACTAAGAATATTGTATTCTTTGTTGAATTCCTGGCAAATAAAAGCTACTTCCTCCCGCAATAAGTTAAAAAAGACAGTTTTCTTATGTTCTATTAGACTTCTTCTAAGCAGCTCATCACCTACAAGTCCCAACTCAATATCTACATCCGTTTGGTATGCTACTTGATTAATTTGTTGGTGGAGCGGATCATCATAAATTTCAATGAGATGTTTTAAGAATTTTAAATAATCAGCGCAAGTTTCAAATTTATTGTAGGGATATTCCGCTAATACGTGGTCAAGTTTGGTTGATAATAGAGCTAAAGCGCTTACGTTTTCAGCGAAAACAGTACCACGTGCAGCTGCTGTAAGCTGAGGAGCACGCAGCTCTCTTCTTTTAAAGGATTGCCATTTAAAATTTTCCGTTTCTTGTGCACTTCTAATCCTTTCTTTTTCCTGTTCTACCATCTCTGGTGTTTGAGGTAATTGGTGATAAGGAGCTAATGGCCTTGCATCTTTCTGATAATCGGTGAATGGATCAAAACCGGTTTTTCTTTTCTCTGCTGAAATATTATAGGAAGACCAGCCATCTACGAGATAATAGTTGGCTTGAAACTCTTCTGGCTCCCATCGGCTTGCTTTTCCTTCAGTACTATAAAGCACACCATTTTTTAAAGAGTAGAAAATCTCTTGTCCCTCCAGATCATGGCCATAACTCGTGGGCCAACTTCCATGGTCAACCGATTGCCAGGTTGAAATTGTACTATCTCCTTGAAAAATTTCGGCCCTAGCCCTGCCCTGATCAATATTAAAACGTACCCATGCTCTATCACGTTGACACCAAAAAGGACCAAGAAAAGTCATCATAATCACCAAATAAAATGCAAAGGTAGTGATAGTAACATAGAAAAATTAAGCGAAGCTTAACTGCTAGGGGCTAACTGCGGGCTCGTATAATGGGGCTATAAATTACTTACTCTCGGCCTAACCGAGTTTAGTATTTTTCTTATTTGGATTTGTTAAGCGCCCCGTCTCATACAATTTCAGTTGGGTGAGTAGGGTATTGGTGTTTGCTTTAAAATGAGCTAGTTCTCTGGATGGTACCGAATCGCCTCTAGGCAAATTAACTGTAGTTGGATTTTTTGGTTGGTTATTGATGTGGAATTCATAATGACAATGCGGGCCTGACGCTAAACCAGTTTGGCCGACATAACCAATAACCTGTCCCCGCTTGACTACACTACCTTTATATAAGCCTTTCTGAAATCTCAACATATGCCCATAGATAGAGCTATAGGTTTTATTATGCTTTATTTTAATCATATTGCCGTAACCACTTTGACGCCCAATAATTTCAATGCGACCGTCCCCAGTTGCTACAATAGGTGTCCCGATTGGTGCAGCAAGATCCACCCCTTTATGCGGTCTTCTATAACGAAGAATGGGGTGATATCTAGATAAGCTAAACGTAGAGCTGATATGGCTAAATCGAAGGGGGTAGCGAGTGAACGCATTTTTTAAGCTGCTGCCTTGAGGGCTGTAGTAATCAGAACGACCCCCTCGACTAGTATGCAAGACAGCTTGAAACGTTTTACCACGACGATTTTTATAGCTCACTGCCACAATGTCGCCTGTTCCTACTAATTTGTCTTCAACAAATAGAGCTTTGTAGATAATAGTGAACTGGTCCCCTGCACGCACATCTTTCGCAAAATTGATATCCCAAGCAAATATCTCCGTCATTTGCTGCATTAATTTATAAGGCACGTTATGGCTTTTGGCTGTGCCATATAATGAACCACGCACCGTCGCTGTAATATACTGATTCTGTTGAGTCACTTTATAGGAATTTATTTTACTTCGATAATGTCGACCTTCTCGATTGACGACAATAAATTGAGTGCTCGATAAAGGGGCAATCATTTTTTCCAGCGTACGATTTTTTATCAAGAATTGCAGTTGTTGATTAGGTTTTAATCTTGCTAAGCTTTTAGTGCTTGGATTTTCACGCATAATAGTGTGCAAGGTTTGAGACGGTAGGCCTAGCCGATTAAATACAGCTGCAAGTGAATCACCTGGCCGAGTTTTAATCGTTTTTAATTCATTTTCCTTCTCCTTAGGGCGCGGTGCTGAGGCGACGGGTGCAGGCTGTGGTTTAACTTCAGTTGGTCTTGGTGTAGCAGTGACCTGCGGTTTGGTCTCTTTTAAAGGAGCTACACTTGGGGTCTTAGTTGCAGAAGCCTTGGCTGATCCTACTGAGCTCTTGGTAGCAGGTGCTGATTGACGCTTGGTTAATCGTTGCAGCTTTGTTGAAGGGGTTGTTAGTGATGGGGGTGGAAGCAGAGCTTGTTCGCTGTTATAGCTTATTTTTTGCTTGTGTGAAAACGATTTTACTAAAATAAAAGGTAGGGCAAATGCAATTACCAATGCAATTAGAGCCATCAGTTTAGATGGCTTAGTTGAATTATCTACTGAGACATTGGGTCGTTGATCCATGTTTTGCCTTTACTACTGTCATCCTGGATGAATGCTGTTTATTTTGGTCAGTCGTCAATTCTACTCTACTATATTAACTACCCAAAGAAACTTATTTTTTATCGCTGCGCAGCGGTAAAAAATACTTTTCGGGCAGCCATTCTAACGAACTGATTACATCCCTCAAAATATTGAGTAATTAATTTGAAAGTACATTCTGCTTTTGAATTTTCTCGAGCAGTTATAATGTACTTTAGATGTTTCGTACATCTTCCACGTGCGCACCCGCTTAGATTAAATCTGAGCGTTTTATCGTGGCTAAATCGACACGAAATATTACAAATAATTACAGTCATCGTCTGGTTCTGACCACTAAGTTAAGGTACTTCAACCCAATCTATTGATTGATGAAACAGCCAAGACTAAGTCATTACCACCTAGAAGTTTTCAAACTTCGCTCTATCCTCTAGCGAGAATAGAATAACCGGGCTAAGATACTCGCTGTAAGATGTTAGGTCAATCATTAAAATTAAGGTTTTGTTGTCATGATAATTGATGAATCAGTATGTAATGAATTACAACGGGGATGTGAAGAAATATTACCGGAGCAAGGGTTAGAACAAAAATTATCCAAAGGTAAGCCTTTAATCATCAAAGCTGGTTTTGATCCAACAGCCCCAGATCTTCATTTGGGTCATACTGTACTACTTAATAAGCTCAGGCAGTTTCAGCACTTTGGCCATAAAGTCATTTTTCTTATCGGCGATTTTACAGCCATGATTGGTGACCCCACAGGAAAAAACGTGACCCGCAGGCCACTGAGCCAAGAAGAAATTATTGAAAATGCCAAAACTTATCAGGAGCAGGTTTTCAAAATTCTTGATCAAGAAAAAACGATTATAAAGTTTAACTCCGAATGGATGGGAAATAAGAGCGCTGCCGATCTGATTCGTTTGGCAGGGACTTACACGGTTGCGAGAATGTTAGAAAGAGATGATTTCAGCAAGCGCTATAGTTCGGGCCAACCGATTGCTATTCACGAATTTCTTTATCCACTTGTTCAAGGCTATGATTCAGTCGCATTAAAAGCAGATGTTGAATTAGGAGGGACTGATCAAAAATTTAATCTTCTGATGGGGCGGGAATTGCAGAAGCATTTTGGCCATGAACCCCAGGTGATCATGATGACTCCTTTAATTGAAGGACTCGATGGCATCAAGAAAATGTCCAAATCTTTAAACAATTATATAGGTATTAGTGAGTCCGCCGAATCGATGTTCGGAAAGCTGATGTCGGTCTCTGATGAGTTAATGTGGCGTTATATCAATTTACTCAGTTTCAAATCGGGAAAAGAAATTGAAACAATGAAAAAAGCCGTAGCTGAAGGACTTAATCCACGTGACGTAAAAATCGAATTTGCAAAAGAGATAATCACACGTTTTCATAATATAGAACAAGCTGAAGCAGCTCACCAAAGTTTTATCGAGCGCTTTCAAAAAGGCGAAATTCCTGAGGACTTAGTTGAGCAAGCGGTGATCTATGATGAAAATACGACAATCGCACAACTCCTAAAACAGCTCGACTTGACTAAAAGTACATCAGAGTCTATAAGATTAATTAATCAAGGTGCAGTAAAACTCGACGGTGAGCGAATCACAGATACAACGATGAGCCTCGCCGCCGGGTCTTCTCATATCCTCCAAGTTGGAAAACGAAGAATAGCCAAGGTGCGTTTACAAAAAGCAGGCTGACCAAAAATACTTTTTAAAAAATGCAAAAAGTGTTTGACAAGGAAGTGAGGATGAGTAGAATACGCATCACGCCGACGGGGCGAGTTCCT
>NZ_LNXY01000019.1 GCF_001467585.1 Legionella drozanskii LLAP-1
AATGGTTGAAAATTATTCGATTATCTCCCGTAGCCTGGCAACATATCAATTTGATTGGAAAATATGAATTTTATTATGACAAAGAATGTCTAAATTTACATAAGGTTATACAAAATTTAATAGCCAATAAAAAAATCGATTTATTGGCTAGGGGGGAAGTAAGGATACGTGGCAAAATAGGACTTTTCAAATTTCAAACGGCCTATAACCCCTGCTGTGCATGGGCAATAAGTTGTTTTTATTGAAAATCTATCAATTTGTTTAATTACTAAATTAGTTGATATTAATCGTACTAAAACCGAACAAAAATAAAGAAAATTAGTGTCTTTTTGGATATACAACTATTTTCTATTAACAAAGCCTACAACACATATACAGCAAGGGTTTTAATGGCATTGAAACCTGGAAGTGACCTATTCGCACACGTATCCCGTCTTACCCCCAAGTAATTCCTATCTTAGTAGAAGCACTAGGTGATGTTGGCCTGGAGCTTTCAAAAGAGAAAACACGGGTTACCCCAATAGAAGAAGGATTTAACTTCCTTGGCTTTAATGTACGAAAGTATGGGAATGGAAAACTGTTAATAAAACCATCCAAAGCCAATGTAAAGTCATTTCTAGGGGAAATCAAGGAGATCATTAAGAAAGGTGCGGCACTACCAACCGATCAGTTAATCTATCGGTTGAATCAGAAGATAACCGGATGGACAAATTATTATAGAGGGTCAGTGTCCTCTCGAATATTTTCCAAAATTGACTCAGAAATTTTCTTGGCACTTAAGCGCTGGGGTTTAAAAAGGCACCCGCGCAAAGGTAAACGATGGATTATCCGTCGATACTATACTCAAGTAGGCCTAGATCGTTGGCGTTTCTACTGCACAATCAAAGATAAAGAAGGCAACAAAAAGCAACTCTATCTGAAGAATGCATCAGAGACACTCATCCGACGGCACAGGAAAATTCTGGCCAATGCGAATCCTTTTGACCCTCAATTCAAGGAATACTTCCAGAAAAGAGCAAAAGAGCGCAAAACCAGGGAAAACGTTACTGAAAACTCAAAGTATGCCGGGTTGAAAGTTATTCAGCCTTATGAGGGCTTGAGCGCAGTGCGGTGAAAGTCGCATGCTGCGTTCTTAGAGGACTGCCCTTCAGCAATGAAGGGTGGTTACTCGACTTAAGCTATCAACCAATACAAAATATTTTAATCAATTCATATATACTTTGAATTATCTGGGCTAATTATTATGTTATCTACTATAGGGTTGGTAGTAATAATGTTGGGTATTATATTATCTTTAATTACTCTTATTTATTCTTTATCTTATGTCGTTGATTCCAATTTACCATTTTTAAGCGGATTTTTCGGTAGTGTATTAATTTTTATTATCACTTTTGCCATATTATTTTTGATTTTCTTATTTGTCGTCAAAACAACGCATTGGATTGATATAATATGTAAGGCCTCGGATCCAGTAAAAAATATTACCCTTAGGGAGGCTTTCAGGAATGGAATGATCCTAAAATATGTAAAAACTGTTACTACGTTTGGGATTTTTTTGATAGTAGCAAATTTCTTATGGCAAGAGTTTTTCCAAAAAACATACCTGTGCAAAGAGGAAGACGACCAAATTTATTTTTTAGTCCTAGATTTTAATGGTTCAATTTTCGTTTATGACAATAATAAAAGAGTTGTATCTTCAACTAAGTACCATAATGTTGGAAAAGACAGGTTCATAGGGGAAAACGGGTGGGAAGGCTGGCCTGGAACAGAAAACAACAGTATGGCTGTACAATATCGCGATAAGAACGGAATTTTAAAAAGTTTTTACAAAGGTTGTTTTTTAAAGAGATCATACTTTTAATAACAATGGTAATCCCCCCATTTTTAACTGAATCTAAAAGTAGAGGATTAGGCCGCTAGAGCCAATTTTTGCCTTGGAGGA
>NZ_LNXY01000020.1:0-77500 GCF_001467585.1 Legionella drozanskii LLAP-1
TCTCGGATATCAAACACCGACTGAGTTTGGGTTAGTGGCTTAATGTTGGTGTACGGGTTTTCGAGGAAGGATCATTCTCCAACCAAAGGTTAACATTTGATTACTATCAAAAATAAGAAAAAGAGAGGTTGCCACAAGTGATGCAATTAGTATCCCAACCCCTGAAGATGCCCATATAATAGATGTTAGGAAGCTTTTGCCTTTTTCACAGGACTCAATTATTAATGTTGTTGCGCCAATACCTTCACCACCGACAGATAAACCTTGAGCAAGCCTAAGTATTAAAATTGCTAATGGAGCGAGAACTCCTATTTCCTGATACGTTGGTATTAGCCCCATAAACAGAGTAGATACGGTCATAGTAAGCAGAGTTATAAATAACACTTTTTTTCTACCGTATCTATCTCCAATATAACCAAATAAAATTCCACCAAGTGGTCGAATTAAGTAACTTAATATAAAGACAGTGAAATATAACAAAAACGAGACACGTTGATCATTATTAGGAAAAAATAGGTCTGACATTACCTTAGACAGATAAACATAAATGGTAAAATCATACCATTCAAAAACAGTTCCCATGGAACTGAGCAGGACTATAAGGCTAGTTTTCTTCACACATTAACTTCTTAAACCAAACAATGATTTTTATAAACTCAACTACCTCTAAACCTACACTATTTTGTTTATCTAAAGACTCAAATATGTAATCTGTATTAGTCTTAGTAATGATTGATAAAAATTTTTCTCCTTCTACACACCTCACATAAGCAAGACTCTGTAAATATAAATCCAACTCTTTTACATCTACCTGCTTTAAACCAATATAATCACCTATATGGGCTAACGGTTCAAAGCGATTGTCGCCCACAACTAAGACCTCCAATCCTGGATTATTTTGCTTAAAAAATAAAACTTCATTCAATGTCTTCTCATTGACAGGATCAAAATCAATCGATGATGCATAGTCAATTGACTCTTTAAGCATGATGGGAGACTCACCCATTCCACTTAAAAACCATTCAAAGCTGCAATTGATACCATTACTATTTAATAAATCCACTACTCTCTTAATTGCATTGTCAGTGAACCTTTTTTCCCCTATCTCCCACGCTCTTAGAGTATGCCGACTGATCCCAAATTTTATTTCAAAATTTTTCCTAGTTAGCCCCAAATACAATCTAAGTTTTTTCAGTCGAGAAGCCTGATCTGATAAGATCGCAGTTTCTGCCGCCATTATTCCCCCATCAAATAATGAGTTATTATTTTTTTTCTACAAGACAGCAAAAATTTCGTTAAGACATTTTTCTTATTATTTAATAAAATTCGCATTGCTAGGTTATCTCGATATTCCTCTGAAGCCACAGCAATAGCATCGTGATGTTTGCCAAAATAGGTCGATAAAGTTATTCCATGACATAAACCAATATCTGTCCTCATTCCCATTATTTCTCGATATACACGCGGTTGTTCTCTTGACACAAAATCATCCCAAACCAAAATTAAATTCTTACTTTGACGTGAAAATATGTCTAATGGACATTGCTCAATTAAAGGTAAGCCATTGTATTTTTCATTATCATATGTCTTCGCCCATAGCGGATCACTTCTAAAGCTGTACCGAATTTTATTCATATAATCAAAGGTATAAGACATATATGTGACACCGAGATTATGACATAACTCTATAAATAATTTATAGAGTTCTATTTCAATTATGTCATCAAATTCGTGACATTTTGATTTTTCGTATAACTGAACTTTATCTATTACTTGGAAAGTCATTTTTAATAAAACCTGAAACATCATTGTAAATATTTTTGCCTTCCAATGTAGATAGATGCCCGCAATTACTATAGGCTACAAGTTTGGAATCTGTTATTAAATCAAACATTTCATACGAATCTTCAACAGGTAAAATCTGATCATTTTTACCCGAAATAATCAATGTTTGTATATTTATTTCTTGCAATCTATTGGTTAAATCCTCTCTGGATATTATCGCTGTCTGTTGATTTATATAAGCATCAGCCCCAACACTGATCCCCATTCTGATTTCCAGCTCATCAGTCTCTTTGCTTGTTTTAAAGAAACAATATCCCTTAGAGGACTTTAAGACCTCTGAAAATCGCCCTTCTTTCACATACTCAATCATTTCTAAACGATTTGACACAGTTTCTGGAGCAACTGCATGGCTAGAAGTATTTATGAGTACTAACATTTTTATTTGTCTAATGTGCTGTAATGCCAAATTCAAAGCCACATATCCACCCATAGATATACCGATTGCAACAATGCTATTTTCTGCCTCTTGCGCAATCATACTAATTGTATCTTCGGACATTCCAAAGATTGAGTTATTTCTCGAAACATCTGCATCAAAGCAATCAAAATCATTACGTAACAAATTTAAACCACCCCAAACTTCAGAAGTGCAGAGCAAACCAGGAATAAACAGAATTTTCATAGACAAAAGAGTAAAAAATTTACACCAAATATTACACCTCTATTCCTTTATTGTCTAACCACTAAACCTGAATAAATATATTCCGCTATTTCTTTTTATTATTGTTTAAAGCAAGAGTTGAAAAAAATAAAAAAATTGCGGTGGCACTCGTATAAACATTTTAACCCTTAAAGAGACTCATAGTGTAATGTGAGCCAATGTTCGATAAAAGTAACTGTCTCTTCAAGGACTGAAACAGCTTGTTCGTACAGTTTTTCAAACAATTCTCGTTGACCTGATTTCCAATAACGTTCTAGGTATTGGCAGGCATATTTCATACGAATAGTCCCTACATAGACAGCACCACCTTTCATTTTATGAGCTAACTTTTCAACTTGTTCATAGTCTTTAGCTGCAAAAGCGTCTTTCATTCGAGGGAGGTCTTGAGGGATGCTCACATTAATTAAATCTTGCAAGAGCTCAATAAATACTGATTTATTGCCTAAGTTTTTTAAGGTTTGTTCAACTTCTAAGAGAGGAAATTGTTTAAGTGCAAATAGCTCTGCTTCGGTATCGGGTAAGTCGAGTTTAGCTTGTTCTATTTTTTCTCGTTTAACACCTTCAGGATTTCTAATAAAGTGATTTAAGATATTAGACGCATGAGTTTTAGTAATTGGTTTTGATAAAACAGCATCCATACCTGCTTCAATACAAGATTGTTTGTTTTCTTCTGCAGCATGAGCCGTTAAGGCTACGATAGGGGTATGTTCATTGTCTGTTTCTTGTTTTCGAATTTGTCGGGTGACCTCATAGCCATCTGCACCTGCGCCAAGACCTATATCCATAAAGATAAGGTCGTAGTGATTTTGCTTTATTTTTTCAATCGCTTCCTGGCCTGAACTGGCTAGCTCTACGTGACAGTCCATTGAGTTAAGTAAAGTTCTTGCGACTTTTTGAGCGATAGGATTGTCTTCTACAACGAGTACTTTGTTTCGTTTAGCTAAATTCGGATGGTGACTTATTTGAGGAGAGGGTGTTATTAAATAAGGCTTACCTTCAAAATCTGATTCCTCTTCATCAATTCCATCACTATCATCAAGAAGAGATTCTTGAAGAGGAATTAAGCAAGTGAAAGAGGTGCCTTCTCCAATCTTGCTTTTTACATAAATTTCACCATTTAACTCATCAATAAATTGCTTAACGACGTACAACCCTAAACCTGTTCCCTTATAAAGTCCTTCATAAGAAGGAATAAGTCTTTTAAACTGGAGATAAATGTCTTGTTGTTTGTCCTTGGCAATGCCTATCCCTGAATCAGAAACTTTAATTCGAACAATTAAATCCCGTTTTTGAATTTTAGCGAGTTCTACGGTTAGTGTGACATGGCCTTTTTGAGTAAAATTGAGGGCATTGCCAATCAGTTCTGAGATAATTCGCTGTATACGAATTTTATCCCCAATCACAAAGCGGGGTAATTTTTTATCAATAATCGCATTCAAGAGAACTTTCTTTTCAGAAGCTTTTGCTTTATGTAAATCAATCACTTTAGCTAGCAAGGAATTAAAATCAAATTTACGCTTAAGTTTTGGGATTTCTCCTGAACTGACTCTTACTGCCTCTAAAACCTCATCCATTAGGTCAAGCAGGGCATAGCTTGAGGCAATAAGGTTATCAGCATACTCTTTTGTGTGTAGCTCTTTTGATTCTGTTTTCAAAATTTCTGAAAATCCCACTATTCCTGAAAGTGGAGTACGAATATCATGGCGCATATTTGCCAGAAACTCAGTTTTTGCCCGGTCGCCAGCCTCAGCTGCGTCCTTAGCTAACTTAAGCTCATCTTCCATTTTTTTACGTTCTGTTATTTCCGTTGAAATACCAAGCATGCCAATAACGTGGCCACGCTCATCACGTAAGGGCACTTTTTTGGATAGATAAACTAATTTACTTCCATCAGGTTGGTATAGGGGCTCTTCTAGATTCACTGATAGTCCCTGTTCGATGACCTTTCTATCCGATTTTATATAAGAATCAGTAGACTTTTGGTCGTATAAATCCTTATAAGTTTTACCGACTATCTCTTGACGAGAGCCTAAATTAAGAAGCTTCGCCATGTTATTGCTACATCCTTGATAGATATAATCTTTGTTCATCCAGTATACACTTACTGGAATTTGAGAAATGATAATATCCAGATATTGACGATCGTTGAGATTGGAAATAGGGTTTGTTTTGCGAGCGTCCTGAACAATTATTGCATAGCAGAGCTGGTGTTTTGATTTAAGATTAATTGTTACAAGACCCGTGGTGGTTAATTGATCGAGCTCTTCTTGGGTGCATAGCTCTTTTAAGGAGGTTCCTATCACTTTATTTTTTGCAAGAGCGAGTTGTTGTTCTGCAGCGCTATTTAAGTTTTGGATTGTATAGTCACTATTTACTAATAAAATGGATTTTTGAACCATTTGGATTAGCATTGTTAAAGCTTGCTCATCAATAGATGTCATTTCGTCAACGTCCATGAGGTTGGATAAATTTTCAACTTATCAGATTATTATTCTATAGCACAGTATTTAGGGAGTTTAAACTTTCATTCAATTTCTTAGCTAAAATACGGATATTAGGTTCTGAAAACATACTCTCATGGTCGCCCGGTACTAAATGACATAGAATGTTCCCGGAGATGACGTTTTCCCACCAATTTAATGGGGCGTCATAATTAAAAATTTCGGTTAAGATTTCTGCTTTAAATAACATCAAATGACATTTAAGATGAGGGAGCTTATAGTGCATCAACATTTTTTCTCTATGCCATTGTAACTCTAATAAGGCCTCTGAATTAGATATTTGATATTTCAGATGTTGTTCTAGGATGCGCGCATTTTGTTCTCGCATCAATTCTTTGAAATAGTCTTCATTTCTTTGAAGTGCAGGGTATTCTGCCCATCCGTCAAGTGAGATAATGGCTTTTATATTCTCATTCATGTTTTGAAGTTGCTTAGCTATTTCTATAGCAATAGTGCTTCCAAACGAGGCACCTCCAATTAAATAGGGGCCTTTGGGTTGAATGGTTTGAATCGCTTTAATATAAGAACCTGCCATCTGCTCAATGTTATTAAACAATAAATCTTGATGTTCCAATCCGGGATCTTGTAGACCATATAGGGGGAAATCTTCATCAAGGTATTTTTCTAAGTCCTTATACCAAAAGATACTTCCTCCTATGGGATGAATAAAAAATATGGGGGTTCGTATACCCGTTCGCCTAATTGGCACAATAATCCGATCAGAGAATGATAATTCTTTATATTCATTATTTGTTGCTAGCAGTGATTGTTCTATTTCAAGAGCCAAAGAATGAATCGTGGGATGATTAAATAAGAGGCTCATGCTTATATCGATTTTAAACTGGTCTTGAATCTGAGTTATAATGCTCATTGCAACGAGGGAATGCCCTCCTATTTCAAAGAAATTATCATAGATACCTATATCATCTAAATTCATTACTGAGCACCAAATGCTATGTAATTTATTCTCAACCTCATTTTGAGGAGGAAGATGTTCTTTGCTTAAATAAAGTTGCTTTATGGGCGTTAGATCATGTTTTCTATCTAGTTTTCCATTGGATGTTATCAATAATTTTTCGACTACAAAAAATCGAGAGGGGATCATATAGTCAGGAAGCTCATGCTTTAAAAAGTTTCGAATCTCTGTTGCCGTTATGGGGTTATTATCAACAAGGACAAGAAAGGCAGATAAAGAAAGACCTGTGTTATTTATATTTTCTGGTTTTACGAGGCATTGATAAATACATGCTATTTTATCCAGGCATGATTCTATTTCACTGATTTCTATTCGAAATCCTCGTATTTTGACCTGACTGTCTTCTCGTTCATGATATTCGATAATACCCTTAGATTGCCATTTTACTAAATCCCCTGTTTTATAGAGGCGCTTATCTTTAAGATTCTCAAAAGGATTGGGCAGAAATTTTTGTTGGGTTAAGACCTCATTATTGAGGTAGCCATCTGCTAATCCCTCGCCGGAGAGATAGAGTTCTCCTAGTATACCTGTAGGGACTAATTGCAAGCACCTATCCAATATATAAGCTTTCATATTCGAAATAGGCTTTCCTATTCGGTTAATTGGATAATCTGCATCTTTAGGCGAGCATGTATAAGTCAGCGAATCAATCGTTGCTTCCGTCGGGCCATACAAATTATGCAACGCACATGGGGACGCGCACTGTTCATAAAAAGAATGAATAATTTCTGGTAATAATATTTCACCACCACAAAAGACCTGTTTTAGGGAGGTGCAAGAAACAAATCTTGGCGTTAAGGTTATCTCTCTTAACATGGGGGGAACGAGTTGGAGTATTGTTACTTTATTTTTGATGACTAGCTCAATCAACTCGGTGGGGCTTTTGTGTGCATGCACAGGCGCTATCACTAGGGTGCCACCAACCCATAAAGGCATAAAAAATTCCCAAACTGAAGCATCAAACGAGAAGGGTGTTTTTTGTAAAAAAATATCTTTCTGAGTAAAATTGTAAGCGCTTTTCATCCATGTCATATGGTTACAGGCGGCTTTATGAGAAACACATACCCCTTTTGGGGTTCCTGTTGTGCCAGAGGTATATATGATATAGGCTAAATCGGATGGTTGGGTTTTTATGTCCGGTAGCTCAGTATTAAATTCTTGAGATTGTAAGATGGTTTCTACATCGATGATTTTGCCTTCAAATCCCTGGAATCCTTTGTCAGCGAGAGACTCATGTGTCAATAGAAGCGGTGATCCACTATTGTGAAGCATATAATTAATCCGTTTATCGGGATAAGTAGGATCTAGAGGTAAATAGGCAGCTCCTGCTTTTAAAACACCAAGGATGCTTATTAACATATACATGCTTCGGTGAATATAAATGCCTACTATGTCATTCGGTTTAATGCCGTGAGATATCAAACAATGGGCGAGCTGATTAGATTGTTCATGAAGTGTCTTATAAGTGAGTGTATGTCCATTGAACCTTGCGGCGATTGCCTGAGGAACATTGGTAACTTGAGTTTCGATGGCTTGATGAAGTAGGCGACTGAGATCATAAGATTGTTCGGTCTTATTCCATTGAAACAAAAGACAGTCTTTTTCATTTCTTCCAATAATAGACAATTCAAACAGTCTCTTGTCATGATCATGGATAGCATCTTCTAATAAAACGAGCAGATGTTCTTCCATAAAATTAAAAAAACTATATGATTCTTCCCAATCTTTATAGTTAGTTTTGTTATCAATGGTGACGGAAGAGCCATCTTCGGCGATATAGAAATTTAATTTTTTGCAACATTTCGATACAAGAGGCGCTATGGGATCAGCAATAGTAATACTGATATCGATTTCCTCTGCTATGCCATGTAGTTCAGGATAGCGAACTAAAATATCTTTACAGTAGCTATCATTTGGAATGAGACGCTCCTGTTCTTTGTGAATAAAAAATAATACCTCACGAAAACTACTCGAGCTGTCAAAGTGTGATGTTAAGGGGATATGCCTACTTATTAATCCATGAAGTTTGTTTTCATTCTTGTTAGAGACGGGAGTATAATCGAGCGTGAAATTGTTATAGTTGTTAAGACGGTAAATATAAGTCAGTACCAGTCCGACAAGAATAGATTGGGCTAAGATAGAATGTTCATGCGCATATTGGTTTATTTGGCTGAGCAAATGATTAGGCAAGATTACTTTTTTTATTGTCGAATCATTAGTTTTGTAAAGATGAGATAAAAACGAAACGCCACCGTGGACAGATTTTAGGAGTTCTTTCACCCAAAATTTTTCTTTATTGGGCTGATATAACACAGGATTATTAGTTAACTCCTGGATGTGATGAGGCGTCAGTTCAGTAAGAACTTGTCCGACCGATATACTCTTTTGTTTAATAATAGACTCTATGGGGAGTACTTCGCCGCTTAGGCTCATTAACTCGTAAAAAACTATATCTGTTGTAAGTGTCGCAATTTGTAAGTCTGTGGCAGAACAGTGTACGATGGTTCCTGATTCTCTTCCTGATGAAATCCCTAGTTTTCTATATGCTTTAACAATCATAATTTCATCGTGTAGGAGTACCTTTGGGGTAACTAATTCATTTTTATACTCTCCAAAGGTCAATGCCCGACATAGCGTATCAATTGCTTCAGCCGTATTGTTCCATGAAATAAAACCATAAGATTCAGGTTTATTTTTTAAACCATAGTAGGAGCGTGTAGAGAGATCTTGCTTCAATAAGGCTGTAGTGTTTGATGAAAGTTCATCAATTAATTCGTTAAAGGCTTTAACTGCATGTTCATAGCATTTTAGGTTTAAGCTCAATGCCGTTTCATCTTCATTAATGCTAAATCGAGGTTGCTTTAAAATCTCACCCGCATCAACCTGTTCGCACATGATGTGCCAGGTGATCGCATGTTCTTTTTCTTTATTAAGAAGTGCCCAGGTGGTTGCATATAATCCAGCATACTTAGGCAAGGGGCTGTTATGATAATTAATGGCAGCGATGCGGGGATAATTAAGTATTTTAGGCTTAAGAATTGTCCCATTGGCGATACTGAACAAATAATCACAAGGGTTATTTAAACAATGTGTTTCGAAATCTTTAAGACTTCTAACAGAAGGAATAGAATTAAGGCTGCACCATTTTTTAATTTTTCGAGAGGAGGATATTATTCCCAAAATATGGTGGTTTTTTGCACGTATCAATGAGGCACACTCAAGAGTGATATTATCATCGCCGATGAGGTAACAGTTGAATGATTTATTCTGCACGATACATGCCTTTTTGATGGTCTTTGGTTTTCCTATTATAACTCGGCTTATACGGTCTTTTTCATCAACAACTATTATTGAGTGTAATTTAATCAATTTCTGATACAAACTTAGCCTTTTCCATAAAGATGATAGACAACGTATTTCAATTGACGATGATAGATTGCCGATTCATTTTAATTTAAACTTAAGTGTTTTTTTGCTAATCCCTGCAAGTTACTGAAGCGAAGAAAAAAGCAGATACTATTTTTCAAAGCCACCGCACAACTTTTCCGTTTAAAACTCACATTCTTCGAAACTGTTATTCAATTTGTCTTAGTACTAAAAAACAATTAATTTTATACTCCAAAGCCTTATATCTGCTTAAAACTTTTCAAATGAATTTCGGAAGAAAGAAAGTTTGGTTAAGATGGTTTTTTAGGAGCAAACATCGAGAAGTGCATGTGTCCAGAGCTTTCAAAAAAGCAATCTTAAAATCAAAAACAGCGCCTCATTTAAAAGAGTTTGAAGTAATTATACTATCACTGTCGTCCAATCAAACCCTATAGTTTGTATCAATAGGTTTGGTAGACGATAAGCAATTTTCTTTTGCGCGAATTATGGTATGCGATATTTGCAGAGCGCTATGAAATTTCCCTCCTTCTTACTTTAGATGAATGCGGATTGTATCTATATTATGAAAAATAAAAATAATTAAGGCTTTTATATCTGAAGAGATTTCAGATAAGCGCTTTAAACCACAGTCTCATCTCAAATAACATTCTCTAATTAAATGAATAATAACGCATTTTAAAAAAAAGCATACTGACAAAATCTGTCATAGTGAAAGATTAATATATCGTCCTCAGTATTTAAAAGGAGTCATCGATATGTCGTTTAGTGAGCCTAAATTAGCAACTCTTAAAAGCTTTATTGTTTCTGGTTTAAGTGTGCGGACTAAAAACAGTGAGGAGTTTAATCAGAGTACGGCAAAGTTGCCTAAGCTTTGGGAGGATTTTGGAGGGGTTGTGCATAACCTATCTGGTTCGAAGGAATTCTCAGAGGTATTTGGGGTGTATTCCGATTATGATTTTGATGCGACAGGGTATTATAAAGTCACCGTTGGGATTCCTGTGAAGTCTTGGCAAATATCACCTGAGTTTTCGACTGTCATCATTCAAGCGGGTAACTATTTAGTTTTTAGTGGGAAGGGGGAAATGCCTAAAACTGTTATCGAAATTTGGTTGAGGATTTGGTCTTTTTTTGAATCGCGTGTTGAGTATACACGTAATTTTATTTCTGATTTTGAGCGATATCGCGGGGATGAAATTGATATTCATATCGGTATAACAAGTTAAAATTTTCAGTTGAATTCACATTTTGGGCGTGAAATTATTTAGTCCGAAAGGTATCGATGGTCGGAAGATCCTTTTGTTTGGATTAACTTTCATGCCTGGGAAGTCTCCCATTTATTTAAAATGCAAGCCCTTGATTAGCTCTAATTAAGAATGGTTGTCCGAAAGGAGCTAAAAAGCATTTTCTGTTTTTTCAATATATCTTTTTTATTCATCAGCCTATCTCTTTTAACAAGCAAGGTCATTAATTTTCCATTCACTTTATAATCAACTGCAATTTTATTTAAACACAGTTAATAATATCTTAACAAATTGAGACTATATTGTACTTATAAAGTATAGATAGAGGTGAATGCAATGAAGTTGATACAGGTGTATGTAAGAAATGATTGGCTCCAGCAAAATACCAATCGTCAGAAATTTAGAGAAGTGGAACCAAAAGATGTGTTGTCAATTTCTGCGAAAGTATTGAAAGCCGCTCCACTGCTAACTATTGCGACTGCTGGCATGAGCAAAGGTATGTTGACTCAGAGTATGAGTTTGCTCAATTTTAGTATGCACATTTTAAAACAAGCCCATACAGGTATAGGAAATGTAGGAAAAAATAAAGGTTGTTCTTTTTATGAAGACATTGATTTACTTAAGCAGAAAAAACTTGCAGGAACACTCGATGGGCACCCTGAATTACCCTATGCTAAATTGTGGTTAGCAACGGACGAGGATTCGTCTGTAATTGAAACAGGGGTCTTGTTCTATAGCAAAACAGAAGCAGCTAAGTTTGCAGAAATGTATTCTAGTTTAGATAAATATACTCAATCCGGTTTTTATAAATATAAAGGTATTTCTGTTCAAATCAAAGAAGATGACCTTCCGACCTTTGAAAAGGAAATGCTTGATTATCTCAAAGTTCGTGAAAATCGATTGTGGTCTCAGCTTATTCAGACCCAAGCAGTGAGTGGTGAGCATTTTATAGCGAATTATACGGATGAATATGTGGCTACTACAGAGCTTAGCGAAACATCGGTAATACAAATCGATTTTCCTGAAACGGTGAGTCAAAAAGAGTTAGAAAAGTATTTCCCAGAAACTTTGAAATCTCTGGTAAAAGAAGAAGAGAAGAAACTATCATCCGCAAACATAGCTGAATTTGAAAGTACCAATGTCTATGAAGCGCTTGTTCAAAACGTTGAAGAGTTGAGTGATTCAGAGCTCGAAGATAGCGAAATCGAGGTAGATGAATTTAGTGGCTACGGAGCAGAGCTTGAAGAGGTTGAATCAGCGTCTGAAGAATATGAAAAAGAAACGGAGAAGGGAAAAGAAAAGCCAAAGTCTTATTTAAATAAAAACAAGGAAGAGGTTGTCTCTCCAACAACGACCTCTGCTCAGTCAGCTAGTTCAGGACTAAGTTCTCAAGCCGAAGGCCAATTAATTAAAGAAAGCTCCTTTCAGTCTTCATCGGTTGATTCCGATATAAATCCTCAAGCCAGCGGGAAACTCTCTAAGAAAAGCCCTTTGGTTCAATCTATGAGTGAAGGAATTTTCAAAACGAAAGAAAAAGAGGCTAAAACCGATGAATTGACTCCAGATTCTGAGTCTGATGCAACCTTAAAACATTAATAACTTTAGGCATTAAAATTTGATTGATTGGTCAATATGAGTTAATATTGGCCATCTGGATTTTTAATGTGCAAAGGTTATGCGTAATAAAAATGAACAAAGATCTCCAAATGATAGAGCTGTTCGAGATCCTAGAAACACTCGACCCAATACAAAAATGGATAAATTACCGCCAGCGATCAATGGTGCAATAAAAAACCAACTTGAATTCATGCGGCAATATTTGAGTGAAAAAGGTTCGGATGTATTATTACAAGAAAGAGAAGTCATAACAAATGGGACTGCTCTTCATCTGGCTGCTTTTTGTGGTCATCTCAATATGTTAAGGTTTCTAGTCGATTTTGCAGGTAAACAAAATTTACTTGAGGTTAACAAAGAGGGTTGTTCAGTTTTAGATACCACACTTGATAGTCCAAGACGATCAGCTGGGGTTTTTATCTATCTTTTATTTGAAGTGAAGGTTCCTTTTAATGATAAGAAGACCTTAGATTTGCTGAAGAAAAAGAAAGACCTTTTTATTGAAGAAATTAAAAAAGATTTTCCAGAGACGAACCAATTTCCAAGCAAATCAGCTTTTTATCTAGCACAATTAGAAGACTTATTACGCCATGCGGATGAACCTGAATGGACCAAAAAGAGAGAGGCTAACTTTAATTTGCCTAAAGTCCTGAGTTTGTTTCAGTACGCTACTCGCTCAAGTTTCTTTCTTAAAGATCTCAAGGAAAAAATGGAAATTTTACCTATGGATATTCAAGAGAAAATGACCGACCAGATGTGGCTTGATGGTCAGGATGAACTACTTGAGACATTTAAATTAAAGTAAATCGAAAGTCTTGAATCAATAGAACTAGATTTCATTAAAATTTCGTCGCTTCATGTACTCTATTAAGTTTTTCGGACGATAAGTCTTATCATTTAAATATCGCTCTAGTACTGAGGAATGAAGTGATTGACAGCTTTCTTTTCTTGAGTCTGCGATTTTTTGATCGATCGGTCTTAAATACGGGGGGTATAATATCCTCTACCGCATAAGTTCCGCGAAAAAGAGTGATTCAATCTGTCGCGGCTGTGATGCAGGTGAGCGTGAATTGTAGAGTTTGAAAGCCTGATCGATTTTATCAATTTCATTGGGTCGAAGAATTCCGCAATTGCGAATCATTCTAGCCTAGGTTCTTACGGTGAAAGCGCCTCGACTAACTCGACTAAAGCCAAAAAAGAATAACTCATCGCCAATTTCGTAATTGTGAACAAGATAGCGGTAGGCATTTAACAGGGTTTCAAACAAACCGTTTCCAGTAATGCCATCAATAAGTCGATTTAATCGGCTTCCAGAAGTATCAATCCCCATTTCATAAAACATCATCTGCTTGACGCCGGTGTTAGTTGTTAAAACGGCGCCAGCAATCTTTGCGACATTGGTTTTTACCGGTACGCCATTGATATTATATCGGGAGAATCCCATGTACCATCACAGCAGATAACGATGCGTTTCACGAACCTGATCCCTTTACCAATAATTATCGAGTAGCGTATACAATAATTCCACCAATTTTCTGTTCTCTGAGATCGATTAGTAGCTGGTGATAACTATCACGCATTGTCTTAAACAAAGACAGGTCAAACTGTGAGAGGATCGCTTCTTTTTTGGTCTCGAAATAGTGTAGCAATTGAACATACCAATGTTCGAATTGAGTACTAACGTCTAAACTCGTTTTATAATGCCAGCCTGCTACTGAGAGTTGTTCTTTTAATTCAGGTAAATAAATAGGATGAAATCTCGAAGCAGTTTTGGACCAAGAAAACGGACTTTCAAGAGGTGAGGCATGGGGACGGGAATAATCAAAAATCATTAAATTGCATCCCTTGTCTGCCAAACCTGCAAATTGATGAAGCGCATTTTGTTGCGAGGAAAAGCAAAAGAAAGAGCTAAAACAATAAATGACATTGAAGGTTTGCGATATTTCCGCCTGTAAAATATCGCCCTGAACAAAAGAGACTTCTGGATAATGTTTTTTGGCATACTGTATGAGCTCATTATCCAAATCAATACCAGTAATTTCACCCCAATTTCGTTGTTGCAAATAATGTGCGGTCCCGCCTAAACCACAGCCGACATCAAGAAGACGCTGTGACTTGTTTTTGGGAATGGGTGCCATAGCGAGCTGAATCGCTTCAACCTCACCAGGATGAGCAAAGTCACCATGTCGGGCATAAGAGAGTAATTGCTTGGTTTGACTCATATTTTTCTCAAATTTGAAGTGAATAATTAAACTAGCATTTTTTGCGAACAAGTTTAATCTTTATTAACTAATTCCTTAATTTTGACCAATAGACAATAAGATTAGGACAGAATACAATCAATTGGTGCTAATTATATATTAAGGAATCATATGTTAAGGAAAACACATGTAATTGGACTAGTCTCTTTGTTAGCTGCAAACCCCTGTTTTTCTGGTTTTTATGTTGGCGGTGCTTTTGGTCCCGAAGCTGCAAGATTTAGTCAAAAAGCACATGTCCAGCGCTTGGGGACATTCGATGTAGTGGCCAAGCAACGTTTAGGAGGAGCAGGTTTTTTTGGTACTATTTTTGCGGGATTTAGTTATATCTATAAGCAAATTTTTATAGCAGCTGAAGTCAATGGAACGCTGAGTTCAGTCGAATATAAATTAACCAATGATGAATATCTCAATCTGAACTTCCAGAAAAACAGATTCACTATCAGAAACAGTTATGGTGTGAGTGCATTGCCAGGCTTTCTTATTTCTCCCGATACTACACTCTATGGCCGTATTGGCTATGCCAATGGTAGGGTGGAAATCTTTGAAGGGGCAGACCCATCAATACAAAGTTCTAGATCCAGAAAAAGTGGCCTGCGCTGGGGGGCTGGAATTCGCCATGCTTTCACAGAGAAACTTTCTGTGATGGTTGACTTTAGTGCAATCACTTATCGAAGTGTCTACAGCTTTGTTTATGATCCCAATGGTCAGGTCACTAAATCTACAAAAATCACACCCCAAACAGGTCAGGTGGCTTTTGGTCTAATCTACCGATTCGATGCCCCACCGCCACCAGTTTATGTAAAATAATCGTGTAGGTTGGGCCAAGGCCTGCCCAACCGCTTTCACGGCGCAAACTAGAGAGAAAATCCGCGTAATAAAACGCTCATTTACCGTATATTTTATTATCAAGCCAGTTAAATAATAATTTCTGTGTCGACTCCGGTGCTTCATCAATACTTTGTAGGCATATAAATGGAATATTATTTTTCTTGTCTGCCCGCGCTAATCGTGACTTAATTTTAGCCAGGGAATGAAAGCCACCGTTTACTGTTATTACTTTTAGTGAAGAGTCGAAAATGACATTTCCCCTTTGAATTTCTTGATGTTGAATCAAGGAAATGGGCCAAAATTGTTTAAGATCACGCAGAGGGTGGCTTAAATTTTCGGATAGTAATTGGGGATTTTCTTGAAAACAACGTTCAAAAATTGTTTTCTTAACCGGATAGGGTGCATGGGGGAGATGAAAAAAACGCTTATGAAAACCTGCTAGCCTCGCACTTTTTTCTTGTACTGCTCGATGCGGGTTATTTATTGCCCAGTTTTGCCTGGTTTTCAGGAAATAATTTTTTACCTTATTATGCCATTTTTGTTCAAACTGAACGCTCCATTCGCCACGCAAGACTAGTTTATTATCACGAAAGAAATCTTCTGGGAACACAGGACGAATCAGCGAAAAATCATCATTAAAATAAATAAATTGCTCAGAGAGCCCCGGGATGCGCCATAAAACGGTTTCGATGGTTAAGCTATTAAAAGTGGGTAAATAGTTTTCAAACCCGTAGAAGATATCACGATGATCAATAAGTTTTACCTTAGCTGCATGAGCAGTTCCTTCCAATTGCTTGATAATAGGAGGAATTTGATTATCAGTGACAATATAAATGGTTCTAAGCCAAGGTGCAAAGCGCAGCAGAGAACTCACACAGTAACTCAGTTCCCCACGCTCATTAAATCGAGTAGGTGCAGCACCTGCTGAACGTTTGATGCCGTGCTGTAGGCAGTAATTCGTTAATTTTTCAGCGTGCGCTTTATCACTACCATCGACCCAGGTAATGACCGCATCCACTGCTTCATTAGAAACCATTAGAAGCTCAAACCATTATTTAAAACCGCAGAGTATAACGCTCCTTGCTATTCATTATCAAAGTTTCAGGTATTTTTTCTTTATTTGCTGGATCATCGCTGTGGATCCCGCCTCGCGGAGGTTCAGCCAAGTAGAGCCTTAAGCAAAGTTTTTAATCAAGGTTTTTAGCGTTAGAGTTAATATCTGGCAGAGTTTTGATAAAGATTCAGCATTACTCATTAAAGTTTGGTTTGATTCGATTTCAATCCCGGCGTATTCATCATCCATAAAACGTTTACGTAGAGCTGAGGTAAATCCGTCGCTGACGCCTCGGTAAGGGTAATTCAGACGTACCCGTAAATTTGAGTTATGATCTTTAAATTGTCTTTGCCAAAGTGTAGCAAGTTTTTTTTCATTATTTCGTTTGGGATCATACAGGAAACCCACATCCGTATTGCGAGTGAGATTGTTTAAGGTAGGTGTGAAACTATGCATGGATAAATGCAACACTAATTTTCCTTGCTGGATGTGTTTTTTTATATTTTCTTCAACTTGCTGACGGTAGGGCAAATAATATTGATGGATCAGGAAGGTCTTTTCTTCTTTCGATAAAACAGTCGTGATTTCAGAAAAGCAATGGCGGTGATGTAGACTCCGATTACAGTCGATCAGCAAACGAGTTGCTTGAGCAAGCACCAGATCGCAACTAAATTGTTGGCTAAAAAAATAGGCAAGATCTTGGGCCCCTAAATCGAGGCCGCGGTGAGTTTTTAATAATTCCAAATGTGAGGCAAAGAGATCCTGGTAAGCATTCGGAACGGTATTGACTGCATGTTCACAGCTTACAATAAGAGCGATTTCTTTCATGTAGGATTAAAAACCTGATTCGTTAACAAACAATGACCCAATTGGCGATAAACGCGTGTTAAAGTCGATTTACTATAATCATTTCCACAAGCGCGAACAATTCGCTCGCTTAAATTACCCTGACTCAAAATATATTCAAGTGCCTGCTGACTGGGCTTATCCAAATCGGTGCTAACACGTTCAATAAGCTGAGACCAAATCTGCTGGGCGCTCATTTTTCGTTTAGGAAGTTGCCACTGATTACATAGATCGGAATCATCAATAGTTGATGCTAAGCCGGTTTTTATCGTTTGATCATAAACAGATCGCAAGCGTTTAATATCACAGGGATTGTCTAAATAATAGCTCGAATTAGCTTGCCAATTTTTCAAAATAGCGTGAATTGCAAGTACTATGGCAATGTCTGATTGAACGCATTCTTGTGAATCGAGAATACGAATTTCAATGGCTTTATAATTGAATTTAGGAATAGCTGCGCGAGAATTAAGCCATTCATGTTGCAAAATTCCTTGAGGATCAAAAGGACGAATGTCTTTATACATCGGCTCTAAGATTTCTTGCTGGTATTGTGCTTCAGAGCAGATAAATTCAGGAATAATCTCCCCGCTAATCGAGGGAATACTTTGCTGATTCTTGCCGTAATAATACAAACGCGAATCGTTAAGTCCTGTTTTGTTTCCGTCTAAAAAGGGTGTACTTGCGGCAATTGCGGGTAGTAAAGGCAGAATCAGACGAATTAAATTATGGAGCTGACAAAATTCTTCATCATTGGCAAAGGGCAGATTAAGATGCACACATTGCAAATTTGCCCAGCCATGTCCTTGGCAATTGAAGATAGAATCATATTGGCGATAGATATCCATATTGCCGTGTGGCCAGCGCTTCGTTTCAGTCAGAGGATCCATCCAGGGATGAGCGCCTGTCGGGAGTAAACACAAATTATGTTGAGTCAATAAAGGTTGTAATTGCTCTATTGTTTGTTGAAATTGTTGCACTATCGGCGCGTTTGCTGGCTTAGGTCCATTATTTTTTAGCTCAAGAACATGCAGAACTAGCTCATTACTCACGGCAATATCGCCTAATTCAACCTCATTAGCTTGTTTTCCCGCCAAAGCGCTCAAAATGATATCGCTTTTAGGCTGTACATTTAATTTTTCAGGGTCGACGAGCATATACTCAATTTCAATACCTAATACAGAAAAAAGTGAATAATTAGACATAACCATGCTTCCTGCGAATTCGTTGTAAAAAGACATTCATAATCTGCTCATAAAGAGCTTCACCAACCAGTCTATCTTCGATGCCAAAATCAATATTGGGATTGTCGTTTACTTCAATGACGTAATGTTTATCTCCCTGACTTTTAATATCTACCCCATATAAACCGTCGCCAATTAAACGAGTGCATTTTAATGCCGTTTTAACGATGGCTTCGGGTACCTCATGGATTGGAATTGTTTCGTGAGGCCCTTCTATTTTTTCATTCATTGGTTCTCTCATGGAATCCTTTTCACCCATCGCTTCCCAGTTATAAATTTGCCAATGGTTTTTAGCCATGTAATAGCGGCAGGCGAAAATAGGTTTATTGTCTAAAATGCCAATTCGCCAATCATATTCCGTCGGAATAAAAGGCTGGATTAATACCAAATCAGAGATTTTAAAAAATTGAGCGAGCGATTTTTGTAATGCTTTTGAATCATCTAGTTTAAGTACGCCATGTGAAAAGGCGCTATCCGGGCGTTTTAGGACGCAGGGAAATTCAATATTGGGAATATCTTTATCGTATTTGCTAATAAAGGTGGTATCAGGCGTTAAAATTTGATGGCTACGCATTAATTCGGCCAAATAAACTTTATTGCTGCATTTGACAATAGATTGCGGATCATCGATGACCACAAGATTTTCTTGGGCTGCTCGCCTTGCCATGCGGTAAGTGTAATGATTCACTGCCGTCGTGGCGCGAATAAACAAAGCATCATATTCGGCAATACTTCGGCTATCATTCCTTTCAATAAAATCAACGTTTAAACCCAGTGACTCACCTACATTAGCAAAAATGTCTAAGGCTTTTCTATTCGATGGGGCATTCGGCTCGCTGGGGTCGATAAGAATGGCTAAATCATGAAAACGTTGTTTTTTACGCCATTGATGAAAGCGTTTTTTGGATAGATAGCATTCCGACGCATGTCGCATGAATTCCTGGTGATTAGCAGGAATGTCATCAGGAGATAGAATTTGTAATCCTTTAATTCGCCACTGTTTTTTCTTTTCAAATGTAAAACGAAGCATGGGTAATGGAAATAATCCATGTAATTTTTTAGCCAGGGAAGCATGACATTTAGCCATATTTTGACCAAAATAAAGGCTGAATATAAATTCGTCAGTTTTAATGTCATGTAAACTATGTTGAATCTCGTCATCCACATCCTGCGAAATAAATTTAGATAAACTTGAACTTAAAACATCTTGAATGCTATCTACTGAGGGGATGGCTTTATGATCGCGCGCATGAGCAAGTAGTGAGACATAATAGCCTATTGTTTGATGCTCATAAGAGCGACAAAGGTTAATGACCCGCACGGATTTGCTTTGATGGTAATTGGCATTGGATAAGTAATCTGAGGCATGAATAATTGAGGCAAGAGGGGATAAAAAGTTCCAGCTCAAGGGATCATCCGTAACAATTATAGTTTCCATTTAAAGACCTGTCGGTTGAATAATTAATAAGTTAGCATCATAAGTTAAAACACCGAGTAGAATCGCATTAATCAGACGATTCGAACTTACCTTGTAATAGTTATCATGTGAAATTGGATTTTCTCGATGCGGATCGGCCACTACAATCAGTCTTTTTCTTTCATCATAACCACACAATACAACAAAATGACCACAAGGTGTACCGCGAATATCATCATAGATGGATTCCCCCAACTTAGAAAAGCGCTCACGAGAACTACGGTAGAGATATGTGGCGCTGAGACCCGTTAAGATAGGGATGTTTTTAAGAAAGTAGTCTCTTAATAATTGTACGCTCAAAGTATGAAACCGCACTCGCCCGCCCGAAGCTAAGTACTCTAAATAAGCCTCACTTGCTTGGATTATGGCTCTATCTCTTTTATGTTTCATTTGTGCGGTTAACTTGCTGGCTAAATTTTTTTGACAGACATCCTCATCTTGATCGGGTGAAAACCAGGTGGGGTCGAATACGTCGAGACTATTGATATAAATCGTTGCACTAAAACCATGCGCTAAGGCATGTTTACCCAACATTGGCGCTAAAGTTCCACCGGAAAGCGAGCGTTCTACGGTGCTAACGACCTGCTCCAGACTGATATCTAATCCATAATAGCGATAGATAGCATGTAAGCTAGTAGGACCACAACTTTCGTCATCTGGTTGAGTATGAATTATTAAATCAATCATCGCAGCTTATGCGTAATAGGCAAAATCGATATTCTTCAGTTAACGTTAGACTCCGCTAGACCGTTTGTCAATTCCTATTGAGGTGGGAATTTTAACTCGCAGCGAGTAGGGACGTATGCACGGTCAGAGTTAATTTTAGCGTTGTTGTGATAAGACCAAACAAGGATATAAAAAAAACAATTAGAATAAAAATAGAATTTTCCTGCCCGTGATTAAAGTCGTTTTTTCCTGGAAGTTGCTTCTTGAGTACGAAAAAATAATTCAACAACAGCAATCCATAAAAATAAAAAGAGGAAAAAATAAAAGAAACTGCAAAGTTTTGCATCGCATTAGTTGTCACATAACTTTGCGGTACATTAATCAGGAAAAAACACAGTAGCCATAGCAAGATGGTTTTTTTTGTCGATTTGATCTCATTAGTAGCAATTGCCCAACCTAATGCAAGTGGGAAAATAAGGATTGGAAAATAATAAAGCCAGCCAAATGGACTGATCAGTAACATCATTGTCAGAGTCAAACTAAAAGGTTGATGATTCACTTCTGTTGTTTGATTTGGCTGAAGATTGTAAAAATATCCTCCTAAAAAGCTAAAAAATAAAACGAGATAACCAAGTTCCAGATAATGCTTGTCATGGTAACCAAATAAACGAAAAATATAGCCATAGATCGAAGCATTCCAGTTATCGCCATACCAAAATACGCGCTTCATCACGGCAAAATAAGCCAAATAAATGTCGGTTCCATAACTAACAAAAGGCATTAAACTGAATACTAAAAAGCTGGCAAGCATTATAAAAAAAACAGACGAGCGGCCCTGTTTGATAACATAAAAAAATATTAAAGCAGGGAATAACTTAATTGCTACGACAAATCCCCAAATAAATCCGGCAAGAAAGCTGCGATCTCTCAGGAAAAAATAATAACCAATCATTATAAAAAATAATAAAAAAGAACCCACTTGAACTAAAATGGTGTTGACCATCGTCGGGAAAAATGACAAATAAAATAATAATAAGAGCAGCCAATATTTTTTCAGAAAATTAAATGAAAATGCATAATAAAAAGCAAGGCCTGCACCTAACAATCCTAGCGTAAACGAAAAGGCGATCCAGAGAAGAAGTGCAGCATAGTAATTGAGCTTAACTAGCGGGCTGAAAATCCATAACAGAGCAGGTGGATTTAAATTGGGTGTTAATTCTTTGGCTACTGGTAAAAAATGGCTCCATAATACTCCATAAGGATTCTCATGATTTTTTAGCGATACAAGCGCTGCATAAAAAGAAGTAAAATCCAGTTGATTGGGGTGGTTTAATAGGAAATAAAAAATCAGGTAATAAGCGATAAGAAGAATAGAAATAAAAGCGGTTGGCAAATAACGACTATTCATGATAATAGGTTGTGACCACGGTATTTAGCTTCACTGACTAACTCCTTTATTATTTAAATTTTCCATTTGCCTAAGCAGCTTAGCTCTATCCTCCGGCGTTAGGGACAAGCTAATTAGGAAGCTATTAAGTGGCACAATTAAGCCAAATATAAAAAAGATAGCTACTGCAAGAAGCGAGCGACGCTTTCTCTCATTTTCGAGCATGGTTTCTATCTTTAACTCATTATTTCCTTGAATTTGTTGATTAGAGGTTAAAATATAAAATAAAACTAATAAGCCATAAAAATCAAATGAAAATAAGGTAATTCGCTCAGTAAAATTATGCATGCTTTTATTAATAACATAAGCCTGTGGGAAATTAATGAGAAAGAAACAAGCAGTCCACAATAAGACGGGAATAGAGGAGGTTTTTTTATCAAAAGAGATCATGAAACTAAGAATTAATGGAAACATTAAAACTGAAAAATAGTATAACCAGCCAAAAGGACTTAATAATAACATCATTACAAGAGTTAGGCAGAAGGGTTGATGATTGCTCTGATCCGTTTGGCCCTTGATATAACGTGGCCCAAGCGCTTTTAAATAGACAAGAAGTGAAATTAAAAATAGGCCTGCATACAAGAGTTCTATGGGCATCAAATTATGATAACTAGAGTTTGTATCAATAAGTAGACGGAATAGGAAGCCATAGATAGAAGCATTCCAGCTATCACCAAACCATAGTATGCGTGCCACCATGGAATGATATTGCGAATAAATCGTCGGACCATAGATCAAAACGGGAATTAGGCAAGCTAATAAAAAAGTTGCAAGCATGCTCAAAAATACCTGCCTTCTCCCTTGTTTTAAGACGTAGAAAAATAATAAGGCTGGAAATAGTTTTAGAGCAATAATAATTCCCCATGAAATGCCAGCCAGATAGCAACGATCATTAAGATAAAAATGGTAGCCTACCATCATAAAAAAAGCTAAAACAGCCCCGATTTGTACAATGGAGGTATCCATTAAAATTGGGAAAAATGAAAAATAAATAATGTAAAAAATTAGTCGATATTTTTTCCAAATTTCATCAGAAAAAGCATAGCGAAATGCAATATTAGCCGCTACCAATCCCAAGCAAAGCGACATAATTGCCCATATAATCAGTGCCTTATGATAGCTAAGATAGGCCAGAGGACTAAAAAGCCAGATAAAAAAAGGAGGGTTTAAATTCACTGAGATAATCAATTGAACTGGGTAAGGATTATTCCCAGAAAGAAGTAATTTCGCAGAGGTATAAAAGGGAGTAAAATCGACAATACGTTGACTAGAAAAAATAAGATAAAGCAGGATGGAATAAATAAAAATTAGAAATATCAATGGAAAGATTAGGTAGGTCGAATGAGTTTTCATTTTAGCTACTCTTCCTAAGCAGGGTCTAGATTTAAGATAAGACTTTAATTGATAGTTCTAAAATAAAATCCGCAACTTCTTCGGGATTTTCAGGGTAATTAGTATAAGCTTTAATCGTTATCGGTTTGTTAATCCGCTCCCCTGTTTTTTGCGACTCTTCAATCATTGCTTTGACCTCCTCTCCCATCTCAGAAACAAAATAAACGTCGGATTCAGGTCTCCGAAGAAATTGTGCTTGAAAGGATTTAAAAACGAGAGACATTTTTAAATTTAATTGACTCGTATAATAAAAACCGTGCAACCCACCCGCTAAGTCTGCCCCAACTGCAAGTGCGCCGAAATACATTGAATTGAGATGATTTTTACTGCGGCGCGTCAATGGAAGTTTAAGTACGGCACGTTTGCTATCAAAGGCAATTAATTTAGGTTTTAAATGACCTATTAAAGGGATTTTGAAGCGCCCAAAAGACCAAAGAAAGTATTTAAAACGCGTTAATGGTTTCATTATGCATCCTTGCTTACCTGAAGTTTAGAAATAATTTTTTTCACGCCTCGAATCGCATTGACGCGCTTTATTATAGAGACAATGGATCTATCTTGCTTCACTTTCCCTGATAAAGTCACTGTACCATTTGTTGTTGATGCATTGATTCCTACCAATGGAATTGATTCATCATCGAACACTTTTGCTTTTAAAATCGCTGCTTCGACTTTGGCTGTAATGTAGGTGTCAGCGAGTGCTGTATTGACTTGTTTAATTTCTAAATCATCGGCTTCAACTGCTTTTACGCCCTTCGTTACTTTGACAAGCTTCAAAGCATCGACAAAAGTTTGCTTGTCTTTAACATTCCCTTTGAGGGTGACGATACCATCTTTAGTTGAAACTGAAATTTTCAAAGGATTAAGATCAGAGTTTTTTGCAAATTTGGCTGTTATTTTAGCGGTAATGACGGAGTCACTAATTTGCTGCTCGAATTCTTTAAAATTGTTATCAGCATGAGCATAACCCACACAAAAAAGCAGGACTGTGCTCATAAAAAAATTTAAAAATGGGCGCATAACAAGCTTGGCTTTGTGAACGTGAAAAAGAGTATATCATCTTTAGAAATTAGAGAGCTAGGCCGAATTTAATGAAAAATCTGAAGCCCTCATTTTTGGAAATTACATATTGGAAAAAATCGAGCGACGCCTAAAAGATCTCTTCGTTTTCCTTCATGCTATTTATGAGCTATAATTTACCTTTTTTGAATTAAATATTTATGGATTCCATCAGTATTCGTGGCGCAAGAACACATAATCTTAAAAATATTAATGTGGAGTTGCCGCGTAATCAATTAATCGTGATCACCGGACTTTCAGGTTCAGGTAAATCATCCTTAGCTTTCGATACGCTTTACGCTGAAGGCCAGCGCCGTTATGTTGAATCACTTTCTGCTTACGCCCGTCAATTTTTATCGATGATGGAAAAACCAGATGTTGATTCGATTGAGGGACTTTCGCCGGCAATTTCAATCGAACAAAAAGCAACCTCACACAACCCTCGTTCTACTGTCGGAACAATCACTGAAATTTATGATTATTTACGTCTGTTGTTTGCGCGAGTAGGCGAGCCTCGCTGCCCCATTCATGGGGTTAGTTTGCATGCTCAAACTATCAGCCAAATGGTTGATCAAGTTCTGGCAATGCCGGAAGGAACTAAGGCGATGATTTTGGCGCCAGTAGTGCGAGAGCGGAAAGGGGAGCATGTGCAATTATTGCAACAACTGCAAGCACAAGGCTATGTTCGTGCGCGGATTGATGGAGAGTTGTGCGAACTAGATGATCCGCCCAAATTAACCTTGCGTCAAAAGCATACTATCGAAGTAGTTATTGATCGAGTTAAAGTCCGAGCTGATTTAGCCCAGCGTTTAAGTGAATCCTTTGAAAATGCGTTGAATCGTGCAGAAGGTTTGGCAATTGTTGCTCCTATTGACGATGATTTTTCTGAAATTGTTTTTTCCTCAAAATTTGCTTGTCCCGAGTGTGGCTATAGTTTAAGCGAATTGGAACCGCGGCTGTTTTCGTTCAATAACCCTGTGGGTGCTTGTCCTTCATGCGATGGTTTAGGAGTCGATCAATTTTTTGATCCCGAGCGAGTGATTCATGATAAAACGGCAAGTTTGGCCGAGGGCGCTATTCGTGGCTGGGATAAAAAAACCACTTATTATTACCCGATGTTGGAGTCTTTGGCGCGACATTATCACTTCGATATTGAAACGGCTTTTTGCGATTTGCCCGAAGAAATTCAGCAAATAGTTCTTTATGGCAGTGGAAAGGACATTATTGAATTTCACTATCAAAGAGGACAGGGCGATTACATGGTTAAAAATCATCCCTTTGAAGGGATTATTCCGAACATGAAACGCCGTTATCACGAATCGGATTCTGCAATGGTTCGTGAAGAGTTGGCTAAATATTTGTCTTCACGCCCTTGTCAATTATGTCAGGGGGCTCGCCTGCGTGAGGAAGCTCGGCATGTGTTTGTTGACGATAAAAACCTTCCTGAAATTACTTCTTATTCCATCGAAAAAGCCTACGACTTTTTTAGCTGTCTCGAGCTGACCGGTTATCGAGGCGAAATTGCTGCAAAAATTAATAAAGAAATCGTGGAGCGCTTGGGATTTTTAGTGAATGTTGGCTTAGATTATTTATCACTCGCTCGAAGTGCCGAAACACTGTCTGGGGGCGAAGCCCAGCGAATTCGTTTGGCAAGTCAGATTGGTTCTGGTTTGGTGGGCGTTATGTATATTCTCGACGAACCGTCTATTGGTTTGCATCAACGCGACAATGATCGCTTGCTCAAGACTTTGCTGCATTTACGGAATTTGGGAAATACTGTGATTGTGGTGGAGCATGATCATGATGCCATTCTATCGGCGGATTATGTTTTAGATATCGGTCCTGGTGCCGGTGTGCATGGTGGAAAAGTGGTTGCTCAGGGCACGCCAAAAGAGGTCATGGCAAATCAAGCGTCCTTAACAGGACAATATCTCTCGGGTAAACAGTCGATTGCAGTGCCTGCCACAAGAACCGCGATTGATGAATCAAGAATGATTCATTTAAAAGGCGTTAAGTGCAATAATTTAAGCAATGTCGAGGTGAGGATTCCATTGGGAATTATTACTTGCATTACTGGCGTTTCAGGTTCTGGAAAATCGAGTTTAATTAACGATACTTTATACCCGATTGCAGCCAACAAATTAAACCGCGCAAGTTTACTCACAACCGGGGCAGTGAAAGAAATTACGGGCCTAGAGTTGTGTGACAAAGTCATTGATATAGACCAAAGCCCCATTGGTCGAACCCCACGCTCTAACCCGGCGACTTATACTGGTATTTTTACCCCCATTCGCGAACTATTTTCAGGAACACCTGAAGCGCGTGCAAGAGGTTATCAGCCTGGTCGTTTTAGCTTTAACGTTCGCGGAGGACGTTGTGAAGCTTGTCAGGGTGACGGTTTAATCAAAGTAGAAATGCATTTTTTACCGGATATTTATGTATCCTGCGATGTTTGCAAGAGTAAGCGTTACAACAGAGAAACCTTAGAAATTGAATATAAGGGCAAAAATATTCACGAAATCCTTGAGTTGACTGTTGAAGATGCACGCAGTTTCTTTGATGCAATTCCAGTTATTGCCAGAAAATGTCAGACCTTAATTGATGTTGGTTTGTCTTATATTCGTTTAGGCCAAAGCGCGACGACATTGTCGGGCGGAGAAGCTCAGCGAATAAAGTTAGCTCGTGAATTATCAAAACGAGATACAGGAAATACCTTGTACATTCTTGATGAACCAACAACAGGCCTGCATTTTCACGATACAAAACAATTGCTTAGTGTATTGTTTCGTTTGCGAGAGCAAGGTAATACGATCATTATTATTGAACATAATTTAGATGTCATAAAAACAGCGGATTGGATCATTGATTTAGGACCTGAGGGCGGAAGTAAAGGTGGACAAATTATTGCGGTTGGTACGCCCGAAACAGTGGCGAAGAATAAGAAGTCTTACACAGGCCATTTTTTGAAACCTTTGTTGAAGCTGTAATCGGTAACTGCTCGGGCTGAGGAGGCGTTTACGCCGTCTCGAAGTCTCGCCTCAGGATTTGCAAGGCTTCCAGATGGTCTTACGGCCTCCTCAGCCCGAACGGAGTCAAATAATTTTTCCGTGCATATCAAGATAGATAAACCTTGATTACAACTTCGTCTCAATCAAGGCTATTTGATCAAGCATAAGGAAGCACTAAAACAGTCGTTCCGACATCGATAAAATTCTCATTTAACCATTTCGCCGCACCTGGAAGCACCCGGATACAGCCGTGGCTGCTGTTATAAGTGGGTACCTCATAAGCAGCGTGAATAGCATAACCATGATAGAAGTGCATGCAGTAGGGCATTTTTGCTCCGCCAGCATGCCCGTCGAGAGAGATTGGGAATTCACTTGATTTACAATCGGCTCCTTTTTTGTCATAAACAGTATAGGTGCCTGTTACTGTTCGGCAGGATTGCATGATGTCTTTGCAGAAATCCATTCCTCCAGAAGCGGAGCCTGTCATAACGCGCTTGCCTTGCTCATTGTAAGCTGCCCAGGCTGAAGCTTTAGGATCAAAGATGAATAATTTTTCTCCAGTTGCTTGTCGCTGCATTGGAAAAACAGCTTGTCCTCGCGTATCGCCTTGATAAGGAATAGTGTAATGCGGATAACCGGCGTCATCAGTTACAACATCCATGTTTTGATGAGTCAGACAGGAAGCAAGAAGAATGGAACTAAGTAAGGGCAAAAGATTTATTTTTTTCATGATTAACTTCTAATAATATTTTGTGAGCGATAAGGTAAGAACAGAAAATCCCCCTCTGTTTTGCAAAGGGGGAGATTTAGCTAATTACAAGGCTTTCATAAATGCAGTTAGATCTTGCTTTTCTTGTTGATTAAGCTGAACTCCGAGTACTAAATTGAAAAATTCAACGGTATCTTCCAGCGTGAGCAAGCGGCCATCATGCAGATAAGGGGGTGAATCTTTGATTCCACGTAAGGGGAACGTTTTGATTGAACCATCGCCTACTGCTTTAATGCCATTAATCATCTGCGGACTAAAGAAACGCTCTGTTTGTAAATTATGCATGGTATTGTCGGTATAGTAGGGAGGGGCGTGGCAGGTAGCGCATTGTGCTTTGCCGAAAAACAGCTCTTGTCCGCGTAACTCTTGTGGTGTCGCTTTAGCTGGATCAAGTTTACCATCCCATTTTAATTTAGGTGCTGGAGGGAAATCCAAAATCTCTTGGAATTCAGCCATAAAATGGACCTGACTGCCACGCTCAAGTATATTGACTCCTTTTTTAGTCGCAATCACCGGGTCTCCATCAAAATAAGCAGCGCGTTGCTCGAATTCAGTAAAATCCTCTATTGTTTTAAGAGCCCGTTGGGAACCGTACAAACGTTGAATATTAACGCCTCTTAAACTTGGCGTAGTAATGCGATGGCGAAACTCTTGTGGGCGTATATCACCTACTAAATGAGTCGCTTCATTGGTATGACCATTCGCATGACAATCCAGGCAAGCAACGCCACGGCTTGCTTTAACTGTGCGTCGATCGTCTGTTTGGTTATATTGCTGCTGAGGAAATGGAGTGACTAATAATCTTAAACCTTCTAACTGTTTAGGGTTAAGGATGCCATTAAAAATATCAAAATAATTCTCGATAGTAACAAGTTTACCTTGAGAAACATCACCAAGATCGGGACGGGTTGTTAAATAGATTGCTGGTGGAAAGGCAGGTAAAAAATGATCAGGAATATCGAAATCAAGGTCAAAACGAGTTAAGTCGCGACCTTCTTGTTTATTAATCTCGTCGATAGCAAATTTAGGAAACAGCATTCCCCCTTCCGCTTGATTGGGGTGGGGTAGAGGCAGAAAACCTTGTGGGAACAATCCCCTTTCCTTAATTTGCTCCGGGGTCATCTTAGCCAAATCATCCCAGCTCGTACCCTGCGGCAGTTTTACGCGTACGCCATCTTGGAGCGGTTTACCCGTGGACATCGTGTCTTTTGAGGGTTTATTACTCAAATCATAGCGTTGATTAAGTAAGCCTTGTTGCCTATCATTCAGGCCTTGTTTTGCGCCGGACATGCGCTCTAAAACTGTCTGAAAACTTTCTTTATCAACGACAGGCATATAACTTGAAGTAGGAGGTGGCGGAGCTGCATGGCTTTGGAGCAAAAAGCTACAGGAAAAAAGAGCAACCCAAGAGGTTTTTTTTAACATGGAAGATCCGTTTCATAGAATTCTCATCTATAAATCATAAAATACTTGTGAATTGTTTACAACTGTATACCTGAGGGGGTGAAAACCGAATCACTTAAGATCTAAAGGAAAACTAACCAAAACTTTCAGCCCTCCCTGTGCACGATTTGTCAGACTGATTTTGCCGTTATGAAGTTGAATAATTTCCTTCGCAATAGTTAATCCTAATCCAGCGCCGCCAGTCTCGCGTGAGCGGGAACTGTCACCGCGATAATAGGGAAGAAAGACTTGTTCAATCTCATTTTCTTTTAACCCAGAACCACTGTCTTCTATGGAAATTTCCACCTGATTTCCTTCTTTCTCGATAGAAACAACGGCCTCTTTACCGTAATAAATGGCATTATTTATTAAATTAGAAAAAGCGCGTTTTAGTAAATTGAGGGAACCAAAATAAATTAATTTATTTATCTTAGAAGAAAATTGCACATTAAATTTTAGATCCGCAGCATCTTCACAAAGCGATTGCAGCATGGCAATTAAGTCAAAGCGCTGTTTTTTTTCTTCATCGTGAGCTTCTTTGAAATAGTCCAAGGTTTCACGGATCATCATTTCCATGTCGTTAATATCATGCATCATTTTGTCAAAATGCTCGTTTTGCGTGAGGTATTCCATGCGTAATTTTAAACGAGTCAAGGGCGTGCGCAGATCATGAGAAATAGCAGTGACGACTTGAGTGCGGTTTTGTAATAGTTTGCTCATTTTCATTTGTAATGAGTTAATCTGATTAAACAGCATACGTTGATCGCCATTTCCGGTGAGAGGAATCGGTAGCCAATTTTCTTGGCTTTCATTGTATTTCAGGCTTTGGATTAATGTTTGAATTGGTTGATTGAGATTTTTTACTGCCCAATAATTGATTAAAAATAACAGAAATAATAATCCCAGAAGCGCAGCAATCAAAGCAGCCCTCAAACTGGTGTGATTATGAAGAGGCGGAATCAAACTAAAATTTAACCAAGATTTTTCCTTAATAAAAACAGAAAGTTGCAATTTCTTATGCTGTTTTAATAAATCAAAAATGACCGGAGGTTGAATTCTAAGCAAGGCATCCTGATAAAGCGGTGTTTCTGATAAGGACATTTTTGACCAGGGTATTTTTTGTTTCTGTAATACTGTAGGCCAATTGGCTTCTGGCTGTGATTGTAGCCGATGGACCAATTTGGTAATGGAGTGCACTGTATTGGGTGGGATAACCGGTTTAAATGCAGAAAAAATAAAATATTGAATTAAAATAATACAGGCTAGCAACACGAGTAGATTGCCTGTAATGAGTAAAGCATAGGTTTTTTTAGCGGATGAAGTTAATTTGCTCATGATAAGCTGACTTGTACTTTTAGTTGATAACCACCGCCTCTAATCGTTTTTAGCAAGAGAGGATTACGCGCGTCTAATTCGATTTTTTTGCGTAAACGACCAATTAAAACATCGATTGTGCGGTCCATGGGATCACAATCACGATCGTATAGCAAATCGGTTAACTGGTCGCGACTTAGAATTCGGCTTGGATGCTCTAGAAAAATAAGCAATAAGTCATATTCACGCTGGCTTAAAGAAATTGCAATATCCTCCTCATCGATTAGGCAATGCGTTTCTCGATCCAATTGCCAATTAGCAAATCGCAAGCGTTTCATTGGTTTTAAGCGTTGACTGGTTTGTTGCAATTCACCATTAGCCCGTCTTAGCTGAGCTTTGACTCGAGCCAACAGTTCTCTTGCGCTAAAGGGCTTGGTGATATAGTCATCAGCACCCAATTCCAATCCAGCAACACGATCGGCCGTGCTGTCGGCGGCACTTAACATAAAAATAGGCACGTCATAATTTTGTCGAATTGTCTTACATAAACTCAAACCATCCGGACCTGGCAACATAATATCAAGAATGATTAAGTCAAAATTATTGTCACGTAATAAATGCGCTAAATTGCTTCCGTTATAGGCACAGGTTGTTCTATAACCATGTTGAGATAAATAATCACTAATTAATAAATTAATCTCTTTATCATCATCGATAATTAAAATATGATTTTTTTTCATGTTCATAAATACTATTTAGACCTAACCTCATTTTAGCGCTAAATTTTTTTAAGATACCTCAAGAGGCAAAAAATAGCATTTTGGAGTTTCTTGGGTATATTATATCACTCCTATGTAACAAGGTTGTTACATCGATAAGGTAAGGATTCAAAGGGATTTAATTTCGATTGAGCCTAAGTTTTACCGAGCAATAATGATAGCTGAATTTTATAAATTAATATTGATAACTCATCGGCAAGAACAGCCATTAGCCGATTATTTGCAGTTTATCGAAAAATGCATCGCTTCAGGAGTGACTAGTGTACAGCTACGCGAAAAAGGAGCTACACGCGCATTCCTCCTCGATTATGCTCGTCAACTAAAAGCACTGTTAGATCAATTCCATATTCCTTTAATTATTAATGATAATGTAGAGCTTGCTTTAGAAATTGATGCTCATGGGGTGCATTTAGGGCAATCAGATGGCTCCCCCCTCGTTGCTCGTCGACGGTTAGGCGCGAATAAATGGATAGGTTTATCTATCGAAACAGGACAAGAACTTGTTAAAGCGAATGCCTATGAAGTGAATTATGTCGCGGCGAGTGCTGTTTTCCCAACGAATAATAAGGCGAATATTTGTAAAGTTTGGGGCGCAGCGGGTTTAAATGCCTTGGCTAAGAATTCTATACATCCGGTGGTTGCCATCGGAGGAATTAATCAACATAACATTCAAGAAGTTATGACAGCCGGAGCTAAAGGGGTTGCGGTGATTGGTGCTTTGCACGATGCTGCCAATCCTAGTGCGATGACCACTCATTTGCGTCAATTAGTTGAACGTAGTTAAATGTCTGGAGAGGAAAAAATGATTAAGTTAATTAAAGAATTAGAAGCCTCTTTAACTAATTTACGTCAGATTAAACCCCTAGTATTATGTTTAACTAATTTTGTCACCATGGATTTGATGGCAAATAGCTTACTAGCTCTGGGTGCGGCGCCGTTGATGAGTCAATCCCGCGAAGAACTAGCCGAGTTGGTTAGCATTAGCCAAGCAGTTTATCTCAATATCGGCACCTTAGATCAACGTTTTTGCGAAAGAGCAGAGCAAGCCGCAGAAATGGCGAGCTGCCAAAAAAAGCCAGTGATTTTAGATCCGGTCGGAGCAGGAGCTAGTCGATTACGGACAGAAGCCGCCAAAAATTTTCTTCCTTTTGCCGATATTATTCGTGGTAATGCCAGTGAAATTTTAGCCTTAGTTGGTGACGTGAGTGAAACAAAAGGAGTGGAGGCTTCGCGTTCTGTGAATCAAGCTGCGGCCGCTGCTCAAACACTTGCTTCTTCCATGCAGAAAGTGGTTGTCGTCAGTGGGCCTATTGATTTAATTACTGATGGCGCAGAAAAAATGAGCCTCCCATTTGGCTCGCCACTGATGCCCTTGGTTACCGGAATGGGTTGTACTTTAACTGCTGTGATTGCAGCATTCGCGGCAACAGGTTTAAATTTTTATCAAGCCGCTGTCCATGGGACTGCTTATTTTGGTTTATGCGGTCAATCAGTCCATCAACAAGCTCAAGGACCTGGTCATTTCAGACAATTATTTATCGATAATTTGTATAATCCGGATTGGGTCTTATTCAACGAAGAACTTTCCTTGGTCTCTGGGGATGAGTGTATATTGTAAACTGATTGGGAAGTTTGGGGGATTAAAAATGAGTATGCGTTACAAAGCCTTGTCTATTGCTGGATTTGATGGCTCTGGGGGAGCAGGTATTCAAGCGGATTTAAAAACCTTTTCCGCTTTTGGGTGTTATGGGATGACTGTTTTAACTGCTCTACCTGTGCAAAATACTCAGGGGGTTAAATCCTGTTATGAGCTTCCCATATCCGCAATCGATGAGCAGTTGCATGCCATTTTTGAAGATATTAGACCGGATAGTATCAAAATTGGCATGTTATTTAAAAAAGAAATTGTTGAGCTTGTTGCCAACTTCATTAATCAATACGCCCAGGGAATTCCTATTGTGCTTGATCCGGTCACTGTTGCTAAAAGTGGCGATTCCTTATTAGATCCCGCAGCTTTAGATGCTATGAAAACCCATCTTATTCCTTTAACAAGCATAATAACCCCCAATTTACCTGAGGCAAAAACCTTACTAGGTTCCACAAGTCTAACAAACCTGCCTGAAATGGCTCAACAACTTTTGGAATTAGGAACAGAATACGTGTTATTAAAAGGCGGACATTTAGAAGATAAGCACTCTAATGATCTCTTGCTTGATAGAGAAGGGAATAGCCATTGGCTAGAAAGCCCGAGAGTTATATCCAAAAATACCCACGGAACGGGCTGCACCTTATCGGCAGCAATTGCTTCATGCTTAGCGCTTGGATTTAATATGCCTGAGGCTTGTCAAACTGCGAAAAGATACATTTTTCGTGCAATTGATTCAGCAAAAAATGAAGATTTGGGCAAAGGTTTTGGACCTGTTCATCATTTTTACCATCTATGGCCGACACTTGAGAAAATAAATTAGCTTAGCGCCAGTCGGCTCTGGACTTCATTCTCGCTTCGAACTTTCAATAGTCAATTTGATTTTTTCCTACTATTAGGGCTATAAATTATTGGTGGCTAAATAAAAAAGGAATGAAGCGATGCGTACCTTTCTGATTGCGATTTTAGTGATAGTCGTTCTCTTGGTATTCTGGATTGTCGGTATTTTTAATAGCCTTATTGGCTTAATTGAATCCATTAATAACAATAAGAGACAAATCGATATTCAATTGGACCGGCGGTATAAAGTTTTCGAATCCCTAATTGAGACAGTCAAAAAATACATGGATTACGAGCAGACTACCTTAAAGGATGTGGTGGCTCTGCGAAATCAAGCTCAAGCTGCGAAGGCTGCTGGTGATGAAAAAGGACGTATAGCAGCTGAAAACGGCATCTCCCAGATTGCTTCAAATTTAAATGTGGTATTCGAGCAATACCCTGATTTGAAAGCGAATCAAAACGTAATGCAACTGCAGGAAGAGATTGTTAACACTGAGAATAAGCTAGCTTATGCAAAACAAGCTTATAACGACAGTGTGGAGCGCTATGAAGCGAAGAAAAAATCTTTCTTTGAATCATTAATAGTTAGTTTCTTCCATGATAAGTTAGACAAAGTGTTTGAATATTGGTCATTGCCCGAAGAGAAAATTCAGGCACATGAAGATTATACAGTCAAATTTTGAGCTAACTTATGCCACTTTCAGAATATCAAGCCTCTGTAGGCAATTGGCGTGAAGAGTTGCGACGAAATGAGCGCAAGACCCGTTGGGTCATTGTGCTCTTTATTGCAATTTATACCCTAGTAGGATTACTTGTAGACGCGATTATTTTAGAGGAAAATTTCATTCCTCATTCCACACTGAGCCAGTCTTTTTATGCCTTAGTAACGTTTCAAGCAATCCCTTTTGCGACGATACTCATGTTTGTTTTTGCGGTGATATCATTACTAATTACCTATGCAATGTATGACAAAATCATGCTATTGGGTACCGATTATCATGAAATCACACCTGAAACTGCGCAAAGTTTGCAAGAAAAACAACTCTATAATGTGGTTGAGGAAATGAAGGTCGCAGCGGGACTAAAGTTTATGCCAAAAGTGTATATTATTGAAGCAAACTATATGAACGCTTTTGCGAGTGGTTATAGCGAAAAATCGGCCATGGTGGCTATTACGCGGGGTTTGATGGAAAAATTAGATCGTGCAGAAATGCAGGCTGTTATGGCTCACGAATTAAGTCATATCCGACATCATGATATCAAATTAACTTTAATGGTCGCGGTGCTCTCTAATATTATGCTTATTGTGGTCGATATTTTATTTTATTCTGTGATTTTTCGAAATGATAATGATAGAAGAGGGCAAAACCAGTTTGTGCTAGTGATTACTCTTTTGCGTTATATCTTACCGATCATCACCGTAGTGCTCACACTGTTTTTAAGTCGTACCCGCGAGTATATGGCCGATTCCGGTGCCGTCGAGTTAATGCGGGATAATGAACCAATGGCGCGGGCTTTACTAAAAATTTCAGAAGATAATCAACTTCATGCGGCAGAATATGTGCAGGAATATGGAAATACTGCTCATGAACAACTTAGACAATCGTCCTATTTATTCGATCCATCCAGCATTGACCCGGTTAAATCGTTTAACAATGCGTTTTCAACCCATCCCGATATAGAAGAACGCTTGAAGGCTTTGGGCTTTAAAAGAAACGACCCCTCCTAGCCTGCCACGGAATCCGAGAGTTGGTGTAGCAACTATATGAGAATCTCTCTCTATGTCTTAAGCGAATTTTTAAGGCTAACCCGCTGCTTTGAACCCCCTCTTCGCGAAAGGTCCAGGCCCGACCTGCTTCATAAATTTGCCCAAAAAATTAATATTTTACAAAGACAAAGTTACTGCCTAGTATTAAAGATGAGTATTAGAGGATTATTAAAAATAAAAGGAGTTAATCATGCTACTAACCTGGGCTCTTATTTTCTTGGTCATTGCAATAGTTGCTGGGGTATTTGGTTTCAGAGGCGTAGCCTCCAGTGCTGTTGATATTGCAAAAGTGTTGTTTTTCTTATTTATCGTTATCTTCCTTGTTTTGTTGATTTTAAGTTTATTTGGAGTAGGGACTCCACCCGCTGTAGCACCGACAGTACCTCCCACTCCCTAAGAAAAGTGGTTGTCCCTCTTGTAGGGACAACGGCTTCCCCAATCAATTAAAGCCATTTCTTCCGTTTAAAGTATTTATAAGGAAGTAAAGCAGAAAGAAACATCATGCCGATGGCCAAGAAATAACCCCATTTGAAAGAAAGTTCGGGCATAAAACGAAAGTTCATCCCGTAAACACTAGCGATGAGAGTGGGGGGCAGAAAAATAACTGCTGCGACAGAAAATATTTTGATAATGGCGTTCTGTTCGATATTAATCAGACCTAGAGTGGCATCCAAGAGAAAATTCACTTTCGTAGAAATAAAGCTAGCATGATCGCTTAATGCGCCGACATCTTTACTTAGAGTAGCAAGCCTTGTATGTCCTTTGGTATCGAGGTCTGTCCCAACGGATTGACCGAAAAAAGGGATAAGGCGGCTAAAGGTCACCAAACACTCACGTGCTTTTGTATTTAAATCTGCATTTGTACCCATTTTTTGGATTAAAAATTGGTAATTTGGTTTTTCTTCTTCCAATGAGGAGAGGTCAGGTCTAAAAATCAATTTAGAGTATTCTTCCAGATTATGGCCGACAACTTCGAGGATATCTGCTAAGCGATCGATAGTAGCCTCGAGTAGTTCGATAAGTACCGTAGCTGCATGATTATAGTTTAAGTCGGAGCTATTTAAGTGAGAAGAAAGTAATTTAAAGGCCTGAGGCTCGATGTAACGAATAGTAACAAGTTGCTTCTTAGTTAGAATAAAAGTGACCACATCCTGCTTGGGATCCCGTGAGGTAGATTGCGCAATCATGGACGCTGTCATAAACAAGGCATCTTTATGTTTATAAAGTCGACTCGATAACTCAATCTCAATCATTTCTTCCCGAGTTGGGATATTTAAGCCGAGTAATTTCTCAAGCTCTAATTCTTCTGCACGAGTAGGTTGTAGCATATCAATCCAGACTGCATCTTTTAATGAAGAAAGATTATCCTCCCTGATTTCATAGGCTTTTAGCGTTTCCTCATTTAAGTAGGCTGTAATCATAGGATCCTAAGTTTAGAGTTTATCCATTAAATTAACCTACTTAGTTACGACAATCCAGTCCAGCTTACTGTTCGCTCTTTCGTATTGATAGGTTGGACCTTGCCCAACCTGCCAATACTCACTTAGTTGCATGGACCAATAGCGTCTAGCCATAAGTTACTAATGATGGCGAATTAACTTCGTATTGGGAACTATGATCATCATCAAGTAACACGGCTTTTAATTGTGTAGCCATATTTTTAGCAACGGGTTTTATAAGATTAGAGTTGGATTCTAATTTACATTTCCTATATTCATTTGAAAAATTTTCAATCGTCGCAGAGAGCCTTTTTTCGAGTGTACTGTCCTTGGGTATAAAAAAATCAGCTTCTTCTGTGCTACATTTTGGAAACTTAGCAGGGCGTATGTTGTTTGTTTGGTAAAAATCGAGTGATAAAGCGCTTATTACTGCAGTTCTAAAGGCCTCATTATCAGGCAGTATCTTCGCACGTAAACTGACGAATTTTTGAGGGACTTTTCCCGCATCCATAGCTAATCGTTGTCCTGTGATGAATTGTTTGTTCTGTGTGGAAAGATAACTTGCTTCAGCAGTTTTTTCTATTAATTGGGCAAGTAAAAGGTTATATGCTGGAACTTCCAAATACTGTATCAAATAAGGTAAAACTTCATTAAAAGTAGGAGAAGAAGAGGCGCGATGAAGGCATAAAAGTTGCGCCTGGAAAAAAGCACGTAGATGATATTCCAGTTGCTCGTCATGAAATTCCATTTGAGGAAGATAGTTTAGTCCTCCGTCATGATATATTGCACTAGCTAAAGGAAGAACATCCTCAAAATCATCCGAAAATAATGATTCAATGCAAGCTCTTAAATATTGAGCCAAAGCGCCAGCTTGGTTAAATTCATCATTGGTCTCCTCTAGATACTTTTGATAGCCCTTATCCAATTGTTCAAGCATCTGTTTTATTATTGAAATTTGTTTATTCTTAATCGGATGAAACGTGATTTGTTGTTGAGTAGTGAGAAAAGTTATTACAGCCTGTTGAGTATACCAAGGAAAATTACTGAATCTTTCAACAGCGTCTCCATTGAATTGTTCCATCACTTGATACACTGAAGTCTTGCGCCAAAGTTCGGGGGTACTTTGCTCTGTAATTAATGAATTCAGTTTGATACTTTGGGGGGCTTTTACAGTTTTTTTGGGCCTTAGCTTTACCGGGTAATAAATTTCTTCTGTACTAGAATCAGTTGTCGATGAAAAACGATCTATTTCTTTTTCTTTACCTTTATTTTTTTTGAGATCTAAATTATCAGTTTCAGAGTGATTAGTTTTCGTTAATTTACTGGAGAAAGAAGAGCGTTCATTTTTAGGTTTGAGGCGATTAATAATTCCACGAAAACTATTCCCTATAAAATTTGTTTTTCCTTTGTGTTCGGTTTTTGCTTGCATAATTGGTATTCCTTATCTCATCCTGTTTAAAATCCGATCAAAAGTGTAATTTAAATTAACTTTATGGTCAAATAAAAATTTTTGGATTTGGATTGGAATGGGGGGTTATTAAAAGAAAAAAATGATAATTTTCAGCAACAAAATTGCCTAATTATTTTTTATTTTTTAGTTTAATTTTGTTTTTGGAAAATGGTAAATAGGGTTTGTTTTGAATGCGTATTTGAGTCTAAAACGAAGGAAAATGGTTTAACAGAGACTGACAGATGCCCATTTTTTTGCATGAGACGAAAAAAGATTTCAAGCGAAAATCCGTTTTGCAATTTTCATATTTTTGAACAACGCTGTGCTAATACAGCCAGATTTCTGCATACAATAATAATAGCGGGAAAATTCAGCAGGTATTTCACAGCGTGGATGATTCTTTAAGCGATTTCTTTAGCGGCTCTCTTGGCAGATTTTTGGTGTTGTTTCCACTCTTTATCTTTAGCGAAGACAAAATAAGCAGCTTCTTCAATAAAAAAACCGACGTCATCAATCTTTGCCCAAGCGCAATATTGTTCAATTTGCTTTAGAATATCGATGCTTATCTCAGCTTTAATTTTTTCTTTCTTATTAGAACGACTACCATTAATAATGGCCATAATTTCTTTCTCCAGTTATATTTTTGCGAAAAAAATACTAACAGACTCTGCGCAAGAATGAAATCAAAACTTCGTGAGATCCTATTCTTACGCTCTGATTTCAATTGAAGGTTGCATCCTAGCCACTGTCTTGAGGATATCGTCTCTATCAAAATGAATTTGTTGGGCCATGCTCCAATCCTACAACAACACCTTAGCTGCCAGGGGTTTGCTGTTGAGATTGTTTCTGTGCTTCCAAAACCTCCAATAGAGGGTCTACAACATCCGCATATTGCTTATATAACCTTTCATTCATCGAAAAATCTTTTGCTCGTAACAATAATAAAGTGGCTGCTTCAAGTTTTCCTTGCACTTCCTGAATCGTCGCTTCACGATTGCTACTAGGGGTCGCTTGTTGGTTTAGATGCGTTAGAATTTGCTTTCTGAGCATTTTTTTAATCTGCGACTCATCGAAATATCGGGATGGGCTTTCATCATAGGAATTTTTTAATTGAGACTCTGGCACTTTGCTCATATCATCGATGAGCCGCATCAGCATGATTTTGAATAGTGACTTGGCCAAGGATAAGGAATCTAGCTCATTTAATCCCGCAATTTGGGCGGACCAATCTTTATCTTGAAATCCTAAAGTATAAACTGAAGTTTGAGAAATTAAGCCGTGATAGGGCGGACAGAACGTATAAAGTAAATATTTGGCAAAAGCATGATAGCCTGAATAGTCGATATCCAATCCAAGCGGATCAAGAATCGTACTTCCTTCCTTACAATGATTTTCATGACCATGTTCGGCATCATTGACCGAAGGGCGGGCAATATCGTGAAAGAGCAAGGCTAGAATATCAGATAAAGACATTTGCAAAATAAAGCTAATTCTAGCGGCTTGTAAGGCATGTTGCAGTTCGGTCACATTTTCTTGATCTTCGGTTTTTTCATAGGGTTTTTGCGCTAAATTGTTATTTAAAACATCATAGAGCAGATCGATATAGCAATTAATTTCTCTCACAAATGGAGCCAATAAACCTAGTTGTTCTTGGGTTATAGTCTCTGATTCTGCTGCTTCACAGTTTTCCTTCTCCTCTGTTTCTTCTGTTTCTGGCACCCTAGTTAAAAGGATTTTGGTGTCCGATAATTCTTTTACTAATAATTGCGCGGCGGAAATATCCATGTCAGGGGAATTGGTGCCAAAACTTTCAGCGATAAAATCCAACATAGTGTATTCTTTTAATTCTTTGTCTTTGAAGAAGCCTTTCTTTTTTAGTTCTGTTAACATGTCGGCAAAATCAGGTATCGCATCGATAAAAGATTTTAAAGTTGCTTTTTCTAAAACCAATAAATTTTGTGAGACGGGAGTAAAAAAAACGGTGGGGCTGGTAAAAACTGATTCTTTTCGTGTAGCCATGATTTTCCCTCTTTAACTGTTTAAATATAACCGTTGCTTCAATGCAACAACTCCGTTGATGGTCTAATATTACAGAGGATGTTTTATCAAAGTCGAGAGTTAAAACGACATTAGCGTGGAAGAGATATGCCTATTAACTTGACGAAACATTCAAAAATATGGATACATCCCAATGGATTTCTTCCGCAAAAAGTAGTTAATCGCTTGATCTTTCAACGGAAGGTGAGACCTAGGGATTGTTTGACCTTTTTTGTTAACCAAGCCTGTGCGAACAAAGAAGAGCTTAAGATTGAGCAATTAAAGAAATATGGAATTAAAATAAAAATCATTGAAGACTGTTTAACTGAAACCTTTGATGATGACTTCCTCATTTGTTTTGCAAAAAAAGTCATGCAAAGAGTGGCTGAAACACAAAGTATTCGGGACATAGTCTACGCAACCGATATCTTAAGACTCATGAAAGTTGTTCAGCGAGAAGGATTGTATTCAGATAATGATGTTTTATTTCTCAATTTTAATAAAAGTTCTGAAATAATGAAAAAATATCTGTTTGGCTGTCACGCACACGGTATGCCTGATATCCATATTTTTGGAATTGATTTAAACTATTGTGAAGACTTCTATCGTGGATTAATTAATAAAATCAAAGAGATGTGCGGCGATCCCCCTTGTCCAGATGATGAGGCCTGTGCCATCCCCGGTCTTGCGTTTATCCCCGATAACATCAATCTGTTTGCTTATGGTCATTTGGCTTTTAAAGCAACAAGCGATAATGTGGTTTCAGGGAAAGAAAATGATCCAAACCGAAGTGAGACGATTTATTACGCTGAAGGTCCGGATTTATTTTTAGAAGAAGTAAAGCTAGCATTAAAGGAAGGTTGTGTAAAAAGAGTTTGGCTGAGTACTCTTATAAAAGGTTCTGGAGACGATTCCAAAAAATAGAAGTTGAGTTGGGCCTTAGCCCAACTTACTGAATTTGCGCGATATTTAATTATGCAACAATAACTACTCCCCTAGTTCTGCGCGCCCAAGTAAAAAAACTAACAGCGCTTTTTGTACATGCAATCTATTTTCACTTTGTGCAAAAATTGCCGATGCAGGCTCGTCTGGCAAAGTAAGCGACACTTCTTTTCCTCGCTCCATCGGCATGCAATGCATGAAGATTGCTTCTGGTTTGGCCTGGGCCATGAGCGCTTCATTGACTTGCAAGCCGGCAAAAAGTTCTTCCGAACGCTGATGTTCAAATCCCATGCTTGTCCATACATCAGTATAAACAGCGTGTGCATCATGGACCGCAGCTTTTGGTGTTGCATGACTGTCTATCATTTGCTCGAATTGATTCAAAGAATGATTAAGCAGTTTCGCGTTGGGTTGATGAGTTGGCGGACAACAATAATTGATTTTTATCCCTAATTGCGGCGCTAAGGCTAAAAGAGTATGTAAAATATTATTACCATCACCAATATAAGCCAGGGTCAACCCTTCCAATTGACCAAAATATTCTTGCAACGTAAGAAGATCCGCAAGAATTTGGCAGGGATGATAGAGTGCCGATAAGCCATTAATTATAGGAACTGTTGCGTACCGAGCCATTTCTTCTAAGACCTCGTCTTCGTGAGTTCTTATCATGACAGCATCACAATAGCCATTTAATACGCGAATCAAATCACGTGGCTCCTCTGATTTTCTAGTGCTACTTACACTTTCTATCACTGTTCCACCCAAACTCTGTATCGCACGGGTAAAACTGAGTCGCGTGCGAAAAGAAGGTTTTTCGAAAATCAGGGCTAAATTTTTATTGACCAATAAATGACTAAATTTTTCAGGATTTTGTTTTAATTTAGCTGCCAATTTAAGAATAATTTTGATTTCTTTGACAGTTAACTCCAAACCAGTCAAAACATGACGAGTTTTGCTCGGATGTTTAATTTGTTGATAGAGTGTTTGCAAGCAATCCAGCTTTTGTGTACTAAGCATTGGATAGGCATGATTAATTAAGCTGCGCACCACCATCACTGCCGCTTCACGCGTAGAGATATAGGGAAGATTATGTTGTAAGGCGTAAGATAAATTCTCTCTCGCACCATCAATTGCGATGACAACATCAGGCGTACCCGCTTCAAGCTGATTCACCACGGTGAAGCCGGCTTGTTTTAATGTAATCAGTAATTCATCATCGGCAGCTAGTCCTGAAACTAAAACTTGCCTGGATTGACCAAGACTAAAATCATGCCCAGCTGCAATTTGCGCTTTCAAATAAGCTTCATAAGGAGTCTGTCCTATCCCCATGACTTCACCAGTTCCTTTCATTTCTGGACTAAGTATGGGCGAGGAAGTTTGAAATTTACGAAAAGGCAGAACAGCTTCCTTCACACAATAATAAGGTAAATGAATAGGACTTAAGCAGTGTTGTTCTTTGAGAGAATGACCAAGTAGGCATTTTACGGCGATTTCAACAAGAGGTATTCCCGTCGCTTTACAAATAAAAGGAGTCGTTCTTGACGCCCTTGGATTAACCTCAATCAAAAATACCTCAGAATCTTTCACCGCATACTGCACATTCATAAGCCCTTTCAGGTTGAGAGCACGTGCCAGTTTTTTTGTTTGTTGATGAATGAGATTAATCATTGCGGGAGAAAGACGATAAGGCGGCGTGATGCAAGCAGAGTCCCCTGAGTGAACGCCGGCTGCTTCAATGTGTTCGAGAACAGTTGGAATAAACAGATCTTCACCATCGGACACCGCATCCACATCGACTTCGATTGCGCCTGCGAGAAATTCTTCAAGTAAAACCGCATGAGTGGTTATTTTAAAAAGTTCGCTGAGTTTTTCTTTGAGAATTTCTTTATCGCTCACGATTTCCATTCCCCGTCCTCCGAGTACAAAAGAAGGGCGAATGATTAAGGGAAATTGGAGCTCTTTGAGGGCTGAATCCAGTTCTTCTAAGTGGTTGATCGCTCGATTTTTAGGCTGTTTTAAATTTAAGCGCTGAACGAGGGCACTGAAGAGATCACGATCTTCGGTGATATTGACGATCTCGCTGGTTAAACCTAAAAGAGGAACACCGGCTTGATGAAGTGCGTCAAGTAAATTTAAAGGGGTCTGACCACCGAATTGCAAAGCAATGGCCTGAGGCTGCTCTTTTTCGATCAAATCCAGCACTTTCTCATAAGTGAGGGGCACAAAATAGAGTTTAGACGCCACATCATAATCAGTGGATACCGTTTCAGGATTGCAATTTACCATAATCGTTTCAAAGCCTGCCGCAGCAAAAGCTTGAATCGCTTTCACGCAGACATAGTCAAATTCAATGCCCTGACCGATGCGATTAGGTCCGCTGCCAAGGATCATGATTTTTGCTTTATCACTTCGCTTTGACTCACAATAGTCCTGATAAGTGCTATATAAATAAGCCGTTTCGGTTTTAAACTCCCCCGCACAACTGTCGACACATTTATAAACCGGATGAATCGTCAGTTGTTGTCGATATTGGCGTACCGCCGCTTCGGTGCTTTGAGTCAGTTGGGCGATGCGCTGATCGGAAAAGCCTTGTTTTTTTAATTTTAAAACTGTTGATTGATCAAGGTCACTCAGCGTTTTGCTCTGCAGAGTTTGCTCCAGATCAACCAGCGATTTTATTTGCTGCAAGAACCATGGGTCGATAAAACAAGCGGCATGGATCTCTTCGACAGAAAATCCACGACGAAAACTTTCAGCGACGCACCAAAGATGTTTAGCCGTATGGCGCTTTAATTCTAAGCTTAATGCTTCATCATCTAATTCGCTTATCGCATCTATGGCGTTCAGACCGGAAGCGTTAATTTCAAGACTTAAAATGGCATTTTGTAAACTTTCAGCAAAAGTTGAACCTATCGCCATTACTTCGCCGACAGAACGCATTTGCGGGCCTCGCGCTAAGCCTTGAGCATTAAATTTTTCATCATGAAAACGTGGAATTTTCACGACGGTATAATCAATACTAGGCTCAAAAGAAGCGGGTAAAGCATCGGCAGTGATCTCATTTCGCAACTCATCAAGGGTATAGCCAACTGCGAGTTTGGCGGCAATTTTTGCGATAGGAAAACCGGTTGCCTTCGACACCAAGGCAGAGGATCGAGAAACCCGTGGATTCATTTCAATCACCACCATTCGCCCCGTCCGTGGATTAATAGCAAATTGTACATTGCTGCCACCTGTTTCCACCCCTACTGCTCGAAGCACAGCAAAGGCAGCATCTCGCATCGCTTGATATTCATCATCGGTCAAAGTTTGGATAGGTGCGACGGTAATCGAATCGCCAGTATGAATGCCGAGAGGGTCGACATTTTCTACGCCGCAAACCACGATGCAATTGTCATTCGTATCGCGTACTACTTCGAGTTCAAATTCTTTCCAGCCAATGAGTGCTTCATCAATTGTAATTTCTGAGTCACCCGCCTGAGCAAAAGCCTGCTTAAAAATAGCGAGTGCTTCGTCTTTGCTGTGTACCAGAGCGGCACCTGAGCCGCCCAGGGAGAATGAAGAACGAATCATCAAAGGCAGACCCAAGTTTTGCATAATCTGTATTGCGGATTCGATTGATTTTGCGGTCTGACTTTTAGGGACATCTAAACCAATCTCAATCATCTTTTGATGAAACAGCGTCCTATCTTCGGCAAGTCTAATCGCTTCAATCGAAGCGCCAATCAGCTCGACCTCATATTTCGCTAAAATGCCTTTTCGATGAAGCTCTAAAGCACAATTTAACGAGGTTTGGCCGCCTAAAGTCGCAACCAGCGCATCGGGGCGTTCTATATCAATTATGGCGCTGACATAGTCGCTAGTTATCGGTTCAATGTAAGTGGCATCTGCCAATTCCGGATCCGTCATGATGGTCGCTGGATTTGAATTAACGAGAATCACTCGATAACCTTCCTCACGCAGAGCTTTTAATGCCTGAGTACCGGAATAATCAAATTCACAAGCTTGCCCAATATTGATGGGACCGGAGCCGATGACCAAAATGCTTTTAATTTTAGTGTTTTTGGGCATGTTGCACCTCATTGATGAACTGTTTAAATAAGACCATAAGTTCATTGGGTCCTGGATTTGCTTCTGGATGCCCTTGGAATGAAAACGCAGGTGCTTGGCGGTGCCTAAGTCCGGCAATGGTGCCATCAAATAAAGAAATATGAGTGATTTCTAAATCGCTTGGCAAGGAGGTTTCATCGACGACAAAACCATGATTTTGCGAACTAATAAATACGCTACCTGTTTTGCAACATTTAATCGGATGATTCGCACCACGATGGCCAAATTTCATTTTCTTGGTTTTAGCCCCAGCAGCAAGGGCTAAAATTTGATGCCCGAGACAAATACCAAAAATGGGGATTTGCCGCTGCAAAAGTTGATTGGTTAATTGAATTACTGATTCACAATGCACAGGATCACCAGGGCCATTAGAAAGCAGGACCCCATCGGGTGCGAAGGCATTCAGCTCCTTCATGCTAATTGATTCGGGAGCCACGGAAATTTTGATAGGGTATTGCGCTAGTGTCTTTAAAATCCCCTTTTTCACCCCACAGTCAACCACTACCACATGCGCACTGCTGCTATTTTCTGGATCCTGATAAAGATAAGGTTCCTTCGTGGAAACCAAGGCAGCTAAACTCCTGCTTAGATGATGCTGTGCCAAATAAAGCGCTTTTTCAGGAGTGATGGTGTCAGTAGTCACAATACAACCGGTTTGGCTGCCTTTTTCTCGTAAATGCAGAGTTAATGCGCGCGTATCAATTCCCGATAAAGTGGCAATCTGATGATTTACCAAGAAATTTTGCAAGCTATCTTCGGCACGCCAATTACTAAAATGAGTCGAAAAATCGCGAAACAGGGCGCCAGTCGCATGTATTTTTTCCGATTCATTATCCTCTTGATTGACGCCTACATTGCCAATATGCGGCATTGTAAAATTGATAATCTGACCATGATAAGAAGGGTCGGTTAAAATTTCTTGATAACCGGTATGTGAGGTATTAAAAACCATCTCGCCAAGGGCATAAGAAGGCGTACCGATCGCTTCCCCTCTAAAAATCGTACCATCCGCGAGCATCAGGAAAGCCATGACTTGTTCTCCTTCATAATCTCTGAGAGCGAGCAGCCCTTTTCAAACGCTTGGCTAACCCAAGAACCCACTTGATGATGAGCATCTCGGAATGGAACGCCTTGTAGCACCAGCGATTCCAAAACCGCTGTTGCATCCAAATACCCCCCCTGCGCTTTTTCTTTCATCAAACCAGTATTGAACTGCAAGCTTTGCAAGAAGGGAGAAATCACTTCCAAGCAACCAAGTAGAGTATTAACTGTATCGAATAACCCTTCTTTGTCTTCCTGCATGTCTTTGTTATAAGCAAGAGGCAGGGCTTTCATTACTGTTAATATGCCAACTAAATGGCCAAATACTCGGGCAGTTTTACCGCGAATAAGTTCGAGCACATCGGGATTTTTCTTATTGGGCATCAGCGATGAACCAGTAGCAAAGGCATCATCAAGAGTAACGAAGGAAAATTCCTGCGTGGCCCACAGAATTAAATCTTCGGCCAAACGAGAAAGATGCACCATCAGAATTGAGGCAGCTGAGCAAAGCTCGATAATAAAATCACGATCACTCACAGCATCCAATGTGTTCTCAATGACGCCACTAAAACCCAGGGTTTTAGCGACCCATTCTCTATCCAAAGGCAAATTAGAACCGGCCAATGCACCAGCTCCCAGTGGCGAAAAATTCATCCGTGCTTGCCAGTCCTTTAGTCGGCTCAAATCACGTTGAAACATGGAAAGATAGGCCGCAAAAAATTGCCCTAATTGCACAGGCTGTGCTTGCTGTAAATGAGTGTAGCCCGGCATCAAATCATTAGCATGCTTGCTGGCTAGGTGTTCTAAAGTCTGAGTTAGTTCCAGCAGTAAACTAGCTATTTTCTCAGAGGCATCCCGTGTGTAAAGTCTCAGATCAAGGGCGACCTGATCGTTTCGACTTCGTCCAGTGTGTAATTTTTTACCGACATCACCGATTTTTTGAATGAGTAAATGCTCAATAAACATGTGAATATCTTCGCAAGTTTCATCCAAGGGATGCTGACCCTGCGCAATTTCATGACTAATTTCAGCGAGCGCGCTAGTAATTGCTTGAGCTTCTTCCGTCTCAATTAACCCTTGTCGTGCCAGCATTTGCGCATGGACCTTGCTGCCTGCAATATCATGAGCATAAAGAACATAATCAAATGCAAGAGAGGCATTAAATCTTACCACTCTGGAATCAAGCGGTTTTTTGAATCGTCCGCCCCAGGTTTTATGACTCATGCTGATTTCTCCTTATGGACCATGCCGTAAACCTTGGCAGATAAGGAAAATAAATTAATAAATCCTTCGGCATCTTGTTGATTATAAACACTATCTTCTTCGAAAGTTGCCAACGCAGGATTATGCAGGCTATAAGGTGACTCCATCCCGCAGGCAATCATATTGCCTTTGAAAAGTTTTAATTTAACCGTGCCTGTGATGTGTTGCTGAGTGACTTCAATCAAGGCGTCGAGCGCGTCTTTGGTTTGTGAAAACCATCGACCTTCGTACACTAGGTTGGCATAGCTAGCTTGTAGAGATTGTTTCAAATGAAGCGTCGCTCTATCAAGGCAAAGGCTTTCTAGCATTTGATGAGCGTTATAAAGCACTGCCGCAGCAGGGGCTTCATAAACTCCTCTAATTTTCATCCCTACTAGGCGATTTTCTACAATATCAGCTACTCCAATACCATGTTTCCCGGCTATTTTGTTGAGTTCAGTCAGTAATTCGATGGGATTCAGGGCTTGATTATTTAAAGCAACCGGGACTCCTTTTTCAAAGTGAATAGAGACAAGCTCGGGCTTATCAGGGGTTTGCTCGATACTGTTAGTCATTAATAGCAAATCGTCTGGTTTTTCTTGGCTGGGATCCTCCAAAACGCCGCCTTCATGAGAAATATACCAAATATTATGATCTCGCGAATAAGGTGATTTAGGCGTTACTGGTACTTCAATGCCATGCGCTTTCGCATAGTCGATGGCTTGTTGCCTTGATTTAATTTCCCAGGTTCGCCAAGGTGCAATAATTTTGAGTTGAGGCGCTAGTGCCTTAACGGTATATTCAAAACGTACCTGATCATTTCCTTTGCCTGTTGCGCCATGAGCGACCGCGTCAGCTTTTTCTTGCAAAGCAATTTCCACCAGTTTTTGCGCAATCAATGGTCGAGAAATAGTGCCCAAAATGTATTGATTTTCGTACAGCGCCCCCGCTTTAACCAATTGCCAAAGATAATGGCTAACGAATTCTTCTTGAACATTAACTACATAGGCCTTGGCCGCGCCGCTTTTGATCGCTTTCTCTTTAATCGCGGTCAGATCTTCATTTTGGCCAAGATCACAAATGACAGCGATAATTTCTGCTTGTTGATGATTTTCCTTAAGCCAAGGGATCATCACGGAGGTATCGAGTCCGCCGGAATAGGCTAAGGCGATTTTTTTGATGGATTCTGTCATTTTTTACTCCTGGTAGTATTTTTTTAAATCATGAACGGGATGGGCCAATTCGGTTGGTTTAACATCCGCAACGAGTTGTCCGCCTTTAAGGACAACAATTCGGTCTGCCATTTTGCTGAGAAAATCGAGATCGTGTGAGGCGATGATCATCGTCACACCCATCGATTTGATGGAGTTCAATAAATGAATGACGTCTTCAATGGTTGCTAAATCCAAACCTGAAGTGGGTTCATCGCAGAGCAATACCTTTGGTTGCATCATCAAACTTCTGGCCAACGCGACGCGCTGCTTTTGGCCACCAGAAAGCTGCTCAGGATAGGCCTTTGCTTTTTCCGCTATCCCAAGACTAGTTAACAATTGCAGAGCAGATTCTTCATGGTTGACGGCTTTATTCTGCAATTTGGGGGCGTAAATTAAGTTTTGCAGCACAGTCATGTGAGGAAAAAGTTGGAAATCTTGAAACATAAACCCCATTTTTCCTGCGCAATTAATTTCACCAGAGTCTAAGGACTCTAGGCCTTGAATGCATCGAAGTAGGGTTGATTTCCCCCCGCCGGAAGGACCTGCGAGGCCGACAACAGTCTGCGTTTCGATGGTGAAACTGACTTGATTTAATACCGGCATCGCCGCGAACTGTTTAGAGACCCCATTAACCTGCAACATGCTTGCCTCCTTGTTCAATTTTTTTGCCCAACTGTTCTATCAATAAAACAAGACCATAGTAGTAACAACCGGCAATGCAAAGTGGTAAAAAATAGGTAAATTGTTCGGCAGCAACAGACTGAGCTTTTCGCATCAGATCCATTCCGCCAATCGTCGAAATTAAAGCGGTTTCTTTAAGCAGCGCGATCATTTCATTCATCAATGCTGGCAAAATGTTTTTTATCACCTGCGGCAGAATAATGTCTTTCCATAAATAGAAACTAGGAATGTGCAGTGTCTTAGCTGCTTCAAATTGTCCTTTAGGCAAATTGTCTATACCTGATCGCAGAATTTCAGCAATGTAGGCCGAACTGTTAAGTCCGAATGTGAGAATTCCAGCAACTAGAATATTAGCTTTAAGGCCTATTAAAGCCGGCAAAGCAAAATACACAAAACTGAGTTGTAAAATGAGTGGCGTGCCTCTCATGACTGAAATAAATCGATTAATTAATCCCTGAGCAAAACCGTTATATCGCAGTACAGCCAAGATTGTTCCAAGCAGCATGCCAATCAACATGCCACCGGCCATCAGTTCTAAAGTGAGAACGGTACCCTGACCAATGAAGAGGAGATTTTGACTTAGCTCTTCCATTGTGTCCCCTCCAACCAAGTTTTCTGCAGTTTGGCAAGCTCACCTGTTTCTTTAAGCGTATTTAAAATTCGATTAATTCTTGCCGTCAGTAAGGATTCTTTTGGAAGCGCAATGCCATACCCGTCTTCAGCTTTGGCGATAATGGCGTAGGAAAGTCCCTGATTTTTTTGGCTGAAAATAGCACCCTGAGCGCCATCCATTAACACCACATCCACATGACCAGCTTTTAAGGCTTCAATGGCTTGATTGTTATTATCCATCATCATAAGTTCTTCATTGGCAGCGTGTTTTTTGAGCCAAATTTCCATAGTACTCCCAAGTTGAGCTGCTATTTTTTTCCCTGTTAGTTGCAAAGGATCTGCAATAGGAGAGTTTTTCTTGAAGACAGCAGCCATCCCTTCAAAATAATAGGGTGTTGAAAAATCGAAATTTTTCTCTCGGTCCGCGGTGATTGTAATCGTCGATATCGCTAGATCAGACTGCCCGGAAGAGAGCGACGGGAGAATACTAGAAAATTGCATATTGTCGAAAACGGCTTTTTTGCCGAGATGTTTAGCAATTAATTGAGCGAGTTCGATATCAAACCCCTTCAATTTACCATTTTCTTGATATTCAAAAGGTGGATATTCTGCCGAGGTAGCAAAATGAATGCTGTCGTCTTCTTTTCTTGATCCGCACCCTGCTAATAAAAGGGATAAGCTTATTGTTGTCAAAAGAATAAATTTTTTCATGATGATTATATATCCATTTTTTATCCATTCTGTGACTATATTGTTTTTGGATTGTTATGTCAACAAGAAATGAATATAATTAAGGAAAAATGGTTTTATATTCATTTTGAGGAAATTCTATGTCTTATGACAATGTTCTGGATGGGCATATTTTGAGTATTGTGCAAACTCAGGAAATCCCAGAGCAAATTGATTTGCAAAACAAGTTGAAAGAACGCGGTTACGATATTCCGCAAGCAACCTTATCGCGGCGCTTAAAAAAATTAAAAATTGCTAAGGTTGCGGGTGTTTATCGAGTTGTCGATTTCAATATGCCGAGCTTGCCACTCGTTCTTAACATGCAGATTTCAGAGTTTGGCTTGATCGTTTTGCATACACATCCCGGTAGTGCCAGCAGCCTAGGTTCATTTATTGACAGAAAATATGTGTCATTTTCTCTGGAAACGGCCGCTGAGTCAGGAATTTTAGGAACGATTGCAGGCGATGATACTGTAATCCTAATTATCAAATCGAAGCAAATGCTCGATGAGGTAGTGCGAATTATCCTGGAAGAATTTCCTTATCTCAAAGTCAAATAATAGCCACTACTCGCATCAAAAAATTTAACAGTCGTAGGTGGGTCCTTGGTTCACAGAGGCTCGTGGGGACAAGCCTGCTGGTTATTTTTCAAGTTTGGAAACTCAGAGATTCAGGAGAGAGTTTTTTTTCTTCTGCAATAGAACCCTCTTTATGCTTATTAAAGTAAAGAAATCTGTTATTGCTGTAAGAACAAATCATATCAGCCGCAATTTCTAATTTTTGCACTCTACTTAGGCCATGAGGAACAGGGATATCTGGATTAGGTTGATAATTCCTTATATTGTGATCCAATATATCTTCAGAAGTCATCTCTTGAGGTGCTAAAGATGCGCTAATTAAACGGGATAATTGACTGGGATAAGCTGGGTCTCTTTTTGTTGAAGTATTCACTAGGCTTAGAGATGAACCACCGACAATTTCTTGCGGAAATAGGGAGGCTTTCGGTGCATTTTTTTCTGGAGTTGGCATGGCCTCGAGAGCTTCAGGTGTCTTGCAGGGCTGAGGAAACCAAGGTTTAAAATTGTCTACATTTTGTGGATAAGGATAGCTAGTCCAAGGATAAAAATCAGTTAAACCACAACTCCAGCGAATTGCAATGGTTGGTGGAGCAGTATTCATATAGGTTATATCTTCAATAAATTGCTTTTTCCGTGAAAAAATGGGTTGATTTGGAATAAGCTGATTATTACTTACGATAAATGGATAGGTCCTATTATGAAACAGTAACCCAAAGTCACTTAAACTATGCTGGGAGGGATAAGTTGTCCATGTGTAAACCTGGGTAGTGTCATTTGTCCAATGAATAGAAATCTTTGGTGGAAAAGTATAAATGTAAGTCGCTTCTTTTATTAACGGTTTCATTGATTTAAAAAAATTCTGGTTGAGGGCGAACGATAATACAGGAAAACTATGACTGGTAAAAATTATAATCAATTTTCTTCTAAAATATCTTGGACTATTTGAATAAAATAACGAATTTTTAGCTTAAGTTCGCCTGTAAGCGATGTTTTCATTGCCGCAAACAACCAATCGATGTAGCAAGACATTAGTTCCTCATTGAAAAAGCCCTCGCTTTTTTGTTTGCTAGCAAAGCAAGAAAAGAGAACATTTTGTTGATAGGATTCTGAACTAAGTTCGTCTGCTAAAACTTGCTGATAAAAATGACTCACCCAGTTGATGCTGGCTTGAGAGTTCTTTAAGTATTGACGAACTTGTCGCATAGGTTGGGTGACTTGCTGATGCCACTCATCGATCAATTGATAGGCTTGATTAAATTCAAGCTGAGAAATAGCTTCGATTGCATAAGACAACCAGCAGCAAACTAATAATAAATTAACGTTTACCCCTTCTTGATTTTGGAAGGAGAGGCAAGCCGTTTTAACCTTTTCATGTCGATAAAGCTTGAGTGAAAATTGCCAAAAAGGATTGTCTAAATTACTTATCAGTGCATTAACCATTCTTCAATTCAATCACGGTCACGTGCAAGGGCTCTTTACCCATATTTTCATCTTGATGAGGTTCTTTTCCTTGGGCGATACTTAAATATACCGGGATTTGTTTTTTTAGATTTATAAAGTCCTCTTTGCCTGATTGATATGTGACTTTTAGACTACCTGTTTCTTCAGGAATGACAACTCGAGAATAATGATGAACATGAAAGGAAAGTTTTTGATTAGGGCAGATAGTTGTTTTCCATACTTTGGTTGCCGTATTTTCAATAAAAATCTCACGCTTGGTGATACAGGTTTCAGCGAAAGTGAATTGGCTGATTAATAATAACAAAGCAGTTATTAATTTAGTCATTGCAAAATATCCTTTTATAATTGGAAGGCAACTGTGCGGAGCGGGCTTGTAATGGATCTCATGGTCAAGTCACGCGCTTCATGAAGCGGCAGGCAGGGTTAGCCTAAATGAAGTTACACAACATAACATGGTCTAAAGTAGATGAAAATACATTTTTGCAAAACGCATGATTGCTAACCACATCCAAGTGTATGGGTTTGTTCTTCGATTGTTTGAGACTGGACTAGAGTTACTTCTGGGGTGTGGAGATCTTTATAGATAATAAGAGCATCCTGTAATAGGCTATTCGTAAGGGCTAAAAGCCTATCCTCATCCCTATGCGCGGCAGCATTGTTCGCTAATAGCTTAATGCAAGCCGCATGATTTTTGTTGAAAGTGATTTGAGCGCAATAGTTACCTGGACGCTTAGATTCTGATGGATGCTTATTCACTTCGAGTGCAGGAGGAAGTTTAGCTAACTTGACTAACGCATCTTCTAAATCATTCGAATTCAAGCGTTTGATAAGATTAAGCATATTAAGATGCATGAGTGCTTTAGGAGTCTCAAGCAGTTCAAAAATCAAGTTGACTAATGCTTCAGTTTGTTTTGGGTAGTAAAAAGCTTTTAATCTTTCAAGTGCAGAGATTTGTGTTTCTATATTGCCAACCCAAGAGCTTATTAGTAAAGAGAGATCTCTTGGCTGTCCTCGTTTCCTTAAGAGGCGAGCATTTTCTTCTGAGCCTGCAAAAAAACTGAATACAGAAACAGGGATAAGATCAGCCAAAAATGAACAGCAATCACCGTTGAGTAATTGAAGATAATCACAAAGTAAATGATGTAATTCCTTGATCGAATTTGCATGTGGGAGATCTTTAGAGAGTGCAATTGCAATTCGCTCTTGTCGATAGGAGGAAAATTTATAATGTCCTAACATTAAATGATAAATTTCGGTTAGTGAATTTTTCATTTCCACCTCGTTGCAGGCTTTTAGTTATTCGCGCAAGCCAATTCCTTTTTTTAACAGAATCATATTGAGCGCGGTCAATAAAACCAACATTATGCAAATAATAAATACAGAGGTCAACATATCGACTTCGCAGATATTAATCATGGCATTGCGAAGCGCATTCACCATATAAAGAATGGGGTTTAAATGAGAAATTTTCTGCCAGAAAGGAGGGAGCATGTTGGTTGTATAAAAGACGCCGCCTAAATAAGTGAGCGGAGTTAGAATAAAGGTGGGAATGAGCATTATATCATCAAAATTACGGGCAACCATCGCGTTGGTAAATCCAGCAAGTGAAAATACCGCCGACACGAGAAGTACGACTAATAGCGTCATCGGAATATGACTGAATTGTATTTCCAAGAAGAAGCTGGACACAATATAAACCAATATAGCAACAATCAAACCTCTTGCTACCCCGCCTAAAACATAACCAAAAAGTAATAAACCATCATGCATTGGACTCACTAAAATCTCATCAATACTTCGTTGAAAACGTACGCTATAGAGCGAGGAGGAGACATTGGCATAGGAGTTGGATATGACCGACATCATAATAAGTCCGGGAGCGATGAAAACCGGATAACTTACGCCGTCAATATAGCCTATGCGACTACCTATCAGGCTGCCAAAGATTAAAAAATAAAGGGCTGTCATAATGATAGGTGGTAAAAAGACTTGGCTGGATATGCGAAACATTCTTACCAATTCACGTCTTACAATCGTATAAAGGGCGATAGCTTGTTGGTTAGTGGCCATGGCTGATGAGATCCAAAAACAGTTCTTCTAAGCGATTGGTTTTGTTCCGTATGCTATGAACAGTAATACCGTGTTCGGTTAATACGGTAAAGACAGCATTGAGAGAACATTCATTATCAATGCGTAATTCAAACGTATTGCAGTCAATCAATTTAGGAATAAAACCATTCACTGCGGGTAAATGATTAATCGGTTCATTCGTAGTCAAGATCAGAGTCTGATGTCTTAAAGTTTGGAGTAACTTTTTCATCGAGGTATTCGCTACAAGCTGACCCAGGTCAATGATAGCGATGTTCTTACAGAGCTGCTCAGCCTCCTCAAGATAATGGGTTGTTAAAATAATGGTGGTTCCCTCATTATTAGTATTGGTTAAAAATTCCCACATGCTACGACGAATTTCAATATCCACTCCTGCTGTCGGCTCATCCAGAATTAATACTCTAGGTTGATGAATTAAAGCCCGTGCTATCATCAGCCGACGCTTCATACCGCCGGATAGATGACGAGCAATCTCATCTCGTTTTTCCCATAAACCAAGCTGATGTAGGAGTTTTTTTGCACGAATAGTAGCTTCTTTTCGTAAAATACCATAATACCCTGCTTGATTTACTAAAATTTGCTCACAGGTTTCAAAAATGTTGAGGTTGATTTCTTGAGGAACTAAACCCAGACAAGCTTTCGCTAAGTCGGGCGAATCATCCAAATCAAAGCCATGGATTTTGATGCTGCCCGAAGTTTTGGTGAGGAGCGAGGTGATTAAGCCGATGGTTGTGGATTTGCCCGCACCGTTAGCACCTAAAAGGGCAAAAAAATCGCCAGTTTTTACGGTTAAATCGATGCCTTTAAGCGCTTCAACGCCATTGGCATAGACTTTACGTAACTGATGAATTTCTAAAGCGTACATAGTAGCTGATGACAAGAAAAACATTCATTATACACTAGAAAATTACGGACATCGAACGGGTCTTCATCCAGCCGGCGATGCTATAGCGGGCACATTTAGTTTCACAGACTTCATGAGGTAAATCGCTATTAAAACAGATGAAGCGATTGCCCTGGGGAAGGACATTCGCGAGTAGTTGATCGCTTTTATCAAAGAGTTTTAAGTGCCCAGCATAGGCTTCTTGCCAAGACTCATTGAGATAATAAACGCAGGATATGCGGCGCTCTTGAGTTGAAACAAATTGGTCAACGTGTTTTTTATAAAAAGAACCAGGTTGGTAAATCGCAAAATGAGTTTCGAAATCGACCAAACCTAAAAATAAAGTTTGGTTTAATTGATCCGCAATAGCACGAATTTTATTGAAATAGGCATTAATAGCGGTATCACTGGAATCATCATCCAGCCAGCATATTTTATCGCGGCGAATATCGGAATTATGAGCCGCCTCGATTCGATGCCCTATTTTAGCGCTTTTAAATTGTCCCTGGCTGTACATCAATTCAGCTTTTGCAGAGAGCAGCGCAAAATCTTGCGGTTTTAGAAAATTATCAATAATGTGAAATCCCTTTTCGTAGATTTCATCTTCTATTTGATTGTTCAATAGTGCACCCGGGTTAGTGTTAGCTTTGTTATGAATTCGTCATCTAGGTTAAAGATGAGCAAATTCTACGCGAATGTTCTGTGCTTCACGATAACTGTTTTCATCAACGTAAAGGTTTTTCTTCCAATTGATTTTTTAAATCGCGCCATTGAGGTAAGAATTGATCCATAAATGCATGAAAACGCTTATTATGACTAGCTTCTAAAAGATGCACTAATTCATGCACCAGCACATATTCTAAGCAGGGTAAAGGTTTGGTAATGAGATTTAAATTAAGCCATATGCGTCTTTTAGTCGTATTACAGGAACCCCAGCGTGTTTTCATTGATTTAATACCCCAACTGCTCGCTGTGACGCCAATAATGCCTTCCCATTTTCTGAACAGTTCGGGTAGCAAGGCTTTCATTTGTTGTCTGTACCAGTTTTCTAAAAGTATTTTTCTGTCCTCAGCACGAGCATTTGTTCTTGTATAGCAAAGAATACTGTCCTGCTGGATAAGGACCATAGGTGAATGCTTAGCCTCGTGGACAATTAAGCTGTAAGTTTTACCGAGAAAATCATGTGGTTCACCTGTTTCGAAAGCTAGGGGGGGGCTGTATGAGCGTGCTCTAAGCTTTGTCCGTTGAGCATGAATCCACTCGCGTTTTGCTTCAATTTGGTGGCGGATTAAATCTAAATGCAGCCGTAGGGGGGCGCTCACTTTTATTTGACCATCAGGCGGATAAATGCGCAGGTGGATATTTTTAATAGGCTTTCTTAATACTTCAATGGTTAAACCGTCAAATTCAAGCAAATTTTTTTTCATAGAAAGCAAAGGCAGGCAATAGTGAAAGCGATATTATAGTAATTTGCAGAACCCCAAAAGGCTTTTGTTCAATCACGTTCAGCAGGAATGCAGGGACTATCGATGTATTCACCATCTATTTTTAAGACCATATTCACAGAGGCGCGACGATAACGTGATAGCACTTCGTATTGCGCTCTAGTCACGTATCCATAAGAAAGACCACAATAAAATAAAGAGTGAGCATGACTTGAGCGTTTTGGTTTTACCGGAATATCGCAGCCCCAACGAAAGCGAGTTAAGTCACAGTTTGCGAATACAGAAAAAGGCAATAGAAGCAAAATTGCAACTATACTTATTTTTTTCATTGCGGCGCTCCCAGGTACTTTGAGGTCTAATAGCAGATCTCTTATTGTTTTTAGAGTGGGTGAAATTATTTCTACTATTTTTAAGCATAGCAGTAGATAAAAAATTTGCTGAAAGGGATAAGAAAACTAAATTGCATGTTCATGCGTTAGTAAAAAAGTCTTGTAGCACAAGGCGTCGGCACGTCCCATATATCCCCCTTGGTTTGTTTTACCCACTACGCGGTGGCAGGGAATAAATAATGCTAAGGGATTATTTTTGCATGCTTGACCTATCGCGCGAGGACTTGATTGTACGGCGTTAGCAAGTTCGCCATAAGTCACTGTTCGACCGACAGGAATTACCAATAAAGCATTCCAAATACGTTGCTGATAAACGGTACCCTGGGGTTTTAGAGGAAGTTGAAACCGATGATGAGGGTTGTTGAAATAGTGATGAAGTTCTTGAGTAATTGTTTGAGTGAGGTGATTACCGACTCGATTTTGAATGGGGGTCTGGGTAAAAATTGCTCGATGAATGTAATGCTCATCGTACTCGATTTCAAGCCAACCTGCAGGAGTGTTGAAAGCAGTAACGATGAGCATGAAGATCTTAACTTTCTTTTTTGCCAGTTAATTTCTCTTTAATACGTGCAGCACGACCAGCTAAATCACGGAGGTAGTATAATTTAGCACGACGTACATCACCACGGCGTTTAACAACAATACTGTCAACAATAGGACTATAGGTTTGGAAAACTCGCTCAACACCGACGCCATGAGAAATTTTGCGAACAGTAAACGCAGAGTTCAAACCACGATTACGCTTAGCGATCACGACACCTTCAAAGGCCTGTAAACGCTCACGAGTTCCTTCTTTTACTTTTACTTGCACTAATACAGTATCACCTGAACTAAATTCGGGAATCTCTTTGCCTTTCATTTGCTCGGCATTCAATTCGTCAATAATGTTGGTCATGATCACTCCTCAAATTGGCATTCCTCAACCGGAATCACCGTGTTCGCGTTTAAACTCGACAAGCAAGAGCTCGTCAGTATTGGTTAACTCAAATTTTTCTAATAAGTCTGGCCGTTTGAGCCAGGTTTTACCTAGCATTTGCTTTCTGCGCCAGCGCTCAATCTCTTTGTGGTTCCCACCCAGTAATACTGCCGGAACCTCTAAACCTTCAATGCTTGCCGGTCTGGTGTAGTGCGGGCAGTCCAATAAGCCATTCATAAATGAATCTTGCTCTGCTGAACCTAAATGCCCCAGGCTACCAGGTAATAAGCGTATAACCGCATCAATAAACACCATGGCGGCCAACTCGCCACCACTTAAAACAAAATCACCAAGTGACCATTCCTCATCCACATGATGACTAATGATACGCTCATCAATTCCTTCATAGCGCCCGGCTATAAAAAGCAATGATTGTTTGTTTTCAGCCACCTGATTTAAATCGGTCTGGCGGATTACTTTGCCTTGTGGACTGAGATAAATAGTCTTGCAAGTGCTTGGCATCTGGCTCTTTGCATGAGTGATTGCTGCATGCAAGGGCTCATACATCATTACCATTCCTGGGCCTCCACCATAGGGCTTATCATCAATTTGACGATAAGGCCTTGCTGCCCAGTCGCGTGGATTCCAGTAGTCTATCTTTGCTAAATTTTGCTCAATTGCTCGCCCGACTATGCCGTAGTTCAGGCTAGTAAACATTTCAGGCATTAAGCTTATTATGCCAAGATGCAACATTCTTAAAAATCCAATTCCCAATCAACTCTAATAAGTTGTTCACTGGGATTTATTTCTATCACATATAGCCCTGGTAAGTAAGGGATGAGATGGCGTTTTTCACCCTGCACAACCAAAACATCATTGGCACCTGTAGGCAAGACTTCAACCACTTTGCCAAATGATTGGCCTTGTTGGTTAAGCACTTGCATACCTACAAGTTCATGCCAATAGTATTCACCCGAATCTAACGCAGGAAGTTGAGTACGACTGACAGCAATTTCTACATTGGTTAATCGGGCGACCTGTTCACGCTCACGGTAACCCTCAATTTGTGCAAGAATCAATTTATCGTTGATTTCTAAGTGCACAATCTTTAAGGGTTGCCACTGGTTAGCTATACGGCCATGCCAATCTGTATAACGCAAGATATTGTCACGTGGATCGGTAAAGGAATAAACAGTAATAAAACCTTTAATTCCATGAGCACGACCAAAACGGCCTACAACAATCCAGTCAGTACTATTTTCCACGTTTATTCAGCTACAGTATTCTTCTGAAAATCTTTAACTAATGCACTAACACGGTCAGATAATTGTGCACCTTGACTTTGCCAGTGAGTTAATTTGTCCATTTCTAAATGCAAGCGAACTTCTTGACCACGTGCGATTGGATTGAAATAACCAATTCGCTCGATGTAGCCACCATCGCGGCGTTTGCGGCTGTCAGTAACGACCATATTGTAAAAAGGACGCTTTTTTGCGCCAGCCCGTGATAAACGTATAACGACCATTATGTTCCTCTACTTAATAAGAATGGTTACGTAAAAAATGCCGTGTATTGTACGAAAATTAACTCGGCATGGGAAGTGGTTTTTCAATTATTTACGGTCATCTTCAGGAATAATTCCTTTTAAACCGGTCAAACCTCCAATACCACGCATCATTTGTTTCATTCCGCCAGGTTTAGTAAATTTCTTCATCATTTTTTGCATTTGCTCATATTGCTTCAGCAAACGGTTAACGTCTTGAATTTGCGTACCGGAACCCAGCGCGATACGTTTTTTTCTTGAACCAACGATGATTTTAGGAATTCGCCGCTCTTTGGGCGTCATTGAATTGATCATGGCGATAGTTCTAGCCATTGCTTTATCATTGACTTGACCCATCGCTTGTTGGGGTAATTGACTCATGCCCGGCAGCTTACTCATCATGCTGCTAATGCCACCCATTTGGTTCATTTGTTCTAACTGTTGTTTAAAGTCGTCTAAATCAAAGCCCTTACCTTTTTTAAGTTTTTTCGCCAATTTCTCACTGGCTACTTTGTCGGCTTTGCGTTCAACTTCTTCAATTAAGGTTAAAATATCACCCATACCAAGAATTCGAGAAGCAATTCGTTCTGGGTGGAAGGGTTCTAAGGCTTCAATTTTCTCACCCGAACCTAGGAATTTAATCGGTTTCCCGGTTATTTGTCGCACCGAGAGTGCCACACCACCGCGAGCATCACCATCTGTCTTGGTTAAGATCACCCCGGTTAAAGGAAGTGCTTCATGGAAGGCTTTCGCTGTATTGACTGCGTCTTGCCCCGTCATGCTATCCACAACAAAGAGCGTTTCAACGGGTTGAACCGCTTGATGCAAGGCTTTGATTTCTGCCATCATTTCTTCGTCTATATGCAAACGACCGGCGGTATCAAAAATCACCACATCCATGTATTGTTTTTTAGCACTATCTAGCGCTTTTTGAGCAATGGCCAACGGTTGCTCATGTGCCTCCGCAGGGAAGAAGTCAACATCTATCTGACTAGCCAAAACCTTCAATTGGTCGATAGCAGCTGGACGATAGACATCCACACTGACTAACATGACTTTCTTATTTTCGGTTTCTTTTAAATAGCGGGCTAATTTTGCGGTCGAAGTTGTTTTACCTGAACCTTGCAAACCTGCCATTAAGAAGACAGCGGGGGGTTGGGTTTTGAAATCTAATTCAGCGCGAGCATCACCGAGGATATGCACCAATTCATCATGAATAATCTTTAGCAGCGCTTGATCAGGTTTTAAGCTTAATGAAACTTCTTGACCTACTGCTTTTTGCTTAACTTGTTCAATAAACTCTTTAACCACAGGTAAAGCGACATCCGCTTCCAGCAAGGAGATGCGCACTTCACGCAGCATTTGCTGCATATTTTCTTCAGTTAAGCGCCCTTGGCCACTGATATTTTTAAAGGCCCGGGTTAAACGCTCAGTTAAATTCTCAAACATGGCGATTACTCTATGCAAAAACGCCTACTATATCATAATAGCTAACATAGGAGAATTAAGGATAAGATTTCTCATAAGAACCTGTCTCCTCAGGTAGAATGGGTATAGTCATATTTTTTTGTTATGATGGGCTAAGCTCGTTCAAATTATTGGGGATATGCGGTGCAGCTCTCTATAGTCACTTTGCTAATTATTTTAGTTCTGCTGGTTGTTCTCTCTGGTTTCTTTTCGGGATCTGAAATCGGAATGATGTCCCTAAACCGTTATCGTCTCCGACATTTGGTAAAAAAAAATAATAAGCAGGCGATTCGTGTGAGTCAAATGTTAGCTCGGCCTGATAAATTGTTGAGCGTGTTACTGATTGGCAATACTTTGGCTAATATTGTGGCTTCAACGGTTGCTACTTTAGTTGGCCAACGTTTATATGGTGATGCAGGTGTGGCTATTGCAACGCTGCTTTTAACCCTTGTAATTCTTGTATTCTCAGAAATGACACCCAAAACCTTGGCGGCACTTTATCCGCAACAAGTCGCTTTTGCTGTCGCCTTACCTTTAAAATGGATGCAAAATATCATGGCGCCCATTGTGCAAGTCATCAGTTGGATCACTAATGGCATTTTGCGCTTATTTGGTATCTCGATCGATAAAGTACAAAAAGAAGCTTTATCGGGAGAAGAACTGCGTTCTGTTGTCCATGAAGCGGGTGGACTTTTGCCTATAGAACATAAAAGTATGTTAATCAGTTTGATTGATCTAGAGCAAGCGACCGTAGAAGATATCATGGTACCGAAAACTGATATTATTGGCCTCGATTTGGAGCAACCTTGGCATGAATTGCTCGATCAATTGGAAACCGCGCAACATACTCGCTTACCTCTATATAGAGATACGATTGATAATTTAGTGGGTATGGTTCATGTCCGTAATATTCTAAATTTGGCTCTCGATGAGTGTCTAAATATGGAAAATTTGTTAAAATCGGCAGCGCCTCCATATTTTATTCCTGAAGCAACCCCTTTAAATGTGCAGATTTTAAATTTTCGCAAAATGAAACGACGGAGTTGTTTTGTCGTGGATGAATACGGCGATTTACTCGGCTTAGTCACCATGGAAGATATTCTTGAGGAAGTAGTGGGTGAATTTACCACCGACATTGCCGATTTGAGTAAAGATATTTCCCAACAAGAAGATGGTTCAGTGATTGTGGATGCTAGTATTACTCTGCGCCATTTGAAACGGCTTTTAAATTGGCAATTACCCTTGATTGGTCCGCGAACGCTGAGTGGATTGATTATCGAACATTTAGGTTACATCCCACCAGCGGATTGTTGTTTGCAGATAGAAAATTTTCAGTTTGAAATCTTGAAAGTTGGCGATAATACAATAAAAACAGTCAAGATGGTGAAAGTGCATAAGAAAAGGGAGCGAGGGTAAATCAGGTTTTAGGCCGTGTTCCTAGCAAGGGCAATTTAATAAAATAATACACAGAGGGGAGAACAAATAGGGTAAACACTGTTCCCATACCTAATCCCCCAATCAACACTGTGCCAATCACATGGCGAGATTCAGCGCCGGCATCATGCGATAAGCATAAAGGAATCGCGCCAAAAACCATGGCCGCTGTGGTCATAAGAATTGGGCGCAAACGTAAGACAGAAGCTTGTTGTATGGCTTCAAAAAGAGGCGTCCCTTGAGCTCTTAGTTGATTAGCAAATTCAACAATTAAAATCCCATGTTTAGAAATCAAGCCAATTAAGGTAATTATTCCTACCTGGGTGAAAATATTTAACGATTGCCCGCATAAATAAGTTAAAAATAATGCGCCCGAACAAGCCAGTGGTACGGTCAGTAAGATAATAAAAGGATCAATAAAGTTTTCGAATTGTGCAGCCAAAATGGCATAGATAAACGCTAAAGATAAGAGCAATAAAAACAGCATGGTATTTGAGGATTCGTTATAGGTTTTAGCCGCGCCATCCCAGGTAATTTTATAATTTGCGGGTAATTCATTTTTAGTAATCTCCCAAATTTTATCCATTTTATTAAACATGGATTCACCGGCACGAGGCTGAATATGAAGTGTTGTCGAGCGCATTTGTTTATAGTGATCGAGGGTTGCCGGTTGTGCTTTAGGATTCATCTTAGCGACAGTTCCTAATGAGATGCGATTTCCAGTTTGGTTGGTGAGATATAATTCGTCCAAAGTCCAGGGTGAGGTGGCGCCTTTGATGGTCAGATTGTAAGCAACCCCGTCTTTTTGGAAACTGATGGATTTATTCCCACTAAAAAATACTTCGATCGTTTTCGCTACCTGATTAGCAGATAAGCCCAGTTTTGAAAGCACATTATTGTCGAGGTCGATGTTGTAACCCATGGAATCCAAACGAAGATCAAAACGCGTGTTTTCAAAGAGCTTAGTCTTATCGAGCGCTGCTTTTAGCTTTTCTGTTTGCGCAAATAATTGACGATAATTATCTGAACTTGAGATAACCAAACTGAGATCTGAACCGCTACCGACATTATCAACGCCTGGAAGACCATTATCCCAAGACCAAACATGCGCATCGATAGAAGGAAAATGAGTCAGTTGTGGCTTGAGTACTTCAATGATTTGTTCAGCTGAGCGATGTCTTGTGGCATGAGGTTTAAGCGGAAGCATAATACTTGAGCCCCAATCACCGACAAAGGTCAGTTTATTATCCGACTCGGGAATGCTATTAGACTTTGCTTCTATCCTTTCTGCTTTTTTATTTAAACTATCCAGATCTTCGCCGGCAACAGAGGGGGTAAAAATTCCTATGAGCCCACGATCCTCTTTCGGCGCTGTCTCATGAGGTAATAAACTGTAGAACAAAACGCTGAGGCCAATAGAAATGCAAGCGGCCAGCAGGGCGATTTTTTTTCGTTGAATACTATATCTTAAACTTTTAGCATAAAGCGCTGCGAGCCAATCAAGGAAATGATCGATTTTAGGCCATAAATGATGCGTGTTAGCATTTAATAATTTGGCACACATCAGCGGCGAAAGCGTTAGAGCGACTATTCCGGAAATAAAAACACTGCCTGCGAGCGCCACAGCAAATTCAATAAATAATTGACCAAGCATTCCCTGTATGAAAGCAATGGGCATATAAACACTGGCCAAAGTGAGCGTCATGGCAACGATAGCAAAGCCAATTTCTTTGGCCCCTTTCAGGGCGGCTGCCAGTGGAGTTAAGCCATTTTCAATGTGACGCCAGATATTTTCTAAGACAATAATGGCATCATCAACGACAAGACCCACGGCAAGTACCATCGCCAATAAAGTCATTAAATTAATGGAATAACCAAAAAGTTTTAAAAACAGCAAAGAACCCAGCAGAGAAATCGGAATGGTTAATAACGGAATTAAGGTTGCGCGAATATTGCGCAAGAAAATGAAAACAATAAAAAGCACTAAAAGGATGGCTTCAAAAATTGAGGATTGAATATTTTTAAGCGAGGAATTGATAAAGTCCGATTGATCAAGAATCACAGAAATTTTCATGTCTTTGGGCAGGCTTTGCTGCAATGCAGAGACTTCTTTGCGCACCATTTGTGAAACATCAATCGGATTTGCATCATTGGCTCGATCAATCGATAAGATCAAACCCGCATGGCCATTGACTCTAACCCGCATTTGCGTGTCATCGGTCGTCAACTTAATCTGCGCGACTGACTTTAATAGAACAGGGTAGCGTTTTTCCGTTTTAATAAGTAAATTTTCGTAATCTTCACTCGTTTTAAGTTCCGAATTAAGCGAACTTGGGATTTTATTTTGAAAATTACCCGCCGGCAAAGAAACTCGACTTCGGCTGAGTGCATCTAAGATTTCATCAACATTAGTACCAAAAGCAAACAACTTTTTCGGATCGAGACGAATAGCATAAGTATAAGGTTGTCCCCAAACTTCTACTGATGCAACACCTCGCACGCTGCGAAAGGTATTTTTCAAATTTAAATTGGCATAATGGGTTAATTCACCAAAATCAAGCGAAGTGGATTCAAGTGAAATACCAATAAAAGGAAATCCAGTTGCCTTGCGCTGCCGTTCAACAAGAGGCATTTTTACTTCAGCAGGAAGCATGGCTTTTGCTTGACCAACCGCATCCTGAGTCGCATTCAATGCCCTATCCATCCCTGTCCCAGCACGGAATATTAAAGTAATTTGCGAAAAGCCCGAATTCGATTGAGAGGTAATATTTTCTAATCCTTCAATTCCTGCTAAGCGATCTTCCAAAATATTGGTGACTGCCGATTCAACCAGATCGGGGCTGGCATTGGGATAATTAGTTTGCACAGTTATCGTTGGAAAACTGATGTTGGGGTATTCACGAATCGACAACGAATAAAAGCTCAGTAAGCCTAATGTCACAATCATGCAGTTTAGGATGATTGCAATAACGGGATGTTTAATAAAATAGCTCGTCAATTTCATAATTTTAACTAATGGATGTGCGAGATTTAGGGTTATAAATAGCTACTTGTAGTCCTGGATACAAACGTTCTTGACCGCGGATCACTAGCTTTTGACCAGGCTTTAAACCAGAGATGATTTCGATCGTTGATTTCTCTTGAATCCCCGTTTTTACTGGCAATAAAATGATTTTATCCTGGTCTACGACATAAACATGAGGCTCACTATTGCGTAAAAATAATGCAGCAAAAGGAATAACAATCGCTCCCTTCCTCTCTTCCACAACGAGGTCAACATCGACATTTGAACCTACCACGCAGTGTTCACAACTGATATCAACATCGGCGGGGCACATATGCGTTTCATCATCTATCATTTTTTGTACATGAGTAAGGCTGTACTCTTTTTCAAAAATGCGAACAGCTTGGCCTTCGTTGATGGTCGTGAGATTAGTACAAGGGATATCGAAATCAACTACCAAGGATGAAGGATCATAGATTGTTACAATAGGATCACTTTGATTAATTTGCGCTCCCTCTCTCTTTTTATATGCCCCAATAATGCCGTCGAAAGGTGCATAAAAACGCATGGTATCGAGTTCAATTTTAGCTTTGGATAAATCTCTTTGTGACAGGATCCATGCCTGTTTTTTTTCTTCTGCTTCTTTAGAACTAACGATTCCTGCTGTCAGCAAACCCGATAATCGCTCATACTGCGTTTTGGCAATTTTTTCTGCGACCTCTGCAAGTTGATAATTATTTTCAATGTCTGGATTGACGATTTTCGCAATGAGTTCGCCTTTTTGAATTTTTTGACCTGTTGCGACAAGAGAGTCAAGCATCCCAGAACCTTTGGCAATTAGAATGGTTGCATGTTTAGGACGAATTGTACCAATGAGACGGATGGTCTGACGGATATCTTTCTTTTGTAGTGCTTCAATTTCAACAATCTTTGTGTCATCAGTAGCTGGTTTTGCGGTTGTTTTAAAAATAAATAGATAAACTAAAAAGGGGGTATACAGGAGAAGAAGAACTAAAGGTATCGTGACGAAGTATCTTTTTTTCAATAGATTTAGAAAATTAAATTGCACAGTATTCTCATTCTAAAAACAGTCGTTAAACGTCAATATTCCATTCCCGTTTAGTTTTGCAACGAGCAAACTATCCAATTAATAGGCATCCCTCAGGTCGACAAGAAAATTGTATCACATAATTGTTTGTATATTAACCAAGTGAATTATTCGATTAATGGTCGAGTCGCTCACCTGTTTCACTTTCTTTGATTGTGAGTACTCGTGCTGTGAATAAATAACCTCCATTTCTAATGGTTTTAATGAGTGCAGGTTTTTTTATGTCGGGTTCTATTTTTTGTCTTAAACGGCTAATTTGGACATCAATACGTCGATCAAAAGGATTAAGATCGCTATTTTTTGTGATTTGGAGCAAAAACTCTCTTCCTAAAACCCGTTGTGGTTGGCGAATAAAAGCAAGCAGTAAATCATATTCACCGGCACTTAGTTGCAATTCTTGGTTGGCTCTATTAAAAACTTGACGCGAAGCCGGATAAAGTCGCCAATCGGCAAAAATTAGAACTTCTTTTTCCTGTTCCGTATCTTGATTGGAGCGCTGAACTCTTCTTGTAATCGCAGAGATGCGGGCATGTAATTCTCGCGGGTGAAGAGGCTTGATGAGGAAATCATCTGCACCGGCTTCTAGCATACGCACACAAGTATCCTCATCGGATTCGTCACTAATAATAATGATGGGGACATGATAACGATGATATAAGCTATCAACCGTGGAGGAGTCTGCTTGAAAGATTGACCAATTAATCAATAGCGCTGCGGGCTGTTCGACCTCTTTGCTTAGCTCAGATAAATGATGTAACTGTATAATTTTATAGCCAAATTTAGCGAAATACTCAGCAAGTTGTTCGTCCCAAGGGGAGTCGTCAATAAGCAGTAGGTATTTATGAGGCGAATGCATTAATTGTTCTCCGTCAGAGCAGTTGAAAGTTATCGTACTTCATACTCCGCTTTGTAAATTAGGTAAGGATTTTTTAATATTGCGACATTATATACCGGTTGTTGGGTATTTTGCGATTTTAGCGAGTACGCCATTCGTTTTTAAGATATAAAATTGATTATTTTGAATAGGTTTTATTCATTGATTTGTATTAAACTAGCGGACGATGAATGGTTGGTAATAAAGAACTCTAATTTATAGAATTAGCCATCGAATAATAACTTGATAAGTGGAGAATAAAAATGAATAAGTTAGTTTTGCTGTTTGGCTTAGTGTGTAGTTTGCTATTGAGTGCGTGTAATAAGACTCAACCGAGTGAATATGATGTAGGCGAAGTAGGAAAATTGAAACAAGTTGCCTCTGGCGTCATTATTTCAAAACAAGCGGTTAAGTTTCATAGTAAAAATGCTGCAAACAATAAGGCTGCTCCTGGTAGTGAATATATTGATGGCGGGCAGGGTTATGTTTATGTGGTTAAATTAAGCAACGGCACAATTGTTTCTGTAGCACAATCCGAAGACTTAAGATTGAAAGTTAAGCAACATGTATTAGTGGTCTATGGCAAACATACTCGTATTTTACCCGATGATGGTAGCAACAATTAATTCAACTAACGCAAATCAGAAAACGCTGCCTTGATTTACTAGAATCATGGCGGCGTTTTTTATTTGATTTAATATTCACTTAACAAACTGTTTGTATAATTAGGATTCAATAGCTGGAACAAACTAATACAGCGCAGGAGCACAAATAAAAAGGAATTGAGGGTCAGGTTCCAGTGATTTTAATTCATTGCTGGGAACCGGATTATGCATTCAAAGAAAGAAGTCAAAGCAGAGAACTCTGTAGCCAAAGAATCTAGTGCTCACGAAAAGAATAGTCCTCATGGGTTTTTTAACGCCAGTCCACAAAGAAGACTTCAGAGAAAACTACCGTCAGTATCGGTAACTTTGGATCACATTTCCTCTCCGCAAACAGAAGAAATCATTCTCGCAAATCAAGGAAAAGAAAATTTGAGAGCATTAAGAAAGTCGCTCTATACTTATTCCTTTAATGATCATCCTCTTTATGATCGAATTGAAGTGGGCATAAATCATATTGTTATTTATCCTCATCCCACTCAAGTCGGCCGAAAATTACTCGCTTTCATGGTTGCCACAATGTGGGATGAAAGAAACTATCCCTATTTCAATGTATATAAAGACTTGCTTATATCTAATTCTGAAAGCGGGGTAGAATTTGTTCTAGATCATTCTGGAGCTAAATATTCCAACCCGGTCTTTAATTCTCCCTTAAATAGAGCGGATGATCACCCGCATTTTCACCCAAAACAATCAGGGACTTACCACACTCATTTTCATTACGGTTGGCAGTTTTCTGGACTGATGGCAGTGCATTCTGTTTTGTCGCTTGGATCTATGTTTCTAGACAAAGGTGACTCTAAAGATACTGTCAATTTAGAAACAGTTCGATGTTTACACGATTTTAGCCAGTATGTGACAACCCTATTATTAGGCAGTTTGCCCTTCCATAAACTAGAGCAGGTAGAAGATTTGGCAAAATTAAAACGCCTGCTGAATTTTATTCATCAAAAAGGAATTTTTAGTCTAAAAGATTCGGAAGAAATGATGGATCTCGCAAAAAATTTAACCATCTCTCCTGAATCCATTAGCTCAATTCGGAAAGTAGATCAAGTATTTAATGATGATCTGCCTAAGGTATTAAGAACTTTCGTTTATGATCTAAATAATTTTGCAAAAAATATTGAGAAGATGAGTTATGTGTTAGACGAGTCAGAAGCGAAGCTGCATCAATTCGGAGATGAAAAATCAATTGAACAATTGTTTCAATTAGCCTGCTGTTTAAGCCATCCGGAAACTAGTATTGAATTTATGGATTATGAAGTTTTATCAAAAAAAGCAGAGGCTCTTCGAGATAATTGGACCTCATTATCGGCGAGTGAGCAGATGGAGTTGGATTTATTTTCCAATGAATTGAAACTGAGAGAACTTCGTCGAATGGCGCATTTAGATAATCAAGAGCAATTACAATTATTGCGAAAAGAATTCACTGAAAATTTAAAGCTTAGTGAGGGAGAGTCTGCTTTAACGCAAGTAAAAACCGATGCGGAAATGGTAGGCTTTCGTTCTCGAGTCGCCGAACGAATCACTGCAAAGGGATTAACTTTCAAAGTTAACGAGGTAAAAGAAGATCTTGAGACAGTAAAGGTAGTCAGTAGACCTGATACTCATGCGGCACTGGGAAAACTGCAGGTTGTTGCTCCTGATGCAAGACAGGAAATTGCGGCAGACTTGTTTCTGCAACCAACGATGCATTATAAAGGTGAGAAAGCTGTTAGTGATAAAGAATTATCATCTGAATCCTGGGAGTCAATTTATCCAGCAATCCGCCATGAACAATCAAAGGGCGGCGAACAACTACTGACAACCAAAGCCATTCATGGTGTTTTATACCCTAACTCTAAAGTTAACTTTGCGGCCATGTTACCCACAATAAAATCAGTAGAAAAGAGTGAGGCTGAGCAAAGAGTGGATAGTGAAGTACCTAAAGTCGAACTAAGGGCTCGTTGGCATAAGGTTTGTGAAAAAACTGCTAGTCCTGGGCAGGGTACTTTGCAAGTATTAGATGAGATTGGCGAAATCGATTTTCCTATTGTTAAAGCGACTGACGTTAGCAAAAATTTGCTTGAATCCTTTGGTGTCTCTTTGCATTCTTTGGCCGAGGACCTTGAACATAAAGATAGCGTCACTTTTTATGCGCTAGAATATGAAGTTGATGAAAATTATAGAAAAGATCATCTCTTACAGGAAAAAGGAGGCGGATTAGCCCTTCAACGTTGCAGTACTAGCTCGTACTTGATTCCAACCTCGGAAGAGAATCAAGGGGGTATCATTTTAGGCCGTCAGGTTGGTGATGCTAACTGGGAGTTTATTTCTCTTAAAGTTCCTTGCGGTTATCTGTTGAAAATAAAGCCAGGTGCGGTTCATAGTGCTTCCCTATGCGTGGGTCAATACGCCATGGTTGAGGCCGCTGTAAAAGAAGTGAACTCTGTCCAGCTAAGAAAAATGGATAATGGAATCCAACCCGTTGCGCAAATGGAGCCATACTCGCCTTCAATAACTCTAGCTTATTGATAAATTACCATAAAAAAAGACAATGTGGTAGAATCGAGTTCTTTGTGTCATGCTAATGAGCATTTAAATGAAAAACTCATTAGCATAGACAAAAGGGTTAATAGGAAATTCTCCACCATGTCAAAGCATTCTCAAGTAAGTTTATTGCCTCCTGCTAACAGCGAGGAGCCTTCTGCAGTTGCTTTTGGAGCAGAAGAAAATACTCGTTTAGTTGCTGCTGGCAAAAGTTTTTTGGAAGATAACTCTTCGGAAAATCAGTTTTTTCAAGAAAATTCCCCCGAAGAAAATCCTTTTGCTATTATGGCGTCAGAACTTGTGATTGCTTTTTGTACCCATTTGATGCCTGAAGATCTCTTTGCTTTAATCATTGTGGATCGTTTTTTTCAGGAAATATTAAACGATAATTATCTTTGGTGTAATAAATTTAAACTGCATTTTCCGCATTTATACCCTAAATACCAGAATGAAAACGTTGATTCTTGGTATGAGCTATTTAGGAGCACTTATTATGATTCTTATCCAGAACTTAGTGAAGCAAGCCGACGAATATTTTCACAAATCAAAGAAAGACATTTTGATAGCCAGTTGATAGAGCTGTTACATTCAAGTAATCCAGAACCTAAGGATAGTGATAGTTTTACTTTTTATGATTGGATAGTCCAATTAGCTGAACAGTCTTTTCTGAATAGTTTATTTGCAGCGGTTACAGAACAGCAGATGGCAAGTACCGGAAGAACTCCTTTGCACTGGGCTGTGTTGTATAACCAATCCCAAGAACTAATTCTAAGTTTAATCAAAGACCTAAAAGTACAGGATAAGGCAGGAGATACCCCCATAGCACTTGCCATCAGAGCAAATCATTTAGAGCTTGTAGAATTTCTTTGGAAAGCAGAAATGAATTTAGGTCAAGGGATAAAAAATCAGCAGCGATTGTTAGCTTTAGCAAGTTTTAATAATAATGAGGCAGTGGCAAAATTTCTTCTAGACAAGGGTCTATCGCCGAAAGATAAATCCGAAACAGGAATACCCCCTTTATTTATTGCTGCTCAAAGAGGTCATCTTGGATTAATGCGCTTATTTCTTAGCAATAATGCAGATATTGTTAATGACACCTGCTCTTCAAACAATGCATCTGCTCTTTATGTGGCTGCGGAAAATAATAATTATGAGGCTGTTGAAACTTTATTGGATGCTAAGGCCAATGTTAATTTGGCTTGCAAAAATGGCGCAACGCCCTTACATGCAGCAGTGGCGAATGGCAATGAGCGGATGATTAAATTGTTGTTAAACCATGGTGCTAATCTTCGTGCAATCCTGACAAATGATGAGGAAAAGTTAACTGTCTTTGATCTGGCTAATGGGAGTCCGGGTTTAATGAGTTTACTTAATAAGGAAGCTGAGACCACGAAAATTTCCTCTTCTCCCTACATCTTACTTGCTCCTCCTAAATCACGTTTCTTAGAGGATGACTCAGAAGAACTGATGATAGCAATGTCACGGATGCCTTAGAATTTAGTTCATTGCCTTTACTATTTATTAGAAACTGTACTATTCAGATGCCAATTATAGATGTAATTATCGATGTTATTAACATGTTTAAGTTGGCTCTGTAATGGTTCTTTAGCGAATTGCTTCAGATGCGTTATTATATTCTGCTTTGTGCCGCCAAAATCCTCATTAAACCAATCATAAACCTTTGACACAATCAACGCACCTTCTATAACTTGCACACCGCGAAGCGAATTAATATAGCCAAAAGCAGCTTCATTGAGAGCTTCATTAATTGTAGAGCCGCTATAAGTTTGTTTGCTTAGGTTTGCAGCGCCTATTGACCCATTATTCATTGCATAAAGTGTCCGCTGATCATTCCAAATTGGACGGATAATGCGATTTTGTATTTCATCCAGCGATAAAGGAGTCGTATTAATAGTTACTAATTTTTTACCCCAAGGTCCAACACTGAACAGACCAGGAGAGATATTTATTTCTTCAATACTGCCAACAGGGTAATAATCGGCAATAACTTGTACAGTTAGTGCATTATAAAGATTGATCCAAAATGCTAATTGTTCATTGCGATTGTATTGGTCTATATCGATTTTCGACATTTTCTCAATATATTGTTGTAATACAGTATAATCTGCGTCAGTGAGATGGCTGTAATCAATTAGATTAATGTTTTCTTCATTGATTTGAACACGTTTGTCTAGAAATGCTTGCCAGTCACTGTGGTCAATCACAGCAGAGGATAGAGGGTTATTGACTTGCCATATTGGCCATAGGCTTTTGTGAAATGAAGCATGTGTAGTGCTTGCTATTAGAACTAAGCTTAAGAATATAGCCATTTTAATACGATTAATATTAAACATTAACCCTAGCTCGATTGCGTAGCGCGTTGCTAATAGTATTACCATCTAAAAATTCTAATTCGCCACCAGAAGGAATTCCATGTGCCAATTGACTAATGTGCAAGGGATATTCGTGCAAGAGTTCATGAATAAAATGAACAGTTGTCTGACCTTCGATGGTAGGACTTAAAGCAAGAATCACTTCTTTTATACCTTCGTTAACAATAAGATCCCGCAGCTGAGGCAAACCAATGTCTTCGGGGCCTAAGCCATCAAGTGGCGAAATTTTCCCCATTAATACATAATAACCACCATTGAAAGCATTGCTCTGCTCAATAGCCGCAACATCTGCGGGATTTTCAACGATGCAAATCATTGATAAATCGCGGACTGGATTTTGGCAGAGTTTACATAAATCTTGTTCAGTGTAATTGTTGCACCGTTTGCAATGACGAATAGACAACATCGCTTGCTCAAGACATGCTGCAAGGTGTAAGCCGCGCTGGCGCTGGTGTTGCAGAAGATGAAACACCATGCGCTGTGCAGATTTTGGTCCAACTCCTGGTAGGCAACGTAACGCATCCACCAACCGGCTTAACGTATCCATTACCGTTATTATTCCTTATCCTCATCCTTCAGGAAATCAGTAGGAATATTAAGACCAGCGGTCAATTGACTGATTTTTTCTTTAGATGCTTTTTCAACTCTACGAACCGCATCATTGAAGGCAGCTGCAGTTAAATCTTCGATCATTTCGACGTCTTCTTCCATCAAAGTCTTATTAATTTTTAATTCAATAACGTCATGACGGCCATTCATTTTCACTTTAACCATACCACCGCCAGATTCACCTTCGACAATTAAGCGACTTAATTGCTCTTGAGCTTCTTGCATGCGTTGCTGCATTTTTTGTGCTTCTTTCATCAAGTTGCCCAAATTTTGATTTATATCCATGATTACCTCATATTGATTAATTAGTTAATTATAATTCATCTTTAACAGGGACAATAGAATTTTTGACCAATTCTGCTGAAAACTCCTGTTTTAGTTGCTGAAAAAAGGGATCGTTCTGTAAATTTACCTCTGCGTCTTGCTGCCGTTGGCTTTGCGCAATTTGTTTTTGCTGAGCCGGTGAAGATTGAATGGTTTCTTCACAGATAAGAGTAATTTTAACTGTGTCACCATAATAAGCTCCCAACGCTTGTTCAATACGACTAGTTATCGAGGGGGTGAATAAGGATTGATGCCCCTTTGCAACGCGAAGCTTGATTTCACGTCCCGATTTACTAACGAATTCTGCATTTTCTACTGCTGTAAAAGCGAGACCCGTTAATTTTAACTGAGTTAAAATAGTCCCCCAATCAGGATTGTCAGAAGAAATCGCCTGTTTTGGAGGGGCGCTGGGGGCAGAAATGATTGGTTCAAGTTGCACTTCATTTGTTTCAAAAAAATCACTCACAGGTACTTGCTCTAACGGCTTGGATTCAGTAGAAAGTGTTTGGCTCTGAATTGGCAAGGCTGCCGGTTTTTCAACTGTTTCATAAGCAAGAGGAGGAATCTCTACTTTTGGGGCGGGTCTGAAGGTTAGCATCCGTAACAAAGTCATCTCAAATCCAATATCTAAAGTAGGAGCAGAGTATAGATCTTCGGTGCCTTTAATACCAATTTGGTAAAATAGCTGCACATCTTCAGGGCTGAATTGTTTAGCCAGTGCTTTAATTTCGGATCTAGAACTAATTAAGGGATTGTCGCTCGCTAGACTTTGGTTGATTGTAATCTGGTGCAAATAATCAAGCAGTTCATCGAGTACATAGCGAAAATGCCCCCCTTCGCTAGCGATTTGCCGACTCAGATAAATAAGCTCCTGCGCATCAAGTTTCGCTAAAGCGTGTAAGAGTTGTATTGCATAGTCTTGTTGTGTGTAACCTAAAATGAGTTTTAGATCTTGCGCCTTTAATTGCTTATCAGTGCTGGCGATCGCTTGATCCAACAAGCTCAAGGCGTCACGCATACTTCCTTTAGCGGCTTTGGCTAAAAGTTCGATCGCTTCCATTTCAAAGCTCATTTGCTCATCATTTAAAATATACTGTAAATGCTGACCGATGATCTCTGGTGGTAAATGTTTGAGACTAAATTGCAAGCAGCGCGAAAGAACGGTGACCGGGAGTTTCTGTGGATCAGTGGTTGCTAATAAAAATTTGACGTGAGCAGGAGGTTCTTCCAAGGTTTTCAACAATGCATTAAAACTATGCTGTGAAAGCATATGCACTTCGTCAATTAAATAAATCTTAAAACGGCCATTTGTGGGACTATATTGCACATTCTCTAAAAGCTCACGAGTATCTTCTACACGAGTTCTTGAAGCACCGTCGATTTCAATCAAGTCGATAAAGCGACCTTGCTCAATTGCTAGACAAGCATCACAAATCAAACACGGTTCTGCACTGATGCCTTTTTCACAATTGAGTGCTTTTGCTAGAAGACGGGCGATACTAGTCTTCCCGACTCCGCGGGTACCAGTAAAAAGATAAGCGTGATGCAACCGCTGTTGATTGAGCGAATTGATTAACGCCTTATTAATATGTTCTTGGCCAACCAGTTGAGAAAAATTACGTGGCCGCCATTTACGCGCTAGTGCAAGATAGCTCATAGGGCTTCATAAATTGGGCGGCAGCTCTAAGAGCCACACTCCGGCGCCCGAATCAATCGTTACCGCTGCTCCCTTCCGGGCCTGACGGGGTTCACAATCTATCGTCGCGAAGGGACCAATAGAGCCACCATTGTTGAATTGCGAAGAGTAACAAAAAATATTAGTAATGGCTAGGCTTTCCGAATAAATCGATGGATTTCAAAATAAAAAGCGCTAATATAGCCCAGGCTATTTTGAGATACTAGGTTTTTCGATTCATCTATATATAGTTATCGATGAATCCCTTCGGCCTGAGGAAGCGCGCAGCGCTATCTCGACCTGAAGTATCCCCTGGTTTTTTGGACATGATTTTTTTCATTGAGATCGAACTATCTTCTCTTTTCGCAGTGATGACAACAAAACCTGAGGATAACTCAGGTTTCGAAGTCTACACTTAAAACCATTGAGGAAAAGCATCAACCAAGAAATAGTAGTTTGGTATATATATCCCTATATATAATGTATTAACGAAACGTTGAAAAAAATTTATTATGCCTAAGCTTTTATCATGGCTAAA
>NZ_LNXY01000020.1:82500-110509 GCF_001467585.1 Legionella drozanskii LLAP-1
TAGAGAATACTAAGGCGCTTGAGAGAACTCGGGTGAAGGAACTAGGCAAAATGGTACCGTAACTTCGGGAGAAGGTACGCCCTTTTTGGTGAGTTAACATGCTTAATGAGCTGAAGAGGGCCGCAGAGACCAGGTGGCTGCGACTGTTTATTAAAAACACAGCACTCTGCAAATTCGTAAGAAGACGTATAGGGTGTGACGCCTGCCCGGTGCCGGAAGGTTAATTGATGGGGTTATCTTCGGAGAAGCTCTTGATCGAAGCCCCGGTAAACGGCGGCCGTAACTATAACGGTCCTAAGGTAGCGAAATTCCTTGTCGGGTAAGTTCCGACCTGCACGAATGGCGTAACGATGGCCACACTGTCTCCACCCGAGACTCAGTGAAATTGAAATCGCTGTGAAGATGCAGTGTACCCGCGGCTAGACGGAAAGACCCCGTGAACCTTTACTATAGTTTTGCACTGGACTTTGATGATAACTGTGTAGGATAGGTGGGAGGCTAAGAAGTATGTACGCCAGTACGTATGGAGCCAACCTTGAAATACCACCCTGTTATTATTGAGGTTCTAACTTGGTCCAGTAATCCTGGATGAGGACAGTGTATGATGGGTAGTTTGACTGGGGCGGTCTCCTCCCAAAGAGTAACGGAGGAGCACAAAGGTACCCTCGGTACGGTCGGACATCGTACCAAGAGTGTAAAGGCAAAAGGGTGCTTGACTGCGAGAGTGACGGCTCGAGCAGGAACGAAAGTTGGTCTTAGTGATCCGGTGGTTCTGAATGGAAGGGCCATCGCTCAACGGATAAAAGGTACTCCGGGGATAACAGGCTGATACCGCCCAAGAGTTCATATCGACGGCGGTGTTTGGCACCTCGATGTCGGCTCATCACATCCTGGGGCTGAAGCAGGTCCCAAGGGTATGGCTGTTCGCCATTTAAAGTGGTACGCGAGCTGGGTTTAGAACGTCGTGAGACAGTTCGGTCCCTATCTGCCGTGGGCGTAGGAAAATTGAGAGGAGCTGCTCCTAGTACGAGAGGACCGGAGTGGACGAACCTCTGGTGTACCGGTTGTGACGCCAGTCGCATTGCCGGGTAGCTAAGTTCGGACGGGATAACCGCTGAAAGCATCTAAGCGGGAAGCCTCCCTCAAGATGAGTTTTCCCATGAAGCCCGTTGAAGACTACGACGTTGATAGGCGAGGTGTGGAAGCGCAGTAATGCGTGAAGCTAACTCGTACTAATTGGCTGATTGTCTTGACCATATAACCTGAATCGCTTCAGGTGTTTGGAAAGCAAGCGACAATAGATGAAAAGAAAGACGTTAGGTGAGAGCAATAAATAGCTGCTTAGCGTTAAGATAATAACCTTGTGTTACCTCAACTCTTTACCAGACTGTTTGGTAGATAATACCAAACAGTTCCCAGTTTTCCTGGCGACTATAGCGGTTTGGAACCACCTGAATCCATCTCGAACTCAGAAGTGAAACATTCCTGCGCCAATGATAGTGTGGGGCTTCCCCATGTGAAAGTAGGTCATCGCCAGGGTTTTATTATAGAAAGCGGCTTTTATGCCGCTTTTTTTTTGCTTGATTGCATGACGTACTTCATGCGAAGACTTCAAGAATTACTAAACAAACTTAGGCTTGTAAATACTTATCTTTAAGTCGGGTATAGTGATGGGCAGAGTATTCTAGATGCTCTAGCTCTTTTTCAGTCAACTTTCTTAGAGATTTGGCAGGATTGCCTAGATATAAATAACCAGTCTCCAAACGTTTTCCTGGTGGTACTAAACTACCTGCACCAATCATTACATGATGTTCAACATGCACATTATCAAGAATTAACGCTCCCATGCCAATTAAGCAGTAATCATCAATACGGCATGCATGTAAAACAGCGTGATGGCCAATTGTCACTCCTTTGCCAATAATAAGAGGCTGACCACCAGGAGTGTAAGGACCATCATGAGTAACATGTAAAACAGCGGCATCTTGGACATTAGATAAATCACCAATTCTAATGAAATTGACATCACCGCGAATGACAGCCATAGGCCATACTGATACATCATCGCCTAAGGTGACCTCACCGATGACTGATGATTGTGGATCAATGTAAACTCTTTCGCCGAGAGAAGGAGATTTATTGTTAAAAGATCGAGTTTTATTCATTTTTATACCATGGTTACTAATTCTTCTGCGCTAGTGGGATGGATGGCAACCGTGTTGTCAAAATCCTTCTTGCAAGCCCCCATTTTAACAGCAACACCAAATCCTTGCAGCATTTCATCGGCTCCGTAGCCAATAATATGGATGCCAATGATTTTTTCTTGTTCGCCATGAGTGACTAATTTCATTACAGTAGGTGTCTTTTCTTCGCTTAAGGCATCGTACATAGGGTTAAAACGAGTTTGATAAATTTTAATTTTCTCTTGCCCATACTTAGCCACGGCTTCTTCTTCACTTAAACCAACACTTCCGATAGGAGGATGAGTAAAAATAACAGAACAAATATTGTCATAGTTTAGATGAGCTTCTTTTTGCTTCCCAAAAAGTCGATCGGCAAGTTTTCGACCAGCCGCTACCGCAACCGGAGTTAAAGCCGGAGCATCTGTGACATCGCCAATAGCGTAAATTCCAGGAATGGAAGTATTCTGATAACGGTCAACGATTATAAGTCCATGGTTGTCTCTTTTCATTTTAAGCGACTCAAGATTTAAGCCGAAAGTGCGAGGTGAACGACCCACAGCAACGATAACGGTATCTATATCAGCAATGATCGAGCCACTTCGACAATGGATCGTTTTGCGCTCATCTTCTTGCAAAGTAATTGCATGGGCATGATGATCAAGATGGAGATGAATTTTTTGACGCTCCATGATTTCCAGTAAGGTTTCACCCAAGATAGTGTCAAAGCGACGTAAGGGACGCTGGCCCTTAATTAATAAATGAGTTTCTGACCCTAAACCATTCAATACACCGGCTAGTTCAACGCCAATATACCCGCTACCAATAATTGCGACCTTGTTAGGTCTCTCCGCTAAAGAAAAAAAGCCATCTGAATCAATAGCATACTGTACCCCTTCCATCCCGTTAGGAATAATAGGTTCTCCTCCAGTGGCAATAATAATATGATCGGCTTGATATTGCTCTCCACCAACATCGATAGTATTGCGGTTTACAAACACCCCTTTACCATGCAAATAAGTCATTTCGTAATCGGTAAAGCGTTTGGCGTAATTTTCGCGGAGTTTTTCGATATAAGCATCGCGTTTGTGCACTAGTGCGTGCCAATCCAATTTGATCTGGACCGGACTAAAACCAAAATCACGCGACTTTCTTAAGGTTTCCGCAACCATCGATGCGTTAAACATAATTTTTTTGGGTACGCAACCAAGATTTACACAGGTGCCGCCTAAATGTCTTTGCTCTACAACGGCAACTTTTGCACCGTATTTGGCTGCACGAACTGCACTGGCGATACCACCACTTCCACCACCTATGACAATTAGATCATATTTCATAATTTTATCCAGAATCTAAAAATGGTTGAGTTGCATAAGAGCAACTAATATTTTCATTAGAAGAATAGTATGCGGACTACTCTCCCATTAACTATACTAAATAAAAATAATAAAAAATTAATTAAATGCCTACAAAATTTCTTTTCACTATCTTACTTGTAGCAATGATCCTAAGTTGTAACAAGTCTGATAATGGAAATACTTATCAGGGATATGTCGAAGGGGAGAATATTTATTTAGCTTCTTCAAATTCCGGTATCTTAAAAAAATTACTAGTAAGTCGTGGCGATCAGGTGCGTCAAGGACAATTGTTATTTGTTCTTGATGATAATCCACAAATATTGGTTATTAAACAAAATGAAGCCGATCTATTACAAGCAGAAAAAGTTTTATTAGATCTCGAAAAACCAAAACGTGTGCCAGAAATTGAGGCAATTAAAGCCCAAATTGCACAAAGTGATGCTGAGCTAAAACTGGCTGAAATTAGAGTCAGCCGAATGACTACACTTTATGCAAGACATGCAATTGACAAAGATTCAGTGGATGCAGCTGTGGCCAAATACAATGAGCAGAAACATTTAAAGGCGCAGTATGAATCTAATTTACAACTAGCACGCTTGGGTAGTCGTAATGAGCAAATCAAAGCGCAAGAGGCGCAAATTATTTCTGTAACGGAAAAATTGAGTGAGGCCAAATGGCAATTGGCCCAAAAAACCATCTCTGCGCCAATCGATGGTTATATTTTTGATACTTATTTTCGAGTGGGTGAATTTGTTCCTAGTCAGCAAGCGGTATTATCTTTATTGCCACCTGCAAATGTGCGTATTGAATTTTTTATTCCCGTAGATAAATTAGCTGCGGTTCATCGGGGTCAAAAAGTTCAGTTTAGTTGCGATGGGTGTACGAATCCAAATGAAGCGACAATTGCCTATATATCTCCAGAAGCTCAATACATACCCCCTCTTGTTTATAGTCGCTCGAATAATGACAAACTGGTTTTTCGCATTAAAGCCGTGACTGAGCATCCGGAGCAATTTAAACCCGGTCAACCTGTGTTGGTGACTTTACCATGAGTGAATATGTTATCGATGTGGTCAATTTATGTAAGTCGTTTGATGACAAGATGGTAGTCAATCATGTTGATTTGCATATCCAAAAGGGCGAGGTATTTGGATTTTTAGGCCCGAATGGCAGTGGGAAAACAACGACGATTCGCATGTTATGCGGGCTTTTAACGCCAGATGCTGGTCAAGGAACCTGTTTAGGTTTTGATATTGTTAGTGAGTCTAAAAAAATTAAACCTCATGTGGGTTATATGACTCAGCGATTTAGCTTTTACAATGAGTTAACCGTTCAGGAAAATTTAATCTTAATGGCGCGAATTTATAATATTGACAACCGCAAAGCCAAAGTGGCTAAAATTCTAGATGAGTTTAATTTGACTCCAAGACAAAAACAACTCACAGGCGAATTGTCAGGTGGTTGGAAACAACGAGTTGCCTTAGCAGCCTGTTTATTACACGAGCCCGAACTATTATTGCTCGACGAACCTACATCCGGTGTCGACCCCCTCGCTCGACGTGAGTTTTGGGATAAGATTCATAGCTTAAGTGAGCATGGTGTAACTATCTTAGTTTCGACTCATTATATGGATGAAGCCGAGCGTTGTACTCGTTTAGCTTATCTTGCTAATGGTAATTTATTGATTACAGGCACTATCAAAGAAGTCATCGCCAAAACAAAACTAAAAACCTGGGAAATTGCCGGCGAAGTGACAACTACTTTGTTACAGCAAGCTAAAATAACTAAAGGGGTTACACAAGCTGCTCTTTTTGGTAATAAAATTCATATTTGTGGCTTCGATGCAGCAATCATAGAGTCTGGTTTAAATGATTTAGTCAAAAACAACGCAGTGACCTGGCGAGCTATAGATACTACTTTAGAGGATGCATTTATAAGTTTGGTCAATCAATCGCAGGGAGAAATCGGTTGAAATTCTGGTCAACGACACGAATGTTCGCCCTTATGGCGAAAGAATTTGTGCAAATGCGCCGCGATAAGGGAACCTTCGCAATGATTATTGGTATCCCTTTAATGCAATTAATGTTATTTGGTTATGCAATTAACACAAATCCGCGCTATTTACCTACCGCGATTGTTAATCCGGATCACAGCGTTTTTGGTCGAAGGATTCTGGTAGGCATGGAAAATTCAACTTATTTTAAATTCGTTAGCCCTGCATCCAGTGAAAAAGAAGCTCGTGATTTATTGCAAAGAGGAAAAGTGCAATTTGTTTTGAACTTTCCTACTAATTTTTCTCATGATCTTGTCAAAGGATTAAAACCGAACTTGCTATTGGAAGCGGATGCCACTGATCCGGCTGCGACAAGCCGCGCTATTTCTGTGTTTATTGATATGGCCTCTTTAAGTTTAAAAGAAGAGTTAATTGGGCCATTAAATAATTTAGCGAGTAATTCAACGCCTTACCAGCCGATTGTACATGCAGTTTATAATCCGTTGGCAATTACTGCCTATAATATCGTGCCTGGATTGCTTGGTGTTGTCTTAACCATGACGATGGTCGTGATTACGACCCTTGCGATCACAAAAGAATATGAGCGGGGTACCATGGAGAATTTATTGGCTACTCCGCTTAGGCCAATAGAGGTCATGGTTGCTAAAATATTACCCTATATTATTGTTGGTTATATTCAAGTATTACTCATTTTGATGATTTCCAAGTTTTTATTCGAAATTCCTATTCAGGGTAGTATTAGCCTTTTATTATTGCTTTGCTTGCCGTTTATTGCGGCAAATTTAGCAATGGGCTTAACTTTTTCGACGGTGGCGACGAGTCAATTGCAAGCAGTTCAAGCGGCGTTATTTTTCTTTTTACCGTCAATGTTATTGTCTGGCTTTATGTTCCCTTTTCGAGGAATGCCTGAATGGGCCCAATGGATTGGTAATATTCTTCCGCTAACGCATTTTTTGGTTATCGCACGGGGTATTTTATTAAAAGGAAATGGGTTTTTAGAAGTTTGGCCTGAGTTAATTCCTATTCTGGTTTTTACCCTTGTAGTGATGCTAATTGGTGTTAAGCGATATCGTCAAACACTGGATTAGGTTAAAAACTCACACACTTTGGTTTCTACTCGTTCATCGAGCAAAACACTAACATGATCGGCGTCCGGCAATAAAGTAAGAGAAGCATGCGGATATTGTTCGCAGAAAATGGTCGATTCATAGGGCGTAATCGAATCATCATCTTCGCCGTGAATGCAGAGCACTGGCGTTTTTGAGTGATTAATAAAATGACGAAAATCAAGGTGTTTTATATCAGGGCTAGCATTTTGGCGAAAAAGTTCTCGTAATAAAATAAGGCCTTTCCCGCTAAGTCTAAGTCGTCTTGCTAATTTACTTACTGGGGTGCGCATACGGGTTGGCGATGACATTAACACCACACGTTCAGGTACTTTATTAATTTCCCACTCAGCAAATTGGTTGGCTAAATTTAAAGTATTTAAAATCATGGAGCCACCGAATGAATGGCCGATCATTCCATGAAATGGCCCAAAATTATTGATAGTTTGCCTTAAGATCATGACTGCATCCATCCAGGTAAGTTGTAGTCCTTTTGCCTCCCCATGAGCTGGAAAATCAATGGCATAAACATGATAACCTTGCTGATGCAGCGCACGAATGAGGCGCGCCATATAGGCCGCTCTTGATATCCATCCGTGAGCAATAAGTACTTTTTTGGCTTGAGGATTGTTGACTTGCTCAAAACAATGAATCACGTGATGTCGAGGGCTGCTAACAGGAATGGAAAAGCTGCGATTTTCAACAAAAAATTCACGTGCCCGACGGGCAAATTCTCGATATTCTTTTTCGATGGGTAAATGAATAGGTGTAATAAATAATTGGTAACACAACTGCGCATGAATTAAATCCCAAAATTCAGTCAATGAATTGGCAAGCATAATTATTATCCTTCCTGGAATTTATTATAATTTAATCCTAGTTCAAAAAATCAAGAATAACGTCCTTTAATTGAGCCGAATAAATGTTTGAGCATTAAGAAGTAAGCTTAAAATATGCCAAAGGGATGTAGATTTGTTCTTTATAACCAGTTTTGCTTTCAAATAAACAAATTTCACTGATTTTAACTGTTGGGAGTGGTGGTAAGTCTAGCTGCTCAATACCATTAAGCTGAGTATTTCTCTGAATTCGTCCTAGAGTTAAGTGACCGCGAAAGTCTTCTTGAGCGAGCGAGTAGTGGACCGCAGAAATTCCTAATCCTATTTTCTTTGCGATATTCGCTAAGTCCTCCTGCGGTCCTGCTTGAAGGGCAATCACTCGCGGGTGTTTCGCGGACGGAAATAATTGAAGATTTCCTAATTCTAATTCGAAAGCGAGGATATTTTTCAATTCCATTTTTACTTTCTCAATCATTAGATTCAGATGATCATACTGAATCTCGGGTAAAAACTGTAAAGTGACATGTAAATTTTGCAAGTTGGTCCAGCGTATTGCTCGCATTGGCAGTTGGTGAGATTGAAGTAAGGCCAGTGTTTTTTTCATGGAGCTTTGTAGCGATTCTGGCATGGAAACAGCGAAAAAGGCGCGGATCGGTTTCATAGATTAAAATGTAGGATAATAATTTTCAGTTTAAGCCAATTTTGAACATAAATCCCTAACTTAGTTTGTAAAGATACCAATCTGCTCTTAAATTCAAGCGTTGATAAAAAAAATAATACAATTAAATCAGCTATGACTCGCATTTTTCAAACACGTCTGGCAGAATTTGTCTTACCGGAAATTCAATCCCTCAGATTATTTGCTGAACAAGGACTTTTCATGCACACATCGAACTACTTATATCATCATGGTGAACAGGAATTACACGGTTTTTTAGCTTACGATGATAGCACCGATAAACCGAGACCAGCAGTTTTAGTCGTCCATGATTGGTCAGGCCGTAATGACTTTGCATGTGAAAAAGCGCAAATGCTCGTCGAAATGGGGTATCTTGGTTTTGCGGTAGATATGTATGGTAAGGGGCGATTGGGGGCCTCAACTCACGAAAAAAACGCGCTGATGGAGCCGCTGATCAATGATCGTCGCATGCTTCGTGACCGTATTCGTGCAGCATTTGATGCTCTAATCGCTATGTCTGAAGTGGATATTAACCGAATAGCCATCATCGGATTTTGTTTTGGAGGTTTATGCGCTCTTGATTTGGCTCGAAGTGGGGCAGAGCTAAAAGGCGTGGTCAGTTTTCATGGTTTATTAAATAAACCCAAAGAGCTGGCTAATGATACGATTCATGCCAAAGTTTTAGCCTTACATGGCTATGATGATCCTATGGTTCAACCTGAGGAGGTGAACGAGTTTTGCCTAGAAATGACGATGGCTAAAGTGGATTGGCAAGTCTATGTCTATGGTCATACGCAACACGCTTTTATGAATCCACATGCTCATGATACCCAATTAGGTACTGTCTATAATGCAAAAGCCGAACGACGAGCTCTACAAGCGATGACAAACTTTCTTCAGGAAGTACTTGCCTAATTCATCGAGTGGTAGACCAGGATGAGACTGAGATAGTTTACTTGGTCTCTCGAATTTTTTTTTAAATAATAGTTATTGCAAAAATGGTTAAACGAAATAGGGATATCCTGAAACAAATTTTGCAATGGCTGTTTGTAATAACGATTTTTTTCCTCTGGCTTATCACGAATGGATTTGCCGACACTTTAAGTGCAAAGGAAATAAAAGAACTCCTTGAAGAAACACGTGCCTTAAGAAATGAAGTCGCCCAATTAAAAAACGAATTAGCAGAACATACTCGTGAGCATCAGCCTGCGGCAAAACCGAAAAAAGCTGAACAGCAGTTTACAACTAAACCGCAGCAGCCACCCATCGTGAAAAGGGTTCAGCCTCAACAGAAAACGGCAGAGGTAGTGAAGCCTTCTAAACCAGTTTCTGCTGTAACCAAAACCAAAACTTCAAATCATCAAAATACCCATAAAAAGAACGCTGATCCTCAAGCGGCGAAAATGAAAAATAAAGATTATGTACGTCGCTTGGGTGGGTATTTTCCAATTATTAACCCTTACCTAGGTCAAGAAGCCGCTTATGATGGTTCTGATTTAATAACCAATTTTTCACAGCAAAATACGGATCTTTTGGCTTTACAATATCGGCAAGAAATTGCAGCCGCATTTTCTAAAAATGGCCTGTCTAACTACTATCTTATACTAAGTGGCACTTTGTCTGGGCAAATAGATTGGTTAACACCTTATGTCGGTCGCTCAAATAGTGATATTGATTTAACCGTCGCAAACATTACCGGTCTTGCAAGTATTGGTAAATGGGTGACTGGTTTCTTTGGTTTCGACTATGATAACCGTCCTTTAGATGGATTAGCTCCGGCGCAGTTCGGACCGCGAGTTTATAATTCTCGTTTATATCTTGATCAGGGTTTTGTAACGGTCGGGAATCTTGATGAATTCGACTTCTATGCCTCGATGGGACAAATGTACCTACCTTTTGGTCAATATAATAGCTATATGATCAATAGCCCTTTAACTGCATCGTTGTTTAATACTTCTGAACGTCCGCTTTTACTGGGATATAGTCATAGTACAGATACTACGGAATTCGATGCCTCAGTCTATGCCTATCATGGGGATACTGCGATTAGAACCATTCATTCCTCTGCGATTAATGAATGGGGGCTGAGTCTTGATTATCTTGTTAAAAAAGATGAATGGGCTGCGGAAATCGGCCTTGGCTATGTTTCCAATATCGCTGACTCAGGAGGCATTCAATTAAATGGACAGCTTTCTCAAGCTTGTACTTTGTTTGGTGGTTTTTCATTCCCTTGTTTCAAAGGAAATGTACTCGATCATCGAGTGCCTGGTTTTGACATTTATGGTAATTTGACCATGGGTCCCTTTAGCGTCATTGCTGAATATTTAACGGCGACTCGCCGCTTTTCACCAATTGATATGACTTTTGATGACAGAGGGGCAAGACCCAAAGCCTTCGATCTAGAAGGTGCTTATGCATTTAGCTTTTTTGACAAGCCTAGTAGCCTGGCGTTGGGCTATGGTTTTACCAAACAGGCGCTTGCTTTACTATTACCCACGCGCGAATACACTATTACGTTTACAACATCTCTGTGGCGTAATACAACACAAAGTTTAGGGTTGCAGCGCGATGTTAATTACAATGTCTTTAGTACAGCGACAGGACAACGATTACCCGTATATTATCCAATCGATCGATTGAACTTGGGACGAAATAGTTATACTGTTTTATTTGCCCTAAATGCCTATTTTTAGTCAGTCTAAGGAATGCTATGAAAAAATATAAGATTTACCTTCTTGTTATATTTTTAAGCTACAATTTCACGGGTTGTGTTTCAAAAATAACACCGGATACTACATCAGCAACAAACACTGAAACTGTAACGGGGAATGAAGAAACTTCTGCAAATGAGAGTGAAACCGCAGCAAAGCAAAGACCACTTAAACTGAATGCCAATAGAAAATTTATAAAGCATCGTGAAGTGAATCGCAGATTGATTCATCGCGTACATCGTTTACACCGAAATAGAGCATTGGCCTAGAGGTGCGTAACTTGCGCTCTGACGCAAAAATCTTAAAATCATATTGGAACGTCCCCATTAAACATAATTGTATATCAGCTAGGCTGAATTATGTCTTTCAAGAGAGTGTTCCGTGGTTCACTAGAAGCCACCACATCAGGGTCATTAACAGGACAAAATAAAGTCATAGTAATTTTTTATTTAAGACAGCCTTATATATCTTTTAGGAGATTAACTAATAAATTAATCGAATGAGCGAGGGTTATTTGTTCACTCTCAGTTAAAACTTGAAGATTCTCATTTAATCTATTATGCAGAAGATAAGGAGAGGCCGTAACAAAATCCTTTCCTTTTTCTGTAATATCAATATAAATAATCCTGCGGTCTTTAATATCTCTTGCCCGATGAACAAATTGTTTTTCTTCTAACCGATCAATTATCCCTACAATAGTGCTCATGGATAAATATATTTTTTTTGACAGGGTGGAAATGGTCATTATCCCATTCTCATAAATTTCATATAAACAAACTATTTGAGGTACCGTCAAGCCGTAACATTTGTTTAATCTTCTCGAGTGATAATCCATCTGCTGCATAATTTTTCGTAAGGCAAGAATAATACTTTTAGACCGCTCTTCTGATTGTTGCATTGCCGTTTTGTTGGTGTCAAATGATTGGCTTTTAATATCATTCATGGAGTACTCTTTAAAAAATCAATGGTTGCAATAGATAAATTTACCCATTACCATGATAAATACTTTGTGTACGAATCATATCAATAGATATAAATATTTAAGGGCCTTAACTATTGTATTCAAGTATTCAATATAACTATAGAAGTATCCTCAAAAATAGTATTGAAATTATTTTTCGATGCGCAAATCTATTTAGTAATACTCAAAATACCATTTTGAAAGGAGCATTATCAAATGGATACTCAAATTAAAAACCTCTTAAAATCAACTCAGAATGACTCACAATTACAGAGCTCTGAAGATGAAGAGATTTATTTTAATAGTAATGGGGTATTAACATTAGGAGTAGAAATTGAGCTCCAGCTCATTGATGCCAAAGACTATAATTTATGCTCCAGAGCAACCGATGTACTTCATGCTACAGCGCACCTTGAGAAAATTAAACAAGAGTTTTATTTAAGTACCATAGAGATAATTACAGATAAATGTAATAGTGCTCAAGAAATAGAAGACGATCTTTATGCAACACTCGCTTCACTACAATCATCGACAAAAGATTTAGGCATTTTATTTTCCACAACCGGTTCACACCCTTTCTCTAAATACTCCGATTGGGTTATCTCTCCTACGGTGCGTTATCAAGAATTAATTGACCGTAATCAATGGCTTACTCGACGTATGAGCGTTTATGGTTTGCATGTCCACATTGGCATGTCGAGTGGTGAAGATTGCATACGATTTAACAATTTTTTCATGTATTTTTTACCCCATCTATTAGCGCTTTCTTCAAGCTCTCCTTTTTGGCAAGGAATAGACACAGGTCTTGCCTCTTGCAGACCCACCACCTATGAAGCATTACCAACTGCAGGACAACCCTATCACGTCCGTACATGGAAAGAATTTGAAGATCTCTATCGATCATTAAAATTATGTGGGTCGATTAAATCCCTGAAAGATTTATGGTGGGATTTAAGACCAAGTCCGGGTTTTGGTACTTTGGAAATTCGTGTTTGTGATGGGGCTGCAACCTTATCAGAAACCCTAGCTTTAGTTGCTTTGATTCATACTCTTGGCCATTGGTTTGCTGATAATGGCAGTTGGCTTGAGTCAGTGGCCTATCCTCCATATTGGCTTTCTCGTGAAAACAAATGGCGAGCTATTCGTTATGGATTGGATGCTGAATTAGTGACGAATACAGAGGGGAAAACTAAGTTAATGCGTGAAGATCTTATCGAATGGTTTGAAAAATTGAAACCTTATATCAAACAATTGAACTATCAATCTTATTTTTCTAATCTTAATATGATTTTAAATGCAGGTACTAGTTCCGAACGACAACGAAAAGTTTTTGCACACAATCATTGTCTTAAAGACATTGTGAAACACAATGTCAGCGAATTTTTACTTCAAACTCCTCTATACAGACGGGAATTATTTATTGCATAACCAAACTAAAATTGTGGAAAATTTCAAAAAATTAGGAAATATAACCATTTGAAGAAAAAAAATGCAGTTATTCCGTTAGATACACCACTTTAATTTCTAAATTATAAAAATAGGAAAGGACTATGTGTGGTATTGCTGGTGAATTACAATTTAACAAAAAATATACTCCCCATGTTAACCTCGAGAATGTCTTGTCAAAGCAGTTTAATCGCGGCCCTGATGATGGGCAAATATATCTCACCAAGAGGATAGCGCTTGGACATAGAAGGCTTAAGATATTTGATCTGTCTAATCGAGGAATGCAGCCTATGGTCGATTCAGATTTGGGTTTAGCATTAGTATTTAATGGAGCTATCTATAATTTCGTAGCATTGCGCCAAGAGCTAAAGGCTAAAGGTTATTCTTTTATATCAGATAGTGATACAGAAGTTTTGCTTAAAGCCTATCATGCTTGGGGAAAAGAGTGCGTCCATCGTTTGCATGGTATGTTTGCTTTTGCAATTTGGGAGCAAGATACAGATAAACTAATCCTAGTTCGCGATCGTTTGGGTATTAAGCCCCTGTATTATAGTATTGATGCGCGCAGTGGATTTAAATTTGCTTCAACTTTGCCAGCTTTAATTGAGTTTGGAGGTGTAGATACTTCCATTGATAAAATAGCACTTCACTATTACCTGACATTTCATGCTGTTCCTGAGCCACTTACCATTCTATCTGGAGTAAGAAAACTTCCTGCAGGCTTGATAATGACTGTGCATCAAGACGGCACAATTGAAGAAGAGAGTTACTGGAAATTAAAAGTTGATGATACACAATCCGATCATTCTCGTAATGAGGAGTACTGGATTAAAAAAACCCATGGCGTATTGAAATCAGCAACACAGCGTCAATTGGCGGCAGATGTTCCAGTTGGTATATTACTTTCCGGGGGATTAGACTCTTCGTTACTCGTTGCGATGGCTTCCACACTTGGGCATAAAGAACTCCAAACGTTCTCCATTGGATTTGAAAATTCAAACGGGGAGCTAGGAAATGAATTTTTATATTCAAATCTAATTGCTTCAAAATTTAAAACGCAACATCAACAGATGCTCATTTCCAATAAACAACTTGCCTACTCACTAGGGGATTGTATTTCTGCAATGTCAGAGCCAATGCTAAGCCATGATAACATAGGTTTTTATCTGCTTTCTCATGAAGTTGCGAAACAGGTTAAAGTAGTTCTTTCAGGGCAAGGTGCTGACGAGATTTTTGCAGGATATCACTGGTTTCAAAATATACATGAAACACACGCAATACCCTCATTATCAGCAGAGATTATATATAACAAGGTAGCGGATCGTTCTTTTGAAGAATATCAACAATTAGTAATGCCGGACTTTCAAACACTATCTCATGCCTCTACTTTTTTAATTAATCTCTGCAAAACAAATAATTCTACAAATCCCATTGACAATCTAATTAAATATGAAAGCACTTTCGCATTAGCAAATGGCCCTTTGAGCAGGGTTGATAATATGACAATGGCTGCAAGTCTTGAAGCAAGAGTACCCTTTTTGGATGAGGAAATGATCAAACTGGCCGTTTCTATGCCTTTAAATTATAAATTGCCTCAAGGTGGTAAATATATTTTGAAGCAGCTCGGAAAAAAAATACTTCCTAAACAAATTGTAGATCGCCCAAAAGGGTATTTTCCTGTTCCCGCCTTAAAATATATAGAGGGAAGCACTTTGGAGTTGATGCGTGAAGTGCTTTCTCCTACTAAAATAAAAGAACGAGGCATTTTTAATTCACAAAGCATCGAAAACCTATTTAAACACTCAGGAAAAAAATTTACTCCTACTGGTATATCTAAGCTTTGGCAAGTGGGTATGCTTGAATATTGGCTTCAACTACATGGGTTATAAATGTTAAATTTCACAAATATACCGATCTACTATTTTTATACGTGTACTTGCTAAGGCTGGGCGATTCAAAGAGGCGTGGCTCTCATTGAAAACTTCAATAAAGAATATGGGCGTGATTTCTGGTAGCCATAGGTCACTTAAGAGTTATGTTAACTTTTCCCTTTTAAGCGTACTCTATACACTAGTTTTGATTAATATTATGAATAATGTCTAAAGAAAACTCTTTTTATAGTTTAGAAACCCTAGGTGGAATTTTATTATTTATAGCAGCTGTTATTGCAATAGTAGTTGCGAATTCACCTTATCGTTTCGCATACAACCATTTCCTAGAGATCAAAGGGGTTATGGGCATTGGTTCATTGATTATAAAAAAGCCAATTTTGCTGTGGATTAATGATGGTTTAATGGCTATTTACTTTATGTTAATTGGACTCGAAATTAAAAGAGAAATGCGCCATGGCTTGTTAAGTCATAAAAAAAATTTGGTTGTGCCTTTGGTGACAGCCTTATGTGGCTTACTCGTTCCAGCTTTAATATTTGTTCTATTTAATGCCTATAATCCCGTCTATCTCCAAGGCTGGGCTATCCCCACGGCGACTGACATTGCTTTTACTCTTGGAATAGTTTCCTTGTTAAGTTCACGAGTGCCTTTTTCGTTAAAAATACTACTTACTGCAATTGCGATTTTTGATGATATTGCCGCGATTATCATCATCGCTGTATTTTATACTAAACAATTATCTCTGATGTCCTGTTTGTTTGCTTTATTATTTACCCTAATATTGATTGGCTTAAACTATTTTAAATGCCGCCATCTTTCTTTATTTATGATTGTTGGTGTGGCTTTGTGGATTGCGGTCTTAAAATCAGGTGTTCATGCGACCTTAGCGGGAATAGTTATTGCCATGACTATTCCCGATGAGAAAACAAAATCGATGCTTTCCCGACTTGAAGAAAGTCTCCACCCTTGGATAGTGTTTTTAATTCTTCCCGTATTTGCTTTTGCTAATGCAGGCGTTACGTTTATAGGATTTGATACCTCTATGTTTATTCATCCTATTGTATTAGGAGTCGGGTTAGGTTTATTTTTGGGAAAGCAAACGGGTATATTTTTATCACTTGGCTATTTTGTACGATTTAAAAAATTCCTTAAAAAAGAACATATTACTTTAGGGCAAGTTTATGGCATTGCCTTAATTTGTGGCGTAGGGTTTACCATGAGCTTATTTATTGGTTCGTTAGCCTATCAGCATAATGGATCACATTTGATTCCACTGGTTAAAATAGGGGTTGTTTTGGGCTCATTAAGTTCTGGTATTCTTGGCTTCTTAGTTTTAAGAAAAACGCTCAGTCCATCTATTTAAATAAGTCTTAAAAAAAAGGATTTCAAATGACAGGCCACAAAGGGAATAAATCATGCACTCAAGACTATTAAATTTCTTTTCAGAACTCCGAGCCAGTTATTGGTATATTCCACTCCTCATGGCTATAGGCGCTTTATTGCTTTCCATTTTAACATTACGTCTTGACCATTTATTTATTTGGCATTGGCTTCAAACAATAGGTTGGTTTCATGCAGCCAATCCTGAGGGAGCAAGAGCTATTTTATCCACTATTGCTAGCTCGATGATTACAGTTGCAGGGGTCACTTTTTCAATGACTATTGTGGCTGTTGCATTTGCAGCAAGTCAGGTAGGGCCAAGGCTTACTTCAAACTTTATGCGTGATAGAGCAAATCAAATTACTTTAGGCACTTTTATTGCGACCTTTTTATATTGCCTATTTATTTTATTGGCGTTATTTAATGCAAATAAAAATGTAATTACTCAAACAGAAGGTGTCTTTATTCCGCAAATCTCATTACTTGTTGCTCTATTATTAGCTATAAGCAGCATTATTGTTTTAATTTATTTTTTTCATCACATCCCTGAAAGCATTAATATGTCGAATGTCATTGCGCGCATTGCTGATGAGCTCAATGACCAACTAGAGTGTTTATTCCCCACACAAGTAGGAAACGAACTTTCTAAAAAACCATCCATTCCCAAGGTCTATTCACAAAAGACCTCAGTAAATGCAACAAACCGAGGTTACCTTCGAATTATAGACGGCGAGTCTTTAATTGAAAGTGCCAAAAAATGTGATGTCATTGTGGCACTTGAGGTCAAGTATGGCGATTTTCTAACTGAAAACTCGGTATTATTCACTATGTACTCTAAAAAAGAGCTGGATGCTTCTGTTTATAAGCAATTTATAAATGCCTTCGTTCTTGGTTATAACCGTAATCAAGAGCGTGATACTTTATTTCTTATTGATGAGCTGATAGAGATTATTGCCCGTGCTTTATCCCCAGGAATTAACGATCCATTTACTGCAATGACTTGCTTGGATTGGCTGCAATCAAGTCTGCAACAATTCTCAAAAATAAATCCACCATCCGCGTATCGTTATGATGTCGATAATAAACTACGGCTAATCGCCGAGCCGATTAGTTTTGCACAATTATGTGACCTAATTTTTAGTAGGGTGCAACCCTATGTATGCAAGGACAGGAATGCAGCAGTACATATGATGATCATGATTATCTCCATCCATACAACATGCAAGGAAGAACAGTATAAAATGCTCCTTGCAGCACACGCTACTTCGTTAAATAATGCTGCTCAAGAATGCTTGTTATCAGAAGACTATATAGCATTTCAAAGTGTATATAAGAGATATTTTACCTAAAATGTAAACTATTGTTTCGGCGCTGGTCTCTTTTTGCTTGGTGTCAAAAGGTTCGTCTCTTTACCTACAACATTAGATTGTCTTGCTAAGAATGTCATTCAATGAGATTTTTGGCAAAGCGTAGCACTAAATAGATTTGAATTTGAACTTTATAATTCAATTTGCTTAAGCGCTTATCCAACTTAGGTAACTTTGGCCACATTTTCCATTGGAAACAACAGGAAAGTGGAGTTAGGTATCTTCACCCAGTAAATAGTTTTGGTTGATGTATTTGTTGAAGTTGTCTGGCTCGCCTAAGGACCAAAATTCGCATAATGGATATTCAAGAATTAATCCATCAAGATAGTTGTAGGCATGTGATACATAATACTCCCCGTTGGGTGCCACATCCTGATGACTAAAAACCTGTTCGGCTGCGAGTAAAAAATTGCCAATGGTACCGAACCAATAAACACCGATTGTAGCGCGATTTGAGATTCTTTCTTTTTCTCTAACTCGCGTTATTTTGCAAGGATATTTTTCATCAATTTCCGCATAGGAATGCCGTTGGCTTTTTCTTTCAATGGTGGGTATGCCACCAATAGCGCCGCGCTCTTTTAACCAAGATAAGGCCCACTCGCCTGGCCAAACTAGGACTTGATCACAGTTACAAATGACCAATTCTGCATCCAAATGCTCATTTAAAATTGATTTTGCATACATTACCGTATCTAACGGGCCTCGGGTTTCTTGATTGGTCGCAACGACTGTTGTGCAACGAGAAATATCAGGATAATCATTAAGTGCTGGTTGGATGGAATCGGCCTCCCGGGGAATTAAAATAATTCTATCGTAAGAAAATCCCAATTTTCGAATAGCATGGATGAACATCGGCTCCTCACTAGGAGGAACCGGTGTCAACTTTTTATCAGAAAATACTTCTAGAAAGCGCGTTCCAAATCCGGCCATTGGAATAACCACTATCCGCATAATTATTAATCCATATTGAATAAGAGGTTAACCCGATCACTTATACAAGTATTATCCTGAAATTTCCGCATCCTTAGATTTCCACACTTAATTCGCTAGATGCACAGTGATCTGCCATACGGCGGAACTCTTTTACTCCAGCGGTTGTGCCATCTTTATGAGAATGGATAGAACCCCCTGCGGAAATCATGATGTCATTGCCAAAGGCGGCTTGTAACATAGGAACATGAGCTGGTGTCGCACCGCAGCTAAAACTAGGAATAGTACCTTTATGGCCATAGCAAGGGTTTTGCAACGCGTCTAAGCGTTTTTGTAAAACTTCTTTGCTTTCATCCAAATAACCGCCCATCATGCCAATGTGAATCATGTCGGCACCGGCAAGTCGCGCCAGTAAGCACCAAACATCAAAGGCAATCGAATAATTATCTTCTTTGGTGATAACGCCATCGCCTGATTTTTGATAGAAAGACACTTTGTTTGCTAGTGAAGACAGATAAGCAAAAGCATCTAGACCAGCCCATACATTGAGATGGTAGCCATAAATGTTTTTACTTTCATTGAGAGCAGAAGCGACTTCAGCGTATTGAGCAATTGGAAGATTAATCGCTGGGGCATAAATAACTTTTGCGCCATTTAGAACCTTATTCACGGCTTCAATGCGGTCGAGTAGGTGAGCGCCTTCAACTTCGCCTAAAATTTCATCTTCTTTAATAAAATCAATGCCGCCCTCAACCATTGCTTCAACCATGTTGCAAAGCATATCGAGAGACAAGCCTGTTTTGGGCTTAACGATACCACCAATTAGCGGTCGGTTATAAACAGAAATTTTGTCACGGATCCCTTGAATACCTAACTTTGGACCTTGGAAGGATTTAATGAGTTGTTCGGGTATATTTAAATCAACCAAGCGACAGCCTTTAATCAAATCGATATCCATTTGACCACCCATGACGACTGTCAAAAGATGAGTAAATGAGCCTGGGGTAAATATATCGAGCGGGAAAATGGTTTCAACTGCGTATAAGCCATTGGCTAAATCGCTAATATTAGTAACGCGGGCAGAGTATCTCTCCAACATTTCAGGAGTTTCATACTTTGAACGAAGATAGGGATTTCCAATTGATTGACCTATAACTAATGCATCTGCGGCTTCTTTAATTTTGGCTGACTTAATGTGATAGGTCGCTTTCAGATAGCTTGGCATTTCGTTTCCTCCATAATTACGTCGTTATTTACCGAAAAATCTTTTCCTAAATTCTGCCAATTAGTTAAGAAATAGAAAGTCTTGTCGTCGATTGAGTTTAGAAGCTAAGATCAATAGATTCCGCTACACTAAGCCTAAATTTCGAGACGATCAAAGTTTGCATTTTATATCATGAAGTCATTTCTAGAGGAACCATTTTTCTGTCTGATGTGAAGGCCAATTTGAGCCGTCGAGTATTAACTACACAATCTGCCCGTTATTGGAATATCTAATCCCGGCAATCTGTGACTACGATTCGATTTTAGGCTACAAAAAAATAATATTTAATGCTAAGTTTATGGCCATTATTTTATGGGATTAATAAATATTAAGGATTAATGTGACTCAAAAACAAACTAATCTTCCGTCGTTTGCAAGCCAGGCACAATATGATGGTCGGCTAAGACAGGCGCAATTAAAAATGGTTGCCATGTTGCAAATCATTGATGAGATTTGTTTAAAACATAAAATTGATTATTGGCTTGATGGTGGAACTTTGTTAGGTGCTATTCGTCATCAAGGATTTATTCCTTGGGATGATGATTTAGATATCTCAATGCCGCGTGCCAGTTATGAGCATTTTCTTCGAGTGGCGCCTACTGAAATTCCAGCCCATATGTGGTTGCAAACAGCACAAACTGATCCCGGTTTTTTTAATTTATCGGTTCCTTTAAAAATAAGAGATCGCAATAGTCGCTTTATCGAGACGCATGAGCAAGGTGATGAACCTTATCAACAAGGCATTTTCATTGATGTATTTGTCTACGATAGTATGCCGCTATCCGTTATCCAGCGTAAGCTTTACAAACTAATGGCTAAGAAAATTTTACGGTTATTGCGCCCCAAATACAGCCTAGTCGCAGCGGGTCATGGTGCAAATTTATATCAAACTTTAGGTTGCTTATTTTCTAAACAGATGTTAGAAAAGCAGCTACAGCGTATTATTCGCAAAGCGAATGCGAGCGGGAGTTCTTATTTAGGTACGGGATATGAGTGCGTAAATACAAATTTTGTTGCTTATACTGATATTTATCCACTTAAGCGCACGCGTTTTGAAACCGCTGAGTTTAATATTCCGAATCACTATGAAGTCATGCTTAAAGATCTCTATGGGGATTACCTGCAATTACCTCCAGAAGATCAACGGGTGATGAAACATTGTAAAGAATTAATCCCAGAACTTGTTGGATGATCTGTAGGCTGTCTGAAATGAATAGAAGAAGTTATGTCGATATTTAAATCTACTTTTGATGCAATTGGTACGGGGGCTGGCGTTGCTTGGCCCTCTTTTGGAATTCTTTCATCTGCTTTAAGTTTGGGAATTGGTGGTGCGGCAATGGCTGCGCTCGGATCGGTTTGCTGTGGATTATTCCTCCTAGTGGGGATGCGTGTTTTTTATCTTGCTTATAAAAAAAGTAGATTAGAAGAGTCGCAATTAAATAAAAAATTAACTATTCATTTGTCTCGTTTTATTGACCAGTTACATGACTGTTATTTAAATCGAGAGGAGCAAATGGATTTTTATACTTATTTAAGTCATTTTGATCTCAATGACTCAGATCGTCAACTTAATCTCCAAGTGCAATTTCTTGAATTTGTAAAGAAAAATGCCCCCAAATTTTTCCGTAAATACGATCAATTCTCTCCCGAAAAAAGGCTAGCCAAGATCGAAGAAATCATTAGTGATTTTCTTAACTCATCTGATTTTGAAAAAAATATTAAATCTCTTGCAAACGATGAACTCCTAGATGGGGCTTTTCTTAGTTTTGTTGGCGTATTTGGCGCATCGTCAGGTGCGACCTCAGGAATTATAGGCGTTCTTGCTGGTGTAGGATTGTTCAGTGGTTTCGCTGCTGTCCCAGTATTAGCTTCAATTGTTCTTACAACAGCGCTATTGTTAGCAATTTGCGGCACCGTAGTGTCCATTCATTCAAGCTTCGAAAAAAATAAGAAAACCCAAATATATAAAAATTTCAAAGCCTTTAATTGTGATTTTGCAGCGGAACTGACCTTGGGTGATGCCCAGGAGAGAGAAAAGCAGCTTCAGGAAGCTTCGGTTTATGAAGCCCCCGCCGCGCAAAGAGATTGGCGATCAACAGGAGCAAAAACGCCTGAAGTCGCTAGAGTTAGAGAAACACTATTTCATCCGCGCAGCACAAGTCAACAAGATCATTTACCCTCGATAGTAAGATGTTCGCCACAGCTAAACTGATAATGTAAATAGGGCAATTAACATTGTCCCTCCTCCTCAGGCATGATATAAAATTCAACGAACATCAATTCAAGGAGTTAAGTTCATGTCTAATAAATTCAATGAAGTGACGAAAGATATCAGTTCACAAATGGCGAAAATGCGCAAAGAAATGCCTGAAGTTATGGCGGGATTTTCTGCGCTTGCTCAGGCTGCTACTAAAGATGGGGCTTTGGACAAAAAGACCAAGGAGCTAATTGCTATGGCTTTGGCTGTTGCGAACCATTGTCCTGGTTGCATTGGGTTTCACTCCCAGGCTTTAGTAAAATTACAAACCAGTCGTGCAGAATTGATGGAAACCTTAGGTATGGCAATTTATATGGGGGGAGGACCTTCATTGATGTATGCTGCCGAAGCTTTGGAAGCATTTGAAGAGTTTAGCGCTTAGATTAAACCGCTGGTGCTGAAGCCAGTGAGGTGTTTGAGTAATGAATTGCCCGCGGCATCGACCGCGGGAATTCTATTATCAGTGACCAAAACCTTGAAAAGTTAGCTGGAAAGAACCGCACTGAGATATTCTTCTTGCTCATAGCTTTTAATGCTGTCGTCAATGAGCATGATAACTCCGACGAGCTCCATAACTATACCCATTGTTATTAAAGCAGTGCCTAAAAGCAGGCTAAATGGAGAGGGTATTACCAAAGCTAACCCTCCAGCGAGAAGGAGTCCAGCGCCCATTCCTACCAAGCTTTTACCGGTTGTTGTAGAGGAATAAGTTTTTTCTCTTTGGGCATAATAGAACGCTTCCTCAGGAGACGGCGTCTTAGTACTAAAAAATGAGGAGGGATTTGTACTCCTGGCATACTCAGAGTTACTATTATCGATAATCTGGAGCGCCGCTTGTTCATATATCATTTCTGCATTATAGGGAACAGCAAGATGGGCTAGATTGAATAAGGCAAATTTCCAGGAGTTATCATTGGTTGTATCATCATTAAATAAACCCTGCTTGACGAAAATCTTTTTTTGGCTATAAAAAGGATTATGTAGTATTGCGTCATGTTGGTTAGGAGTAATTGGGTCAATAATCAGTATTTCTTTGGCTCGGCCCTTATCATCAAGTTCAGTAAATAATGCATACCACAGACTTTTACCTTCTTTATTCACCTGTTGCCGCAAATGGCATATTTTTGCGTTTGGTTTACCTAGCATAATTTGGGCAATAAATTTATCTTCTTGCGAGGGAACTTCATCAATTGAATCCACACTAAAAAGGATGTTATCACCGGTGTAGGATAGATTAAACTGCTCGCAGCTCTCAGTGAATTCTACCTTTAATGCTTCTTCAGCACTGATTTCTCGCTGTGAACTATCTTTAAATTTATCTTTTAAATCTAAAGACAAATCAGTGCTCATGCGGATTCTTAAAGTGGTCATAACTTATCCCTAAAACTAATTTTTTAAAAAGGCCTAGGCTAACCAATATAAGAGGTTTTGTCAAAAAATACACATTATGGTTTTGTGAAAAACAACATTTTACGGGTTTAATAATTTACTATTAACCAAGAAGCGAGTGACTTGTCAGAAATAGATTTAAAAACTAAGACGGGGACTTTCTTCTGGTTCATTGCTTTCCACGCAGTTATCAATGAGGATGAACGCCCCGGCTAATGCCATAATGATACCAATTGCAATTAAAGCAAGGCCTAGAACTAGGCTAACTGGAGAGGGGATTGCTAAAACAATTGCACCAGCGGCAAGGCCTCCGGCGCCCAATAATAACAAGCTTTTGCCTGCGGTAGAGCTTGAAGCGGGTTTATCCTTTTTATCTTCGCTAGCAGATGAGCTTAGCTCTTTATCGACTTTGGGTGATGAGGCTTGCAGATTAGCAGGTGGACTAAAAAAGATAGAGGGATTTGTTTTAGTCGTTGTTTTTTTACTAATAGTTACCTTTTCCTTCGTTTCATCTTCCTGGCTTGGCAGTATGCATTGTCTCAATTCCTCACCAAGGGATAACTTGGGTTTTTGACGAGTATATACTTTTCCCGTTGTAGCAAGAGAAGCTAGATTTGCTAAGGCAAAGATCCAGCATATAGGAGTGCTAGGGGGTTGTTGTAAACCAAAACCCTGTTTCTGGTTAATTTTCTTTGCGTTCTGGCACAAAAATGGATTAAGTTCCATGTCTTTTTTGGCGGTAATGCCTCGACTAGAGTCAGTGATAATTATTTCTTCCAGTTGTCCTTGGTCGTCAAGTTGAGCGAATAATGCATGCCAGTGTGCACCTTTTTCAGTAGTATAGAGCCGCATATGGCAAATTTTAGCGTTTGGTATACCTCGTCTGATTTGAGCGGCGAATTTATCTTCTTGGGGCTTGCCATATTGCAGATCTAATGTATCAAATGAATCTACACTAAAAAGGATTGGTGCTTGGATGCCGGCTGGATTGAAGGAATTACAGAGCGCAGTAAATTCTGTTCCCAATGCTTCATCAGCAAAGATTTCTCTATCGCCTTCTCTAAATTTATCGTTTAAGCCTAAAGCTGACTTATATTGCATGAAGTTTAATAAAGTAGTCATGAATAACTTGAATGAGCTGCTGTAAGCCTAGTGTAACCGGGAAAGGGTGTTGTTGTCAAAAAATACTACATTTTGACTACATTAAAAACCATTCCTAATGACTTAACAACTCACTCATGTGTTGCATTTGCGGGTTAGACTTATTTTGTTGACAGGGATAATTCTTAGTTACTCCAAGCCAGGCGACTTGAGAGACGGTCATTTTATCCTTATCACTTTGCTGACTCGGAATATCTTTGTAGGTTTGTATAATCAGTGTGTTTAAAGTTGTGGCATCTAAATTAACATTGGCTGGAAGGCAAAATAAGGGCTTGCCCTGACTTTTTGCTAATTCATTGGATTGCATTAGGGTTTCGGCAATGCTTTCACTTGTAATAATTAACACATTACGAGCTGATCTTGCCCAAGCCTGAGATTGCTGATCCGCTTTCATTTCCATTTGCGGAATATTGTTGGAAATATTGATGTAATTATCGATTGTGTCAGCTTGAGTGTAAAAAGAGAATAACAAAATAACTGAGAATATTAACGAGCGCATCATCGATTCCTAATCATTATAGCCTAGCCAATAGAATCCAATAGATAATAATGAACTGGGTTATCTTTGCATATAAAAGGACCACATTCTAAGAATGTACTGATTCCATTGGCAAGAATCAAGAGGAGAAAAAAACTCATAAGAAAATAAAGCCAATAGCCAGGGTGGGACTTTCCTCAGTAAACCCTTGTTCAAACAAAAAAGCAATAGCAGCGATAGCTATGATAATCCCAAAACTAATCGCAGACCAGCTATAAAGAGATAAACCAAGTAAGGGCGAGCCATAACCTAAATCGCCGGGTGAAATATGCAAAAATCTGTCGTAGGGCAATAGCAAGACCTAATAAAGCAGCAAGAATCATTAAGCCATAATGAGACATTTTAGTACCCAATTTTAAATTCATACACAGGCAGAGGCCAACGCCAATGAAGCAGAGACGTTGCAATAAGCAAAGAGGGCATTTCTAATGAATCTTCCCCCGTTAACTCGTTTTATTGATATAGCCATTTTGCAGATGGCGCAGCAATTCCTCCTGATTGACCGGCGTCTGGGTTATGCCAAGGTACTTATCAGGTCGAATTAAAACCGCAGTTGGCTGCAGAATTCCAAATTTTTTATGAATACTTTGGTCAGTATCAATCCAAACTAAATGTGATTGAAATGCATCGTTAGTGGGATTAAGCAGGACTAAATGAGTCTGGATTAAGCCTTGATATTGTTGCCCTATGCCAAGAGCGGTATCCAGCAAGGTTGATAATTGACTATTGGCTAAGCCAGTAAATAAAAATAGATGATGCTGGGTTCCCTGAGTAATTTGATGGAATTGCTTTTTCTTACCTTGAGTATCAGTCAAGGAAAAATCATTGAGAAATTCGCCGACTTTAAAACGAGTCTTTTTCCCTAAAACCTTAACAATAGGGCTGTTGTCATAACTAATATCCAACTCAGCCAGATCTTTGAGGATAATACGCCTAACTGGTTTTAAAGAAACCATCGCTTGTAAGAATTTATTGCGCAAGCGAATGAGAATAGGGTTTGACAACAGGAGCATCTGTGTCATCACTCCGGTTTTCTTCAAAACATTCTTGGCAATAGGACGACGTTCACTTTGATAGCTGTCCAATAATTTTTCTGGAGCAAATCCTTTATGGACAAGCGCTAATTTCCAGGCCAAATTATAGATGTCTTGCATGCCTGTATTCATGCCTTGTCCACCCATAGGACTGTGAACATGGGCTGCGTCGCCAGCAAAAAAAACGCGACCGTAGCGATACTTTTCGATTTGTCGATGATCAATACCAAAAGGACTTATCCAAATGGCATCCGATAAAGTTGCTTTATCCGTACTACGCAAGTTAAATAATTCTTTGATATCTTCCATGGTCGGTTGCTGATGAGTAATTTTTTCAGGAGCTGTCATGACCAAACGATATCGCTGTTCACCCATAGGGAAACAAGCTAGCGGTCCTTTATCACTCATATAGACAAGAATTTTATGTTCGGGAAAATCCCAGTTAATGTGAATATCGGCAAGCCAAAAAGTTTGTTTGTAACTTGAGCCAAGAAATTTAGCATAAAGAAGTTGTCTTAAGGTACTGTGTGAACCATCACAGGCGATTACCCAGCTGGCATGGATCTTTTCTTGACTGCCATTTGCTCGTTGCAAGCTGGCGACGACATTATTTGTAGTTTGTTCAATCCCCGTTAATTCTGTATTCCACTCAACCTCAAGCCCTTTGCTCAGAAGCCCATTGCAGAAAATTTGCTCGGTTTTATTTTGTGGGAGATCAATGAAAAAATGACGATTTCCTTCCAGATCAGCAAAACTTGCATTGATTAGTTCTTTGCCCTGAGATTTTATCATCACGCCCTCAACTTTCAGGCCTTGGCTGAGTATTTCATCTAGAAAACCACAATCTTCAAGTAAGTCTAGGCTGCGGATGTGAATCGCTAATGCTTTTGATTGACTAGAAATTTCGCTTTTCTTATCAACGATGCGGCAACGTAAACCGTGACGACTTAATTCATTTGCACAGAATAAGCCAACAGGACCAGCACCAACGACGAGCACATCTAATAAATTCTCAGACATAATGATTTCCCTAATTCACGTTGCGATGAATAAATCCTTATTCAGAATTAGTCTAACTCGATTTTGGCTTAAAGTTGAAACAAAAGATCGTGATTGCGAAAATAGCTTCGAATGCCGGGGAAGGGATTTCCCTCTCCCCAACCTTCTCCCGCGAAGACATGAGCCAATGATTCAGATTCCTTTCGCGGGCGAGGGGATAGAACGGACGGATATCTGAGATAAAATTGCTAGGGAGCTCCACAGTCAAAGCCCCGGAGAGTCGCCAGATCTAGCGTAGGTTGGGCCAAGGCCTGAGGTATCGTCACTTTTTTTGAACAATATTTCGAGCCAAATCCAGTGTTTTACTGAACCGTTCAGCCTGAGGAGGAGCGCCAGCAACGTCTCGAAGGGCCTGTCCTGAGGCACTCGAAGGGTGCTTTGCACCAAGGCTTCGAGACAGCGCTACGCGCACCCGAGCATCCTGAGGCTCTCGAAGGACTCAGCCCGAA
>NZ_LNXY01000020.1:110519-452455 GCF_001467585.1 Legionella drozanskii LLAP-1
ATTATTGGATTGTAAGTTTCAAGAGTGGCCTTCTAGACAACGCTTCCTCAGACCGAACGGATTGGAGACCTAGTTGCCAATTTAAATCTTTCGTTTCCGTCAATCACCGCAAAAGCAAAGACGCAGGCACTGAGTGGAAGCGCTATGCGCTTAGCTCGAATCAATAAGGTAATTTTATGGCATGGATTTATTTATTGTTTGCAGGCCTATTTGAAGTCGTATGGGCAGTAGGATTAAAGTATACAGAGGGTTTTTCAAAACTTTATCCTTCATTAGCGACAATATTTGCTATGCTATTAAGCTTTCTATTGCTTGCTCAATCGTTAAAAGTACTGCCTATTGGAACAGCCTATGCTATTTGGACAGGCATTGGAGCCGTTGGTGCTGTCTTTTATGGGATTTATTTTCTTGGAGAGCCGGCTACATTGATACGGCTTGGCTGTATTGCTCTAATCATTATCGCTATCATTGGACTAAAGCTGTCCAGCCCTCACTGATTGGTTTGTATTTTTTATGATTTCGCAAACTGCGTCGTTATTTTGAGAAAACTATCATAACGCCGCTGAGCTAGTTTACCTTCCTCCAAGGCCGCGATAATTGCACAACCAGGACTATCACGGTGGTTACAATTACGAAACTTGCACTGAGAAGTCAAGGGTTTAAATTCTCGATAACCTTGAGTGATCTCTGAGACAGGCATATGCCATAAACCAAATTCGCGAACGCCTGGAGAATCAATTAAATTGCCACCCGAAGGTAAATGATAAAGACGTGAATTGCTTGTTGTATGGCAACCTAATTCGGAGCCAACAGAGATTGCTGCGGTTTGAATATTAGTTTCATGAGGAAGTATTCCTGCAATTAATGAGGATTTTCCCACGCCAGATTGTCCAACAAAGACTGAGGTTTGATGGTTGAGTGTTTGCTTGAGTAAATCATAGCCCTGATTATCCTGACTGGACGTAAACAAAACAGGATATCCAAGCGGTTCATAAAATGCTAATAATTCGTCTTGCAAGCTAGGGTTAGCAATATCCATCTTATTGAGAACAATACAGACGTTGAGACCTAGATGTTCGATCATGACGAGATAACTATCGAGCAATGACCAAGATAGTTCGGGTTTTGCGGCAACCACCACAATGACTTGTGTAATATTTGCAGCGATTGGTTTAAACTCCCCTCGCTTATCAGGGCGGCCTAACATGGAGTCCCGAGGGAAACGGCTAACCACAACACCGTGTTTACCCTCAGCTTGCCAAATGACTCGATCTCCAGCGACTAAGGAGTCAATGTTGGGACGAATAGAGCAATGAATGCGGTCATTTGTATCGTTTTCAATAATTGCATGACGGCTAAACCGAGAAAGCACTAAACCTTGTTGCGTAGATAAAAGCTCGTCGGTTTCGATGTTTTGCCGATAGTCTGACTGTATTTTTTGAATACGTGCAGTCTGCTGTTTGTTAATTCGTCTTTTACTCATGGTTTAAACATAGTCTATAATTGAGAGCATTATAAACCATATGAACCTGAATAGCTGGCAAAATGTTAAAGCTAAGTGACTCGGTGCATATTTTTTAAATTAAAAGGTCTTTAATTGGAATGAAAGTTTATTTGGTTGGAGGAGCTGTTCGAGATCAACTATTGGGATATCCAGTAAAAGAGCGTGATTGGGTCGTCGTTGGCGCAACTCCTGAACAAATGCGCGAACAAGGCTACCAACAAGTTGGCCGTGATTTTCCAGTATTTCTACATCCTTCCACACGAGAAGAATACGCATTAGCCAGAACTGAGCGCAAGTCAGGGCCGGGTTATTATGGGTTCGATTGTGATTTCAATAAAAATGTGACGCTAGAAGACGATTTGTTGCGTCGTGATTTGACTATTAATGCGATGGCAAAAGACGAGGGCGGTCAACTTATTGATCCCTATCATGGACAAAACGATCTTAATGCAAAAATCTTACGCCATGTATCCCCAGCGTTTATAGAAGACCCCGTTCGTGTCCTTCGTGTAGCACGCTTTGCTGCTCGTTATGCGCATTTGGGTTTTAAATTAGCGGATGAGACCCGGGCTTTGATGTATGCTATGGTAACTCGCGGTGAATTAAAACATTTGGTTGCAGAACGAGTCTGGCAAGAATGGCAACGCAGTCTCAATGAACAAAATCCCGAAGTTTTTATTCAAATTTTAAGGGCATGTGGGGCACTTAAAGTGGTTTTACCGGAAATTGATGCTTTATTTGGCGTTCCCAATCCGAGACAATATCATCCTGAAGTCGATAGCGGAGTGCATTCATTAATGAGTCTTCAGGCTGCTGTTGAATTATCCCCAGACCCTCAGGTGCGGTTTGCAGCTTTACTTCATGATTTGGGGAAAGCAGAGACGCCAATGGAACAATGGCCTAAACATTATGAGCATGAAGAGCGCGGCGTGGAAATTATTAAGCCCTTATGCGAGCGTTTGCGGATTCCAGCCGATTACCGTAAATTTGCAGTGATGGTTGCACGTTTTCATTTAAATATTCATCGCTTATTTGAATTACGCGCAAACACAATAGTGAAAATTCTTGAAAAAACGGATGCTTTTCGTCGTCCCCAGTTATTTGAAAAACTTTTATTAGCATGCGAAGCAGATGCTCAGGGTTGCGGTGGTCACAAAATTGACTATCAACAAGGGGTATCTTGGCGTTATCTCTTTATGGAATGTGCTAAAGTGACTGCTCAAAATCTAATAGAGCAAGGCTTTCAAGGAGAAGCAATTAAGGAAGGGTTACATCAACGGCGTGTAGCTTGCGCTGATCTTATTTCAAATTCGTGGAAACAACATGAAAAACATCAATAATTTAATTTGGATTGATCTGGAAATGACAGGTCTTTTGCCAGAAAAAGATCGTATCATTGAAATGGCAACTATTGTTACAGACGCTCATCTCAACATTTTAGCTGAGGGCCCAGTGTTTGCTATTCGTCAGGATGAAGCTTTGCTGGCAGGAATGGATGAATGGAATACGCGACAACATAATCAGTCAGGTTTGGTTAAGCGTGTGCTGGAATCAACAGTTACTGAGGCCCAAGCTGAGCGCCAAACAATCGAATTTCTCAAAAACTATATCGACCAGGGTAAATCTCCTATGTGTGGTAATAGTATTTGTCTGGATAGACGCTTTTTGTATAAATATATGCCGGACTTAGCCGCCTATTTTCATTACCGCAATTTAGATGTGACTACTTTAAAAGAATTAGTAAAACGTTGGAGACCAAGATTGCTTCAAGGCGTGATAAAAGAATCAAAACATTTAGCACTGGATGATATCAAAGATTCAATTGCTGAACTGGCCTATTATCGTCAACATTTTATTAATTTAGCGGATGCTAATCATGATTGAGCGCGAAGATCTTATTCTACCTAATGAGGCCGATAAATTATTATTGCATTCATGCTGTGCGCCCTGTTCAGGCGAAGTCATGGAAGCCTTGTTATTTTCAGACATAAATTTTTCTATTTTTTTCTATAATCCCAATATACATCCAGTACAAGAATATGAAATCAGAAAAAATGAAAATATAGCTTTTGCAAAAAAGCATAATATTCCCTTTATCGATGCCGATTATGATAAAGATAATTGGTTTGCACGAATAAAAGGCCTTGAATGGGAGCCTGAACGTGGAAAACGTTGTACGGCCTGTTTTGATATGCGTTTTGAGCGCACAGCACTTTATGCTTATGAGCATGGTTTTCCCGTAATAAGTAGTTCACTTGGCATTTCCCGCTGGAAGGATATGAATCAAATTAATGAGGCTGGTATACGTGCAGCTAGTCGTTATCCACAGATAGAATATTGGACTTACAACTGGCGCAAAAATGGCGGGGCGGCAAGAATGTATGAAATCGCGAAGCGGGAAAGTTTCTATAAACAGGAATATTGCGGTTGTGTGTATTCTTTGCGAGACACTAATGCTTGGCGCAAACAGAACACACGTGAGCGAATTAAGATTGGTATTAATTATTATGGTACTGAACAAGAGCAGCAGGGATCGGACACACAAGAAAATTAAAGGAGAGCAGCGATGATCTTTCATGAATATGAAGAAGAAGCGCATGATCATCATAGTCACTCTCATGGTCATCATCATGGGCCCAGGGAATATAATCGGGCATTTTTGATTGCTATTATAGCGAATGGTGTGTTTGTGATTTGCCAAATTATTTTTGCTTATATTGCGAACTCCACCAGCTTATTAGCGGATGCAATTCATAATCTTGGTGATGTCTTAAGTTTGATTCTTGCTTGGATTGCCAATGGCTTACTGAAGCGAAATCCTACCCAACAGACAACTTATGGTATGAAAAAAACCTCCATTTTAGCTGCCTTGGCTAATGGAGTTTTACTGGTATTTACCTGTGGAATTATCGCGACTGAGGCGGTGTATAAATTATTCTCGCCCTCGCAAACTGAAGCAATTTCCGTCATGATCATCGCTAGCATAGGAATTCTAGTGAATGGAGCAACTGCGGCCCTCTTTTTACGTGGTTCGGATGATTTGAACATTCGCGCGGCTTTCCTGCATTTATTATATGACGCAATTATCTCAATCGGCGTTGTGCTCTCCGCAGCACTTTTGTATTGGACACATTGGTTGTGGATTGACCCCGTCGTTGGTTTGTTAATTTCTATTTTAATTATTAAAGGAACTTGGACGCTCTTCACGGATAGCTTCCGACTGATTATTGATGGAGTTCCTCGAGGGATATCGTGGAATGAAGTGCGGGAATCGTTACAGGCTGAACCAGGGGTCAAAGAAGTTCATGATCTCCATATTTGGGCAATTAGCACCCAAGAAAATGCACTCTCAGTGCACCTTTTCATGCCCGATTTGCCATTAAGTGATGAAGCACGACAGACTTTAGTGAAGCACTTGCATGATAAGCATAATATCCATCATGCGACTATCCAGGTTGAACGTGATTTATCCTTTTGCGCGGATGCTTGTACTCCTACGTTGAGCTAGGTTCTTAGAAATGTTGGGCTGTGATACCTCAGGGCTAAGGTCCAACATATCCTTATTTTTCTTCCTGAATTGCAAGAGCTAATCCCTGACGATAGGCAATACAGGCGCCCGGCTGATCGCTTAAACGTTCAAGTAAGTGGCCTAACTCCTCATAACTTTCGGGGGTTGCTGCGAGGTTAATGCTTTTTTCAAAATAAGTTTTTGCTTTACCCCATAAATGATTGTGCAGACATAATCGGCCTAGGCAAAGATATAACTCAGCAGAATGAGGTTGTTTTTTCAGTAAGGACTCGGCGAATAGGAGCTGCTTATCACTCGTTCTCACTTTACCATATAAGTTAATTAAATTTTCATCGTATTGTCGACGTAGGCAGTAGCGTAAAACGGATTCTGCTTTTTGATGGTCTTTATGAGCTATTAAAAAACGACAATATTCAGCCATCAAATCTGGATCATGAGCTAGGTTTTTGGGTAATCGGTCGATTAATTGAGTTAAATTCTCAGGTTGAGAATATTTTGTTGCATCTGAAATCGCTTGCAAATAAGTTTGCTGCTGTAATCGAGCAAAAGCATTGCCCGAGACAACATGATATTTCTTTAATTCAGGAAGAAGAGCAATAAGCTGGGGCCAATCTTTAACCTCGATATAAAGGCGCATGAGCAGCTTTAACACATAAGGATGTCGCGGAGCCAAGTCTTGCAAATGACGTAAAGTGGCTAGCGCTTGCTCCCATTGCTGATTGGCAAGTTGCAGCTGCGCTTGAGTTAGCTCCACTGCTATTTTGGCATCTGGCATGGATTGCTGAGCTTCACGAAGATAATTGTCGCGCAGTTGATTATCACCCATCTCTTGAGCCGCTCGCGCTGCCGTTAAATAGTTGAGCAAAGGACTCTCTGTATCTGGCAGTGCTTTGATTAAGTGGTTTTTAGCCTGAGACCAATGGCCCTCACTGAATTCAATTAAACCCTGCTGAGTTTTAGCTTGCGCTTTTTGAATACGTCGTTTTGCTTGCCAATTGCGAAAAGTTGTAGGGCTTCTACCTAGTTTAGCGAGTAGTAATAGAATTCCATGGAGTACAAAAAATGCGACAATCAATGAAAATATGGCAAACCAAAGCGTGGTTTCTAGACTCCAGTGGTTAACGGTGACTAGTAAGTAGCCCGGGTCATGACTTAATTGAATTCCTACATAGACGGAAATCAGTAAGACAAGAAAAATTAGGAATAAGCGAATCATTGGGCTTTGCCTCCTTCCTTGGTAGTAGAGGTATCCATCGACTGCGTTTGTTTGGAATCTATCAATTGATTGAGGATTGTAAGTGATTGATCAAGCGTTGGCCTAACTCTTTCTAATTTTTCTTTTTGCAAGGACTGTAGTTGTTTGATTAAGGTTTGTGTGGCTAATGCATTTTCATCAAAAGCACGATTGATATTGTTTAAAGCCTGTGAGAGCGCTAATTGATAGATTTTAGGATTACTGTGTAAAAGTGCCCATTGCGCCTCTTGCAAATTAAACCGGATGCTATCACGGAGTAAGGTCTGATGAAGAGGTGAAAGTAAAGGTTGAATGTCTTCATCATTACGACGAACAACAACAAGCTTTTCTAAAACATAGAGGCTTTCTTTGAATTTTTGGCGCCAAGTGGGATTTTCCTTATCGATTTTCTGATTAAGTTGCGAATCATCCAAAGGTTGTTTAATGGGTAAGTTGTCGATCACGTTTTCAGCCGCATCCAGTTGACTTAAAAGTCCGGCAACATCGATTTTAGGAAGCGATTGCAATTGTACTATTTCTTGCGCGATGGCTTGTCGTACATTAAATAACTGTTGATCGGGAATATTACGTAATAAGGCATCTGCTTGCTGTAAGAGGCCAATAGTCGCTTCCTGATCATCACTCCAATGAGCATTAATTTGTGCCAACTCCAAATAGTAACGGGCTTTTAACAATAGCCAATCTTGCGTTTGAAAAAGACGCTGTTGCATAGCAGATTGTAGTTGGTCATTCATTGCTTGCATTTGGTTTTGCATACTGGTTTGCGATTGGCTGGCGGCTGTCTTGACGGTTGCGAGATTGTTTTGGGTATCCGATTGCTGTTGTTTGATTTGTTCGACTGTACGATTAATTGTTTGTGCTTGCTGCTGATTGAGTTGCTGCGATTGTTTACTCGCATAGATGGCATAGAAAGCGACGAGGAGGGCAAGAAGAGCCAGGGCGCTTGGAAGCAAAGTTACTATTCCTGGTAGTGATTTAGAGGAAGACTTCGTTTTAATGGTCTGTTGGGTTTGAATTTTATCTAACTGAGAAGGTTTATCAGCCGGTTTGGAAGACTTTGTCTGTTCTTCATTGTTATTGGCCATGACTTAATCCTTGGTTGAATTCGTGCAATGCATTTAATAGTGTTTCTAGGGTACTGACTATAATGGTTTGCATACCCAATAATGCAGCTTCTTTCGCCAAACGCTCGCTAATTACAATACAGGGTAAACTACGAAGCCAGGCATGTCTCCCTTCACCAAACAAAAGAAAAATATTATGCATCGCTTGTTGACTTGTAAACAGTATAATATCCACAGCTTGATTGCGCCACAATGAATGAAACAGTTCTGAGTTGGCTTGTGGCAGAAGCTGTTTGTAGACCTGAAAGATCAATAAATTCGCGCCGCGAGTGCTCAGGGTTTCCTCAATGAGAGGTCTTCCTTTTTCGCCTTTAAACAGCAAAATGGTTTCATTTTTGACCTGTTGTAACGTCTGAAGTTCTAGTAAATGCTCACTGTCAGCAATCTCCGGACTAAGATCTACTTGAATGCCATAATTCCTCAAAGCGTTTGCTGTTGCCTGTCCAACAGCGATGACTTGGATAGTCGTTGGCCACTTTTGCGCTAGAGCACTAAAGCAATATTTCACGGCATTAGTGCTCACGAAGATAGCTTTTTCCACGGTATTCAATTGCGGTAATGACCTCAGCCAATCCTTAGGTGTCGGTTTAATAGTGAGGGCTGGACATTCAATTGCCACACCGCCAGCTGCATTAATCATCTGACTTAGGATTTTGCCCTGCTCAAGAGGGCGAGTATTTAAGACACGCAGGCCGTTGAGTGAACTCATGATTGGGCTAATAGCTCTGCTGCTCCTTTAGCATATAAGGCCTTAGCGCAAGCTTCAGCTAAGTCTTGTGCCTGGGATTGATGACTCCTTCGACTATCACTAATCACTTTTTTGCCATCAGGGGAGAGTACTTTTGCACGAAGCTCTAATTGGTCTTTTCCTTCGGCTCTGCAATACACGGCAAGAGGCGCATGACAGTTACCGCCTAGTAAGGCATTCACTTGACGTTCAGCACTTACACAAAGAGCAGTAAGTGGATCGTTTAAAGGGGCTAAGAGTTCTTGTATTGCCCGATCACCTTGGCGGCATTCTATACCTAAGGCACCCTGCCCACAGGCTGGTAACATTAAATCCTCGTTTAAGATTTCACTAATCGAATTATGAAACTCCATGCGTTCGAGACCAGCGACGGCAAGGATAATTGCATCATATTCGCCGGCGTGTAGCTTGTCTAATCGCGTATTAATGTTGCCACGTAGGGGTCTGATTTCAAGATCGGGACGCAGTGCTAAAAGTTGTGCCTGACGGCGGAGGCTTGCTGTTCCCACAATACTTTTTTGAGGAAGTTCGCTTAATTTTCTGTGGTTTGCGGCGATGAATGCGTCAAAGGGATTATGTCTGTCACAAATCGTAGTAAGCGCTAAACCCTCGGGGAAAGTTGCAGGCACATCTTTTAGCGAATGGACGGCTATATCAGCTCTATTATCTAAAAGAGCTTCTTCTAATTCTTTTACAAATAGTCCTTTACCACCAACCGCTTGCAACTTATCGCGTAGAAATTTATCTCCTGAGGTGGTCATGGGAACTAGCTCTATTTTAAGTGAGGGCCAGTATTGATTGATTTTTTCACCGATGTGATTTGCCTGCCACAGAGCAAGAGGACTTTTTCTTGTCGCTATCCGCAAAACTTGAATGACCATTAATTTTTCTTACACAATTTTTTATTGCCATAATACACAGGATTAGTTTTTCTTGTAACCCCTCTTATGGAGGCATTATTGAATGGGTGAATTTTGCGCAACTAATGTAGGTTGAGGTCAAGGCCCAACAAATTCATTAACCTAAGAATAGGTAAAATGTTGGGCCCAACCGATGGTTAATGCATCCTTGCCTCCTCTTAATTAAAGAACGCGACCTCCTTTTCCCCTTCAGCGATCATTGCATGCTCCATGGCAATTTTCAAAGCAGGAATATTCAAGTTCAATCTACCTTGCTTATCAATCCATTGAAGTTCGGTAATCACCTGACGAGTGAGACACTCTTCTCGCAATCCTTTGCGGAATATGTCTTCCAAAGTTGCCTCTTCGAAATGAATATCCGGTTGCAGGTTAAGTGCTTTATTATTTAATAAAGAGCTGTATTTTTTTATAAATGCGTTTTGTAATTTTTCTGTGCTAATATCAATTTCTTGATTATTGAAAATGTCTATATCTGGTGCAGAGAAATGATATTTGCGAGCAAATTTTTCATAAAAAAATTCAGCCAACAAAGCATGGATATCGGCGCTTGGATGGATATCATCCCAAAATATAGAGCCATCTGTTGGTGAAGTGTTATCCTCTCTAATTTTGAAATAAGGAGACGTCGTGTAAGGTACATCACGTTTCTTTTTCTCAAAATGGTATTTTTCTGGATTATCATAAATTTCTTTGAAATGTTTAGCGGTATCAAAGACGGTAATTGAACAATGTGGATACATTTCAGCAAGCTCATGAGACGCTTTTGCTAACTGATCATTAAAATAAACACTGCATTCATGTGCATTGTCGAGCTCAAAGCCGCCTAAGGCTTGGTATCGTGGGGATAAGGAAAGATCGGGTAAATTGAATAATACGAAGTGACGGTAGCCATTTTTGATTAACGTTTCGGCATTCTTGATTCGAGCTTTGATCGCACGATCAACTTCTTCGTGAGAAGGGCGGGCATTCACAGTAATTAAGTCATTTGCCCCTGACCATTCAATAATGAGGGTTTGGTCTTTATGAGCGGGTGAGATGTTTTGCTCCCGATCGTAGGCGAGCAATTTTTCGCGTTTTGATTCCAAAGTAGACAGAATTAAACGGCTAAAAAAGCGGGCAGGGTTATAGCTTAATGCCCAACTATAATCATGAGCGGTTAAGCCCCCCTCATCATAGGTCCTTACAAATTCATGACCTTTATATTTAATGTAAAGATCATTATCCAGGGTGTAGCTTTGGTGGATGGGATTTTCTATTTTTGCGTCACCATTCAGGATAGCATCCGAGATCTCCGTAGATTTTAGCCCTTGCCTTTTAAAGTGACTAATTAAAAAGTCACTGATAAATCGGGCACTGATGTGATCACTCCAAACATACCCGTTGGTAAATCTCCCTTTAGGTGATTTATTATGCAAATCAGAGAGATAACGTAATATTAGGCTCCGATTGGCAGTGCCTCGATCAGTAAGACTATCTCCCTGCGTGATAATGCGCGTTATGGTCTTTGGTTTCACGATTTTTTCCTTGTTAGTTTAATAAATAAACAACTAAAATCGCCCATACAAAGGTAGAAAAACCAAAAGCTGAATACCCTTTTCTGTAGTGACTATTCCAGCATAAAACAGTCTGATAAAAATTAATACTCTTTTTTAACGAAAAATTAAGCAGACAGAAAATTTTTATAACACAGTGATTTGTTAATTTAAAAAATGAGTTAATAAAAAACATTGGCTGTTTATTAATGACTTGACTTTATTGAGGAGGTAGACAAATCTAGAGTGTTCCTAGGGAAAGAAATTTCATCGCATGCAAAACTTTAAAAAAATAGTGAATAATCTCGATCATTCTATGCAACGTAGTTTGTCTAATGCTGGGCATCAGTTGGTTGCAGTAGGGGCGATTGCTTTTTTGGGGTTCCCTTTATTTTATATAATATGGACAGAATGGTTTCCTCAGTCTTATGAAACCTTTTGGTTGAGAATTATTGGTAGCTTTCTTGGACTTGGCTTAATGCTTACCCCTTATTGGCCAAATGCAACAAGACCTTATCTACCCTGGTATTGGTTTTTGTCGATTCTTTACACCCTATCGTTTTTTTTCGCTTTTTCATTTTTTATGAATAATGCGAGTGTTATTTCGGCTATGTCTCTGCTTTGTTCTGTATTTTTGTTAGTGTTGCTCGTTGACTTGCTAAGTCTAACCATTTTGCTCCTGTTAGGTTGGGGGATGGCTTTGATTTGCTATTGTTTATTTGCCCCAGAGCTTTATTTTGGTGTAGAACATATTGAAACCTCCCTTGTTTTGTTATTTGTCATTATTACCGGTTCAACTGTCAATTATAAAGCGACGATGCTTCAACAGCAGCGCTTAGAAGGTATGGCTGCCGCTGCAGGAATGATAGCGCATGAATTAAGAACCCCTTTACTAGGAATTAAAAGTGGGGCGAAAGCAATGTCGCGTTATTCTCCGCAATTGTTTCAGGCTTATCAGCTTGCCAAAGAACAAGGTCTTTTAGGCAATACCTTAAGAGACTTACGCATGCAACAACTTGAAGAAGTAAGCGATAGAATTATCTGTGAAATTGATTATGCAAACACCATTATTGATATGTTATTAATCAAAGCAGGGCGTGAAAATTTCTTGCAAAATTGCACTCTAGAATCTTGTTCTATGGCGGATTGTTTGGCGGCTGCAATAGCACGATATCCCTTTAAAACTTCTGAAGAACGCTCCCTAGTCACTTGGCAAGGTGATTTTGCGTTTACAGGCTCAAAATTACTGATGCAACATGTGCTTTTCAATCTCTTAAAAAATGCATTATATGTGATAGCAACAGCGCAAAAAGGAGAGATCAATATTTGGACTGAAAAAAGGGATAAATTTAATACGCTGTATTTTAAAGATTCTGCTATCGGCATGTCTTCTCAGCAACTAGCACGAATATTTAATCATTTTTATACAACTACTTTTATGGGAACTGGGATTGGTTTATCTTTTTGCAAGCTTGTGATGAATCGCTTTGGAGGAGATATCCGTTGTGATGCAAAGGAAGGATGTTACACACAGTTTATGCTTTCTTTTCCTGCGATTTGAGTTGAAAAAGAACGATAAAAAGATGAGGTTTTTATCTAATATTTACTCGCATTTATTTACTCGCATTTTCTTTTATTTTATTTGGAAAAATAAAGTAGTCGTGTTATTTTTATTTGCAATTTGTAAGTCTTCAATAGGTAATGCTGTCTAATGGCTTTTATTTAACTACGTATAAGCTGAAGATTGGGTAAGGGCTCAGATGAATAAAGCGCTGAACTTTTACAAACTTAGCATTAATTAGTGATAGGAACGCTCGCTCAGGAGGAGCCATGCAATACTCTTCTATACCTACCTGCTACTTTCCAAGCACGGCTTTATTTATTGATGATAGCCGTGATTTTCTATTAAATTTTGTACTGCAATTAGATGAGGGTTTGGCGTATCGAATTTTTGATTCTCCATTCGATGCACTTGATTGTATCCATAAAAAGCGCTGTGAATTAGATTTGCTAAGCCAACGTTGTTTAAGCGAATACACAGAAGCGAAGAATTGTCCTGTAACTAATCATACAATTAATCTTAATTTGGCAGCGATTCATGCTGAAATATATAATCCTCGTCGCTTCTCAGAAATTTCAGTCGTAGTGGTGGATTATGCAATGCCGGGGATGGATGGTTTAGAGTTTTGTCGGCGCATTGAAAACACTAAGATCAAAAAAATTCTATTGACAGGACAAGCTGACGAAAAGTTGGCAATTGAAGCATTTAACGAGGGATTAATTCATCGTTATATTCAAAAAAGTGATCCCAATGTCGCTGAATTGATTACTAAAAGTATCTACGATTTGCAAATGCAATATTTCCAAGCAATGTCCGATATGATTGTGAGAATGTTATCCGTTGCCTCTCCTAGCTGTTTGCGCGATAAAAAGTTCGGCGAATTTTTTCATCAACTTCGTCATGAAAAACGCATTGTTGAACATTATTTAGCTGATAATTCAGGTAGCTTTTTGTTGCTTGATGATGATGCTAATGTCAGTTTTCTGATTGTAAGAAATGAAGCTGATCTGCGGTTGCATTATGATTTGGCATTGGATAATGGTGCGAGTGGAGAAGTGTTAGATCAACTGGCAGGAGGAGAAAAAATTCCTTGTTTCTGGCAAGTTAAGACTCAAGCACCCAATTGGAGTGATTGGTCAAGCTGGCTTGTTCCAGCACAGAGATTTGACTCTAATGAAACCTATTTTTATTCCTATGTACGCGGCCCAGCGCTTTTCGACGTTCAGCAAGAGAAAATACTTTCCTATCATCGTCATCTAGAAGAGCTTGATGCAGAGGAATTGCTTTTGGTATAAATTTCGTTGGGCCTTGGCCCAACAAATTCGGTGCCCGATCAACAATTACTGCTGCGCGGTATAACCAAAAAAAGGCAATTGCCCTTTTTTTCTATCCAAGCTTGCCAGGCAATCAACGACTTTAGCCAACTCTTTTTGGCAATGATGAGCAGAGATTGATAGTCGAATTAAAGCTTTATTTTTAGGTGTTGCCGGGGCACAGAATACGGAGCCATGAAGATCTTCCTTTTCAAGTTCATTGCGAAGCCAAATGGTATTGGCTTCACTGCCCGTAATGAGTGGAATAATCTGCGAATTACTCTCACCTATATAAAAACCAAGTTGTAATAGCTTATTACGTAAAAAGGATGCGTTATCATGTAGTTTGTCGCGTCGCCACTCTTCATTAGCAATAATAGAAAGTGCAGCGCAAAACCCTGCTAAATCATGAGGGGCTAGTGCTGAGCTAAAGATGGTGGGTAAAGAAGTATAACGAATCAGCTCTATCAAATCATGATTCGCTGCGACCAAGCCCCCTCGGCCAGAGAAGGCTTTAGCAAGACTTGCTGTGATGATATCAACCTCTGATGATAAACCGAGCTCTGCGACTAACCCGCTACCTTGTGGCCCATGTGTCCCCAAGGAGTGAGATTCGTCGACGATGAGTAAGCAATCAAATTCTCTCGCAAGTTGCACATATTCAAGTAACGGACTGATGGTCCCAGTTGAACTGTAAATTGAATCTACTGCGATAATACCAGAGCCATAGCGCTTCAGACGATTGCGTAAAGATTGTACTGAATTATGTTGAAAAGGTACAGGCTTAGCATTCGCTGCCTTGACTCCTTCCCAAAATGACATATGCGCATAAAAATCCAAATAAACCGGTAAACCATGCGAAGCAAGGGCTTGGATTAAACCAATGTTAGCACACCAGCCGGATTGAGTGAGCAAGGTAGCTGGATAGTGAATAAATTGAGCAAATTGCTGTTCACAAGTTGAGAGCAAACTTTCATCGCTTAAAAATACAGGCGATTGCATCTGACCATTCCCATGTTTTTTCATGGCGTTAATTTGCGCTCGGATCAGCTTAGGATGATTGCTAATATGCAGATAATCATTACTCGAAAAAATCAACGAGTTCGCTGTGGGTATTTTTCCTTTGAGAATATGCTTGTCCTGCCAGGATTGTTTGACCCGCACATCAAAATATTGCTGCATAGCTTGATGAATAAAAAAAGGGAGTTCATCCCTTATTTTGCTAGAGAGTACATTGAATTTCTTTTGAGTGAGCGTATTTCGCTGATCGTACTTTGCCATTCCTTTGCCTTATCACTTCTAGGTATACAAAGCGATTATCCGTGCTAGTGTTTCCACTCCGTCATTTTCCTGATAAGAAATCCAGACCCATAAAGAACAATACCAGTAAGTATCAAGCTTAAAATACGTACAATGGTGGGTGTTGAGGAAGCGTCATAAAATAGTGCTTTAATCGCGGCAAAACTTAAGATAAAGAGGGCCGATTTAGCCATTATCTTATCTTGGCGAATAAAGGCAAAACCGATTACGCACATTGCATAAAAAAGCCAAGATGCCGAGACAGCAAGAGAGCCATAATCATTAGTCAGTTGATAAAGCCAGGCTATTCCAAGTAAATGTGCAGCAACCAGAACAAAATAATAGCTGTATTCATCTTTTAAAGTAAAGTAATCATGATGAAGGAGCAGAGCTGTCCAAATACTTGCAAAAGCGGCGAATCCGACGATAAACCACGGTATACTAAATTGTCCCGCGAGATGACTTAAGATATTAATGTATTCAATTCCTAAAATAATAACCAAAGCGGTTAAAGGAATAAGAAAAACGCGAGTAAATTTAAACTGGGCGAACTTAACATAAAGACTATATCCAAGAACAATAATAATAAATAACCAGGGTCGAAAAATAAGAGGCAAAAGTTCAAGATAAATGGAATGAAATCCCACGATAGTCGAAAAGGTTAAAATCACTAAACGACTATTATAAAGTCGTTCAGAAAACCATCTTGTTGCTGATAAATAAAGCCAGATGAGAAGAGCTGCAAACCCTAATGAAATCCATGGAGCAAGGACTGGCTGAATGCGATCAAGGAAATAATATTCCATTGCATAAAAAATCAATAAAACAGGCAAAAAGCTCCACGCTTCTTTCTCAGTCAATTGTTTATGGGTTAGCTGAGTATGAAAATAAGTACCGAGTGAATAGATCAAATAATATATGGCGAGAACGACAGCAATTAAACCATCCTGATTGAGTTGAAACCCAATATAAGAAGTGACTGTAATAGCCAAATAAGCAGAAATTACAGTTAATGTGCGTGTTTGAACCCAGACAGAAAGTGTTGCGAAAGTTAACGAGCAAATAATGAAATAATACAAGGAAAATACGGCATTAGAATCGAACTCTAAAAGAAGAGGACCTAAAAAAGCACCTAATGCGGCAATAATGGCATAAAGATCGTGTTTGATTTTTACGTAAAGCCAAATGCAAAATCCAGAGATAAAGCTTGTCAGCGCAATTGCGGTTTGAAATGAAATAAGATAATAAAAGGCGTAGCCAGCAAAAACGGTAAGATACAAAATAATAGCTCCCGCTGCGGGCAACAAACTGGCATAAGTGAGGTCGTATTCAAACAATTTAATGCCCGTGGTGATAAGAGCAAGACCAAATAGAATGGCAAAAGCGAGTTGTTTTTGGGGAGTTAGCCAACCGGATTGAATGGAAAGCTTAATAATAAAACCTGCAGCAAGGATGAAGCAAACCACAGCGACTATACCAAGCCAGTTGCCTGCTCTAGCAGGTTGGGATTTGTCGGTAGAGGAGGGTTGCATCAGTTTTGGCGTTTGCTTAGCAAGTTTGCTTGGAGCATTTAACGCTAATTGATTTTCGATCATAGCAAGGCGTGCTTCAATAACACCTAAACGCTCTTCAATATTGCTATAGCTCACAAACGCCTCCTTTTCGGTTAAGGGTTAAGTTTTTAAATTCTCAATATTTTCTAATGATAAATTTGCTGTCACATAGATTCATTGCTTATAAGCAAGTGTAGTCTTGATGCAGCGAAGCGGGATCAAGGTTTACTTATGCTTCTAAGTTGTAAAAACTTTTCAGTCAAGGCAGCGATTTTATCATAATTATCATCTAAATTTTCGAGTATTTTTTAATTGCAAAGATAAAAGCTATGCGGAGTATGATCAACAACAATCCTCTCAGAAAATAGCTTGAATTTATAAGCAGTTAAATTGACTACACTCTTCAACTAATTCTCGCATCAATTTAGCGACAGAAATTTCTCTACATAAATTAGCGGATTGTCCTGCCCACAATGACATAAAATCAGTACAGTTTTGTTTTCCTGCTTCGTTACGCATTCCCCGCGTCATTGCATTTTGGATAGGAAAGGGAAGTATGTATTTTTTATGATTAGACATGCGCTCAATAAATTTGTTTTTTATACCACGAGCGAATCTTCCTGAAAATGCTGAAGTTAAGACAGTGCTATCTTTTTTAGTCTCTAATAGGAGTTGTTTATATTTTGTAGAAATTTCTGATTCGTTACAGGTTAAAAAAGCAGTTCCCATTTGCACTGCAGAAGCACCTAACAAATGCGCAGCAGCTATTCCTTTTCCATTCATAATGCCCCCTGCTGCAATAATCGGAATTTTTATCTGTTCAACCAGTTGAGGCAATAAGCTGAATAGGCCAATTAAGCCGTCCTCTTCATCACCGATAAAAGTACCGCGATGCCCCCCTGCTTCACTACCTTGCGCGACAATCATATCGATGTCTGATTTTTCAAGCAAAATGGCTTCGGGAACATTCGTTGCTGTACCGATTATTATCGTTTTATTCTTTTTTAGTTTCGTTATCCAGGTTTCGGAGAGTAATCCAAAAATAAAACTGAAAACGGGGACTTTTTCCTCAATAATCACCTGCATTTGCTCTTCAAAATCAGGCGAATAGGGCGCAGGAACTGGATGCGTTTTATAATTTAACTCAGGGCTTGCTTGTTCTATCATTTTGCAAGATTGCAGAATTTGCTCCTGCTGTGCTGAGGCCGGATGTTCATTCGGTATAAAAAGATTAATAGAAAAAGAATGATCAGTTAATTCACGAATTTTGCGAATAGCGTCCCTGAGGGCTTCCGCTTGCATATAAGCCCCACCAAGCGAACCTAAACCACCCGCATTAGACACCGCTGCAACTAGAAGAGGAGTGGTTGATCCTGCCATAGGTGCTTGGATAATAGGAAATTGGCTCCCAAGTTTTTTTGCGATAGTGGCCATGGGTTTCATGAAACAGATCTCCTTATACGCCTAAACGGCAGGGCTAGTCCAAAAAAACTTAAAAATTCGCATTCCCAATATAAGCAATGATAATCTTGTCCCTAAAAAACCAATTTGCTTGATTTTTATAAGAAATCGCTGCCAAATCGGGTTCTAGATGAGCAAATTGCCGGATTAAAAAACTATAGCAGATCAATACAAAAAATGAAGACAAGCTGGAAATACGGCGTGCTTGCCGGTATCATTTTTGGATTCGTAGTAGAGGGTTTGATCATGCGTTATAGTTTTTTCTTCTTAATTGCTGCTTTATCACTAAATATTTTTGCTCTGGTGGCTCCAGATAAACAGCAAATAGAAGAGCGTATTAAACCGATTGGCCAAGTACGTATAGCGACGCAAGATAGCACGTCGACTAAAAAACCTGTGCAAAGTTCTTCAGACACTGGCTCGACTAATACTGCCGGACAAGCGACGTATGAACAATACTGTTCCACATGTCATCGTGATGGATTAGCGGGTGCGCCTAAATTCGGAGTGAAAGAAGATTGGCAGCCACGTCTAGACAAACAAGCTTTGGATGGCCTTGTTACTTCAGCAATCAAAGGACTCAATGCAATGCCAATGAGAGGTACCTGCATGCAATGCAGCGATGAGGAGATTAAAAATGCTATACAGTATATGTTGCCACAATCATGACTAAACTCACTTATAAACGCTGGCAGATCTTATTGACCTTTTTAAGTTTTCTTGTGTTGGTTAGTTCGTTTTACTTTCAATATGTAAAGGGATTACCCCCTTGTCCATTATGCTTGATGCAACGATTATGTGTATCGTTGCTATTTATGATTTGTTTTATCGGGATAAATATTCGCAGTTTAAAGGGAGGGAAGGTCGTTGCTTGCTTACAATTTATCGTTGCTGGCTGCGGTTTATTTTTTGCCAGTCGCCAACTTTGGCTACAATCCCTGCCTGTCGGGCAAGCCCCCAGTTGTATGCCAGGATTAGATGTACTGATTCGTTATTTTCCCTGGAAAGATGTGATGCATTCTCTTTTGTGGGGCACAGGCGATTGTGCTGAAATTTCTTGGCAATGGTTAGGATTATCAATGCCTGCTTGGGCTGCGTTATTTTTTGCCTTTTTATTAATAGTCGCTATCCCAGTTTTTTGGATATTACGTCAACAACTACTAAGGTTAGAACAGCGCTGAGAAGCCAGCTTAAGTTGCTATCTTCATTTGTAAATGCTATATAAAAAACAAAATACTCTTCCGCTAAGAAGGACATCATGCGGTTATTTTACTCGCTTAATTTAAGTATCATTATTTGCGGTTTAACTGCCTGTGAGCAAATTTCTGTTTTATCCACACCAAAGAAACAAGCAATTGCTTCACACAGCGAGCTTGCTAATAAAGCACAAAATTATTTCTGGGAAACCTTGCATCAGGGTAATTATCAGGATATCCCTCAGGTAGATTACTTATTAATGGCTGCTTATTTAGAAAATCCCAACGATCCCACGCTGGCAGCCCATATCGGACTGCTCCATCTCTGGAAGATTACGGAGCGTCAGCGCAACAAAACGATACCTCCTACTATTACGAATGAAATAATATTATCAAAAAAATATCTCTCTGATGCCCTGCAATTAGATCCCAATAATCCAATTTATCAAGGATTTGTGGGGGATGCTCAATTAATCGAGGGAAAAATTTTTCACGATCCACGTGAAGAAACAAGGGCTTATTTTAAGTTAAAAACTGCAATTCACAGTTGGCCAGAGTTTAACTATTTTACTGCGGGTTACACAATGACTTCATTGCCCCCGGATTCTAAATTCTTCCAAGAGGCATTAGACTGGCAATGGAAAACGCTGGATCTCTGCTCAGGACAGAAAATCGATCGCCGTAATCCTGTTTATTCTCTTGCCCCGAATCAATCCAAAGAGGGTAAAAAACGAGTTTGTTGGAATTCTTGGATTGCTCCATTTGGATTCGAAGGATTTTTTATGAATATGGGTGATATGCTCGTTAAATCCGGTGATTGGAAAACGGCCATCACCGTCTATAACAATGCCAAGCTTGATAAAAATTATTCGCAATGGCCTTATCGAGAAATGTTAGAAAAACGAATAATTAATGCACAACAAAATGTCACTAATTTTCAAAAAGAATTTTTAGGTCCTGATAAGACAATTATGTTTAATTCCGGTTATGGATGTATGACCTGTCATCAGAGTGTCGCTAAATAAGCTTATTGCTACGGATTAATCGATAAAAAGCCATAAGTATTGATTACTGTGCTGGTAAATAAGCAGCCACTTAGCTATCATCGCCAACCATTGTAACGATCAATTCACTCAATATGAAAAAGTTTCATTCTGAGCTTATTAAGAATCATGCTTTTACTAAAGCACGTGTGACACGAGTAAGCACGCCACATGGTGACTTTATAACACCGGTGTTTATGCCTGTGGGAACTCGCGCTGGAGTGAATAATATGACACCGCGAGAGCTCGTTGCGGCGGGTAGCCAGATTATTCTGGGAGGTAATACTTACCATATGCTTTGTGCTCCAGGTATGGAAGTCATTGAAAAAGCAGGGGGCATGCACTCGTTTATGGGTTGGCATGGACCTATGTTAACGGACAGTGGTGGATTCCAAGTTTTTAGCTTATCTAGAAATAAAGAAATATGTACGATTGATGAAGAGGGAGCACATTTTCGTCTACCAGGTACAACCCGTCTAATTCATATGACTCCAGAAATGTCACTTGAAACGCAGAAAATTATCGGTGCAGATATTATTATGGCGTTTGATCAATGTACTCCCGATAGTTGTTCTCGTGAGGAAGTTCAGCACATCATGCGACGTACTCATCGCTGGCTTAAACAATCAATTAATTATCATCGGCAGTATCCAAACTCACGCTATGGTGCAAGCCAAGCGTTATTCGGAATTGTGCAGGGTGGTATTTACGAGGATTTACGTCAGGAAAGTGCGGAATTTGTTGCCTCAATGAACACGGACGGCATTGCCATAGGCGGTGAGACCGTTGGTTTTGATATGAAAATGACGGTCAATATCATTCGCTGGATTAAAGACTATCTACCTGAAAATAAACCACGTTATACAATGGGTGTTGGTATGTCGCCTCAAGATTTGCTGGATGTAGTCGCTGAAGGCATTGATATGTTTGACTGTGTAGCGCCTACTCGTAATGCTCGACATGGCGCTTTGTATTGTGGGGAAATTGTAAAAGATGGGAATTGGTTAAGATTTGCCAGCCCCTACGAAAATGAGCGTATTCAGATAAAAAAAGCCTGTTTCGCCAATGATTTTTCACCCATTATGCCTAGCTGTACTTGCTATACTTGCCAACATCATTCCCGTGCATTTTTACATCATTTAAGCAAACAGAAAGCCAATCTGTTTACAGCATTAGCGACTATTCACAATATCCATGTAATGCATGAAGTTTGTGCTAAAATGCGCGACCTTATACTTAACTCTTAGCCTTAATTTTAGAATAAACAGGAGAACTCAATGATTTTAATTAACACATCAAAGGGTGACATTCGTATAGAAATGCACAAAGAGAATGCGCCAAACACTGTAGAGAATTTTCTAAATTATGTCCGTAATGGATTTTATAATAATACGATTTTTCATCGTGTGATTGATGGATTTATGATCCAAGGTGGCGGGTTAACTGCAGATATGGATCAGAAAGCAACTGAAACACCTGTAAAAAATGAAGCGAAACAAGCGAAACCCAATAAGCGCGGTACAATAGCTATGGCAAGAACCATGGATCCTCATTCAGCTACTGCACAATTTTTTATTAACGTAGCTGATAATGCGTTCCTCAATTTCAGTGGTGAACATTCGCAGGGTTATGGTTATTGTGTATTCGGTGAAGTTGTTGAAGGAATGGATGTTGTCGATGCTATTGCTAAAGTCAAAACAGGTCAACATAAAGGTCATGCAGATGTACCAGTAGAAGAAGTGACTATTCTCGAGATTAAGGAAGAAGTTTAGTATCTGTCTTGTAAATTCTTTCTACAAGCTCAAGCGATATCTAAAGTATTCGCTCTCCGCGAAAGCAGAGAGGCCAGGCTCAATCAGCGTAAGTTGAGCCTTGGCCCAACCTTTTGCTAAAAACCGGCAACCTAACAATTGAGTCATAAAAAATAGCCATTCACTGATTTAGCCGCAAAGATTTGCATAGCGATAAAGTAATTAGGATTATTTTGACAATCTATAACGCAAAAGAAATAGAATCAACTCGACTATTGCTAACAAAACCAACTAATAAAGATGTTCCTATTCTGGAAAATTTGTGGCGAAATGAAGCGGTGCGGAAATTCCTTGGAGGTACTTTAACTGATGAAATAATTCATCAAAGGATTGCTGACTTACAAAATCATTGGGAATTATACAATTTTGGATTATTAGTCGTTTTTGAAAAATTTTCACAGCAAATTATGGGTCTTTGTGGTTTACACCATTCGGATGATGGAATAGAAATTTCATATATGTTTTTCCCTGACTTTTGGGAGAAAGGTTTTGCTAGCGAAGCAGTAAAAGCATGTGTAGCTTATGGATTCAATGTACTGAAAATAGAACGTATTATTGCGATCACTCAGCTAGAAAACACAAAGTCCTGCCGTCTTCTAAATAAAATCGGGATGCGCCATATAAGCAATTTTATGCGGTTTAATGCTATTCAAAGTGTGTATGAATTAAAACGTTAAAAATTTTAATTTGGGTTTTGCTTAACATACCGTTGGCGAATCCTCGTGGTAGCATTTGTGCGCCTGTAGAGAGAAATGAAAAAAGACGCTATTTATCACTCCGTTTCCGTAAACTGGCTGAATAGTCAAATTTAGGGATCTCAATATGAAACAAAATAGCTAATAAGCGAGTCAAAAAAATAGCGATTAGAGTAATCACTAAATTGAGCTCGTCTGCGACGTGAAAATGGGCCAAAACGGTAAATAATAAAGCGCCAGCAAGTGCAATCACTGCATACAATTCTTTGCGAAGAACTAAAGGAATATCATTACAAAGTATATCGCGTAACATTCCCCCGCAAATACCGGTAATCATCCCGCTAAGAATCGCGACACTAGGTGAGAAACCATTACTAAGACTTTTTTGCGTACCTAGAATCACAAAAGTAGATAAGCCCAGCGCATCAAGGATTAAAAAAACCTTCATAATGCGCACTAATGAATGAGCAATAAAAATAGTTAAAAAAGCACAGGCTGAAGTGTATAAAAGATATTCAGGATGGACTACCCAAGTTAGGGGATAGGTATTTAAAAGTGTATCACGTACAGTACCTCCACCCAATGCCGCGATAGAAGCGATTAACAGAACCCCAAAAAAATCCATTTTCTTTCGACCTGCTGCAATAGCGCCTGTCATAGCTTCCACACAAATGCCCAAAATAAATAAATAGTTGAGTAACATAATTTTTGCTTTGTGCTCAAAAAATGGCGATCATACCATTGATCCTATTGCTGGCGAAATAGCTAGGAAAGCGCTAGGATTATAATAGACTAGCTGTTGAAGCATGATGTTCGGAGAAATCAAATGGTTAAAGAGCAACTTAAACCGTCAATATTTATTAACGCAGTCGAGCAAGAAATGCATGATAATATCCTGCGTTTAGATCAAAAATTAAAAGGCTTTTTAACTGAGATCAACGTAAAAATTGAAGCAATCGATGATGATGAGTTGGAATATAAAGAGGAGCGAAAAAATCAATTATCGCTATTGGCTGGAGACATCAGCAAAGCACTTGATGGCATAAAAAATTTAGTTAATATGGTGCTTGAAGACGGCGTAAGTGCTAGCCAATTTGTGGAAATGAATCGAGAGGGTTTAGATGCTTTACTCGAGACCTTTAAACAAAGCCTAAAAAAGGTAAATAAGGTCAGAGATAAATTTTAAGTCAGCACTGACTCGAGTGGAATTGAGTAAAAAAATAGGTCATATCGTATTCGTCGAGCGCATAACCATCACATCAGCAATTAAAATTTGTACTATTTGCTGTTTTTGGTTAATCGTATGATTGCAAATTTTTACTGTTCCCCATTGTGGACGCGTTTTCGAAGGTTTAATTTCCAAAACCTCACCCTCGATATGTAAGCAATCTGAAGGATAAGTGGGATTAGGCCAACTTAACTCCCCCCTTTTACCAATGAGACCGCCAGCAAAACGGTAGCCTACTGCTTCTACTAAAAGTTTCATGGTAATTGCCGCAGTGTGCCATCCACTCGCTATAAGCTGGCCAAAGAGGGTATTTTTTGCGGCTTCTTCGTCAAGATGAAAGGGCTGTGGATCAAATTGCTTGGCAAAAGTTTTAACTTGCTCTGTATCAAGTGTGTAACTATTACTAATGAAACATTGACCTACTTGAATATCATCAAGATACAATAAGTTAGCTTTGTTTTTTGATGTCATAGGCTTTCTCGCTATTTAATTAGTGTTAGCTTACCTACTCTGAATAAGTCTAGCAATAAAAGCAGTCTCTAATTTTAAACACAAAAATATTGAGGATATTTATCTGTTTTCATTCAAAATGGTTTTATTTTTCCTATCTGACAGTTATTCTCAGTGAACTTTTAGCCTAAAAGTAAAATTATCCTGAAATCAGGAGAATTGGAATTCAAAAATGACTATTCATACTTGGTATTTTCCCTCTATTATCGCACTCTTGTTGTATGGCGCTTGGGGATATTGGGGGGCAAGAGCATCCAGTTTTATCAATCCTCTTTCAATTACCTTTTATTCAAGTTTAGGGGTTTTAGTTGCTGGATTCCTAGCTTTGGCATTGCTTGATTTTAAACCAGAAATTTCTGCCAAGGGTAGTGTTTATGGTTTGCTCAATGGATTTGCCAATGGCATCGCTTGCATTTTTTTCATCATAGCCCTACGTAAAGGCCCTGCAATGCCTGTTGTGTTAATTACGTCAATGTATCCGCTGATTACTCTAATTCTGTGCGTCGTCTTTCTCAAGCAAGGAGTCAGTTCTCGACAAGCATTAGGGATGCTTTTTGCTGTAGCTGCCTTAGTGTTGTTTTCATCGGAAGCCTAATCTATTACAAATCAATTAAGTTGCTAATTATTGTATAAAATACTCTCCTATGATTGTTAAAAGACAGATAACAAGCTCAAAACGATTCCCCCTTCCCATTTGAGAAAAAACGTATTATTGTGTTATAATGCGTCAGTTGATAGAGAGGTCTTGTATCTATAAGGCTCCTGAGGATGATGGTGTAAAGTAGTAAATGCCTGACCAGAGTACTCTAAAAACTAGACATGGAAAAAGTATGAAGCGCATTTAAAGAAGATGATAAGTTTAGTTTTTTCTTTAGATGATTAAGTCCTAACTTAACAACTAAAAGGGTATTTAATGAAGAAGATAGCACTAGTAATTGGTTTCTTAATTCCAGTATTATCATTTGCTAGCAATATTCCCAGCAACCAAGCAACCGACAATTTCCTCGAGCAATGTGCGAAGGAAAAAGATCCCGTAAAACGACAAAATTCTTGTCACATGCTTGATCACCACAGCACATCTCAAATCAATATTCCAGAGTTTCATAAAGAAATCGTTACTGTATAGTAATTGGCGATCCTGATTAACCGAATCAGGATCGCGAAAAGCTTTCTTTCCTTTACCAAATAACTGTATTTATCCATCTAATCGTTATGCGAGCTAATTAATCCTGGGTTTTGGTAATTTATAACAAACTGAGGGTTTTTCCTCTTGAAGGGTGACAAACTGATAGCGATTTTTCAGCAATCGGTATCGCGCGATAGCTCACTGGATAAAAAATAACAGATGGAAATGTCATACGCCTCCACCACATTACTGATGAAGCCGCCATGAAATAGTCTTAGTTTGATGTTTCATATTCGACCTGTGTTTGAGGCAAGTAATGGCACAATATTGGCCAATATTGTAAAAATCATCATGTGGATTGTTCACGAGCCTCGTTGCAAGATCTGCGAGTTGCAGAATAAAAAAAAGTTATTGGCCAAAGAGTAGCCGATGCGGTATTGCGTTTATGCAATTTGTATCCATGAGTAACTCTCAAACAGGCTCCATGTTAATGACTAAAGTGCTTCACCGAGGACAAAGCCAAGTCAATAATTTTTGTAGATTGCTCTTCACTGGCATTGATTTGACTTACATCATTGATTAAATCAAGCAGAAAACCAGGGACATCATCTCCTAAATGCGAGTTATTATAGAGGCTCGCAGCACGCGTGAGAATATAGCGAAGTAAATTCTTAGTAATGATAATTTTATCTTCTGAAGTCATAGTAGCGTTATGACTATCGCCAAATAATAACCAGCCTGGTGAAACCTGCAATTTTGCTGCGATATCAACTAACTTTACAGGTTCTGGAATAGCTTCTCCACGAAGGTACTTGCGACAAATTTGCACTGAATAACCAGTGATTTCGGCTAATTTGTGAATGCAGACCCCGGAAGTGGAGCGTTGAGAGTTAAATCCAGCAGCTATCATTGCATCCCGCAGGCGACAAGCAAACTGTTTTGTTAAGTCGACTTTTTCCATGGATGCAATAACCCCAAATAGATACGTAGATAAATGGTAACAAAGTGTTTCATTTTCTGCAAATTTACCTTAAAACGAAACTTTTGGTTTCTTTTCGATTTTAATTGTTGCGATAAGGAAGGTGATGTGTAATAATCGGTTCGAAACTTAAGGATCAGTTTCGAACTAGAGTTTAAAGCTGTATAACTGATGGAAAAATTGTTTACAGATAAGTCCAAATTATGGAAAAAGTGGTTTAACCATAGCAGTAAACCTCGTGAAATTTTGTGGCTTGAATCGATGTCAATCCATTCAGGCCTCTCTACTTAGGGGATTCGCTCCCTATTTGTATGAATTTTAAGTAACAACAATTTATTATTTTTAAATAAACGGTTGTTCGGTTTATGCGAGAGAGGTTAATCAACCAGTTTATGCTGTTCTTTTTTCCAAGCAGGCCTGCAAGAAAGGAATAGTTTCATATTGCCTTCCCAGAAGTATTTCTCACCTGCCTCAATCAAAACAACATCACCGGCAGATAAGGTATATTCCTCATGATTGATTACTATCTTACCTCGACCCTCAAACACATAGGCTAATTCATCACATTGCTCATTAACTGTTCGACGCTCAATAGGATAACGACCAGCGATCGTAGCAATTGCTACGTCAAGCATTTCATGATTTAAAGCGTATTCAGTCACTGAACAGGTTGCACTATTCTTTTTTTCCATAGCTTGATGTTTAAAAGATATTTTCATTGGGTTCTCGAATTTATTTTACGATGAAAGAAATGGCTCCTCATCTAATAAGTTTTCAATGATAAAAAAACCATTGATGCTAAAATATCATAAAAAATGAGAAAAATAATTTAATTAGACACTTAGAAAACTGTTCTCTGTCTGTACAAAATTAGATAAACCATCGTGCACTATAACAACAAAGCCAGTTTTATTTGTACAAAACATCTATTTGTTAAAGCAATCATCCAAGTAATTATTGCTTTGTGATTCTAGCTTTTATATAATCATCGCCACTTTGATATGCTAGAACGAATAATAGGCACGTAGCTCAGTGGTAGAGCACCACCTTGACATGGTGGTGGTCGGTGGTTCGATCCCACTCGTGCCTACCAAACTAACCCTGCTGTGCAGGGTTTTTTTTTCTCATTGAATCTTTGACGTGTGTGCCAGGGGAATGGAGGGACAACAAGATGCCGAACATTAAATTACCTGATGGAAGTGTTAAACACTTTGAACACACTATAACTGTTCATGATGTGGCGCATAGTATCAGTCCTGGACTGGCAAAAGCCGCTTTGGCTGGCAAGGTAGATGGAAAATTAGTTGACACAAGCTATGCTATCTCTCGCGACTGTGAGCTGATGATTATCACTGAAAAACAAGAAAAGGAAAGTTTGGAAGTCATTCGCCATTCTACTGCACACTTATTGGCTCAAGCAGTTAAAAGTTTATTCCCTAGCGCACAGGTTACAATTGGTCCAGTGATTGAAGATGGATTTTATTATGATTTTGCTTTTGGCAGGCCTTTCACTCCAGAAGACTTAGAGCAAATAGAAGAAAAAATGCAGCAATTAGCGAAGGCCGATTATCCTGTCGTTCGTCGTGAAATGCCGCGTGATGAAGCGATCGATTATTTCCGTAATATGGGCGAAGAATATAAAGCGAAGATTATTGCCGACATCCCTGCAGGAGATGTGATCTCTCTCTACCAGCAAGGCGATTTTGAAGATCTTTGTCGAGGTCCTCATGTACCCTCTACAGGCCGCTTAAAAGCATTTAAACTCACTAAAGTAGCTGGTGCTTATTGGCGTGGAGATGCTCGTAACGAAATGTTACAGCGAATTTACGGAACAGCCTGGGCGGATAAAAAAGCTTTGGCCGATTATTTACATCGACTCGAAGAAGCAGAAAAACGGGATCACCGAAAACTCGGAAAGGCCCTCGATTTCTTTCATTTTCAAGACATCGCACCCGGTATGGTCTTTTGGCACCCCAATGGTTGGATTGTCTATCAGCTGCTTGAGCAATATATGCGCGGCCGTTTAAAAGATTTCGGATATCAAGAAATTAGAACTCCCCAATTAGTTGATAAAGTGTTATGGGAAAAATCGGGTCATTGGGAAAATTTTCGCGAAGAAATGTTTGTTACCGAGACCGAAAATCGTCAATATGCGGTCAAACCAATGAATTGCCCTTGCCATGTACAGGTTTATAATCAAGGATTAAGAAGTTATCGCGATTTACCGATGAGACTCTCTGAGTTTGGTAATTGTCATCGCTGCGAACCTTCCGGAGCACTACATGGTTTGATGCGTGTTCGCAATATGGTGCAAGATGATGCACATATTTTCTGTACAGAAGAGCAAATTCAATCCGAAGTAGCAATGATGCTTGAATTAGTCAAATCAGTTTATACTGATTTTGGCTTCACGGAAATTAAGTACCGATTAGCTTTGCGACCAGAGAAAAGAGTAGGTAGCGATGAAATTTGGGATAAGGCTGAAAACGCATTAAAAGATGCAATGAATGGTCACAACATTACTTGGATAGATGCACCTGGCGAAGGGGCTTTTTACGGCCCTAAGATCGAATGCTCCCTTGCGGATTGCTTAGGGCGAATTTGGCAGTGTGGTACAATCCAAGTTGATTTTTCGATGCCTGACCGTTTAGGTGCTCTCTATGTTGCTGAGGACGGGTCAAAACAAATCCCTGTGATGCTGCACCGTGCGATCTTAGGTTCTTTTGAGCGATTTATGGGAATTTTAATCGAGCATTACGCAGGACGTTTACCCCTTTGGTTGGCTCCATCGCAAGTAGCGGTCCTCCCAATAAGTGAAAAACAGCATGATTTCGTGCGAAAAATCACTAATATTTTACAAAAGCAGGGTGTTCGTGCAAATTTTGACTTGAGAAATGAGAAGATTGGCTTTAAAATCCGCGAGCACACTATGCAAAAAGTTCCTTATTTGCTCGTGGTTGGTGATAAAGAAGTCGAAAGTGACTCAGTCGCTGTACGAACTCGTGAAGGAACTGATTTGGGCGTAATGCGCATAGATACAATTTGCGAGCACTTGCATCAAGAAATTGCTGCAAAAGGCCGCCTTGAAAAAGATAACCTACTTGGAGGATCGAACTATTAGTGCATCAAATAAGCGTGACAGTGATCGCGCGCGGATTAATGAACAAATCAATGTACCTGAGGTACGCTTAATTGATGTCGATGGCAATCAGGTGGGAATTGTATCAACGCGAGAAGCCCTACGCACAGCAGAAGAAGGTGGTTTTGATTTGGTTGAAATATCACCAACAGCCAGACCTCCTGTCTGCCGTATTATGGATTATGGTAAATTCCTCTTTGAAGTGAGTAAAAAACAGGCTGAAGCCAAGAAAAAGCAGAAGCAAATTCAAGTCAAAGAGCTTAAATTCCGTCCAACAACGGAAGAGGGAGATTATCAGGTAAAGCTACGCAACCTGATCCGTTTCCTAAATCATGGCGACAAAGTCAAAATCACACTGCGTTTTCGCGGTAGAGAGATGGCTCATCAGGACATTGGCATGAAAATCATGGAGCGTTTGCAACGAGATACTGCTGAATTTGCAGTCCTTGAACAGCAAGCAAAACGTGAAGGTCGTCAATTACTGATGGTGTTAGCGCCAAAGAAAAAGTAAGGGGCGAATTGAAAGCCAGCTTTTAAACCCACCCTATGGTGTGGTAAAAGAGATGATTTCAGTTGGTTCCTAGGTGGTTGTTTAGATCTTCGCTCCCGCTAGATTCCATAGAATCGGTAAAAAGAGTTGATTGAAAACGCTACATCATTATAAGTAAATGAATGCGGAGTATTTAGTTATGCCAAAATTAAAGTCACATCGTGGAGCTGCAAAACGCTTCCGAAAGACAGCGACTGGTAGAGTTAAGCGTCGTGGCGCTTATCGAAACCATATCCTCACTAAGAAGTCGCCTAAGCAAAAACGACAATTACGTGTTGCTTCAGGTACTTTAAAAGCATGCGATGCGCGTTTAGCAAAACGTATGCTGCATGGTAGTTAAGGGGAGGATAAAAAATGCCAAGAGTTAAACGTGGTGTGACGGCTAAAGCACGTCATAAGAAAATTTTAGATCAAGCCAAAGGCTATTACGGTGCCCGTAGTCGGACTTACCGAGTTGCCAAACAAGCGGTTATCAAAGCTGGGCAATATGCTTATCGTGACCGACGTCAGAAAAAACGTCAGTTCCGTGCATTGTGGATTACTCGTATTAATGCTCAAGCACGTGAATGCGGTATGTCATACAGCCGCTTAATCGCTGGATTAAAGAAAGCTGAAATTGAGCTCGATCGCAAAATATTGGCTGATATGGCTGTATATGATAAACAAGCTTTTGCAGCGTTAGCTGAAACAGCAAAAGCAGCACTTGCTTAAAGTTTTGTTGCCAATTCACTAACTTGTGGCCTAAGGAACAAGTTAGTAGAATTGATAACAATACCTAGTAATTTCTGTTGTAATAAATTATTGAGGAGGCTATAGCCTCCTTTTTTACATGTGGGTTTAATCATGCAAGATATTATCCTGTTACGGCAAAAAGCTGCTGATGCGATTTCCCAAGCCCAAGACGTTACAGCCTTAGAAGCCATTCGTGTAGATTACCTGGGGAAAAAAGGGCAATTGACTGAAATTCTCAAAGGATTGGCGGGCTTATCTGCGGAAGAAAAACCTAAAGTAGGCCAATTAGTCAATCAGGCTAAGGTTGAAATCAGCAAATCAATCGAAGAGAAAATGACGCATCTTAAAGAGATGCAGTTGCAAAAAAAATTATCTGCTGAGCGCATCGATGTGACTCTACCGGGACGCCATCAAAAGTCAGGTTCGTTACATCCAGTGACACAAGTTAAGCATTGGATCAACGACTACTTTAGCCGTTTAGGTTTTGATATCGTTGAAGGTCCCGAAATTGAAACCGAATTTTATAATTTTGAAGCCCTGAATATTCCTGGGCATCATCCTGCCCGCGCGATGCACGATACCTTTTATTTTGGCGATGGGCATTTATTGCGTACTCATACTTCTCCAGTACAAATAAGAACCATGGAAAAACGAAAACCGCCTTTACGTTTAATTGCTCCTGGCAGAGTTTATCGTTGTGATTCGGATGTAACACACACACCCATGTTTCATCAAGTTGAGGGATTATTAATTGACAAGCAGGCCACGTTAGCAGGATTAAAAGGGTTACTGCAGGATTTATTTGCTCATTTCTTTGGGCGAGAATTGGCTCTTCGTTTTAGAGCCTCTTACTTTCCTTTTACAGAACCTTCGGCCGAGGTTGATATTGAATGCACTCAATGTGCTGGTAAGGGCTGTCGTTCTTGTAAGTTCACCGGATGGTTAGAGGTATTAGGTTGCGGTATGGTTCATCCTAACGTCCTAACTGCCGTCAATATTTCACCTGCGGAATATCAAGGATGGGCGTTTGGCATGGGCATCGATCGACTGGCAATGCTGTATTTTGGCATTGATGACTTGCGAACGATGTTTGAGAATGATTTGACCTTTTTAAGACAGTTCTAAGCGATATTAGGCGGGTATTTAAATGAAAGTTAGTGAATTGTGGTTACGTGAGTGGGTAAATCCTTCTTTAAATGAGCAGCAACTTGCTTCGTTGTTAACTATGGCTGGTTTAGAAGTTGATGCTCTAAACCCTGTTGCCGGGGCATTTGATCGTGTTATCGTCGCGCAGGTAACAACTACTAAACCTCATCCACAGGCTGACAAATTAACTTTATGTGAAGTAAATACTGGTAGTGGTGATTTATTGAAAGTTGTCTGCGGTGCAGCAAATGTTCGCGCTGGTCTCAAAGTTGCGCTGGCTCAGATTGGTGCCAATCTCCCTGGCGGATTAGTCATTAAAGAGTCGACTTTACGAGGCGAGTTGTCGCAGGGCATGCTATGCTCTGTGGCTGAACTTGGTTTGGCAGAGTCCTCTGATGGCATCATGGAGCTTGAAGAAGATGCGCCGATAGGCGCGGATTTACGTACTTATTTGATCCTGAATGATCATGTGCTTGATATTGACTTAACGCCAAACCGTGCCGATTGCTTCAGTGTTCTTGGAGTCGCACGGGAATTATCAGCACTGACTCAACTTCCGCTTAAATCAGTACCGCAACAAGTTATCCAACCCACGATTGATGAGTCGCTAACCATTCAATTACAAGCAAAAGAAGCGTGTCCTCAATATGCTGGACGTATTATTCGCGGCATTAATTCTCAAGCTCGGACTCCAAGTTGGATGAGTGAGCGCTTGCGTCGTGCAGGTTTGCGTACTATCCATCCCGTTGTGGATGTAACTAATTACGTCATGCTTGAATTAGGGCAACCGATGCATGCTTTTGATTTGGCAACGATAAAAGGTTCTATTATCGTTCGTTTTAGTAATGATAATGAAACACTTGAGCTACTTGATGGTCAACAAATTAGTTTGAGCAATAAAGTATTGGTAATTGCTGACAACGAAAAACTGCTAGCGATGGCAGGAGTGATGGGGGGCGAAGAGAGTGCCGTTCAGGAACACACGAAAGATATTTTTCTTGAAAGCGCCTACTTTAATCCTCTGACAATTGCTGGAGTAGCGAGAAGTTACGGTCTCACAAGTGACTCATCTCAGCGTTTTGAGCGCGGTGTTGATCCTAATATACAAGTTTTAGCACTAGAGCGTGCTACTGCACTGTTGCTTGAAATTGTTGGTGGGCAAGTTGGCCCAGTTTGTTTAGTCGCAGAGCCCAGTGCTTTGCCTCAAAAAATGACAGTACAGTTTAATCCCGAGGCGGTCAAACGAATTACAGGGATGACAGTCGCTGAGGAAGAAATGGCAGTGATGCTTCAAGGTCTTGGTATGACCGTTGATAAAAAAACGAATTTGTGGATGGTAGAAATTCCTTCTCATCGATTTGATATTCGCCTCGAAGCCGATTTAGTTGAAGAAATTATTCGTCTTTATGGCTATGATAAAATGTCTGGCGAAAAAATGATTACCACAGTGCAAGCCGGTAATGTGAATCCTTTTGAAGCACTGGCTGTGCGAATTGCGCGCTTATTTACTGCCAGAGGGTATCACGAAACCATTAGTTATAGCTTCGTTGATCCTGAATTACAGCAAGCACTTTATCCTGATCAGGCAGCAATGCAGCTTCTCAATCCAATTTCCTCAGAACTCTCTCAAATGCGAGTGGGCATGTGGCCTGGATTACTTGCCTCGATGGTTCATAATATTCATCGTCAGCAAACCGCCATCAAAATTTTTGAAAACGGAGTGATTTTCGATTTACAAACAGGTTCTTTGCAAGAGCATTCCTGTGTGGCTGGCTTATTAGCAGGTGAACATGGGACTATGAATTGGAGCGAAGAAACAAGGAAATTTGATTTTTACGATCTAAAAGGGGATTTAGAAGCGCTTTTTAGTTTTTTACACCTAAACAACACAAGTTTTGAAAGTGCCGAGCATCCCGCTCTACACCCCGGTAAATCAGCAAAAATTATGATAGGCGGGCATCATGCAGGTTGGTGTGGATCCTTGCACCCACGGATCGCTGATGAACTTGATTTAAATGAAGAAGTTATATTATTTGAATTAAAATTAACTTCTTTAATCAATGAAACATCTGTGCGTTATCAGCAAATTTCCAAATTCCCGCAAATACGCCGCGATTTATCGATGTTAGCCGATAATGAGGTGAGTGCAGCACAAATTGAGGCGGCAGTACGCCAAGTAGTCAATACGGCTTGGCTCAAAGCATTTGATGTATTTGATGTTTACACCGGCGAATCAATTCCTCCAGGAAAGAAAAGCTTAGCAATTGCCCTTACTTTGCAAGACAATACACGTACCATGATTGATAGCGAGATCAATGCAATAATTAGTGCTATAATCAACAAATTGAAAGAGGAATTTTCCATAATATTGAGGGACTAATCGTGAATGCGCTAAGTAAAGCAATGATTGCGGAAACCTTATGTAACGAGCTAAATCTTACCAAACCTGATGCAAAGGAAATGGTAGAACAATTTTATGAATCTTTAAGGTACGCCTTGGAAAGTGGCGAACACATAAAATTGTCGGGATTTGGTAACTTTACTCTGCGTGATAAAGCGCAGCGACCGGGAAGAAATCCTAAAACAGGAGAAGAAATTCCTGTAGTGGCAAGGCGGGTGGTAACGTTTAAGCCTGGCCTTAAATTAAAGACCAAAATCGAAGAACGGGATAAATAAGCTGTTGACCCACTATACTAAGCATGTATTTTTATGCACTAACCAGAAAGTAGCCGGAAAAAAATGCTGTGCTAGTTCTGGCGGTGAGCCTTTTTTTAATTATATGAAATCTAAATTGTCAGAGCTTGAATTGCATGGGCCTGGCAAAATCAGAATATCTAAATCTGCTTGTCTTGGCCGCTGTAGCGAAGGTCCCTGCATCGTGATTTATCCTGAAGGCGTATGGTATACTTACGCCACTGTGGCTGATATTGATGAAATAATAGGCAGCCATCTCATAGCCGGCGAGACTGTAGAACGCCTGCTGATCCCTAATTAGTAGATAATTGCAAGAATATATAACATTTTTACTTGTAGGTTATCTCAGTTTTAGTTAAAATCGCCCGTCTGATTGAAAGATTACCAATAAAGGCGGTACGGAGTTAATTTAATGAAAACATTTAGCGCCAAGACACATGAAGTCAAACGAGACTGGTATGTGATCGATGCTAGCGACAAAGTTTTAGGTCGTCTTGCTACTGAGATTGCCCGACGTTTACGCGGCAAACATAAGGCTGAGTACACCCCTCACGTGGATACTGGTGATTACATCATTGTAACCAATGCGGAAAAGGTGACTGTTACAGGCCGAAAATTTAAAGAGAAGATGTATCATCATCACACTGGGTTTCCTGGTGGGATTAAATCGATTTCTTTCGATAAATTACAGGCGAAAAATCCTGTGCGTATTATCGAGTTGGCAGTAAAAGGCATGCTTCCCAAGAACCCATTGGGTAGAGAAATGTACCGCAAACTAAAAGTATATGCTGGTAATGAGCATCCGCATACTGCACAGGTACCCAAGCAACTTGAGATTGAGGAATAAGTACTATGGCTGAAAAACAGCAATACTATGGCACTGGTCGTAGAAAAAGTTCAACGGCAAGAGTGTTCTTACGTCCTGGTAAGGGCGAAATTAAGGTTAATAACCGTGCCTTAGAAGATTATTTTGGTCGTGAAACTTCTTGCATGATTGTTCGTCAGCCTTTAGAAACTGTTGATGTAATCGGAAAGTTTGATGTTTACGCTACTGTAGTTGGCGGCGGAATTTCTGGACAAGCAGGTGCAGTTCGTTTAGGTATCGCTCGTGCTCTCGTTATTTATGATGAGCAGGGCTTGGCAGAAGACGCTGAACCAAATCCAGAATCCTACCGTAGAAAATTACGTGCTCGCGGTTTGTTGACTCGCGATTCACGACGCGTAGAAAGGAAAAAAGTTGGTTTGCACAAAGCACGTCGTGCAACCCAGTACTCCAAGCGTTAATATATTCAACCCCACTCCTGTGGGGTTTTTTTTATGCGTTTTCGAGTTAACCTAGAAGTTCAGAAGACTTAAACAAGCGTAGTCTTGATGAAAGAGAACCTCTTGTGAAGGTTTATCTTTCTCCAATGAAATAAAAGCTAAATCGGTGAACCTACAAACTCTTCCATCATTCTCCTATAAAATAAGCGCTTACCTTCTTTGTTAGTTAGGCATTATAAGCATTGTTTACCAAGTTCGATAATTTTTGATCAAGCTCTAGAGCTACTTTAGTCACTTGCTCATTCTTAAATTGTCCAAAAAGAGTGGAGGGTAAATCATATTCAACGGTCACATAATTAGGCTTATCAGTAGGGTATGTATAGCAAAACAATTGAAGATATTCAGAATGAATTAGAAGAAATATTTGATATCAAAAATCGAAATCAAATCGATAGCAAACAGAGAGTATTACTAGAAAATATACTAATTGGCTTAAGAACATTTCAAAATACAAAAACGTTCACTAATTTAGCTCTCATTGTTGACGAATGTGAGGCTTTTTTTTTTAATATCTCAATTGAGTTGCGCAAAGATTGGAATGCATTATTAGACTTAGCTGGCCTTCCATCACCGCTTGTTAACTCTAGAATTTATCCTGCTCAACTTAATCAAGCCTTATTAGTCCTTGCTATACAAAAAAATGCAGCGTCTCTTTTAAATTTACAAAATAATCTTGATTCTGAGTTGCAATCCGTAGAATTAACTCCAGATAATTTGGCATTAATCAGATGGGCTCGTATAAAAAACCTGCTAGTACAAGATGGTTATTCAGGACTTCGTTATCTTCGTCCAGAATACTGGGATGAATTTTGGACTCATGGATTTTTATCGCTAAAAAGCTGGGTATTTGAAGAGGGAGTATTTGCCAATACTATTGTAACTTTTCAAGAGCTAAGAACAAACAAGGCAGTTCTGGGAAAATGGAATGATTTAAATAAGGTTTATTTCACAAATCCTAGTAACTATGAAGTTTTTGTCAAAGAAGGATTACTATTTTGTCTTGATGGTAATGAAAAATTATGTAGTATGAATACTTATTATCGTGAAGCTCATATTGCTGATAAGGAATTATTATTAGCAATAAGTGCAGAGGGTAGAATATTTGTAAGCAATTGCCTTGAAAATGTTGGAAATGGTTATAACCACTCAACTTTTTTCAGTGGAAAACCTGGCTTATTTTTCGGAACGATTCGTGTCGATCAAGGACAAATTGTTTATCTTTCTAATCAGACTGGTCATTATAAATCCACAGTTCGCGAGCTCTTAAATGTATTGAGGTTATTAAAACAAGCTGATCTAGACTTAAGAAAATTTCATGTAAAATTGAGCGGTGTCAGTGGCAATAGGAATGCTGAGCATTTTTTGGCGATGAGAGGGTTTGTTCTAAGAGACGAGCTAAGGCTTTTTGTCTCTCCGAAAGGCGCTATTCTTCAAAAAGCAATAAAAAATAGTAACATCGATACAGTGACTGAGTTTTTTACAAGACCAGGATTAAGGAAATATTTGATTATGGAGGATAAGGATGGAAAAAATATTTTACAGCAAGCGATTGATGCCTATAATCCTCAAATACCTGATTCAGAGATTGTATTTCGCCTTATTGTTGAAAATTTAGATAAGCTACCACGGTTTTTTTACAGGTATATGGATAATAGTCTTTGCGATTCTATTTATTATTTAGGCAATGCTGATAAATCTGAATTAAAAAATATTTTTGAGAACAAATTTCCTGGAATGAAGATAAATTATTAAAAGAAGGGTGCTGTCCTAATTTTTCGGACACCCATCAGCCCTTTGGATCAAGCTATAATCAAGGCCTCGCAAAGAATGAAACGTTTGCAAAAGATTAATTCTTTGCTATAACAGAGCCTATTTTTCCTGGACTCGCCAGTTCAATGAGTAAGATTTTGCAATGACCCAAATTGATAAGAAACATCCTAGTCCTGAGGATAATCCTAATGCTGAAGCCGTCGATGAGCAAAGGCGGCGTTTTTTGTTAGTCACAACGGGTGTTTTAGGCGGGATTGGTGCAGCTTGTGCTTTAACTCCTTTTATTTCATCTTGGTTACCCAGTGCGAAAGCTCAGGCAGAGGGTGCTCCTGTACAAGTCGACCTCAATCGATTAGAACCGGGTCAACAAGTCACTGTAGAATGGCAAGGAAAGCCAGTTTGGATAATACGGCGAACAAAGAAAATGCTAGTACAACTTGCAGGTCATGACAGTCAATTGCGAGATCCCCAGTCGCTCGTTGAACAGCAACCCGATTACGCAAAAAATCAATACCGTTCGATTAATCCTGAATACCTAGTCCTAATTGGTATTTGTACCCATTTGGGTTGTGCTCCCAAATTTAGACCGGTTGAAAACGAATTAGGCCCTCATTGGCCTGGTGGATTTTATTGTCCTTGTCACGGCTCAACTTTTGATCTTGCCGGACGTGTCTTTAAAGGGGTGCCGGCACCGATTAATTTGGAAGTTCCGCCTTATCGATTTATTAATGAAAGCACAATTATTATTGGTGAAGAGGAAGAAGGATTTTCATCATGAAAAAATTAATCAACTGGATCGATGAGCGTTTTCCTCTTTTAAGTACTTGGAAAGAACAGTTCAGCGAGTATTATGTTCCCAAAAATCTTAATTTCTTTTATTTTTTTGGTTCCTTAGCCCTGGTTGTCCTAGCCATCCAATTAGTAACTGGGTTGTGGTTAACCATGTTTTATGTTCCCACCGCAGAGCAAGCGTTTAGCTCAATCGAATATATCATGCGAGATGTGAATTATGGTTGGCTGCTCCGTTATATGCACTCTACTGGTGCCTCGGCTTTTTTTATTGTGGTTTATTTACATATGTTTAAAGCACTATTGTATGGCTCCTACCAGAAGCCGAGAGAACTGGTTTGGCTTATAGGGGTGGTGCTATTCATTTTGTTAATGGCCGAAGCGTTTTTTGGTTACTTACTCCCTTGGGGACAAATGTCGTACTGGGGGGCACAAGTGATTACGTCTCTCCTGAGTGCAATACCCTATGTGGGTGAAAATTTAGTGACTTGGTTGCGAGGAGATTACAATGTAGCGAATGCTACCCTGCAACGTTTTTTTGCCCTCCACGTGATTGCTATTCCTCTTTTATTGCTATTTTTTGTTTTTTTACATCTTATAGCCTTACATAAAGTGGGCTCGAATAATCCTGAAGGTATTGAAATAAAAAAGCAACTCGACCAACGAGGTAAACCGCTTGATGGCCTGCCTTTGCATCCTTATTTTACCGTTAAAGATTTTGTGGCTGTTCTCGTTTTTTTAATTGTGTTTTTTGCAGTTGTATTTTTTTTCCCAGAGATGGGAGGGTACTTTTTAGAACATGAGAATTTTGCTGCGGCAAATCCTTTAATCACTCCTGAACATATTGCTCCTGTTTGGTATATGACTCCATTTTATGCCATTTTACGTGCAATTCCTGATAAGTTGATGGGCGTTATTGCGATGGGGGCATCCATTCTAATTTTATTTTTATTGCCTTGGTTGGATAGAAGCCCGGTGCGCTCAATGCGTTATAAAGGATATTACTCCCGCTATGCGTTGGGCTTGCTTGTGCTATGTTTCTTTATCTTAGGTTACCTAGGTACGGTTAATGTGACCGCTGTAAAACAGTATGTAGCACGCGTTTGTGCATTCATCTATTTTGCTTATTTTCTGGGTATGCCGATTTATAGTCATCATGAAACCTATCGAGAAGTGCCTGAGAGGATAAAAAGGTGAATAAACAGAGCATTAAGTTTCTGATTGGTTTGCTGGCTCTATTCTTACTAAAAATAGCCCAGAGTACTACAGTTAATTTATTGCCAGTAAAAGTTGAGGTTCAAGATAAAGCAAGGCTTCAACGAGGTGCGAAAATTTTTATGAATTATTGCTCTGGCTGCCATTCTTTGCGCTATCTACGCTATAACCGGATGGGGAATGACTTAGGACTGGTAACTTTTGACGGGCAATTAGATAAAAAGTTATTGTTTAACAACCTCATTTTTACCAGTGCAAGAATTCAAGATCCTATTCAAATTAGCTTGCCAGCAACCGATGCTCGACAATGGTTTGGACTGGTGCCCCCTGATTTATCTTTAGTTGCACGTGAACGAGGCGCGTCCTGGTTATATACCTATTTAAAAAGTTTTTACGCAGACAGCTCACGCCCATTTGGAACCAATAATTTATTAGTGCCTGATGCTGCTATGCCTAATGTTTTAGCTCCTCTTGAAGGAGAAGTGGTTGTAGTAAGAGAGAATCCCGAGCAAACGCCTCATCTGCTGCTTAAAGATAAAGGAGAAATGAGTCAACAGCAGTTTGATAATATGTTGGAAGATTTAGTCAGTTTTTTAGTTTATGTCAGCGAACCGGCGCAATTAATTCGTTATCGTATCGGCCTAGTAGTGCTTGCCTTTTTAGGTGTTTTTTTATTAGTTGCTTATTGGCTCAAAAAACTTTATTGGAAAGAATGCCGTGATAAAATTTAACTCTTTTTTGAATTTAAAAATTCTAAGCTGATCAGGACACCTAAAATTGTGCTAGAATGGTGCCTTTTGGCGTACTGTAAAGTATGAGTTAATTGATTTCAGAGGAGTTACGATGGCCATTGTAGCAAAGCGTACGATCATGTCTTTGTATTCTGACAATGATGATGTTTATAGTCATCAAGTGCGAATAGTTTTAGCGGAAAAAGGAGTCAATGTTGAAATCCTTCACGCTAAGCAAGGGGAAGCTACGGGCGATTTGTATGCAGTTAATCCTTATGGCTCCGTTCCAACGCTTCTCGATCGCGAATTAGTATTGTATGAAGCGCGTATAATTATGGAATATTTAGACGAACGATTTCCTCATCCTCCACTGCTTCCTGTTTATCCAGTTGCTCGTGCTGAAGCACGTAAAATGATGTATCGTGTGGAACAAGACTGGTATCAATTATTACAGCGTATAAAAGCTGGTGTTGAGGTTGAAGAGGCGCGTCAACATTTGACCGATAGTTTGATAAGTCTTGAGCCTGTTTTTGCTGACAAACCTTATTTTCTAAGTGATGAATTCTCATTACTGGATTGTGCGCTTGCTCCTTTATTATGGCGATTGCCACAATTAGGAATCGACATTCCAACGAAATTAAAAGGTTTAAATGCTTACATGCAGCGTTTATTTAAACGAGATTCATTCCAAGCGAGCTTAACGGACGTTGAGAGACAATTGAGAGCAGCCTAAAATGACTACCATGACTTCCAACAAGCCTTATCTGATTCGTGCAATCTATGATTGGATAGTGGATAACGATTTAACGCCTTATATTTTGGTTAATACAGACTATCCTGATGTTCAGGTGCCACAAGAACATGTTAATGGCAGTCGGATAGTGTTGAATATTTCACCTAAAGCTTGCCGAGGCCTGCATCTTGAGAATGATAGAATCGTTTTTACTGCGCGCTTCTCTGGACAAAGTGTACAAATTTTTGTTGTTCCTGCAGCAGTTCTTGCTATCTACGCTAAAGAAAATGGTCGTGGGATGGAGTTTGGTGAAGAATATGGAGACGAACCTCCTTCCCCAGCAAAACCTTCGACCACCAAAGGGCGAAACAAACCGGCATTGACCTTAGTGAAAAAAGAAGATAAAGACTAAGCGGTTGATCAATGAGACAGATGCTGAATTGTCATCTCTGCCTTCGAGGGATGACAACAAAATCATGGGGATTTATGAGTTCGAGACTGCCTTACGGCCTCCTCAGCTCGAACGGAACTAAGATAAAAAATCATCTTAGCTTGACGGCGATGAAGTACTCAGGCAAAACTGATGATAGGCGCGCAGATTAGTCACTAAGACAGTCTTCTGCGAGAATCAACAAATCAAAGTGTCAGACTCATTGATTTTTATTTCTGAACTTTTCACTATTAAAGCTTCACTCATCAAATGGAGCGCTAAAGCGATGACATCAGCAAAAATTGCCCTATATCAGACTCCGCAAATTCGTTCATGTGAAAAAATGGCCATCGACGATTTGGGTTTGCCTGAAGATGAATTGATGGAGCGTGCTGGTTCTAGCGCATTTTCTACGCTAACCATGCTACACCCAGATGTCAGAAGCATTGCCGTTTTTTGTGGTGGTGGGAATAATGCGGGTGATGGTTATGTATTAGCACGACTTGCCCAGGAAAAAGGGTATTCTGTTGTTATCAATCAATATAAAACCATTGAGAATCTGCCCCCCGCAGCTCAACATGCAGCATTGCAAGCGGTGGCTGCAGGCGTACTTTGCCAATGTCTAGATGATCCAATCGATAGTGACGTCGAGTTAATTGTAGATGCCTTGCTAGGTATTGGTTTAAAAGGTGATGTCCACGGCCCTATAGCGACTGCAATTAATCAAATGAATGATTCTAAGCTTCCAATCTTAGCGATTGATGCGCCTTCTGGATTGGATGCAGACACTGGACAAGTGATGGGTGTGTGTGTAAGAGCTACCGCGACGGTGACCTTTATTGGTTATAAATTAGGATTAATGACTTTGGACGGGCCAGATCATTGTGGACAAGTGGTTTGTCATAGTCTCCAACTTGATAAATGTTTAGCCGCCTTGCAACCAGTCGCTTATCTTTTAGATGGTCATTTAACTAAACAGCTCCTCCGACCGCGTTTAAAAAATTCTCATAAGGGAAAGTTTGGCCATGTTTTGGTGATTGGTGGAAACTATGGAATGCCAGGAGCGATTTACATGGCGGCGAACGCTGCTTTGCGAGTTGGAGCAGGTCTGGTATCTATTGCTACACGGCACGAATATGCAAGGCAAATTTTACCGCTGCTGCCAGAAGCAATGCTTTATGGGGTTGATGAGGTTAGCGATCTGCTTCCATTAATCGCCAAGGCAACGGTCTGTATTCTTGGACCTGGTTTAGGCGACGACGAATGGGCAAAGGCATTATTTACCACCGCGGTTGCTTCGCAATTGCCAATGATTATCGATGCTTCGGCACTGCGGCTTCTTGCCCAAAACCCTCAACATGATGATAATTGGATACTCACACCTCACCCGGGTGAGGCTGCGAGTTTGTTGCGTGATACAACTGCTGAAATTCAGAAAGATCGCTATCAAGCCGTCATTCGCTTACAAGATGAATATGGTGGTAATGTTGTACTGAAAGGTGCAGGCTCACTTGTAGCAACGGATGAATCAGAAGTTTATCTGTGCAATGCAGGAAATCCTGGAATGGCCAGTGCTGGGATGGGCGATGCCTTAAGTGGAGTCATTGCAGGTTTAGTAGCACAAGGATTACTGCTTTCTGATGCCACTAAATTAGGGGTTTGGTTGCATGCGACTGCCGGCGATGCTGCAGCTGCTGAAAAAGGAGAGCGAGGTTTAATGGCTAGTGATCTGATGCCTTACCTGCATAGCTTAGTGAATTGGGTAAACGAATGACGGCTCTGAGTTCCATCGATTTACCGAATGAATTGAGTTCAGAACGGCTTGCAACTCAGTTAGCCGCCTGTTTAACCCCGCCTTTAGTGCTAACTTTCAGCGGTGAAATAGGTGCAGGAAAAACGACTTTTATTCGCGCTATGTTACGTGCTTTAGGAGTAAAATCAGCGATTAAGAGCCCAACATTCTCATTGATTGAGAGTTATCAATGTGAGGGCTTGCAAATACATCATTTTGATCTGTATCGTATTCATGATGAGACGGAGCTGGAGTATATTGGTTTTAGAGATTATTTTTCGCCAAATTCGGTCTGCTGTATTGAATGGCCGGAACGTGCGAGTCATAGTCTAGAACAGGTTGATATTAATTTTGCATTTGCTATCAGTGGGGGCGGACGATTGCTAACTATACAAGCATTCAGCGCCGCTGGAGTAACAATTTTGTCTTGCCTTGAAGGTAAACAATGAGTATGCGAACGTTTTGTTTTGGTTTGTTAATGGTCTGTTGCTCTACTCTTATGGCGGCAAAACTGCTATCGGTAGATATTAAGCAGGAATCAGGTCATCCCTCCGTGCTTTTTAAATTGGATAGCGCAGTGTCTCATAAAGTATTCACTCTCACTAATCCGAATCGAGTGGTCATTGATTTTGAAGATACTAATTTAGCTGTCGATCTTAATCGAGTTAATTTGGGTAGTCAGCTGATTAAATATATTCGCAGTGGCCACCCTAATCCAAACACTTTACGCTTGGTTTTTGAAGTGAGCCAAATAGTCCAGACAAAAACAAACCCGCTAAGGTCCGCTGCTGCGAATGGGTTTACGGTTGATTTATCAGCCAATGGGGGACAGCCGGCTAAACCCAACGCGCCAGCTAAGCTCGCCCTAGTCGCGAAATCAGCTGAACCCATTAAGCTTGCCTCATCGGTGCCGATTTCGGTTCGCCATGCTCCAAGTCGAAATTTACGTGACGTAGTTGTCGCGTTAGATCCCGGTCATGGTGGAAAGGATCCAGGGGCTAGTGGGCCAAGTAATGCCATTGAAAAAGACGTGACTTTAGCGATTGCTTTAAAATTAAAGCAAATTATTGATAAGCAACCTGGTATGCGGGCAGTTTTAACGCGTAAAGGCGATTATTATATTGGCTTACGTGAGCGTTTAACTATTGCAAGAAAATATAATGCCGATGTTTTTGTTTCAATTCATGCGGACGCGTTTATTAATCAACAATCCAACGGAGCTTCGGTTTTTGCTTTATCCCAGTCTGGAGCAACCAGTGAAGCGGCGCGTTGGCTAGCAGAAAAGGAAAACTATTCAGAATTAGGTGGTGTTAATTTAGCCAATTTAGATGACCAGAGTGGTCTAGTGCGCACTGTTTTAATTGATTTATCACAAACAGCGACTATCGGCTCAAGTCTGCACATGGGAGATAGGGTTTTACACAATTTAGACGCGATTACTACCTTACATAATAACAAGGTGGAACAGGCTCGGTTTATGGTACTTAAATCACCTGATATCCCTTCCATTTTGATTGAAACTGGATTCATTTCTAATCCTCGAGAAGAAAAAAATCTTAGCTCTGGGGCTTATCAAACTAAGTTAACACAAGCCATTTTCCAAGGACTTAAACGTTATTTCTGGGATTACCCTCCTCATGGTACACGCGTTGAAATGCTGGCTGGTGGCAATAATACGATTCAAACGCAAAAAGCTAATATTCATGTCGTGCAACGAGGAGAATCTTTGCCCAAGATTGCTAAGCAATATCATGTGAGTATTGCGGCTTTACAAGCGGCGAATCATTTGCCGGGTTCTCTATTGCAAGCCGGGCAAAAACTGCTCATCCCGTCTTCGGTGACTTAGGATAGATGAATGTTTTCGATAGGCTGTAGAACGGCAGGCCTTGAGTGTCTGCCATGAGAATTCACCAACTGCCTAGCGCTCTAGCAAATCAAATTGCTGCAGGTGAAGTGATTGAACGACCTGCTTCAGTTGTCAAGGAGTTATTAGAAAACGCCTTCGATGCGCAAGCCAGTTTAATCAGTATTGATATTGGGTATGGCGGTTTAAATCAAATTAAAATAAGCGACAATGGTATTGGCATTGTAGCCGATGATTTACCTCTCGCAATCGCTGCACATGCTACAAGTAAAATCACTCAGCTTCAGGATTTATATTCCATTGCTAGCTTGGGATTTCGCGGTGAAGCCTTGGCAAGTATAGCCTCAATATCTCGTTTATTTATTAGTTCTAAACCAGCCAATCAACCCCATGCTATGTCGCTTTCCACTGCTGGAGGAGAGGCTATTCATCTAGCGCCTTGTGCCCGCAACCAAGGTACGACAATGGATGTGCGCGATATTTTTTTTAATGCGCCAGTGAGGAAAAAATTTTTAAAATCCGAGCGCATGGAGTTTCAAGCCATTGAAACGATTGTTAGACGCTTTGCTTTGAGTGCCCCTGAAATAGCGATTTCTCTAAGTCATAATGGCAAGCAACAATTTCATTTACCGCCTGCTAATTGTGATAAAACGCAATTGGCGCGTATTCGCAAATTGCTGGGAAAAACCTTTATTGATCAAGCACGGTATTTCAATACTGAGCATGCCGGTCTGCATTTGTATGGATGGATTAGTACGGCCGATTATCAGCGTTCCCAAAATGATAAACAATGGATTTATGTCAATAAACGCATGGTAAAAGATAAATTACTGAATCATGCAATCAAGAAGGCCTACGAAGATTTATTGCATCCGGGGCGTTATCCTGCTTGCTTATTATATTTAACGATTAATCCGGAAGAAGTTGATGTTAATGTGCATCCAACAAAGCATGAGGTCCGATTTCAACAACCCCGATTAGTACATGATTTTATCAGTTCCCAGATTCAACAGGCTTTACATAAACCTAGTTTGCAATGGAATTATTCTCAAGAAACTCTACCGGAAGTGTCCCAATTACAGGTAGCTGAACCTTATTCTCCGCCTGCATTCATGAAAAAAATGGTGAATGATTTGCCGGAGAAAAAAAATTGGATCGCTATAAATGCCTCGTTTGTTTTAATTTTTTTGCAGGAACAACCTTATTTAATCGATATCATTGCTTTACAGCGTCATTGGCTTTTGTCGATTCTAGCTGGGCAAGAATTACCTTTAGCCAGCCGGCCGTTACTTGTTCCAGTCAGTTATTCGATTAAGAAGTCTTATCTTGAACAGATTAACGAATATCGACAAGCGTTAAGCCAAGTTGGCATAGGCTTCGATTTAGCAAGTGAGCAGACGTTATTAATTCGCAGTTTACCTCTAGTAATCCCCAATTTGGATCTCAAGCAATTTTTAAGCTCAGTCTTTGAATCTCCTCCACCATCAACGAAAGAATTGTTTGAATTATTAACTTTATGCCAATCTTTTGATGCTCAATGTGCAAGAGAAGAGGAAATTGGCACACTAAGTGACTATTTAAGGGCCTTAGGTAGTGATAAACTAAACATCTGGTGCAAGCATTTATCCAAAGAAACCTGCCGAGGCTTGCTAAATGCCTAAAACTATTTTTTGTTTAATGGGGCCGACTGCTTCAGGTAAAACTGCGTTAGCCTCTGAGCTTATCAAATCATTTCCATTTGAAATCATCAGTGTCGATTCTGCAATGATTTATCGAGAAATGAATATCGGAACAGCGAAACCTAGTCCCGAAGAACTTTTAATTACTCCCCATCATTTAATCGATATTATCGACCCTCCAGAAAGCTATTCAGCCGCGCAATTCTGTGAGGATACGGTGAAGCTTGTTGAAGCAATTTATAGTCGTCATAAAATCCCCTTATTAGTTGGCGGAACGATGATGTATTTCCATGCTTTACAACAGGGTTTATCTCCTTTGCCTCAAGCGGATGACACCTTGCGTGCTGTGCTTACTCAACAAGCAGAATTGTTAGGTTGGGTTTATATGCATGAACAATTAGCGCAAGTGGACCCGCAGTCGGCTTTAAGAATTCATCCCAATGATGCTCAGCGCATTCAACGTGCTTTAGAAGTCTATCATTTAACAGGTAAACCACTTTCTTCATTCTGGTCCGAGCAAAAAGAAAATCAGAATTATCATTTTGTTAATCTTGCTCTATTTCCAGAGGATCGGAATTGGTTACATACACGTATTGAAGCTCGGTTTGAGCAGATGCTGGAACAAGGGTTTGTTTATGAGGTAGCTCAATTACTGCAAAAATGGCAATTGCCCTTAACTTGTCCTGCTATGCGCTGTGTAGGCTATCGTCAGGTCATTGATTATTTAGCAGGGGATTATAATTATGAAATCTTGCGTCATAAAGGGGTTGTCGCTACACGTCAGCTCGCCAAAAGACAATTAACATGGCTTCGTTCTTGGCCAAACTCATCGGCTTTTCCTTGCGAAAAACCGGCTGTTGTTGGGGAAATCATAGCACTCATCAGGGAAATATTAGATAATATGTCGGCTTCTCATAGAGCGTGCGAGAAAACACATAAAAAATAGAAATTCGAGGGGAAACATACAGATGGCAAATACAGTCGAAGAACTAGCCTGTGCTAAAAAAAAATATATCGTTCATCACCACGATTTACCTTTAAGTTGCCCAACAGATGAGATGATTTTGTGGAATGCTCATCCGAAGGTATACCTGCCTATCGAAAAAACGGGTACGGAAGTTTGCCCCTATTGTGGGTCTGAGTTTGTTTTAGAATGATAAAATCAATTTGCGTAGTTCGGTTATCAGCTTTAGGCGATGTGCTAATGTTTGTTCCCTTAGTGCGCACACTGCAAGCCAATTTACCTCAAGCATCGATTACTTGGGTTATTTCTCGCCCAGCTTATGATCTCGTTGAGGGAATGGATGGCGTTGAGTTTATTGTCATTAACAAACCGAGCAGCTTGGTTGATTATTGGCGTTTTAAAAGACAATTAAAAGGTCGAAAGTTTGATGTATTATTGGCGTCGCAAGCTAGTTTTCGCGCAAATTTACTTTATCCTTTGATTCCTGCCCCGCGAAAGATTGGCTATGATAAGATTCGTGCCAAAGATGGTCATGATTGGGTGATTAACGAAACCATTGAGCCAGGACAGGATCACACCTTGGATGGATTTTTAAAATTCGCAACTGCTTTAGGGCTACCAAAAAAAGATCTGCGCTGGGATTTACTTATTCGCCAAGCTGATTATGAATGGGCAAGTGCTCATTTACAAACCTCTAAACCGATTTTAGTGGTTAATCCAGCCGCGAGTAAACCTGAACGAAGTTGGCCCACCGAGCGTTATATTGAAGTGATAAAAGAAGCTCAACAACGCTGGCAGGTGCAGGTTGTTTTAACAGGCGGACCTGGTGCTTATGACAGAGCTTTAGCCGATGAAATACTACAGCAGGTAGAATGCATCGATTTAGTAGGAAAAACTAAGCCAAAACAACTACTTGCCGTTATTAACCACGCGCAAGCGGTATTATGTCCTGATACCGGTCCCTCACATATGGGAACTGCAGTAGGTACTCCCGTTGTAGCTTTACATGCCGTAACGAGTGCGAATGTCTCTGGCCCCTATACGTTTAGACATTTAGCGGTGGATTGCTATCCTGAAGCGGTAACTACCATTCTCAATAAGACTGCTGAAACCAATATTTGGGGTACCCATGCTCATGGTGAAGAAACGATGAAGTTAGTTAAGGTAGATGCTGTTCTTGCGAAGTTGGAGTCTTTATTCTCAAACTCAATTCCCGCTCCCACAGTTGAGCCATAGGGGGTTTGAAGTCCAACGGAACGAAAACGTACGCTAAGAGCTTTCAATCTATCTAAAAGTTTGCCTAATGACCTAAATTTCTTAAAAATATTTTTTAAAGAAAAAACGCTTGTGTCTTGGAGGACAATTTTCAATTACTCCGAAAACTTCATAACCACGTTTCAAATAAAAATCTTTTGCCTGCCAGTCAAACGTATCCGTATGAGATACGATTGCTCCCTTTATTCTGGCTTCTTCTTCAATTTTATTTATTAAGATTGAACCTATTCCTTGATTTCGATACTCCTGAGTCACATACAACTCACTAATGTAGACCATTTGCCAGCAAGAAAAGGCATTAATGCCTGCAATGATTAATCCATTTTGGTCTTTAATATGATAATTAAGTGGGGTGAAATCCATTTTAGAGGTGTATTGGACTTGGTTCTTATTAAACTCACCTAGTGTGTTATCAATGTACTCAATTTCATTTTCTGAACTTTTTAAGATGTTGAATTTCACGTTTTACTTGCTCCAATTGGCCTTATCCTTTGATTAAATTTATGATTAATTCAATCATGATATCTTTTTGGTCTGATTGACTTTGAGCGACCAGAAGTGCAAGAGCAACTAAGGCATTGTCATTAATTTTCGCTTCCCCATTGTTTTTCAAATGATGTTTATTTTTTTGTAAAAACCAAATAAACATCAATGCACCAATCCGTTTGTTTCCATCAATGAATGGGTGATTTTTTATTATAAAATAAACAGATGAGCAGCCTGCTCTTCAATACTTGGATAAAGATACTCCCCATTAAAACTTTGAACTATATTGCCTAAGATTCCTACGAAGCCATCATCTCTTGAATTACCAAATAAAGGCGTAGCTTCTCCTTGCGTAATGAGCTTTTCTTTTAAGCTATGAATTGCATACATCGCTTCTTTGATACTAATTTCCTCTGTTATTCCTTTGCTCAATCCAGCCTTCGGGAAATGACCTGTATCATATTGATTTAATAGAATAAAACTATGGGTGTATTCCGTTAGTACTGTCAGTAAACCCTTCGCTTCAATTTGATCTAAAGATTCTAACTGAGCACTTTGAATCAAGGCGAGGCCTATTTTTAGCTTATCAATTGCTTCTAATTGTTGTTTTAACCTGGCTTCGTTTAAAGAATACCCTTGTAGTAGGTATTCTTTAAGTACCTGAGTAGCCCCAAATCCTAAATTGTGTTCCTTTTCTTGAATTAATTCGATAGCCAACAGAGATAATAGCATCTAAATTATAGTGCTTAATCAAGCGCTTAACTTTTCTAGTTCCTTCAATGCGAACTACCGAGTAATCCTCGGTAGTTGCCTCTTCTGAAAGTTCACCTTCGGAGTATATGTTTTTTAAATGTAATCCAATATTATCAATAGAAGTACCAAACAAATCGGACATCTGTTTCTGGTTCAGCCAAACTGTTTCACCTTTCAAATGCACTTCTGTTTGAAAGCTACCATCATCGGCTTGATAAATAAGAACCTGTTTTTGAATATTACCGTTATTATCCATTACCTTGAAACCTCTTGAAGTAATTTGTAAACGGTTGATCGCCCAATTCCAGTTTTCCTGGCAATTTCGGTTGCTCCAATACCTGATGTATAAAGTGAAATAATTTGTTCTCTATCGATGGTACGCTTGCGACCAAAATTTACCCCTCTTAGCTTAGCCTCTGTGCGACCTTCATTGGTTCGTTCTAGGATACGTTGTCTCTCTGCTTGGGCAACTGCAGCCAAGATGGTTACTATCATTTTTCCCATAGAACCTTCAGTACTAATCCCATCATCAAGAAATCGAATCGATACTCCCATTGCATCAAATTCTTTAATTAATTGAATCATATCTGCGGTATCTCGCCCTAGCCGATCTAATTTTTTAACCAAAATAACATCACCTTCTTCAACTTTAAGACGAAGAGTTTGCAAGCCATCACGTTCACAGTGACTGCCAGTTGCTTTGTCTGTAAATAGTCGATGTGATCTAACACCAGCATCCTTCAGTGCGTTAACTTGAATGTCCAAAGATTGCTGACTGGTTGAAACACGAGCATATCCAAAGAGCCGCATAGGTTAAAAATGTCTCCCTTATCGATTTGTAGAAGTTATGTCTACTAATCAGGTAAATCCGATTTTTTAGACAGTTTATGATAAGGTCTTTTGATTGTCTAACAATTTATAAATTATTAGACAGAACCTAGGCCGGGTTTGTAAAGTTTGTTGGGAGAATACATGCCAGTCTTTTTTTAACTGAGGAACAGACAGCTAGTTATGGACAATTTTCTGGCGAACCGATGAAGTACAATTAGCATGCTACTTTCTTCTTGATGAAACCGACCTTGCCTTCATTGCTCAGCGGCGAGGGGAGCAAAACCGTTTAGGAGCTGCTTTGCAACTTGGTTGTGTTCGATTTCTTGGAACTTTTCTCACTGATCTGTCACGGGTTCCAAGCAACGCCCAAAGCTTTATCGCCAGGCAACTAGGTATCACCAATATACAAATATTATCCACCTATGCACAACGAGAAACTACTCAAAGAGAGCATGCAGCTCAGATCCGTATTCAATACCATTATCGAGAATTTATATGGCCATGGTCATTCCGTTTAAGCAGGTTATTATACACCCGCAGCTGGGTAAGCAACGAGCGACCGAGCTTGCTCTTTGATTTGGCCACAAGTTGGCTCATCAAACATAAAATCCTTTTGCCAGGTGCTTCTACATTGACTCGCCTAATTTCTGAGATTCGCGAACACTCTACTAATCGATTATGGAAGCGTCTGTCTGCGTTGCCTAGGCCGGAACAGATTATCAAACTGGAAACATTGCTTCAAATCCCTGATGGATCAAGAACTTCTTGATTTGACCAGTATCGCAAAGGGCCAGTGACTATCAGTGACCCTGCCTTTAATGAGGCTGTTGATCGTTATCAGGAACTGAGAGATTTTGGCATTCATATCGATGGATTTTACCAGTATCCCACCAGCTCGCCTTAAAAATATTGCCCGTCAAGCTAGCATGGTCTCAATGCATAAGATTGCTCGTATGCCTGAAACTAACGTACTGCAATGTTGGTCGCATTTGTTAAAGCATACGAAACTATCGCACTGATGATGCATTGGATATTTTGGACTTGTTGATCAATAACATCGCTGGTGAAGCCAAAAGATTGGGTAAAAAAAGCGCCTGCGTACATTGAAAGATCTGGATAAATCCGCTCTTGCTCTGGCAGAGGTTTGTACTCTGATACTCAACGAAAACATGCAATATGAGCTCAATAAGACTCTTTATCTGCTTAATTACATCGATGATGAAGACTACCGCAGGAGAGTTTTAATTCAGTTAAATCGCGGTGAAGGTCGCCATGCAGTTGCAAGAGTGATTTGTCATGGGCAACGTGGAGAAATCAGAAAAAGGTATCGTGAGGGTTAGGAAGATCAACTTGGCGCTTTGGGGCTGGTAACTAATGCGCTGGCTCTTTGGAGTACCATTTATATGCAAGCCTCTTTAGATAACTTAAAGTTTCAAGGCAAAGAAGTACAAGAGGACGATGAAGCTCGGTTATCGCCTCTGAGCCATAAACATGTGAATATGCTTGGACATTATTCATTTACCCTTGCTGAGCAGGTTATGAATGGAAAGCTTAGACCGCTGAAACAGCAAACGGAAGTTGATGAATAGACTTAGCGTACGTTTTCGTTCCATTGGACTTCAAGCCCCTATAGCTATTATTCAAATCCAAGTATTGGATAGCTAACTAATTGAAAAAATACAGACAACAAATAAAAATTTGCTTAAACTGTCCTTAGCGCAGTATAATAATTACCCAGTTTCAATTAAAAAAATAAGTTATGCGATATTATTTATATCTATTTTTTATCCTAATCAGCTTAGTTAGTAGCCTAGTTCATGCACAAACCTATGTCGTTAAACTAGGAGCTACCCCAGTAAAAATATTAAAAGAAAGAGGACGAGGTAAAACCTTTGTTCACTTGCATGAAAGTGAATTTACCGCGTTCGCAGCGGCCAAATGTTTTATCAAAAGAGAAGGGGGTTCTTTAATTGCTCTCAAACACTCTGGCCAACGTAATGTCCGCTTTTACTTAAAAGGTGTTCGTTATGAATTTGATCCGAATCGGATTTTTACTGATAAAGGAATTAAAAGAACGCTGAAAAAATTCGGACCTTATTCTCTCGCAGCCCATCGAGAAGTCAAAAAACTGGCCAATAAAATTATTAGTCTATTGCCCAAAGGAAAAATTATTGCAGTGCACAATAATCGAGATTATTCTATTAAAGAATATTTTCCCAACCATTCCTTAGCTAAGGATGCGAAAGAACTTCATTATCGACCTAGAACAAGTTATAGAAATTTCTATTTTGTCACTAAAAAAGAAGATTATGAGCGCCTGAAAAGATTCAATTTCAATGTGGCACTGCAAGCAACTAAAGCACAAGATGACGGGTCACTATCTTATTATCTTGCGAAGAAAAACTACATCAATATTGAATCTGGTTATGGTGAAATGGTGGCTCAGCTGAACATGCTGCATTATGCTTAAAATCCGTAATCACTTGAATTAGCTTATTTGTTTTCTTTAAGCTATGATGTTTTGAATAGAAAGGAGATTCTCAAGATAGACCATTATCCAACGGAGGGATTAAGTTATGCATTTTAATCGATTAAAAATGGTGCTAGTTGTGATAATTTTTAGCGCCTTTTCATTCATGGCTTCTGCTGCTGCCATGGATCCCACTAAACAAATTCCCCCCCCTCCTACTGCAACGATGGATAATGCTACACAACAGACCTCTGCTGGAACTACAGATAATACAATTAAGCAGACTTCTACTCCTGGGACTACGAATGATACGACCAACCAGAATCCTGTTCCTGGGACTACGAATGATACGACCAACCAGAATCCTGCTCCTGGGACTACGAATGATACGACCAACCAGAATCCTACTCCTGGGACTATGAATGATACGACCAACCAGAATCCTGTTCCTGGGACTATGAATGATACGATCAACCACAATTCTACCCCTGCGGCTACGGATAATACGACTAAACAGCCCTCTGCTCCCGGGAATATGATGGATAGTAATCAGGCTGAGTCGTTTCAAGCAATTTGCCTTTCATCGTGGATGAAGAGAGAAACTAATGTAGCCAATATGACGGATTATAAAAAATTTGGCGAAAAATATTGTGCTTGTGCACTCACTCAACCGCTCGATACTGATGCTGCTGTGGATAAAGCAATTCAGGTCTGCATGTCTCGTACTTTATTACGTAATACAATGGATTCTTTGGAAGAAGAAATTGGTTTAGATAAAGCGAGCGACAAGGATGTGAGTCAGTTCTGTCAGGATACTTGGAACCTAATTTATCCCAAAATGAATGATCAAGCGAAGCAAATAGCAACCAGCTTTTGCGACTGTTCACAACCTAAATTAGTATCGCTTATTAAAAGTTCCAATAATATGGCCGATAAAGATTATTATGATCAAATCGATTCGGTTGCAGCGTCCTGCTCTGGTCCAATCCAATCAAGTCAAGAGCCTGCGAAATCAGCGAATTAAGCGCTAAAACCTTGATCTTGCCAATGCAAGATCAAGGTTTTTTTAATGCGATTGAAATATGCTAGGATTATCTTGAGTATATTTTGAAATTCTCAAGAGGATGTAGCTATAGACAAGAATGCAGAGCTTTACTACAAAAGCTCATTGGATTTATTCCTCCCTGCTGAGCAAATCGATGATATTGATGGATTTGCAGTAAAACTAGGTAAAAAACATTATTATTTTCGCGGGGGCGAAACGCCTTTTAATGACAGCTGTAGCGCTAATATTGCTCTCAATAAATATTGCATGAATAAAATTTTAGAATCACAAGGCATTCCTGTGCCTAAAGCTATTGCTTTACATCGCAGTGAGTTGGAGGATGGAGAGCTTAAAGAAAAAATAGCGGATCTAAAGTTTCCCCTGGTGGCAAAACCAACCAAAAATGGTTCTCGTGGACGTGATGTATTATGCAATATCCAAACCCTTGAGCAATTAACAAACTATCTAAACTACGCCTTTACACTTTATGAATTTATTACTATTGAAGAGTTTCATGGAAAATTGAAATCTTATCGCGTCCTAGTATTTAATCGCCAAGTGATAGGCGTTATTCAAAGATACCCCGCACAGGTGGTAGGGGATGGCAAACACAGCCTTGCTCAATTGGTTCAGTCGACTAATTTGCAACGAGCAAAACTGAATGATGCCTTAGGTGATATAGTGATTGATGAAGAATGTCGTATTAAATTGCAGGAATTAAAGCTCGACCTCGATTATATTCCCCAGCAAGATGAGCAAGTTTTCTTAGCTTACACTTCTAATGCGACCAGGGGAGGGACTTTTAAATCGCTGGGGAAGCAAATTTGTAAAAAGAATAGCCTTTTATTGATTCGTGCTGCCCAAGCTTTGAATTTAAATATTGTCGGAATTGATGTTGAATGTGAGGATATTAATGTACCTATGGAAGGCTCCAGAGGGGTAATCATCGAAATGAATAATTGCCCGAGTATCAAGATTCATGAGATACCCATGAGCGGACCGCCTAACCGAGTTAGCAAAAAGATAATGCGCAGTTTTATCTACCGTCATCCTCTTTCTTATCTAGCTATGCTATATATTAATAAAAGGGCTAATTTTTATATAAGAGGTTTTGTTTTAGCAATCTTTTTAGGTTTTATATTAAGTTATTTGTATAATCTAACTTAAATTAGGTCTAAAAAGGTGAACTGGTGGTAGATAATGGACACAATTAAAGTTCTCGACGTTTCCTTAAGAGATGGTGGTCATCGAACAAATTTTCATTTTAAAAACAAAGACTTAGAGGAAATTTTACAATTATTAGATCATTCAGGTCTTGAATACCTTGAAATTGGTTATCGCAATGGTTCTTTACATCCGATTGAAAATTTAGGCAGAGCAGGTCTTTGTGAAAAAGATTATCTTCTTCTTTGTCAGTCACTCATCAAGAATGCAAAAATTGCGGTAATGGCTCATCCTAACAATGTCAATAAAGCCGATCTCGAAGAATTAAAAGAGTGCGGAGTTGATCTTTTACGAATTTGTATTGCAAAAGGCGAGGTGGAATCTGCTTATCCGACCATTTCTTTAGCCAAGGAGTTAGGTTTAGAAACCTCCGCGAATTTTATTCATATGTCTTATTACAAAGAAAAAGAACTTGATGAATCAATCGAGGCAATTTCTAATCATCATCCTGACATGATTTATTTTGCGGATTCCAATGGCAGTATGTTGCCCTCTAGGATTCAAGCAATTTATAAAAAATACACCCAGCAATATTCTATTCCTTTTGGATTTCATGCTCATGATAATTTAGGTCTAGCCCAAGCGAATGCGTTAGCTGCATTAAATAATGGTGCGCAATATATCGATGTTTCTCTAGCTGGTATGGGTAAAGGCATAGGCAATCTTAAAACTGAATTTTTCACGGCTTATTTGCATGCGATAGATATTAAGAAATACAAACTTCCTGAAATTCTATCAGCAGCCAATTATGTTCGAAATGCACTGGGAATTGGCCATGAAGACATTGAAATGGATGAATTTATTAGAGGTATTTCCGATTTTTCAACCGCAGATCTAAAAGCTCATAAAGCAAGCACGATCTAGTGTTGTAACATCCTATAATTAGACCTTTATTTGAGAGTGAAATGAAAAAAAAAATACTAGCTCTTGCTCCTGTTATGCCTCATGAGTCTGATATTGAAGGAATAGCGAAGACCTTAGTCTTCCTCAATGAAAACTTTGAGCTCGATTTTATTGACCCGTTGATGAACATGGAAGCTTTGCCTAATGATCTTTATTATTCCTCCTGGCAAAGAGAATTAGCAAGTCGAATTGCTAATTATGATGCTTTTTTAGGTTTTTCTTTCGGCGGCGTTATTTTGCAGCAATGCTTTAACTTGTTTGAAGGGGCTAACAAACCAATCGTATTATTTTCAACCCCAACTTTTGCAAATGAGTCTTTGCAAGAGAAATTAGGAGGAGTCATTGATCTCTGTAAAAAAAATCGGGTGATGGAGGCGCTTAACACACTATATAACGATGTTTTTTTTCCTAATAAACCGCCACAAATTAATTATGGAATTTATGATCAAGAGCTTGCGTCGCGACGATTGATTTTTGGTTTGCAACGAGTATTAGATACGGATTCAACCCAGATTCTTAATCATGCCACTGTTGATCATTTGCATTTAATCGGTGAATTTTCAAATTTGGTTAATGTGGGTAATGTGATTGCTCCTAGGGTGGGGCTGTTAGCCATCGTACCGCAAGCGGGGATGCGCATATTACAAGATAACCAAGCTTTTTGTCAGAAGCTCATTTGCGAACGCTTGAATGATGGAGTGTAGCCCTTGATAAAGATAGCTGTTTTACCTGGTGATGGTATTGGTGTTGACGTGACCATGGCTGCAATCCCAATTTTAAAAGCACTTAAGGTTCCGGTGAGTTTAAGTTTTGGTGAAATGGGTTGGTCCTATTGGCAAAAAGAAGGTAATCCTATCCCTGAGAGAACCTGGCAACTCATTAAACAGGCGGATACAACCTTAGTTGGCGCCTCGACGAGTAAGCCAAATCGTGAAGCAAAGGCTGAATTAGCAAGTGAATTAAGAGCTAAAAATCCACAGTATGTCTCACCAATTATTCAATTGCGACAAAATTTAGATTTGTTTGCAAATGTTAGACCCTGTTTTAATATCCAATCAGAAGGGCCTGATTTTAATTTTTGCGTGATTAGAGAAAATACGGAAGGCTTGTACTCTGGATTTGATTATCATCCTATCCCTTCATCATTGCAAAATTTATTAGCTCAGTCGCCAACTTGGCAAAAGCTGGCAAGCGATGAAATGAGTTGTAGCCTACGGTTGCAAAGTAAGCGAGGATTGATGCGTCTTTTTGAGTTCGCGTTCCAATATGCTCAACGACAGAATATGAAACGGGTGACTTTAGCGGACAAACCTAATGTATTACGTCAAAGTGGTGCTTTCGCACGCGAATTATTTGAATCAGTAGCGGACAATTATCCGCAGATTAAAGCGGATATTCTCAATGTGGATGCAGTGGGTTTATGGTTGGTGAGGCGTCCTGAAGAATTTGGGGTTATTGTTGCCGAAAATATGTTTGGTGACATTTTATCGGATGTTGGGGCTGGTGTAATGGGCGGGCTTGGTTTTGCTCCTAGTGAAAATATTGGTGAACAGGCCTGCTACTTTGAGCCTGTGCATGGTAGCGCACCAAGAATGAAAGCCCATCAGGCTAATCCTAGTGCGATGTTTTTAACCATAGGTTTACTACTGCAGCATTTTGGTTATAAAGAACAGGCTGAAAAAATTCGACAAGCGGTTGTGGCTGTAGTAAAAGAGCGTCGTTGCCTAAGCTATGATTTAGGTGGAAACTCTAGTACTGAGGAAATGGCAGAAGCGATTATAAGTTATTGTATTAATGGTAAATAAAATGAATCAATATCAGCGGTTACAGGAATTGAGCACGACAGAGGTATCCGATGCACTGGATGCCTGTGGCATAGAGGCTGCGTTACTCAATATCAAAGCTCTCATTCCCGGGACAAAACTCATTGGCCCTGCCTATACGGTTCAATATTCTTCTTATGATAAAAAACCTGAGGTCTTTAAAGGGGCTGCCGATTATATTGATTCAGTTCCAGCAAACTCGGTTATTGTGATTGATAATAAAGGACGAAGTGATTGCACAACTTGGGGAGATATTTTAACTCAAGTCGCAAAACATAAAAAAATAGCGGGAACTATCGTCAATGGCGCCGTAAGAGATGTTGCCTGCATTCGCACTGCAAATTACCCTTTGTATTGTTCTGCAATTTATATGCGTTCAGGGAAAAATCGAGTTTACAAATCAGGGGAACAATGTTCTCTAAGCATAAATGGGGTGGTTGTTAATCCAGGCGATTTTATATTTGCGGATGATGATGGTGTTTTAGTGATCCCGCTGCATGCCATGAATGAGATTATTGAAAAAGCAGAAAAAATAAAGGCCACGGAAAGAAAAATTGTTGCAGCAGTCAAGTCAGGCTCAAGTTTGGCGCAGGCACGCAAGGATTATCGCTATGACCAACCCTGGCTCAATGAGAAGAAATAACTTGAACGCTTTGCAGGATTTTAAATTTATTGATATTCATTATCATGCTTCTCCCGATCTTTATATTCGTCGCTTTGATGCTATAGAGACGGGCAGACAGTATCAGTCCTTAGGCGGAGCTGTTGTTTTAAAAAGCCATGTAGGTGCAACCTCTGTGCAGGCTACGCTAGCTCAAGCTCAAGGCCTGCCTGTTTTTCCTTCGGTCGTCTTGAATCAGCTTGCAGGCGGTATTGATTATCGCGTCATTATGCGGGCACTTGCCGAATATCAACCGCAAATTCCAACGAAGCTCATAGTCGATTTTCCGACACTTACTGGCCGTAAGTATCAATCCAAATTAGAAAGACAATTAAGTCACGAATATTTATCGAGCCATAGTTTGGCAAGTGAAACGCTTTTTGATAGCCATCATCAATTAAAAAAGAAAGTGATCGATATTTTGAAGATGGCGGCAGATTACCCGATTGTTCTTTCTACAGGGCATGCGTCAAAAGAGGAAATCAATTGTTTAATTGATGCTTGTCTGCAACATCAAGTAAGGACCTTGTTGCTCAATCAGCCAGCTAATCCTTTATCAGGTTTAAAGGCCAATGATTTAAAGGATCTAGCAAAGCACTCTTTTGTTTGGATTGAACAAACGGCATTGACTTATCTACTTGGTTATCAAACGAAAGAGGATATGGTAAAGGTTCTAAGTGAGTTGCCTCGTGTTATCTATAGTTCCGATTTAGGGCAGCCGAATCAAATGAATATTAGCGCATGGCTTGAATATTCATCGGCTTTATTTAATGAGATTAATTTAACGTCCGTTCGTCAAGAGAAGTTATGGCGAACTAATGCTTTGGAGCTTTTAAGTTTAGGATGACTCAATCCAGGAAAGCAAGCCTTTGCTCCTTCCTACGCATATCCTCGATGACATAATTCGCGCCGTAATGATTTAAATGATCGCCATTGAAATAGTAGGGAAGCTTATCATCGCGAGCGATGCATTGATTGTTTTTGCAGAGTAAGGAGCGCGGATCATAAACTTTTACCTGCGGAAACTCCGCTAGCAATTCATCGATGACTTTGTCGTAATCAGCGACTCTCGCGTTGTAGTTAGACTTATCTATCCAACATTGTTTTCTAGATTTTTGTGATAATTGAAACGGCCTTATCTTAAAGCAATTTTTAATATTAAAATCCAAATCCGGTATATCTTTTAAGAAAATAATTTCTTTATTTGTTTTAAGAATAGAGGCAAGAAAATGTCTGCCGTTTTCTTTAAACGTTTTCACGCCTTCTGCGTCTATTGCTTTTGCATGACGCCAATGCTCCCCCTGCTGGCCAAAACCACCCGTCATTAAATAGGCCCAATAGCCGGATAAATATACTTTTTGGATCGATGAATTGGATTGTAAAAAGGAAAGAATCCCCTTGTATTTTTCTTTGCATTCGCCTTGTAAAAAATAATTGCTAGCAAAAGGCAGGCAAGAGGTTTGTATCACCATTAAAACCGAATCTCTGGGGAATTGTTTCCATACGGCATTATAATAATGAGCAGTATGTGAATCGCCGAGAAACATAATATTGGGAGGGGATTCTTTCGATAAGCGACAGCCACCATCAAAGTCAAAGTTTTTTAACTCGGGTATGGAATTGAAACAAAAAAAATCTTGGCCGCTAGGATAAGGGTGATCGATAAGCGTTATTAATTCGTTCAGTTCTTTTAAATTATTAAACCTCAGGGTAAAGCCCTGATGCTCATAAACATAAAACCCGGTATAACCGATTAAAGTCATTAAGCTAATCAGTAAAATAGTTTTAATTTTGTCAATTCTGATGCTGCCAAAACGGATGGGCTTTTCAATAAATTTGTAAGTAAGCCAGGCTAAAATAATTGAAATTACAACGGCTGCGATGCGAATTTTTTTGTTAGGTTTTTCATCTTCGATAATTCTTGCAAATGCGAGCAAAGGCCAATGCCATAAATAGAAAGGAAAGCTAATTAATCCAAACCAGATAATAATAGGGTTGGAAAGAATAACGCGATTGACCCAGGCTTGGTTCCCAGCCAAGATAATCAGTACCGCGCCTAAGGTTGGTATTAATGCCCAAAAGCCCGGAAAATCAGTTTTGGTGAGTTGATAAATGCCAAATTCAATAAGCAAAAAGCCTGATAATGAAAGAAGATGGTTAAAAGTAAAGCGCTGAGCTTTCTCATTTTTTAAAACATATTTGGCCAACCATTGATTAAATTGTTCGCTGATTCTGGTGAAAGCCTGCTGCTTGTAAAGAAGTATCCAGGCAAGCAAACTCCCGCATAACAATTCCCAAAAGCGACTTTGGGGGGAGTAGAAAACGGCTGTTGTATCGCTGCGCACATTTTTGACATTGAGAATAAATGAGACTAAGGCAATACCAAGAATTACTGCAAGCAAGTTAATGCGTTTCTTCCATGCAGCCCAAAGCAGTAATGGCCAAATGATATAAAATTGTTCCTCAATTCCTAAACTCCATAAATGCAATAAAGGTTTCGTTTCCGCAGCATTATCAAAATATCCCGATTCCTGCCAAAGCAAAAAATTGGAAATGAAACCTGCCCCTCCTGCAATGTGTTTACCTAATTGCTTATATTCTTCAGGAAATAATACGAACCAGCCTAAGATAATGCTAAAAACTAAAACGAGCAGTAACGCAGGAAAGATGCGTTTAATTCGTTTTCCATAGAACTCGATAAAACTGAAGTTTTCGCGCTCCAAACTCTCAAGCAAAATAGTTGAAATAAGAAAACCGGAAATGACAAAAAAGATATCAACACCAATAAACCCACCCTTAAAGAGGTTAGGAAAGGCATGAAAGCCAACAACCGACAAAACAGCTATCGCACGTAGACCATCGATGTCTGACCGATATTTAGAGTGGACAAAAGGGATTGAATGCTTTTTCATAAGAAAATTTCATGTAAAAATAACTCGGTACTTTTCCAGGAACGATGGTCCGCTGTTTCATTGTAATGCAAGCCCATTTCATCATCATTAGCCTGTGGATCAGTAAACGAGTGCTGTGTAAGTCCATACATATGAATTTGCCAATCGGCTTTTCGTTGAGTCATTTCATTTGCAAATTGAGTGATTTCCTCGGGTAAAACCAGGGGATCATCATAACCATGGAGAATCAGGATTTTTGCGGAAATGGGCATTAAAACGTCTTGTTCAGGCGCAGATAGTACGCCATGAAAACTGATAACGCCTTTGATATCAATCCCGGTTCGGGCCAAATCTAAAACACATAAGCCGCCAAAGCAATAGCCCATGGCAGCAATTTTTGTTGGATCAATTTGGGGTAATTGAGCAACTCTGTCATAGGCGGCAACGACGCGTGCGGCCAAGCGCTTTCTATTTTCTCTTAAAGGAGTCATTAAGGCCCTTTTTTCCTTTTTATCTTTTCCAAGTGTCGCTTGTCCATACATATCAATAGCGAAGCCAACATAACCCATCGCAGCTAGTTGTGTTGCTTTCTGACAAACGGATTCACCTCGTCCTCCCCAATCGGGAGCAACAAGAACACAGGGTTTGGGGTCAGGATTTGTATCATCATAGGCAAGAAAGCCGCGACAGACAGTTTGCTCATCCAGATACTCAATTTCTTCAGTCTGTATCATGTCTTATTTACCTCTGGTTGAAATTAGGTTCCCACTTTATAGAAAAGTTAATTAACGAACAAGCAGCTAAGTCTCAACAATGCTAAGCTGTAAGAGGAATAACATTTTACCTGAATATTAATAAAAATATTAATAAAGAGGAGAAGTTCGATGGATTATGAACGCCGCGTGGACGACCAAGGAAATCCTTATTTTTTAGTAAGAACTAGCGATTATAAACTTATTCTAAATCCCCTTCTTAATAAAGGGACTGGTTTTTCCAATGAAGAGCGAGAGGAATTTAGATTATTCGGTCTTTTACCGCCAGAAGTGAGCACCATTAAAGAACAACGCGAGCGCTCTTATAAGGCATTTCAGAGCAAAAAGACTGATCTAGAAAAGTATATATATTTACGTGATCTGCAAGATTCAAATGAAACCCTTTACTACAATCTTCTCTGTGAACATATCACTGAGATGATGCCTATTGTTTATACCCCGGTGGTAGGCGATGCTTGCCTCCATTTTAGCCACATTTATCGGCGACCTCGAGGAGTATTTATCTCCTATCCTAATCGTGATCGAATTGATAAAATTTTAGCAAACCCCCATTTTGATCAGGTTAAGGCCATTGTCGTATCAGATGGAGAGCGGATTTTAGGTTTAGGTGATCAAGGGGCAGGGGGTATGGGGATACCTATTGGAAAGCTTGCTTTGTATTGCGCCTGTTCAGGCATCCATCCTGCCGCTACCTTACCTATTTTATTAGACACGGGAACCAATAATTCTGAGCTGATTCGTGATCCGCTATACATAGGCTGGCGGCATGAACGTGTGCGTGGTAAAGACTATGATGATTTTGTTGATGCGTTTGTTTCTGCAATTAAAAAACGGTTTCCCCATATTCTTTTACAATGGGAAGATTTTGCATTACAGAATGCAACACGTTTGTTAGATAATTATCGAAATCAACTCTGTACTTTTAATGATGATGTTCAAGGTACAGCAGCAATTGCGACAGGTACTCTTTTTGCGGCTGTACAAGTCACCGGTATACGTTTGGCAGATCAGCGGATCGTGATTTTGGGGGCTGGTACAGCAGGTTGTGGTATTGCCGAATTGATTGTGCAAGCCATGATGGAGGATGGTCTTTCAGAGCAGGAGGCCAGGGATCATATTTTTATGGTCGATCGGGATGGACTCTTGGTCGAAGGAATGAAGAATTTATTACCGTTTCAACAAAAGTTATTAAAATCAAAAAACCTGGTTGCAAATTGGCAACTGGAAAATGGTAACACCCTTAGTTTAAAAGATGTCATCAATAATTTGCACCCGAATGCCTTACTCGGTGTGTCTGGTCAGCCTGGATTGTTCACGGAAGATTTAATTCGTGAAATGGCCGCTCATGTGAAACAACCGATTATTATGCCCTTGTCTAATCCAATTACGCATAGTGAAGCGAAGCCAAGTGATTTAATGGTTTGGACAGATAATCGTGCAGTTATTGGTACTGGCAGTCCTTTTGGTAATATTGTAAAAAATGGCAATTTATTTCGAGTTGACCAGACTAATAATGTGTATATTTTCCCGGGTATGGGCTTGGGGCTCATAGCGGGCCAAGTCAAAAATGTGACTGATAAAATGTTTATGGCGGCCGCTAAGGCCTTAGCTGAATGTTCACCGGCTAAGCAAGATCCTGAGGCAAATCTCTTACCCCCACTCACACAAGTCCGAGATGTTTCGTACAAAGTAGCGACTGCAGTTTTAAAAGAAGCGGTTAAATCAAACTTAACTGATTCGTTAACTGATCAGGAAATCGAAGATCGTATTCGCAGTCATATATGGAAGCCGGAGTACCTGCCTTATAAACCGAAGCTGAAATAGGCCAACGCTTGATCTGGCGAATCTCCGTGACTTGACCGCGGGGATTCGCATTGATAGATAGACGATATCCTCAAGACAGCGCTACGTGGTTTTCTCGAATTTAACCACGCAGCAACGCCAAGTTTTATTGTCCTGATGTTCCCATTGCACCTGGGCTGGACGCTGGAGGAGTAAAGGTAGGACTAGGTTGAGATGCACGAGCATTCTGGATCAATAACATGGTATTGGTCAGTAACATACGCTCTTGCTGTTGGCGACTTAAATATAATTGATAATTGATCTCGGCCAGTAGGACCGCCATTTCCTTTTGCACCGTTGCTGCGGAAGCGTTATTAATTTGCGTAACCCATTGAGTGTTTGAAGTTAAATCAGGATTATAAAGACGCCAAGTAGCCATAGCAAACTCACTCAAGGCCTGACTGGTCTGCTGGCCAGAGTTATTAGTACTTTGGCTTTGAGGTAATCTCTTTGACAACATGTAATAAAGGTTAGCAATACCAACCGAACTTTGTGCAGCAAAAATTCGGACACTGTTTAAATAAGAAGTTAGCGTCGCTTGAGCAATGGCTTGTTCTGTAGCAGAATAGGTTTTACTTGTGTTTTGCGCCTTCAAAAGTAGGTTATCGTAATCATTGCGATTAGGTAAGGGCAGTGGTGTAACGGCTCCTGTGGCAAAACGAATAAAATTTGCTGCCTGCTGCTCTTGACTCGTAGCGATTAATCCTTGTTGATTATTTCCACCGGAAACAGTCGGTGATGCACCTGCGGAAGAGGGTGATCCGGTGCCAGTGTTAGATTGTTGGGAATAGATTAAAGGACTTATCAAACTATTGACGTTAAGCTCTGCCAAAAGAGGTTGTGTTTGGGCAAAGGTAAAGTAGTTTTGAGTAGTAGGTAAAGTACCAATCGAATTGGACTGGACTTGATAAGCATTTAGGGTACCTGAAGGATAGGTACAAGAAACAACGGCCGTTGCATCATTATTTAAACAGTAACTAAAGTCCGGTGTTCCTAAAATATTTAAAATTGCTTGGCTGACTGGATCAGTTTGGTAAGGAGGCTGATCAATCAAGGGAGAAACTGAAACCGTATCTTGAGCTGGCGATGAATAAGGCGGAGTAGTGAAAGTATAATTAGCAAAGGCATTTATCGGTGTATAAGGATTTGTTGTAGAGCCTGAGGTGGCAACAAACGAAGTTGCATTGGGCACTGCGGTGTTAACTAATAGTGCACCTAAGTAACTGTTAAAAACATAATTTTCATTGAGCTGCGCTGTAGCGCCATTGTTAAAAAGTAAATTTTGACTAATTGTGATAGGTTGTTGGTTTCCATTTGCATCAGTAGCGGTAGGACTGTTTTGTAAGCTATAACCGAAGTATGCGCCTAAATTAAGTAAGTAAGTTGTTAGCTCATTCATGCTATCGTTGGTCGTACCCTCAGCAGAAGCAAAAGAAGACGATGCCGCAAAAAATAAAACGCTAGGTAAAGCATATCGACTCAATAATTTCATTTATTCTTCCCCCTCAAGAGCGCGAGCTATAAGTTTTAAGCGATACTCAGAAAAAACACGAGCTAACAAGCGTAAACGTTCGAAAACGATGTTTCGTTTGAGGAAAAAGCCGGCGGGATCATGGCTGCCTGTGCTTGTTTCTTCAGCGTGGATTAAGATTCTGGAGGCGCTGCCTGGATGAACTGTATCAATGGCTTGAAGCAGACGTAGGCCTCTACCTGATTTGATGTTACCGACTAAGCGAATAAAAATATCTTCCTGAGAAAGCATGCCCATATCTATTTTTTCAATATCTTCTAATTCTCTACCTAGTTGATTGATCGCTGCTTCTAACTCAGGGTTACCATCGAGAGTCCAATCCTCGACACTTTCCATAAACGTAATAACTCGATAAATCATGGGGTCGACGTATTCGTACCAATATTGTGATGATGCTTCATGACTCAGATCAGGCATTTTTTACTCTTTTTTTACTGTATTCTTCAATGGTGGACGATCAATATTCTAACTACTATAGTATATTAAGAAGAGTAAAAGTCTATTTATAAAAAGTAAAATTTATGAAAAAGCAACAAGGTTCCAGGATTGTTAATGTTTTTGCGCGTATATTTAATGTACGATCATGGATCGATTTCGATCGTACAAAATCATTTACACTTTATCTAGTAAATGGTTTTAAAAAAATGTTTGTACCGCAGAAAAATGATAGCGGAGAAACATTTGAGGAAGCTGTATCAAGATTAAATCTAAGCGAGACGGAGCTTCAGGACAGAAAATCAGCCTTGTATCGTTTAAGCCTACTTATGTCTGCTGCGGCGATATTGATTTTTGGTTATGCGATTTACCATGTATTCTATGGTAGTTACAGGGCAGTGATAATTAGTCTAGTAGTGATGCTAATTGCTTTAGCGTTAGCCTTCCGTTACCACTTTTGGTACTTCCAAATCAAGGAACGAAAATTAGGTTGCACGATGCTAGAGTGGTACAGGAAAGGCCTCTTGGGTGATAAAAGATGAAAAAAATAGTATTAAGTATCCTGTCCTTGCTTTTTCCTGCACTGACTTATGCCTCTTCTGGAGGTTCTTCTTTAAGTTTTGCTCCTCCCCCTAGTGATCTGTCGGTTGTTTTTTTAGGAAATATATTTGGTATGGTTGACGGTGTTTTACACGGTACAGGCAGCCAAATTATGGGGAATATGTTTGGTGTATTCAACTCGGCGGTATTAGCACTGGGTGGAATCATCATTATGTACACCTTGCTAGTATCCACAATGAATACAGCACAAGAAGGACAGATGCTCGGCCAGAAGTGGTCGTCGATTTGGGTGCCGATGCGTTCTACTCTAGGTCTCGCGCTATTAATTCCTAAAGCCTCAGGCTACTGTTTAATGCAGATTTTTGTGATGTGGATTGTCGTACAAGGGGTCGGAGCGGCCGATAAAGTATGGGGAGCAGCGCTAAGCTATTTAAACCGCGGGGGTGTTATTGTTCAAACCAATATGACTCCAGCGACTTCTTTTACCAGTGGTGCTAATACGGTTGCTCAAGGGGCCTCAACTATTCTTGCTGGACAAGTTTGTATGGCAGGATTACAAAACCTATTGGAGTCTCAACGACAAAGCTATATTGATGCAAAACAAAACGATTCAGGCCCTTGTTCTGGATCCCCATCTCAGAAAATGCAAGATTTTTGCAATTCCCAAGTGCCCGATTTTATAAGTACCGTAAATATAGTATCAGCCCAACAAAAAGCAGATCAGGCTACTATTAAGCCACTAAATTATTCAGTACAAATGCCTAATTTTCCCACGGGTTCGGCTTTTGCATCCATCAATGGTGTCTGTGGTCTGATCACTTGGAATCCGTTTTCTTCCCTAGCCTCTGTGAAACAAAATATTCCTACGGTTTCTTCCAATGAAATTCAAACTGCACAGATGTCTAGAGCGATTGCTATTCAGCAAATGTATCTTGATTTATCAACGGTTGCGCAAGTAATAGTCAATAATGATCCACAATTGAATCCCCAACAGACTAATAGCAACACGAATAATGGAGCGGGAACGCAAACTAATTTCTCAGCAGTGGCTACCCAGCAATTTGGAGTTCCCTTTTTAAATTCGGGTTCTCCTTGTACTGGACCTAGTTCTAGTTGTGTCTCATGGGGCCAAGATCCATCCGGTAGTTCTGCACCACTGTTTAGTGGAACTGAGTTTCAGGGTGCGATTGCTGATTACAATGGGATTATGCTACCAACGCTAAATTTGGTACAACAAGCGGCTAATAATCAGAATGCAAATAATCAGCGCGCTTTTATCCAGCAAGCGAATACACAAGGCTGGATAATGGCTGGTAGTTATTTCTTTAATCTAGCTTGGTTAAATTCAGCAGCAATTAATAACGCAAATCTCACGGACTCTGATACGGGATTAGCTAATCCCGGTAGTGGTTTTGACGCAAGTAAAGCCCCAGGCGCATTCAACAATGGTCAGTGTGTGGGGCAGTTTGCTGATTTATGTACTTGGCTAGGTAAAAATCCTGCGCCTGTGAACCAACTCATTAGTCTAATTAACGGGTCAGGTATTTTAACTTCTCCTCTCCCACAGCCTAGTTTTAGTGCCACCGGTACTAAAGCAGAATCAGGGATAGCCTCTTCAACGGCTTATGGTTTCATCACCAACTCTAGTCTAGTGAGCTTACCAGGTCAGCCAGGTTTAACGCCTCCGGCCTTTGCGATGAAATTTAATATCGATATTAATCTCGGCCAGTTCCAATTGCAGTCTCAAAATTTCCCCTGTGGATCTGTGAAGATTATGTTCTTTTCTTTCTGCTTAGGTTCATTGCTGGGTAATATCTTCTATAACATCATTATTAAGAATCTTTTCAATTTCTTTCTAAGTATGGTTGCTCCAATTATTAATGCGGTGGTCATGAGTTTCCTTGCAGCTCCTTTGATAGGCATCGGTCAAATTTTCCAACAAGGGGTGGCGATCATACAACAACCCACGGTTAATCCGGTCATTGCCCTTGCTAACATGGGTGTAAATTATATCAATTTCGCTAATGATCTCTGGGTACTCTTGATTGGCTTGTCAGTCACTGTAGTTATGATTCCGGTCTTTGGGTTATTCATTCTCCCGCTAATTGCTTTAGCAATGCCACTGTTGCTTTCTTGGCTAGGGGTTATGGTGGGCATAGGATTCTTAACGGCATACTATATTCCATTTTTGCCATACATGATTTTTACTTTTGGTTCGATAGCTTGGCTCACGGCGGTGATTGAGGCTATGGTGGCAGCGCCCATTGTGGCTCTGGGTGTTACGCACCCGGAAGGTCATGATGCCTTTGGTAAGGGCGAACAAGCAATCATGATTTTGTTGAATGTCTTTTTAAGGCCTGCAATGATGATCATTGGTTATATCGCAGCAATTGCTTTATCTTATGTTTCGGTATGGATTATTAACGCAGGTTTTTCCAACGCTGCTGCCTTTATTCAGGGAACAGCAACTGGCTTGCAGTGGAATTATAGTGCTCAAAATAACATGCAATCACCTTCTTCCTGGGCCAATGATATAAAATCAGCTGGACAAGCTGCAGGCCAGTCTTTCACTGGAGGTACCGCTTCCACAGGGGGAGATGCTGGTCAGGCTGCTGCTAATGCGGCTGCAGCTGCTCAGGCAAATAACTTTAGTTCAATGAGAACTGGTTATAGTGGATGGGCAGGAATTTATGGTTTCTTCTTTTCCGTGCTTATCTATACCACAATGTACCTTATTGTTGTACAAAAAGCGTTTACATTAATCACTTACTTGCCCGATAAAGTACTGCGTTGGATTGGTGGTCAGCCTGAAGGTTTTGGTGAGCAGATAAGCCAATGGGGTGAAGAAGCGAAAGGTAAGGTTGAAGGTGGCGGTAAGGAAACAACCAAGGCAATGGCGACTAGGGATTCGCAATTGCAAGGTTACGCCGAAAAAGGAGTTGCAAAACTCAAAGGCGCTTCAGACAAAGGTAAACCTAGTGTCAGTGGTTTCGGTTCAGAATCGACTCCAAGTTAGGGTTAAAAAAATAGAAAATAGGCCTGCTCAGGCCTATTTTTGCTAATTGTTAACGGGGAGTAAGGGCTCTATTTCTTTACGGATTTTTTTTAACGAAGTGGTTGGTAGATAGCGTTTTAAAACGCGTCCCTGAGTATCAACGAGGATTTTAGTAAAATTCCAAGGAATAAACTTCCAAGGTCTTTTTTTGATGTGTTTAGCAAGATAGGTAAATAAAGGCGCTTGTTCTTTTCCTTTGACATCAATTTTGGCAAATAAAGGAAAGCTGATGTTAAAGCAGCTTTCTGCAAAAGTTTGAATTTCTTGGTTGCTGCCTGGCTCTTGGTGTAAGAATTGATCGCAGGGAAAAGCAAGTATGCTAAAGCCGCGCGTTTTAAATTCACGATAAAGTGTTTCAAGTTCTGCATATTGAGGCGTAAAGCCGCAACGACTTGCTACATTAACGATCAGTAACACCTGTCCTTGATAAGGCTCCAAAGTCATTCTTTGTCCAGCTATGGTAGTGACTTCAGTAGTGTATAGATTAGTGGGGGAGTTTGTACTCATATTTTTCCTGAATGGCTTAGGTGATTATAGATAGTTTAGTAAATTCATAGCCCTTATTTCAACGACTAATGATTTAATATATTTCTTGGATAAACAGGTAAGTTCAAATTTAGGTATTATTTCAATATAAGAAATGAAATGTTAATAAAATGCCGTAATCTCTTGATTATTTTTGTTTTTTATTTTTGGATAAATAATCATTAATATATTTAGGAAGTTGAGTGTTATTATATTCACTGCCATAATAGGCCGGTAATGAGTGAAGTAACTCAGGGGTACAATAGTTATGCCGTGTAGGAAAGTATTCAAAAAGTAGTTGTACTTTGCCCGCGACTTCTTTGCCCGCAATTTCATTAATAAACTCAAAGGCTAAATCAATGCCACTTGAGATACCACCAGCGCACCAAATCTTATCACTTTTAACAATGCGCTCTTCCACAATTTTAAGGTCTGAAAAGAAACTGGCTTCCGACAAAGCCCGCCAATAAGTCGTAACTGATTGATTATGAAGAAGGCCTGCTTTGTGCAAAAGAAACATACCTGTACAAACTGAGAGAATATACTGGGCATTTTTTGCTTGTTCTTGGATGAAGGAAATGGTTTTTTCGTTTTGTACTTCCTTTAGTCGACCTATTCCACCTGGAATGATAAGGTAATCAATGGGGGGAGAGTTTCTAAAATTGAAATGGGTTTTAAGGGTGATATTATTCATACAGTGTACTTCATCTCCTTGCTCGGAAATTAAATACATCTCAATTGGGGCGTTTAGTGTATTTTTCCAACAACCAAGCACTTCCCAGGGACCAAGAATATCCATAGCTTGTGCGTTTTCATAAACGACTATTCCGAGTGTTTTCATGATCCGCTATCCTTAAGTTGTCAACCTATATTGAGTATACCGCTTTTAATTTATTTGATAAATTTTTCTACAGGCGGAATTCTTTACTTGTTCAGCTTTTACTCCGTAATATTTTCCCTTTTCAATATTCGCACAAATCTGCTCCTGATTTAAAGAATCTAAACAGCTTGCTAAATTAAGATTTTCACAGTCACGAAAAATACCTTCGTTATGAATGGCTGTATATTGCTCATCGAGCCACTGCTGATTGGATCGAGTGTAGTAAGTAGTAAAATTACCGAGATTGCTATTTTTATCCAGCTTAAAGATTTTCATAGCTGTATTATTGTAATGGATTCGGCTAATGGCAGGAGTGGAAAAGGCATAGATATTGGGAGCCTGTTCAAAACTAATTTTTCTTATTTCATCCATATGTGAATGAGAGGTAAGTAGGGTAATTTGCTGATAGTGCGATTGATAATATTTAAGCAACTGCAAAAATTGTTCTAAATAAGCTTGGTCCCAATTGAGATTGCCTAAATAATCGTTTCCAGGTGGGATATGCATGGCAATAAGGAGTTGTTTGGCGTGATGTTGTGACAATTGTTGACTAAGCCAATAAAGTTGCATCAACGCATCTTTTTTTTGATTAGGATAGTAAATAAAACGAGAAGATAAATCGGCAAATTGCGTCGAATTTAATGCAATCAACAGTACTTCGTCATTATTAGGCATTACATAAGTGGAATAATAACCTCCATCATGCATATGCTCATCATTAATAATCAAGCCTTCGCAATTAGCACAGGCCCCATTCCAATCTTCAGCAAGACTAAGGGGAGAGCGGCCGTTAGAAGAAAAAGGTTGGTAATTACCAAGCAGGGAATCATTATTGCCAGCGACATAAAACATAGGTTTTGCTGTCTTATTTGCTTGATACAAATTCTGGAAAACAATTTTTTCATAGTTTTCTTTTTCTACGGCGGGATAATAACCATGAGCAGGGAGATCGCCTAAATAAATAATAAAATCGACAGCGTTTGTTAATTGAGTGAACTTAGTCATTGCTAATTGCAATAAGCTATCATTGGTATCATGGCCTTCGTCCGAAATAGTTTTACTGCCGTAATGAATATCAGAAATGGTTAAAAACCGGGTGGATGAAAAACAAGTTTGCACAACGAGAATTAGACTTAATACACGCAAAAAAAATAAGAACATAAAATGGATAGGTTGATAACTGGCAAAAAATCCTACACCATTTATTTTATTAAGGCAAGAAACGAATGACGCAGTTTTTATTAGAGTCACTATAATTTAAATGCATTGTTTGAAGCGCTGAACAAATTCAGGAACATTGATAAGGAAGATCATCATGAAAAAACAGGCTCTACTCGAATATCAAAAATTATCCGCTGATAGTTTTAAAAACTTGCTTGCCCTTCACGCAACTATAATGAATTCTGGATTGGAAGAACGTTTACTGCATCTTGTTTTTTTGCGTGCTTCGCAGATCAATGGCTGTGCTTACTGCTGTGATATGCATGTCAACGAAGCAAAAACAGCAGGGGAGAGTGACCGCCGTTTACACCTGGTTATAGTATGGCGAGAAACCTCTCTTTTTACGGAGCGAGAACGAGCCGCGCTTGCGTGGACAGAATCAGTGACTTTGGTGCATGAAACGCATATACCTGAGCATGAGTTTGAGGCATTGAAAGCTCATTTTTCTGATAAAGAAATTTCAGATCTCACTTACGCGGTTGCTTTAATTAATGCATTTAATCGGTTGGCAATAAGCTTTCATCGCGTCGTGGAGTGAGACAACGATATTGGGTGCTGGGCCTGAGGTATCGTCACTTTTTTTTTGAATAATATATCGAGCCAAATCCAGTGTTTTACTGAGCCGTTCGGGCTGAGGAGGAGCGCCAGCGACGTCTCGAAGGCCTGTCCTGAGGTACTCGAAGGGCCTGTCCTGAGGTACTCGAAGGTGTTCTTTGCACCAAGGCTTCGAGACAACGCTACGCGCACCCGAGCATCCTGAGGCTCTCGAAGGACTCAGCCCGAACGGATCGAGCTAATGATTGGAGCAACACCTATTTTTGTTCAAAAAAAAGTGAAGATCCCCCAGGTGCTGGCCCGGCCCAAGATTCCACCACATAACCGTTTCGCTTCCGCGACGAATTTGCTGGCCAAGACCCCTGCTAGAATCAGAACAAGAACAGGCAAGTCACGGGATTTGAAAAATTATCTTTGATATTCTTTGGTACCAGCAATAATGAGCTTATATACCCGCTCAGAAATAAGACCTTGTTCAAATTTGTTTTTTGCATCCACGGTCATGAGCTGTCCGCGCTGACGTACTAATTTTCGGGTGGTTGAGGTGACTTCGTTGGGATCACCTTCTAATAAAATATCTCGAACTTCTTCATCAAATACCAAATATTCACGCAGAGCAACTCGTTTTCCATCGACGGTGGGTACTAATTTTTGCCAAATACACAGTCTTATTGTTTCCAAAATATCAATTGTTCGACCAAGACGTTCCTCTCCCGCAAAAGAAGTCACCAAGCGTCGCATTGTTTCCGCAACACCTGAAGTATGGAGGGTGGTATAAACGGGGTGTCCTGTTAGCGCGGCTTCAAGAGCGGCACTAATTGTTTCGGCATCACGACACTCTCCCACCATGATTAAACGCGGTTTTCGTCGCAGCGCATTACGTACGCCATCAGCAAAATCGGGTAGATGTCGAGGAATTTCTGATTGGCTTACTACTGCGGAAACCGTTTCAATCTCGTCATAAACAAACTCAATGGGCGCTTCATAAGTTAATACTTTGCGATTTGAATCAGTGGTTTCGATGAGTTCGCGAATAATAGAAGCTAGCAGCGTCGATTTACCAGAACCGGTTGCGCCGGTGATAAAAACTATCCCTTCTTGAGGCGCTATTGCTTCAAGGATATTCGGCGGTAACCCCATGGTTTCCAACCGAGGTGGTGTAGTTGGAATTGTTCTCAAAGTAATTTGGATGGCGTCGTGGCCTTCTACTAAACAGGCGGTAGCATTTACCCTATAACGATAGCGTACTCCACGATTCGGACGGAATTCATAATGGGTATCAATATCTTTACCTGAGAGTAACTGAGTTGTCGCATTGGGCCCATAAATCGAATTAATCAAGTCACCTAGCTCAGTATTAGAAAGGCTACGGTTAGTTATCCTTAACAATCTACCATAAACTTCCGCAAAAATCGGCTCACCCGTCTGAATGGTAATATCAGAGGCGCTAAGATTTTCCGCATGCTGCAGCATTTTATCCATGAAGACAGGTGTAAAACGCGTTGGCTCGTCAGGCATTAAATTAGAATTTGATGACATAATTTATCAATATTTATTACGATCGGTTGTATTTACAGGCGCTATAACAGGTTGCCATGCTTTACTTGTTATTATAATTTTAGTGTTTTGTGCCAATTTTTCCATGTTCTTGAACTGTTCTAAAGCATTTTCATCTTTAGCGACCGGAGCAATCCATTCTTTGGGGTTAACATTCAGAAGAGGTAGAGCGGTAATACGTAATACTCTATCATCGATACGTAATTCATTTGAATCCCCAGTTACTCCTAAATCAGTATGAGAAACAAAGGGTGGCGAAACCATATTCATGGCTAACAATTTGCGATACAAAATCATACCCACATAATCTTCTTTAATACGAGCAATACTTTCTTCGAGAATAGTGGCTGCTTGTTCAACACCATTTTTCCAGCCTGTTTGGACATAATAACTCCAAACCTGTTTTTCTCTTCTCGTTTTGGGGAGCATACCCACGTTAGGGTATTCAGGTTGTTGATAGTCCAACCATAAATATTGTCGCCAATTAGGTGTGGTAGTCACGAAACGGGCTTGTTTAGCAATTTTATAAGTGCGATTTGAAATGCGAATCGTTTGAGCATCAGCAAGGTTAAATGCATTGCGGCCTTCAAGCAGTACCGGCGGCAAAATATTATGTTCAAGAATAAGTGCATTAAAATCATAAATCGCATCAAGTCGACGGGCTAATCGCGTTAATTGATCATCAATCATTCTCGCCCGCCAAGCTAATCCAGCTTGGGCTCCAATACTGAGAGCCGCTTCTCTCAGCGCCGTTTCCTTAATTTTATTCGTGTGTCTTCTTCTATTAGTTTTTTTAGATTGAACATTGGCCATTGCTTGCAAACCAGCAAGCGAGGCAGTATTACCTGGAAGTTGATCATCGTGGTTACGAGTGCAGGCAACGAGCAATGCCAAACAAATGATAGTTAAGCTAAGAATAAATTTTGGCATAGCGTAATTCTACAACTTGACTATTAGGATAAACGTGAATGAATGCTCTTTTTCCAGCTTGGTAATCAATATCACGTAAGATTTCAGCTAAGCTTTCATCCTTAACATTAAGATCAATCAACACAGGAACAGCGGGTTCTTTACCCAAAACGCGAAAACGAAAATGAGCTGCTTTAGCAATGCGTTGAATTAATTCCTCAATGGGGCCAGACCAATCAACTGAGGCGCGAGCTTGTAAGTTATAGGCGTTTGGAATCGTCAAGACATTATCTTTGTTTGGCGGTGTAATGACTTTTTCTACTTTTGCCATTTCCAACATAGAGTCACTCACTGAGACTGCCGCTTCAGCAAGCTTAATTGTTGCATCATCACTAGGGGCATTAACCGGTGGTTTTTTAAATATTCTTATGCCACATCCATTGAGCAGAATTGATGCAATAATTAGTATGACAAACTTGTTGATCATCTTATGGGCTTGAAATCGATAAGGACTGTTCTGATTGAAACAGGAGCATGGTTTCTTGTCAAGAAGAATAAGGTTAAGGTTAAGTTAAGGCTAGGATAAAATCCTAATTTATCATATAGGTGGGGCCTTGACCCAAAATTTATTATCCGCATTGGGTAAAACGTTAGGCCAAGGTCCCCGTTACATTATAATTTCTCATAAAGACCATAATAAACGTTTCCTGCTTTCTTGGATTTTCGTTCTTGCCAAACTGTGGGGTCAGGATGAGGCATTTCTGCCGATTCAAGATAGACCAAGCCGCCTTGGCGAAGCAAATTTGAGTGCGCTATAAAATCAAGGCAATGTGAGAGATAATTGGATGCAAAAGGCGGGTCGAGAAAAATAATATCAAACACCTCGCTTGTTTTTTGGAAATAATCTTCGCTATTCGCATTAACTACAGTTAAACCATGAGAACGAAATGAAGACGCAATTTGCTTAAGATTGCTATAAATTTTCGGTGAAGCTTCGACGAGGACAACCTGCTTGGCACCACGTGAATAAGCCTCAAAACCAAGCGCCCCACTGCCTGCAAAGGCATCAAGACAACGTGTATCGCGAATGTCGTGCATGAGCCAATTAAATAAAGTTTCTTTTACTCTATCAGGAGTAGGTCTCAAACCTTCAATATCGGGAAAATGAAGTTTTTTTCCCCGATATTGTCCACCAATAATACGAACTGTTTGTTTCACATTTTACCCACAGCAATAACCAGCATTTTATCTGGGTGAATTTGTTTTTGAAAAGCTTGTTTTATTTCCGCCGTCGTTACTGCATTAATGCGGTCAACATAAGTATCTAAATAATTTGCTGGCAAATTGTAGAAAACAATTCGTAGCAACATATTCGCTATACTTGCATTAGATGCTAACGATAGGGGAAAACTACCCATTAAATATTGTTTAGCATCGGCGAGTTCTTTTTCGCTTGGGCCATTTTGTAGATAGTTCGCTAAGGTATCTTCTGTGACTTTTAATGCCGTGGCCGCCTCTTTGTTCTCAGTAGATAGACTAATTATAAAAGGACCATTCCCGGGCATGGGCATAAACTGACTTGTCACGCCATAAGTTAAACCTCGTTTTTCTCTCACTTCACGCGATAGGATTGAAACCAAGGCACCTCCCCCTAAAATGTAATTTCCTACTGTCAGAGGAAAATAGGCTGGGTCGTGGTGGTCTATACCAATTTCACTTAGCCGCAGCATGGTTTGCGAGGAAGGAAAGTCAACGGATACCTTTTCTCCCGCAGAAAGAGGAAGCGCTTTAGGAATCGTTGGAGCTGCCTGTCCTTGAGCTAGGCCAGCTGTGATTTGTTCAGCTACTCGATGAGCGGTTACTGTATCCACTGCGCCAACAATCACGATCACGGCATTAGCACTGACAAAATAGCGCTTATAAAAATTGCGCACATCAGTGCTACTCATAGCCATCACGGTCTCTTTAGTCCCATTAATTGAATGGGCATAAGGATGATCTAGATAGAGTTTTTTAAACAGTAGCTGATTTGCGACGTCATCGGGAGATTCTTGGGTTTGAGCAATCGATAATAATTGCTGATTTTTTTCTCGTTCAAACGCCTCTTTTGGAAAGTCTGGTTTGGTAACAATGGCTGCAAATGTTTCCAATGCTTTTTTCATGGCATTGGGGTTTGTCAGTGTTTTAAGGCTTAAAGCGACCATATCGCGGCTGTTTTCGCTGACAAACTGAGCGCCTGTATCGGCTAAGTTTTCTGCCACTTTTGTGGCATCCATTCCTGCGCTTCCTTGATTCATTAGGTTAGTCGTCAAGGTACTGAGGCCAAATTGGTTACCATCGTAGGCAGAGCCTGCTGCGAAAGCAATACTGATGTTAAGCATAGGCACTTCTTGGGCTTGATAAAAAACCACTCGTGCGCCCTGACTTGTCTTCCATTGCTGAGTTTTAAAGGAGTTGGCATATAACGTTTGTGATGAGCTAAGTACTAAAAAACCTGCAAATAAAAATTTTAATTTGGATGAGAATTTCATGCTTGTTCCTCGGGAGATAAAGGAATTAATCGGGCTTCGGTTATTGCATCATCGTTGAAATAACGTTGCGCTGCTTGCTGTATTTGCTCGGGCGTAATACTGTTAATAAAATCGGTATAATTATCGGCAGCTTTCCAACCTAGGCCAATCGTTTCCAGCAGACCTATCTCCATGGCTTGACCAAAAATGGAGTCCTTTTCAAACGTTTTTTGTGCGATGATTTGCGTTTTAATTCGTTGTAATTCAGCAGGTTTTATGGGTTCGGTTTGCAATTTCCTAATTTCATCAAGTATCGCTGCTTTCACCTCGTCAACCGTATGTGATTGGGAGGGCGTGCCTAAGAAAACAAATTGCGTAGGATACCGCGCGTATAAATTATAATAAGTGTTTGCATCACTAGCGATATGCTTGCCACGGATAAGATTTTTAGGAAAACGCGCGCTTTCGCCGGCATCGAGAATACTGGCAATCATTTCTAAAGCATAAGGTTCCCAAGGTGTTTTTGCGGTTTTTGTGCTAGGAGCAGGGTAACCGAACATAATTAACGGGAGCTGTGCAGGGGCGTGAATTTCTACTTTTTTAGGTCCTAAAGGAGGGGGTTCAATCTGCGGCTTACGATGATAGTTCGTTTGTTTACCAATCTGACCAAAATATTTTTTAGCTAATTGATGGACTTGTTCCGGATTTACGTCACCAACGACCACTAAAGTGGCATTGTTAGGAGCATAAAATCGCTGATACCAAGATTCGATATCTTTAATTGTCATTTGGTTCAAATCACTCATCCAACCGATAACTGGATGATTATAAGGCGGTGTTAGATGAGCGGTAGCGAGATAGCGTTCGAAAGCAAGCGCCTGTGGATTATCGTCGGTGCGTAAACGCCGCTCCTCACGAATGACTTTGATTTCTTTAGCAAATTCATTGGCATCTAATAATAGATTTTGCATGCGGTCGGCTTCTAATTCAAAGCTAATCGGCAATTGATTAGCCGCTATTTTTTCAAAATAAGCCGTGTAATCATAATTAGTAAATGCATTTTCTTGTCCGCCCACATCAGCAATTGTTTTCGAAAAGACACCCAAAGGATATTTCTGAGTTCCTTTAAACATAATATGTTCTAGGGCATGGGAAACGCCAGAAATACCGCCGGGCTCATCAGCAGATCCCACGTTATACCAAACCATTGATACTGCAACTGGCGCGCGATGATCTTCCTTTACTAGCACTTTTAATCCATTATCCAAAGTGAATTCCTGCACTTGACTGTAGGATTGACACGACAGAGCAGCTAAAAGAATTAATAATAGAATGCGCACAGATTAACTCCAAAGCAAAAAAAGTGATAGAATTCCACATTTCCTTCGTTTTGTATACCTTATGATAAAATGGTTTAAAAGAAATCAAGGTGATAATACTCCTGTAGAATCCCCTGTAGAGGTTTCACCTGTGCCAACTGAAGAGCAGCATTATGACGATAAATTAGCTCATACACCTGCTCCGGTTGAAGAATCGCCAAAGCAAGGATTTTTTGCTCGTATTAAACGTGGATTAACCAAAACGCGCCAGCAATTTGGTGATGGTATTGGTCGATTGCTGCTGGGCAAAAAGGAAATTGATGCTTCTTTACTCGAGGAGTTAGAGGTTATTTTGCTGAGTGCAGATTTAGGGGTTGAAACATCTCAATCTATACTGAATCAACTGAGTGAGGGCTTAGCAAGAAAACAATTGACAGATGGCAATGCAGTTTTCCAAGAGCTGAAAAAGCGCCTAGAAACTATTCTCTCAGTCAGTCAAAAGCCCCTTGTCTTAGAAACGCCTGATAAATCTCCCTTTGTTATTTTAACCGTTGGAGTGAATGGAGCAGGCAAGACCACTTCGATTGGCAAGATGGCTAAACAATTTCAGCAACAGGGCAAAAAAGTCATGCTGGCCGCCGGGGATACTTTCCGTGCTGCAGCCGTTGAGCAATTACAAGTTTGGGGAGAGCGGAATCAAATACCTGTCATCGCTCAACATACCGGGGCTGATAGCGCTTCAGTAATTTATGATGCTTTCCAAGCAGCAAAAGCAAGAGACATTGATATTCTCATTGCCGATACCGCGGGCCGCTTACATACTCAAGGAAACTTGATGGAGGAATTAAAAAAAGTAAAGCGGGTCATACAAAAATTGGATGCGAACGCGCCTCATGAAACGATGTTAGTACTTGATGCAAGTATTGGTCAGAATGCACTTAATCAAGCCTGCCAATTTCATCAGGCCATTGGTTTAACCGGTATTACAATGACCAAGCTTGATGGAACCGCAAAGGGCGGAATTTTGTTTGCTATTGCAAATGAATTAGGGATACCATTTCGTTACTTAGGCGTTGGTGAAGCAATTGACGATCTACGTCCCTTTGATGCACAGCAATTTGTCAGAGCAATTTTTAATGATGATCAAATTTGACCAAGTTAGTAAACGCTATCCAGGCGGCTTTGAAGCCTTAAGCCAGGTTAACTTTTCTCTGCAAAAAGGAGAAATGGTTTTTCTCTCCGGTCATTCTGGTGCTGGGAAAACGACTTTGCTTAAGTTGATTGCGATGCTAGAACGGCCTTCTTCTGGTCAAATTATGGTCAACGATGTGCGCTTAACTCACTTAAAAAAACATGATATTGCCACTTATAGAAGCGGTTTAGGAATAACGTTTCAATCACCTAATTTATTAAGCGACAGAACCATTTTTGATAATGTGGCCTTACCCTTGCAAATTCAGGGAATGAATCCCGTGATGATAACCAAGCGAGTCCATGCTGCGCTCGATATGGTCGGTTTACTGTCAAAAGAAAAAATGCTGCCTATCCATCTATCTGGTGGTGAACAACAACGAGTAGGTATTGCTCGTGCAGTGGTGCATAAACCGGCCTTGCTTATTGCTGACGAACCGACTGGAAATCTTGACCCTAGTCTTTCAGCTGAAATTATGAGGTTGTTTGAACAATTTAACCAGGTTGGTGTTAGTGTTCTGATCGCTACTCACGATCTTGCTTTAATCGCTAGAATGAAACACCGCATTATTATGTTAAAAGGAGGGCGTGTATGTTAAATAAAATGCGTGCGCTACTCTCTTACCATTTGCAAGCCGCAAGTAGCAGTCTTAATTTACTCTGCAGAAAACCTCTCGCCACAATGATGACTGTTGTGGTGATTGCTATTGCCTTGACCTTACCGACACTATTTTGGGTTTTTACGGATAATCTAGATCAATTAACGACTGGTTGGCAACGAGGTAGTCATATTTCCCTTTACCTGAAATCACCTCTTTCACTGGAGGAGGAAAGTTCACTTCTGGAGCGTGTACGCGCAACAGAAGGAGTAGGGCATGTTAGCTTAAAATCGGCTGCTGAAGGACTTACGGAGCTTCAACAGCAAGAGGGAATGCATGATATTATGCGTTATCTGCCGGAAAATCCGCTGCCCGCTGTGATTGATGTTGTGCCGGCACTCGCTATCCATTCGCCTGCGCAAATAGAACAGTTATTTAATCGTTTAAAATCCTTACCGCAAGTAGAACAAGCTAAGCTTGATATGGAATGGATTAATAGATTGCACGCTATTCTGGGCTTTGTCAGTAAAACTGCACATGGTTTGATTGCTTTGCTTGCCTCTGCGGTAGTATTAATTGTCGGTAATACGCTGCGGTTAGCGATTCACAATCGGCACGAAGAGATTCAAGTATTAAAATTAATTGGCGCAACGGATCCTTATATCGCTCGACCCTTTTTATATTCTGGAATATGGTACAGTTTGGCTGGGGCCATATTAGCCGTGTTTTTGGTTAATATCTTTATGCTAAGCCTCGCTGTGGCGGTGAAACAATTGGCGTCCGCTTACCAAATGCATTACCCTATAACCGGTTTATCTGTAAAACAGGCTTATTTATTAGTTTTTGTATCGACTATTTTGGGCTGGTTAGGAGCTAGATTGTCAGTAAAGAGACAACTTGCTTCTATTGAACCCTATAGTTAATGTATAATAAACAGATCACTTATATAAATGTGCTATGAGTTTATTTATTGGAGGAAATAGCATGAATCAGCAGTTTCAGCTGGCGTCATTGAATTTGCCGATTGGCAGTTTGGATGCTTACATTCATCGGGTCAACCAGATTCCGATGCTTACCGCTGAAGAAGAACAAGATTGTGCTGAACGCTTTCGCAATGAAGGTGATATAGAAGGGGCTCGCCGTCTAGTGCTTGCTCATTTACGCTATGTTGTGCGCGTGGCCCGTGGTTATTTAGGTTACGGTTTACCTCTTAATGATTTGATTCAAGAAGGAAGTATTGGTTTGATGAAAGCGGTCAAGCGCTTTGATCCCAAAATGGGTGTTCGTTTAGTTTCCTTCGCTGTGCACTGGATAAAAGCCGAAATTCATGAATTTGTTCTGCGAAATTGGCGTATTGTTAAAATTGCAACGACTAAAGCACAGCGCAAATTGTTTTTTAATCTGCGCCAAATGAAAAATCGTTTAGGTTGGCTCAATGGCGAAGAAGTGAATGCCGTTGCCCGAGATCTCGGGGTAAGTCCTGAAGACGTGTTAATTATGGAGCAGCGCCTTAATGCCATGGATGCATCTTATGATTCACCTGTGTCGGACGACGATGATGAAGATTTCAAAGCGCCTGTGCATTATCTACACGATCCAAACAGTGATCCTGCGCATTTAATTGAGCAAGAAACAAGCGGTGAACATGGCCGTGAGCAATTATTTATGGCTTTGGAGTGCCTCGATGAGCGTAGCCAAGATATTTTACAGCAACGTTGGTTGGCAGAAGATAAAGCAACTTTACACGATTTAGCGGACAAATATGGTGTCTCCGCTGAGCGAGTGCGTCAATTAGAAAAAAATGCGATGAAGAAACTTCGTCAGTATATGGAAGAAGTAGGGTAAAAACTCTCTTACGATCTCTCTTTATATGCTCAAACCAATTCCCGCGGCATCGACCGCGGGGGTCCATAGATCTTATTCAGACTCCTTCTGGCTCTAATAAAATTGCCCCCATGGTCAAGCCACGGGGATAGCCAGTAGTGAAGGTCCAATCTATATCGCTTACCAAAATCGATGCCCGAACCAGAAAGGCACTGGTCTTCGTATGACCACATAGTTACGCGGTGGAGCCCAGCGGCGGAATTTCGCATAACTCCTATAATTGGAATGATAGAAATGGTCAACTTTGACATGCCGAGCGGAAGGGTAGGCATGGTGATGGGCATAGGATGGTGCGGCAAATAAAGTCGCAAAACCTAAAACACTACCCAGTAACACAGTTCTAGTTATCATTGTTAATCTCCTAATTACTAGCAATTAATATACTCAAGAAACCTTCAATCTCGCTTTTTGGCGATGTTGAGGTATCTAGGGAATAGTCTAGATAAAGAAAGTAATGGACATATAACAAGATGGGGAATAATTGTAACATCGGTGTTACAATTGTTTTTAGGTAAATAAAGCTAGATGTTATGCAAAACAAAAAATTGACTCTGTTTTTATTCTATTCATTATTATTACTAACCAGCATAAAATTAGTTGCCTCCTCTAATTCTCTAATGGCCCAAACTATGTCAAAACAATTTACTGTAATTGCTGATGATTATGAAAATAGCTTATTTGATTATTCCCCTGAAACAGGTCTTTTTTGGGGAAGAATCAATGTGGCTCAAGATCGATTCACTGATTATTCTTTGGAGGCTAGGCAAAAATGGCAACAACAGGAAGACCGTTTTCTCTTGGCTTTAAAACAGTTAGATGAGGTTTCTTTACGAAATTCGCCAGTGTATATCACTTATCTCCTCTTAATAGAAACGTTAGAAAATAAAAAGGCGAGTAGAATTTGTAAAGAAGAACTTTGGGATATCAATCCCGCATCGGGCTGGCATATAAAAATGGCAATAGTTGCTGAGAAGCAACCTGTGGGAACGGCTACAAATAGAGAGCTTGCGATAAAACGTTGGCAAACATTTAATTCCGTTGTTGATAAACAAATTGATAATTTAAAAACGGGCTTGAGTTTGGGTTATACCGCTCCTAAACCCGCAATAGAACGCGTCCTTGCTCAACTAAAAATCATGCTACAGAGTGAAATTGAAGAATCACCCTTTTTTGATTTCGCTCGGCGCGATAATGATCAACGGTTTAAAAAGCAAGTGAACTATTTAGTCGAAACAGTAGTGAATCCCGCCCTAACTAAGTATGTCAATTATTTAGAAAATGAATACCTAGCTCTTGCCAGAGTTGACATTGGACTTTCAGCTTTGCCGGCAGGCAATCAATGCTATCAGGCGAAGATCCAAGAAGAAACGACCCTAGCTAAAACACCCAAGGAAATACACGAATTAGGTCTTCAATTGTTAGAGAAGTTGGAAAAAGAAATTGCGGATCTGGGTTTTAAAAAATATGGTGTTTCTGATATTTCACTGATTTTTGAAGCAATCAAGAAGGATCCTGCCAATTATTTTTCGTCCGAGAAAGAGCTATTAGCTTATAATTTTTCTGCCTTGGAGAGAGCAAAATCTCAGGTTTCAAATTGGTTTGATCTGATGCCTAAGACGGATGGCACAATTAAACCCTATCCCGATTATCGAGCCAAAACGGGAGCTTCCGGTGAGTATTATCCACCTAATGAAGATGGATCGGAGCCGGGAGTTTTCTTTATTAATACTCATAAACCTCAACAACGTAATCGAAGTGATCAAGAAGCAACTTTATTTCATGAGTTAATACCAGGACATCATTTTCAAATCGCTTTAACTTATGAAGATAAATCGCTTCCTAATCTGAATAAATATCTTTGGAATTCAGGTTTTGGCGAGGGCTGGGCTTTATATGTCGAACGCCTGGCTGACAAAATGGGCTTATATCAAGATGAAGTTTCTAAATTAGGTATGTTATCCAATGAAACCTTAAGAGCCGCGCGCTTAGTGGTTGATACCGGAATACATGCTATGGGATGGAGTCGTGAAAAAGCCATCCTTTTTCTAACGCGATACACTTCTCTGGATAAATCAATAATAGAAGCGGAAGTAGACCGATATATCATGTTACCTGGCCAGGCAAACAGTTATATGCTCGGTAAATATGAAATTGAAACACTGAGAGATTTAGCTGAGAAGCAACTTGGTAAACAATTTGATATTCGTAAGTTTCATAATCAAATTCTAAAAAATGGTTCAGTTAGCCTGCCCATACTGAGAAGACAAATCGAGAATTGGTTAGCTGAACAAAGTAATCCTTAACTTTGTGTAAGTTTCATGAGCTAACTAAATCAACAATTTAGTTAGCTTTTGTTTCGTTTCTTTATCTGCAAAAGATGAATTGATCGCCATCTTGGTAAAATCAGTCATCTTAGAGTCAGAATAGAGGTAAGTTTGTTGGACTCTTTCGTATTCGCGGGCTAAATTGGTGCGAAAAAACGGTGGATCATCGGAGCCTAAACTCACTTGAATTCCGGCGGCCATGAGCTGAGTTAAAGGATGTTCCAACATATCCTTAAACAAGCCAAGAGCAATGTTACTGGAAGGGCAGATTTCTAAGGCAATACTGCGTTCTTTTAATTGAGTGAGTGTTTCTATGGAATGCATGGCTTGAACTCCATGGCCGATACGTTGTATTGGTAAATATTCCATGGCTTCAAGCATCCCACTCGCTGGGGCGAATTCTCCAGCATGGACGGTGCAAAAGAGCCCTCCTTCGGCAGCAATTTTGTAAGCTTTAGCAAATAATTTGGGCGGAAAATGGATTTCATCTCCTCCTAGACCAAAACCCACAATGCAAGGTACCGTTTCTTTTAAGGCTTGCTTTGCAACCTTCGTGACAGCGTCGACACCAAAATGACGAACGGCAACGATAATGATACGACCAATAATATTAAATTTTGTCTCAGCATCGTCAATGGCTTGTTGTATAGCTTGTAAGTGTTCTGCGGAAGAAATGCCGGTTGAACGTTCGGCATGATCGGGGGAATACATCATTTCTACATAGATCGTGCCTTCTAAAGCATTGGCTTTGAGATATTCGAAAGTAATATCATAATAATCGCGCGGCTGTTTAATGACCTCAGCTACGGAATCAAATGCTTTGAGAAAACCAAGAAAATCAGGATAGGAATAGCTTGTTCCGTCGGGAACAATTAATTCTTCTGGAAGAGTTAACTTATTTCGTTTAGCCAATCTCCTGGCCAAATCAGGTGTAATAGTTCCCTCTAGATGCACATGTAACTCGGCTTTTTTAATTGTCATGGCTATGTCGTCCCAGTGCTATAATCTTATAAGTTAATAGATGGTATCTTTACTGAAAAACCGATAAAATTACCATTTTGATATTTAAGTATATGCTATCCAGGATAAGTCATGAGTAACAAAGATATCGATAAAGCTTATGTAAGCCCTTACGACAAGTTCCTATTTGAATTTGACGCGACGCATGAAAAATCTGCCTCTCAGTTAAAAGAAATTAAAAAGCATGAGCGTATTGCTTTCCTTCGCGATCATGCGAAGCCAAAAGATTCCGAAGGCGAGATTTGGGACGCTTTTTAATCTCTATTGGGTAGGTGTTGGTCCTTGGGCTGAGGTATCGTCACTTTTTTTTGAATAAAAATAGGTGTTGCTCCAATCAGTAGCTCGATCCGTTCGGGCTGAGGAAGCGCGTAGCGCTGTCTCGAAGCCTTGGTGCAAAAGCACCTTCGAGTGCCTCAGGACTGGCCTTCGAGACGTCGCTGGCGCTTCCTCCTCAGGCTGAACGGTTCAGTAAAACACTGGCTTTGGCTCGAAATATTATTCAAAAAAAGTGAAGATACCTCAGGGTCTTTGCACTCAACTGCTACTGCCTGAATCCTGGCTTGACCGCGTGGATTTGCTTGAGCAGTTAATCAATTAGCAGACCTAACTGCATTTAACTATTCAAATATACCTGTTACCAAGCTTTTTGTTCAATATATATTAAAGATATATACTAAGAAATTGCTCTCTTATACAGGATGTATTTTAATGAGTTTTCTACAGGACTGGTTTCAACTTGAACCTATACCCGGGAATAAATTAGAAGGATACTATGATTTAAGTCTAGTTATTTTATCCTATATAGTCGCTGTTTTAGCCTCTTATGTTGCTCTAACCCTTGTTTCCCGTTTGCGTGAAGAAAAAAATAAACATGCAGCAAAGTACTGGCTTGTTGGTGGCGCATTCACCATGGGGGCTGGCATATGGTCTATGCATTTTATCGGTATGCTTGCTTTCGTATTGCCTATGCCAATGGAATATGAATTAATCTGGACGGGCGCTTCTTTATTTATGGCTATGCTCGCTTCAGGGTTTGCCTTGTTTATTCTCCAGAAAAAAAATTATTCCAGCTTACATTTGGCCTTTGGAGGGTTTTTAATTGGCCTTGCCATTTCAACCATGCACTATATGGGAATGGAGGCAATGAAAAACCATGTCATCATTCATTATCTACCCAGCTTATTCTTTCTCTCCATTTTTATTGGGATAGTCGCAGCCGAAGTTGCGTTATGGTTAGCTTTAGAAAGCGACCGCTTTGCAGCTCAAAAGCAAGTCTATTTTAAAATGGTTAGTGCTCTTATTATGGGGCTGGCGATTTGCGGAATGCATTATACTGGTATGGTGGCTTCAATTTTTACGCCATCACCCACTCATTTGATGCCAGATCAAAATCAAGTCATTCAGCCTAATTACCTTGCTTTTTTCATCGCTGGTGTTAGCGCGCTCATCATTAGCCTTGCATTAATAGTTTCTAGCTACTATAAAAAAATGATCGATGCTGTGCAAAACGAAAAAGAATTTTTAAACGCCATGTTGGATAATTTGGAAGATGGTATTATTGCCTGTAACGAAAAAGGAGAAGTTACTGTTTTAAATAATGCAATTCAAAAGAATTTTAGTATCGACAAATCGCTGCTTAACGTCGAAAAAATGTACAAATATTATCAACTATCGACCCCTGATCACAAACCACTTCCAAAAGATCAATATCCACTCAGACGAGTTTTTAATGGCGAGATAATACAACGATTACCCATGATCGTGAAGTTTAAAAATGATGAAACTATCGATGTGATTATCGATGGTCAACCTATTATTAATAAAGAGGGTCGCTCACTCGGTGCAGTGATAGTTACCCATGATATTACCGAATTGAAACGAGCTGAAAAGCTCAAAAACGAATTTGTTTCTATTGTCAGCCATGAATTACGTACTCCTCTGACTTCAATTCGAGGTTCTTTGGGATTATTGACAAGTGGATACATGGGTGGTTTTACAGAAAAAGCACAAAAACTGCTAGAAATTGCAAACAATAACTGTGAACGGTTACTGTTGCTGATTAATGATATTTTAGATATCGAGAAAATTGAAGCAGGCAAAATGGAGTTCCAGCTTAAAAATATGTACCTCATGGATATGATTAACGAAGCAGTCGATGCAAATAAAATGTATGCGGAAAAATATTCCATTTCTTTTCAGATAATACAGCCCCAAGAAAGATTGACAGTGAGCGTTGATACAGGCCGATTGATGCAAGTGCTTGCTAATCTTTTATCAAATGCCTGCAAGTTTTCACTGCCAAATGCAATAGTAACTATCGAAGTTAAAAAGCTAGAGGAGGCAGCGAGAGTATCTGTCATAGATAAAGGAGCAGGCATTCCTCTCGAGTTCCAACCCCGAATCTTTCAGAAATTTTCCCAAGCGGACTCTTCAGATACCCGAGGAAAAGGAGGTACTGGTTTAGGGCTGAATATTAGCAAAAGTATCATTGAAAAAATGGGTGGTACTCTTAATTTTCAGAGTGAACCCAATCAAGGCAGTACCTTTTATTTTGATTTGCCGCTGGTTGCCTCTTCTCCTGAAAGTGAAGTTTTTCATTTTCACGAAGGCGCAACCTCCACGAAACGTTTATTAATTTGTGAGGATGATCAAGATCAAGCGGATTATTTGAAGGCACTTTTAGAATCTGCCGGTTTTAATGTCGATATTGCTTTCACGGCTAGACAAGCAAAAGAAAAATTGGGGCATCAAGAGTATCAAGCCATGTTATTGGATTTGATACTTCCTGATCAAGACGGTATTTCTTTAATCAGAGAGTTACGGGTCGACCAAAAAACACGGGATTTGCCGATTATCGTTTTATCAATCATTTCCCAAACCGGGAAAATCTTATTAAACGGTGATGCCGTTTCGGTAATTGATTGGGTGGATAAGCCTGTTGATTTGAAACGTTTATTGCAAGTCATTAATAAATTAAAACCGCAGGGCACTGACCATTTGCCGATCATTTTACATGTTGAAGATAATGAAGATACACAACATGTAGTAGGAGTTTTGCTCGAAGAGCATGCCAAACTTTACACGGCAACTTCTTTGGGACAGGCCAAGAAAATGCTAGCGCAAAGAAACTATGACCTTATTATACTTGATTTGCTCTTACCGGATGGGAATGGAGTAGATATTTTGCCATTATTAGCTCAATACAAAACGCCAGTTCTTGTTTTTTCAGACATGCAGCTAAGTAACCAGTATGCACAGTATGTAAGCCAAGCTTTAGTTAAATCAAATTCAAATAACGAAAAATTGCTAAGCACAATTATGAACTTGATATAACGTCAAGGGAGAACTATGAATAATAAAGAGCTACAAAAAATCATCTATGCAGAGGACGAAGAGGATATTCGTGTTATTGCCCAGGTTGCTTTAGAAGATATCGGCACTTTTACAGTTAAATATTGTTTAAATGGCTATGAAGTGTTGGAGGCGATTAAAGAGTTTCAACCTGATTTGTTTTTACTTGATGTCATGATGCCTAAAATGGATGGTCCATCAGCATTGCGCGAAATCAGGCAGATATCTCATTTGGTTGATATACCGGCTATTTTTATGACAGCTAAAATCCAACCCAATGAAATTGAAGAATATAAATCGATTGGGGCAATCGATGTTATTCATAAACCCTTCGATCCAATTACCTTAGCCGATGATATAAAACGAATGTGGGATAAGTACTATGGATAATAAGGTACAGGATAAGCTGAATAACTTAATGCTGCGCTATAGAAGAAATTTACCAACGAAGCTTAATTCTATTCAGTCACAATGGCAGGAAATTCTTGATCGATGGGATCCACAAAAATTGGTGACCTTACATCGTGATGTCCATAGTTTATGTGGTTCAACGGGGACTTATGGTTATTCGGAATTATGCAAACTCGCACGAAAGGCAGAGGTTTTTTTAAAAAATATGCCGCTTGATAAAGAAGCAACCGATGTTGAAAAAAATGCGCTTTCTTCTTATTTAGCCCAACTAAAAACAACTTACTTAGAAAATCCAGATGTTCCCTCAGAGACGTTAGGCATGCTGCCATCGAGTAGTAAGTTAGTTTATCTTTTAGAACAGGACAAGTCTTTCGCTAATGATCTTTGTGACCATTTAAACAATATGGGATTTTATCCCACCATTTTAGATTCAGCAGCGGATCTAATCGTGAAAGTCAAAGAAGATCCCCCAGTTGCTATTATCATCAATAGCAACTACCTAGATAATGACGCTATCGATTTTCTCAGTAATCGCCAATATAGCGAGCACCCTATTCAATTATTTTGCTTTATACCCAATGCGGAACTGCTCCCTAGGTTGCTCGCTGTTCGCGCAAGATGCGATGCTTTTTTCCAACTTCCTGTCGATACTAGTTATTTTGCTCAGGTCTTCTTGAGTAAATGTAGTGCGGTGACGGAGTCATTTCGTATTTTAATTGTTGATGATACTGAAGCGCTTGCTGAATATTATTCATTAATTTTAACTAAAGCAGGAATGGTTACTCATACCCTATCTGATCCCATGCAATTATTAGATGAGTTGAAATTGTTTCAACCGGATTTACTTTTAATGGATATTTATATGCCAGTTTGTACTGGATTGGAGCTTGCTGCCATACTGCGTAAAGAAAAAAGTTACACTAAGATACCCATTATTTATCTTTCTACAGAAGGTGATCGTAACAAAATTTTATTTGCTATAAGCCTGGGCGGCGATGATTTTCTCTCTAAACCTGTTTCGCCTAACCATTTAATTTCTTCTGTGCGTTCTCGCGCTAAGAGAGCGAGTATTTTAAATTACTATATGAGAACCGATAGTTTGACGGGGCTACTTAACCATTCAAGTATTTTAGCGCAATTAGAAATTGAGATTGCGCGAGCCAAACAAAGGAAAGGTCCGTTAACTTTAATTATGATTGATATTGATCATTTTAAAGAAATTAATGATCGTTATGGCCATCCGGTGGGGGACAGAGTTTTAAAACAATTGTCTAATCTCTTTTTAATGTATTTACGTAATCAAGATATAATCGGCAGGTATGGGGGTGAAGAGTTTTTGCTCATACTGCCTGGTACTTTTCCTCAAGATGGAATAACCATTTGCGATGAACTACGTATCCATTTTAATCTCTACCCTTTTAAAGAACAAAATCTAGAGTTTAATGCGACCTTTAGCGCAGGCATTACCTACCTAAAAAACGGTGAGAGCGAAGCGGTTTCGTTGATCAAAGAGGCTGATAAAGCGCTCTATCAAGCTAAAAATCAAGGAAGAAACTGTATTGTCTTGAGTAATAAAAATACCCCTAGCTGAAGATACTGATTTTTTTCTATCGCTTTTTTATCCTAAGAAATTTTATCCAATAAGATAATGCAATACTTTAAAAGCTAAAATCGTTAACAAAGAAGCAAGCGGTAAGGTTAAGATCCAAGACATAAAGATATTGCGAATCACACGCAAATTTAAAGCACCAATACCCCGTGCTAAACCTACGCCCAATACTGCACCTACCAAGGTCTGAGTTGCTGAAACAGGAATTCCTGTACTAGTAGCAACTACGACTGTCGTCGCGGCTGCGAGAGTAGCGGCAAAAGCCCGACTCGGTGTTAAAGCAGTGATGGCAGAGCCCACGGTTTCAATCACTTTTCTGCCATACATTAAGAAACCAGCTATTACGCCCGAACAACCCAGCAAAATAATCCATGCGGGATAATTACTGGCGCCAATTGGCTGATTTGTTTGCATTACTAAACTATGAATGATAGTTAAGGGGCCTACTGCTAAAGCAACGTCATTTGAACCATGAGCGAAAACCATCGCACAGGCGGTTAATGCCATAAGTACGGCAAAATATTTTTCGACTTGAAGGAAACGCTCGCGACGTCTGATTCTAGGCATTTCTGGGATACGTTTAATAAAAATCATGCCAATGATGGTTATAGAAATACTCGTAGCAAGTGTAACTGCCAAATCTTGTTTTAAATTCAGGTGAATATCAAAATGCTTTAATCCTTTAAACACAGTAATGAACGACAGAATAGTGCCCACCAAAAAAAGATAGATGGGAATATATATTTTAGCTTTTCGCAGCGGATCAGATTTTATGAATATGGTTTGTTGAATACTCACAAAAAGGGCATAAGCGGTTACTCCAGCAATGAGAGGAGAAGTAATCCAGCCCATGGCGATGCGTGAAACCTGTTGCCAATGAATCGTATCAGTACCTAATACCATGGCACCAAAACCGACCATCGAACCGACTAACGCATTAGTGATGGAAACAGGGACGCCCAAATAACTTGCAAGATTCATCCAGATTGTACAGGCCAGCAAAACACTAAGCATTCCTTCAATAAGAATGACCGGTTGATTAGATAATTGACTCGTATTAATAATACCATCACGCATAGTCTCAGTGACGCCACTGCCACCAAGAAAAGCCCCTGCAAACTCAAAAACCACCGCAATAATCATCGCTTGGCGTACAGTGATCGCTTTTGAGCCCATTGTCGTAGACATTACGTTAGCGAGATCGTTTGCGCCTACTCCCCAATTCATTAAGAAGCAGAAGGCAATAGCAACAAGAAGCAATATAAACGTATAATCCATGGAATTTATTACCTGGAAATGAGAATTTGGAGCCGACCGCCCACTGTTTGGGCATGATCAGCTAAGTCACCAATCCATTGAACTAGTTTGTAGAGAAAAACTACTTCAATTGCAGGTAAATCCTTTTCCAGCTCAAAAATATGATGTCTAATATCAGCTAATTTTTCATCACTATCGTGTTCAATTTCGTCAAGTGTCATAATCATTTCTTCAACGATTTTCACTTCACTGCCTCGAAAACCACTTTCAAGTAATTCATCTAGCTCATTAATTGCTTTACAGGCTTGCTTAGACGCATCTAAGCATCGATGTAAAAAAGTTTTAATCACAGGCGCGAGACTATCAGGAATAATCATTTGTCGACTAACGATAAGGCCGGCGATATCCTGGGCTTTATTGGCAATGCGATCCTGAGCACTTAATAGCTCGAGTAAATCGGTACGAGATACAGGAAGAAATAAGCCGGTGGGTAAATGCAGTCGCAGATCGCGTTTAATGACATCCGCTTCTTTCTCGAGTTCGCATATTTTTTTCTTTATGATTTCAGCGGTTTTCCAATCTTGTACAAGTACGGCTTCAAAAAAAGGATCAAGTTGCTTCGCGCAATTGTGTGCTTTACGCATGTGTTGTTCAATGGGCCGAATAGGCGATGGCCCGAACATATTAAATATGCTACCCATTTTAAATACACATCGTTATAAGAGAAGATTTTGGCGATTATAACCAAACTTTGATCAGAACAAAACATGTTTATACCTATTCAGGTAGTATGGGTATTATTTCTGCTACACTTGAAATGAATGATTACAAGCACTTAACAGGGAGTGTGCTAATGAAGAAATGGATCTTCGCGTGGATGTTTATCGTGGCGACTGCTTTTGCGCAGTCAGCAATGATTACTAAAGTAATCCAACTGCAGTATCAAAATGCAGATCACATGATTCAACTGATCCAGCCTTTATTGGGAGCAGGGGAGCAAATCAGTGGTTCTGGACAAACCTTGATCGTTAAAGTAACGCCTGACACTTTGACTCAGTTACGCGCGGTTTTACATAAACTTGATCAGCCGCCTGTTACTTTTGAAATTAGCATTTATCAAGGCGACCCAGATTGGTTAAGTCAAAATGACGAGAACACAATTACCATCACCACTCCCTCGCATTCAGATCAACGACAACGTCAATCTGTAACGGTCATGAATGGCGAATCCGCCTTTGTGAGTACAGGAGCAGATCAGCCAGTTTTAAGCTCTGCTGGTATTGGTTTCTGGGGCGCTGGTGTCTCCTATGATAGACGCTTAACTCAGGATGGTTTGTTGGTTGAACCAACTCTACAAGGGCAACAAGTAAAGTTAAAAGTGCGCCGTATTCGCGAACAAGATAACCCCGTTGTTAATCAGCAATTTGATAATCAACAGGTTATGACGACGGTTATGGTACCTTTAAATAAATGGGTTCCTTTGGCAAGTCCGCAAGGTAGCGACCCTGTCGATTCTTCGACCCAAATTATTCGTGCAGGTAACCAGTTTTCGCAAAATTCGACTTTGTATATTAGGGTAAATGTCGTACAGCAACCGACTTCAGACTCTGCTGGAAATTAACCCAATGAGATAAGGTATTGCAATGAAAACTAAGAAAAAAGACCAGATTAGTGAGCAAATTAAACATGAAACGGTTATACCAGCCTTTTCAGTTGAAGAAGGATTAGCCAGTTTGCTCACAGGTACCCATAAATTGGATGATTTATTTAATTTTCTTGACCGTTTTTTTCAGGCTAATCTTGCAAAATTAACTGCAGGAATAAGTCCGGCTACTTTAGCAAGTGCCTATTGTGCTTGGTTAATTCAATTATCTATCAATCCTGGACGTCTATTAGAGCTTGCTCTTTATCCGATCATTCATTCGCAAGATTGCACGAATAAAATTTATTGTGAAGAGAGGACTGGCGATGGCAAAGACGTCCGATTTCAGTCAGACAGCTGGCAATATTTGCCCTGGCGTTATGGGGCAGAGAGTTTTCTGCAAATGGAAGATTGGTGGAAAAGAGCAACGACTAACTTACCCGGTGTATCCACCCCTGCTTCACGCATCGTTGCGTTCTGTACAAGACAAATTATGGATGCGGTGTCACCTTCAAACTTTGTTTTAACTAACCCTGACTTAATGAATGAAACAATTAAATCCCATGGATTTAATTTATTTCATGGCACTAAACTGGCTGTTGAGGACGTTCTTGTAAAGCTAACTGGGGTACCGCCTCAGGGAGTGGAAAACTTTATTCCAGGTCAGCAGGTTGCAATTACTCCAGGAAAGGTGATTTTTAAAAATCATCTTATTGAGTTAATTCAATATGAGCCACAAACTAAAACGGTTTATAAAGAACCTATTCTGATACTGCCAGCCTGGATTATGAAATACTATATTCTTGACCTCTCTCCCGAAAATTCTTTAGTACAATGGCTTGTTAATCATGGACATACTGTGTTCATAGTCTCCTGGCTTAACCCAACCTCAAAAGATCGTAATTTGAGTATGGATGATTATTATCGCTCTGGAGCGATGGCTTCTATCGATCAAATTTCTTCCATCTTCCCCAAAAGAAAAATAAATCTTATGGGGTATTGTCTGGGAGGGACTTTAGCAATTATTACCGCAGCAGCGATGGCAAGAGATGGAGATAAGCGTTTAAATAGCCTTTCTCTGCTTGCAGCCCAGGGTGATTTTAATGATGCAGGTGAGATGATGCTTTTTATTACTCAAGGAGAGATTGCATTTCTTAAGAATATGATGTGGGAACAAGGTTATCTCGATACTAAGCAAATGGCCGGTTCATTTCAAATGCTTCGTTCCTACGATCTAATCTGGTCAAAAATGGTTCAGGATTATATGAGTGGACAGCAAAGAGGAATGATCGATTTGTTGGCATGGAACGCCGATGCGACTCGCATGCCTAGCAAAATGCATAGTGAATATCTTGAGAGACTTTTTCTGCATAATGATCTTGCGGAAGGATCTTTTAAGGTCGAAGGAAAGACGATAGCCCCGGAAAATATCCGTATTCCAGCTTTTATAGTCAGTACAGAAAAAGATCACGTAGCACCCTGGCGCTCTGTGTATAAACTCCATCTCATGATCAATGGCAGGATAACCTTTGTTTTAACAAATGGTGGACATAACGCAGGTATTTTGAGCGAGCCAGGCCATAAAGGGCGAAGTTATCGGATTCATTCAAGTAAAAAAGATGCGCCCTATCTCGATGCATCGGCTTGGATAGAAATTGCGGAGAGAAAAAAAGGGTCATGGTGGATTGCCTGGCATAAATGGCTTGCTAAACACTCTAGTCCAGAGCGAACAGCAGCTCCTATACTCGATTCTTCATTACCTCCAGCGCCAGGAACCTATGTATTACAAAAGTAGAGCTGTCGCTTTCGGTTAAGAATTTGGCCAAGGTCTAGCGGGCGCAGGTACAAATTGGCCAAATATTTTCTATTTTTTCCATTTCTTAACAATCTATCGCTTGAAAATAACACTATTTGGCATTTTTTTTTGGTAAAATAGAGATATAGGTTTTAAGGGAGAGTTTTTATGCTTGATAGTACTAAAGCTGCACAAATGATCGCAGAAATGAAAAAAAAAGAGGAGTTGGACGGAGTAACAAAAAATCCATGCAAACTCTGTAGTATGCGGGGACGTAAGGTTTGTGGTTGCGGTGGCGGTAGCGGGGGTGGCAGCGGTGGTGATGCTGCTAGCGGAGATGATGAGGATGATAAAAAAGAACTCGACTCTATCGGAGAGCTGGATGAAACCGCAAAAATAGACGATAAAAACTATTTCGATATGGAGCTGGTCGCCTCTTCCGCTTTAGAACCTGGAAAATTAGAATTTGAAGATGAATTAGAGCCTGAAGATAAATTAACAGATCAAGAGCTTAGCGCGCTTTTAGAAGAACTCAGTGGTTTATTGAAGATAGAAAGAGATGACGACTCTGGGATTTTAAAAATTGCAAGCGTTCGTCCTTTTTCGAGCCCAGAAGCGCAGCGGATACTTCAGTATATCAAGTTAATTGAAGCGGAATTTGAAGCGTTTAAAGAGGAACTGCAAGAATCCGGAGAAAATCTGAGTGGCTATACTGCGACTAGGACTGAAAATAGCTTGATCATTCGTATTCCGTCAAAAAATTACGATCTCTTTATGGCAAGGTTAGAGAACAAGCATTTGCTCGATTTCAGTGGAAAAGCAGCGAAAGAAAATACTATGGAGATTCCAGAACAAAAAGAAGGACATCGGTTTTCACCCTTGTCAACACGACCTGTCCCTAAAGAAATTTCATCGGAAAGTTAATACTGTTATTACATCAGCTTGACATTGCTCCTTTATAGCAAAACAATAGCCCCAAAATAAATTGCTGAGGAAAAATAATGCAAATAGCTAGTATTAAGGGACGTGAAATTCTTGATTCTCGAGGAAATCCAACGGTTGAAGCTGATGTTATTTTAACGACTGGTGAAATGGGCCGCGCCAGTGTGCCTTCGGGTGCTTCAACTGGAAGCCGCGAGACTTGTGAACTGCGCGATAAAGACAAGTCCCGTTATGCCGGAAAGGGCGTTCGGCAAGCAGTTGAACACATCAATCAAGAAATTAATCAATCGCTCAAAGGTTTTTCTGTCACCGATCAAGCCAAAATTGATGAGCATTTATGCCTTCTTGATGGCAGCGAAAACAAATCCCGTTTAGGCGCAAATGCAATTCTCGCTGTTTCCTTAGCTTGCGCACGGGTCTATGCAATTGCAAAAAAATTACCATTATATCAAGCACTTAATCAAGGTGAGGTCATGTCAATGCCGGTCCCTATGATGAATGTGCTCAATGGAGGAGCTCATGCTGACAATAATGTGGATATCCAAGAATTCATGTTGATGCCAGTTGGCGCGCCTGATTTTGCTACCGCCTTACAAATGGGCACCGAAATTTTTCATGTGCTGAAGTCAGTTTTAAGAAAACAGGGGCTAAGCACGGCCGTTGGTGATGAAGGTGGGTTTGCGCCCGATTTAAAATCTAATCGTCATGCCTTAGATATGTTAGTACAGGCGGTAGAGCAGGCTGGGTATCAATTAGGCCAAGACATCGTTTTCGCTTTGGATGTTGCTGCATCAGAGTTATTCCATGATAATTTTTATCATCTTAGTTCTGAAAATAAAAAACTGAGTAGTAGCGAGATCATTGATTACTATGGTGATTTAGTCGCTAATTATCCTATTGTAAGCATTGAGGATGGGTTAGACGAGCATGATTGGCAAGGTTGGCAACAAATGACTGCTCGTTTTGGTTCTAAATTACAGCTCGTCGGTGATGATTTATTTGTGACTAATACCCGCATTTTACAAGAAGGTATCACACAAAAAATGGCCAATGCGATTTTGATTAAGCTCAATCAAATTGGTACTTTAACTGAAACAAGACAGGCCATTCAACTTGCTCACCAGCATGGTTACCATTGTGTGATGTCTCACCGTTCCGGCGAAACGGAAGATGCTTTTATTGCCGATTTAGCAGTGGCGACAGGTTGCGGCCAGATTAAAACAGGCTCATTGTGTCGTACTGATCGAATTGCCAAATATAATCAGTTACTGCGCATCAATGAAATGGCTAATATAGCCTATGCAGGCCGTCAGGTATTAATCGGCCAATGATGTATTTCATTTGATGTGGAAGCGCTATTATGCTTCCACATCCTATGTTAGTGTATATTAAAAAATATCTCTTCGTTCGAGTGTATTATGAGATCCCTTATTCTAGTCCTAATATTAGCGCTTGTTGGCCTCCAATATAAGTTATGGCTGGGAGATGGAGGCATATTTCAATGGATTGACCTTGAAAAGAAATTGTCCGCGCAAGAAAGCGAAAATGATAAGCTAGAGGTTCGCAATCGTGCTATCGAAGCAGATATTGTTGAATTACAAAGCGGTGATCAAGCGCTGGAAGAGCAAGCTCGCTATGAGTTAGGTATGGTAAAAACAGACGAAATTTATTATCAATTTGTTGATAAATAATTAATTAGCAAAATAGGTATTATAAAGATTGAGATAACTACCGTCTTTTTCCATCGCTTGTAATTGCTGGTTAATGCGCGCAATCAAGGAACTTTGAGAAGGCAGTGCCATGATTCCTATTCCTTGCCCTAGGGAAACGGAATCACCCAAGAGTTGAAATTGTCCACCTCCGTTTTGTTTCCAATAAAGGGCTGACGAGCGATGAATAAAGGCTGCTGCAATATCCCCATCATTTAAGGCGGTAATTAAATCCTCTATATCATTGTAGGGAATACTTTGAAATTGATTACCATAGGTTTGCATTAAATAAGTATTAATTACCCCTCCGTCTTGTTCTCCTTTAATCATTCCAACTTTTTTTCCAGTTAAGTCATTAATACTGGTGTAATCGGAACTTCTTAAAGTTAAAAATTGCCCTTTACTGAGCATGTAAGGCAGACTAAAGAGATATTGTGTACCTCGATTCTGAGAGATGGAAATGCCAGCAATAGCGAGATCAATTTTACCTTCATTTAAAGAAGTGAATAAATTGGTATAGTCCATGGGAACTATGTCGCATGTTTCTTTGATTCCTTGGCAGATAGTGCGCATTAAATCTATATCAAAGCCATCACCAGTGGACATTACAAAAGGTGGGTAAAAAAATACGGTACCCACTTTTATCTTCGCATAAAGAACAGGGGGGTTGTATAAAAAGCAAAAGAGTAGCGCTACTAACTGAGTTTTGAGTTTCATAACATTGCTAATCCTTTGCTTTTTTGAATAAATAAGAAGATGTGGTGTATTAAATTTAGACATTTTTTTTGGTTTTGTAAAATCGCGGGGGATCCAGTAGCTGCTTAGTAAGCAAGAAGGAATAGTGTCCTGTGAAACTCTACAGTAGCAGTTCCCGTGTTCAGCCCAATAGGTATTAGTTAAAGAATCTATTGCCACTAAATAGCAATGAACTCTATAGCGCTCATAGCTGGGGGACTATCCCAAAGACTTACAACATATCCACCACCGCCGGAACCAGTTGGTTTAACTGCTAAGGCACCTAAATCAAGTAACATTTGCATATGTTGTTGTAAGGTTTCGCTGACTAGCCCCCAGTCTTTAAAGCAGGTTGCTGTTGCACCGATGGCCTCTACAAGGGTCCCCAAAGAGTTTTCTCTGTTTTTTTCTAAAGCACTACACGCCTTCCTGACACTCTCATTCATTTTCTGGTCAATACGAGCAGCATGGCTAGCATCGGCCTGCCATAACTGTTGAACTTGGTTGATGCAGTGCGAGGTAATGCCAATCTGGCCACAGGAAGATAAAAACCAATGGGGATGCCAAGTTTGTTTAATGGGATTCATCTTACCTTGTTGAAAATAAATACCGGTTTCGGCAGCTACTCCCGCTATATCGAGACCGCTGCTTTTTCCATGAAATAAATTTTCTAACTCTTTAGCAAACGAAAAAACAGATTCGTTACCTAACATATTCTGCGATTCAAACCATCGAGCCATCGCGACACAAAGCGCAGCAGATGCGCCCATACCAACCCCAATAGGGATGTCACTGTATAAATGGAAATGGCCACAGAGGCTGTTTAGCGATTTTCCAAGTAATTGTTGACCTTGTTCCAATACGCTCCAAAACAATAAATGCATATCGGAACCGCTGGGGCCTTCATAATCAGCACTAAGCTCAGACCCTGACTTTCGGTAGCTGAGGATTAATTTTTTCTCTTTAATAGGAAAAACGAGGGCACCGTGTCCACGAAGAACAGCGTGCTCGCCCGCAAGAATCCATTTGCCGTGTGTAGTAGTTTGAAAATCATAGGACATCATAATTGCCAATTAAATAATCTTGTTTAAAGCGAAGGGCCAGTTCTGTCTGATCGGGACGATAGAGTAAATGGATATTAGGACCAGCATCCATAGTCACAATTGGGCCATCGCCCTCCCGATTCCATAATTCTTGTAAACTTTTTAATGCTTCATCTGCTGTTTCAGTTATATAACTAAAAGGTGGATTGCTGGTAGCAAATAAATGATGCATATCTTGAAATTCAAGCCAGCAGAGATGATAGGCATTCGCCCAATCTTTTGCTTTGAGCGCTCTTAATAAAACTTTCAGGTTCTCAGTGGCCCGGTAGCTACGAGTTTCGTAATGACTTGAACTTTTAACTCGTACATGAGCCTCGCTGGAAGGAACTCGTTTTTCAGCGTGACTGATTATAATGACTTGATGTTGCAACTGCATGTAAGGTAGTTCTATGGCCTTAACTGAGTCTTCTTCCCAAAGTGCCCAAGGAGAATAAAATGAACGGCAAGATGAGCCTGAACCTTGCATACTGAGTTGAGCTTGCTTTTCGATAGAAAGCAGAGGTTGTGATTTAAGTTCGCTGAGCGCAAGTGCTGCACATTTGGTGAGCGCTGCAAAGCTAGATGCAGAACTTGCTAAACCACTACTCGTTGGAAAATTATTACTTGAACGAACAACAAAAGAACCATTGTAGTTAAAATAGGCCTTCATTCGCGCCAAATGTTTCAGAAAACGTTCCTGCGCTAAAATAGATAAGTCGAATGGCGGAGCGCCTGGGATTTCTAAAGGCTCCCAAAAATCTTTCTTTCCCGCCTGGCTTTCAAGCATCACCGATGTTAGCAGGTTATTCAGCGTGTAAGATAAGGATGAGTTGTCTGGTATATTATTTTTACTATCTTTTTTACCCATATATTTTATTAGGGCAATATTAGCGGGTGCTTGGGCAAACCATTGCATAACGATTCTCTCCTGCTCAATAATTAATACCCGGGGGCATCATTCCAAAGAATTTTATGCAGCTGCAATTGAAATCGCACAGCTAATTTGTCTTTTACAATCCAATCAGCAAGCTTTGTTGGGTTTAATTCATTCCAGCTGGGAGAAAAAAGAATATGAGCTCGTTCTGTTAAACGGTATTCTTGCATCATTTGACAGGCCCAATCATAATCTTCGCGGCTACATAAGACAAACTTGATTTGATCACTTTGCTTTAAATGTTCTAAATTTGAAAATAAATTTTTCTCACTTTCACCTGAATCTGGAGTTTTTAAGTCCATGACAACCATCACTCGCTTATCGACCTGAGCAATATCTCTTGCGCCACTCGTCTCTAATGAAACTTGATAACCTTGATCACAAAGTTCTTGCAAAAGAAAGATACAACCTGGTTGAGCAAGCGGCTCGCCTCCTGTGACACAAACCTGTTTGCATTGGTAAGCGGAGATCTTATCTAAAATAGAACGAACCTCTGTTATTTCACCCCCATTAAAGGCATAAGCCGTATCGCAATATTGACAGCGTAGGGGACAGCCAGTTAAACGAATGAAAACCGTGGGGAGGCCCACGGTAGTTGATTCGCCTTGCAAGGAATGAAAAATTTCGGTGATACGAAGTGAGTTACTAACTTGCTTCATGAGACGCCTATAGACTCCAATTTTGTTGTTGCTAATTGTGCGGTTGGTGTATCAGGATAATTTTTTAATACTTGTTGTAGTCGAAGTCTTGCTTCGTTTTCTTTACCTGACGCTGCTAGTGCATAGCCGATTTTAAGAGTAGAGGCTGCTGCTTTAGAGGATGAGGGAAACTGTTTTAATACGGTTTCAAAATGTTCAATTGCTTTGGGATAATTATTTTTAACCATATAAAGCTCGCCCAGCCAATATTGTGCATTTGCGGAATATCCACCTTGTGGATATTGCGTTATGAAGGCTTGCATAGCAACGAGGGCATCATCAAAATGCTTGTTTTTTACTAGATCGTAAGCAGCAAGATAACTAATTTGCTCGTTTGCCGGATTGCTTCGTGACGAGTTAATGACCCCTGAAGCAATTTGTTTCTCTGGTTGAGTAGCTTCGGTAGGCTGAATCGGAAGAGTGGTTTTCGGTGCTACTGCAGCTACGTTAGGGCCGACAGATAGCTCTTGGGGTTGTTCAGTAGGTGTTGCTTGAGCTGATTGCACTGGTTTGGTTGCATCAGAACGCATACGAGTGTCTAAATCTTTATAAAAAGCTAATTGTTGTTGCTGTAATAATTTTAAATCATGGGCTTGTACTTCTAGCTGTCCGCGTAACTCTTGGATATCTTGCTGTAAGCCCTGGAGTTTATTCAATAATTCGGCGCTATCACTATTATTACTACTCTCATGATTATCTCGTGCAAGAGCAACTTCATCGCTATTATCACCATATTCATCAAGCTGCGCTTTGGCAACAGGCTGCTCGATAGCAGCCTGTTGATCATCGAGAATAGCGAAGTTTTCACTATCATCAACTACAGGAGCTTCAGCAAAAACCTGCCAAGATACCAGGCAGGTCATGCATAAGCTAAGTAGAAGTCGATGGAATTTCATCATCGTGTGGCCTCATAGGTTAACTCAACACGACGATTCATCTTGTGAGCTTCTTCATCGTGACCGGTATAAAGTGGACGCTCTTTACCATAGCTAACGACACGAAGTTGTTGTCGGCTAACGCCAGCCATCCGCAGCAGATTAGCTACAGTGTTAGCACGGCGTTCACCTAATGCAACGTTGTATTCGCGGCTTCCTCGCTCATCAGTATGTCCAGCTAAGAGAATATGGGCACCTGGATTGGCTACTAAGTAATTTGCTTGTGCCATTAAAGAAGGTTTATATTTTGATGCAAAAGAAGAGTCATCATAAGAGAAGAGATAACGTTGATTGTGTGGTGCTTGAGTAGTATATGATTCACCCGGTGCTTGACCAGCAAAATGACTAAATTGCCCCAAGCCGTGTGCAGAAGCCCCATCTTCACCATAGCTTACCCCTGCGCTACCATGGTGTTTAGAACAAGATGCGAGCAGAACAATACCTGCAGCAACAAGTCCTAGCTTAAACGATCTGGCTTTCATCCGTTTTCTCCTTCTTATTTTCATAGTTTACAAATTAGGTTAAGAGCCACAATGGCGGCCCATTGTACAATTGTTTTATACATTTGGCCAATGTCATAATGCTAATAAGTTGATTCCACGATAGCAAGAATTTCCATTAATTACGGTTAGAATCTTGTCTAACTTGTGAGAGCACAAAAGCAGTTACCTCTGCAGTAAAATTCTGTGTTGCAATATTGGCCGCAGTTACGCCGCCATAAGGCGTATCGGCTGGACATTTTACTCGTTGGTTCAACAAGCGGGAAGCGACAACTCGATTATCACTAACATGAGACAACACAACCTTAACAATCAACTCTATATGGCTGGGAATTGTTATAAAGTTTTGTTGTAATTCAATCAATTGGGTATCTAACCGGTAATCGGTTAGCTCTGAGTTAGTTGTAGAGGTTACTGCATTAAAATAACCACTACGTTGTAAGCTCTGAGCGATTAAGGGTAAAAGCATCTCAGCTGGTGGGTCGACCCAAACATTATGTGCAAATGAGCTAAGTTCAAAGGGTTTTTGCATATAAAGCATATCTTCGGTTTGATAGCCCGCAACCGCTTCAGGCATTGTTATCAAAATAGACCGCTTCGAAGATTGAGAAGTAAATTGCTTGCTACTATAGGCTTCTAATTTGTAGGAATTGGATTGCTGTAATTTAACCGGTGAACAAGAGGCTAAAAGAATAAGTAAAGCCCAGATAGTCAATTTAATCACATTTATTCTCCTGGTCCAGGCTGGGGTGGTGTGGTGCCGCGAATAACCACAGCAGGATTTTGGCGCATTTCTTTACTTATTTTTTCAAGATTGGCTGCGATCACATCGAGACGACGCATTAAGGTAATCGCTGGTGGAATAGTTTGTTGAGAGATCTTATCAATTGCTGTTTTGCCTGATGTCATAGTGGTAGAAACTTTATTACCCGCATTCGTGAGAGAGGTTGCCATTGTATTAAACTTTTTCAGTCCCGATTTTAGGTCTGTGACAATTTCTGGAAAATGCTCACTCACCTCTGCTGAATTCTGTAAAAGTACTTCTACATTTTTAATGCTATGGTTAAGGTTTGGACCATTTTTGGCCAAAACATCTGAAAACGATCGGATATTGGCTAAGGTATGTTGTAAATTGTCTAGATTATCTTTGCTAAAAACCTGACTGACTTTAACACTTACTTTATTCACATTGACAGACACTTCTTTAAGTACCTTATCAAGCTGATTAAATAAAGAAGGCTTAGCGGGAATAATGGGATAAGGCTGATTCAGACCTGCTCTTAAAGGCGTTAAATCGCTGGATTCGGCTGAAAGTCCGACGTAAGTGTTGCCCGTAATGCCCTGAGAAATTAAAGTAGCCATGGTGCTGACTGTGATAGGAGTACCATCTTCTATATTGAGCAAAATTTCAACTTGGCGGGGATCATTGCGGTTAAGCTCGATTTTGCTAACAAAACCCACTTTAACCCCATTGTATTTAACAGGAGATTGTTCGCTAAGACCGGAGACTGCTTCGCGAATAAAGACTGCATAAGTCTGGTATTTCTTTTGGTCGAAGCCGACGGACAGCCAGAGTCCCGCAGCAACCAAAGCCCCTGCAAGAATCAATACTGCTAAGCCCACCATTGTATAATTGGTTTTTGCTTCCAAAAAACCTGCTCCCGTTATATTTGTTATCTTTTTACCGGTACTTTTAAGATCAGTTTAAAGTTTACTGAAATAATCAGCAATCAATGGATGTGGATTTTTTATTAATTCTTTATAAGGAGCGGCACATAATACTTTTCCCTCTCCTAAAAAGGCAACTCTATCTGCTATCTTTAATGATTCTAAATCATGACTAATCATTACAATAGTTAAATATAACGCCTCTCTTAAAAAAAGAATTAGTTCATCAAATTGTCTTGCACTATGTGGGTCGAGTCCCGTTGTAGGCTCATCCAAAAATAATAACTCAGGGTCCATGGAAAGAGCTCGCGCAGCAGCTGCTCGTCGTTGCATTCCGCCACTTAATTCAGAGGGAAATTTGCCTGCCGATTCTTTCGGTAATCCTACTAAAGAAATCTTTAGCATGCCTAGCTCTTCCATGAACGTTTTTTTGAGCGCGGTAAATTCCTGCATGGGGAACATAATATTTTCTAAGACATTCATGGATGAAAAAAGGGCGCTATGTTGAAACATCATACCCCAGCGGCGACGCAAGGCATTGGCTTGATAGGTATTAAGCTGACTAATGTCGTTTCCAAAAATCTTTAAAGAGCCAGCAGTTGGTTGCATAAGCATGAGTAAGCTGCGTAAAATGGTTGTTTTGCCGCTGCCGCTTCCGCCGATGATGGCTAGAATTTCGCCTTTTTCTACGGTTAGATTGACATCGGAATGTACCCATTGCCCGCCTAAATAGTTTTTTAATCCAGAAATTTCGATGATTGGCTCACTCATTAGATACCCATCCAACTGTAAACGACAGAGTAAACGGCATCGGCAACAATGATTAGAAACAATGCCTGGACAACACTTTTAGTGGTTTGTGAGCCAATCGTATCTCCACTGGCTTGCACCCTGAAGCCTTGAAAGCAGCCTACCAGCGCAATGAGTATGGCAAATGCGGGTGCTTTATACAGCCCTAATAACATCTGTTCCAAGCCAACTGATTCTTTGAGGCGCGCTAGAAAATCGAGATAGCCAACATTCAGCATCCATTTGGACATGAATATAGCGCCGATAATACTAAAAACATCAGACCAGAAAATAATCAAAGGAAACACAAACAACAAACCCATGACTTTGGGCATGACGAGCAGTTCGGTAGGCGATAGCCCCATTGTCAGAAGTGCATCGACTTCTTCATTAATTTTCATACTACCTATTTGTGCAGTGAAGGCAGAGCTTGTGCGTCCGGCAACAATGATTGCAGTAATTAATGGGGCAAACTCTCGAAATATCGCCATTCCAGACAGATAAGCAATAAAAATATTGGCTCCATAAGTTTGCAACTGTAATCCCATTTGATAAGCAAGCACTACTCCGATAAGAAATGACAAGAGAGCAAGAATAGGTAGGGCTTGGATACCCGCGGAATGAATATTGGCCACGATACTGGGAAATTGAAACCGTCGCCAATTGCCAAGAGCTTCAAAAAATTTAGAACTTAAATCGCCGATTAAAATGATTAAACCGTCAGTTTGTCGTATTTTATGGATCGTTTCTTCGCCAATTCTATCTAGTAGGTTCGGCTGTTTGACAGTAGGTGGTTTGTAAGCGAGTATTTCTTTCTTTTCTTGGACTAAGTCTAATAGTTTTTTCTGTTCTTTGTTAAAGTCAGTTAATTCAACATCTTTCCCTTTGCTTTTTAAAATGTCCATGCAATGCGCCAAGGCTAAGGCACCAGAACTATCAAATTGAGTCATGGCGGCACCGCTGATTTTCACTTTTTTCTCTGCAGGAATGGTGGAAGTATCAAAACGACTTAATAAATCATTCAACTTTAAAACAGACCATGACCCCTCGCATTGATAGCAGAGGTTTTCTTGATCAAAAGTAAAATTGGTTAAAGGTGTTGCCTTAGCCATAAGAAATTTTATTAGAGGAAATAACCTAGCATAATACGAAATAGGTCATTGCAGCAAAGTAAGGTTTGAATAATTTTAGAAAAATGAAGAACTACCCAACAAACAGGTGTAAAGTTTCTAGAAAATCTAGTTGGAAGAGTTAATTTGTGATAAAATCCAGACCATTTTTCTGGCGAAGTAAATGGGCATGCAAGACGACTATAGCCAATTTGAAAAACGCAAACAAGATCACATTGAGCTTGCTTTAATGCAGGTAAATCAAGCGAGTGAACTCAATGTCTTAGATCATTTAACTTTAGCGCACGAAGCGCTTCCTGATCTTAATTTTGCAGAAATTATGATTACTAGCCAGCGTTTTGGTAGAGAAGTTTGCAGTCCTTTTTTTGTGAGTTCTATGACTGCTGGACATCGTGGGGCAGTGAATATCAATCGTAATCTGATAACAGCTTGCGCAGAGAGTGGTTGGGCAATGGGGGTGGGTTCGCAACGTCGTGAGTTAACCGACCATCAAGCAGCTCTTGAATGGTATGAGCTGCGTCGCGATTTCCCAAAAGTAAGTCTCTTTTCTAATTTAGGGATTGCCCAGTTAATTAATACGCCTTTGCTACAAATTCAAAATTTAATTGAAGCCTTAGAGGCAGAAGCGCTTATTATCCATTGCAATCCCTTGCAAGAGGCGATTCAACCTGAAGGTACGCCGCAATTTAAAGGCTGCTGGGATGCCCTCGCTAATCTAGTAAAGCAGATCGATAGACCCATTATAGTAAAAGAAACCGGTTGTGGTTTTTCACCCAATACGTTAAAGCGCTTAAATGACATTGGCGTTGCTGCAGTAGATGTCAGTGGTTTAGGCGGAACGCATTGGGGAAGAATCGAAGGACATCGCGCTAGTGAAGGAAGCATTAAACAGCGAACCGCAGTCACTTTTCGGAACTGGGGAGTCGATACGGTACAAACGGTAATTCAGGCGGTTTCTTTAAATCCTAGTTTTGAAGTCTGGGGCTCAGGTGGCGTCCGTAATGGCTTAGATGCCGCAAAATTATTGGCGCTCGGCGCAGCCTCAGTGGGTTTTGCCAAACCAATGTTAGATGCGGCGTTAGAAAATGCGCAAGCCGTACAAGATCTTATGAAATTAATCGAATATGAATTAAAGGTTGCTATGTTTTGTACTGGTAGCCGAATAATCAGTGAGCTAAAGGAGAAGGCATGCCGTTAAGTAATCAAGCAGGTCAATTATTCCAGGGATTTTCTAAATTAGCTCGCGAAGAAAGGTTTCAACGCTTATTAGAGTTGGGAGCGTTAACCGAGGAAGATATTCGCTATTTACAAGCAGGTGGTGTGCAAGAGACAGTGCTCGCTGATAAGTTAATCGAAAACGTGATTGGTTATTTTCAGCTTCCATTAGGCGTAGCCACGAATTTTTTTATCGATGGAAGAGATTATGTAATCCCTCTAGCTGTAGAAGAAACATCGATCATCGCAGCGCTCTCAAAGACTGCAAAATGGATAAGACAGCAGGGTGAAATTACTACTCAAGTAGAGGGCGAATGCATTATTGGCCAAATTCAATTGGCAAAAGTAAATAATTTGGCACGTTTTGAAACGCTTTTTCATGAAAGCAAACGTTTTTTGATAGAAAAAGCAAATGAAGAAGTTGCTTCCAGCATGGTAAAACGCGGCGGTGGAGTGGTTGATTTGCAACTGCGACATCTAGCCCGCGAAGATGGTGGTGATATGGTAGTTATTCATCTAATGATGAATAGCTGCGATGCAATGGGCGCTAATATCATTAACCAAGTTCTAGAGTATTTAAAAGAACCTTTAGAAAATTTAACTGGTGAACAAGTCACCATGTGTATTTTGTCCAATCTAAATGATCAGAAATTAACGACGGCTAAAGTCGTCATTCGTGATGTCGACCCCGAGCTTGGTGACCGTTTACAAGAAGCTTCCTTATTTGCAGAAACTGACCCTTACCGTGCAGCGACTCATAATAAAGGTGTTATGAATGGTATTGATCCTGTCTTAATCGCCACCGGAAATGATTGGCGGGCCGTCGAAGCAGGCATTCACGCTTATGCAACACGCGATGGAAGGTATCAAGCAATTACTCGTTGGCGATATGAACAAGGGACTTTAACAGGTCAATTAACTGCACCAATTATCGTCGGTACTGTGGGCGGAGTGACTGCGCTTCATCCTACTGCAAAACTCTGTCTACGAATGATGGATATTGAATCTGCTAATCATTTATCGCGTATTATTGCCGCAGTTGGTCTTGTACAAAATCTAGGCGCACTTAGAGCATTATGTACTGAAGGAATTATTCAAGGGCATATGAAATTGCACATCGATAATTTAGTGTTAGTCGCGGGAGCGACGGACAGTGAAATGCCTGTGCTGAAAGAGCGCTTGCAACGCTGGTTGACCACGAATAAACGCATCAGTTTAAATAATGCCTGTGCTTTGTTAACTGAAATCAGGCAAGTGCAGACTGCAACATGAAATGGCGTATTCCAGCAAAGACTTTTTTACTCGGTGAATATGCTGCTGTGGCTGGGGCCTCAGCGATTATTTTAACCACATCGCCTTGTTTTGAACTATCGTTGACCGAGGATAATATCATGCAAGGTATTCATCCAGATTCTCCGGCAGGGCAGTGGTGGGCTCATCATCGCATTTCATCTCAGGGCATCAGATGGCATGATCCTTATCAAGGAAAGGGTGGCCTCGGAGCATCGAGTGCCCAATTTCTTGGCGTTTATTTAGCGAGTTGTCGTTTATTGCACGTTGAGCCAAGTCCTAAAGCTTTATTAGATGCTTATTATCAATGCGCGTGGCGAGGCGAAGGTTTGAGGCCTAGTGGTTACGATTTGCTAGCACAATCGCAAAATCGCTGTGTTTATATTAATCGCGAACAGCAAATCCTTAAATCGTATGAATGGCCTTTTAAAGATATTTCTTTTTTGCTTTTGCATAGTGGTCAAAAATTAGCAACGCATTATCATTTAAGGAACATGAGCTTACCCCCCACAATAAACCAGCTAGCTGTCACTGTGGAACTTGCTCAAGCAGCGTTTGAACAGGTTAATAGCGAAGAATTAGTCAAGGCAGTAAACACTTATCAGCAACAATTGGCCAATTTACATTTGGTTGCTCCTCACAGTCTGGAGCATATTCAAATTTTTAATTCACAATCTGATGTTTTAGCAACCAAAGGCTGTGGGGCTTTGGGAGCTGATGTTTTATTACTAATAGTGCCTAGTAATTGCTTAAAAACAAAAGCAAAAAATTTAACGGCCGAGGGATGGACAGTTTTAGCAACGAGCGAAGAATTGTATACTGGTCGTGCGTTAATGAAAAATAAACCGCATAAAACACTTGAAATTTTACCCTGATCGGGTATGATTCCAGCCTCTTTGGGGCCGTTAGCTCAGTTGGTAGAGCAGGAGGCTTTTAACCTCTGTGTCATAGGTTCGAATCCTATACGGCCCACCATTTTGACACAAAAGTTTGTGTCGTAGTTTTATGTGAAGAGTTACCTTGTTAGGGCCGTTAGCTCAGTTGGTAGAGCAGGAGGCTTTTAACCTCTGTGTCATAGGTTCGAATCCTATACGGCCCACCATCCTAACAGATATTCCGATCATCCACCGCAATGCGCTCGTAGCTCAGCTGGATAGAGTACTTGGCTTCGAACCAAGGTGTCGGGGGTTCGAGTCCCTCCGAGCGCGCCATTTAATTCGTTTAAAATCAAATAGTTATAAATTAAATTTACATTTTTTGAAGAATTAGAAAAATGAGATGTAGCAAAATTCTAACACCCCTCTCCAGTCAGCAGGAAAGCCAAGTACCTTTTGTATAGCTATAAATTGGATTTTCAAAAAGAAACCGCTATGAACTCGGTCTCGCACTTCAAATGGTCTATCACGCCAATCGGGTCTAGCTTTGCCAGAAGGTATGCCTTTTATTTTTTAAAATCAGTTGGTTATTCAATAAAATTCGAGTGCGATTGCCATACGCTTTCGTGCAATGATATCTCAATTCTTGCGCAACTTTTTGAAGTATCGTTAGATTATTATCAATAATAATTCTCCTTTTTCACTGATTATCTTAAATCGCTACGGGCACTCGTAGGCTAGGTTTTTACTGCAGCGCTAGTAGATAGGATTTACTAAGTGTCTATCAACGTTATCTAAATCGCTTTATGGTGCAGAAAGAAGGAAATTTTAGAGAAAACCCAGGAGTAAGAATAGTGATTGCGCAGTCTACTGCTCAGATGGTAGTTACTGCTGCGAGGAGTTTTAGTGCTCTCAGGTTCCCGCGATATTATGCGGACTTTGTTGTATCTTCATTATACCATTGCAGCGATAGTGTTAGTTGTTGCATTTTAGTTAGAATCCGTCTTTAATCTTGCAAATAAATTAATAAACTCTAATCAGGAGCTGTTATGCAAAGTAAGTTTGTGCCTGTTAATGCTGAAGATTTCCTAAATAATCTCCTAAACACTGAAGGGGGGGCTAAAGCAATCTTAGTGAAACTAGAGCAAATTAATGGCCTAGCTCTAAAAGAAATTCTGGGTAAAATGGACTCTATTCAGATAGATACTACTCTTCAAGCTATAAAATCTCAGTCACACAACCCTTGGCTTGATCAACAAATTCAAAGTAATTTAGAACTCGTATCGACGGCAATGGCCGAAGTACCACCGGAACAGGATGGAATACGTTTTTTTCCCTCCCCCAGCAGCGAAATGTTGAAAGGCATTAAAGAAGCGATAGAGCAGTATAAAGCGTGGAAAGAAATAGATAAAGAATACAGTCCTATTTTGGAAGAGGAGTTAAAGAAGAGAAATACTTCTTGCCAGCCTTCTTTAAACTAGGGTCTGTTTAGCAAAGCCACAGCAGGTTAAGCAACTAGAAAGAACTTATGCTGCTTTTTTAGAGGCAATAACGATATTTTCAGAAACAGTAAAAATGGAGTTTTTTAATTCATAAATACTAAATGCATTGAAATTCCAATTATGGGGTCGCGCGTCTTGCTTTTGTTTAATTCTAACTGAAAAAGCTAAAGGCAAGACGCGACCCCGATTCCTTATATTCGATGGACATCTTTAGTATATTGCGCCCTTAGAATCGTGACGGGTGGAGTTCGCAGCGCTCATTTATTGATTAGATATTGAATTCATCGATCGGCGAGGTTATGCTGGGTGTTGAGATTGTTCAATTTGCGGAGAAAAATCGGGTCTTTCCCAATTACGGGGGCAATTTCTTAGCCCCATAGCACTCTAACTCTCAGTCTATAATTTTCAAAATTTCTAAATCCATAAGCCCTTCGTTGAATCAATTCATTTTTCGATGAAAGCCTTCTGTTATTCCATTATTTTTCGTAAAACGCAGCATTCTAACGACTTCGTCTCTCCATTTAAATAATGTATTACCTAAAGTTTTAAGAGGTTGAAAAGGGCTTTGTTTGAGTTGGTTAAGCATGTCTAAAAAGCGTGGTAATAACCGCTTACACTCTTTTGCAGTACAGTGCTTTTTGTTCAACAACAGATGCAACTGCTGTTTAAAGTCATAAATTGCGGCGATTGCAGGTTGTTGCTCTAGGTAGCTATTACGTTTTGATAATCTTAAAGAGGTTAAGTTCTCAGGCTTAGTTTTTAAAGCCCTCAACGTACCTCTTTGATATTTCATTTTAGGGTCAATTTGATGGAAGGTTTGCATACTTAGCTGATTGACAAGGCGGATAACATGAAAGCGATCTGCAACGATTTTAGCATTAGGGAAATACTTTTTGATTAAAGAACGAGGGGATCCATACAAATGACTTGGACTCGTTCTTTTCCTGGAAGTTGTTGAAGGTAGTCTCTTAAAGCAGGTTCACTGTGGCCTGGTACTACATCAAATACTTTATGCTTTCTAAGGTCATTTAAATTCCACTAAACTCAACTATTAAAGACTATAATTATCTTAATTGACAGCTTAAGGAGTAAATTATGTATGGTGAAGAGAATGTAATAATAGAAGATTGTAATAACATTTTACGTAATAATGGGTTTTCTACTGATGAATTTAAAATCACAATAGAAAACGGTACCAGTTATAATCCAAACCAAATAGTAGGCGTTCAAGTATGGATTACAGTAGAAAAGAAAGCTATAAGAAAAAAATATGGTTTATACCGTACTGATTGGCCTACTGATTTTGAAGCTGATTTAAAAAATGGCTCTTTTAATTAGGTAGGTAGTGACGCACTCTCTCTTCGACCCGATTGGTCAAATTGCGATAAATGATTACTTATATTAAAACTTTTATTTATGCAATTGAGTGAACTATTTATTGCATGAATACCCTAAAGACTCCAGTCCTTTCTCCAAATAATAAGCAATAGTGGGTTTTGAAAATAAGTGGGCTGTTAAATTAGGAGGTAAATTATTTCTTGCCTCTTTATGTGCACTACTCCAATCTTTTTCAACAAAATCACCTCTGCCTATATACATCAAAGAAAGTAGATCAACTTTCTCGTCACTATTGAGGTCATTTATTATTTCTTTTACTTCGGTATAACTAAGATCATCAGCATGATCTGCCAGAATTTGTTGCATATCATAATCATATTCTGAATTTGGTGCTTCTTCTTCGAAGGTAACACCCTCTTTTGCCTGAAATTCCTTTGCTTTGGCAATTATAAAACAAACAGTTTCAGGCAATGTAAGCATTTTGCTGCGGATTTCCTGGCTGAATAAAAATCAACTGTATCTGAACTTTTATCAGCCCATCGTTTAAGCAACTTACTAATATACTCAGGTATCACAACGTATTTGTTTTGGCTTAACCCGCCATTCAATGATTTGATTAAGTGTTCGAACAACTTGCTCTGCCGGCAAATCCCTTCACATTGCGTAAATATAAAAACACAGACCAAAACTCCAGTTTCGCTGATTTTGTATCAAACGTTCTAACCAAAATGTTTTCTTTTATTAGATCAAGAAATAACTAGGATAATTGTTCGAACTGAAAAAAATAAATTAAAGTGATCAATTCTTTTGTGACCACAACGTGTCTCACTTGTGCCGGTACTCCGCTGTTCTAGGTAGTTCTAGGCAGTTGTATTGTAACTTGACGTTTCGCAAGTGATGATTAATAACGAATCTTTAATGCTATGGCATCAGACTTCGAACCAAGGTGTAGGGGGTTCGAGTCCCTCCGAGAGCGCCATTTTTTACGAAAAACCTTATTTTATATCATGTGAAATTGTTCCAATCCAGTTTTTGGGCTAATGCCTTAATCGCTTTAACAAAAAATATTCTAATGATTCTATAGCCTTATTTGCTCCCTCTTTTTTGAGCAAGGAAATATGAATATTATTTAACTTAGGCAGTATGGGATTTTCAATCGATTCTAGGTAGCTAGGAATCATGGTTCGTTGAATCGCACTAATGCCTAAACCTGCTTTTACTGCTGCCATCCTTCCCGCATAACTGGGGCTTGAGTAGACAAGGCGCCAACGAAGGCCTGCTTTTTCTAAGGTTTGGATAACATTTTCTCGGTACACACAAGGTTGAGGCGACAGGACTAATGGAATAATACTGTTTCTATCCATTGATGAAAAAAAATCCGGTTTCCCTATCCATTCAACTGCCTCGCTCCAAATGTTTACCGCCTTGAGCAAGGTTTCTGGTTGATGGGTTTTAAGTAATACGAGATCCGATTTCCCTTGGGTAAATCGGGTAAAAATGTTAAGCGTTAGATCGCATTCAACATTGAGAGTAACTCGAGGATGCAGTCGTGAAAAATCGACTAGTACATCAGATAAGACCATTGTTGCAAAATCTTCGGGTAAGCCAAATCGAATTTCCCCCGCAAGTTCTGGTTCTTTAAATCTATCTAACGCTTCTCGGTGCAGCTCAAAAATTTTTCTTGCGTATCCAAGAAACAGCTCGCCATCGGTGGTTAATGAAAATGTTTTTCCCCGATTAATCAATGACTTTTCAGTGATCTGCTCAAGCTTTGCAATTTGTTGGCTAATGGCCGATTGCGTTCGCCCTACCTTGTCGGCTGCTTTAGTGAAACTGCCCGTATCTGCAACTGCCAGAAAACATTGAAGGGTAACGGTATCCAGTGACATTAGCTTTCCTAATAAATAATATAAGTATAATTAATTGTACTTATATTAGCATTCCTATTATATTTTTCCAATATTAATTGAAAATCTAATGGAGAGCACTGTGCCTTATTTTAGTGAATACCTAATCTTTTACCCCATACTCATGGTACTTATTACTTTGCTGGGTTTCATTATAAATGGCCTTCTTTATAAAAAAAATCCACTCAAAGGGGCTCAACTCGCTTCGCTCACCATTGGAATAGGGCTGATTTGTGGCCTTATAGGCATACTCTACATGCCAAGTCAGCTCAATAACACGGTATTTCTTGGCCTCAAAGCGGATCGACTGTCTTTATTGATGAGCGATTTAATCTTGTTTGTCAGCTTTATTGTTCATCAGTTTTCCAGGCGCTACATGGCCGGAGATAGAAAGTATAAGCACTATTTTCTTAAATTAACCGCACTAACCTTTAGTGCGATTGCGATGGTATTTGTTGATAATCTCCTGTTGTTCTGGATGGCCTGGAGTTGCAGTAATCTCTTGCTAGTTTCTTTGATGATTCATAAAAGCGAATGGCTAGCTGCTAAACACTCCGGCACTTTGGCATTAAAAATATTAAGCTCTGGTAGTTTGGCCCTGTTATTGTCTTTTTTCTTGATGTATCAAGCAACTGGAAGTAGCTCAATAACGGACATCAACGCACAAGCCACCCAAATTCCCTTACTGTCTTTAACCAGCATCATCTCATTTCTTGTATTAGGTGCGCTGACTCAATCGGCTCAATGGCCTTTTCACCGTTGGCTGACCAGTTCATTGAACTCGCCTACGCCAGTCTCTGCTTTAATGCACGCAGGCTTAGTGAATGGTGGTGGTTTTGTTTTAGTTCGATTTGCCCCTTTATTATTATCCGAAGGGCGTCTCTTGCTGGTATTGTTTCTCATCGGAGCACTCACAGCGATTTTGGGAACCCTCTGGAAGCTGCTGCAAAGCGATATGAAGCGTATGTTAGCTAACTCCACCCTGGCGCAAATGGGATTTATGATGATGCAATGTGGTTTGGGTCTTTTCCCTGCCGCAGTGGCTCACTTATGTTGGCATGGCTTATTTAAAGCCTACCTGTTCCTTAATGCAGGTTCCGCACTTAAAGCTAGAAAAGAAAAAACTCCTGCGCTTAAGCATTCGCCTTTAGTTTTTGCTCTTTCTTGCTTGGTTGGATTGGCAGGTGCTTTAAGTTTTGCCCTGGTTAGTGAAAAATCCCTATTCACCTTACAGCCTACGACCTTTCTAGTTGGCTTTGCTTATATTTCAGGCACACAACTGGCTTATGCGTTGCTTAAAGGTGGCGCACTGTACAAAAGAGTTCTGCCTGCATCCATCCTCGTTTCTTTAGTGGGCCTATTTTACGGTGAAAGCATTCATCTTATCGAATCATTTTTCCCAACTTACTCAGTAAAAGCATTACCCAATTTAAATCTAATACATCTTTTGGTGTTTGCCCTGTTTTTACTCCTATGGCTGGGTATGAATTTAAAAAGCGCTCTCGGTTTACAACGTACTAAAGTATGGAGCCAATTGTATGTGAGCGCCTTAAATGGGAGTCAGCCACATCCCAAAACTATTACGGCCAGCCGCAACACCTATCAATATTAAGACGAGTCATCCAATGATTAGGAGTAATGCCATGAAACAACAAACCAATAGAGAGTTAGAGTCGATGTCTAATTTCGCTGCGCCAAAACAACATCGAGCGGATGTTCAAGCCATGGTGAGTAATGCCGCTCAATGCATAGCTCCCGTTTGGCCTTTAGAAACATTTATTGCCTGTAATCCCTTGCAAGGGCTAGAGAGCGTACCTTTTGAAGAAGCACTTTTAGAGGGGAGACGATTATTTGGTTGTGCTCAGGCCATTACAAAGCTTGAAGTAGTCAATCGGGAATTAATTAAATGGTGTGGGGTATTTTTAGATATGGGGCAAGGAACGATTGAAGCCCCTAATCGTAATAAAGGGTTTTATGCCGCGTTCTTAAGTCTATGCAGCTATGACAACTCATTACATCAAGGATGTCAGACTACAAAATCTTGGCTAAGTAATTTACCGGAACATGCTGAGGATACCATTATCTTATGTCTCAATAAGTTAGGTGTTGCTTCTGAGCATCAAGAATCGTTTATTAAAGAGAGCTTTACCTACCTTCCTGGATGGGCAGGCTATATCAAATGGCGCTCTGTGTGGAAAAACTCCAGTGCAACAGATGACTATTGTCCAGTAACACTAGTTGATTTCATCGCGGTACGCTTAGTCCTAACAGCCACACTTTGGCCAGAAGCACGCTGGGAAAAAAAAAGTATAAAGAATGAAGCTGCCTTAATTGAGTCGATAGTGGCACAAATAAAAGTATCAGAACAAACCTATCAGCATGAGCTCCTGAGAAAGCTCATGCCTCAAGTAAAGAGTATTCAAAGACCCAAAACAAGAGCCGATGCCCAATTGATTTTTTGTATTGACGTACGCTCCGAACCATTTCGACGAAGCCTTGAGCCACTAGGTGCCTATGAAACACTTGGCTTTGCTGGTTTTTTTGGGGTCCCTGCTCGAATTCATGATTTTAACTCGGGAACCAGTAAAGACTCCTGTCCTGTATTACTGAAGCCGCGCTATGATATTGAAGAGCAACCCATTTCTTCTGCTCTGCCTTATGTTAAGAAAAGCGAGCAGGGTAAAGAGTGCTTTAAAATCCTCAGGAATGTCTATCATGAATTAAAATATAATTTTTCAACCCCTTTTGCTTTAGTGGAAACTTTGGGCGCATGGTGCGGTATAACGATGTTAGCAAAGACCGTTGCCCCAAGTCTTAGTGACAAAACAAGTACTGCGTTCAGCCGTCGCTTAATGCCAACATTGGCGACCCAACCGGTCGTTCAAATGGACAGCTCCAGTTCCGTTTATGGCATCTCTCCTGCGGAGCAAGCGCTTTATGGTGAAGCTGTATTAAAAATGATGGGGTTAACTCAGAACTTCGCAAAACTGGTTGTATTTTGTGGGCATCGCAGCACCACTAAAAATAATCCTTATGCATCTGCTCTTGATTGTGGTGCTTGTGGCGGGAATCATGGCGGCTCGAATGCTAAAATTCTTGCAGCGATACTAAATAATCAATCAGTACGCCAAACTCTTGCAGAGCGTGGCATAACCATCCCTGATGATACTCATTTCTATGCGGCGGAGCACGACACAACCACCGATGAAATGACTCTCTATGAGACTGATTTGAGACTTCAATCTCATCAAGAGCTGCTGCAGGATTTAAGACGCGATTTAAGTCTTGCACGAGCTATAAACTCTCAGGCGCGTTGCCAAACTTTTGGGTTAAAAAAGTCATCCAACTCTATTCAAACAACCTCAACACGCAGTAGTGATTGGGCTGAGGTAAGACCTGAATGGGGCTTAGCTCGCAATGCGGCTTTTATCATAGGACCTCGTCAGTTAACCAGGCAGATCAATCTAGATGGGCGTAGTTTTCTTCACTCCTACGACTGGATGCAAGATGAGGATGGCGGCTCGCTAGAGACGATTTTAACAGCCCCCATGGTTGTTGCCGAATGGATTAATACGCAATACCTCTTCTCAACCCTTGATAATGTGAACTACGGCAGTGGCAGTAAAATCACTCATAATGTCACAGGACAACTGGGTATTATGCAAGGTAATGGCAGTGATTTAATGCATGGATTACCGCTTCAATCGGTCAATTCAAGCGATGAAGACTCTTATCACGAACCCCAACGTCTCTTAACCGTAGTTTATGCCCCGCGAGCAACAGTGGATGCAATTATTGGACGTCAAGATATTCTTAAAACCTTATTTTTTAATGGTTGGGTAACTCTCGTGGTTATCGAGCCCACAGAAGAAGTCGCCTATCAGTTAGGTAGAGAAGGCCATTGGAGTTCACTCTAATTAAAGGAGCGTTATATGAGTATTATTAAAGTTCAGGAAAAACGAGAAAGCGGGATTAGTTTACATCCTATGAAAAAAATAGAAGTTATCGTTTCAGGAGAACAGGAGCAGATGATTGCTACAATGATGAACGAGGCTAATTTATCCGGATTTACGTTGCTACGCAATATTTCAGGTAAAGGACATCATGGATTTCATGAAGGAAAGCTTCTTTTTAATGACAAAGCAACTCTAGTCATGTTTATTGCGGTGGCACCTGAAGAGGCAATAGCCACCATTGCTTTAGGCATGAAAATCTTATTCCAAAAAAATTCAGGGGTGATGTTTGTATCGGATGTTGCTGTGGCACGGTTAGACTATTTTTAGTTAAATCATGGTGAACTACTGGCAATTAGTTCACCATGATTCACGTTGATAGGGAAAAAGCATGCATTATAGAAATGAACATGTTTTACTCGCATCCAAACATGAAAAAGAAAGGGTTATACAGCCTATATTTCATGAGAAAATTGGTTGTAAACTATTTACATCTGATTTTGATACGGATCAGTTTGGAACCTTCACGGGCGAGATCCCTAGGAATCAGAATGCCTATGAAACCTGTATTCTAAAAGCTAGAACTGCGGCAATTGCTGCTGATTGTTTTTTTAGCATTGCGAGTGAAGGCAGTTTTGGACCGCATCCATCGATACCCTTTTTTGCAAGTGATCATGAAATTATGGTCTTTATTGATTTGAAGAACGATTGGATTATTGCCGAACAACTCGTCACACCAAAAACCAATTATAAGATGGTGACTCTGCATCCAGGTACAGCTATTGAGACATTTTTACGCTCAGTACAATTCCCAAGCCACGCACTAACTCTTCAAGTAAACCATTCAAAAGAAATTCTTGGAAAAGGCATACAAGATCTTGAGCTTCTGGATAACCTAATAAAAATAGGCTTTACCAAAGGAGATGAATTGCTTTTGGCCACTGACATGCGCGCAATGATGAATCCTACACGGATGGAAGCATTATCCTCCTTAGCAGAAAAATTGGCCGCACGCATTTTAACCTGCTGCAGTGCTTGCGGCGCACCTGGATTTGGTTTCGTATCCACAACAGAACAGTTATCGTGCAGCCTATGTGACTCTCCTACATCAATGCATCGATTTGAGGTTTGGGGTTGTGTTTCCTGTGAGAATAAAGAAAAAAAACCAAGGCGTGACGATTTGGAAAAAGCGGAGCCAACCTATTGCAACTACTGTAATCCATAATCTTATTTTTAAGGGTTACTGACCTTGGTCCGCAGACAAACAGTGATTCAAGAGTCTCTAACGTTTGGAAGGTTTACTTGTTAGAACCCTAAAAAATAACATTATAAAAATTGATATTATATAATGCACGAACCATTTGATAAGTATGAAAAAAATATGAATGATAAAAAACAATGGGTTAACCGACATGAACATCCCGGGTTTTTAAAAAATGCGCTTGCAATCAGCGGTTCCGTGACACCCAGAGTATTTAAAAAAGTGCTATTTATGGTTGGTTATTCTTCTTTTATCTCATGCCTTTATTATTTTATACCGTCAATATCCTTACCCATAGGGCCATTTGAGTATGCTGGATTGATGATGGGACTAATATTGGTTTTTAGAGTGAATGCAGGGTATGACCGCTGGTGGGAGGCAAGAAAAATATGGGGAAACGTCGTCAATCAAAGCAGGAATCTTGCCATTATTATCTCAAATTACCCCAGCACGAGGAACATGAATTGGAGCAATAAGGTAACAAATTATATTGCAGCACTTCCTTATCTGATGAAAAATAATTTACGAGGAGATGCCTCAGTTGAGGGAATAAGACACTTGGTTGATACCCCACTTCTGTCAATTTTAGAACAATCAGAACACAAGCCTAATGCCTTGTCGTCAATTATTGCGCAGGAACTTAATCGAGTCCGTCTTAGCAATGAACTGGATTCTTTTTCATTTCTACAGGCAGAGGAAAAACGCGCTCTGATTCTTGACAGCCAAGGTGCTTGTGAACGTATTCTAAAAACGCCGATGCCCTTTGTGATGGCAGTCAAATCTAGGCGTTTCATTTTTTCATTTTTACTGGCTCTGCCATTTGCTTTAGTCACTGTTTCTCTTTTGATTAGTCCAGTCATTAGTGGTTTGGTAGCCTATGCTTTATTTTCATTAGATCAAATTGGTATTGAGCTACAAAATCCTTTTTCAGAAGAGCGGTTAAGTCATTTACCTTTAAATGATATTTGCGAGACGATTGAAAAGAATATTATCGAAATCCAGAAGATAACGCAGTGATGGTATTTTAGAGCCCAAGGGCTAGATGTTGAAGAGTGTGATTTGTTTTCATTCCTTGCCTTAATACAGTTCGCAGAACTCGTAAAAATGATAAAAGGGCAAGCCTTTGAAGAGTAAAATTAGCCTATCAAATGCCGTGTTGCTATTTCAAACGGTATACTCGCTAAATTTTTATTTTTGGCTTCAACCATAATATCAAAATGGCTCCTAAACGTTCCTGCCCAAGCATTGCATGCGCTATTCCACATCAAGTCACTATGCTGCCTGAGCTGGCTTTTATTGTATCCTTGAGACAGTAGCCTATTTAAATCAGGAAGAATATCAGTCTCATGCTGGTCTAATATGCGCTCTGGTGTCACAGAATAATGGATGACTGGTCGAACACCGCGCCAGCTATCAATGACACGACGAACCCGGTCATCAGTGACTTGAATGTATTCCCCTGTTTTTATCCAGTGATGGTGAATATCTAAAACCAGTGCTAGGTTTTTTTCAAGCTCTAAGCTTGCATCAAGACCCCATGACATTTCATCGTTCTCAATAGTAATCGAATTTCTTGCTTCGGGTGATAACCGCCCTAAAATTAATTTAATGCCCTCAGGCCCTTGCTTACCAGAAATGTGCACGTTGCATTTAAAATCCTGAAATATTTTACCGTATCCCATCCACCTGATTAAATTGGCATGGTATTCAAATTCAGCAATGCTGCGTTCGACAACATCGGGTGTAGTACTGGCAAGAACCACAAATTGCCCAGGGTGCATACTCAGGCGGACATCTAATTGGCGAGCCAAGTCACCCGCAATACGAAATTTTTCTTCAAGAAAAGTTAAAACATCTGCTTGTTGCCAAAAATACTTTAGTTTCGGATGCGTAAAGCCGGGGAGTTGATCACTACCTATTCGAACCATTCGTTGCTCTGGAACTAAATGTCCCACATAGTCAATAAGATTGTAAACAGAGCGCGTATTGTGGGTGATAATTTCCCATAATTTTTTTTCCACTTCATCCTTGCTTCTCGACTCGAGCCACTTAATGGTTGTTGTTTTTTCAGAATAATTTTGTTGTATTTCTTTTAAAATTTTGGGGCTTTGATTTTGATTCAAATCCATATATTTGCATGCAAATCCTACTCGCTTGAAAACCATTATTCGACAACCTTGTGGAATACACTTAATTATTGTTTGTTGCTGAAAATTCCTATCTTTAAAAAAGATGAAGAATGAGGCAGATAAGAGCAAAAGCAACAATGAGAGCGCTATGTTCTATATTAAACTTTTAGTTCTATCGATGGTAGTTTTTTCGCATGAACTTGGTATGAGGCTCGCTGATTCGTCCTAAAGCATAATGCCCTGTTATGTATATATTCTGTCCAGCCAACGCACGAGTTGCGGAATGCTAAGCTTATAAAGTATAGGATTAAATTAAAGACTATAATTAAATAGTTCAATTTTATGGGAATATGAATTATGCCAAACAAGACGCACGAAGAATTAGTAAAGGATGCTCAAAACAAATCAAAGGTGATTGCTTTAATTTACTCGCCAATTGAATTGCATGAGTATATTGTTGAAATAATCTCAAAAGATTCTGAAAAATTTATGCAGAAAGGTAATCAAATCATTCATTTTAACTCTGTCGATCAGGCCCTATATCATGCCACAAATTATGGAGCAGAGGAGTTTTTTCTTTGTGCAGATAATACTTATGATGAATGTGGTTCGAGTGGTCCGGCACAAAAATTTGATTACATACCAATTCATTCAAAATATAAACGATCTAGCAATTAGAATCAGTTATTTATGGCGATTGATCAAATGGATGGAGTTAGTTGGAATTATCTGGGATGTTAAACTAGTGCCAAATCAGTTTTAGAAATCTGATTCAAGCACAAAAATTGATAAGGAACGTTTATGAAATTAATAACCTTGTTTTTAGTGACGATGATTTCAGTGTTCATCATGGATATGATTTGGTTAGGATTAATTGCAAAAAATATATATGCACAAAATATTGGTATGTTGCTGCGTAAATCCGGTGATGCCATGACCCCAATATGGTGGGCTGCGGTGGTTGTTTATGTATGCATCACTATAGGAATTCTCTTTTTTGTACTTCCAAAAGCCCAGGGCAATTATTTTCAAGCGTTTTCTGGAGGGGTAATTCTTGGTTTAGTCACCTATGGTATTTATGATTTTACCAACTATTCCATACTTGCAAATTGGCCCTGGAAAATTACATTCATCGATTTTATTTGGGGAATGGTTCTATGCGGATTGAGTAGTCTTTTTGCCACATTTATTCAGAATCGATTTTTCGCTTAAACCAAGGAAAAAACATTGATGTTTGCTTTTGGTAATCGATGTAGGTTTGTCCTCTTGATTGCACCGATCCGCGCTCCGTCAGAGGCCCAGTGATCTGGGTAAATATTAGATATAAAACCAGGGGTGAAACAATTCCAAAGTATCCCTTATGTGATTGAAAGGCAAACAAAGTAAAGCCTAACCATGTCAACCAATCAAAAAAATAATTTGGATGCCTTGAGTAATTCCATAGGCCTATGTCGCATACGCTACCTTTATGCCCTATTTTGAATCTATAAAGTTGTAAATCAGCTACTGTTTCACCAATAATTCCAACTATGACCATACCGATAGCAATTCTGTCTGTTAGAGTCAGGGTGGCGCTGTTTGAGTTGCTAATCAAATAAAATACAAATGAAATGATAAAAATTAATAACCCCTGCAATTGAAAATTAAGAAAAAAACCAAGGGACTGATTTATTTTCCAATTATTGCTTAGTTCTGTATAACGTTTATCTAGATGACCTTGATGAATTCTGGTGTACCAGAGATACCCCGCTAATCTTAAAGCCCATAGTATAAGAAGCGCACTAGCTACAGTGGTACGTGGTGTTTTAGGCATCGATTCTAAGTAAATTAATCCGGACATCATAAGACCAATTGACCAGGAAGCATCAACAACAGACGGATTTTTTAATAATCGATAAACAATCCACACGAAAGACATTTGCAATACAAGATAAAAAAAGACGATGGCAATCACATTCATTTTATATCCATTATTTTCTTATAAACGTACACGACAAAAGGAAGCAAAATCAGCCAAATTGCTCCGATGAGGAAGCAGGTTTTATATCCATAAGGAAAAAATGCTGCCCCCATTTTCGCACCAATTGCATAAGCTAAAGTGAAGCCCATGAATGATAATAATCCTAATAGAGTTAAATGACTAAAAAGCTTGTCCAATGTTGCATATAAAATAACTGTAAAGCTTATCCAAATGGTTATCATCCAAGGTGAGGTAACATAAGGAGAAAATGGATTTGCTGCAAAAATAATAACCCCACTTGAAATTAACAGGCTATCAATCAGAGTGCTGATAAAAATGACCAATCCTAACAAACACCAAAGCCCATGAGTATTATGTTGAATTTGATATTGCCAAAAAATTTGCAATAATACACAGACTATAACGATAAAGGAGCTCAACCACGCATAACCACGAGCAGCTAATGTGATGCAAAAAAACCAAGCTATATAATAAGTGATCAAATGAAATAAATAATGAAATTTCTTCATTCTCTTTTCCGCCACAAGGCATGAATAACGCTAATGTAATTACTTTCAAAACCTGCCCCTGAATAGCAAAAATAAAATTGCCACATTCGAATAAAATTCTCAGTAAATCCTTGAGCAAGAATGTTTTGCTTATTGGCTAATAATTTATTATGCCAGTCATTTAATGTAGCTACATAATGTTTGCCAATATCTTCAAATGATATCAATTGCATTTTTGTTTGGGTTGCAATGGATTTGGATATGGAAAAAACTGAAGGCAGGCATCCGCCGGGGAAAATGTATTTCTTAATAAAATCAACTTCATTCTTTGCTGCCTCATAAGCCTGATCATTAATCACAATGGCTTGTAAGAAAAACATTCCTTGAGGTTTAACTAACTGATTGCATTGATGAAAAAATGCATCAAAATACTTATGCCCAACGGCCTCAATCATTTCAATTGATAACACTTTATCGTACTGACCTGATAATTTACGATAATCAAGATTCAACAATTCGATCCGACTTTCTAACCCTAGCTGTTTAATTTTTTCTTTGACAAAAGCATATTGTTTATCAGAAATTGTTGTCGTAGTAATTTTGCAGCCGTATTCTTGAGCCGCATACAATGCAAAACCACCCCATCCCGTACCAATTTCCAAAACATGATCACCAGGTTTCAATTCTAATTTATTACAAATTCGTTGTATTTTTTTGTTTGCAGCCTCATCCAGACTGATGTCAGATGGTTCATAAAGTGCGCAGGAGTACATCATGGATGGGTCAAGAATTAATTGAAAAAAATCATTGCCTATATCATAGTGAGCCAAAATATTATCTTTAGCTCGTAGTATAGTGTTCATTTTTAATTTATGGCTAATAGTCCTTATCCAGCTAAACAAGCGCGCAAAAGGGGTTTCTATATTATTAAATAAAGTGTCATTTTTTATAAATAGCTCAATTAATTTTTGTAAATCATCTGTACTCCAATCTCCATCGATGTAACTTTTACCTGCTCCCACAGAACCTTCCAACAGTATTTTTTTATAGGCTCGAGGCTGAATTATATGAAGAGTGGCATTTTGTGCATTAACTGCATTGATATCTCCAAATACATGACTCTCATTACCTTCATTAACCTGGATTGTTCCTTGTTGTATTCTCTTTAATACGTTTAGGATGATTTTTTTTGATAGGGCTTCACCCTGCCTAAATCTCGCATTATTATTCTCAACCATTTGGCTATGTCCTTTTATCCCTTTTTGGATGGAAATGAAACGGTACACCTTTCAGCCATAATTTTAATGCTTGCCAATATATTGCAACAGCTAATTTATAAGTTATCCATGGATAACGTTTAAATACTTTCGTAAATAAGGGTGCTTTTTGAGCTGATGCTTTGAGCCTGAGCGTGGCATCAAAGTCCTTTTTCCCATCAATATGATTTTCCATATGGACGATAATTTCTCGCTTATTTAACTTAAGATTAAATTGGTACTCATAATTCATAGCCATAAATGGAGACACATGCAATTCTTTTTGAAATTGATAATGGTACAGATCATTTTTTGGTTTGCCTGAACTTTCCAGCACGTAGTTATGTTTTTCGCCCCATGGAGTGTTAGTGACCTCAATAATCAAATAATCCAACTGTTGATTGGTTTCATCAAAAATAAAATACAAACTGATGGGGTTAAAGCAATAGCCAAGACAGGTAAGATGAGTTAATAAGTATATTTTTCCTTTCGGGTAGGTATGAAATTTTGCAACAACCAGTTGCCTTGCGTATTCATCCAGAGGAATCTCGGGATGACTCAGATAATTTATACGACGAAAGGAGAACCAATTAAATTTCTCAATTGAAACTTGTTTTATGTCTTTGAATGAATTGGGTAGATCGCCAATATCAAAACAAAACATAAATAATTTGTAGGAAAATTGATGCGTCTTTGGGGTAAAGCGCCGATGCCTCACTTCTCCAGTAAAAATAAGGTTCTCAAACATCTAGTTCCTCAATTAGTCTGCATGTATTGATTGCGCTGTTCACACCATCTTCGTGAAAACCATAGCCCCAATAGCTTCCAACGTAGTAGGTTTTATTTGTTCCATTTATCAATTTAATTTGTTGTTGGGCCTTCAGCGCAGCTTGATCAAGACAAGGATGGGCGTACGTAAAACGCTGAATAATTTTGCTACTGTCAATTGTCCCTGCAAGATTTACTGATACAAAGAAATTAGTGCGTGATTGAATCGATTGCAAGCGATTCATGTAGTATGTGAGCGAGGGAGATGAGCTCCCATTATCTAAATAATTCCAACTGGCCCATGATAATTTTCGTCTAGGCATAATCTGCTCGTCAGTATGAAGAACCACTTCATTTTCTGTAAATTTTATTGCTGAAAGGATATTTATTTCCTCTTCAGTAGGGTGTGAAAGAAGTTTTAAAGCTTGGTCGCTATGGGTGGCAATGACAACGCAATCGAAAATGGACTCATTAAATTCGGATTTCAAAACCACATGATTTGCTGCGCGCTGTATCGTTTCAATTGTAGTATTTAAGAAAATTCGGTCGTTAAGCTTTTTGATCAACGATGGAATATAGCTTTTTGAACCCTGAGTAATAACATACCACGGAGGTCTATTGTATAAATCCAGTAAGCCATGATTTGCATAAAACTTGAAAATAAAATGAGCAGAACAATGCAAAGTATCTTCTTTATTTTTCGACCAAACGGCTGACATCATGGGGATGAGATAACATTCCATAAATTGATCTGAGTACTGGTGGCGTTCTAAAAACTCTTTAATTGAAATATCTTTACTTTGAGCTTGTGCAAGGAATTTTTTAGCATCATCATTAAATAATAGTATTTCTTTGATAAAGCGATAAAAACTTAGTTTGAATAAATTGCGACGATCCGAAAACAGGGTGTTCAAGCTATGGCCATTATATTCGAAACCGCTACTTATTGAGCGGTAACTAAAACTCATTTCACTCAGTTGAATCGGTATATTAAGTTTCTCAATTAATTTGAAAAAATTGGGATAGGTTTTCTTATTAAAAACAATAAACCCAGTATCAATAGAGTATTGTTCATCCTCAATATCGACCGAAACTGTATTCGTATGGCCACCAAGGTAATCATTTGCCTCAAATAATGAAACATCGTAGCGTTCACTAAGTAAATAGGCACTAACCAAACCCGAGATACCTGAGCCAATAACCGCGATCCGTTTCGACAAATAAATCCTTTCTCAAATGCATGCGAAGGAATAAACTTAACATAATTAGCTGATGATAAAAAACAAAATTATCTAATGTTGACAATATCAAGGAGAGACAATGGCTCATTACTTAGTAATTGCTGCAAGTAGTTCTATTGGGCAAGCAGTGACCAACGCTTTAAAGGCACAAGGTGATAGCGTTTTTACTACAGCTAGAGACAAAACCAAAATTAATCCGGACATCTTATTAGATGCTACTGATTTCGATGCGGTAAAGGAAGCGTTTCAACTGGCAGGAACTATCGATGGTGTGCTTAATTGCAGTGGCTCTTTATTATTAAAACCGGCACATACAACCCTTAAAGAGCAATACCAAAGTGTCATTGACGCCTCGTTAACCACGTCATTCGCAACAGTGCATGCTGCTGGACATTACATGAAGAAAGGAGGCTCTGTAGTATTAATTGCATCTGCAGCTGCTTTAGTAGGGCTAGCTAATCATGAGGCAATCGCTGCAGCAAAGGCGGGTATTATTGGATTAGCTCAATCAGCCGCAGCAACTTATGCGACCAATAACCTGCGTTTTAATGTAGTTGCTCCCGGCATGGTTGACTCATCTTTAACCACTCAATTAATAAAAAACGAAGTTATGCATCATGCATCAAAGGCTATGCATGCATTAGGTCGCATTGGTAAACCTGAAGATATTGCACAAGCAATTTTATTTCTTTTAAATCCCAAAAATAATTGGATAACAGGACAAGTAATCGCTGTCGATGGCGGATTAAGCAGGGTTCGGCCTAAGATGAAAATTTAAATGAGTGCAGATAAGGCGACAGTTAAAATATTCATTGAAGCCCCTTTAATTGAGTAACCATATCGCATAATTTAAATAAGTTGCAAAAAGCAACCAAATAAAATAGGGAGCAAGCAATAAACGGATCTCATTTTTTTTATTTTTAATTGAATAAATAGTAAGAAAGGTTAAAGAGGTCATTATCAAGATCCAGATCAAACTAAAACCAATCCAATGGAATTGAAAAAAAAGTGGCGTCCATGCCCAATTCATCAAAAGTTGGGCCATATAGAAATAGAAGGCAGCGCGTATCTCGATATTTTCGCGTTGTCGCCAAAGCGCCCATCCTGCAACTGCAAGAAGCACATATAAAATTGTCCAAACAATTCCAAATACCCAGCCTGGAGGAGTGAGCGTTGATTTATTTAAGCCCTCATACCAAGAGTGAAGATTGGATTGCGTTAATAACCCTAATAAAAATCCGATTACTTGAAAAGTAACAATCCAAATAGTCAGTGTAATCCAGCTTTTTTTGTTCAAACTCTTCTCTCCATACCTCCATCGCTCCGGTTGATGATATGAAAAGTTTCTTGGAAAAACAACATCACAAACGAGAGGCTTTTTATAGAAGTAGGCTCTTATAATTTGGATGGATTAATTATGACGTGTTTATATTAGAGAAGAGCTAATGTGTTATATTGTTATAAACATCACCGATGCATTCCCTTTACAATTAAAAGAAATTTGGCTCTGAAGCCACTAAAAAATTAATGGTGGATGCTTTGTAATTTTATTCCAACTCTAAAAAAGAAGAGTAGTTTATGAAACCTTATTTTTTAATTTTTGGCTTTGGATATACTGCCAAAGTCCTTTCCTCCAAGCTAATTTCACAAGGTTTTAACGTAATCGGAACAAAGCGTAGTTTAGATGAAGAAGAGTTAGAGGTTACTCAAGGAATCAAACTGATTAATTTTAATTCCCCTAATATCGAAGATTATCTAAGTCAGGCGAGTCATATTTTAATTTCTATTCCCCCAACAAACTCCCCTTGTGATTCCGTGTTGATAAAATACGGGGACATGATAAGAAAACAAGCTGGTCAACTTAAATGGTTGGGCTATCTTTCATCCACCGGGGTCTACGGGAATCATGAGGGAGCATGGGTTGATGAAAAATCGATGTGCATTCCTCATACTCCAACAGCTATACAGCGTCTACAAGCAGAACAAGCTTGGCTCTCGTTTGCAAAAATAAATCAATTACCTCTTCAGGTCTTTAGGCTGTCCGGGATTTATGGTCCTGGTCGAAATGTTTTTGAACGCCTGCAACGTGGAAAAAAACAAAGTATATACAAAAAAGAACAGGTTTTTTGCCGTATTCATGTTGAGGATATCGTCTCTGTTCTTCTAGCCTCAATGAACTCCATTAACAACTTATCTATTTATAATGTATCAGATGATGAGCCGGCACCCTTGCATACAGTAGAGCACTATGCTTCTTCTTTGCTCCAGCGAGAACCACCTCCTTTAGTTCCATGGTCAGAGGCCTCGCTATCACCATTAGAGAAAGAATTTTATAGCAACAACCGCCGTGTTTCTAATTTGAAAATAAAAAAGGAGCTTCATATCACTCTCAAATATCCTACCTTTCGTGAAGGTTTAACCCAAATTTGGAGAGACGATTTTGCACCCTAAAACTTGACTCAATTGGTTGTAGACATTGTTGTTTTCCAATCATTGAATTTATTAGGTTTGATATTATAAGTTAACATTTTGATCGTGCCGGACCTCTCCAGGAATAGTCTTTTTTATCATAACTATTGATCGCAATTTAAAGACTAAAAGTTCCTCCTTTCGCCAATAGCAGAGCGAATTCTTCCTTTGGAATCGGTTTGCTAAAAATATATCCTTGAATTATATCGCATTTTATTGATTTTAATTGTTCTAATTCTTCTCTTGTTTCTACGCCTTCAGCAATCGTTATTAAATTAAGTTTTTTTGCCAAATTAATGGTCATAGTAACGATTTCTAAGGTTTTAGGTTTTGTTATCTCTTGTATAAATGACATATCAATTTTTATTGTGCTAAATGGGCATTTATTAAGATAATTAAGAGAAGAATATCCTGTACCAAAGTCATCTAGGGACAGTTTTATGCCTAAATCTCGCATCTCTAGTAAATCCTTAAGAATGTTTTCATGATTTTCTAGGAGTACGCTTTCAGTAATTTCTAATTCCAAGCTTTCGGGCAAAATCCCAGTTTCTAAAATAATATCTTTAATCATATCCAAAAATCCTGGATGATTGATTTGACAGGCAGAAAGGTTAACTGCCAAGTTAAGCTCTTTATAACCTTCAGTATGCCATTCCTTCAGTTGCTGGCATGCTTCTCTCAATAACCATAAACCAATTGGGATAATTAGTTTAGTTTTTTCACAAAGCGAAATGTAGTAGCTGGGAGATATTAAACCCTTTTCTGGATGTCTCCAACGCAATAAAGCCTCTGCTCCGACAATATGATAGTTCTTTGCAGCAACAAGAGGTTGATAATAAACTTCGAATTGATTTTTATCTAATGCATTTTGTAGATCATTATCAGATATTAAAATTCCGTCGGTATAAAGGAATTTATCATTGTTTTTACTCGCGTACAGTTGAAACGCTTCTTGAATAGTTTCAAGTAAAAAATTGGTATCCCAGGGCTTAGCTATAAATTTATAAATAGCACCCTCGTTAATACTTTTTTCAATGATATCAAAGTCTGCATAGCCACTCATAATTAAACGGATGATTTCTGGATATAATTCTTTTATTCTTTTTAGCAGTTCTGCGCCACTCATGTTAGGCATTCGGTAATCAGAGATAATCACTTGTATTGGCGTTTTTTTTAGTGTATTTAAGGCTTCTTCGCCATTTGACGCAGTAAAAACCTTATAACCTCTTTTTTTAAAAAGGGCATACAAAACCTTTAATATTTGCGGCTCATCTTCAACTAATAATATTATTTTATTCATAATATTCCCCAGAAAACTCCGCTGCGCATCAGAACTCTTTAATCGTTCATCTATTGACGTTTAAATAGCAATCTAACATTCTAATAAGTTCGTTTGAGTCGAAGGGTTTTATTAAAAAATTAATCCCTTCTTGTAATTGTAATTCTTTTTTTGCAATCTCCGCGCTGTAACCGCTCATATAAATGACTTTTAATTGCGGGGATTCTTTTAATAAACTTTTTGCTAACTCCCAACCATTTGTACCTTTGGGTAAAATCAAATCAGTCAATAATAAGTCAATTTTATCGCGATTAGCATGCCATAATTTTGAAGCGGTAGAGGCATCCTCTGCCTCTATGATTTGATAACCACAACGTTTCAGTATTTTAGATATTACAAAACGTAATGTGCTCTCATCTTCTACTACTAAAATGGTTTCATTATTTCCATGGACGATTTTGAAGTCTTGTGATTTATTTTGTACATTGATTGTGTTCTCTATCTTTGGGAGGTAAATACGAAAGGTTGTCCCTGTACCCACTTCGCTATACACATTAATCCAACCCTGATGTTGCTTTAAAAGCCCATAAACCGTTGAGAGTCCTAGGCCGGTGCCTTTGTCCACGTCCTTAGTAGTAAAAAAAGGCTCAAAAATCCGAGGTAAAATTTCTGGTGGTATGCCTGAACCAGTGTCACTTATACTAATACATACAAAGGCTCCAACTCTTGAACCAGGCGATTGGAAGATAGTTTCTTCATCAAATCGTTTAGTACAAGTTTCGATAATAAGTTCGCCACCATTTGGCATTGCATCACGTGCATTCACAATTATGTTGATAAGAATTTGATCTATCATTGTTAAATCAGCATGAATAAATTGCCTTTTTTTGGAAAGCTTAAATTTTATTTTGATATGCTCGCCTAAGATAGCCTGTAACATTTTTGCTACGTTTTTTATAATTTCATTAGCATCTTTCTGGACCAGTGACATTTCTTTCTGTCTGCTAAAAAGCAATAATTGGCGAGTAAGATCAGCTGCTCGATTGGTTGCATTATCTATTTCAGCCATTATTCCCGCCTGCTCAGGGGATAACTCCGAGTCTGTTTTTAAAAGTTCTGTGTTACTTTTGATAACAGCGAGTAAATTATTAAAATCATGTGAGATACCTCCTGCTAAGTTTCCGACTGCTTCCATTTTTTGCGCTTGATAGAATTGATCTTCTAATTTTCTAAAAACTGTAATGTCTTCGGCTACCCCGACAAAACGATATCTCTCATTATTTTCATTCATTATTTGGAAACTTCGGGCTCTAATCCACCGCAGGGTACCGTCTTTTCGAATAATGCGGTAAGTGATATTATAATTTTTATCAATATCATAATAAGAATTTTCAACACGTTGGCGATCTTCGGGATGTATTGCTTCTAACCATAAGCGTGAGTCTTTATACAGATTTTTAGCGGTATATCCCCAAATTTTCTCAAAACCTGGACTTATGTAGATTATTTTGCTTTTCATGGCATCTGATACCCAAAAAACCTCTTCAATAGTCTCAACCAACTGGCGAAAAAGTAATTCCGATTCCTGTAATGCTTTTTCCATTTCCAAGCGTTTGGTAACATCCGTTCCAGAAACTACTATTTTCGTAACCAGTCCTTTACTATCAATTATTGGAACAAAGGTCATATCAAGAGTTAACATTCGATATTCAGTTAAATTGATACAAAAATCTGCTCGTATAATCTCACCTTCTTTCGCACGCTGTAAAACCTCTCGAAGAGAGTTTTGAGTTTTTTTAGAATATAGCCACCAATAAGTATCAACAAAAGGTTTGCCGATAATGTCTTCGCGTCGCAAATCTCCCAGGTCTAGGGTGGTTTGGTTTACATCCAAAACAATACCATTGTTTGTAATAATTCCAACGAAAGTAAATAGGCTATCAATAATTTCTTGAAAACGGCTATCTCTATGCAACTCACTTCGGTTGAACGTAGTTCTTCCAAACTCCGAATCCCTTAACTGTTTTAACTGTCGAATCCACCATTTTGTACGTAATCTTTTCAGTTCTATCGTGGCAATTTGCTCTGGGCGCAACAATAGATCCGGCGGTTGGAAATAGGGATTGGGAGATATTAAACCGTCAATCATAGTCAATGGGTGTGTCAGTAATACGTCATGAATTAATGAAAGGTCAAAAATATCTTGCGTATATTGACAAAAAACGACACAGCGTTTGTCAATCAAAAAATCATTCAGCAGCGCCTCTAATTTGATCAAATGCAGACTATCAATATTTTCACCTAATACCCAACTCATTTCAGCGATAAGCCACACGCCTTTAAAACCGTCTTCCAAGGCTAAAGTTTCAACCTTAGACAAAAAATTCATAAATAATTGTGTATCTATTTGACCTGATTTCAGATAGGCATCCCTTTTGGTTAATATTTTCAATGCCCCACGATTTTGTTCATCTACGATGTTAATACCTGTATTGGCAAAGCTTTGGATTATTTTTTCAACCGAACTATCGGCTGCTACAAAAAAACAACGATTTCCATTCTTTAAACCTTGAGTGATAAATTGTGTCCGCTGTTCTATCTGTTCACTACCATTTTTATAAATGGAACAGATATGATCGTTGTATTTCAGAGTTTTCAGTTCTTGTTGCAGGTCGTCACCCATTACGACTCCATAACTTTTAGTCCATAACTGAGTATAGCTAAACTAAAAAGGTATCTAGCTCTAAAATCAATAAATATAGTATATTCAGCGAGTTATGGAAATTATTAGAGCGCAAGCCGCTGATATTATTAATATTAATACTTAATCAAATTAGCCCTTCGAACCAAAGTGCCGGAGTGCAAGAAGGGCTGGTAGGAACACCTTCTAAATCGATTAGAGATTCCTAACAAATCTAATAACTAGGCTCACCAGAAATAATAGGCAGTTAACAATTTTAATGGTCATTGTGAAAGATTTAGCTTGTTATCACTAGGAATAAGAGCAATATCATGGGATAATTATTGGCCAATATCAATAATATTTATCTAGTTGTATGAAAATAAAAGCAATTTATTTAACTATCTTTATTTTTTTTCCTGTCGTTTTATACGCTAATACTAAGACTTGTCCTTTATCAAACGGAATCAATGTACACACCACTAAGCGAGTTTTAACTATTTGTAAACAGGGCACTGTAATTAAGACGTTTAAAGTAGCTCTCGGATATAAAGGCGTCGGTAAAAAACACACAGGGGATAATAAAACTCCAATTGGTTTATATAGGTTAGCGTACCCAAGAAAATCCAGTCAATTTAAAGTCTTTATTCCAATTCTCTATCCAACTACAAAGCAATTAGCGTCAGGATATAGCGGTGGAGATGTAGGGATCCATGGGCCAACTCAGTCATCTGTTGGGTTAAATTGGTTAAACAACCTACCCTACTCAACGCGTGGATGTATTGCTGTTGGCAAAAATAACTACATCGAGTATGTGGCTAGTTGGGTAAAAGCCAATCCCGGGGCTAAGATTTTAATTATTTAAATTTAGACGAGAAGCGTAGTCATATCTCAGATTAATCAACTCGATTAAAATTCCTAGGACTTAGGCTAGAGTTATTATTTCTCTCTTTGTTTTTTAGTTTTTCTTTCTTTATCGAAGGAAAAAAGGCTCTTTCTCGTTGCAACTCTGTGCTCATGAATGTGGTATGTAATTTTTCTCGAATAAACCGTCTAGCAAAACGGCTTAACCCCGATTCAGTGCTGCGAGTTACACTCTTTAGTTCTCTAGTAAAGCGCGAAAAATCTTCTACCTTTTCTTTATCTTGGGTGCATCTAGCTGATAAGTAAGCCTTATTTATACCACCTTGCCATAAATCCAAACCAAGTTCATGGTGCTTAGCCATGCTGGTCGCGGTAACAAGAATGGGAATTTTATCTTGTTTATTAAATTCGGTTATAAATGTTTGAATTTGGTCAGTGGTCGAGGAGGTGGTATCCAATACAAAAACCTGAGGATGAACACTCTCTTTTAAAAGATTAGCTAGTACCTGTACAGCAGTATTAACTTCTATATTTTCCTTATTAATGCAAGGATTATTATCAGCATAATAAACTACAGGTTTTTGCAATTTATCTATCGTTTTTTCATTAATATAAGTAAGAGAAAATTCATTAATAATTCTTATCCCTTTTTCCAGAATATCATTAAGATTTTCTTGTAGAGAGGGGTAATGATCAATGTGTTTGGAGTTGATTTTTAATTCCTGCGAAATTTCATCAAAGCATTGAACTATTATTTCCTGGATATCTAGTTTTTTCCCCTTAATTTTATGCGCGTAAATTATAGGAATAATATGTTTAAAGCAGATTTGACCGGCCAAATAGTTCAGCGGAGGTAAGCTAGCATCCTCAGCTAACTTTTGGTGCACTATCTTGAAAGAATTTCTCTTATACATTTCTTCAGTCCAGTCGCATCGAATAAATTGATTTATATCTAAAGCCTTATTCCAGGTTAGTGCAACTTCAAAGTAATTCCATAAATCGCATCCATAAGGCGTTGCCATATTGGTTTTTGAGTTAAAAACTTTTCTGGCAGCATAGAGCGGAGCAAATAGTGCACTCATTCCGGCGGGCGAATAATAATTTTTTTGTGTGAATTCATTATCACTGTCTTCATCACTCGTATCTTCTGTGATCAGTGGATTTTTCTTTAATAAATATTTCACAGCTAAGTCTTGCGTTTCACATAAACTTCTTGTTAGATATTCAAGATCATTGCTATCTGAAATATCCGGTAATTCAGAATTAGAGTTGATAATTTTTAGATAAACCAACATGATTTCAGAATAAATAACATTGAATTCGTTGTCTGATTTATGTTTCTCATCGAAACTAGGGATTGCATGGTTAATGGCATCAATTAACCAAATTTCCTGCTCATCATTTAAAGAATAGATTTTTTCTTCATCAAAATTATTTTTAAGAAAATAATTAATTTTATTTTTGTCTACAGGTATCGATTTATTGCCACTTTTGTCATAGATAATTATAATGTTTTCGATTTCATTAAAGTAATAGTATTTTTTTAGTGCTCCTTTTTCGATTTTGATTAGATTTTGTCTATCTATATCTGTTTTTGATAAAAATACCTTAGGCTTTTTCGCTGCCACTTCCAACACTGAACTAACTTCTTTCCTTGTGATAATTTGTGAAGTTTCTTTTCTATTATATAGATTAAAAAGATATTTATGAGCCTCTCCACAAAGCTCACCCCCAAGAAAGTTCCTGACTAACAAAGGGTCTTGAGCTTTTTTAAACTCTAGCTCATTAAGTGCTGTATTTGTTTCTTTAATTCCCTCTATAACACAATCAATCCATTCTTTATTAGGTGTAAGTCCTAGTGATAATCTAACTCCAGTCTCAACCTCAGATAAGGTAGGCGTTAAAAAACCAAAACTTTGTCGTCTTTCTATGAGGGGATAGAGGTTTTTCGCCTTTAATTTCAAATTAATTTGAGCAATCATTAAATGAGTAATAAATTCAGGATAGCCCTTTGGAATTTCCTTACCGTCGCGATTAAAGTCCACTCTTCCTAAACCTTCCAGATTAATGGCAGGAAAGGTAATTATGAGGCAGGGATAATTAGCTCTCAGTTGCTCTCTATTAACATTAAGCCAATCAAATTTTTCCAAGGCTAATTGATTTACTAATATTTCAACCACTTTATTTTTATGGACTAATATCCTATCTCTTAATTCATTGAGATTTTTATTATTTCTTTTTGTAGGGATATAACTCGTACGGGAGCTGCTTTTTTTGGGTATATAAGAAATAACTCTATCTACACGTGAAGTATTTGCCCCTACACTGTAAGGGTCACCGTCCTCTGCTAACACATCACTAACATTTTCACCAAAGCGGTTTAACTCATATTTTAAATTATATTTGGTGCCTGTTTTGACTGCTATCGCCTCAAGTATCGCTCTTAATTCTTGATTGTTAAATTTTTTACCCTCTATTATCTTGAAGGCAATTTTTTTCTTATCTTCAATGGAAGGATCTATAATTACTAATTTTCCTTCGATATTAACTAGAAGTTGTTGGTTCTCATCTATGGCTATTAAAATTTCAGTTTTATCGTATTTTTTCTTATTTACTTCTGATAATTTGCAGCCTATTATTTTTTTGCCATCAGCATGCGTTTTATAACACAAATGACCGTCCTGAGATCGGCGATAAAAACGCTCTCTAGCGGGTGCACTACTTGCAATTTGAACAGACTTTGTGTTTATTGGACCAGGCAAGGGGGAAAGCCTATTATTTAGCTTTAAATCCTCAAGGAGATTTAGATCTTCTGTGCGACTAAAATATTGCTCTAAATCCCTTAGATTATCGTTGTAAATTTGAATTTTTTCTTGTAATAAAACGCTAGTTTCATTTCCAATAACCATACGATCAATATCGCCCAGTATTTTAAGGATGTTTTTGAATTCTTTTAAAATGCCAATGTATCCTAGCCTCATAGCCTTTAAAATTATTTTTTGTTTTATTGTCGTTAGATCATCGTCCGCGTTTAGTTCAACGTCAAAATTTTCTACAGAACCGTCTAAATAATAAAATTGAACCACTATTTTATTATCAACAAAGTGGTAATAAAAAACATCTTCCTTTTTTTCTGAACTATCTTCATTAATTTCATAAGTCGAGATAAAGTCAGACATATTATTAAGTGTTAATTTATCCAAAATAATTTTTAATTCAACTTGGATTTCGTCGATGCTTTTCAAAAAGGTTCCCACCTAGTTATCTATTAAAAATTTTAATAATAACGTAGAAAAATTAAAGGAATATTAAGAACTGACTAAAGAAGCTAGCGTTAAAACTCCCTATGCTGTTGCGCAAACCGGAAAACAAGCTGCGGTGAAGTATAGTTATGAATTCAGCAAGCCATCAAAGCGTTTATAGAAGAGAATAAGTCTGAGTTCAATTTGCTGTTTCACCATTCTCTGAGGATGGTTGTTTATTAATCAACCGTTTAAATGTCTCTTCACAGATTGGCTTTTCGTCTCTGGTTTGGAAGTAGCTCAGGGGGGTAAGAAGAGCGATATCAATATTTAACGCAGGACACAAAGTTACCCAGTCTGCATAACACTGCTCATCAAATTCATTCATGCCATAACCTGTCTGTGCATTCCCTAATTTGCAATAGGCGATGGAAGCCATTGCATTGATAAGTTTTGGACCCGCTTCTCTGTAAAGAATATCTTGCCCTTTTTTGTGAAACATAAAAGTAGTACCACAGTAGACGAGAGCGGTTTTTAAACCCGCTTGATAGCGATCAACATATTCAGGGTAATTAATATCTTCTTCATGAATACGTTTATCCGTTTGCGCTATGCGGCCTTGAGCAAAGTCTTGGTAAAACCAAATTAGTCGTCTAATCGCGATGGCTGTATTTAAATGTACTTTTCCTGGTGTTAAAGCGCCTTCATGTCCCTCTAAAAATTCCGTATCGTAACTTTGATTTTGAGCTAAATGAAACGCACTAAATAGTCGATCGGCTGAGGTTTGAGTTAAGCCAAAATTGGTTTGATGATTCAATTTAATTCGATTTTGTAATGTAAGCTCTAAGATATTTTTCCAGTGGTCTAAATCTGTTCTAGCTTCATTAGTGGATATGGAATAACCATTCATTTCCGTGACATTGGTTGAATCTCCGCTGCTTTCTTTGAGGATCATAGCAAGAAGATGCGCCCATTTATAGGCAGTCTGGTCGTCAAAATAAATATGATGAGCGTTGGCTATCTGTTGATAAACAGCAAAATGCTGGAACATAAGCAGCCTCAGATGAGGATGTATCGCGTTACACTGGCTATCGCTTTCTTCCTTCATGACGTCAATGACCTGTTGAGTAAGGAGGTCAATCTGAGCTTTATCAGGCAAGCCAGTAAGATCAGGCAGCCAACCCCCATCGACAGGATCGTGCGATTTCGTTAAAGGGAGATGGTCCGCTAGCGAAGGCGGTGCGTTTTCCTCGAAATTGGGAGAGGTAAATGCCAATAAGGGAGCTAAAAAAAGAATTCTCAGTATTTTAATCGATTGCCTTTTCATATCACACTTCACATTAATGTCATTTCTTCTCCTTGAAAGGTAGTTCGTCCTGAGTTAAAACCAAGATAAATAGGTTCATTTTAGAGAACACTTCGATAAATGCTCACGGTATTTGTTCATTATAGACGCTGAAACGGTGAATATCTTGGGAATAATGGAAAAGACGAGCTATTGAAGGAATAACCAGATCAAGATATCGTTTGTGATAAACAACGTTTTTTTTTCTTAAAAATTGCGTTAGGACATAAAAGGAGCAAAGTTCATGGGATTGTATGACAGCCTATTAGTTCACTGTAAATGTGGTAATGAAATTGAGCTTCAAAGTGAAGCGGGTAATTGTGCAATGTATCTATACAACATAGAAGAGTGCCCTTTAGAAATCCTAATCGATTTAGAAAAGGAAGAACATTACTGCGATCGATGTAATAAAGGTTTTTTCATAAAAGTACAACATTCTGCCCATTTGCTTTGGAATTAAAGGCCTTTTATCGCGTCAGAATACTTTTGAAATTTAACCGGAGGTTATTGTCAGTTTACAAAAGGATCAAAAGGCATAAATGCTTGAAAGGGAACGTTGTTGTGCATATTTTACACTTTTGTATTTAGCGAATATTGAGAGTCATTCGAAGTGCTATCGATACCTGTTGGAGAATAAAAAGGTACATGATTAACAAAGACAAATGGGACAAATTGGCCGAATGGATGGTAAAGCTTCATATCAGTGAAGCCGAACTCATCGAAAAATTTATCCTGGGCAGTGGTAAGGGCGGGCAGAAGTTGCATAAGACAGCTTCGACGGTCTACTTAAAGCATCTCCCCTCGAACTTGGAAGTCAAGTGCCAGGAATCCAGGAGTCAGGAAGATAACCGCTATTTTGCAAGAATGCGTCTTTGCGAAAAATTACATTCCATAATCAGCGACGAAAAGACAAAAGAGCAGCAAAAAGTAGAAAAAATAAAACGGCAAAAGAAAAGACGCTCAAGACGTTCTAAGCAAAGAATGTTGGATGAAAAATCCAAGCAAGGTCATCTTAAGGAATTGAGAAAAAAACCTCAGTCTCGGGAGTAAAATTTTGCTGTGATGGCTCATTTAAATGAGTTTTTGACTCATTAAAAAATCATGGGCAACTGTTTGCGGATTCATTTTTTTTACATCCACCAAGTAATTTAAATGTTGCATGGTTTTATTATCAATTTTTCCCAGCAAAGGCCTTAATACCAAGGCAATTTGAGGATATTTTTTAAGAACAGAATTACGGATGATAGGGGCAGCATAATAAGGTGGATAAAAATGCTTATTATCCTTTAATATGCGTAAATGAAACTCGGGAACTCTGCCGTCGGTTGTGAAGACTTCGATAATTTGTACATCACCATTCTGAATCGCTTGATAGACGAGATCTGGTTGCATTTGTAATATTTTCTTAAAACTAAGTTGATAAGTTTGAGTGAGGCCTGGCAAACCATCCGCGCGCTTAAGAAACTCGGCTGTGGCAGCGAGGATAAGTTGATCGTTGAGCTGGGTTAAATCACTTAAATTCACTAAATGATATTGCTGAGCAAATTGTTCTTTGACTGCTAATGATTCGTTATTATCAAAGCCGAAAGGTTCTAACCATAGTAAATCGTATTTTTTCAGGTAAGCTTCGCGAACAAAGCTATAAGTTTCTTGTGGACTTATAACCTGTTTTTTTTTAAGTACTACCAGATAAGCAGTACCGGTATATTCAGGATAAATATCGATTTGGCCGGCTAGCAAAGCATTTTGTAATATGGTCGTTGTTCCGAGATTAAATTTTTTGATAATACGCAAATCAGTTTTGGCTTCCAGTAATTCTGCCATTAAATAACCTAATAAATATTGTTCGGTGAAATTTTTGGTTCCTATGACCAGTGAATTTTTGCTATTTTTAGCGAAAGAGATTGAATCATAAGTGACAATGAAAATCAGGGTGCCAACGATAAGACTTACTAAGATAATTTTTGTTTTTTTAAAACGCAGTTTTAAACGTCGTCGTGGCGATAATAAAACAGCGAGAGTTGCTATAACGTAATCGATAGTTAAGGCAAGTAGAGCAGCAGGAATTGCCCCTAGCAAAATGAGTCCAGGATCATTGAGTGATAAGCCTTGGGTAATAAAATCGCCTAAGCCTCCAGCGCCTATAAAAGCAGCGATTGTGGTAATACCTATTGTCATTGCCATAGAGGTTCTAATGCCCCCCGTGATAACCGGCAATGCAAGAGGGAGCTCAACAAGATATAAGCGTTGCCATCGTGTAAAACCCAGGCTATTGGCAACCTCACGGTAGATAGGCGAAACTCCTTTTAAACCCGTATAAGTGTTGCTGGTAATGGGTAATAAAGCATAGACAATGAGAGTAATCAGCGTAGGAATCAATCCTATTCCGACAAAAGGAATTAAAAAACCAAGCAATGCAATACTGGGTATGGTTTGAAAAATATTGGTCATACCCAGTATGAAACCTCTTAATTTGGGCAGGCGTGTAATAAGAAGCCCTAAACTCAGGCCAATTAGGATCGCTATGAGCATCGCCGAGACAGATATAGAGATATGCTCAATTAACTTGGTATGTAATTCAGATAAATGTGATCTTATAAAATCCCAGTAATTATCCATTTAATTATTTGTTTTATTATTAAGTAATTGTTTAACAAAGTCGGTAGCCGGGTGAGCCAATACTTCTTCTTTTGTTTCAATTTGTTCAAGATAACCTTCATGCATAATGGCAATTCGGTCTGCTAAACGAAAGGCTTCATTAATGTCGTGTGTTACAAAAATAATTGTTTTATTGATTTTTTCTTTTAAGGCGATGATTTCATTTTGCAATGCCTCTCGAGTAATGGCATCTAAAGCAGCAAAAGGCTCATCCATTAAAATGTAATTGGGATTGACTGCCAAAGCTCGTGCTACGCCAACTCGCTGCTGTTCGCCTCCTGATAATTCATCGGGATAGCGGTTATAGTATTTTTCTGGTTCTAGATTAACGAGCTGTAATAATTCGTTGATACGTTGCTCGCATTGTTTCTTTGGCGTTCTCATCAATCGCATGACAATGGATATATTTTTAGCCACAGTCATGTGAGGAAATAAACCAGTATGTTGAAATACGAATCCCATAGAGCGGCGTAATTGGACTTTGCGATATTTTTCTATTGATTTACCGTCAATTTCTATCCAGCCGGAAGTCGGTTTAAGTGTATGATTTATTAATTTGAGTAAGGTGGATTTTCCGCTGCCTGATGAGCCAACTAAAACTAAGGTTTCTCCATCGACAATAGATAAGTTAATGTTTCTAACCGAATAAGAGGCTTTGCCATCAAAGGATTTGGAAACATTATGTAACGTAATCATCGCTAATTTGGTTTCCTCTAACAACATCTGTTTTTGTTTTAGCCTATTAATAGATAGTTGCAAAATTACAATGGACATGCAATCCCTTTGAGGAAAAGTATAGTTAGGTTAAGGAGGTTATTTCTAGAACATCAATGCTTAAGCTTCATTTAATAAAAAAATGTTAAAATTTGTAATTTATTGATCAATATAAGCCCCTATGAAATCTAAAAACGAAAGTACTGGCAAAAGAAAAGCAAGCGAATTAGAGCTAGGCCAATTAGGTAAGCAGCAAAGCTTAGAAGAAGAGGGAGTAATGGAAATTAGTCAGGAAGAATTCTATCAGCAAAAAGCGCCTAAAAAGCAAAAAGAAATTCCTACTAGACAAGCTAATAGCTCTAAAGAATCGCTATCTTCTATACCGATGGAAGAGCTACTGAAGTTAATGTTTTCTCAAACAGAAGATATATCACTCACGCAACTGAATCCTAATCTATATTCATCAATATTTTCGCCGCTGAATGAGGAACAACAGAAAGGAGTTCTGACTCAAACAACAGAGATCAGCAGTGCAGACCTACAATTTATTACTATTGATGATGAGGAGCCGGATCTAATCTTGCCTCAAACAAGGGAGCCAGGAGAGTTACAAAATGCGCAAGTACCAACACTGACTATCGATGACGATGATGAGGAGAAGGAAAAAGAGAAAGAATTGGCGACAGAAGATAGCAGTTTTCCTAGGACAATGCCTGCACAAAGTCCTACACCAATTTTCTATCTTGATGATAATAAATCCATTGAAGAGTTAGAGAATTCGATTAACTTATCAGTGAAAGGGGTTAGCGTTAAATTTCATTACAAAGCGGGCAAAAAAGATAGGCCAGATCTGGTTTACATTGCGCCTGTGGATATCATTTCATCGCAGCAAACTCATTACGGTGTTTATGCGAGGAGTTTCATCAAAAAGGGAACGGTTTTATTCGAGTACACCGGTGAAAAAGTTTCCGATGAGGAAGATAATGATGGGGAGAGAGACAGAGATTATTTTATGCTTTTGAGACACAAGCAAAAAATACTTGATGCAAAATATCAGGGAAATGGTTCTCGTTTTATTAATGATTCAACCGCTCAGGAAAATGTCGAATTTAGAGAAAAGAAAAAGAAAATGTTGGTTATTGCTGCCAAAGATATGTTTGAGGATGAGCAATTATTGGTTAGCTATGGTGACACTTATCAATTTGGCTTTAAACCGTTTTTTTTACACCCTTCAGATAACTTCAGATCTGCTCAGAAAATTTTTGAAGCGAATAAAGATTACTATCATCCTGTTGTTTATAATTTTGCAAACTGTCCTTATGATCTTAGTCCCTTAGGTATTTCGAAAGAAGATACTGCTTATATAACTAAACCTCTTTATGACCTGCTACACAATAAAAGTATCATAAAATATGATTCTTTTTCTCATTTGCCGTTGCCGATTTTAAAAGTAAAAGATGGACAATTCATACCACTTGGGCAGCAAGAACGCATCACTTTACTTTTGATGGCCGCCTATTTGGGCAAAGCAACTGTTTTGAAGAGGTTACTCCAGAATCCTAAAATGGATACAACGATTCAGCAAGCAATGTCAGGCCGAACTGCACTGCATCTTGTTTGTTTGGGTACTTCGCTGGATAGAATTCCTCGAGACGTAAAAAATCGATTAGCTGCTTTAGAGCTGCTTCTAACAACACCTTGCTTAGATTTCAAAGATGGAAATAAAAGAGCACCTATTTTCACTTTGATTGATAATGCTTCCTCCTGTTATTTAGTGCATTTTCTGCATTGCATTAAACCCTCCTTTAATAATTTCCAAGGTCATAAAAAAAATGGGTTGGACCCATTTTTCTATGCATTAAAAATGCATAAAAAAGACCATGCGTTAGTTATTCTTCAATACATGGAAAAAATTGGAAAATTATCTAATTATGTAGAGTATGTAAAAGAATTTGTGCGTAAAAAACTTATATTTACTAATGGTCACTTTGATCTCAGTTTAATTGCCGATTGTAATGAGGTGCTTGAAAAAGTCGGCATCCCTAAAATGATTGTTAAAGTGCCTAATCTTTTCAGGCCTCGAGTAGCCATTTCTAATGACCGAAACAAAGCTTTTCGAGAGGATTTGCAATCAAATTCGGCCGCACAGGGTAACTAATCTAGATAAGAACTGGTTTGACAGGTACTGCATGCTATGCCAGTCTTAAAACAACTAATTCAAGGAAGATTTCTATGGCTAAAGTTCATGCTTATGCAGCTCATAAAAAATCCGGTCAACTTTCACCTTTTGAGTATAATTTAGGTGAAATTGGTCCCGAACAGGTCGACATAAAAGTAGAATCCTGTGGTGTTTGTCATTCGGATCTCTCAATGATCGACAATGAATGGGGGTTGGCCAAGTATCCTCTTGTTCCCGGGCATGAGGTAGTTGGTACTGTCAGTGCAATAGGGGATCGCGTTAAAAATGTAAAGGTTGGCCAGCGGGTAGGGCTTGGATGGTTCAGTGGAAGTTGTATGTATTGCCATCACTGTCTTCGCGGCGATCATAATCTTTGCGACACAACAGAACATACCATTGTAGGAAGGCACGGAGGTTTTGCAGACTTGGTGCGCTGCGACTCAGTCTGGGCAACTCCTTTGCCTGACCAGCTGAAAGCTAGTGATGCTGGTCCTTTATTATGCGGCGGTATCACCGTATTTAACCCAATTGGACAATTTGATATTCGTCCAACACACCGCGTGGCTGTGATTGGAGTGGGTGGTCTTGGTCACCTGGCGCTGCAATTTCTTAATAAATGGGGATGTGAAGTGACTGCGTTTTCGTCTACAGCGGCTAAAGAAGCTGAAGCCAAACGTATGGGCGCGCATTATGTGGTGAATAGCAATGATAGCAAGGCGCTTCAGAAACTAGCTAAGCGATTCGATTTTATATTGAATACCGCTAATGCGAATCTTGATTGGCCAGCTTATCTCAGTATGCTAGCTCCACGTGGACGATTGCATATAGTGGGTGTTGTTCCGCAGCCTATTCCTGTTTCAGTGATGTCGCTAATTTTTCCTCAATGCAGTTTATCAGGTTCCCCACTTGGAAGTCCTGCGACCACTCTCGATATGCTTGATTTCTGTGTGCGCCACAACATTCAGCCTTTAACAGAGCATTATGCTATGAAAGATGTCAATAAGGCAGTTGAGCATTTACGAGCCGGAAAAGCACGTTATCGTATTGTTTTAGATAACTAATTTAGATATCTCTAAAAAAGGCTAATCCCTCACTTGAGGGTGAAAAAATTCATTAAATTGCTTGTTACAGTGGCGGGTAGTGGAGTAACCGCCGCCACCTAAAATAATACCCTAGTTTTGTTATCTTACTGCTCCATTTCTTCGTGTCACTTCAGTTTTGCGCAAGAGACTCAACGATTTACAGAGGATCGGAGTAAGACCATATCTCTATGAATACGCCACATAAACAAAATCATTAAAAAGGGAATGAGAAAGAGACTAACTACCATAATCGTCATTATTAAATTTAAAGCAGCAGGACTGAGTTTGACTTTATCTAACATACCAGACAATTCTTGAATTTGCGCAGCATTTTTCTTAATCGTGGCAGAACTTTGCTCAATAGCATTAATATTGGCTTGGATTGCTGTTGTGCTTTGAGCGATGATTTTTTGATTATTGTCGATAGCCGCACTGGCTTTTTGAATAACATCATGGTTTTCGCGGATAGCTTTAGAGCTTAGCTCAACAACATCTTTATTGGCAGTAATCACACGACTGCTTTCTTCAACTGCTACTTTATTGGCCTCAATGGCCTTTGTACTGGTTTCGACAGCTTGGTGGTTGCCATTAATTGCAGTTGTACTTTGTTCGACGGCTTCGCGGTTGCTGTTGATAGCAGCTGTACTTTGGTTGACCGCTTGGCTATTGCCATTAATTGCTGCAGTACTTTGCTCGACTGCTTGATGATTGCTGGCGATGGCTTTGGTGCTATCTTCCACGGCTTGGCGGTTATTGCCAATTGCATTGGTGCTTTCTTTAACTTGATCCACTAGCTTACAACCACTTAACATGACAATGAAGAAAAGAAGTGCCAAAGCAACTAAGCTTTTAAGGAATGATGCAATTGTTAGATTTCCTGTCATAATACCGCATCCTTGTGTAATAGCTATCCAGTTATTCCCTACCTGCCTGTTACAAGCTGCACATGTCAAGGGTCCGCTAATAAAATCCGTTTCTCTAGATACATTCTAACCATTTAATGCTAATTTTAAATAGATTTCAAGCGGCCCCTAGGCTTTAATGTACTATTCTGTAGTCAGTTAAAGCGAGCTCTCTTTCTTTTTGAGTTGAGCTATAATTTAAAAGCAATATTCAAATCTCAAAGGATTTGATTTTCGTTCTATGAGAATCAAAATTAACTTAAGAACTCGGAAAAATTCGTTTTTTTACTAAATTGAGTAAGGATAATGAATGATAAAGATAAGATTAATTTTTACTTAGTATCCGTTATTCTTTTAACGTCAGTTGCGATAGGTGCGCTTCTAAGCTCTTATTCAACAGCTCTTTATATAAGTAATTTTCCTCGTTCTAGTTTGCCTTATTATTTTATATTTTCTGGAGTTATTTCTGTATTAGTGATGTGGATTTTAATCCCAATTCTCGAAACGACAGATAAAAAACCCATACTTTTGACTCAGATTATTTCTATAATACTCGCCGCATTATATTTAATTCTTAGTTGGTGGCCATCCAAAATATTATCTTTAATCTATACCTTTTTATTTGTTGGTATAATACCTATTTACGCTGCAAACAGTTGGGATATTGCGGAGTCTGCTTTTGATATTCGTTTCTTTAAAAGGTTTACTAATAAATTTTTAGCAATAAACAGCATTGGTAGTGGTTGTATCAGTATTTTTTCTTATTTTGGAATTGATATCTGGGGGCAGGGTTTTTTAATTTATTTTTCTTTGTTCCTGATGATAGTTAATTGTTTGGCCATTACAAAAGTGAAGTTGGAGCAGACTACGACTTCGAAAAGCCGAACTGATTCTTTATCCTTGCGGATTTATCCTTTGTTCTTGATTCTAGCTGGTTTTATAGCTCTACTTAATCTCGTTGTGGTATTTGCAAATTATCAAATGATGTTTCGTTTAAGCGAAGCATTTGACATGACACAGATTACTAAATTTATGACGGTTTTCTATCTTGTCCTGAACTTCGGTGCGTTCTTCTCTCAGTATTATGCAAAACGCATTTTGGAGGGATTTGGCATCTCTGCATTATTTATATTCTCAACTGTAATTATATTCATTTTTCTTTTACCTACAATCGTTAATTCTAATCTATATAGCATTACTTTATTCAATGAAATTATCTGGATTGCTTACGCTGTTTTTATATCTTTAGGAAGTCAAGTTGCGCTAAATGCCTTGCCTCTTGGTTTAAAGAATAAAGGACAAATCTTTATCAATGCCATTACCGTTAACCTTGCTCGGATTGTTGCTTCATTTATCTTGCTATTTTTTGTTTATCGCTATGCATTTTATCCTTATATGATATTAGCGATACTGGCGCTTAGTATTATGCTTATATTGTCTTGTAAAATTAAGAAATTTTATGGTGAAACCTTGCTTGCGAGTATCAAGGGGAAAAGTTTTTATTTACCTGTCTTAGAGGAAGAACATGACTATCATTTTTTAAAAGGTCAAGTCAACTCTTTGTTAAAGAGTGAAGATCCAATAAAAATTAAATTGGGTTTGTCCATTTTAAGAGGGTCGAAAGACAAAGGAATGGACAAAAATCTACTTAATCTTTTTGACAATCCAGATCCATTAATACGTATCGAAGCTTATAAGGCCTCAAGTGATTTTAAAAAACTATATCTCGCTCAATTAACCCAACAATTACAAAAAGAAACAGATCCAGAAGCTACCTGGCAACTTCTCTATTTAATTTTCCAGAAATCTCCTCATAGTATAATGGAAAAATTGGATGAATACTTACACTCTTCTAATTCGGCCTATCAAGCAATTGCTACTATTGCTGCAATTAAATATGGTGAGTTTTCTCAAGTTCGTGATGCGATAGAAACTCTAGAAAAAATGACCAACTCAAAGGATGAGGATGAGAAATTCTTCGCAGTGATAGCCTTGAGTGAGGTGAGTGTCGGTAATCCAGTGGACTTACTAGAGAAACTCATCAATGATAAAAATTATAAAGTAGCAAAACAAGCAATTAAAGCGACTCACAATATGCAAGATAGGCGAATTGCCCACCTATTAATTAAGAAATTAAGTCAATCCAACATTTGTCATGATGCGATGCAATCTCTATTGAAAATCAAAATCGATGTGGCTCCTTTAATTTTTCGCTCCAGTTTAAAAATTAATGTTCACCGTTACAAACCTTTAATTAGAGTGCTTTGTAATTTGAATAGCTTGACTACAGAAAAAAGTCTGAGTCGTTTGATATCAAAGGCACCCTTCTTACTCTCAATAGAACTAGCTAAGCAAATCGCATTAAGAGCGACTAAATTCGAGCTATCGGAACCATTTAAGAAGAATATTTTGTCACATATTGATGAGATTATTGCTGAGTTAAATACGTTTAATTTTCTTTTGCAACAGCAAACAAATGCAGATAAAAAAAATGAGCTTTTATTTCGCCGGCAATTAGCTGAGAAAAAATTAATATATTATCTAGTAGCAGTGATTAAACCGGAAAAAATAATGGAAATTTATCCTAAACTTGAAGCGAAAAGTTTATCACAAGAAAAAAATACTGAGTATGAGATTGCTCTGGAGTATATAGATTGGTTGATTGATGATAGAAATTTAGCGAAAAAATTTTTTGCATCCATTGAGGATCAATTACAAGTCAGTAACCTAAGTTCATCACAATTGAAGTTAGATTGTTGGACTAAAAAAATCTTGGATCATGAATCTTCTGAGGGTAAAGCTATGGATACAGTCGACAAAGTTTTCGCGTTAAGAAAAGTTCCCATTTACGCACATATACCTGCTGAACTTCTTATGTCCATTGCTGAAGAATGTCAGTTTGTCGAATTTTCAAAAGGAGAAAAGCTAATTAAGATAGGCGATTATCCTGACAAAATTTATATGATTTTAAGCGGCAGCGTTGCTGTTATTCATAACGGAAAAATAGAGCGCTATGAAAAAGAAAATGATGTTGTTGGTTTATTCGTTTTGCTTTCTGGACGTAAGAGCCAGCTTGAGGTAGTAGTGAATGAGAGCTCAGCTATGCTTGAAATATCGCGAACGGTATTCGAACAGCTAACTAATGATTACCCAGAAATACTAAGAGAAATTGCTAAATACGTGGTTGGTATTTACATTGATGTTGTTGAAAGCCTTGGTCCAAACGAGTCAATATCTTAATAGGTCAGGACATCGATTTTCCTCTTATTATTTAATTACAATAGATTCCTTTTAAAGTGGGGATCTGAATACATTCACTTTTTTGTGGTGAGGAAAAAAATAAATTTGATTGTTTTAATTCTGAGTTTGTTTTTTTCCAGTGTGTGGAATTGTAATTTGTTGTTTTTCCTACATTAGAATCAACACAAGATTGGTCAGATTTTTTTTCTGTGTTTATTCGCATTTTTACCGACAAAGTTGATAAAAAATAAATAATTCCTCCGGTGAGGGCGACTGTGCCTATAATGGCGCGATTGATAGGTTTGACGGAAGGAATTTTTAGGGGGGATAAAAAGATAATGAAACTAATTGTCAGCATTATATATTTATAAATATTTAAACCCGATTTGACTCCTTGACAGAAAATAAAAATATCTTTTTTCAGGAAAGAATTATCAAGACCTTTTTCTTGTTCTCTTAGTTTATGATCTAAATAATATAAAAGCCTGAGGTATTCATCTGATAATAAAGGATTGTCAGCTTCCCGGTAAATTTCCTGTTCTAACTCGGATAATCGAGTTATTAAACCATTAATTTCTTTTTCTAATAGAGCAAACTCAATCTTTTTTTGCGAAATTTTTAATTTATTTTGTAAATTAATTTCATCATAAATTCGGATGGTTAGTGTAGCGATTAAATAAACGAGACAAAAAATGGTGATAAAAGTTAAGGCATGTGGCGTTAGCATTCCAAGTGCTAAAACACCGATATAGGGATTAATACCATCGATTAAACCGCATAATACAGAAGAGAGGAATGATAGCGTTTTAAGTTGAGTCGAGGACTTTTGTATTTGGCTTCGGATGAGTTCAATTTCTTCTAGAGATAATTCAGATAAACTACGGATTTCAGCTAGCAAGTTTTTATTGTTGTCATGGAGTTCATTTTGATGATTTGTTTTGTAACGAAACCAAATACGGTTCAGTATTGATAAAATGCCTATCAACAGTCCTAGAGGCATAATAAGATGACGAATGTCGGCAAGATCAAGTAAAAAAATTAATGTGAGGGTGCTAGTTACTCCGCGTAAAGCATTGCGTAAACTTTTTAAGGAATCGCGGAGATAGGGCCATAGGGTCGTAATCAAGCGCTTTAAAGCGTTTTTATCTTGTTTGTCAAAATGAGTCGCTAGTAGTGCGAAACTAATTAGACTCGCAGCAGTTACTATTCCAATTGCTATACCAGCGGGCGAACTCAGCCATTCATGCATTTCATGGACTGATATCTCGCTATTTGTAAATAATAGGTCAAAACAGTACCTAATCATGGCAAAAGATAGCCTGTAACTATCTAGGCCGATATAAAGAGAATAAAGATAAATATATTTGTGATGCTTTTTTGTTTTTGGAAGCATTTAGCGTAGAGTGATCACAAAATAAAGTATAGTGGACTATACTGAGGCAGATAGTAATAATCAATAACAAATTTGGCTTAAAATTTAAGGGAATCGTCGAAATTAATTGACTGATTCACACTAGGCTCTTAAGGCCTCTGCATGAGAGATATCTATCTCTGGCCAAATTTCCCCACGACAGGTTTCGATTATCTTATCTAACTCTTCTTTGATAAAATTACCAGTCTCTTTATAGAGGCCATGTAACTTTTTTTCTCCGTCTGAAAGCACATTTAACAAAGCTGTCAGATTATCTCCTAGTCCATATTTGTTTAATTTGTCCAACTTATCCTGTATTTCTTTGGCTAAAATTTCTGAATCCGTAGAGAAAAATGGTGGTATTTTAATAGGACAAACGGTGGATAAAATTTTATGAACAGATTTCCAAAATTCAGTTCTTTTTTGATAGGCCGAGAAACGTTGGGCCATGGTCTGAGCAAGGGTCAATTCACCAAAACCAGGGGATGATAAGCGATTTATAGAGGAAATCAATTTCTTATAGGTATAAGGAGGATTTGAAAGTATATGGAGTGATCTTGTATGCTGATACTCGGGATAGTTGTCCTTTTTTAACTGTTTTAATATTAATGGCATCTCTCTAAAGATTATTTTAGCTTGTCTAAGTTTTTCGTAGGTAGGGATACTAGAATCCTTTTTTAAATCCTTGAGCTTCTCATAAATCTCCTTTAGATAAGTTATTTGAGTTGTATGAAGAGAACGATTGTAACGCGCGTTTTCACCAAACAAAGTCATTGCTTCATCAATAAATTGCTCAGGACCAACACTTAATTTTCTTAATTGGCGCGCCATATAACTTCTTGGCTCACTCTGCGATAAGAAAGTAGATGAAGAAGAAATCGCTTTCTGTAAAATTTGAGTTGCGGTTTCTCGAGAGTTACTGGCTTTAGCTTGTTTAAGCCCCTCCTGTAATATACTGATAACCACTCTCGTTTCTAACGTATTTTCATTGCGATGATGAACATGATAATTAATTATCGATAAGATAGAGTGTTGTAGAAAACTAAAATCATCGCTTACTAAAGTCTCTCCTAATCTTGGGTAGGGAAAGAGTAGTTTCTTGCGAGGTTCTGGTATTTTGTCGTCTTTAATTCCACAACTTTTACAAAATACATGATAGAATTTCGGGTAGTTTGTTTTTAAATTATCAAGTTCGGACTTTACTAGTTCATCGTTTTCATTATTTTGGGAATTATTGTTAAAAAACCAATCAGACAAGTTGGGGTAGAGTTTTTCAAATAACTCCCAATGCTCTTGATTAACAAATAGTTCTAAATTTTGGACATATTTTCTATGCTCAATTAAAACTCGTCTTACATTGAGCTCAGTACCTTTAGAGTAAAACCACCAGTGCTTTTGCATTTCAACATATTCTGTAAAACGTTCTTTATCAGTTAGCACCTTTGCCTCACATTCGGTGTAATCTGTCCAGCTATGCATGACCTTGTAATTAGGCACTGGCGCATCGGCTGGTAAACTGCCTGTTTCTTTGGTGAATCGAAAAAAATCATCATGCAGTAATCGGGGTACATGGTTTGTATTTTCATCTTCTGTTAGATACATGGCCTTACCATGCCAACCTGGATAAACTTTTGTCGACATTTGGGTTTTTCGAGCATTAGAAACGACATATCTATCTCTATCCTGAGGGTCAAAGCCAGGTTTGTATTCATGTAACATGGTTGCCGATTCAAATTTTGCGACATTAGGTGGGATAGTATAAGAGCTTGGATCTTCGGATCGTCCGGGTCCTGCAACATGCTCGATTAGAAACATATTCACATTGACATCGGGATACATGCTGTATAATAGATGAGCAAGCCTCATGCATGTATCAGCACCACGACTATAACCATGTAAATTAATGGCCTCAGGAGCGTTGCCATTTTTATTTATGTAATGTTCAATGTAAAGAATGGCCTCTAACAATAATTCATCCATGCCTTCACCTGCAAGGCAGCCTTGCATCTGATGCATGAGATCTCTAACTTTTTGGAGTGTTTTTCCTGCTATCAGGATTTTTTGATCGGTTTCTGGATTATAAAAGTATAATCCTGGAGTAGGGTTCTTTTCCCCTTCTTCTGCATTCGCAGCCACTGAACCTACACCATCGAATAATCGAGCAGGTGTTTTTTCCTCTGATACTTTATTATAAAAATGAGTTAAAGCATCTTGATAACAGCTTCTATGACAGGCTGTACCTAAAAAGAAAAAGCTGACTACATTATTTGGCATAGTTCATAACATTGTTTTTTGCCTTAATATTAATGATACATCATGAACATTAATGTTATATTATGTTCAAAAACAAAGCTAATAAATATCTGGCACTAACTTTATTTATAGTTTAAGTAAAAGAATCCCAGGGCAAATGATAAAAAAATGACTTAATTTTGTGCATTATTGTTTTTTTTCACTACAATTAAACCAAATGAGAATGAGTAGTTAAAATCAAGGTAATGGATTATCGATGATTAAATTATTATTCATTTGGGCCTCTTTAATGTCCTCCCTGTGCCTAGCACAGGGGCGTGAAATTGCAATTACTATTGACGATCTACCGCTTGTGGCTTCAAAAATGAATACAATGAATGATCAACTTCTTGCCATGGAGCGTTTTGCCCGTATTGTAGAAGCATTCACACTGTATAAAGTTCCTGCCACCGGTTTTGTGATTGCTGGGTCTATTGCAAAAGGACAGTGGGTTTTTTTAGATCAATTTCGCCACGCTGGCCTCACACTCGGTAATCATACTTATTCACACTATAATCTCAATGAAATAAGCGCCGAGAAATACATTGCGGATATTGATCGCGCTGACAAAATCCTGGCACCAGTTATTTCAGAGCCTAAATATTTTCGTTATCCCTATCTCGCCGAAGGTAGTCCGGCTACCCGGGAAAAAGTCAGTGCTTACCTTAATGAGCACAATTATCTTATTGCGCCTGTCACCATCAATAGCCGAGATTATGATTTCAATGCCTTAATTTATAAAGTTCCACTTCATTTGCGCGAAAAATATATTAAAGGAATCGAGCCTTTCTATTTAATTTTTATTTGGCAGCAAACTTTGCAAGCAGAAAAAAGAGCACAAGAGGAAGGACATGGAACAAGGCAAATACTATTGCTTCATGCCAATCTAATAAATAGCTATCTATTAAAAGATGTTTTGGAGCTGTATCAACGAAATGGATATAAATTTATTAGCTTGAAGGAGGCCTTGGAAGATCCGGCTCCATTACTTACTGTACCTACCCTGGAAGAAAAGAGAAAAATGAAGTTGGAAAATAATCCCACACTTCATAATCCACATTACAGATTGATACAAAATAGATATTAATCAAATATAGGTTGGCCCCACTTAGCCTACTCTCAGGTGGATCCCCCGTGGCGTAACCATTTTACTTGTCAACTGGAGCAAGTTCAGTTTTATTTTGCCTTTTTAACACGAGAACAAAAGGTTCTTCATCGCTTCCATCAATTGCAGGGCTTAATAATTTGACTCGTACCAATGCGCGAATGGTTTTATTCTCCGTTGAACAAGTTTTTTGACCATAAGCGCGACTGCAGTTTGCCACCTGATGAACGGTATCGATTGGACTATCATCAAGAGCAATAAGTCTTTTGGTATCTATGTCGATGAGCTCAAGAGAAAGATGAGTTAGTTTCCATTCGGTATTATCTTGAAAATACCCTACACGACGCTCATGAACTAAGGTTATCTTATCACCAATGTCTAAAATGGTTTGATATTCTTGATTGGGGTGTTCGAGAGTCAATTGGCTTTCAATCAAATCATGACGCTGCTCAAACGCGTTTTCCATATTAAGATAACCCCAGCCATAGGTTCGGTTCCATTCAGAGCCCATGACTTGAAAATGACCATTTGGAAAGTTCTTATTGGAAGGATCTGGGTTTCCACTATCTGTCCAAGCATCAGCACTATTAATAAGCAATGCTTTAATGGCCATTGGATTGTGGATTCCTGCATCCTGGAGCAATAAAGCGGATGCACCGACATGAGGAGCAGCAGCGCTAGTGCCTCCCATTAAGCGATAACCATCGCGGTAGTCCATCGCAGGTGAATAATGCAGACTATAGACTTGAGGGTCGGGGGCACAAGTTCTTGTGTCGTGCCCGGGTGCAGTGAGATCGGGCTTGCGTCTGCCTGAGGGGGTAGGTCCGCGGCTGCTTGTTGAGCGAATAGTATGTTTAGAGCGATCGGCAGTTTTATAGGTTAGACCATTTTCTGTCACTAGGGTATTCATATTAGCTACAGTCAGAGCATTGTAATTATCCCCAGGAACTGTCAGCGTAGAAGCAAAAGAACTCATTAGAGTAGGTGCTATGTAACCTGCATTTCCAGCTGATTTAACCCATAAGATTTTTCCATGATTAACGACGTAATCGATAACTTTCGCAAGCCCGCTCCATTCCGGGCAAAAAGGACAAGCGAGATTACCATTTCCCATACTGTAGTTAATAATCGTGGGTTTTATCTCAGCAGATCCCAACATCCAATCAAGTGTAGTCAATGTCATCATAATATTTTCAGGATCGGCTGTTTCTTCGCCCGATAAGCCTGAAACAATCGTGGAAACGCCATAAGCAACACCGCGATAGACCTTATCTGTACTTGCATAAATACAAGCTACACCCGTGCCATGCGCAGTCCGAACGCCGTTATAAAAATCACGATTCTGCGGATCTCTCTCCACGTGTACAACTAACTTTTTATTAGCCAGTGCAGGATGATTAGGATCCACACCATCATCGATTAAGCCAATCACTCCCTTGCTACCGGTGTAACCATGAGCCCACCAATTCTTTACATCAGGATAAAATGAGGAAGGGGATAATTTTAATGCTTGCGTGGAAATTTCTAACTCTTTCGTGCCTCCTTTAATTGAGGAAACCTGCGCAGGTGCTTCGTAGTTAGCAATTTTACTTAAAATTTTCATCTCAGCAGGAATTGTAATTGCCACTGCAGGCATAAATCCTAACTCTTGAATTTGTACTTCTGGAAGCTCGCTCAGTTCATCTAAGAAGGCTTTTTTTTCTGAAAAGGAATGCAAAAAAATGATAAGCGACAGCGTAGGAGCTGAGGCTTCTTTGAGTTTCAATTTTTCTGTTTTCTTAATACTTTCTAGGACATCCCTATCAATAAGGGCTTTCCCAAAAACGATTGCAGTAAAAGAAAATAAAAAAATGCTTAAGAATAGTTTTCTCATTTAATATAGAAAGGAAGTTATGCTCTTATAGTTGTAAATTAAACTAACTCAGTTTTTATGCTAATTCAATTATACAGATAAGTACTTCTTTATAGAAAACATATTCAAAATAAGATTATATTTTATTAAATCCATAAAACCTTACTATAAAAAACATTATACATTGGGTTCTTGATCTTATACTGCGTGATTAAGGATAGTTAAAACTTAAGAAATACTGAGATGCTGATAGTTGAGGAAAGGTTGGGCTAGAGCCCTGAGGTATCGTCGCTTTTTTTGAATAATATTTAGAGGCAAATCCAGTGTTTTACTGAACCGTTCAGCCTGAGGAGGAGCGTCAGCGACGTCTCGAAGGCCTTGTCCTGAGGCTCTCGAAGGGCCTGTCCTGAGGCACTCGAAGGTGCTTTGCACCAAAAGGCTTCGAGACAGCGCTATGCGCACCCGAGCATCCTGAGGCTCTTGAAGGACTCAGCCCGAACGGATCAAGCTACTGATTGGAGCAACACCTATTTTTGTTCAAAAAAAAACTGACGATACCTCAGGCTTGAGCCCAACCTAGAAATTATGAAAGTTTGCATAAACTAACGTTTTGAAAGTTTGGATAAAAGTAAACCAGATAAAATAACTCCAACTCCTATTGCGATAAGCAAGCTAGGAATTGGCTCATCATGGATTTTATGAGCCATCTTATGAGTCTTATCTATTACCTGATCTCCAAATTCATCCAGTGCATCCTTCCCTTCGGCATAAAGATGACTGCCCAATTTCTTTGTTTTACCAAGAAAATCATCAGTGTGTTCTTTTCCAATGTTCATTTTGCTTTCCTTTTAGTTTGGAGGCTGCGTGATTGGCTGATCGCATGGTTTTACTCATTGCCTCTTTGGACTGATCCATCCCTTGTTTGATGCTTTTCATCGCCTGGTCGGAGTTTGAAAGCCAATTTTTTTCTAATATTTCTGTTGCTTCTTGAAAATATTCCAGCATTTTATGCCCGTTATGAACCAACATTTTAAGGCTTTTATCAAATAGGTCTTGAGGATTTCTTAAACTAGACCACTCTTCCGGTTTAATAAAAGATAGGTTCTTTATCGTTTTCATATTCAGTTCCATTAATTCAGGAACTGGACCTTGCATTCGATGAAGCGAGTCTTTCATATTCTTTAATAGTTCAGGTTGCATGGCACTCTCCTTATGCTAAGTTGAAATAAAGCATAGTTCTTGAATCGTTTTTAGTCAAATTGATCAATAGAGATGCGGTTAAAATACATCCAGAATGGAAGCTTTATGAATTGAGTGGGGCTTTATAAGAAAGATAGAAGGGAGGGCCCTTCTATCTTTTTGTAGAAATTGATAATCGATTATGCGAGTCCCATTTCTTTTTGAACTGCTTGAGCTTTTTGGAGATGCGCCATAACATGACTACGAGTAACTTCCAACTGTTTAACAAGCATTGGGTTAGCCGTTACTTTGATTAAGCCGTTGAGTAAAGCGACTGCCTCGGCATGACTTTTCACCATTGCTGACATATACACTCTATCAAACGTCATTCCATTGGCGTGTCTTAGAGCAGTTAACACTCTCTTGCCCTGGTGTTGTAGTTTTATAGCTACTGGGCCATTCTTAGGCATTACACCCATTCGTTGGCTTAGACTTTGAATTTCTTGTAAATTTTGACTATGTTGTTTATACATCCAGTCTGCGAATCGTCTAACAGCCATGTTAGTGGCTTTACTTTGCGCGACTGTTGCCATAGCAATTTCATTTTGATCAAGTGTAGCTACAGCACCTAAAATCTTTGCATCAGTGTCAGCTTGCGCAGCAGTTAGAGGAGTTGCAGGAACAGTGGTAGTATTGCTAAGTGGTGTACAGGCAGGTAACGCAATAACAGTACCTAATAGTAAAGACATCACTAATTTTAATTTCATCGTATATCCTTATTGAGTTTGGGGAGAGAAAATCAGCATACAATATTTGTAAATAAAAAAATACTAGGATAATCATAGAAATAAATAAATTATTAGCTGAGTTAGCTAGTGGTTGGTGTAGGAATCTCATTCAATGAATTTTCTATAGTTTTCAATCTTACCTTCTATAAATTACGAATTATGAAACAGAATATTGTCCTATTAATTGTCTCGTTTGCTATGTTCATGGAAGCTGTGGATACCACTATTATTAACACAGCTATTCCGGTTATGGCTGTAAGTCTTGATGTAAATCCTATCGATCTTAAATTGGCACTGATTAGCTATCTTTTAAGCTTAGCGATTTTTATTCCTATCAGTGGTTGGATAGCTGATAAGTTTGGTATCAAAAAAATGTTTATGATCGCTGTTATAATTTTTACTTTAAGCTCAGTGTGGTGTGGATTTACACAAAATTTGGGGGAACTTATTCTAGCCCGAATCATACAAGGTTTAGGGGGTTCATTAACCTTACCTATTGGTCGATTAATTATTTTACGCACCTGCAAACGACATGAATTAGTGAGCAAAATGAGTATTGTAGTCATGGTCGCCTCGTTAGGTATGATGCTTGGACCCTTGCTCGGTGGTGTGATTACCCATTATTTTTCCTGGCGTTGGATATTTTGGGTTAATGCGCCGGCAGGTATTTTAACGTTATTACTCTCCATCAAGCTATTGCCTTTTATGCCTTCTTACAAAGTGCCTCCACTTGATAAAATAGGATTTGTTCTCTTTGGTAGCGGGCTTGCAACCTTAACCCTAAGTTTATCCTTGTTTAGCGAAACGCATATTTCGATTACTCAATCGCTTTGTATCTTTTTGGGCGCCATATTACTTCTTCTTGGTTATAGCTGGCATTCCCATAAAAAAGAGAATCCGATTGTTAAAATTGAATTATTAGCGATAAGAACGTTTCGGATTTCTGTTGTAGGTAATTTATTAGTGCGGATGAGTTTCGGCGGCATTCCTTTTCTATTACCTTTGTTATTACAAATTGGCTTACATTTTTCTCCTCAATTATCCGGAGCACTGCTCGCTCCTGTTGCCTTAGGTGTTTTCATCGTTAAACCTTTTTCTATGGCAATCCTACGTCGTCTTGGCTATCGAAAGTTACTTATTTTCAATACCATTTTAATAAGTTTTTCTCTGTGGTCTTTCTCTAGTATTAATGAGGAATCATCGATTTATGAAATTGGCTTTTTGACTTTTATGTATGGTTTTTTGGTCGCATTACAATACACCGGCATGAATTCGCTTGCTTATGCGAATGTCAATGATAATGATATGAGCGCAGCAGCGAGCATTATGGCGACTATTCAGCAATTAGCCCAAAGTTTTGGTGTGGCTATTTCAGCAATTATGCTAAGTTTTTTCTCCTATGAATTTTCAGAGCATCAACAGTTGACGACTAAGATTTTTCACCAAACTTTTATTACTTTGGGGATATTAACTATCTTGATTGGATTAATTTTTACGCGCTTAAAAACGGAGGATGGGCAGGAAATGATCGGGGTTCCTAATAATTCCTAATTCTAAGAATATTCTACAAGAAAGTAGTTTCTTCACTGGCTTGTTTAGTACCTAAAGTTGTGAAAATTTCTAATAAATTTTAGGGTTGCCTATTAAGTAATTTGGATTTTGTTTCGCAAGAATTTGTGCTGAATTAAAGCCCCAAGTTACAGCAATAGAGCCTATGTTTGCGGCTTTTGCCGCATCAATATCTCAAGTTTCAAATTGATCAGCTAAAAGATTAAATTTTTTAAGAAGAGCTTGAAAGCTAGCAATCAAGGTTCCATCAAAGTCAAAAATCAAATGCATAATAAGGCTATCTTTTTGAAAATCTAATCTTTTAAACAAATATCAAACTAATTGGGTGTCTCAGAAAGTTGCTGCTTGGTGCAGATTGTACGTCCAGTTGAGGTACTGTTCAAATAGGTCCAAACGGTGGTAATACTGCCATCGGTCTTAATTTCGCTCACTGAAACACCTGTTTCTTCTGCTTTTTTAGGATTAACAAAACCCGTGGATAAACGTTGTGTGTTCGCGTCGTAAATGCCTGTTCCACTGTAAGAGTTTCCATCACTACAGCTGGCTGTTGATGCATAGGTGTCGCCTGTTTTTTTGACATTCATCTGACATTTAAAAGGAGCATTGCTACCAATTTCATTACCGTGGCAGTCGTAGTTTCCTTCAAAATTTACAGAAGATGCTGCTGCAAAACAATGCGAGCTAAGTAATGCCGCAGTAGCTAAAAAATATTTTCTCATTTTTCATCCTTATAAAATAAAATTAAAAATGAGTGTAAATTTAAATAAAATTATTTTCTAGATTTATCGTGAATATTTTCTTGCATATTAAAAACTACTTAGCTGCTAGGATATTTTCCGAGTAACCTAAAATAGAGTTCTCTGAAATGATTAGAATAAGGAAGTATTTCATTTTCTTCTAGAATAACTACATCTGCAGCCAAAATATCTTGATAAGATCTTGGGTCATCTCGATTAATAGGGATATCAATTTTTTTTCCATTTTGAGAAATTTGGTAGTGATTGAGTATTAAATAATAATAATGATCCAATTGGCTAAAATAGTTCGATTCAGTAAATAATTGTTTAAAGAAGTGCGTAAAACTACCGCCAATAACGGCGAGTTTTAGCGGTACTGGATTTTCATTTACTTTGAAAGAAACGAAGGGAACAGTATAGCGTTTGGGTGGAAAAAGTAATTTGCAAAGATGTAGTAAGTCTTTATCAACTCCAAGGGGTCTAGTGGTGACAGTATAAGAGTAAGAAAGGGGTGGTAATTGCGTTTGTGTTTGTTGAGAGATGAGGTCTAAAATTCTTTGCGCAACTAAGCTCGCGCCCAACATGGTCCAATGAGTACCGCCTCGGGGGAAAAGCAAATAGCCATAGGATTTATCTTTCTGGGCAAGCATAAATTGACTGGCATCAAAATAGGTGACATGGACCTTCTTTAATGCATCAAGCTTTAAAAAATAATCAGGCCGAGTATCCTTAATGATTTTGGCATAGCTATCAGGTAAATATTCAGGATAAAAACTGGCTTTAGAAGGAGTAATTAGATAAATAAATTTTTGTCCCCGTTTTTCAAAAAAATCAGCTAATTCTTTCAAGTCAGCAGCCCATAAGTCAAATTGCCGTTGTGTGTAAGGTATTTTGCTGAGGTTAACATACTGATTGATATAAATTTTTTCATAAAGATAACCTTTTTTGCCGATAACAATATTCGAATCGAACATCAAAGATTTTGAGAAAAGACTGTAATAAAACTGATTATTTAAGTTAGTGAACATAGACTTCAATGGATTATGATTGTTAAACCAAGTTTCATATTCCTTTTGTAAGCTACCGTTTAATACTTTTTCGACAGACACAAGAGGTGGGTTTTGTATTTTTGGAGTGGAGGAAAATTGGTTAACGATCTGCTTTATTATAAATAAATTAATGGGCAATACTAAGATAATAATCATCAAAAAAAATGGAATAATAGGCTGATGTGTTTTTAAAAAATTCTTAATGTTGACAGTCCGATTAGCGGGAACTTCTTCTGCAAGCTCGATGCTCATAATTAAAACCTAAAGTAAAGAAAGGATTTGAATGTTGCAGCCACTACTCTCGAGACTGCAAAGAAAGAAAGTGCAGAGATCATCCAATGTTCAATTAAGCGATGATTTTTTAGAGAATTCCATGATCTAATAGTATCCATGCTAGGTATGAAGCTAATCATGATAGCTGCAATGATAGCAACCCAAATATCATAGGTGATATAAATAAAACTACTTTCTCGAGAAGGATGGAAAAGAGCAGCAAAAAAATTGAGTAATTCAGTCACCGAATTAGTGCGAAAAATAACCCATCCAAACATAACGAACACCAAAGTAAAGATCACGTTGACATAGCGAGGTAAAAAATTGCTAATACGCAACCAACCTAATTTATCTATCACCAAAAAGAATCCGTTATAAGCTCCCCAAATCACAAAGTTCCAGTTAGCTCCATGCCATAATCCTGAAATTAAAAAGCAAATCCAAAGATTAGAATAAGTACGGAAAATGCCATAACGATTCCCCCCTAAAGGGTAGTATAGATATTCTCGTATCCAAGTTGAAAGCGAGATATGCCATCGTCGCCAAAAATCAGTAAAACTGGTGGCAAGATAGGGCATATTGAAATTTTCAAGCAATTTAAAACCAAACATTCTAGCTAAGCCAATGGCCATGTCTGAATAGGCGGAAAAATCCAAATAAATTTGTAAGCTAAAACAGAGAAGACCGAGCCAGGCATGATAAAAACCTAGTTGATCAGGAGGAAGGGAAAAGATTTTATCGGCTAATTCTGCAACGGTATCTGCAACGAGCACTTTCTTGACTAAACCTAAAAGAAAACGTTTAAAGCCGTGGATAAAATTATCTAGAGTTTGGTAATGATTTTTTAATTGTGCGGCAATATCATGGTATTTGACAATCGGACCCGCCAATAGTTTGGGGAAGAAAAATATATAAAGAAGGTAGTTTTTCAGTGAACTTGCTGGTTTAGATATTCCTCGATATACGTCTACAAGGTAGGTAATTTTTTCAAAAACGATAAATGAAATCCCAATGGGTAGGGCAATCTTTAGGATCGGTACAGGCTGTAAGTTCAGATAGGAAAAAAATACATTGGTTGAGCCAATAAAAAAATCGAGATATTTATAATAAAACAACATAAAAACGTTTAATAATATCCCTATATTCAAAAAGATGAGTGCTTTTGTTTTTCTTTCTGCACGAAAAATTTGATTACATAGGTAATAGTCACAGCAGGTTGATAAAACCGCTATAAAGAAGAAGCGCGGCTCCCCCCAAAAATAAAATAGAAAGCTTGCGATTAACAAAACTGTATTTTTTGCTTTTAACGGTGCCATAAAAAACAGGAAAAAAACCAGAGGAATAAAAATGAATAAGAAGAATGGACTCGAAAAAAGCATAATGGATAGGTTTTAAAAAGTGAAACTCGATTTTAAATAATGATTGGGGATAGTGCAATCTTCTGCTTGGATTTGGGCAAAAAGGTTTCAATTGTTAGAGATCGTGCGAGCTGATGTAGCACTTGCCTTGAGGATATTCTCTACCTGTGAGAACCTCTGACGGCTATTTAAGATTTTTTAGCATCTATAATTAGTTTAATAACTAATAGGGATTTTAATAATGGACAAATATTTAATAGAAACAAAGCAATTAGGCATAAGAGCAGTGCAAAAGGAAGATATCACATTTTTAGAAGAGTTGGATAATGATCCTGTGGTAAAAGAATATTTTCCTGAAGGAACCTTAAGTCGCGGGGAAATAAAAGGCTTCATTTTAGAATGTATTGAAAATTGTGAGATAAAAAGCCTACCTTGTTTTGTTATTTTTAGACTCAAAGATGATGAATTTGTCGGGGAAGCTTATTTCGATCAGCTTGATTCGGGTGAAATTAAAGTGGGTTATCTTTTTCATAGAAAATTTTGGGATAAAGGCTATGCGACAGAAGTATTAAAAGGATTATTAGCTTGGGCAAAAAATAATATCAATGCGGAATATATTATAGCCTATGCTGATAAAGATCATAAGGCTTCATTTCGTGTGATGGAGAAATGTGGAATGAAATACTATAAAGAAGATTATTTTTTAGACATGGAATGCAAGTTCTATAAGATAAAAAATCGATAAATCTAGTGATTTTTTAAATCTAAACAGAAAAGATTAATTAAATTTTTGATGACCTTTTCACAAATAATAAGTTGCTCGTTTGCAATAAATTCATTCGGTTGATGAGCCTGATCAATATGTCCTGGACCACAGACTACAGTCGGAATGTTGGCGTCCTGATAGATTCCCGCTTCGGTTGAATAAGAAACTTTTAAGCGGTCTTTTACACCAGTAATGGAGCGCACTAGTCTAATTAGTGGGGTATCTTCTAGAGCAACGAAACCTGAGGCATCTGAAATTTCTTCGAGATAGATAGCTGCTTCCGAATAATTCTTTTTCATCTCAGGAAGCAATTCTTTGTTAATATAATTTTCAATTTGGCTACGAAAATTTTCGAGAGGGAATTGAGGTAAATAACGAATTTCAAGAATAAATTCACAGGTACCAGGGATCACATTATAAGCGATACCGCCGCTAACAATATTGGTGGAAACTGTAGTAAATGGATAATCGAAATCATAATCAAAAGGTCCATTTTCTTTTAGATAATTAGCAAACTTATGAATATAGCAAATTAAGCGGCTTGCGTATTCGATAGCATTACAACCTTTGGCTGCAATCGATGAATGTGCTGACCAGCCTTGTATTTGGCAATGATAAACTCGCCTTGCTTTTTCGCCAATAATGGGGCGCATATTGGATGGTTCGCCTACAATACAACCCTCCGGTTTTATGCCTAATTTTTTGATGTAATCTAATAAAAAATCTACGCCAATGCAGCCAATTTCTTCATCGTAGGTAAAAGCGAAATGAATCGGTTTTAAAAGTGTCAATTTTTTCAGTTTAGGGATTAGGGCTAGAATCACGGCAATAAACCCTTTCATATCGCAGGCACCGCGACCATAAATTTTGCCATTTTTTTCTGTGGCGACAAAGGGATTAGTGTCCCACATTTGTCCTGCAACGGGCACAACATCAGTATGACCAGCAAAAACTAGCCCCCCGGTGATTTGATCATCTTTTGTGGGTATTGATGCAAATAAATTTGCTTTTGATCCATCAGGGCTGGGAATAATATGAAATTGTACATCATGAAGTTTAAGCCAGGACGCAATAGTCTCGATTAATTCCAGGTTGGAATTATTAGAGATAGTATCGATACTAATCAATTTTTCGAGCCATTGCTGTGTATTCATTCATTTTTCACAAAAATGTTATATTAAATAAAATTTAACCAAGCTTTATACAATTTTCCAGTTATCTCTTTATAATTAAAATTTAAAAAAATCTTAAATAGTGTTTGTTATTATTTTTTTAGTTAAAACAACTTAAATTTTTTATAAAAATTCTCTAAGTAAATTCAAAAAGTTCGCTATTATATTGTTTTTTTGTATTTGCTTTCTTTTCTTTATTGTCCTATTCGTTAAGTGGGTAACCAATAAGGAGATTTATAATGCCTAATAAAGAATGGAATCAACCAACTCGTCCAGGTCAACAAAGTCCTGGTCAGCAACGTCCTGGCCAACATGGTCAAGGCCAAGGTCAAACACAACGTCCAGGTCAACAAAAGGAAAATCCATCCCGTAAAGGGTAGTATTTAAAGGAGAAGCGATGCATGGTTCTCTAGAAAGTGGACTTATGCATCGCTAATGAGCGTAGTGGAAGTGGTAGGTTCACAATGGGCATACGACGTCAAATTAGGAGAGCAAATTATGAAAAGGATATTGGCCGCATTGGCTATACTCGCTGTATCTTCAGTTGCTTTAGCAACGAGTAGTGGAACGGGAACGGGCGGTACGGGAACGACAGGTACTACCGGAACAAGCTCCGGCAGTGGAATGGGCACAAGTACAGGCACAGGTACTGGCACTGGCTTAGGAGGAACCGATACAGGTACAACGGGTACAGGAACCACTGGCACCGGTACAGGAAGTACTACTCCTGGTACTACCACTACTCCAGGTGGCACTACTATTCCAGGTGGCACTACTATTCCAGGCGGCACTACTACTCCAGGTAGTTCTAATGGAACTTCTGGATACTGATATTAAGAAAACTTAAGTATAATCATCGAGCTTAGGGCTCGGTGATTATCCGTTTTTAAACGGTGCTATTTACTCAATTTTTTAATCATCTCATCAATATTTTCAACATCACCAGAGTAATGGTAATAAATTCTCTTATATACACAGTCTATGATGCACAGGGGTTCTTTGGGCTCTTCATCGCGCTGTTTAAAAATCCAATAAATCTCATCCGAATTCGCTGATTTAATTTCTTTCAACAAATCGACCATTTTATCTTCTTCAAATTCGGAATGACTACAGATAATTCCTTTAGAATCCCTAGAAATCTTATAAGCAAAATGTTTTTCTATCATGATATTACTCTATTGTAGGTAAAATTAATTCGCAGTTTTTTGGATATCTTGTCCTGCTTTCGAAACATCCTTGCCAAAACCCTTAACCGTGTTGCAGCCGTTCAATAGGCCGATCGTGGTTAGGAAAAGACAGAGCACAATGATTTGTTTGGCAATTTTCATGATTTTCTTATCCTTAAGTTAACGAGTATCGAATCATTCTAGCCTATATTCTTATCTTGGCGGAATATTTAGCTAGGGAATCTCCTTTTGTTTTGAATTTATCAATCATGGCTGTACATTAAAAAACTAAATCGATTTAAATAGTTATTGACTGATAAATATTTATTCTTAATAATCATTTTCATACAGCAAACAAGTGAGTTACCCCCAGGACGTTATGGAACCCATTTAATCGATTGACAAGGAGATTGTTATGTTGACTAGAGAGCAGATTAGAGAAATTATCGAAGAATGTCGTCGAATTGGGGTTAGCGGTCTGGAAAATGGGAGAAGAGCGACTATTCCGTTTATTAAAATTGATATCTTAAGGTCTAACCTCAATTTCACTGGAGCGTTAGGTAATTCCGCCATTTTTATTAATAAAAATACTTACAATATGTTGAGTCAATATCATAGCGGTTGGGTCGCCAATAAAACAATCGCGATAAAAGAGAGTCTTTTGCTAAAACCAACTATTGATATTATTGGCACAATTGTTCATGAAACGGGTCATGCCTTTAATGTGGCAGCAAAAATAGCTAACTCTGAAGGAAATGCCTATATTTTTGAAATCGAAGTGATACTCAAACTGCTGGAGTCCGGTAAGTTGCTCTCTTTTGATTGCGATCGACAAGAGGTTGAAAGGTATTTTCAATCTCGACTAACTAATTATCATATGGACACTCGCAATACTTATTTAGCAACGCTGGTGGGTCAAATTGTAGAAGAATTTGGATTACAAGATGACCGAAAAGAACAGCATGATAAAAAACTAACTTCCTCCGAAGAAACTAAAGAAAGGACTTCTCAAGCAAAGGTTCCTTCGCTACGGTTACTTTTTTTTGCTACGCCAGATAATTCCCAATGGAAAAAGGAAAATAATCTAATCTTGTCTCGTGTTGGCTATTAAAGCTCGCGAGTTTAAAAGACCAGAGAGGGTGTTTTAGAATTCCCTCCCAAAGTTTTTAGCCTGGCAAGCGAATTTTGTCATGATTTTTGCAAGCAATAATTTAAGTATGTGCTAGTTCATATGGGCTAAAATTAGAGGATATTTAGTTTTACTTATTGGAAGGAACTTGCAATGGCGACGACAAGTAATAATTCAGGAAGTAAATCGAAGGGACATATCGTTTTAACTTCTCATCCATCTGGTCATCGCTCAGTGCCATTACCGATTGAATGGGGTGCAAGGGATCCGAAAGAGCGTGGACCCATCATTGCCTCGCTCACCAATCTTAAAAATCGTAATGCGATTGGAACCCATTCAGGTTCCTACTCTGTCTATCGCGCATTGGCAGTTGCTGCCGGCGTTCTTGATCCCGAACATAAGCCTGATTTAACCGATACCACACCGCCGGTCACTATTGGTCCCTATGAGCAGTGGTTTGATCCCAGTAAAATTGTGTCGATTGATCCTTGGGGGCATAGGGTTGCCGAGGTTTTTGCAGACGAGATTGCCGCAGGTTATGACATCAGGCCTACCATTGCAGTGACCAGGGCCCACATCAATTTACCTGAGCTGCAAATTGCCATTCGTCAGGGAAGACTCAAACCAGATGGTAAAATTTTAATGCAATCTGGAGATGTTCTAGTGACCAAGGCTGCCATTGATCCCGTTTGGTATTTGCCTGGCATCGCAGAACGTTTTCAAATTTCAGAAACGGAACTAAGACGAATACTTTTTCAGCATACTGCAGGTATGTTTCCAGAGTTAGTTACTCGAAGCGATCTGAACGTTTTTCTACCTCCCATCGGAGGGTTAACCGCTTACTTCTTCGGTGATGTAACCACGATTCATGATCCCAAGATTGAATTATCTTGCCGTATTCATGATGAATGTAACGGTTCAGATGTTTTTGGTTCAGACATTTGTACTTGTCGACCCTATCTTGCTCATGGTATTGAATTATGTGTGGAATCAGCGCAACGTGGGGGAGCGGGGTTGATTGTTTATAATCGCAAAGAAGGTCGAGCTCTGGGCGAGGTGACTAAGTTTCTTGTTTATAATGCCCGTAAAAGACAAGCAGGCGGAGATACAGCTGCGAAATATTTTGAACGCACAGAGTGCGTAGCCGGTATTCAAGACATGCGTTTTCAGGAGTTGAGCACCGATGTCTTGCAATGGTTGGGTATTAAAAAAATCCATCGTTTTGTCTCGATGTCTAATATGAAGTTTGAGGCTTTATCAAATGCCGGCATTCAAGTCATCGAGCGGGTTAAAATTCCTGACGAACTGATTCCTCCCGATGCGCAAGTGGAGATGGATGCGAAGCGGGCTGCAGGTTATTATTCACCAGATAGACTCATTGATATTAATGAATTAGCCGTACCCAAAGGACGTGGGCTGAATGAATAAGGTATTGCAGTCATTACAAAATTTACAAACAATTCGCCAACAAGCGAAACGTCTTCTTCGTTTAGCACGCGAGAATAAGCTGAAGCATTTTTTATTTGTTGAAGAAAAAATACCGGCCGCGGTTGATTATGTTTTAAAAGTAATGAATGACCAATACCCAACGATGGCGATTCCCTACCATAGTCGCTGGCGTCATTTTGAAGTCGGTGGAATTGATCGCATTCAAAAAATAGGCAATCAACTAACTCAGCTAACAGCAGAAGAGCAGGGGAAAATTCTTTATGAGCTGGTCATTATCAGCGTTCTGTTAGATGCTGGTGCGGGTAAAAATTGGCATTACCAAGAATTAAGTACCGGACATAATTATAGCCGTTCTGAAGGTTTAGCTATCGCTAGTCTAGCCCTTTATCTAAGTGGCGCTTTTAGCGTACAGCCGCAGCAACCTTTTCGTGTGGATGCCGTAAGGCTGCTGGCTTTTAGTGAGGAAGAGCTGAGGAAAGGATTTCAGGTGAACGCAGAAAACCCACTCGAAGGGGTCGCAGGGCGAGTCGCTTTATTAAATCGTCTTGGCACGCTAGTCCAAAAAAAACCTCATTATTTTGGCGATGATCAACGTTTAGGAAATTTTTATTCTTATATAACGAGTCTGCAAAAAAATCATTGCATAGCCGCGGCGCAAATTTTTCAAGCGGTACTCCAGGCCTTCACTGAAATATGGCCTGAACGGCTACGTTATAACAATGTTCCCTTAGGCGACGTCTGGATTCATCCTGGGCTCAGAACGGATCTAGAGGGGTCTGAATTTGTTCCATTTCATAAATTATCCCAGTGGTTAACCTATTCTTTGATTGAGCCTTTGGAGCAATTTGGTATAAAAGTAACGGATTTAAATGACTTAACAGGATTACCAGAATATCGCAATGGTGGTTTATTGATTGATTTGGGAGTCCTACAGGCAAAAGATGAACAAATTTATTACCAGTTACAAGCAGCGGATTCGGAAATTATTGTTGAATGGCGTGCCCTAACCGTTGCTGTGCTTGATGAGTTGGCTGAGGCCATTCGTCAACGATTGCAAATGACTGCTGTTGACCTACCGCTTGCTAAAATTTTACAAGGCGGAACCTGGGAAGCAGGGCGTCGGATTGCCAAACACAAGCGCAAAGATGGTACCCCACCGATCCAGATCATTAGTGATGGGACTGTATTTTAACGAAGAATAGAGACTTGAGAATGTTAAGTCTTGGCCTATCACCGATTCAGGGCTAAACTCTAAGCTTTATCAAGGAATTAAGATGAATGAGAAACAAGTCTTTGAAATTAAACACCCGCTTGTTCAACATAAGTTAACCATTTTAAGAAAAAAAGAAACAAGCACCGTAAAATTCCGCACACTTGTACAAGAAATAAGCATGTTGTTGGCTTACGAGATTACTCGTGATCTTGAAATCAAATATGAAGAAATTGAGACGCCTTTGACTAGCATGGATGCCCCTGTTTTAAAAGGGAAAAAGCTAGTTTTCGTCTCTATTCTGCGAGCTGGCAATGGGATTTTAGATGGCATGTTGCAATTAATCCCCTCAGCGCGAGTGGGGCACATTGGTTTATATCGTGACCCCAAAACCTTAGGATCCATCGAGTACTATTCAAAACTACCTGAAAATATGGAAGATCGCGATGTGATTGTTGTCGATCCGATGTTAGCAACGGGTAACAGTGCAATTGCTGCGGTAAAAGGAGTAAAAGAAACTAATCCAAAATCAATCAAATTTCTCTGTCTTTTGGCAGCGCCCGAAGGATTGATGGCTTTTCATGAGGAACACCCCGACGTGATTGTCTATACCGCGGCGATTGATGAAAGGATTAATGAAAAAGGGTATATCATACCTGGTTTGGGTGATGCTGGAGATCGTCTTTATGGCACAAAATTACATAATTGAATTGGTGATGATGTGGTTCAGAAAAGGGTTCGAGATCTGAGTGATCCTTCAAATTCTCTCCCGCGCTAGGAGTCTGAATAATGGATGAGGTTCTTTGCGGGAGAGGCTGCTGCACCTGACCTGGTTTATAGGTTTTACCTCTTAAGAAATATAAGTCATATTAAACATAAATCCATTGGTGTAAAGATGACGAAGCGTTGGCCCCCTACTACCTATCGATTGCCCAACCGCAGTTCCTAACTGGCTTTGACCCCAGTCAGCAAATTGGTACCCAATACCGATTTGCCAGTTATTCATCACATGACGCTGTATACCTATCCCCAAGGAATAGGTAAATGAATTTTTCGAATAGGCGTAAAAGTTATTATTAGGTAATGCTTCAGTAATAATTGGAGAATTTGCAAATTCATTCGCATTATTAAAACCAATACCCGCAGAGCCACTAATCCAAGGGGTTACCCATAAGTGCAGGTCTGCCAGTATTTTTGCTTTTAAAGTGACTTGAGAATGTCTTAATTGATAATGATAAACATGATTAGCGAATTCTGGATCAGCATCATCCCAAATAAGTCCTGAGAGTCTGGTGTAACTTGCCAACGCTGCAGCGACACCAACTTGGGCTTGAAGGACATCGAATAGGGGACGTTGTATTCCTAGGAAAATTTCGCCTTCTACTATGGAATGATTTGCTCGACGTGCAGTGTAGGTTTTTTCAATTTCAGGAGCAAGGAAGAGAGTTTGAGTTTCGCCATTATGGGTCCATTGAGGACCAACACTTAAATCGATAATCGGGGACCAGGAGCGTGCTGGCTTAGCTTCTCCCATCGTACCTCCGAATGCGATTGAAGATAAGAGGCTCAAAGCCATTACGAAACCCGTTTTATTCATGTTATCTCTCTTATGCAATGTCGTTGTCCAGCAAGCCCTATATACTAATACAAATTTTACTATTAATCATGGGGGAAGCGATGAACAGAATTATCTGCTATTTTAAGCAATTTCGCTTTCATAATGCTAGTAGTAAGAGAAACTCTATCTAGGATAAAGTCTGCATCAAAATATCCTCAAGAACGTTGCTTCAACCATCCAGTTATAAAAGTTCAATCTGGTTTTTTGTTTAAACTTAGCTAAGCTATAAAAATCGAACTCCTTAACTATTAAAAAAGATGAAGAAGAAAATAAACACGATTATGAAAGAAGCCGTTTATAAAGGTTATTTGCAACTTTATAAATTCGAATTAGAGATACCCAGTTTTAACGCCGAAAAAGATCACATCCCTTCGAAGAAGCGCGAAGTGGTCCAATCTAGAGATTCTGTTTTAGTACTTATTTATGCGTCGATGGTGGATAGCCTTGTGATGTGTCAAGAGTTTCGGCCTGGTGTTTTTTTTAATGTTGCCCATGATGATCCTTTTATTCTCGAATGTGTGTCAGGAACGATCGATGAAGGTAAAAAGCCTGAAGAAACGGCTAAAAAAGAAGTTTTTGAAGAAACAGGCCTCACCATTGATGCCGTTAAACTGATTGCTTGCGCTTATAAAAGTCCTGGCTTGATGACCGAAAAAACTTATATTTATTACGCCGAGGTCGAGGGAACTCCAGAAAGTGGTTTACATGGGGTGGACGACGATGAAGAAATAATGACCCATCTTATTCCTCGCAAAAAAGTATTTGAATTATTGGATGAGTTGAAAATAATTGATGGGGCAACGTTAATTGCTTTAAATTGGTTTAGGGCTGTGAGAGGAGAATGAGAGAAGGGGTTAGAAATAGGGATTCTTAATTCCCGGGTCTTCACACCTATCGTAGTGGGCCAAGGCCTTTATCTACGATAGGTGTATTAACTATTTCTCAAGACTATAACCCGCATCCAACCATCCTTGGGACCCGGTACTGAGAGAATAAACATGCTCATATCCCATTTTTTGGAGGCTATCTGCAACCAACGCGCAGCGGAAACCGCCACTGCAGTACACAACAATGGGCGTATGAAGCTCGGGAACTTCTTTTTCAATGTCGCGTTCAATGACGCCTTTTCCTATATGGATTGCTGAGGGAATATGTCCAGAAGGCCACTCATTGTCTTCACGTACATCAATTAGACGAAAAACCTCATGATGCTTAATTTTTTCATTGAGCATGTCGGGTGTGATTTCTTTGATGCGTTTTTTAGCATCAGTCACTAGGGCTAAAAACTGTGGTGAGTGTTGTTTCATGGGCTCTACTCCTGGTTAGATATACCAAGATACTGCAAATTGCTATTTTGAGTCCATTGTTTTAGGCTCAAAAACCTAGTGTTGATCAAAATAATCTGAGGGAACCCCATAAATCGAACAAGCTAATTGTTTATGGGATTTTTTCTCCCATTCAGGATTAGCAAGTACTTCGACGGTATTTTTATAGCCTGTTTCGAGACGATAATTAATTGCGGAGCGAATAAAATTAAAATCTTTAAAGGAATGTGAAAAAGGAGTGTCGTGATAAATAATATGTACCACGCTAAATCGTTTTTCATGTCCCAATGCAAGCAATTTTTGAATTTCAGGATCTGCTTGGGCTTCAGGTGTCAGATGCTGTCCTAAAAAATTAATCGCGGCTTGTAAATTTTGTCGACTCGTATACACATTGGTTAAACGGCGTGAATGACTCCCATAGCGAATATCTTTTTGTCGTTCTTCTAGCTCATCCATGGTTTCTGGCAAACGCCCCTTTAAACTAAAGCAATCGACAACGAAACAAAGTGTATCCTCTTCAGGTAAAGCATCAAGAACGGTCACTAAAGGAGTATTCGCGTAAATACCGCCATCCCAAAAATAATCCTCACCAATTTTAACAGCGGGAAGTCCGGGTGGAAGTGCGCCACTGGCCATAACGTGGTCAGGAGTAATTTCCATATTTTGATTGTTAAAAAATACCATTTCGCCGCTGACGACATTCACAGCGCCTAAGCAGAGAGTTATTTTTTTGGCATTAATTCGATCAAAATCAATTAATCGCTCCAAGGTACTCCGTAGCTCTGCAGTATCATAGTAGCTTAATTGATCCGGGGTATTTTTTGAGAAAATAGAAGGGGGAATGGGGCGTGGTTTAAAAAATCCATCGAGTCCAAAAAATAATGAATACAAAGCACCCATACGATTATGGAGGTGATGAATAGGGTCAAAAACGTCATGATCGATGGAATCGCACCAGATTTTAGGAGCAATGGTATCCCAAAAATCAGCTAATTTCTCAAGTTGTTTGTTTCGCGGGTTTCCCGCAATAATGGCGCTATTAATTGACCCAATAGAAACACCCGCAACGAAGTTAGGGTGGTAACCCCGTTCATGGATAGCGCGAAAAGCACCCACTTGATAGGCTCCCAGCGCTCCCCCTCCCTGAAACACGCAAGCAATTCGTTGGTAGGTTTGCTTTCCTGCAGTAGCTTTAGCGGGTTTGTTAATTAGACCAAGTGCTTTCTTTTGATGCTTATTTGTCTTATCCACTTTAATGGCTTTTGTCATGGCAAGTTTCTCTTCATCAATGCTCTATTTTACAAGTATATACCTAGTAATAATTTTTAGTAAAAATTTACCCATCTTCTTGGTAATAGAGAGATTATCGACGCAGAATTAGGGATTTTGCTGCTAAGCTAAGCTAATTGCCTTTAAATCAGTCAGAGCTTGAGTCAGTGGGAGTAGGGGAAGGCCTAGAATGGTACTTTCACTGCCTTGAATTTCTTTAAATAACCATTTTGCTGGTCCTTCATAATTATAGGCACCGCAACTTTGATAAGGTTGTGCAAGGCGCAAATAAGCTTCAATGGTTTCATCACTTAGCTCATGCATCGTTAAGCTTGCGATATCATCATGCTGCCAAACGATGGCATTATTTTTGGCAATACAGGTTGCGGCAATTTGCTGATGGGTTTTACCACTGAGCAAGCGCAGGTGTTTAACTGCGTTCTCATGGGTTAAGGGTTTATCTAAATATTGATCACCAACCACACAGAGTTGATCGGCAGCAATCACAAAATGTTCAGGATAACGTTGACTTAAAGCTAGGGCTTTAGCAGAGGCAAGGATAGCGGCCATATCAATCAAAGAGCCTGAAGTCTTAAAATTTTGTTTAATACTGTCCTCATCACAATGAGAAGGAATGACTTCGAAAAGAAGGCCCAGAGAACTTAATAACTTAGATCTAACCGGTGATGCCGAAGCTAAAATAAGAGGCTGTTGAGTGATAAAATTAGACATAAGAAGCGACCGCAGCCATTAAGCCAAAACCAATAATAACAAAACTAAAATCACCTAAGTTACAGCAACGTTCTACCAATACACAGCGCTCTAGGCCATGTAAAGTTCCTAAATAAAGGAAAGTTCCGGCTGAAGCGGCAATCAGAATCGGATCAAAAAGAGAGTGAGTTTCTACGCCATGACCAAAATACCAACCTATGAAAATGCCCAGTGGCGTCATTAAGCTAAAACTGAAGAAAAACCACATGGAGTTTGAGAGTGATAAGGCGCTTTTATTCAATTGTACAGCGATAGCAAAACTTTCAGCCCATTTATGGGTAATAATTGCTAAAAATAACATGATAATCATTGAGTTACTGTGGTTTAAACCAAGCGCTGTTCCCAGCATGATAGAATGAATTGAAAGCATCGCCCAAGCAAGGATAGCAAAACTAGGGTGTGAAGCATTGTGATGATGATAGAGCTCTTTTCCTAAGTGCTCGAACCATAAAAAAAATAAGAATACCGCCCCCGTAATAATATAGGCTAGGGGGTAGCTGTAGCCCATTTCCAGAAACAATGCGTTCGATTCAGGAAGCATATGCAAAAGCGCTGCACCCAAAAAGACACCAGTTGCCAGGGTTTCACCAACGGGAAAATCGATGTGTTTATCATCTTTAACTCGTTTTCTGAAGGGATACCAGCCAGCGAGTAAGATAACTACAAAAGTAACAATGGCAAAAATTAATTTTAAACTGCCCGCGGTCATATGCGTTATCCTCTATGAAGCTTGCACGACATTGATAGGTTGTCGATTAAGAAAACGAATAATATTTTCACAAACTGTATTTAGCAAGCGTTTTCTTGCAGTAAGAGATGCCCAAGCCATATGCGGGGTGATGATACAATTCTTTAATTGGAGTAGAGGATTGTCTGCTGCAGGTGGTTCTGTGCTAAGTACATCAAGATAAGCAGCTGTAATTCTTTGTTGTTGCAGAGCTTGAGCTAGCGCTTTTTCATCAATCAACCCTCCGCGACTCGTATTAATTAAAATACTGGACGGCTTCATTTGCTGCAGCGTGTTGCTGTTAATTATATTCTGCGTTGCCAGCGTGAAAGGACAGTGCAAACTCAGAACGTCAGCTTGTTGCAACAGTTCGGTTAGCGACACTGAGCGTACCTCTGGATCATGAATGCCGCTCGGTTGATGGGCAATCACTTGCATGCCTAATGCGGCAGCAATCAAGGCAACTTTTTGAGCGACGCGGCCAAACCCAAGTAAGCCGAGAGTCAGGTCTGTTAATTCGGTAATTGAATGGAGCCAATACGAAAAATAAGGTTGTGTCTGCCATTCATTTCGTTTAACCGATTGATTATGCAGTTCAACCTGATTGGTATGGGTAAGTAGCAGGGCAATGACATGCTGTGCGACACTGTCAGTGCCGTAGCAGGGGACATTCGTGACGATAATGCCTCGTTTGGTGGCGGCATGGATATCAACATTATCAGTGCCAGTTGCGGTGACACCAATGTATTGCAGACGAGGTAATTGGGCAAAATGGTAGTCATTTAATTTGACTTTATTCACCAAAATAATCTCAGCTGCTTGCGCGCGCTCTATAATTTCCGTCTCAGAAAGGGTTTGCTCAAAAAGTCTAACCTCTCCTAGTTGGCATAATTTGTCTAGGCTAAGGTTGTCGTTGATCAGTGGCTTAGCATCGAGAACAGCGATATTAGGCAGTTTCATCAACAATGACCTCTTGTGGGCACATTAAACGCACTTGCTGAATATCATTGTGCGACTTTAGATCATATTGGATTCGCTCGCGCAAAGTCTGCCATTGTTTAAAGTTTTTGGCACATTCAAGATCGATAAGCATTTTGCCGTCAAGATAATGGAGTGTCCAAGTTTGCAGTTCAGGGAAATCCCTTTTCCAGGCTAAAAATAATCCTTCTTGCACGGTTGTACGATTTTGCAGATGCAAGGAAGGGCAATTGAGTTCGTCATCTTCTGGATCAACATGCACGGTGACATCTTTCACGGCATCGAGTTGTTCCACCAAGGCTTTATCAACATGTTGCGCAATATAATGACCCTCCGATACGGATATGTAGGGGTTAACTAAAATATGTACGTCAATATAGATATCACCACCCATTGAGCGACTGCGTAATTGGTGGATTTTTTCTACGCCATCAACGGCTTGGATGATGTGGATAATTTTTTCCAACATCTGCGGCTCAACCGCGCTATCGACTAATTCTTTGACGCTGTTCCAACCATAGCTCATACCCATTTTGATAATCATACATCCGACAATAACTGCCGCAAGGGCATCAAGATAGGAAAACCCTAAAATACTTCCTAATAAACCGATTGCCACCACAATTGATGAAGCGGCATCAGAACGATGATGCCAAGCGTTAGCGATAATTAAAGGCGATTGAATGCGTAGGCCAACGTGATGGGTATAATGAAATAATCCTTCATTGGCAGCGATAGACAGCAAGGCGATCGGGAGGGCAAACCAGCCTGGTTTTTCCACTGCGGAATGAATGAGTTCATCGAGCGAATCCCAAGCAATCCCGGCACCTGCGAGAATAAGCAATACGGCTAAGAGCAGGGTAGCGGCTGTTTCGATACGTTGATGACCATAGGGGTGAGATTCATCAGCATCTTGGCTACCGTATTTGGAAGCAAAAACGACCATACAGTCCGTCAGTAAATCAGAAAAAGAATGCACACCATCTGCAATTAAAGCATGAGAGTGAAAGAAAAACCCACCCATTACCTTGATAAGGCCTAATAAGGCTGTAATCGTCGCTCCGATGAGAGTGATCTTTTTTGCCTGAAGGTAACGCTCCTTTTGTGTCATTCGCCTTCCTTTATTAATTGCAGAGTTATGTGGAATTCGCCATCCATTTCTTTTGATTCGATGACCTGATGTCCGTTGATACGACACCAACAGGGTAAATCATGTTGAGCGCCAGGATCAGTTGCAATAACCGTTAAGGTATCGCCATGTTCCAAGGTTTTGCTCATGTTTTGCGTTTTAATAACCGGCATAGGACAGAGTAAGCGCCGAGCATTTATTTCGTAATGTGCCATCGTAATCTCACAAATACCAATTAGGTTGAATCTCTTCAGCACGCATTGGCTGTATGTTTAAGGTTTTCGATTCGCCATTCGGATGATGTAAATCGATTTTAATTTCTGGTTCTTCGCGTCCTGAGCAAAATCGGCCAGCAATTCGTGCACAAATCATCAAATCGTCATCATTGGGTTGGCCTTCAATCAAAATGATTGGCCCACGATGTTCAATCACTTGCATGTGAATAAATTGCTTGCGATAGCCAGTTAAGAAATTACTTTCTGCCTCGTCTCGAGCAATAATCATTTTGTAATGAGGCATGAGTCGCAAATGTCTTCCTGCTTTTAAAAGAATAATATCTTCCATTTCGTAATCGCGTGAACCACGATGAGCCCACATATCACGCAGCCGTCGAGTATAATTTTCATCGGTCAACACGCAGCAACCGCCTGCAGGCTGTGCAAACTCTTCGATGGCCATGGAGGCAGCAAGTTGAAGTTGAGGTTTACGATTTCGTCCCCTGAAGTCATGCAAGGCTTCACGATTCACCCAACCTTCGCGCTCAGGCAAAGTAGGGGGTAGAAGTTTGGCACATAAGGGACGCAATAAACGATCCTCGGCACCTGATTCATGAGCAATGACTGGCATGGTGGCACTACGTTGGGATTTTGCTCGCTGCCCAATGACTTCACCAGTGATAATAAAGTCAAATTCATGCTCCAGCATCCATTGATAAGCTTGCTGAACCATAAAAATTTTACAATCTAGACAGGGGTTTGCATTTTTGCCATAACCATGTTTGGGATTTAGCAACACGTCTTTATAAGGTTCTACAATGTCAATGATATGAAGCTTAACGCCAAGTTGTTCTGCAACCCATAGTGCATCATTGCGCAAGGGTTTTTCATTTTTGCGATTACGAATGGCTGAAGTATGACCAGAATGGCAAAAACCAGTATAAAAATTGATTCCTTCAACATGGATACCTTGTTCTTGAATCACTTTTACAGCAAGCATGGAGTCGAGTCCGCCAGAAATTAGCGCGACTGCCTTAGGTTTTAATGACATGGAATGACCTGATAACAAAATGACCAGTATTTTACCCCAAATGCAGTGGGTCGATCTATAGCTGTTATTTGGCTAAAAATAGAACTGGTAACTTCTCGGGCATACCGACTTGGGGCTTTATTTTTAAGGTGTTTTACACCCTGTACACAGGATTATCCACAGATTTTGTGGATAAATGAATTTTAAATTAAATCGAGAAAAAATCAGATAACCGAGAACCCATCTGGTTTGGATTAATAGTCAAGGGGTAGAGCTGTTATTTTTACAGGAGTGGGAGAAAAACTTATCCACATGATGACTCATTGGCATGGAGAATTAGCCCAGCTATATTAGCTAAAGAAAAAATGAAATAACAGTCTTGACTGAAAGTATTTAATATATTTATTTTGTTAATGGATCTTGACTTGAAACACTAGTTGGTTCTTTGTATAAAAATCTAACCTTGAAGAAATTGTTCAAATTCGCCAAGCCAGCGTTTAGCGATTGTGTGAGCTAAACTTGGGTCTCGTATGACCAAATCTTTAGCGAGAGCAGCTACTGCAGAAAGAAGTTGCTGGTCGCGTTGTAGATTGGCAATTTTAAATTGGCGATAGCCTGTTTGTCTTGTGCCTAAGATTTCACCTGAACCTCTTAATTGGAGATCCTTTTCGGCGATGATGAAGCCATCGGTGGTAGCACGCATTACTCGCAAACGCTCTGCACCCAGTTGTGATAAAGGAGGTTGATAGAGTAAGAGACAATGTGATTGTGCACTGCCTCGTCCAACTCTGCCACGTAATTGGTGGAGCTGCGATAAGCCCAAACGCTCTGCGTTTTCGATGATCATCAAGCTAGCATTAGGGACATCAACCCCTACTTCAATCACGGTCGTGGCGACGAGTAAATCAATTTCACCTTGTTTAAACGCAGCCATCGTGGCTTCTTTTTCGGGGGTTTTCATGCGCCCATGAACCAAACCAATCCGCACTTCAGGTAATTGCTCTTTTAAACTGCTGGCAGTAGCCGTTGCTGCCATGCATTGTAGTTTTTCTGATTCTTCAATCAAAGTGCAGACCCAATACGCTTGACGTCCATTGGCTATTGCCGCTTGCAGCCGACCGATAATCGGTTCTCTCTTGGCTTGATTCACCACAGCAGTAGTGACTGCAGTTCGACCCGGTGGTAATTCATCAATAATCGATAAATCGAGGTGAGCGAATTGAGTCATGGCCAAGGTTCGCGGAATGGGCGTTGCTGTCATGAGCAATTGATGAGGAGTCAGTTCGTCTTGCTGACCTTTTTGTTGCAGAAGTAAGCGTTGTTCAACGCCAAAACGATGTTGCTCATCAATAATTACAAGCCCAAGTTTTGCAAAAGACACTTCTTCTTGGAAGAGCGCATGGGTCCCTATGAGTAGTTGGCATTCATGATTAGCAAGTTGTGCTAAAGTTTCTCTTCGTTCACTGACTTTCATTTTGCCAGTGAGTCTGCGGCAATTTAAACCGAGCGGAGTTAGCCATTTTTGTAGATTGTTAGTATGCTGTTCACTGAGTAATTCAGTGGGGGCCATGAAGGCAACTTGATAACCATTGGCAATGGCCTGTAAAGCAGACAGTGCGGCGACGACTGTTTTGCCCGAGCCCACATCACCTTGTACTAGACGTAGCATGGGCTTTGCTTGCGCTAAATCTTCCGCAATTTCATCATTCACACGCTGTTGGGCAGCAGTCAAATTAAAAGGTAATTGTTTAAGGAAGCGTTCACGGATAGCGGCGTTGATAGGAATCGCCGGGGCAAAGCGAAGACTACGATGCAGTCTGGCAAATTGCATACTTAATCGCTGTCCTAATAATTCATCAAAAACGAGCCTTTGCAAAGCCGGATGGGAACCTTCTTCTAAAGCCTGCAGAGAAATGTCCGGCGGTGGATTGTGCAGTAATTCCAAAGCGGTAGCTAGCGGCTGAAAATGGTAGTTGTTTAAGAGTTCCTCATTCATCCATTCTAATTGGTTCAACTGCTCGCGACTGCTTGTCAGAGCAAGTTTCACCAATTGTCGCAAACGAGTTTGGGTTAAGCCTTGAGTGGTAGGATAAATGGGAGTGAGTGTTTCATCGACAACACAATCATCTTCGCTGGCTAGAAGTTGGTATTCAGGATGAATCATCTCCAGGGTATTGGCAAATTCACGTACTTCACCAAAAGCTCTTATCATCTTGCTTTCATTCAAGGCTTTAATTTGTTGCTTATTGAAATGAAAAAAACGTAATTTCAACACCGCGGTTTTGTCTTCTATATAACAATAAAGCATCATGCGTTTACCGTATTTAATTTCGGTTTTACACACTTTGCCTGCAACAACGCTCCAATCATTGGGTCGTAAATCACAGATAGGCGTTATTCTTGTTCTATCTTGATAACGATAAGGAAGATGAAACAGCAGATCAGCAATGGTATTAATCCCGCATTTGCTGAGTTTGGCGCTAAGGGTTGGACCTACGCCTGAAAGCGTTTCACAAGATTGTTGAAGCACGGCATACTTTGTTAAGAAAAAAACTGATAATAGCAGGAAAATAAGTTAGAGTTGATGTGCCAGAGATAAAAAATCAGGAGCGACTGCATGAATAATCGTACCATCATCTTCACAGCAGGTTTAATTTTGGTATGGATTATTGGTTATTTGCTTATTATCGGTCGAAATATATTAATTCCTTTGGTTATTGCCATTTTTATCTGGCATTTACTCAATACAGCAAGAGAAGGGGTGCAGCGCATTCAATTTAGGGGAGTCCGACCTCCGTATTGGTTGAGTATGGTCTTAGCTCTATTGATTTTTGCGATCTTGATTAAAATTATAGTCAATATTATTACGAATAATGTCCACGAAGTCATTGCTGCCGCGCCGCGTTATCAGGAACATTTAAATAAAATTCTTAGCGTAGTTGATCAACGATTTCATGTTAAAGCATTGATGACTATGGATCAGTTTATGAAAAATCTCAGTGTGCAGGGTATTTTAGTGAATATCTATGCGGTTTTTAGTACCATCATGAGTTCGGCTGTATTAATTACTCTTTATGTCGTTTTTTTACTCGTCGAGCAACATTTTTTCAGTCAAAAATTGAATGCTCTTTTTCCGCAAAAGGAACACCGTTCTCTGGTGAATAATATCATTACGCACATCGTCAATGATACGCAAATCTATTTAGGTTTAAAAACGCTATTAAGTCTGATTACGGCAACAATGAGTTGGATTATTATGCGATTAGTCGGCTTAGATTTTGCTGAATTTTGGGCATTATTAATCTTTTTTCTTGATTTTATTCCTAATATTGGTGCCATCATCGCCACGGCTTTTCCCGCTGTATTGGCCTTAGTTCAGTTTGAAAGTTGGGGGCCCTTTATTATCATTACTTCTGGTATTGTCGTCATCCAATTTATTGTTGGTAATATCATTGAGCCACGCTTTCTTGGAAAATCCTTAAATTTAAGCCCGCTTGTCATTCTACTCTCTTTAGCATTATGGGGTGCAGTTTGGGGTATTTTAGGTATGTTTCTCTCGGTGCCTATTACCGTGATGATGATGATTATTTTTGCTCATTTTGAACCAACTAGACCTTTGGCAATTATGTTGTCACAAGATGGGCAAATCAAAAAAGCCTATGAAGCAGTTTAATACCAATAACTGGTATAGGAGCTTGGGATGTCTATTTGTAAAAAGTTGAAAAAATTTTATCAAGCCTCGGCAGAAAATAAGCGGCAGATTCATTTGCTGCTGGCATTTTTAATTATTCCCGTTATAGGAATGAGTTTGCTATATATTTATGTAAATCTATTTTGGTTATAGAGAAGAGCCATGACTCAAAGCAATCATTTGATTAACGAACCTAGTCCCTACTTGCAACAGCATGCTCATAATCCCGTGGATTGGTATCCCTGGGGCAAAGACGCTTTGGCAAAGGCACAACAAGAAAATAAACCGATTTTATTGTCGATTGGTTACGCGGCCTGTCATTGGTGTCATGTAATGGCTCATGAATCGTTTGAAGATCAAGAAACGGCTGAGTTAATGAATAAGTTATTTGTTAATATTAAAGTGGACAAAGAAGAACGCCCGGATTTAGATAAAATTTATCAAACTTCGCATTATTTTTTGAGTCAGCAAAATGGGGGTTGGCCTTTAACGATTTTTTTATCGCCGGATCTTACTCCTTTTTTTAGTGGTACTTATTTTCCTCGAGAAGAACATCATCAATTACCTTCTTTTAAACGTATTTTGCGACTTATTGCTGAACTTTATCAAAATAAAGCGCCTGAAATTAAGGAGCAAAACCAAGAATTACGAAGAATATTACAACAGCAACAAAAAGCGTCGCATGGCGTTGATTTAAATGAAAAGCCCCTGCAACTTGCTTTAACCCAGTTACAACAAAACTACGATGAAAATTATGGTGGTTTTGGCACAGCGCCGAAATTTCCTCAAGCAAGTAAATTAGAATATTTATTGCGGAATAAATCGCCGATGGCTTTATCCACATTAAGGCATATTGCCAAAGGGGGCATTTACGATCAGTTAGCCGGTGGTTTTTACCGCTATTCCGTTGACGAACAATGGAATATCCCGCATTTTGAAAAAATGCTATACGATAATGCTCAATTGCTAACGCTTTATCTGCTTGCTGGCCAACAATTTCAAGAGCCTTATTTTTACGACATTGCTCAAGAAACAGCTGCATGGATTTTGGATCAATTACAGGCACCTGAAGGAGGATATTTTTCAAGTTTTGATGCCGATTCTGAGGGCGAAGAAGGTAAATTTTATCGCTGGACTCCCAAAGAAGTTCGTGACTTATTAAGTCCAGAAGAATATGAACTAATAAGACTTTATTTTGGTTTAGATCAAAATCCAAATTTTGAAAATCATTGGCATTTTTATATTGCTCATTCTTTAGAGGAAACGGCGCAATTTTTAAAGATAAATCCAGAGAAAGCTAAACAGAGCTTGTTAACCGCAAAAAGAAAGCTATTAAACGCAAGAAACCAACGTATTCCACCTTTTCGCGATGAGAAAATTTTAACTTCATGGAATGGGTTAATGATCAAAGGATTATTGCTTGCAGGAGCGGCCTTGAATGAAGAGCGCTTTACAGTTTCAGCCCAGAAAACACTACAATTAATCCAACAAAAACTTTGGAAAGATGGTTATTTATTAGCAAGTTACAAAGAATCTAAAGCTTATCTGTCTGCTTATTTGGATGACTATGCCTTTTTGCTGGATGCCTTGCTGACCTCACTTCAACTGTCTTGGGATAGCAAGCAATTGCAGTTTGCTATCGCCATTACAGAGCGAATTTTAGCTTCGTTTCAAGATAAAAAGTCAGGGGGGTTCTTTTTTACTCCAGAAAATCATGAAGCCTTACTCTATCGACCTAAAACGATGATGGACGAGGCTATTCCAGCGGGCAATGGCGTTATTGTTCGCGCACTCTTAATTTTGGGTCATTTACTGGGCGAGTCTCGTTATTTAGTCGCTGCTGAAAAAACTTTACAAGCGGCTTGGCCAATTCTCATGCAATATCCCGCAGAACATTGTTCGTTGTTATTAGGATTAAAAGAATACCTAAATCCTTCGCAAATTATTGTGATTCGCGGTGATAAAAAAGAAATTATTAATTGGCAGACTGAAAGTAAAACCCTCAATAATTATGTTTTTGCCATTCCCGCGGATGCTTCCGAGCTTCCTGAGTCCCTCGCTTTAAAAAAAGCGCAAGGAAATAGCTGCGCTTATGTTTGTCAGGGTTTACAGTGTGAAGCGGCTGTAACAGACAAAAATCAGCTTAAAGCGTTAGTTAAAGAATAAGTCGTTGCAAAATGATTTCCAAGGTCCTGTGCTAAACTTTGAGGAAATGAGCTAAAAGGATTGATGCAAGTGAAAACCATATTAATTACCGGGGCAAGTCGTGGTTTAGGTCTGGAATTTGCCAGACAATTAAGTGCTCAGGGAGAAAACGTTATCGCCACTTGCCGTCATCCTGCGGGGGCGTCTGTCCTCCAAGACTTAGGCAAAAAGCGAGATAATCTCTCAATCATTACCCTCGATGTCAGTGATGAGCGAAGTATCGCTCGATTAGTTGATTTACTCGGCGATAGACCCATTGATTGGCTTATCAATAACGCCGGTATTACGGGTACGCAGGGAGTGACCATCGGTAACATCGAGCGAGAGAATTTTTTAAATGTCATGAATGTTAATTGCTTTGGGGCGCTTAAAGTCAGCGAAGCCTTATTGCCTAATCTTCTTAAAAGCGAGGATAAATTAATTGTTAATATGACTTCTCGTTTAGGATCTATTTCTGATAACCAATGGGGTCGAGCGTATGCTTACCGCGCGAGTAAAGCTGCTTTGAATTGTGTGATGCACGCTTTTGCGATGGATGTCGCTGAGTTAGGCGTTAAGGTTTTGCTTCTACACCCAGGCTGGGTGCAAACCGAATTAGGAGGATCCCAGGCCGATATTGATGCCGCCACTAGCATAACCGCTATGTTAAAAGTAATTGAGGCTAATAAAACGAATAGCCATGCGGATGTGATGCATACTTATGAGGGGAAAACGGTTGATTGGTGATTCGTTTAACTAGGTCGTTTGACGCTTTCAATAAGCTGGATTATTTCATCAGAATTAAAAAAATCGGTTAAGACGAAAGTGAATTTATTTTTAAGGATTTCGCCAAAGATAAGAAAATGTTTTTCGAAAAAAATGGACTCAAAATAATTAACGATATTTTTTTTAAAAATACTTTGTGGTTTTTTATTGTTCTTAAAGTGGTCTAGGCAAATAATATTTTCGTTTTTGCTTTCTTGCTCTTCAGCATTTATTTCTTTCATAATGAGCTTGTTATAAAGAGCTTCTAGCTTTTTAATGGCAGTATCATCTATTTTCAAATATTGAACGAGAGTTTTTAGAAAACATAACTCTTTGTATTCTTTCGATTGCTTGTAAATATATTCTTGAGACCAGCTGGTATTTAGCTTGGAGGAAACCGCATCTAAAACGATGCACACGGACCATTCCTCCGATTGCCGTTTAGGTTGGTTTTCGTTTCGCCATACTAATTCCATACCTTTAGCGAAAGCCGAAGTGAGATCATTAATTAAATTATCTTCGTCAGCTTGGTATAAATAATCAGGATAGAGCTGCTGGGCATGGGTTTGCCAGTTTTTGAAAAGAAGCTTTGCAGTCCCTCTTATTTTAAATATTAAAGCGGATTTAAGAACCGCTTTAAAATAAATTGAATTGATATCTGTACTTTTTTCCACTTTAAAACATAAATTCATCTTAGAAACAGGCGGGCTAATTTAACTTATTTACCGATAAAATTACAGCGTTACTGGCATGCGCCGCGCAGATCAATGTCCCAAACATCCACGACAATCCCATTGCTGACAATGAAAAATTGATTAAACAAATTAATAGTTGGATCGCAATGTGGAACAATTAATTCAAGGATTTCTTTATTAGCAGGTAAGGGCCCGCCAGTGACCGAGCTAATCTTCCCATGCTCATCCCCAAAACCACCCCAATCATAGGCGAGATTTGGATGACTAATAATTTTTGGTTTATTGTGCTGATCGACATAGATAGCTTTGGTGCCGGCATCGACAGTTACATGTTCACTGCGATTACTTGAAATAACGGTAGTCAGTAAAGTCATCGCAGGTTGAAAATAGTTAAAGCTTTGCGTTTGCTCTTTCGAGCCAATCAGTGAATATTCCACATCCATGACAGTATAAGAACCCGGTTGAATCTCGGTAACGTTGGTCACTTCGACATCAATGTCATAAGTACCTGTCCCTGTACCAGTAAGAATTTCACAAGGAAGATTGTTGTTCCGAAAGTCGCTTACCAGGTTACTCGCTAGTTGCATGATTTGTAATGAACGTTCTTTGCGTTCTTGGTAGGAGGTAATATGTTGTAAATTGCCTGCATAACACTGAATACCGCGAAGGTTTAGCCAAGGTGAACGCATAATTTCTTTGCCGAATTCTAAGGCAAGTTGCGGTTTCACACCGGTGCGACCGATTCCTGAATCCAAGTCGACTAGCACATCGATTTTTTGCTTGATAGATGCCGCTGCCTCATTGAGTTCTGTTAAATTTTGTTCATTATCGATAACAATAATCGTATCTGGCGCTTTTACTAAAGATTTTAAAAGTCGAGTGATTTTGTGCTGGCTAACCACCGGGGAGGTAATTAAGATGCCTCGTAATCCTTTTTCAATCAGCACTTCCGCTTCGGCAACTTTGGCAACGCTGAGGCCAATGGCACCGTATTTAAGCTGTAATTGAGCTAACTGACTGCATTTATGCGTTTTACAATGGGGTCTGATATTCACTTGATGGCGAATTGAATGTTGCTGCATTTGCTGCAAATTATAAAAAAGTTTTTCGCGATCGATCACTAAGCAGGGAGTATCTAATTCCGATTTGGCTAATCCGATAAATTGATCTGTCATATTGGCTAATGGGAGGGGCGATTTTGATAGAGGATAGCAAAGAATTGGATTTAAAAGAATAAAAGAATCGATGTGGTTGTCTCCCTGCTCTATTCCCTCTCCCCAACCCTCTCCCGCGCAAGAAGCTCAACTAGTAGGATGATTTCCTTCGCGAGAGAGATAGCGAAAAGGCGCTGCTCACTAGCCCCTCAAGAGATTACCAATTTTCCCCAAAGGGACGGGCTTCTACTTCAAAAGCCCAGGCAGAAGCGGGTTGTTGAGTTAGCCAGAAGGCAGTATTGGCAACATCCTCTGGTTTTACAAAAAAATGATCGGGTTTGTCAGGCAGGGATTCACGAGTTCTAGGCAAATCCACCACACCATCAATAATAATCAAAGCCACATGGACTCGTTGGGGCCATAAATATTTTGCCATGGATTCTGCGAGACTGCGTTGTGCAGCTTTTGCGGGGGCAAAGGCGGCGGTCTTGATTCCACCTCGTCGTGAAGCACTGGCACCGATTATAATAATGCTGCCTTGACCTTTCTTCTTCATGTCGGGAATAACTGCCTGGCCAACCGCAAGTAAACCAAAGGTATTAACGCGCCAGTTCATTTCGAAATCCTCTGGCTTGATTTCTTCAATATTTCCCCAAATGCCTGAACCCGCGTTATAAATGACCACATCAATCATACCTAAGTCTTTAGAGATTTGCTTAAATACGCGCTGAATGGAATGAATGTCGCTCACATCACATTCAAAAGCTTGCGAATCCCCGAGCTCAAGTGCGAGTTGGTTTGTAAAATCTTTTCTTCGTGCCAGCAATGCGACTTGATAACCCTCCTTAACGAAACGAGAAGCAAAAGCTGCTCCATTACCGGGACCAACGCCTACGACGACACAGACTGGCTTTCTCATTTGATTACTCCTTTAATTGAGTCGCTGGATAAAAAAAAGTGGCTTCGTGTTTGTTATAGTACATGTTAGTAATACAAGAATTTGGTATGGCTTGGAATTGCTTAATTTCTTCTAAATCAACCTCTCCTTGAAATTTTATAGTGAAAATCATTTGTTTTGCTCTCCCGGAAGCAATCCATTTCTTAATCAGTTCATAAGCTCTGGCGGGATAGCAAATGACATCTGATAAGACCCAATCATAGATTTCGTCTAAATGAGCAGGATCTAAAGCAAAGGCGCTTTGTTGCAAAAAATGAACACGGGGAAGTTTGGCAATTTTAGAATCCAGCACGGCCTTATCCACAGCGGTGACTTTGGCACCCAAAGATTGAGCCACATAGGTCCAGCCACCCGGGGAAGCGCCTAAATCCAGTACTGTTTCATCGTTCTCGGGCTGTTTTCCCAATAGGGTTAAAGCTTCCCATAATTTCAAATAAGCCCGATTGGGTGGGTTGATTTTATCTTCAATGAAATAACATTTTCCCTGCGGCCATTTTTTCCAGCGTTGCGCACTATAAACGAGTGTATTTTTATCAAGAAGGCTGAAACTACCTATCGTTGGGATTTCTTCTTCAATGGGAAAAGGACGTTCCAAACTCGTGTACCTGCGCAATTGTTCTTCGATTAAGCGCGAGCGTCTTATTTGAGTAAGGGGGTGTAAGTACCAAAATTTTCCAGCTTGGCGTAGAATTTTCACCGCTTCGGAGATGGATTGAAAACTGACAATTTGCGGTTCTAGCCAGACATCTAGAGCGAAGCAGGGAGCTGTTTTTTTGACTGAAGAAAAGACGAGATCTTCTCGAATATCAGAAAACTCTCCTAGCTCTTCGCAGAGTGCGGAGAGAAATTCGGGTTTTACAACATAAATAGCGGCGATTTTTTGCATTTCTGGCCTGTAAAATTATATCGAAGTGACTTGTTCATTAAATTCTGTTATGTAAACTTATAGTAGTAAAATATTGCAAGGGAAATCGTAGTAGTGACTCAATATAAAACAATTAAATCCTATGCTTTTCCTATGATTTTGATTTCCTCTATTATCTTAGGTGGTTTAGCGGGTCATATATTAGGGCCAAATACTCAATATTTAAAACCTTTTGGCGAAATATTTCTCAATTTGATTTTTACAGCGATTGTGCCGCTCATTTTTTTCTCTGTCTCTTCGGCTATTGCGCGCACAGGCGCATTGGGCAAATTAGGTAAGATTATTTTATCAATGACCGTGGTTTTTTTGTTTACCGGAATAATCGCGGCTGTGTATGCCCTTTTGATCGTGAAACTCTTCCCCCCAGGCCAGGGAGTTTTTTTGCATTTAGCTTCACCCGAAACCTTTTCTCCTCCTAGTTTATCAAGTCAAATGGTGAGCATTTTTTCCGTTCCCGATTTTATCAATTTGTTGTCGCACAAAAATATGTTGGCTCTAATCGTATTTTCATTGTTAGTTGGCCTGGCAGTGGCGACAGCGAATGAAAAAGGGAAAAAATTTCTTATTTTTTTACAAGCCGGTGAAGAAGTTTTTATGCGTGTTTTCTCACTCATTATGTATTACGCACCGATTGGTTTTTTTGCTTATTTTGCAGTTTTAGTGAGTGAACTTGGTCCTCAATTAATGGAAAGTTATCTACGCATTGCTATTATTTATTATATTTCTTCCATTGTTTATTTTATTGTTGCCTTTAGTTTTTATGCCTACCTGGCCGGTAAAATCGAAGGTATAAAATTATTTTGGAAAAATTTATTTTTGCCCATGGTAACCTCGATTGCGACTTGCAGTAGTGCAGCCAGTATCCCTGCTAATTTATTAGCCACCAAAAAAATGCGTGTTTCTTCGGAAATTGTCGAAACAGTCATTCCGCTTGGAGCGATTATTCATAAAGATGGCTCGGTGATTGGTGGGATGTTTAAAATCGCATTTTTATTCGGAATTTTTCATTTAGATTTTAGTGGTCCATCGGTTTTACTTATTGCCTTGGGTGTTTCATTACTCGTGGGTACCGTCATGGGTGCAATTCCTAGTGGCGGCATGCTCGGTGAATTATTAATTTTGACAGTCTATGGTTTTCCTCCTTCCGTTTTAATTGCCATTGCCGCGATTAGTATCATTATTGATCCGCTGGCTACAATGCTCAATGTGACTGGTAATTGTGTCGCGGGTATGATGACTGCTCGTTTAGTCGAAGGCAAAAAATGGTTAACTACGCGAGTAGCTTAGATTTTTTGTATTGACGATTGGCATAAAAACTAAAAGTACTCACTGAACCGGTAACCGCAAATAAAATCGGTACAAGGAAATTAAAATTGATGCCGGTGAATTCGGCGGTCAGAACGATAGCGGTGATTGGCATTTTCTGGGCTGCTGCAAGAAAAGCGGCTGCCCCAATCACGGCAAAGGCGCCGGAATGAGTTCCTGGCCAGATCAATGACCATAGACTACCGAGAACTATTGCCATTAATACGCCATTTGCCAGCGACGGTGTCAACAATCCACCCTGTGCTCCTGCCTGCAAACTGCTCCACACTATAATCACTCTAAGAATTAACAATCTTAGAGCTAGATCCAATCCCAAGTTATCAGTAAATCCAAGTTGAATGGGACCTTTGCCATTGCCTAATAACTGAGGGAAATAAATAGCCAAGATACCAATGATAATGAAATTAAGAATGCATAAAATGAGTACCCGACCATCACGAGGAGCAATTCGACGCGCTGCAGCAGTTATTTGATGAAACCAAAAGGCAGCCACGCCGAACAGAGGACCTACAATAATTGACCAGGTGATTAAAGAAAGGCTCAGTGGATAATTCGGCAGAAGATATTGCGGTTCATTGCCCAAACCAATCCAGGAAATGGCGGTAGCAACGGAAGAAGTACAAAGCGCAGGAATTACTGCCGACCAGCTAAGTGAACATAGCAGCACTTCGAGGGTAAAGACTGTGCCACCCAAAGGAACATTATAAACAGCAGCCAATCCAGCCCCCGCTCCACAAGCCACCATGATTTGTGATTCTTTAACACTTAAGCCGGTTCTGTCTACTAGCCAGCAGGCAAACGCTGCCCCAATTTCACGGGGCGCTACTTCTCGTCCCAGCGGTGAACCCAGCGCAACAGTAATAATTTGCAGTAGGGCGTTGAGAGACGTTGTCACCATCGGCATCATTGGTTTGTCCGATTTTATCGCTTTAGCAATACTAACTAAAGGTTTGCCATAACGGTAAATCGTCCACCATCCAAAACCGGCCAGAAAACCACAGAGCGTGAGAACAAAAATTCGTCTTTGCCCGGATGCAGCAGTTACCCCTTCTAGAAAGTTTTCTGGGTGCTGTAAGGTATGGGTGTACCCATAAGCGACATGTTGAATATAATGTAGTAGTAAAGCCAAAAACATTCCGGCAAGCCCCGAGACAATCCCTATACAAAGCGTGACAAAAATAAGGATGGTTAAAGAGGCTTTAGATTTTTGTGGTGATTTGGATTGTTTCACAGCGAATCTTTTTCTCCACTGAGATTGGTGGTGAGTGATTTCAACTAATAATCTTAACACTAGGCAATTCAAAAAAGCGAGCATCTGCGGGTTTGGCTTAACAAATTCCTTTATGCTTTGTGAACAGACGAATTAGGATCTGATTTCTCCTCAGGCGGTTTTACCTCATCATACAAGACCGGATTTGGAAGGAAATAAGTAAACGTGACTAAAATAAGTAAACCTACGACTATCCACCCCATCAAAAAAAAACAATCATCGAGAGCCAAGGCAGTCGCTTGTCGTTGTAGATAAAAATCTAATTGGGCTAAAGCTTGTTTTCCTTGAATATTGAAAAATTTTGCCCGTTCAAAAAATTGGGTCGTATTTTGCGAAAAGGCAGTTAAGCTGCTCCCCAAACGTTCGTGATAAAAGACCTGTCGGCGATGCCATAAAATGAGAAATAAGGAAACACCCATTCCACTTCCAAAAAGCCTTGCTGTATGGAAAAGACAAATGGCTTCGGGAATTTTTTTAGGATGAACGGTTTGAGTGCATAAACGAAAAAGAGGGGCTAAAAACACTGCCAATCCTACGCCGGTGAGAATGCGCGAAAAGGCAATGCGGTTAAAATTAATATCCGCATTAAAATAGGTAGTATAAAAACTAGAAATAGCAAGGGAAATTAAAGCCACTGTAAGGGGTAGGCGCGGATCATAGCGCATGTAATTGATGAGTATTGGTATCCAGGCTCCGAGTGCCATTGTGCCAATAATTAATGCGATCCAATTGGGAGTATAGTTGACATAAAGTTTCAACCATAAGCCTAGTAAAATGACCATTCCAAAATAAATTGAAAAAAGTAGGAATAAATTCACTATAGCCACTGAAAAGTAAAAAATTTTAAACAATTGGATATCAAGAATGGGATGTTCCGCTGACCAACTTCGCAGTATAAAAAAGATAAAACTAATGCCGCCTGCAATGGATAGAAAGGTGATGAGAGAAGAGCGAAACCAATCTAATTCTTGGCCAACTGTTAACACGGTACCAATAAAAACAACGGCGATGGTATAAAAAAAATAACCAATCTTATCAAGATGAACTTTTTCTGACCGCTGGTTATCGAATTTGCGATATCGGTAGCCTACAAAAATAATTAAAAAAAGACATAAAGGAATATTGGAATAAAAAAGAAGGCGCCAATTATGATAGTAAGCTATCCAGCCACCATAAGAAGCAGCGAGTACAGGCGCCAAAGAAAAACTAACTAATAAAAGTGATATAATAACTGCTTTCTCTTTTTCTGGAGCTAGAAGAGGAATCAGCGTGTAAGTAATTAAAATAAATAGCGGTCCAGAAGCCACGCCTTCTAGGAATCGGAATAAAACGAAATTAAAATAATCGGTTGCTATCGCACATTGCCATGAAAAAAAACACATGCAAATTAAGCAGACCACGAAAAGTTGGAGGCCGCTTAATCCTGTATGTGCTGGTTTTCCAAGAGGAACGCCAATAATATTGCCGATACAAAAAAAACTAACTGCATAAGAAGTTAGATAAGAACTACCGCCCAAATCACTGACTATATAAAGACCAGCCATGATGGGTAAAGTAAGATTAAATACAACTGCAACTAGCGATAAAACCAGGAGGTAAAGGACCATGTTCTTTTCCCTCCTAAAGCGTGTTTATTTTGCATTCTTTTATAGTCATTTTTTGCTTAGTCATTTTTTTTTTATTCTTCTTTTTTCTAGATTGGTTTTGCTGAGGCGCTTTTTTCTCATTACCATTTTTCTGCACCGCCGATTCCGGGGAAGTGTTGTCGTTAGTTCCTTTTTGTCGCAGATTAATATCTGAGATAATCAGCGGATTTCTAGCAAATTCTTGTAAATTAGGGTCGAGATTATTTTTAATGATACTTTCTATAAGCTCTTTATCTCCTTGTTCTTCCAATTGAAAAATATCGGTGGAATAACGAGGGGAATTGTTAAAGGTGGTGGGTACTAAGAGGCCATCTTGATTGGTGAGATCGGCAGTGACCTCCAGGGATAAGCCGAGGCGTAGTGGATGTTTCTTTAACTCCTCAGGATTTAAGGCGATTCGCACGGGTAATCGCTGGACAATCTTAATCCAGTTTCCTGAAAGGTTTTCAGGAGGTAGCAAGGAAAAAACGTTACCAGCACCGCCGGGTAAGCCTACAATTTTTCCATGAAAAACAACATCTCGACCGTACAGATCCGAAGTAAATGTTACTTTTTGACCGATACGCATTTTTTTAAGCTGCGTTTCTTTAAAATTGGCATTGACCCAGATTTGATCCAGAGGAATGATAGACATCAACGGTTCATTGGGTGAAACCCACATTCCCACTTGAATAGTGCGCTGAGCGACAAGCCCTTCAACAGGTGCATAGATCCTACAGCGATAAAGCTGTACCCAAGCATCGCGGACGGTTTGTGCGGCAGCTTGTACCCAGGGATGTTCTGTGATGGAGGTGCCTTGTACGAAAGCCAGCATTTTTTGATAGTTATTTTTAGTTCGTTTTAACGCCGCTTCACTGGCTTTTAAATCGTCGACTGCATGTTGATAATCCTCTAAAGAAACCCCTTTCGCGCCGATGACATCGTAACGATGTTTGAAATTTTGTTGGGCTTTTAAAAGTTCAGCTTCTTTAACCTCGATTTCGGCAGCTAGGATAAAAACATCATGAAAGGCCTGAGATACTTCCCGAACCGTTTGGGCAAGTTTCTTTTTTGCCTTTTCCAAAGCAATGATGGCATCTGTTTCATTGAGGGAGACAATGACTTGTCCTTTTTTTACCAAAAAACTATCATCGGTATAAACCCCGGTGACAAAGCCCTTACGCAGGGATTTAACATAGACTTGGTTGCCCTGTACGTAAGCGTCGTTGGTATACGCTTGAAATCGCCAAACAAATAACCAATATAAAAAAAAGAACAGCAAAACACAGAGCACTAGTAGGGCGAACAAAAAAGAGGCTGAGTGTTTTTTCTTCATAGTTTCTTCACCAGAGGAACCTCTGTTTGGCAGTAGCCTCCTCCTAACGCCTTAATTAATTTAATTGAGGCTAAATATTGGTTATAAAGTAAACTAACGTTGGCTAGTTTAGTTTCAATAACTGCTTCTTGATAGTAATACGTATCAAAGTCACTATCTAAGCCTTTTTGTTGCCTTAATTTAGTTAAGTTATAACGCCGTTCAGCATAATTAACAATCTCTGTTTGTTGCTTTTTCTGTTGGTACACATCTTGCGCAAACGCTAATACGTCGAGAACCTCTTGAGTGCTGTGTAATAACAAATTGTTATAAGCGAAAATGGCCGCATCGAATTTTGCTTTGATTACATTGACGTTAGCAGCAATGGCTCCTGCTGTAAAAATTGGCAGATGAATAGCGGGCTTAATGCCTGTTTTACCGCTACTACTATATAAGAGCTTGGTCCATCGAGTACTTTCCAAACCAATAAACCCAGTAATATTAACATCCGGATAAAACTCAGCCATTGCAGCGCCTGTTTCATAAGCTAAGGCTTTAGCGCGCCAAATTTGTGCCATTAAATCAGGTCTACGGGCTATCAGATCGACAGATAAGGTTTTAGGAATTATCAGTGCACGAGGCAAGGCTGGCAGAGAGCAATCAAGTTGAAGCGGGGTATCGGGATTTCGTCCCGCCAAAGTATTGATCAGATGCTTAGTGACAATGAGTTCAGTATCAATACTTGAGAGAAATTGTCTGGCTTCGAAAAAATTTTCTTCTGCTGAAAAGCTCGGTAAATCCGAAGTCAGGCCTTTTGAAAACACTAAATTTTGGAGCTGCAGAAGTCGCTGCCGTACCGTAAATAATTGCTGATATAATTGCTTTCTTAGCAAATTTGTCCTGTAGGCGATGTAAGCCTGAGCCATCGAAGTAGTGGTAATTAACGCAACTTGGGCCGCTTCTGCTTGAGTAGCTAGGGCTTCACCAATAGCAGCACAGAAAAGATTATGATTTTTATGCCAAAAATCGAACTCATAAGTAAAGGATAAAGTGAGATCAATGAGTGTGGCATTGCGATGAATTTTTGGGTTAAACGCTCGATACAAGCCATTTTTGCTTAAATATTGCCTAGTCATACTTGCATCAAAAAATACAAGTGGGAAAAGAAGCGAACGAGTTACTATCGCTTCCTCTTTTGCCGCGGTAATGCGACTTCTAATTTCGAGAAGAGAAGGGTTATTGACTAGGGCTTCTTCGATTAATTGATTTAATTCTGGTGAGTTAAAAATTAACCACCATCTTTTGTCTGGCCAATTCCCCTGCGAAAAGGTATTTGTTTCTGCTAAAAGCCTTGTAACGGCTCGATCCATGTTCGGAGTTGCTAGCAGATTTCTAAGCTGGGCTTGCGGGGGCAGAGAAATATTACAAGATATTAATATGCTTGTACTTAAGCAAATAAATATCCTGAACATGAGCCGCATAAGCAATTCCTTGATTGTTAGAACAAAAGGCGTTTTATAACACAGTATTTCTAACAATATACTATAAGAGAGTAACTCTAGGGATTACAACAGGTTAATGGTTCAAAAAAAAATTAGAGTTGCTGCTGCGATGGGGGTAAGAAAGATTTGGTATCTCAACTTGGGATAAAGCTAAGAATGCTAGAAATCCAGTTTCGGTCTAAAATTATAATTGGTTTTCTATCAATAAGGATTTGACGATGGTTACAAGGTTCTTCAAGTTGGGCTTACTCATTTTCCTGGCTGACTTACCCACAATGGCATTTTCAAATTTGCCTGGTGATCCTTATCGATTTGATATGAAAACTTGTGTGGAACAAAATATAGAAAATTGCCTAAAAGGAGTTTGTATTCCATCCACGCCGACAGATTGTTCGACGCAATGTAAAGTGAATGCTGTCAATAAGTGCAAGGCAATCTCACAGCAGGAGAAGTTATAGGATCAGACAAACATCAGAATTGAGAAGTTTTTCTTTTCTGTTGATTATCTCACCATAAAAAGATAAAAATGATATATTCTGACCTTTTTGCATAAGAACAAACCATGCCTGCTTATAAGGGAAAAGCACTAACAAAAACCAAGGATAAGGAAGGTGGTAAAAATCATGATGTCGTGGATGGTTTTTACTGCAATGAGGAGGGTGAAGAGTTTTTTATAAAAAAACCTCATGATATTAAAGAGTTATTTACTGAATTAGTCGCGGGTAGATTAATAGAGGAATTCAAGAAAAGAGGCTTGATTGATGAAATCTACCACGATTCTTTAATTTGCGCTGACTTGATTCAGTTTGAAGATAAGACCTATGGTCTAATACAGCCGAAAGTTTTCTTCACTGAGTTGCATAAACTTATTGGAACATCTTATTGGAATGGTTCCGATCGTGATCCGCTGTTCGAGATGTTTTTTGGCCCTCGTCGTTATCGTTTGCTAACTCGGAACGGACAGCATTTTGGACTTGCTATAGCACTGATGGTTTCACTTCTTTTGGGAGATTACAGTGTTCATAGCGGTAATATGGTCTGTTTGAATGTTGCATCGCTTGAGGATATCATTTTTACGCAATTTGCTCGTATTGATTGGGGGGCTGCGTTTCGTTATTTCGGTCATAAGAATAATCTTATCGATTTGCTGCATCCGGTTGAATATCAGGGTTTGCTCAATCCAAAGGGATATACGAAAGGCTATGTCCTCAATTACAAATTCATTCCAGGATTATTTCTAGCGATTGCTGAGCAGGCAAAACTATTTGGTAGTCGATTAAATAAAGCGCTTCTTACCGATATCGTACTGACTGTATTTGAAAAAATACCCGCTGATCTAATTACGGAAAATACAAGAAAAGATCTTGCTCAATATTTATCCATTGACTCATTCAATACAGTCAATTTTGGGGAGAAAAAATATCAGCAATTTTCGGAAGATTTTGTCGATTTATTAAGTACCAGGCTGGAAAAAATTACGGAATTGAAAGAAATTTACCCCATTAATGATACTCAACCTGCATTTAGCGAAAAGGCTCCAATTTCTCTCCGATTGCGGGCTAATTCCGCGCTAAATTTTCCTGAGCAGTTGCAAGCTTGGCAAGAAACTCTGGCAGCAACTAATGAAAAAAGCAGTTTTAATTTTAATACGATTAAATTATCCATTTTAACTCAACAATATAATGATCTTGTTTACAATTTAATAAGGCAAGCTGAGGGATTAGAGCAACTCTCTACCAATATTGATTCCAGTGAGTCCGAACCTCAGCAAACTGGGGAAGAAAGGATAGCTGTCATTTTACATCGAATATTTATGTTAAAACCCGATGCAACACCCAGCAGTGCTTCTGATGGAGAGTCTTCTAAGGATTTTAACAATAAATCTAATGCGTTAAAACTTCTGGCTTCAGTTCTTACTCTAGGTTTTGATGTAGTTGTTATTATCCGAGTAATGAGAGAGACACAAAATGCAAAACACTGGGATATCGCTACAGTTTCAGCTATTCATTTTCTAATTGATGCATTAAAAGAACGTATCCATTCTTTTCAAGTCGAATCCTTAAGGTTATCAAAAAGCGTCGAAGAGGTTTTTTTGCAAGCGTCAGCAAATTCTAAGGTTGATAAGATAAGCTATAAAACAGAGACCAATACTTTTTTCTTTAATGCCATAGTCGATAACAAATTAGAATCAGTAAGGCCTGAGGGTATTCATTATGATGTATGATTAATGGCAGAATATACTATGCTTATTAGCAGTTATTAGTTACGTATCACGGGAATTAATAATGAAAAAGAAATATGGGATGATGCTTTTTATCTTTTTAGCCTGTTTAAGTTTAGGAAGCTTTGCTGCTAGTTTATCTTTGAATAGTCCGGCATTTAGTACCCATAGTCCAATTCCTCCACAATATACCTGTAATGGTGCAGATATTTCTCCTCCTTTGTTTTGGCAATCTCCTCCTGTGAATACTCAGTCTTTTGTGTTAATTGTTGACGACCCAGATGCCCCATCAGGCGATTGGGTTCATTGGCTCATTTTCAATATCCCCGTTGATACTTGGTTACTTTCTGAGGCAACAGAGGTGCCAGCAGGGGCCGTGGTTGGAAAAAATAGTTGGGGACAAACGCGTTATCGAGGGCCTTGCCCACCCAGTGGAACTCATCATTATTTTTTTAGACTTTTTGCACTAGATACTGTGCTCAATCTAAATTCTAAGGCAGATAAGTATGAAGTATTAAAAGCAATGCAAAATCATGTTCTTGAAACAAGTGAGTTAAGTGGAGTTTATTCAAAAGAATAATTAATTATCCTTATTCTTAATCATTCTCTGTGATTATTCTTGTCCATTGGTCTTTGTTTGTTAATTTTTGATCGGCTAAAATATAGCTAGATATTTTACGAAGTGCATAGAGGTAATAAAGTTAATGGTGCTCCAAGATATGCCAGATTCTGTCAAACAATTACCTCATATTTTGCTGGTAGAAGATAACCTTATTGCATTAAAAATCGCTGAAGCACTCGTAAAACAAGCAGGTTGTTCTTATTCCTCTGCTGCTAATGGCGAATTTGCTTTGCAGCTCATCGAAGTAATGGATTTTGATTTAATCATCACTGACTTAGGTTTACCCGGTATTTCAGGCAATGAATTAACGCAAATTATTCGTGAGGGGGAAAGTGCTCTACAAAAAAAAACAGTGCCCATTGTGGGTTTGACTGCCCATACTTTGGAGGAAGAAGAACAGCGATGTTTAGAGGCTGGCATGAATAAACTAATCATAAAACCTCTTCGGTTACCCCTTCTACAAAAACTCATCAAACAATTTATTGCAATGGATCAGCAAGATAAGAAGCAAAAGAAAGGGAAATTGGATCTTGATTTACCTGAAAGTGAGGTCCAACTCTTTAGTCTTGATAATTATCCTTTACTTGATATCGATAAGGGCATTAAAAGTCTAGGTAACAAGGAAATTCTGAAAGATTTAATAGCCCTCATGTGTGCTGAAGCGATACCTGAAGATTTGCTCAGTATACAAAACGCTTACCAAGAGAAAAATTGGGAACAAATTGAAAATTTGGCCCATAAAATGAAAAGTGGGGCAATCTATTGTGGTACCGTTAAAATGCAATATGCTTGTCAATTTCTTGAGCGATATAGTAAAGCTGGACATTTTATTTTATTGGAAGAATTGTACCAACAACTTATCGGCACCGTAGAAAAAACGAAAAAATATTTAGAGCATTGGCTATCTAAGCAAAACAATTAATCCCATACTAAAAATTTCTCGATAAGTGAATCCGTGGAAGACTTTCCTTTTTTAGCAAGTTTGGAAGAGCTTTCCTCAAACGATTTTAAGGCATCTCCCAAACTCACAAAGGTGTAACCATGTTGTTTATAAAGATTAATCAGATCTGATAAAACATAGGCATTTAAAAGATTTGCATGGATTAATAAAATCTGTGCTTGTTCTGGTTTATGGGCGAGACGGTTGTGTTCCTCGGCTTTTAAAGTCTGTTGCCAGATAAAATTAAGATAGCAAGGTTTCAGAACATTAAGAAAATTACGACGCTCATTTTGTTGCACGCCTAGCAATAGTTGATTAAAAACAAAATCACGACTGTCAATTGTAATAGGAGCGACCTGATAGTTTTTGTTGGCAAGATAATCAAGAACCTTCGATTTTTTCGCCCCGCCACTCATTGCCAAGTAAGGATAACGAAAATACTTAGGCTCAGTAAGAACCGGTGTTAAGATTTTATCCGCTGCCTCAATTTCTTGAATGTAAGCGTCACTATTTACTCTATTTAAATTAGTGTGTGAAAGCGTATGGTTGCCTAATCCTAAACCTGCTTCACGAAATTTATGAAGGGTTTGCCAATTGTTTGCAGCAATTTGGCCGGCAATCACAAAGCCAGTTGCAGGTACTTCGTTTGTTTTAATGGTATTGATAATCATATCCAAATGAAAATTCTTACTTTCTCCGACGAAAGGTAAATCATCGATGGTGATTGCAATTTCTCGTTTTTGCGCAAAAGCGTTATTGATAAAGAGAAAAAAGAATAGCAGTAAAAAAAATTTCTTTAGCAAAGTAGTTCTCATTAGCCGTTAGTCAGTCAAACAATGGATTCGTTTCAAGTGTAGGAATCTAATCTCAGCAGATAATAACATATCCGCGCAGACGTTACATGTCGCTTTTCTAAGCAAATTGAGTCTTCTACCTTGGTCTACTCTCTTATTTTAAAAGTTGAAGCAGTCCTACTCTCAATGTAGATTAAAAATTAATCAATATGGTTTAAATATGTTATAATAAAGAAAATTTAGCGATTGGTTTCTCCTAAAAGATTGAGGGTTGACAACTTGGGTTTTTATCCGATGTTGCCACAGAGGTTGGAGTATTATGAACGACTTAATGACTTCGCAGATTTACGCTAGTGCTTTCTCAAAAACAGGTGATTTTCTTTATATTCTAGATACAAATGGATTCCTTATCGATTGCAACCACAATTTATTACGTTTTCTAGGTTTTTCTCATATCGAAGATAAGACCATCGGTGCGATTTACGAAATGATGCACAAGCAGGGATTGTGGACCTCCGAACAAATCGAAAAATTTCAACAACAAGATATTGATGTCATGATGTCGGGCAGAAGTAGAGTAGAAGAACAGGCGATGATTAATAACCATGGTTCTATTCTTTACTTTGAAATTTCGCGACTTCCTTTAGCGGATAAATCAGGTAATGCGCTGGGATTACTGGTTGTTTTACGTGATTTGACGAAGCAAAAACAATTAAATACCCAGTTAAGAAATATAAAATCACAGCTTCGTTATAGTAACCCCCTCGCAGTCAGTTCCCCTGAAAAAGGTACGCAAATCAACGCGTTAAAAATATTACTGATTGAAGATAATTTGGTTGCGCAAAAAGCTGAAAAAACGGTTCTAATGAGCTGTAAATGCTTAACCGATGTGGTAGCCACACCACGACAAGCTGATGAGCTTTTTAAACCTGGTAAATATGATCTTGTTTTGATGGATCTTACCTTAGAAGAGGGTGATGGTTATCAACTGACTGCTTCACTGCGAAAAAGAGAGCAGGGCAGCAATTTTAGAGTTCCAATTATTGCTTTAACCGGTCACGATCCAACCGTAGTCGGGTTTAATTGTGAGGATGCAGAAATGGATGGCATACTTCGCAAACCTTTAACGATCGAGCAAGCCAAGCAACTGATACAGCGTTTTATTCGACACATTAATGTGGATGTGAAAGGATTAAAGGAATTCAAGCAATGAGGGCTTTATTGCGAGATTGTGTATCACAACTTTCATAAGGAGCTTACGTTAGGTAAGGGCGAATTCTGTGGTCATAACAACGCAAGCCGACATGTAAGTCCTTGCAATTTTATCCTAAACCAGTATTCTAAAAGTGTCGGGCCGTTAGCTCAGTTGGTAGAGCAGGAGGCTCTTAACCTCTGTGTCATAGGTTCGAACCCTATACGGCCCATCAGTAAGAATCAATAGTTTAGTTCTAACTTACTGTGAAAAAAACCTGTCATAAATTCGTTTCCGGCGTTTTAATAAATCGACAGAGAGGTAAGAGCGTTCGTGTTAAACCCGGGGCTATTTATTCCACAAACCCCAATTCCACTAAAATACAAGGTCCTTTAGCGATCACATTTACATGATTTTTCAAACAATTTTGTATTGCAGTATCGCTTTCTGCACCGGGCTGCATCCAAATATTTTTTATGCCTTTTTTTATCGCTTGTTCAACCACTTTTTCAGTGATTGCAGGAGGCGTTATAATCGAAATACTAGCGACAGTTTCAGGTAAATCGACAATATTATTAATGCAGACTAAGCCTTCAATAAACCCTTCTTTGGGATTAACAGGATAAACTGTTTTGTAATGTTGCAAATAACAACGCAACACTTTATTACCAAATTTTTCTCTGTTCGTTGATGCACCAATAACTGCATAAGCACTGGAAGTAAAAAAACGTTCAATTTGATCCGACATACAAACATCCAAGCTGGTTCTAACTTAGGTGAGTGAGCTTCACCTTCAATTTAAAGTGTAGTCCTTTTTGCAATGGAATCCTTCGCTTTATTATTTTCTGCATTTATTTTTTACTTTGCTCAATCTAACTCATTGATAATAAACAGAATGTATTTTATAGGGGCACAGGGATTAAAAAATAATCATATGTTATATTATAATGACTATAGGTGCGTAGTGATGTCGAGGGGTAGATCGGGTGATGCAGCGATTGAAACAAACTGTTACTAGCATCGGTTAATAATTCTTTGTTGCTGATTACTCAAAAAAATAACCCCCAGAAACGCGACATAACTAATTCGCAAATCATTAAGTTTATCTTAAGAATAAAGAGATAAAATTATAGAATGAAAATGCCACATTGGAGCTTTCTGGATGGCTTATTGCAAAAAGTTTATTGATGGAATTAATCTGATTAATTTTGCTGATGAATCTGCTGAATTACTTCGTGATATATTAATTCATTATGCGATTAATGATTTAAAAACTAATTCGGAAAAAATTAAAGAAGATTTGGAACGATTACCTCTTTCAATTCCTGATAATAAATTTGCAGATGAACAGTTGAAAATTTACAGGGAAAAACAAGAGGCTCTGTTAAAGCATCTTAATAATCAAGTGGGTATTATTGCTCCCCTTGGTAGTGCTTTGAATTTTGAGCAAGAGCCAGAAATTGATATTGATAAATTTATATCTAACTTTGCTGTTTATTTCCGTAATCTCCAACATCTCTCCGATACTTTATCTGATGCTCCACCTCAAATTAAAAATTTGCAAACTCGCTTGTATATTGAAGTGCTTTTTAAGCTTGATCAGTCAGAACAAGAATCACAGTTGCAAACGCCATTTCTTGATCTCAATAAGATGATAAATAAGGCAATGAGTTTCTATGAGGCTACAACTGATGAGAAGCTGCGGATTCAAAGCCATAAACTAGTGCAAATGGCTACTTATGAATTAGTACGGCGCGAATGTGAAAAAATAACGGCGACAAATAGCATTAAACCTCGATATCGACAATATCAAGATTTTCTCAATGTGTTAACTGCGCAAATACCTGAGGTTGGTAAATCAGCTATCTTTGATAATATTAGTGATTATAGAGGTGCTGCAGGAAAATCAATCTCTGATTTACTATCTGAAGTTGAGAAGAAATTAAAGATATCACCCTCCGAAAATTGGGATAATACCAAGAAAATTAACGCGTTCATTGAAAGAAAATACCTTTTTAATAAATTAAGATTTGGTCAAGAAGATCGTCGGGAATACGCGAAAAAAGTACGGAAAAATGCAGAGAAAGATTTATTCTGGGCAAGGGGTCAAATCAGAGATATTGAGCTGTTTACAGAAAGTTCTTTAGTGGATCGTTCATTTGCTAATTTGACCGAAATAAGATATCTAAAAAGGGATAAAAAATTCAAACTACTGAATGAACAATCTGCCTATGAAATTGTATATAAAGCTAGTGATCAAAAAGTTAAACCTCAAGCTAAAAAGCGTGGTTCAAAAACTAATTCTTCCGTCGATGATAAATTAGTATTTGAAGATACTTTAAAAAAGCAAAAATTAGAAGTTGCGTTTGAGGCTGTAAGAGAAGCCAGGGGTACAGAAAGGAAAGGGAAAACACTGTTTGCAAAAGGAGACGCAACGTCTCCTTTTCAAGAGGCTTCAAAAGATAGAGCAAGTGATAAGGATACAGCTCTTGCAACAATACGAAGAGCTTTAAACAAGAACTTTGATCAGCCTGTAGTTGAAGTTTTGGATGGAATAATCAGGGTTAGTGTTTTTAGTTTCAACCAACCGACACAAAAGATTGCTGAGACCCTTCTAGGTAATATTTTACCAGCTGGTTTTGGACTCGGGGCTTACTCGATGGTTCTCCGTGCTGATTCTAGTGCAATTACCTGTCATTCTTTTACTGGAAGAACGATTTTAGATATCGAAAAGCAAGTTATTGCTTTATTTCCCCAATGCCAAGCTAGTGGGTATTTAGCCCATTTCTCTGATATCAAACGTGAAACTAAAGCGCAGGGAGAGGAATTAGTCCGTCATTTAGAGTTAACCGATCTTAGAAAAATACAATTACTATCAAGACTATTAGAGTTAAATTTAAGTGCTCCTTATCTTACTCCGCAAATTAATTTCCCCCAAGAAATAGCAAAAGCTTTTTTACAAATAAGAGATAAAAACTATCTTGCCGCTTTAGAAATTCCAGGGTTGAAAACAGCAGTAGATAATATTTTTTCACAATTGAAACCACTTACAGGTTTCGCGAAAGTTAAAAAAGAAGTTGAAGATAATGTAGAAAATAAAATTAGCCAATTAGATTTAAATAATAATGATCAAATATTATTGTGTAAGTTAGTAGAGTTGAGATTTTTTTATTCACAGCTTAAATCTAAAAAGGATTTTCCAGTCGAAATAAAAAAGGCTTTTGAAACTGAAAAACTTCAGAAAGCTTTTAATCTAGTTGGGGCTGGTAGATATTCTTCTGCTTTAAAAATGGTTGAGTTGGAAGAAGAGGTCGATGAACTCTACAAGCAAATAGCCAAGCTTAAAGAAACAGATATACCTAAGTACACTCGCTCTACTGTCGATAAAGCAAAAATACTTTCTTTGTCTGAAGGACAGCGAAAAGAAAAAATAAAACGTTTAAGAGCTGTTTTTGCATCCGACGAAGAACCAGCCGGCAAAATCGAAGGGATTACGAAAATCTTCTTGGAAGAATATCTTGAAATGTCTAAAACACTTGGACTCAGTAAAGAAGAGCAGACAAGAACAAAAGATGATCTTCATCTTATGGCTGAAGAGCTAGTTGAGCTGATGGAGCGCACAGCTAAGGGGGAACCGGCTTTAAAAAATGAGGAACAAGCCGCTTATTTTTCAGCGATAAAACAAATAGCAGAAAAGATTGCTCCTAAAAAAATAGAAGACGTTCATTTTAAAATACCTTATACCTCTAAATCGCCTCTGACGATTAAGGTTATTCATAACTTCGATGAAATCGAGGTTGAAATTGATTTAAATAATGTGAAATTACCCTATTCTCTTACTAAACCACCTGGGAAAGAAGAATTCATATTATCTTACGGCGGTAGCCGCGGGGTTATTGCTCCCTTTGAAGGTTTTGATAGTGCTTATGCTAGTCCTGGAACCAAGAAAAAACGCTTATTCACCCATCTGCGTCTACTGGGTGTGGGGCAATATGCTGCGGTTAAAGAAGTTGAAGATCTGCTGAATGGTTTGAACAAAGCGATGAAGAAAGGTTTTATTCCCACCAGCGAAAAGACCACGTTTGAAGAATCCAGCTTTCTTAATCCGCGAACAAGACCGCTTGCTTCAAGAAATGACTCGCATTATTTGGCTGAATATCATGTGGTCGAAAATCTATTGAGAGCAGAAAAAAAGGATCAGTTGGTTGAAACTGAAAAGCCGCGAACCTGGAAAGTAACGGACAAACTCAGACCAAAGGGAGCCCTCTACTCGGAAGAAGGGAGACCTATTCAATATCGCACGCTCATACCACGAGCAAAAGGGAAAACCTTTGCAGATGCCGTGAGCAAAAAATTAAACAGCTACGCTAAAAACAATATTGGCTACCATGATCCTGTGGTTCGTTCTGAGGAAGGAATATCATCTGATTTAAAAGAGATGCTTGCTCTAGCACAAGCCGTATTAGATGAGTCAATGCGTTTAGAAGATATAAATTTTACGCATAATGACATCAAACCAGAGAATTTTCTCTTCAGAAAAAACGCAGAGGGTAGTTATCAAGTCAAATATATCGACTGGGCAACCGGTGGATTTTCTCGCGAATATGAAGGTGAGAAAAAGACCGCTCCTGAAGTTTTTGCTGAAGTTTTCGGACCTGATTCGAAGTTCACCGGCAATAATGAACAATGTGCTGACGAGTCTGGACGTTTTGTTGAGATCGATATCAAAGGCCAGATTAAGTTCGGCATTAATCCAGTATTAGAAATTTTACATGGGGAGCGCAATGGCACTCTTCCTTATATCAGTCCAAAGGTTTTAGGAGTTGACAGAAAGCGTAGATCGATTGAAGGAAGAGATCCAAGCTACAATACTTCTTTAAATGCCGGCGATACCTCTCTGGATGATTGGGCTTTAACGGCAATGACCTTTGGTATTTGTAATCGCCAAGCCTATTTTGCTTTAGTGAAAGGACGTGCAGTCAACGATTACATAGTACCTGGTATTTTAGAAGCTGACGATCAAAAGCCTCTAGGGCTAAAAGTTGTCAGTATTAAAGACTTTAACCAATTTTTTGCTTGCGGTGCTGATGTCGCTAGTGATGAAAATCTAGCTAGTCAGGAGTTTTACAATCAGTTAAACGCCGTCATGTATATTCCCTCGAATCAAAGAGAGGGAGAGCCTATGCATTTGTATCGCCGATTGATAGCGTTGCAAGAACAATTAAAGAAAAAAATGACGGAGGCGAGTAGTCCCGAAGCAGAGCTGGTTAAGAATATTGAGGGAATCCTTTCAACAGTACATGATGCAGTTGCTAGCGGTGATGGTCTTAAAAAATCTCAGCTAAAAGAGCAGTTTAATTTAGCGCAACGGTGCTTACAAGATTACGACAAATTACAGGATAAATCTTATCAAAAATCTCAGAAAGATATTGATATTCTCAATAACTTGATTAATCAATATGAGGAAGAAAAAGAAAGAAAAGAAGAGAAAAAAGGAAAAGAACTTTCATTTTATGATCTGCTAAAGCGACCACAAGACAAAAGTTTATTGGAAATTTTATGTACTTTTCCCAATACCAGAAAACAGAAAAAAGTAGCTGTTGAAATCTTAACTAAAGTCATTGATCAAAGTGATTTTACAGATAATTTTCTGAATGAAGGGACTTCTGGAAGCGCTTTATTAATAGAATGTATAGCAGGTGAGCAAGATGAAATTCTTGTCGCCCTCTTATCTAAAATTACTGAAAAAAATCCCTTGTTTATTCAGTATGTCGAGCAACATGCTTTATTGCATTATGCTGCTGATCAAGGACTGAATTCAGTCTTTACCAAACTCATTGAAACCTTACAAACTGCTGGCGCATCGGAAGACAAAATATTTGAATTATTACTCAACGAATATGGACCTGGATCAAATCGTAAAAAGGGTGCTCCTTATATAAAATGGGCGACTAGTTGCTTAGATATTATTATACGGAATAATAATCCTCCTCAATTAGAAGCAATTCTAAAAATAATGCCAGCTGATGTGGAAGAGAAAGCGATTCAGCGCGCTCTTCACCTGTGTGCAGCCTTGGGAAATAAAGCATTTTTTGATGAAATTATTAAGCAATATAACGACTTAAACCCAGATAAAAAGTTAGGTGTTAATGAAATCATAGGAATGAAATTTCCACCCGATGATCTATCGCCCTATCATCTTTTTTTACGCGATGCAGCGACTTCTTATGTCATTGATGAATTAGCAGTTGAACCTAAACTTGCTCACGAATTTCTAGCAATCGAGTCGGAATTACTCAGTCCAATTCCCACAACAATTGCTGCAGAAAATGGCAATTTTTCAGCGATTACAAAGTTAGTTCAGCTCGCTAGTAAACTTGAATTGTCAGGCCCAGAATGGGTGAAATTTTTTACTCAAAGCGATGAGCATGGAAAAACTGTACTGAATTATATTTTAGAAAAAGGGCAGCTTGAGTATCTGACCACCTATATTGCAACGATTAAAGAAATTTGTCCGCAGGATAGCGCAACTATTTTGGTTCATTTACTGAGTAACACAGATCCTGTTAATCCACTAAAAAATTATTTAAATACTAAAGCAGTGAATCCCTCTCAGCAATTTGACATTGTTAAGCTATTGTTGGATTCCATTTGCGATAATTACAAAGACGCTTCCGAAGAACAGCAACGCGCACGAATAGTCGCTCTCCTAGTCAATCGGGAGTGGTTTATTACTCAAGCTCAAAGTTCAATTTATCACGATCAGCTTCGTGATTTACTACAAAATTCAGCCTTATCCTTTTCGGCCAAGAAATTTCTTTTCGACAAACTAAACGATGCCGCACCGCACGATTCCGCCGCAAAACTATTTTACGAGAAATTACTTGGCGAAGTTAATTTGCAGGCCCAAGAAGTAGGCAAAGAACCAATACAAGTCGATTTTCCTCAAGTAATGGTAGACCTTGCCAAACAAACTAGCGATGTGAGTGCTTTGATCAGGGCGTTAGTAGACGATCATAGGCTTGAAAATGAGATTAAAGAATACGAAAAAGCGAAAGAAGCCATTGAGAAAGAATTACATCATTTAAAGGAAGACTACGATGGGCTTAATGAGCAGAAAGAGTTATCAGAAAAACGAGCACAGGATGCGGAAGAAAAATTAATCAAGACGAAAGAAGAGCATGAAGTAGCACGCGAGTTTTTACAAAAACAATTAGACGTGAAGCAGGAAGAGTTTTTAGGCGAGCGCGAAGGGAATAGTCAACTTGCGGAACAAATTAACCAACTTAAAGCTGAACAACTTAAGGCTAAAGAAGCGAATGAAGCGGAGTTAAAACGCCTAGGCGAAGATTATGAAGAGAAATTATCTAAGCAGCAAGCCTTGTTAGAAAAGCAAACGGAACAAGCAGCAGAGATTTTATCCGCAGCGAAAGAAGAGCATGAAGTAGCACGCGAACTTTTACAAAAAGAATTAGACGCGAAGCAGAAAGAGTTTTTAGGCGAGCATGAAGAAAACAGTCAACTTGCGGAACAAATTAACCAACTTAAAGCCGAACAACTTAAGGCCAAAGAAGCGAATGAAGCGGAGTTAAAACGCCTAGGCGAAGACTATGATAAGAAATTGTCTAAGCAGCAAGAGCTATCAGAAAAACGAGTCCAGGATGCGGAAGAAAGGTTAGTCAAGGCGAAAGAAGAGCATGAAGTAGCACGCGAACTTTTACAAAAAGAATTAGACGCGAAGCAGGAAGAGTTTTTAGGCGAGCACGAAGAAAACAGTCAACTTGCGGAAGAAATTAACCGACTTAAAGCAGAACAACTTAAGGCTAAAGAAGCGAATGAAGCGGAGTTAAAACGCCTAGGCGAAGATTATGATAAGAAATTATCTAAGCAGCAAGAGCTATCAGAAAAACGAGTCCAGGATGCAGAAGAAAGGTTAGTCAAGGCGAAAGAAGAGCATGAAGTAGCACGCGAACTTTTACAAAAACAATTAGACGTGAAGCAGGAAGAGTTTTTAGGCGAGCAAGAAGGAAACAGTCAACTTGCGGAAGAAATTAACCAACTTAAAGCAGAACAACTTAAGGCCAAAGAAGCGAATGAAGCGGAGTTAAAACGTCTAGGCGAAGACTATGAAGAGAAATTATCTAAGCAGCAAGCCTTGTTAGAAAAGCAAACGGAACAAGCAGCAGAGATTTTATCAGCAGCGATTAAGTTGCATGAATCAGAGCAAGCTCAGCTTGAAAAAGAGCTGGAAGAGTCTAAGAAGCTACTGGCCTCCGAGCAAGGAGAAAAGAGCGAGCTAACACTTAAAGTGAAAGCGATAGAAGAAGAACTGCAAAAAGCGAACCTATTGGGTGAGCAAGCGATCGAAGACTTAAGCAAGAAGCATGAAGCGAAGGTTTCTGCGCTAGAAGAATTATTGAAAAAACAAACAGAGGATTCAGAAAAAGCGTTAGCTGGCGCCAAAGAAAAGCATGAATCAGAGCAAGCTCAGCTTGAAAAAGAGCTGGAAGAGTCTAAGAAGCTACTGGCCTCCGAGCAAGGAGAAAAGAGCGAGCTAACACTTAAAGTGAAAGCGATAGAAGAAGAACTGCAAAAAGCGAACCTATCGGGTGAGCAAGCGATCGAAGACTTAAGCAAAAAGCATGAAGCGAAGGTTTCTGCGCTAGAAGAATTATTGAAAAAACAAACAGAAGATTCAGAAAAAGCGTTAGCTGGCGCCAAAGAAAAGCATGAATCAGAGCAAGCTCATCTTGAAAAAGAGCTGGAAGAGTCTAAGAAGCTACTGGCCTCCGAGCAAGGAGAAAAGAGCGAGCTAACACTTAAAGTGAAAGCGATAGAAGAAGAACTGCAAAAAGCGAACCTATTGGGTGAGCAAGCGATCGAAGACTTAAGCAAGAAGCATGAAGCGAAGGTTTCTGCGCTAGAAGAATTATTGAAAAAACAAACAGAAGATTCAGAAAAAGCGTTAGCTGGCGCCAAAGAAAAGCATGAATCACTGCAAGTGGGTCTTGAAAAAGAGCTGGAAGAGTCTAAGAGGCTATTGGCCTCCGAGCAAGGAGAAAAGAGCGAGCTAACACTTAAAGTGAAAGCGATAGAAGAAGAACTGCAAAAAGCGAACCTATTGGGTGAGCAAGCGATCGAAGACTTAAGCAAGAAGCATGAAGCGAAGGTTTCTGCGCTAGAAGAATTATTGAAAAAACAAACAGAAGATTCAGAAAAAGCGTTAGCTGGCGCCAAAGAAAAGCATGAATCAGAGCAAGCTCAGCTTGGAAAAGAGCTGGAAGAGTCTAAGAAACTACTGGCCTCCGAGCAAGGAGAAAAGAGCGAGCTAACACTTAAAGTGAAAGCGATAGAAGAAGAACTGCAAAAAGCGAACCTATTGGGTGAGCAAGCGATCGAAGACTTAAGCAAGAAGCATGAAGCGAAGGTTTCTGCGCTAGAAGAATTATTGAAAAAACAAACAGAAGATTCAGAAAAAGCGTTCACTGACGCCAAAGAAAAGCATGAATCAGAGCAAGCTCAGCTTGAAAAAGAGCTCGAAGAGTCTAAGAAACTACTGGCCTCCGAGCAAGGAGAAAAGAGCGAGTTAGGGCTTAAAGTCAAAGAGATAAAAGAAGAGCTGCAAAAAGGGAAAGTATCGGGTGAGCAAGCGCTCGAAGAATTAAGCAAGAAGCATGAAGCGAAGGTTTCTGCACTGCAAGAATTATTGAAAAAACAAGCAGAGGATTCAGCAAAAGCGTTCACTGACGCCAAAGAAAAGCATGGGTCTGAACTAAATCATTTACACGAAGCTTTTAAAGAAAAAGAAAGTTTTTTTGGGGATTCAAACAAAAGGTTAAACGAAGAATCGGAAAAAATACGTGGTGAAGTAGATACTCTAAAAGAAGCGCTAATAATAGCTAATGAGAAACGAGCAATTAAAGCTATAAATTATAAACTTAAAGATAGCAATGATTTTGCGCTGTTAAAGGATATTGCTAAAGCTCAAGGCAATGATGATCTGCTCCATATAGGTTTGAAAGAAAAACATGTGGGCGCTTTAAAGTCAGAATTTGCTTTCAAGAAAATTGTAGCTGTCGCCAACGAACGTTTAGATACTTTGGGCGAGATAGCATTTAAAGCTTTGATAAAAGAGGTTAAGAAATCTGGCGATATTCATCTGCTAAATGAGATAGTTAATGTTGCAGAAAGAGATGAGGCAACCAATACTGATTTATTAGGCCTAGGTTTAAATGACGATAATGTTGCCGCTTTACGAGGTAAGGCTTATCTGGCAATTGCTGTGGTAGCTAACGAGAAATTAGATATTTTAGATGAAGAAGCGCGGAATGTACTTATAAGGGATGTAGAAAAGCGTGCGGATTTAGATTTCTTGCGTGCCTTTTCGCACGTTACTAGTAATCAAGATTTAATTGATATCACCAGGCTAGATGCCTATTACGTAGATGCATTGCGAAGTCTTGATTTTTATCAAGAACTTGCCGAAATAGCAGCGCAACGTATAGACGAAGATAGGCAAACATACAATTATCTAAAAGCAACCATTGAAACAACCGATGATCAAGGTTTATTACATAGCGTCATTCGTGCTCAAAGCAATGCAGATTTAAAGATAGGTTTGGAACCTAGAGACGTAGACTCATTGGTTGGCGAGGATACCTATTACTATCTTGCTGAATTAGCTGAAAAACGTCTGGATTATCTAAAGAGTGAAGAGGTAAGGCGTATTCAAGAATCGGTAGTTGTGAACAATCCTTACCGTGAAGCTCAAGCAAAAGCTGTAACTGCTTTAATAGAGGTGATTGCAAGATCTAAAGACGATGAAATGCTCAACAAAATTTCCAATGCTGTCGCTAGTGAGGATTTAGAAGATGCAGGACTTGATCGGAAGTTGGTCAGACGTGTGTTTGAAGATGCTGCACTCTTAGAGCTCACTGGTGCAGCAGAAGAAAGACTTGAAAAATTAAAAGAACGCAGAGAAGCACGTAAAGTACTGTTTTTGGATCCTGCACAATATCATGCCACTTTAACTAAAAATGATAAAACGAAAAAACTAAAGGATGCTGAAACCAACCTCCTAGAGATCATTGGGCTTGATAAAGACATTCAAGAAGATTTAAGAACCTTAGCAGGCTTGTCTCCTATACATTTTTTTAATCCAGGATTTCAGGCTGAAGCTCAAAAGCATGCTGACGAATTAGGTACTCATTACGAGAATTTGGCTAAAAATTGTACTTCTCTTGTTGAATACCTTAAAATCTTGCGAGCTGATTTAAGGGATCAATTAGTGAGTTTGCCAACTGATTCGGAAATGGCCCATTTACCGAACAGTTCTGATCACAAAATCGCCCTCAAAACCCGTCGACAAATAATAGGTAGAGTCTTAGCAAAAATACAACCCGAGTTAGCTCTTCATGAGCCTCTGCAAAAGCTATTTCATGGCGATCGAAAAGCAACCAATTCCCTTTTGCAGCAAGGTCTTGTAGAGACAATAAACCAGGCTAGGTCAGGTCGGTTTAATCTTAACTTCCTTGGTTTCTCGAGTGATTATGATAATTTCGGTATGGAAGATAAAAGTACTTTCTTTAGAAGGGATTATGTACCTAAGGGAACAGGTCAGAGAAATCTTTCTTTGGTCGGACAGAGAACCTTAAATTATCAGATTGTCCATTCATTAAGACCTGGTCAGGGGCGAATACACACTATTAATCCCGATAAACCAAAAGTTACTGGAACCTACATTGAGGAACAGCAAGCTAGTTTTGCGATGAGTGATCATAGAAAACCAGATCGTATTGCACAGCCACCAAAAGTGAAATTTACAATAACTAAGTTTCCAGAAGGTGATGAAAGTGATCCTGCTGTGGTAGCTGCTCGTGTTCAATTTGCTATTGGCATGGCCAGTGAGATGTTAGCTCGCTATGATGCTCCTCCTTCAGCAAAAAATCCTGTAGGTCTAGAGTCCGGTACTCCCTTGCAGCAAAAATATGTAGGGACGGCGTTGCTTTTGCTTGGTCAGGAAGTACCTTATATGAAATTTGATCATCGCGCGATTGCCGTCTCTGACCCTACAATTTTTGATCCCGAACGTGAAGTGGTACGAGGATTTTTTGGTGGGTATAGTTTTTCTGATAAATCCTTTTATGCCACCCATTTTAAAGCTCAACCAGCGCTTAAAACTTATCTTAACGGAGTCAAAGAAACGATGACCGATAAGTATGGTCATCAGAAAACAAGAGAAAAAGTGAAGGGAGTATTGGAAAAAGTGGATCAGACCTTTTTTAAACCTGAGTCAAAACGAACAGTCGAAAAGGTTGAAAAAGCATTAGGTAAGCCTCCTCGTGTGCCTTAAATGTATTGGGTGATTGGTTGGATCAGTACCCCCTAAAACTGGCTAACCAAATAAGGCTTCGAGTTGGTCCACGGCCTCCTCGACCTGAACCGATTTCTAAAGCAAGCACTTATAAATTGACAGTCTCTTATTGGTCGCTCAAAATGAATTAAATAATTTAAAGCAATCAGGACCATGGAATATAAAGATTATTACAAAATAATGGGGCTTGAACGTGGAGCGAGTCAGGAAGAAATTAAACGGTCCTATCGCAAACTTGCGCGAAAATACCATCCTGATGTCAGTAAGGAAGAAAGCGCTGAAGAAAAGTTCAAGGAATTAGGTGAGGCTTATGACGTACTCCGTGATCCGGAAAAACGTACTAAATACGATCGTTATGGCCAATATTGGAAGGAGCAAGGTCAAGCGGGTTATAATCCACAGGCTGATCAACAATCCTATCAACATCGTCAACATTTTGATGAAGATCAAGCCGCCGATTTTCAAGACTTTCTTAATAGTATTTTTCGCGAGCGTTATGGGCAGCAACAATCCAGTTCATTTTATGATCAGGGACGGGATATCCATGCCAAGTTGGCCATTAGTTTAGAAGATAGTTTTTTCGGCGCAGAAAAAACCTTACAACTACAGACCCCCGTTATCGATAAATTAGGACAGGTTCAATATCACGAACGTGCGGTGAAGGTGAAGATACCTAAAGGTATTGGTGACAAAAAACAAATTCGACTAAAGGGGCAGGGAGGTAAGGGGCCTCATCAACATGCCGGTGATTTGTACATTGAAATTAATATCAATCCTCATCCTTTATATAGTTTACAAGACAGAGATATTCATTTGACTGTGCCGATTGCTCCCTGGGAAGCTGCACTAGGTGCCACGATTCAAGCCCCGACTCTGGCGGGGCCTGTGAATTTAAAAATTCCTAAGCTTTCGCAAACCGGCAAGCAAATGCGATTGAAAGGTAGAGGGTTGCCGGGTAATCCTGCTGGGGATCAATACATCACACTCGAAATTGCCATTCCTCAAGTCGAGAATGCACAAGCGACAAAATTGTATGAGCAATTGGCAAACACCATTCATTTTAACCCACGAGAAAAACTAGGAGTGAGCAAATGACTGAGCCTAAAAAAGAGCCTGTCAAAGCGGAAAGTGAGGAATGGTTTTACTTATCCTTGACTGAAGTCACTACTTCTTTTGGAATTTCTCGCGAGACCGTTATTGAAATTATTGATGAAGGAATTATTTCTGCGCAAAAAGATGAGAAGGAGGAATGGAAATTCGATGACGAAGCGCTGCGCTGTATCCGCACTGTATTGCGCTTAAATCAGGATTTAGGAGTCAATTTAGCCGGTGCGGGACTTGCTCTTGAATTATTAAAGGAGATTGACCGGTTACACGCTTTACTGCGCGATAAAGGTTAGCTCATGGTGCAAGATATCCAATTAATGATGGAAAGCAATCCAAGTGAGGCTGACAGTACTATTTTGAGGAAAGGCATTGTTGATTTTAATGCCAGTTGTATTCACGAAAAGGCAAGTCAATTTTTTGTCTTCGCTCGAGATGAGAAAAATACCATCATCGGTGGGGCCTCTGTCTGGCAACACAGTGATGCGTTTTATATTGATATTTTATGGATTGAAGAAAATTTTCGAAAGAAATCAATTGGTACCCGTTTGATAAATGAAATTTTCGCCCAAGCTAGACTCAAAAATTTAAAGCAAATATTTGTTGATACTTTCGATTTTCAAGCCTTTGAGTTTTATAAACGACAGGGGTTTTATGAGCTTGGACGCATTGAAAAATATCTGTTGGGACATGATCGGATTTATTTAAAAAAAGAATTAAAAATCTAATTTTAATTCGTTAATGACAAATTTATTTTTTAAAAATCCATCTCAATTAGAAATTCTAATCAAGACGTGTTAAGGTTGCACATCTAATCGGCACATTGAGGAAAAATCTATGAAAAAATACTATCTAAAAGGGTTAATCGGGCTCTGTTTTGCGCTATTAGTTGGATGCCAATCACTGACAAATGAAAATTTTTTTAGAGTAGGACCTTCTGACGCAACGATTACTTCTTCGGTCAATTCTGCTTTTGCAAGTCACCAAGATCTTTCCACACAGCGAATTCATGTTGAGACGCAAAAAGGAACTGTTGCTCTGAGTGGTTATGTGAAGACAATTCGTCAAAGTGATACTGCAGGCGATATCGCTGGAAAAATTGCCGGCGTTAAATCAGTACAAAATGGGCTGATTGTCCGAAAATAATTGTCATCTATAGTTGTGGTCGTTAGCTGTCAGGCTAAGCCACGATCTATTATATTAATGCCCAACCGCTCTCTGGGAGTTCCCCTCCAATATTTTCTCAGAGATCGGTTTATTCCCTCAAAGAACCTGCTCCCATCATTCAGATTCTTTGCTGTCCATTCTTGTCATCAAAATCGGCGCGTAAACAAGTTGCAGAATGGATCAATAAAGGTTTGTCTTGTGGATGCTTTTGCTGAACATATTTAAACAGCGAAATAAAGTCGAATTAGATTGCGAGAGACCGTTTATGAACGTTATCCTACCTTATGCGACTGAAGAAGTTGTCGCTAAATTTTTAGCAAGAATAGCCGTTAGAGCGCTGTATTTCTATTCGAGGCTATGATTTTATCTTTGAATTACTACCGGCTTTCATTGCTTTATATGAAGAAACTCAATGATACAGTTTGTTGATTTGCTTATTTAGAACTTTTAAACAAAGTTGATGATACGAATGGGCTTTATCGAAAAGGAAAATCTGGCTTAGATTATGCTAAACAAATTGCGGCTGAAATTTTAATGATTTCTTGTCTTAAAACTCGCCTACAGCAAGCTGAGAAGACTCATCATGCCTTTTCACAGGATGGGATAAGTCCTGGTCAAGTTGCTGATTTGATTGCTGTTTTATGGTTTCTTGGCCAATTATTTAGTGAGCAGCTACGATGTCATTATTGATTGCTTTTTCAGGACAAGGTTCGCAACATAGCAAAATGTTTGCTCAATTAAGTGCCGATCCCTACGGAAAAATTTGGCTGAGGGAGACAAGCGCCGCAATGAACCTTGATTTATTTGACGAGGATATTGTTAGTCAGGCCTGTGCGGATGTTATACAAGTTCAGTGTTTAATAACTAGTCTGTCAGTGGGAACCTTTTATTCCCTCAAGGAGAAAATTAATTTAGGGTTTGATTTTCTCTGTGGCTATAGTTTAGGAGAAGTATCGGCCTTTTGTGTGAGTATAAATTTAAGCGCAAAAGAACTGTGTGAACTCGTAAAAAATCGTGCGTTGATAATGCAAAAATCCGCTGAAGAACACAGTAATAATCAGCCTTGTGGATTAATTGTTTTAAAAGGAAGAGTTAATCCAGAGCAAGTTAAAAAATTAACTGAAAATCATAGCTGTTATGTGGCAATCATTAATGCTGAAGATCACTACATTATCGGAGGATTGTCAACGGATTTATCTGCTTTAATTGAAGAAGCAAAATCAATGGGGGTATTGAGAGCAATAAAGCTTGCAGTGGATTTACCTTCCCACACCCCTATTCTCAGCGAAGCGACCAATGCTTTTGCTGTTTATCTGCAACCTTTTCAATCCTGTGTAATGAATTATCCAATCCTTAATGCGCTGACACAGGAGCTTAGTGATAATGCTCAATCCATGACAAACATTTTGGCGCAAGAACTTTCGCAGCCTTTGCTCTGGGGTAGAACTATGCGTATTGCACAAGAATATGGTATTTCGAATTTTCTTGAGTTGGGCCCACGTGCAGCCTTAAAAAATATGGTAGCGGCTTCGCTGCCCCAAATCAAAACCTACAGTTCAGCAAATTTTTCTACTATAGAAGGGTTAGCGACGGTGATTAAAACGCTTTAGCTTAGGCAAAGGCTATATATACTGGGGCCCGCTTTCGTGGAGGGCCCAGGTTCAATCTACAATGTCTATCTTCCTGAGGTCTAGCGTATCTCCGTGGCTAACTCGGTTTAGGCGTCTCATCATTCAATAGAGAAGCGATGCTAATTCTATTTTGACGATTAAAGAATGGATGATTATTCTGCTCATAATGAGATTGTGTGTCTGTATCAATAATCCCAGATTGAGGTTCATCAGAACTCTCGTTATTAGTATTGCTCGTAGTGGTTGAGGTCTCAGAATTTCTCGCACTATTTGCTGCTAATAGGTTTAGCAGTTGAAATCCTTGAGCTTGCTGTTCATCTTTAACTCTTGCTAATTCATCGCGTAGACCTGCAATGACTTCATCGTTTAATCGACATTTTTCTTGTAATGATTCTATTATTCTACTCCAGCTGTCTATATCTGAGCGGCGAATTCTTATGATGGGATTGGCAATACCTATGTTTGGAATATTTCTAGGTTCCAGTTCTGTACGAGTGGTAGGCCTATACTGTGCTGGATAAGGAGCTTGTCTAGGCTGTGCGAGTTGAGGAGCCTGTCCATGCTGTGCTGGATGAGGGACCTGTCTATGCTGTGCTGGATGAGGGGCTTGTCTATGCTGTGCCGGATGAGGGACTTGTCTATGCTGTGCTCGATGAGGGGCTTGTCTATGCTGTGCCGGATGAGGGACTTGTCTATGCTGAGCTGGATGAGGGACTTGTCTATGCTGGTCTGGATGAGAGACTTGTCTATGCTGTGCTGGATAAGGGACTTGTCTATGCTGTGCTGGATGAACCTCTCCATGATGCGCTGGATGAGGGACTTGTCCATGCTGTGCTGGATGAGGGACTTGTCCATGCTGTGCTGGATAAGGGACTTGTCTATGCTGTGCGGGATGAGGGACTTGTCTATGCCGTGCGGGATGAGGTACCTGTCTATGCTGTGATTGATCAGCAGCGTGCATAGGATTAAAAAGAGGCTCAGGTGATAGTATAGACCCTTGCGCATTTTCTAAGGCGAATAGATTAGGATATCCTTTGCTTTTAGCGAATTTAGTCATGTGTATATAGTCCGCAACCGTGCGTCCCCAAATATCTCTGTGCTGTGGATTGGCCATTGGGCTCAATTCTATTATGCATTCCGTACTGCTCGCTTGTCCTATCGCCACCATTAAGGGGGTCGCGTTTTGGCCCAAAATAGGCTTATTAGGATCGATATTTCTTTCTCCTAGTAAGATTCGTAAGATACCCGGCTTATTCACCATTACAGCAATTCCTAAAGGTGTTATTTTAAACTCTTGGCCAGTTCTTCTATCTAAATAGGGCATTTCTTGGTTGACATCGATTCCTTCAAATCTAAGTAATAACTTTGTGACTTCTTCATTCCCATTTACAATGGCTACTCCTAATGGGGAGAGGTTTCTTTCTGCATTTATAAAATTGATATCCATGTCTCTATCGTTTCTCATTCGCCAAATCGCGTCTAAATCACCATTCTCAATTGCTTCAAAAAACTCATTCATTGTTGTTCACCGCTAAAAAAAAAAACAGATACTATCCCTCTGATTTTTTTTTATACAGAGAAAATTTTGACTGGCTGGATTCCACAAAGGAATGCGTGACCTTTAACTAAGTTTAATTTGAATAAGATCATCAAGGGCGGTTTTTTCCATTTAGTTTGTTCCGCATAATCCCCCGCTTGTGTGCGCTAGGCTAAAGCCTGACATAGAGCAGATGGCGTGGCGACTCTCATCCCCAAAATTCATTAGTTAATCCCTGTTTTTAATTTCCGAAAGTAAAGGTATAAATCTCCACCCCAGGCTCAGTCGCAATAATTTCTAAGACCCCACTAGTAAATTGTTTTTCAGTCACCGCTTCGTAAATTGAATCTTTATCTACCAAAATGCTGCTGTTATTAACCTCTTTTCCTTTATCGCCTGTTAATGGTTTATTGTTTAAGAGTAACTGAACTTTAATCGGTTTTTGTGTGCTATTACCCATAACAATAAAAACTTTACGTGCATTAAAATGGATTTTAAGCGCTGCATTGGCTCCAGCAGAAATAATTTTATCCTCATTCACCTGCCAAGCGCCTTGCAAAGCCCAGGCGTTTTTGGGTAATTCTGCTGGGAAATGGTATTGGGCAATTTCGTCATGAGTCAAAGAGGGACTTGAACTCCGGTCTGCACGTGCATAGCCTAAATAAGTTTCTGGCGTTTCAAAATAAGAATAAGGTTCGCTGGTCGTTGCTTTCACTTGGCTTAAATTATCAATTCCCAATAAAAAGCGAATATTATTTTCAGTGACATCGTAGGAACCTTCACCAAAATGCTGATAAACCACCTCTCCTTTTTTGTTGATCAAATAGTGAGCTGGCCAATAATGATTATTGAAATTTCGCCAAGTTTCAAAATTGTTATCAAGCGCGACTGGATAAAGAATGCCATAGCGTTTCACTGCAGTTTCTACATTTGCTAAATTTTTTTCAAAATCAAATTCGGGCGAATGCACGCCAATAATAACCAAACCCTTATCGTGATATTTGTTATACCAATCTTTTAAATAGGGCAGGGTTCTAACGCAATTGATACAGGAATAGGTCCAGAAATCAATCAGTACCACTTTTCCTTTTAGCTCACCAATCTTTAATGGTGGTGAATTAATCCAGGCTGAAATGCCCTCAATTTCTGGCGCCTTGTAGGGAACCCACAGGCCATCTTCTAAATCAGTTACAGTGCGAATAGTGGTTTCAGGTGCCGCAGAGGGGACAGCATAACCCTCATCTTGATAAATCATATAGCCCACACTGGCTATGATAATCACTCCTAGAGTTTTACGAAAAAGCCCAGCTTTTAGTTTAAAAAAGCCAAAGGTTTCGATAATTTTTCTCCCATAAAGAGCAATAATAAACATCGGAATGATTGCTCCTAATGCAAAAGCGAGGAGAGTGAAAAAACTAATAATGGTTGTTTTCTGAATAACTGTCTGGACAATCACCGCGGCTAAGATAGGCCCAGCACAGGGCGTCCAGATAATGGCTATCAACCCACCCACTAAAAGTCCGCTGTAAAATCCACCCTGGGGATTAATCACGGAAGAAAACGATGAGCCCACATTGGCGAGATTTTGCGTAAGACGACTAAATTTTTCGGTCAAATAAGTAGAAATCATAATTAGACCTAAAAGGAGCAAAATAAGGTAGGAGAGATGCCTAATCGTGTTTAAATCAATACCCGTATATTGAACAAATTTACGCGAAAAGAAGGCAACTAAGGCGAAGCTAAGGGTAAAACCGATGATAATTCCCAATGGACGTTTTTTAGACCCGGCAAGTGAGCCAGCGAGTACAATGGGCAAGATGGGTAGAATACAAGGTGAAATAATAAGGGCAAAACCTTCTATAAAACCTAAAATGATCGTTATAAAATCGGATTGCACTTGAGTTGTCTCCTGGGCTTATTAATTAATAATAGCATTGGAGAGAAGTTCAGGTGGTATTTAAGTAGTCAACGAACTTGTTTTCTGTTCCTAAATTCTTTGACTAAATTTGTTATATACACCTACGAGCAGTTTTCTATTAATACAATCTTTGTCCAATACTTGGATTGCTGGGGATGATTTATGAAATCATCCGCCGCAAGATATCATCTTTATTAATAAAATGATGTTTCAACGCGGCAAGGGTATGAAGAATGATCGTAGCGATTAATCCATAACCTAGCCATTCATGGAGACTGGTAAAAAATACTAAATTTTCATGATTAGGTCCGACTAGATCAGGTAAGGTGAATAAGCCAAAAAATGAAGCGGGAAGGCCGGCTGATGAGGTGACAAGCCATCCTGTAATTGGCATAGCAAACATAAAACCGTAGAACGCCCAATGCACAGCTCGAGCAGCGATTTTCTCAAGAAAGGGAATAGACAAGTTAGGTGTGATGTTGATAAGACGCCATCCTAGTCTCAGGATCACTAAGGCAAGAGCTAATAAACCATATTCTTTATGCCAGCCATACAGTTTAAGTTTTTCTAAACTGATTGGCAGATCAACCATATATAAGCCTAAAGCGAGTAAGCCAATAATTAAAATGGCAATGATCCAATGGAGTAGAATAGTAATTAAACCGAAATGTGTTTCACTGTTTCTTATGCGCATTAACTGTACCTTCCTTTAAATAACTGCTGCTAACAACCCTGATTGAATCCATCCCTTCAAGAGAGAGGCGGCATGCAGGCCTACCTCGTCTTCTTCAAACCATTGACAGAGTCCTTCACATAATTCACCAAAAGAGGAGCCTTTGATTAAGGCATCAAGTGCCCAGGCTTCATCTTCTCCAAGGGTATAAAAACGATTAATGTAATCATGACGCCACAAAGCCCAGCGTGCTATCTCAGCATTTTTGGCTGGTTTTTCTATTGGCTGCTCGTTAGAGATTGCTTCCCATATTTTTACTGTATTCCAAGCAAAATCCATACGCTGAAGAGAGGCCTGAGGTTTAAACTGCAGATCAGGCCATGAATCTGGAGGAATGCTAGCCATATGTTCAATTTTTAATATCTCATCATCTGCTGCATCAAAGCTAAGCGTCATTTTCCATTCAAACTCAGCTAATTCAGCTAAGAAAGGCTTATTAAGCTGTTTTAAATAATCACTAAAAGAGTCACCATACCAGCGAATTGAGCGATAGGAAGAAGGGAATTTATCAATATAATTTCCACCTAATTGGTGAAATTCTTTTGGGCCTAAATAAGTACTCAGAATAGGAAAATTACTTACTAAAGAGTCAAGCAACCGATAACGATAAGCATCAAGATAAATACCCAGCCTCTGATTGATTGAAACTTTTTCAGTAGACACAATTGATTTTTCGATATCCACCTGATTTTTTAATAAGTAATTTTGAAACTGACTTTGTAGGTGAAGTAAATCAGTCATACTAATAACTCTTCAGAGTGCGAATTTTCCATGATTTTCCTGGCCTGATTTAATTCCACCAATAACTCAGCTAAAGGAGGAATATTGTCATCACGCTCGATCATCGTCGACCTAGGACCTAATTTGGCGATGGTTTTCGCATACAAATCCCAAACAGGCTGGATAATTGGCGCGTCATGAGTGTCGATAATGTAAGTACCGTAGTCAGAATGGCCTGCAAGATGAATTTGGACTACGCGTTCAGACGGTATTGCATTCACATATTCAAGCGCATCGAAATTGTGATTGATTGAACTGACATAGATATTATTAACGTCCAGAAGAAGATAACAGTCAGCTTGGTTAGCGATCTCGGAAATAAATTCCCATTCCGTCATTTCAGACTGGATATAAGTAAGATAACTTGAAACATTTTCAATCAGAATGCGACGTCCTAAATAATCCTGTATTTCTTTAATTCGGGAAACTATGTGCGCAATAGCCTCTTCCGTATAAGGTATCGGTAGTAAATCATGCATATTTAACCCTTGGACACCAGTCCAACATAAATGATCGGAAATCCAAACAGGGTTTATACGTTCGGCTAATGATTTTAATTCTTTAAGGTAGACTCGATCAAGCGGGTCAGCACTGCCAATCGATAGAGAAACACCATGCATGACCACGGGGTAGTTCTCGCGAATTTTATCTAAATAATAAAGCGGTTTGCCGCCGGGGATTAAATAATTTTCACTAATAATTTCAAACCAATCGACATCGGGTTTGAGTAGCAAAATATCTTCATAATGCTCAGGTCGTAAGCCTAAGCCGAAGCCCAAATAGGGTAATTTGTGATGAGCCATGTATTAAAATCCAGGTATGCAAGGCATACCTGGTATCCTTTTATTACTGAGAAGTGCCAGTGCTTGAATCAGTGCTGCCAGTAGCAGAAGCTTCTACAGTTCCACCTGCTTTTTCACATTGGTCTTTAGTCATAGCGCTTAGGCCTTGTCCTTTGCAAGAGTTTTGACCTTTGCAAGAGTTAGTAGCAGTTTTGCAGCTACCTTGTCCTTTACAAGCGTTAACACCTTTGCAGTTAACTGTAGTAGAAGAAGCATCAGAAGAAGATGCATAAACAGGCGCCATTGCAAACATTGCTGCTGCACCTAGAGCTAATACTGTACCAGTCGCTTTAACCTTATTCATAAAAGTTCCTTTTTAGATTTACCGAAAATTGAGAAAGAGCTATGAGTTGAGACTTATAGCCTTAGACAGTGTAGATAGGTTAAATTGATGATGTCAAGGTTGTTTGCATTGAATTTCTTGTAATTGGCACGAGGCAATCTTTGTCTAGAAAAATATATAATCAGACTGAAATTAAATTAATCAAATTATTTATTTTTCAAAGGCTTGCTGACTAATGCTGCCATTTTAAGTTTCATAAGCTGCAATAGCCGCTTTTACCTGCGGTCGTTTGCCGATCGTTTTATACCATTTTACTAAATACGGAAATTCATTTTCATTAATTGGAGTTTCATAGAAATTTTCATAACAATAAAGCCAGGGCCAAATCGCCATGTCTGCAATCGTGTAGTCAGTCCCACTGATGTAAGAATGTTGTTGAAGTTGCTTATCCATGACCCCCATTAAACGCAAGACTTCATCGCCATAGCGCTTTTTTGCATAAGGGAGTTCTTCTGAAGCATAGCGATAAAAATGGCCGTATTGGCCAAACATAGGTCCAACATGTCCAACTTGGAAATAACACCATTTCAGTACATTGAAACGGCCTTTTAAATCTTTTGGTAAAAAGCGTTGATGTCTTTCAGCAAGGTATTGGAGAATGGCAACACTTTCGAAGAGATAAAAATCCATTTCAGGATCATAGATCACTGGAATTTTATTATTAGGTGAAATACGTAAAAACTCTGGAGTGAATTGCTCACCTTCGCGGATATTAATTATTTCAATTTCATAAGGTGCTGCCAATTCTTCAAGCATTATCGTTGGTTTTATTCCATTTGGAGTGCCCAGTGAATAAAGTTTATACATCTTCATCATCCTTGATCGCTGTTTAGAAAACCATTGAAACACTACTATAATTCAGAACCTTCTCGATAGGAACTAGATGGAAAAGATTAAACAGCATGGGGTTTAATCCAACCAAGACTAAATGCGATGAAGAGAAACAGAAATAACACCAAGGATAAAGCAATACGCCAGGTTAGGGCTTTGACAGTTCGCTTCGTTTTGCCTTCATCACGCACGAGGAAAACTAAACCACTGCCTAAGGAAAATAAAATAATCAACATAGTTATAATGATGATTGCTTTGGTTAACATTTGATATACTCCCGAAACTTCTAAGTTGAGTATTAGTAAAGATGGTCAGTTTAACCTGTTTTAATCGTCGTTTCACGCCTAAATGGTGGATGGTAATTCTTAGTTGTTTATTTATTGCAGTTTTCTTGCGTTTAGGATTTTGGCAATTAGCGCGCGCTGAAGAAAAAAAGCAAATGTTGGCTGTACAGGCGAATTTTGCACAACAAGCGCCTATTATCTGGAAATCTGGCGCAGCAAGGCCTGAGCAATATCAGCAATTGCAAGTTGCAGGAAACTTTTTACCGCAAATATTGCTTTTGGATAATCAGCATTACCAGCACCAATTCGGCTATCATGTGCTTAATCCTCTGCAATTAAACGATAATCAGGTCGTGCTCATTGATCGGGGCTGGGTTGCCGGAGATCTCAATAGAGAGTTGTTACCTAAAATTACAGTGCCAACTGCTCCCCTAGCGCTAAAGGGTTATGCTTATTATCCCTCTGACAAAAATTGGGTTTTGGGACCGGCCTACGAAAGGAAAAAAGATAATGTAACGATCATTGAGCGCATTGATACAAAATTAATCGGCCAGTTTTTGCATAAATCGGTATATCCGTTTATCATTCGCCTCGATAAGGACAATGCCCAAGGGTATGTGCGTGAATGGTCTATCGTCGCTATGCCACCAGAACGGCATTATGCTTATGCACTCCAATGGTTTGCGATGGCCTTAGTGATCTTAATCCTTTTTATTGCATTAAATTTGATGAAAAAATATGACTAAACGTAATTATTTGACTTTAGTGTTATTGGCCTTGATCTTTGCAGCTCCAGGCCTCACTGCTTATTTGTACTATCGCAATCCACAATGGCTGAATGCGACTACAACCAATAAAGGGCAGTTATTAAATCCTCCTCTCTTGCTGAGTAAGGTAGAAGATGGAAAACAAAAATGGCGATTTGTACTTTGGTATCCGACTCATTGTGAAATCCAATGCTTACAAGCAGTCGATAAGCTTGCGCGTATTAGGCTTGCTTTAGGACGGCATTTGTATGAAGTGGATCAATGGTTGTTGCTGAGTGAAACTAGCCTAGCCATGCAAAATGCTGACGCTCAAATGCTGCGTGAACACGATATTCATATCTCTCGTTTATCCGAAGAGACGTTAAAGCAATTGCCTATTCTCGTTGATAAGCCTCGTGTGCTTATTGCGAATCCGAAGGGTTATTTAGTATTGGCTTATGAAGAAAACGTCAACCCGAAAGATATTTATCAGGATATTAAGCGATTATTGGGTACAGAGAAGAAGAGTGGATAGCGAATGCAATTGAAAGCGATAAAATATGCAACAACGATAGCTCTGATTTTGGCCTTATTTGTGGTCATGCTCGGTGCTTATACGCGTTTAACGGATGCAGGTTTAGGTTGTCCCGATTGGCCTGGTTGCTATGGTCATATGGTTCTTCCTAGCGCGGAATCTAAACTGCAATCGGCCCAGGAGCAGTACCCACAAATACCGATTGAGTCTCGCAAAGCTTGGACAGAAATGGCTCATCGCTATGCTGCAGGAACTTTGGGACTTTTGATATTATTCATTGCCGGCTCAGTGATTTGGCGACGCGCTCAAGGAGTTCGAATGCCTTGGCAATTAGCGCTAACCTTAATTCTGTTGCTGTTGTTCCAAGCGGCATTGGGTATGTGGACAGTGACCTTGAAATTATTACCTGTCGTGGTTATGGGGCATCTATTGGGGGGGATCCTCATATTTGCCTGCCTCAGTCGCCTGCGTTTGCAATTAAGTTCTGCTAAGCCTGTGAATTTACCACAATGGCGTTTTTGGATTTTATTAGGCACTTTAATTGTCTTTTTCCAAATCGCTTTAGGCGGCTGGGTGAGTTCAAATTATGCAGGTATCGCCTGTATTGGCTTTCCTCAATGCAATGGTCAATGGCTGCCTGAATTACATTTCTCACAGGGATTTAACTTGTTTTCGCCTGTAGGAGCTAATTATCAAGGTGGGGTACTGGATAATGATATTAGAATGACCATCCAATATATCCACCGATTAGGCGCGATGATAACCGCAGTTTATATTGTAACCTTAGCCATTTTGTTGTTAGTTAAGGTCAGTAACTACTACTTAAGACGGCTGGCTGTAGTTGCAATCTTGTTAGTGTGCATACAATTCATTCTTGGAATAATGAACGTTGTTTATTTACTGCCTTTATGGATTGCTGTGGCTCATAATGGTATTGCTGCTGTCCTCATGGCGACAGTTTTAATGATGTTCTATCTCACGCAAAACGGCCCTAAACCGGAGCAAAGGAGAGTTGGCGATGGTTGCTAATGCGGAGTCAGGTTTAACCAAACTTAACTGGCGGGATTATTTAGAGCTTTGCAAGCCTAAAGTAGTGGCTCTTATGCTTCTGACGGTTGTCGTTGGAATGTATTTAGCGGCGCCTGGATGGATAGCTCTTGCTACTCTTTTCGCCTCCCTAGTGGGCATTGGGTTTTGTGCGGGTTCTGCTGCAACCATTAACCACTTGGTGGATAAGCGTATTGATGCCATTATGGCACGTACTAAACAAAGACCCATTGCCGGCGGTAGAGTATCCGTGAAGCAAGCCATGTATTTTGCAACGATACTGGCTGTACTGGGCTTAGCTATTTTAATCCTGTTTGTGAATACCTTAACCGCGGCCTTAACTTTTATTTCTCTCATTGGCTATGCCGGAATTTATACGGGTTATTTAAAGCGCGCAACACCACAAAACATTGTTATTGGTGGTTTGGCAGGAGCAGCACCGCCGATGCTGGGATGGACCGCTGTGACTAACCATCTTGATCCGCAAGCGTTGCTTTTAGTGTTAATCATCTTTACTTGGACACCGCCACATTTTTGGGCTTTAGCCATTTATCGCATAGAAGAATATAAAAATGCCGAAATTCCAATGTTGCCGGTGACTCATGGTGTCGCTTTTACTAAATTAAATGTCCTTTTGTATACTATTTTGCTGCTCGTGGTCACTGCACTGCCTTTCGTTGTAGGAATGAGTGGTTGGTTCTATCTAATCGGAGCTAGTTTACTCGGTATACGCTTTTTATATTGGGCGATTATTTTATATCGTTCGGAACGAGCAGTAGTCGCTATGCGTACCTTTCGGTTTTCTATTGTTTATTTAATGATGTTGTTTGTATTTTTGTTGATTGATCATTATATCTAAGGGGATAAAATGTCTACTCAAAAGAATCGCATTACTTTGACTGTGATTATTTTACTGGGTTTCGCTGCATTGATTGCAGGTCTGTTTGTTTCACAACATCTGCATTTTAAGAAGAAAATTGATGCCAACAACTTTCATGGTACCTTGCTTGAAAAACCAAGAGGGGTCAATCAGTTCAGCCTAACAGGTATAGATAATCAATCGTTCAACAATGCAAGTTTACAAGGACAATGGACTGTAATTTTCTTTGGATTTACCAATTGTGGCTATGTTTGCCCGACGACGATGACCGAATTAAATAAAATGTACCGCTTGCTTGAAGAGAAGCAGGTTAAACCTTTGCCGAAGATTGTCATGATTTCAGTAGATCCAGAAAGAGATAATGTGGATAAACTGAATCATTACGTCAAAGCGTTTAATCCTGATTTTTATGGAGCTAGAGGCGATGATGAAATGATTAAGCAAATGACGAGAGAAATGGGTATTGCCTATGCGAAAGTAGCGACACCGAATGCTCAAGATTCGGAGAGTTACGATATGCAACACAGTGCGGCACTCATGTTATTTAATCCCCAAGGTGAGTTAATGGCGTTCTTTACTACCCCACATCGAGCCGATTTGCTTGCTAAAGATTATCAATTATTAGTTTCATAATTCATTGCATTACTAATCAAATAGCTATCCTCTCCTCTAGCAGGAGAGGAGCTTAATTTAAAATTTATTTTTAAATTACGTGCTAGTCTTTAGATATAAAGAATAAAAATAAAACAAGGAAACACAGATTCATGAAAATTGCTATATTGGCGACTAATCCGCAATTATATTCGCATCAACGATTAAAAGCTGCCGGCGAACAAGCGGGTCACGAGGTCAAAATTATTAACCCTCTTTATTGTTATATGAATGTTGCTGCTTCAAATCCCAAAGTCCATTATCGAGGTGGCGAACCTTTACCGAAATTTGATGCGGTTATTCCTCGAATTGGGGCTTCTATTACTTATTACGGTACGGCCTTATTAAGGCATCTGGAAACCATGGGTATCTATACGCTGAACGAATCGATTGCTATCTCGCGTTCTCGCGATAAATTTCGCTCATTGCAGTTGTTAGCACGCAAAGGCATACCGATGCCTTTAACCAGTTTTGCGCAATCTCCGGATGATACTGAAGATTTAATTCGCATGGTCGGTGGTGCGCCTTTAGTCATTAAGCTTTTGGAAGGAACACAAGGAAAGGGCGTTATTTTGGCAGATAGCCATCAGTCAGCAGTTAGCATTATTAATGCGTTTAAAGAGATGTCAGCCAATATTTTAGTGCAAGAATTTATTGAAGAATCACGAGGCACGGATATTCGCTGCTTTGTGATCGGCGATAAAGTCGTCGCCGCAGTAAAAAGACAAGCCAAAGAAGGTGATTTTAGAGCGAATGTTCATCAGGGCGGTAAGGCAATCAAAGTAAAATTATCACCGCAAGAACGTGCGATTGCGGTTAATTCTGCCAAAACAATGGGGTTGAAAGTAGCGGGAGTGGATTTAATCCGTTCTAACCATGGGCCTCTAGTCTTAGAAATTAATTCCTCACCTGGACTAGAAGGAATTGAAAAGGCTACGCATGTGAATATTGCTGCTAAAATTATTCAATATATAGAGAAAAATGCGAAGCCAAAAAACGTGAATAGACGATTCCAAGGATGACTTATCGAAAATCGATTACTATTGCTAAAGAAACAATCAAAGCGGGTGAATCGCGTTGTGTTAAGTTAGCTCTAGCGATGTTGTATACCTCAGCCCCACTTGAGGTGCCCGTTTATGTTTTTCATGGCAAAAAAGACGGCCCTGTTCTTTTTATCACTGCTGCTATCCATGGTGATGAAATTAATGGGGTCGAAATTATGCGCAGACTGCATCATTATTCTCATATCAAGCGTCTTCGTGGTACTTTAATTACCATACCGATTGTCAATGTGTATGGATTGATGCTTCATTCGCGTTATTTGCCGGACCGACGCGATTTGAATCGCCAATTTCCTGGCTCTGAGAAAGGCTCAATGGCTTCGAAATTGGCTAATCTGATTATGACTGAAATTGTGGAACATTCCACGCATGGCATCGATTTACATACCGGTGCTATCCATCGCAGTAATTATCCTCAAGTGCGTTTTAGCCAGAAAAATGTAGAATCTGGTAAGATGGCAGAAGCCTTTGCAACTCCTATTTGTGTGCCATCGAGTATACGTGATGGTTCTTTGCGTCATGCCACCGAAAATTTGAATATTCCGATGATTGTTTACGAAGCAGGCGAAGCTTTGCGTTTTGATGGGTTTGCAATAAAGTTGGGTGTGCAGGGAATATTGAGGGTGATGAAATATTTAGGCATGCTATCTCCTTCACAAGGCAAGCACGTTGCCAAGAAAAAAAGCGCAACTGCTATAGCAAAATCAACCTACTGGATTCGAGCATCGACCAGTGGCATGATGATTGATAGCAAATCCCTGGGTGATAAAGTAAATCGCCATGAGTCGCTTTGCCATATAGTTGACCCTTTGGGTGATAATAGAGAAAGCGTTTGCTGTCCCTATGAGGGAATCATCATCGGTAAATCAAATATTCCACTCGTGAATGAGGGTGATGCTTTGTTTCATGTTGCTTTGTTTGAAGATCTGAATGAATTAGAGCTGCCGCCTGTAAGCAGCCCCGATGATTGGGATTAATTAACCTTATTGCACCTGCTCGATTTGCCCCCTCGTCCGCGCAAGGAATTTGACTAATGGATGATTTTTTTCGCGGTAGAGGGTTGGGGAGAGCAGTATTTATTAAATTTTTGAAAATAGAACAGTTCGAAGCTGAGGATCTTATTCATGACTAGTCTTTTGTCGATGTTCGCTCCTGCCAACTAACCATTCTGGGTTGACTTCGAACTCTTCAGCAATGCGAATCAATAAAGTTTGATCAGGAAGAGTGATCCCATTGATAAAGGCTTCAGCTTTAAATTTGGGAATTTTTACTAATTTAGAAAAAACTTCAATACGCTCATCCCTACGAGGTGGAACACCAATACTATCAAGTTCTTTGTTTAGACGATCAGCAAATTGTTTATTGGGCATATTCAACTCAATGTGAAAATTTTATATATGTTCTATAGCATAAAACAAAAGTTTTGCAATTGGATTGAAAAAATTCTTTAAATTTTAGTAGTTAATTCAGCACTTAAGTCGACAAGGGATTTGAAGGAGAAGGCATTGAGTTCGCATGTTGTTCTATGATGCGTACAAGACCATTAACCCAAAAATCATTATCATTAACACAGGGTATTAAAGTTAAGCGTTCACCGCCTAATGCCGCCCATTGTTCTTTAGCACGGATACCTACTTCCTCCAAAGTTTCTAAACAATCGGCTACAAAGGAAGGAAAAGCAATTGCTAAGCGTTTGACGCCTTTTTTAATTAATTCGGGCAAGATCTCATCGGTGTAAGGTTTTATCCACGGTGTTTTACCTAATCGAGATTGAAAAGCCATGCCGTATTTATCTTCGGGTAAATTGAGTTTTTTTGCTAATTCACGAGTTGTGATATGACATTGTCCTTTGTAGCAAATTGGATTGATTTGATCGTTAGGTCCGCAAGTTGGCGCACATATTTGCGTACAACCAATTCGCATTAAGTGCCGTTCGGGTAGGCCGTGAAAACTAAATAATAAATAATCATTTTGACTAAGTTGAGGTTGAATCAATGCGGCTTGGGCATCAATAAAACCTGGATGCTGATAAAAATCACGAATGATCGTTAATGCGGGTTGGGAATTCTTACGTTCAATTAATTGCATTACTTTAGCGAGGGATGAGCCCGTCGCTGCAGAAGAATATTGTGGGTATAGCGGAAGCACGGTAAGCTGCTGGCAATCTTCTAGTTGTTTCAATGCTTGATCGATGGACGGGTTCCCATAACGCATCCCCAGTACTATTTTCCATTCAGCCCCTAGTCGAGTTTGCAATTTATTCGCAAGGTTACGACTATTAATTAATAGTGGAGAGCCTTCGTCGGTCCAAATGGCTTGATAGGCTTTTGCAGTTTGTTTGGGGCGAAAAGGTAGAATTGCTCCATAAACGAGAGGGTATCTTATCAGTGCCGGCAAGTCGATAACATGTTTATCAGTCAAAAATTCACGCAAATATTTTCTAACTGCGGATATTTTTGGACTGTTCGGAGTGCCAAGATTTATGAGGAGTAGACCTTTTTTCATCATCAAATAAGAATAAGAACCAATTTGCAATGATATCACAATGATAGAAAATTTGGGTGGCATTCAATGAATAGAACCTCAAATACAAGATTCTCCACGCAGAAATAACCAAGAATCAGTGCTTTGAGGTCTTCCCGAGAACTGAAACGCAGCCAAGACGCAGTCAATAAAACCATCCAATTTAGAAGGCTCGATTTCCTAGTAGGAAATAGTTGCCTTTCTAAGCATCAATCGGTTCGCTTAGCGCAATGACATTTGAGGCATGCAAACCACGTTCGCCTTTTTCAAGATCGTAGTTCACTTGTTGCCCTGGAACTAAAGTTTTATAACCTGTTCCTTGAATGGCAGAAAAATGAACAAAAATATCTTCGCCGCCGCCTGCGGGCATAATAAATCCCCAACCCTTGGCATTATTAAACCATTTGACCTCGCCTGTAGCCATGATTCCTCCTTTTGCTAAAGCTTATCAATCGTCAACCACAATGGTTGAGCAATTGCATTCGTCCTTAAATGACAATTGTGGAAAAACCCCTTTTCAATGGGTAATCTCAACATAACGTATAATAGGGATACGCCACAATAGTTTTTTAAAAAAAAATTGTGTAATTAAATTAAAATCTTGTCAAGAATCCCCAAAATCAATGATAAAATGAAAAGTTACATCGGAGACTTTCTTTTTGCCTGCTAAATTTAAGATAATACACTGACATTTTTTGAGTTGGATAGAGTTATGACGATAGCACTGCTTGATGGATTAAATGAACGACAACGTGAAGCGGTGACCGCGCCTTTGGGAAATACTTTGGTTTTAGCGGGAGCCGGTAGTGGTAAAACCCGAGTGCTGGTTAGTCGCATTGCTTGGCTTATAGAACAAGAACAAATGTCGCCTCACGCAATTTTAGCGGTTACCTTTACTAATAAAGCCGCTGGAGAAATGAAATCGCGCTTGCAGAATTTACTGGAGGTTCCTTTATTTGGACTGTGGGTGGGTACTTTTCATGGTCTATGCCATCGCTTACTGCGTCGTCACTACAAAGAGGCCAATTTACCCGAGCAATTTCATATTCTTGATAGCGACGATCAGACAAGAGTTATTAAACGGGTACTCGCTGCTTTAAATCTTGATGAAGATCAATGGCCAGTCAAACAAGCACAGTCATTTATTAATGGCAAAAAAGACGAGGGTTTACGACCCCAGCATGTTCATACCCTTGAATACGGTCCTGGCCGAACTTTAGTGAAAATTTATCAGGCCTATGAGCAAGCCTGCCGGACTGCCGGTGTCATCGATTTTGCTGAGTTATTACTGCGGACCCATGAACTATTGCGGGATAATCCCGAAATTTTGGCCCAGTATCGTCAGCGATTCCAAGCCATTTTAGTGGACGAGTTTCAGGATACAAATACAATTCAATACGCATGGATTCGTTTATTGGCAGGTGAACAGGCTGCGGTCATGGTGGTTGGGGATGATGATCAGTCGATTTATGGTTGGCGTGGCGCTAAAGTTGAGAATATTCACCAATTTTCTCAGGATTTTAAAAACACATTAATTGTTCGATTAGAACAAAATTACCGCTCTACCTCGACTATTTTAGAGGCAGCCAATGCGTTAATTACCAATAATGATTCGCGCATGGGAAAAGATTTATGGACGGCTGGTGCCTCAGGCGAAAAAATCGTTGTGTACTCTGCGTTTAATGAATTAGAAGAAGCACGTTTTGTCAGCGAACGTATTGCAATGGAAATAAGTCGCGGACGCAGCGCTGAAGAGATGGCTATATTATACCGCTCCAATGCGCAATCGCGCGTGTTAGAAGAAGCCTTATTACGTGCGGGGATTGCTTATCGTATTTATGGGGGCGTGCGCTTTTTTGAACGAGCGGAAGTCAAAGATACCTTGGCTTATTTACGGCTGGTAGCCAATCCAGATGATGATACTGCTTTTGAGCGTGTGGTGAATTTCCCGACTCGCGGTATTGGCGAAAAGACTTTGGAAGAAACGCGTCATTTCGCTAGAAACGAAGAGATACCACTTTGGAAAGCTGCGAAGGCAATTTTGCACGCCGGATTATTACCTCAGCGCGCTGCTTCTTCCTTAGAAAAATTTATCGCGTTGATTGAAAATCTACAACAAATGACAGCTCATCTCGAATTAGATGAACAAATAAGCACCGTCATTGAGCAAAGTGGTTTATATGCTCATTTCTCTAAAATTAAAGGCGATAAATCGGAATCTCGATTAGATAACTTGCAGGAATTGATTAACGCAGCAAAACAATTTCGTTACGAGCAAACGGAAGAGTCTGAGTTACCTTTATTGGTTGCTTTTTTAGCGCATGCTTCGTTGGAAGCGGGTGAAATGCAAGCGGCAGAACACGAGCGTTATGTGCATCTCATGACACTGCATGCTGCAAAAGGTTTGGAATTTCCTCTGGTGTTTTTAGTGGGTATGGAAGAGGGCGTTTTTCCGGGCAAACAAATCATGGACGAGCCAGGTCGCCTCGAAGAGGAACGTCGTCTTTGCTATGTAGGGATGACGCGAGCGATGGAAAAATTAATTCTTTCTTATGCGGAAGTGCGACGACAATTTGGACGTGAAGAATATCATCGGCCCTCACGTTTTTTGCGCGAATTACCGGCAGAATTAGTTGAAGAAATACGTGTTAAAGCAAGATTCCAAACATCTCAAACCATGTCACAAAAAACGCTCCCTTCTGATGCAAAAGAGGCAGGTTTAAGGTTAGGGCAAAGCGTAAGTCACGCTAAATTTGGGCAAGGGGTAATTTTGGCAGTAGAAGGATCGGGAGCACATACTCGTGTACATGTAAAATTTGCTGAAGAAGGGTCTAAATGGTTGGTTCTCGCGTATGCGAATTTGACCATTTTAGAAGACAATTGTACTTCCTATTAATTTAACCCTCGAAAAGCAGGGTTTCGATTGCGTAAAATATTGAATTTCGCTTAAGCTGGTGCTACGGTTTGTGGGCAAAATAATTTTGATTATTATCATAAGGGGATAAGGCGTGAAATTGACAAGTTTATTAACAGCAGGCGCATTAGCGTCAGCGATGGTTTCACCAGTTGGAGCAGCAGATACAAATGGCGCTAATGGTGGAACCATGGCTCCTGCAGAGAAAAAGCAGATCGAGCAAGTCATTCATGATTATTTGGTGAGTAATCCAGAAATATTGCTAGAAGCGTCTCAAGCTCTGCAGCAAAAGCAACAACAAACGATGCAAGTTCAAGCACAAGCAGCTATCAAAGATAATGCAGGCCAATTATTTAGTGACAACCTCACCGTAGTCGGTAATCCTAAAGGAAATGTGACGCTGGTTGAGTTCTTTGATTACCAATGTATTCATTGCAAGAAAATGGCACCAGTTATTGCCACTCTAGTTAAACAAAATCCTAATTTACGCGTTGTTTATAAAGAATTCCCAATTTTTGGTAAGAGCTCTGATTCTGCTTCAAGAGCCGCACTTGCTGCAGCAATGCAAGGTAAGTATATGGCGATGCATGATGCATTACTCAAACAAGAAAACCGTTTGAATGATCAAATCATCATGGATACAGCAAAATCAATCGGTCTCGATATGAATAAATTCAAGACAGATTTGACTAGCCAAACCGTGAGCAATGCGCTTGATGCGAATCGTGATCTCGCAGAAAAATTGCATTTAATGGGTACACCAGCCTTTATTATTGCAGCAACTCCAGATGGCAAACTGAAAGATGGTAGTACACCAACCTTCATTCCGGGTGCTGCAAGCGAAGAGTCTTTACAAGAGCTTGTGAAGAAAGAAGGTTCTAACGGTTAATCAGAGTGGTTTAGGCTTCGAGACGGGGCTAAAGCGCCTCCTCAGTCCGAACGGGAGTGGAGCAGGGTTTCGTGACGCTGCACAACCTCTGCTCGAGTAGAGATCCTCAGGATGTGCGGAGTATGTAGCTACCCGTTCGGGCTGAGGAGGCCGAAGGCCGTCTCGAAGCCTTTACTGAGCTAGGTTTAGGCTTCGAGACGGGGCTAAAGCGCCTCCTCAGCCCAAACCAGGAGCAGTCAGGGTTTTAACTCTACCTAAGCAAAAAATTGTAGTCTAGCTATCCCATTAGCTGTATTTTAGCTGTATTCGTTATTTCGAGATAAATATGATGAAACCAAGCACTTTTCAAGAGATTATATTAACATTGCAACAATTTTGGGCATCCCAAGGTTGTGTCATACTGCAACCCCTCGACATGGAGGTGGGTGCGGGGACGTTTCATCCTGCTACATTTTTACGTGCAATAGGTCCAGAACCTTGGTCAGCAGCTTATGTGCAACCCTCTAGACGACCGACCGATGGGCGCTATGGTGAAAATCCGAATCGGGTTCAGCATTATTATCAGTTTCAAGTGGTATTAAAACCGTCGCCGCTGGATATTCAAGAAAAATATCTTGATTCCCTGCGCGCGTTGGGCATAGACCCTTTAGCGGATGATATTCGTTTTGTTGAGGATAATTGGGAATCACCCACCTTAGGTGCTTGGGGCTTAGGATGGGAAGTTTGGCAAAATGGGATGGAAGTTTCTCAATTCACTTATTTCCAGCAAGTCGGAGGCTTGGCTTGCAAACCTGTCACCGGTGAGTTGACTTATGGTCTTGAGCGAATTGCTATGTATGTTCTAGGCGTTGACAATTTATTCGATTTACCTTGGGCTAAAACTGCCCATGGCCTAGTGACTTATCGTGATGTTTTTCACCAAAACGAAGTAGAGATGTCAACTTATAATTTTGAACATGCCAACGTGGATGCTTTGTTCCAGCAGTTTGATTATTATGAGAGTGAAGCACAGAAATTAGTTACTTTGAATCTTCCGTTGCCAGCTTATGAAATGGTGATGAAAGCGTCTCATGCTTTTAACTTATTGGATGCGAGGCGGGCTATTTCTGTCACTGAACGGCAACGTTTTATTTTGAGAGTGCGCCATTTATCCAGAGCGGTAGCGCAAGCTTACTATGATGCGCGCGAAGCGCTAGGTTTTCCAATGCAAAAGGTGTGTGATGGCGAATGATTTTTTGTTTGAATTAGGTTGCGAAGAGCTTCCTTCAGGTGCTGTTTGGCCCTTGGCTGATACCTTGGCAGCTAATATAGCAGCAGCTCTCGATAAAGCACAAATTGCTTATGGTGAGTTACGTCGATTTGCCACACCAAGACGGATGGCTATTTTTATTGCTGATCTTCAAGATGAACAGCCAAGCCAAATTGTTTCACGTCGCGGTCCCGCTCTTGTTGCAGCTTATAATGCTGAAGGTCAAGCGACGCCTGCTTTGCTCGGATTTGCCAAATCTTGTGGCGTTGCTGTCACTGATTTAACCATTAATAAAACCGATAAAGGCGAATGGCTAGTTCATGAGTCTAAAACTCAAGGCGCAAAGACCAAGGATTTATTGCCAGCCATGGTTAACCAAGCGTTGGCAAATTTACCGATTGCCAAACCCATGCGTTGGGGAAATGGCGATGCTGAATTTGTACGTCCTGTTCATTGGGCGGTTTTATTATTTGCTAATGAGGTTATTTCTTGTGAGATTTTAGGGGTCAAGACGAGTGCTAATAGTTTTGGACATCGATTTCACCATCCTCAAGCAATAAAAATTGATAACGCAAAAAATTATGAAACGCTATTGCGCGACGCATTTGTTATTGCCGACTTTAACTCGCGACGCGATGCAATTCTTGCTCAAGTTAAGCAACTTGCTGTACAACAGGGGGCAGAAGCGGTCATGCCCGGTGAGCTAGTGGATGAAGTGACCTCTATTGTTGAATGGCCTCAAGCCTTGATTGCGAATTTTGAAAAAGAATTTCTAGATGTTCCGCCTGAGGCGCTAATTGCTTCCATGCAGGCCCATCAAAAATGTTTTGCTTTGCGTAATCGTGCAGGTCAATTACTACCGCATTTTATTACCGTAGCTAATATAGCGAGTTCAAATCCGCCGCAAGTTATTGCAGGTAATGAGAAAGTGATGCGCGCTCGTTTAAGTGACGCTGCCTTTTTCTTCCGTCAAGACAAAAAACAGCCTTTAAGTCATCATATTCCAGCTACAGAAAAAGTCGTATTCCAAGCCCAATTGGGTAGTTTGCAAGACAAAGCGAAACGGGTTAAAGCGCTAATGGAATTTTTAGCATCGCCCCTGCAATTGGATAAACAACAAGCCGGTCGAGCTGCCGAGCTTAGTAAATGTGACTTAATGACCGGTATGGTTGGTGAATTCCCCGAATTACAAGGTTTGATGGGCTACTATTATGCGAAGCATGATGGCGAAGCGGATAGCGTAGCGCTGGCTTTAAACGAGCAATATATGCCCCGGTTTGCTGGCGATCAATTGCCGAGCTCAAAACTCGGACTTGCCTTATCGCTTGCAGAACGGATTGATACTTTGGTTGGTATTTTTGCCATTGGCCAAAAACCCTCCGGTGTGAAAGATCCCTTTAAATTGCGACGCCATGCTTTAGCGGTGGTGCGCATGTTAATCGAAACGCCTACACGACTTCAACTAACGGAGTTAATCGCTAAGGCCTTTGCTATTTACGGCAATACTCTTGCGGCGGCTAAACCTTTAGTGGATGAATTAAAACCATTTATTTTAGAACGTCTGCAATCGCATTATCAGAGCTTGGGTTTATCTACAGATCTTATTTTGGCGGCGCGTGCACGACAGGAAGACTGGTTATATGATTTAGATAAACGAATTCATGCTCTCGCAAACTTTGTTAAAATGCCTGAAGCTGCCGTGTTATCTGCTGCATGTAAGCGGGTTAATAATCTATTGCAGCAAGCAGACGATTCTGAAATAAAAATGATTGGCATCGATGAAAGTTTGTTGGAAGAAGGGACTGAAAAGGCACTTTTCGCACATCTAAAAGCTGTCGAAGAGTGGGTTAAACCGCTTTATAGCAGTGAAGATTATGGTAAAATTCTCACTCAGCTAGCGAGTTTACGAGAGCCTGTGGATGCGTTTTTTGAACAGGTAATGGTTATGGTCGATAATCAAACAGTAAAACGGAATCGACTCAACTTATTAACTCGGTTACAAAACCTATTGCAGGGTGTGGCGGATATCTCTTTATTACAATTAAATTTATGAACAAAGTAGTGCTTTTAGATCGTGACGGTGTGATTAATAAGGACTCATTATATTATATTAAGTCCACAAAAGAATTCATTCCTATTCCTGGTAGCATAGAAGCCATTGCTCGATTGACTGCTGCAGGTTATCGCATCGGAGTCGCAACGAATCAGTCTGGGGTTACTAGAGGATATTATGATGAAGCGGAGCTTGCAGCGATTCATAACAAAATGCTTAGTCTTGTCCATGAAGCAGGGGGAGAGATTGAAGCCATTGAATATTGTACTCATATGCCCGATGAAGGCTGCTCTTGTCGTAAACCACAACCAGGAATGCTTTTTGCGCTTGCCGCACGGTTAAAATGTTCTTTAACTGGTGTTCCTTTTATTGGAGACAGGGTATCGGATATCCAAGCTGCAGAAGCGGCTGGGGCGACGCCGATGATGATTCTTTCTCCCATGACCGATCGAGTGGGTTTGCAGGCTTATCCTCAGGTACCTATTTTTAATTCACTTGCACTTTGTGTTGACTATTTATTGACTCGCACATGATAGAACAATTAGCGATAGGTTATGAAACCGAAGAACTCCTCGAGCAGGCAAAGCATTTGCAGCAGCAATTAAAGCTCAGGATAGATAACCAGGCGAAAGAACAATTACTTTTGACAACCGATAAACTGGTTTTAAAAATAGGTGAGTTCTTACCTTTATATGCTGATTTTTCCAGCAAAACCTGGCAAAAGCGCCGAGATGCCGGCAAAAAGCAAGGACTTGTTCGTGCTTGTAAACCGGGTCCTGGTGTGCGAATCATCGATGCCACCGCAGGTTGGGGACGAGATGCCGCTGTTCTGGCTAGTTTTGGTGCTGAAGTCTTGATGTTAGAACGTCAACCGCTAATGATGGTTTTGCTTAAAGATGCTTTAGAGCGACAGGATGAGCGCTCAAAAAAAAATTTGAACCTGAAGCTAGGTATGATTGATACAGCAAGTTATTTACAAACGTTGGCTGAGGCAGATTACCCTGATGTGATCTATATTGATCCCATGCATCCTCAACGACAAAAAACAGCTTTAGTCAAAAAAGAGATGCAAGTTTTGCAGCAACTCATTGGTCCCGATAACGATACACTTCCTTTGCTAGAGCTTGCAATGACTAAGGTTTTGAAGAGAGTTGTAGTAAAATGGCCGCAGCATTTAATACCTCTTTTGTCCCCCACATCGAGCGTTTCTGGAAAAACAGTACGGTTTGATATTTATAGTAGATCATAGGTTGACAGTGTTTAATTCCTTTTTGGCAAATAAAGAGTCTTTAGTTTTTATTTGGCCAAAACAATAAAATTTTACTTTTAAATAGAAGAATAATTATGAAAGAGCAAACAGAGTTTAGAGAACCAGGCGAATTACCCGAAGAAGTTTGGATAGCTATTTTATCATGGCTTGATCCCGAGGAGTTGATAGACAGCGTGCAATTGGTGAGTAAATTGTTTTATAACCTAGCGAATGATGCTTCCATTTGGAAACGTTTATTCCTATTGTTTTTTCCCGACGAAGTCCCTGAGCCCTTTCCTGCGGTTTTCGATTGGAAAAAGGAGTTTAATTATCTCTATGTAGAACATTATGGTGCTTTAAAAACGGAATTACGGAAGTTAATTTTCCCAATTATCGCTGGTAATACTGAGAAAGTGTGTAAGTCATTGGTTTCTATCGAAGACTTACAAGCCGCTGATTTTATTTTAATTAGAACGGCAGTCCAATTTAAGCAGCAAGCCATTTTAGCTCATTTCCATTCGTTGGTTAGGCAACAACTTCAGCTAGAGGAAGAGCACTTACCTCTTGGTTGGGCTGTATTATTTAATCAAAAAGAAGTTGTTCATTCAATTTTAGCAGCGCAACCCCATTTAATTAACTATAACGCGCTTCAAGGTTTAACGAAACAACCTAAGAAACGGGATAAGAAAACAATAACCGTGCTTGCCGCAGAGGCAGGCCATTTGGAGTTATTAGAAGAATTTCTCAAGCACCCTGGAAATCCAGAAATCAATAATAAGCTTTTGAATATCTACCATTCGATTATTCGATCTAGGCAGATATCGGTGTTTAAATGGTTCACGGATTTTATAAGTCATAATGAAGAAATATTTCCACACGTGGTTAAAATTGATACTGGTTTTCTTGCCTGCAAATATAATGCTAGTACTATCTTCAAAGCATCAATTAATCCCCTACATCAAGAAATGATTTATTGGGAAAAAGAGTTAAAACGACTTACTCCTGAACCTAATTTATCATCTAAGAAAAAAGTAGATTTTGTTGCGATACAACAGAGAACAAAAGTATTAGTTCCCCAACTCCCAGAATTAGATCCTTTAAAGAAAGAATTTGATGAAATAGAACTTCCTATGCTTCATGAGCGACAAGAAGCTATTTTAAAGCTAGCGAAGAAAACAGACGATGACGAACTTAAAAAGCTCATCGCGCCTTGGGCTTATGATTTACAGAGAGATAAATTAGAGTCATTAATGAAAGCTTCAATGTATAGTGCATCAACGAATGGCCAGATTAATGTCATAAGATATGCTTTGGATAATAAATTATTTGATATCAATGACCCGTTATCGGACAGGGGAGATACTCTCTTATATCAGGCAACTGTTTCTAATAAAGACAAACTAGTTCAATTTTTATTAGCTTATGGAGCTAATCCTGAATCAGCACTTGCTTTATTAATCGCCTTAAGAGAAAGTCCATCAGAACCTGAAGACCATTCTGAATTGATAGATTTATTTTTAGCTACTCTTAAAGAGAGAAAGCAAACACTCAGCAGTTTTCGATTAATGGAAACAGTTGTTACCCACAATAAAATTGACCTACTTGAGTTCTTATTAACTGTAGACCCTCATAGTATCCATCTCGTTAATCAGTATAATCATACACCTCTTTGTTCAGCTATTGTTGCGAAAAGCAATGAGTGCGTAAGATTTCTATTAGCTAGTGGTGCTGAGATCAATTTAGAGGTATTAAATGCTGCCATTAGTGTAAACGATAGCAAGTTAGTGCAAGATTTATTAGAGCGTGCAGGTGCTAATGCATCAGAACTAGTCAATGCTCTCTATTGTAAACTGATTGAATCCTCAATATCTCGTAAGTTAGTTCCTGAGCCAATTATTAAGTCATTAAAAAATCCAGAGATGCAAAAGCTTTTACTCCCTTATCTCAATAGAGAAAAGACGATTTGTAATATGTTAGAACAAACACCTGATCTCATTGCTCTTAGAAATGCACTTGATTGTAATGATCTGCTGCTAAGATTTCCTCCAATTGCCAAAGAAAAGGTATTAGCCTTCGTTCAGACGCTACGTCCAAAGCAAAACCTAATGGCTACAGAGCTGCAAATTGAAATTGAATTAGAGAAAAAATTAAGGGAAACAGCCATTCATGGCGATGATTTAGAGCTCACGATTGCAACTTTGAAAATACAAATTAAGGCAATGGGCTTAAGAAGAGGGCAGAATGCACGCTGGAAAAAAACTGACAGCGAAGATTTTTCTATGGCTGTCTCCTTAAAATTACCGAGTGACTTAGCAAAATTAAACGCTTATTTGCGCTTAGCCAGCTTATGGAAGGGACAATCAAATAAAATAAGCCAATTAAAAAATCAATTGAAGGAGCTTTATTCTCAAGCTTACTTAGAAGGGAAAAAAGAGCAATTTGAAGCGAGATCATCGTCCAAACGAAAACCCGAATCTAAACAGCCGGGAGAAAAAACTGCTAAAAGAAGCAGGCTGACTGAAGCAGAAGAAGTTAGGGTTGAAACGTCGGAAGCTGAGCAATTATCAGATAATCGAAAAGGAAACTCTACAGATGAAAATGAACCTCCACAAGATAGGGGATTGTTTGCCTCTGAAAGTAATATATCCTCTTTGAATCGCCTGGGGATGTTTGGAAATAGAAACCTAGCGGTCGAGACTAACAGATCTACAGCAAGTACTAGTACAACAAGTAGGAGTGAAGCTGCTGCAGAAGAAGGGCAAGCAGTATACTCACCTAGCTTTTTTGTGGTGTCGGAGCACAATTCTCAACCTAACGAGGATATGGATTTCACGCTAGAAGAAGATAGCCAAAGCAAAATTTTTTATAATTCGAACAGCTTCATCGGATAGCGAAAGATACTTTCCTATTGCTAGACGACAATACAATAACAATGCTTGCCGCAGAGACAGGCCCTTTGGACTTCTTGCAAGAGCTTTTGAATCATCCAGGTAAGGAAATAACCTTTCTATCATTTACGATTGACTAGGGTCTGTTGACATTTCAGGGGACAGACCCTAATAAAATCAGGTTTATATTAGCATTTGCAAGTGGGGGACATTGTTTTATCTTTGCATTGCTGATAACCAGTTACTTTATTGCATTGAGCAACTCCGCCATGGCGTGCGCAGCATCTTGAGGATTTAGTCGACGTTTGTTTTCTTAGCGATTTTGCCGAATTGCTGGTAGCTGATTTAGAAGAACTTGCAGATTTGGGGGTGATAGTTGCCGATTTAAGCGATTTAGTAGAGTTGGACGTTTTGGCTTTTCCACATGAGCAAGTGGGAGAAGTTGTACCGTCATTGCATTTTTGGTAGTTGGTAGACGCATTGCAACCCGCAACGCCGCCATGATTTGCACAACAACCTGCTTTAGCATAAGTTTCATTCAGCAAGAAAGTCAGCAAGAAAATAATAAGAATGAGTTGACCAATGATATTGATTTTTAAATAAGAGTTAATTGGCTTCATTTGCGGAATTCCCTATCCAAAATGTTAACCTAATAAATATATCATTTTTAATTAGCCTAGCAATAGCCTAAGAGCATTTAATTCACACAAGAGGGTTTAGAGCAATTAACTTTTTGCACAATGACTGTTTTTTGAACCACCATCTTGCGATTCCACCAGCCCCCGCCCAGCGCTTGAAATAAGGCTACCGTATCAACAAATCGATTGGCTTGATTTTGGACTAGCGTAATGCGTGCTTGCTGATAGTTTTGTTCTGCGTTAAGTACTTCCAGGTAACCCACCTCTCCCTCTTTCCACAGTGTTTGAGCAATGTAAAGGCTTTTGCGGGTTGCTTTCACTGCCTTTTCGGCTGCTTTTAAATTGATTGCATCAAATTGAATCGCTTTTAAGGTGTCGGCAACATTTTGAAAAGCCGATAAGACAACCGAACGATATTGGGCATCCGCTTCTTCAAAAGCGGCGACGGCAGCACGCTGTCTGTGCTTGAGCAGACCGGCCGCCAAGATGGTTTGAGCGACGTTTCCAGTTAAGGCATAAAAAAGAGTGTTCGTACTAAATAGCGTACCCGGATTTAAGGCGGCTGAGCCCCCTAACGCCGTTAATACAATATTAGGGAACCGTTGAGCAATAGCAACACCAATGAGGGCACTGGCTGCATGGATTTGAGCTTCAGCGGCCCGAATGTCAGGACGTTGTTCGACTAAAGTAGAAGGCAGACTGAGAGGTAGCTCACGAGGTAAATAAAGTTTATTGAGATCAAACTTAAGCATTATTTCACTGGGATAGTGTCCGCAGAGTACGGCAATTAAATGATGTTGTTGGGCAAGTTGATTTTGTAAGGGGGGTAAACTGGTTTCTAATAGTGCTAAGGCGGCCTCTTGGGCAGCAACACCTTGTAAACCAATCTCTCCGGTATTATGTTCGATGCGCAATAAGCGAAGTTGTTTTTTTCCAATAGCAATACTGCGGATTGTTGCTTGAATTTGCGCATGTAAAGAAGCTTCTTGGATGGCTGCCATCACAATATTTGAGGTGATGGTTAAAGCGAGTGCTTCTCGTTGAAATACCGCTGTTGCTACTTGGGCTTCCAGAGATTCTACTTGCCGGCGATTTAAACCAAACACATCCGGCGAGTAAGAAACAGTCAATTGTGGCGTAATTAAAGTATAAAAAAATGCATTAGTGGCGACAACTGGTGTTAAGGTGTGTGCTGTTTCCTGACGGGTTACGTTAAGATTCGCATCCAGTCTGGGCCAAAAGTAAGCGCGTTGTGCCAAAGCCGTTTCTTGGGCGATCTTTAGTCCTGCATCAGCCGCTTTTAAATCTGGATTAACACGCAGTGCTTCTTTAATCAGTTGATTGAGCGGCGCCGAATGGAAAATCGTCCACCACTCAGCGGGGATATCTTTGCCAGTAATAAAAGACTGACTTTTTCCCGCGGTGGTGGGGGCTGAGGCAGTACGTGCGGGTATAGGTTCAGTCGTATAGCGAGTGACTGTAGGTGGGGGTGGACGCAGAAAATCAGGTCCACATCCACTGAGTAAGCTTACTAAGGCAGTGAGAAAGAAAAATATTGATTTTGGTAAACCGAGCTTAGACTTTTTAATTCGCTTTGCCCTGATCATCGTTTTTCCTTATCCTGCAAATTAGCTGCTTTTTTTGCTTTGCGTGCAAGGAATCGTTCTTCGATTAAATAATATAAGGCGGGTAATAAAATTAAGGTCAATGCGGTTGCTGTAATTAATCCACCGACAATAACAGTCGCTAAAGGACGCTGTACGTCAGATCCTAGACCATGAGCCGAAGCTGCTGGAATCATACCGACTGCTGCCACGGTCGCGGTCATTAACACAGGCCGCATACGTTCTTTGGCACCATGGATAACCGCTTCTTTTAAACTACCTATTTCAGGTTGTCGTTGCCAGCGATTAAGGTTGGAAATCATGATAATGGCATTAAGAACAGCTACACCAAACAAAGCAATAAAACCGACAGCGCTGGACACGTTGAAAGTCATCCCCCGCATAAGTAGAGCAATTAATCCACCAAGCATCGCAAGAGGTACTGCTAAAAGAATCAACCCTGGATGGCGTAAATTTCCAAACTGAGAGAATAATAGAACAAACATCAAACCAAGTAACATGGGAATAATAATCGCAAGACGCGCCTGCGCTCTTTGCTGGTTTTCTAATTGTCCACCCCAAGCTATTTCGTAGCGTGTATGATCGTAATGCAAGTCCTTCTCAAGCCGTTTTTTACCTTCCTCAGCAAAGGATCCTAGATCGCGTCCACGAAGATTTAAGCGAACTGTTAGCTGACGTCTACTCATTTCGCGAGTAATGGTCGTTTGCCCTTCAACAAATTTAATTTTGGCTAATTGAGCCAAGGCGACGTGAGCGCCATTTGCTGCAGTCAAGAGAAGATTGCCAATTGCCTCAGGGTTGTTGCGAATAGTGGGAAGAAATCTTGCAGTCACATCGTAACTGCGATCCTCAATATAAATACGCGTTATAGGATTACCACCTATTCCTGTTTGAATCACATCCATAATATCGGAAATATTGATACCTAGACGTGCGATGGCTTGACGATCAACATCAATACGTAGTTCAGTCATCGGTGGCTCTTGATCAATGATCACATCTTGGGCCCCGGGTATCGTTTTTAAAATGTGCACGACGTTATTGGCAATCTTGCGTACACCTATAAGGTTATTACCAAAAATTTTTACCACTAAGTCGCTATGTGCTCCAGCTACTTTATCCAATACCCCATCAATCATTGGTTGCGAGAAGGCGACATGGACTCCTGCTAATTCCATATATCGATCTGAAAGATGTTTGATAAGCTCCTGCTTTGTCCAACCTGACTCCCAGGTGTTATAGGGATGTAGTGTAATGGCACATTCGATATGAGAAGGCGTAAACGAATCAGTCCCCTCGTCATTGCGGCCTACCTGGGAGACTATATGATTCACTTCAGGGAATTCCAAAGTCGCTTTGCGTATCTGATTTGCCATCTCTGTGGCTTTATCGAGTGAAATTCCCGCAGGGAGAGTAACCCCTAACCAAATTGATCCTTCATCAAGATAAGGTAAGAAATCGCGACCAATGGAGATACCTAGAAGGGTGACTAATACCAAAGTCATCGCGAAAAGACTAAGGACTAATTTGGTGCGACCAAGGAGGCGACGCAGTAAAGATTCATAACGCGGCAATAACCAGGTGAGAATTCTATTTTTGTATATTTTCACTGGATTATGATAAGACCAATAAGCTAGTCCAGGAACAAGCGTTAATGCCACTAATAAAGCGCCAATTAAAGCAAAACCAACAGCGAAAGCCATGGGTGAAAATAATTTGTATTCGATTTGTTGAAAGGCAAAAAGAACGGAATAAGCAGTAATAATTACTAGGATGCCAAAGAAAATAGGCTGTGTGACTTGCAGGCTAGACTTTAATACCTCTTCTTCGGTTAAAACAGCCTCTTCATTTGCTTCTCGCCGCCGCAAAATATTTTCCAAGACCACAATTGCACCATCGACGATAATACCAAAATCAATTGCGCCTAATGAAAGTAGGTTGGCGGGAATATTGAAGTTATACATCAAAATAAAGGCAATTAATAATGAAATTGGAATGGTAATCGCAACGATTGCTGCAGCACGTAGGCTGCCAAGAAAAAATAACAGAACAAGCGTAACCAGGGTCATTCCATCAAATAAGGTCTTACCGACAGTATGGACGGTCGCATGAACAAGATCACTGCGATTAAGGTAGGGAACCACTCTCACATCTTTAGGTAAGATTTTATTATTGAGCTCATCAATTGCTGTTTGAACACCGTTCATAACTCGTGAGGGATTTTCCTTTTTAAGTAACTGTACAATCCCTTGAATCACATCGGGATTGTTGTCTTTCCCTACAATTCCTCGTCGCTGCTTATTTCCTAGAGTGATTGTACCGAGATCCTTGAGAAAAATAGGCACGCCACTATTTTGAGCAATTTGGATATTGGCAAAATCTTTCAAGCTGTGAATTAAACCAACACCTCTCACGACAATGCCTTGTTCACCACGAACCATAATACTTCCCCCGGCATTGGCATTGTTGGCATTGATGGTTTGAATGATTTGTCCAAGTGAAAGGTTATATTTCGATAATTTGATGGGGTCAAATTCCAGCAAGAATTGCGTGGTTACGCCACCAAAATTGGTAACATCAGTCACTCCTGTCACTTGTTTGAGTTTGGGAATGACTTTCCAGAATTGAAGTTCTGATAATTCACGGAGGGTACGTGTTTTAGAGTCCAGTGTGTAACGATAGATTTCACCGATCGGTGAGGTGAGCGGATCGAGTCCGGCTTGTGCATTATAAGGCAGAGTGACGTTATTAATACGCTCCAACAAACGTTGCCGCGACCAATAATCATCGGAGCCATCCTGAAATACGACGGTAATTAAAGACAGACCAAAAGTACTTCGCGAACGCATCACACTAACCGCAGGAGTTCCCATAATTTCCCGTTCCAAAGGAATGGTAATTTGCTGTTCCACTTCTTCCGCAGCCAGCCCATTCACTTGGGTAATTACTTGCGAAGTGGTCGGTGCAATATCGGGATAAGCTTCGAGTGGAATTTGTTTCCAGCAGTAATAGCCATAAAAGCTAATAAAAACAAAGACAAGAATGACAATACCACGACGATGGAAACATTGGGTAACGAGACTTTCAATCATTAAGTATGATTCCCCCTTTAACAACCACTCGTTCGTTAGCTTTCAGTCCTGAAAGCACTTCAACTTTCTCATTAAACTGTGGACCTAGCTCGAGTAAACGGGGTTCAAATTGCCAAGGGGCTACTTCAACAAAAACGATGCTATCAAATCCTCGTTGAATGATTGTTGTTAATGGAAGAACAACGCGATTATGGGGCTGACTCAGAAAACTCGCTTTACCAAACATATTGGGTTTCAATAATCCTTGCTTATTGTCAAAAAGCATACGTACGCTGACAGTACGCGTGTCGGGATTGAGCAAAGCGCCGATATATTGGATCTTCGAGCGAAAATGTTGCGAGTAAGCATCCAAAACGACATCAACATCTTGACCCACATAAAGATGTCGCAGATCTTTTTCTTGAGCGCTTGCTTTGACGTAAACTTGCGATAAATCAGCCACGGTCATGATGGGTGCTGTAATATCATTCCAAAAACCACCTAGTGCGGCATTGAGATCAACGACGCGCCCAGAAAGAGGTGAGCGAACAATTAACCTATTTTCTTTAATATCCGTATTTTCTACATTGAGTGCTTTTAAGCGAGCATTAGCGCGTTCAAGCTCAGAGATCGCTTGTAGATTATCACTTTGCGCTTGTTGCAGATCGCGCCGCGCGTTGATATTGGATAAACTAAGTCTTTGTTGACGCTTTAGGTTTTCTTGATTAAAAGTCAAACTGGCTTGCGCTCTTGAAACATCACTGAGTGCTTGAGCGAGATCTGGAGAATCAATTGTAAATAAAATATCTCCAGCTTTGACGGGATCACCTAAGTGTTTATTGAGAGTCGTGATTCGTCCTGCGAGGGGCGGCAATACTTTAACTAAAGTAGCTGGATCGGCCTCTACAATGGCTGGAAGAGTAAACGGAGAAATAACTAATTGTTCTACTACTGGTTTAATAATAATAAATTGTCGTAGAGGTGAGTGCTCAGGAATAACTAAGCGTCCACCGATGTGGAGTATGGGCGGTGTTTGTTGGACCGGCTTATTCTTTTTACTGTAGGTAATAAGGATTAACCAGAAAACAAGCATTGCAACTATTAGGGTTAATAGGCCCCAAAAAATGTGCTTGAAAATTAAGGATTTAGGTATCAAGTAGATCTACTCCTTAGATCCTGGCTAAGGACTGATTTTATCTGGATTATTTAAGATAAATCAAATTCATCCGCGTAATATTTTTGCGAAAGTTGAAAAAAAATAATCAATGAGAACAAATTTAGACAAAATGGGTTTGATCCGGGCTACAATCTTGCTAAACCTACGAACCCTCCGCTTTCGCGGGGGTCCATAGCGATGATTAAGCTTTTAAATTCGCCTCTTCAAGACAAAATTGCTACTCTTGTTTTACAACCTACAAGTCTATGATCAAGAAAAAGAAAGCTCATCCTTTTCTTCCTTATTTCCTTTTTCTAAAACATCGATCTCTTCATTCATTTTTGAGTCTGTTGGACTAGGCTGAGACTCTGTCTTGGGACTGCCAAACAATCGTAAACGCCAAGAATAGTCAGAAGATCGGGAATTAAGTTTTTTAGTTTTTTCCTCAGAGGTGGGCGCGTTATCTGTTGGAATACTAACAGGCATTACCATTGTATTATCTTCAGCGACAAGCAACTCATTTTGCTCTGGCGAAGCTTTTTTCTCAGAACGTTCTTGTTTTTGTCTTTTATTAGTCTCTTTCTCAGGCTTAGAATGGCTTCTTGATTTCCTTTTGCCTGATGCTGGTTTTTCTGCTTCTGCTTTTTCTAGTTTCTCCTTAGATTTTTTCCGCGGTTTTTCATCTTCAGCGTCCGGTAGAGGCTTCCGCTTTTTTGTTTCCTTTTCAATTTTAGCTTTTTGGGCTTTAGAAACGCCTTCTTTATAAGCCTCTTCATAACGATTCTCAAGACTAGCACTTTGTGCGGGATCAGTTAAAAGTAAATTCTGGAAAGCACTTAATCCAAGCAAGTCCTGAGGAAATTTTATTTTTGCAGGCTGTTGAGTGTGATTATTCCCATAGCGCAGGCCTTTTGATAGCCCGGTAGCGATAACCTGTTGCTTTAATACTTCAAAGCTTTTTTGTTCGCTACTTATTTCTGCTGTTTCTAATTTTTTCTCTAAATCAATTTCAATTTTTAGAACGTCTGTAATTCGTTTTCGATCTTGCATTTCCGCAAAATTGAAAAAAACTTGTTTTTTAATTGGAGGGCGTTTTAGCACATGATCATTAAAATGGATGATGTTTCTTATATGCATTAGAGAAGCTTTCTGAATGATCATTTCGTAAAGAATTTCTTGTAGATCAACATGAGGCAGCAAAAGTTTTTGCATCTCTGAATTTCTAGGGAGAAGATAAACTATAGGTAGTTTTGTGTGTGGATCTAGTAAATTAGCCAAATCCCTGACGGGAGCTCCAGGTCGCTCAAATATTTTTTGTACACTCGATGTTTTTTGGTTGCCAACAAATAAGCGGAATTCATTAGCACTAATGTCGACCAATGGATCTTTGAGCAAGAATTCTACGCAAAGGTTGCTGTCCCACAAAGTACTATCCCGATTATATCCTCCAAAGACAACTTTTATTCTATCGGAGAGGATGTTTTTATACACTTCGTCGCCCTTTTCGATAGTTAATGCCCGCAGCTTTCTAAGTAAGGGAACATTATCAGCCTCGATGGTAGCGTTTAATGCGCTCTTAAAATCAACCGCTTGGCTTTCTAGCATGAATCTTATAAGATTTATCTGGCCATATTGTGCAGCATGGCGCAGTACTTCGGGTACTATGATCCTAAATCGTCTAGAACTTTTGTTCCAATCAAAACCTGAGGCTTGATCAATATCTCCATGCTCGTAATCTGGTGAAACAAGGGTTAGAAATAGATCCCGACTCCCATTTTTCGCGACGTAAGGGGCAAGTAACCTATTTTTAGATGAGTTTGGACGGCGGAGTAGATCCTGAAAAAGCCGAACATGGCCTATTTCGGCGGCAAGCATGGTAATTGTTCTTCCTTGATGCTCGGACCAATCAATAGCAGTTGGCGTATGCTCCAAATTTAAACGAATTGTTTCTCTTTGATTACATAAGGCTGCCCAAAAAAACAGAAAGACTTCCTGCTGATTTCTTATTTCCGGCGTTAGTGCTCCCAAGTCTTCTCGCGAGCGCATCGTTTCAGTGAATACAAGAGAATAAAAATAATCTAAAGCAGTCTGATTATTTGCTCGAGCTGCAGTTTTTAGTAAGAGAAAATTATCGACCAGTAAGTCTCGGCTGGATATTTCGCATGATTTCAGTGCATCCAGATCGCCTCTTATAATTAAACTAATCAGTTTTTTTGTCCTTCGATTAGCTGAGCCGTATTGCTCAAGGTAATGAGTTTTAAATGTTTCTTTCCAGCTAATACCATCAGCTGCCTCGTCAGGTTGCTCCTCAGGGAAAAAGTTTATAAATAAATTTTTCCATATATAATCATCTTGTGATACTTGATCCAGCATGTGATCTACCTTTTGTATGTTGACAAGAGAGGTAGAGTCAGTAAGAGCGAGGATTGAGAGCCAAACTTCAGTAGGTAAGGAGGGAACTTGTTTCAAAGTATAGTTATTAATTTGTCGAGGGCGACGGCCTTCCTGTATATCCAGCGTAATTTCAAGCTGATAGCCTGCCTGCCATAATTTATCGAGAGCAGAGCGTAGGTAATTTTTGTATTTATCATAATCACTTTGGTCATTGTTTAAAACAATTAATTGATTGGCATGTGCTTCTGATTGGTCTAAATAGCTGAGTATAGGCATCTTTAATGACTCATCTTCTAGGGTATCGTTAATTAGCTGCCGTAAGTAATCTAATCGATTGATAAAATCTTGCCAGTAAGCCGGTGGTAAGACTCTTTTCACTGCGGGTTCAAACTCTTTCTCTAAACTTTTAAAATTGTCTATAACATGGCGCAGTTTTAATTGCTGCAAAAACTGAGAGAAAACGCTCGAATTAGAGCGCTCAAATTCCGGGGGGGTGTTAATCAGTTGTTCTTCTATTAAATAGTCGAGAATAGCTAGCTGATTATAATAGGCAGCACGATAAGCGAGTTTGTTTACTATATGGCTAAAGGCTATTTTCGCTGCTGCTTCGTCTGGAGCTTTTCCAGTTTCTTTTTGCAGCATATTGCGATACATGGACAAAAGGATTTTAAATAATTCGAGATTTTTATCATCATAAGAAGCGAGATAAAGGACTTTAATAAAAGTATAAGCAGCTTCTCCTGCAAGGTTCTTATAATAGAGTTGTTCTTCTGTTGATTTTTGAGGATTAATGCGCTGCTGGTGATGAAAGTCGATGTAGCTAAGTAAACTCTCAATACAGTCTAGGCGATTATTTTTAACCATATAATTCGCTAGAGTATTGCCTTTGATATCACGTTGAGAAAAATTATAGTTTTTATCGTATAAGAGTACCTCAAAAAGTTCTAAGTGACCTATTTCCACGGCTAACATAGCTGGCGTACGGTTTTGCAAATCGATGCATAAGGAATTGCCCCCTTCATTTAAATGAACTTTTATCGTTTCAATTTGATTGCATAAAGCAGCCCAATGGAACCAGGGAATCCTAGAACAATCCTCTATGGCAATGGAATAATAGAAATCCAGGATTTTTTGTTTTTTTGCCGCTGCTTTAATGAGTGCAAAATCATTAGCTTCAAGCTCTTGAATTGTGGGTGGAACTAACCTAAGCCGTTGAAGTTCATTTAATTCAACATCAGCTTGAGTTGAAGATTGATCTGCTAGGGCAGAATTCGGTAAGGCAGCAAAAGGAGTGTTTAAAAAACTCTCATCAACCGCTGGATTTATTGCTATGTCATTACTAGAATGATTCTTTTGGTCACTAAAATTCTCTGTACTCTTCTCTTTCATTCGCTTCTCATTGGTAAAAAATTGAATAATTTACCATTATGAGCAAATAAAGAACATAGAAACTTTATATTTTTAAAAAAAATAGTTTGCAATTGAAACCCCGGTTGCAAGCAACCGAGGATTTATATAGAGAGGAGATTATACTAAGGTAAAGCCTTCGTTATTATCATCAGGTTTTTGATCGTCATTATTACCTGATTTTTGGGGGGCCTGCTCATCGAAATCACTGCTGTCTTTGGGTTTTGTACTCTGGCCAGCCGCTGTTTTTGAACTGCTCCAAAAACGGGAAAAGCCCCAATCTGAATTTGTTGAACTAGTTGATTGATTTTTTTCTACCGGTTCTTCCTTTTCTTTTTTCGAACTATCAGTGGGTTCTTGTGTCAAATACGCATATAGCGGCCGAAGGAGTAGATCTCCAGGTCGATAAGACTGAACAGGAGCAGAAGTACTAGAAGTACTAGTCTCATCCAGTTCTACTTCCTGGGTAAGATACTCATAAGCAGGTCTAAGAAGAAAATCGCCAAATTGATAACCTTTTTTGGACTCTAATTCAGATTTTAGATCTAAGACGGGAAGTTCCGAATTGACTTTTTCAATTGAGCCTTTAATCAATATTAGAAGCTCTTCAATCCGTTGAATTTCTTCAAAGGTCAATCTACTTGGATCCTCTGGGGTCAAATCATTGTTAAGCTTAATAATTGCTATTACCAGTAACTGATAACGAGGGCCTCGTTGAATAATTTGAATAAGAATACTCGCTAAATCTGATTGTTTAGCATTGGCCTTAGGGTCTGCAAGGTATAGTTCAATATCTTTGAAAGCTTCAGGATGCTCGCGTACCTCTTTGAGGTAGGTGGGATAAAGTTCCGAATAAATAGGGTAAATAGTAAAAAATACTTTGATTAACTGAGTTCTTTGTTGGCGTAATTTAGCTAACTCACTTGGGTCAAGATCAGTACGAATTGACTCTGTGACATTTTGAAGAAGTTTTGTAGAAACATCTTTTAGCTGAGGAAGTAGGCCTCTTAATTTGATTAGAAAATCATTATGTTTGGCTGTTTTACCATAGGAAGAGAAATAATTATCAAGAATATCTAAAGAACGGTAAAAGGTTCTTTCAGTATCAATTATCTCTTGGATGACTCGATTTTGAGATAGGTTGCGTTGAGGTAAGTCTTGATTTAATTGTTCATGAGAGGATTCAATGCTACTTTGAGATGAGGACGTTGTAGTGTCTAATTCTTTTTCTTTCTCAATCATTTCCTTTATTTGTTCTGATGCTAACATGAATACTCCTAAAATATCAAATAGTAAATAATTTGATCATTTTACCCGACAAAAATTAAGGCAAGCTTAAGAGTAGTGAGTTAGTTGATTTTGGGGGAATGAGTAGCAATTACTTGATAATATTGCCCCTTCATAATTGGCCACTTGCTTTGCCCTCCACTTTCGCGGAGGGTGATGGAAAATCTGTCGCAGAAGGGGCGGCGGTCAACCTACCATTCAACGCTGAGAATTTGAAGACTAAGCACCTACAGCTGGGTTTTCTAAACCTAACTCTTTAGCACAATCATCAACGTAGGCTTCTCCTTGCGTGTGTGTAACGAAAAATAAAGGATTTCGTTTACCTGTAACCACGGTGTAAGCTAGTTCAAAGGCAAAACCTAAAACTAACGCACTGCTTTTAAAGAAACGAGTCCAAGGTCCGTCACGATGAATTTTTAAAGCATCATTCGCACGTAAAAGCGCTTCACCGAAAGCTTGCACTCGCTCACTAGGAAGTGGACGTTCGTTTGTATCTTGCAAGATTGATTTTAAATTGATCACCAACTCTAATTTAGTAATTATTTTATCATAAACCTCTTTATCTGATTCAAATAAAGGTTGTAGGAGCTCAGGAAGAGTACCATCAGGATTTAATCTCAACTCAGGTTGATATTTTTGTGCTTGTTGAAGCAAATGAGTCAAGTAATTATTAGTAAATGGCAACAATTTTGTTTGGATTAAAACAATCTTTTCAGCTTCTTCCTGGCTCTGTAGTTTTTCAATTAACTCTTTATCTTTTTGAGTGTCAGAACTCAAAAGGACCCATTGTCCTACAAGACGTCCTATTTCCTCAGCTTGGCTTTGAACGGTTTCTTTTAATGAGCGGATTTCTTCACTATTCTCGCCTGATAAGCGCTCTAATCTTTGATTTAGCGCCTTGTTTTGTTCCGTGGCTTTACCTATCTTATCTTCTAGCTTAGAGATTGTTTCTTGTTGAGCACTCGATGAGTGTTCAAACCGTTGTGCTTCTTGCTCCTTTTGTTCACGGATTTCCCCTATCTGCTTCTCTAAAGCACGAGTTTTTTCCAGATGATCTTGTGCTTTTCTCACCATTTGAGATTCTTGATTTTCGATAACGGATTGCTGAGCTTTTTCTTTTTCTAATAGTTTTGTATTTTGCTGTTTTAGCTCATCAAGGAGTTGCTCTTGCTTTAGAATCTCCCTTTTCAAATCTTCGAGTTCGGGTGAAGGAGCACCAAGCTTGATGGCTTCTTGCTTGATTAAATTAAAAAAGGCTTCACCAACACAATCTGGTTTTTGCCGCAGATCAATCGTTCTTTCCTTTAATAAAATCCCTCCGGCTTTGACCAAGGTGTCAATACGGAAATTAAGTTGCTCTAGATCAATATCTATTTTTTCTTTAGAAACTAATCTCTGTTGTGCAGGATAGTCTTTCTTTAAGGTTTTCGCTAAATCATATAAACGCTCGAGATTGATTAAATAAGTCTCATCAGAGGCTTGGTGTATGTCAAAACAAGGTTGTAAGAGCTCAGATTGTTTACTGGAAATAAAGGCTTGGATTACTTCAAGCTTTTCTTCAGAGACCTCTCCTAGAGAAGCAATGGACTCACTCAATACTTTTTGAATATCCTCTATACTCCTAATTCGAGAGGATTCTATCCTTAATAGGTATTCTTTTACCTGAGTAAGTTCCTCAGGAGTATCGTTATCGGGCTCTGGTAGTTTAATTACAAACTCATGAAATACCGTGTAAAAATGTTCAGGAGGATTCAATAAATGCTCTATCTGAGCCTTTAAAGCATCCGTTTGTTGAATAATGGATGCATAGTGCGTTTCAATAGTGTGTTTAAATCCTGTCTGAATTAAGTCATCGAATTGATTAATAATCAATTCGTATTCTTTTGGAAAGTCTGCTTGTTTTGCTATTTCTTCTTTTACCCTTTGTATAATGCGAAACGGTTCTTCGATGACATTGCGTAAAGCTTCATCTTCCTCGCTACTAAGATTGTTACGCAAATATTTTTGACTCAGAGTTTCTATTAAAACAGCTAGGCCGTTAAAGAAAATTTTGCGTCCTGCTTCTTCTTGGAGGAGATTCAGTAATCCTTGACCGTCGAAGGACGAGCTAGAAGCGCGAGAGGATTCTTTAGAGGAATTGAACATTCTCGCAATGGTGTCTTTTAACGTTTCTGTAGTGGCGTGTATCATTCCAGCTAATGAATTTTCAAACTTTTCAAAATTTACGAACCCACGCAAATACAATAAGGCATGCTCTTGGTTGATAAAATCTTGATGAAGAGTAGGCACCGCAGCTTCCATAGGCATATGGTTATGTCCATGTAAATGAACAAAGCGTTGCTTGTCTTTAGCATACTGAGCACCAAGACGAGCATAAGAACCTTCTTGGAACCAGATAAAGGCATGAATGTTTTCTAGAACAGCATTGTAATGAGTTAATAACTTTTCGTTGCGTTTGGATTGATTCTGGTTAAGAAAATCATTTAATACCCCATCCAGTTGCTCATGCTTAAGCCTTACTTCATGACAGTTTTCTTGACTGAATCGATCCCCAGTACAACGATTCAAGAAATCAAATAACTTACATAAAACTAAATCTTGAACTGTTGTTGTATCGCGCTGTACGATGGATTCTGGAACCTCTACACCTTGCTGATTATAGCGATTACCACTTGCACTACCATGATGTCCTGGTATGGGGAGCGGTTGCATGCCTTCGGGAATAACTGGGCTGAAGCAGCAGGTTCTTTCATGTAGCTTAATTAGTAATTCGTAATCGTCGCATTGAGGGCGTTCATAAAATCTTGGACTAGACCAACGCAGGAATTTTAAATAATACTTACTGCCTCCTGGGACAGGGTCAATAAGAAAAGGATTGAGCTTCAAATTTTCTAATTTTGCTAATAGCGCTTTACGCTGTTCAGGTGTTTCATTAGCTTCTTTAAACGCAGGGTTGCCAGTTATTGCTCTGGCGATGCCAGTGTTATCTTCTGTTGTAGGAGCCTGGCATAGGATTTGATAGAGGGATAAGTCCGTTTCCTTTAATGCTTTAATAATTCGTGCTCTTTCGCTTAGCACCATGAGAGCTGTAACAGCACCACGGCTATGTGCTGCAATTTGCAAGGTTTCCTTACCACTGGCTGCTGCGCGCAATAATAAAAACACGCCTTGCGCTACACGCTCACCGACCTCGGAGCCTAAAGTAGTAGGGCCATTGACCACATCGACTGAGGGGGAGGTATAAGAAAGTGGCTCCTTCGGGGCACCCATTTCTGCCTCTTCGCCTAATAGCTGAACGATAGCCTGCGCGGAGTAGGATAGTGTTTCACCTCTTTCATAACACTTTTGATCCGCTTCGGTAAGACCAGGTAAGCCTTTAGTCGGCAGCTGAGTAAAGACAGTATCTGTTCCTAATAGGAATAGAAAATGGTCTTTTTCTTGAGAGGGTCGCTCTTCCAATAATGAAAAAATATCATTTAAATTGATTGGCTTAGCCATCTAGTACTCCAGGATAAATCGTTTTAATCTTCCCTGAAGCTTAATTGTCTTCGATGACAGTATAAATATGCTTTAAATATGTACGATTATAAGCAGCTAAATGATGAGAGATCAATATATTTTTACACAAATGTATTTATTTTTGATCATCAAGCTCAGGAGGGTGTCAATAATCGAATTGTTCATAGTTTGTATTGATCTACCAGCATAGAGCTGCTGGTAGATCTAATATTTGTCTGTTTAAGTAGGAATACTTTTGTTTTTAAAGCACCCACTACTGTTAAGGCCCTAACCTTGGCGCTGCTGATTTCTCAGCTTCCCTTGCTTTTGCTTTAAGGTCTTGAAGTTCGGCTTTTAATTTTCCAGTGTTATTACCTTTTATAAAAGCTTCTCGTTCTTCAGCTCCCTTTTGGAATTTACTTTTTGCAAATTGCAGGCGTTTAGGGTCATCTGTAAACAACTTGTCATCAACCTTGGCTTTCTTTGCTTTTTCATCATAATCGCTTGAATAGAGGGACTCGCCATTCACTTTAATATTGATCTTGTCGGGAGGAAAACCGGCTATAATTGCTGACTCAAACGCTTTTTTTGCAATTTCTTTAGCTCGCTTTGGATCGGTATCATTAATTTGGAAAGTAATCGTATCTGAACCCCGGGCTTTAAGTTCTTCGGCAATAGAGGTTAACGTTACATAAATCCTGTGGTCCGTTGTATACCAGCGATTGAATTCTGTACTAAGAGAGAATTCAGCGCCCTCACCACCAGCCTGGAGTGTTGTGCCTGTGATACTGACATGGGTTGTTAGTTTCGTGGGATCTATATGCTTCAATCGATCCGATCCTTTTATGCCGGAGTGCATAGAAAGCGTAGGATCTTTCTTTTCTGCCTCTGCTGCCATCCGATCAATTTCTTCCTTCATCGCCTTATTTGATAAATATCGATGGCCCAGGAAACTGATCCGCCAATATTCTTGCTCTGCTTTTTTGAATAATTGATTTGCATTATCTTCAAGCCCTTTTTTAAACTCATCCAATTTTTCGTCTTGGGATTTTTTTAAATCTGCGGTCATTTGAGTTTTAATTGCTTGAAGTTCAGCATCGCTACAACCCAATGCAGTTTTCATTTGAGTTTTAAAATCATCTTTTTCAAAAAGCTTAGATAAATTATCTCGTTCAAGTGTTTGCTGGGCTTGTATGGCATTAACGGCTGTATTTTTAGCTTCGAGCATATAGGAAGCAGCATCGCCAAGTGAATATTTACCTGCAAGTAATAAGTCATTTAAATTAGTTAAATCAGTATTAAAATCTTTTTTTGCGTCCTTGTAATTGTCAGATTGTTCCAATGCCGTGGTAATTGATTGTGCGGCAGTAGTTGCGTCCGGCGTTCCAACAGTTTTCAGTTTTTCACTCAGTTTTTTACCGTCAGGTGCCTTAACTTCGGAAAAACTCTCGACAGCGCTCATTCGGCTACTATCATAATTATTGAAACTGTTAGTACTCGCTAAACCCCCACTATCTTTGAGACTGCGAATAAAATGTTCGTAGACCTTCTTTTTTTCTTGAGTTTTAATCGCAGAAAGATCGGTTTGTACTTTAGTAACCATGGTTCACCATCTAATAGAATTGCATGCATAAAAAAAGTATAACAGTAAATTCTTAACTCAAAATTAACGAGCTAATCACCACGCCGGGGTTGCCGAATCACCAAAAAGCGCGTTTGCTTTATTTTTTACTTCTGGTGAATTCATTGCCTTAACAAACTCCTCAAGTTGTGGTTTTTTGCTGCCGTTACGACGAATCACAATCAGATTTGCATAGGGAGAATCTTTTCCTTCAACAAAAATTGCATCACGAGTTGGGCTAAGTCCAGCAGGAATAGCAAAGGTCGTATTGATTACTGCCGCATCGACATCCGCAAGGATACGAGGTAGCTGTGCGGCATCTAATTCTTTAATCACTAAGTGCTTAGGATTTTTAGAAATATCTGCAATAGAGACACTATTTTCACTCTTTAAATCAATTAAACCTGCTTTTTGTAGTAGCAATAATGCGCGAGCTTCATTGCTTGGGTCATTAGGTATGGCAATAGTTCCGTGCTCAGGTAATTGGGCTAAGGTTTTAATTTTGCTTGAATAAATACCTGTAGGATAAACAAACGTTTTGCCGATTGCTTCTAAGTCATAGCCATGAGCTTTCATAGCAGCTTGTAAATAAGGTAAATGCTGATAGACATTGGCGTCTAAGCTACCATCTTGAAGGGCTTCATTGGGTAAATTATAGTCATTAAATTCAACAATTTTGATGGTCAATCCATATTGTTTTTGGGCGACGTCTTTGGCGACTTCAACTAAGTCAGTTTCAGGACCTGCAATGGTTCCTATGGTTAAGGTATTAGGTGAAGGCTTATTGCAAGCCACTAAACCAATAAGTAAAACAAGTACAGAAAAAATACGCATAAAGCTCTCCGAAAAATAGTGTCCTAGCGCAATTGGGAAGGTTAATTGCGCGAATAATGGCGCGCTAAGCGATCGCCTCCCATTTGCAGCAGCTGAACGATGATTATCAAAACAAAAACAGTCGCTAACATAATCCCGACATTAAAACGTTGATAGCCATAACGAATGGCTAAGTCACCCAAACCACCGCCACCAACGGTACCCGCCATGGCAGAATAATTGACCAAAGTAATGGCCGTCACAGTGACTGCTTGAATTAATGCGGGAAATGCTTCGGGTAGCAAAATATAACGAATCATTTGCCAAGTATTGGCTCCCATGGAAAAACCTGCTTCGATCAAGCCTGCGGGTAGCGTTTGATAGACATTATCCACCAGGCGTGCAAAAAACGGAGTTGCACCTAAAGTCAGTGGAACCATTGCAGCATGTATACCAATAGAGGTACCCACCAAAAGACGGGTGAAAGGAATCAAAGCGACTAACAATATAATAAAAGGAATCGAGCGACTAATGTTAATTAATCCAGAAATAAAGCGACTTATCCAAGCATGAGGCTTGATTTTAGTACTCGTGAAAAGCAAGGTCCCTAAAGGAAGTCCTAAGATAATGGCAAATAGTGTACTAGCAACAACCATGTAGATCGTTTCGCCACTGGCTATCAGCAAATCATAAAGCATCGTCAGTGACATATCCTAAAATCTCCACAGTTAAATTGGCCTTCTCGCAACGTTCGATAAATTGTTTTAATAAAGCCTCATTCGCAGTTAATTCAACCACTAAAACGCCACAGGTAATCGTATCAAAGCGGTCAATATTTGCGAGTAAGATATTAATATCTAAATGTAATTCACGACTAGTTTTACTAATAAAAGGGACAGTCGCTGTTTCTCCTTGGAAAAATAAACGCAATAAAGGCTTATTATTAGGAAAATTGGATAAATTCCCCGAGAGACAGGCGGGTAATTGTGGACTAAGCTGGGCATACAACATCGCTTTAGCCACACTCTCTTCTTTAGAGAACACATTGGATAATGCCGTCGTTTCGACAATTTCTCCATTTTCCATCACTGCTAAGCGATGGCAAATACGTTTCACCACTTCCATTTCGTGGGTAATCAACACCATAGTTATGCCATAGAGTTTGTTAATTTTTTTTAGTAACTCAAGGATGGAATTGGTTGTTTCAGGATCTAAAGCGGAGGTGGCTTCGTCACAAAGTAAAATTTTAGGGGAGCAACTTAAGGCTCGCGCAATGGCTACACGCTGCTTCTGACCCCCACTCAGTTGGTCGGGATAAGCGTCTACTTTGGGTGAAAGTTCGACTAAGGGTAATAATTCATCAATTTTAAATTTAATGCTTTCTTCATCAATCCCTTGGATCCGCATCGGTAGGGCGATATTGTCATAGACCGTTTTGGAGTTGAGCAAATTGAAATGTTGGAAAATCATGGCCATTTTATGGCGGGATTTACGTAAGTTAGCCGGAGATAATTCGGTAATTGTTTCATTGTCAACAATCACCTGGCCCTGATCAGGCTGTTCTAAAAGATTAATACTTCGCAATAAAGTTGATTTACCTGCACCACTTTTACCAATGATGCCAAATATTTCACCTTCTTGTACAAATAAGTTAATATCACGCAATGCGAGCGTGTTATTGTAGGATTTTGTTAACCCATTTAATTCAATCATCACATCAACCTAAGGTATACAGATGCGGGATGCTAGAGAGTAGGAGAGAGGGTGCCCACCGCTTTAGCCGTATTTTCATAGGGATGACCTCAAGCCAAACCAATGAGCGCCCGCAAGCTGAGTTTCAAATCGGCGCAAACTGCCATGATACTATAAATAATGTGAATCATCTAGTTAGAAATTCTATTAGCTTAGATCCTCGGTTTTTTGAGCTTATGTAATTTTCCCTTTTTTAAGAAATAATAACTGAGTCCAAGAACGAGCCCATAGATAAGATGGCCAATTAGTAGAGGAGTATTCGCTTGTATACCTGCGAAATTCCATTGAGAGAATAAAGCTGTGCCAGTAGTTAAGCTAGGCAATAAAGTCATAGGGCCAGCAATCCACAACAAGCTACCAAAGAGAAGTCCTAAAAAGCTCGCAGACCACCAAGAATGAATTAACCAACCTAAAATGAAAGCAAAAATGACGCCGGCTATGATACTGACAATAAAATGAATCATGAGCCCACCAATTTTTGTTGGCAGGTGTGTAAGATTATCCATAAGAATTAAAAAAAAGGTGAACACAATCCCTGCTACAACCCCAGCAACGATACCATTACTAATGCATCTACTATCACACATACCACTCTCCTTAATGCTTTAATGCTGACCTGCTTGTTGTCTCAGTGGTATTCTCATTGCAAGTCTATTTGCAAACAAATCCCTGTATTTATTAGATATCTACGCCTGCCTTTAGTATAGACAAAATTAGAGGTGTCGTTTTTCTCAATTGAAGTGCTGATTCGGTGAACAAAGAAGATAAGCCAGATTCGCCCGATTGCAGATAATATCCCAACATTTTTTACAATATATGCCTTATTAAAACTCTCTTAATGTTCTGGTAATACAGTTTTTATTATAATTATACAAAGATGATTAATTTTAAGAGCTTTATGTCAAGAGAAAGTCAAGCACTATATATGCAGATTTTAGCAAAGCAGGCAAGGGCTCAAGCGCTGATTAACATTGATAAGCTAGCTTTTGATCCGCAGGGACGTATCGTGGTCGATGTTAAATTGCCACTGACAAAAATTATCGAAGAACTGAAATCCGAGTTACATAGAGATATTAGCGATCAAGAGGGTTTAGAAAATATTCTTGGTCAAAAAATTAGTCCTGTTACTACTGTTAGCTTAGATATTAGTGATGAAGAGGACTTAAAACAGACGTTTTCTGAAATAGTAGAAAAAGCATTGAAAAATGCAGGTAGCCCGGCTGATGAGGCTAAAAAACTTGCTACTCAATTTATGTCCCTGCCTAAAGGTAGCATTATCGCTCTGCAACAAGAGCTGCATTTCCATCTAGCTCTCGTTTCTCGTGTCTATCAGACAACGACTAAGCTACAGGACAGAGAACAAGAAATGCAAGCGGCTCATCAATCAGCGATGCTTAGAGTGAACGAATTAGTGATGAATTCCTTAGCCCAGGGTTTAAAGTCTTCGCTCAATCGTGATGGCACTATCAATACAGCTCAATTAAACAAAACACTCGATAAAGCAAGAAAAGCAATTGTGCCTGAAGCACATATTATTTTGCTCGAAGAAATTGCAAGGCACACGGGTGAAATTATTAGCAAGGCTGATCTTAAAATAAAAACGCTTAAAAAAGTTGCCGAAAAAACAACTGCAACACCTAACGATATTCTTCATACTGATAACAACGGTTTAGCGGTTTTAATAGAAGGGTCTGAGAATACTGCTCATGAACGCGTCAAAGGGGAAAAATTCGGACATCGACAAATTATTTCTCATAAGATGGGCCCGGATAATACTGTTGTGGCCAATCAGAATCTTCACATGCAAATTCGTACTCCATCACCTGTAGTGAAGGAAGATTTGGATGAACAAGAATATATTGAAGATGCTAGTAAAAAATTAAAACATATTACTGATAAATATGTGCTAAAAGATCGATTGACTACAGATGACACTAAGCCGAAAGCTTATATTTATAATAGTTATACGGCAATTAATGATACTTTAGATGATCTAACCTCTAAAAATCGACAAACCAAAAGCGCAATTCATATTTTGCGCGGTGCACATCGTCATAATGCTCGTCAATTATCAAACGCAAGCGATAATCCTTCAGATGCTGTTTTTTGTTTGGTTCAAAACATCTCAGTGAATGGCTTTGGAGATACTTTAGGCTATGACAGCTCTAACACTTTAGTCCAAGAATCGACGTTGATGGCAGAGCTAGCTATGCTACACACGATTTCAGATAGCATTAGCGCTAATAGTTCAACAGTAGTTAGGAAGAATGGCAAACCTAATTTAGAACCCGTTAAGGCAGATGTACAGAAAGAAAAAATAAAAGAGGTTTTCGAGCTTTATAAAAGGTTCCTTAACACTCCTGAGCGTAAATCTTTTTTTGCTGAATCAGCTGAAGGGCAACAAGCGATTCAATTAATCAGCGAACTTAAAGCCGATTGGCGAGCTGAAATCAATTTTTCCCCTACAGCCGGAATTATGGCAAATGCCAAGCTCGGTTTAAAAAATATCATGGCCAATAATCTACATTGGCGTCATGAAAATGCCAAGATTGTACAAGCTTTATGCGTTTTTTCTGAGGAAGTCTCTTTGGGTGGGTGTAAAAGTGGTAATGAGCGTGCGCAAGCCATCAATGGTCGTGTTGCCCTTTTGGATGATTTACTGAATAAAGATGAAAAAGATGCGCAGGAAACCGAAGTGGTTCATCATTTAGCTACACTTGCAAAAAGTGGTAATCAAATTACGGTGTCTAATATCGCTGCATTAAGAAAATCACTGGACAGGCTATACAATGAAAGAGGTCTACAATCAGCCATGTCGCTTATAAGCCTCGTTGATCAAGGCGGACCTGCGAAGGTGGAAGCAAAACCACGAGGAGTGTATGTCTCAAGGAATTATGCAGAAGAAAAGGTTGATAGCATCGATAATCTTTATCAAAAAAATTCAAGCCGGTTTCAGGCTCACAAAGAGTTAACGAGTATGATGCTTAAAGCGACTGAGGGCAATCTGCGCAGCTGGTGGGCTCGTATGAAGTCAACTCCGTTAGGAATTGTAGGAGCCATCGCAGGTACGGTTTTTGTTTTTCCTGCAGCCTACATCTTGATTGACACTTACCTGAGTAATAAAGAGAAGGTAGCAGCGGTTAGCATTTCAAGAATGGAGGCAGCCAAGCAATATAGACCCAGCACTCCAGAGGTTTCACCAGGTTTGGCCGGGTTGGGATCTAGAAATGACGAGAATTTTGATGATGAAGAGCAGTCTAATAATGGCTTAAGGGAAAAGGGTAAAGAAAAGGCTCAAAAACCTACAAAAGAAATGGATCAAGGGTCTTCTCTAGCTCTTTTAGAGTCTGACTCTGACTCTGACCATAAAGGGCCTGAATTTTCTTAGATAAAAGTCTGAACCTCAGGCCACTATCAATGTCTGTGTCTCTAACTACTCGCCTAATTCCTCACGGTTCTTAAAATGCTCAAGGGCTTCGGGATTGGCGAGGGAGTTAAGATTATTGACCTTTTTCCCATGAACAACTTCTCTGACTGCTACTTCCACAATCTTGCCACTGATCGTTCTGGGAATATCAGCAACTTGTAAGATTTTCGCGGGGACATGGCGAGGAGAAGCGTTGTGACGTATGGTATGACGAATAGTGTCTTTTAAAGGTTCGTCAAGCTCCACCCCTTCTCTCAATTTAACAAACAGCACAACACGGACATCATCTTGCCAATCCTGCCCAACGACAATGCTCTCTATAATCTCCGGAATTTTTTCCACTTGACGATAGATTTCAGCGGTCCCGATGCGCACGCCGCCAGGATTTAATACCGCATCCGAACGTCCATAAATAATGAGCCCATTATGTTTGGTTATTTCAGCAAAATCCCCATGCGCCCAAACCTTGTCAAAACGTTCAAAGTAAGCGTGCTTATACTTTGCTTTTTCAGGATCATTCCAGAAACTCACTGGCATGGAAGGAAAAGCTTTGGTACAAACGAGCTCACCACGCTCTTCATGGACAGCATGCATTTGTTCATCAAAAATTTCTACGGCCATCCCCAAGCCCAGGCATTGGAGTTCACCACGGTAGACTGGAAGAATAGGATTACCTAAAGCAAAACAAGAGACAATGTCTGTCCCCCCAGAAATAGAGCTCAATTGGACCTCCGGTTTGATTTCTTGATAGACGAAATCATAATTCCTAGGTAATAAAGGGGAGCCGGTGGAAAGAATTGTTCGTAGTGTTTTCAATGAAAAATGTTTTCTGGGGGTAATGCCTTCTTTTTCTACTGAAGAAATGAATTTAGCGCTCGTGCCAAAAACCGTGATTTTCTCGTCATCTATTAATTGAAAAAGTCGATCAGCTCTAGGGTAGGTCGGTGCCCCTTCATAGAGGGTGAGTGTTGCTCCTAAAGCTAAAATTGACACCATCCAATTCCACATCATCCAGCCACAAGTGGTGTAGAAACAGAGATTATCCTTGTCAGTCAGGTCGCTGTGTAAGCCCAGTTCTTTTAAGTGCTGCAATAAAGTGCCGCCCGCACCATGAACAATGCATTTGGGTTTGCCAGTAGTACCAGATGAGAAAAGGATATAGACAGGATGGGCAAAGGGTAGGGGGTTAAATTGACACTCTTTACTGGGCTCAAGAAAATCATCCCAAACTACAGCATGTTTCAGCTGACTAAGATCAGGGTTACTAAAAATAATAGGGCAGATCACGATTTTCGCTAGCGAAGGAATTGTTTTACTCAATGCTATTATTTTTTCGCTACCATCGTGTTTTTTACCTGAATATTGATGACCATCACAAATAAACAGTACTTTTGGTTCAATTTGACCTAAGCGATCAAGTGCGGCCTGTGGGCCAAAATCAGGAGAACAAGAGGACCAAATCGCCCCAAGCGAAGTGGTGGCTAACATGGCAATAAGGGTATATGAAACATTCGGCATCACCGCGGCCACACGATCACCAGTGACTACCCCAGCCTTTCTCAAACCTTCCGCACAGCTCGCAACCAACTCATACAGCATTTGATAGCTTATAACTTGTCGATCCCCATTTTCATTCACAGAAATCAGTGCTGGATGGTCATCACGACGGGATAATAATTTTTCTGCGAAATTAAAGGTCGCGCCACTAAACCAGCGTGCATCAATCATATCATCATAGTGATTGAGTATTTCTTTGGCGGGGGTGTTATAACTAAGACCAAAAAAATCACTAAGTGTTTGCCAAAACAGCGCGGGATCGGTAATCGACCAATGATGTAATTCTTGGTAGTTTTTGAATTGTAGTGGGGGGTGTCTTTGTTCTGTAAAACGCATGAATTGCCACATTCTTGTTTTTTCTGGCTGTTTGGGTTCCCATACTACTGATTTCATTTGTTACGATCCTTGCCTGTTGTAATTATTTCTTAAAATACATACTTGTATAGCAGTCAAGAATCTTTCTATTTTGATGTTGTGTCAATCTATTTTCTAAATTATCTGTGGGCACAATTTTGTCATTAGTCGCTGTCGCGTAATGTTTTATCCCCCTCTCCCTATCCCCCTCCTCTAGGGGGCTAGGGGATTTTTAAGGCATTTTTGTTACCTAGGTTCCGGTCATACAGAGAGGGATTTTAAACTATTACGCAAAAGCGACGAGTTAAGCTTTAATACAGGGCTGCTGTTGCGTAATGCAATGAATTCCCCCGCCACCGGCAAATACATCCAAAGCATCAATCTGAGTAATCTGATAACTTGGAAAAAGCTGGCAAAAGAGCTCATAGGCTGCGTTATCGTATTTTGCATGGCCAAATGCTGGCATGACAATACCTTGATTGGCTAAATAAAAATTAATATAAGACAGCGTCAAGCGTTCATTATTGATATAAGTAGCTGGAGGCTGTTCGACGGTAAAGATTTCAAATGGTCTACCTTTTGCATCAGTCGCCGCTTTTAAGGTTTCTAAATTCTCATGGAGAATGTGATAATTTTCATCCTCTTTGTCTTGAGTAATCAAGCAGAGAACCTTTCCTGGAGCGATAAAACAGGCGATTTCGTCGATATGGCCATCGGTTTCATCTCCGATTAATCCCTTGTTTAACCATATAATTTTTTCAGCGCCTAGATAAGCAAGAAGATAATTTTCAATTTCAGACTGAGATAATTGTGGATTACGATTAGCATTTAACAAGCATTCTTTACTCGTGAGCACAGTTCCTTCGCCATCGACATGAAAGGAACCTCCCTCCATGACTAAAGGCGCTTTAAAATGCCGTGCATGGGTTTCGCGAATAATTGCACTGGCAATTTGATTGTCTAAAGCGCAATCTGGGTAATTTCCTCCCCAGGCATTATGAATCCAGTCAACACCGGCTAATTCTTTTTGTGAATTCAATAAGAAGGTTGCGCCGGTGTCACGCGTCCAAGAATCGTTAATAGCTAGCGTGAGTAGGCGAATTTGTTCTCCACACAGTGTTCTTGCTGACTCTTCGTCTCCGGGGTTGACAATCATGGTCACCGGCTCGTATTGAGCAATCGCCTTGGCTACTCGAGCGTAGGCTTCCCGCGCGCGTTCAAAACCAATAGGTGCCCAGGTTTCTTGATGGCAAGGCCAAGCCATCCAACAACCGGCATGCGGATACCACTCGGGAGGCATGTAAAATCCTGCTTGTTTAGGTGTCAACATAATTATCCTTTCGTTTTGTTGCTGTCGAGGTAAGTTTGCTGTGTGAAAATGCTACGTAATTCATTTAAATAAGTCTGAATTTTTTCGTTGGGGAAATCGGCACTAATTAACTGTTTCTCATAAGATAACAGCAATTTTTTAGTATCATAATGCGCATAATTCAAGACATTCGTCACGGTATCACCGCTCACTAAATCGTTGATTTCAAAATGGCCATTCCCTAATAATTTCACATCCAATGAATTGGTATCCCCAAAAAGATTATGCAAATTACCCAAGATTTCCTGATAAGCGCCGACCAGAAAGAAAGCAAGATCGTAGGGCTTGGTTTCATCATAGGGTGGCAGCATTAAAGTGGTATTGATACAAGATTTGCCCGGGTACCGTTTTATCGTGCCGTCTGAGTCACAGGTCAAGTCTTGCAGGATACTGTGCATGCTGGGTTTTTGAATCAATTGCGAAATTGGGGCGACTGGAAAAATTTGACCAATGGCCCAGGCATCAGGCATGGATTGAAAAAATGAGAGGTTGCAAAATATTTTAGCAGCCATTCGTTCATTAATAAGGTCCATCAATTCGCAATCACTGGGGTTATTTTCATCCAATAGTTGCTGAATTTCAAAACAAATTGCGGTAAATAATTGCTCTACTTTTGCCTTTTCCTGTAAGCTAATAATACTATGTTTAAAGAGAGAATGGGCTTCTTCTAAAGCATGGCTAGCGTAGTTGTATATCTCAGAAGGAAGATTTTGAGAGATCGTTTGGTAAGTATCCCAGATGTCATGAATCACATTCGAATCACTGGCCTCGGGCCGGGGAAGCCTATCGGTTTTTTTAATTAATTCTACGTCAGTAATGTTAGTGACCAAAACGGCATGATGCGCAGTGAGGGCGCGACCTGATTCGGAAATGAGATTGGGCTCAGGCATATTCGCTTCTTCACAAAGAGGGCGTAGTGCTAAAAGAATATTGGTCGCGTATTCCTTTACGGTGTAATTCATTGAGCAATCTGAACTGGAGTGCGTGCCTTCGTAATCGACTCCAAGGCCTCCACCGACATCAATTGTCGTAATGGGCGCTTGTAGGCGTCGTAGTTCAACATAATAACGAGCGACTTCCTGCATGCAATGGCGAATATCGTGGATATTGGCAATTTGCGAACCCAAATGACAGTGCATTAATTGAAAGCAATCTAAGTAATTATTGGCCTTTAATTGATTGATGACATCCAGCACTTGTTCTGCATTCAAACCAAATTTTGATTTATCACCGCCGGTATTTTCCCATTTACCCGCTCCTTTCGTCATCAGGCGAATGCGTAGTCCAATTTTAGGTTTTATACCTAAGCGTGCTGATTCTTTCAGAATAATATCAAGCTCGGAACGTTTTTCAATAACAATAAAAACCTCATGTCCCATCTGTTGCGCAATTAATGCAGTGCGAATATAGCAACTGTCTTTATAACCATTACAAACGATAGTGGACGGATTTTGGCCGAGCAAGCCAATAACAGCCATTAATTCGGGCTTAGATCCTGCTTCTAGACCAACAGGATGGTCCGGTGCTTTTAAGATTTCTCTAACGACACAATATTCTTGGTTAACTTTAATTGGATAAACCAATTTGTAAGTCCCTTGGTAGTCATTTTCTTTAATCGCTTCTGCAAACGCTTGATTGAGCTTGATTACCCTGTCATGAAGAATGTCGGTAAAACGAATTAGGAGGGGCAATTGCAATCCCGCACGACTGGCTGCGTTAACTATGGCTTGCAATTCGACGCCTTTATCCTCGGGTTTTTTGCTAACAGCAATATTTCCCTGTGGGTTGATGTTGAAATAACCTTCACCCCAATGTTCTATGTTGTATAAATTATCATCAGATAATGCATTAACTATCATTAATTCATCCCACAATGGATTGACGCGGTTTAACTAATTCCTGATAAGTTTCAGGTTCTCTTTGAGTAGCAAAGGGGAATAGACGTCCCCATAGTGCTCGTTGACTAAAATCTAAGTCGGTGACTAATACAGCAGGTTCATGGCGTGGAGCTTGGACTAAAATTTCACCTAAAGGATTGGAAATAAAACTACTACCATAAAACTCTAGACCATTTTCGTTACCAATACGATTAACGGCAACCATGAAGGTATTTGCCATAATTCCTTGCGCAACCATGACTTTTTGCCACATGGGTTGACTATCAAAGCCTGGAGCAGTGGGTTCTGCACCAATTGCTGTAGGATAAACGATAATCTCGGTATCTTTTAAACCATAAATTCGGGATAGCTCAGGAAACCATTGATCATAGCAAGTCGGCATACCAAAGCGGTGTCCAGCTAAAGTATGAACGGGATAATTAGAATCGCCGGGTTTAAAATAATAATCTTCATGATACTTCTCGCCGCTCGGAATATGTTGTTTGCGAGTAACAGCAATCAATTGCCCCGACTCATCAAACGCAACAGCCGTATTATAGCCTGCATTTTCAAACAGCGAGGCAGTGATAGTGACCTTCGCTGATTTAGCTATTGCCGAAACAAAACTTGCAGTCGGCCCAGTCGCTATATCTTCTTTATAAGGAGCAGGGTCTACATCAGATCGAGTGCAGAAATAGGGCGAGAGTGTCAGTTCTTGTAAACAAACAATCTGCGCACCTTGTTTAGCAGCGGCAAATATCCCCGATGCAAGACGATCTTGGTGTTCCTGAGGATTTTCACTCCATTTTTCTTGGACTAAGCCTATTCTTAATACGTTCTTGTTCATCTATCGTCTCATTTAATTAATAACATTCTTTAAACCTGGAAAAAGCACTCGCGCCCCATAGCGAGGTGGTTTAGAGCTTTTCTAGATAGGAAGGTGAATTATAACCCGAAAATCTATTGTGTGACGTCAAAGTGGCGCTAAATTTGGTAAAATAGACTATATGAAATGCAGTTGCAATAAAAATTTCGATTCAAATTGCGTTGTTCTTGCGTTGACTTGTAGCCACACGAGCCTTTATCAAACATTAACTCTGATTAGCCAACAAAGCATTAGCTACTTTCGATTGATTCTTTTTCCCTAAGGCTTTACAAATCATGTCGCCAGCGGCCACGATCTTGAAAATATCGACGCCGGTTTCTATCCCCAAACCATGCATAAGATACAAAACATCCTCTGTGGCTACATTACCCGTTGCACCTCGAGCATAGGGACAGCCGCCAAGCCCTGCAACTGAGCTATCAAAACGGTTGATCCCGCATTCCAGGGAAGTAAAAATATTAGCTACCGCTTGCCCATAAGTATCATGAAAATGCATCCCTAATTGGGAAATGGGTAGGAGTTCTAACATTTCTTCGATGACTGCCTTAGTTTGTTTGGGTGTGCCCACACCGATAGTATCACCCAGACATAGTTCATCCACATTAAACTTAAGCAATTGTCGAGCGACTGAAGCCACTTGTTGAGGGGTAATTTTTCCTTCATAGGGACAGCCAAGTGCACAGGAAATATAGGCTCGAACTCTAATTTTATGTGCTTTAGCTAATGCTAATACGGGTTCAAAACGGGCAATGCTTTCAGCAATTGAGCAATTAATATTGCGCTGATTAAAGGTTTCGCTGGCTGCAGTAAACACCGCAATTTCTTTTACGCCTACTTCTAAGGCTTTTAACATGCCACGTTCGTTTGGCACTAAGGCTGAATAATGAACAGAAGCGAGTTTTTTGATTGTGGTAAATACTGCTTCATTATCGGCGAGTTGAGGAATTGCTTTTGGGGAAACAAAACTCGTGACTTCAATGTGCTCTAAACCACTTTCATTCAGCAAATTGATTAACTCCACTTTAGTCTCGGTTGGTACGAAGGATGATTCATTTTGTAAACCATCGCGTGGACCCACCTCAACGATTTTGACTTTTTGTGGATAGTTCATGGTTATCCCTAAACCGATTTAGTCTTTTAAGGCCAATAATTCAGCCCCTTCATTCACCTGTGAGCCCACTTCATAATAGAGCTCAGCAAGTACACCATCTTTGGGAGCGTGAATAGTATGCTCCATTTTCATTGCTTCCAAAACAATTAAACTTTCACCTTCTTTGACGGTATCTCCTTTATTTTTCAAAATGGCAACCACCGTGGCCGGCATGGGAGCGGTAAGTTGCCCTTTTTTTGCGCTAGTTTGTGCACCATAATTTTGCCAGTTGAAACGTTCAAGGAGAAGAGGACCTTGTTCAGTATACAAGCAAATACTCTGCGGTTGATTAACAAACAACATTTGATGCGTTTGCTGACCATCGTTTAAATAGAGGTGCTCGCCATCAAGCCCTGCGGTTATAGAACATTCTTCTTCTTCATTCTGCTGTAGTTTGAAAGTATTTAAATCAACAGGCGTAATTTTTACCTCTATCTGTTGCTCACCCATCAAATAACGCCAATGCCAATGACTGGATAAATGCATTTGCCAAGCAAAACTTTGTTGAAAAAGAGGATCAGAAAGATTTTTGGAGAGGGCGAGATAATCATGACTCGCTGCCATTAATAGGGCTAAATTCTCGTCAGGTTTGGGAAACTGAATCGTTTCTTGGCTTAAGAAATCAGTACTCAGCTCGGCGTTGCTAAAACGTGGATGCTCACAAATAGCAAGTAAGAAAGGGATATTGCTTTTTACGCCGCCGATCGCAAAGTGCTTGAGTGCTTGCTTTAGCCGGTGCAGGGCTTGCTCGCGCGTTTCGCCCCAGGCGATTAACTTGGCAATCATGGGGTCATAAAATTTAGAAATATCGGACTGGGTAGTGATGCCACTATCAATGCGAATGCCGTTGCCTGTAGGCTCTTTTAAGAAATTAATTTTGCCAATTGAAGGGATAAAACCTTGATTTGGATCTTCGGCATAAATACGGCATTCAATAGCATGGCCTTGGGCAAGAATATTAGTTTGTGCTACTGGAATAGGCTCGTTGGCTGCTATTTTTAATTGCCAGGCTACTAAATCAAATCCGGTTATCATTTCAGTAACAGGATGTTCAACTTGTAGGCGTGTATTCATTTCCATGAAATAAAAATGCTCATTGCCATCCACTAAAAATTCGACAGTACCTGCGCCGCGATAATCAATCGAACGAGCCACTTCGCAAGCTGCTTTAGCTAAACTTTGGCGTAAAGATTCTGATAAATTAGGTGCTGGTGCTTCTTCAATAATTTTTTGGTGACGTCTTTGAATCGAACAATCACGCTCAAAGATATGAACGATTTGCCCGTGATTATCGGCCATAATTTGCACTTCAACATGGCGAGGGTTGCTGATTAATTTTTCGATGAGCATGGTATCATCGGCAAAACTGGCCATGGATTCTCGTCTAGCACTGGCCAAGGCTTGAGAAAATTCTGTTTCATCATAGACCGCCCGCATGCCTTTTCCACCACCACCGCAGGCTGCTTTTAATAATACCGGAAAACCAATTTGGCGCGCTTCTTTCAGCAAACGCTCATCAGATTGTTCACTGCCATGGTAGCCTGGAGTCAGGGGAACGCCTGTTTTTTCAAGCATTTGCTTAGCTATTTGTTTGGAGCCCATCGCCTCCATTGCCGCGGCTGAAGGGCCAATGAAAACGATTCCTGCCTCCGTACAAGCTTTGGCAAAATGCGGGTTTTCGGATAAAAAACCATAGCCGGGGTGTATCGCTTCTGCACCACTGGATTTTGCTGCAGCAATAATCGCCTCAATGTTCAGATAACTTGATTTTGCAGGCGCATCCCCTACCCAATAGGCGCTATCAGCTTGGTACACATGCTGGCTATTTTTATCCGCGGTAGAATAAATTGCCACACTGTGAATTCCCAGCTGCTTTGCAGTTCTGATAATGCGGCAAGCAATTTCACCGCGGTTGGCGATAAGAATTTTATTAAACATGGAAATCCTTAGTTCCAGTTAGGTGCTTCTTTATTAAGAAAGGCATGTAATCCTAGCTGCCCTTCGGCAGATACGCGTTTCTTTGCAATTAGAGCAGCGGTGCGTAGCATAATGGCTTCGTCAATCGTTTTGCCAGAAACTTGATCAACTAAGGTTTTACAAGCACTAACCGCTTGCGGAGCAAGTTTAGCGATTTGTTCTGCATAATTGAAGGTGAAAGGCCAAAGTTCTTCGTCAGCCACACAATGTTGTACCAGTTGCAAGCGTTTAGCTTCCTCGCCATCAAAAGTTTCTGCGGTCATAAATAAATGTTTCGCGGCGCGCTCACCAATTGCTTTGACCACATAGGGACTGATGACTGCCGGGATTAATCCGAGCTTCACTTCTGAAAAGCAAAAGCGGGCAGCTGTTGAAGCAATTGCAAGATCACAGGCGGCAGCCAGACCGGCGCCACCACCAAAGGCAGCGCCTTGTATCATCGCAATGGTTGGTTTGGGGCTTTGATTGAGAGTGTACATCACTCGTGCAAGCACCAGCGCGTCGTTAAGATTCTCTTCTTCACTAAACTCTGCCATGCGCTGCATCCAGGCGAGATCAGCGCCTGCGGAAAAATGTTTGCCGTTCGCTTTAAGTATAATTGCGCGCACTTGCGGGTGCGCGATGGCTTCATCAAGGGTGTGTTGCAGGGCAGTCAATAAATGATCGTCAAAGGCATTATGTTTATTAACACGATTTAAAGTGATAACAAAAATTCGGTCCTGCAATTCGCTTAATAAATCACTCATTGTTTCCCCCTGTCACATGCGAAAGACGCCAAAATGAGTTGCTTTGATCGGTGCATTTAAGGCGGCTGATAAGCTTAATCCCAAGATCGTTCGTGTATCTTCAGGTGCGATAACCCCATCATCCCATAATCTAGCACTGGCGTAATAGGGGTTGCCTTGCATTTCGTATTGCGCGCGCAACTCGGCTTTAAATGCTTCCTCTTCTTCCGCTGGCCAGACTTTATCGTGTTTGCTGTATTTATCCCGATTCACTTGGGCCAGCACATTGGCGGCTTGTTCACCACCCATCACTGAAATGCGTGAGTTCGGCCACGACCATAAAAAACGCGGATCATAGGCGCGGCCGCACATCGCATAGTTACCCGCACCAAAGCTGCCGCCAACTATCACGGTAAATTTAGGGACTTGGGCATTGGCCACTGCGGTCACCATTTTCGCGCCATGTTTAGCGATACCAGCCGCTTCGTATTTACTACCCACCATAAAACCAGTGATGTTTTGTAAAAAAATAAGAGGAATTTTGCGTTGGCAACATAATTCAATAAAGTGAGTGCCTTTTAGTGCGCTTTCACCAAATAAGATGCCATTATTGGCAATAATTCCCACTGGGTAGCCAAAAAGGTGAGCGAAGCCGCAAACGAGTGTCGTGCCATAAAGTGCCTTAAACTCATCAAATTCTGAGGCATCGACGATTCGCGCAATTATTTCGCGAATGTCAAAAGGCTTACGGGGGTCGGTGGGAATGATACCATTCAATTCTTTGACGTCATAAACAGGCTCGCGGTTTGGAATGCGTGTCAGCGTTTCAGGTTTTTGACGATTTAAATGGCTGACAGCAATTCGCGCTAAATGCAGGGCATGAGCATCATTTTCAGCATAATGATCCGCGACCCCAGATTGTCGGCAATGCACCTCGGCTCCGCCTAATTCTTCAGCGCTAATCACTTCACCGGTCGCTGCTTTGACCAGCGGTGGGCCACCTAAAAAAATCGTGGCTTGTTTTTTAACCATAATCGATTCATCAGCCATGGCGGGTACATAAGCGCCGCCAGCAGTGCATGATCCCATAACTACAGCAATTTGCGGTATGTTTTCCGCGGAAAGAGTGGCTTGATTATAAAAAATTCGGCCGAAATGATCGCGGTCGGGGAAAACCTCATCTTGCCTAGGGAGAAAAGCACCGCCCGAATCAACAAGATAGATGCAAGGCAAATAATTTGCTTTGGCTATTTCTTGAGCGCGCAAATGTTTTTTAACGGTGAGAGGGTAGTAGGTTCCCCCTTTTACTGTCGCATCGTTAACGACAATCATGCATTGAGTACCGGAGACTTGGCCAATCCCGGTAATAATTCCTGCTGCTGGAACATGATCTTCATACACTTGATAAGCTGCAAGTTGCGAAAGCTCGAGAAAAGGACTACCTGGATCGAGTAATTGCTGTAATCGTTCACGAGGGAGTAATTTTCCATGCTGTAAATGCCTGTGGCGTGCTTTTTCATCACCACCTTCAGCGATTTTTCTAACGGTACGTTGCAAGCCATCAAGCATATCTTGCATATATGCCTGATTTTCTTTGAATTCATTACTAGCAGGATTTAATTGACTGATGAGTTTAGCCATGAATAACCCTTAAAAACGTATCAATACATTACTTAATACAATGACAAGCCATAAACACCAAGTTAATTCAATAAAATAGGGCATTTCTTTTCCCTTAACTAACCTGAAGCTGAGAGCCGGGATGGCCGCAATAATAACGGGTATAGCGACCAAAAGAATCACCTTGCGGAACACTAAGCCTAAACCACCTTGACTAAAAATGGGTGTTAATTTGATATTAATGAACGCGTATAACATATCGATATACACGATTAGCATGTGAGCAAACCGAGCGAAAATGACAACCACAATACTGAGTAATAAATAGATAAGAGCTGGTCTAAGCATGTACATCCCTTAGTTTGTTGAAATTTAAATACGGTTTATATTTCGCATCTAGGTTGGGCCTTGGCCCAACCTAGATTATTTATACCATTTCAATCGCAATTGCTGTGGCTTCGCCTCCACCAATGCATAAAGAAGCGATACCGCGTGATTTTTGTTGTTGCTTTAAGGCATGCATTAAAGTAACAATAATTCGCGCACCAGAAGCACCAATTGGATGACCTAAAGCACAGGCACCGCCGTGAATATTTACTTTGTCCGGATCAAGTTCAAGTTGAGTAATAGCAGCCATTGCAACCACCGCAAACGCTTCATTAATTTCATACAAATCAACTTCAGAGGAATGCCAACCTGCTTTATCAAGAACTTTACGCATTGCATCCACAGGAGCAGTAGTAAACCATTGAGGCGCTTGAGCATGACTTGCATGAGCGATAATGCGGGCCAAAGGTTGCAATCCTCTTTTTTTCGCATTTGCTGCTGTCATGAGAATTAGACTCGCTGCACCATCAGAAATCGAACTTGAATTGGCAGCAGTCACTGTACCGTCGGCTTTAAAAGCAGGGCGCAATTGGCTTATTTTGCCAAGTTTATTCGCATCGGGGCTTTCGTCTTGTTTAACGATGATTTCACCTTTACGATCGGCAATAATCACAGGAACAATTTCTTCAGCAAAGGCATTATTTTGCTGTGCTTCTAGCGCACGGGTTAAGGAACGTATTGCATAGTCATCTTGTTGCTGACGAGAAAATTGGAAATGACTAGCTGTTGCCTCTGCATAACAACCCATTAATTGACCGCGCTCATAAGCATCTTCTAAACCATCTAAAAACATATGATCTTTAAGCTCGCCATGTCCTAAACGATACCCTGCACGAGCCTTAGCTAATAAATAAGGCGCATTGCTCATGCTTTCCATACCACTGGCAAGAATAACATTGGCAGAACCTGCTTTGAGTAGGTCATGAGCCAGCATAACTGCTTTCATACCTGAGCCACACATTTTATTGACCGTTGTGGCATTCGCAGAATTGGGGATACCTGCTTTAATAGCGGCTTGCCTAGCCGGTGCTTGGCCAATACCAGCTTGTAATACGCAACCACTGATGACTTCGTCGATATCAGCAGGAGAAATTTTTGCCTGAGCAATTGCTGCTTGATGCGCAACAGCTCCTAACTCTGGGGCAGATAAAGCAGATAAAGCACCCATCATAGATCCCATGGGTGTTCTTTTTGCTGCAACAATTACAATGTCATTCTGTTCCATGTTTATTTCTCCCTTAGGCAGTTTCTTTAAAAAGTTCACGTCCGATTAACATTCGTCTAATTTCAGAGGTACCCGCTCCAATTTCATAGAGCTTTGCATCACGTAACAATCGGCCTGTTGGATATTCGTTGATATATCCATTACCGCCTAGAATTTGAATGGCTTGCAGCGCCATTTGTGTCGCTTTTTCGGCGGTATATAAAATCACTCCAGCGGCATCTTTCCTACTGACTTTAGCTAGATCGCATGCACGGGCGACGGCGTAGAGGTAAGCACGTGAAGCACTTAATTCGGTGTACATATCGGCTAATTTGCCTTGGATGAATTGGAATTCACCAATGGCTTGATTAAATTGTTTGCGTTCATGGACGTAGGGTAAGACGACATCCATGCAAGCTTGCATGATGCCGATCGGTCCTGCAGCTAGTACGGTGCGTTCGTAATCAAGGCCACTCATTAGAACCTTGACTCCTTTGTGGATTTCACCAAGGACATTTTCCGCAGGTATTTCGCAATCTTCAAATACTAGTTCACAAGTATTTGAGCCTCGCATACCGAGCTTATCCAGTTTTTGGGCTGTATGAAAACCACGAAGTCCTTTCTCAATGATAAAGGCAGTAATTCCTTTGCTTTCAGCTTGCTTATCTGTTTTAGCATAAACAACGAGGACATCCGCATCGGGGCCGTTGGTAATCCACATTTTAGTGCCATTCAAGATGAACTTATTGCCTTGGGCTTGTGCCTGTAATTGCATACTGACCACATCAGAACCGGAATTAGACTCGCTCATTGCGAGCGCGCCTATGTATTCTCCACTAATAAGTTTAGGTAGATAACGTTGTCTTTGCTCGGGATTGCCGTTTAGATAGATTTGATTGACACAGAGATTGGAATGAGCCCCATAGCTTAAGCCAACTGAAGCCGAGGCACGTGATATTTCTTCCATAGCAATGACATGAGCGAGATAGCCCATATTTGCTCCGCCGTATTCTTCACTTACAGTAATACCTAGCAGGCCCATCTCACCTAGTTTTCGCCATAAATGATTCGGGAAAGCATTTTCTGTATCAATTTTGGCAGCGAGAGGGGCTATTTCTTTTTGGGCAAAATGATAAACACTGTCGCGCAACAGGTCATAAGTTTCGCCCAAATGGTGTTGTAAACCAGTGTGCATAGATGACTTCCTGTAACTAAACCAAATAGGCTAGACTATACCCAATCGAATTGAACTTGCAACATCAATTTAATTTGCTTGACTATAATTGAAGTCGAAAGGAGTGAAACATGCGTAAACTCGTACTCTGGGGACATCATGCTGATGAATATCAGGAAATGTTTGATTTATCCAAAGAAGATATGAAAGCTCGAATATTAGAGTATGGTTGCGGACCCAGTGCAGTAAACGCCGAATTAGCAACAACGTCGAAAAATATTATTAGCTGCGACCCTTTGTTTAATTTGGATAAAGATACGCTTTATAGCAAGGTCACCTTGGTTTTTGCTGACATGGTTTCAAGAGTGCTTAAAGACCAGGAAAAATTTGATTTTAGCCGTTATGGTAGCCCCAAGTTATTGGTCGATGAGAGGCAAGAAGGAATTGCTAAATTTTTTGCAGATTATGAAAAGGGTAAAAAAGAGAAACGTTATCTAGGGTTAAGTGAATATGCTCTACCTTTTGCTGATTTTTCTTTCGATTTTGCTCTAAGTTCCCATTATTTATTTGCTGATTTAGATGATCAGGATGTGGATTTTCATTTGCAGGTCATCCAAGAATTAGCCCGAGTTGCCAAAGAAGTGCGCATTTTTCCCTTGATTGATCGTTACAACCAGCCCTCACCTTTTTTAGGACCCGTGTTACTTGGTTTACAACAGGATAATTTTGGCACAGAAGTTAGGGAGGTCGCTTATCATTTGCAGCCAAGTGGCAATGCCATGCTGCGAGTTTGGGCGCAGCAATGCCCCGTTTAAGGGGATGCTGGGTCCGTCGCAACTTCTTGAGAACTCTTTCTACGTGTGAGGATGCCTGTTCGACGTAAAATGAAATAATATGTATTTTATCATTATGATAAATTAGGCTCTTTTATTTAAAGAGCTACCGATGAGAGATAAAAACGAAGAAGAGTTGAGTGACCCACAAAAGATGGGCAAAACTGTGGGATTTACCTGCGGAGCAACTGGAGAAATTATCGATGCAAAAATGACGGCTATGGATGCGACCTGTCGTGGTTTAAAATCAGGCAGCCGGAGCTGCACCCACTGCGGCATCCATAAAATTGTCGTCCATTGGTTTGTATCCCAGAGGTTCGCTGGAGGGTTGTTTTGCTGTGGATTGAGTATCTGGCCATTTCACGCCCAGAGCTCTCGCTTGTTCTTCAAAAAGCCGAACGCAGTTTGAACGCTCGTATTTGCTTTCAGAACTTTGGGTGAATTGAAGAAATTGATTGATCTGGTTTGTAATCAAATCACACAATGGTTTATGCAATAACACAACAAAACGTTCTTTGGTTAAATAAAGCGAACCAATTAAAGCTTGCTTAGTAAATGGTTTACTTTGTAAATCTTCGTACAAATTATTCATTTCATGAACCAACTTTTTATTGGTTTTTCCTTTTCCAAAGAAAGCAAACATGGGGCTAAGTAATTGAGGGTGTAAATTACGCGATAGACGCCATTCAATATGAGAAATGAATTCTAAAATATTCAGTTTTTCTATTTCCGCCACTTTGGTTTTCAGTACATCTATTTTTTTAGTAAGAAATTTGATTTGTTGCTCATTGTGACCCTGTTTGTTCAAAAGGTTTCTAAAAATAGTAAGATGCATCTCGATAAAACTTGCGGTTATTTGCCTAACAACCGGGGTAACTTCTTCGGATGGGTTCCGTAATGAAAATAACTCAAGCCTTGATTGGTTGATTAACGAAGAAAGATAGCCGTCTAAGGTGTCAATTTTTAACAATAAGGTATCTTGCAAAGTTGTTGATAATTCGGAAGGGGTAAATGTTTTAAGTAGACCGTAGTAGCTCAGTAAATCAATCCCCTCTTTCTCTTCAATGGATTGCCTAAGAGCAATCACAGAAGGTAGTAATAGCGAATTATTCAAAAGCAGATTTTCTATGCTTAAATGAAGCGCATCAAGCTCAAAATTTAGCGCTTCGAGCTTTTCTTGAATAGCTATTGCACCGTCTTTGGTAGATAAACGTGTTTTATCTAACTCGAGTGCTTCTTTAATTCCTTTTGCAGTATCTGACATAACATATTCCTTATGTTAGCTCAAATAAGTCCGAGTAACTTTTAAACTAAGAACCCCATTTGCGGCGCTTTATTCTAACGACAAGAAAAGCTTTAAAACTTGTAAAATCGGTCTCTAACCTCTGTTACCTCATTTTATTGCTAAATCCTACATCAGTGTTTAAGTTAATACTGGCTATTGTTGGCTAATTTAAAGACCTCCAATCATGCATTTATTGCAAATTTTTACTTTTAGGATGCTTTAACTCACAGGTTTTATCAAAATTTTGTAAAACTCAGAGTGACAATCCCTTATGCAACGATCTTTTTGATCATTTGTCAATATATTATTCGAAATTTATAGTTTTTTTGGTTGAATCCTCTTCGATTTTTGCTTTCTTATCAGTAAACTCTGTCCTTTCCTATTTTTGCTGTAGTATTTCCCGCTGGGGTAATAGCAGGAGTTTGTTATGTATTCACTAATTCGTCCTTTACTGTTTAAGCTGGATGAAGAAAAAGCGCATGATTTTTCCTTATCGATCTTAGAGTGGATGCCCAAATTGTGCTTTAAGCCACCTGCTGGCCGAGAAATAACTGCCATGGGATTAACGTTTCCTCATCCAATTGGTTTAGCTGCTGGTTTAGATAAAAGTGGCGAGCACATTGATGCTTTAAGCAAAATTGGATTTTCTTTTATCGAACTGGGTACTGTCACTCCCTATCCACAGATAGGAAATCCTAAACCCCGTCTTTTCCGCTTACCCAAAGCGGCTGCAATTATCAATCGCATGGGTTTTAATAATTTAGGTGTCGATGCTTTGGTCCGCAATGTAGTTAAAGCAAAATATCGTGGTATTTTGGGGATTAATATCGGTAAAAATAAAGACACCCCTTTAACAAGAGCGGCGGACGATTATTTGCATTGTTTAAAGAAAGTTTATGAGCATGCGTCTTATGTCACCATCAATATTTCTTCTCCTAACACCCCAGATTTGCGTTTATTGCAGCAAGAAAAATTTTTTCGTCATCTTCTTGGTCAATTATGCGAAGAGCAAAAGCGGTTGTCGGATAGACATCAGCGTGCGGTGCCTTTAGTGATAAAACTCTCCCCAGATGAATCGGATGAAGGCTTGAAAGAAATGGCTGAAGTGATTGTCGAACTAGGTATTGCGGGCATTATCGCAACGAATACGACTTGCGCACGCGATGCAGTGTCTTCTTTAGCTCATGGAACAGAGCAGGGGGGCTTAAGTGGTCGTCCCTTAGCGGAGCGTTCAACGCAATGCTTGCGTGTACTAAAACAGGTCGTAGGTAATGACGTGACTTTAATCGGAGTTGGCGGCATTGATAATCCCACGGTGGCTCAGGACAAAATAAAGGCAGGTGCACAGTTGTTGCAAATTTATAGCGGTTTAATTTATCAAGGGCCGGGTTTGGTTGCAGAGTTGTCTCAAAGGTTACAATAATGACAAAAATAATAGTCGCTGTCGCGTCAAGTTTTTATCCCCTCTCCCCTTGGAGGCGAGTGGATTTTAGAAATTACCTCACTTTAACTTTCTCCCTTCGTGGGCGAGTGGATTTTTAGAAATCCCTCTCCTTTCAAGGGGGAGGGTTTTTAAACTACAACGCGACAGCGATTACCATCGAATCGCTGCCAATTTTCCTTGGCGTGTAGCTCTATTTAGCGTTACAATTCAGGCCACCTAATGCCAACCTAATCGCATACTAATGAATAAAAAGCCTCTTGGCAAAACTGGCCCGCTGTATCGGCGCTTGCTGTCCTATGTTAAACCGTTTTGGCCTGTCCTGTTACTAGGCATATTTGCTAATATTCTTTACTCCGTTATTGACGCGGGTTTTACCTATATGATGCGTCCTTTTCTTGATAAAGGGTTCATCCATATCGATTTGGATTTCGTTAAAAAAATTCCTTTTATTGTTTTGATAGGTATCACGGTACGTGGATTAGTCAGTTCTTTGGGTAGTTATTGTATGACCTGGGTGGCTCGCTCGGTCGTCAAAGTGTTGCGTCAGCGTGTTTTCTCCCATATCGTTAAATTACCTGCCGATTATTACGACGAAGCGACTTCAGGACAACTGCTTTCTAAAATTCTTTACGATGTGGAGCAAGTGGCGCAGGTAAGTGCTGATGCCTTAACTGATTTTGTGCAAAACACCTGTTTGGTGATTGGTCTGCTCACTGTGATGTTTGTGATTTGCTGGCAATTATCGCTCATGTTCCTGTTAACGATTCCTTTTGTTGGATTCATTGTGGCTTACACCAACAAACGTGTGCGTCGCATTAGCCATAAAGTACAAAAATCGATGGGTGAGGTCACTGAAATTGCTGGTGAAGTGATAGACGGTTATCGTGTGGTGCGTATTTTTGGTGGTGAGCAGCATGAGGTTGAGAAATTCGATCGAGCCACCGAGATTTCGCGAAAAAATGACATGAAAGTGGCTGTTTCTAAAGCGATTAACGTGTCGGGTGTGCAATTTGTTATTGCTGTGGGAATCGCGGTAATTATTTTGGCAGCGATTCAATTATCAACCGTCATTACCATTACAGCAGGTTCTTTTCTTGCCATTATCGCGGCGATGCTGCAGCTCATTAAACCGATGAAAACGTTAACGACCTTGAATGCTCAGATTCAACGTGGGTTAGCAGGTGCTGAGAGTGTATTTGATTTGCTTGATAAGCCGGTCGAAAGCAAAAAAGGTAAGCGACTCACGAAAAAAGCAAGAGGTGCCATCGGATTTGAGCAGGTTAGCTATGCCTATCGCCAAGGCCAACCGGTGCTGCATGAGGTGAGTTTTAACATTGCAGCAGGTGAAACAGTCGCTTTAGTGGGTCATTCTGGTAGCGGTAAAACGACAATTGCTAGTTTGTTACCACGATTTTATGAACTCAAAAAAGGTCGTATCACTTTAGATGGTGAATCGATTAGTGAAATGGCTTTAGACAGTTTGCGAGAGCAAATTGCCCTAGTGAGTCAAAATGTCACACTATTTAACGATAGTTTGGCAAATAACATTGCTTACGGCCGTTTTGATGTCAGTCGTGAACAGATTGAGCAAGCGGCGAGGTTTGCATTTGCAGATGAATTTATTAGACGATTGCCCAAGGGCTATGACACGCGTGTAGGTGAAAATGGAGTACTCTTGTCAGGTGGTCAGAGGCAGCGAATCGCGATTGCGCGAGCTATCCTAAAGGATGCTCCTATTCTCATTCTTGATGAAGCAACCTCCGCTTTGGATAGCGAATCAGAACGCTATATTCAAGTGGCTTTGGAGCAAATTATGCAAACGCGGACGACTTTAGTCATCGCCCATCGCTTGTCAACAATTAAAAGAGCAAATAAAATTGTTGTTATGAATCAAGGACATGTCGTTGAGCAGGGTTCGCATCAGCAATTACTGGACTTGGATGGACACTATGCTCAATTGTATCGAGTGCAGAAATTGGGTGTCGAACACGAAGAAGTTATCGCATAATGTTATTCAATATCGATAAATTATGGTATAAAAAACACCCATTGCGTTGGGTGCTTTGGCCCCTTGCTTTAGTTTACGCGGTTATTACTAAACTTCGTCGTTTTTATTTACAACGCTTTCATCAGCTACAATTTCCCGTGCCTATCATTGTAGTTGGTAACTTAACCATAGGTGGTGTGGGAAAAACACCTTTGGTTATAGCTTTAGCAAAGCAATTACAAGCTAAGGGATTGCGTGTTGGAATCGTAAGTCGGGGTTATGGTGCGGCGATTAAACGATTTCCCCACGAAGTTTCTCTTGATGATGCAGTAAACTGGGTCGGCGATGAGCCTTTTTTACTAGCAAAAAAAACGGGCTGTCCCGTGGTTATTGCTCCCAAGCGTGTTCAGGCAGTGAAGTATTTGTTGAATAAGCACCAAAGCCAAATCATTCTGAGTGACGATGGCTTGCAACATTATGCTATGGGACGAGCTATTGAAATTGTGGTGATCGATGGCTTGCGTCAATTAGGAAATGGGTTATGCTTGCCGGCAGGACCGCTGCGGGAAAGTGCCCAACGTTTGCAAAAAAGCGATTTCATTGTTGTTAACGATGGTGAATGGCCGAATGCCCATCGGATGACTTTGCAACCAGGTAAGTTAACGCAGCTTGTAACGGGACTTGAAATTTCGACTGAGAGTTTGTCGTCGCCAGTTGCTGCTATTGCAGCAATAGGTCATCCGCAACGATTTTTTAATACCTTGCAAAATATGGGATTAGCAATAATAAAATATCCTTTTCCGGATCATCATCATTTCCAGGTAAAGGAATTACAGTTCGTAGCAAAAGCCGTAGTAATGACAGAAAAGGATGCGGTTAAATGCCAATCTTTTGCAGCAGACTCTTGGTATTTTTTACCCGTAGAGGCAAAATTAAGCGACGCATTTTGGCAGGCGCTATGGTCACATGAACAACTACAGGGTTGCATTTGAAATGAGACATATAGGATTGCGCAAGTTGATTGGAAGCTTTGTTTTTTTCGTGGCAAGTATTTGTGCTGCGGAATCAAGTGATCCAACAAAGATTGAACCGCAGAAGATTGAAAATAATGTAGCGACCAACAATGCCTCGGAGGCTTATTGGGTATTCTCCGGTATAGTGACTAACGAAAGCGGTGAGCACTACAATTACTATTTCCAAATGCAACGTAAAAACACGCAATTTTATGCTGCGGCCACCCTCATTGACAATCAAAGTAAAAAAGTTCTGTTATTTGAAGAGAGTAACGCAGTTGTTGAACATCCTGACGCAAAAAATTGGCGAGTCGGAAAGGCTTTTATGCAATTTAATCCAATCAATAATAGCTGGGTTTTTGGCGTAAAAACGGATGCAAATAAAGGGTTTAATTTTAAAGTTGATATGTTAGGACAAGCGATTAGTGCTCCGATTAGCCAAGATTTACGCTCTGGGGTTGAGTTGCTCATTAATCAAACCGGTCGTTTAAATGGCCATTTACAGACAGGTGCTAACACAAAAGATCAATTTGTTACAGCACCCAAAGCCTGGTTTAAGCAAGTGTGGGTGAGCCAACCACAAGAAAGTTTACATCCCTTGACCGGTGTTTTATGTCAATTTAATGATGGATCTGGCTTTTATGCCGTCAATTTACAAGAACCAGATGCCTTAAGAGGGGCCATAGCCGGATGGCGTGATGGGCAGGGTGCTGCGACTGCTATGTCTCAGTTTGTGTCTGTTAAAGAAACAACACAAGAAGGAATCTGGCGCATTGGTATCCCCTCTCCAAAAGTTCAGCTCATTTTCCAGGATGCATTGGCAAGAGAAAAAAGAACGCATCAACTGATTGCAGGGGTTACCGAGGGTGAAATGCCTGGATTTTGCACAATAAGTAAAGATGATATTGGCTAGTTTAGCGTTTTAAAATGCACTATATACTCATGATTCCATTGCCATGATTGGCTTTGGTCTAATGAAATTTGAAACGATTTTACCGCTTTTGTATCCAATTCACTTGCTTGATTATATAACAAAGCAAATTCAGCAGTATTTTCTATCAATGGTGATAAAAGAAAGCCTGATTTTGCCATATTTCTAATAAAGCGGTATTGTTTTTTTATGCCATTTTGCAGCTCGAAACTGATTTGTAATGGAGCGGGTTTGAAGAAAAGAATGGCTAAATATCCTCCCCACGTCGGTTTAATCTCAATTTGAGCGAACAAGGGATGAGTCGTTTTAGGAAGCTCTATTGTCTCCCCTAAAAAATGCGTTTCACTGACTAATAATTGCGTAGAGTTTTCGGTAATCGGATTCCTTTTTTGTAAGAATAAGAAACCATTTTTAAATTCAACAGGTTGATAATTTGCAATTAATAAGGGCCAACTAGAGCCGTCCTCTAGAGAGGGAATTCTTTCATCGATGGGTTCTATTCTAAAAATAATATTATCCGGTCTGTTGTTCCCCAATAAATGCCTTCTATTTTTTTCGGCTAAATTGGCAGTAAACACGGAATAGCTTTGAAATACTGGGCGGGGCGACCAGGTATTAGGAGAAGCGATCAAATAGGATTGATTCGAAGAATAAATATCCGTCGTTCCTAATAAAGAAGGAAAGGAACTGCGCTGCTGCAGAAAATTCATTGCGAGCTCAAAATCCTTCCTGAAGCTATTTGGGTCATTAATCCTATGTTTAAGTCCAAACCAGGCAGCCGTATAGGTGGATTTGAAGTTATTAGCTATTGAAATAGGGGTGTAATGGCTGTTGATATAAGACCAAGTATTCAGCGAAAAAAGAATAAGAAGGAGCGTTAGCTTGGAATTAAACATAAATGGAAGCATCAGTGCAGCAATGAGAATCGATGAACTCGCGATGAATGCATGCCCGTAATGGCGTGTGAATCCTGTTTTAAAAGAAAGAAATAAGAAGATAAAAAAAATCCCTAAAATAAATAATCGAGCAGTCGCTGGTAACTGTTTCCTAAAGACAATAAACAAAAAAATGAGCACAGAATTAACCAGATATAAAATAATTTCATCATGAATACCGTCAACTGACATGGCTTCCGTGAAACTAGAAGCGAGAGAAATAGTGCTACTCATATAAGGTAATAAATTATTCACGGATTGCCCTGCGACAAGCCAAAATAACACTAAGGAGACAAGGGGGGAAAGGAGGCAAAGAAGAGCCGATTGATTTTTTTTATTGATTAAAAAATACCCTGCGCAAAGAGCTGCAACGAGTGCACACAAAATCAGAAGTGAGCCTTTGATCAAAGGGAGTAAACCAAAAGGGGCAAAAAATAAGACTAAATAGAATCTGTGAGCTAAGCCAGTTGGTTTTTCACAAGCATTCATTTTAAAGCAAGCTAATCCAACCAGAAGTGGGTAAGAGAACAATAATGAATCCCGCACATAAATCATGGTTAACAGCAGACCGCAAAAGAGCAGAGTCCAATGCCATTTAATTCCTCTCATTAAATAAAGAAAACACATCCAGTAGGATACAGCCAAATAGAAACTCCCACTCATCATCATTAAATCAGTGCTCGGGTGATAAGCTTTGGTATAGATGGCGGAATAAGGGCCGAGAGTAAAAACGATGTCCTTACCAAAGGCAAGGCCTAGAGCCAGCGCTTGATTTAAGCCAAGAGCCCAGGATGGATCAAGACCTGGAGCAGGCATTTTGGGAGAGAAAGGCACAAAAACGCTGATGGTGATCACTAATAGGAAGGATTTTAAAAACAGATCAATGAGGGCGTTGAGCTTGAAATGAGTAAAAGGTTTTATTTCCTTATTCAATGCGCTGTCCTATTATTTGTTATAAATAAGCCCATCCTACTTAAAGAATGGGTATAGAATTCGTCATTGTACTGCAGTACTCACCCTAGGTGAAATGTGAGGAAAAAAATGAATTTACGGGATTTACAGTATTTTGTAGTTTTAGCAGAGGTCATGCATTTTGGTGAAGCAGCAAAACGATGCCATGTGAGCCAACCTACACTCAGTATGCAGATTAAAAAGCTTGAAGAAGAATTAGGATTGACTCTCTTTGAGCGAAATAACAAACAAGTTATGTTGACTGAGCAAGGGAAGGCTTTAGTGGGGCGTGTGCAAGAAATCTTAGCGCAAGTGGCAGAAATTAAAGAAATAGCGCGAGCTTCTGCCGATCCTTTTGCTGGCGAGTTACGTTTAGGGGCAATTCCTACTTTGGCACCTTATTTGTTGCCTCAGATTATGCCAAAAATTCAAACGAGTTTTCCTAAGTTACGTGTGTGGTTAGTTGAGGACAAAACGCATCGTTTAATTGATAAATTAACTTCTGGGCAACTAGATGCAGCATTGATGGCGATACCGGTTGAGGGCGAGTTTGATAAGCAAATTCTTTTTGAAGAGCCATTTTATTTTGCTGCCGCGACTCACTCATCAATAAAAAACAAAACCGAGATCCAGATCAAAGAATTAGTTGATCAACCAATCCTGCTTTTGGAGGAGGGTCATTGTTTACGTGAACAAGCGATGTCGGTGTGTCGCTTAGCAAAGGCGGAAATACGTGCTGATTTTACCGCAACCAGTTTAGAAACCTTGCGGTTGATGGTGCAGTCAGGAATAGGAGTAACTCTTTTACCGGCGTTGGCTATTCAGAATACAGAAGCGAGTAATTTACAAATTCTACCCTTTGCTCAACCCGCGCCTTCACGCTCAATTGCTCTCTATTGGCGACCCAGTACAGCCAAGTTGGCGTGTCTAAAAGCGTTAGCACAATTGATTAGCTCGATAATTCAGCCTTTGCTAAAAGAGACGGGGGTGTAGGTAAGAGCTAGGCGTCATCAGGCTACAATAATTTTCCCTCCCCACAGTCCCTCGCCCGCGCAAGAAGCTCGATAACTAGGTGGGAATAGAACACGGATGTCTGAGAAAAATTTTTGGGCTATAGGCCTTGGCCCCACCTACGATAGCTGATGAATCTTAATTAACATCCCCGCTTGCGGATGGTCAAAATAATAAGTATCTCCCCCTTTTAATCGTTGTTTTTGCGCAAATACAAAGGGAGATTGCTGATTGTCTGGCGTCGAGAACAATAATTCGGTATTCAACAAATAATAATTCGAGCGTTGAATGCGCAGAGAGCCTTCGAGTTCCCAACCATCGCGATTAATTTTGGGGAGGGCGATAGCACGTTGATTATTGAGTGGCTGTAGCCAAGTGTAATGTAACAAAACACGATATTCAGGTTTGCGATGTAAGGCCCAATATTCTTCTCGTAATTGTGAAGAAGAGGAGGGTAGTAAATGATAAGGGGTTAATTTTTTAGTAGCCTCTGTTTGTAATGGAATAGCCTTAGCACTTTCGGAGGATAGCGTTGAGTGGAGGGATAATTCCGGAGTGAGAGCAGAGGTTCGTTGATGCGTGAAGATAATCAAATCGACCTGATAAAATGTAGCGGCATTTTCTTCTGCTTGCACTAAGCAAGACATGAGGATGAAAACCATCGTAATAGCGATTCTGACCATTTTTTATTCTTCTTATTATGAGTTTTTGAGAAATTATACCGAGGTGTTATCAAGGTGTCAGCATTGTTCCTTTGCTCATCTCTTGTTAGAGTGATCATTCCTTTTGATTCCTATTAGTTTATGAGCAAGTTTGTGGAAATTAAACAGCTAAGTGTTGCTTTTCAAAACAAGGATAAATGGGTTACCGCCGTTGACAGGCTAAATTTTATGCTGCATCCCGGAGATACTCTCGCTTTATTGGGTGAATCGGGTTGTGGGAAATCGCTGACTTCGCTAGCGTTAATGCGTCTTTTGCCACGCAATGCAGCCTACGGCCGCACCAGTGAAATCAAAATTGATGGGCAAGATATCTTGGATATTCCTGAGTCTGTGATGCGTTCATTGCGTGGCCGAAGACTTGCTATGATTTTTCAGGAACCCATGACTGCGTTAAATCCTGTGCTCACCATTGGCGAACAGCTTGTTGAAATTTTAGAAAAACATCAGGGTGGAGTTCGCCGAATGAAACAACGGTTGGTCGAACTGCTTGAAGAAGTAGAAATGCCTAAACCGACATTGCGACTTCAACAATACCCACATCAGTTATCGGGAGGGCAGAAACAACGGGTCGTCATTGCCATGGCTTTGGCTGCAAAACCCGAAATATTAATCGCTGATGAACCCACCACCGCATTGGATGTCACTATTCAGGCGCAGATTTTAGCTTTATTGAAAAAATTACAACGGCAACATCAAATGAGTATGCTACTCATTACTCATGATTTGGGTGTCGTAAAGGCAGTGGCCGATCGCGTTTGTGTGATGTATGCGGGTCAAATTGTTGAGCAAGCTGCTGTGGACGATTTTTTTTCTCAAGTGTTGCATCCCTATTCTCAGCAATTGCTCGCTTCACTACCTAATTTTAACAAACGACAACAGCGATTACAGGCCATCCCCGGTGCCGTGCCGACTTTAGATAGTTTACCTGAGGGATGTCGGTTTCATCCACGTTGTGCACATGCTTTCTCACTCTGCGATTTTAAAGAACCGCAATTACAAGTTATTCAGCGGCGGCAGGTACGTTGCCATTTATATCCCGAACATGAGCAACCGCCAGCGTTAACCGTTCAAGAAATAGAGCGCAGGGTTGTCAAGGAAAGTCATGAGCTATTATTGGAGGTCAAACAGTTGATGGTTCATTTCTCCACAAAGAGAAAATTATTTCAACGAAAAATAGAACCTATCAAGGCGGTTGATAGTTTGTCTTTTGATTTATATAAAGGGAAAACCTTAGCATTAGTTGGTGAGTCGGGATGTGGAAAAACGACCACAAGCCGCGCTTTATTGCGCTTACAACCAATCACTAGCGGGGAAATTTATTATCAAGGTCACAATGTGAGGGCTTTAAAAGGTAGAGGGTTACGCGAGTATCGTAAAAAGGTGCAGATTATTTTTCAAGATCCTTTTTCTTCGATGAATCCGCGGATGACTGTGGGTGAGATCCTAGCAGAAGGGATGCTCGCTCAAGGATTCAGTACAATGCAGATTCATAAAAAACAACAACTCCTTTTAGAGCAAGTCAATTTACCCCGTAATAGCTTACATCGCTATCCGCACCAATTTTCGGGCGGTCAGCGCCAACGAATTTGCATTGCACGAGCCCTAGCTACTGAGCCTGAAGTATTGATCTGTGATGAGCCAACGAGTGCTCTGGATATTTCGGTTCAGGCGCAAATACTGAATCTATTGAAAGATCTGCAACAAGAATCAGGATTAGCCTATTTATTCATTACGCATAACATGGCAGTCGTTTCTTACATCGCTGACGAGGTATTAGTGATGCATGACGGAAAAATGGTGGAGCAAGGAAGTTGTGAAAAGATTTTAAAACATCCTGAGCAAGCATACACACGTCAGTTGTTAGCCAGCGTGTTACAAATTAACTCAGAACAAAATGAACTATTCGTCTGAGGTTGAGACTTTAGTTTGATTGAAACTCCATTTGGCTTCATTTCGGTTTCTAAGGTATTTGTTTGTTGAGCGAGTTGCTTGACTCTGAAAACATAGGGATTCAACTCCTAGACAACGGTTCAGACTAAGGCTTGCAAGAAGCCTTTATGCATAAAGGCTGGCTGTCTCTTCCATTTCTTGATTGTATTGCTTTCGTGCCTCTTCTAAGGTTTTAAGCTTGTCTTCGAAAGAAGTTAGCTTAGCCAGTAATGAATCTTGATATTTTTCCGCACCTTCGCTAGCTCTTGGCGTGAATTTCTTCTTGCCTTCATCAATTGTTTTTTCGAGCTTTAGAAAACTCTCTTCGTTAGGATTTTCCTGATAAGCATTTAAATCACTTTCTAGTTGCGTCACAAACTCCTCTCTTTCTTGGGCATCGGTTTTATATCTACAGAAACAACTTAAGGCGATTGACGCATTTCGTGAGATAAAATCTTTGAACCAATAGGTTTCTGCCCGTTTTGCTAAATAAGCGACAAAAATTCCGGGGCTTTCAGGAGCTTTACTGAAATATGAATCGATTTTATTTTGAATTCTTTGCGAGAAAGCGGGTGTAGAAACTATAGGATCTCGCATAAATTCTAAAAGTTTTTCTTCTTGCTCGCGGACTATTTCAAGATAATTTAGTATTGCTTGATTCTTTGTTTTTCCAATCATTTCTAGATAATCTGAGTTATTATCCACTGCTTTGGACACTGTTATAGCCAAAGCAATAAAATGCTCTCCAGAAGGACCCGAATCTCTTCTAAGATTAAGAGAGTCAATTTTTTCGTTTAATCGAGCATAACGCTCTTTGATAAGCTTTAATTCTTCTATAGTTGTAAATTGGTTAAGTCCTCCTTCACCATTAATCAAATGACCAATCCGTTGGAGTTGAACTTTAAAAGCCCGATTATTTACCTTATAAATTTGAGTCAGGAGATCTGTATTTTTATCGACTACAGAGTGTATTTCTTCATTTAATGCTTTACTATCTTTCGATTCTACTGTCTTTGCCTTTTCGATGAGTTCTTTGTATTCGTCTTCTATGGAAGTTAGATTACCCTCGAGATAATTATTCAGAGCATTGATATGAATAGCTAATTGATCCTTGAGTTCTTTACTGCCAGTAGCCGCTATTTTGGATAAATTATCCTCATAATCCAAAAACAGGGTTACAATTTTTTTGGCTAATTCTTGTTTTTGAGCAGGATTTAATTCCTCTTTCGTCTCTGCGACGAGTTTACGATATTCAATTTCATAGGTTGCTAATACACGAAGCCGTTCAACAATAGCAATATTACTTTCTATTTTTTTTGCAAAATCAGCAATTCTTGTGCTGCAAGTTTCTCTTTGACCCGTTTTGAGTTTTGCTCTTTTTTCTTGTAATTGTCTAAAGTCATTAACTACGCCTTTTTGTTGTTCCTCAAGTTCTGGGGGGACTAGCTCTAAATGACTTTTCAGATCATGCAATTCAGCAGACTGTATTTGAAATGCTAATTTAACTTTTTTATGTTGTAATTCCTTGAGTTCAGCCTCTTGTTCCGGCTGCCTACTTACTTGATTGGTTAGGTCTTGAATAGACTGTGTTAACTTGTTCAACATTTCCTTTAATTGAATAAAATCTATTGGATTGCTGTCCTCGTCGATTTCTAACGCTTTTATTTGAGCAGAGTAGGAATCATCAATTTGCTTACTGAGCTCTAAGATGGATGAATCACGAAAATCTTGCTTGCTCCGGAATAACTGGCTAATTCCTTGTAAAGAAGGAGAGCCTGTTTTTTGTTGAAGTGAAGTTTCTTTATTTTTAATCAATTCTAATAATCGAGTGCTATCATTCTCTTTAATAATCTCATCGAGATCTTGTTGCTCGGCTTCAATTCCAATTAATTTATATTCAAATTGACTATAGGCCGCATCCAATTGCGCATTGACATGGGTGAGTTCTGCAAGCCTGGTCTCTAATTTAGCTATTAAAAGAGGTTGTTTTTCATGCAGTTTTATCTTATCTAACTCAGCTAATTCTTCTCCTTCTTGTTTTATTATCTTATCTATAGCGGATTGTTGTTGACTTAAGCTTTCTTGATATTGCTCCTGTAAGACATAGAGCTTGGATGGAGGAGAGGCATTAGCCTGAACTGATTCGGCAGCTGCTGTGATATCAATAGTTAATTCCCTTTCTATTGCTTTGAGCTTAGTGTCGACAACCTCAATCAAGTCGTCGGTATCATAATCGAAATCACTAGGTCTGAGGATGGTGGTATAGTGAGATCTCATATTAATGATATTGTCCCAGTTGAAACCACGCCGTTTCTGGGCAATTTCAGCTGTTTTGTAACACTTATCAATTGCTTCCTTACTCCATTCATCATCAGGATGTTCTAAATAAGTTAATAATTCGTCTTTAGGTACCTGAGTGGTGGGTATATAGCGACCTGAGCTCGCAAGCGCCTTTCTGTATTCTTCTAACTTTGGTTTTGCTTCTTCTAAAAATTTTATACGTCCGAATGCCTCGTCTAAAAGTTGGCTTTGTTCATATCCGTAATGATTAATAATTGAGCGTTTAGAATCACTGAAACGTCTGGTCACTTCTGCTACTTGGTCATTGTGTACATCCCGAAGATAGCCACTAAATTTAGCAGCAACTGGGACCTGTAGTCTGCGGATTTGTTCTAACTGTTCGAAGGCACTAGCGATTTTTTGTTTTTTTTCTTCAAAACGAGCTTTCATTGTTTTCTCAGACATCCTCGCTAAGGCCAATTCACTGTCATTTTGGTTTTGCTTGATTTGATGAATGTGTCTATCAGTGGTAATAATTTCTTCATTAACCAATTTAATTTGTTTAGTTAATATTACTTTAGCCCGCTCAATAACTTGACTATAAAGCTCATTAAGTTCGGCTGCAGGAGCAAGGTCTGATGCTTCAAAATGATCGTGCAGATACTCTAAATGGGCTTTATAAGCTTGTTGATTTTTCCGGTGGGCATATAACCCTGTTTTTGGGTCTTCTAGCTTGTTTTTATAAGCTTTAATAGTGAGTTCTAATTGTTTTTCTTTATCCAGCGTTGCATCAGGGAGTTCAATGTTAAGCCTAGCTTCAGGTTTCTGTGCAATCAGCTCATCAATCTTTTGCCCAACTAACTTTTCATATTCCACGAATTGCAAGTGACTTTGTTTTTCTTTTACTTGATGAATACGGTTATCAACAACCTCTAATTGTTTTGCAGTGGTTTCCTGCCTGGATTTTAATGCTTCGCTAGCCGGAGCGAGTATTTCTTTGCAAAGCTCTAGAAAACCTGGAGTTTTATTATCAGGAATAGGATGCGAATGTTCGGGATTTAAAAAGTTTTGGTGAGCGATTAGCTTTGAGCGATATGCTTCCAATTGCTCAATTAATTTACTACAAGCGCCGATATCGTCAGGTGCTTCCTCTCCTTTTTCAACGAGGTCAGAGGTTGGAATATCATTCGGGTGAGCTTGCCTATCTTCGAGGAAGTCTTTAATTTGGTCTGGGTATGCCTTTAACAACTCAGGTGCGTTTATTCGATCTTGTAATAATCGGATTTGAGAATCGAGTTCTGTCGATATTTTTTCAACCTCCTCAATCCTTTTCTTACCGTCTTCAAAGTCAGCGATTAATGCTTTTTTACCCATTTCTTTGTGTAGGTCGAATTCCTCATTAAATTGAAAAGGATCTTTATTGTAGAGGTCAATCCAGATTTTTTTAATTATTTCCTCTAAGGCCTCTAGATCTTTACTGTTCCCATCCTTTTTTATCTTTTCGGCAGCGAGAATATTTTTTAAAAGATCCGAACTCGCAAATTCGTCTGGTAAATCTAATTTTAAATTTGTCTCATTCCAATGTTGATTAAACACTTTAAAATTATTAATCACATCTTGGAAGTTCATTTTTAGAAGCTCTTCTTTTAGCTCCTGTAATTTTTCCAATTGTGTTTCTAAAAATTGTTTCTCTCCCTCGATAGCTTCCGAATCTAAATTTACCGGAGACTTAAGTAAGTCATCGGATAATGACATCTGTAGTTTGATTTTATTATTAATGAATATATGCAGTTCTCTAAACTTAGCAAATGGCGATCCATCCTTAAATCTCTCTTCTCTTCTTTCATTTTTTGTTCTTAAATAGCTAAGATTTTGAACATTATGTGCTTCATAAATTTCCATACGAGCGTTTAACGTATGCTGCATGTTAAGTAAAGTGGGTAGTACTTGACCTTTTAAATAATTTTGGAATAGTGTAGGAAATATTGAAAGCGCTTCTAATTTATCCTCTGTATTCTTTGGAATTAATTTGACTAAAAATTTCTGTAACGCAATACCAGCATAATAAGTTTTCTCATCAACAATTTTCGGGGTCCAGTTTGAGTCTAAGTAGCTAAAATTTAGCTTAACTTCAAAACCTTTTCTCCCTACTGCTATCATGCCATCTATCATTTCAGTCAAATCAGCAATATTATACAGCGCCTGCAATACCTTATCGGAATAGGGAGACTCCTCTGGAACGACTAAATCCAGGCTAGGGTCTATAGATAGCTTCATATCTTCAGGAAGGAGTGCTGGGTTGACAAAATTTCTTTGACTCTCATCAGTTTTATCCATTCCTGCACTGTCACGCTTAAGCGACGACTTGGACGCAACTTTTTCACTCGCATCAATTTCTTTAGGGGAAGATAACAATGGCTTCTTACCCTCTTTGATGCGATTTAAGTCTTGTTTAAGTTCATTTAATGCTTCAAGTAGAATAGTCATTACAACCCTTCATTGGTTGTTAAAAAGTTGGGAGTCAAAAATTACTTTTAGATAGTTTAATTGTATCTAATTAATATTAACGAAATATTAACAAATGGTCAGGCTGCTTGATAAAAAGACACTCCATTGCGGAGTGCCTTTGAGTTCGATTGGGCGTTAACTGAGTCGAGCACTAAGAAAATTACTGAGCTCGGGTAAACCGACGCTGTTTATCTCATCGCTATTTCTTGCTTTGTATTCAAGAGCATTGTTTTGCAAATTGCGCTCACTGACTACAATACGATGAGGAATTCCCATTAAATCACTATCTGCAAACAACACACCAGGGCGCTCGTTTCTATCATCGAGTAATACATCATAACCTTGCTGAAGAAGTTGCTGATAAATGGATTCTGCGGTTTCCTTTACTAAGGGTGAGCGATGACCATTGATTGGCACAATAACTAATTGAAAAGGAGCAATATTTTGTGGCCAAACAATGCCCCGTTCATCGTGATGTTGCTCAATGGCAGCTGCAACAACACGTGAAATTCCTAAGCCATAACAACCCATAATCATGGTTTGCAATTGACCTTCTTCATTAATAACAGCTGCATTCATGGCGCGAGCATATTTGTCACCTAATTGAAAGACGTGGCCTACTTCAATTCCGCGGCAAGAACGCAAATGCCCTTGACTATCAGGGCTAATATCGCCTTCTTTCACTTTGCGGAGATCATAAGCTTCTTGATACTGCGCGTCTCGTCCCCAGGCGGCATGGAGATAATGTTTATCGACTTGGTTTGCGCCACAGATGAATGCACTGTGAGCAAGTGCATGATGATCGACAACGATTGGAATATTTAAACCAACAGGTCCTATATAGCCCACCGGGGCTTTTAAGGTTTGCTGAATTAGTTGATCATCGGCGAAGCATAGAGGGGATTTAACGAGAGGGTGTTTACTTGCTTTGACTTCATTCAGTTCGTCGTCGCCGCATAAAACTAAAGCGACTAATGGAACTTCTTTTCCTTGTACAATTAAAGTTTTTACTATCTGCTTGTTATCCACGCCCAAAAACGCTGCAGCCTCAGCGATTGTTTTCTGATTTGGAGTATCAACAAGGGTCATCTCTTCTTTAGGAAGCGAAGTTGCTTTTTTTGGTAGTAAAGAAGTTGCTTGCTCCACATTGGCTGCATAACTGCTGCCATCGCTATAGAAAATTAAATCTTCACCTGAGTCAGCCAGTACTTGGAATTCATGAGAAGCTGAGCCGCCAATCGCACCGGTATCTGCTTCTACTGCTCGATAACGTAAGCCGAGTCGATCAAAGATTCGGCAATAAGCTTCATACATATCATCATAGGTTTGTTGTAAGCTTTCTTGCGATAAGTGGAAAGAGTAAGAGTCTTTCATAATAAATTCACGAGCTCGCATCACCCCAAAACGTGGTCTAATTTCATCGCGAAATTTAGTCTGGATTTGATAGAAATTTACAGGTAATTGTTTATAAGATTGCAATTCATTACGCATTAAATCGGTAATCACTTCTTCATGCGTGGGGCCAAAGCAATATTCGCGCTCATTGCTGTCACGCATTGTTAAAAGTTGGTCGCCAAAAGTTTCCCAACGTCCGGTTTCCTGCCAAAGCTCAGCAGGTTGCACTGCGGGCATGAGTACTTCCATTGCCTTAGCATGATTCATTTCTTCGCGCACAATTTGTTCAACTTTACGCAAAACTTTAAGGCCAAGAGGTAGCCAAGTGTATAGTCCTGAGCCTAATTTACGAATCATACCTGCTCTTAACATGAGCTGATGTGAGACAATCTCCGCATCATTAGGAGTTTCTTTTAGAGTAGTTATTAGCCATTGAGATGCACGCATGCCAGCTCCTGAGGGGGGTAAAAATCAATACCGATAATAGAATGGGTAAGAAATTATACCCAAGCTACTTCGAAATGCTAGATTTTAACGATTTGCTTTTTTGTCTGGTGTCTACGCGAATGAATAGAGCCAAGTCTTACTTACTCTTACCAGAGTCAGATCTACTTTCTTATTGAGCAAACAAAAGAATTCCTGTATTTTGAAAGCCCGCATAGGAGATCAGCAAATGAATACCATTGCTCTTATTCAGACCTTCTGCAAAGTGGTGCAATGCCGCAGTTTTACAGGAGCAGCTAAACAATTAGCGATCTCGCCAGCTGCTGTCAGTAAGCAAGTGAGTTTACTGGAGTCTGAGTTAGGAGTTTCCTTGTTGGAGAGAACGACACGCAAAGTCTTATTGACTTCTGTGGGACAAGTCTATTATCAAGAGGTGCAAACGGTGTTGCAGGCTTTAGAGCAAGCAAACTCTGTCGTCAGCGCATCGCAAACTGAACCGCATGGATTATTACGGGTAAAAAGTTCACGCTATTTTGCCGAAACAATTATTTTGCCACGATTACCAGCTTTTTCTGCGCGATATCCTCAAATTAATTTGGATCTCCAAATTGCAGAACAAGTTCCCCATTTACTTGATGAAGGACTTGATGTGGTTTTTGGAATGTCAATTTCAGTGGCCTCAAATTCAATACAAAAAAAAATCACCACCACTCGATATGTATTTTGTGCCTCGCCAGAGTATCTAGAACGATTTGGTACCCCAGAAAAACCGAGCGATTTACAGGATCATCATTATTTAACTCATAGTATGCGAAATCCCAACGATCAATGGATTTTTCCTTCAGGTGAAACGGTTTATCTAAACCCTCGGCTTTATTTGAACGATGCTGAAGCACTTTGTGATTCCGCTTGTCGAGGTTTGGGTATAACTGCACTGCATCATTATCAAGCTGCTGAGGCATTAAAAACAGGCAAGCTTGTTGAGGTCTTGTCAAAGTATCGCATGCCGATTATTCCTGTTTATCTTTTTTATCATCCCGCACGATTCATACAACCTAAGCTGCGGGTATGGATAGAAATCATGACCGCTGATTTAGATTCGTTCATGTAATCTACATTAGAAACAATAATAACTTTTTTTTTGTATTATTTATGGTATGATTGGACATTTTTTGATTTTGGTTTTTATATGGCACTTGATTTTGATGAAATTAAAAAAAATCAGAATAGACTCAATCAACATATCATAGATTGGAATTCTGTGGTTGCGAGAGGGGAGTTATTTAGGGAACGTCAAAAGCATTTTGATCGGCAAAAAAATCAAATTTTGAAACTAGATACTCTCAATTCAGCTTCTGATTGGTTTGCTTATGAGAATGTATTAATTGCATTAAAGCTCAAACTCGAGTCTTTAGTTAGAGATGTACAACTTCTTGATGCTACAGCCAAAATCGATCTTCATCTTTATTTATTGGTAGTACTCCCCTTATTAAATGAGAAGAGTCTCACTGATCGCAAGTCCCAAATTGAACTTAGAAAAACCGAACGTTTAGCCGTCATCTTGCGGCTTCAGCAAACAGTTGATTCAGCACTTATGGTGCTTGCTCCTAATAGAGAAAGAGTCTTCGCCATTAACTTAGCTGAGTTTAGAGTCGATTATGAGAAAGCTTATGTTACTCAACATGGCCAGGGTTGTTGGGGTTTTTTTGCCTTGCCTTTCAAATACTATTATCGCAAAAGTTCGCGCTCAGAAGAACTTAGATTTCTTGAAGACGTCAATATTTATTTGCAAAGCGGTGCTGGTGCTACACTTTTTCCGCTAGCTAAAGAAAGGTTTAAATTAAGTGCTTTGAATTTAGTGCGGATTAAGATAAATACGGAAGAGCATGGTAAGACTAGTCAGCTAAAACGTCTCATTGAAACTCGATTAGAAGATGCTGGTTTATCTGGTAATAAGAATACTGAGATTATTAAAAATTTTATTGATTTGTGTCAAAGCTGCAACATTAATGTTCCAGAGTGTCTTGTTACTAATTTTGAAAATAACTATAGACCTATTCCATCAATGTAGCTATTGTCTGCACTACCTAAGAATTTCCACCAATTTTTCACGTTCCCGCGAAGGAAATCATACTAATTGAAAACATTCGCGGGAATCCTATAATTTATGGGTATAAGCGGTTACTTAGGGGCATCCAACCCAGATGAGCTCAGTACTTTCTGTACTTTTTCAGCCAAATTATTATCCTTTGCGTGATCAAGATGTTCTAAGGTCGATGAGTAATCTTTGAAAGTCACTTTACCTGTATTGACATCGTAAAGAGCGCCTACTAAGCCTACGCTTTCTTGTTCAATCATTAGTTTTAAAATCTGACTATCGTGATAAATTTGTTGCAGGGTATTGGCTATATTAAGCTCAGTAACATTCTTTACGAAATGATCGTTTTTAGATGTTCTATCGCCGGTGGTTTCCGTTTCAGCCGAGACGGCAGGCTGAATCTTAGCAAGCAATTGAGTAATATGACCTTTTTCAACGTGATCACAAGCTGCTTGAATAGCACCGCAACGAGTATGGCCTAAGACGACAATTAATTTTGTCCCCACAACGTGACAAGCATATTCTATACTGGCTAAAACATCTTCATTAACAACGTTTCCTGCAATCCGTACGCAGAAGATATCACCAAAACTCATATCAAAAATAGTCTCTACGGGCACACGCGAATCAATACATCCTAATACCACAGCAATTGGATGTTGTGTTTTAGCGGTATATTTAATATCAATGTTGGTAATTCGATGAATACGTCTGTCTTTAAGAAAGCGCTGATTACCTTCTCGCAAGATAGCAAGCACCTGATGAGGCATTAAGTTAGATTGAACGTCATAGGTGGTTACATTGATAAAATCAATAAAATTGTGAATATCATACTTATCTTGGAAACCAACTAAATTGAGTGAGATTTGTTTTAAGGGTGCTTGCTCATGCTGGAATTCTTTAATAAATTCAATGATTTCTTTATCAATATAATCGGAATACCTTGCATCGATAATAAGCTGAGAATTTTTAGGTATTGAACTAAGCTCAGCGACTAAAGATGCTTTATTTAAAAAGGTAATTTGTTGCGGTAAAACTAAACGGTTTGTTTCACCTGTGGTGTAAATTTCTTTGATAATATCCAAACGAGCGGTTGAGTTGGATTTTAAAATATAAAACAGACTTATCGCCAAACCTATAAGTATGCCCGTTAAGAGATTAAAAATGACAATACTAACAACGGTTGCAATAAAAGGGATAAATCTATCCATGCCCTGTTGGAAAATAGTACGATAGATGGAAGGTTTAGTTAGTTTATATCCGGTAAAAATTAAAATAGCGGCTAATGAAGATAAAGGTATTTTATTGAGCCAATCTTCAATGAGGAGTACGGCTAAAAACAGAAATATCCCATGCAAGATGGTAGACATTTTTGTTTTTGAACCTGCTTGGATATTAACAGAAGTTCGCACAATCACGGAGGTCACTGGAATGCCGCCAATTAACCCAGCAGCTAAATTTCCAAAACCCTGAGCAACCAATTCTTGATCTTTGGAACAATAACGGTGTTTCTTATCCAGCTTTTCACCTGCTTTGACGTTGAGAAGGCTCTCCATTGAAGCGACAATAGCAATGATAACGGCATAGAGATAAATTTTAGGATTGGACCAAGCTGACCAGGCGGGGTACTGCAATTGGCTTAATAAATCCGTAAAACCATTGTGGCTGGGAATATTAACAAGATGAGGGTAATTTTGGGCAAAAGAGGAATGCGTAAATTGAAAGGCTTCATTCATTAAAATACCGGCAACAACAACAATAATTGGCGCTGGAATTCCTTTAATCCATTTTATTTGTGTTTTTTCAAAGAAAATCAATAAAGCAAAAGAAATAAGCGAAATAATCGACGCCCCAGTATTAATATGCTGGGATAGTTCATAGAGAGGATTAAGTGCAAGACCTTCAGTGGATTCTAAAAGATGACCTTCAAGTTCTTTAAGATCCGTTGATAAAGTGAAGGCCAAAGGCAGTTGTTTAATAATTAAAAGAATTCCAATTGCACATAAAAGACCTTGTACAACATTCGAGGGAATATAATCAGCCACAAAACCTGCCCGCAAGCTCCCAACAATGATTTGGAGAATTCCTGCAAGTAATAAGGCTAGAAGAAAGCTATTAAAATCTCCTAACTGAGAAAGTGCGGCTAAGACCACCGCAGCCATACCTGCTGCAGGACCACTCACACTCACCTGTGATCCACTCAACGCTCCAACAACAACCCCACCAATTATTCCGCTTATTATTCCAGAGAATAGTGGAGCTCCTGAGGCAAGAGCGATGCCTAAACAGAGGGGGACTGCAACAAGAAAAACAACGATACCTGCAATAAAATCAAATTTTAACTGGCGCTGTTGGTAAATACGTAATTTACGAAAACGAGTATTCATTGTTTCAATCATAATTTATACACCCATGGTTTGGTGGCTGCAATAGTAACCTAAGTCACATTATCTTTACAAGAAAGATATATTTCTTAACCTTTTTGTAAATATATTAGTAGTCTAATAGAGCTAAAGGATAGATTCTAGAGTCGAGTTTTATTGATAGGAAAACAAGCCTTATCAAACTTAACTTCTTATTTATCCAGGTTATTTATATTGATAAAGACTGATTTTTTCATAGTTTTCTTAAGGAAATATTAGTATGAAAAAATTTTGCAGTTAGTGATTCTTTTGATCAGAATGTTGTCCTGCGTTGTGCAGGATAGAGTTATGGATTGGGCCTACATTCCACCTAGCCTTGAGGCAGCGAAGCGGTCAAGCTTTATAAGCTTTCTAGTCTAACGAAGGAACTCCGTTGATAGAATGAACCTTGATTTCGCCTTGCGGAATCAAGGTTATGCTTCGGAAAGAGAAGCTATAGCAAGGGCTCTTCCTCTGTCAATTCTGGTATTTCCTCTTCAAATAATACTGACTCAAGCTCATCCCTTGTATTAATTAGCTGATTTTCCAAATTTTTAAATTGCCATAAACCTTGATCCATCAATTGGCTAGGTTTAATACTTTGTAAAGCATGCAAAATATTACTTGGAACTTTGGGATTCTCTTCGGCAAGCTGGTCAATGAGCCTTCCAATCCGCTTGCGAGCTAGGTTTTCCTGTGAGCCACATAAATTACAAGGAATGATAGGAAAAGCTTGTTCTTCTGCAAATTTAATGATGTCACGTTCTTGAGCATAGCAAAGAGGACGAATAACGATGTGTTTTTTATTGTCGCTTAATAACTTAGGCGGCATAGAACGTATATCTCCATTGTAAAGAATAGACATCATTAAGGTACGAATTAAATCATCGCGATGGTGGCCTAGAGCAATTTTTGTATATCCATGCTCTTCAGCATAGCGATAAATAATGCCCCGTCTCAATCGAGAGCAAAGTGAACAATAGGTTTTGCCTTCAGGTATTTTTTCTTTAACGATAGTATAAGTGTCGCGAGTTAAAATCTCATGAGGAATATTTCTTTGATGAAGCCATTCTCGTAATTGACTATCGTCCCAACCAGGTTGAGCTTGATCTAAAGTAAAAGCAAACACTTCAAATTTATTATTCGAGCGTTTTCGTAAATGATGCAATAAAGTGAGCAGAGTAAACGAATCTTTTCCGCCGGATAAACACACCATTACTCGGTCGCCACGTTGAATCATATTGAAATCGGCAATGGCTTTACCCGTATAGTGTAAGAGTTTTTTTTCGATTATAGAGGGGTTCGTAGACATAATTACAACCTAATAAAATGAAATTTAACGGATGAAAAAATAGATTTATTAATCGATAAAATTCGTCCGCGATGAGAGTTATTTAGTAACATTATTCGAAATTTGAGGCGGGAAGCTAGTGATACGAGTGGTTTCTAACCAAGAATTAATCTCTTCAATATCATTGACATTCAAAGTTCCTGCCAGATATTTTAAATTTAAAAAGGCATTGATTAGATTATATTGATCACTCGCAAGTTGTTCTTGAGCTTCAAACAGCCGTTGTTGCGCATTAACTACATCAACCATGGTTCGTGTTCCCACCTGAAACTGGGCTTCTGTGCTTTCTAACGAATTTTGTTGAGAAATAATGGTTTGCCTGTCGGCTTTTACTTTTGAAATACCATCGATAATTGTATTAAAGGCAATACGGCTGTTGACCTCCACATCGCGATAAGTCTGCTCTAACTGTTGACTTGAAGTCTGAAAATCATATTGTGCTTGTCTAGTTTTTGCTTCAACCAATCCCCCTTGAAATATAGGAAAGTTCATCGCAACTGCTAAACTGGCAGTCGTTTGCTTGAAGGGAACGAAAAATGAGGTTGTGCTGTCTGTTGCATTTACATTGGATTGGATATGAGTTTGTAGCGCATTCCCTTGCAAGGCAAAAGTCGGCCAGCTTGCAGATGATTGTGTTTTAATGTTTTCACGTGAAGAAAGCAAACGATATTTAGCCGAAAAAAGCTTATAATTTTGTCTTAGCCCTGTATTAACCCATTCAGTGACATTATCAGGTTCAGGTTTAACTAAGGGGATGCGGCTATCTCGAAGAGGCGAGAGGTGCTCGTACACATGATTGGTCAATTTACGTAGATTTTCATTTTGATTAATCTGGTTATTTCTCGAGGAAATAACTTGAGCAACGGATTGGTCATAAGCTGCTTTGGCTTCATACACAGAGGTAATGGCATCTAAGCCCACTTTAAAACGCTGTTCTGCCTGATCGAATTGGCGTTTATTAGCCCGTTTTTTTGCTTCCGCAAAGTTGAGTGTATCTTTGGCTAGTAAGATCTGGAAGTAGGCACTGGCAGTGCGTAGAATTAAATTTTGTGCTGCATCATTAAAGGTGGCTTGCGCCGCTTTAACTGAGGCTTTGGCTTGTTGAACCTGAGACCAGGCTTGGTAATTAAAAAGTGCTTGTGATGAGTTAACCTGCCAGTAATTACTATTATAAGTACTCACCAAAGAACCATCTGCAGTCACCACGTTCTCATAGTTACGAGCAATTTGTGCTTTTATACCCATTTGCGGGTATAAAGCGGAACGAGCTTGAGGAATTGCCTCAGAGCTGGACATATAAGTGCTATAGGCTTGCTTAAATAGAGGATCATTATCCAGCGCTTGCTGGTAGATATCCATCAAATCGGTTGCGTGCGACATGAAAGGTACGCCGAAAGCGAACAGCAAGCATAATAGCGTTTTTTTCATACAAAATTGTCCTAGAAAACAAATTCTTTGCGTTTTAACTTATCAATCAAAGGTGGGATGCATGTTTCAAACAGTACATGACCATGCCAGCTCCCATCGTGATCTAATTGATGCAATTGACCTTGCATGACGGGTGCTTGACCGACGATAGCAAATAATTTGCCGCCAGGTAAGATTTGTAAGCGGTGCGTTTCGGTTATTGCTTCAACTGCTCCCGTCAAGATCACCACGTCATAAGGTGCTTTATCGAGCCAGCCTCGGCAAGCATCGCCAGTAATGAGTTCCACATTAGTGCAGTGATGTTCATTGAGCTTACGTCGCGCGTAGCTAGTAAAATCAGAGAAGTAGTCGATGCTCAATACTTTTTTACTTAATCGGCTTAGGAGCGCTGTTAAATAGCCGGTTCCTGTGCCTACTTCTAAAACTGTTTCATGACCTTGAAGAGCAAGTTCTTGCAGAAGTATGCCTTCTTCTAAAGGCGTCAGCATTCGTTGATCGTGCATCAAAGGAATTTGCATATCTGAGTAAGCAAATTGCTGCATAGCATTGGGTACGAACTCTTGGCGTGGGATTTCATCGAAAAGAGAGAGAATTGTTTCATTAAGAACATTACCAGTACGAAGTTGCTGTTTGAGCATGTTAATTCGTGCGTTTTGACTTGTAGTCATCAGTTCACCATCACATTAAAGATCCGCTTATGCTAATCATTCAACTCTACATGGCATCGTAGGAACAATTATAAGCATAACCTAGGTTAAAACGTTGCGACGATTTTAGCAAGAATTGAGAAAAGGTGCGATCGATTCCATAACGATTAGGTCATTTAAATGTTTTTTTTAAATTGATCGGTGAAATTAAAGCATTTGCGTAGTGGACTTGTGTAAAATTTGTTATCATCGGCCCATTTTATTTAAGACCCAAAGGAGAGGATTGTGCGCGAGCGATTTACTGAATTCTTAAAAGATGAATTGAATACACTCAAGGACGAAGGCTTATATAAATCAGAACGTATAATAGCAAGTCAACAACAAGCTGCGGTGCAAGTAAAAGAAGGCGAAGTAATTAATTTATGTGCTAATAACTACTTGGGACTAGCCAATCATCCTGTTTTAATCGGGGAAGGGCAAAAAGCTTTAGAAAAATACGGCTATGGCATGGCTTCTGTGCGTTTCATCTGTGGTACACAAACAGTCCATAAAGAATTAGAACGTAAAATAAGTAATTTTTTGGGGACTGAGGATACTATTCTTTATTCCTCTTGCTTCGATGCAAACACGGGCTTGTTTGAAACGCTTTTAGGGCCCGAGGATGCCATTATTAGCGATGCCTTAAATCATGCCAGCATTATCGACGGTGTACGTCTCTGCAAGGCACAACGTTTTCGTTATGCCAATAATGATATGAGCGACCTAGAAGCTCAACTTAGAGCGGCTAAAGATGCACGATTTCGTTTAATTGCCACCGATGGTGTATTTTCCATGGACGGCATCATTGCCAATTTAGCGGCTATTTGTGAATTGGCCGATCGTTATGATGCCATGGTGATGGTTGATGATTCACATGCAGTTGGCTTTATGGGGGAAACAGGACGAGGAACACCTGAGTATTGTGGTGTCGCTGATCGAGTGGATATTCTCACCGGAACCTTAGGTAAAGCGCTTGGTGGTGCATCGGGCGGGTACACTTCGGCCAATGCGGTCATTGTGGATTGGTTGCGCCAGCGCTCAAGGCCTTATTTGTTTTCAAATACCTTAGCACCTGTCATTGCTCACAGTTCAATTGCCGTCTTAACTATGCTTGAGAATAGCAATGAATTATCGCAAAAATTAAAGAGAAACAGTCAATATTTTCGCAGAGGTATGACGCAACTTGGATTTAATTTGGTTCCTGGCGAACACGCAATCATTCCAGTTATGCTGGGAGATGCCGCTTTAGCGGGTCGTATGGCTGATCGTTTATTAAAAGAAGGGATTTATGTGGTTGGTTTTTCTTATCCCGTTGTACCTAAAGGAAAAGCAAGAATTCGCACGCAAATGTCAGCTGCTCATGAACTAGAACATTTAGATAAAGCTATCAATGCCTTTGGCAAAGTGGGCAAAGAGCTTGGGGTCATTTGATAAAATTTTAAGAGCTATTTTTAATACCCCTAAGTTAGCGGGTCGTTTTTGGGAGGTTGTATGAAATCATTAGTGAAAGCCAAGCGTGAGCCAGGAATTTGGATGCAAGATGTACCAGTTCCTGAATATGGCGTTAATGATGTGCTGATTAAAATTCATAAAACCGCCATCTGCGGAACTGATATTCATATCTATTCTTGGGATGATTGGGCTCAGGCAACTATTCCTGTGCCGATGACGGTAGGGCATGAGTTTTACGGTGAAATTGCGGAAATTGGTCGTGAAGTGCAGGGATTGAAAGTCGGACAGCGTGTGTCTGGAGAAGGACATATTACTTGTGGAGTATGTCGTAATTGTCGTGCTGGTAAACGACATCTTTGCCGTAATACGGTTGGAGTGGGTGTGAATCGTCCAGGTTGTTTTGCGGAATATCTAGTAATGCCTGCAACGAATGTCATTGTTTTACCGGATAACATTAGTGCTGAACAAGCAGCTATTTTCGATCCTTTTGGTAATGCAACTCACTGCGCTTTAGCCTTTGATGTGGTCGGTGAAGATGTATTGATCACCGGCGCAGGCCCCATAGGCATCATGGCGGTAGCAATTGTACGTCATATTGGTGCCCGTCATGTGGTTATTACTGACGTGAATGAGTGTCGGCTTGAACTTGCCAAAAAAATGGGCGCTACCCGCGCTGTCAATGTGAAAAATCAAAACCTCAACGAGGTGATGGATGAATTAGGCATGCTTGAAGGATTCGATGTTGGTTTGGAAATGTCAGGAAATCCGACAGCATTTAACGACATGGTCAAAGCAATGAACAATGGTGGACACATTGCTATGTTAGGTATTCCACCTAAAGAAACGCTCATTGATTGGAACCAAGTCATATTCAAAGGACTTGTGATCAAAGGAATTTATGGTCGCGAAATGTTTGAAACTTGGTATAAAATGATTGCGATGTTACAAAGCGGTTTGAATTTAGAGCCAGTAATGACGCATCATTTCCCCGTCGCTGAATACCAACAGGCGTTTCAAATTATGGCATCCGGTCAATCAGGAAAAGTTATTCTCGATTGGTCTTAACTGAGATACTTAAGATACTTGAGTATGCGCTTGAGTAATCCAGTCATATGGTTTACCTTCTGCGCCTGCTTTTAGTGAGTTGGAGCATTTATGTCGCAATACATTTTTACGATGAATCGGGTATCGAAAATTGTCGATAACCAACGTTTTATTTTAAAGGATATTTCCCTGAGCTTTTTTCCAGGGGCAAAAATAGGTGTCTTGGGCTTAAATGGCTCCGGTAAGTCCACTTTATTACGCATTATGGCTGGAGTAGACAAGCAACATGAAGGCGAGGCGAGGCCGCAACCAGGCATTAAAATTGGTTATTTAGAGCAGGAACCTCAGCTTGATTTTGATAAGACAGTGCGTGCTATTGTCGAAGAAGGTGTAGCAGAAATAAAAGGCAAATTGGCCGAATTTGATGAAATAAGTATGCGCTTTGCCGAGCCAATGAGTGATGAGGAAATGAATTCATTACTAGAGAAGCAAGGCGAGCTGCAAAATGACATTGAAACGCATGGTGGTTGGGATCTTGATCGACGTCTAGATATTGCCGCAGATGCGTTAAGGTTACCGGAATGGGACGCCAAAATATCTTTACTTTCAGGGGGAGAGCGACGTCGTGTAGCGCTTTGCCGTTTACTGTTATCAAGCCCAGACATGTTATTATTGGATGAGCCGACTAACCATTTAGATGCAGAAAGTGTTGCCTGGCTAGAGCGTTATCTGGAAGAATTTTCTGGAACCGTGGTTGCAATTACCCACGATCGTTATTTCTTGGACAATGCTGCTGAATGGATATTAGAGCTCGATCGCGGAGAGGGTATTCCTTACAAAGGAAACTACACCGCTTGGCTTGAGCAAAAAGAAGAGCGTTTGGCTATGGAAGAGAAGCAGCAAGCGTCTCATGAACGGGCGATTAAAGCAGAACTTGAATGGGTTCGCACTTCACCGAAGGGACGTCATGCTAAGTCTAAGGCAAGACTTGCTCGCTTTGAAGAAATGAATTCTAAAGAATTCCAAAAACGTAATGAAACCAATGAGTTATATATACCACCTGGTGAGCGTTTGGGTGATTTAGTCATCGAAGGAAAAAATATCTGCAAATCATTCGGCGATCGTTTATTGATTGATAATTTAAATTTCCAATTACCCAAAGGCGGCATCCTCGGTATTATTGGTCCGAACGGTGCTGGTAAGTCGACTTTCCTAAAAATGATCACCGGCCAAGAACAACCTGATCAGGGTGAAATTCGTATTGGTGATACTGTTCATTTAGCTTATGTTGACCAAATGCGCGATCACTTGGCGGATAATAAAACAGTATGGGAGGAGATTGCTGATGGTCACGATATTATGCAGGTCGGCGCCTTCCAGATGCCGTCACGAGCTTATGTTGGACGCTTCAATTTTAAAGGTGCAGATCAACAAAAGAAAATAGGTCTGTTATCCGGTGGGGAACGAAACCGGGTGCACTTGGCCAAATTACTTAAACGCGGTGGCAATGTCTTACTACTCGATGAGCCCAGTAATGATCTGGATGTAGAAACGCTGAGAGCTCTCGAAGGCGCTATTTTGAATTTTCCTGGCAGCGCCGTTGTTATTTCCCATGATCGCTGGTTTCTCGATCGAGTCTGTACTCATTTAATGGCTTTTGAAGGGGATTCTCAAGTTGTTTACTTTGAAGGCAACTACAGTGACTATGAGGAAGATAAGAAAAAACGATTAGGTGATGCAGCCACTAAGCCTTCACGAATTAAATATCGTCGCTTGAAAGGTTAAGATAAAAATAGGTAAACCAAATTTGGTTTACCTAAGCATTTATAAAATTAATAATAAAAGAGAGAAATTTTTACCATGAAAAAGTTGTTGTGGGCTGGCGCGCTGTGCCTTGGTCTGGCGGGTTGTATGGAATATTATGATGAATCAACATTAATCACCGACGATGTTGGTGTTGTACATCGCACGACTCATTATCTTCGTGATAAACGAGGACGTGAATATTTCCCTGTCAAAGCGCCAGCAACAGGCAAAAAGCAATTTATTTTTGATCCTAAGGCTTATGCTTGGGCTGCCTATGATCCAGAAGGCAATCGCTTAATGACAGGTAGTGCTTCAGGTGGTAAGGATGTTTGCGATGAAAATTCCGGTCAATCCTGTCGGACAGTTACCGGCAGTTTCCGTGTTTATAATAAACGTGGCCTTGAATGTCGTTCAGGCGAATACCCTGTAGAAACGACTGGCGGCGCAAAAATGCCTTATTGCATGTACTTCTTTAGAGGGTTTACTATTCATGCAGCGTATGAGGTTCCTTTTGCAAATACTAGCCATGGCTGTGTGCGTGTTCTTCCTAGTGCCGCTAAATGGTTAAACGAACAGTTTATTACGGTAGGAACTCAAGTGACTATATTGCCTTATCCAGACGAGAGCAGCACCTCATAAAATGGTCGTTGTGTCTTCCAACAAATTCCTTATTTTCCATTTGGTGAAAGGTTGGGCCTAGGCCCAACCTACAACTAATCACAATATTCTATATAAGATTTAATTTCCTTATTCCCAGAGATTACAAAACTAGTTATGCTAGCAATCAACTGATTTTTAATTGATTTTGTCTCGCTACTGCTGACTTAAGGGTAAACAATATATGATAGGGAATAGATTATTGTGTGGTGTTCTTAGTTTTGCTTGCATTATCTCATCGACGGCCTTTGCTTATGACCAGCCGGTAGTTAATTTAGGCTACACTAGCTTTTTGGATGGTGGTCCACCTTCTGGACCAGGATTGTACGTACAAAATTATTCTCAATATTATACGGTTAAAAAACTCACTGATAAAAGAGGAATGAAGCTGCCTTTTCCTCGTAACGATTTGAATGTAACTGCGGACATCCTTCAGCTCGTTTATGTTTCTACGAAAAAAATATTAGGTGCTAATTTAGGTATGTCGGCACTCTTGCCATGGCTTATCCGTGCTAGGGTTCATGATGGCCTACAACAACCTGTGCTAAGAGCTGCCGATGGCTCTGGCGATCTGTTTATTGGTCCTGCATTACAGTTTGATCCAATTATGCGTAAAGACGGAAAAGGCCCGAGATTTGTACAACGTTTTGATTTAGATGTTATAGTTCCCGTTGGTCATTTCGATAAAAAATATGCTGTTAATCCCAGTTCTAATTTTTGGTCATTGGCTCCCTATTGGGCAGTAACCTATTGGTTCACTCCAAAATGGGATCTTTCATACCGTCTACATTATTTATGGAATGCTATAAACCATAGACCTAACGCGTCCTTTGGGTCAACAGTCTATGCAACACAAGCAGGCCAAGCCGTTTATGCAGATATTGCAACGGATTATGCAGTCACTGAAAAACTTCATCTCGGTTTAAATAGCTATTTCTTTTACCAGTTTACAGACACCCGAGTTAACGATGTGAGTGTTCCGGGAAGGCGTGAGAAAGTTTGGGCTCTTGGACCAGGAATGCTCTATGGGTTTACAAAAAACCAATTTTTATTCTTTAACTTATACTTCGAGGCCGATGCGAGAAATCGCGCACAGGGTACGAATTTCATACTCCGTTATGTCATTCATTTTTAAATAGCATAGCATTGCTCTATGAATTTTTGTTCGTAGTTTGGTCCACCGTATGTGGAGCAATTAGATAGGCTTTGTTAGGAAGACCTCTTTGTGGCAATGAATTTGTTGGGCCGAGACCCTGAGGTATGGTCACTTTTTTTTAAACAAAAATAGCTTTTGCTCCAATCAGTAGCTCGCTCCGTTCGGGCTGAGTCCTTCGAGGGCCTCAGGACAGGCCTTCGAGACGTCGCTGGCGCTCCTCCTCAGGCTGAACGGTTCAGTAAAACACTGGATTAGGCTTGTAATATTATTCAAAAAAAAATGAAGATACCTCAGGCCAAGACCCAACCTGCACGAGGTATGCAATCAGAGGAGCCCCCGCGGCTTCGACCGCGGGGCACATTTTATGGTTGATGGCTTTCTGGAGTACCCGTATTTTCTTGAGTTGATTGTGCTGCTCCCGTATTATTGTTAGCCGGGCTTGTTGTTGTCTGGCGAGGAATGGCAATCATTTGCATAATACCTAAATCGCCGGATATCTTTCGACCGACAACTAAATTAATGGTAAGTGGTTGGGTTAATTTTTCTTTATCATTTTGATATACCACTTGCATAGGAATGACGACCTTCCATTGATTGTCCTTAATTTCTATTACTTTACTTTCTCCATTAACCATTGAACTCACCATCAGTTGCTGTGATTTAATTGCATTCAGGTTACCGGATTTTTGTAGAGCATCGTTGAAACCTTGCCAACCTTGCTCTGTGTAACAGGATTTTAAGGAGGACAACTGATTGTCAATCGTATTATGGTCAAAATCAAAAGATTGTTCTGCAGCATTTTCAGCCCATTTCATTACAATAGTCTGTTCAATGTGAGTTGTTTCTGCAGGGATACGGTAGTTGCAATTTAGTGGTTGAGGTGGTGTCACCGTGGCTGTCGCTGTGCCGCCAACTGCAGGGATTGTTGCACCTGTAGCAGGTGTTGCCGTATCAGCAGCCGGTGTTGCAGTACCAGTAGCAGGCGTTGTTGTACCTGTGGCCGGTGTTGCAGTACCAGTAGCAGGCGTTGTTGTACCTGTGGCCGGTGTTGCAGCACCAGTAGCAGGTGTTGTTGTACCAGTAGCAGGCGTTGTTGTACCAGTAACAGGCGTTACTGTAACGGCAGCAGGCGCTGTTGTATTAGTAGTAGTCGGTTGCGCGGCATCACTAACTGGCATTGTAGTTGTGGCTGATGCATGTCTACTGGCCTTAATGGTTTTTTTTGCAGCGTTAGCTGGATTTCGCTTCTCCAGAGATGAAGATTTTGCTCCAGGGTTACTGGATGTTGGCGTCGTTGGAGCGATATTTGATGGCGTTTTTGTACCTTTATCATTAGGCCTTTTGGGTGAAGGGGTAGGTACATTATCAGAAGCGACGTTTTCGACTCCTTGTGAGGTGGAACTATTTGATTGAGCATTTGCAGAGCCAGACATTGTTTGTCCAGGGTTTACATTCATTGATTTGCTACTATCTTCAGCATACACTGTTGTACTTAAAATAGTCATTAATCCTGCGCATAGCATGGATTTTTTCATTGATAACACTCCTTGCATTAAATAGTTATCTAACATACTCAAGACTTATCACTTTGCCAGTTTGTGGGATGTATTTCAACAGGGCTTTTGTCTGTTTGTTAATCTAAAATCGTGCGAATTGAGTTTAGGTCTGATATTATCGCCACAATTTTAATAAGGTCAATCAACAATTCAATGAGATTGAAATTTACCGTTAATTGAGCTTATTGTCTGATTAGTTTAATGAGGAATACGATGTTTCTAATTACGGGTGGTGGATCAGGGATAGGTCGCGCTTTAGCTCATGCTTTGGCTGCTCGCAACGAAGAAGTAATCATCGTAGGCCGACGCGAACAGGCACTCGCGGAAACAGCAAGCTTTTCACCGTTAATTAGTTATTTTTGTGCAGATGTATCAAATGCTGAAGGTCGTCAACAAATTACTTCCTACGTGCAAAAATTCCCAGCGATGGAAGGACTAATTCATAATGCCGGTATTATCGAACCGATGGATCCTGTTGCTTCTATTGATGAAGCATCTTGGCAAAAAATAATCGCCACGAATTTAAACGCGCCATTATTTTTGACGCAAGCGCTCATGCCTCAAGTACAGCAAGGACGCGTGCTTCATATTGGTTCAGGTGTGGCTTATTTTCCTGTGACTGGTTGGTCTGGATATTGTGTTTCGAAAGCAGCTTTAGCAATGCTGACACGCTGTTGGCAACTCGAAAACCCTCATTTTTCGGTGGCCAGTGTAATGCCTGGTATTATTGATACGGATATGCAAAGTGTAATTCGTCACGCTAAGTTTATGGATCTTGAAAAACGTGATTTCTTTCAGGCTTTACATCAGAAAAACAAATTATTATCCCCAGCGACAGTGGCGTTGTTTCTCAGTTGGTTACTATTAGATATTGAGAAAGATCTCTATGTGTCTAAAGAATGGGATATTTATGATAAAAGCCACCATCAATCATGGCTCATTGCCCCACATCAAGTGCCAGATTGGGAGTCAATATGAACTTCTGCGAACGATTATTAATTAATGCAACGACCATCACGGCTGAAGGCACGCAATTAGAGAATCAAGCTATCGCCATTGCTAGGGGGAAAATTGTATGGTGTGGGGCTCATGAAGCGTTGCCTTCGGAGTATCAACAACAGGCTAAAGTTATTGATGATTGTCGAAATCAATTAATCACACCGGGTTTGATTGATTGCCATACTCATCTTGTTTACGCAGGTGAGCGCGCCAATGAATTTAAGCAACGCCTTGAGGGAGTAAGTTACGCTGAGATTGCCAAGGCCGGGGGTGGTATTTTATCAACGGTCAGACAAACTCGCGCCGCTTCAGAAGAGGATTTATTACAGCAATCCTTACCTAGAATTTTAGCCATGCGCGCTGAAGGGGTGACCACTGTTGAAATTAAATCGGGCTATGGTCTTGATTTAGAAACTGAACTTAAAATGCTGCGCGTGGCCAGACGCCTAGGTGAGCTGAGTGGTTTGAGAGTGAAAACCACGTTTCTGGGGGCGCATGCAGTACCTCTGGAATACTTGAATAATAAACAAGGCTATGTGGATTTTCTATGTTCGGAGATGTTGCCTGCTGTTGCAGATACTGGTTTGGCGGATGCAGTCGATGTGTTTTGCGAATCCATTGGATTTAGCCTGGCACAGACAGAACAGGTTTTTATCAAAGCTAAAGAATTATCGTTAGCGATCAAATGTCATGCGGAGCAGCTATCTAATCTTGGAGCTAGTGAATTAGCAGCTAATTTGCAGGCGCTGTCAAGCGATCACTTGGAGCATTTGGATCAATCCGGCGTGGCAGCTATGTCGCGCAGTGGAACGGTTGCAGTTCTATTACCCGGTGCCTTTTATTTTCTGCGCGAAACAGTTAAGCCGCCCGTGGATCTTTTACGTGAAATGGGCGTGGGAATGGCGATTGCTACTGATACAAATCCCGGCACTTCTCCCACAACTTCTTTGCTACTCATGTTAAACATGGCTTGTCAATTCTTCTCCCTCAAAGTACAGGAAGCATTGGCTGGTGTTACTTATCAAGCAGCAAGAGCTCTAGGTGTGGAGAAAGAAACTGGAACGATTGCTGTAGGCTTAGCAGCTGATTTGGTGCGTTGGTCTGTGAAGGATAGCGCAGCGCTTTGTTATTATTTTGGTTATCCTCTGCCTCACAGTACAATGGTGGCAGGTGAATGGTTGAATTAAGGGGTTGTCAATGAAAAGATTGATTTACGCGACTATCTTACTGTGCTTTTCCCTGGGTTCATGGGCCTTAGTTCCAAAGACAGTTGAGATTAAAAAAGAAACTGCTGAAATGGACCTGCAAATTAAATACCCTCAAGGTTTTGCAGACAAATCGATTGATACCGCTGTCCTTACTCTTATCGAAGCATTGCAAAAGGTAGATACCCCGAAAAATGAGGCAAAATTGCCTGCGGATGTGCCGGGAAAAAATAGTCTATATATCGATTATAAGACCCAGTTTCAGAACAAACAGGCTCTAAGTTTGTTGTTTTCAATTTCCACTTACTCTCGGGGCGCAGCTCATCCTGCGAATCAGGTCAAATCCTTAAATTTTTTAAAGGGTTTGGTTGTAAATTTGGAGCAACTATTTAAACCAAATAGTGATTATTTAACTAAAATCGCAGCGTTGAGTCGCGAATCGATTATGAAGAAAAAAATCTCAGATAAAGATTGGGTCACTAAAGGAACTCAACCTACCGCTGAGAATTATAAGAATTGGTTTTTTACTAAAAATGGCCTTGCCATTGTGTTTGATACCTATCAAGTAGCCGCTTATGTTTACGGTCCGCAAACGGTTGAAATTTCTAAAGTTGAACTTAAAAATTTCTTGCGTCCAGAAGTAGTGAACGCTGTCTGGGGTAACCGATGAGTGACTCGATTCCGTTTATCGCCGCGGATAAAAAAGTCGCTGAACTAACAGTGCGTAGCATTGTGTTAGCGATAATACTGACTGTGTTATTGGCGCTATCGAATGCGTATTTAGCACTTAAATTAGGTATTTTAACCTCCGCTTCGATTCCGGCTGCGATTATATCCATGGGAATTTTGCGCTTATTTAAGGATCCAACCATCCTTGAAAATAATGCGGTACAAACTGCAGCGTCTGCGGGAGAGGCTGTTGCTGGAGGAATTGTTTATACGATACCTGCTCTCATTATTATTCAATACTGGGATGGATTCGATTATTTAACTAATTTCTTTATTGCAGCCTGTGGGGGAATTTTAGGTGTTTTATTTTCAATTCCTTTGCGACGTGTTCTCGTTAATGAGCCTGTACTGCGTTTTCCTGAAGGTCGAGCAATAGCAGAGGTACTGAAATCGTCCGCTGAAAAAGCAGGTATTCGCGATATTTTTCTTGGTGGTGCAATTGGCGCATTAATCGAGCTATTCCAATCAGGTTTTAAAATAATTGCCAGTACTTGGACTTTTTGGTTTACCGCTAAACGATCTTTATTTGGTTTTGGTGTGGGTTTTTCAGCGACCATGATCGGAGCTGGTTATTTAGTCGGTCATGAAATGGCGATCAGTATTTTTCTGGGTGCTGTCATTTCTTGGTTAATTGCTATGCCAATTGTTAGTCAATTTTACCCCCATTACCTCATTCATTATCCCCCTGAGAAAGCGGCAGTTTTTTTATGGAATAGCGAAATGCGCTATTTGGGAATTGGAGCGATGCTGTTTGCAGGGACTTGGACTTTTATCAAATTAATAAAACCATTGGCGAAAAGTATGAGTGTTTCATTTAGCGCTTTTATGACTAAAAGTCGCCAAGACAAACAATTACCTCGTACAGATCGAGATATTCCCATGCCCTTTATTTTAATAGGGGTTCTCTTAATGGGTGCTATCTTGTTTTTGTTCTTTCAATTCATTTTTCCCTTATCACAAGTTGGGCTTGATAAAGTTTATGGACCTAGCTTAGTTTTTGCGGCGGTGCTTTATGTATTAGTGATTGGCTTTTTATTTTCAGTCATTACCGGATATTTTTCCGGTATGGTTGGAGTCACTGCAAGCCCAGGAAGTTCTGTAGTAATTGCCGGGATGCTCTTTGCTGCCTCATTACTACTGACTTTAATTAATCATTCCTTACCATTACCCTTGACCGATGAGCAAATCAAGGCCGCAGAGGCAATCACGATTATTATTGGTTCGGTAGTTACTGGAATCGCGGCGATTGCTAATGATAACACCCAGGATTTAAAAGTCGGCCAATTAGTGGGAGCTACTCCTTGGCGTCAGCAAGTGATGCTGTTACTGGGCGTGGTGATTTCCTCTTTAGTCATTCCTCCAGTGATGCAATTACTGTTTGAAGTGTATGGAATAGCAGGGGTTATGCCGCATGAGGGCATGGATGTTAGTCAATCACTGCCTGCTCCTACCGCAGCTTTAATGGCAGCGATCACTGAAGCAGTTTTTCGCAATGCACTGCCTTGGACAATGATGTTCATTGGCGCAGGGGTTATTTTGTTAATTCTGGTAGTGAATTTTCTGTTTAAGGGTGATCGTTATTTTAGACTGTCAATTCTAGGTGTCGCCATTGGCATGTATTTACCTATTTCTTCATCCTTTCCACTGTTTTTAGGAGGAATGATTGCCATGGTCGTTCATCGTCGTATCAATAAACGAGCTATACCTAACGAAGAAAAACATTCGAGCAAACAAAAAGGAATTTTAATTGCCTGTGGTTTGGTTGCTGGCTCTGCTTTAATGGATGTGCTACTCGCTATTCCTTTTTCCATTCTACACTCTCCTGATGCTTTAACTTTAGTAGGACCAGACTGGCAAAGTTATAGTGTTGTTCTTGCCGTCATATCAACCTTGGCCTTAGCTGTTTGGATTGGCCAACGCGTTTGTGGGAAAAAATAAAAACTGTCATTTCCATTTTGAATGGCAAAAATTTCCTTACGCAGAGAGTTGAGAAATTCTCCTGGTTCGTGGCTAAGTAGGCTGTGCACTATACTTATTAGGATGGCAATCAACGACGTACTAAGGAGGATGCCATGGAAACACATTCTATATCATTTTCAGAGTTATTACGGTTAGTAGCTACAGCGGGTTTGTTATCTTTAGCAGCTGGCTACCCTTCTAGTGCTAATGCAGAGGATGGATGTGGGTGTGGCTATCATAGGAGTTTTGAAGGTGGTTGCATTCGAAGCTATCAAGGCTCATCATTTGTAACACCTACCGTCTATTATTCTAACTATTACCCGGCAAGTTATTACTCAGTAGGATATTCCCCAACTTGTTGGAATAATGATCTTGGCTATTGTTATTAAGCGATAACATTAACAACTAAACCTAGAACAATCTTCTCATTTCCTCCGATTTAATCGGAGGATTTTTTTCTTTGAGTTAAGCATGAATTGACATTGCTGCTGGAGAATTGCCATCCTCCTTCTCTGTTTGCACAGCGAATTTTCTACTCTTAATTTGTTCACCCTCTGCTGTTTGAAAAATCAACTTGCTAGACCTTGCAAGTTGTAGAGCAGCTTTCTCATCTAGAAATGATCCAACATGGTCACCCATTTCAGCGGGGAGCTCTAAACTACAGAAGAAGCCTATTCCTGCTCCACGAGCAAAGGCTAGATTAGGTAGTTCTAAATATCCTTTCTTTATCTCCTTACATTTTTTTTCTTTCCAATTTTCTGTCGTTTTAAAATCTTCCTCATCCAAAGTTAAGTTGGTTAAAAACGGGTAATGAGAAAAGATTTCCTGCAAGGTCTTTAAATCAGATGGTTTTTTTACCAGGCTATCCAAAATTTTATGTTTAACTATTAGCTTAAATAGCTCATCTTTGCAGCCAGGAAAAGCTTCGACAATCAATTTAACATTGTAAGTACTATTCATTATTTTTTCTAAATTAGCAGTACAGATAAGATGCTGATACAAGTTACTTTGATAGAGAGGAAATAGGTTAACGAATTTTTTAATGTATTCTGGACTAAGGGATACATTGTTCGAGTAGGCGGGATTCGCAATGAATTCAAATAAGCGTTTTCGTCCCTCAGGACACCATAAACCTAATTTCTCGACATCATAACCACAGGTCACTATTGTTTTCAGGTATGGCGGTAAGAATATGTTATCAATTAATTTCGTTTTATTCTCAGGAAAAGTTGTAAGTAAATCAAAAAAAGCAAAGGTATTCCCTAAAAACTTAGACAAAACGCTTGGGTCCATAATGTAGTCGAATAAATTCTGTTTATTTTCCACATCTAATTTTATAGCAAGCTGTCTTACCTCATTTGCAGATGTTAATTTGTCAAAGATTTCTTTCATAATTATCTAGTAAAATTAAATGTCACTGATTATACAAGTTGTGATTATTTAATGCAAAATTAAATGCAGCTTTCATCATTCCTTCAAAATGCGATATGACTTTCTTCAAGCAAGATTTTATTCGCCAAATTAATTAAGGCACCACTTGAAGGGGTGAAACGATTAATCATGATCGCAATGCCTGTACCTTTTGCAGGAATAACAGCGAGATAAGCTCGAAACCCATCAGTGGCTCCTGTTTTTCCGATTAGTGCATTGGGATTGAATTCTGATTTTTTTATTTTCTTTATTTGATAAGGAATAAATTGATAATGGGCTGGTTGATGAGTTAACTTTTGGATGGCGCTTGCTTTATTCAGCGGTGTAATAAGCCAACCTAAACCAAGCTGCGTTTCCTCATGAGGCATATCATAGTAAGCTGTTTGAGTTAGCAGCATAGCCTGATGTATTTTTATCGGGGTAGAGCGTTCACCCAGCGCTGCATTTAAATAAGAACGAATGTCTTTAACAGAAGCTCTCATTGCCCATGAACCACCAAATAAGCCGGATGGATGATAAGGAATGGGTTTTCCATGTTCGGTAAAGCCTTGCGCAAGGTATTTTTGATTTTCATCACTGAGATCTAAACCCGAGGAATTCATGTTTAGCGGAGATAAAATTTCAATCCTCATGAGTTCAGTTAAGGAAGTTTGTTCGTTTTTAGCCAAAATTTGACCTAAAAGCCCAAAACCAACATTTGAATACAGCATGTAACTTTTAGGCTTGAAAGGGGGAACATAGTGTTTTAAATAATTACGAAACTTAATTTGGTTTTGTGAAGAGGATGAGGCATTGTAAGCTAAGTTTTCAACATTGAAAGCTAAGCCTGAGGTATAGCTAGCAAGATCCAAATAGGATATTTTTCCAATGTTAGCAGAATGAGGTATTTTAAGATCAGGGTGAATTGCTTGGTCTAATCGTATTTTGCCTGAGATGACTTCTTTAGCAAGTATTAACCCAGTAAAGGTTTTAGTAATCGACCCTAATTCAAAAATTGTTTTTTCGGAAACTGGAACATGTTTTTTAGGAACAGCTTCTCCAAATAGACAGGTTCTTAATTTCCCATGATTGGCTATAACCACAGCGGCACCCGGAATATGAAATTTGCCCATGAAATTTAATATTCGTTTTTTTAAACGCTGATCAGTACAGGATACTGTGGCATTAGAAAATATCGGAATACAAAGCAGAAACCCCATAAAAATAATTCTTTTAAACCCTAATTGCATGAAGTCATCTCTATGAATTGATGTAAGAGGTCATCGAAACTGGCTTTATCTAGAATATTTCCAGAAGTTTTTATTCACGATGAGCTTGCCTTAATAATACCTTGAGTTTCAAATTTTTCGTTAAAAAATTTAACGAAAAAGGTCTTACTCAACTTGGGATTTTTTTTATTTATTCTCGTAAACTCTGCTATGAAGCCGCATTTTTTATAAAATTCTGGCGCTTGGAAAGCACTGGTCACTAAATTGATATTATTAAATCCCTGATCTTTAAAGTGATTTTCAAGAGCAAGCAATAACTGTTTGCCATAGCCTTTACCACGATAAGCACTGTCTACCCAGATATCATCCACGTAAATTTCCGAGAAAGCTGTAAAAGCATTAATTACTCCAAAAATTACTCCTTGTTCATTGGAGATCGTTAGAGAAAAGCGACGATAATTGACGTCTATACCATGCTGAGCCTCATAGTCAACAAAGCCTTTTGTCATTCTTTTTTCTGTGGTTTCATCAAGTTCGTCAACAAATTGGATTAAATATTCTTTTTTATTTTCTAAAGTCTCATTATAACCTTGTGTACTACTATCAAAACGAAAAATAACTCGATTGGATTGATGCGTATCATAATTTATCGGTTTAATTGCTTCCTGATAATTGCCGGCTGTGATACTTGAAATAGACTTACGCCAAAAGCTAAGTCCACGCTTGTTTTGCGGTATCACTGAAACTTCCCATAACCCTGGATGCATTTTCCATAGTTCAGAAGCAGCCAAATAAGCCAACCCTTTGCCTTGAAACTTGGCAATAATGAAAAATTCCCCCATGTTCCATACAGTATCAGAGTAATGTCCTGCTTGATTTAACAGAGCAAAACCTGCCAGTTCATTGCCTACCTTGATAAGAAACGCTTTTCTTGTCGGTTCTTCAAAATAATTTTTAAAATCAAAGCTCTCATAAAGTCCATCTGCAGGAAAAGCCCAATCGTCTGAAATAAAACCACAGTCACGCGAGAGATCGTAGACATAAAACCTTGCCATGTTTTGGATAGTAGGATAATCATCCAACGTTGCTTTCTTAAGGTTTAAAGCGGCTTGTAATTCTTTGATGTTCACAGCAGTTTCCTTCATTTTCAACAGTGTCTATAGTTTTTCTCGAACCGTTTGTTAATCAAAGCATTTATTCCAAATTGTTGTGGCAATTACTCATAAAATTCTGCTTCGTCCATCGTTTAGACATCGAACTATTGACTATCTATATCGAAGATCGTGGTACGTTGATTGCGTCGGGATCAGGACTTACCATTGTTTGGTCATTACTTGATGGTGCAATAGTGGGTCGTCGTTGCAGTCTTATGTTTTGAAAAAATTGCGATAAATGGGCAGAGGATTTCTGTGTTTGATCTTCAGTCAATAAATCGGGGTTAGTTACTTTGACTAAATCTCTTTGAATTTGCTTGGTTATTAGAATACCCGTAGCGACATAATTCCCTAAAAGTTTTTGCCCTGTTTGTTTTAACTCTTCTGGTAAGTCACCATGAAGTAACGATAATTCATCATAAGTCCAAAAAGCAAACAAGCTAGTTGATAAAAAACTCTGGCGAGAATCGCAACGAACAATGGCCTCTTTTAGATCGCTAATCAATTGCTCTAAAGATCGATAAGCATCTATTTCTGAAATTTTTTCATGACTCGCTAACTGTGCTTGGGCTTTTATATTAATGGGCAACTGTTTAATAAATTTTAATAGATTTTCTAATTCATTGGCCAATTGCACTGGCGTCATCAAATCTGAGGCTTCGGGTTGTTTTAATAAATTCCTATATTGCTCAAAACGAGTTGCCAATCTTTCCGGTTTCATTTCGCGGATACGATTTCTAGCCCATTTACGAATTTCTTCATGCCCGTCACCATAAAGGATTAAATCCAAGGGTCCATGCTTATCAAAAATCATCATTTTGTTCACGATAATATCGAAAAATTCATCATTGCTAACTGATGCACCAATTATCGGATAATGATTTTTGTTAATTTTTAATTGTTCAAGCGTTGGGGCACCTACTACAGTTTTTTTCCAAGCAGTAAATTGAATTTCATTCAATACCTTAGATTCAAATTTGATAATTTCCGCACTATTTTTTTCATCATTAATTTCTAAAATTTTATTGGCTATAGCCGCACAATCCTTCGCAAGGACTGTAATAAAACCCTCATCATTATTGTCGGTGCTTTTATGACTTAGTAAATGGAAAAGTTTATTTTCAGAGCTGTCTTCTTTTTGGCTTAAAAGTTGTCCGGGATTATCCTCTGCGCGGTGGAAGGCAACAATAATACAACTCCGTGGTATATTTTTTTCTTCGGTGCGATACCGATGATGCACCAAAGCTCCTGCTTCAAATACGGTCGTGGTTGGTTTGTCTGGATTATGAACTTCTACCACGAGAGGATGCTCAGTATTCAAGACCTTTTTTTGGATTTCAAAAGCTTGTTCTACTGTGTTTTCTTGTATAAAAATAGAGGCATCTTCTGTGGACCAATACCCTTTATCTTCCGAATAGAAACAATCTCTAACCCCTTTATGAGTGCCGGGAAGGTAGACAAAATTTTGCCCTTTGGGCCCACTCGCATGACCTCTTTCCCAAGTCACAATTATTTTAAATTCTCTGCGAAAGGGCGTGTTATCAATATGCAGCATATTATCTTGCGCCCGGACTTCCAATGGTTCCGCATCTTTAGCCCTAGCATCGACTATTCGAATAGCTCCCCCGCATGCGTGAGCAATTAGTGCAATCAATAAAGGATGTAAAAAGGCTTGATTAAATTCTTTATTGCTTAAAAAATCAGGATGATTTCCTAGATTTAAATAGGAGTGAATCCAACTTTTACTCCCATTCTCACCTAACAACTTATCGTAGCAATTAACTAATCCTTGAAATATCTCTTTATTAATTAATCCGCCAAAAATAAGACCGCCATCGTGATCTATAGTTTCTGTATAGGAAACAAATAATTTTATTAATTCTGCAGTGACTTCCGGCGAATAAATTTTAGCCCATTCCGTTTCTAAGGCCATTAGTAATTTTCTTCTAAACTGTTCTTTCTTATCCAAGGCTTGAAACCGATTATAGGAAAGTTGTTTTTTAGAATCATCGGTGACTCGATGAGTTGGAACGAGTTGCGGTTTGATAGAAGGAGCGCCAGCTCGATAGCTTATGAGCTCATCAATCTGAGAATCTTGAATATTAGTAACATCGATAATAATAGGGCACATAAGGTGAGCGTACATTAATTAAGCAGTTGAAACATAATACAATAGTTTGATTAACAAAATAACCAAATATTGACAAATTGGATTAAAATTTGTAGCGGGGGCAATTAAACCGATTTCTAACACAAAGCAGTTCAAGAAGGTAAGCTCGCTATTTGTATTATTATGCAAGGTCGACCTATCAATGACTTATCTGTTTATTAAAAAGAGTCAAACAGAAGTACCTTGTAACTAGGGACTGTTAACATTTGCTCCTCCCCGCCGTCCCGCGGCATGTCCTTCCAATAGACCCTAAGTATTTGTTGAAAAATGGAATTTATATGTTTCTAATCCGTTCGTCCCGCGGAGGCGCATTAGCGCCGTCTCGAAGCATTATAGTCCAATACTACAAAGGAGTTCAGCGTGTTTTTTATACATTCTTCAATCATTTAACTGTTGATGATTACCCAATTCTAACTTATCCCAGCCTAACAATTTCATAAGCTTTAAAAAATTAATCTTCCGAACTATTTCAACTCTACTATTTTTATAGTAGCATCTACTAAAAATATAGTAGATCATGTTTTATTTAGTTTGGAGAAAAAATGTCAACAAAAAAAGGATCTAACGCGTTTACTCACGATCGCCTCCTTACAGAGGTAGAACTTGAATTAATGAATATTATTTGGAGCCTTAATAAGGTAACTATTAAAGAGATTGTTTCACATCTGCCCAAAGAAAGACCTTTAGCTTATACCACTGTGGCAACCGTAGTAAAAGTGCTTGAACAAAAGGGTTTTCTTGAATGCCAAAAAAGCTCTTTTGCCCATGTTTTTGTACCTATAGTTACAAAAGCTGAATACGAAGGGACCTGTATCGAGCATATGGTAACTAATGTTTTTGATGGCGAGCCTGTGGCGCTGGTGCAAAGACTTTTGATGGCCAAAAAGTTAGAACAGGATGATATTCAAGCCATTGAGGAAGCGCTTAAGCAATTGTTAACTTCTGCAAAAAAAATCGAGGCCTAGCCATGTTATTTCTAGAAATTTTATTGAGTATTCATTGCTTACTCTTAGTAAGCTCGTGGGTGATCGGGGGTCGTTGGCTTGCGAATCAACCGTCTTTTAAACTCAAATTAGCTCGTCTTTTATTAGTTAGTTGTGTGATTTCTCCATTAATCGTCCATTGCATAAACCGATCTCCTGAACTTGAGCAACAGCACTATGTATCCTTTGATGTGCAAGAGTATGTGAATCAACCCATCTTAAAGGCTGAATCTTCGCTAAGAGCTCCTGAATCAACCGCTACTTTGTTAATGAATAATATGAGTTATTGCCAGCTCATTTATCTAGTGTTTGCTTTGCTTATCTTGTTACGCAGTTATCAAGTACTGTCAGCTATGAGGCACTTAAGAACTCTATTAGCTGAAGCAGTTCCTTATCGAACATCCGGTAAACTAGTTATTAAAGTCTCTCACCGCTGCCATATCCCTTTCTCAGTATTTCTATTTAACAAAGCTTATATCGTATTACCTCTATCCTTATTGTCTTCTGCCAAGAATGTGAAGATTGCGATTGCTCATGAAGGCCAACATCATCGTAATGGTGATTGCCTATGGGCCTATTTTATTGAGGTTCTGCGGATCATTTTCTTTGCAAATCCAGGTGTTTCGCGATGGGCTCGTATCTTAAGCCAATTACAAGAATTTTCATGTGACGAAGTATTGGTTGGCCAGCCAAAAATTTCGACCTATGACTATGGCCACTGTCTGTTTGATGTTGTACAGACAGCGGCTCAAAATTCCAAGCTATCTCACCGAGAAATTGCATGCACGGTAGGTATGGCGTTGGGCAAAGACAACGAAGACCGTACTTTTATTATCAGGAGAATTTCAATGTTATCAGCTTATCCACTTAATACAGCAAAATCCTTATTGTTAGGGGGAGTTTTTGCGGGAGTGGCTATTTTGGCCCAAATCTCTGTTGCCTATTCAGCAGTAGGAGCCTTGACTAATTCTAAGGGAAAAGAAGTCGATATCTCCCATTTAGATCGAAAAATTCAAAACATTGCAGAGAAAGAAATTAAAATCGCTGTGCAACGATATCATGCAAAATCGGGGGTTATTGCTATCGCCAATGCCAAAACCGGGGATATAATTGCTTTTGCTGAATCGGGCAAGAATCAGCGCAGTTGGAAGTCACGTGTTTTTGCCCCTGGTTCTACGATAAAACCTTTTATTGCAGCCGCAGCGATTGATTCCGGGAGCAGCTCTGAAACAAAAAACTATGATTGCCGTTCCCCCTATTCGATAGAAGGTAGAACCTTTACAGATTACTACGTCAATAAGGGCCCCATTTCATTGGCAGAGGCTATCGCAAAATCAAGTAATTTATGCCTTATTAAGGTTTCCCAGGAAGCTGGAGCAGCAGTGATTCGTAAAAAACTCTCTGAATTTGGTTTTGACATGAACAGTTGGTGGCAAGAAGCAAATCAAAGTGACGAATTACAATTGGCAATGGTTTCGGTGGGTGAGAATATACCCGTTACGATTGACTCCTTAACAAAATCCTACGCCATTCTTGCTAACAAAGGACGTTCATTCAAAGGAGGAGAGCCCCCTATTATTTCAGCAACAACGCTAAGCTCAATTAATCATATCCTTGAGAACGTTGTTATTAATGGAAATGGAAAACTAGCTGCGATTCCTGGTGTTAGCGTCGCTGGTAAAACAGGAACAGTTGCAGAAAATACGGATGTTGCTCAGGGTAAACAACTTTCCTTGTTTGCTGGATATCTACCAGTAAATTCCTCAGGTTACGCCATGGTGGTCGTGATTGAAGACGGTCATTTAAGCAAAAATGGCGAGACCTTGACCTCCGGTGGAGAGTTAGCGGCCCCTGTATTTCGCAAGGTCGCAATGAATAGTCTAAATAGTACCAATCAATAAATCACCTTAGGGGTACAGTCGCTTTTGCTGTACCCCTAGCAATGACATCGAAGTTGGAGTTTTTTATGAAGAAAATATCTACAATTCTAGGTATGACGCTATTATATTGTGTGAGTACTTGGGCTCAAGGCTCTTGCTTTTTGATCTATGAAGAGCAAACCCTGCTTAAGCAGGAAGGCAAGGATTGCAACCAGCGCTTTGCGCCGCAATCGACCTTTAAAATTGCCTTGAGTCTTATGGGTTTCGATTCAGGAATATTAAAAGATGCGCTACATCCTGAATGGCCCTACAAAAAAGAATATGAACTTTACCTCAATACCTGGAAATATCCTCATAACCCGCATAGTTGGATAAGAGATTCCTGTCTGTGGTATTCGCAAGTGTTAACGCAACAATTAGGCATGAAACGTTTTAAAAACTATGTTGATGCATTTCACTACGGTAATGGGGATGTCTCTGGCGACAAAGGTCAGAATAATGGCTTAACCCATGCCTGGCTTTCAAGCTCGCTTGCTATCTCACCCCTAGAGCAAATTCTGTTTCTCCAAGAAATAATCAATAAAAAATTACCTCTGAGCCAAAAAGCGTTCACTATGACTAAAGATATTCTTTATATCCAAGAATTAGCGGGCGGTTGGAAACTCTATGGAAAAACAGGTAATGGTCGACAGTTAACGAAGGACCAAAACCAAAAACTATCGCTGCAACACGGATGGTTCGTAGGCTGGATTGAGAAGGATAATCGGGTGATTACTTTTGCGAATCATATTGCCGATAGTAAGGAAAAAGCGACCTTCGCGAGTTTCAGAGTGAAAAACGACACCTTGAATAAATTATTTTATTTGATCAATGAGTTAGAAAAATAATAACGCAAATTTTTGAATGGAGCTTATCGTGCGACACCTTATCCTAGGGGCAGTCTTATTTTTTTGCAGCTATAGCGCAATTGCTCAATGTGAGTTACGCCTAAATAACCTCACTGATAAACCGGCTTTAGCATGGATTCAATATGACCAAAGATTAGATGATCAAGTAAATATTGCACCTCATCGCTCTTTATTCGTTGATTTACACTATGGTGGCTATTGTCATGATAAAGCTTATTTCAAGTTGTATCGTTATGCTCATGAATTATATTTTTCCGGGGTATTAGCCTCCGGACAAGTATTTGATATCCATCCTTAACCAGCTAGGAAAAATTCTTATGCTAACTATTTCCGTATCCAGCACGCTTCCTAGTAGAAATGCGGGCGAGATAGACATTGAACTTAGTGATAACCATGATTCCACAATTCATATTAAAGGCTCTCATGATGCCACTATCCCTGTTGACGAAAAGCTATGCTTATTAGCAGTAGGTGGCAATGGTATTGATGGCAAAATAGGTGCAGATGGCTATGATGGCACTTCCGGCGTTGATGGATGCGATGCGGGTATGTACCGTTCTGGAGGTAATGGTGGCTCGGGCGGAGATGGGGGGCAGGGGGAAGCTGGCTCTAATGGTGATCCAGCAGGCAACGGCGGCAAAGTTGACGTTTGGGTGAAATATGAGGATTTAGCGCTTTTAGATACAATTTCTTCAATAAATGTATCGGCTGGTATACCAGGAAAAGCAGGAAGGCATGGTGCCGGCGGGCCTGGTGGTCGAGGGGGGCGCGGAGGAGCATCTTATTCATGGAGTGAACCCTATACGGCGTATCGTACTGAACATTGGACCGATGCTGACGGTAATAGCCATAGCCATGTAGTCAGCGATACCCATTATAATTATCATTATTCTTCAGGAGGTATAGATGGTCCTGATGGTTCGGATGGGGGGACTCATATCTACCCTTTATATCCTGGAGCAGTAGGTAAAGTAGGCCAAATTCATTTTCATGTTATACAAGATACTTCGGCGGCGCTTCACAAAGAACCCTATCAATTAGTGACTCGAAATGTTTGTTTTCAGTCTATGGAAGAGGGTGGATTATGGGAGCCAGGAGATGTCGTTAAAGCCTATTATGGAATTGAAAACACCGGAACCACTATGATATCTCCACCAGAATTAATTCCATTAGTTTTAGAAAATAAGGAACATTTGGAATTAGTGCAAAGTGGTGAAGTTAGCGGCTGCATTCAGGCTGGGACAAGTCATTTTAGTGATTCAACTCCTTTGCTATTTCGCATCAAAGAACCACAAAGTCACACTGGAAGTGAGCCATATAAACTTGTTACTGCGGTTATGGTCACAGCACAAAATACTCGCCTTAATCAACCCTATCAACACAGTGGCACTAGAAATAACTTAACTATACAATATCCCGTATTGCTAGAATCTCAACCTACTCAATTCTCTATTGCAGAGAATGAATCACAGTTGTTACAGGCGACGATAAAGAATATCGGGACTAAAGATCTAGGAGAACTTGCTGGACGGGAGTTATTTGTAGAAATCACAGCAGCTGATACTTCTTCTTCCTTAGTTTCAGAACATATTTCATTATTAGAGCCTCAAAATAAACACCAACTCACCTATAGTGAACAATTTAAACCAGGGGCTGAGTTCGGTGAGCAACAAACTTACTATATGAGTCTATTTTTACAGCCAATTAATAGAAGCGATACCAAGGTTCTTATTCAAAGACAAACTATAATAGGTCAGCTCACTCCTAAATATTCTCCTACTAAAAACAAATTTACACTGGTTATTAATGGCAATACGACAAAAGAACAAATTAAATATTGGACTAACTTTTTAAGTCAATTGTCAGGGAATAGCGAAGTAGCAATTTGGAATACCTCTTACTATCAAGAACTGGATTTGGATGGAAGCCCTTGCTTATTGGAAGATAGTACTCATGGAACCGTAATTATTTTGGATGACTTATTCCCCAAAAATACATCAAATAAGCTACAACATAATACTCAGTACATCACTCAAGAACAGTTATTAAAAGCTTCACAGCAATACGATGTCTCGTTAGTGGCTTTAGGCACAAAAGTACTAACTAAACCTTATACGCATAGCGATGTTCTATCCTGGTCAGACCCCTTGAAAGAACATGACTCACTGAAACTATTAATGGCAGAATTGTTACATGAAGTGGATCAACCCATGTTATTACATCAGGTTACAATACCCTTAGAACAAGGGTTTTGTAGGGGAAGAGAAAAAGCGGATGAGGCTCTTAGATTAGTAATAGATAACCTGAATAAAGTGTTTCCTAATCGAACTTATCATGTAAGTATCGCAGGCGCTGATGAGCAGCAGCTCACTATAAATGTCCGTCGCTTAGCCGATACATTAGAGCAAAATATACTTCAAATACCTTTATCTGACGAAGAATTAGCTCATCCGGAAAATAACCATGAAATCATTCAATCAGGGATAATAGCTGCCTTACCTTTTTCACAAAAATTAGGTCTATTTATTCAAAAAAGTAATCCCTATCATAAGCATTTGGCGCAAGCAATTACTAAGGATTTATTAGACGAACAAAACATAGTCATGCAGACAGAAGCCTATGGCTCTTGGCTAGAGCGGATAGTACGAAAAAATCAGCGTGATTTTGCTGTAGAATTAAAAAGATTGCGTCAATTGGACAATTTATTAGAGCAATTCGTTCTGAAAGGAGATTTTGAGAATGTTCGCATATGGTCTCCCTTGATTATTCGCATGATTGCTCAAGTACAATATCATGCAAAACAACATTCTTCCTTTTGGACTCGCTTCATTCATTGGTTTCTACCTCAGACAAACGAGCAAATTATAGAGAGCTATGATGCGTTAGGTAATAAAATTTTAGATTTACAAAGCAGTTATTCAGGCACTCCTATTCTAGAAATCAAAGCATTTGCTCAAAGTGAGGAAGAAATTCTTACACTTGCTTTTCAGCTGAAAATATTTTTGAAAGAATACGATACAATCAATTCGAGCCGCTGTTTTTGTTTCTTTAACAAATCAGAAATAAGTGATATGGAGCGAAAAGCAGTGCAGCAGTTATTGTGTGTATGTACCGAAGATGTTGCCTTAGATACTTTGGATATTTACAGACAGACGTTGAGTGAAAGCACTAAGCTTAAAAAGTTTGTTACAAAATTTGAACGATTATTCCCTGAATTTGTATCCGATAAAATAACAGATAATTTAGCTCTACCCAATTAGAGATTGAATAGTCTTATGTTTTTTATTTCGATTATGCGGTTGCTCCTCAATTATTACGAAAATTAACTAATTTAAAGTTAGGCTTAGAGAGAGAAGAAACTTGCATTATAAGTCTGACTACTCAAGATAATCAGACCTATTTCTATTTCCATTTAGAATGAGATTGGACTTGTCTTCAAGAATAGGTTCTATGCAATAAAGCCAAAACAATGATTAGCACAGCATTTTAGCTTTTGTTCCACAGAACCTATTTCTAACTACTTACTGTACAGCAATTATAGTCCTAGAAGTAATGAGCCCCTTCCTGTTACTGGTGGAGCATAGCTTCCACTACTATATTGCTGCCAGGTTGTAGCGCGGGGAAGAATAGTATTACAAGGAACCATATGCCATCCTGTTCCTGTAAATTCTGAAGGAACTGCCCAGACTCCACATGTCGATGTTGTACACACCGTACGTGCTTCGCTTGCTCCCGCAGCAATCATGGATGTAGCAACTATTACCCCAGCTACTGTTGATTTGATATTCATATAAATCTCCTTATTTCTCGTTGCATAATGATGATGCACAATCCATCGTTCTAATTATAGCCTAGTCAACTTTCACATTAGGCCAATGATAAGAGTAAAGATTTAGTTAATTGGAGCATAGCCTTAGTGGGACAAGGGCAGTTTGGGGTAGAATTATTTGATAAAAAATTGTACAAGGCGGGAAAAATGTCCAAATGTGGTCAATGTAGTAACGAAAAAATAAGGTGCATTTGTCCTAAAGGCTTAGTTGGTGGCGCCAATACAGAAGAAGACGAGGCTTATAGTGACAAAGTAGAGCAAGTTGCCACAGCGATTTTAGAGCAATATGCTGTTATTTACAGGCAAGATCGCGATAAATTGTCTAATTTTATCAATAGTGTGCGACAAATTTTAAATGATGAGTCTGATGAAGATCTTATTAATCTATTAGAAGAAGGTATTTTTTTAGAGTCGGAAGCTGCTGCTTTTAAAGAAGAATTCATGAATCTAGGCCCTAATCGAGCAATGCTCGTCGATCTCTCAAATAAACTAAATTTAGAAGTATTCCCTAGCCCAGGAACTCAACTGAACACAGGCATTATAGAAGCCTTATCAGTATTAGATAAATGGCCCCCCTATCCAGATAATAGCGGTGATAATTTCCAGCAAGCCCTTCGATCCTATACTGACTATTTTAAGGATCTCTCTCCTGAGCCTGAGCGACAGCTAATTTTGTCTGATATTTTTTGGAAACAAATCGAAAAATTAGGTACGCCAATTATAGAGTCAAATCCTGAAAAACCCTCTGAATGTAACGTTTATTTTCTACTAGCTAAAGATGAGCTTGATGAAAGTACAGAGGAGCCTGGTACTAAAAAAGACCTCTATCTTCAAGGTGATTTTCATGGTTATGACACAAGTGATGGGCGTCAAAAATTAGAAGAGATTGCTAATACCGGAATTATGATCCAGAAAGACACTATATTAAGGGATGCAATTATCAATTATCGATATATTCAGCTAGAACCCAGCCTGAGAGGTAGAATCCCTCTATTTGATCTGCCTCCATTTTTTGGTCTTAGCGCAAAAGAGGAGGCAACCAGATTGATGAAAGATGTGCATAAAATTCTCTATGAATCGGGTCAAGAATATCCTCCCACACTGTCTGAGCGTTATGAAGAATTGGTTAAGGAGTTTGAAACCTTGAATCGCCATGACAGTTCAGATGTAGCCTATCAAAGATTCCTCGATGGCAATCCTCCTGGATTAGGTCTTACTGATTTAACTATCAACTTATGTGGCCTTGAGGGAGATCCATTCTGGTTCCTAGACAATCAATGCCCTGATCAATACAGTAAGCACAGAACCGCATTTTTGGGCCCAGGCCCTCAAGTCAAAGAAACTGTTTTTCGAGTCAATGAAAATCCAAAACTCGCTCGCCTACCTGGAAAAGCAGTGGTATGGTCAGACTTACTATCACCTCCAGAACCACAAAGTGACCCAAAAACGAAATTTGTCTATCATAATACATTCTATTCAAAATTAGACGGCAAGTTACATTCGAGCGATGAAACCATGAAACGAGATGCGTCGAATATCGATCTGTTTCATGGTAATGATGATTCACCCTATTCTGATTGCACCCGAGCTATCCATGTTTTTAAACCAATCGATGGCCTGATAGAGAAGGTTGTTGTGGTGAATGATGGCATGAATTATTTGTCAATTGGAATCATGGAAGAACTAGAGAAGATGGCAGGCTTATCGCCTAATACTGCCTTTGTGTTCATTACAACATTGCCAGGATTGGAAAAAACGCTTTCTCAAACCAACTCAAGGGCAAAATTACAAGGTTTAGGAGCTGGGAGAACCGTTGATTATGAGTTACAGATAGATGATTATGCTACATTTATTCGTGACGTACTGTTTCCTGAATTAAATGCAACCGGCGTTTTGCTGCCAAAGGACCCAAGCCATAGAGTAATGATAGGAGCAAGTTTAAGCGGGACGGCCGCAATTAAAATAGGATTCAAACACCCCGATCTCTTTGGTGGCATCATTGCGCAATCGCCATCACCTAGCAACAAATCCTGCTTAAACGATCTGATTGCATCTAATAATACCAAAAAATCAAATGTTCAACTGCATTTAAGCTGTGGTTTGTTTGAACAACCGAAGTATGCTGCTGCTAATGCTAATTTAATGTTTGCTCAAGAATTATCAGCTAGATTTGGTGTTGAGCCACTTCATATTGGTGCGAATGGCCATTACTTTTTAGCTTGGAGTAAAGCATTAGAACAATCGTTACCTGAAATTTTAAATAAAATGTGTAGTACTCATGAGCTTGGAGCTACACTCTCTTAGGCCATGACTGGAAAACAGCTTTTATAACTTAATAGGAACGACTGATTATAGACCTTGCAAAAATGGAAAATAATAATATCTACTTAATGATATATAAAACTTATTTTTCAAATGAATAAACCTGCCCTGAAAACACAGTCAGCTCATCTTTTTCTGTAAAAAAATAGATTTAGCTATTAATTACTTTCAAATTGATCGCAGCGCTTAGATACTTAATATTAAAATAAGAAAATTAGATTATAATTTAAGATAAACAATTCTTAAGAGTAGAATTTGTGGCAGGCGAACCCAATTTTTTTGATTTTTTGCATAATCAAAAGGGAATGACCCAAAAGGAAGCAGGCCTTGTTATATCTAAGGCTCAATTTCTTTCAAAGGAAAAATTTGTTGAGCAGCTGCTGGATTTTTTACAAACTGCCAATGATAAATCCATAGGAGAGTTAGGTAATTTTGCTTTTTGGATGAGAGAACTTGCTCACTTTCAATTTCAAATGTCATTATTAAAAGATAACTCGCCTACGCATGTTGCTGCTTCTCAACCCCAATTTCATCCAATACTTTTAGCTGGATTCCATTTGGATGACCTATTATCAGTTCAACAGGCTCTTCGAGATAAAGAAATTGGCGAGATAGTCAAAAGGAAGCTATCTGCTATTTTAATTGAGACGACTGAAAATTCAATGAAAGAATTGCAAAATGATAGCCTTTATTTCTTAGATATCTTAAATTGTAAAGTGCAGCAAGTAAAAAAGGGAATAGCTAACCTTATTGAGCAGTACAATACATTAAAGGAACAAGCAGAGAATTCGCCACCGGCGACCTATCAAATATTCTCTAATAAGCCCAGGTTCGAAGATATGGGCCGAAGTTTTTCTTCTTTTGCTAATGCCAAAAAATTTATATTCGAGGCTAGGAGCCAAAAAAACGATAATGATAATAAAGGCTTAAATTCCGAAGAGCCCGATTTTTTTGTTGTGGAAATACAGGCTAAAAATCCGCAAGAGCTAGACGAAGCGAAACAAGCGTTTGTTAGTAATTACTCTTCTTTAAAGGACCAAAGCCCCTCGTGGCCTAATGCAAAAATTAATAGCATCGCTTTTTTTACTCAAGGAAAAGAAGAAGAGCGACAATATAATCCTGATGGTTCAAATGATATCGCACGCACAATAAAACAATTAGACCTGATGATAAATCGCTTGCAACAAACCAATTGGTTGTGGAAATTACTTGAAGCTGTCACGGGCAGAAGTGGTTTAACAGATAAAAAAATTCAGGCTTTAAAAGAAATTAAAGATGAAGTTTTTATGCAAAAATCTGATATTGAAACCAAAGCTGTTTCTCTACGGGATGTCTTAAAAAATCAATTTGCACAACAAACTACGCAAGAAAATCAAATAACTACTTATAGGACTTTACTAAACCAACATCGATTTGGTTTTAGTCAAAAACCTACGAATACCGATGAGAGGGTTGATGAATTGATTCAAGGAATTAAACCAAAATAATATTTCAAAATGGTAAAAAATTCATGGAGAATGCCTTGAATTTACTGAAATGCTCTAAATGACAAAAATCTACTCCATAACCGATTGAATCTAAATAGGTAATTTATATTTCAACCAAAAAGCTTAAAAATTACCTGACAATGCCTGCTATTTTATTCTATTATTGATTTATGTACATCAATCATAGAATAAAAAATCATGGTGCGAGGCGGGTTACGACCTGGTGCTGGACGACCAAAAGGGCAGAGCAAATACGGAGAACAAACCAAAGCGATACGCATTCCTCTTTCACGTATAAACGACGTGATGCATTTCATTACGCATCCAAGTTTAACCTCTTATCAAATTCCGTTGTATTCAAGTACTGTAAGAGCAGGCTTTCCGTCTCC
>NZ_LNXY01000020.1:452465-495334 GCF_001467585.1 Legionella drozanskii LLAP-1
ATCCCAGGCCAAGTTGCAGCTATTATAGGACAGTGAAGTTGACAGGCATGATTATTCGCATAATATGCCACCGGCTAAAATAGCAAATTGCTGGCCGAAACCCCTGATTATTTCGATAATCAGACCTAGCGTAACTATCTGATTATAAATCATAATTTTGATATTTTTACCATTGCCATAAAAAGTTAAATTTCACTTTTTGCTGTTTAATTTCTTAATCTGAATTAAAATTAAATCTAATAGCGCCTAACACGTTCGGTGATCAAGTTTATCTGCTATCCAAAATTTTATTAGGGATTGGCGTGACGTGCCTATTCTGTTAGCTTCTTTATCAAGCGACTCAATCATCCATTCAGGGAAATCCACATTGATTCGCTTAACATCTAATCCAGATCGTTTTGCGGCCTTTAGATCTAACATGTCAGTTATATCTTCGCCAGAATCAAATTTGTCGTCAAATTCAGATGCTTTCATAAAGCTCTACCTCCTCTTTTCTAGCCCGCCTGACAGAAATAATTCTTATGTTTTTATTGCGGTACGTTACCACAGCAGACCAATGTTTCTCGCCAATTAACCCAATAATCAGAAATCTTGGCTCATCAGTATTTTTGGCCGGTATTTCTAATCGCATTGGGTCACACCATAAAAGCTTAGCCTCTTCGAAATCGATGCCGTGTTTTATCTTATTAGTGTTATTTTTGTCGGTATCATATTCAAATATCATTCCATAATTATACCTTTTATATGGTAATTTTGCAACTAAATCATATTAATTTGTTCTAGCTCAGGGAAAATAAGATTTAAGAGATTAAACTTTAAGAGTTTGGTTATAACTTTATTTTGTCGATAAGTTTACATACCTAACCCCTCAAAATTTTTAATGTTGCTGCCTGTTCAGCAGTAAATTATTTGAATTAGCCCAACTTGCCAATCCTATCACAAAGAGAGGCTCAATCTAGCGCCCAGCTAATCATTTCACCGTTGCGCCACACTATCGTCATTCTGCGAATCAACCCAGTGTGAAACTTACTTACTTGCTTGCTCTATCATGCTTCCACCCCGCGCGCTACCATCTCATCAATGTAATTAACACCTGTCATCATTGCGCAATTGAATGTTTTCTTGTGTTCCCAGCCAGCTATCAACTCACCGCATGGTTTTTTTACATCAAGAATGTAATCGCCTTGCTTCATTTCGTAAATGGTTATGTCAAATCCTTTATATTCTTTGTCACTTACGTTTGTGTATCTCATGCTGAGGACTCCACACGATAAGAATTCCCTTTGAATTTAATCGTGCTACCATCTAGAAACGCATAAATTTCTTGGTTATTCTCTTGGATGTGCGATATCGCAGCCGATTGAACCATATTGAGAAACTGCTCATTTGCTTCTGATGGACAATCAAACTCACCATCATCAACCATCAAATCAAAATCATCAGAAATTTGCCACGCTATTGTACTTGCCATTCGTATTATCTCGTCTAGTTAAGTAACACCATTAAAAAACAGTATATGTACTGTAAAGAGAGGATTAGCCCATCTCAGAACCAATCCTGTTCTATTGGGAGATTATTCCCAAATAACCGTTTTCAAAAAGTCGTAATTCTCTTTGTATGCCTGAACCACATAATCTTGCTCGGCTGAGTCATCAAGCTGGTTCTCATAATATCTTATCAACTGCTCAACATGGTCACGAAATCCCAATGTATCGCGCGGGGCTAAATCTAGTCGGCACTCATATTCATTGCCATCATCAAACAGCACATTAACTTTAGTCTTGTAATATCCGCAATACTGCTCCATAGGTTGCATCTTACGGCCTTTGTGAATCGCAACAGCCTGAGCCTTACGCTCAAAATCTGCAAAAGGAATAAGCTCGTTATCTTTAAACTTGCTCGATTCACTCCAACGTACTTGTACCCATACCGGTTTGCTCATTCTAAATTCTCCTTTCTTATTCTAATCTAACTAGAAAGCTCACCACTAAATGTGAATTAATAATTGTTTGATCTGGTTAAGCTCAGAGGATAGGCGGATGTAATCTGCTTCAAGAGTTTTAAGATAAACCTGTTTTCTTTTAGAATGATTAAGAAAGGATTTGAAAGAATATAATAATTTTGATAGGTTATGCTTAGTCATTTTCACTCTCGTAAGTGTTGGTGATTAGTGATATTAGACTGTTTCAGCAGTTTAATATCACGACTTAACTACCCCTCTATAGTATCAATAATTCGCTAAAAATTCAATAATTTCCCTATGTTTTTATTCATTTTTTGGAATTATTTTATGATTAAATTCCATTAATTTAAAATTAAAACGGATAAAATAATCTCTATTTTTTGGGGCAGGTTCGAGTTGTATTTTAACTCAATGAATGAATTATTAAGCTTCAGCCAATTCAAGAGAAATCTTTTTAAACGCATTGTCCAGAGCAGTTAAATCAAATTTGTTCAGGCCATGTTTATAAGCAAGTTCACCTATATCAATTTTTTGTTTTTCCTGAAGCTTGCTTAATTTCTTTTTTGCATCAGCTATGATATTGACTAATTCTTTTTCTTTGTCCGAAGCTGTTTTTTTTATTTTTGGCATTAGTGAATCCTAGTAATTTAAAGTTATGTTCAATCGTATAAAACTGGAATAGTATATATAAAAATTGCGCTTTTAACATCCTTCTTATAGAAGGATAATGAAGAATTTTTCTATAACTGTTATTTTTATTCAATGGAAATATCACATTATTTTAACTATTTTTTAAAAAATTAATTTAAGTGTTTTGGATTATTAGGACAAATGAAATTAATCAAAACCACGCCATTGAAAGGCGCGCTTAAAACTCGCATAGATGACTGAGCTTAAATAAAATCCATGTTCAACTCACCAAAGCAGATTTAAAATCAAAACAAGCACATGCAGCCAATTTTATGCTGCATGATCTATGAAACATTCCACCTTAAGTTGATCACGTTTTTGTTCAGCAATCCATAAATCATTGAGCTTGCTGGTTTATCCAGTTTTCAGTAGAGGTGTTGAACGCGATACTCAATTCCTTTGGCAGTTTCAAATAATTCAATCACAAACGCGCCATTGAGAGACGCTTAGAAAAACCATAAATTCAAATCAAAAAGAAAAAATGAGATCTAAATACAAAATGAAATAGGATAGAAAATCAAAAGCAGCACACCCCTCGCAATGGTCATTGCCTAAAATATTTCCTTTATTATTCATACAGTTAACCATGATTTGGCATTTTGAATTTGATTAGCACCTCAATTGCTCATGGGTGTTGATACACTCTTATATATTAATCAATAAGTTAAAATAAATCAACACCTAATCCACACCTATTTATTGATATAAAAAAGCCTTTAAATAGCCAATAGACACCTATTCCACACCCACTATTAAATGGTACAATTCTATAAAACCATTGAAAACAGACGTGCGGAATGTGCATTATCAGTTAAATAGAGGAATTTATGCCCAAGGCTTATTGTTATCTAAATCAAAAAACAATCGACCAGCTCGAATCAATAAAAAAAGATGAAGGACATGATTCATCATCTCAAACCATGAAAGAAATGATTGAATTAGGGATTAAGGTTTATCTCCATAACAAAGACAATCCAGCGGTGAGTGAGGATGAAAAAAGACGCTTGGAAAAAGAAGAGGAATTGAATCGGCAACACACAACGCATCTTTTAAGATTGCTTGCGGTCAGTGCGGATATTTTTCGTTGCGTTTACGATAAAAACAAACTGCCAGAAGGATCAATCAATGCAGATGATCATATCGCGGCACTTAAGAAGAAAGTAGATAATTTTGTGGATGGCTATATTAATAACTAAGTCATTATAATGATTCTGCGAGTTAATAAAATAGCAACTGAACTGTTTAATAAGGGTTTCCATAGTGAAACCTTTAAGTGTTTTGTCACGCATTATTTAGTTTTTTAACAGCCTCATTTTTACTTGAAAACCTAAAATAAAAACTAAATGAAGAAATAATAATAGGATTGATAGTGCATAAAAAACTTCAATTTCACCACCATTTAAAAGCCCAATTTTTCTTGGTAAAAAGCTTAGCAAACTGTAAATTAGCATAATTGCTGATGCGAAAAATAAAGTGTATTTTGTATGGTTCTCATTGAGAAAAAGTCCTGATAAAGCGTAAATTAATGAAAATATAAATCCATATATGCTGATAAAAAGATTAAAAATGGCCAAAAAGCTCTAAGATCACTATTATCCAAATCCATCATTAAAGATAAAAATCATGCTAATAAAAATGATGTGGATATCAGGAATAAATCAGTTTTAAAAGCCTCTTTTTTCGTCATTTCAGAACTGCTCAACAAGAAGACTTTATTGTTTTTATATGACCAATAAATGAATGCCATCACCAAAGGAAACGTCATAAATACCCCTTCTAAAGGCACACTAAACTTATAGGTCTGATATTCCATGGTTAAGGTTCCTAATAGGTAACAGACAATAATTAGCCATGTGTATCTGTTGATTTTCTTTAAGCCTTTTATAATTTTTTTACAAAAAATCAACATAATAAAGAGAGCAAGAATAATGATAATAGGTACATCAATGGGCACCGTCATTAAGAGCCGATTAAATACCCCATTCATCATAAAAAATGTACCGATTAAAGCGAAAATAAATGCAGTAAAAATATGAACTGTATCGCGCATAATAAACCTCATTTGATGTCAATTTGATCGATTAGTTGCATGATGAACTCCATGAGAATAGCTATTATTAATAGATCCTGAATAACATCAATCAACTCTCTTTAAGACTAATAAATTTCCATTTCCTCACGTTGTAACGTTCTTATTTTTTCAATGGATTGATTTTTGTTTTCAGGTATTTCTATTTTTAATTGTCGTGAAATGTTCTCAAGACAATTCTTGATTTGGTCTTCATTCACATCGATTTTATTAGTGACTCCAAGTATTTTATCAATACTTACCGCTTTGTTTAATGTGTCAACAACCCCTTGTATTCCACTGGATTTATTCACATCATTAAAATCTTTTTCCCGTATTGGCATGGAAATTTCTACGGTCTTTCCATGCTTCTTTAATCGTTCAATAGTTAGAATAATTGCTTTGTCATCTTTAATAGGTTTGCCATCATTATCAAGACAAAGAACCACTTTATTCGTAAGTAACGCCATATCAATGTTAGGGAAGTTTTCCTTGCCAAGGGTGGCTATAACCCGTTCATTATGCACTGCATCTCGAACACTTAATCCTGTTACAACCCCTTCTGCAAGGTAGGTAACACTTTCTTTTCCATGGCCTTCGCTTAAGATAACCCCAGAGCCTGCTTTTGAACCATAAGATTTCTTATCTTTCATTTTCATTATTGGTTTATTTGCTGTTTCTTTATCCAGGTATATTGCTTCTACAGCGACTATCTTATTGTCTTTGTCCCGGGCAATATTTAATAATGCCGGTCTGTAGGTTACTGCTTCACTTTTATGGGTATAGACATGAGGATGAAAACGAATATTCTCCCCAGAAATATTGTGAATTTTTCTTATTTCTTTCAAATATTTTTCTGCAATCGTGCCCATTATAGGCTTTGATTCACGCGCCAATTGCAAACCATAATCTTGGGTCTTACTCTTTTGATTATCTATTTTTTCTTTAAACTCACCAGGCTTTTTACTCATCACTTTAATGCTTTCTTTTAAATCATCGCCTGTTACTTTTGCCGCATATTCAAGGCTTTCTTTAAAATTCAGATTCAATGTTTTTTGAATCAAATGAAGCATATTTCCTTTATCAAGGGTTTCAAAGTTATACCATGTCCCTCGTTTTTCCCCACTTAAACAAAAGCTTAAACTACCGTTTGTTCCGTAACGATATTCATTTTTTGAAGAAAGTGCTCTATTCGGTTCCCCGAGCAAGGACTCGATGACTAGTTCAGCATGATGCGATAAATTTTGGGCAATTACCTTTGCGTCATACTGGACTGCTTTTTCCTTTATTATGGGCGTGCTAGGTACAGTCTTTGGTATAACTGAGGGGTTTGTGACTGCCTTTGTTTTGATGTCTTTATTAAGGCGATTTAAAGCTTCCAAGGCTGAGGTTTTTTCTGGGGTAACACGCAGTTGTTTTTGCAATTTCTTATAGTTATCTGTGTAAATCATGGCATGCATTGAGCCACGCGTTGCCATGATGTAGAACGAACGCAAATGATTTACTTTAGCATTTCTTGTTTCGGCAACTCCTATGACAAAAGGAGATGAGGCTCCCTGAATAGAATAACTGGTGGCCGTATAACTATAGTCCCAATGAGAATCCTTCATCTCCTTTTTGTGTAACACATGAGTTGCTCCACTGCTGTCTTTTACTGTAAAAGATTCATCCTGTACATCAGTTACTTGCGCCCGTTCATTAGCAAAACGCCCTAAAAGCTTATCAGATTTTTTAAAATGAATTTTTTCACCAACAGAGATTTTTCCTGGCTTTGATTGAAATAATTCGATTTTCCAATCCTTATTTTCTTTTTCAGGTACAAATACAGTTTTATTTCCTTTGATATCATTTAAAACCACTACTTTAGCTGATTCATCCACAGAAACCACTTTGAAATATTGATCCCCCTTTTTTAAAAAATACTCCCCATCTTTTTTTAAACAGTCACGATAAGTTTCACAATAATAAAGCTCTGCGGTGGTGTAGTTCGTACTTAATAATCGAGGGAATGACTTATTTTCAGAGCCTAGAGAGGATTCTTCCATTAGAGCATCCCGTATAAGAGTGTTTGCAATCTCTCTTTTTTTGTTTTCATGAATAATAACAATGGTATTATCACGACAAGCAGGAGTACGGGATAAATAGTCCCCTACTGCCATTTCAATGGGGCTATTTTGCTTTAACTGCTGCAAAGGAGTCTCATTAGCCTCTTGTTTTGAAGGTACGAGTTGGTGCTCATCATCCTTTTTACCTGTTTCCATAACAGAGCATTTAATCTCATAATAAGGACTGTCCTCTTTATTTCGTTCAATGGAAACTAAGGGTAGCGCTGCTAATTGAGCTAAAGCCTTGTCGGTATCCCCGCCAATTAAGGTTTCAATGGCTTTTTTATAACCTACGACTTGCTGCCTTACCAGCTCATCCATAGTGGCCACGCGAATGCTGCCCTCCTGCATCAATATCTTACTTGGTTTTCCGCTCTCAATACTCTGATGTTGACTAATATCTCCCAGAAAAGCGCAACGGGCGCCCGAATCTTTAATTTTTTGGACTAAGCTTGCGCAGTCTCGATTGGATACCATCGATGATTCATCGAGAAGTAGCAGTGAATTATTGGTTAATGTAGGCTCTTGTTCTTGTTCAATAAGAAAACTTTTTAGGGTTTGTGCCTGAATACCTAATGCTTTCATTTCCTTCACCGCCTGATGTGTTGGGGCTACTGCAACAATATCAAAGCCACCAGGTACCATTGATTTTGCATGCTCAATGGTATCAATGGCCGTACGATTCATGGTTGTTTTACCCGTTCCTGCATAGCCCTGAATCATAATGAATTGATCGGCTGTAGTTGTGATTAACTCACAAGCTTCTTTTTGTCCTTTTGTAAGATTCGCCTGTTCTAATTGACTACGTGCCTCATCATTACTCATCAACGGATTAAGCGTGTTAATACCTGCCCTAACGGTATTAATAATCGATTCTTCAAAAGCCACCGCTTCTTTGGTGGTCAATAAATTCTGCTGTCCAGAAATTAAATCACCGCTTTTTATAACCTTATCTAACATACTATCCAATTCGTTAAAGCCTGACTTCCCAATAGCCTTGTGAAGTGCAACCTTAAGTACTTCTGCCCTTTCAAATGCTGCTTCTCGCTCTGAAAGATGGGCAATAGCAAATTGCAGCGCTTTTTCTGCATCACTTTTTATTGGTTTTTCAGCGGACAAAAGGTCTAAGGCTTTCTCAAGGGTTGTTAGCAGTTCATTTGTTGTGGCGTTATCAATAATGTGCGCGCCATGATTTGTTTTAGCAGCCTCTAAAGTTAAGGAAATTGCCGAAGCTTGAGAGGTAGTTTTCAGTGCATATCGATTGGCCTTATCCACATCATCGGTAATAATCATTAACTCTTCTTTACTTGATTCCGATAACAACGACAGGGTGTTTTGACGAAGAGCATAGGCCGGTAGAGTCACGAGCGTTTTTTCAACAGACTTAAAATCATTAGCATGCATGGTTTTGGCATATGCATAATTTAAAGGAAGATATTTTTCGGTGCTCGTGATTAGGTGAATGGTGCTTTTTCCATTTTTTATCTTAATCCCATTGCGAGTGAACGCAGATACTTCATACTGCGCACCCATTTTTAGACCCTCAAAAGAAAGGCTGCCTGTGGCTACTAATTTATCACCTATCCCCACAGATAATGGGGTTTGTTCGTAAACCTGCATGGATTGTGTGATGTTTTTAGCAGGCAGTTGGGATAGGAGTCCATGGTGGTTACGCACAACCAGCAGATTATCCTTCTCATTAACACTAATCACGGTGAATTTTTTAGACTCTGTGCGTGTGTTATGGATTAATACAAAATCTTTCTTGTAACTTTTAGCCAATTTTTTCTCACTATCGGTCAGAAATAGTCGGGTCAAGGTATTGATGTTTTTTTCATCCGATGAAATCTCACCCTGCTCTTTTAACCTTGATCGAATCGCATCATTAACCTCTTTTGCTTCCAGCTTCGATGCGGTTAATACCCGGGTATTCTGTCTCTGGTTCAATGGTAGGGCGCTATACATCTGCGCTGTTTTTAAAATACGTGAATGTTTTTCTCGCGCCTCGATAAGATTAATAGTGGTGGTGTGCAATGGTCTGTCTTCAACTTTAAATGTTTTTACCTGAGCTTTATCAAGAAGACCGGGTATGTCTGATTTAAATCCAGATAAGGATTGTGATTTTTCCAGAAGAATTACTTTGGCAGCCCTCCTATCTGCAATGGATAATAAGGTGTTCATCTCATCAGGAGAAAGGCGCTGTGACTCATCCACAATGAGTAACTCGCCCTCTTTTTTACTTTTAAAAAAAGGCAGCCTATGATCAGACTCATGACGGTAATTAAATCCTGCAACTGTTTCGCACAAATCCTGCTTTCCAATAGATAAAATCCATTGCCACAAAGAAGGCGCTGATTTGGTCATGTCCTGATTAATGCTTAGTGCAGAAAGAGTTGTAGGGCTAAGTACTCTAATTTTTTTTGATGTTTCTGCATAATCGATTAAAGTGCTTAAAAGCTCTCGTGATGTAGCACTTTCCTGTTTGATTCGCACAACCCCCTCTTTATGAAATAAGGCCTGGGTAACACCCCTTTGAATGGACTCATTATTTGTTAATTCACCTACTTTATTCGTATCGCGTACTATGGCATTTTTTTGTGGCCTAAAGGTTGAGATTTTTTTAATAAGTTCACGCTCTTTATTGATTAGTTTAGGCGTCGTAAAACAAGTATCTTCCGTATCAAGAGCAATAAGCTGTTGTGTGCTAAGCGCCTGTTCAATATGAGAAATCAGCGCATCAAAACCCTGCTCACCTAATGAAAAATGGAGGCTTGTCTGCAATAGCTCCTGATAAGTAAACTTAAGTTTTTTTTCTTCTAAGTGAGCAATAGCATCAAACACACCCATGCCAAACTCTTGACTCTTGAACTTAAGATCCTTTATCGAGTGTGCGGCTTGAGTTTGTTCTTTCAAAGTAGCTAAATAAGTCGATGGATTAACGCCTAAGGCTTCGCTTTCTTTGTTCCAGCGTTCACGCAATACCTCGGGGTCTGTCACTTCTTTTGCCTTGCGGGAATCTAGAGTGGCCCTGTCATAAGCTTTTAAGGAATCAGAGTGCATGCCTTTTATTTGTTCCTCAACTTGCGCGCGGCGTTTTGAAAATTGCGATAAGAGAGCCTTATCAAAATGTTTGATTTCAAATAAACCATGCGCATCACCCGTTTGCTCTATTTCCAACCCCATGTTTTTTAAACCAAGCGCAATTTCAGAGCGGTAAACAAGGCCTAAAAAGATTTGGTTATCCATAATCCATTCCATGGTGCCGTGATTGCGACTGATATCAGAAGCTAAAGCACGCCACTTGCCATCAAGACGCTCAGTAAGATTCATCAATAACGCATGGACATGAAGCAGGGGATCTTGTTCGCGCGAGGTATCATGAAGAATGGTTGCAAAACAAAGATTCCCTGTTTTTTCATACTCCATACCTTCTTTCCCTGACTTGCGTGCTTCAGCAGCTTCCTTTTCGATTAGTTTTAATACGGTTTTTACGGCATTTAAGTGCAAATCAACAAATTCTTTATGGCCACAGACCAACGCAAGATAAGACACCGATTTAGGTGCGGAGAAGGTCAAATCATAACCGCCACGCTTGTTGATTTCGCCATTGGCTGATTTCAAACCCTTAATCACATCACCGCTTGGTAATGTACCGCTGACAACGGCTTCAAGATCGAGCACGTTGACCTCTCCTGAAAGGTTTTGACGCGCAGCACTTAATCCAACCCATTCGGTAGTTAACTGATTCGTATAATAATAATTTTCTTTATCAAAATAATAGTCAGGCTTTTTAATTGGTTTAACTCGTAGGCTTAACATGATTTATTCCTCTCTCAAAAAATGGATTCCATATCGCACTCACGTTCAACACGCTTTTTATTGGTTGGTGCTTGAACATCTACACGACGGTCTGTTGAGTTATTGTCAGCAGACTCATTTTTAAGAGCGGCATTACAGGCAGGAAGAGACGGTATGGCACGAGGTAGAAAACCAGCGGCCTTTGCACTTCTTTTTTGATAATGAAGTTCCAATTTAGTAATAGGATATTGACCAGGTAAGCGCAGGTAACAGGTCAGAGGATCAAGTCCCATAATTTCAGGGTAAGTCACTAAAGGACGCGTAATACGGTTTTTTCCTAAGGAAATACCATCACGAATAGAGTTAGCGCCGTAGGAATAATTTTCTCGCGTGTCATCAATTTCTTCATTCCCGAGTTCTTTGCTCACGAGCTGCGCCATTTCATGGCTAGGGCTTGCAAAAAAAGCACGGGTATTGAGCAAGTCAAAAATTTCAGCCGCCCCACTACGCCCATAGACTTTTTCTAACTGGCTAAAACTTTGCATTCCCAGCAAGAAACAACCGCCAAATTTCCTGACTTCGGCAATGGTTTCACCCAAAAGAGGTAATTTGTGCAAGCTCGGTAGCTCATCACAAATAAACCAAATTCGTCTATTAGCATCTTCTGGCAAACTTAAAAGTGTTAGGGATGCCATAGCAATCCACATGGAAATCAAGGGCTTTAAGGATTTATGTTGTTCTCCATTGGATGAAATAAAGAGCCAACCTGCCAAATCCTTGTTTAAAAGATAATCACGAATCGAAAAGGGGGCATGGCTTGAGGCCTCAAGACCACTTAACGATTGCATCGATTTGAGATAGGTTGTAATGACAGACCGAATGGATATAGCTGTTTTTTCTATTTTGTTACTGACTAAAGTCGCTGCAGCCGTGCCTACAAGATACGGTTCTAACTCGCTAAACTCACCCGTTACCAGCAACCGTATTAGCTTGTCTAAGGAGCGTTCGTTGTCTTCGCGCATTTTACTTGCGACTGATGCAAAGACAGTGCGCGCTGCATTAACCCAAAACGGATCGGTTTCACCATGCATTGGAATTAAGCTTTCCGCCATATTTTCGAGTAATTCATCTTTTGGTGCTTCCCGCCACAAATCCCAGTTAGCACAACGCGCATCAAAGGGATTTAGTAAGACATCATGGCTTTCCTGAAAATAGGCTTCAGTAAACGTGCACCCCTTATCATAGACAATCACCCTATCGCCACGCGCACGTAAACAATCCATCAATTTCATAATGAACTGACTTTTTCCCATCCCGACCGTGCCATGCACTAATACATGCTGTACTTCTGCCCCTTGCAAAAGGGGGAATCCATCAAGAGTTAAATCAGATGCTTTCTTTTCTTTAATAATTTGTTTTTTAAGCGTCTCAGCGGGCACTAAACTTGCCCCGCGAATAAATTGATTTTGCGTTTGCGCTTTTCCGCGATAAATAAAATAACGGCTTACTAAAAGTGCCACAATTAATGACAAAGGAAAGGCCCATAGAACTGACTGTAAAAACAAAGTCAGTAAGCGTTCGGAAGTTGCAGCAAAATAGTGATTGTGAAGTATCTGTTCAACGGTTTGTGATGCATATCCCCCTTTAACAGGGATAGAGAACACATGAGACTTCCCTGCTAAGTGATAAAAATGAGCGCCGTGATAAGCCAAAGCCTGACTTATCATTCCATGCGGTGCAGAAACCCAAGTTACTAGAACAGATAATACTGCCCAAATGAATAGATACACTTGAAAGAGTGCTTTGTTAATCTGAAACCACATGCGCAGATTATGAAATGAAATCTGGCCGCCTCGGGTATAATGTTTGTAATTCGATTCGTTGCTCATTTTTAAACCTCTTATTCTTAATTTGGGCAAAGCAGCGGCTTCCACTGCTTCTTTTTGTGGTTAAAATTTAATCTTTTTGATTGGTTTTATTTATTTTGAGAAAAGTCAGCTATAGGCTTTTTTTCCCTATCAAAATAGTTTTTTACAAGAGTAAACAGCGTGCTGATTCCAATGCGATTAAGTTCCATCTCAACAAGAATACTGGTTACTATACCGCTAATAAAAAAAGCGCCAAATGCCAGAAATAACGCAGCGCTAGGAAATAAAAAAAGTGAAGGAATAAGAATAACAGCGGCATAGATGCGATAGGCTATAGTTCCAGCCAGTCTGATTTGCTTTACTATTAAATCCCCAGTTTTAAGATGGCCTTTTAATTGATGATTGATTAAAACGTAGTGATTTAAAGAACTGTATATAAAAAGAAACGCAAAAGCACATAGACCCAGAGCCATCAGCGGCATCCAAATAAAGAGGTAAAGCAGTTCATGAGCGGAGAAACTCATCAATTCCCGCCAATAAAAAGGGCAAGGAAGTATAAATCCTAGAATAATTGTCCCGTATAATTTTAAAAAAACACGCAAAAACAAACGACTGTTCGCCTTGTAATACGCGTCAGCAGGCATGATGTCTACATCCAGTGTTTTTAGTGTCTCAATATCTTTAGTGATGGCCTCTTTTAATTCCTGTGTATTCATTTCCTTAGTCCTCATGGATAAGCTCCTTTTTTTGGGCTGATTTATCATGATGATCGACCCATTGAGTAAAATAAGCAGGAACTACCAAATTGGTTTGCCCTAGTTTTTTTCCTGCCGCCACATCATTGTTAGTTGTATTCACTGCTTGTTGGTATTGACTCTTAAGGCGCCCTCCTCCAGCCGTTGTCTCCTTCACTGTCAAATCCAGTTGATGATTGATAGCTTGCTGCATGCTTTGGGCAGAGGCTGCATTTACCCCTAAACCCATTGTTCTACCCTGATCCTGCAATCCATCACTAGTTTTGTAGAAGCTCGCACTCATTTCCGCTTCTTTAGTGCTTAATGGGGCTGCGGCCTTCTGATAAATGGTATCAATGGCGGCGTTTTTCCCTGCATTCCCGTAGCGAGCAATTAAATCATCCCGTTTTTCACTAATAAATTCACTGCCAAGGGTTTGTAATTGTTGCAACGAAGCTAAATCCCCGGGATGTGAATACAACTCATCACGCGCTGATTCGCCCACACGGCTGGCAACAAAGCCTGCGAAGGCCTGATTGAGATCGGTCGTCATTTGCTCTGAGTTTGATTCCACATAACTTTTAGCCGTGCTGATACGAGAGGCTTTCGACATGGAGGCATCGTAATTATGACTTGCGGTTTGCGCATCGCGCAAATCAGCGCCCAACTGATTTGAAAGATTCGCCCCTTCGGAGTGACTGTTATCAAAATGATGCGTTTTTGCAAAATGGCTGACGTAATTAAGCGCCTGATTAAAGTCAGCGGCTTCCTTAGCCGACGCACTACTCTCTGTTCCTTCATGGAAACGATCACTTGAGGTTGAGGAACGCTCTATTTTTGCATGACCATCAACACCACCACTTACCCCAAACGCATATTTTCCAAGGCTTCCCAGCATACTTCGATCACTTGAAACACCTGCTTGAGCATTTAATCCGGCGGAAGTCATTCGAGCGAGTGCATCTTCCTGCGTTATGCCTTCGCGTTTTGCTACTTCCGAGGCGATATGAGTCATCGTGGAGAGTGCCTGGTTGTATTGTCCTGATTCACTTTCTGACACACCATCGCCCAAACGCAAATCCTGTGCTTGCATTTTTGATAACTGCACGGCACTATGGGCAAAATTTGACAAGGAGGTTTGGTAATGTTGACTTTCGTTAGCAGCCGCCTGCTTCGATGCTTCAAACGCTTGATTTAAAGAACCACTCAGCGCTTTCGCATCGGACAGGTGCAAAGGCCCTCGTGATATCGCAGGATTACTATCAAAAACGGCATCGCCACTGCCCGTGATGGTCTTTAAAACTCCGGTTCCCATTTGTTCGGTATGCATGCCGTGGAGATCTGTCCAATTCGAATCGTGTTTGTTTGCTGATAAATTATTTGCACTGGTATTATCATAATTCATATTCCAGCCGCTGTAAGAGGCCATTGAAACATTACCTTGTGCGGCAGATTGTGCTTCACTCACGGATAGGGATTGAGCCATGCCACCAAAATGTTGGGATGACGTACTTAAAATACTGCCAAGACCCTTAGTAATATAATAGGCAAGAACGGGCACACTTGTCGCTAAGGCGCCCGCGGTATAAGCAAAATTGCTGTGTAAGGTAGCCAGCGAATCAATATTAGAAAAGGTAACCCCTCCCGTTTTTTGACCAAATAGCGTGATTGTGGCACTGGAGGCCATCGAGACAAACCAATGAAAGATGATAAACATCGGAGGCCATGACCAAAGATAGACTTGTGATTGTAAATAGAGGAAATAGACGTTGTTCATCGTCGGAAAAAAAGAAATTAAGACGACTAAGGGAAAAATACAAAGCGTTAGCATCCACATGACTGTCATGTAATAAGGCAGACGAAAGCCTGCCAGCCAAAAACTATTGGCTTCGGCTATGTGCATTTTTTGGGTACTGTTCGTGTTGGTGTAATTCATGAGGGCAGCATCTGCTCCTGCAAAAGCAAAGGCATCGTTTGCCGCATCACGGGTCGCATTGATTAAAATATTTTGAGTAAGCGTTTCGGCCGCATCGGTGGTTATATTCATGTAATAGGTATGCGCTGCTTGTAATCTATCCTTGAAAGACAGTTCAGCAACTTTTGGTTCTGCACCCGGTTTGGGACGGGTTGAAGAACTCCCTGTCGTGACTAACTGATTTAAACGCTCCAATTCACGCTTTGCGGCAATCGGAAGTCGCTTCTTCAAATTGGTTGCAGCATCTCCACAGCTTAAATTAGTTCCATCCTGCAAAATTACTCGATAAATAGGCGAGGGGTTCTCAAAGTAGGTTTTGCTCAAATTGTCGCTATTAACCAGTTTCTTAGCAGATAGTTGATGGCTTGCAAGCACTTTAGCCGCAAATACACATTGACGAATATAGGCTGACATGTCGGCAGCCAAATCAGGGGACATGGAAAGGCGAGTTTGGGTCGCAGCAAGCCAGGTTCTTGCCCCAAAAATCAGGCCGGTTTTGTTGTATTCCAGCCCGTCTGGCATGTGAAACGCATCAGAAAAGCCTGTGGTTATTCCATAGCCCATGCCGCTAATAAGCGATGCAGGCAAGGCAACACCTAAAGGAACATTATCAACCGTTAAGGCCTCCCCTGCCCCTTCTGCTGTTTGCATGTCAATAATGGCCACGGGTGCGCGAAGCCCTAGAAGACAATAGGTCACTAAAAAAGTGGTCAGAATAAACCGTGTCAACGATTCTAGCTTTTTACCTCGCACGTACTGATAGCCCACCATAGCGACTGATAGAATCATGATGATGTCACAGGCGGTGGCAAAGGTTGATGAGTCTAGTAAAAGCGCCATTCCATCAAGCAATTCCTTTAAAAAAATTCCGTTTTGTGGCGTGTATATCAATAAAGGACTCATTGCGCGCCTCCTGTATAAGCCTGCCTTAATAGGGGATTAAGTGCATTAAGGGCTTGTTTTACATTGTTTTGCACCAATTGATTGGTTGTAAGGGCTGCGTTAAAACGCGCTCGAGTGTCGCTATTAAAGTGGTCTACAAATCGTTGTGCGCTTGCTAAATTCTTAAAAAGCTTCTCTTCATTAATGCTACCTAAATCTTTACCTGCAAGGGATGCGCGAATCACTTCAAGCGAATTAGCCAAATATTGGGCAAGCAAATCAGTCGCTACACTTTGTGCCAGTTCATAGCTACTTTGAATGCCGATATTTTGTTGGGCGCTCGCTGAAATTAATTGAAAAACGGAAGGCTGAGTCAACTCAATTAATCCTTTTTGCTCAAGGCTAAGGGCTGTTCCTGACTTTATGTTGTCATAAATTCCTTGCAGTAAGGTCTTCACCTGAAACACTAAGGCATCTTTGCTATCGATTGTTTGATGGCCCGCGACATTAATCCCTACACATTTAATAGGTATGCCGCCGTCAGTGCACTTATAGCTTGGCAATTGGCCGCCATAAAGTAATGCTTTGACAAAATCTTGATTCGTAGCCAAGGAGGGATAGATTTGGACACTGCCTTTGGCATCAAAAACCAACGTGCCTGAAATTGACATGTAGACCTCAGAAAGATTGGTGTCATTCTTAATAAATTCATTCAGTTGTAATGAATCCCACACCACATTAGTGTTTAATAAAACACGGTCTTTATATTCGGGATTGGTTTTTGCCGCTTCTAAGTGTTTTTCCATCTCACCACCCGTCGAGCATTTTTGCCGTGCTTCAGCCCAATCATGGAACATCCCAGTATGACTGCCGATGTCTTCACACAACTTTTGATGCGCGGCTCGATTTTTTGGCCAAACCGCCGCGGCCAGGTTTTCACCCATTTCACAGGAGTTAAAATTGGTGCTGTTAATGTCATTCGCGAGTTTCTGCATGTATTGCATGGAATGAGCAATTTCAGGTAATTCTATCTCTAGGGCCAAATTAAGCGCATAACCTGCTCCAGAGCTTAAGACTGATTGCATGAATTTCACAATCTGGTCAGCTTTTATAAAAGAGGCGCCACCCGCAAAAATATCAATTCCCCCACAGCCTGAGCGAAACCCTGGCACATCAACGTGCGCTAGTTGAATGCTCCTAACCTGATTTCTTGCATAGACTGAGCCTAGGGAGGCAAAACCTGCTGCTTGAGATTCATAGGATGACGCACCCGTCACATTGCTTGCATAACCTAGATTATTGAAAAAATGAGTGAGATCGCTACTTGCTGTGGCATTGAGGGAGTTACATAAAACGAGAGGTAATACGACCGTTAACCATTTAATCATGAAACTTCTCCTCAATATGCCGCATTAATTCGTGAACTCGGCGTGCTAACTGATAAGGGGAAGCTTCACCAAATAAGACAGCATAGGCCTCCAAGGTATGGCGGTTTACTAAAAATAAGGCAGGCACTGACGGTTTATAACCGCCGGCAACATAAAAGGTTTGAAAAAGTTCAGGGGTTAATGGTGTGGTGTCAAAGCTGTCTAAAGACTCATTATCAAGGCTAAATGCGCGAACCTTGATATGAAAACTGTCTGAAAAGTCCTTCAGAACAGGTGAAAATTTCTGACAATGCGGGCAGGTGCTGCGATAAATATAAGCAAAATAATAGTTAGAGGATAAGTTTTTTCTTTCGCGCTCATCCTTTTTAGCAGCAGGCCTTAGCGTTTGTTTTTTCAAAATCAGCGCATTGAGCTCATCCACCGCCACATTGGCTTGTAAGGGTTGTGTCAGAAAGAAGAGCATTAAAAATAAAGTGCGTAGCATCATGCTTCAAATCCCTCATAACTGAATCGTTTATAATGAGTCGCCACATCCAATAAGCGTTCCTTTAACGCGGTTATGGAGACAAAGCCATAAGATAAGGGCGACATCGTTTGTGTTTTTAAATCAACGAGAAAAAGGGCTGGCATGTAGCGAGATTTCAAATTCATGTTCTTTTGGATAAGCTTAAGGGGCACGCTTTTTGGATTTGGTAGACCTTGGATGGGTTGACCATCGGTTGTAACCGAAATCATTGAAAAGTGGGTTTGATTAACAAAGGGCACAAGGTGTGCTACAAATTTTTGTGAAATCGAACTGTTGCCTTTGTAAAAAAGAATGAAGCCATAGCGCTTAGCTCCTTCCTGTATAACCCGCTCCATTAAAAGATTCATTGAGTCGTTTTGAATCGCCACCGCCGTGTTGTCGGTAGGAAAATTTAAGGTGTTATCAAGCTCAGGATGTGACATCAGTACCTGTTGCCAGTATTGCACAAATTTCTGGTTGTTTTTGGCATAGTACTGCTGTGCTTTCATATACTCATAGGTTGCATCCAATGAGGGTGCAATTAAGGCGCTTGCAAGCTTGTTTAAGGTTGCCTTTCGTACCGCCATGAGTTTTTCATAGGGCGTTAGCGTTGGAGTGTTATTTAGTTTTGGCAGTGGTTTAGTTAATTCTTTTGGCTCCTCGGTGTACCAATGAAAACCATGCGCCGGCACCTTCATTAAATCTGCGAAGGCCGGCATTGTCATTAAAATCAAAAGGCAGGCAACTAGTTTCATCATTGACCTGCCTTTTGTTGGATGCGTCGCGTCATCTCTGAAAGGGATGCCGCAGCATCAGGGCTATCGAGTTTAAAATCACTGACAATGCCTGCCTCTTTCATAGCGTGTCCAAAAGGATAGGGGTAGACCGGACTCACAAAATCAATGCGACCCATATCCAATTGTTCTAATTCAGCGACACTAAGACCTGCGCAGGTTGTGTGCTCTGCATCACCCAATGCTTTTGCATTAAGTTGCTTTAAGCGCCCTTCTTCCTGAATAAGTCGTGCCATTTTGCTATCAAAGACACAATAGCTGCGCTTATGTTCCGTGCAGACGCCTAAGACTTTTTCACTGCAGTATTTACCCACGTAATGCGCTAAATAATTAAGCTTCGCTTTGCCTAAGGCTTTGTCTTCTTCGCGGCATAAATCAAGATGAATTTTGTCAGCCCAGCCTTTATGCGAACAGCAATCAATGAGATTCGCAATCCAGATTTTGCATTGAACGGGATGGCCTGCAAAAAGAGACGCTTGCGTTTTAGAAAATTCTCGACCGGCTTCTGCTGCTGTTGCCAAAGGGGCTATCGCTTTGCCAAAGTCCTCATTTTGGGAAGGTGTGGTATCCACACAGTTACCATCAGCACAAAAAACATCTTTTAAGCAAACAGCAGCCTTATGACAAACGTTTTCCTCGCAACGGTAAACTTGGCTGTAGAGCGCACAGCCTATAGCATCCGTTCTTTCACAGTGAGAGCTTAGCTGAAAACACCCTTTTTCTTTTTGCAAGCGGCATTCATCCACCGCGGGACTTGAGCAAGAGTAAATATGCTCTATCTCCCAACAATCGCGCAAAAGGGGAACTCCATCAATTATTTTTGTCGAATTGGCATCAAGACATTGTTGATTTTTTAGTTGGCACAAGCTGCCTTTGTCCTCAAGGCTTACACAGCCATTGTCCCAAGTCTCAGTTCTTACGTAGGGTTTCGAGTGCGCGTCAATGGTTAAAGCTACCTGCACAGGATACGCTCTGCTAAAGTGTTTGGTGATATTGAGTATCATAAGACCATTGTTCAGACAGCTTGGAAGTTCAACCACGCTAATCCATGAGACACTGTCTTGATTATTTAAAATCGCATGAACGGTTGCAGTCATTGATTCGCAAGGCTTAGTGAAGCGAATCGGATTAGTGAGATAACCTCCCGCTGTATTCGTCATAACACCCGTTACTAAATTAACGGTCACAAAGCCTGACCACTTTTGAGGGACCACAAAATAAAAATCAGCGCGTTGGTTAATTGTTTCAGCGGCCATGGTTACTTTTCGTTTTTTAAGACAACGCTCATCAGGCAACTGCCTTGAGCGATAACAAATTTCATCATGTGCTTTGACTTCGCAAATTTCTTTCGCGTCGGTACAAAGCCCATGAGTCATGGCATAACTGTCTTTTTCAATCAGTTGGGACTGCTTGATTGCTTCACTGTTTTTATTAATTTCAAAGGTTGTTTTGCCAAAATTATCACTCACCGTTTTGCCGCCAACATCATTCTTTAAAGCTTGAGTAGCCGCTGTGCTCAAATCAATTTTTTCATGCTCTGTCCCTAAATAAAAATGGGCTTCAGGAGGCGTGCTGCTATAGTCTTTGAACGTGGTTTCGGGATGAAATTGATTAATAGCATCACGCATTTGAGAGCTTAATGATTTTGCATAGTCCTTTGATTGTTGAAAATCGTAAGGCGTGCTATTAGCAAACACAGTCAATGAAAATCCCAGGCTTAACACCAGCACCCAATTGATTCTAGTCATGTCCACGCTCCAGAATAGTTCGTGCACGATCTGCTACCACATCCCCTTTTTTAGCAATCAGTTCTAAGGCCTTTCTTAAGCTTGCATTGCCATACACCACATCAAACGGTTGATTGTCACAATCACTCGCTATCGCGCACGTTTTTGGGGGCTCTGTTACCACAAGGGCTGGCACTGATTTAATTTGAAACTGAGCAAACCAGACGGGATCAATCGACACCCCTTTAAAATTAAACTGTTGTTTTTTTGCCTCCGTATGAAGTCGCTTGAAGGTTTCAATGGTTTTTTTAAAATCCCCCTCCACAAGACCATTAATAACGACAGGAATATTAAAAAGAGCGGCTTCATCAGCCAGTGCAAATAAAAGCGAGTCCGGCATTGAAAACGATACAAACAATACAGCACCGTCTGCCGCTTGAGGTTTTTGCATGCCTTGTAAACCACTTTTAGCATTTTGCATCAAGTTATCGATAAGACTCTTGTGTTCCGATTGCGTACGGATAGAGGTCGCTTTCAAGGTTTCAATTTGAGTCGTTGACGTAAGCGCTAATGCATCAAGCCCTTCAGTTTCGTAGGTTCTAATGGTGTCATTGGTATTGGCAAGGCTAGTCACTGCCCAGCAAACCAAACTTACAAACATAATTTTATTCAGCATGTTGGCCATCCTTAAACACTCCCCTTTAAAGAAAACAACAATTTTTCTTTCGCCAGATTAAAAACCCAAAATTATCGCCCTCACCCGGTTTCATATGCCCTGTTTCCCAGGTAATAACAGAACGCCCAAAGGGCTGACATTGCTTTGCATCCGGCAGGGTATTAACCAATTGATAGCGATAACGGCTTTTAGGCAAAATAGCCGACCTATAAGTTTTACAAATCGCAGGGGAATTTTTGCCTACCGAATCGGCAATAGCACCGATGCGATGCAATTTAAAATCAGTTCGCTCTGCAAGAAGGGCTGCTGCTGAAATGGGGCTTGATTGATTCGCCACAAAGCCTGTTAAAGGATAGGTTGAGCCTTGAGCACCTTGGCACCAAAAAAGAGAATCGATAGCAGTTGCTGCCAAAGCACTCGTTGCATCCAGCGCGCAAGCCTGCCTTGCAGGGGGACTGCTAAACAGCGTGGCTTCAGGATTTAAGACAAATGCAAACTCCGAGTCATTCCAAGTGGGGTCAAGCTCTGAAGGAAAGAGGATGTCAAAGTCTTGGTCTTCCATACAACCAATGGATGTTAAAATTTGCAACCAATACATGAGTGGGTATTTATACCAATGCACGTAATAAAAAGCCCCTCGCCCGTCAGTTTCAGGCATTTGAGAACCGCCTAAACCTTGGTCTTTAATATTCAATTGCACGCCTAAATTCACCATACAATAAGGCTTTCTTGTCACATCAACTAAGGCAAAGGGTTCCCAAAAGCCAAGGGTAATGCCAAACAACTGTCCTTTCTGCGGGCATGAGCACAAGGGGCTTTTTGGGTTTTTTGTGTCGGGGTAGCGACTTTTAACCACTTTTGATGCCCCAATAGTCAGTGGAAATAGGCAATTCCAGCACACATCCTTGATAGGATTAACAAAGTGACCTTTACATGGGGAAGCATATAGAGGCAGCAGTGCTAGGCACCACAGGAGCAGAGCGACCAGACCTTTATTCATCATTCACTCCAATCTCGACAACTTTCCAATAAAGCCCATCCTGGCTGACCACCGAGGGCACGTGTTTAATATGAAGTTGACTGGTGATTCGTCCTTCTAAATCAAAATAGATTCGCCCAAAGTGCTCAGAGGCTTGTCGGATATCGCCGCTTATCAAAATAAATTTGACGTAGTGATAATCGTTATAATGTTTCTTTACCCAGGCCATCTGGTTTGCATCATCGGCATTGAAAAAAATCAGTGTTTTAGAAAATTGAAGGTGATTAAAGGGGTTAATTGCTGTCCCCTTTTTAGCAATGAGGGTTCCATCGGGCAAGGCTACATCGTGGGATACCAAAACAGTTGGATCAATACGAAATGTTTTAGGCGTTTTTGTAGGCGCAAGAGTTAAGGGCTTAGGTCTGATAATGTGTTCTGCCACTCGCTGTTCAATAAGACGTTGATGCTTTAAAAGTGCACCGCTTTCTTGCATCTCAGTTAAGCGCTTCATGATTAGCTCTCTTAAATCGGCTTCAATCACCGGAAATACTTGACCATAGTGGCCTAAATCCTTGGAATGACTTACAGGAAGAAGCAGGAACAGACCGATAAAGAAGAAGCCAAGTCCCGTTATTAGGTTAAGCTTCATGCTTCATCCTTGTAATAGTCTCAGCGACTACCTTATCAGTCACATCAAGACTGTTATTACTTGCCAAAACAGTGGCACTCATCACGGTCACTCGATGGGTCTGCCCATAGGCTTTTATTACCTGAGGTAACAGGGCAGAAAACTGCTTCATGAGCTTTGATTGCGCGTCTTTTGAAAGCTTGGAATGCGCAAGCATCAGTGAAGGCTTTTGAATGGCACGAGTCAGGTCTACCACGACAAGCGCCGTGGGTTTTTGCCCTATATTCAAACCAAGAGCGAACACCAGCACAAATCCAACCGCGCCTACTATAACCCCTTGTTTTATAGTCATCCGATTAAGCAGCATGAGCTTCTCCATAATGTTCATGAGCCACCAGGGACACCGCATCAAGAAAGTCTAAGCCCTGTGTTACATAATTAAGGACGGCTTGATAATCATCGCCATCAGAAGACAGAAGCACACGGGTAAAGGGGTCGACAAACAAACGATGAAAAGAGGAAATGCCATTGGCTCGCAGCAGCACTTGCGAGAATCCTGCTTCTTTGGCTTTAGGAAAGGATTTAAGGATGCTCATCTCATAGTCAGAAAACGTGTCGTGCTTTTTTTGATGCTCTGAAAGTGGTGATTCTTCCTGTAAAAAAATAAGCTTTAGAGCAGAGTTCTCCCACGCTGCACGGGCTTCTGAAAATTCAAAATAATCCTCAATTCCTTGCGTTACCGTTACAAACGAGGCTTTGTGCCGACGTCCTGTACGAAATCCTTTAGTGATGAAGTTGGCAGCAATCGCATCCCCTGTAAAAAAAGACCATGCCTCATCAATGATGCACATCTTTTGTTTGTCTCTATCTGAATTAAAGATCCTGCGTTGAAATTGAGACATCACTGATAAAAGAACCGGCGCACGAATGCTTTTGTTGTCTTCAATTTCCTTCAAATCCACAACAATGATGCGAGCATGTGGCGATAATTGAGACGGCTCATTAAACGCTTTGCCGTGTTCTGCATCCGACCAATAACGCTGTAAATTTTTGGATAGTATCCGTGCTGTAGGATAGGTTTCGCGATCCGCGTCATATAAGGCTAATAATTCGTGAGATACATTATCAATAAGAGTCTTGTTCTGATACTTATCAAAAGACCTCAGTATGGCCTCTCGTAACGTACCTCTATCATCATCTGTAGCACCACTAGTCGGACAGGTAAATAACTCAAACAACGCAATAAGATCATCAATCTCACGTAAAATATCGGTGACATGAGTAAACGGATTCATTGCTAAATTACGGTATTCGAGATAAGTCCCGCCAAGTGCCTCACACAATTTTTTATAGCTTCCGCCTACATCAATGATGAATATATCCCCACCATTAAAGAGCACATTAAGCATCAGCATTTGAATAAAAAAACTCTTGCCACCACCCGAAGTACCCGTCACTGCCATATTGTAATTCGTTCCAAATACCCCTGAAAAAGGATCGATGCATGCGAACTGATCGCGCATGGTAGGAAGTAAAATGCCACGGCCAACGCCCGACCAATCAGCAAGAAGCGGCATGTATTGGGTTGCGTTCCAGGAGGAGATAGGCCACATCATAGTAGGCAAAGAGAAGTCTTTAACCAGATTTCCGGTGAAAAAAAACGGCATGGACACTAAAAAATAAGGCCATTGCATACGTTTGCACTGTGCTAGTTTAATACCGTTGAATGCAAACGCTGTACGTGTTGCCTCTACATCCCGCTCTTTTTCATGCAATCTTGAAAAAAGTACCACGTTATATAGCATTTTAACGGATCGGGTCTTTTGTGCTGATAAATCATCACGGAAGGTACGCCACACACGCGCTTGAGTTTCAGTTCCTGCCACATTCACTGCATAATCACTTTTTAATTTCTTATCCAGGTCGCGGGTTTTACGATTAGCACGACCCTGCGCCTTACCCTGTTCTTCTACAAGATAAGTCACAGACACTATATGATTGCAGGGGATGCTTTTATCCGGGTGGAAAATATTGCTCGTATTATTAATGTTCTCCCACAAATGATACTCGCCTGGCAACCTGTCGATGGTCAGCACTGACACCGCAGTTTCATAAGCGCATCCCTTATCATTCACACCACGAATCAATACCCCATCGTTTTTAATCTCTGCATCAAAGTCATGGGAAAGTGCCTGTTCTTTAAGTAACTTGGTTTTGTCATAGGGAATAAGCTTGGGCACAATCGCATCTGGGCAGTTTGCCAGATAGAAATTAAGCAAATGTAAAAAATCAATGGGATCCCCTCGTTTATACCCAATTTTAGCCGCAGTTAGAGAGGCTTCAAACGACACGCGAAACTGACCAAAACAGGCTTTTAAATCACTCTCTGATTCCTCATTGACTTTATCAATCACAATAAAGCACTCAGTATTCGTCAAGCGTGGTGTACTTATCGTATTGGTTTTAAAGCCATGAATGGCAGCATGCTGATAAAATGCTTTGAGGTTATCCCCTAAAAGGCCTAAATTTTTAAACTCACGCCTTTCAAATTGACGGGTAAATGCCTCAATCTCATGCCCCACCTGGTTGTGTTTGACGCAAATCAACTGCAAGGTAAAGTCATGTGAGACCTTTGATTGAAGCAGGGTATCCAGTTGCTCTGCGATTTGTTCATTCGCACCAGTTAAAGGAATGATTCGATAGATTAATCCGGCATTGTATTCATTAAAAAACAACTTAGACTCCTCATCAAAATACTGATAAGGCAATAGATGCTCGGTAAATGAAGGGTAGTGATGCTCGTCAGGATTAAGATCTACTGATTTATGTTTATCTCCATCCTCATCATTCAAACACTCTTTAAGCAGCTCGCGGGTGCCTTGAACCCAGTCTATGACTTTCGCAAACATTTAGTTCTCCTGTGAAATCACTTCAATCAACGCCCTACTTATACCCAGAATAAAGAACACGATTATTGGCTTGCTGCACAAATTGGCCATCAGGGGTGTAGCGTTTTTCTTGCACCATGCGATTGACCGCCTCCATGCTTTGGCACCCTCCCCTATCCGCAAAAGGACAGCGGGCATCCTCATTGTCCAATAGGGATTTTGAGCAGGCGCATAATTGTGATAAGAGCAACATCAGGGTGAGTAATGCCTTAAACTTAATCATGTAGGGGCTCCTCATTTTGTACGGTTGAGAACAAAGGGGCTGTGGGCTGTCCTTGCTGACTTAAGAATGCATTCTCCTTGCGCGCTGTTTGCATTAGAGGTTCTTGTCCGTTGGTTTTGAATAAGGAGCCCGCTTCTTCTCTTGGTTCAGGGCGGGTTCCATCAGCGCGACTGATGATTGTTGTCACAGTGGCCTCGTTTTCGGCTCTTCCTTCATTAATTGATTTCCCTGATTCATAAACCTGATGTTCTTTGTCAATCCAAAATCCCTTGGTAAATAAAACAGAAACACGGCGTCCGGCTCTTGCCACCACCAAGGGGTGATAAATATCAGCAATACGCATCACGTAATCTGAAATACGGTTGGCAGGATTACTGAGCGCGCCACCGGCTGCTGATTGCGCCAATGTGGAAGCTTGCCCGTAAGTCGTGATAGTACCTGCCCCTGGATTGATTGTTTGCGCGGTATTTAAATTCTTTAAGCCATCACCAAAGCCGGCTAAAATACCTGCGGCAGCCGAATAGCCAAGCAAAGGCTTGGTTTTTAAAATGGATGTTCCACGCAAATCCTGCATAGCATCTAAATCAAAGACCGAGCCGTAGGCTTTTTGTTCAAAATTGATATCCTTTCCTGCGCATGACAGGGTTTCTACATGCAAAACAACCGAACTTCCTGATAAATCCCCATAGGTGGACACAAGGGCAAAACAGCCTTCCAGGCGCGAATGCTGATCATTAGGCATAATGCCAGCACTAGTTAATCGAATCATGGCCGTGCCCATGTTTTTTGAGCCATTAATTCCAGCATCCCCTAAAATTCCAGTCAGTAATACGCCCTCCACAAAAGTGCCTGCCCAGACGTAATTTCTAGAGGTTCGCGCTTCAATATTCTTTTTTCTGCGATTGTTAAATTGCACGGTTTCAAGTCCGGATTTCGCCAGTAGTTCACGCTCGATTTGCTGCCTTTGCTTTTGTTTCGCTTGGATTTCTTCTCGGGTTGGTGGGCTTACAGTAACAAGACTAGCTTGACGCGTAGAAAGGAGAGCGATTTGTAATTGTTCGTTGGTTTTTTTATTCGCATCTTCAAGTTGTACGAGCTTTTCTTGCATCGCGGCAACCAACGCTTTGGTGTCTGAATCAGGTTCTGGTGTAGTGGCTTGCGTTTGCTTTTTTTCATGGGTTGAGACGAGCTCTTTTAAGTCATCAATTTGATGCTGCTGTTGCTCAAGTAAGGCTTCGTCACTGGCTTGATTGAATTGACTATCAAACACGCCATCAAAGTGGGCTTCTTCTTGCACAGGACGCTTTGTATAGTCTGTTTTAGAGTAGCAATAAAATCCATAGGAAACCCCAGCGACCAGCAATAAAACTGCAGCATGCTTAAGCTGTTCTTTTTTTGCCAATTTATTGGCATTTTTGGGCTTTAAAGACCGCCATTTTTTTATTTTTTCAAACATCAGCTATTCCTTTGAGAATCAGCACTAGGCTTTGTCTTGATTGCTGTATAAGCCATATAAATAGGCGACTTTTTTGGGCAAAAGGGTTTCGTCACTGAGCGACAACCTCTTTGCAAACCGATGAGAAAATAAATCGGTTGTCAGTGCTATTTCATGCTTGGACTTATTCTCCAATCGATAGACATAACCTGTTAAACCGCCACCTTGATATTGTTTTTCAAGGGTTACTTTGATGTCTTTTTTAATGTAAAAAGGGCTTGGAATGATGTTTTTTTCATTAAAACCCTTCGGCGTTTCTCCGGCTTTTAAAGCAGCGATTGCTTCATCCACTTCGGTTAGATCAGGCGTATTTGACTTAACGTAGTTCAATTTGGTTGGCGCTTTAGCCACCAGTCGCAGTGTTTTTCCAATGGCTCCTCCCGGAGTCAAGGTCAAGGACAGGTGATGGCCTTTGTTGGTGGTAAGAAAAAGAGTGATGGGCACTTCAAAATTGGGTTTTAAATACACAGAGCTCTCCGTGCTTTCAGTCTTATCCATCTCGCTTTTATCAACGGTAAGAGAGCCTTCTGGGTAATTTAATTGAGTGATGGTTTCACCCTCAACAAACACTCGGTTAAAGTTAAGGTTCGATAAGGAGAGATTAAATTGCTCTCCTTCTTCAAACGCGATTACTGAGGGCGGGGCACCTGAAAAAACCAGGTTTGAACTTAAGATACCTAACCCAAAAAGGGCATTTTTAGCGTTAAAGAAACTTAAATTAGGCATGAGATATCTCCTGAATGGATGCTAAGTTTAAGAGCCCCTCACTATAGGAAAACTGTAGGCGATAGATTTTGTGTTGAGCCTTTAATTGAAGCCCATGGCTCGTACGATATAAAAGCCCTTCGATTTGCCCTTGATTTTTATTGACATCAACCGACACCCTTTCACTATAAAAAACCGAACTTATATTTTTTTCATGTACAGTTTTGCGTTCTGCATCTAACAGTTTGGTAAAGGATTCCTGATAATTCGCAGGAATCAGATGCGACAGCATGGTGTAACGTGTATCAATCGTTTCGGGGTTGTAGGTCAGGCGTAAATCAGCGACTTTTTGCGTCATTTCCTTTAAGTACTGAGGCGAATAGGCTTTGTCCCCGAGGCTAAATTCAGCCCCCGTACACATCGGTAGCCAATGAACTTGACGGTGTAACAGGGTATAAAAATTTAAAGCGCTGAGAACGATAACTGCCAACGTGGAAGAAAGCGCCCAAATCAGGGTCAACTTAAATAAGAGCCTATTTTTTGCAATTGCATTATCACGAAAAGACGTATTCATCATTTCACCTGATATAAATTCGGTTGGCAGAGTCGGGTAATGCACGAAATAACAGGCAAGTTAACTCATGGGGAAGCGACCAATAGATAATGGCGAATAGGCTACGCAGTGGTAAGCCACCGTACTTAACATGCATCGTGATACTTAAGGCAGCGCCTATCATAAATAACTGATAAGCAAGGCCTGTGAGAAGTCCGATTCCTGTGAGTAAAAAGATAGGTAGCCCTGTGGTAATGGGAATACCTGCTATTTTTGGCTCATCAAAGAGCATGAAGGTTTGATAGCTTCTTGCCATTATTTCAGCGCCCAGTGGGTGAACACCATTAAGACAGGAACACCTGCAAGGACTGCAATATTTTTGGTTTTGATGTAAGCGTAAGCGCCTGCTAATCCTTCGGCTAAGAGAAGAAAGTAAGGAACATCAGAATTAGCACCAAAAGTGGCTCCTACCTCAGCCTTTAATCCTGCTAAGCGATTCTCTGCTGCAAAACAATCGGGCATTAGACAAATTAGGGCTAATCCAATCATTAAAAACGGAAGTAATTGGCGGGCATAAAGATACCCTTTAACGCTTAAATCATTTAAAACTGCAGTGCTTTTCATTACATTCTCCTTTTTTGGTTAAAGAAATCCCCTGAGCCCTAATTTGTGCTCATTTTTTATTCTTTTTAATTAATTAATAACTTGTAGCGAATTACACTAAGAGCTACCCATCCATGGCTCCTCTTCCTAGTATAAAATTAAGTGCCATAATCAACTGATTCATTATTAAAAAATCCCTGTAATTCTTTTAACCAAACCTTGTTCTAGTGTAGGTCTTGCATCCCCAAACTTTAAATTTGCCTTATCTGTATTATTGAAATCTTGATCTACTCCACTCATCTTAGCTCCTCAATATTTAAAGCCTTTGTGTGTAATATCGAAAACACTAGGACGCACTACCTCTTTAACAACCTGTTGGTTTCACGTATTTCTTCAATTAACAGGTCCAATTTTTTTTCAATATTTGCCGATTGATTTAAAAGAGCTGCAAATTGCAAAGCCTTAAACTCCGTTGGTTTTTGAAAGCTTAAAGCTCTTATATAAGGCGGCATCGCCTCATCAATCTGCTGTATGAAATGCAAAGCGGGTTTTCCAATCGCATCCTGATTGAGTTTTAAGGGTGCTGCATTCGCTAGCGCTGCAGAGACTAGACCTAGTGCTAGAATGATAGTTTTCATTGCTCATCCTTTTTGTTTAACTTCAATGACATCTCAAGCTCATCAAGTTGCGTTTCTATAGTAATGAGCTTGGCTAAAAGAGGCTTCACCTGAGAGGCAAAATTGGAGCAGTAAGGCCGATACATGCTAATCGCCTTCAATTCATATTCCCCATAGTTAAGTGAGGTTGATGCCTGCTTGTATTTCCCTTTTGTAATTCGAATGCTTGCTGATTCGAGGTAAGATGCAGCAACCATCACATCACCAGCGCACGCATCCTGGGATTTACTTTCCGCTAACTGATATAGCGCTCTTGCCATGTGGTCACACTCTGAACTTAAATAATGAGAGTCCTGCGTTAAGGCGTTCGCTGAGAAAGCAAGCAATGAACCCGCTGCTAACATAAGACATTTTTTATTATTTTTGATCATGTTCTTTCCTTTAATTATCAATTAAACAATCTTTTTTCTTTAACCAATTAATGATTTTTACAGCCATAGACCGTTATCAATTTTTCATTATCGACCATTGAAATAGCTCTATTATTCTCATAAATTTGGTTGTAAATTTCTTGGCGATGTACAGGCATGTCTCGCGGGGCTTCAATGGCGAATTTGACCTGGTTTCCTTTAATGCCTTCGATTGTTAATTTGATATCATGACCAATCATAATTGACTCACCTCTACGTCTCGTTAAAATCAACATCGCTACTCTTCCTTCTCTTAAATTTTTTTTATTTACTCAATAGGATTTAAATCCAATTGAATGACGCTATTTTCACTACATTCAATACCAAACCTTACTAAGTCTTCATGCATGCCACAGAGCATGATTTCAATTTCTTGATTGATAATTAGACTTTGGCCAATGCGCCTATCAATCTCCGTAACCACCTTTGTCGGAGCGCCTTTTTTGTTTTCAATTTGCTTATCCCCTCCTTTCTTATTTGTCACGAAAAAACCACCTCTCATTGTTGTTTTTCAGTAGTATCTCAATAAAAAAACTTGCACATAATCCCCAAATTTGGGGATTGTTTTTTAATTTTATTTGTGATAATGATTTTTATTTTTTGGTGACGATATAATTAGAAGATACTCGAAAATTGATCCAAGTTTCTCGAATAGAACTGGCATTAAAGGAGATAGAAAAGAAAGCAGAAAAGAGAAAGATAAATACCCGCTATTAGTACGGTTGTTGATTTATGGAAACAGGATTTATTTTACCGATAATGCCGCGTTGAATTGACTCAAACATCGCTTGAATTAAATTGTCACAATTTAATGAAGTTCGAATGCGTTTTAAGTATTGTTCAACGGTGTGAGGGCTAATATTGAGTTCTTTCGCTATCACTTTGGTCTTTTTACCTTGGGCTGCTAAGAGTAAACATAACTGCTCTCGCTGTGAGAATGTAATCGTATCAAGATATTCCTGACGTATAACAGCATCTCTAAGCCTCTTATTACTTAAAATGAATGAAAAGCGATAGTCAGGATTATTATCAATGATCACATCCATCATCGAATCGACAAACTGAATGCAAAAGAGTTCAAATTTATCCCCATCCTTTTCTCGCCAATGAAAGAACGCACTGGTCGAGTCCACTCTAAGGCCTTCAAATACAAAAGAACATTCATTATGAAGTCTTTCTATCGCAATAACAGTTAATGGGGAGTCGGTACAGACGCCCTCTTTCACAGGACTAGCCAATTCGAAGGTACTTCGATCACTAAATAAAAGACGCATCTTAAAGCCTGTTATTCCATAGTTGGCCAAAGGCTTAACCAGCGTGGCAATTCTTTCTTGAATAACGAGATTCATTGAAATTCCTTTTTTGTTTAATGCTAATGTACAGTGAAAGACGATTTTTCTGGTTGCAGCTTAAATAAAAGAAAAGCATAGGCCCTTGAAGCCTCTTTTGCCCTAGCATCTAGCGATTCCTCTTCAAGCACACGATGAGCTGAATCAAGTTTTACAGCACACTGTAGTAAACTCATTAGTTCAAAAGGACTAAAATGCTTTATGGAGAGGCGATTAATCATAATTTGACTCCTAGTCGATAGTTGATTTGATTAAGGTGATAACAATCAATTTATTCATTTTCAGTCCAGTTATAGGTGTAAAGCTTCGCTTTCATGCAATCGTTTCTCAATCCGGCTGATTTTCTCCTTAGCCCTTTGGATAATGGACTCAAAGCAATTACTCCCCTCTTTTTCAAATTGTTGTAAGGATTTGAAATGTTTCATTTCGGCATAAGTTGCTTGTAATTCTGATTTAAGTTCTTCAAACGCAGACTCATTCCCTCGCTGTTCATTAATCACCATCCCAGCAGGGGTTTGCCATTCACCGCGAGAAATGACTAAGCGAATTGCGTTAAGTTTTCGGTGAAAATCTTGCCCGCATGCGGTAAAGTGCTTGGGATTTAGCAAGCAATAACGAATCTCTTGAGCAAGCACATCTGCATTTGCCAAATTGAATGATTTCACCAACGCGTTAATTCGAGATTCCTGATTTAGGGTTAGTAGGTGCCCTATTACAGCATCCTCAGGTACTACATGATTCACGGCATGGTTTTCTTGTTCGAAGGTGGCATTAGAAGCTGAATAATTGAAGTGAGAAATAACAGCAGCAGCTTCGTTAGTGGGAATTAGTTCTTGGGTATGTTCTATTGCTGCTGTTATTAATTTATTATTTTTATTATTTATATAATTATTATTATTTACTATTGCAGATGCCTTTCCAGGCGACGAACATTCCGGCGCCTGGAAATCCGTCTCCGTGTTGTCAGGCGACAGATCATCAGGCTTGGGAGGTTCATTGTCTGATTTTTGGGGTAATTCATGCACCACATAATCTAACGACTTATACTCCCCACTTTCTGGTTTGCGTATCCATTCTGTGGTGATATAGCCTGCGTTTTTTAATTCTTTGAGCAACCCTCGCACTGAATCACGACCATTGCTTGCTTTTTCAACCAGTTTTTCAACTCTTATATGGCAGTCATCAGGCAATCCCATCAAATAGGAATGCAAGCCTTTAGCGGCCCAAGATAAATCCGGCTGGTTTAAACAAGTTTTATCTACAATAAGAAAATTTCCTTTTTTATTGATGCGAAGTACAGTCATGGCGGACATCCGTATTATTAATGTGAGAATTGAGCGAAATGTTCATATGATCCTCCAGCGTGGAATTGTAGGAATTTTTTTGCGCAGCTCTTTGGCAAGATTCTTTGTAAAATACTTTTCGTTTCTTCTAAAAGCCGAAATAAAAATGTAAGTCTTTGAATAATGATGAGAATTGTTTTCCGATTTCAATTTAATTCCTTAAGAAAGTAATTTTAAGTCATCATGAGGATTCAGATTTCTCTATAAATTTTATATTACAAATTAATGGTTAATTTTTCAAATCTTTTTTTACCACAAAAGTAAATTTAAAATACTTTAAGTTAACCCATGTTAAGTGGTCGCATGTTTTTTAAACATTCATATGGTAAATTTCATGCAAGATTTATTAACCAATTTGGTTTATTATAAAGTCGCATTCTATCTAATTGATGATATTTAATATGAGCAATTCTTCAATAGACAACGCCTCATCTTCAGAGGCTCGAGGTAAAAGAATAAGATTTATTCGAGAGCATCTATTGTCTTTTACGAGAGAAGAGTTTTGTGAAGATTCCACCATTACACCTCAATCCCTAAAGGGATGGGAGTTAGCGTGGGGAGGCGGATTAACACCTCAAGGCGCTATAAAAATTGTTAATCGTAGTAAAGGGTTAAATATTTATTGCTCAGAGTCATGGCTGATGCATGGAATCGGAAGAGATGCAACTCGAATTACCAAAGATTTAAATATACAAGAGGGAGAGGAAAGCCACATTGCTAAAGAATTATTATTATTCAGAGAAATACCAAACTCAATTGATACAGTGATAAAAGATGATTGCATGACACCCTTGTTCTATCCTGGAAATTATGTGGGTGGTATAATAATTAATAATCTAGAAAATGCCATAGGTAAAGAGTGTATTATTATTGCTGACAATGACGAAATATTCGTGAGGATTTTAAAATATGGCACGGAGCCAGCTCGCTATGACTTGATCTGTCTAAATCAAAACACCACTCTAGTGAAAAAAGAAATAAAGAATACTGGCGTTAAATTGGTTGCGCCAATTATATGGATTCGCAGAATATTTCGAGAATACTAACCGCGGATACTTTAAGACAAATATCTAAAGTCAAATCTGATACCAGCATCTCTGGAAAGCAATTAATTAATTTTAGGAAAAATATGTACCAACTATTACCTGCAGAAGAAAAGCATTTAGATCAAATAGTTCCACTTATGGCTAGTACCGGATACTGGGAAGCAGGACTAAGACGTAATACTCTTAATTTAACCACACATCAATTTATTCGCGAATATATTGCTAAGCCAAATTTACCTTTCACGACAGTTCTTACACCTAAAGATAAGAAAAACAAAGCATTGGGAATATTAACTTGTGGTTCGAAAGATGAATTAGAATCAAGCAGTGTTGATTATGGTGAGCATATACCTACCGAGGTTAAGCATCTATTCAAAAATTTATTTACTTTTGAGATAAGCAATAGTTATCACATTGCTTTCCTTGCATTAAACAAAAGTTGTCGAGGAGAGGGGCTTGGAATAAAGCTTATGGCGTTGGCTGAGAAAAAATGGAAAGAATCCCAGATGGACACTCTATCCTTGTATACTTTTAGCTGTCAAACTAGTGCGATAAAATTATATCTGAAAGCAGGCATGATGGTTGCTAAAGCCATAAATGTTGAAGAAAAAGTTCCTTGTCCTTGTGTTTTATACTTCGAAAAAAATCTGCGCACAGAAAGCTTGCATAATTTTTTTGAATCCCCCGCTTATCAAAATATAACTTTTTAACTAATGATAAAAAAGCTGTCATGGAGCAATATATTAATTACCCTTAGTTTATTACTATGGTCGGGTTTTTTTGTTTTACAATTTGTTAAATTTCAAGATGCAAATAAAATTAGTTATTTTGCAGCCAATATTGAGTTTATTTTACATGGCTTTACTCTATTTTTATTTGCACTGATTTACAAAAAAACCTATTTACCCAACAAGAAAATATTGTCTTGGCTATTGGTAAGCCTAATTGGCCTTTTTTTGAACGACATAATTTTTTACTATGTAATTTATTTACAAAACAATTATATTGCTCGGCTTTCTTCCTTAGATTTTTTATTAGATATGTCACCTTTTTTTATTTGGGTGACGGCAATAATTATTTTTTTCTACAAAATATTGAGAATCACCTTTGAATTAAAATATTTTTATAAAATTTTATCAGTTTTTATGATTTTAAATGCCACAGTAATTTTTGTATGTTTTTCCTCTATTAATTATGCGACTTACACTATCACATGGCAGAACGTACTCCAATTTTTTGGATATATTGCCGAATCCTTTGTTTTCGAACTAGCTATTTTATGTTTAATATTCTCTAAAAACAGAGGATTGTCATGGATTGCCACAGGTTTCGCCATCCTGATATCGGGCGATTTTTTCCTTACGTACACCCATTTAACACAAACAGATAATACACTTGGGATCCATGGGGAATTATTCTGGTTTTTGGGTATGTTGTTTATTTTGATTGGCATTTATGATTTCAAACATAACGAATCCAAAGCAATTGATTGGCTCAAAGAGGCACATTCAATTAAACATATTTTTGCGTTTTGGACATTTCGAGTATCATTATTAAGCACACTGCCAGCTATTATTTTAGCTTATTATTTTCTACCTATTAGTAAAGAATTATTTTTACTTTTGCCTCCCATACTAATTCTATATTCTATTGTACTTGTTAGTTTATCCCTCTTAAACGGTCACCAGTTAGAGATTCCATTTAAACAGCTTGAGACTAATATCGATGCATTAATGCTGAAACAAGATAAAAGTCAGGTAAATGGTCATTTTTCGATAAATGAATTTATTTTTTTACAAAAATTTATTAATCAAGCGGCGATAACTATAGAAGAAAAAGATAAAGCTAAACAAACTTTGCTTTACTTATCATCTCAAGTTGCGCACGATATTCGGTCACCTCTCGCAGCCATAAACACAGCTATTTCTGATGTAAGCTCAATTCCTGAAAAAAAACGTATTATGATTAGGAGTGCAGCTAAAAGAATTAATGATATAGCTAATAATTTACTCTTAACGTCAAAAAATAATGTTTTGCCTTCACAGGAAAACATGGAGAATGAATTTCCTGAATTAATATTTGTTGTTTTAGACAATATCGTCGCAGAAAAACGATATGAATATTATGGTACAAACATACAGATTAATTTAGTAGGAAATGATTCCTCATTTAATTGTTTCTCAAATGTACATCTAGCTTCTTTTAAATGTGTACTTTCTAATTTAATTAATAATGGAATTGAAGCTCTTGATTCTGAGGGTTTTATTACAATTTACTTAAATTGTAATAAAACCCATGTTGAGATTATTATTGAAGACAATGGCTGCGGAATTCCTTCACATATTTTGCCCAAAATAACTCAGCCAGGTTTTAGTTTCAATAAAAAAACCGGGGCAGGTTTTGGTTTGGCACACGCAAATCAATATTTAAATCAATTAAAAGGGACAATGAATATTGATTCGCAGGAGAATATAGGCACAAAAATTACAGTTAGACTCAATCGCTCCCAGCCCCCTATATGGTTCTGCGATCAAATTAAAATAAAGCATAATATAAATATTGTAATATTGGATGATGAACCATCTATTCATGATTCCTGGGAGGATAGATTCGAATCTTTTCCTACCGTCAATATAATCCATTGCTATAGCGTCACAGAACTATTGAAAAATAATATTTCCAAAGTGAATCAATTGTATTTGATTGATTACGAGCTAGGCACTTATGATCAAAGTGGTTTGGATGTTATTGAAGAGTTAAATTTAACTGATAAAGCGATTTTAGTAACAAGCTGTTTTGAAGATATTAACATTCGAAAACGCTGCGAAGTTATTGGAGTCCAAATTATTCCAAAAGCTTATGTGCCCTATACTAAAATAATGCCTTTTTCAAACAACGAACCTCAAAGTAATTTTGTTTTTATTGATGACGATGAAATGATGCGAACCACTTGGAGATTCGCGGCTGAGGATGCTAAACAAACAATATCAACATATTCTTCCTTTGCTGATTTCATTAATGAAATAGATAGTTATAGCAAAAACACTGTTATTTATATTGATTCAGATTTAGGAAATAACGTTAAAGGGGAGGAATGTGCAAAATATTTATTTGATAAGGGCTTTACCAAAGTTCATCTTTCCACTGGCCACTCAAAAGATCAATTTAAAGATATGCCTTGGATAAAAACTATTGTTAGTAAAGAGCCGCCTTTTATAATATCTGGGTGAATATAGAGTATGAACACGAATGAAAAAAATAAATTAAAGCATGATCTTTTGAATGCAATTGTTATCATAAATAGCATGACGAAATCCGCATCAAATTTTTTTAATCAGGCTTCTATATCTAAGGATGGCAATGTTCTTAATCAAGAACAGAAAGATAAATTTTTATATGCCATGAGCACAATACGCGCTCAAACCGAAAAAATAGAGAATTACTTTCAAATTCTGCTAAACCAATAACTCTTCGATACCACGTCTCTCTTTGATATAGGAGGAGTAAGAGGTTACCTTTCCCCAATCTATTGCATCTGTTGAATAATTTTGAGTAATACTGTAATAATAACTATCATCTAGTTTTCTTGCGTCAAATAAATATTTGAGCCAATCATCTATAGGTTTTTTATATTCTTTTTCCGTTAATAGAAAAAGAATCTGTTCCTTATTAGTAACTGAAGTCCTGGTTGGTGCAGGTAAATCATACCCATCTAATAAATCTATTTGATCTTTCAATTCATCCTTATGTCTTATAATAAGCCAGGTATCTTTAGCATCTTTATCAAGAAAAAGAATACTTCCTGAATTATCAACTAGATAATACTCAATTGCCTGCGCTTGTACAGCGACCTGGGCAAATAATTTTTGGTAGGGAACATTATCAGATAAAATATTAACTAGGCTTGCATGCCCATTGACTATGCTCTTTGATAACTCTTTAAAATAACGCTGGGTAAGATCGTGTACCGCTAATGCAAGCTCTGAATGCAAATTTTTGTTTGTTTTGAGTATAAATTTATCAATAAGACCGTTATTGAATGCTTCAATAACAGTATCTTTATCTGCTTCAGCAGTTAACATAATTTTATAACTTTTATTCCCTTTAATTTTTTTGCATAACTCTATTCCATTAATTATTGGCATTTCATAATCTACAACTAACACAGGTGTATGTTCAAATCTTCCTTTATCATAAATTAATTCCAATGTTTTGCTGATATCAAAGCCTAGAATTCTATAATCTCTAGCGTCTACATTATCATCAATAATTGGTTTATATAGCGAACGGGTAGTGTCTTCGCTATATTTATTAATTATCTCCAATGCTTTATCTGGACTTGTTAGTGTAAGTAAATTAAATTTTTCATCAAACTCTAACTTTATTGCATCTAAAAACTCTTGGTTGTCATCTAAAAAAATTATTTTAGTTGGATGATAAAAGCATGTTGGATCTTTATCGACAATATTCATCTAGTGATTCCTGTATTTTATAAAAATAATTATTTAGTTTTATTTATAGTCGCCTTGTTAAATCAAAATCCAATTATAAAATATATCACTATCCTCTTCTTTGATCATAATTTTTTTACAATCTTAGAAAGCCTCAATAAGAGCATAATATAAACATGCTTATATTAATATTCTTATAGCAACCCTGCAATCGCTTGGGGGCCTCTCGCGAGCACTCCGCTATCTATTTGCTAGCACAATACTATCTATTTGCTATCATTATGCAATGTATTTGCTATCATTATGCAATGTATTTGCTAGCATTATGCAATGTATTTGCTAGCACAATGCTGTCTATTTGCTATCATTATGCAATGTATTTGCTAGCGCCCTACTATCTATTTGCTAGCGCCCTACTATCTATTTGCTAGCGCCCTACTATCTATTTGCTAGCGCCCTACTATCTATTTACTAGCGCCCTACTATCTATTTACTAGCGCCCTACTATCTATTTGCTAGCGCCCTACTATCTATTTGCTAGCGCCCTACTATCTATTTGCTAGCGTCCTACTATCTATTTGCTAGCGTCCTACTATCTATTTGCTAGCACAATGATGTCTATTTGCTAGTGTCCTACTGTCTATTTGCTAGCACAATGATGTCTATTTGCTAGTGTCCTACTGTCTATTTGCTAGCACCCTACTATCTATTTGCTAGCACAATGATATCTATTTGCTAGCACAATGATATCTATTTGCTAGCACAATGATATCTATTTGCTAGCACATTATTATTATTACCGAAGAATAGATTGCTTAACTTCCTAATTTGTAAGCTGCTGCAAAACAAGTACTTAATTAAATAAATTTATAAATTACAATTATGAGAATTTGTTTCACTTAAAATAATATTTATCAGTTTTTACAATCTCAAACACAGTAAATGCCCTTCAAAATATATTGCAATTTGCTAGCATAATGATAGCATTAAGCAATCAATTTGATATCATTTCATAATAATAATATTGGAGATATATATGATAATTTTAATTGGAGGAGAAAAAGGCGGCACAGGTAAAACGACTTTGGCAACAAATATAGCTGCTACCTTTGCCATAAAAGGGGATGATATTCTTTTAGTGGACACGGATCCACAAAAGACAGCCAGTTTTTGGTCTTTAACAAGAGATGAAAAAAATATTCTTCCACGTGTAACAACAATTCAAAAATTTGACAACGTTAAACAAGAAATATTGGCTTTAAAAAATAAATTTGACCATATAATTATAGATGCAGGTGGAAGAGACTCCTTGGAATTACGAACAGCTCTTCTTGTTGCTGACAAAGCCTTTTTTCCTCTTAGAGCATCTCAATTTGATCTTTGGACACTGGCAAAAATTAACAATCATGTTAGTGATGCTAAAGCAATAAATGAAAACCTTCGCGCTTTTGTTCTAATTAACCAATCCTCTCCAAATCCTTCTGTCAAAGAAAGTGATGAGGCATCAGTGTACCTTGAAGATTTTGAGGAGCTATCAGCACTCAAAACTAAGATTGCGGAAAGAATTGCTTATAGAAAAGCTGCAATTCAAGGATCTTGTGTGCAGGAACTTGATCCTGAAGATAAAAAAGCGACAGCAGAAATTCTTTCTTTTTATGAGGAAATTTTATATGTCTAATAAATCATCTTTTTCTCGTCCCCCCTTGTCACTAGAAGAGAAACAGAAAAAAGAAAAGGAATTCTTAAGTTTTGATAAAACCAAAAATGAGCAAGCCACTCCTTTAATAAAAAGAGAAAAAGAGCCTGTAAAAAGTATATTTATAAGAGCACCTGCAAGCTTTTTAATAGACATCCATGAAATTGTAAGTTTAACTGGTTTATCAATGAATGCTGTTTGTTTGGAACTTCTCAGGCCCGCCATAAAAAGAAAACTAAAAGAATTAAAAGAAGATTTATAATTTCTAAAAATAGCAATTTGCTAGCAAATTGCTAGCATCAAAACATTCTTTCGTTAGCAATTTGATATCATTTCGCTAGCAAATTGCTATCAAATCAATATCATAATGCTTGCAACCCCACCAATTCGAAGTCTTGACACCATCTACCTACTATGTTTTTCTTAGCAACATAATAGAAACTAAAGTCTCAGTCTTAATTTATAAAAGGCTAATAGAAATGAAATAAAAAATGATTTGAGGAAAGTTATGAGAGGTCGGCAAACCCCTCATAACCAAAATACTTTGTGAACGGAGCTAAACATAAAAGTTTCAGGAATTAGTGGTGGTTCCTTAAAACTTCATAAGTTAATGCAATTTTCATTTTAGCTTTGTTCCCTAAAAAAAACAATAAAGATAAGGATATTATCTATGGGGAACCTTTGTTCAATTTTTCACTCAAGATTTAAACATCTTATTAGAGTGATTCCATCAGCTCGAAAAGCGCAGTTGATGGATTATATTTTACTTGGTTGGCAAACCAGCACTTACAAATTAAAGGGCTCCGATAAGAAATGGTTCATGAAACCTTATTCCGAAATTATCAAAGACACCGGCATTCCTGAAAGTACACTTCAGCGCTATATCAGAGAATTAACTGAGGCAGGTTTTATTGAGCGAAGACAAGCACTTTACAGCCGCACTAAAGAAGAGGGTGCCTTTGAGGTTAAAAAAGGAAACTACATCCATATTACCGAGCAATTACTTGTCTTACTAAAACCGGAAGCCTCATCCGAAGAAGATGTATCCAATCAAACGAAAGATGATAACAACAACATTGAGAAATCGTTCCAGGAAAATCATATAGCACAGGATAAATCTCCTCAAACTAAAAGTGATGGCAATCAAAATGAGGGGATCGATTCAATCAAAATAAGGGGATCATATATAAGAGATCTTTATGGTTCTTCTCTTATTAATACTATTACGTTTGATAAAACCTTTTCTGTGGATAAACCAACCCTTCATCGATTGACCCAATCTTTTGACTCAGTCCAACAATTTCTATCTCAAGAAGTGAAAGAAGAAGTTCCTGATTCCATCAAACAACTGGTTGCGGGGACTTTTTTCAATTTAATCTTTAAACATCGAAAGCAACTATCTTCTCCCCAACAACTGGCCGCTGAATACTTATTTGCTTTATTGAACGTTGATTTTTATCTACCTAAGGTATCTTGTTTTAAACATCGAAATAACATTTTCTCAAAAATGATTCGCGATAACTCTTGGCGAACGCCTAAAGGGTTTTACAAGCATTTTTATTTAGGTCAATCGTTTAAAGACAAAGAAGAATTACGTGAAAAACGATGGCAACGAGAAAAAGAAAAGGAAATGAGTCAAGAGACCTATGCTTTTGCTGATATTAACGATGAACGAATTCAACGATTGGAAGCTCAAATGACAGAAAAAAGCGCTTTAATCAATGAACTGACGAAAAGTATTTATCAGCACTCAGATGAAGAAGTAATCAATGAAATTAGAGAGCGTATTCAATTGCATCGAAGAGAGCTTGATACTTTATGGGCTGAACAACTTCGCGTTGAACAAGAGATTGAAGCAGAAGAAAAGCGCTGTGCTTAGAAGAGGGTAGGGCGAGCGCGCCTATTTAAAATTGTTAGCTATTAACTGGTGAGAAGAGGGTGGTCATGCGTGGATATTTCATGCCATCCTTTTCTTGCATTAGGCAGACATTGCCTCATCGATTACGGGCAAAACTAAAGCGCGTCGTTTGAGGTGGTTTTATCCACAATTTCTGTGGATAAACCTGTCGATAGTGCTTTATAAGTTTAACTCCTTGAATCTAAAGTGCTAATTTAATTTTCAACCAAAAAGATTAAAAATGACCTGACAATGCCTGCTATTTTATTCTATTATTGATTTATGTACACCAATCATAGAATAAAAAATCATGGTGCGAGGCGGTTTACGACCGGGTGCTGGACGACCAAAAGGGCGGGGCAAATATGGAGAACAAACCAAAGCGCTACGCATTCCTCTTTCACGTATAAACGACGTGCTGCACTTTATTACGCATCCAAGTTTAACCTCTTATCAAATTCCGTTGTATTCAAGTACTGTAAGAGCAGGCTTTCCGTCTCCTGCTGATGATTACATCGAAGACTTTCTCGATTTAAACCACTATTTAATTAATCATCCTGCAGCGACCTTCATGGTAAGGGCCTCAGGAGACTCCATGACTGATGTGGGGATTCAATCGGGGGATTTGCTGGTAGTTGATAGAAGCATCAACGTGACTCATGGCAAGATAGTGATTGCTGCTATTAATGGAGA
>NZ_LNXY01000020.1:495344-496079 GCF_001467585.1 Legionella drozanskii LLAP-1
CACCTTCATGGTAAGGGCTTCTGGAGATTCCATGACTGATGTAGGTATTCAATCAGGGGATTTGCTGGTAGTTGATAGAAGCATCAACGTGACTCATGGCAAGATAGTGATTGCTGCTATTAATGGAGAGCTGACGGTGAAGCGGTTATCAAAGCGCAATGGCCGCATCCTGCTGATGCCTGAAAACAATCAATACCCCCCAATAGACATTACTGATGAGCAAGATTTAGTGATTTGGGGTGTGGTTATTCATGTCATTCATAGTTTTGGGTGAATTATGTATGCGCTGATTGATTGCAATAATTTTTACGCGAGCTGTGAACGCTTATTCCGTCCTGATTTGCGCAATAAACCGATTATCGTCTTATCCAATAACGATGGTTGTGTGATTGCGCGCTCGAATGAAGCAAAAGCCTTGAGCATAAAAATGGGCGTTCCCTTTTTTGAGGTGAAAGCCTTATGTCGGCAACATAAGGTGCATGTTTTTTCTTCCAATTACACGCTCTATGGGGATATTTCGCACCGAGTCATGTCCACTATTTTAGAACATTGGACGGATGTCGAAGTGTATTCCATCGATGAGGCGTTTTTAGATTTAAGTTCACTGCCTGAATCAGAACACGACAACTTTTGCTTAAATCTACAACAACGAATCTTAAAAGAAACAGGAATTCCTACCTCCATTGGCATTGGCCCTACTAAAACGCTGGCAAAAATTGCCAATCATCTTTGCAA
>NZ_LNXY01000020.1:496089-496511 GCF_001467585.1 Legionella drozanskii LLAP-1
CACTTTTGCTTAAATCTACAACAACGAATCTTAAAGGAAACAGGAATTCCTACCTCCATTGGCATTGGCCCTACTAAAACGCTGGCAAAAATTGCCAATCATCTTTGCAAAAAGGTATTAAAAATGCCTGTATTTAATGTGACTTTTGAGCGCCAATGGCTTGAAAAAATCGACATAGGGGATGTCTGGGGCATAGGGCGTCAATGGTCAAGGAAACTACAACTGCAAGGCATTGCGACCGCCGCTGACTTAGCTCATTTAAATCCCCATCATTTAAAACAACAATTTAACGTGGTGTTGATGCGAACGGCCATGGAGTTAGGCGGCATTCCTTGCAACGAATTGGACGTCAGAGAGCCTAAAAAATCCATCATGTCGTCAAAATCCTTTGGCGAGATGCAAACAGACTTTGCCTTAATTGC
>NZ_LNXY01000020.1:496521-497689 GCF_001467585.1 Legionella drozanskii LLAP-1
GTTTAATGTGACTTTTGAGCGCCAATGGCTTGAAAAAATCGACATAGGGGATGTCTGGGGTATAGGGCGTCAATGGTCAAGGAAACTACAACGGCAAGGCGTTGCGACCGCTGCTGACTTGGCTCATTTAAATCCCCATCATTTAAAACAACAATTTAACGTGGTGTTGATGCGAACGGCCATGGAGTTAGCCGGCATTCCTTGCAACGAATTGGAAGTCAGAGAGCCTAAAAAATCCATCATGTCGTCAAAATCCTTTGGCGAGATGCAAACAGACTTTGCCTTAATTGCCAATGCGGTGAGCTCTCATTGCGCAAGGGCTTATGAAAAACTAAGGCGGGAAGGATTGTCTGCCCAATACGTGACTGTTTTTGTGCAAACCAACCGCTTTCGCGCTGATTTACCGCAATACTGTAAAGGAATGCAATTTAAATTAATTAACGCCTCTGATGATTTAATGGTGATTACCAAAATTGCTAAACGATGCCTTAAGCAATTATTTAAACCAGGTTATAGCTATAAGAAAGTCGGGGTTTGCTTAGAAGGCTTAATACCTAAAACATTTAAACAAAGTGACCTTTTTAACCAGCTTTCCGATGAGGTCGTTCAAAAAAAAGACAAGCTCTTCAAGGCCTTTGATTCCATCAATACGCGCTTTGGTCGAGAAACGATTCGTCTAGCGTCCGAAGGGGCATCTAAACCCTGGGCTATGCGGGCTGAACTTAAATCACCGGCCTATACGACGCGCTGGACTGATTTGCCCTTTGTGAGAAATCTGACCTAAATTTTAAAAGAATAGCGTTTTGGTTTTGAAGAATGACTTAGTGGTTATTTAACCAAGAATTGATTTCTTTGATACTTTCATCAACGACGGTTAGGATTTGTTGATACAGTTTTTCGAGCAAATCGTGTTTTCCGATTTTCCAATAACGCTCAAGGTATTGGCAAGACATTTTAATTTTAGTGGTGCCTACATAGACAGCACCGCCTTTGATTTTATGGGCCAGTTGTTGAGTCTTATTCCAATCATGCTCGTCATGCGCTTGCTTCATCTGAACTAAATCTTTAGGCAGAGAATCATTCATCAAAAAAGTCAGCATTTCTGCTAAAGAATCTTCACTGCCAGTGGTTTTAATTCCCTCTTCGATATCTAAAGAGGGAAATTCAG
>NZ_LNXY01000020.1:497699-584647 GCF_001467585.1 Legionella drozanskii LLAP-1
TGTCTTATTCCAATCATGGGCATCATGTGCTTTCTTCATTTGAGCTAAATCTTTAGGCAGAGAATCATTCATCAAAAAAGACAGCATTTCTGCTAAAGAATCTTCACTGCCAGTGGTTTTAATTCCCTCTTCGATATCTAAAGAGGGAAATTCAGTCAGATTAAAAAGACAAGCTTCGTTATCGGGCATATCAGATAAGTAATGCTCTTTATCGCTATCTTTTTTAGGCTGATGATGACCAGGAATAAACCCATCTAGGATGTCGGCACAATTTTGTGCGGTGAGAGGTTTCGTAATGACTGCATTCATGCCAGCATCGATACATCGCTTTTTATTTTCATCACCTGCATGAGCGGTAAGGGCAATAATGGGCGTATGGGTTTTTCGAGTTAACTCTTGAATACGAATTTGGTGTGTGACTTCATAGCCATCGATATCGGGCAATCCGATGTCCATAAAAATGAGATCGTAATGGTTGATTCGCCATAGGTCGACTGCCTTTCTCCCTGTTTCTGCAATATGGGCTTCACAATTTAATTGTTTAAGCAGTGCTTTAGCTACGGTTTGAGCAATGGCGTTATCTTCGACAACAAGAACAAGAAGTTGGCCTTCTTTTGCTTTTTCTTGGACAGGTTTTATATGTTGAGCATAGGTTGTTTCATAAGGCGCTTCAATTTCGGCTTCCATGGCTTCATCAAGTCCTAAATCATTATCAAGAAGAGGCTCTTTAAGAGGAATGATACAAGTAAAGCGCGAACCCTTTCTGGGCTCACTTTCTACATAAATTTCACCACCTAGCTCGTCGATAAACTGCTTAACCACAAAAAGCCCTAAGCCTGCGCCTTTATAAATGCCTTTGTAAGAGGGGGTTAGGCGTTTAAATTGCACATAGATTTCTTGTTGCTTTTCTTTAGGAATGCCAATGCCTGAGTCTTCTACGGTGAGTTGAATAATCACCTCTCGCTGATTGCGTTTTCCAAGCGAAGCGGTAAGTTTAACAAAGCCAAGATCGGTGAAATTAAGCGCATTAGCGACTAATTCTAAGATAATTCGGTGAATCCGAACTTTATCACCAATCACATGCTTTGGTAGGTTGGGATCAAAATCAAGCGAAAGGTCTAATTTTTTCTGAGCGGCTTTTGAACAATTTAGATTAATGATCTGCTCAAGTGCTTTTTGTAAATTAAACTTTCGTTTAAGGTTTGGAATTTCGCCAGAGCTTACACGAATTGCCTCTAACACTTCATCCATCAAGTCAAGAAGAGCGTGGCTTGAAGCGACGAGATTATCAGCGTATTCCTTGATTTGAGGTTTTTCTGCTTCCATTTTAAGAATATCAGCAAACCCTACAATCCCTGTCAGCGGTGTTCTAATGTCGTGGCGCATGTTTTCAAGAAATTCGGTTTTAGCCTGACTTGCTACTTCGGCCTTTTCTTTGGCGTCTGATAAAATGAGTTCATTTTCTTTGATATGAGTAATATCAATATAGATCCCTAAAATACCACTGATTGCGCCTGTTTCATCAAATAAGGGCACTTTACTGATGGAGAGAATTTTTTCTTTTTCATTGGGTATGAGAAGCCTGACTTCTTTGCCTAAAATGGATTCTCCGGTGCGTAAGATGTGTTTATCTTCTTCTTGATATTCCTGAGCAAACGCTTGAGTACCAGGAATGTCATCGTCTGTTTTTCCTATCAGTTGATTAATGTCATCAAAGCCTAAACTCTTTGCAAAGTTCGCATTTGAGCCTCGATAAGTTAAATTTTTATCTTTCCAGAATACATAATTGGGCACTCTTAAGATGATTTGTTGTAAAAGATTTAACGTTGCATTCATATTGCAGTCAGATAGGGTTTTATTAATTTAAATTGTAGAGTAACTTTGCAGATTGAACCAATTTGAGGTATCATCCTCGGTTATGGAAAAAAGAGTCCAACAAAAAAACGGAGGTCTGATATATGCCTTTATTGCCAAATGTTCCCTGTCTTTTTGAATATCAAGTTAATCAATATCCAAATCGATTCGCCTTAAATTTTAATGAAAAACGACTCACTTACAGTGAATTAAATGCCAAAGCGAATCAATTGGCACATTATTTAATTGAAAAAGGGGGTTTAACTTCATTTATTCCCTTGTTTTTAGAAAAATCAATAGAGTCTATGGTATCGCTATTAGCCATTTTAAAAACAGGGCTTGCCTATATTCCGATCTCAACCGACGCCACGGATTCGATGATTGAAGCTATCCTTTTAGATTCTCAGGCGACAAAGGTCATTACTCAATCGAAATTTGGTTCTCGTTTTGCAAAGCAGGGAATTGAAGTCATCAATTTAGATGACATTGAGCAGGAGGTAGGCCAATTTCCGAAAACCAATTTAGTGAAAAAGCCTCTTTCATCGGATTCTGCGTATGTCATTTATACCTCTGGGACAACTGGTCTACCTAAGGGGGTTGAAGTCACTCATGATAATTTAGTGTGGACTTATTATTCTTGGGAAAAGGCTTATGACTTAACGGCGAGTGATGTTCATCTTCAAATGGCTCATCCTTGTTTTGATGTATTTGCGGGTGATTATTTAAGGGCCTTGGGCTCAGGGGCTGAGCTTGTGTTGTGCTCCAAAGAAATTCTTTTGCATCCTCAAGCATTAATCGAATTAATTAAAAAGACTAAAGTAAGCTGTGCTGAATTTATTCCGGCCGTGTTAAGAAATTTGATGTCGTATATGAAATTACATCAAATACCGTTTAATCAGTTTCGTTTACTCGTTTGTGGCTCTGATTTATGGACGATGAGAGAGTTTAGAGCGGCAAAAAATCTATTTGGTTCTTCAGTGCGTCTAGTCAATTCTTATGGGTTAACAGAAGCTACTATTGATAGTACTTTTTTTGAAGACAGTAAAGGGAGCTTTGCTGATACTGACTTAGTGCCTATTGGTAAACCGTTTTCTCATGTGAATGTTTATCTATTGGATGAACAATTAAACCAATTATCAACTAACGAAATCGGTGAAATTTATATAGGCGGTAAAGGCGTTGCTAAAGGCTATCTCGGTCGAGAAGACTTAACTAAGGAGCGGTTTATTACTCGTCCTCAAACAAAAGAAAGGCTTTATCGAACGGGTGATTTTGGAAAATTATTAGAAGATGGCACCATTGAATTTTTAGGGCGGAATCAATCGCATACTAAAATTTATGGGAATCGTGTAGAGTTACCCGCCTTAGAGGCGGTACTGAATCAGCAACCAAAGATTGAATTTGGTATTGCTTATGCGTCAATGCAAAATCATCACCATGAACTTGGCTGCTTTATTTTAGCGAGTGATGAGAGCTTAACGTATGAAGAAGTGATGTCTCCAATTAAAGAGCATTTGCCAAATTACTATTTGCCAAAACGCATCTACCTCATTAAAGAACTAGTCCTTACACAAAATGGAAAGGTTGATAGAGCGTTTGCTTCACAGCAGATTATTGGTGAGCTTAAACCAGTTATACTTGCACCTCGTAATGCGCTGGAAGAACAAATTCTACTTGTTTGGAAAAAACAATTATCCATCAAGGAGATTGGTGTTGACCAAAATTATTATGAATTGGGCGGCTCTTCTTTAGTTCTTGCGACGTTGATGAGTGAGCTAAATCAGGTATTTAAAGTTAATTTAAATTTTTGCAGTGCGGCTTTGACTATTCAAGGGCTTGCTAAGCAAATCAATAGGTTGTGCGACTTATCTTTTAAAGACGAAGTTGGTTATGTCATGGAATAGGGTGAATGATGATAAAAATTGCCATTATAGGTGGTGGGCCTGCTAGCGTTTCATTGTGTATCGAACTAAAAAATCAATTAGCCGATTTGAATATAGGGATTGAAATTTTAGTGTTTGAAAAAAATTCTCACATTGGCCATGGTCTTCCTTATGGAGGGCAAGAAGAAAGCTATCTGTTAAATTTGCCTAAGGAGATAATGGAGCCAGTTTCTGGTGAATCCAATCAGTTTGTTCAATGGCTCATTGAGCATGATTTGAATGATGAAAGCCAGTTTCCTTCTCGTTATTTGTTTGGTCAGTATTTAGAGTACCGCGCAATTCGCGCGCAAATTGAAGCAGAATCCCAAGGGCTAACTATACAATATTTAATTAATCATGAAGTATTGGATGTGAAAGCAACCGATGAGGGTACGTTTCAAGTGATTTCATCACGAGAGGATTATGACGTGCACTATGTCGTATTAAGCCCAGGTCATATGCCTTCGACAGCCTTTGCTGAACTTAATGGACAAAAGGGCTATGTGCATAATCCGATAGAAAGTCAGTATTTTAAAGTGATAGACCAAGATGAGCCGGTGACCATTATCGGTTCTCGTCTCACAGCGATTGATGTGGCGCTTAAATTAAAACGTATGAATCATCGAGGAAAGTTAACGATGATGTCTCGTAGTGGTTTATTGCCGACGGTGCTCGGTAAAACTATTCCGCCCTACTCATTAAAATACATGACGTTAGAGGGGCTGACTAAGAAAGCAAATGGGAGCAGTTTAAATCTTAAAGACTTAAACCAATTATTTTGGCAGGAATTAGAAGAGCTAGGTGATATAGGGCATCTTAAAGCGTTTCCAAAATCAGCTCATGATATTTCTGCTCTTGATTGGATAACTCATGAAATTAATGAGGCAGAGGAGGGTGCTCGTCCTTGGCAGCAATTTTTATTTGCTCTTTATCCTTTAACGCCTCATCTTTGGACTTTACTTAATTGTCGTGATCAGACTTTATTTATGGCGGAGTTTTATAGTCTTTTTATTACTTATCTTGCGGCATTTCCGCTAGAAAATGCTTACAAAATAAAGGAATTACTTCGGCAACAACAACTCACGGTCTTGGGTGGTCTTAAAGAGATTTCCCTTGAGAACAGTCAATTTTTAGCCCATTGCCAAAATGGACAAACGATTAAATCCAATTGGCTTATTAATGCAACCGGGCCCAGTTATGAGGCATCAACCTTGCCGTTGCTTCAAAAAATGCTTGAAAGTGGCCTTATCGCTCAACATCCTTTAGGCGGTATACAAATTGAAAAAGAAACACTTAAAGTAGTGAATAATCAAAGGCAAACGATGAATCATCTCTATGTTGTCGGCGAACTAACGAAAGGTTCTTTTTTTCTTACGACTGATTTAGGCTGTGTTACCGCGCAAACTAGGAAAATTGCATCGCGACTAGCTGATGAACTGAAAGTGTCGATGCCCCAAACGCTTACGGAAAATTAATTGTAATAAGGGTTGTGGTTGTAGTTCTTTCAATAGAACAAAAAGCATCCCTGAAACAGGCTTACTTGAATCTAAATGGCATAAACCTGACTATTTAGAGTGTGAATGGCATGGTTCAGCAATGCACTATAATAAGACGATTATTTTTAATGGCTATGCTTCTACCAGGTGTCGCTTTTGTTTACGCAAATCCCCCTGCTAACTTTACTCAAGCGAAGAAAAAAGCAGAAATCATTTTTAGAACCAATCGCTCAACGCTTTATTGCGATTGCACCTATAACGAGAAAAACCAAATAGATTTATTAAGTTTTCAGATGCAGGAGGCGGCAGTAAAAAGTAGGCGTGCAAGTCGCGTCGAATACGACACATGATGCCGGTCTAGCGGTCTACCGCTAGACCGGTTTGGTCAATCAAGTTCGTTCTAATTATCGCTATGGACAGGTGCCCGATAAAACTCTTTTTTATGGTTGTTTAATTTATTTTGATACGCGCTAATTTGTTTATGGCTGCCCACTACCAAATCGTTTAAGTGCATCGAAAAGTCGATTATTCAAAGCCTAGAATCAACAATTTCCACCTACCACGTGGGAAGAAATAGAGTGGGAAGGGCGGTAGCAAGCCTTGAGGGCTTATCCTAATCCTTATATCGAAGCGCAAGGCAGATTAGACTTTCGGTTTAATAGAGTCTTTTTCTTTATATTTGGCACTATTGACTGCATGAGTGACAGGGTAGGCCATTAAATCGATGGGCTTATCTTGCGCTAATAGTTCTTTAAGGTGGGCTACAGTTAATGTTCTTCTCTTAGTCATTCTTGGGTCTGACGGTGTGAGAGCATCCAGGGCATGCGCTCGGTTTTTCTAAAATGGATTCAGCCTTGGCATTAATGAGTAGGGTGGTTTTTTACCGGTTAAGGCATGAGAATACCAAGGTCTAATGCCCCAGCGCATTAGAACCCCTGTTATTTGGGCTTCATTCCTGACTAAACAAAGTGCCGGCTCTGTCGGTGCGACGTTGTAACTGATAGGCAGATTTTCACAAGTGGCAACTGAAAATTACTTTAAAATGGTTTCAACATCGGTATTAAGGGCAAAACGTTGTTATGAGCATTAAACGCACCAACGGACTTACACTTCCATTAGGTGATAAAAGTTTGTTTTCTTCATCAGTAAGAGGAAGTAACTGTTATTTGCTAGAATGCCAGTAATCAAAAAGCAAACCCTTTTCACCAAAGACAGGGTCTTTTTTAGGTAAGCCAATCTGTTTAACCGTTTCTATTGCTTTTAAATATTCCTCTACCCTTCCCAATTTCATGTCGACGCTGATATTAAAAGGGTAAGCCCCAATACAGCGAAAGTTATCGCTTAGATTTAAGCTTTTGTGGGCAACGCCCGCAGGAATGATGACGACATCGCCTGCGCTAATAGTATGAGTAGAACCTTGCTCACCACCGAATTGAACTTGACCATCCCCTGAAATAATGACTAATACTTCATGCGTCGAACTGTGATAATGATGAAAATCATAAATGCTATCAATCCAAGACTGATCCCAGTTATTGCGCTCCAATCGAGTTTGAATCTCTTTCGGTGTTTCATTCCCAGCCGAAAAGACTTGTTTGTAAATTAACAACGGATAATTGGGATTTCCTGGAAAATAAGCTTCTGGCGAAATCATTTCTTGTATAATGTCTTCAGGCGTTAAATGGCCCATACTGTTCTCATTGATTTTAATTTCATTGCTTTATTTCACATTATTATACTCGAGGTTTGAAGTCCACATCTGATGGGGCCGCTACCCTGATTCATTCTACTTAATATATTCTCAAATATATTATAATTAGTTAGATAGTCGAAAAAACGAGGAATTTATGAAAAGACCACCATCTGGATTTAAAGGTCCATTACAAACAGGGCGAGCACTTACTCCCAAGGATATGGAGGAGTTAGCAAACGTAAATGCAAAACTTATTACCCAGCTAATTCATAGTCATGAAGAATCAGATCCAAAGTTATCTGTCTTAGACAATATTGAGAGTTTACTCACGGGATCTATTAGATTAACAGATGCTGCGCAACGAAAACTGATTTCAGAATTTATATCGAAAAGTGAATTTGTTAAAGAGACGGATGCAAAAGTACAAGCAGTTTTAAAAAGAATTAATAATTTGTTAACTACTACGCCGCTGCCCCCACTACCTAAACCCACTATGCCGCTTAGCGAAATTGAGCAAGAAAAATTAAGAAGATATATTCTAGATAATCCTGGTGATTTTCAAGGAAATAACTCTGAGGGCAAACTATATTGGGTTCCTAGCGATGGAACTGGGGGATTGAGCTTCGAAGCGATTGATCAAGATACTATTAAAGTTTTTGTTCATCCCTATAGGAAGCTTACCTACAAACCAATTGGTGAGTTTTCTTTAGATGTGAAAACTGCGAAGGAATATATTAACAATCCCAAGAAGAAAGTTAGCGAAGAAAAAGCAGTCCCGGAAGAAATTGAGAAGTTTGATGAAAGGGCAAAAACACCACCGAGACAAAGATTAAATCTTTTTTTTGAATCAGTAACTCCGCCACTCATGGTTTCAGAAGAAGAAAGAAGCCTAGCAGCAAAATGTATAGTACGAAATTGGCGTGATTACATAGACAAGGGAGTGAAGAGTGATGGAACATCTAAAGTGTCTATTAAATCGCAACCCCAGAACAATGAATTTTCTCTTATTGTAAGCTATCCAGGTTGGGTTGGTTTGAAAACTCAAGTTTTTAGTATTTCTCCAGCTGATATTAAAAATTTAGCTGCTGAAGAATTACAATACCAACAATCCAAAAAACCCAAGTAATTTTAACCATGGACATTGAAGATTTTCGCAACTTTTAAAGATGTGCACCCAAATGGTTTATCGACAAAGCCTTAGGAGCAATCGATTTTGCCGGTGGTACCGTTGTGCATATTAACGCTGGCTTTGCAGCACTAACCGCTGCAATAGTCTTAGCCCCTCCCTTGCCGGCTCATAAAGATTCTTCCGATTTTCTAAGCGCTGAGGTACTGCAACTAGTCGCCGTCATTGTGACAAGCACAATTGGCACAGCAGTTATTTTGTATTTCTTGAAAAGATTTATGGAAATACGACCTAAGCCTGAAGAAGAGCAATTGGGCATGGACCTAATTGAGCATGCGGAGTCTGCTTATTAATAATATAATTCGGAGTAGCGACCCATTCCTGTCAAAATTTACGTTTCCCTATATTCCATATGTAGAATTGGATAGGGCTTTCCCTGTCCATCAAGTTCTGAACGATTAACAACGTTAAAACCAATTTTTTTATAAAATTCCCTTGCTCGATGATTTTGCTCATTGACATCGACCTTGGTTGCTCCCAGATGTTCAATAGCATATTGGCACAATGCTGAACCAATTCCCTGTCCTTGTACATCTGGTGATATAAAAAGCATTTCTATTTTGTACTCTGCAACACCAATAAACCCAATAATTTTACCCTCTATATTTTTGCTGCATTTAAGAAGAACAGCATTAAAATAATTATTTAGAATTAATGGTTTTAGTTCATCGATTTCTTTATCGGGTAAGAAGTCATGTGTTGCTCGTACAGATTTTTCCCATATCTCTATTAACTGTAAGTAGTCTGGTTTTTCAACATTACAAATAGGTGATTTCATAATTTTTAAGTCCAATTAACATGTACAGTTGCCCACCCTGTTCTTTGTCTTCCATAGCAAATTGATAAATTCGTCGTGACTGATTGAAAACAACTACCAATGGTGCATAACCACTAATTTGCTCAGGGCTCCAATCTTCTAGCAACTTCTCTCTGACAAACTCAGCAAGGCATAATATGGTAGCTTAACCGCTAATAATCACAACTTATTACAACGCAAACGAAACTAAGCTGTCACAAAATGGGCCCCACTTAAACACACAGTTCCATTCCTACCTTAGCCCAGAGTTGTGAAAATTAAAAACCATTAGTAAAAGATGAGGGTGAATTTTCTTGTGCAATTAATTCCTGCAGGTTAATACGATCCAACTCTAGTTCTTCAAATTCCTTTTTAGCGATTGTCTGTAATTCTTTAAAAATGTTTATAGTTTGAGATTTTTTATCGTAGAAAGTAGATGGAGCAAACATCGGTGCAGTGTGAAAATTGTAGCTGTCGCGATCTACCTTTTTAAGGCGTTGTAAAGCATCATTATAAATCTCATTAATATTAGACTCATCAACCATTAAATCCCTTTGATTGCGACCCATTAATATTTCTGCAGGAATGTTATTGTTGGTTAGGATTGCAAGAGAGACACTTAACTTATTGATATAATCTTGTTTTGACGAAATTTTATCCCTTAATACATCTAAGTCAGAGTACATTTGGTGAAGTTTAGATGGTCTAGGTTGTGAATGAAACATAGTTATTTTTCCTTAATTTAAACAATTAATATTTTAATCAGTATATTTTTGTATTTTTTTACAAAAGTTAAAAAAATATTATAATTTATTTTTATTAATAAATTATTATTTATTCTAATTTACGGCTAGCTTTCATGAATATGTCGGCTCGCAATCATGACTTTTTCCTGGCGCAAGCGCGGCCTTGACGTAGGAGAGGCTTAAAAATAAATCATTTTGATAGTTAATACTCCCTTAACTTGTTTATTGTAAAATTAACTTTCACATAGATGAAATATCCCAGTTGTTGTATGCTAAATATTTTTATAATTTGTTCTGATCCTACAGTAGATAATCGCCAAAACACTGAAGTTTGGCGCAATAATTTGCATGTCCTGGATGTAAATCTAATCAACATCAATCGAAAGAAACAACAAATTCCTTCCATACCTTTCAATGATAACAATGATAATTCTAGTGAATCAGTGTTACTTATAACCGGCGAACATGGTGATATAGGTTCTGAAATTTATAATGAGGTTTTTCTATCTACATGGGTCGATTGGGTTGAAAAACAAAATGGTAGTCAATTTGATTTAATTATTGTTGATTTGTGCGATTCATCTTATCTAATTTCCGCTGCGAATTTTAAAAAATTAGTAAAACCAGAGGGTGTAATTATAAGCTGCGTTTCAACTTGTCATGGGATGCGCGATAGTTTGCTACAAGTCAATTTTTCAAGTATTCCTAGCATGCTAAATGCTCTAAAAGAAAACATTGAGAATACAACGGGAATTCTTGGTGGAAGCAATATTTCTTTGACTAAGAAAAAGAATGTTTCTTTCCCCTATGGATTTTTTTACTCTGAAAGTACTCGATTAATATGCGATGCAAAAATCCCCAATAGTCTAGGTCGAGATAATGAAACTGTTAGAAGAAAAGTCGTCTTAGATAATCTTGGTGACGTTGAAGTTAAACAACAAATTGATTTACCTTCTTATTTTAATAGTGAAGAAATCAATAGTGTTTTGAAGCAAGATAAAATTAACTGGTTAAAAGTAGGGTTATTTGCAACAACAGCCTCATTAGGATTAGGGTTGGGGTGTGCAATACTGTATTCAAATTCCAATGGAAACTCTATCTTAAAGTAAAATAATCTTCTCATGTTTTATTTACTCAATCTAGAAACAGCACTACTACCCCAAGCGGGCTGGGCCAAGGAAGCTGGTGCTCATTTTTCCTTAGGTTAAACCTATTTATTTAAATGAAAACACAATATTTAATCAACAATATTATCGGTCATAGAAATTCAACAGGCTGAGCTGAGGTTATTCATGGGGAAAAATTCGCAACGAGGACAGCAGCTAAAAATCATATTTTCGCATACATCGAAATCTATTATAATCGAAAACGACTTCACTCTAAGTTGGCCTTTCAAACTCTAACAGCATTTGAAGTCAAATGGGTCGCTTAGCAACGTGTTCGTTTTTCACCGGCATGATCAAGCATTGGTGTTCAGAAAATTGCCCTAGTTTAGCAGTAACGTTAAGTTGACGATGCCATTTAAGTATTTTGTTGCTATTCTTGCTCTGTTTAGTTAACTTGTTGAATAAAAATAGAGTTTCATGCTTGTAGAAAGGAGTCGTTGATGGGTGGTAAAAAATATCTGGTGTATGGGTTGATCTTGCTTCTATTCGGCCCAGTTTATAGTAGTCAGCTATCTAGCCAAGAAATTAATCATTCTGTACACAGTTCCTCTGGGAAAAACATCTTTTTTCCCTTTATCAAAACGTTAAAGCAGGGACATCTGGTATTCCAGGCGGGTGGCTATTGGAGTTATCAAGGCAAAGATCAACACATTGATATTGCTGGTTTAATTGGTGACCGCTTTACGATTACTAACCACAAAGACTCTAATGCTCTTGTGGGATTGGGTTATTTTATTTCAGATAAAAACTCGATGAACATAAGTTATGGACTTAATGGATTTTACCTGCCCTCAACCTCCGTTTCAGGCGAGGTGATTCAAGAGGATTTATTCACTAATTTATCCTACCGTTATAAGGTGACTCATTTTCCAGTTTATGCTGTTGCCAAATCAACGATTCCTTTGTATTCCAATAAATCATCTTTAGTTCTTAATGTCGGTATTGGCCCTAACTTCATGTACCTGAGTGATTTTAAGGAGCGTTCCATTGACGATGGAGTAACTCTTTCAGATCATGCTTTTTTAAGTCACACAAGGACAACCTTTAGTGCTACAGCAGGAATTGGGTTTAGGTTGAACCAAATTTTTGGGAATATTCCCTTGGAATGCGGTTATCGTTTCTTCTACTTAGGCCAAGGCCGTTTTAGGCCGCGTACCGATCAGTTATTAACTAGTCTTAGTACGGGAAGTACGTATGCGAACGCCGTTTTATGTTCGATCAGTGTATAAAAAATAATAAAGGAATAGTAACAATGCTAAAGACCTTATGGACTCTTATTTTATTGGTTGTTTTAAATAATACAATACATGCTGGTACGGGAAATCTTTTTGTCGTTACAAGCAGTGGTTCGGCGCCAGCAGCAAATATTATCCTCTGTTTGAATGGCCAAGGACCACTCAGCTGCCAAAATTATCAGGTCACCGGACCCTGCTTATCTATTCGTACGACTATTCCGTTTCATATTTATCCGGCAGCAGGAATTAAGGTCAATACACCGGGTATCACACTTACGGGTTGTACGCCTATTTATAATGGCTATTGTTTGTTTTCAGTGAACTCACAAACACCGACCACAGTATGTTTAAATCAGAATGAACCGACACCCACACCTTCAGCTTATACTGTGGGCGGTACAGTAACAGGTTATACGAATAATGGTTTGGTACTACAAAATAATGGAAGCGATAACTTAACTCTTAGTACCAATGGAACATTTACTTTTCCTGTACCACTAGAGACTGGGTCAACTTATAACATCACTGTAGCGGTTCAACCGCCGGGACAAATCTGTAGCGTTCTTAATGGTACAGGGACTATCGGTACGCAAAGTGTCACGAATGTATCGGTGACCTGTTCTGCGATTACCTATAACATAACAGCAAGCAGTGGGGTGAATGGTAGTATTTCACCCAACGGAACGATTGCTGTAAATGCAGGGGGAAGCCAAACATTTACAGCAACCGCTGATTCAGGTTATGAAGTAAATCAATGGTTGCTTGACGGGACTGTAGTCCAGACTGGTGGAAACACTTATCAACTAACTAACACCACAACTAGCCATACAATAGAAGTAACATTTAACAGTATTACTCCTACAACCTATACGGTAGGCGGCACAGTAACGGGTTATACGAGTAGTGGGTTGGTGTTACAAAATAATGGCATGGATAACTTAGTTCCTAGCGGGAACGGGCCGTTTACCTTTTCTACACCTCTAGTTACTGGAGCGACTTATAGCGTCACTGTATTCACCCAGCCTGCGGGACAAATCTGTAGTGTTCTCAATGGTACGGGAACTATCGGTACGTCAAATGTCACCAATGTGTCGGTGACCTGTTCTGCGATTACCTATACGATAACAGCAAGCAGTGGAGCTAATGGTAGCATTTCCCCCAGTGGCGCGGTTATTGTTAATCAGGGAGGCAATCAAACGTTTACAGCAACACCTAATTCTGGTTACGAAGTGAATCAGTGGTTACTTGATGGAGCTCTAGCACAAACAGGTGGAACGACTTATCAGCTGCTCAACGTCACGGCTAACCATACCGTAGATGTATCGTTTAGCATCATTCCTACTCCAACCTATACAGTAGGCGGTACAATAACGGGTTATACGAGTAGTGGGTTGGTGTTACAGAATAATGGCACCGATGACTTAGTTCCTACTGGGGACGGGCCGTTTACCTTTCCTACGCCCTTAGTTACTGGAGCAACTTATAGCGTCACAGTATCCAGCCAGCCTGCGGGAGAAATCTGTAGTGTTCTCAATGATTCAGGGACTATCGGTACGTCAAATGTCACCAATGTGTCGGTGACCTGTTCTGCGATTACCTATACGATAACAGCAACCAGTGGAGCTAATGGTAGCATTTCCCCTAGCGGCGCGGTTATTGTCAATCAGGGAGGCAATCAAACATTTACAGCAACAGCTAACTCTGGTTTTGCAGTGAATCAGTGGTTACTTGATGGAGCTCTAGCACAAACAGGAGGAACGACCTATCAGTTGCTCAACGTCACGGCTAACCATACCGTAGATGTAAGCTTTAGCAGTACTGCAACCACATTAACTGCAACGCCTACATTGGCTCTAAGCGTCACCGGATTAACCACAACCACGGGTAATAACTCAGGTACTGCTAGGCGTATCATTATCACCAACACAGGTTCTAACATAGCCAATAATGTCACCTATTCTCTATCTCCGGCACTTCCCAGTGGCAGTAGTATTTCTCCTGCAAGCTGCGGAAACATTGCGATAGGTGGGACTTGTACACTCACAGTTACTCCAGGTGCCACACCCAGTGCACCCGCAAACAATAGCAACCCAACCCCTGTTACGGTCACTATTTCAGGAACTAATACGAATGTCCCAACGTCTTCAGTTTCGATTCTAACCTATGGCAGTTTTTATCAAGCGGGTTGGCTTTTTTCGATTATTGAGAGGGCCAATACGTTTGCAACCATTGGTGGAACGGTTGCAGGGCAATCCGATGTCGCTGGTCAGTCTACTACGCAATACTCGCCTGGCGGTGCCAATACGACCTCATCCATGTACAGTGGTACGAATGGCTCTACTAATACCTCAGCGATGCGAACGCAATATGGCACCGGCACAAATTATTCCGCTGGGCGCTGTATTTCACCCAATTATACTGCAGGAGGGTTCACAGACTGGTATCTACCTTCTATATGTCAGATGGGATATGCTGTATCTGATACCAATTTTAATTGTACCAACAGTGGCTCAGCAAATTACATTCCTAATATCCAAGTGAATTTGCTGCAACGATATCCTACCCAGCTTTTTAATTTTGTAAATAATGGCTACTATTGGAGCTCAACCGCGAGCCAGGGCAGTGCGCCAGGTAACGCTTGGACTCAGGAGTACATTCTCGGCGGGGCACCGGCTCTATCAAGCAACGATCCAGTAAACTTTATACATGGGATTCGTTGCGCTCGAAATCTTACTTAGTCATTAACCTAATAGTTTAAGTTTTCCTTCAATTTTCAAAGCAAAATTGAAGGGAAACTTAAGGTTGGCGGATGTTACTGAAAAGATAAAACTTTATAAGTCAGTTATAAAAAGCGAGTGTTACACTAACTGCATTTTGTCAAAAAGTATGCTACATTGTTGCCCTTTTTGCCAAGGGGTTGAATACAATGATCGATAAATTAATAAAAGAGCTAAATAACAGTTTCGTTGGTATTCCGTATTTACTAGATGATGGAAGAATTGAGGAAGCTGAAAAAGAGTTAGCTGAAGCGGCAAAAAATCTACAGGAGTTTATGGGTTACACTGTTTTCCTAACAAACTATGAAAAACTAGCTCAGAGCTTTCTGGAAAGGTTTGTGGAAATATCTATGACATTAGCGTTTTTATCCACCTACAGGTGGATTGATGCTTATAATAATGCTGTTGTGAACAACGATCCAGTCCAAGAAGCTGATCTGTTGCAGAAAATAGACCATAAAGTCACGTTTATGCGTGAAGCTTATTTAGAAGCTTTAAACGATGGACGAGGTCAAACTGCTCCATTTATCGATTTTGGCACAGATTTCCCCCGTCTTCTTATGTACTTACAGCAATCTGCAGAAAAGGCTAATTTACATAAGATGTGTAACAATTTTAAAAATGCAATGAATTTTCAAGATCAACTATTTAGTTTTTTCCCCAGCAGTAGGAACTCTTCTCTCGCGTATCCACAACAAATGTTAGGTACAGACTTAGAAAAAGAATCTGAAGCATGCCAATTTTAGCAGCTCATACATACTTACTGCTCTCTTAAAAGGTGTTGAAGTCCAATGGGAACGAAACCGTATTTTTTTTCGGTCGGACTTCAACCTCTGAGGAAAAGTTCTATAATTGAGCTAATTGGACAATATAAAAAAATGCCAATATTCCAATCTCTGTGTGTATTATTTAGGAGAATGTAGTGGAAGTTAAAAGTGAAAAGCTAGGCTCAGATCTGTCAAACATTAAGGCGGCATGTATAAAGTTTAAATCGTATAATGAACTAAATTCTACTCACAGTCTGATCAATTCTATAGATGTTACAAAGTATAAAGTTTATACAATTTGACTCTAGTCGCCGCATGAATAGAGGGAAAATATTAAAGTAAGGATGCTATTATGACTAAAATACCAAAGCCACCATTTCCTCACCAGCCTATCACACCTCCTGGGATCGAAGCCAAAATGAATCCTAAACCTCACTATAAAGCCGAGGCTTATAAGCCTGCCGGAAAATTGAAAAATAAAGTGGCGTTGATAAGTGGAGGTGACTCAGGAATAGGTCGGTCAGTCGCTTTATTATACGCCCGCGAAGGTGCGGATGTTGCCTTAGTTTTTTTACCAGAGGAAAAACAGGATGCAGAAAAAATTAAAAACGAAATTGAAGCCCTAGGAAGAAAAGTTTTACTTATTCCAGGTGATTTGAAGCAACCGGAATTTTGCGAAGAAGTAGTAGCAAAAACCATGGAGCATTTTAAAAAAATAGATATTCTTGTTAATAATGCTGCTTTTCAAAAACATCAACCAAATCTTGATGCATTAAGTATTGAACAATGGGACCATACCTTTACCAGTAATATTTATAATTATTATTACCTCACTAAATTTTCAGTGCCGCATATGAAACCCGGAAGTGTCATTATTAATACGGGTTCAATCACTGGGTTAGAGGGAAGTAAAGAGTTATTGGATTATGCTTCCACAAAAGGAGCCATTCATGCCTTTACTAAATCGCTAGCTAAAAATTTGCTAGATAAAGGTATTCGAGTAAATTGCGTTGCACCTGGACCGGTTTGGACTCCTTTAAATCCCGCAGAAAGGAAAGATAAAGCCATAAAAGATTTTGGTTCAGATACTGCAATAGGTAGACCTGCCCAACCTGAAGAGCTGGCTCCCGCTTATGTATTTCTTGCATCTAATGCGGATTCAGGATACATCAGCGGGTTAATTCTCCCTGTGTTAGGAGGAAATACCATTGCAGGCTAGATATAAGCAATGATGAGGTTGGTAACGATACGTTTTTTTATCCGTTTTAATCCTCTTTATGTTCACGCAATCGGAAAAACTTCATCCTTAATTGTTAAGTGAACTGCGAATAATATAATTTTTACGAGACGAATTATATTGGGTTAGCCACTTCCAAAAATAGTTACTTTTATTTAAAGCCAGGAGTATCTCTCATCGAGAAACCAACGGTTAAATTTTCACAATCTTCACCCAATTTTTTTAAAAGTCTTTCTGGAGAAAGAACCATACGATTTTTAAAGAAAAAACCTTCACCATCAAATTTGAATTTTCTCCGCCAAGGGTCACAAATTATTGCCTCTTTATTCCATTTTTGGGGGGCATTTATTGGTGTGTCAGTATCCCTTCCAAGAACAACAAAATTATGAGTAGGTATCGATACTAGTTCTAGATGCGTTATTCCCTGTTCGCGCAGATAGAGGAAAGCTAAGGCTGCCATTTCTTGGCAGTTTCCAGCTCCAGCTTCCCTAGCGATAAGGGCTAGGAGCTGAACAATTTTAAACTTTGCTTCCTCACTATTTTTCTCTTCAATTGCAGCTAATCTTTGATCTCTATTAGTTTGATTTAAGCGACGAATTGCTTCTTCGCGACCATCAAAAAATTTGCTGTTATCTCTATTTGTAGATCCCCAAGGACATTGCTCGTGGACATGGTCACAGGCCGAGAGGGCTATTTTAGTATATTTCTCTTTCATATTATCATAATTAATAACAAGCTGAACGATATTATACCTCAAAAATGGAAAGAGGGGGGAAGTTGATTTTATTAAAATTAAGTGGTGATTATTCTATTTTTCGGTTATCAAAATTTATCACCATCGAAAGTATCCGTCTCATTTGATCTCAATAACTTACGGATCTATGATCTAATATTCAATTTGATCTAATAGTTCAATCTGTTCATTTAGATTTGTAATTTGGGTTTGCCAATAGACAGGCGTATTAAACCATGGAAAACTCAAAGGGAATGCAGGATCAATCCAGCGTTTTGCGAGCCACCCAGGATAATGCAGCATGCGTAGGGTACGTAATACCTCGATTAAATGACGTTCGCGAGGGTTAAAATCATGAAATTCACAATAACCCTGTAAAATCTTCGTCAGTTGCCTATCCATTTGTTTTGGGTCTCCAGAAAGTAACATCCAAATATCTTGTATCGCTGGGCCCGTGAGGCAATCGTCAAAGTCCACAATATGAGGTCCTGATTCGCTCCATAATACATTTCCTGCATGGCAATCACCATGCAAACGTATTTGATCAATCTGACCTATGAATTTAAATATCTGATTGATTTTTTGTAAGGCTGTTTCGACTGTATTGCAAAAATTAGGTTTTAAATAATCAGGAATAAAGTTGTTTTCAATGAGATATTCGTAGGGATTATGGCCGTAACTTTGGATAGTTAATTGGATGCGATGCTGAAATTTTTTGGGCGCACTAACTCTATGTAAGCGTCCTATAAAGCGGCCCATCCATTCTAGTTGTTCGCTATTATCCAATTCTAGTGCGCGACCGCCGCGTCTAGGAAAGAGTGCGAATCTGAAATCACTATGATGGTGTAAAGTTTTATTGTTTATAATTAGGGGGGCAATAACGGGAATTTCATGTTCCACTAACTCAAGTGTGAACTGATGTTCCTCTAAAATAGCGGCTGTACTCCAGCGATGAGGTCTATAAAATTTAACGATGAGGGGTTCAGCATCTTCGATTCCTATTTGATAAACACGGTTTTCGTAGCTATTGAGTGCGAGTAGGCTGCCTGTGCAAACAAAACCTATACTTTCAATTGCGTCCAAAATAACATTAGGATCAAGTCGCTCATAAGGGGTTTGATTCTCGTGATTCAAATGTGAATCCTGATGGTAGGTATGTAAATGCATTATACAGGTTTTTGCGGTAAGCGTAGGTTAAATATAATGAGTCTGACTTCAATTGAACCTCTCTAGTATCATACCTCAAATAATTCTAGCACTTTAGAGTAAGTTCAAGGCATACTAAAAGTGAAGTGGATTTCTTATCTAATAAAAAAGGAAAAAACATGAAAAAAACATTCTCTTTAGTAGTGGGTGCAGGTTTAATTTTAGCGGCCTCAGCAAGCTTTGCAGCGACCAAAACCAATTTAACTAATAATTGGATTTGTACCACCAATGCTAGCAGCGCTGCGACAGATGTCGACAAAGCCGCTGATGATAAGATGGCCAAAACAGCAGCCTCAGCAGCAAAAGCCTATGCTTATGCAGCGCAAAATTGTCGAGATTGCACCAAGATTACCTGTGAAGCCCAAGCTAATCAATAATTAGAAAGGAGTTTACCTTCCAGAAAGGTAAGCTCCTTTTTATTGTCTTATTCTGCCCTAATCTCTGTTAGCCTTAACACCTTTAATAGATTTGTATTGTTAATTCAATAGAGGTTAAAAAGGCTTAAAGTAGGGAATAAAACTAACTCGAAATCTTTTTTACCATTGACTCATTCTCTTTATTAAATTCTTTTATAAAGTCTATAAACAGCTGTAATTTTTTGGGCAAATTTTTCTATTTGGACCAATAGGTAAAACTAAGATTTAAAATTGATCTATTGCAGGAGGAAATAAATAATTAACCCACCTTGTACAATTTCTTTCTCAATGATAAAATTTGCCCTCATTGACTAAAATATATTCATTTCGGAGTCTGTTTATGGCCTTATCTTTTTTCCGCGCGCTAAACCCCGTATCAGATAAATCTGGTATCCAATATTCTCTAGCACATGGTAATGACTGCCAAGGAAAGGAAATGCTGGATGCAAGTGTCTGGGAGAGTATCCGCAATGCTTTTATGAAGGATTTGGGGTATATAGAGGCTTTGCAAGCCACCTTTGATATTTTGGTGGGTGAGCATTATGATTTGACTTTAAAAGGAAAGGATAATCAAAAAGGTGGCGCAAAAGGTATCTTGGATTTCTTTATTCTTCCCTTGGTTGCGAGAAAATTGATAGCTGATACCCTTTTAAAGGAACGAGATAACTCTGATTTTGTCAACGCTTTAGCCTGGCTAATCGCTATTCCAATAGAGATGGTAAGATTTGGTGCAGGCATAGTGTTAACTTTGCTGTTAGCCCCAGTTGTTGCAATAGTCCATAGCCTGAGGGCTTGTGGAGATGCTTTAATCGAAGCAGGAACTTACAAAGGTTTAGGTGGGTCAGGGTTTAGATACGATGAACTAGAAGGGGCAGAAATAGTGAGATTAAGCTCTTTTTAGCAACTAACTCAATTTTAGTTGACCGTATTATTAGGCAATAGGATTACCCCGCTGTAATCCCACAATAAATCTTACAGGCAATCCGTTAACGGTAAAAATGGTAAAAATGCTCAAAACTACAATCCCTGGGCATTTTTATCTATTTGATAATTTTCATTGGTACTAAGGAGAGACCCCCTGTTGAAGTTCGTTTTATTCAAGCGTGAATGGTTTTTTTTCTGAAAATGATTGGATTAGTTGTTCAAAATCCTCTTGGTCTTCAAATTCAGATTCTAAATCGTCTTTGAATTCTTCTTCAGCAGCTAGGCTTTTCATTCTGGTGCAATCCAAAGCCTCTATTAAACGTTCTGTATTGTCTGGATCAAGAAGTTGATATTCATCAATTTCTGCTATTCGATCTAATAATTTACACTCAAGCAACAAATTACCAATATAAAGTCGCTCATCCAGATTGGATCCATGAATTAATAGTGGTAATACATCAAGTTTCTGGGCGTTGGCGAGTTTTATTATGATTGAAGCCAAATTAGTTGCTTGTTCTGGATATTTAATAATTGCATCTCGTACATCTTTTTCCAGCCACCTGGCGAGCAATCCTTGCTGCTCAAGAGCATTAAGCTGCTTAAAATTATCTTCGATCAAACTTAAATTAGTAAGTATTAATTGTCTAAAATAATCCTGTTCCTCCAAATTTCCAATTTGCCATTTAATAATCGACTTACAAATTCTGGTTGAATGTTCGGGATGAGTTAACACGGCTTTCAGGAAATCATCCTGAAATAAATTGTTAATTTTTAGAGTCATTAATGTGTTTAGTAGTTGCAGAGCTAATTCTGAATGCTCGATTAAAACTTTATTAATCACATCGTTGGATAGAACAGCTTCTCTTTGTAAAAATAGTGTTCTTGATACTAACTCTCGTGAATGAGCAGGATTTTTTATAATGGCTTCACGTAAAAAAGGGACATATAACAATTTATAGTCTTTAAGAAGATAAATACCTTGTAACAATGAACTAAGATATTCAGAACTTTCATTACTGAAATATTCCCCATTAATTTGTGCTAAAGAAATAATTAAATCACTTTTATTATTTTCAAATGCAAAATCGACTAGTTTATTTCCTTTTTCAACATCTAGATTAGCTAATCTTAGAAATGAAGTGAGCTTTGTATTAGGTATAACCTTCAATAAATCAAGAGCATATTCCCAATTATTTTCAAAGGCTTGCCTGAACTCAAGAACCTGAGTTGGAACAATTTCATCTTCCTTTTCAACAACATCCGAGGGAGAGGTTACATTAATACCTTTTAATACCTCAGAAAACTCTGGCTTATCATACATAAGATCACGTGCTGTTTTCTTAATCCCACCTGGATAAATTGCTAATAAATCAGGATTTGCGCCCGCCTCCAATAAAAGGATAGCAGCGGGCACATTACCTCTTGAAACCGCAATATGTAAAGCTGTCTCATGTTTATATGAGTATGGAGTTGTTTTCCTAATTCTCATATTTACATCAGCACCATACTCTATTAATGATTTAAGCCAAGTAGTATCGGGGGATTGCGCTGCTAAAAACAGTTCATGCATCACCCTTCCTTTACCTTGCTTATGAATAAATAAACTTGGGTTGTATAGTTTACGGGATTGGTATTTATGTGTATTACTATAATATTTGATAAGGCCTAACTCTTTCACTTTGATAGAATTGCTTTCTAAGTTTGGAACAACCCAGAGCTCCATTCCACCCTGACGAAAAATTTTCCAAATGGGCATTATTGCTGCTGCTAAATCATAATATATTGCGTCTTCACCATACTCTCTGTGATAGTCTTCAGACTGAAGCCATTTTTTATAAAATTTATCGAGGAGCGCTTTGGATTGGATATTTCCTTTTGCTGGCGAATAAAGCATCCAAAATTCAAGGTCACCTGGATGGACAGGATTATCTGTAAAAGCTGGAGCATGAAAAGTTGAATAACTAGGAAGTTTCACCTTATCTAGCTCTGGCATAATATTGGAATCAAGGGTATAACCCCCTGAGGTATAGAGTAAAAACAAACTAAAAGCTACTTTAACGGTCACTCTGTCACGTATGGAATCTCTTGTTTTATCCAAACAGGTCGACAGTATGTCAATAAGATAATCTGTCTCAGATTGAAACTCAGGAGCCTCAGAGCAATTTTTAATATGAGATTCAATAGCAGCAACTTGTATCGGGTAATCCTTAAATTTATCTTTGTAATGTTCAACATGATCGTATAGACACCAAAAGAAGATGGGATTATTTTTGTTCGCTTTTGCCATTTCTATTGGCCCAGCAATATCATGGCCTGGCACACCCACTCCAGGTATATTAGGCGGCCCAACCCAAATGTAATGCAGTGTAGGACTCTCGTCGTATTTTGATTGCATTATTTTATCCTTTATAAAAAAGGCTATTTTTTTATTTGAGGATCTTTAATGATTATAGCAATTTGTTTGTAGGCCGGAGGGCCGGCTTTGCGAAATCTGAATTTTTTGAGACAATGAATTCGAAGCAAGCCCTATTTATTACGTTATATTTTGTAGTTGAGCGATATTTCAAGAACGTTAGCATGAAATCTCATTCTACCAACCGCATCTGAGGTATTTAATGGACGATCTAAACGTGTGTTGTTAAAGGCGTAAGAATACGCAACTTGTAAAGCGGCAGCGTCTGTGAATTTATAGGTTGTTCCTACAATGAGTGCTACTGCGTCATCGACGGGGAATGCCACTGTTCTACCTTTTAATTTGGGCGCCCCCTCATCATAGATGACAGAACCTAGAAGACCCCATTTCGAATTGACTTGATAATTAGCACCTGCTTGAAATGCCCAGGTATTATGATAGTGGACAGGAATCGGGATAGTTCCTCCACTCGCGACATTTTGCAAATAAACCGATTTTAAGATACCCCATTGGATATAAAATAATTTTAAACCTAAGGTCCATTTATCATTTAGCAGCCTAGTATATTCTGCTTTAGTCGTACCAGGTAGATAGAAGCGTGAAAAGCGAAAATTATCATTAATGATGCCCACTTGAGCAGTACTTATACCGAGATAATTAGTCACTAACCCGGAAAAATAAGCAAGCTTAAAGGAGTTTTTATCATCAAATTTATAAGAAAACCCAAGATCCCAACCATAATTCCAACTTTTAGATTGAGTGGTCACATTGCCAAAGTTTGATACAACAAAATCAAGATCTTCCTGATACACATAATTGGCAACAAAGCCTCCACCTACTGCTAATTTATCTGACAGTTTATAAGTAATATGAGGGTTAATATCCACATCTCGAGTGATAAATTTAGTCACGTCATATCTTATTATGGAATTTTGGGGGTATTGAAAGTTTGTATAATAGGGATTACTTATATTTAAGCCGACAGCCACTTTATCATTGAGTCGTACAGCACCGTAAAAAAAAGGTAACGCATCTGTTTCGGAAGATGATGCGCTCCCAATACCACCTTTAGCTATTCCAGTAAATTTAGCATAGGTATTAATGATAGGAGCACCAAATAAAACCTCGCTGTGTTTAACGGTGTTAGCATCCGTTGGATTGCGATAATTAAAACCAAAGAAATATTGAATAACATTTGCATAACTTAAAGTGGCAAATGTAAATAAAGTAGAAAAAACAACCAATCTTTTTGCTTTTTGCACCCTGAAGCTCCCTCTCAGTGTTTTCTAATCCAAAATGAATCTGATTTTTGATAGATGCAACACAGTATCCTATATTAATCAAATCATGTCTGTCATATGCAGTGATTTGTAGCCAACAAATCTACAAAATCTATGCTTTACTATATAACATTGGATTTAAAAAGGAAAAGGAAAAGGAATGACAATCAAGCATCAAAAGAATTTTATTAAAAGAATTTGCCTTGTTTTGCAAGGCGGAGGAAGTTTAGGTGTTTTCCAAGCAGGTGTTTTTGAAGGGTTAGTAGAATATGGCTTTACACCGAATTGGATTGGAGGTACTTCCATTGGTAGTATTAATGCCGCAATTATTGCAGGCAATAAGCCCCAAGAAAGGCTGCCAAAACTCAAGCAATTTTGGCAAACAATTGCGCAAAAAGATCTTTTTAATATTGAATCAAGTATGCCAGATCCTCTGAGAAAAATTTATAGTCATTGGTATATAAATACAGCACTTTTTTTTGGGATACCCCAGTTTTTTACTCCAGTAGTACCCATGTTTTTCACTCCTTTCATGGCAGAACAGATTGACAGTTTTTATGATTTAACTCCTTTAAGTAATTTGCTGCAGGAACTAATTGATTTTGATTATCTCAATAAAGGGAAAATCCGTGTAAGTCTTGGTGCTACAAACGTAATTACTGGCGAAATAGATTATTTTGACAGTCGATGTGGAAAAATTAGATTAGAGCATGTAATAGCAAGCAGCGCTTTGCCTCCGGCTTTTCCTCCAATAAAAGTGAATGATAGCTATTATTGGGACGGGGGGATTTACTCAAATACGCCCTTAGATGTTGTGCTAGACGATTCCCCCCGAGTAAATACACTCTGTTTTATGGTTGATTTATGGGAGAGAAAGGGATATTTACCAAAGTCGCTGGATGAGGTTGTCTTGCGGCAAGAAGATATTAAATTTGCAAGCCGCTCAGAAGAGCGCAGGAGAAATTATCTTGAAAAACATAATTTACGAAGAATAATTTCGACTTTTTATAAACAATTACCTAAGCATCTACAAGATTTGCCATCCTATAAAGCGATGGCTCTACTGGGTTGCACGACGCATATGGATATTGTGCAGTTAACTTATCGCCCCAAAAAATGGGAAGTGTCAAAGAAAGTTGTAGATTTTTCTGAATCCACAATGCGCGAACGCTGGATTCAAGGTTACCAAGAAGCAGTGAGAGCATGTAAACAAGCTGAGTGGTCAAAAGCCAAGCATCAAGATACTGGCGTTAATCTCTTTATCCTACCTCCCATAACCGACGGACAGGACTCGGGATTGTAGTCTTAACACTGAGCGACCCGCTAAAGGTCAATCGATGATGGTCATTACCAGAGTTAGTAAATTTTTAGTTATTTATTTCTTTTTATCATTCCGCTGATGTGTATTTTTGCTAGATTTATCATCTGGATGCACGAGATTATGTTCGTCACGACGACGTGCATCTTGTGATTCATCCTTGAATTTTTCACTTTTCTTATCATGCGACATGAGAATCTCCTTAATTATCTAAATGCAATCCCTAGCTTAAGATTAGGTTGGGTTTATTTAAAAGGCAAATTTGAGAGAAGTAAGCCCTGTATTGTAATTAAGTAAACACACAATTATAATCATTTAAATTGAGTAATTACTTAAATATAAAATTGGTGGTAAGCATATGAATTATCAAGTAATTATTGTGGGTGGAGGTCCAGTTGGAGTGGCATTGGCAATTGAGTTGGGCATGCTAGGAATAAATGTTGCCGTACTAGAAAAATATGATGAACCCTTATTACTGCCTAGGGCGCAGCTATTAAATCCACGATCGATGGAATTTTTTCAACGCTGGGGCATTAGTCAACAGTTACTAAATAAGCGTTTGCTCCCTCCTGATCATGCCTTAAAAGTTATTTGGTGTTCCGGCTTGGCTGGAAAGATGTATACCCTTGTTGATATTGCGCAAAATTTAGATGCAGATGTGACGCCTGAAAATTATCAAAGCCTAGCCCTTTGGAGAACAGAAGAAGTTTTGCGAGAACGGGTATCGCATTTTAAAAACGTACAGTTAATTAAACAGACTGAAGTCATTGATATTGTTCAAGATGAAAGTAAAGTCACAGTGACTGTAAAAGATAAAGGCGATAATCAATATAATTTAACCGCAAAGTATCTTGTTGGTTGTGATGGTGCCCGCAGTATCACACGAACTAAAATGGGCTTGAAAACACAGAGTTATTTACCAGAGCAACGTGCACTTAGTATTTTATTCCATTCGCAGGACATCAAAGAAAAAATCAGCTTGCCGAGGGCCGCTGTGTATTTTAATTTAGCGACAGAAAAAACAGCTGGCCTAGGTTGCGTGGAGTATGAAAATGGCTTGTGGTATAGCCATGTGTTGCGTCCTAGCAATCAAAATTTAAATGATATCGACGTATCAGCTATCTTGGATCAAATTGCCGGATTTGAATTTAAGAAAGAAATTAAGCAAGCCAATTTTTGGATGATGCGAGCTGAGATTGTGGAAAATTTTCGTCAGGGAAGAATTTTTTTAGCAGGAGATGCTGCGCATACTTTGCCGCCAACGGGGGGGCATGGATTAAATACAGGGTTAGCGGATGCTGTTAATCTTGGTTGGAAACTGGCTGCAGTATTGCGCCATCAAGCCGGAGAAACTATGCTGGCAAGCTATAATATAGAACGAAGATCTATTGCTATTCGCAACATTAAAGCAGCAATAAAAAATGCAGAAGATGCTATTCGCGTGCGTAAAATTTATCCGCCAGAGACACAGGCAGAAGAGTTTGCAAAAGAAAATACTCGTATTGCTAGGCAGCATGCTGTTTCACCAGGTATTGCTCTAGGCTATGCCTATCCCAACTCGCCCCTCATTGTGCAAACAACAGAGCATGATTACCCAGATGATCCCTTTGTTTATTACCCTCAGGCATTGCCTGGATATTTTGCGCCACATTGCCGCGTGGGACAAAATAGAAATCTTTACGATTATTTTTCCTCGGAATACACCTTGTTAATTACTGAGCAAACGAATGAGCACAAGGAGCAGCAACTCATAAAGCAATTTGCACAAAAAAATGTGGCTCTCAAACTACTCACACTCAACGATGATAGGATTAAAAAGCGTTACCCCAAAGTATATTATTTATTGCGTCCAGACTGGCATATAGCCTGGCATGGAGATAATATGCCTCAAGAGGTAGAGAACTTTGTGAATCAAATGATTGGTTTTTAGAGAAGGTGTAATGAGCAAAGAAAAAGTGCAACGAAAGGTCGCTGACAAAACTCGTATTAAGATTTTGAAAGCAGCGAGCAAACTTTTTGCGGAAAAGGGATTTTCCGGCACTAGCACGCAATCCATAGCTAAGGCGGCTAAAGTAAATGAAACATTAATTTTTCATCATTTTGGAACTAAGAGTCAGTTATGGAAAATGGTAAAAGCTCATGTAGTGGAAAGTATTTCTTTGTCGCCTCTAGACTCCGAACCTAAATCCCTGCGCGTATTTTTGGAAATGATATTCAAACAATATCTAGATGCCTTCGCGCAGCAGCCAGATCTAGGACGTTTATTGCAATGGCAATACATGGAAGCTGAGCAAAGCAAACTGATAGCCGGCAATCCATTAGCACCGACAAATTGGTTAGGGCCCATCCAATATTTGCAGCAAATAAATCAAATAAAGGCAGATATGGATGCGTCTTTTATTATAATTTGGTTAACGGCCAGCCTGAATATCATTATTTTTGATCATAGGCATATCTTTCAAAATAAGGCTACACGCGATACTTTTATAGAGAATTTGCTCGCTGGTTTTGAGCGTGCTCTTGGTAATGCTAAGAAGGAATGTGAGCAAACTAAGACGCAAACACCCCAACAGTAAGTTGAAGAGCTGACCATAATTATTAAAGGACGCATCGATGACACACAGACGACTATCAATATTTTTAGGACTTATATCGCTAGCAATTAGTTTGGCTACCTGGTCATTGGATTTAAGTCATTTAGTCATCAATTGTATCTATTGTCGTAATGAACGAACAATTATTGGATTGCTCGGTATTTTATTATTACTGCCTATCTATCCTTATATAACCTCTTATCTTAGTCTTGCTTTCGGATTTTATGGTGCCAGTGTCTGCGCTCAACATATTATGTTAATCATGAAAAATAGTCATTTTACATCTCCTCAATTGCCCTTAGCTATAGCGGCTTTGCTAATTATCATTGGGCAGCTATTCTTTATTTTTAATTACTTATATGGTCGCTCAATATTGAAAGCTATTAACTCAAACCTCTGAGGGAGAGTAATGAAAGGCTACCGACTTAAGGATGAGTTGAGTAACTAGCCTGAAGAGTAGTTTTCTAAGCTGAAACTTCTTGCAGGGGCTAGGGAGTGAATAGACAACTCGATTCATCCTCTCCCGCCCCTGCAAAGAATCTAAATAATTAGATGAATCCTATTTAACGTATTCTTGCTGCATTTAAGTACGACTCTGGTATTTCTGTATCGGAAACAGCTGGTTTGTCAACAGACCAGAAGCGCAAAGTTTGATCGGGACTCGCTGTTGCGAAATTCTTTTTGTTATGCGGATTTTGAGCTGAGAGTAAAACTCTGTCAGTATGCACATTACTGCTGCTGCAGTCCATGGATAATTGTTCACTCGCTCTATTTATAGACCAACAGGAAACTCGATGCTCATTTCCTTCTGTAATAAGGACACTATCTGAGTCAAGCCAATGAATATTACAGATCTGAGTCTTTGGTATAGCCTTAGCAATAATAGCTCCGGTTTTAAAATCCCAGATTTTTAAGGTCATATCGTCTGCACCGCCGCCACTAGCCAGTATATTTCTTTGATAGGGAGAAAACTCTAAAGCTTTTGATGGCGATTTATGATCCGTAAATGTAAAGGTAGGATGGCGTAGATAGGAGGGATCAAAGATTTCTATAGTTGTTCCGTTACTAATTGCGAGGGTACCAGTGACTTTGTCAAAAGCCAATCCGGTTAAGCTTGCATCAAAGAACTGAATGTTGTGTGTTCTTTGTGGAGTCCGTAAATCAAAATGAGTCAGACAACGACCATATTGACTAGCTGCGTAAAAACCATGAGACCCATCTGATATTATTTTTGTATAGGCCTTAGTCTTGTGAGTTAAACGGACTTGAGTATAAACTTCAGAATTTATATATTGTATTCCACCCTTTGAATCTGCTATTACCAAAACCCCAAAATCATAAGCTAAAGCAGTGATGCTGTATCGAGTTGCAATCTCTCTTTCTTGTTGCGTTTTTATATCATAGACCAACACTGATTCCTCTAGCCCAATGCAAACTTGGGTTTTGCTAGTCCAACAAAGTGAGTTAAGATAATAATTTCCTGAGATACCTTCTTCGACATATAAGCCTTCTTCTAAATCTAGAGTATGTAAGGCTTTTTTGATGACTGGTTGGGTCTTATAAGTATCAGGAAGAGTTAAACCTCGTAAAGGACTATTACGCATTTGCTGATGGCTCACATTCCATAACGAGGCACATAAAGCGTCTGAGATCTTATTTTTAGGTTGATCAAAAACCTTTCTGACTTTGGCATACTGTAGATCCGATGTCCTGGAGTCCTGTGAGCGAGAGGGTATATCTCTGTCGCCTTTTACTCTTCGATTTTTAGGTTGCTTAGGAAAAAACTCATATCTTCTATCGTACATAACAACTACTTCCAAAATTATTTGCCGGCATTATACACAAAGATAGCAATATATGATTGTCATTTGTTCATAAAGATGTTTTATTAATTAAATAACGAATAAAAATTTATCAGTTAGTCTGTTTTTTGTCTTTGTGCGTTAAATGAACTTATCAATGAGAGATTAAATACCTCCCATTTAAATCTTAACTATTTTAGTTTAACCTTAGGCCGATCTTTCTTAAAAGTTGTAAGTAGTTATGGAACAAGTCGACGTCATTATTATTGGAGCCGGGGCTGCCGGTTTGATGTGTGCCATTGAAGCAGGCAAACGCCGTCGTAAAGTTCTGATTCTAGATCATGCCAACAAAGTGGGTAAAAAAATTCTTATGTCCGGAGGAGGGCGATGTAATTTTACAAATTATTACATCGAACCCCCTAAGTATTTTTCTCATAATCCTCATTTTTTTAAATCTGCGTTGAGTCGATACACTCAATGGGATTTTATTGAACTGGTAAAAAAACATACTATTCCTTTTCACGAGAAGACCTTAGGACAATTATTTTGTGATAATAAATCAAAAGATATAGTCGATATGCTGTTAGTTGAGTGTGATAAAGCAGGTGTGTTAATTCACTTAAGTACCATGATAGAAAAGATCCAACGACTGGATACAAATCTTTTTAAAATTCATTCCAGTCGAGGTAGCTTTCTCTGCAATTCATTAATCATCGCCACTGGCGGCTTATCTATTCCTACCATGGGCGCGAGTCCCTTTGCTTATAAAATTGCTGAGCAATTTGCTATAAAAGTCTGGCCAACCAGAGCCGGGCTTGTTCCTTTGACCTTAGATGTCATTGACAAAGAAAAATGTTCGACTCTCTCCGGAGTTAGCATTGATAGCCACGTTCAAAACGAACGAAATGAATTTAGAGAGAATATTTTATTTACTCATCGAGGATTAAGCGGCCCAGCTATTTTACAATTATCTTCTTATTGGAACCCTGGAGAGCCCATTTGTATTAACTTTTTACCCGAACAAGATCTTCTTGAGCTTCTAAAAAAAGCTCGTCTTGAAATGCCTCAAAAACAATTAAACTCTATTTTATCGATGGTTTTACCCAAGCGGGTAGTCGAGGTGTTTATTCCCCCAGGTTTTGCAGAAACAAAGCTTTCAGAATTATCCAATCGAGACTTAGCCGCAATCGCAGAGCAAATGCATGCTTGGGTTGTAAAGCCTAATGGCACTGAAGGTTATAGAACTGCAGAAGTCACGATAGGAGGGGTAGATTGCAATGCAATTTCTTCGAAAACCATGGAGGCTAACGACATTCCTGGATTGTATTTTATTGGCGAGGCGTTAGATGTAACAGGCTGGTTGGGCGGGTATAATTTTCAATGGGCTTGGTCTTCCGGTTGGGCAGCTGGTCAGGTTGTATAAAATAATAGGGATAATTTATCCTTCCAGTTTCTGGCAAAAAGACAGTACTCTAGGCAATGAATTTGTTGGGCCAAGCCCAACCTAAAGTTTAAAATTCTGGACTTGACTCTTATGTTAAAAAAAACCATTCAAGATCAACAACTCATCGAGCTGTTGAAAATTCATTATGGAATCGATATCCATAAAGCGCAACTCTTCCAGGGTGGCGCTGATATGAATGCATTTGGATATAAAGCAGATTCAGAATTCAATTCTTATTTCGTCAAACTAAAATATGGCTATTTTGATGAAATCAATTTATCGATTATCCGTCTCTTGCATGATTCCGGAATAAAAGAAATTATTTTTCCTATCCCCACACTGGAAGCAAAATTATTTCAGCAATTGGAGCATTTTAAAGTAATTGTGTATCCATTCATTCATGCGGCAAATGGTTTCACGCAAAATTTAACAGAAAAACAGTGGAAACAGTTGGGGAAAGTATTAAGACAAATTCATACCACAGCGGTTCCCAACTCAATTCAACAACAATTAAGAAAAGAAACCTATTCAACAAAATGGCGTGAAATCCTGAGGTCCTTTTTTAGTAAAATTGAACCGACTAATTCAGATGATAAAATCACAACTGATTTTAAAAATTTTTTTAATCAAAACATCGATTTGATTCGTCAATTAGTTGATTCTTCAGATCGATTATCTAAAAAAATTCAACCTGATCGAGATCACTATGTACTCTGTCATTCTGATATTCATGCGGGCAATGTGTTGCTCGTTAATGAGAAATCGATTTACATTATTGATTGGGATGAGCCGATGTTAGCACCAAAAGAGCGTGATTTGATGTTCATTGGTGCGGGTGTAGGTAATGTATGGAATAAGCCCCATGAAATCCGTCATTTTTATGAAGGGTATGGTGATGCAAAGGTCGATAAAACCTTATTGTCTTATTACCGACATGAACGAATCATCGAAGATATGGCTCTGTACGGACAAGATTTGCTATCGCGCGATCAAAACGAGCTGTCTAGACTTGAAAGTTTTAACTATTTTAAATCGATGTTTGAACCTAACGAAGTGATTGCAGTCGCTTTTGCTTCAAATGATTAAATTGTAGCAACTGTTTTTTCACGGCAGTTGCTAGATTGTGGTGAAATTCGACCATACCACTATAAAAAGCTAAAGAGTTTCAACGTACACTTTCATAGCCGTCTTTTACACCTGACTTAGATAAAACAAGTTGCCAGACTTGGGCTGTTCTTGAACGGAACATACCAGCGCACATCAATAAATAATATCGCCACATCCGGTAAAATCGGAGGTCAAACTGAGATTTTATCGCATCCCAATGCCGTTCGAAGTTTTGATTCCAAGCTAATAGTGTATTGTCGTAATAGGCGCCAAAATTATGCCAATCTTCAACTAGAAAAGTGGTTTCCAAAGCATGTGATAATTGGATCATTGAGGGTAAGCTACCATTAGGAAAAATATATTTATTGATCCATTGATCCGTGGTGGTTACGTTTTCATTATTTCCGATAGTGTGCAATAGAAACAGACCTTCATCATTGAGCTGCTCTTTCATCAATTGAAGGAAAGAGACGTAATTTTTTTGGCCAAAATGCTCGAAAGCGCCAATACTCACCAGTTTAGTAAACTGTTTTTTATCAGGATTATAAATATGACTATGTCGGTAATCTGAGGTATAAAACTGAATAGGAAGATGACGATAACGCTGTTTCGCATAAGAGATTTGGTTGGAAGCAATACTAATACCAACGACTTGGCAACCATAATTCTCGGCAGCATAAGCAGCAAATCCTCCCCAGCCACAACCAATGTCGAGCAGAGTATCTTTTTCAGTCAGATATATTTTTTTACAAATTAAGTCATATTTTGCTTGTTGAGCTGAATCCAGATCGTGAGCATCGCGCCAATAACCACAGCTATAGGCCATGCTTTTGCCTAACATTAATTCAAATAAATGATGATCGAGATTGTAATGTCGTTGTGCAACTTGTTTGGAACGTTGGATAGTTTGGCGATTGATAAGTTTTGTTGAAAGGCTATAAATGAAGTGAACCAAATTAGTCCTCACTTCTTTATGCATTTCTGCTTTGCACAGCTGGTAGGAGAGGGCATCTAAGCCTTCACAGTCCCACCAACCTTCCATGTAAGTTTCTCCTAATCCCAAAGAACCGTCGGTAATGATGCGTTTTAATGCTCGTTCATCGAGAAGTTTAATATCATGAGGTTTGTTGCCGTTGATGGTGATATCTGCTTTTTCCAACGCTTTTTGCACATATTTTTGTACGGTTAAATTTCTCATTAATCCTGACTCCCATAATCCCTTATCTTAGCCCGGCGGTTCTTTAATGAAAGCACCGCTTGTTCTTCTGTGACTTAACCTGTTCCAGAATCTCATTAATTTAGAAGTTAGTAAATAAGCGAGTACTTCAGCATTGGCAAATAAGAAATTATTTAAGAAAACGATTTGAGATATAGTATTTTTTGATTAAGATGACCTAATCATTGAGCAAGAATAATTGAGTTAGAATTAAGAATTATGAAACAGAAAATTGAATCCGTTTTACTTCAAGCGCTAGAAAAACTCTCGATACAAGATCAATTGACGTTCCCCGATATGTTCAATGTGAACATTGAACGTCCGAGAGATCCTAATCATGGTGATTTTTCCACTAATTTGGCGATGATCTTGGCAAAATTAGTAGGTATGCCGCCACGAGTATTAGCAGAACGTTTAATTGCTTCTATTTCGTCTCATGAGGACCTAGAGCGCATTGAAATAGCCGGACCTGGTTTTATCAATTTTACTTTGAGTCAACAAGGACTACAGAATCAACTGAAACTGATTTGGGAATCTGCTGTTTGCGGAGTGGTGTCTGTTGAAGAACCGCATACCGTTGTTGTTGATTATTCTTCTCCTAATTTAGCTAAAGAGATGCATGTAGGCCATCTGCGTTCAACCATCATTGGGGATGCGATAGTCAGAGTCTTAGAGCTAAAAGGACACAAAGTCATTCGCCAAAATCATGTGGGTGATTGGGGTACCCAGTTTGGTATGTTGCTCGCGCATTTGGAAGATGAAGAATCTAGTCATCAAGGCGAGGTGCGGCTCAATGACTTGGAAAGTTTTTATAAAGCTGCGAAAAGTCGATTTGATAATGAACCTAATTTTGCAAGAAGAGCGAGACTTCAAGTTGTCCTGTTGCAATCAGGCGATTCACATTGTTTGGAGTTATGGGCAAAATTTATCAAATTATCCTTGGCGCATTGCGAAGAAATTTATCAGCGGCTAGGTGTTTCTTTGCAGACTAAAGATGTTCAAGCGGAAAGTGCCTACAATGATCTGTTACCAATGATAGTAAACTCATTGCGTGAACAGGGATTATTAGTCGAGCATGACGGCGCTCAATGCGTATTTCTTGATGAGTTTAAAGGAAAAAATAATGAACTTTTGCCTGTCATTGTGCAAAAGAAAGATGGCGGTTTCTTATATTCTTCTACTGATCTCGCAGCCATTTATTACCGAAAGAGCAAGTTAAATGCGGATCGGGCTTTATATGTGGTCGATGCACGACAAGCCTTACATTTTCAGCAAATTTTTGCTTTAGCTTATAAAGCGGGTTTTGCGAATCCTTCTATGCAATTAGAGCATGTGAGCTTTGGAATGGTTTTAGATAAATCGGGTAAACCATTTAAAAGTCGTGAAGGTAGTGTGACCAAATTAGTGGATTTACTCGATGAGGCTGAACGACGCGCAAAACAATTAATTGAGACGAAACAAACCAATACCTATCCCCCTGAAGAGGTGGAAGAAATGGCCAGGGTATTGGGGATCTCCTCAATCAAATATGCGGATCTATCAAAAAACCGCACCAGCGATTACATGTTTGACTGGGATGCTATGTTGAGCTTTGAGGGTAATACCGCGCCTTATCTTTTATATGCCTATACCCGCATCAACAGTTTATTCCAAAAAGCTGACGTCGACTTAGATTCATTTGCAGAGCCTCTCGTTTTGCAGAATGCAAACGATGTTTCATTAGCTAAACAGATTATCTTATTCCCCGAAATCATTGATACGGTAGCACTTAAAGCCTCTCCTCATTTGCTATGTACCTACCTTTATGAGTTAGCTGGATCATTTTCGTCGTTTTATGAGGCATGCCCTATTTTGAATCAGGAAGATCAGTTACTAAAGTTCAGTCGGCTTAAACTGGCTAAATTAACTTCACGAATTTTGAAGTTAGGGTTGTCTTTGCTAGGTTTAAAAACATTAAAACGTATGTAATTTGATAGTAGCAACTGCCTTTCCAGACAGTTGCTAACTTAGTTAGAGTTAATTCCTGAGCAGTCAAATCTCGGTGATTCGCTTTAAAGCGTCTCAATAGTCTTTTTATTCTGCAACAGCTTTTCCTTCGTGAGCTTTGCTTGACTAAGCTTTTCCTGTTCTTTGGTGATAATTTCCGCTGGTGCTTTATCGGTAAATTTAGGATTGTTAAGTTTACCTTCGGCAAGAGCAATGTCTTTATCAAGTTTAGCGATTTCTTTATTAAGGCGAGATACCTCGGCCTCTTTATCGATTAAACCTGCCATAGGAATAAGCAATTCCAGTTCGCCTACCACAGCAGAAGCCGATACAGGCTTAGGCTCTTGCTCACTCATGCAATGGATATGAGTTAATTTACTCAAAGCGATTAAGATATTTTGATATTTATCAATCCGCTCTTTTATCGGTGGGGTGATATTTCTCAACAGCAAAGGAATTAATTTAGCAGGTGAGATAGTCATTTCACTACGAATAGTACGAATCGATTGAATCACTGTTTTTAACCAAGTTAATTCCTCTTCAACCTCAGGGTTGATGAATTCTTCATTCACTTGCGGATAGGCACTCAGCATGATGCTTTCGCCGTTTTGACTGGTTAATTTGTTGGTACGCTGCCAGATTTCTTCCGTGATAAAAGGCATGATTGGATGCAAAAGTTTGAGAATTTGATCCAATACATGAATTAAGGTGCGACGCGTTCCTCTTTTCATCGCGCCCAAAGCCTGAGTGTCATAAAGAACTGGTTTTGATAACTCAAGATACCAATCACAGTATTCATGCCAGACGAATTCGTAAAGCGTATTCGCTAATAAATCGAAACGATAGGTTTCAAAATAATGATGGCATTGAGCGATAGTATGTTGTAAGCGTGAAAAGATCCATTGATCGGCTGGGCTGTATTGAAACGCGCCGTCGCCGAAATCAATCTGTTCCTCATCGGTGTTCAGCAAGACATAACGCGATGCATTCCATAATTTATTACAGAAATTGCGATAGCCTTCTACACGAGCGATATCAAAACGAACATTGCGGCCTGTGGATGCTAAAGAACAGAAGGTAAATCGTAGCGCATCAGTACCAAAAGCGGGAATACCGTCTGGGAATTCCTTGCGAGTTGCTTTGGTTATTCGATCGCGAACCGAAGGAAGCATGAGATTAGCTGTGCGTTTTTCGACTAAATGCTCAATATCAATTCCATCAATAATGTCTATCGGATCAAGGACATTTCCTTTCGATTTTGACATCTTTTGACCTTCACTGTCGCGGATAAGACCGGTGATCATTACCTCTTTGAAGGGGATTTTACCGGTAAATTTGAGGCCCATCATAATCATACGTGCCACCCAGAAGAATATGATGTCAAAACCAGTGACTAAGACTGAAGTAGGGTAAAATTGCTCTAGTTCAGGGGTTCGCTCCGGCCAACCCAAGGTAGAAAAAGGCCAAAGCGCTGAAGAAAACCAAGTGTCGAGTACGTCTTCATCTTGTTTTAAAGTGACTGAATCATCCAGTTTATTTTTAAAGCGAATATCATTTTCGCTGTATCCGACATAGACATGGCCATGATTATCATACCAAGCTGGTATACGATGTCCCCACCATAATTGTCTACTAATGCACCAATCTTCAATATTCTCCATCCACTGAAAATAAGTCTTAGACCAATTCTCGGGGATAAAACGAATCTCACCTTTTTGCACCGCTTCAATAGCAGGTTCAGCAAGAGGTTTTGTTTTGACATACCATTGATCAGTGAGTAAAGGCTCAATAATGACGTTGGATTTTTCACCACGAGGCACTTTCAATTTATGCGGTAGTATTTTGACTAATAAACCGGCTTTTTCTAAATCTTGTACGATTTGTTCTCGCGCAACAAAACGATCCATTCCTTGATAATCCACTGGAGCATTTTTATTAATAGTCCCTTTTTTCGTCAAGATATTAATCAATGGTAAGTCATGACGTTTGCCAACTTCATGATCATTAAAATCATGGGCAGGAGTGATTTTTACGCAACCACTGCCAAATTCTTGGTCAACATAGTCATCCGCAATAATTGGAATGGTTCTATTGCATAATGGAAGTTGGATATATTGTCCAATCAGATGTTGATAGCGCGGATCATCGGGATGAACGGCAACGGCTGTATCACCGAGTAGGGTTTCGGGGCGAGTAGTGGCGATTGTGATTGACTCTTCAGAATCAACGATAGGGTAGCGAATATGCCATAAAAAACCATCTTCTTCTTCGGAAATAACTTCAAGATCGGAGACCGCGGTGCCTAATTTGGGATCCCAATTCACTAGACGCGTGCCACGATAGATTAACCCTTCTTCATAGAGCTGCACGAACACTTTTTGGACCGCGGCTGATAAACCCTCGTCCATGGTAAATCGTTCTCTTGACCAATCCACCGAAGAACCGATGCGGCGCATTTGACTGGTAATGGTATTCCCTGATTCTTCCTTCCATTGCCATACGCGCTCAAGAAATTCTTCACGTGTCATGTTTTTACGAGATAAGCCCTCGTTATCTAATTGACGTTCAACCACAAGCTGGGTTGAAATGCCCGCATGATCGGTTCCAGGTTGCCAAAGGGTTCTGAATCCCTGCATGCGATGATAGCGTGTCAAGGCATCCATAAGTGTATGTTGGAATCCATGACCCATATGCAAACTACCGGTAACATTGGGTGGGGGCAGCATAATACAATAGCTTTTGCCTTCGCCTCGTGGAGCAAAATAATGGTGGCTTTCCCATTTTTCATAACATGCTTGCTCAATATCATGTGGGGAATAAGTCTTATCCATGGGTATAACCTGTGCTAAGGAAAGTCGCGAATTTTAACATAACCTGGTTGTGGGACAAAACATTCAAAATTCCAAGCCATGTTCTGTTTCTAGTTTTTTAACGAAAGACTCGTCTTTGCTGGGCTGGTCTTTGTTTTGCTCATCGTTATCATGATCATGACGATGGTCAGCGGCAAGATAAGTGTACATTGTCGGTACTACGAAAAGAGTAAAGACAGTACCTATTAATAGTCCAGCAGAAATAACCAAACCTATATCGAAGCGACTTACAGCACCTGCGCCGCTAGCGATTAATAGCGGTAATACCCCAAAAACCATCGCTGCAGTGGTCATTAAAATAGGACGTAGGCGAATGGCCGCTGCCTCTTCTACAGCTGCCCGGCGGTCAAGTTTTTTCTCTCGTTGCAATTGGTTGGCAAAGTCCACAATTAAAATACCGTGTTTACTAATTAAGCCGATCAAGGTAATAAGACCGACTTGGGTATAAATATTAATTGAGGCGGCGCCTAAGTTAAGCGGGATAAGCGCACCGCAAATTGACATGGGCACACTAATGAGGACGATCAACGGATCTCTAAAACTTTCATATTGAGCCGCAAGAACTAAGAAAATAACTATGATTGCTAAAAAGAATGCAAAAATAAGGGCATTACCTTCCTGAATAAATTGCCTTGATTGGCCGCCATAATCGGAGCTAAATCCTTTCGGTAGTAGCTTATCTGCTTGCTCTTGTAAGTAGGCCAACCCTTGTCCTAATGTCGTGCCTGGCATCATGACCGCTTGGATGGTCGCTGAATTAAGTTGTTGGAAATGAGACACTGCGTTGGGTTGAATTTTTTCCTTGGGAGTGACTACCGTTGAGATAGGCACCATACTTCCTGAGGCAGTTCGCAAAAAGATTTGCCCCAATTGCTCTGGAGTCAAGCGATAGGGTCTATCCAATTGTGGAATGACCTGATAACTACGCCCTTGTAAGTTGAAGTAGTTGATGTAATTTCCAGATAAAGCACTGGTTAAACTACTACCTAAGGCTTGCATATCCAAACCGAGGTCCGAAGCTTTAGAACGATTAATTTGAAACTCGATTTCGGGCTGATTGAACTTCAAACTGTTATCCATATAAACAAAAAGACCACTTTTTCGCGCTTTATCAATTAATTGATTTGAAAGATCAAATAAGGTTTGAAAGTCATTCGTGGTTTTGATAACAAACTGAACGGGTGTACCACTGCCTCCACCAGGGAGAGGGGGGGGAATCACGGCAAAGGTTTTAAGACCTGCAACTTCATCCAATTTTTGTTGTAGAGGTCCTTTTAATGCGAATTGAGTGCGCTCACGTTTATTCCAGGGTTTTAATACCATACCCGAAATAGGTGAACTCATATTCACGGTAAAGTAATGCTCAGTTTCAGGAAAACTTTTATAAATATCATCAAAGGGTTTGGTGTAGGCTTCGAGATAATTAATTGTGGCATATTGGGGTGCTTGACCGACGACAAAGAAAAATCCTTGATCTTCTTCTGGCGCTGTTTCTTCCGGTGTATGAGAGTATAAATAAGGTAACATCAACAACACTGCGGCAGCGAGCACCAGTATGATTTCACGAGTATTTAACAGACTATGTAAGGCTCGTTGATACTTTATTTTAAGTTTATTGAATTTCTGATCAAGAAACTGGACTAACCCTCCACTGGAAATATCGGCAGAGAGAATTTTCGAACACATCATGGGCGTGAGGGTCAGGGCAATGATGCCGGAGATAATGACTGCACAAGCCAGAGTAAAAGCAAATTCTTTGAATAAAGCACCCGTCAACCCCCCCATAAATCCAATCGGTGCATACACGGCAGCCAAAGTAATTGTCATAGCAATAACAGGGATGGCAATTTCCCGCGCCCCAATGAGCGCTGCTTGTAAGGGCGTAGATCCCTCTTCGATATGCCTATGAACATTCTCAACCACGACAATCGCGTCATCGACAACTAAGCCAATGGCCAAGACAAAGGCGAGGAGGGTTAGCAAATTAATCGAATAACCTAAGAAGAGCATGAGCGAACATACCCCAATTAACGATAAAGGAATGGTTACAACTGGAATAATGACCGAACGGAATGATCCCAAAAATAAGAAGATCACCAAAATAACAATGACTGCAGATTCCACGATGGTGTGGATGACTTCATCAATAGAAGCACGAATAAAATCCGTCGCATCATAAACGATTGTTCCAGTTAATGAAGGCGGAAATTCGTGCTCAATACTCGGCATTACTTTTCGGACGTTGGTAATTACGGTTAAGGGGTTAGCAGTTGGAGTGGGGCTAATAGCAATGAATACCGCCTTTTTGCCATTAAAACGCACAGAATTATTGTAGTCTTGTGAACCTAATTCGACTCGAGCAATATCATGTAAGCGAATGATCGAATTGTTATTGGCTCGCACAATTAACTGACTAAATTCCTCGACATTGTTTAAATCCGTTTTGGCGGTCATGTTGAGAGCAACATATTCACCTTTGGTACTTCCTGCAGCCGTGAGAAAATTGTTGTGGGCTAACACATTGGATACATCGGAGGGGGCAATATTCATTGCGGCCATTTTAATCGGATCGAGAAATATGCGCATGGAGTAGGTCGCGCCGCCGAGAATTTCAGCCTTTGCAACTCCGTCCACGGTTTCAATTTGGGGTTGTACAACACGCGTTGCATAATCCGTAATTTGTTGAGGCGTCATTTCTTGGCTATCAAGACTGATATACATGAGAGGTGTTGACGTATCTGAACTTTTAACAATGACAGGTTGTTGAGATTCTTGGGGTAATTTATTAATGGTTTGCTGAACTTTAGACATCACATCAGTGAAAGCAACTTGCGGATCAAAGTTTAATTTAATCGTCAGAGTAATTGTACTCAGGCCTTGAACACTAGAAGAAGTCATATAATCCACACCTTCAGCACTGGCTACAGCTGCTTCGAGAGGAGTGGTGATGAAACCTGCGATTAGATTAGCGTCGGCGCCAGGGTAACTGGTGGTGATGGTGATTACAGTATTGTCCATGCGAGGGTATTGGCGTATTTGCATGGTTAAAATTGAATTTAAACCGAATAAAAAGATTAGCAAACTGACCACGGTTGCAAGAACAGGACGTTTGATAAATAAATCTGTAAATTTCATGATTATCCTGGTAAAAAAATTAGTAGGTTGGGCCTTGGCCCAACCTTCCATCGAATGCGAACAACAGCTTACTGACTCAAGGTTGCAGGTTTAACCATCTCGTCAAGCTTAACGCTATTATTAATGACGACCCGCGTTCCGTTTTGCAATTTTAATTCACCTGAGCTCACCACTTGCTGACCGTTGCTGATACCTTTTTTAATAATCGTATAGTTGCCTTCCTGTTCACCGGTGTTCACGAAGACACGTTTCACTTTTAAAATATCTTTCTCATCTTTATCCTTACCGCTTTTTTCAATGACAAAAACAGAATTACCATAAAGGCTGTAGGATATCGCTGTGGAGGGTAAAACGACGACATCAGGGATCTGAGGTTGCTCCACCGCGATGGAGGCAAACATGCCTGGAATGACGGCAAATCGAGTTATGTGATTGGCAGAATTTAATTGGCTATCGCAGCTGATGATCTTCTTTTCCCCATCAGGCTGCTTTCTTACCTTGATTAAATTGGATTCGCGCATTGAATTAATGCTGTCAAAAGGGCAATTCGGTAGAGTGGCTTGGACAAGAATATTATGTGTATTGGTATCGACTTTAGCGTTAATTGCTGTGATTTTGCCTTCAAATAAAGTATTGGGAAACTCTTCTACACTAAATTGAATACCTTGATTGATATGAATACGCTTCAATAATTGCTCTGGTAAATGGAATTCAAGGTAGAGCGGATCGAGGGATTGTAGCGTTACAATAGCTGTTTGTCCGGGGGTAACATATTGTCCAAGATTGACTTGGCGAATCCCCAATAGGCCAGAAAAGGGCGCAACGATGTGTTTTTTCTTAATTTCTGCTTCGGTACGCTCAACATTTGCTTGTGATTGCTGAAGACTAGCGGTCGCTTCATCCACAACCGAGCTTGACGTAGCTCCTCGTTTAAACAAATCGGCTTGGCGTTTGTAATTGAGTTGTCTAAGTGACAGTTCGGCTTGGTTAAATTTTAAGGTAGCTTGGTCCACACGATCGTCGATATCAATTAAAGGACTGCCTTCCGCAAGATATTGACCGGATTCAAAATGAATTTTAACGATTTTGCCTGAGGTTTCAGAATTAACATCAACTCCATTGATTGCGACAAAATTACCGACAGCGGATAAATGAGGTTGCCAATTCCTTTGTACTGCCGTAACTGAAGAGACACTTACTGGCGGCGGCTCATAGCTTGCAAAAAAGCGTTTAATCATAAAACTTTTAAAAAGGTTAAAGCCAATAATTCCCCCGAATACGATACCCAAGGCGCTTATCATGATAGTCATGCGTTTTGTCATTTGTTTCCTCAGAAGGGGGGGATAAATTGCGTGACTAAATATACCATATCTTATTGACAGAAGAAGCTATTTATTCGGCACGTCAATGATTATAAAAAAAACCTGTTGACTAAATTAAAGTCTTTGTTAACATTTGGTCTCCACTAAATAGGGGACAATAATAATGAAGTTCAAGTCGTTGATTTTAGCTAGCTGCTTAGGTTTATTCTCTTCAGCTTATGCTGATCATAGCCACAGTTACCCGCAAACTAATAACACTCCATCGGCAAAGTCCGATTTAACAAAAGGGGCTACCTATCCAGGATATTGTGCAATAGAGATTGTAAATAATAGTTTTGATGGTGTATGGGTTTACGGTACTTTTGAAGATGGCACTTCCCTGAAGTCATTCTACATCCCGCGTTATGATACTCCTCATGTGATCCATTTAGACCACTATGATTATCGTTATGGTTATACCTTTTGCCATCACGGTATGGATATTTATATCGAAGACTATAGAGGCCGTGGTATTTATAATGAATACACTACTGATGGAACCACTATCGAAATCCGTCCTTCTTTCAATAATCAGCTAAAGGCTGAAGTTAAAAAGAAATAAGGGATATCTAGGTGATAACCTTGGTTGCAAAGGCACGTTAAACGTGCCTTTCTTTTAGGTTTCGACGATAAGAGGTTTTTATGAAGCGTTTATTTGTACTGTCATTGGTATTATTGCAGCCATTGAGCTCTTGGGCGATTACTAATCATAATTATTCAGTCGCGCAAGTTGTTAGCAACTCGGCTTCTTCTGCTCATCAACATGATCATGGCAAAGAAATTTCTCGGGCTCCCAATAGCCATCATCATGAGCGACAAGCTGTTATGGTACCTGGAGCACCACGCCATCATGGGCACAATTATGTAGCTCCGCACAGCCCTCGTATGCCTGCCTACGTTAAGAAAATTACCCCACGTAAGCATCATCATCGTGCAGAACTTCATACGCATGGTCATGACTAGTTCGTGACACTGTGGTAATCTTAGGTATTTCTTTGCGAAAAAGAAATATCTCAGTCACTGAGCAAGCTAGTGTATTGATGTTATACCTAGCTCTCAATCAGCTGAGCATTCTATAATTGTATAGTTATTTATAGGTTGAGGACTGGTTGCTATGTTTGATCGAAATGACACGATTGCGGGTTTTGATGAAGAACTGTCTCAAGCAATCGAAGCTGAGCGTGTACGCCAAGAAGACCATATTGAGTTAATTGCTTCAGAAAATTATGCGAGTCCACGCGTTTTAGAAGCGCAGGGTTCAGTTCTTACCAATAAATACGCGGAAGGTTATCCAGGTAAACGTTATTACGGCGGTTGTGAGTACGTTGATATTGCGGAGTCACTCGCTATCGAACGCGCAAAAAAATTATTTGCAGCCGACTATGTCAATGTTCAACCCCATTCAGGTTCGCAAGCGAATGCAGCCGTGATGATGGCTCTTCTCGTACCAGGCGATGTGGTTTTAGGTATGGCCTTACCGCATGGTGGTCATCTTACCCACGGATCTAAAGTGAATTTTTCTGGAAAATTATACCGCTCAGTAGAATATGGCGTGGATGTCAATACCGGTTTAATTGATTACGATGTGCTAGAACAACTGGCTGTTACCCACAAGCCTAAAATGATTATTGCTGGCTTTTCCGCTTATTCGCAGGTTCTTGATTGGCCGAGATTCAGGGCAATTGCTGATAAAGTAGGCGCGTATTTAATGGCGGATATTGCCCATGTGGCAGGTTTAGTGGCTGTTGATCTTTATCCCACACCGATTCCTTATGCGGATGTGGTCACAACGACAACCCATAAAACCTTACGTGGCCCAAGAGGCGGTATGATTATGGCTCGCGCCAATGAAGAGATTGAGAAAAAATTAAACTCTTCCGTGTTTCCTGGTATGCAGGGTGGACCTCTGATGCACGTGATTGCAGCGAAAGCAGTGGCTTTTGCTGAAGCCTTACAGCCTGATTTTAAATTTTATCAGCAGCAAGTTTTAAAAAATGCTAAAACCATGGCTGAGGTTTTAATAAGCCGCGGATATCCGATTGTGTCTGGAGGTACAGTAAATCATCTTCTTCTCGTCGATTTAATTGAGAAAAATATTACTGGGAAAGAAGCGGATGCAGCCTTGGGTCGAGCGAATATCACAGTAAATAAAAATACGGTACCTAATGATCCGCGTTCGCCCTTTGTAACGAGCGGATTACGTTTAGGAACTCCAGCCGTGACAACACGTGGATTTAAAGAAAAAGAGATTAGCGAATTAACGGGATGGATTGCGGATGTTCTTGATGATGTGAATAATGAAGCAACCATTAAGCGGGTTAAATCGCAGGTATTGCAATTATGTCGTGAATTTCCGGTTTATCTCTAATCATGCATTGTCCATTTTGTCATGCCGAAGACACAAAAGTTGTCGATTCGCGTTTAGTTGCAGAGGGTGCGCAAGTGCGCAGGAGGCGTCAATGTCTTTTGTGTCATGAGCGTTTTACTACTTTTGAGTCGGCTGAATTAATCATGCCGTCCATCATTAAACGTGATGGACGGCGTGAGCCTTTTAATATTGATAATTTACGTGCTGGAATGCTACGGGCCCTTGAGAAAAGACCCGTGAGCGTTGATGCCCTTGAAGAAGCAATGGTCACGATAATGCAAGAAATTCGACGCAGTGGTGAGCGAGAAATTGACTCTCGACAGGTTGGCGAGTTAGTGATGAAACAGTTGTTTCGCCTTGATCATGTTGCCTATGTGCGATTTGCATCAGTATATAAGCGTTTTAAAGACGTTAGTGATTTCAGACAGACTATCGATCAAATGAAAGACGATAGAACTTCAGAAATTCCTGATGAAAAATAGACCGTTAAATTAGCCTAAAAATAGTATTTTGAAGTATCTTGAGTATATCAATCGCTTCCGACGTTTTGCTCTAAACTTTAGCTAACTATTTTCATTAAAATAATGACAGAACTTCATGAGGTAATTGTGGAAAAACAATCAATTAAGGGGAAAAGGCGTGCTCGCAAGCTTGCTCTGCAAGCGCTTTATCAATGGCTGATGTCAGGGCACGAATTATATGAAATTGAAACACAGTTTCGCGTTGCAAACGATATGAGCAAAGTCGATTCAGAATATTTCTGTCGTTTACTTCATGGTGTACCAGAACAGGTGAATAGCTTGGAGGAAAGTCTAGTTCCTTTGCTCGACCGACCCATTCAAAGCTTAACTCCCATTGAGCTGACTGTATTACGTCTGAGCGCGTTTGAACTATGTTATTGTCCGGAAATTCCTTATCGTGTGGTACTGGATGAAGCGGTTTCTTTAACGAAAGAATTTGGTTCACAAGACGGTCATCGTTATGTTAACGGTGTGTTGAACAATCTGGCTAAAAAAGCCAGAGCAGTCGAAATTAGCCTGAATAATGAATGAGTTTTCATTAATTGATGTTTACTTCAAAAGATCTGCGCTTAACCGTGATGATGTGATCTATGGGATTGGCGATGACGCAGCCTGCTTAGCTCTCCCTGAGGGAATGGAACTACTGATTAGTACTGATACGCTGGTGGCAGAAGTTCATTTTCTTAGCAGTTGGGATGCTTACGATATTGCTTATAAAGCAGTGATGGTCAATGTGAGTGATATTGCCGCGATGGCAGCAAAACCTTGTTGGATAAGTTTGGCGCTCACTTTACCTGAGTTGAATCAATCGTGGTTAGCGCGTTTTTCCCAAGGTTTACATGACGCTTTGGGCCAGTTTGATATCGCTTTAATTGGCGGTGATACAACGCAGGGACCTTTAAGCATGACGCTCACGGTTCATGGTTTAGCTCCTGCAGGAAAAGCGGTACGCCGCAAAGGTGCCAAGCCAGGTGATAAAATTTATGTCAGTGGCGAGTTGGGAGCTGCTGCTTTAGCCGTGAATTTTCTCCAAAAAAATGAGCTTGAAGAAGGGGACAAAAAAGAGTTAATGCAAAAATTACAACGTCCTTGTCCTCGCGTTGACTTAGCAGAAATTTTACAAGAATCTGCCTCAGCCGCTATTGATATCTCAGATGGATTAAGCGCAGATCTAAACCATATTTGTGAAGCCAGCGGCGTGGGCGCCCATCTTTATTTTTCGACAATTCCTATTCATCCTTTGGTTAAAAAATATCAACAAGAGCAGGCGGTTTATTTTGCACTAATGGGTGGGGATGATTATGAGTTATGCTTTACTGTCCCTGCTGCAAAAGAAGCGAAATTTTTGGCGGTGCTTAACGAGGCGGGCTTAAATTGTTATTCGATTGGTGTTATTGAAGAAAAACCGGGATTACGGGTAGAAATGAAGGATGGGAAGGTGAAAAACTTTGTACCAAAAGGGTATAGCCATTTTTAGGTGAATAACTACCTGCTCGGACTTGGAGTGTTAAATTGTTATCCTGTGACAGAGTCATTCCATCGGATGACAATTGTGGAAATGACAATTCGTCGTAGGGATGATAATTCCTCATTTTAGCCTAAGGGCTATGAGGCCTTAGCCTAGCCTAGCTTATATAAGGAATATTTAATGAACTCTATCAATTTATCGAAAAAAGTTTGGCAAGATCCAATTTATTTTGTTGGCTTTGGTTTTGGCAGTGGCTTAATCCCGATTGCTCCCGGAACTTGGGGGAGTTTGGCGGCTCTGCCTTTGTATTTATTACTTGCGGGACTACCCTTAGGAATTTATTTATTCTTTGTCATTGGCGCTTTTTTTCTCGGCATTTGGGTCTGCAATAAGATCACGCGTGATTTGGGTGAAGAGGATTACTGCGGTATAGTCTGGGATGAGGTCGTTGGCTATTTGTTGACTATGACAATGGCACCGGTGGGATTGATTTGGATGATCATTGGTTTTCTCCTATTTCGTCTTTTTGATATTTGGAAGCCACAACCCATCCGTTATATTGATGAGCGAATAAAAGGAGGATTGGGGATCATGTTGGACGATGTTTTTGCTGCAGTACCCGCTTGGTTAATTATGCAATTACTTGTTTGGGGTTTTGTAAAATGAATGAAAACCACAAAGAGCTGCTCAGTATCAGTTTAACTGTCGCTATCGTTGCTCTGGCTGTATTTATCGTTCACCGATTTATTCCATCAATGATTTGGGCGGCTATTATCGTGATAGCAACCTACCCACTTTATAAGTATTGGCGGCAATTATTTGGTCATCGAGACAATCTTGCGGCCTTATTATTTACTACCGTTTTAGGACTAATTATCTTATTGCCTTTAAGCTGGTTAATTTCTATTTTGGTAACAGAAATACAGTTATTTATCAATTACTTACAGACGATTAACAAAGTCGGTGGGCCTGCACCTGAAGTGATTCAAAAATTTCCTATGTTTGGCAACGAGTTAATCAATTATTGGAATACACATATTAGCCACCCTGGTAATATTCGCAATCTACTCACGGATTTACATCTCTCACTAACGCCGGCTAGTTACTATATTAAGCAAGTGGGAATTAACTTAGCTCATCGTGGGTTTCAGCTTGGATTTACCTTATTAACCTTATTTTTCTTTTACCGTGATGGCGATAAATTATTTCAGCAAATCAATAAAATTGGTGAATATTGTTTAGGCGATCGTTGGTTTCGTTATGCCGACCGACTGCCTTCCGCCTTAAGAGGGACAGTGAATGGGACTATCGTTGTCGGTTTAGGCGTTGGTATTTTGATGGGGCTGTGCTATTTGTTAGTGGGTTTTCCAGCACCTACATTGGTGGGTTTTATCACTGCATTTGCGGCGATGATTCCTTTTGTTGTACCCATTATCTTTGTGATAGTTGCTTTAATTTTGCTCGCTAGCGGCTCTATGGTAGGTGCAATTATTGTCATTATTTGGGGAACCATAGTGATGTTTATTGCCGATCATTTTATTAAACCAGTATTAATAGGCGGGGCGATTAAGCTACCATTTCTCGCAGTGCTGTTTGGTATCTTAGGTGGTGTGGAAACGCTTGGTTTGCTTGGATTATTTGTAGGTCCTATTATAATGGTTTTGTTCATTACCCTTTGGCAAGAGTCTCAGGGAATTGGTCATGCCAGGATAATAAGCTGAAAAAATAAACAGTATATTGAAAAAATATGCAAATTATGGCATGATCATGCTTACAACTAGGCCTTGTATTTTTTTTATTTGACCCAATTTATCTGGATGTAACGAATTTTAATTACCCGTAGTCATGAAGTAGGGGGTGTGTATGAATAAAAGTTGGCCCACAAGGGATAAGGATATGAGCACTGCTCAACGTATCATGGAGGAATATGCAACGGAGCAAGAGACTGATTCCTTGGGATTGTTTGAATTAGTGGTCAATCAAGAAGAAAAACGGATGGATTATCGTCTTTCATCTTGGGTAGTCATGCTGGCCGATCATTTTAAAGCTCTCTATGGCGCCACCCGAGGGGATTTCATTACCCGTCAAGTGATTAGCTACTGCATCACCAAAGGCGAAATCCTACATTAAATGAATGTCTGAATAACCCGGTTATTAGCCGGGTCAGCGTTATTTGAACCGGGGATAGCAAAATAACTCTAATCCTTCTAAAATAGATAGATTCGCTTATCCTAAGGACAGGAAATGTTGGAATGGTCTTTTGTTGTTTTAATAACAGCCACTATTGTTGCAGCATATGGTTATACAAGGACTGCATCCACCTCAACTTACATCGCAAAACTAATCTTTTTTGTTTTTTTATTTCTTTTTTTGTTTTTAATTATTTTGAGTTTATTCAGCACAGCGCCACCGCCTCATGAGCAATCTAAGTTGCCACTGTAGAATTCAGAGCTGTCTACCTTTGGCCCATTCTTGAACTATAACTGCTATCCTTATCCTCATCCACTTCGGTGCCCAAATTATGTTTATTTGAAGAATCAAGTTGGGTGTGTAATGTACCATTTTTCGCCTTGTTTATTATTCCACCAATTGTATGTTTATTGATTAAATCAAGATTCTCTTTTAAAAAGTTGTTAAAGGTTTCAAGTTGCTTCACATTTAACTTCATCAACGGTTGACGATTACCGGCTATTGGAATGCTATTGACAGCCATTGTGTCAAAAATAGTTTGTAGTAGGTCAGCCTTATCTTTCAACTGCTCCGCATTATCAACAATATAATCAAAGGTGCGAGAATCGAGCTGATCATGCTCTGCTAAGGTTCCGAGCAGCTTTTCTATTGCAGCTAATTGAGGGTCTTTTAATTTCATCAGACGATTCATTTTATTTTGGCTAAGTGGGATCTCGCTTTTTATCAGCGCTTTCAAGCAATTAGTTAGAGGCACCGGGGCCGTTTTAAGCTTATTAATGTTATTAAGTATTTCTTTAAAATCATCGTTGCTGAGGGAGAGGTCATCCTCTTTTAAATTTTTTAAAATATCGGTGAGAGCTTTTAATTGCGGTACGGCGAGATTCATGACAGGTTGTCGATTACCGGGAAGCTTCATCTGAAGATCACGCATTGCGTCAAACACATTTATTATTGCGTCGACTTTGTCTTTATTGAATTTGCTGGCATTGTCAATAATATAATCAACGGTGCGATTATCTAACTTGTCATCCTTGTTGAACGCTTTAAAAAGCCGTTCAATATCTTCTAAGTTACCTGCTTTTACAAGGCTCTTTAATCTATCTTCGCCAATAGTTTTCCCTAGGCTAACGCCATTTTGAGTGAGGGTCTGGATAATTGAATTTAGAGCGTTGCTATTCACTGGGTTAAATTGAGAGATATTATCAAGTAGCACTTTAAACGAGCTTGGATTTAATTTTAAAGGGGTGGCTTGATTTAATAAATTATCCAAGACAGAGTGTAGATTATGAAGTTGGGTGGGATCGAGCTTCATCACCGGCTGTCTATTACCGGGAGTAGGAATTCCCAGTTGTTGCATAGCTTTAAAGACGTCGACAATAAGGCTCGCTTTTGTTTTATTTGATTCTAAATGGATGGTCGCAAGTGATTTTACATTGTCGACAATATAGTTAAAGGTTTTCTCATCTAATTCGCCTTCTTTGAAAGAACTCAATAGCTCAGCTACATTAACTAAGTCTTTATCGTCAAGTTTTAAGAGCACAGCTAATTTATCTTTTCCTATCATTTGAGTGAGCGGAATATTATTTGCTGTCATAGCGCTGATACATTGACTGAGAGAGGCGGTATTAGCCGCATTAAACTTGCCGAGATTATCTCGTAATACTTTAAAAGAAGCCGGGTCTAATGGACCAGTTAAGTGCCGCAACACGCTGTTTAAGGTGTTAAGTTGGGCTATAGGAAGCTTTATCAGTGCTTGGCTATTGTCTGGAATAGAAATATCGCGATCACGCATCTCGGCGAAAATTATTTCAATAAGTACAGCTTTTGTAATATTTTCGGTACTCGGATCATTTAAGGGACCAGTTTCAGCATCAATTGACATACCTAAGTCTAATGCACCTGCGTTCTTAACAAGATAATCGAAGGTATCTTTATCCAATTCGTTCTCTTTAAAGGCTGCTAAGACTGTGGCTACATTCGCTAAGTCTTTAGTGTCGAGAGTTAAGAGCATCGATAGTTTATTTTTTCCTAGCGTTTGAGTGAGTGGAATGTTATTCCTAGCCATCGCAGCAATGCAATAACTCAGGTTTTCAGTGTTATCGGGGTTAAACTCTTTAAGGTTATTAGGATCGCGCAACACTTTTAAAAAGTCTTTGTCTAAGGGTTTATCCTCTATTTTAGCTAAGACCTCATATAGAGTTTTAAGTTGTGTTGCGGACAAATTGATGATTGGTTTTCGGTGACCGACAGTAGAAATATCGAGTGTTTTCATCTGATCAAAAACGAGCTTTATCAGCTCTGCTTTAGTCACTTCTTTATCGTTAAGTTCTACTTTCACGTCCAATTCTAATTCGTCGGCATTGTCGACAATATAATCAAAGGTGCTTTCATTTAATTCACCTTCGTTAGCCGTTTGGAAATGAGCCAATACCTGAGCAACGTGAGGTAAGTTGACTCCAAGGGCTAAAAGTTTAGCTAATTTATCTCTTCCCAGTGTTTGAGTGAGTGGAATATTATTCTGCGCCATAGCGGCAATACAGGTCGTGAGATGCTCAAGGTTCTTGGTATCGAAATTTTCGACACTGTTAAGTATGGCAGCAAAGCTCTTCTCATCTAACTTATCGGGCGGGAAAACCTTTAATATAGAAACTAAGATTGGCAAATGAGCTTTTTTCTGCAAGAGAGTTTTTAAGGTATCTTTTCCAAAAGTTTGCGTCAGGGGAAAACCCTGCTTGTTCATTAGGTTGATGCATTCACCCAGAGCTTTGGCTTGTTCTTCAGTATAATCCTCAGAAGATATATTTTTTCTTAGTACATCAAAGGCATCTCTATCTAATGGGGGTTTGTTCGGAGTAGCTGTGATTTGATTCAGTACGAGGGCTAAGTTTTTTAAAGCTTTCTCTGCGTTTGGATCGGTTGCGGCTTGAATGCCCATACTCATCACAGGTTGTCTATTTTTTATAATAGGAATACCCACATTACCCATCGCTTTAAACACATCGGCAACTAGGCCAGCTTTGGCTTCCAGATTTCCGGCATTTTTAGTGACGTAATCAAAGGTTCTGGCATCTAAATAGCCCTCTTCATTTTTGTCAGCCTCGGATAGACTGCTTAAAATATCCTTGACGCCTTGTAACTGCTCATCGGTTAATTGTAAAAGCTGTAGAAATCTAGCTTCATCATCTTTAATAAAGGAAATACCATTATGTTGCATGATTTCCATGCAGTCACTCAGCAACCCAACTTGAGACTCTTTTATGTAATCGGCATATTCACTGAGAAGTTTGAATGAGTCCTGATTAAGTTTAAAGCCTTTGTTCTTGAGAGCGGAGAAAAGCTGATTAACTCCTTTAAAGTTAGCGTCTATGTTCATGATAAATTGTCGATTACCTTTTATTGGGACACCGAAATTCTCCATGTGCTCGAAAATCTTGACAATCTCTTCTACATTGCGGGATAGATATTTTGCATTTTTCTTATCCATGATGTAATCAAAGGTGCGGGAGTCTAAGGCATCATGAGTGGCTAACGCATCTAATAGTGTTTGAGCACCTTTCCAATATTGCTTGTCTAAGTCCAAAAAGCGCTGAATATTTTGTTTGAAGAGTCTAGAAGCGAGAGGAACATTGCTAGAAAGAGGAATATTGCTGTTTAGCATGGTGTTGATGGTGTTGCTAAGATGTGTCTGCTGTTCGTCCGATAAGTTGGCAGTTGCTGGTGATTTGATAATTAAATCAAAAGCATTTTGAGTAAGAGTTTTATCATCTGGAAGATTGTCAAAGATTTTAAATGAAGTTTGCAATTGATTGAGATTCATCGTTAAAAAGGATTTGCGAGAAATCCCTGCAAAATTCTTCTTTTTAGGTCCTTGCATTAGCTCGTATAATTTCTCTAACTGCTTTAATTTTGCCATTCCATCCACGTGCTGGGGATTGGTCTTTGTTAAAATACCAATTAAGCTGTCTTGATTTAATTCTTTTGAATCATCATAAAGTTGAAGTGCTTTATTCACTAGAGATAGGTTTGCTTTTATATCATTGAGGTCAGTTTGTATTACTCTCGTGCCTTTTAGCTTTAAATTTTCAATGTATGTTTTTAGCTGTTTTTCTTCTTCGTTATTGTCATTTAAATCCTCTAGCAATGTTTTTATGGTAACAGGCATAAACTTTTCTCCTACTTTGCTCGATTCCATTCATTTAGGCATAGGGGTTAGAGTGGATTTTTCGGTCAAAATGGGTTTACTTTGTACTTTTAAATATATATAGAGTTTAGCAGGCTTTGTAATTAATGGGGCAGTTTGGTTTGAAAAAATTCAAAATGAGTGAGGGATTTCTAAAAATATTGGCTCACCAAGAAAATAAAATACCTAAAAAGGAGTATTCCTCAGCAAGCCAATGAATAATAAAATTTATTTAGAGTTTTCTTCGATAAATTTCATCATCTCTTCGTTGCATTTTTTCCACTCGTCATAAAATAAGCCATGTCCACTTTTTTCAAAGCGAATAATCTTCGAGCCTTTAATGCCTTTGTGCATGGCTTCAGCTAAACCAAAGGGGCAAACTTTATCATGAGGAGAGTGGAAAATTGCGGTAGGGACTTTTACTTTTTCTAAGTTCTTGCGTTGATCGGTATCCCGAAGCGCTATGATATGTTCAGAAGTGGCATAGCCAGAGGCGTCCATACCCATATTTTGCATCCATTCCGCAAACTTAGGACTGACTGCATCTTCTGAGTGGAAGAAAATCTTACCAAAATTTTCCAACAGTTGTGGTCTATCGGTATAACACAATTCAAGAAGCTCATTGCATTGATCGACAGTAAAGCCATGTGGAAAATCAGGACGTTGTGTCCAGATAGGAGCGGCTGCACCCATAAGTACCATTCTTGAAACACGCTCATTGTGATGACGTGCACAGTAGTTGATACAGATTGCGCCACCCATGGAATGACCTGCGATAGTGACATCATCTAGGTCTAGATGACGAATAACTTTTAAAATATCATCCGCCATCACGTCATAAGAATAAGAACCCCAAGGCTTATCTGATTTTCCATAGCCTCTCATATCAATCCCGATACAGCGATAACCTTCTTTAGGTAACTGATTGAATTGGTATTCATAACAGCGGTGATCGAAGGGCCAGCCAGAGATAAATACGATTGGCTTACCAGAACCCCAATCCTGTACGAAAACTCGAGTACAGGCATCAACTTGTACATATCCCATTTGTATCTCCTTGTTGAATAATGCGTTGATTCTTAGCTCAATACAGCAGATAACTACTTCTAACTATAGAATTATTTTAATGAAAAGGGTGAGAAATTTAAGAAAATATTTATGGCGGCTTATGCGAGGGAGTATATAAATTAGACAGGACTGGTGTTGCCATGCTATGGAGACTAGCAATCCAGTCATAATCATTGATTAACTTAAGAAGCTTAGATAGGCTAAATCAATCGCCTTTTATTTGAATATCCCATGCAACAGCAGCTTGAGGTTCCAATCCTTTTACAATCGAGGATAGCTATTTACCAGAAACAATTTGCCGAATTAGAGCATCCTTTGGCGATGTCTCTACAAGTTTTACTATTGGTCAGTGACTATGCGTGTCGTCATATAGAGATCCTAAAACAATTATTGGCTGAAGATGATTGTTTGTCTCCTTTAAATTATTGGGATTACGGTAAGTTGCTGAAGCAACTTTCTAATGCTTCCACACATTTCAGTCGCGATCTTCGGCGTTTTCGCCACCGCCATTTTTTGCGTTTAATGCTTCGCGAATTGGGTGGATTTGCGGATACTGAAGAAACAATGACTGCTTGGTCAGCTTGTGCGGATGAGATTATTTTAAGCGCACTTGAGTTTTGTCAGCGAGAATTGATGAACCGTTATGGGCAGCCCTGTGATGAGACGGGGAAGCCAGCCAAACTTTATACGCTTGCGATGGGAAAACTGGGGGGAAAAGAACTTAATTTTTCCTCTGATATCGATTTAATTTTTGCTTTTTCTGCTGCGGGTTATACCAATGGCCAAGAATCAATAAGTAACCAAGAATATTACAGCAAGGTGGCGCAGACGTTCATACAACTCTTGCAACAGGTCACTGAGGAGGGTTTTGTTTTCCGCGTTGATTTACGGTTGCGTCCTAACGGAGATAGTGGTGCTTTAGTATGCACTTTAGCGACCATGGAAACTTATTATCAAGAACAGGGTCGCGATTGGGAGCGCTATGCGATGGTCAAAGCGCGCCTGATTGGTGAAAATGTCTCGGCTCAAACCCATTGGTTTCACCGATTGATTAGACCTTTTGTCTACAGGCGATATGTTGATTTCAGTGTGATTGAATCCTTGCGTAGCATGAAAGCCATGATTGAGCGTGAAGTGCAACTCAATCCAATGCTCGATGATATCAAACGAGGGCTTGGTGGCATTCGCGAAATCGAATTTATTATTCAAAATATCCAATTGATTCGGGGGGGCCGATTACCTCATTTAAGACAACAAAATGCAATGGTCGCTCTGGATGCAATGAAAGAAGGGCGATTGTTAAGACGGACTTCTGCTTTGAAACAAGCCTATCTCTTTTTGAGAAAACTAGAAAATGCTCTGCAAAGCCAAAGTGATCAGCAGACCCATTCTTTGCCCAAAGAAGAAGTGAAACAAGCGCAGATTGCATTGGCCATGAGCTATGACAATTGGGATAAATTATTGGCGAGATTACAGCAATATCAGCGTATCGTGAGCGTCCTTTTTCGCTCTGTTTTACGAAAAGTGGATTTCTACGAAGATGAAAATCGTCTTATCGCAAACCAATTATCTAGCTTATGGCAGGGGCATGTTGAAACTACCATGGCAATTAATTTGTTGGCGAGTCTGGGGTTTCATCATGCTGAACGTTGCTACCAAATGCTTCATACTTTTCGTCATGCGCCGCGGTGCAGGCGATTGTCGCAGGCAGCGCGTATGAGGCTTGATCGCTTTATGGTGCTTTTGCTAAGTGAATTAACTCAAGTGGCGGAAACAGATACAGTCTTATCCCAAGTCTTGCATTTATTAGAAAATATAGTTGGGCGCAGCGCCTATTTAGCCTTGCTTACTGAGAATCCTCAAGTACTAAAGGAGTTATTGCATTGGTTTGTGCATAGTCCTTTTATTACTTCTTTATTGGTGACTCAGCCATTTTTGTTAGAAATTTTGTTGGATCAGGAAGAAAATTGGCGGCTTCCTTCGCGTCAGCAACTTGAACAAACTTTAAGAACTCAACTGGCTCATTGCGACGAGAGTGAAATGCAAAATGAAACTTTGCGCCAATTTAAATTGAACAATTGGCTCTCGGTTGCTCGAGCCGAGATGCATGGTCAATATGATGCGGTGCGCATAGGTCGTTTTTTAGCCGACGTTGCTGAAGTGATTGTGGGAGAAGTTTTAGACCTGGCTTGCCAGCAATTGGCGAATCGCTATCCCCAGATTATGCAAATTAAATCACATTTTGCGATCATTGCTTACGGCAAGTTAGGTAGTAGAGAAATGAACTATAATTCCGATCTTGATCTGGTTTTTGTTCATGCGGCACTTCAGGAAGAAGAGGGATTGATCACACGATTGACGCAAAAAATTCTCCACATGTTAACTACTCGCTCACAAGCTGGGATTTTATATTCCGTGGATACCCGCTTGCGGCCTTCCGGTGCGGCGGGTTTGTTAGTGAGTCATATTGATGCATTTACTGAATATCAGCGTGCTCAAGCTTGGACTTGGGAACATCAAGCCTTACTGCGTGCGAGGCTGATCTCAGTGAATAAACGCATTAATCAGCGCTTTAAACAATTGAAGTCGGATGTCTTATTTTTGCCGAGAGATAAAGCGACTCTTCGCGACGAAGTGTTAGCAATGAGGGCAAGGATCACTCAGCATAGAGATGCAGAGCAAGTGAAATATGCACCTGGAGGTCTTTTGGATTTGGAGTTTCTAGTACAGTTTTTGGTGCTCGCTAACCCCAAACAGAGCTTTCTCCGTTATACCAACACGCTGAGTTTATTGCAGAAATTGTACAGTGAACAAATTCTTAGCCAAGATCAATTTATTAAACTTAAACAGCCTTATAAGTATTATCATTATTTGTTGCACCAAAATTTATTGCAGCCGGCGACCTATGATTATCGTTCTCAGCAATTGGCTGTGATGTCCGTGAGGGATGACTTTTGGGGCTAAGTTGGGTCTAGATCTGAGGTATCGTCACTTTTTTTTGAATAATAATTCGAGCCAAATCCAGTGTTTTACTGAACCGCTCAGCCCGAACGGATCGAGCTACTAATTGGAGCAACACCAGGAGCAACAACTTGATCAAGCCGCAGGGATTCGCAAACTGGGGTTTGCTGTACAGAAATTAGCTTGTTATGATAATTCATTTTTCGGGATGCTATTGGAATGGAATTATCAGCCTTTGAACTTGATTTTTTTCTTACCAACGGCTACCTCGTTATCAATGAATTTTTTAGCCCATCGGTTTGCGAAACCTTGATGAGCCGCATTGATTTCATTATTAAAAATCATCAACAAGACATTCCCATCACCATTTTTTCAACGAAATCCAATGAGCATGCGCAGAATGCTTATTTTCTAAATTCCGGCGATAAAATTCACTTTTTTTTTGAGCCGAATGCCTTTGATGATCAGGGGAAGATGACTCGGCCTCTTGAAAAATCACTGAATAAAATAGGGCACGCCTTGCATGAACTTGATCCGATATTTAGGCAGTATTCAAGAGATGCGCGAATTAAAATAATATGCCAACAACTCGGTTTTCAAAAACCAAGTTTACTGCAGTCAATGTATATTTTTAAACAACCTAACATTGGTGCAGAAGTCAATTGCCATCAAGATAGTACTTATCTACACGCTCAAAATGATGAGGTGCTTGGGTTTTGGTTTGCGCTAGAAGATGCGACGGTCGATAATGGTTGTCTGCAAGTGATTCCTAGTCCAAATTCCACGCCTTTAGAGAAGCGGATGATTCGTGAAGCGGATCGTATTTTTTTTGAAGAGTATCAGCAACTCAATTGGCAAGAGGAGCAATGCATTCCGCTTGAGGTTAAACAAGGGTCGATGATCGTTTTGCATGGTAGGTTGCCGCATAAAAGCAATGCGAATTGTTCTAATCACTCTCGTCATGCTTATACTTTGCATGCAGTTGATGCGGTTTATCCATATCCTACAACTAATTGGCTACGTTGGCCGAATGGTTTGCCTGAGTGGTAGCTGTTCGGAGAAATGCGAGCAGCCTCTGATACAGATTGAGAAAGGTTTCTGCATTAGAATCTTTAAGTATTTCGCGAAGATTTTCTTTGGTGGTAATAGGAAAGCCAAGAAGTACCGACCATGTTTTATTGCCAATCGCATGGTGGCTGACCGCTATCAAATTCGTTCTTAAGTTCATCGCAACGTCAATTATTCCAAGCCTGGAATCAACAATTTCTACCGACAACCTGGAAGAGAGAGTGGGGAAGGGCGGTAGCAAGCCTTGAAGGCTATCCTAATCCTTATATCGAAGCGCAAGGCTAGATTAGACTTTCGGTTTAATAGAATCTTTTTCTTTATATTTGGCACTATTGACTGATTGGGTGACTGGATAGGCCTTAGTCGCCAGGTTATATTCAGATTAATCTTTATTCATTATATTGAGCATTGAGCAAGCTATTTTTCTAATTCTCCAGGAATGATTATGATGAAAAGAAAACATGAACAAAAGAACCGTCTCCAAAAACAGTCACTCTTCGAAAGATTTCCTAATGCAGAAGATAGAGAAGAATATCTTTCTGGTGCAGCGGCAGGAAGAATGGCTGCTAAACATGAATTCAAAAAAACAAAGGGCTTCTGTCTCAAATCCCCACCTTACCAATTGGGATATCAAGAAACCTATGATCGTGTTAAAGCTAACCAGGAAGTTAATAACCCAGTCAGTCTAGATCAAAAGCCTAAACATAAACGAGGAAAAAAAGGAGCTAAGTGGTCCTTGGTTAGTGTGTCTCCACGATCAGAACAAGAAAAATCTCTTGAATCATCTATCCCACTTATTGATTGCAAGCCTTGTTTTGCAGCGCAAGAAGAGTTGCAGAGTAGGTTTGTACACTCGCAAAGTTTATCTTCTATGAGCTCCGATAATAGTGTTGGATTTTTTACTACAAAAGATTATCAAGGAAAAAACGACTTAGAAATTAATGCAGTCAATAACTTTGAAGAGGAAACAGAATTATTAAATATACTAGAAGAGTTAGATTTTCAAATGAGAGCACCAACGGATTCAAGTGAGCTAAAATCTCTGACTTCCGATAATAGTATTGAATTTTTTAATGCTGAAGATTATCCAGAAAAAAACGACTTAGAAACCAATACAGGCAATTTCGAAGAGCAAGAAGGCTTATCAGAAACACTAGGGGAGCATGATTCTCAAAATAGGTCACAAGCGAATTCATCAAACCTGACCTTTTCTGAAATGAAAAGTCCTTTATCAAGTAAGCTGCCAACGAGCTCATTGTCCAGTAAATGGGATCAATCGATACTCCTTGCACCACGTAGTCACAGTTTATTTTCTTCATCAATACCTGAGAGTTCAAGCATTGAGGAAAAGCGACTAACCGACAGCGAGGAATATTCTTTTTGAAAAAAAGCTACTATTAAGCCCCAATATGAAGCGTTTAATAAGAAAGAATGATATGAATTCTGCAAAAAAATATTTCTATAATTTTCATTATGTTACAAAGAATTTAATATCAAATAAAAATCGATTTATTGGCTACAGCCTAGACTAGCAAAGGGTTGTATTCCTGCAAAGAACCCCTTTATTGACTTGGCTGTTCCATTACTCCCCAAGGGCCGATATTGTAGTAATGTTTCAGAGATTCTGTAGCTTGGTTTCAGATAACCAAGCTACTCTAAGATCAACGTTCTTATCTTTCTCTGATGGCGCTCTCGCTCCATCCAGCTACCTTTATTTTTTAATTGCCGGTAAGCGAATTTTTAGAAGCAATAATTTCATCTTCGACAGCCATAACTGACTTTGCTTTATTAAGTCCTAATCTTCCCAAAAAGGTTACCCGAGCAAGTCGAGCCATTTTCATCAGAAGGCTTACTTGATTGCGTATCAAAGGGCTTTTTATAATTAAACATTAGTCAGTTACTCGATTTTTTGAATAAATAGAACATCAAGAAAGAGCATTTTATTGGAGTTAAAAGAAGAAAAATGGAATTATTTGTTAATCATTGTTACGACTTAAGGGCCTAGAGTATCTATTCGGGGTTCTTTGCGGGAAGGTACGGAATTTCCCAGCACACTCCTGCAACCCTTTGCTAGTCTAGGCTGTAGCCAAAAAATCGATTTTTTTATTAGCTATCAATAACCTCATGTAAAATACGGTATTCTTTGTTGTTATAAAATTCATATTCCACTCTCTTTCCCTAATTGATTCTATATGTCATTTATGGTCGGTGATTCTATAAATTTTATTTGCTTTTTTTGGGCATTAACTTCAACCATAGACCCGATTGGAACAGTATAAATGTCTTCCTGATGACCTATCATTGCCCCACTAAATGCCGGAATATGAAGAGGTTTGATATAGCGTTCAATTACTTCATTTAAAGAAAAACCTCCACGGGCGTCTGATTTACATTTTTGACAGGTTCCAAATACAAATCCTGATATCTGATTTAACACACCTGCATTTTTTAATTGTCCAAGCATTCTATCAACTTTATAGATATCTTCATTTACATCCTCTAAAAACAATATTTTTCCTTGCCAATCTTTTGGAAAATAGGGTGTGCCTAGTAAAGAAACCAATACAGATAGATTCCCACCAATGAACTGTCCCCTTACTGTACCGCTTGTAATTGTATAAGCAGAATATTCAGAGGATTTGTCATTTTTGTCCTCTGGATTAAACATCTGATTGCTTAATATGGTTTCTATTTGTTCTTGAAATAAAACATTTTTTTCATACTCTAAGCTCAGTTTAGATTGCTTCGAGGAGGCCGATGGTCCATAGAAAGAAACCAAGTTTGATTTAGTGTAAATGGCAATAAGCAAAGCCGTCAAATCGCTACGACCTATAATTATTTTGGGATGATGCATTAAGTATTTATAGTCAATTTTATCTAGTAAGGTTGCATTTCCATATCCCCCTTTTAAAGAAAAAATTGCCTTCACCTTATCATTTCTTATTGCTTTATTGATAGATGTGGCTCGCTCTTCTTCTGTGCCAGCAAAATATCCATATTGATGAAATATCGTGTCATCATATATAGGGTTGAGACCAAATGATTGCAAGCGTTCTATTGCTTCATATAATTGTTCTTTCTCAAATTTAAAAGATGGAGCTACAATTGCTACGGTATCTCCTTTTTTTAACGCTAATGGCTTAACGATAATCGTATGAGCAAAGCAATTGGTAACTGTTAATATTATACCTATAAATATGGCTTTATTCATAAACTCCCCAAAGCAGAGATAATGTAAAATGTTAAAAGAGTCTTCATGTTTTATAAAATTTACTAACATGCCGTAAGATCATAACCTTAGAGGGCCTGTCGTACTGTTTAATATCCAAATTTTGTTTAATGGCGATCACGCGCACCTATTTTTTATTAATTCATTAACCAGACCAATAACCTCAGCGGTGCTTCTGGCTAAACGGCTTAGTTCGGTAACGATTAACGTGTCGGCATCCTCTAAAGTCAGGAGCATTTCATCAATGCGGCGCTCCTTACTCGTTTTTCATAGAATCTCCTCTGCTTAGATTACAAGAAAATTCTACTTTTGGATTCAGTTATTTTTCGAGAGGATTACCAGAGTATTTTCCATAGTATTCCACTAGCCTTGAGTCGGTTGGTCGTTACGTTCTCTCATAAGCTTACAATGTGTATTTATAATGATCTAGAAGATTGATATTGGAACTTCAATAGTGTTTAATGATCCACATTTTTTTAACGCAGAGGATCACTAATGTATTCAGGACACGAAACTACTTTAAGACAAATCGGTGGCGTATATGCCAATTCAGTTCTTGAATTATTTGAAAAAATTCTACAAGAAATGATCGAGAAATTCCCTAATGATCTAACTCTGGCTTTTGCTAATGCAAAAGCAAATGTTATAGCCAATTTTGAAAAAGATAACATACTGAAAGGCATTAATGATCAATTACAAGCAGCAAATGAGCAGGGGTTATTAAATGAGGAATATCGTAAATTTCAAGACTTTCTTGAATTAATTGGTTTCAATCCACAAAATAAAGAGGATAAAAAAATACTTGATTTTCTTTCGGAGATGAATACTAATGTTAGTAGTCCAGAATCAGCATTAATATCAAGACGTTCAACCATGGATCGAATTTTGACTGATGGGCTTAACGCTTTGTTACACCCTGATTTTATTATGGCAGACGGAGAGAAGAGCAGTTATCATCTGAAGAAAACTATACCTACTGATAACAGTAAAAATCTCGCTGTAAAATTACTTGTTTCTTGTAAAGGCCAAACATCTGTGGCTCCTGAAAAGACAGTCAACTTAAGTCAGTTCCATGAAGATCTTAATTGGACAAGCACTTGGATAGAAATAGCTAATCAGTTAATTAATGATGTTAATTATGTGGAAACAACGGAAAAATTTTGCAAACAATATTTAGACACTGAACATTATCAAATACACAAAGAGTTACTTATACTATTGAGAGACTATATCGCAGCCTATTTTCTATCACAGGCTACAGAATTAAATAAATTGACCCTATCGTTACTTAGCCATCCCCTAAGCACAGAGTTGGACATGATGGACTTATTCAATCATCTTACTGAGGCTTTGGAAAAAACAAATCATCAATCCTTTTTTATTGCTTCTCAACCTGATGTTATTTTATCTTCTTCTCCAAAAAGGGATGAAAATAATTATTCTTATTCAGCAACTGTACCGTTTTTTTCTGGGGATAAATCAGGTAAAAAACGAACTTCTGAGAAAGTAGACACTAAAAGTGAGGATAACAAAGAGATTCAAACGGGGAGGCCTTCGAAGCGAGCTAGAAATAGCTTAACCTTTTTGCATAATCCTGAAAATGGTTCTCCTTCGCAAGAATCTCATCAGGAACATCATAATGAAGAGCAATTGTCGGATAACAGTTCTAGTTCTACACCCCACTAGGATTTGTGTGTAGGTCTAAGTGATTTTCGGACAGGATTAGTTCCATTTGATGAAAATGGAATTAATTAGTCTTTTTGTTAAAAATTGCTCGCTCATTATTTTTTCTAACATGGGGTAGTGACCCATTCGTGTCAAAATTTACGGTTTTATATACTAAGATATTTTGAATGTAAGAATAGAGCATCTTAAATAAGACTATGACCACCGCATATCCAGCCCAACTGGCAATGAGATTTACTGAGTTATTCTTTTAATCAATTTTTTAAGAATATCAATATCATCCAAGTTGGAGATAGTCTCATCAAAAAGTGATAAGGTTTCGGGATCGTGTATTTCCAGATACTGAAATGCTTTTTTAGGTCCCTGATAGCGTAATTCTCTAAAGACAAAATAATCTTCAAGTATTGTGTAGATTGCCCATATTTGACGGTACTTTCCTTCCAGATCTCTGGTAGATGCTCTGGCCAACATTTTTTGATACCAGACTTTACGTACTGTAATTTCCTCAGGAGTGATGGATTCAGGCAGTTTTATGGCGGCATAGAGTTTTTTTAAAAGTTCTGTACCAAAATTTTTATTCTCTATAATAACGATACCATCAGACATGCATAAATGTTCATCGGAAATCGTATCAAAAGCACTTTCCGGATAAACAAAAAGGTCATGATACACGCCATATTTTTCGTCTAAACGCGCAAAGCGTTTTTTTTCCCCCGTTTTTGTAATCCCTGCGACATCATAATCGCTGCTTGCTGTAAAATCTCCACGTGCACGTGAACCATATAATATAATAGTATGACAGTGGTACAAGGAGGTTAGTTCTTCAATAATTGCCTGAAGTACAGGATCATTAGTAATGGTATTTACTTTCATGCGGGTACCTTCTTAAAGATCTTTTGGTGTAGGATAATCGTTGATGCTAAAGTGTATGACGTAACTAACCTCAGAGCGATTCACGATACATATTGTGAAAAACTTACTGATTACCAATGTATCATTTGAGTCGGTATTTAATCAACTTAAGCTACGAATAGAACAGGAGTTGTTGTCATGACTACTTGCAGCACTCGTCGCCTTTCATTTTTAGATAGATATTTAACCTTATGGATTTTCATGACGATGGCAGCAGGTGTCGTTATCGGCTCACTCTTTACCAGCGCACCGCAATTTTTAAACTCCCTATCTATTGGATCTACGAATATCCCTATTGCAATTGGTCTAATTTTAATGATGTACCCCCCATTAGCTAGGGTAAAATATGAAGAATTACCACTGATATCCAAAGACTGGCGAATTCTCTTGTTGTCATCGGTTCAAAACTGGCTTATTGGACCATTTCTCATGTTTGGTCTCGCCGTTTTGTTTTTACATGGGTATCCCGAATACATGACTGGTCTTATTCTTATTGGGCTAGCACGCTGTATTGCCATGGTGATTGTCTGGAATCAGCTGGCTGGAGGTGATAATCAGTATGTTGCAGCCTTAGTGGCATTTAACAGTATTTTTCAACTGCTTTTCTTTAGTGTTTATGCCTGGTTTTTTCTAACAGTCTTGCCACCTCTGGTTGGCATGAGTGGGCAAATAGTCCACATCAATTTTATGACGATTGCCGAAAGCGTTTTTATTTATCTGGGCATACCCTTTTTCGCAGGATTTCTGACTCGTTATGCATTAATAAAACGAAAAGGATTAACCTGGTATGAAACCAAATTTTTACCAAAAATTTCTCCCATTACCTTGATTGCCCTACTTTTTACGATTCTTGCGATGTTTTCTTTAAAAGGCGCTATGGTGTTGCAACTTCCACTAGATGTCATTCGTATTGCCATTCCATTGGCCATTTATTTTGTGGTGATGTTTTTTGTCAGTTTTGCGATGGGAAAGCTTATCGGCGCTAACTATGAAAAGACAACGGCAGCATCCTTTACCGCAGCCAGTAATAATTTTGAATTGGCTATTGCTGTTGCAATTGCCACCTTTGGACTTAATTCTGCCATTGCCTTTACAACGGTCATTGGGCCACTTGTTGAAGTACCAGTTCTCATATTACTTGTAAATGTTGCATTTTTGTTACGAAAGCGCTGGTTTTTAGGAGCAACTATTAAGTAGGCAACGTCCCTAAAGTTTTTTGTAATCTTCTCAACTATAATCAGAACACAGATTTTTTCAGTTTAGGGGGTTGTGGAAGAACCCCCAAAAGTGGGCGTTCTGAATTTATGAGCAATTTCGTAAAAACAATTAAATTTGATCTCAATCTGCTTTTGTAAGATCGCCCGTACAAATCACCTTTTAACTTGGAAATTGGAGTTTCGGGCAGCAAATTACCATTTTAGCCGGTGGTATATTATGCGAATAATTGATGCTGTGCATTTGATCTGCAAAAATATGTAGCTTATAAGGTGATAGAGATTATGACTGCAAATGCGATGGATGAACCACTCCATTTAAAAAAGACAACAAACGTGAACAGAAGGTAAAATACAGAGAGGTTTTAGAAACCCTCTTTATTGAGGTGTTGGTAACTCTTGCAAATGATAATGAATTAGCAGAAAAACACTCGACCATGCTCTTGCTATTAACTGAAGTGACCATCGCGACTGCCAAATTAAGCCTGATTTAATTCTTGTCTAGAGAAAACCAGATATAAATACATTGCAACTGGTTCGACTTGATTTGTATAGGGAACTTGATCTTTAATCTAAAAACCACTTCTATGAAAAATGGCTATAACTCTTAGGTATTAAGGGCCATAGACCGTTTTGAAAATGAAAATTTTTACATTTGAATACGTATTATGACTTACTCCGTTGCTAGACGAAGGGCCAAATTAGGCACCTGACTTACTAAAAGGGCAGCACTATGAATCAATTTCTAAGCGGTAAACCCGGAAAAGATCCCAACATAGGCCAAACCGAATCTTGGCATGCCCTCGAAATTAGTGCGACTGAGCAGCGCCTGAACGTCAATCTCTCTACCGGGCTTACTTTGCAAGAGGCAGCAGCGAGATTGAGCTCAGTGGGCATCAATCGACTCGCAGCCCACCCGCCGCGATCACCATGGCTGTTTTTTCTTACCCAGTTTAAGAGCATCCTAATCCTCATTCTGATCGGAGCCGCTGCATTGGCCGTACTGATTGGAAACGTCAAAGATGCCTGCGTGATCCTTGCGATAGTAGTAATTAATGCCTTCGTCGGTTTCTATCAAGAGTACCAGGCAGAACAGAGTCTGGCTGCACTACGGAAGATGCTTCCTCTGCGGACCCATGTTCGACGTGGCGGTAAGAAACTCGTTATCGATGCCGAAACCGTGGTACCTGGTGATGTGGTGTTGGTGGAGGCCGGTGACCGAATCCCTGCAGACGGTAGACTGGTGGTTGCAGCCAATCTCGATGTAGATGAATCAACTTTGACTGGTGAGTCGCAGCCAGTCAGCAAACAGGTGGGCGCCTTGTCTAGAAACGACCTGCCTGTGGCTGACCGGCTGAACATGGTTTATATGAATACAATGGTCACCCGCGGGAGGGCAGAACTCCTGGTTACGGCCACCGGGATGCGAACTGAGATGGGAAGATTGTCGCAACAGTTGGCATCGACACCCGATAGATCCAGCCCGCTACAAGTTCAATTAGACCGGCTGGGTAATCGCCTGGGTACGGTAGCATTAACGCTGATTAGTCTTCTGTTCGTGTTTCAATTATTTCGTGGCGTGCCTCTCACGCATGCGATTATCGATGCCATTGCGCTGGCCGTAGCTGCGATGCCGGAGGGATTACCCGTAGTTGTCACAGTAAGTCTGGCTCTAGGCATGCATCAGATGGCGAGGCATCGTGCGATCGTCAAACGGCTAACGAGCGTTGAGACTCTGGGTTGCACGACGGTCATTTGTTCCGACAAGACCGGCACACTCACACTCAACCAGATGACCGCGCGCGAATTATTCTACATTGGCCGGCGATTCAACGTTACTGGTGAGGGCTACGGCCATGCGGGTACGGTGAGTCCCGAAATAGATGATACATCGCTGCCAGACATGCGACCGCTGTTGATCCCCCTAGTCGCTTGCAATGAGAGCCGTGTTGAGGATGGGCAGGCCATTGGAGATCCAACCGAAGCTGCATTGTTGACGCTCGCAGCAAAGGCGGGGCTTCATCGCGAGGCCGCACTGACCGAGTACCCTCGCATTGCTGAGATTCCTTTTGATTCAGCCTACAAGTTCATGGCCACGTTTCACCGTGAGGGAGAAAGGATTCGAGTTTTTGTGAAGGGCGCACCTGATGTTCTTCTGGCTCGTTGTGGCCATTTTATTGGCGCAGACTACAACGGTCTGCTGGACAGCAACCGCAAGGAGGAAATCGAAGAGCAGTACCGTAATATGGCATCGCGCGGACTTCGGTGTTTGCTGATAGCTTCACGTACACTGGATGCCAAAGAGTTTTCGGCATCAGAAAATCTATTGGCCTGGGTTGGCGATCTTACGTTCTTGGGCCTAATCGGTCTGCAGGACCCTCCACGACCTGAGGCTAAGCAAGCTATTGCGCAGTGCAACGCGGCCGGCATCGCGGTCAAAATGATCACGGGTGATCATAGAGACACGGGTGTGGCCATTGCTCATGAACTCGGTCTGCACGGTGAGGTCATGTCCGGCATAGAACTCGATCGATTGGACACTACACAACTTGCTGATGTAATCGATGGTATTGCGGTGTTTGCGCGAGTGTCTCCAGATCATAAAGTGAAGATCGTACAGGCGCTACAGAGCAAAGGACATGTAGTGGCGATGACCGGTGATGGAGTCAATGATGCTCCTGCACTGAAAACTGCAGACATCGGCGTGGCGATGGGCATCGCGGGTACAGCAGTCGCAAAAGAAGCGGCAAGTATGGTACTCACGGACGACAACTTCGCCACAATTGTCGGCGCGGTCCAACAGGGCCGAGTGCTCTATGACAACATCATCAAGTTCGTCCGTTTCCAGCTATCCACCACTGTGGGCGCCATCATGACGGTATTTTTCGCGCCTATCTTCGGACTACCGGAGCCTTTCAATCCAATCCAGATTTTGTGGGTCGCGATGATCATGGACGGCCCACCTGCAGTGTCGCTGGCACTAGATGCGGCGCGGTCGGGGATCATGAACGATGCGCCACGTCATCAATCGGATCCGGTGTTGCCATGGGCGCGCCTAAGCCGCGTCATCGGGTTCGGTTTGACGATGATGGTGGGTACGCTCGCCGTGTTGTACTTCGCAATGAACAGCGGCAATGAGCAGTGTGCACTGACTCTCGCTTTCACGACATTTGTACTGTTCCAGCTTTTCAACGTTTTCAATGCTCGCGTTGAGAAAGGCTCGTCCTTCATCAAAGGGTTCTTCAAAAACAGTATGCTGTGGTGGTCACTCACCGCTGTCGTCGTTCTCCAGATCCTGGCAGTGCACTGGGCACCCGCACAGTTTATTTTTGGAACGACCGACCTGACCTCTGCCCAGTGGGCGGTAGCAATCAGTGTCGCTTCATCTATATTAATACTAGAGGAAGGGCGTAAAGCCTTAGGCCGATGGTTTTCACGAGAAGCGCACTCTTGAAGTTAGCCCTAAGGGAGCAATGGAACGGCCAACTGACTTAAGGAATACCTAAAATAATGTTCAATAAAAAAAGTCCAACTGCAAATGCGGGATTAAAGGCATGGCATAACAATAACATCGAGGCAGTTGCTCGTGATTTCATTGTTACACCTTTAAATAATTGTTTAAAAGCAATGCAGGGCGGGTTTAGATGAAGCAAATATTGATAATGAATTAAAGCAAAAGGCTAATCTTCTAATCTCTCTAGCGCTTAGGAACTCCTCTGCAGCAGATGTACAAGAACTTACCCAAGTAGCTTACGAGTTACTTAAACTCAACACCAATATTAGTTTCAAAGAAGGTACTAACGATGCATTCAAAGCATTCGAACCCATTAATCAAATGTTAGCAAGGCAAGAGAAAATCACCGGCGAACGAATCACCGAAAACAAACTCACTTTTGTTCATCTTGTCGATCCCATTGGATCGGTTATAGAGGCTTATAAAGCACTCAAACCGGGTGGAATATTAGTCATTGATCGATTACCGGTGCCTGGATGTCGTGGATCAGGAGCTGCTCTATCCTGGAAATTATGTGGGTGGTATAGTAATTAACAGTCTAGAAAATGCCATAGATAAAGAGTGTGAGCACAGAGAAGAGGATGAAACTATAAAACACAGTAGAATAAGGTTCTCAAAATCTTCTCGATTAAAAATTTAATGGCTAAAGATCCAGTTGTTAATGGATTGTTCAGTTTCATTCGCAACACGAATTAACTGCAGATAGAGTTTATCGAGTAATTGACTATAGCCCGCTTTTCGATAACGCTCTAAGTACTGACAAGCAAATTTAAGCCTCACGGTACCGCAATATAAGGCACCACTTTTTAATTTATGTGCCAGCTTTTCAATCTTATCCCAATCAAGGTTGTCATGAGCAAGTTGTATTTTGTGCAATTCTAGGGGCAATTCTTGCTTAACCATCATATTGAGCAGTTCCTGCAACATAGACTTATCACCGCAATTGTTAATTCCTGTATTGATATCCAACAATGGATAGTTATTTAGAAGAAAAAGCTCTTCCTCGCTGTTAGGTAAATCAATACCAAGTGGTTTTTTTTCTGTCGCATCAGAAGTGTTTCTATTATCGGTGGAAGCTGGCCCAGTTTTTTCCATTTTTCTCCCAATCATTAGCTTACATCACGTTAATTCGAATTATATATGAATTCTTCTTTTAGGGATTGTTTGTGAATAATAAAAAATGCTATGTGCTTATAAATAATTCAAAAAATATCAGCAGAGTAGGCATTTATTCTACAGGAGGTACGAGGCGCATTTTAAATTTCTCTATGCTAGAATCGCTTTTTTCACTCTTATAAGAGAAAGCGATGGACGCCAAAAATACTTTTTGTTGGATAGATATTCCTGTTGTTGAATTGGATAGAGCAATCGATTTTTACACAGCCATTTTAGATGAGCCCGTACAAAAGATTTCTGAACACGGATTTGTGTTCGGATTACTGCCTCATACACAAGACAATGTTTCCGGGTGCTTGGTTGTCATGAGCGATAGGAAACCCTCTAAAAATGGTCCACTTGTTTATCTCAATGTAGAAGCAAAATTGGATCAGGCCATTGAAGAAGCAAAAAAACTAGGTGGCACAATACTCAAGGAAAAAGAACAAATAGGACCTTATGGGCACAGAGCTGTTATTTTAGATACAGAAGGGAATGCGGTAGCTTTATACTCGAAAACGGCTTAGTAGCCTCGGCTTCAACCAGCGTGGATTGGGCATTCTAAGGCCCAACGCGCTGATCTTCCGCTTTCGCGGAGTGAGATCTACCTAAAAAAGCATTTTACTTAAATACTCACGCGCTTTTCGAGCGTATTCTAAAGGCGGTGCTTTAGCGGGGTCTTGTTCTGCCTCCACGATCATCCATCCTTGATAATTCATTTGCTCTAATCCTTTAAGGATTGAGATAAAATCAATATCGCCATCGCCAGGTACTGTAAAAATGCCAGCACGGACGGCGTCCATGAAATTAATTTGTTGGGGTAAAACGGTCTCGAATATGGAATGACGAATATCTTTCAGATGGACATAGCGAATACGATGACCATATTTTTTTATTAAATTGAGAGAATCAATTCCAGCTAATGCCGCATGCCCAGTGTCCAATAACAAAGAGATAAGTTCTGGACTTGTATTTTGCATTAGATAATCAATTTCTGATTCGTTAAATACACCGGTCCCTGCATGATAATGATAAACCAGTTTCACCTGAAAATCGTGGGCAATTCTTCCCAAGGTATGAAGGCCTTGGATTAAATCATCCCACTGTTGACTGCTAAAAACAGGTTTAGAGTTGCCCAGGATGGGCAGGGTAGTGCCTTGAATAGCGTGGCCACATTCACAAACATTTAAAAAGCTTGCTCCCGAAGCGCGAATAAAGCTTAATTGATCCAAAAATCGCGATAAAGTTTCTTCGTATTTATTCGTTTCGGTGAAGTAGGTACTGAACCAAGAGCTTGCCAATTCAAGTCCCTGTTGGGCTAGAGATTGTTTTAAAATGGGTGCATTGCGTGGGTATTTGTTTCCTAATTCAGTGCCAACATAGCCGGATTCTGCCATTTCTCTGATGCATTGCTCAAAACTAATGTGCTCGCCGAGGCGCGGATCGTCATCATTGCACCAATTAATGGGAGCGATGCCAAGTTTAATAGTCATTTTTCTATCCTTAATCCTTCAATTTTTTTTATCAATACTCTTTCACTGTTTCAAGTTGAGCCCGCATTTTTTGATGCGCAAGCTCCACTTCTTTTGATTGAGAGATTGCTGCCACATCAACGCGCCACCAAGTTTCATAGCCATTCGACATTGTTTTAGGCAAAACAGGTAGAACAATGACACAGCTAGTAGTTTCTTTTCTTGCAGCAACCAGCGCAGTAGAAAAATCGGCATAGGATTTTGCGTAAAAGGTTTTGGCCCCCAAAGAAGCTGCATACTGACAAAAATCAATCGCTAGATACTCTCCTCGCAATTGGTTGCTAGGTTGATGGCGATAACGAAACTCATTACCAAAGCCTTGACTACCATTTGCTTCTTGTAAGTTACGAATGCATTGATAGCCGTGATTATCAAAAACAATGAGGGTTATTTTCTTGTGTTCTTGGATACTGGTTAATAATTCAGAGTGCAGCATAATGAAACTTCCATCGCCGACTAGAGCATAGACTTCTCCAGGACTGGTATCTTTAGCTAAACGGACTCCTAAGGCTGCCGCAATTTCATAACCCATACAAGAATAGGCATATTCCAAATGATAATCTTTAGGGGCTTTTGAGCGCCACAAGCGATGTAAATCGCCAGGTAAGCTACCCGCGGCGCCTATAATCACATCATCTTTTGTAGTCGTTTGATTTAAAATTCCTAAAATGGTGGTTTGGTGCAAACCTTGTTGCTCAGCGGCAGGGGGGGCATACACCCGATCCACTTCATGATGCCAAGCCTGGGAATATTCTTTAATCAACTGCTGATAATGGGTCGAGGTTTTATAGTCCCCGAGTTTTGTTGATAATTGTTCAAGTCCTGATTTCGCATCGCCTTTTAGACTAAGACTATTCATTTTAATAGCATCGAAGCGACTAATGTTGAGGTTAATCAGTTGGCAATTTTCATGTTTAAAACCCCATTTTGATGACGTGGTAAAGTCTTGCAAACGAGAGCCTACGACTAAAATTACATCGGCCTGAGCGGCAATTTTATTGGAGGCTTCTGAGCCTGTAACCCCAATGCCACCCACGTTCAAAGGATGATTTGCAGCTAGAGCGCTTTTCCCCGCTTGAGTTTCGGAAACGGGAATACCATGCTTTTTTGCAAAGGCAGCTAAAGTGGTTGTTGCTTGAGAGTAGTGAACCCCACCACCAGCAATGATGAGAGGCGATTTTGCCTTTTTTAACAGCAGTACGGCTCGTTCAAGGGCCTGTTCATTGACAGTTTCGCGTTCAATAATCCATACCCGCTTGGCAAAAAATTCGCTGGGATAATCATAACCTTCAGTTTGCACATCCTGAGGTAGACACAAAGTGACAGCGCCGGTTTCTGCAGGATCAGTCAATACGCGCATGGCATTCATGCAGGCTGTCATTAATTGTTCGGGACGGGAAATACGATCCCAATATTTACTGACCGGCTTAAAGCAATCGTTCACTGAAATGGTATAGTCATGAGGTACTTCCAGTTGCTGTAATACCGGGTCGGGTTGACGGCAGCTAAAAATATCGCCTGGGAGTAATAATAAGGGAAGACGATTCGTGGTTGCCGTTGCTGCAGCAGTCACCATGTTGGTCGCGCCGGGGCCGATGGATGAGGTGCAGGCAAAGATAGCTAATCTATTTTTTTGTTTAGCGAAAGCGGTTGCTGCGTGAGCCATGCCTTGTTCGTTATGGCCTTGATAAAAAATGAGGTCCTGAGAATCATACTCCAAGGCTTCGCCTATCCCCGTCACATTACCGTGACCAAAGATACCAAATACACCTTGCACGAAACGCTGTTCTTCCTGGTCTAGACTAACATATTGATTAGCTAAAAAACGTAATAAGGCTTGGGCCATTGTCAAACGCATTTTTTTCATTTTCCTTGCTCCTCACAATTTTCTCTTAATTGCCAGACACGCTTATTGGCAGACAATTCACGTGTCCATTCATGCTGGGACTCGAAGGTTGGGGTTCGATAAGGATTATTCGTATGACGAATAAACCACAAAGTATAGAGCGCATAGCCGGGTGCAGTGCAATGAGCGTGAGTTTGCCCCTCGGTGATTTGATAAGTGTCATTATGTTCTATACGCAATACCTCCTGTCCGTTCTCGCCAAAGGCATAACCTTGGGGTTCTGAAAAGCGATAATGATAGATTTCAGGTTGTGCATGATAATGGGAAGGATAACTAGACCAATGGCCTTGCAAACTAATTATTTCTCCCACCACCAGATTAGATTCGGGACGATTTCGTTGATCAAATACGGTACGTACTATGCGATAAGAGGTATTTTCGAGGAGGCCTTTGCCGCGATGATCCAGTTCTACGCTATTGTGCTGATCAAAAAACAGAGGTAGGAAATAGCGTTCATTTTTTGTTTCAATCAACAAAACCTCACAATCCGTTAATGCCTCCACACTGGCCTCTATCCCGCTGGGACAATGTAAAACGTAGGGGGCTTGCGAAAAATAATCACAACGCTCAGCGCGAACTGTCTTTTCTTCATAATGAAAAAGAACCCGCCCAGTCATTAAAAGAGCTGCAAATTCAAATTGCTTGTTAAAGGAATAACGCTCTCCATGGCGTAATTTGAGGGAATAGAAATTCATTAAAGAATTAGGCTGAGCATCATCCATCTTCACAATTGCATTGATTCCATCTTGAAAACCCAAATGATTTTTGATGAGTCTTTGATTGGAAGCGCTAGTATTTTGCTGGTGAAGTTGGGCAAGGTATTCCGTTTTCCAAACCAGCGGATTGTATTCGTACTCTTGCATAAAATAGCTCAACTCATTCCAATAGGGAATTGCTGGAGAACAGCCATGGCGGGTGACGACTAACGCGCCGCAGGCATTGGCATAACGGGTTGCGGTTTCCCAATCTGTTCCTGACAATAATCCTCGCAGCAAACCAGCCATAAAACCATCCCCTGCACCTAGAATATTGAGCAGATCAACAGGAAAAGGCTTGGACCGGAAAGGGCGGGCTTCATTTTGAAAATGCACTTGGCAACCTCGCTCACCCAATTTGACGACAACGGGGGCCTTGCTGTGAGAATGAATAATCTTCAGCGCCTGGGTTTGGTCTTCAACGCCGCTTGCAATAGAAATTTCTTCTTCAGTCCCCACAATGAGATCGCAATAAGGCAAAATTTGCTGGTAAATTTCACTCACATGGGTGCTCGGTAAATACCGCGTTTCACCGTTGCCAATGGTCGTTAATCCCCATAAAACAGGACGAAAATCCAAATCAAAGATGACCTTAGTTTCTAATTTTTTAGCAAGCTCTACAACATGCAAGGTTGTGGCAAGCATGGCTTCTGTTGACAGACCTGTGCCCGTAATGAGAATGGTTTTTGCTTGTTTGATGATTGCCGAATTAGCTTGCTCTGGTTTTAACTGCATATCGGCACAATTATTTCGGTAAAACATCAGTGGGAAATCTTTCGGCGGTTTAATTCCTAGGAGAACGAGACCTGTTAAATGCTGATCGCTTTCGTAGAGTAAATCGACCTTCACTTTTTCTTGGACTAGCGTTTTCTTGATGAAACTGCCCATTTCATCCTTGCCCACGCAAGAAAACATCACCGCTTGCAAGCCCAGTCGCGCAGCACCTACTGCAATATTGCCCGCACAGCCGCCTAAGTATTTACGAAAACTGGTGGCCTCGGATAATTCACTGCCAATTTGCTCGGCATAAAGATCGACTGCAACTCGCCCCATGCAAATTAAATCAATGGGGCGATCGCTGGCATAGAGGAAAGCGTTTTCATTCATGATTAACCCTTTAAAGACACAGGCAAGTTGGTTTCTAAAGATTGTTTTGCCGCTTTGGCGATTAAATGCGCTTGTAAGCCATCAAAACCTGAGACAACGCTTGACGCCTTGTTTGTCCAGGATTCATAAAATGCAGTTAATTCTGCAATAAAGGCTTGTTCATAGCGTTCTAGGAAAAAGTAGAGCGGATTAGCAAAATTGGATTGCTGAGCTGAATAGGTTTTCACCGAATTATTGAGTTGATTTTCAGCGAGTAACATTCCTTGACTACCAAAGGCCTCTATACGTTGATCATAACCATAAACCGCCTGACGACTGTTATCGATAACGCCCAAGGCGCCATTAGCGAAGCGCAATTGAATAATGGCTGTATCGATATCATTGTAAGCCTCGAAATCAGGATTAATTAAAATCGCTCCCATGGCATACACTTCCACTACTTCGGAAGCCGTTAAAAAGCGTGCCATATCGAAATCATGGATCGTCATGTCCATCAACATACCCCCTGAAGTAGCGCAATATTCTTTGCTGGGACAAACAGGATCTCTTGAGGTGATGCGGATTAATTGGGAGTTGCCGATAGCGCCTGATTTTAGTTTCTTTTGTAAGCTTGCAAAACTGGGATCAAAGCGGCGATTAAAGCCGAGTTGTAATAGCGTTTTATTTCCTTCGACTACTTCGAGAGCAGAGCGAATTTCTTCTTCCGATAGACCTATCGGTTTTTCACAGAAAATCGCTTTGCCCGCATTAGAGGCCGCTTTGATTTGCGCACAATGAAGATTGGAGGGTGAAGCCAATAAAAGCGCGTCAAGGTCTTTATTAAAAATGAGTTCGTCAGCGCAGGAACCGATGATAGAAATATCAAGCGATTTTGCCCAGTTTTCATCTAAATTAGGATCGGCAATGGCGGCAACTTCAAATTGGGGTAGTCGATATTTAATATTTGTCGCGTGCAATTTGCCGATTCGTCCGGCACCAATAATTCCAATTTTGCATTTTTTATTCATTTTAAAAATCCTTATTCGTTTTAATCGAAGTGAGTTGCTGAATGATTAGACCAGCGGCCAAATTGAAAGTTGAATAATTTTCGCTTAGGAATGACTTGACCAATATCACGAATTTTATTTCCGGCAGCTAAATTTTTCTCAATTCGTTCCAAGGGAATGCCGCTTGTTTCTGGGACAAAATAATAAGTAAACAAAAAGGCAAGTAAGCAAATCAAAGCAAAAAGAGAAAAGGTCAGTGTTTCTCCATAATTTTGATAAATTTGCAGAAAAGAAATAGAGACTAAAAAGTTTGCTCCCCATTGCACAACGGTCGCAATACTCATGGCCATACCACGAATTTGTAAGGGAAAAATTTCAGAGATTAATACCCAAAACAAAGAACCCACACTGACGCAATAACCAATAATAAAAAAGGACAAGCCAATGAGAATCCCAAAGCGCTGAAAAGGCAGATGCAATTGAAATAATAGACTAACAACAAATAAACTCAGTGCCGCCAACAGTGTTCCGCCTAACAAAAGTGCTCGGCGTCCAAGTTTATCAACGCAGATAAAGGTAACGGCAGTGAATAAGAAATTAAGTAAGCCGATCCAAAAAGTAGCAAGAATGGCGCTGCGAATAGGGAAAAATCCGGCAGATTCAAAGATAACCGGGCCGTAATATAAAATGGCATTAATGCCTGAAAATTGTTGAAAAATTCCTAGGCCAATTCCTACTAGCAAAACGGAAAGGATCATGGGTTTTAGCAACAGTTTTTTATTGGTGAAAGGATTATGCTGAGTACTGGCTAGAAGTTCATTCAATTCATTATGAATATCCGCGTCTTGCGAGCGAATTCTTTTTAAGGTTTTTAAGGTTTTTTCCTCGCCATAGCGTTTGATTAACCAACCTGGCGCATGAGGTACAAAAAACATCCCGATAAATAATGCAAGGGCAGGGAATATGCCCATTCCTACAATTAAGCGCCAACTCGAAGGGGAAATATCGTGAAAAAAATAACCTACCAAATAAGCAACCGCTTGGCCAAAGGTAATTGCTAAGCCATTAATAAGTATTAATGCGCCGCGCTTTTGAGGCGGAGCAATTTCAGCAATAAACAAGGGAGCTATATAAGAACCGACGCCGATACACACTCCGATAAGAAATCGGCCGCAGAGTAAGCTTGTTAAATCGTTGGCTTGGACACAAAGAGCAGTGCCTAAAATAAAGCCGATAGCTACTAATTTTAATAAGGAGCGTCTACTCAAGCGATCCGCTATAAAGCCACTTAAGGGAATGCCTAAAATCGCTCCGAGTAAACTAAAGCTCACGACTTTAGACCATTGCCAAGTGGTCAAAGAAAGTTGCTGCATGACTTGATCTTGAATATTGGCAACCACGCTGGAATCAAAACCAAAAAGAAAGCCACCAAATCCGGCTATAGTGGCGATAAGCAATACGATCTTATTAATACCTTTATCCATAATTTATACCATCCCTGAATCTAAAATTCGTATTCCCTGCCGATAGTATCACTGTCTGTTTTATTTCGTCACTATATTGAATCTATTTTTGTAAGGGTTTAAAAATATGAACTAAAATTACTAAAAGACCTCAAGCAATAAGAAAGCGTAACCTAGGACAATGAATAATATGAAATGCTGGTTATTAAGTGTAATTTTGCTTTGGCCGTTATGTTCTGCCTCTACCTATGCCACGATAAAAATAGGCACGCCTGCTTTTAATCCTCCTTTTGAAATAAGTGATACCGAAGGTTTCGATATGGACCTAATGCAAATCCTTTGTCAACGAATTAGCGAAGAGTGCAAATTTTACCCAATGGAAAAACATACACTCTATGATGCCCTAAATCAACGACAAGTCGATTTGGTTATAGGCGGATTTACCATTTCTGATGCACGCAGTATCAATTATATTTTCAGTCTTCCTTACATCGTAAGTAATGGCACCTTTATCGTTTTAAAAAGTCAATTTTTTAGATCAGTTAAGGATTTAGCAGGCAAGAAAATTGGCGTTATTGAAGGTTCGGATTATGAGCAATTTTTAGTGGATCAGTTTGGTTCACAGTGTCAAGTGATTACTTATCAAGGGCCAATTCATTTAATGGCGGGGTTAAAAAACGGCGAAATTTCTGCCGCTTTTCTAGACACCTTTTCACGAGATTATTGGGTGTCTTACAGCTCAGGCGAATTCACAAGTTTAGGAGATACTGTACCTGTGGGCTCTGGCATGGCAATCATGGCTCTACCAGAGCAAGCCCCTTTGCTTGATCGAATTAATCAACAAATTAAGCTTATGGAATCCGACGGAACTTATATCAATCTTTATAATAATTATTTTAGCAATTGAACATTTGGTGTTTCCGAGCAAGAAATAATAAAGAGAAAATTGCCAATAAGGAAACGATAACTAAATAAAGTGCTGGCGTTGTTATCCAACCGGTATAGTAAATTAATGATAATGATACAAAAGGTGTCAAGCCGCCAAAGATTGCGAAACCTAAGTTATAACTGATTGCAATGCCGCTATAACGAATTTTTGTAGGGAATAATTCGCTGAGTAGGCGTGGAATTATACCTGCGGAAAGCCCCAGTAAAATTGAACTCGCAATAAAAGCTAGGTAGTAGAGGTCTGTGAAATACACATAGATAGCAAAGATAGGGTAAGCCAGGATCGCGGTCAAACAGGTCAGCAGGGTGGCGAGTTTCTTTAAATTATATTGATCGCTCATATAACCAAAAAAAATACTCAAGCATGCGCCAAAGGCAATTGCCGCTGTGCGCTGCCAAATGTAGGCATTAGACGGTAGATGTAAAACCTTGGTGAAATAAGCAGGAGTGAATAAGAAAAGCCCAGTTACAATGGCTGCACAAAGAGCCACTATAAATCCTCCAGCAATAACGGAACTACCTTGCTGTTTAAAGACTGCAATAATAGGAAACTTTTCAATAGAATTTTCGATAGCTAAGAATTGAGCCGATTCATGCAATTCTTTGCGCACAAGATAGCTGAGTAGACCAAAAATTCCACCTAGGATAAAAGGAATTCTCCAACCATAAGATTGCATTTGCTCTTCAGTAAGCACAGTAGACATCGCTGCATAAACGAGCGAACCTAGAACAATGCCAAAAAGTAGAGCACAAAAAATGATCCCACAAGCTAAGCCTTTGTGTTGAGTCAGTGATTCCGTAACGTAGGTGATTGCCCCAGGTATTTCCCCGCCAATCGAAATGCCTTGTAGCACCCGCAAAGAGATCACAATGAGAGGCGCCATGATACCAATTGTCGAGTAGGTGGGAGTCAGACCTATACCTAGCGTAGCGAGTGCCATCAAGAGGATTGAAATAGTGAAGGTCGTTTTGCGACCAATTTTGTCTCCAAAATGTCCAAAAATAATACCACCTAAAGGCCTTACTAAATAACCAATAGCAAAAGTTGCAAAAGTTATGAGTAAGCTGACAATTTCATTAGTTGCTGGAAAAAAGGCGTTAGAAATATAACTGGCAAATAAAGCAAAGATAATAAAATCGTAAAACTCTAAAATGCCGCCTAAGCTTGAAAGAATTAATAATCTTTGTTGATCTTTTTGCACAATTCGTCCCTAAATTAAGATCAGTGGGATGACAATTTAACCTTAAATCCGCTAAAGGGCAACTGGAGTTCGATAGGAACTTTGGGCTTCTTTGACAGCCAAGGCTCAACCTACAATTTAATGGCAGTGACCATCTATGGGAGTTATAACTTAATCCGGCAAAATAGCAACAGCGCGTGTCCATCCTGCTGAGGCTGCTCTAATTTTAACTGGGAAACAACAGACCGTGAAACCATAATCCGGCAAACTTTCCAAATTATGTAGTTTTTCTAAATGACAGTAACTGATTTCACGGCTTGCTTTGTGACCTTCCCAAATTAAAGAGGCATCCTGAGAGGATAAATATTTTTCACGCGTATGAAAAAAAGGTGCATCCCAACTCCACCCATCTGTCCCTGTGATTTTGACGCCTTGCTCAAGCAAATAAAGAGTGGCTTCACGTCCCATGCCGCAACCTGCGTTAACGTAATCATCAGAGCCATAGCGTGAGCCAGCGCGTGTATTAACCAAGACGATGTCTAAAGGATTTAACTTGTATCGCATACGCTCAAGTTCAGCCTGTACCTCTTTTTTAGTAACGACATAGCCATCAGGCAAGTGGCGAAAATCCAATTTTACTCCTGCTTGAAAACACCATTCTAATGGAACTTCATCGATAGTGATTGCCCGTTTGTCTTTATCCATCAACGTCGAAAAATGATAGGGTGCATCTAAATGAGTGCCGTTGTGAGTAATCAAATTAATTCGTTCATAAGCCCAGGCTTCGCTATCAGGTAAATCATCAGGCTTTAATCCAGGGAAGAAATGCATTAGCTCGCCTAAGGTTTGTTGGTGAGTTAGGTATTGAACTTCAGGTTCATAACCTGGTGGATCTGACTTCACCTCGTTTTCTATATAAATAGAGAGATCAATAATTTTTTTTGTCATGTCCATTCCTTAGGCTTTGGCCCAACATTTCCTAATTAAAGCTTCTGCTCTACCAATTTATTTTTAAGCTGCACATAGATAGGCAAGCCATCTTTATATGGTGGATAAGCTTCACCTTGAATCAATGGTGACAAATAGCGTCGGCAAGCGTCCGTAATACCCATCCCATCAGCGCTAATAAACTCTTTAGGCATCGCCTTTTCTTGATTGGCTACATCCGCTAGAGGAACATGATCGATAGACCAACGATAAGGGGAATCTTGTTCGCGTTTCACAATTGGCATAATCGCGTTATGACCACTAAGGGCTAATTCAACTGCAGCTTTACCTAAGGCATAAGCCTGCTCAACATCGACTTGCGAGGCAATATGGCGAGCGGCGCGTTGAAGATAATCAGCGACAGCCCAGTGATATTTATAGCCTAACTCAGCTTTTACTAATTGAGCTAAAACAGGTGCTACTCCACCAAGTTGTGCATGACCAAAAGCATCACGTAAGCCTGCATCACTGAGGAAATTTCCTTCTTCATTGCGGATACCTTCAGAAACAACAACTACGCAATAGCCATAGTCTTTCACACTAGCTTTGACTTTATCGAGAAAGCGCTGTTGTTCGAACGGTACTTCAGGAAACAAAATAATATGCGGTGGTTGTTCTTTATTTTGACCTGCTAAGCCGCTTGCAGCAGCAATCCAGCCTGCATGACGCCCCATGACTTCAAGAATAAATACTTTGGTCGAAGAGGCTGCCATTGACGCGACGTCAAAACCTGCTTCTAAAGTTGAGATTGCAACGTATTTAGCGACCGAACCAAAACCAGGACAGGTGTCGGTAAAAGGAAGATCGTTATCGACTGTTTTTGGAATGCCTATACAGGTGATGGGATAACCCATGTGGCTGCCTAATTTGGAAATTTTGTGAGCAGTATCTTGCGAATCACCGCCGCCATTATAAAAGAAATATCCAATGTTATGTGCTTTGAACACTTGAATTAAACGCTCGTACTCCACTCCATCATCTTTTAGTTTGTAGCGACAGGAGCCAAAAGCGCCAGAAGGGGTGTGCATGAGTTTAGCAATATCCTCATCGGACTCCAGGGAAGTATCAATCAATAGCTCATTGAGAGCACCAATGATACCATTTTGGGCTGCGTAAACTTTTCCGATTTTTTCCGGATGCTGGCGAGCTGTTTGAATCACTCCACATGCAGAGGCATTAATAACAGCAGTAACGCCACCGGATTGAGCATAGATTGCATTTTTAATTGACATAAGATCTCCGTGAACTATCCAAGTCATCTTGGATTTTAGGTAAGCAAATTTTGCCAGAGCATGTAAGAGACTTCAATCTGGGGAGCTAACTTGATAGAGATTATTAAATTCATCAATGACCTCATCAATGCTTTGAATAAGCTCGGCGAAGGTAGATTTTAATTCTTCTATTGATTTGACATGCTTAGCTTGTTTCTCTAGGTGAACAACATGGCTCTGTAAGTGAGGTACGCCGCAAAAACAGCAGGCACCATGTAATTTGTGGGCGGCGGTTTCTAAACCTTTAATATCTTTATTCTGTAATAACTGCAAAAACTCTTCACGATTTTTATGTAATTCGTCGACGAAGCGCGCAAGAAATTCCTCGGCGAGCGCCTGATTTCCTGATACTTTTTGTACACAAAGTTGCCAATCAATCGCTGCTGGTTTCGATTTATTTAGAAAAGTTAACAAATGATTAAGTAATTGCTTTTCATCAATTGGCTTTTGTAAGCAAAGGTCCACGCCTGATTTTTGCAAACGCTCCTTATTTAAATCCGTGCTGTTTGCACTAATGACGACAATTGGTGTTTGCTTATTTAACATGGATTCTTGACGAATCATGCGTGCTGCATCGAGGCCATTAAGTTTAGGCATTTGCAGATCCAGTAAAATCACATTAAAACGCTTAGATTGACAGGCTTTTACGGCTTCTTCGCCATTATCAACCGCTTCAATACTAGTATGTTCATTCAATAATGAATTTAACAGCATGCGATTGACTGGATTATCTTCTGCGATTAATAGCTCAGGATAAGCTAAGCGAAGTTGAGAGCGAAGCTTATCCAGCTCATGATCAGAGGAAAGGGTTTGTGTCGCTTGATTGAGTAAAATTTCAATCGTTTCATGTAATTTTTGAATACTAATCGGTTTGAATAAAAAAGCACGAGCTCCTAAGGTTTGTGGATCATGGATGGGCCATTTAGAAACGAGCACATTGGAAATGGTTTGCTTGCGTAAAACTTGCGCAACTTGTTTTTCACAGCCTTCATTCACATTGATAAAAGCGAGCGTGCAGTCAGTATGTTCGGCAAAGGCGGCCTCAAGCTGATTAAATGCGTTGATAGGAACGGTTTCAATACCCCAAAAACCTAGGCCATTACACATTGCCTCTAGATATAAAGGATTATCATCATAGCAAAGTACTTTAAGATTATCGAAGCGCTGGCTTTGGTGTTTTTCAACTTCATAGGCGGCTAATTTTTCTAATTTGAGACGTACTGCAAAGGTTGATCCCTTATTCACTTCACTGGTTAGCGTGATTTTTCCTTGCATGGCTTCAGCTAATTTTTTACCAATCACCAGACCTAAACCAGAACCACCGAAGCGCCGTGTAATGGTGGTATCAGCCTGATTAAAAGCATTAAATAATCTGGTTTGATCTTCAGGGGAAATGCCAATCCCGGTATCGGTAACCGAGATGCACAGTGTGTAATCTTTTTCGCTTTCCTGCTCAATATTGGTGCGAATTAGAACGTAGCCATGGTCGGTAAATTTAACAGCGTTGCTAATCAAATTAGTGATAACTTGTTTTATTCGTAGCGGATCACCGAGTACTGTTTTGGGAACATTGATTGCAGTAGAAGGAATGAGGTCTATTCCTTTTTTGTGAACATTCGGGGTTATCAACGCTAATACTTCATCAATGCAGGCTCGGATATCTAAAGGAATACAATCCAAATGTAATTTCCCAGCATCCATCTTAGAGTAATCAAGAATATCGTTAATTATGGTAAGTAAATCTTGAGCAGATGATTTAATTGTTTTGACATAGTCTAGCTGTAAACTATCTAATTTGGATTCGAGCAGGACGTTAGTAAATCCGATTACTCCATTCATTGGCGTGCGAATTTCATGGCTCATATTGGCGATAAATTCTGATTTTTGTCGACTCTTCTCTTCTGTTTTTTTCTTTTCCAAGGAGAGTTCGATATTTTTCTCCTCCAACAATTCTAAGCTTTGTTGTAAGTCTCCAGTAGCAACCTCTATGTGATGATTTAAATCGTTTACGGTACTGAGGTATTGTTTCTGCAGATGCGCACAGCCTCGCTCAATGATTCCTAGCTCGCCCGGACTGTTCACGTTAATATGTGTTTCGAATTCATTACTCAAAATTTGCTTCATACTTCGGCGCAGGCGTGAAATAGGTAGATAAATTCGTTTGGATAAAAAGTAGTGAATCGTTAGACTCATTAACAAGCCAAGTAAAGTAATAAAAATGGTGATGATATACATTCGATATTGCTTAATCAGCATTGATTGAGTATCGATATCAATAGAAAGCCAACCCAAAATATCATCTGCCTGCAAGGCAATGGGGTTTGTGAGCGTTTTAAAAGGTGTTGTTGAATAAAGATTGAATTTAGGAATGGTTATGGGGGCTATGAAATTAATAGTGTAAGGTTTGATTTGTTTGCTCTCGATATAATCACCAGTAAATTCCGGCGGTTTAAAGGGCTGATGAATGGAATGTTTGCCGCCACGATAAGCGAGCAGTTGCCCTTGCGCATTATAAAAAGCGAGTGCTTTGACTTCAGGGTTAACGGTGGAGGCATTAATTAAACCCTGCAAGGTTCGACTATCATTACGCAGCATGGCAAATTGCGCTGCGGGTAATAATTGACGAATATAAGCCTCACCTAATCGAGACATATGTTGTTTCAAATTTTTATTAAATTCACCATTGTAAAAGAGAGCAAAAAGTAGAGCGACCAAAAAAACTGGTATAAGCGTAGTGATGCGCAGCTGATATTTGATGCCGAGTCTTTTCATGGTGGTTGCGGTTTCTCGTTATGAATCACCTAGACTAGCACATTTATTATTGAAGAATGCAAGCTGTTGGAGGTGCATTGTTTTATTTTGAGTTGCTTAGAAAGTCAGCTATTATAGCGCGATTATTTCATTGCTTTCAACGGAGCCTCCCATGGTGGTTAGAACGCGGTTTGCCCCAAGCCCTACTGGTTTTTTACATGTTGGTGGTGTGCGCACTGCTTTATTTTCTTGGTTGTATGCGAGACATCATAAAGGGCAATTTGTATTACGTATTGAAGATACCGACCAGGAGCGTTCTACGAAAGAATCGGTACAAGCAATTCTTGATGGTATGGAATGGTTGGGTCTTGATTATGACGATGGACCTTATTTTCAAACGAAACGCTATGACCAATATCAAAAAATTGCTCAGCAGTTACTCGACGACGGTCAAGCTTATCGTTGCGTCTGCAGCAAAGAGCGCTTAGAAGCCTTGCGTGAATCACAGCTCGCTGCAAAAGAAAAACCACGTTACGATGGTCATTGCCGTGATAAAAATTTACCTGTGGGCAATGAGCCCTATGTTGTGCGTTTTAAAAATCCTCAAACAGGCGTAGTTTCTTTTACAGATATCGTTTATGGCAATATTAATGTCGATAATTCTGAGTTAGATGATTTAATCCTAATCCGTTCTGATGGCCATCCCACTTACAACTTCGCTGTTGTAATTGATGATTGGGATATGGAAATTACCCATGTGATTCGCGGGGATGATCATATTAACAATACCCCTCGACAAATTAATTTATTCAATGCCTTAAATGCCCCCATACCTGTTTTTGCTCATTTGCCTATGATTCTTGGTGATGACGGTAAACGATTATCCAAGCGGCATGGTGCGGTCAGTGTGTTGCAATTTAAAGAGTTGGGTGTGTTGCCCCATGCCTTATTAAATTATTTGGTACGTTTGGGCTGGTCTAATGGGGATCAAGAAATCTTCAGCCTTGATGAAATGATTGAATGCTTTGATTTAAAAAATGTGAGCCGCGGAGTATCTAGCTTTAACTACGACAAACTGTATTGGTTAAATCAGCATTATCAGAAAAACGATCCTCCTGAAAAAGTTGCCGAGGCACTGCGTTGGCATTTTCATCATCAAGGCATTAATGTGGGGAATGGTCCACAACTCAAAGAATTAGTGGCTATTCAAGCGGAGCGTTACAAGTCTTTAGTCGAAATATGCGAAGGAAGCCGTTATTTTTATGAGGATTCCATTCAGTATGATGACGATGCGGTTAAGAAACATTTAAGACCAGTGGTGCTAGAGCCTCTCGATGCTTTATATAAGGCGCTACAGCAGCTTAATCATTGGGAAAGTGAAGAATTGCAGCAATGCATTAACAATGTGAGCGCGGAATTTGATATCAATATGGGCAAAATCGCGCAGCCACTTCGAGTAGCGGTCACAGGAAACAGCATGTCTCCTGCAATTGCAATGACGCTGGAGTTATTAGGTAAGCAACGAACGCTAGGCCGTTTGGAGTTTGCTTTGCAGTATATTCGTGAGCGGGCTGAGAAAAGTCAGGGTTAGTCGGTAATAGAGGGGTTTTGGCCTGAGGTATCGTCACTTTTTTTGAACAAAAATAGGTGTTGCTCCAATCAGTAGCTCGATCCGTTCGGGCTGAGGAAGCGCGAAGCGCTGTCTCGAAGCCTTGGTGCAAAGCCCCCCTTCGCGTGCCTCAAGACAGGCCCTTCGAGAGCCTCAGGACAGGCCCTTCGAGAGCCTCAGGACAGGCCTTCGAGACGTCGCTGGCGCTCCTCCTCAGGCTGAACGGTTCAGTAAAACA
>NZ_LNXY01000020.1:584731-664893 GCF_001467585.1 Legionella drozanskii LLAP-1
TACCTCAGGGTTTTGGTCCTCATGGATTGGTTATGCTAGGGGGCCTCTCCCCAGCTCTCCTGCGAAGGAAATCTCCTACTCGTTCGGGCGAGAGCTGGGAGGGGAGAAAATCACACTTCCAGACTGGTGCACCTACTTGCTACGATTGTTCAGCATCTACTACTGCCCTATGCTGGAGATAGTGAATAACTTCCTTCACATTGGCAGGTGTAAACGGTTTATTAAAGTATCTCTCCATCCCCACGGCAATCGCTTTTTCTGCATAATCACGTCCGCCATGTGCAGTGACAGCAATGATGGGGGTGTTTTTATTCATTGGACTATGTTGTTTAATCAATGAGGTCACTTCAAAACCATCAGGACCGTCGCCTAGTCCAATATCCATTAAAATAAGGTCATAGGTGTGGAGCATTGTTTTTTCTAAAGCTATTCTTCCGTTAGCTGCGATGTCGACAAGGCAGCCCAGCTTGGCTAATTGGGCCTTAGCAACTATTTGCGCAATAAGTGTATCTTCAACTACAAGTACATGGAGAGGATGAATCATTCTTATTCCTTCTAGTTAGCGCTATTTTTTTGCAATAAAAAATCGGTCTAACGTTGAATTCCATATAGTGCCAAAATACCATTATACAATTGTTAGTGAATACTTAATAATTTTTAAGGCGAAAAATTTGTATCCTTCTAGTTAATTAATTCATCAAGTAAGGGTCTTTTAAATGGGAGTGTGCAAATAAACGTGGTTCCTTTATCTGGACTACTAACGACATCAATTTCACCTTCCAAATCTTCAATAAGTTGCTTAACAATGTTAAGGCCCAAACCAGCGCCTTTGTATTTATTTTGGTTCGCCGGGTGTAAACGGTAAAATTTTTCGTATATGAGATTTTGTTCATCCAATGAAATACCAATTCCTGTATCCGCGATTAGCAATTGTAGAATAAAATTCTTCTCATCAAGCTGTTTTCCTAGTTTCACACTGACTGTAATACTGCCTTTGTCAGTAAATTTGATGGCATTACTTAATAAGTTCATGACGATGCGTTGAATACGTCGAGGATCGCCAATAAAAAGAGTGGGCAGCTTGTCATCATAATCACAATTCAGATCAAGTTGTTTGATGGTTGCAGCTGCTTTCTCCATAGCAATGACTTTTTCAATCGTCTTTTTAAGATCAAATTTCTTAGCAAGTACTGGCCAATTCTCTGAGGGATTGCGAGTAAAATCTAAAATATCATTTAAAAATTCTATAAATTCTTTGGCGGAAAGATAGGTAATTTCGAGTTGCTCCTTTTTTTCAACATTGGTTTCAGTTTCGGCTAAAAACTCGACCATGCTGTAAATCCCGCTAAAAGGTGTTCTTAATTGATGCTCCATATTACGTAAAAATTCGGTTTTAGCCCGATTAGCAGCATCTGCTGCAATCTGCGATTTACTCAGCGCTTCCTCCATTTTTTTTCGCTCAGTAATGTCAAAAGAAATTCCCAAAATGCCCACCACTTCGCCTGCTTTATTAAATAAAGGGGATTTTTTGGATAAGAAAATAGATACTTCCTCTGAGTTGGCGAGTTGGGATGCTTCTTCCCTTGTTATTGTTTTTTGGCCTCTCATTACTTCCAAATCAGATTCTCTGAGAAAATCAGCCTCATGACTCCAAGGCATTTCATAATCCGTTTTACCAATCATTGATTTAGGCTCGGCAAAACCTGCAGATTTCGCTTGAGCAAAATTACATCCTTGAAAAACAGAATCTTTATTTTTCCAATACACATGTCCCGGCAAATTATCTAGAATGCTAGCTAAGGTAAGTTCTGCTTCCTCTTTTTCAATACGATTTCTTTCTTCCTTCGCTTTCCTCTCTGTAATATTAATGGAGATCCCTGCAATTCCTATGATTTCTCCTACACTGTTAAACAGAGGAATTTTTTGAGTCAGATAGATACACATTTCGTTATCTGCTTCCATACCTTCTTCCTCAAAAAGGCGAGGCAAACCCGTTGCCATGACTTCCATGTCATGTTTTCTAATCTCACAGGCTAATTTGTGTGGGAAAAGATCGAAATCAGTTTTACCAACAATTTCCGTTGCTGAACTGAGTCCAAAATTTTGAGCGAGTACTTGGTTACAAGCGAGATAGCGAAAATGATTATTTTTCCAATAAATATAAACGGGCATGCGTTCGAAAATTTGTTTATACAAATCAAATTGCTTAAGCAGACTGTCATAGTCCAAAGCCATAAAATACTCCGTAGCTTTTCTATGGATTTAGCATTGCATAGGCATCATGGGCTTCACCTTGATACTTGAGTTGCAATTGCTTTATCTCATCCTTTAGTTTAGTTGCGTAAATATGTCTTAAAAAAAATAGGGTTCGGTTTTCTTGAGAGCAGCCTGACTCTAAAGCATAACGTCTCAAATTCATTAAGTTATCCCTATGTTGAGCAGCAATTTGATTGCTATCCGAAATTAACAGAAAAGGATTATTTCTAAATGTTTCTAATCGTTTTCCTGAATATTGCGGATGAATTGCTGTGTTAGCCAAAATTATTTTTAACGGACTCTCTTTAAGGACACGCTGGATATAATGTTCAATCGATTCCTGTTCATAAACAATTTCACCAGCAATAACCATGCAGTAATCCAGCGGCTGTGAACTGCTATTTACTAAATCATAATCATTTGTTCCTTCTTTACCAACCAATAAGAAGTAAACTAAATCTGACTTAAATGCTGATGATTGAGGTATACGTTGCACGAGTAATAAAACCGGTATTTTTTTTTGAATACTGTGATAAAAAATTATTTGGCTGACAGTGTAGCAAGGTAATACCATTCTGTCCTCATCTGAAATAAGACATAATTTTGGTAAAATATCCGTATAACCCAATTCAGCAGGCAATTCTTGGGCAATATTTTGAATAAAAAGGCAACCTAACCTACAAATGAGCTGTTGATAGCGATAGGTTAGGCGTCTAGCGCGGTATTTGGAAATATGAAATTCTCGAGTGATGTGTTCTAAATTCATGGCTATAGGCACATCATCTTTACGAATATTGAAATGCGTCAAAAAATTACAGGCAATAATAAAGGCAAATTCCTGCTGTAAATTAAATAGAAGCTGATGTCTACTCAGAAAACCACTTATTTTTTCAACGCCATCGAGCTGTTTATTATAAACAACAGCTTGCTTAATTGCATTTTCCCATTCGCAAATCACATCTTCAATCTGCAATTTATATCTTTTAAAGCGTTCAATCTCATGATGAAATTCAGCGAAAGCTTCCGCTGAACTAAGCCATTTTTTACTGAGATGAAAAAGTTTATAAGCTCTAATTTGGCAAAGGTTTTCTCCGATTTGCGGATCGAAGGCCTGCAGATTGCCATCAATAAACAACTCTAAAGCGCGTATTGAAAAATCAACAATGGCTCGAATCAAATAAAGATCATCAATTTTTTGATGTTTGTTAACAAGCGCAGCATTTTCTGCATAAGGAAGAAGAAAAAGAATGTTGCAAACTATATCAAACGACTTATTTTGCATCTTCTTACACTCAATTCCTATTGATATAGTTGTAATAGATAATGAGGATCGTGACAGTGCCACAGCTTAGGATACTTAGCAAATACCCGCCAGCAAGCAAGTAATCTTTCTCTACTAATCCATGAAATAGAGTAAAAAGCTGAATCACGTTAAACCCTCCAAAAGTGATTAGTGATACGCCTTGGGCCGTTTTATTTTTAAGCAGAGTCAAAATTTGCGGGATAAAAAGAGCAGCATTAGCCAAAAGACTGAGAGAAAAACCAAATTGAACAAGGTTCTCAGTGAACGACATGCTTATTCCATTACTCTTAAAAAGCGCCATTATAGCGTTTTTTTAAGCTGAATGGCTATCAGTCCAACATAATTTATAAAAATTAGCTAACCAATTGATTTGATAGTATATTTTCCATATCCTCAACCATGGTTTGAGTCGATGACGCATAATTTATGCCCAAACAATTTATAAGTTTCCCCCAAAGCCCTGAGCTCTTAGCGGAGAGATACTTTGTCTATTGTCTGCTTTCCAAGATTGAATGCTTTGAAATGCCTCGCCAATGTCATTGCTAGGGATACCAGCCTGTTCGTTGTATAACTTTTTCAAGGCTTCAAACTTTTGAATAGTATTTTCGCCATAGGGATCTTTTTTTAAGAGCTGCTCCATACGTTGAAATATTTGCGTTAACCTGATTTTTTTATCTTGGTTTGCTTCAAAGCTATCGGGCGGAAGAGGAAATACGTAAAAATGCTCTAGCGGCTAGTTCTTCCCCGGTTTCTGGACTAGGATTTTCTGTTATTTCACCCTCTTCAATTTCTATCACTGGTGGCTGCTAATTAGCTTCAAAATCAGGTCATTGCGTGTGTACAAGCAAGCGTAATTGTCCAACAAAGAAAAAAATAAAAGTTAATTCAGAAGAGCAAGCAAAGCACCTAGGAGAAGGATAGCTACCCCTACGAATTGAATTAAACTAACTGTTTCACCTAAAAGCGTGACCCCAAAGATAAGCACAAATACCGGTTCTAATACGGATAAAATAGAGGCTTGCAATGACCCAATGTGCTGCAATCCTTTTAACAATAAAAGAATTGGCAAAGAGGTGCAAATTACGCTAAGTCCAATAAGATTTAACCAAACATTGGTTCCTTGAGGCACTATAAAACTATGATCAACCAACACGGCTATAAAACAACTAGACATAGCGCCAAAACAGACAAGTAGTGTGGAAACAAGTGCCGGTGCGGTAGTATTTTTGCTCGTGATAATATAGAAAGCATATAAAAGAGCCGATAATAGACTTAATAAAATACCGATAAGATTAAATTGAAATGAGCCACCGCGCATTAAGCAAAACATGCCAATAAAAATCATAATCACTGCAATATAATAGCTGCGCCTCACAGGTTGATTGTACAGAAAGAAATTAAGCATCATGACGATTGCAGGATAAGTAAAAAACAAGACCATTGCTAATCCCGAACCAATATTTTTTGCCGCCACGAAGTAGAGAATTGAACTAGCGCCATAAAATGCGCCGCCATAAATAAAGATATTGATAAATGCTTTTCTTGAAAATGATTGGCCCTTTGCTTGCGGCAAAATTAATAAGCCCATGAACAATCCTGAGAATAAAAAACGCCAAAAAAGCATATTTGGAACTGAAATATGCGCGTTGAGTACGCTAATGCCAAAATATCCTATTAGCCCAAAAAAAAGGCCTGATAATGCGACATAAAAAATGCTTTTATTTTGATCATGGTGATTCATAAATCATCTTCAATATTTTTTATTATACTTAGGAGAGGAGCATATTATTTAAATATATCAGTGAAATGGAATCAACATAATTTGTTGACTGATGTAGTTTCAAGGATAACTTAGGCCAGGGAGCAGCAATGAAAAAATATATTTTAGCGCTTTTCTTATTGGGTATGGTGATTTTAGCTAATACAAGTTATGCGATAGCACTAAACAATACGAGTGTTCAGATTGGTACTGACAGAGGAACGAGCAGTTTCCCCATGTCTGGGATGAATACTACTCCAACGAAAATGATCGGTACAGATGCACACGTAGTTAATCCTGATGCTCCTTTTACAAAACCTGAATATGCACCGGGAGGCGTTTGGCCTTTAGCACCTAGCTATACCCCACAAGCACCTGCAACGAGTAGTGTAACGCATTGATGGCCTTTTTCAGCTAACCCGTTTAGACGCCGAGTAGTGGGCCATCAAGTCTATATTGTTGTTGTCTATCAATTTGTTTATTTTCGGTAGGAGGGGCTGACTTAAAGAAAGCCTCATATTTACGCGTTTTCACCAGGGCGAGTTCTTTTGCATATTGTTCACCGTTTGTATTAAATAAATCAAAAGGGCTTCTCCCTGTTGTGAGATGCACGGCTTCAGAAACAAAAAGGCTTGGTAATCCCAAAGTAATAATACTGACAATAATAAAAATAATCCCAAAAATAAATTTTAATGCAGAAACGTTATCATCCTGCTTGATAACCTCCACATTTTTAAGGCCGGTCTCAGAATGGTTGCTATCCAAAAAATGATAGAACTTTTCGATTTTGGTTTTTTTAGTCTCATGGGAATTTTCTAAGATAGCAAGTAATTGTTTAAGCAAGGGAGCGATTTGTTTTCCAGTAGAGGTATTTTGATCTAAATTTTCTTGGTAGATTTTAGTTATAGAAAAAAGTTTTAGAATAATAAGTTTAAATTCACTTTCGTCATACGAATAAGGATTATCCCTTTTATACTCTAGCTCATTATTGTTAACACTTAATTGTTGTGTGGCATAAGCCTCGCGATTTAAATTACATTGCTTCTTGAAAAAATCACCTATAAAGTAGGCTGCTAATGTGGACACTAATACTTCCTGCTGACCACCATATAATCCTAATAAGAAAGCAGGTGTGTCTTTATTAATACTTTGAATAGCAGCAGAAAGATTCTCGCGAGTATTGGGTTTTGCCTTTTCTATTAATAAGCGAGCTAGTTCGCTCTCTTGTTTTGTTCCGGGGGAGTCGAGTTGGTTTAAAACCCTCAGTAAATGACTTTCATTTCCTTCTTTGGTTTGATTATTTTTACCTGCTGCATCGCTAAAGCCATAACAAACCGAAATGACTTGAATTCTCCCAATTTTCTCCTGAGCGATTCCTAGGTCTTGGGCTGCTTCCGCTATATTGACAATATCGATACTTGAGTTTGCACAAACAGCAGATTTTTTAAAGCCGTTATGACCTATAGAACGTAAAACAGCAGGTGAATAAATCTTCGGATTGTATTTTGGTAGTGTAACTTTATGAGCAATACTGCCACCGTCCCTTTTACTCGTGGACTCCTCCGGCTTATCATGTCTATGTATTACTGAGTTTAATCGACGAACTCCAAGAGGTTTGCCATCGTTGTCATAAAGAACAAGGAATGCGGATGCATCTGCTACAGTAGCGGTAATTAAATTTCCCTTGCCATCATAAATTGTCGTTGAGGCAGACGTACCTGTCTTGCTTTCCATACCTTTGGCTTCTTCATCTATGAGCCGGTGGCTTGTCCATAGTCGGTGAGCAATTTTTTGCGGAGCTAATTGTTGCGTTTTACCTGGGGGAGTTAACTCTTTGGTAGTCAGTGTTTGCCATACTATGGCATTTTTTCGTGGGGTAGGGCTATTTTGGCATTCGTAATATCCAAATTGAAAATCTTCGTTAGCTCCATATTTTTCTTCAGGGAGGGGAGGAAGAGAAAGAATTCTGACCATGCCATTATTTAAACAAGTAAATGTGTTCAAAATTATAACAAAAATGATCGATCTAATCCAGACTAATTACGGTAAAAAACATTTTGTTAGATCCAAGGGGAGCATTTAAAGCGTCACAAAATGATTTACTAATCTAGAAATTACTGTTTCGCACTCTTTAAGTTGTTCAATAGTTACATATTCGTTAGCACGATGCGCTTGTTCAATGCTGCCTGGACCGCAAATAACGGTTGGTATTTTTGAGAGATGATAAAATCCTGCTTCGGTAGCATAGGCTACTTTGGATTTTTTCTTCACTTGGGTCATTTCGCGGATCAGTTGGGTAATCTCTTCGTTTTCGGAAGTATTTAATCCCGGGCCTCCGCCTGAAATTTTTGCCAACTCGATGGTAGCTTCGGGATACTCTTTATGCAATTCAGGTAATAAGGTTTCATGGATATACAATTGAATTTTATCGACAATTTCTTGGGGATTGAGATGAGGTAAATAGCGAAATTCAAAGGCAAATTCACACCATTCTGGAATGATGTTATAAGCGCTACCGCCATGAATCATATTCGTAGTTACTGTGGTGAAAGGGATATCGAAATCATTATCAAAAGGACCTTGTTTTTTAAATTGATTTCCTAATTCACGCAAATATCTGATCAACTCTGCTGCATGCTCGACAGCATTACAGCCCTGCGTAGTTAGGGAGGAATGCACTGCAGCACCGTGGATTCGACAGCGGAATAACAATCTTCCCTTATTTGCAGTCACCGGCTTCATGCTGGTAGGTTCGCCGATAATGCAACCTTCAGGTTCGATTTCCCATTTTTTTAGACTTTCCAATAAAGAAGGAATGCCTAAACAGCCAATTTCTTCGTCATAAGAAAAAACAAAATGAAAGGGTTTAGCTAATTTAAGTTTGCAAAATTCAGGTAAAAGTGTAAGTAAGACAGCAAGAAAACCTTTCATATCCGCAGTACCACGACCATAAAGACACCCATGTCGCTCGCTCAATTCAAAGGGATTCGTATCCCAATCCTGACCATCAACAGGCACCACATCGGTATGACCAGAAAGAATAATTCCACCTTTGGTGTTCCCATCGTGAGCTGGTAAAGTGACAAATAAATTGGCCTTGGATTTGCTCTCATCATAAATCAGTTGAGGAGAAAGCTGATGCAGCTTATACCAGTCATGAACGACCCCAATTAATTGCAAATTCGAATTGCGAGAAGTGGTATCGAAGGCAACAAGACGTTTTAGCCATTCCGTGGTGTTCATTGATGAGGTCCTTATCGAGCAATTTTGGTAATAATGAATTATATATTATTTGCTGGAGAAATTGTGCGAAACCTAGTGAGGAAGATATCTTCCTCACTAGGTTGATTGTAGATCTAAAACTAATTAGGTGTAAATTCTACTTCTTTTTCTTTTTCTTTTTCTTCATGGTCTTGAGGCTCAGCTTTTCTTGCAGGGAAAAAGAGTCGAGATTGTTGTTCTCTGAGATCGCTTATTCTTTTTTCTTTAGTTTTAATTTGGTCGTCTAAAGATTGTATGCGTCTTTTTTTAAATTCTTCAAACTCTTGTAACTGCCTAGGTGAAGGAGCGGCATAAGTAACTGCAACCATCATATAATTTCCATAGGTTATTGTACGACCCAAGGGGAGAGGTATCTGAGGTACTTTTACTCGACTATTCTGTAAGCACTGTAGCTCGCTTTCTGCGAGTTTTAAGGCGCCGATATTTATCTGATATTCACTTTGCATTGTAGATAACGCGCTAATCTGAGTTTTGAGGCTTTTTTTTATGTTATCTTTTTCTCGAGGATCTAGTTTTCGTTTAAGTGCTTTAAGTTCTATTTCTTCTTCAGTATTTTTTTTAACCCTTAGTGTTTTTAATTTTGCTTGGTCTATATTTGTGGAAAAAGTTTGTTTGACCTCGTCGGCTTGGGCGGTGAAAATTTCTTTAAGCCAATTATTTAAAGGTCTTAGAATTAACCAATCGGGAAAAAAACTGGGTAATGATGTGGATAGATTGCCTATTTCGACTTTTGCAGCCTCCAAAACTGGGAGTAACACTTCGACTGTTTTAGAGTTTGGTAATTCCGCAGTGATGCTTAAAAAGACCGCTAGAGATTTTTTATGCCAGTTGAGGTAAAACTTGAAAAACCAAGGCAGTTCTAGTGTGTTGTCATCTATAACAAGGGGATTGCATTTTTTTTGATCGAAAGATGAGTAAAAGAGCATAATATTCCCCAAGGATAATAAAGTTGCCAATTGTACAAAAAATAACTCAAAAGATCAATAATGATTCTCAAGGGTTCTTATCTATTTCTTCTCCGAAGTAGGAAATTCTTCTACTAATTGAACTTCCTACGCGAAAGAAAAAAAAATGATGGGTAAATCTCAGAACCCAAACGGGGGCGGGTCTGGAATTCAAACAACGTTTTTCTTAGTGTAGGGTTTTTTTCTCATTCAACTTTTCCAATACAACAGCCATGGCTGTGTTTAATTGCTCTGCTAAGGTCGGGAAGCTTTGTTTAAAATACATTCCTACTTTTTCTGGATTTATGTGCTGTAAATAACACAGTTCTGCGATATCAGCTAAAAGGCATTTTGTGTCCAATTTCTTCGCTTTCGCGATTAAATTTCCTGCTTCTTCAAATTTTCCTTGCAATGTACTCACCAAGGCTAATCCTCCCCAGCCCTCAGCACCGTCTTCATAAATAGTCGCCGCTTGTTGATAGCAATTTTCTGCTTTTTCTAATTGCTCAAGAAAAAGTTGACACCAACCAAGGCTAATCCAATTATCATAAAAATCGGGGTCCAACTCAGCCGCTTTTAAATGCGCTTTCTCAGCTTGCTTTAACTTTAAACTGTGAAAATAAGTAGTCCCCAAGGCAAACCATAAACGGCTATCATTGGGGTGGTTAGCCATCAGTTTCTTAATTTTACCCACGGCTACTTTTTCATGAGTTAAATGTAACAACAGAAGGATAACCTGGGCTTCATAATTGTCTGGATTGATTATCAAAACTTGATGCGCTGTATTCTCAGCTAGTTTTTCTTCCTCATTATCAAAATACAATTGCGCTAAAAGAGTTAAGGTTGGCTCAATAGGACCATAGGCTTCTAATACTTTTTCCAATATTTTAATTGCCTCATCGAGTTTACCCTGCTGATGAAATAACTGAGCCATCAGAAATTCAACGTTGTAAGTTGATTCCCCCGATTTCAATAAAGGTCTCAGGATATTGATACTCTCAATGCTTTCCTGCAAAGAGTAATGACAAACTGCCAAACTATAACGAACAATTGCAGAGTCTTCAAAATGCAAAGCTTGAGTCAATGCCTCTTTTGCCTCCTTAAAATGCTGTTGGTTTAAAGCGAGAATACCTTGTAGAACAAAGCAGGCGCTTGCATCAAATGCTTTTGCTTTGTCGAGATATTTTTGCGCCGTCGCAAAATCATTTAATACACGATAACTATTAGAAATTGAAAGTAATAAATTGATATTAGAGGGATCTTGTCGAAGAAACTCTAAGTAACGGTTTAATTGTTGTTGTATGTCATTGCTTGTATTCATTTCAATATCCATTAAATGCTTAGTGAAAACTTCCTACCAAAGCTTGAATCACGATATCCCAACCATCGATTAAAACAAAGAGTAAGATTTTAATAGGAAGAGCAATTGCCATGGGGGGGAGCATCATCATTCCCATGGTCATTAAAATGCCGGAGACAATTAAATCTACCAGCAAAAAAGGTAAAAAAATCATAAAGCCGATTTGAAAAGCAGTTTGCAATTCGCTCAGTAAAAAGGCAGGAATCAGTTGATAAAATTTAAGGTCTTGAGCTTGGGTAGGAAAAGGTTCTTTTGCTAATTGCAAAATCATTTTCATGTCTTTTTCTCTTGTTTGCTTAAGCATAAATTGTTTTAGCGGATCCTTTGCTTTATTGAGGGCGGTTTCGGTATTGATTTGATGAGTTTGATAAGGTTGATAAGCCTCCGTATAAATGATTTTTGCCACTGGCATCATCGTAAATAAAGTAAGAAATAGCGATAAACTAATGATGACCGTGTTAGGCGGTGTTTGCTGTAATCCTAGCGCATTGCGCAGCATAGAGAGTACAACAACAATGCGAGTGAAAGAAGAAATCATAATTAAAAAACTGGGGGCGAGACTCAGTAAAGTCAACAAAGCAAACACCTGCAAAGCTGGTGAAATCGTAGCCTGATCAAAATGGAGTGGCCCAAATGAAAGCGCAGAAGAAGCATTGACCTGACCAATGAAAGCTAGCGAAATAGCTAGAATATGAGTTAATTTTTTCCAGCAAAACATCATTCAGACTCTTTAGTTAAACAGTGTAAAGCTAAGCTTTGTTGATTATCAGTAAGCATAAATCGCTGATTCTGATATTCGATAACATAAATCATCGTTTTAGGGCTTAAGCGTTTTTTATCAATAATTAAGCAGGAGGATGATGGTAGTAATGAACCCTGATTTTTCTTAGCTAATACAAAAGCAATCATCGTGAGAATAACCAGAGTTAGGATATAAACCATCCAATCCTGGTTAGGCTCAAGCGTTTGTTTAAACTGGATTTTTTCGGCAAAAACAGGACTGGAAAATAAAGCCATCGTCAAAAAAAATCGCTTTTTAATCATGAAGAAACCTCGGTAATATGCAGCGCAAAACAATCGTCAACACTCATCAACTCTCCCCGGGCTATCACTTGATTGTTAAGCAGGATATCAATGGGTTCATGGGTTTTTTGATCCAAAGATAAAAGTTGGCCTTCTTTCAGCTGACGCAACTCGGCAATCGTCAGGCTGATGTTGCCTAAACGCACTTGGCATTCAACTTCTACTGAGCCCACAAGAGCTAGATAATTTTCATTAATGAGTAATTTACCGTCCGTTTGAGATTCCAATTCGGGTAATACTATTTTTTTTACAGTGATACTCATGATGACCTCGTTAGTTGTATCGTTTTATGTTGCCCGACGATTCCTTCGCACAGGGTGTGTTGTCGATATTGAATTTCTAAGGGTTTATTCAGACTGTGGTCGGTTTTAATGACATCGCCAACTTGCAGACTCAAAAGTTTTTCAACATTGAGACGAAGCGGTTCAAGTTGGACGGTTAAACACAGTTTTTTTGTCGCTAAAACCTCATCAAGACAACTAAGCGGTTTTGCCGAATGTTTTGTTTGCGGCAAATGAGCGAGTACCCACGCTGGGTGAAGATAAAGATTAAACTCATTTTCATTAGCAAAAACGATATTCAGACAAGCGGAACCAGGATAAATCCATTCGCTGTAGCTCGTTGAATTAGATCTTAACTCTAAGGAATCAACTACAAAAAATTGCTTTAATAACTGCATAAAAATTTCATTACAGGCTTCATTAAAACAATCGTCACTGACTGCAAAAAGATTTTTTTTCAGGACCGACAAATAAGAGCTATCAACTAAAGCGACAGGCTTATGTTCATGCACGAGCAATTGCAACTCAACACAATGGTTAATTGCTGAAGTACGATTGACAGAGAGTTTGAGATTTTCAGTCGCGTATATTTCATTCCAGGCATCTAATTTTTCACTAAAATTTTGCTGAAAATAATTAAGTTCATTGTGACTAATCATCCGATAGGGTTTTGGATTGACTTTCATTTTTTATATAACTCTTCCAATAGTTGTTTATCAATTTCCATAATCTGAGAACAGGCTTGAAACATCCGTTGTAGTACGACAATGTTGGCAAATTCAGTGGTCGAATCCACATTGGAGGATTCAATTTTTTGAGCTTGCATACTGCCAAATCCATCTTTATTCGCACGACCAATTTGTAGACCCTGATCCCCTTTGGCGCGAAAGGAATTATCGCTAACAGCCACTAAACTATGTTCAGGATCATCAAATTTAGCTAAGGCAATATAGACTCCCAGGATAGATTGTTCGTTATCATATTGATAAGAAATTTGACCGTTTTCATCAAAGGAAAAATTAATTTGCTTACCTGCTTTATAGCCATCTTGTTTAGAAATGGTAATGGTTGCAGTTGTCGTAGTAGTTGTCGTTGGAAATGAATTAGTTAGATCTTCTTTTTTTAAGCGAATCGATTTATCTGCGTCAGTTAAATAATTCCCGATGTTAAAGCTAATTAATTGATTATTTGGTAATTGGAGATTGAATTTATCGTGTCCTTCTGCGCCTGCAAGAGTCAATTCATCAAACTTCAAAGTTTGTGGAATAAAATTAAGAAAAACTCCGTCATAACTAACTTGGATTAACTCCCATACGAAACCATCCTTAGTGTTTTTGGAGATTGTGGAGCTATCTGGATTTGAGATAGAGGGAGTATTTGTGTTCGCAGAGGAAGTATTTGAGTTGTTAGAAGGATTATTCATTGGGCCTATGGGTTTAAATTCGAACTTTATTGTGTGTTCTTTTCCTTGTTCATCGTAAATATTTGCCATAGTGAATTGAATATTTTCATAATCGCTTTTGAATGGCTCATTAGTAATCGTACCGGGGCCCTGTTTTTTCTGAGGTATAAATTCACCCGCTAAATCAACAGTTCGAGTTGCTTTCCCAGCATGGGTTTTGTTAACAAATTTCCGTACAGGAACTAAAGCGCCATGCTCGCTGTATCCTTGCACCAAACCACCACTATGTCGATCAACCAATAGATCTTGCTCATTAAAATAGAATTCACCATTGCGCGTATACATCAGCTCGCCATTTTTAAGCCTCACAATGAAAAAGCCATCTCCAATAACAGCTAAATCAGTCGGATTATTCGTTCCTAAATAATTACCCGCACTGAAGTTTGTACTGGTTCCTGCGATGGTGACGCCAGATCCTAAATGACCCTGATTTTTTTCACCACCAAGTGAAGAATAAAAAACGTCGCTTCGTTTAAAACCCGGACTTTGCAGATTAGTAATATTATGAGAGGTATTTTGTAATCCATAGCTTGCGGCAAGTAGGCCCGTTAAACTGGTGTAATAAGTATTACTCATTTAAATTCCTTTTGAACTTGGGTTCCAGGTTGAGCTGATATCGGTTAATAGCACACGCGGATTTTCACCACTATTCACTAAGACATGAATGATGGGCAGATTATTGGGAGATAATTCCACTTTGCTGACAATCCCCTCTTGTTCACTGCCGGTGATCGTTACTTTTTTACCTAAAAGCATTAAACCATTATTGTCACTCATCCAATGTTTTAGCTCTGCTAAGGCTTGATTAGTTTGTTGAGCTTCCTGCAAAGAAGAGATTTGCGCCATTTGGGCCATAAATTCCTTATTATCGACCGGTTTTAGCGGATCTTGATAACTAAGTTCCTGCATAAATAATTTTAAATAATCGGCCTGAGAAACACCCATTTCTTGCGTTGGATTAATTGCATCGCTCATTGTTTTACTCCATTAATAATAAGTTGTTGCAAGCGGACTCCTTTGTTGACCAGCCATTGCTTAATTAATTGCCTTAATTCCTTGGTTTGCTGATTGTCTAGTTGACTGGTATTAATGCTTAATTCAGCTTGGTTATTGAGAATAAATAATTGATAATTTTTAAGGTTTGAGTTTTCCTGTGTTGCAGTAACTTGCTTTGGTAGTGAGCGCTTGGCTGAAGTTAAAGAAGGGGATAGATCCTTGAGTGCCGGTTGAAAATTGGAGACTGGATTTTCTAGCAATTGCTGAGATGCTTGTCGATAAACTTCATTAGCTAAAGTCTCTATTGTGATGATCTGAGTAGCTAATTCAGTGGGATTGCTAGCTTCTTTTTTGACTTCCCGCATAGCTAAAGAAGAGTCCGAGTCGACCTGAGTGGGTAAATCAGTTTGCGCTGAACTGGAATCCAGTTCCTTTTTATTTCCTCGGATAAAATCCTGGAAACTGAGTGCTGAATCTTCCAATTGTTGCTGATTTTTCCAATAGTATTCATCATTGGTTTGTAGCGATTTCTTAAAATAAATAGGGGGTTGGTCTTGAATTTTCATGCTGGCTCCTTCCGTTGTAAAACCCATTCGTCATTTGCATTTTGCTGGATTAAAATATCATTTCTGAGCGTTTTTTCTTGCTGTTTATCTTGATATCGCTCAAGCATTTTTAATTCGCTATGTAAGCGAATTTTTTGTTCTTTTAATTGATTATGTTGTACTTCTAATTCTTTCATTTTCAGATTTAAATGCTCATGCTCCTGTTGTTTATGCATTATAAAGTTAAGGCGTGCAATTTCCTGTTCAGGCTGAATAATTGCTGGTGTAGCACAGGCTTTTTCTATTTGTTCTAGCAGCTCAGCATAGGCTTGTTTTAGGGTTGCCTGCTCATCATTGATAGTCTGCAAAAATTGACTGACTTCATTGAGTTGCCAGCTGAGCTTATTCATCAGCGCGATTAAAGTTTTATTCATTGCAAAATCTCGGAAAATCGTTGTAATAAGTCTGCAAAAGCTAAAATTTCTGTCTGCACGAGAAGTTGATTAATCGCGTCAATTCGCTCAAGTGCCTCATCAAGTTTCAGATTATTGCCGGGCTTGTAAGCACCGATTTCAATCAGGTCTTTATTTTGTTGATAAAGACTGAGGATGGACACAATTTTAGAGACAAGAATCTGTTCTTTGGGTTTTAATAATTGCCTCGTAAGCCGCGAGGTACTTTGCAATACATCGATGGCTGGATAATGTCTTCGCTGAGCTAATTCGCGAGTCAGCACAATATGGCCATCCAAAAGCGCCCGCATGTTGTCGGCAACTGGTTCGTTGAAATCATCCCCTTCTACAAGCACGGTGTAGAGGGCAGTAATACTACCTTGCCCGATGAAATTACCCGCTCGCTCCACAATATGGGGTAAAAGTGAAAACACGGTGGGAGTATAGCCGCGAGCAGTAGGGGGTTCACCTAAGCTGAGGCTAATCTCTCGTTGTGCCATCGCCAAGCGTGTGATGGAGTCCATCAAAAGCATGACATCTTTGCCCTGGCTGCAAAAATACTCGGCGATGGCAGTTGCCGCAAACACCGCTTGTTTGCGCACTAGCGCCGGCTCATCACTGCAAGCCACTACGACGACAGATTTTTTTAAACTCTCGGCATCAAGATGTTCATGAATAAAATCATTGACTTCTCGACCGCGCTCTCCGATGAGAGCAATAACATTAATATCACTCGTAATTTGTTTAGTAATGTTGCCCAGCAAGACGGATTTACCGACACCGCTACCCGCAAAAAGTCCTATGCGTTGCCCTTTGCCCAGTGGCAATAACCCATCAATAGCTGGTATACCCGTGAATAGCCGCTCTTTAATGGGCTCTCGTTGCAGAGGATTTATTTTCGATTTATGCAGGGGCACTTGAGTCGAATATTGGATTTCACCGAGATTATCCAAGGGTTGTACGAAGGCATCGACAATTCGCCCTAAAATTGCTTCCCCAGCAGGAATAATTATGGAATGACCTGTCGCACGCACTTTAAAACCCATCGAAATTTTATGAGTAGAGAAGGGCATTAAAAACACTTTCGCTTTGTCAAAGCCCACCACTTCGGCTTGCATCACCACTTGCAATTGGCTATCGATGATCTCGCATAACTCACCCACAAAAGCTTGTGGCGGACCGTTGGCTACTAATTTCAAACCAAGGGATTGTTCGATTTCACCGACTCGCTCGACGGGTTGGAGAGAGTGAAGCCAATTAACCATGGTTATGCCTCTTTTTAATCTGCAATAAAGCCTGTTTTAAACCATCAATTTGCCGCTCAATACTTGCATCAAAAATGCCGTGTTCAGTTTTAATGCGACATCCGCCCAAGCTTAGGCTTTCATCTGCCGTAATGCGTAAATCTTTGCATTGACTAAAATCAATCGCTAATTCGCCTTTTTGTAACAAGGTTAAATCTTGTGGATTTAAAACAAGTGTAATGGCTTGCTTATCATTGAGATGATTGAGTGTGGCCGAAATTTGCTGGGCGATTGCTTCTTTGTTTTGCTGTTGATGAATAAAAAATTGCTGGGTAATGGCCAAGACAATATCGGCGATCTCCGTTTTTAATTCCCGACGACTTTTATTGAGAGCGGCAGGAATTGTTTGCAGTAAAGGCTTGAGTTGCTCGACTAACTCGTTAACTTGATTGGTCGCCTGTTGCTCAGCTTTAACAAGACCGTCTGCCATTCCTTGGGCAAAACCAATTTGATAACCCTGTTCCCGCGCTATTTCCTGCAATTGATTGGCTTCTTCGGAGTAAGACTCGTTGGGTAACACAATTTCCTCTAGTTGAGTGTCTTGCTTGCTAATTCCTAAATAATAATATTCTTCACTGAACGTGATGTGTTTGAGAATCTCAGCCATCAATCGTCTCCATCTGCTCATCAAACGAAAGGGTGTTTTCCCATTGTCTGAATAGAACTTGTCGCGTTGAACATTTTAAGGGTTTAACCTGAGTGGTAAGCAGATGTTTAATGCTGCCATCCTTATCAAAACGAGTTAAAAACTGTTCTTGCCAAACGTAGTTTCCCTGTTCAAGCACAATCGCGATATAAAGCGCTGGATACTCAGATAAGCGTTGATGAAAGGAGGGGGTTTTTTGTGTGTTCCTACAAATTAAGGGCTGTAGATCGGTATTTAATTTGCGAAAACGTCGCGCATCTTGCAGTAGCTGCTCTCCTTGTTCCTGATTAAATCGCTGGGCTTGAGCGCTTGATAATTTACTAATTATCCAGCGCTGATCAGACTTAGATAAGCGCGCCATTTTAAGCAAAATTTGTTTCAAAGGATTAGACATCTTTATTCAACCATTGAGTCAATGCGGTTAAGAGCTCTTGCCTTTTACGACGGCGTAATCGCAAGGTGAAAGAATAAGCAAGTAGCGAGGCGCATAAAAAACCGGGAAGGGAAAAATAAAGCAAATTCGCAGACCAAAGAGGGCGTGTAATCGCTAAAGTCAAAGGAATAGAAGGAAGTACTGAAGCTTGCTGAGTAGTTAAGGCTTCAACACTGATCTCATCTCCCCGCTTGAGGTCAAAACCAACAATCGATTTAACCAAGCGCTCAATTTGTTGAATAGTTTGTTGACTGGTGAATTGAGGAACTACGACAGAAATGGTCAAGCGCTCAATATTGCCGCTGGCGTGAGTAAAGTTCTCTTTTTCACTGCCAAATTGATAAGATTTTTCGCGAGTTAGATCTTTATTAGTTTGAGTTTTCTCAGATTTGGAGGAAGTGGAATGTTGGATTTCTTTTTCATGAGTTACGATGCCCTCATGCTGCGGTTTAATCAATTCACGTTGTAACTCGTCGTAATTCAAGGTCACATCAATTTTTACCATCACTTCTTCATCAGCAAACACAGATTGCAGCATTTGCATTACTTTTTGCGTGAAATAGCGCTCCATGGTTTTTTTGATGGCAAAATGCCCTAAAGCACTATCCTCCTCATTATTGCAGAGGTTATTACCATTCTGATCGACAAGGGTGACATTCGATTTTTGCAGGTTGGCGACACTCGCGGTAATCAGTTGTTGGATGCTATTAATTTGTTGGGAAGTCAAAGGGTGATTTAAATGCAAAGTGACGGCTGCGCGAGGCTGATTATCTTCTTGCTGAAATAAATGACGTTCAGGAATAACCAAATGCACACGTGCTTGCCTAACCTCATCAAGACTACGAATGGTTCGCTCCAATTCGCCCTGCATGGCACGTTGATAATTGATTTTCTGCGAAAAATCTGTCATGCCAAGATCGCTTTTATCAAACAATTCAAACCCGACGCTCTCTGCGAAATGGATATCAGAGTCCATGAGTTTGATGCGGGTTCTATCAATCAACGATTTGGCAATGAGAATTTCGCTGCCTTGATCGCGTACTTTATAAGCGATCTTCGCTTGCTCTAATTGACTAAGTATTTGATTGGCATCGCGATTATCGAGGTGATTAAATAAAACACCATAACTTGGCGACAGCAGCCAAAGAAAAAGAAGCAGGCTCAGAACAATAATCAGCACTAAACCAGCTATAAAACTTAATTGCCGTTGCTTGCTTTGTTTTTTGAACCACTGCAGGCTAGTTTCTAAATAGTTCACTTTAAATCTGCTCCCTCATTATTTCCTGATAAGCACTCATTAAGCGGTTACGAATTTGTTCTAAAAATTGAAAAGACAATTTGGCCTGCTCCAGGGAGAGCATGGTTTGATGTAAACTCGGTGCTTGACCACTGGCTAATTGCCGCAAAGCCTTGTCGGCTTCTAGTAATTGCTCATTAGTTTCACCTAATTTGTCACTAAGCCAATTCGCAAAAGAGGGGATGGATTTATTGACTGGCTCTGTTGATTGCATTTCCGGGGAAAGATAAAGCCTATTGATTTCATCAATCATCATCGTTCGTCTCCAATACTAAGGGCTTGTAAATAAAGACTGTGCGCGGTATTCATTATTTTTATGTTCGCCTCATAAGCACGTGAGGCACGTAATAGTGTTGTCATTTCATCGACCGTGCTAAGTCCTGGGTAACTGACATACCCTGTTTTATCCGCTGCAGGATGTCCTGGTTGGTAGATTTTATTGGCAGGAAGTTGTTGTGGCGCGAGCTCAATCGAAGCAATACCCATTTCTTCAGGTTCAGATAGGTAAGCAGAAAAGGGTTTAGCTCTTGCTAAAACCTGCATGGGTTGAAAGGGGGAACCATCAACGTTTTGTAGACTATGCTGATTGGCAATATTGTTAGCAACCACATCGACTCGCAATTTTTCTACATTCATGCCTTGCGCTGCAATCGAATAAATTTGATCATAGCTCATGATTGATTATTCCCATGTAAGGCCAATTTCATGATAGCTAATTTCTGATTTAAACCTTTAATGAGCGCTCGATAATGAGTAGCGTTTTTGACGCTCAAGGCGATTTGTTCATCAAGGGCTGAACTATCACTGGTTTGATAAAAAGGTTTTACAGTTTGGAGTGAATCGGTTGTCGCGCTGGAATCTAAATTCCTTAACTGTTGTTCAAAATTAACCTCCATCGCTTGATAATCTTGCGTATTAGCATTAGCAATATTATTGGCAATTGCGGTTTGTCGCATTAAACCGGTATCTAATGCTAAACGCAGACATTCAATGGTTAGATCCTTATTCATCCTTTTCTTCCTTTATTTATTGGATAATGAGTTCGGCGTGTAGTGCCCCTGCACGCTGTAAACTCTCCAAAACGGCAATAATATCTCTCGTCGATGTTTGGACTTTGGTTAACGATGCTATCAAGTCAGCCACTGTCGCTCCCTCGGCTAACAGTACTGCATTGGCCTGTGTTTCCCTGACATTAATGTTGGTCGACGGGGTAATTGCGGTGTGCACTTGACCATCTACCTCATTAAGCAAGGTAGGTTGTGATACGTTATAACTGGTGGCGATAGCGATTTGTAAATTGCCATGAGAAATAGTGACCGCGTCGAGTTTTACATCGGCGCCAGCAACAACCACACCTGTGCGTTCGTTAACCACTACTGTAGGTATATTGTCAGGCTCGATAGAGATATTCTCTATTTGACTAATAAAACGAATGAAACGTTTTTTTGCTTCGATGGGGGGATGAATTTCAATATCTTGTGCGGTCTTAGCGAGGGCTGTATTAGGACCAAATTGCTGATTGAGTGCTCTTTCAACATGATCAGCCGTCGTGAAATCGGGACGATTTAGAATAATATGCAATCCGCTTTCTTTATTGATGAGTTCATTATAAATTGTTCTTTCAACCACCGCCCCGCCAGGAATAAGGCCAGAAGTGGGGTGGTTTTTTTGAATTACATTGCCGAATAAATCATATTTAAATCCACCAATAGAAATAGGTCCCTGGGCCAAGGCATAGACCTGATTGTCGGGGCCTTTAAGTGGGGTCACAAGAAGAGTTCCACCCAGGAGACTCTTGGCATCGCCAAGAGATGCGACATTGATATCAATTTTATCGCCTTGATGCGCATAAGAAGGAAGATTGGCTGTGACAATAACCGTGGCCGTATTGCGACTATTAACTTCATTCGGTTGAATATTCACCCCAAAGGTTTGTAATAAGTTAGCAATCGCCTGAGTTGTATCCCTATTGCGGCGTGAATCGCCTGAACCTGCAAGACCAATAACCAAACCGTAACCGGTAATAGGGTTTTCCTGAAGACCAGAGAGATGAGCAAGCGACTTTAAACGGACTGCGGCCTGGATGGGGGGTGCTATCAATAGAAGCGCCAATAGAATCGTGCCGATGCGCATTAGACAACCCCTATTAAAGATAATACTTTATAAACATAATTACGGCGCTGGGAATCAGAAACGGATCCATTACCGGTATAGGTAATTGCTGCATTAGCAAGACGAGTTGAAAGTACTGTATTTTGAGCACTAATGTCCTCGGTTCTTACCACGCCGCTTAGCAGGATAGTTTGCTCTTCGCCATTGATGCGAATAAGTTGATGGCCTTCGATAAGATAACTTCCTCCTGGTTGAACCTCTTTAACGCGCACGGTCAATGCTGCTTTAATTTTCCCATTTCGTCCGGTTTTGGCTGCGGAGCGACCTTTACCATTCAATTCAAAACCGACTTCATGACGCTCCTTATTATAGTTTGCTTTCAATGCGGCTTTGATTTCCTTGCCTGAGGCGAGATCTGCGCTGCTGTGAGCATTCGAATTTTCCATCACGATGACGGTTAACAAATCACCTGGTAAATAGGCTTTTCTGTCAGCGATTAAAGAACGATAACTAGTTTCATCAAACAAACTTGTGGCATTAGCCAGGGAAGGGATGAGTAAATAAAAGAGCAGGAAAAAAAATAAACGGCTCAAAAATAAGATTAAAAAACTTGCGTTAGCCACGAATTTCATTAGTCATTTTTTCCAATTCATCAACAATTTGTATCGCTTTGGCATTCAGCTGGTAAACGCGCTGAGCCAGTGTTAATTGCATTAGTGAATTCACCATATCCACATTAGAACCTTCAATTTGTTTCTGGATGAGTAAACCCATGCCAGTACTGCCCGGTGAGTCCACAATGGCTTCGCCGGCTTGTTCAGTGTAGTCGTATATTCCTGCACCGATTGGGTTGAGGGATGAGGGGTCTAAAAATTTAGCAAGTTTAATCGTGCCTAAGGCTTGAGGTTCGGGATCATCGGCTAAAAGGGCGGTGACATCGCCATTTTTTTGAATGCTTATATCGACAAAATTGTCAGGAATTTGGATATTGTCAGCTAATCTAAATCCATCTTGAGTGGCTAAATAACGATCTTCATCTATGATGAATGTGGAGTTTCGCGTATAAGAAATGTTGCCTTCATGATTGATGACTTGAAAGAATCCATCGCCATCAATGGCAAGATTTTTCCAATCATTGGATGGTTTTAAAGGTCCTTTGCTGAAGTCTTTGCCTGTTTTGTAAATTGCAGTGCCCAAACCAATTTTGATTGAGCTTTGATTTGGAAAAAGCGGGGTGTTACCCTCGATATTTTGATAAAGCATATCTGCGAAACTAATTTTTGATGCTTTATAATTGGGCGTATTTAAATTGGCTAAATCATTAGCGATCTTGTCAATATAATATTCTTGGGACTTAAGGCCGCTAGCTGCAATGGCAAGTGCATCAGACATTTCCCTCTCCTAATTGATTAATGGCTGTTGATAATAGACCGTCCGCAGTACGCATAATTCGTTGCGAAGCTTCAAAGTGGCGAGAGGTTTTAAGCAGCTCCAACATTTCATCGATTGATTTCACATTCGATTGTTCAATAAACCCTTGCAGGACACGAGTGCTGCTAGGGGCAGGGCTTGGCGAAATGAGGGCTTCATAGAGACCTTGGCCGCGATAATTTAATTTTTGCAGTTGCGTAAATTGCACAAGATTTAATTGATCAATTTTCTGATTGTCGACATAAACAATGCCCTGAGAATCGATAGTAAAGGCTTTATCATTGACTTGTAACGGTCCTGATTTTCCTAAAATTAAAGCTCCGCTTGATAAAGCTAATTCTCCTTGTTCATTGACCCGTAAATCACCGCGACGGGTATAAAAAATACCTTCCTCAGTTTGTACTTCAAAAAAACCATCGCCTGAAACTGCAATCTCATTTTGATTTTGTGTTTGCACGACGGTGCCCTGAGTGAATAGCTGAGCGGTTTCTAGCTGTTGACTGAGGGAAGTGATTCCCGTATCTAACTGCTCAGAAAAAGAGATATTATCAAATAGTTGGCGCTTGTAGCCCGGTGTTTGCATATTAGCAATGTTTTGACTCACCGACTGTAAACGGAGCTGGTCTTGTAACATGGCAATTTCTGTCGCTTTGATGGCATCAATCATGATAAAAGTCCTTATTGCACAACAGCAAAAGATTCCACCTGAATGTTCACTGGCACTTCATTCATGGCTAAAACCGTTAAATGGGGAATCACTCGTTGGGTTAATTGTTTAATCTGTCTTCGTAATACCGAAGAGCAAAGTAAGATGGGCCTTTTCCTCTCGCCTAGCATTTTTTCCACCTGATTAGCGAGCGCAGTCATGAAATTCTCGGTTAAACTCGGTTCTAAGGCCCAATAATCTTTATTAACACTCTGACTCAGCTTTTGCTCAAGCACGGGCGCAAGGGTTAAGACTTGTAAGCTAGGTTGGTTCGCGAGTAATTTCTGACAAATCGCTGTGCCAAGATGAGCACGAACAAGTTCAGAGAGTTGTGTGGGGTCGGCATTATTTTTTGCATGTTCGAGTAAGACTTCAAGAATGGTCGATAAATAGCGAATAGAAACTTTTTCTTGTAATAAATTTTGCAAAATGCGTTGAACATGGCTTAAAGGTAGTAGGGCAGGGATAAGCTCATCTCGCAGATTACGGACATTCGATTGTTCGAGTAAGATTTCTGTTTCCGCTCTTGTTAACAATTCAGCGGTATGATTAAAAACAATTTCCTTGATGTGAGTCACTAAAACATTGATGGCATCACAGAGTGTGTACCCACGTTCAACCGCCTTAGATTTTTGGCTTTCATCAATCCAAATAGCCGGTAAACCATAGCTAGGATCGCGCACCTCGATGCCTTCACTGAGAAGAGTCATTGTCTGATTATTGCGGTTTGGAACAATGGCTAGAGTTTTTTCAAGATGTAGTTGATGATAACCCTGGTTATTACCCTGAATGCAGAGGCAATAATAAGGATAATTAAGTCTTTTATCGCTAACGATTTTAACTTCCGGGATTACAAATCCCAGTTCATACGCTAAGCGTTCACGTACTTGTTGTATAGATTGAAGAAAGATCGCTTCCTGATGAGCAAAATGTGTGAAGAGCTCGGGATGTAGCTGGATTTCTAAAGGATAAATTTTGATTTTTTCGTAGAGGCACTCTACCGTTTCTTCAGTGATTTCCTCCGGCTTCGAGCGTAGTGCAAACCAAGTAGTCAGGGCAAAAAAACTTAAAATAACCAACACGGGAAGAGTGGGAATGCCCTTTAAAAACAATAGGCCTAATAAACCACAGCAAACCATCATTAAACTTTTGGGGTAGGCAGCAATTTGTTTGGAAATCTCAGAGCCGAGTTGAGCATCAGTGGCCGCTCGTGTCACGATGATACCAGTGGCGGTTGAAATAATTAGCGCCGGAATCTGTGTCACTAAGCCATCACCAACAGTAAGCAAAGTATATTGTTGAATTGAATCGGTGAGGCTTAATCCTTTTTGTGCCATGCCTATGGCAAATCCGCCTATAATATCCACGAGAATAATTAAAATTCCAGCTATTGCATCGCCTTTTACAAATTTGGATGCGCCATCCATCGCGCCATAGAAATTAGCTTCTTTTTCAATTTGCGACCGCCTAAATTTGGCTTCGGCTTGAGAAATAATACCCATATTAAGATCGGCATCGATACTCATTTGTTTTCCGGGCATGCTATCCAAAGTAAATCGGGCTGCGACCTCCGCGACTCGTTGAGCCCCGTTGGTAATGACAATATATTGGATAATGATAAGAATCGAAAAAACGACCAAGCCCATCACATAATTGCCGTTGATGACGTATTTTCCCATTGTCTGAATAACTTCTCCGGCATCACCATAAGCCAAAATAAGTCGAGTGGCAGAGATATTGAGTGCAAGCCGAAAAAGAGTTGACAAAAGTAAGAGCGCTGGAAAAGTAGAGAAACTTAGAGGTTTGTCGGTATAAAACGTTAAAAGAAGTATGGTCAATGCCCAGCTGAAATTAATAATTAATAAAAAATCCAGCAAAGTGGCAGGAATCGGAATAAATAAAATCAGTAAGATGCCTATTGCAAAACTGACCATGATTAATTCGCTGCTGTTATGAAATCGGTTTTTCATGCTGCAAGACCTCGTTGACGATAGATTTCACGAAAAATAAGGGCTGCAACAGGGAAGTGCTCGCTACTAAGGCAGTGATTTAATTCCACGCTGGCAAATAAAGCTTGGGCAAAGGCTTTGTTTTGTATAATGGGAATCTTATGACGCTGAGCGAGGGTTTTCGCTTGGTTTGCAAATTCCCCCCGTGCTTTAAAGACCACTTTAGGAGCTGGCATGGAACCTCGGTCATATTTTAGAGCAATGGCTAAATGAGTTGGATTGGTAATCACAACATCAGCGGTTTTTATTTGATTTAATGAGGCGGTTTTCTGTCTTAGTTGCTGCTGTAGTTGTTTGATTTTTAATTTTATTTTCGGGTCACCTTCGCGTTGACGATATTCGTCTTTGACTTCTTGCTTAGTCATGCGATTGTCTTTTTTGAACTTCCAGTTGGTATAGAGTTTGTCTAGCATGGCGAGCGCGAGGAGCAATAATAATAGTTGCAGAACCAACTTTAAAATTAAGTGCATAATTAAATTCGGATGGCTTTGAGGAGACTGAGTGAGTAGCAGGAGCAGCGAATTAATCTCTCGAGGAAGAGTGAATAGAATTAAGGAAAAACTGAGGCACAATTTCAAACAGGATTTTACGGTGTCAAATAAAGTTTTAGATGAAAATAAACGTTTAACACCCTGAATTAGATTCAATCGTCTAAGATTCGGTATCAGAGGTTTTGTCGACCAGACAAAACCAGTTTGAGCGATGCTTGCTAAGCTCAGACAGAGAAAACTTGTTAAGGCAAAAGGTAACCATAAGCTGACTAAGTTGGATAAAAGAAATTGATATAACTTGCTAAGCTGATCCCATTGAAATGGTAGTTGGGTTGCAAACGCGAGTAGCTGAGTTAATAAGGCTTTAATCTGGTGTAGCTCAGCAGGCCATAGGGCATTAGTGACTAAGAGTAAGCCAATTAAATGAACTGTAGTGTTTAGTTCAATACTTTTACTAACCTGCCCCTCTTTTTTTGCTTTTTGAAGTTTATAAGCGGTGGCTTTTTCTGTTTTTTCACTCATGACATGACCTCATCCCAAGTTTGGAAACAGAGGTTGAAAATATGCTCCATAAGTGGATTGATATGATTCAAAACTAAACTGAAGAGAAAAAAACCGAAAAGAATTTTAATGGGTAAGGCTAGAAAATAAGTGCTTATTTGCGGCATATTGCGGGTGATGATTGCAGCGCAAAGTTCGATCAGGCCCAAGCCTATGAGTATCGGACTGGCTATCATCCAGGAAAAAATAAACACTAACTTAAATTGATTGATGAGCAAATTAAAATGATTAATGAGAGTAAATTTTCCTAGCGGAATAACTGTTAAAGAATAGGCTAAACCTTGAATTAATCGATGGTGTCCATCTAAAGAAAAAAAGAATAGAACTGCAAACATGGTTAATAAACGACTGGTTAACGGATCCTGCGAGTGTTCACTGGGATTGAAAATGGCAAGCGCATTGAGCCCCATTTGGCATTCAATTAATTGGCCTGTAATTTGAAAAATCGCGAAAGCAGCATACAGACTGAGCGATAAAATGAGTCCATTCGCGAGCTCCACCAACGCTTTCGCGACGAGAGCTGTTTCATTGCTATCGCCTACAGTCAACGATAAATGACTGACTAAGAAAATGCTTAACATTAATACAAGAATAAAGCGGAGAGAGGTAGGTAATTGGCGGATGGCTTGAATAGGGGTGAAGATTAAGACAACCCCAATACGAATGGCAGCGAGAAAGACTGCTGAGAGAGTAGGTGTAGCAATAGTGATCATCCTATTGCCTCCGGAATGCTTTGTATGAGGTTTTTGCTAAAATCAATGAGCGAATGCATCATCCATTCACCACAGAGCATAAGCATTAAAACAACAGCAAGAATTTTGGGTACGAAACTTAAACTTGAATCTTGAATTTGAGTAATAACTTGTAAAATTGAGATCAGTAAACCGCAGAGTAGGGCTACTATTATGACGGGCGAAGAAATCAATAAGGCATGCCATAGCAGCTGTTTCGATAAATATATCGCTATATCGTTAGACATCATCCATTTCCATGTATTTTGAACTTACTTGCGGTCTTCCATGAGGAATCCATAAAAACGCGAGGATTAAAGCAAATCTAAAGACAATAAGCAATAGAATTTTTCGACATTTCGATCTACTCTCTCTCCCGAGCTAGAAATTAAAATAATACGTTGAACGCCTTCGCGGGAGAGGGAATAGCTCTCGATCTTAGTTATAGCAATCTAGTTTAGATTTGGTCCAACCTACCCTAATTACTTCTCCAGCCCATGACAATTTTTATATTTCTTTTGACTACCACAAGGGCAAGGCGCATTACGAGAGATTTTAATTTTCTTCGCGGCTGGAGGTGTTTTAATATGAGTGCCGTTGGTATAAAACCACTTGCCTTCATAACGCTGAAATTGACTCAGTTCATGAATGGTTTGATCTTTCCCTTGTTCTCGATAGCTTGCTATAAATTCAACATAACCACGGTCCACATTTTTTTCATCCATATAACTTTTTACAATTTGTAGCCCAGTCCAAGAGACTTGCCTTGCCCAATTCGCGGCTTCTGTGGCGTTAAAACCTTCCAGAGCGATGCCATACATAGTTTTTTCGATGTAGTCGATTTTAGCTTGAGAATAAGCTGTATAACGTGAGCGCATTAAAATTTCGGGCGAGGCGGGTGCTTCTTGATTGTCAATATACCGACCGCAGCAGATTAAATAATTAAGCTGTGATCCACAAGGGCATTGGCTCATTCTGTTTTCCTATCTTGTTTATTAGCGAGCTAACAGATTATTATCACGCAAGATTTATTGGATTATTCTGTTTAAACAAAAAATTATCAGCAGACAATCTGTTGTTAACAAGGAATAGCTAAATGATTACATTGTACCAATTTCCTGGTATTTGGGGATTACCCAACACAAGCCCGTTTTGTATGAAACTCGAAACTTATTTACGTATGGCAGACATTCCCTTTGAAATTAAGTTTGTAAAGGATCCGCGCAAAGCGCCTAAAGGAAAACTTCCTTTTATAAAAATAGATGAGAAGACAATTGCTGATACTGAGTTAATTATTAATTATTTGAAAGCAAAATTTGGCGATGTTTTGGATAAAAATTTAAATAAAGAACAAAAAGCATTGTCGGTAATATTGGATAATACTTTTACTGAGCGTTTATATTGGATCATAGTGTATATGCGTTGGCAATATGAACCCAATTGGTGCACTGTGAAACAAGCTTTTTTTGCCAAAATACCTGGATATATGAAATTATTTGTTCCGGCTGTTATTCGAAGATCGGTAATAAAAACTTTATATGCTCAAGGAACTGGTCGGCATAGCTATGACGAGATTTTAGAAATGGGTTATAAAACACTGGATGCGATAGCTAATTTGCTTGCTGGAAAAAAATATTTTCATGGAAATGAGCCAAGTAGTATTGATGCGGTTGCTTTTGGATTTTTAGCAAATATTGTTTGGCAACCCTATGAAGATGCTTTAAAAGCCCAGCTCCATAAGCATAAGAATGTCCTTGGCTTCTGCGATAGAATGTGGAGTGATTTTTATCCAGAATTAAAGAAACCATTTGCTATTGTTGATTGAATATCAATAGGTTGAGAGTTTAGCGAGAGGATAAATCGGGGGTTTTGGAGTGACTTTGCAACCTGATTTTTATTTGTTAAGATTTATTCCGCTTAAATAACTTTTGAGGTCAAAATGCCAATTATCAACAGTACTCGTGTACAGAAGAAAGAAAAAATCAAGGCTGAAATAAGCAGCGAAACTTTTGAAAAAATTACTGAATATTGTGTTTGGGCGAATATTGATGATGTTGGATTCTTCATCGAAGAAGCAGCAAGCTTTATTTTCGCAAAAGATCGTGATTGGAAACAACATAAAAAAGCAGCGAAAAAACGCAAAGAAGTAGCCAGTGCTTAATTGTTTTCAATGAAGGTATCCCAGCTAGGTGCTTTCATGCCCCTACCTGGATTCCTTTTATCTAGCACCTAAAGAATGCCCTTTCAAAAAGTCAATTATTCTTCAGAACAAGAAGCTTCTTTAAAATCGAAAATAATGATTAAATAAGGAATTGTAGGCTGAATAACTCTCATTACTAGATAAATAGCCATTAATGAGAATTTATTAATGCTTCTAAGGACAAACGGATGCATTTACCAGAACGACTGCGTTATTATGGGGCACCAGTTATAGGTTCTATTGTCATTTTTTTTCATTTTTTCGGTCATTTATGCTTAAATTTTGTCGACCTTTTGACCGGCAAACAAACACTCTCATGGCATGGATTGTTATACACCGTCTACCGGTCAGGGGTAAAACTGTTAATTCCTCTTATATTGATTAGCTCCTTACTTGGTATATCAATCGTATTTAATATTTATAACATCTTAAGCCCTTTTGATTTGCAACATGAAGTATTATTAGTTTCCCAAAAAATATTATTTTATGATTTGCTGCCTTTTCTAATTGGATTGATGTTATCCGTGCAAACCGCCTTGAATTTGATAAATGCAAGAATTAAAAAATTAAATCTAACCCCTGATGAAGTAATCGTAATCTATATTATTCCAATCATGCTCGGAATTTCTTTCAGCGCGTTGATTTTGTATCTCTATTCGATTAGCTTTGTGTTTATTAGTATTTATTTTTGTTTCAAGGTTCTTTTATATACGAATATTTATGATTACATGAGTCATTTGACTAGTGCAATTACGAGTTCAAGTATTATTTATTCAATATTTAAGGTGATGTTATATTGTACTATAGTCAGTCTCATCGTAGGCTATTACTATTACCAGGTTGCAACACGACATTCGCTTTTAAGAAAGGCCATGTCGCGCATTATTACACGAAGCTTTGTTTGGTTAATTGTTAGCAGTGTTTATTTCAAATTAATCGCCTATTAAAGGATCTTATGCGTCAGGAACGACTGTATACATTAGTTGGACTGTTTGTCGGTGGTGCAATAAGTTTGACAATCCTTATTGCTCTTTATGCTTATGATGAATACTTGCGCGAAAAAGTAGAAACTTATGTGATGTTTTTTAAAGGTTCAATAGCGGGTCTTCATGTTAGTTCGGATGTGACTTATCTCGGGGTGAAGATAGGTGAAGTGAAGCGTATCGAAATTACAGAAAACGACGCAAGAACCCAAATTAAGATCCCGGTATATGTACAGTTTTTTGTCGAAAGAGCATTCGTTGGGCGTCAAAGCCCAATCCAACTTTTAATCAATAAAGGATATGTAGCTTGTATTAGGAAACCCAATTTTTTAACGGGGATTGCGTCTATTGATTTAATTGAATCATCCACTCATCAAGCTTATGCGACAGAAGAGTTTCGTGGCCTTCCAATTTTCCCAACTAATAATAAATTTGAAGAGTACACCACTCTGGATGACGCGTTCAGAGCGGCTAAAATTGCGTTCCAAGACATTAGTAATTTTGTTCATTCTCAGAAGGTTAATGGGGCATTCGATGCAACAAGATCTATGGCTGAAAGTATGGATCGTTTGGTGACGCATTTGCATCAAATAATACCGCCAACACTTTCTAATCTCAACCACAGTCTAAGTGATGTTTCTGCTTTCGCCGGGAATATGGATCATTTAGTGCCACCCATATTAGTTGCTTTCAGTGCAAGCTTAAAACAAGCAAATGCAAGCTTAAAAGACGTCTCTGTCTTGGCTAGCAATTTAAATGAAATTGTGCCGCCCGCGTTCATTGCCTTTCATCAGGGTATGCAAGATGTTTCTAGCGCTGCAAATTCAACGCAAAATTTAGCGGATTATTTATCACGATATCCAGAATCATTATTGCGAGGGAAAAGGTGAAAATTGGCCTAATAAAATCGATATTCAAGAAGTTCTCCAATGCACTGTTGAAACCTAGCATTTCGATCTGTCTTGGCTATTGTTTAGTCTGCCTTATACTCATTTCCTGTGGACGCAGTCCAGATTCGCAATTTTATGTACTTAATCCTATTTCACCTCAACAAAAACCGGTGAAAAAATTTCAGCATTTACGGATAGGAATTAATGAAATTCAGAGTCCGGCTTATATGTCTAAACCGCAATTCATTATCCATTACTCTTCGCACGAGGTGAAGCTAGAGGAATTTCATCGCTGGGTGGAAAATTTAGATAAAAATACAAAGCGGGTAATTGAAGCGAATCTTGTGACTTTATTGCCCGGTGTGACGATAGTCGCTTCTCCTTGGGATTTCAAATTCAAACCAGATTATCGCTTACAAATTAATATTTCACAATTTGAGGTGGATATTAAAGGCAATAGTATTTTCCGCGCAGATTATCTAATTTACTCAGGCGATCAGTTAAATAAAAAAGGATCAGTTTACTATCATCAAAAAATACAGATAGTTAATGTTGATAATCTAGTCGCGAGCATGAATGAGAATTTGAATCATTTCACTGAAGATCTTGCCAAAGTATTTGTCCCCCTAGCACCTCAACAGAAAGATGAAGGCGCTTTTGCAGTGAACTAGCGTTTTTTATCCGTAAATTTGTACTTTCCCTAATCACATAATATTTTCTTAATACTTAAAGAATATAATTTAGCAAATTTTTGTTGACCTATGGACTTATTTTGAAAGAAAAACTAGAAGAACTTTGTTCTCATTTTCCACCAGAAGAATTGGAAGGCATACAATTTGGAAAATGGGCACCAGATCCTCATGCACGAATTAGCACAATACACTACACTTTTGACCCTCTCTCGATGGCTCAAGAGTTAAAAATGAACTTAGAACAAAGATATTCTGGTATTACCATGAATGAATTATCTCGAGTCAGCAGAGCTAAGGTGGAAGAAATCTTAGAGTATTGGCGAATTGCCTGCGGTAGTCAAATTGAGTTTAAATATATGCCTAAGCTTGAGTCTGATCAATCAGGTATCACCTTTGTTGCCAGCGATAATATTGAAGGTGCAGCTGGAGTAACGAACAATAATTTCCTGCCAGGTACTCAATATATCAATCAGGTAGCAGTATGCATTCCTAGCAAGGTTTCAACCTCTGTAGATCTATTGGTATATGCTCATGAAATAGGACATGCTCTAGGATTTCGTCACACGCACGAACTAGAACTGCTCAGAAATCGATTAATGACCATGCCCCAAGGTTTAGGTTGTTCGGTCATGGGCTATCCACACGAGCTTGCAACGGATAATAATACTTGTACCACTCCAGCTTATTGTGGAGATCAACGCTTTGCGATCGTGCCTGGCCCTATGGATAAAGAGGTCTGCACAGATATCTATGCATTTTCTTCTCCTCCTTACTCACAAGTTAAATACTTTGATTCAATGTATTGGGGTTTTTTGAATGGGGTTTCCGAAAAATCTCTTGCAACTTATTTAGAAAATGTAAATTTTATGAAGCTATCCCCCTTATCCGCCAATCTTATTTCAGTCGTTTATATGGCTATCTTGCGTAATTCGATGGGCAATCAGACCTGTGGTTTTACAAATGCACTAACCATATTAGAACTGCTCCTTCGTACCAAAAGCGAGAGGGTGGCAGATATTTTACAAATTCTTAGACAGGTGTCGACTATCGCTCTTCTTTTTATGCAAATGTATGAAATCTATGCTAATGAGGATGCATTAAATAGTTCAATCTATTTAACAACATTTTTAGGAAGTAGTTTGAGTGGTTTATTATTAGCGTCTACTGTGGGTAAAACTGCTGCTAGTTGGACCAATACAATCGTCGATAAGCTAAGTCAATTTTTTAATGTTGAGCCCCCTAAAGACGCAGAAAACTTATCGTTTCTTGCTAATAAGTGGCGTTGGTTTGGATCTATGTTCCATCACTCCAATCTGGGCGAGGAAGCAGAATTAACCGCTGACGAAGAATCCGTAGGTGAAAGTGAAAGCCAAGCTGATGAAACTATAGTTGTCCCTTAAATTCCACAATTTTGTTGTATTCCCGTAAAGGTAGGGGCTATGGTGCCCCATGATGGAACAATCCCTCTCTTCGCAAGGTGACAATTCGAACTTGCTAAGAATAATCAACTCAAATTCATGTTTAGAAAAAACAGGGGATACCTCAGAGCCAACGGTTTATTTATAAACAAGGGAGGAGCATCAGTTGCCGCCTCCCAAGTGGATCAAATCAATGAAACAACAAAAGTTGTCCACTGACTCCAAGAGGTTCATCACCTGCGCCGCCCCCTTGCTTATTTTCTGTGGCTTTTTCATTTGGATTTGCACTGTCTGAGCTAGGAAAGGTCAGAGCAGGTGCAGGATTTTTAAGTGCCTCAGTTAAGCTAATAAAGGTATATCCGTTTTGCTTATACATTTGAATAATGTCACCCAACACATAACTATTCAGTAAGTTTGCGTGAATTAGCAAAATTTGTTTAACCGGCTGCCCTTTTGCGCGTTGCTCAGCTTTCAGTGTTTGGTTCCAGATATAGGCCAGATAGCGAGATTTCAATTTGTCGATATAGGCTTCTCTTGAACGATAGGGCACTTTGTAAAGTTGCTCATTAAAACGAAAATCCTTACTGTCGATAGTGACCGGAGCAATGACATAATGATTTTCTGTTAAATAATTAAGTACTTTAGGTTTTGAGGCTTTACCCCCCTCTGCCAGATAGGGATAGCGGAAATACTTCGGCTCGGTTAATAAGGGTGACAAAATTTTATCAGCGCGAGCGACATCAGCAATGTATTTATCTGCATTCATTTGATTCAAATTGTAATGCGAGTAAGTGTGATTACCGAGCATGAAGCCTGCTTTATGAAATTGCTCAAGAAACGCCCATTGTCCCTTTGCAATCGCCCCGGCGATGACAAATCCGGTAGCTGGAACTTGGTTCTGAGTGAGCGCTTCAATAATTTTATTAAAACGCTCAGTTGCTCTTTGTTGATTGCCAGGAGTGTCCATTTTTGAGGCCACTAAAGGCAGATCATCAATCGTGATTGCAATTTCACGAGTCTGAGCGAAAGCATTGCAGGCCATTAAAAAAAGGCAAAATAAGTAAAATTTACGCATCGATAATCCTTTATCATATAGGTCTATAAAAAGAGTGTAGCAGGGGTAATTGTAAGAAGCGAAAAAAAATGGCCTTCTCTGCTAAAAGAAGTTAAGTCAATGAATGTTTGATCTTTTATTGGACAAACAGTTATTAGAATTACGTCCACAATTTGCAGTCGATTGACAGCTATTTTCTTTTTTAGTGAATGGATGATTAAAATTGCTTGACAGTTACGAGGTGCCTCATTAAACTGCGATTCTCATTTTGGGGCTATAGCTCAGCTGGGAGAGCGCTTGCATGGCATGCAAGAGGTCGGCGGTTCGATCCCGCCTAGCTCCACCATCATCAATTACGATTGTTGATGGAAAATACTTAGGTCCCCATCGTCTAGAGGCCTAGGACACTGCCCTTTCACGGCGGTAACAGGGGTTCGAATCCCCTTGGGGACGCCATTTTGGTGTTTATATAGTAAGTTTTTCTGTTGTTCACTGGGTCCCCATCGTCTAGAGGCCTAGGACACTGCCCTTTCACGGCGGTAACAGGGGTTCGAATCCCCTTGGGGACGCCATCTAAAACGATGGTTATTTGTAGAATTCTTCTGCATTGCTACTTGCTCATGCTTTCGTTGTATCCCGCTATTCATTCTTAGGCGGAGCCATAAATTCGGCACCTACCGGTTCCTGAATGTCCTGATTAAGAATCTTATCAATTTGCTTCATTGCTCTATCATCAAGAGTCCATCCCATCACCTCAGAAACATTGTCGAGTTGTTTTGGCTGCCTAGCTCCCCAAAGAGCAATGGTGTGGCCCTTATCCAATACCCAGCGGATTGCTAAAGCAAGAACATTTTTCTGATAATTAATTTGAGCAAACTGATCTAAGGCAGCTACCGCCTTGAGATATTCAGCAAATCTAGGTTGTTGGAATTTAGGATCTGTTTTTCTTAAATCATCGCCTCTAAATTGCGTATCGGAGGTCATTTTGCCGCTCAATAATCCCCGACATAATGAACCATAAGCTAGGGTAACTAGGCCAGATTTTTCTGCGAAGGGGAGTATTTCTTCTTCTGCTTCTCGTTCAAAAAGATTATAAGGCGGTTGTATAGTATGAATGGGGGCAAACTTGAGAAACTCTTCCATTTGATTAATTGAAAAATTACTAAGACCAATTGCGCGAATTGTTCCTGCCTCCAATAAAGAATTTAAAGCATTTGCCGTTTCTTCAAAGGAGACTGATTGATCAGGCCAATGGATTTGATAAATGTCGATATAATCAGTTTGTAAGCGCTTAAGAGAATCTTTAATTTCTTGTTTAATACGACTAGCCGAGGAGTTTCTGGTGATTTTGCCACTGGTCCAGTCTAATCCAACCTTGGTAGCAAGAATAATATTTTCCCGATGGCCCTTTTGTTTGATTGCCTTACCGACAATTTCTTCAGAGCGACCAAAACCATAAACTGGCGCGGTATCCACCATATTGATACCTAATTCGAAGGCTTTATGGATGGTTTTTATAGCTTCTGATTCTTCCGTACCGCCCCACATCCAGCCGCCAATTGCCCAAGTTCCCAGGCAAACACGAGACGCTTTTTTTAAATGAGAGATTTGAATTGTTTCCATACAAGATCCTTAGCAATGAGCAAATAATATACAGCATCTATTAAGTTTAGTAGGATAAACAGCTCATAACCTTTCAAAAATGGTTCGCGTATTAAATCCGAACAAGCGTTCGTGCATGCGGTGTGCATATTCATCGGTCATATTGGCAATATAATCACAGACTACGCGGAACGCATCTTCCTCTTCTTGAGCTTTTAGAAATAAGGCACGATTTTTATTATCCAATAGACTATTGGGGTTGGAACTAACGGCCTCAAAAAGTCGTAAAACAACCGTTTGGCCGCCATATTCAAAGGTCCGTGCCTCTTGCGAGTCGATAACATGTTGATGAATACACTGCATTAAATAATTCAATAAGGCAGCTGCTTCAGGTAATAGGGTAATATTATGTTTTAATAAGGGATTTTCAAACGCCTCATTAGTGGTTGTAATATGAGTGGCAGTGATAAAATAATTCACCATTTGGCCAATCGCTTGTTTTCTATGATGCAGCTCTGGGCTAAACAATAAATCGAGTAACTGATGTTGATTTTTTTCCAACGCTGTCTTTCCTAGAAGTTCATTGAACTGCTGATTTTCTAGATGAGCACGGTTTACCAAACGAAGGTGAATTGCATCTTCCAAATCATGAACACCATAAGCAATATCATCGGCTATATCCATAATTGAACAATCAAAGCTATGGTAGGCTGATTTTCCATGTTGATTCATTTGGGGCAATTGAGCTAGCGATTGAAATAACTGCCTATCCTGCTCAGAAAAAGGCGATAAAAGCCAGTCAATCTCAGGTTGTTCGCAATCAAAATAAGCTTTAGGAGGTAACCAATCATTAATACGGATTGTTTTATTTAAAGATTCAACAGATTGGGGTACTTCAGGCGCAACGACTCGAGCGCGATTGACAGGGTATTTAAGAATGCCGAGAAGAGCGCGGCGAGTTAAATCCAGTCCATAAACCCCATAGCTGTTTTCAACTTTTGTTAATAAGCGCAAAGTTTGGCCATTTCCTTCAAAACCACCATGGTTACGCATCATGTAATTAAGAGCAACTTCACCGCCATGGCCAAAAGGAGGGTGGCCAATATCATGTAGCAAACAAACGACAGTGATTAAATCTTCGCTCGGCAATATACCCGGCAAAATAGAGTGCTGGTGATTGATAGCAAGATTACGGACGATACTACAACCAATGGAACCAACTTCTAGTGAATGAGTTAATCGAGTGCGGTGAAAATCGCCTTCATCCGTTCCTAAAATCTGAGTTTTTCGTTGGAGACGACGAAAGGCAGGGCAATGAATAACTCGTGTTCGATCTCGTTCGTAGGGATCGCGATGATCCTGATCTCCTCGTTGATGAGATTGCCCTGAGCGCCTATGAGTCCACATTTTTAATCATCACCACATTCAGTCGTCGCATTAAAAATCCAATACTGTATGCGATAACCGCTATTGAAACAACCTACAGTAAAAAAATTCAAGCAAATCGGGTGAAACTGGAATCATTTATGCTTATAAGCAGCTAAAGAGGGGCAGAGTTTTACCCATCCCAAAAAGAATAAGAATAACGGGAGCGCCATGATGAATAAAGTACAATTTTTAACAATCTGTCTTTGTACAAGTGGCCTGACAGCTTGTCTAAGCGACCAGCAAAACTATTATACAATGTACAGTACCAATCAACCTTATAAGCTTCAAAGTACCCAGTTTTATCCGCAAGCCTATGATGGAACGGCAAATTATGGTGAGTTTACACAGGGAGATCGCGAAGTCTCGGTGCCGGATTCCTATTATACTGGTTCCTACCATTCTCCAGCTTCTCATAAAGCTATAGACCGTAATTGGGTAAATGATCAGAATCCTAATGGATATACTATTCAATTAGGGGAAAGTGAAAAAGCATCCCAAGTTGCTGGAAAGCTTTATAAAGCACCGAAAAAAGATCGAATGGCAGAAGTAAAATGCAATCGCGATGGTAAAAGTTATTATAAAGGCGTTTACGGTAGTTATAATAATTATCAAGAAGCGCAGCAAGCACTTAACAATTTACCTCCAGAACTTCGACAAAGCGCTGGGATTAAGAATTGGAGTAGCATCCAAGCGAACACTAGTAATTAACTTATTTGGCTGAGATAACTACCATGAGTTTTACTACACCGGGGGTTTCAGTCCGTTCAGCAGAAAATTGTTTAAAGGTAAGGACATAGTCATTACTCAAAGACCATAACCAGCTTAAAAATGGATTATAGGGTACTCGATCATAGGATAGTTGAATATCACCGGTACCCGTTTGCTGGAGTTGATAAACAAATTTTTGTAAGGAATTAGAGTTCAATTGATTGCCAATTAACGCGAGTAGCTTGGCATTGGTAATTGCTTGAGACCTTTTTTGCGATCTTGGTTGCTGGCGAACTTGTTGAATCCAAGTTAAAGTCTCCTGTTTTTCTTTAAATTCTTTCGATTTATTATTCACTGCTGTGGTTAGTGGCGAATAGACTAAAAGGTAGAATAAATAAATTAAAACACAGATAGAACCGATAGCTGCCATCCAGCGTTCACGCTCGTTTAAATTATGCCAATGATTCGCTATCACAGGGTAAGCTCCAAGGTACTGACTACCTGTTGGTTGAGTGTAGACGCTTGAGTTTGTTTAACCTTGACCTTCTCTTTTTCTAAGGCCGCCTGGAAACCCGCTAAGCTTTCAAAATTTTTCGTTGCTAAAGTGACTAAGAGTGTTTTATTTTGAAACCGTAGTTGCTCTATGGTAATTGGATTTTCTTTGACTGTTTTCGTTAATTTATCGAGTAAAGTCCAAAAGGTAAAATCAGAATTGTTTTGATTGGATTTCAATAGCTGGCTAATGCGAAATTTGGGGCTGATAACTTGATGAGATTGAGGAAAAAATTCTCGATAAATAACCGCTGTTTTTTCATTCACTTCATTTAGATCTTTATTAAGGAAATAAATTTTCATAGCATTGACTGCAAGAACGGATAGCAACCACAGCATGCACATGCCAAAGGCTGCTTGATATAAGCGTTTGGTTTTGCTTTGGCTACCATCATGTTGCAATTCACCTTGACAGAGATTGAGTGGTCTGGTGGTTGATAAACGCTGAGCCAGCCAAGTATAGGAAGATTCTTCCTGCTCGATGAGTTGTGCTTCAGTGGGTTTGAGCTGTGATTTATCGCTATCTGAAAAACAGTAAATCGTTTGTTCTTTAGTCCATTTATCCAGATAAAACGGCATCAGATCTGGACTTAAAGCACCCTGAAAACTGTCATCATTGATTAATAAAAACGAATCCATCATAGCAATTTCTTGAGGTTTAAGAGCAAACCAATCGAGCGTTAAATTATCAAAATTGATCTGATGCTCATCAAAAAAACTTATCAGTTCCTTTAGATAATTTTTATCTCCCACAACGACTAAATATCTTCCCGCTTGATAATAGTTGCGATCAAAAGCAAATTGCAGTGTATCAACGTTTTGCGCTAATCGCTCTTCCAAAGCAAAAGGAATTGCGGCTCGTGCTTTGCGATCGGGAAGCCAGGGTAGTTCAATTTGATGTAAGCTAAAGTGACGACTTGACGCCACGATATACGTTTGGGCATTGGTTTGAAGGGTTTTAATTTCCGCAAAGTCCCGTTGCGCGAGAGGAGCATCAATCTGACCTTTTGCATCTAACCTTAAACTCAAACAATTGTTTTCGTTAAGGTGTTGAGTAAAAAGAAAGCAAGTGGTCACATTGACGTCCTTAATAAATGAACATTATACGTAGGCGAATTTTCTCCCAACGGTATTCATTGCCCACTGACTTTTTAGTTGCTGAGAGAATAGATAAACAGCCATAGCATATTGTGGACTGGCGTTATACCGTGTAATGACATAAAAGTTGGGATAAGCCAACCAAAATTCCTGTCCTGTTTGCGTTGTTAATTCAATTAAACCTACTTTAGAAGGCGTATTTGCTGCTGCAGTAAGAGGTTTAATTCCGGCTGCTTCCAACTGCTGAACACGATAGACTGCTGTTTTATAAGTTGTATTAATCTTTTTATAGTCAAAGCCTTCGACTTGAGCAGGTTGGGCAATGCCTTGGTTCGATTTCCAACCGTGTTTATGGAAATAATTAGCGACGCTTGCAATGACCGCATTATCATCGTTCATTAAATCGATTTTTACATTTGGAGAAAAATTAGCGGCATAGTTACGATAACTTGAAGGCATGAATTGGGGTTTGCCCATGGCTCCGGCATAAGAGCCAAGATATTGGGTGGGTGGAACCTGGTGTTCACGGCAAAGTAATAAATATTCACCTAATTCTTTGGTAAAAAATGGTGAGCGTTTGGGATAATTAAAGGCCAGCGTCGATAAGGCATCCAAAACACGATAAGTACCCTGATGTTTACCATAAAGTGTCTCAACACCAATGATCGCTACGATGATGTTTGCAGGAACACCGTATTTTTTTTCGGCTTTATCTAAAGCAGCTTGATTGGTACGCCAAAATTCCATACCTGCCTGGACTCTTTCAGGTGTTAGGAATAATTGTTTGTAAACGTCCCAGCTCTTTTTTTCAAAGGGCTTATCCATTGATTCAATAATTTGAGGTTGCAACTGAACATCGCTCATCACAGCGACGAGTTCTTTTCTGTCAAATTTGTGCTCTTTGACCATATGATTGATAAAATTCTGCACATCTTTACGTTGGGAGAATGCCAGGTCCGCTTGGGCTATACAACTACCGAGTAGCAATATAAGGCTGAAACAGATCGTAATTAATCGTTGCATTGGTCATCCTTATCTGAATTCAAAAAACGCCGATTGTATTAAGAAAATCAAGTAACAGCAATTTTTTTACATCACTAGCAGTTTTGCTGCAGCACAACTCATTAAGTAAATCATCTCTATTTTCTATTTGCAATGTCCTTATGATTGAAGACTGGTTAATCAGCTTAGCTCGCTCTGCGAGAGCGAATTCCTAGGGAGCATCGAACATAAATCCCCAATCGTACAGCCTAATTATGATTTTGCGCTGAAATCTAATATTTTGAAGTAGCTTGAGCATTATAATTCAGCTAGAATACGCAATTTATTAGCAGGTTTTTCAGTTGAGTGATCTAAATCGAATCCGTAATTTTTCTATCATTGCCCATATTGATCATGGTAAATCAACCCTAGCTGATCGATTTATTCAGCTTTGTGGCGGATTAACTGATAGAGAAATGTCAGAACAAGTACTCGATTCGATGGATATCGAGCGAGAAAGAGGCATCACTATTAAAGCGCAAAGTGTTTCTTTGAATTATAAAGCGCGTGATGGCAAAACCTATTTACTCAATTTCATCGATACTCCAGGTCATGTTGATTTTAGCTATGAAGTATCTCGCTCACTTGCTGCCTGTGAAGGCGCGATTTTAGTTGTGGATGCGGCCCAAGGGGTCGAAGCGCAGACCGTTGCAGTTTGTTATACCGCGATTGATCAATCATTAGAAATATTGCCCGTTCTTAATAAGATTGATTTGCCTCAGGCCGAACCTGACCGTGTGATTGCCGAAATTGAAGATATTATTGGTCTTGAGGCCCATGATGCAATTCGTGCAAGTGCAAAAAGTGGTGTAGGCGTGGAGGATGTTCTTGAAGGTATTGTTGCTAAAATTCCTCCACCCCAAGGCGATATTGATGCCCCTTTACAAGCTCTAATTATTGATTCTTGGTTTGACAGTTACCTCGGCGTTGTTTCGCTTGTTCGGATTGCCAATGGCAGTGTACGAAAGGGGGATAAAATGCGTGTGATGTCAACTGGACGCACCTATGAAATTGATCAGGTGGGTATTTTTACACCCAAACGTACCAAGCTCGACGTCTTGCAAGCTGGAGAGGTCGGTTATGTTGTAGCCGGTATTAAAGAAATTCAAGGCGCTCCTGTCGGGGACACTTTAACGCTTGAAAAGAATCAAGCTTCTACTCCTTTACCTGGATTTAAGCGAGTTAAACCGCAAGTTTACGCGGGTCTATTCCCAATCGGTGCTGATGATTTTGAAGCCTTTCGTGAAGCTTTAGCCAAATTAAGTCTTAACGATGCCTCATTGTTTTATGAGCCAGAATCCTCCGAGGCGCTTGGTTTTGGTTTTCGCTGTGGCTTTTTAGGTATGCTGCATATGGAAATTATCCAAGAGAGACTCGAGCGAGAATATAATTTAGATTTAATATCAACTGCACCGACGGTAGTTTATCAAGTGGTCACAACCAAAGACGAGACCCTGATGATTGATAATCCCTCGCAATTGCCCCCTCCACAGCAAATAAAACAAATGTTTGAGCCGATTGTGCGGGCTAATATTTTAGTGCCACAAGATTATTTGGGACAAATTATTACTCTTTGTATTGAACGTCGTGGTGTACAGATTAATATGATGTATAGCGGTCGCCAGGTATCGGTTACCTATGATATCCCTATGAGTGAGGTCGTATCTGACTTTTTTGATAAATTAAAATCAGTAAGTCGTGGCTACGCTTCGCTTGATTACAATTTTATACGTTTTGAAGAAGCGGCATTGGTCAAGATGGACGTGCTCATTAACAATGACCGGGTCGATGCTTTGGCAGTTATTGTACATAAAGACGCTGCTTACAATCGGGGTAAAGCCCTCGTTGAAAAGATGCGCGAGCTTATTCCACGCCAAATGTTTGATGTTGCAATTCAAGCTGCTTTAGGTAATCACATTATCGCCCGTCAAACAGTAAAAGCGCTGCGTAAAAACGTAACGGCAAAATGTTACGGTGGAGATATCACGCGTAAACGAAAGCTGTTGGAAAAACAAAAAGCGGGTAAAAAACGCATGAAACAGCTTGGTCATGTAGAAATTCCGCAAGAAGCCTTTATGGCTGTGTTCCAAACGGATAGGAAAAAATAGGATTTTTTTAAATAAAATAGCAATAGGAAACAATGCATGAATTTCGCTCTGTTGTTAGTTGTTCTTTCTTTTATAACGGGAATCATTTATTTATTTGATATTCTTTTTTGGGCTAAAAAGCGTGCACCCGAACAAAAGCCTGGGAAGATTATTGAATATTCGCGTTCCTTTTTTCCTGTTTTTTTCCTTGTATTGATTTTGCGTTCTTTTTTAATAGAGCCGTTTCGCATTCCTTCTGGTTCTTTAGAGCCAACCCTACTAGTGGGCGATTTTCTTGCAGTTAATAAATTCGCTTATGGGTTTAGGCTGCCAGTTTGGGAAAAGAAAATAATTCCGATTTCTAATCCTAAAACCGGCGAGATAGCCGTTTTTCGTTGGCCGCCGGATCCAAGTTATGACTATATCAAACGCGTCATTGGCGTCCCTGGCGATAAAATTAGTTACCACAATAAAGTCTTAACCATTAATGGAAAGGAAATGAAGCAAACTTTCGTTGAATACACAACCGACGAAAGCTCAGGAAAAGCCGTTGCTAAATACCAAGAAGATTTAAATGGTATCCTTCATGATATTTATATTCGACCTGAGGTTGCGGCTGAGGATTTTGATATAGAAGTCCCAAAAGGACAGTATTTTATGATGGGTGATAATCGCGATGACAGTGCGGATAGCCGCTTTTGGGGCTTCACGGCTGATGAATATTTGCGCGGCAAAGCATTTATCGTCTGGATGAGCTGGGATGGAAAAACCGACAGAGTAAGATGGTCAAGAATAGGGCGCTTTATTAATTAGTATATAATCTGTGTAATGATAAATTTGACCTATCCTTAAATAGGATTATTTTTAAGAGGTAAATGTTGGTTCGCATCGATTTGCAACGTCTCAGTAGACGATTAGGCTATGAATTTAAAAAGAGTGCCTATTTAAAACAAGCATTAACACATTGTAGCGCTGGCAGTGAAAATAATGAGCGTTATGAGTTTTTGGGTGATTCTATTTTAAGCTTCGTCATTGCCAATGCCTTATTTACCTTATTTCCAGAACAAAGTGAGGGCCAACTAAGTCGATTACGCGCTTTTTTAGTCAAAGGCGAAACACTTGCTGAAATAGCAGCAGAAATCGAATTAGGAGATTTTTTATACCTTGGTCAAGGGGAACTGAAAAGTGGCGGTTTCCGTCGCGCCTCTATACTCGCAGATGCTTTAGAAGCAGTGATTGCTGCTGTTTTTCTTGATGGCGGATTTGTTGAAAGTCAACAATTGATTCTTAAGCTGTATAGTTCACGTTTAGAAGATAAAAATCTAAATAACAACCTAAAAGACCCCAAAACGCAGTTGCAAGAGTATTTACAGTCCAAGAAAAAACCTCTACCCGAATATAGTTTATCTAAAATAGAAGGTGAGGAACATGATCAAATCTTTCATGTGATTTGTAAAGTTAGCGGAATCAAAACACCGACAGTAGGCTATGGTTCTAATCGAAGAAAAGCTGAGCAGCATGCCGCAGAGCAATTGTTACAGCAATTGAAGAATTCTTAAAGATTTTGGTCTTGTTTGTCTTTGCGAATTACTTTTAAATCCGTCATTGCGAAGAGAATAGCGACGAAGCAACCCAGCGCAATTGACGAATTTCAAGAAAGCTTAATTAAGCTCCTCTAAAGTATTTACTGCTTCCAACCATTCTTCTTCGGCTTGTACCAGTTCTTGTTGTAAGGTTTTCTGCTGCTGCAGCAAAGTTTGTAACTTCTGCTGCTGTCCTTCTTCATAAAGCGATAAATCAGCTAAACTATTCTCAAACTGTGAAAGGCGCTGATGTAGCAGATCGACTGTTTGCTCTAATTTTTTTATGCGATTTTGTAGGGTTTTTTTCTCGCGATAGGGATTATTAGCAATTGAAGATTGCTGAGTTTCTGTGCCTGCTTCGCGATTTAGTAACCACTGGTAATAATCGTCTAAATCTCCCTTAAACACTTGGACCTGTTGCTGGTAAACCAGATAAAAATCATCCACCGTCGTGCGTAGAAGATGTCGGTCATGCGAAATTAATATTAAAGCTCCTTCATAGCTCTGCAAGGCAATTTCTATCGCTGCACGCATGCCAAGGTCAAGGTGGTTTGTTGGCTCATCAAGCAATAACAGATTGGGTTTTAACCAGACAAGTTTCGCCAAGGCTAATCTTGCTTTTTCTCCACCGGAAAAATGATGAATGGGTTTTAATGCCATGTCACCAAGAAAATTAAACCCACCTAAATAGTCACGAATCGTTTGTTCTCTCGCTTCAGGCGATAAGCGTTGAATTGTTTCAACAGGGCTTAATTTAAAATCTAATTCTTCCAATTGATGTTGGGCATAATAACCCACTTGTAAATTAGGCGAACGATGAATCGAGCCAGAAAGCGGAGAAAGAGCGCCGGTTAGCGTTTTAATTAAAGTTGATTTGCCTTCGCCATTGGGGCCAAGTAGGGCAATTCTATCGCCAGGATTGAGTGATAAATTTATTTTTTTAAGTATTGCAGGTTTATCCTCATAACCCGCTGAAACCTGGTTGCAGTGTATAAGCGGATTACCTGCGCGTTGGCAGGGGTAAAAGTTAAAAGAAAAGGGAGAGTCAACCTGAGCTTGGGCAACAATGTCCATTTTATCTATCGCACTAAGACGACTCTGGGCTTGTTTCGCTTTGGTCGCTTTTGCACGAAAGCGATTCACATAGGTCATTAGATGATTTATTTTTTGCTGCTGCTTTTCATACATCTTTTGTTGTAATGCAAGTTGTTCGGCGCGAGTTTGTTCAAAACGACTGTAATTACCGCTATACAAATTCATCGTTTGATGTTCGATATGGAGAATATGAGTAACAAAAGCATCGAGAAATTCGCGATCATGAGAAATAAGAATGATGCTGCTTGGGCTTTGCTTAAGCCACTTTTCCAGCCAAAAAATGGCTTCCATATCTAAATGGTTTGTTGGCTCATCGAGTAACAATAGGTCAGCAGGTTTCATCAGGCAGCGTGCAAGACTGAGGCGCATTCGCCAACCCCCAGAAAAGCTGTTGACAGTGCGGGTTTGTCCATCCGTTTTAAAGCCTAATCCTGCCATAATCGCAGCAGCTTTTGCAGGTTTACTATAGCCGGCTGTTTGCGTAAGAAGTTCATGACAACTAATGACCTCTGCATCATTGCCGTCTTTTTCGGCCTTAAGCAAACGTTGTTGTAAATTGAGGTATTCTTCGTCTCCAGCAAGAACAAAATCCAGTGCAGAATCTTGGCTTTCGGGTAGTTGCTGAGAGAGATGGCTAATTCGTAAATGGGAGTTGATTAAATATTCTCCGGTATCAGCCGTAAGCTGACCTAGAATTAGACTAAATAAACTCGATTTACCGCAACCATTATGGCCAATCAAACCGATTTTTTGCTTTTCATGAAGCGTAATATTGGCCTTATCAAGCAGAACTTTATTTCCACGAGAGAGGGTGATTTGGTTTAGAGATAACATGGTACTTAAGACATAGATTTTAGGAGGGTTAGTTTAGCATAGTTCGCTGATGGGGTCATTGGTCTGGGGAATTGATCTCAATAATACTGTCATCGATTTACCTTGCTTAATTCTCATTATCTTGCGGCTTAACCGCTGAGCCAGAACTTAGATAAATCACTCGGATCCTCCAGTCAATCTAGAGGATGGCGAAGGGTCTGTTTAATTTATGGACAGTGAGAGGGAAATATTATTTCCACATCACATTACACTGCTGCTTACTCGCTGCTTTAAGCATATTAATTAAAGGCAATGCTCTATTCGCCAAGCTCACAGGCTGCTCATCATCCTCTTCTTCGCTTTGTCCTTTTACCGGGGGCGTTTGTTTTTGTGAAACTCCTTTCTCTAGACGTGAGAGCGCATCAGGAATTTCCTTCGCTACTATTGCACCAGGGACAGTGCCACTGTGTCCCATGATTGATAAAAGTCGTTTTGCTACATCACCAAACATTGTGATATTTTCATAAGCGTCGCAGGAGAAAGTAACTAGCATGATTATTTTCCTTATTTCATAATACTTCTAAGATCCAAAAAATTAAACTTAACTACTTTAAAGTAAGGGTAAAATTTAATGAAAGCAAAATGATTTTGTCTAAGTTCATTAAAATACCTATAATGTAGCCATTTAGTTTCCAGGTTGAAAAATGAATAAACAAGATTTTTATTTTGATTTACCGGAGGAGTTGATTGCTCAATATCCTTTACCAAATCGCAGCGATTCACGTCTATTTGTCTTTAATCGCCAAACAGCACAGTATAATCATCAACAATTTAAGGACATAACTGATTATTTCCAACCTGGCGACCTTTTGGTAATGAACAATTCCAAAGTAATCCCTGCACGCTTATATGGCCAGAAAGCAAGTGGAGGAAAGGTTGAGTTATTAGTTGAGCGCTTATATGGCGATGATTCTTTTTTAGCTCATATTAAAGCCAGCAAGGCACCTAAAGCGGGTTCTTTAATTCGTTTAGCGAATGACTGGCAAATTGAAGTACTCCAAAAACTGGATGATTTATACCATTGCAAAGTGTTGGGCGATGTCGATGTCATGTTGAATGAAATTGGCCATATTCCCCTGCCTTTATATATTAATCGGCCGGATGAGTCCTTGGATATGGATCGCTATCAAACTGTTTATGCGATGCATAAAGGTTCAGTAGCAGCACCCACTGCAGGTCTACATTTTGATGAAGCGTTGATCCAGCAATTAAAAGAAAAAGGAGTCAATATAGCCTACTCTACCTTGCATGTTGGCGCAGGAACTTTTAGACCGGTGAGAAGCGACTCAATTCATGAGCACAAAATGCATAGCGAACATTTCACCGTGAGTGAGGAACTTTGCCAAGCGGTCAATAGTACGCGCGCGGCTGGCAAGCGGGTTATTGCAGTAGGCACGACATCAATGCGCAGTTTAGAAAGTGCAGCGGAAAATGGGGTGCTGAAACCTTGTAGTCGCGATACTAATATCTTCATTTATCCTGGGTATCAATTTCAGATTTGTAATGGCTTAATAACTAATTTTCATTTACCTGAATCGACCTTGCTCATGTTGGTGTCAGCCTTTATAGGTCACGCTCAGGCAATGGCTCTTTATAAGGAAGCAATTGCATTAGGATATCGATTTTTCAGTTATGGTGATGCGAGCTTATTGCTTTAATCCGATGAGAGGAGTTGCGAAATGAGCCAAAAAAAGAAGAATAATTTCATACCCATACTCACCTCTGAGGCAGGGGCTTGTTTAACTTTAACCAATTGGCATGAAATAGGCGTGGAAACGGTTGCCTATTATTTTGATGAATTATTAATGAAACCCGGTTTCTCATTGCTAAATACATTACCCGATTTACGTAGTTATTGTGGGTGGCAAGGAACTATCGTCGTGAATGCGGCGAGATTAAAAGCGAATAGCAAAGGCCAATATTCTTTTCGTTCCCGTTTTGATGGCAGTATTATAAGTATTAGAGAGGAGGAGCTTCTCGCTTTATTACTAAAATTACAGCCTGAGATAGTTATTCTTCCCCAGCAGTTAGCAGAGACTCATGTAATTGAACTCTCGTCAAAAATTCCTCACATTTTTAGGGTAGGAAATGAAGTTAAGTCAGCAGGTCGCTATCTTGTTTATGACAAGCAAATACCTTGGTCTGATTTTATGCAGCAAGTAAGGAACAATGAGGGGAAAACGAGCTATCTCGCGGGAGAATTTGATGGGTTGCAATTAGATGAGTTAATCAATGAGGGAATTGAGTTAATCGAATCAGATAAACCAGCGAGCGATGCTTTTGCCGGCCAGGTCTATACTGAGCAAGGTACTATCGCTTTACTCGAATCAGCGATGGCCGAGCAACATCAGGTTATTGATGAAAAATGTACTTGCCCAACTTGTGAACAACGGTTGACCCGAGCCTACTTACATCATTTATTAATGCATACTCCGTTGCTGTGTCAACGGTTTTTAATTCAACATAATGCTCATTATTATCAACATCGGATACAATCTTTGCTGTAAACATCATGAAATTGCGCAGTAGTTCATTTACGTGAGGTTGAAATCTCGCTATGATGTCACGCTACTTAATTAGCCCTTTACTTTCAACAAGAAGCAAAGGGTAGAATTGTCTCGAAATATCGGGTGCCTTGGAATGGCATATTGATTAACAGCGGATTTGAGGAGATTTGGTATGAGTTTTTTTATAAGCGATGCGATAGCTGCAGGTACTGCAACCCCAGCTGCACAGCCTGATGGAACTTTTTCGCTGATAATGATCGCAGCTATTTTTGTTGTTTTTTATTTTATGTTAATTAGACCGCAAAACAAACGCGCAAAAGAACATCGTGAAATGGTTAGCAATCTGAAAAAAGGCGATGAGATTGTAACATCGGGTGGCATACTTGCTAAAGTAGTGAACATCGATGAGCAATACATCAAAGTTGCCCTTGCTGACGGAGTTGAAGTTAGTATACAGCGAGGCGCAGTGAGCGCGGTTTTACCTAAAGGTACAATTAAATCCCTTTAAGTTTTGATACTGGGACAAGCACATGCAGAATAAATATCCACTTTGGAAAAATCTTATGCTGATCGCTATTGTAGTGATCGGCTTAGTTTATGCGATACCCAATTTATACAGTGAAGATCCTGCTGTGCAAATTTCTTCGCAATCGCCTGTTGACATGGAACAATTAAAGCAGCAGGTAGAAACGCTTTTGGATGATGCAAAGATTACTCATTTTCCAATCACGACTTCAGGCGATCATCTTGAAGTACGCTTTAACTCTCCTGATACTCAATTAGTTGCACGAGACATCATTAAAAATGGGTTAGATTCCCAATACACTGTTGCACTCAATCTTGCACCTGCTACACCAAAATGGTTTAGTAACATCGGTGCAGAACCGATGAAGCAGGGTTTAGATCTTCGTGGAGGAGTAGATTTTCTTTTGGAAGTTGATGTTGATAGCGTAATTAATCGTCGTTATGAAGGATTAATGAAAGGGATCAGTCAAGATTTACGTGAAGCAGGAATTCGTTATTCTGGAATTCGTTATGTTGCGGATAAAGGAGTCGATATCAGTTTTCGCAGTCCTGATCTAATGAATAAGGCGGCTGATGAGATTAAAGAAAAATTCCCTAATCTAACACTGACCAAATCTGAAATTACTAGCACCGTTTCAATGTCATTATCACCTACTGAGTTGAACTCTATTCGTCAAAGCACCATTGAACAAACAATGAGTATTTTGCGTAATCGAGTGAATGAGTTGGGAGTAGGCGAAGCCGTTGTACAGCAGCAGGGAGCGACTCGTGTCGAGGTGAATTTACCCGGGATTCAGGATGCAGCGCGAGCTAAACAAATTCTTGGTGGTACGGCAACACTTCAATTTTATTTGGTTGATCAAGATAATGATGCTCAGGTAGCTAAGCAGACTGGGGCTGTGCCAGTAAATGACAAGTTATATACCATGGATGGGCGTCCCATTCTCTTAAAGCGCCAGGTTGTTCTGAGTGGTGATTCAATTACAAGCGCAGTTTCTAGCTTTGATCAGCAAACGGCTACGCCTGCAGTACAAGTCCAATTGGGTGGGGGAGGAGAAAGTTTATTCACCAAAATCACTCGAGAAAATATTGGTAAGCGAATGGCAATTGTTTATGTGGAAACCAAAGCAACCACGCAAACAGTAGATGGGGTAGAGCAAAGGGTGACTCATCGTGAAGAGCGAGTTATTTCTGCGCCGGTCATTCAAAACGCTTTAGGCAATAATTTCCAAATCACTGGATTGACAGATAGTAAAGAAGCAAGCAATTTAGCTTTATTATTAAGAGCTGGAGCATTGCCTGCAGTGATTTATCCGGTGGAAGAAAGGACAGTAGGCCCTTCTTTAGGTAAAGAAAACATTCATCGAGGATTGGTATCCCTGGAAGTAGGAATGGGATTAATTCTAATACTGATGTTAGTTTATTATCGCTTCTTCGGGTTAGTTGCCAACATTGCACTATTTTTAAACTTAATTTTGCTCAGTGCATTAATGTCAATTATCGGAGCAACATTGACTTTACCGGGTATTGCCGGATTCGTACTCACCGTTGGTATGGCGGTCGATGCAAACGTACTCATTTATGAGCGAATTCGCGAAGAACTACGGCATGGGCTCTCACCGCAAGCGGCAGTTTCTGCGGGCTATGATCGTGCTTTCGCGGCGATCATTGATGCGAATGTGACAACACTTATTGTCGGTATTATCCTGTTTGCAATAGGTACTGGGCCTGTGCGTGGTTTTGCGGTAATTCTCTGTTTAGGATTAATTACCTCTATGTTAACCAGCATTACCTATACACGAGCTATCGTAAATTGGTACTACGGTGGTCGTAATGTGAAAAAATTATCAATTGGTATTTAAATACGAGGCTTAGATGGAATTTTTTAATCCAAATTCAAACATAGATTTCATGGGCGCACGTAAGTGGACAGCCATGTTTTCTGCGCTTATTTTTGTGCTCTCCATTGGTGCTTTGTTAATTAATGGATTAAATTGGGGATTGGACTTCACAGGGGGAACCCAGATTGAAGTGAGTTTTCCTCAAGCAGCGGATCTCCCTATGATCCGAGATAATCTATATAAAGTAGGTTTCAAGGAAGCACAAGTTGTTAGCTATGGAACCTCCAAAGATGTATTGATTAGTATTGCCCCACGTGCAGATCGCGATCAAACTTTACTTGTTAACAAAGTCATGGAGCAATTACCTGGCGCAGTAAAACAACGTGTTGATTTCGTCGGACCGCAGGTCGGACAGGAACTGGCTACCAAAGGAGCCTTAGCAATTATTGTATCCTTGCTGGCAACGATGATATATATTGCCATGCGTTTTGAATATCGCTTGGCAGTAAGCTCAGCAGTGGCCTTGGTGCATGATCCAGTATTGATTCTTGGTGTTTTTGCTTTCTTTGGTATTGAGTTTGATCTGAAAGCACTGGCGGGTTTATTAGCGGTTATCGGTTATTCCTTAAATGATACCATTGTTGTTTTTGATCGTGTTCGTGAGAATTTTATTAAGATTCGTCGGACCAATCCTTTAGAAATTATGAATATTTCTATTAACCAAACTTTATCGCGAACCATCATGACTTCGCTATTGACCTTGTTCGTGGTAGTCGCATTGTTTGTTTACGGCGGTGAAACGATTCGTGGGTTTGCTCTAGCGCTTATCATCGGTATTGTCATTGGAACCTATTCGTCCATTTATGTTGCTGGTGCACTTGCAGTGGTAATGGGCCTTGATAGAAAAGATTTTCTCCCGTCACAACGTAAAGAAATCGATGAGAGACCATAGATTATCATTAAATTATGCCTCGAGAATTCACCTATAGGGTTGGGCCTTAGCCCAACCTATGAAATTAGAGGCATTGACCGTAAGTCGCTCACTCCATCAACCCATCTACCTTTGCTGCACAAATAAAATCATTATGGCTTAAACCTTTTAAGGCATGAGTCATAAAGCGCACATGACAGTAGTTGTAGCCCACTTCGAGATCAGGATGATGGTTTTCGGTATTTGCTATCCACGCTAATGCATTTACAAAAGCCATTGTTTCGTAAAAATCAGCAAAGGAAAAAGAGCGTTTAATTTCTGTATTATCTGCTTGGATTTCCCAATTTTCATTGAGTTGTGGCATCAGATTATTAATCTGTTCAGCATTCAAGGCCTGGCCAATGCCTTCACAAGATTCGCAGTGTTTTTGACGTAAATCAGTTTTCACAGTAACTCCTTAGTTATTTATTTCAGCTAGACAATTTGCAAGTTTATCGAGTAAGCAGGCATTTTGTTGAGCATTGCCGATACTTATTCGTAATTGGTTTTCCAAACCATATTGGATTAAGGGACGAACAATAATCCCATGTTTGAGTAGATATTGATAAATTGGCCGAGAATCAGTTTGATAATCGATAGTAATAAAGTTACAGCTTGAGGGAAGGGAGTTTATTTTCAAGGCTTCGAATCCACGCAAGAGTTGCTGCATTCCTTCCTGGTTAAGTTTTAAACTTCGTAAAATAAAATCATCATCGTCAAGTGCCGCATTGGCGGCTACGAGAGCCGCAGTATTGACGACAAAGGGGGGTTGGACACGCTGGATTAATTCAGTAATGTGGGGATTTGCAATCGCATACCCCAAACGTAATCCCGCAAGCCCATAGACTTTAGAAAAGGTACGAGTAATGACTAAATTTGGATGTTGTGCAAGAAGATTAATACTGCTTTTATCACCCAGCTTATAGGCATATTCATAATAGGCTTCGTCCAACACTAATATGGTTGAAGGGGGAATATGAGTAATCAAGCGTTTGATTTCTTCTGGCGGTATAAATAACCCAGTGGGATTATTAGGATTAGCCAGAAAAATAAGCGCTGTTTGATCATTACAGGCTTCAATCATCGCAGAAATATTGACTTGCCAATCTGGATTAAGAGGAACCGTTGAGATTGGGATACCAAGCGTTTGTGCTTGCAGGCGGTAGGAAATGAATGCGTATTCGTGAGTTAATACATGCTTTCCTGTGTGTAAAGCAAAAGTAATCAATAAAATAAGAAACAATAAGTCAGTTCCATTACCTAGAGTGATCATCTCTTTACTCAGACCTGATTTCTGGCTCAACTTGGACAAAATTGGATGATTAGCTGGTGATGGATAATTGGCAATTTGTGCGCCTGACAGTTCTGCCAAAGCTTTTTTTGCTAAGGGACTACAGCCCAGCGGATTTTCGTTACTGGCAAGTTTTATAATATCAGTTATGCCTAATTCGCGAGCGACCTCTTCAATGGATCTCCCTGGAATATAGGGATGTAGTGAGCGAATTCCGAGATGAGGAAGCAGGTAATAATCGCAGGACAATGGCTTTCTCCTTATAGATTCGCAAAATGAAGAGTATTACACATCTTACCCAACAGCTAAATAAAAAGGAACGGCTATAATTTTCTGCTTTGAAAACTTGTTTGGCTGTGGGTATCTCCATCTAGGCTTCCTAATTAGGCAGCGTTGACATAAGTTCAGGGGATTGCATTTCCTACTCTTCGATCTTAAGCTATGCGCTGCAGCAGCCTCAGGAATGGAATATGACAAATCAAAACGGGTTTTCTCTACTCGAAGTATCGGTATCTCTTTTGTTAATCGCTAGTTCTTCTATTGTGCTTTTACATCAGCAATGGCAACTTTCTCAATTTCTCAATCAAGTGTTAATCAGCTCACAAGCCCTGGTGCTTTCTGATAATTATAATGAAAAGCGCTCCACCTCTTATTAAGTTCTCAACCAGGGATAGGCAAGATGCAAAAACAAAAGGGCGTTGGTTTAGTTGAACTAATGATTAGTGGATTGTTAGCAAGCCTTCTTATCGCTGTGGTCGCACAGCAATATCTGATTTCTAAACAACAATATTCCCATCTGCATGGCCTATTAGAACAAGATTTGGAATTGCAATTGATCAATGACTTGCTGCGCAATAGTGTGAGAAAGGCCGGGTTTACTCCCTGTTTGGGGCTTAGCTCACTAAAATCATTCGATCAACGTAATGGAAGAACAAACCTTGCTGCAATTGAAAGCAGGGTCAGCAAACCTAATAGTTTACAGCTTAATCGGATGAGTGAATATTTTACCCAAGCTAAATTAGTCGGCCAAAACCAATTATTGCTACACTCGGACTTACAATTGGAACCCCAACAAGTGCTGTTAATCGCTGATTGCTATCATGCGGAAGTGCAGCAAGTTTTATCGGCGAAAAAAATAAACAAGGGGACAATTCTCACGCTTTTACACAATCGACTCTTTGATTATGTTGAGCCAATTTATCTTGGTGAATGGATTGAAGAGGCCTTTTTCGTTCAAAAAAATCAACAGGGAGTTTCAGCTTTATTTTATCATCAGAAACAGAATGAAGAATTAAGCACGCTAATCAAAAACATGTCAGTCGAGGTAAAAAATTATCAAGCTAAGACTTTTGTGGGTGTAATATGGGAATTGGAAAAATCGAAAACAGTGGAGCTTGAAACGGAGGTTCGAGCAGGATGAAGAGCCAGCAAGCAGGGATAGTCCTGATAACAACTATTTTACTAATAGCTGTATTGTCCTTATTAGTCTTGTCACAAATGCAATTAGTTTTTTTAGATTATAAGGCCCTCAATCAATTGACTGAACAACATGAGTCTTTTTTACAGCTCGAGACAGTAGCAGGTAAACTAATTTCAACGTTAGATTGGTCTCGATCCGAGCGCTGTGCCCTACCGTCCAGTGATCCAAATGAAGTTTTACAGTTATTAAAAAATAAACGCGGTTGCGTTTTAATTCATAAAAAGCATGAGTTTTACTATTTGATGGAAAACTTAGGGGTATTTCCCTGTTTACAAAGGAATGTGAATGAAATTAATTACAGTACGCAACATCAACGAATTAGCATTTTATCGACTACTGACTCAACAGTTTTACAGTTAAGGATAGCAAAATTGGCAAAATTAGAGCGCTGTAATCAGAACGAAATAAGGTTGAGTAAGCTAGGGTTACTTAGTTGGCGTTATCTAACTTAGACAAATATAGCCCAAATGATTAAGTTTAGGATCCTTTTCTGAGGTAGAAAGAGAAGAGAGATCACTTTGGGAGCAAAGTTCTTCAGGCAAACGAGAGAAATTTTCTCCTGTAGAAAAAAACGGCAATTCTCTAGCTGATGGTTCTTTCTTTTCGCGCTGAGAATAGGTTGAGCTAGTAGCATGCTGGGATACTGTAATGGCTGGAGACTCTAATTTAGGTTCTGGCCCGCTATCTAAAGAAACATCATTAAGAACCATGACAGGCTCCTCGTTGTTATAAACCGCTTCCAGATCGTGCAACTGTTCTTGAAGATGCTCTCTTAAAGTGGACTCTTTATGTTTGAGCCATAAATATTTAGCCGTATAGACTAATCCAATTGCCGCGATTGCACCGATAGAAATAGCTAATCCGCCTCCCGGAAAAAAGCACCAAAGTGCCATAATAGCGACGATGGCCAAAGCAGCGAGTAAATTGATTTGCAAGGACGACATCCGGCTTTCATAGCCAAAAACACGTCGAGCATAGGCACGGTGCACACTTAATTGATCATTTTCGTTAAGATGAGGACTGAAGAATTTATATTGAAAATATTCTTGAGCTAAACAAAAAAGTTCTTTAAGGACATCTATTCCGGAGCCAAGAACAAAAATACCAGCAATAACGGGACTCATCACTACCCCAGCTGCTAAAAGGAGAATAGAAGCAGTCAGCTTAGCTACTGTGGTTAATATGAGAAAAAAGTTATCACGGAATCGGTTGGCTATCGTCGCTTTTTGATTATGGTAATTCGAGTAAAAATCAAAGAGACCCATGCTAAAAGTACCAATTAACCCTAATATCGGGGCGCCGTAGATCCAAGAACTAAAGGCTTTAATGAGCTCCCATGTGAGCTGCAATGTCGATGTGGCCATTAAAGTTGTTATCAGGGTTACGATAATGCCGCTGCCGCCCAAAAATAATGTTAGTTTTCCGAACTGAGTTTTTTTATCAATGAGGCTAATAATATAATCGGATTGTGAATATCCCTTTTTCGCAAGCTTTAGAAGGAATTCATAAATAGTTAGATTTTCTTTTTTAAATTCTTCTTTCCATTCTTGGGGAGAAATATTTAAGTTTTTTACAATAGATTTAATCTGTGCCTTTATTTCAGGACTGGCGGAAATGGTTGTTTTGTGAAAATCTTTCTCTAGCTCTTCTAGATTCTTATCATAATATTTCATATGATTTTTCAGAGTATCCGTGCGACCACCCCGAAAATAAGAATCAAAAGATGTCAAACTTGAAACCAAAAAGCTCAATTTTATTATTTCTCTAATTTTTGATAAAACGCATGATTGAATTAAAATAAATGCAAAGCTATTCTAATTTCAACAAGGCGAAAAAAAGATATAAATAATGAACAAAATATGATCTTTTGTCAAGCGATATATAGCGCAGTTGGATGTAAAATTGTCTTTTCTGACAATAAAAATTGGTAATTTGGAAATAGCATTCTCCTTTTTTTTTTAAAAAGATTAAGGGTTAGACCATTTCTTTAATCAGTGCATAGGTTTATTCTTATACCCGGAATAGATCAACATGGAAAACTATGGTCCTCGGCGACTTACTAACCTTAGCAATAAAAAAAAATGCATCTGATTTACATTTATCCGCAGGTTTGCCACCTATCCTACGCATTGATGGCGATTTACAAACACTTAATTTGGCTAGTTTAGATCAAGAAAATTTGTTAGCAGTTATTCAAAAAATAATGAATAAAGAACAACAAAACATCTACCAAAAACGACTTGAAATCGATTTTGCCTTGCAATTTGATGATCAATACCGATTAAGAGTTAATATTTTTACGCAAATGCGAGGAATAAGCGCAGTATTTCGTATTATTCCCACAAAAATTAAGACAATTGAAGAATTAGATTTCCCAATTATGTTTAAGAAAATTGCTTCCTATACCAAAGGACTTATTTTGGTGACTGGACCTAGCGGCTCCGGCAAAAGCACCACCCTTGCAGCACTCATTGATTATATTAATTCCTACCAAAATAAGCATATCATCACGATAGAGGATCCCATCGAATTTGTTCATAAAAGTAATCATTGTCTGATTCATCAACGAGAAGTTTATCGAGATACGCATAGCTTCGCATCAGCACTTCGTTCTGCTTTGCGTGAAGATCCTAATATTATCATGCTTGGCGAATTGCGAGATTATGAAACAATTCGCCTTGCTATGACGGCTGCTGAAACAGGCCATTTGGTTTTTGCAACTCTACATACGAATTCTGCAACAAAAGCGGTGAATCGCATTATTGATGCGTTTCCCGGGGAGGAAAAATCAACTATCCGCACCTTATTGTCTGAATCGTTACAAGCGGTAATTGCACAAACCTTGTTGAAGAAAAGAGGGGGCGGACGTGTTGCTGCATTCGAAATCATGATTTCTACCCCTGCTATCCGCAATTTAATTCGTGAAAATAAAATTGCTCAAATGTATTCATCTATACAAACAGGTCAAACAATGGGCATGCAAACCTTAGAACAGCATATAGAAAAATTGAAAACAGCTCGCTTAATCGCGGAAGAAGAAACAAGCTAAGCACCGCGAAGCACCCAGAACTGAATTCTAATGAAGCACGGAGCTAGGTTGTTTCACCTCATTATCCGTATCTTCGTTACCGGTTTTGACAATAAGTAGAATTCCAGCACTGCCAGCTAAACCAGTTGTCGCTAAAATCATAGGCAATACTGCTCCTACATGCGCGATTAGACCGGTGAAAACGGAGGTTAACCCAAAGCAAAGTGCCATAACCGAACCGGTGACGCCCATTACCCAACCTTGCTCATTGTGATTAACCTGGTTGGAAAAGATGGTGAGTAATACCGAATAAGCAACGGATAGACTTATACCAATCATTAACGCAGCAACCCAAGCTACCCATTCTTCATTAATCAGCAAAGTGGCTAAAACAAAAGTGGCAGTTAAAGTTAAGCCAATGATCACTATGGATTCAAAGGCAAAGCGCTTAGTGCAAAGATTAACGATATAACCGCAGCCCACACTAAATCCAAGTCCCATTACAGCGAGGAAAAAAGAATTTTGCATGGTTGAATAGTGGTAGGTTTGCGATAAGTACAATGAGATAAACGAAAAATAATTTGACCAACCAAAGATCATAACCAGCAACACGATAGAATATTTTTTTATTGCATCGTGTTTAAAAGCAGAAATAAAAATATGCATCGCATTATGCCATTGAATAGTCATTTTATCGGTGGTTTTAATGAAGGTTTCTTGAAAAGACCATTGGAGTAAAAATGCGTTTAATAGGGATAAAGCGGCAGCAAAATACATTGGCGTTTCAAAATTAAACCAAGAGACTATGCGACTGTCTGAGAGTAGCCCGCCAAAAATGGGACCAAAAACAAAGCCAAGCGATACCGATAACAAGATAAGTCCAATGTTTTGGGCTTTATGTTCTTCAAGACTAATATCGACTATTGCTGCCTGAGCAATTGGTTGGCTACCTGAGGTAAAACCAGCAATGATACGCCCTAAAATTAGTAACCAAAAATTGTGATAAAGAATAGCGATCGCGGATAATGAATAGCCTATAAAAGCGCCGATAAGGCAGATCATAAGCGATTTTTTGCGCCCCACGTTATCCGATAAATCGCCAAGAATAGCAGCGCCAAAAAACCAACAGATCATAAAAATACCGATGGTTAATCCATAATAAAAATCACGCAAACCTAGACTGGTATCGACCGGCAAAAAACCTGCTTGCGGATCAATCAAAATAGTATTTAAGATCGGAAATAATAACCCCAATCCCATGCCATCAATAAATAAGACGAGGAAAAGAGGAAACATGGATGCTAGAGATTTTTCTTTGTTCATGATTTTAAACCTAAAATGTCGTTCGTTATAGTAATCTTAACTACCTAATTTGACAAATTTTCCAGCGATTATATTCACGAATTTCTAAAATTTGGCATAACATGGAAGGGATATATACTATCTTCTTCATAAAGAGTTTCCCGGCCAAAAAGCGTAGTATCAGGTTGCTTAAAATCGAGGAATTTTCTATCACTAACCGAGGTTTGATTTGTTTGACGTAATTCATCTAAAGCCATTTGGCCTATTTCGATGATGTCTTTTGCCCAAGACTCGTGGACTTTAAAAGAAAATTCGATTAAATGTCGAACGATATCAGCAAGAACAATTTGACCGGCCCATTCTCCTATTTGATTACGAGATTTGCCTACCAGCGCCTCATGTGAGGTGGGGAGCAGCCAGCTAGAGGCCTTATGAACATATCGCTTGTCTTTCAGTGTATAAGTTGTATTTCTAGTGTTATCAAGCAGTCCGCTAAAGAAGGGGGTATTGATTTGATATTTTTTAGGCAAAGACTCTTGAAGGGACTCCCAGGCGTTTAGATTGCCACTGTCAGATAGATAACTGTGTATGCTTAAATTGAGAGGAACATTTTGCTTCCCTTTTCGGTCTGTGAAAAAATATCGCCACCGGTCAGTGGGTCCACCTAAAACTGTATCGATCAAATGAAGTTGAATTGTTTCGATTTCGATTTCACCGCGCAGCGATTTTTGCTCAAGCCATTCCTGCATTTGGCTAAGAACAAATCCACCGCGACTCCAACCCACCCCGCAGATAAGTAATGTTTCATCGGCTTCTTTGGCTTCTTTGGCATGTCTTTCTACGAACTGCTTTATTTTTTCAAGATTAGCAGAGACGCCATTACAGCCGATGTGACCATCGATGAGAGCGCCAATTGATTTGAAGAGAGAACCGTTTTCCTCAGTAATATCAGTACCTGGACCGTCAAGAATGAGCATATATTCTTCTTCGCAGCGTTTAGCTAATTGATTGATAAAATTATTGGGATCATACATTAGCCAAGTTGCCATATTGCTGAGAGAAAAAAAGCTAAAATACCCCGAGTTACTTGTTTTTTCCTGAGTTAGAGAAATTGAGCCATTGGCAAGGATAAGAATTTTTCTAAATTTACTCATAATTATTTTTATCCTCCTTATTTAAGATTTGATGAAAAAGACACAAGCAAGCTTTCAAACTTATCATACTTAAATATATAAAATTTGCTGTCAATTGCGGGAGGCTCTAATTTAAATCGATCTACTGTTATTGTGAGTAACTTATGGATTTTTAGGAAAAATTTGGACGAAGATAAGCATTTTGTTCCTGCAATTGCTGGTCTTGTAGAGTATCAGTTACAGCTTCGAACAATTCAGACTCTTGGGGATCTTCTTGTTTTTCCGGCTGAGGTAGATTGTTGGGACGGTTAGAAAAATTATTTTCCAGTTGGAGTAATGCAGTGATTGTGGAGGATTCTAGCGTTTCTTCATTTTCAGCATCAATTTGCTCCTGCTCTGAGGGAGCAAATTCGGAGTATCCATCCATAAAATTATGCCAACTATCTTGGATTAAATGAGGTATTCCTAACAAACCATAATGCCCCTTCATATTTGCCAGAGATGAAAGCGCTGTTGCACCCAAACCAGCTAGTAATATTTCGATTATAACTGCTGATTCTCCTAGTGCCGGCATCAATAAAGCAGCCAAGCTTCCCATAGTGCCACCAAGAATAAAATGAAGCGATTGGATAATTAAGGTTGCAGATAATTCGTCATTTTGATATTTCCTTCCAGTTAGTAAAGTACGAATTTTTCCTGCTAGGGTTTTAGATTCGGCTAATTGGTGATGTCCATCATAGACGAGTTCGTCAAGCGAATAAAAATGAAAATTCAATCCATTTTCTTTATCTTTTTGGGCTGCTGCAACATAGAAATTTATAAACTCTTTTTTATCACGAAAGAGATAAACACCATGATTGGAATCCATATATCGTATTTCATTCTCATGTTGCACGCTCAGATAGCATGAGTGACGTTGTGTGGAAAATTTAAGGGTTATGTTTAATTCTTTTCCTTCATTTTGCGCCGCAAAATTGTAAAGGTCCTTCGCTCGTTTTTTTGGATCAGGACAAAAATATTCCCGAGTAAGTCGCGTTCTTTTGATCAGTGCTTGATCCTTTTCTCGATCACTTTGATTTTTCTGATAATCATAAATTCTTTGCTCGAGATCCATTGTCGAAACTTTATTTTTATAAGGAGATATTGTGGGATCGACATCTTAGGTAGCCCAAAATCCTCATTAATCGTAGTAGGGCAAGATAATTGCCATGCAGCTTTGTTGGTCAGGAAAGATAAGGCGGGGTTCGCAGTCTGGTGTTTGTAATAAGGTTGTGCATGCTAGTTTGTTATAATTGAAACAATAATAAGTCATCGCTTTGATTATATAGCAATTGGTATAGGGAGGACAGGCTGAGTAATATCTATGATGCCTGCTATGGCTTATAGAGCAGATGAAAAAAAGACAGGCGCATAAGAAAGCTCTTAACACCCAACCATTGGTTTTCCATATAAAGCATTTAGCGAATTGTGTCATCTCATTATTCCATTTATTGATTGACTTGCTTAAAGAAAGTATTGGATTTAATTCGTGATTTAGCAAGTGCCCCCGCAGTGTAATGAATTGCGAATCCCCGTGGCTTTGACTGCGGGATCGATGGATCTTGCTCGCAATTGTTTCTAGCCTATTGAAAATCGACCCTGCGGCCAAGCGACAGATTCGCTAGAATTAATTCAAGCTATACTTTTAAAATAAACCTGAGATTCGCTAAAACAGGAGCCGTTATGTGGCAGATCTTTATAGGATTCTTACCCTGGATCTTATTCTCAGCTTTTTATGGTAAATCACGGCAAGAAATTGTTTTGACTTTAATCATCAGCTCGATTGTATTATTGGTCTCTGAATGGCGACAGCTTCTTAAAGGGTTTATTTTAAGTTGGGGAACGTTGCTATTTTTTTTCTTAGTCTATGTGTTTACTCTACTCTTTCGCATCGATTGGGTAGTGCAAAATGCCTGGATGCTGTCTAATGCATTCTTGGCACTAATCGTCTGGTTTTCTTTATTTGTTGGTAAGCCTTTTACTATCCAATATGCCTATGAGCAAACCCCCAAACAAATCTGGAATACCCCAGGATTTTGGCATGTAAATAAAAGGCTCACCGTAATGTGGGGGCTTATCTTAACCTTTTCTGCTGTTTTATATTTAATTCCTTGGGGAGTGACTACAGCACAGGAAATCATCTACCAAGTTCTTTTGTATGCACCAATGACGTTGGGATTTTATTTGTCTAAGAAATATCCCTCTTGGTATCGTGAACGACAAATAAAAAAGCGCTTGCAAGCCAATCCTTGTTTACAAAATAATTTTGCCCCTATTCGTGAAGAGAGTGATTTTGAAAATTTAATAGTAAAGGGTGAAATTCCTAAGCATTTGCAGGGCGCTTATATGCGAAATGGTTCTAATCCAGCTTTTGATCCAATTTCTTACACTTATCCTATCGATGGAGATGGAATGATTCATGCGATGTATCTTGAGGACAAGCTCCACTATCGCAATCGTTATGTCAAAACTAAGGGCTTGTTACTTGAACAAAAATTAGGTCGCGCAATTTATGGCGGGATTGCAATGCCTATTCCTCCAGATCCTAAATTAATTGGTCCTAATGATGATCCAGGTCCGTTTAAGAATGGCGCCTTCATTCATATTATTAAACATGCCCAACGGTATTTAGCGATGTGGGAAGGGGGGCCGGCTTATGAGGTGGATCACGAGTTAAATACCATTGAGGAATGGCATCCAGGAACCACCAAACCGCTGCATGTAGGCCCGCATACCCGCCTGGATCCTGACACGAATGATTTATATCTGATTAATTATGATTTGGAGCCACCTTTTTTAACCTATCATCGGGTTAACTCAGAAGGGAACTTGGTGGAATCAGCGATCATTGAGAAGGCTTATGGAACCATGATGCATGACTTTGTCATGACGGCAAATTATCTAATCTTTTTTGATTGTCCCGCAATCTTTAATCTTGACGCTGCTGAACAGGGCGCTAGTGTTTTACAATGGCGCCCAGAGTTAGGTAGCAACATTGCGATTGTTGCACGAGATGATAAAAACAGGCCCATCCTATGGCTTAAAACAAAAGCATTTTTTGTATTTCATTTTGCTAATGCCTATGAAGAAGAAGATAAAATTATCGTGGATTATGTGCGCCATAGCTGTTTAGAATTCGGAGTGAAAAGCGAGGAGGGGGGAGAAAATAACCCCCCGCAAATGGTTCGCATGGAAATCGATTTACAAACTAAAACACTGCGAGAACTTCCTCTTGCTGACTATATGGCTGAATTTCCAACGTTCAACACACATTATACTAGCAAACCTTACCAATTTATTTACGCACCAACTCGAGCAAATAATACAGATATTTTCACCTTTGATGCTTTGGTGAAATATGATTTACCAACTAAAACAACGACGATTCAAGATTTCAGTGGGCAATATCAAATAGGGGAAGCTGTATTTGCACCTAAGCCGAATGCGCAAGCAGAAGATGATGGGTACTTGCTTCTTTTTGCTTATGATAAAAAGCGAAATGCCAGCGACTTCCTAATTCTTAATGCAAAAGAGATAGAAAAGCCTCCCATTGCTATTATCCAATTGCCAAGACGAGTCCCTCATGGTTTACATGGCTCTTGGTTTCCCACTCCGAGGATAGATTAATCTTTGGCTTGTTGTTATAATTTCGAACAGAATTGTAATTAAACTATCAGATTATGGCGTATTTAACTGTTGAAGAAGAAAAAAGATTTGCTACCTGGCTTCATGGTACACCTAATCCTGCGATTGAACTGCTAGCTGAATTCAAGGCTGTGCCGGAAATTGAGAGTTTTGAGGATTTAGAGCGATTAACTGGCCGTGTTCAAGGTTTTTTCGATGTCATAAGAATGATCATTTATAAAAACATTAATCCCCTGCCAGAATTACCCGAATCGGTTGAGATGCCAAAGCATAAGGTTACAACGGAAGAAATTCTTAATTTTACGGCCTTTTGTTTGGTGCAGGCTAAAATTAGCACAACTGAGTGTCAAAGAATTATTCATTACTGTCAATACCTTGCTAAAAATAGCAGCCGAAAGTATAACAATAAGGTCCATTTAGAAACTATTCTGATCTATCTAAAAGAACAAAATTGCTTGATTAATGATAAATCTTCTGATGAGTTGCATTTTGAATGCAATGAAACAATTCGTTTTTTAGAAGAATTCTTTACCCCTGGAGATGCTGTGGTAGAGTATTTAAGGGAGGAGATTCCTCTTTCTATTTCAGAAGCCTTATTAATTCAAGTTGAAACATTTCTTTTTTCATTAAAACGAGAGGTTAGCAATACCGAAAGCAAAAGCCAGAGTCAAGAAGAACTACAGCAAAAAGTAAATTCTAAATTGGGTCAATTACCCTCTCTGTTAGAGCAGTTGATTATCAATAACTTAGGACAAAATATTTCCATTCACTCAGCTAATGATCGTAAGATGATCGTTAATCAATTTAGTGACACTATTTTGACTACTTATCCAGAGATCTCACAAGAGACGAAAGAAAATTTCCATGAATTGATCAAACAAACTCATATTGCGGTTAGCAATTATCTTCAACAATTTTCCATCAAAAAATTTGCTAATAACTTGCTTAACCCCCTCGATATATATGAAAGTGAGGAATTAAATTCATTTAAAGCATTATTTCAGTGTGAAGTAGAACGTTTATTTAAACTCGGTCATCACGTAGCGGAACTAGAGAAAAGTTTAGAAAATGCTGTTTTGCAAATAACTCAGCATGCTAATGGTTATTGGGAGGAGGAGGATCCCTCTCTTAAGCAAGAGAAACAACGTTCTTTCCACGCAATTATAAACAAAGCAAAGCGCATCTTTATTACAAAAGCAATACTTGATCCCTATGAATCAGCCCTTAACATGCGAGGTTTAGAGATCTCTTTGTATTTAAAATCTGAATTAACTCAGGTTTATAGGGCATTAAGGGAAGAAATTGAGATCTGTTTAATCGATTCGGAACCAGAAAAGCTAAGAGAGCGATATGGTGTTTGTATCGCTGAACTAGCAGTTTTAACTCAAACGATAGGCAATCCAACCCTATCTAAAGAAAAAAAATTTAATACAATTAATACCTTAAGTAATCATATTGAAGCCCAACATTCTATTTTTCCAGCAACAATTATTTATGCCTTACGTAGTTTGATGGGTGTGGCTCGAACTAGTTTTTTGCTTGATAAAATAGAAGCTGCAGTGGGATTTTTTAGACCCAATTTCCCCAACAAAATTGATCAAAAAATAAAGTCTATAGTGACTGAGTCTACCCTAGAGCTATCCATTAATTAATGAGTCATTATTTTGTAAAATTAAAAGCACCTTTTAAGCATAAAAATAATAATTTTAAGGTGAGTTGGTAATCTAATTTTCTCATTACAGAATGATGACTATGAGCATAGCGCATAGGAATACCAATATTAACTGCAGGTACTCCATGACCTGATTTTTGTAAGCATGAGGCATCTTCCCCGTAAGAATCTTCGACTTCCCATTGAAAAGGAATTTTATTGGCATGCGCAATAGCTGCTATATAGTTTAGTAAGGATTGGTCAGGAATCATGGTACCATCAAAGGCAAATAAAGCAGGCCCCTTACCTAAATAAATTAGGTGCGTATTTGAAAATTGTTCTGGATAGTCTTGAGCGATACTAGCCTCTAAATTGATGACAATATCTGGCTTCAAAGTGGAGTAAATCACTCTGGAACCTCTTCTTCCAAGCTCTTCTTGTACCGTTGCTGCAAACTGTATTTCTAGTTTGTTGGCAATGCTAGGTTCTTTTTTAATCAATGTTAAAAGTTCAATAATTAACGCTAAACCAACACGATCATCAAATGCTTTACCTGAATAAAATTCGCCGTTAGCAAAAGTCTTGAACCTAGTAGCAGGAGTAATTGCTAATCCTGGACGAAAACCTTTATCGATTATTTCTTTTTTCGTAAGACCGGTATCGAAAAAAAGTTTGTTTATATCGATAAGCTGATTCTTATATAAACCACTAATATGAGGGGGATCCATTCCACTGTAGGCGACAAACGACTGATTTTCGATGTGGACTAGCCATTCTTTATCCCAAAGGATATGATCAACCCATCTACCTAAAGGGATAGCTCTAATAAATCCTTGCTCATCGACATGTTGAGTAAGAAATCCTACTTCATCCATGTGGGCCATGATTAAAACGGATAATTGGCCATTTTTTTGTACTCGGCCAGTGACATTACCCAGTTTATCAATTTGATAATCAAGATCTAATTGTTTTAAATGACGTACAAACTCATTTCTAACCTCCGATTCAAATCCGCTCACGCCGTGAAGATTTGAAAATTCGGATAGAATTTGTTCGCTTAGATTTTTAGACATAGATCGTATGATATTATAAAAAAAGGGTCTCTACTCAAGTAGAGACCCTGAATTTTTAGTGTTGTCTAAATTGATTGCGGAACTTGTCTACGGCTCTCTCAGCTTCATCTTTGCCATAGCCATAATGTTTTTGTAATTTACCATAAATTTCTTGATGATTGCCTTCAATTTGTTTCAGATCGTCATCAGTCATCCAGCCCCAAGCTTGTTTCATTTTACCTTTTAATTCGTTCCAATTTCCTTCAAATATCTCTCTATTCATGTTGTACTCCTTGATTTATAGTTTATTCCTTTGAAAGAAATATAATTGACAAGGTAATTCAATCATATTTCTGTACTATTAAAAGTAGTCGAAAATTTTAATATTGCAAAATCCACTTGTTTTTAATTAATAAATTAGATCAAATCTTTTTCTTAGTTATGGGTATAGTAATTTAAATATTATCTATAATATTAAGTAGTTTTAATTGGAGGGCTAAATTATGGAGCAATATCAAAAGGATAATTCTGAACATGGCAAAAACATAAAAGGAATTGAAGTTAGTATTGCTGAAGTCAATTCAGATAGTTCAGATCCTATTGTGCCAGGCGAGGGGAATCGGAATTTTGATGATCCTGTTACCTCTAACAAGGAAGAGTTTTCTGATCAAACGGATTGATTAATTGGAGAATCATAATGAATCATCCCAATAAAGAAGATTTTACCCATAAGATAATTCTTGAACTAACGGTAAAATATCCTGAAGTGCTAAAACATTATATTAAAATCGAAATTAAAAACGTAGAAGAACTGAGCAAGAAATTTATCATTGTCGATGGAGAATGGAGGCTTACCTCAGGATAATGGGGTCAATACGATAATTAAGCTTTAGATTCCCTCTGGTATAGAGGCCATCCCTCACGACAGATACTTATTTTAATTTTCCTGTAAAAGATTAATGATATTTTGAAAAAGGCTTACGGAAATTTGGCGGTTTAAGCCCTGAACCCCTATTTACTGTGCTGCCAAAAAATATTGGAAAATGGATCAGCCCATGCACAATTGGGTGCCTATCATTTACCAGTTACCTATTTATTTTGAGAATAGATTGAATCTGGGGTTTTGATAATTACGAGTTGACACAATTAAATGAACACTCTCATTTCTGCTGCAGGGAGGTCAAGGTTATTTTCTTCGAGCAGATGTTTAAATTCAGTGACACTGTTGGGAGTCGCCCAAAAATGCCAAGGATTTCGTTTTATGTGACACACTGCCATGATGTCCTGTAGATAACTTGTTTGCAGGACGCTATCTTCGATTGACAATCCTTTTTCTGCTTTGATTTCAGTTATTATCGCTTTTAAAGCGGTTACTTTTTCAGAATTTATACCGGAAGTCCAACGTCCACCATTTTTAGTTTCGATGTTATCAATGAGAGTATCAACTATATTGATTAACAAGAGTTGTTGTGGATTAGGAATTTCTAATAGTTCACATAAGGAGTTTACTGTGATTGAATTCCAATCAATTGAGGAAAATTGTTCAAAGGGAAGCTGTTTTGCTATTTGTGTGAGTAATTCAGAGTTTGCGTTTTCCCAGGCGTGAAATGCTTTTATTGTGGGGGATCTGGCGCGATTTTTTAACAGTTGATCGATCTGAATTGCAGATAGTACTTGAGCTTCGTTTTCACTAGATACTAGCTGAGGCAAGTCCCCATTTAGATCATTACTAGGCTCGACTAACTCTTCAATTTCATGGTTTAGATAGTTAGCAATCTTATGTTGACCATGCTCTAGAGCCAATTGCGCAAGTTCATTTCTAGTCTTGTTGTTGTTTAGATGTTTATTAATAATGTTAAGAACAAAAAGAGCGTCTCTTTTTGTTAGATTTTCTTCAGTATGTTTAAGGAAATGCTTTTTATGTTTTGCTGTGTGAAAAGATAGGTTTATTACTTCAGGTTTGAGAGTTTCTTGACAGAGCAACGTGAGTAATTTCAAGGTATCATCATTATAGGTATCGGGATGCAATAACCTTTGCAACATGTCTAAATTACCTTGTTTAATATAGACACGAGCTGCGAGCATTAATCTAAGCTTGCAAATAAATTCGTCAAATTCTTCACTCACACCAGTAAAACCTTGTTTACAATGAATAAATATTGCGGGATCTACAACAGAATGATTGCTTATTAGAATCGATAAAAGATGATCAAAATCAACCGTTAAATTATATTTCCAAGCCTGGAGGGTTTTTATTTCCAAAAATTCAAGTTGAGACAAAAACCCTGAAACCTCCTCAATAGTAGGAGGTAGTTCATCATCGCCCCAGTCGTCAATTTCTCTTGATTTTAAGACCTTCGTTTTAGGCTTAGCTTTTGAGGAGGTGTTGAGGCCAAGAGCTGATTGTATTGCCGATTGTCGAAGATAAGAAAAGTCCTCAGTCCAAATTGCGGGATCAAACGCTGCTTTCATAAGGATTATGGACAAGCCAGTCAGATCTCTTGCAAAGGAAGTGAGTTCAACGCTTCCCTCTTCTTGAGAGCTATATTTTTTATACATCTTATCAATAAGGCCAAAAAGGACCAGCGGCGGAATGGATTCTTGAGCACACTGTTGGAGTCCTTTAAAAAAAAGCGCCAAAAATTCCTTTGCTTGTTTTTGTTGCTCTTCATTAATTTTAAGAATTAATTCTTCAAGAATTTTTTGATACCACATAGTAGTAAGGCCTCAATTAGCACGCACATTAATTTAGCAACAAAAGCTTTAGAGAATATTAAGTGTTATTGGCGTTGTTCATCTTTAATAAACAAGATGTCGAGTAAGCTTGATCTTGGCAACGATTATTACGTAATAATAAAATCGGCAAAAGGGATAGAGTTCGTCTTTTTAGATGGAATGCGAATTATGGATGATTTTAAACCATTGGCCCAATTAAGTGATGATGAACGCGATAAAGCGTGTCGAAAATAAAAAACCAGGTTATAGCTATAAATTAATACTGTATAATTAAGATAGCTTTAATTATAAAAGTCGATAGATGGCTACTTGAAAAGTGTAATATTTTTCAAGATACGCTTTAAAAAGTCTTGTAAAGAGCTTGGAAAAAGGGATTCCTACAAGATACGCAATATTCTAAGGAAGTTTAAAACTCAAACTTTTTTTACTCTTTAGATTTATACTGTCATTCGCTAAACAAAGCGCCTTTTCAAGTTTGGAGCAATATTGAAACTTATAGATCCCTCTTCACAAGAAGCGATATTAAATTGCTTTAAAAGCGTCAGTATCTAGGCAAAGCGTCCACCTCTAAGAAATCATAGAAAGCAATCTAAGCATTTTAAAAAGTAACCGATGGCCAGAGAATAGGGAATTTGTAAGGTTTAAGTTCTAGAAATTTATCAAATCATTAGCTGCTATGCTCTATAGAGATAGGTATTATTAACTTGAATCTATTGCTGCATTTACTAGAAGGATAGCAATGAGTTTAGAGCGATATCATTAAAAAATAAATACCATAAAATTATGGAGATTTATTTTTAGAGGAAAGATAGTATTATTTGGTTTTTATCTCGTTAAGTTATCTTGTTATCGATTTAATGAGCCGATTTAATAAGAAAACTTAAATTTATTTATTTATTTCAGTAAGTACCAGTTTTACCTCATTTTCTTAACCAATAAAATTTATTTTTTATAATGATAATGATAATATAAAATTAGGCTAAATTTATATTAATATTTATAAATATGGAATTCGGTTTTTGCTAATAAGGAGAGAATTCTATGGAAAGAGATTATCATGTTCGTCCTAATTTAAAGGGGTGGGATGTTATTCAAGAAAACGGATTGGAGACTTTTCGTTTCAAAGATCAGCAAGAGGCTATTAAAGCCGCACGCACTATGAGTCAGCGTGAAAAAAAGAATCTGTTTATATATGGGAATGACGGTAAAATTATAAGAAAGGAATCCTGGACCTAAAGCTTTTTTTTATTATTGTAATAAAAGAAAGGACAAATAGAATGATTTTATTTGCAAAAAATTCATTAAATTTTTTTCATAATTAATGAAATTAATAATGGCTAATAGATAATATTTTCAAATGAATATTAAAGAAAAGAAGAGCTTTTAACTTAAATTAAAATTTTAAACTGAAATTAATTTGCTCATTGTAAATTAATTTTATAAGGAAATTTTATTTCAAAAAAGCGCGCTAGGAAATCAGCAAGGAGGCTGACCAATTAACTGATAATGATCGGTTGTATAATTAATAGGAAAAATAAATTATCTTATATGTATTTTTCTTTCTTTCTATGTTTAAAAAACCGAGATTAGATAATATGAATATCTAAGTCTAAATGCTTGATTTATTAATTTCTTTTGCCGCCACCATCTTGTTTATTTACAGTACGCCAAGCACGTTCTTCTGCTTCTTTTTTAGATACCCCTTTTTTCTCATATCCTTTTTCAATATGTTCAGCTTTTCGTTTTTGTTTATCAGTATATTTAGATTTATCACCTTGAGACATAATAACTCCGTAGCGAAGGACAATTTTTAATAATATTATAGTAGACCCTATTTTGAAATCCGTTTTTTTTTAAATCAAAAACTTGCGTTCCTAATAGGATATTGAACTTCAATTCAACTTTGAAATTAGAACCTTGAGCGCTTGGATTTCGATTTTTTATCCTCATTTAAATGATATTGGTATTTGTTTGCTAAAAATAGTAATTCTAGTAAAGCAATAGAGTCGCGTGAGTTTTTTTATTGAAAAAACCTAAATATTAATGATTTAATGATTTTTTATTTGAGCTAGGTACATAACTAGGTGAGGACAGAAATAATGACGAAGGAAGTTTCTCTCACAGCAGAAGTATTGGACAGGTCAACCATTCTCTCGATTGTCATTATTAGTGTGCTGGTCAGTATTTTGTCACTGATTGTTCCCATTGCTGCCCAGACATTGGTTAATTTAATTGCTTTCGGCAAATTATTACAGCCTGTCTTTACTTTAAGTCTAATGGTATTCATCTTAATGGCCAGTTTAGGAGCACTGAGTGTATGGCAGTTGATTATCATCGAAACAATCCAGCAGAAGTTGATGGTAAAAGTGAGTTTGAATTTAACCACTCAACTTGCCCACTTATCATTGAAAAATTTTTCCACCCATTATGGGCCTGAATTAGTTAATCGCTTTTTTGAAATTGTGACTATAAAAAAATCCCTTGCTAGCCTGTTAATTTATGGCATCAATCTGGGACTACAAGTGTTTTTTGGTTTAATTTTGCTCCTAGCCTATCATCCTCTTTTTATTATTTTTGATGGATTTATTGTCATAAGCGTTCTACTGATTGTTTTTCTTCCTTTCGGCAAAGCCGTGGATACAGCAAAAAAGGAATGTGATAAAAAACACAAGATTGGCACTTGGCTTGAAGAAATTCTAATTAACCGTTTTTTATTTAAATTTAATAGTTATGATCAATTCGTCCTTCGCGAAACCGATCGCAGACTAGTCGAATTCCTAAAAGTCAGAAATCAGCATTTTAAAGAACTCATCAAGCAGCAAGCTGGTTTTTATATCTTATCGGCCTTTGCAACTAGTATTCTCTTAGGTTTAGGAGGGTATCTTGTTATCAATAACGAATTAAGTCTTGGTCAGTTGGTTGCCTCTGAGATAGTACTTGGATTGTTCATCTATGCATTCAAACGATTCGGAGCATTATTGGAAAACTACTACGACTTGAGGGCATCTTCTGACAAAATCAGCGCACTTCTGAATCTACCTATTGAAAAAGAAAAAAAATCTCTCAGTTTTCTTTCTTCATTAGACCATGTTCGATTACGATTTAATGCCAACCATGAAGCAATAGTATCGTTTAACTGCCCAATCATCATCAAAACAGACAGCTCTGAATTATGTCATCATCTTGTTGAGGAATTATTTGGTTTCGCAAAACATAATCTTTTGCAGATCGACATCAATGGGATCCCCTGTGAAAGTCAGCATCTTATCCCCCTTCGTCATCATAGCCTCCTCATTACTGGTATTCAGTGGTTCGCAGGCAGCATCTATGACAATCTTTTTCTAAGTCACAAAAGTATTGCAAACAGAGAAGTTTATGCTTTACTCGAACGTTTACAGTTAATTGATAAAATTAGAAAGCTTCCTGAAGACCTTCATACCGTGATCTATGATTGGCAAAGCGTGTTTACTGAAGTTGAGCTGACAAAACTCATGATAGCCCGGGCTTTTTTCTTAAAACCACAGCTCTTAGTTATCGATAGGAGCCTTGACTTATTCGACTCACAGGCCCTTCAAGAGGTATTAGTCTTATTACAAAGTTTAGAAGGCACTCTTTTAATTATATTAAGTAAACGATCCGATTGGACATTATCCTCTCACTTTTCCAGTGTGAATTTATGAAACTTTATTCCTATGCAATTCTAAAAAAATTACCTAAACCCCGAGTAGTCCTATTCATTACCTTACCTATTTTTTTAGGCGTTGTGCTTATCCTTTTATTCACTCCGTGGCAACAATTTGCATTAGGCAATGGCAAGGTTATAGCGTATTCGCCGACAGAACGATTACACACGGTCAATTCGCCCATTAGCGGACGTATAAAAAAATGGTATGTCGATGAAGGTATGACAATCAAAGCAGGTGAGCCAATCGTTGATGTATCGGATAACGACCCTGAACTTTTATCCCGCTTAGAGCTCGAAAAACAAGCAACCCTGCTTAGAATAGAAGCAGCAAAACAAGCTATAGCGGCAGGAAAATCAAATGTAGATAGACAAAAGAGGTTGTATAACGAGGGCATAAACTCAAAGCGCCAGTACGAACTTGCACAGATAGAGTATGCAAAATATCAAAACGATCTCGCGCAAGCTAATATCGATAAGGTGAACATTGATATACGAATTGCCCGACAACAAACCCAAGTGATAAAAGCGCACGTGGCTGGCACTATTTTTAAGCGGTTGACGGGTGAACAGAGTGTCGTTGTGAGTGCTGGACAAATTTTAGCGCAAATTATCCCTGATACTAAGTCACGAGCTGTGGAACTTTGGATTGATGGTAATGATATCCCTTTTGTTCGATTGAATCAGAAAGCTCAGCTACAATTTGAGGGCTGGCCGGCCATTCAATTTCGTGGATGGCCTGAAATTGCTGTAGGAACTTTTGGGGGCACCGTTGCATTTATAGATCCTACAGATAATGGTCAGGGCCTGTTTCGGGCGGTCATTGTTCCAAACGAACCTTGGCCTAATATTCGATTTTTAAGACAGGGTGTATTAGTTCATGGCTGGGTTCAATTAGGAAGAGTGCCATTATGGTATGAGCTTTGGCGTCAATTCAATGGGTTCCCTCCTGAAAGCGATAGTGAGTACAGGAAGTTATGATCAATTATTTAATTAGAAACTATAGGGTTTTTATTAGTCCGATATTTCTAATGTTGCTTGTATTGAGCTCCTCTAACAGCTTTTCCATGGTTAGCCAAGAATTGAAGTTGGCCGATATCCTTGAGAAAGTCGATCACTTTTATCCGCAAGTGATTATTGCTTATTTAGAAGTAAGCAAAGCTCAAGGAGATTATATCAGTGCGCTCGGCAAATTTGACCCCAGCTTAAACATTAACAGTCGCTCTCAGCCCTTTGGTGGCTACGTTAATACGCATATAGATAACGAATTAGTAGTACCCACACTAAAAAATGGGTTGAAATTATTTGGTGGATATCGGATTGGACGAGGTGATTGGCCTATATATTACCAAAATTATCTCACTAATTCTGGTGGTGAATATCGTGTGGGTTTGTCCTTTCCTTTGCTTCGAAATAGAGCGGTTGATAAAGAAAGAACCGCTCTGTTTACCCAAGCTGAAACAATTCATCTAAACAATCAAAATGCCGCTTCAACGAAAATAAAAATATATCAAGAAGCCATTCAAGCTTATTGGCGATGGGTTGAAGCTGGATTTCAATTAAACACTTTTAGGCATTTGCTCTCTTTGGCAAAAAAGAGACAGAAAGCTATTACAAGACAAGCAAACCAAGGCGAGTTAGCAAAACTTGCGATAGCCGAAAATTTGCAAATGATGATCCAACGCCAGCAATTTGTTAATCAAGGTGAGATGATGCTGGAGCAAGCAGCGATAAATCTTTCAATTTATTATCGGGATGAGAAGGGGCGAAGATTAAAACCCAAAACCTCCCAACTACCCCATCTAATAACCGATAAAAGCATTAAAACATCCACCATTTTTGACAGATTAAAAGATCATCCAGAACTTCGTAAAATGGAAAGTTATTACCGAATCATTAAAATGAAACAAAATTTAGCTCGTAATGATTTATTACCTAACTTAGATGCGATGGCCTATACCTCCAAACAATATGGGAGTGGAGGCTATCCAAGATTAGTCCCACAAGCTGGACTGGTTGGTATTTCTTTTAAATTTCCGCTTTGCCAGCGCGAAGCAAAAGGAAAACTCCTAAGTACAACCAGCGAGCTTCAACAAATAAAAACCAAAAGAAAATTTATCTATGAAAAATTAAGTAATCAATTAGCCAATCTTTTTATCGCCATCAGAATGTACACCCAGCAAATTAATCTACTTTCTCATTCTTTGCGCTTGGCAAGAAAGGTAGAGCACGGTGAAATTAAAAAGTTTCATGAAGGGGATAGCAACCTTTTTTTGGTAAATCAGCGAGAGCAAACGACGACACAGGTTCGATTGGATTTAATCAATGCCAAAATAAGTTTGCAACAAGTTAAAGATATGGTCCAATTCTTCTCGTTTACGCATGGAACTAAAGACCGTTGATTTTGCCGACATCTGAATATCATTACACAGGAAAATCTTTAATATTTTTTATTATATGATTCCTGGTATCAGCCAATGAGCCTTAGCTTTGGCACTTGCGCAATGATGTAAAAAATATATACAATGTTTATTTATATTTAGTTATTATTGTATTTAACAATCTTAGTCCCATAACGATCTGTATCGGAAATATCTGCCGCGCAGCCTTAATTTAAGAGCAGATACTAGCAAAAAGAGTTAAAGAACGAAAACTATTCGATAATTCGATAATTCGATAATTCGATAATTCGATAATTCGATAATTCGATAATTCGATAATTCGATAATTCGATAATTTTGAAATTTCGGTACTTAACCGCAAAAGTGATTGCCCTGATAGATAGATGAGATCGCTTGTAAATAAATGCAGCCATTTCTTCAATGTTCTGAAATTTAAATTGATCTTCCTCAAGGTTAGATCTTGTGTGCCAAAGACTGTGTATTTTTCTTCAAGTTGTTTGCTAATGTTGATACCAAAAAACCGATCCACCGACAGGGTGAACTAAGAAAAGAGAAGTAGGGTGAGTTCCGGTAGTCAATTTGTTTAAGGTTTGGAGTAATTAAGGATTAATTTTGTGGGCGAATGCTGTTTTAGGAGTCCATCTATTTTCACAGAAAGGGACAAAATAGTTGGGCACTCAAATAACAGGTTAGTGAAAGAGGAATGGAATAATGCTTTCTTAGATTGGTTATAATTTATTAAGCAATTAAGGAGTCGCCACCTAAATCAAAAAAATTATCTTCAACTTGAATGGACTTATGAAAAGTATTTGCCATGTTTTTAAACAGTATTCTTGTGTTGACGTTAGACTATCAGAGAAACTGTGACCTTTCCCCCGAATTAGTACCACTTTTTCGATGAGATTTATTAGCTTATGCTACCTGCTTAGCGTATTCAACAGGCGGCATATAATTGAGTGAGCGGCTCAGCCCTGCCAGCTTACAGGCCACACGCTCACTGAGTTTAAAGTGAAATAGGAGGTGCTGGACAATAGGCTTTCTTTCAGCTGGCTTTACCACTTTTTTGATAGCACATCCTTCATCGCCTCTAATTCCAAAAGCTTGTCAGCTAATAGTCGCTTTAGTTTATTATTCTCAGATTCAAGCTCTCGAAGCCGTTTAGCTTCATTTACCTCAAGCCCTGAATACTTGCTTCGCCAATTGTAAAAAGTGCCCGAGGAAATACTGTAATCTCGGCATATATCCTCAACTTTTGTAACAGCTTCATGGGCTTTAATCGCTTTGATGATTTGCTCTTCTGTATAACGTTTTTTCATCTTGAGGTCTCCAATCTTGCATTTTTAATGGAAATCTCATCAATGTCATGGTGTTATTTTTGGGGGATAGGTCAATGGCAATATCTATCTCTTAAAGCTTATCTCAAAAGATGTCGATATGTTACAGATAAATCCAAACAACATCAGATTTACTATGATATTTTATCTATCCAGCGGTTGCACGGTTATTTAAGAGGAATTATTGTTTTTTTATAGTATATATATACCATTATAAATATATAAAAATAGTAAAATTTTAGGTTTATGGAAAGATATGAAAAAATTAATTATAGGGTTTTTTTTATACACATTTCAATTATCTATTATTAAGGCATGTCCTATTTGTTTGTCAGGAACAGGGAAGGAGGTTCATAGAGGAATTTTCAATCAAGATTTTTTTTATAATCTACTACTAACTGCATTACCATTTTTTATTTTCTTACTAATTGCATTTTTATTATATCATGGTGTTTTTATAAAAAATTATCTTTTTAGGGACTAAATAAATGAATAACAAAAATCCTTTAACGGTAGCGGGATTCTTATTAGGAGTGGGTTTAGGCGGTTTCTTTGATGGCATACTTTTTCATCAAATTTTGCAAGTACACAACATGGTTTCAAATATTTATTTTCCAAATACTTTGGTTAATGTTGAGATAAATATGTTTTGGGATGGCATGTTCCATGCGTTTACCTGGCTTGTAACTTTACTTGGAATCTTTTTTCTTTGGAAGGGCCTCAATAATAGTGGAGAAAGGAAAAATGGCTCTTATTTTATTGGTCTATTACTTTTGGGGTGGGGCGTATTTAATATAGTGGAAGGGATAATCGACCATTCCATCCTACAATTACATCACGTGATTCAAAGAGTATCATCCACGGAACAAATGTATTCAGATATAGTATTTCTAATTTCTGGACTATTTCTATGTTTGTTTGGATTTTTGCTATGCTATAGATATAAAGATAATCCAAGTATTTGAGCTCAATAAAATTTATAAAAGGAATAAAACTGGATGAAAATGATCATATAAGAGAAAACAGTTCTGAAAGCTCGAACAAAAAGCTCAATCAAAAATTATATCGTCAATATAGTCAGCAAAAAAATTATCTAATAAGGGGGTTGGAGTCCTCACGACCGAAAACGTACGCTAAGCACTAACCCCATGATTTATAGGTGATTAAAACACAACAAATCAACTGGCTTATGAGATTTTTATACCTTCGAAAAACATAAATAAATCAAATTTGTTCTTAATTAAAACTATATTTTTGCTTAACGTACGTTTTCGGTCGTGAGGACTCCAAACCCCTAATAATACCAATAATTCAGCACAAAAAACCTAATAGGCTTTATGTTAAGGAAGGCCTCTGGGGAGCAATGAAACAGCCAAGTCACTTAAACATTAAATTAGATTTAAATTGGATCAATTGAATTAATTATTTGCCTAATTGATATTTTGTTTTTGAGCATTGACGAGAAATTTTCTCATTTTTTCACAAATAGAGGGTCGGCCGGGATTCTGACGAAAAGGGCCGTTTGTTGTTTAATTTCAATTCACTATTTAATGCGGATACCAAGATTGATATTTTTTCCTTATTATACTTAACCTCGTTTACTTTGGCAAAACGAGGTTAAGTATATAGTCTGACTAGGGGCCTGAGAAAGTTGTAGCTGGTTTTTCCTTAACTGTTTCTTTTTGGCTTGTCATTTTAAAGTGCCCTACCAAACTTACTGACGGTATTTCTTTGAATTTACTCAATCGTATTTGAGATTTAAACTCTTCCATTGTCATACCTGTTTCAATTTTGAACTTTTCTGCAAATTGCGGGTCAGCCAATTTTTGAGCAGTAATTTCATTCATATATTTTATATGTTCTGCCATTATTGGATAAATTTCAGTAGGACAATCCTTATGAATTGCCTCCGTTACTGCATTTGTCGCTTTTTCAATTAATTGAACATCATTAAAAGGTAATGTTTGCGCTAATATGGGATAAGACATAGAAAAATTATCCCCATAAAGCTCGGTAACTCCATTTATTTTGATTTGCCTACTTATTGTTGCCAACTGCATTAAATAATCAATATTTTGGTTAGACAAAGCCAAGGATTCAGAAATAAATTTTTCGACATAAGGGTATAACGGTTCTTCAGGTCGGTCCAACGATTCCGCTAAAGTTGATAACATTGTGAATAAGGCTACCTTATAAGTGGCTAGAGTTTTTTCTTTTAAGCTAAGTTGAGGTTGTTCTATTTGCAGTTTTTGTTGATAGCTATAGGATGTATCAATAATTTTAGTTATCACAGGTTCAAGTAAAGCTTTATCAATTTGTTCCATACTACAATTAAGCTCTAAATCTTTAAAAAGAGCATTCACTAAATCAAGGCGAGGATTTTCCCACATGCCATAAGTTGATAATTTCATTTTGCTTCCTTACATAATTAGATACTTCCACTCTTCAGGGCGTGGACGTAAAGTAATCTATCACTAATGTATATAAATTAGTAGGTTGCCTCAATATATGGTGGGCTACTAACGTATATTCTAAGTATTTAGGCCCTGAAACTTTACCCTTTGCGGAAGATGATGAGGGTGGAGTCTTTTTTTTGAAATGGGTCGAAGGAAAAACGCAAGTTTGGCTGTTTCAATATGGTGACCAGCCTTTCGATCATGAAGACGACGATGACGAAAACATACCTACTGTATACAGCCCCGTAAGTAACTCATTCGATGCGTCGCTTATCTGAAATTATCCCGAAAAAGCCTGATATCCACTTAAGTCTTTGGCATGAATTGCGACACTTTAACC
>NZ_LNXY01000020.1:664903-963285 GCF_001467585.1 Legionella drozanskii LLAP-1
ATTTTAATGGAAATCTCATCAATGTCATGGTGTTATTTTTGGGGGATAGGTCAGAGCAATGGGCTAATAAAAATCAGATCCAGTTGGTTTTTATTCAACCAGGAAATCCACAGCAAAATGCTTATATTGAACGCTATAACCGAACGGTTCGATATGATTGGCTAAGCCAATATTTATTTGAATCTATTGCAGAAGTTCAACTTCATGCAACACAATGGCTATGGACATACAACAATGAACGTCCTAATACTGCTATTGGAGGGATTCCTCCAAGGCAAAAATTGGCTCTAGCGGCCTAATCCTCTACTTTTAGATTCAGTTAAAAATGGGGGGATTACCCAAATACTGGTTTATTTGTGTTTTAATTTTAATGATGTTGTGTTTAATAGGGATGTTTCTACGATCTCGTCAAAGATTACCATGATTGCTACACCCCTATTTCTGCTTAAATTATTCATTAATATATTACTATGCATTTCATAATAGATTTAAAAATTCCTTGTCACTTAAATACTTCTTTTGCAACCAACATGGCATTATTTGCAGAAGGAAATCCTGCATAAATAGCCAGCTGCTCGATTAATGCAATAATTTCTCTTTTGGTAGCGCCAACATTCAGTGCTGCTTCTATATGAGCTTTAATTTGTGCTGACAGACCATTCTGACTGACTAGACTTGCAATAATGGTGAGTTCCCTCGTTTTCAAATCAAGCGCGTTATCTTGCATAATATCGCCAAACACCCATTCAATACCCATGGTTGTCAATTTTGGAGATATTTCCCCTACGTTATCCATAAGCGCTTTACCCGTATGCTTACCATGTAGTTTGTTTAGAAGGGTCATTCCCGTTTCGTATTGTGTTGTCATTTTTTTCTCCGAATGATAAATAACAAACACATTATAATTTACACTGATTCAATATATAATATTTAAGAATATCAAAATACTATTGCATTAAATGCAATAATAGGAGTAATGGAATTGCTGGAAGACATAGAGGTATTTTGTTTGATTGCCAAACATAAAAGCTTTTCAAAAGCTGCACTTGAATTACATATCTCCCCATCCATTGCTACAAGACGTCTTGCAAGACTTGAGAAAAAACTGGATGTTCGTTTAATGAATCGAACTACTCGTCTAGTAACGCTGACGGAAGCAGGCCAACTTTATTATGATGAGGTCAGGACGCTTTTAGAAGCCTTGGAACTTTCCCATAAAAATATCAAAAGCTTAAAAAAAGAGATTAATGGTGTTTTAAAAATCGGGCTTCCTGTTTCCATTAGTCATTTTTATGTTACTCCCCAATTGCATGAGTTTTTAAACAGGTTCCCTGGACTTAAAATTCATATTGTGCACGGAAATCATCTACTGGGTTTACTAGGCAATGGCTTTGACCTGGTGATGCATTGTGGTGAATTACCTGACTCCAGTTTTCATTTTAAAAAATTAGGGATGTGGGAAAAAATAATTTGTGCTTCTCCCCGATATTTAGAAAAAAATGGAGTACCACTTCATCCAAATGATCTTAAACATCATAATTGTCTGGATCATGTTGATAATTATGATTTCACATGGCTGTTTCAAGAAAAAGGAAAGGTAAAAAAGATTCCCATTACTGGGAATGCCCGTATAAACTCTAGCATCGATTTATGCAATCTGGCGGTAAGTGGTTTGGGCATAGTTTATTTACCAGCCTTTACCGTGAAGCAAAAACTCGAAACCGATGAACTTGTTTCAATTCTAGATTGTTATCGACCACCTTCACTGCCGATGTATTTGGTTTATCCAACCGATCAATATTTGAGTCAAAAAGCACGGGTTTTTATAGATTTTATGACTAAGCTGCTCTAAATTACCTATAGATAGAAACACAGGATGTATTTTCAAATAGCCGCAAATACATCTGTGTTTTTTTTGGAAATAAGCCTGACGTAGCTCATTAATCTTATACTAGGTTGAAAGACGAGTCTGAAGATCTTTATTGAATTTCTCAAAAGCAACCAGAGTATTTTTAGCAATAAATGGCCATAATAATGGCAACAATATTCCGGTAAATGTTTCACCATGAATCAATTCAACCCGGTTAGCATCCAACATACGCAATTTAAAATAATGTTCACCTACAAAAAAATATTGGCTATTAAATAATTTGCCCATCCATTTGAGTTCAGATTCAGCTTCAAATGTAATAATAGTTGGCTTAAATTGCATGGTTTTGCTTTTTTTTATCTGAATGGATACTAGTAAGTTTGCTCCCAGCATGGGGCTACCTTCAATATTAATTACAGGACTCATTCATGATAAAGAGAAAAATTTGTCAACGCAGCCCATGCATCTTTGATTGAACCATTAAGAATGATTCTCGTCTTAATTGCTTTCATACAACATCCCCTTTATTAAGTACCTATCGCAGATCATAAAACAGCTTGGTTGCGCTCATTAAAAGAATCACTCAAGAAATAAAATTAAACTTATCCAATAAGCCTACCACCAATGATCTTTCCATGAATTTTTACACTCTTATCACAATAGACTTCCCCATTACCTGAATTAAAAATGATATCACCCGCAATGACAGTGTTATTAATTAACTTAACACGCTGCACAATATTTTTGCTTGGTAATTCTTTGATAATGAGATTTTTTGTTTTGCAATTATCAAAAACAGATTTATCAGAAAGAATTTCAATAGGATTTAATAATTCTGAATCTTTGGCATCCAAATTTCCCCTGAATTTTGCATTTCCGGCTAATTTTGTTCCATTTAAGGTGGTGGTGCCATTTACCGTTAAATCAGATTCAAAACTTACATCTTGTGTTATCAATCGACCGTTTACAGTCATATTGTTTTGAACAATTACATCTTTATTTAATATTGCCTGCCCATTTATGCATAGATTTCTACTTATTTGAGTATTTTTTACATTATATGATCCATTAATAACTTCATCGTAGTTATTCATATCGTCCTTTTTTACGTACTCTTTTACTTTCATGATATTTTGAAAATAGTCAGTAATCATTTCTATCATAGTGCATCTCCTGTAGCTTTATATGTAACTGTAAAACTCTGCGTTTGATTTGCTTTAATTAGGCGATTAATTAATTGAATACAACCGTAAAGTATTCCCATCATGATTCCAAAACGTAAACCAGTAGCGCCAAAATGCAATGGAAAAGCAAAAAAGATCGCAAGAGGAAGGCCAATGACCCAACATGAAACCAGCCCTGTCCACATACTGGTTTTGGTATCTCCATAGCCTCGAAGTAAGCCGCCAGATATGTTTCTTATTGAATCAAAAAATTGTGTGAAGGCTGCAATAATCAGCAATTCTTTCGCGATCAAGGATATTTCATGGAGAGAAGGATTATTAATATCCAAGTAAAATGAAATAAAATAATCTGAAAAAAGCCAATACGATAAGCCCATGATTAGCATCAAAAGCGCGCCAAATAGTATCGTTGTCTTGCAAATAATAGATTTGTTTAATTTTGAATCTTTTCCCATGTTATGACTGATGAGAATTGAACCTGCCTGGGAAATACCCATTATTATCATGATTGATACCATGGAGCATTGAAGTGTAATTTGTTGCCCAGCCAAAGCGTCGGTACCAATGACTCCCATTAAATAGGTTATCGTAGAAAAGGCTAAGAGTTCCGTTGAATATTGAATGGAAATCGGAAAGCCGACTTTAAAAAGTACCTTACAATATCCAAGATTGAAAAAAGAATTCATCCTAATCTTATATTTATGAAATTCAGGGTTTGATGAAACATAAATTAATACTAAGGCCAGAAGAATAAACGCTGTAATCGATGAAGCCAACCCTGCTCCAAAAAAACCTAAGGGTTTTATGGAGTCATGCCCAAAGATAAGGAAGTAACTTATTATACTATTTATTAATGCCCCAATAATTGTGAAGTAGAGAGTAACTTTTGTTTTTGCTAAACCTAAAAAAAACTGTGTAAAAACAGCACCAATCAGGCTAGGAAACAAACCATAAGCAAGACCTTGGAAATAGTCCCCTGTCATTTGGCTTACTTTTATGGGTTGGTGAAGAAACTGTAAAATAGGGGCTATGTTTAAGTAAATAACCATTAGAGGAATACTAATAATAAAGGCTATAGTAATACCTGAAGAAATAATATCACCGATTTCGTGATCACGACCTCCTCCTTTGCTATGCCCAATCAGGATAATTACGGAATATAAAATGGATATAACCATCATAATTAAAAACCCATAAGTACTGGTAATTATCGCTCCTGCTGCAAGAGCGTCTGAATTGATTTTAGCAAGTAAGAACATGCTAATCAGGCTTGAGGAAGCACTGATTAAGTTTGAAAAAATTATTGGTATTGCCAAAAATAATATTTCTTTAAAAGTTATTTTATATTGAGTCATATTCAGCTCACATTTTTATCTTAGGTAACACTTCATTAATGAATAGCGAGAGGGAATTCATCATGGATTTCAATTTTTGTCCTCCAAAATCAATTTGCCATAAAATCTGATCTACCTTTGTCACTGCGGCTATTTCACTTATTTTTTTAGCGACAAAATCAGGGGTGCCAATAACTGCCTGATTAGTATTCCTCATGTTTTGGGGTGTATTTTGACGTAAGGCATATGACATGCCTGTATATCCAGGGTAGTTTGTAGATGATGAGTTGTTCCAGGAGTCCGCTGCATCAGCCCAAACTCGTATGTACTCCGATAGATAATTATCCCCATTTATTTCTGCTTCACACTGATCATTAGCCACAAATAAAGGCAAACTAAGTGCTATTTGAGATTTATTGTTTACTTCGTTTGGAATAAATTCTTCACGATAAATATCTAATTTATCGACTAAATCACTTAATCCCGTTAGAGGGGGAGTCACCAATAAATTAAAACCTTGCTCTCCTAGCCAGGCAAAGCTCTGTCAGGAATTAACCGCAGCGCCCCATAATGGTGGATATGGATTCTGGGTTGGTCTTGGTAATGAGTTTGCTTGATTAAAATTGAAAAAATTTGAATTAATGTTAACGTTTTTTTCAATCCATAATTGTTTCACAGCTGAGATAGTTTCTTGATATTTTTCGCGGCTTGAATCCATATCAACTTCAAAGGCAGAAAATTCATAAGGAAGATAGGCTCTTGCGAAACCGACATCTAAACGACCAGAACTTATTGCATCTAACATAGCAGCATTTGCTGCAATTTGAAGTGGATGATTAAACACCGGAAGAATGCAGCCGGACATTAGCCTGATATTATTTGTTATAGCTGCCACACTGGCTAAAAACATTAATGGACTTGGACAATAACCACCATATGAATGCAGATAATGTTCAGTCATTTTAATTGTTTTAAAACCTGCCTCGTCAGCCATCTTTGAAAGCATGAGTGCACTCTGAAAATACTCAGCAGCGGTATAACTCTCTTCGGCAATATCTGGTAAAAACGATAATCCATAGTCCATTGCAACACACCCTTATTAGAGAATTGTAAAAATAAAAAACGTTAAATGCGATAAAATTAAAGGCACGATCGATGGGCTCTCCAAGTATATTAACCCATGAGTTATTCCCATAACAGTTGCGCCAATGACAGGAAACATCGCGCTTGTTTTAGATGGCATATGTAGTGTTTGCATATAAATAAACAGAAAAATCGAAACCATTAAAGCAATTTTGGCTCCTTAGGGTATAAAGATATGCGTCAGCACTACTCTAAAAATAACCTCTTCTGATCCAATTTGTAGCGTGATAATTAATAAAGCCAGATAAAACGGTAAAACTTTAATCGTATGTTTGTGATGACGAATCCATCCGGCGTTCGCTACAGCCATCCAACCATCTAAGGATTTTGGTGCTTTTTCAGGCGCAATCATTTCCAAGGCTTTCATACCAACAGAACATAGTAGTATAGAGACACCAACTGAACCAATGCCAATTAATATCCCATATAAACAAGTTAGGAAAGTTGTGTTTCTAAAAATTGAGACCAAGTCGATTTTATAAAGTGCTACGAGTAAAAGACAAAAAAATACATGGCACAAAGCTACAACTGATAGTTCAATAACACCTACTATCTGGTTAAGAGGGTATCGCTCAATTACTGAATTTTTCATAGCAATAGTTGGTGAAAATCGGAAAATTATTTTTTTTCCATAATTATAAAAAGAAAGGAGTATGACCGTTGTTAATATTAATTGAAAAGCCATGCTGCTCGTCAATATCGGAATCAAATCAAGCATAAGATTCCCTTATTTTTTTGACCGCTAGTAAATTAAAAGTTGTATGAATTGCAATTGCCATACAAATACAACCTAAGAATAAAAATGAAATTAAACAGATAAATCCTAATACAAATTTTGTGAGTACATGCAAGTAACCCAAATTAATATGGCAAAATGCAAAAGCCAGATTTACTAAAAAGAGGCAACTAATAGCCGCTATAAAATTAGATAAATCCAAACAAAGAATTGTAATGGGGATGAGCCGAAAGTGTCCAGATTTTTCATATCGGTACCAAAACTGGTACCAAAAAATTGATTACTAGCTATAGTTTAGTCGCAACCCCTTGATTTAACTGGTCGGGACGGAAGGATTTGAACCTTCGACCACTAGCACCCCATGCTGTTTCCTGACGTTTTCAAATGATTCCATAAATTTCCAAATAATGGCTTCATCCATTGATATATAAAGCTTATATCTATATCATCGTTTCCAATTATTACCAAATGATTTCATGTCGATCCAAAATAATTTGGATCGTTATTTGGATCGACTTGGATCGAAGAGAATTAAGTTAATATGAAGAAAACTATATTTAGAGATCCTTACATCAACGGATTAAAATCCAAAGACAAGACTTATCGTGAAACTGAAGGAAATGGCTTTTATATTCGAGTAACGCCTCAAGGGAAGAAAGCTTGGCTATATCGTTATTACTACTCAGAAAAGGATCACAGCATCACCCTAGGCTATTACCCTACAATGACCCTAGATCAAGCAAGAGCAGCATACCAAACGCTCTATGACCTTTGGCAATCAGGTGTAGATCCTAAAGCTCATTTGGCCAAACTTGATGATGCTAAAACTAACACCGTTAAAAAACTTGTCCTAGGATGGTACGAAAATTACATCGAAAAGGAGCGCAAACAACCTCAACAGATCAAGCAACTCATCGATGCGGATATTATGCCGTTGCTTGGGGATATTGAATTAGCCAAACTCTCCCCTGCCCTAGTAACAACCGCGCTTGATAAAATTGTAAAACGAGGTGCGCGAGTCCATGCTAATAAAGTTTTGTCAGCATTAAAACAGGCCTTTAACTATGGGGTAAGACGTGGAGCTTTAAAAGAAAATCCAGCCATATTATTACAAGGACGGGATATTGGCGGCATTGAAAAACCAAGAGATCGCTACTTAACAACAGATGAGATTAAAACCTTGTTATTATTTTTAGACAGCTATAATAGCCGCATGTCACTACAAACAAAACTTGCCATAAAAATTATCTTACATACAGGCATTCGCTCCGGTGAACTGCGGCTCGCTACGTGGTCTGAAATTGATTATCAAAACTCACTCTGGACGATACCCAAAGAACATACGAAGCAAGATGAAATAATGCGGATCCATTTAACCGAACCTGTGAAAACAATGTTTAGGGAGCTTCAATACAGCTGCAAATCTGATTTTGTATTATCTGCCAAGGAAGACGTACCACTAAGTCCCAAAGCGCTCTCAAGAGCCATTAACCGTATTCAAGAGCGCGTAGGCATCCCTCACTGGACAGCACACGACTTAAGACGTAGCTTTTGCACACAGCTTGGCGAAGCACTACATATTGATCCAGTGGTTATTGAAAAATGCCTAGGCCATAAAATGCCTAAGATTATGGCTACTTATAATAGAAATGAGATGCTTGTTCAGCGTAAAGAAGCATTAATTAAATGGAGTCATTACCTTGAGAATTTATTACAAGACAATGTAGTACCAATTTCCATTAAGCAAACAGCGATGTAGTAAAAAGATGTGATCCTGACAATTTGTCACGAACTGAAATATAGATAATTAATTGGAAGGAATTATGGAGCAGAAATCTCAAATTATTATTTACCAAACAGAAAATGGACATACCAAAATTGATGTTCGTTTGGAAAATGAAACTGTTTGGCTGTCACAAAAACACATGGCCGAGTTATTTCAGAGCAGTAAACAAAACATCAGCCATCACATCAGTAGTATTTTTGATGAAGGAGAATTATATCCAGAGGCAACTGTCAAAAATTATTTGACAGTTCAAACTGAAGGTAAGCGCAATGTTACTCGTGATATTGAATTTTACAATCTGGATATGGTCATTTCTGTTGGGTACCGAGTAAAATCTCATGTGGCTACGCGTTTCAGACAATGGGCTACGCAACGAATTCATGAATATATCATTAAAGGCTTTGTGTTAGACGATGAACGACTAAAAAATCCAGATCAACCGTTTGACTATTTCGAAGAATTAATTCGCCGCATTCAGGATATCCGCACTTCAGAAAAACGTTTTTATAGGAAAATCACTGATATTTACGCTACCAGTGTAGACTATGATCCAACGCTAGATATCAGCATAAAATTCTTTACAACTGTTCAAAATAAACTGCATTGGGCTATTACAGGCCAAACAGCAGCGGAGATTGTCAAAACAAGAGCAAACAGCTCTAAACCTAATATGGGACTCACGAATTGGCGAGGCAATGTACCAAGAAAACAGGATGTAAGCATTGCTAAAAATTACCTAAATGAAGCCGAATTAACCGCGTTAAATAACTTAGTTGAACAATATCTTGTATTTGCTGAAGGCCAAGCAATGCGTCGCATTCCAATGACGATGGCTGATTGGATAAAAAAATTAGATGGGTTTTTGACCTTAAATGATCGTGAAATATTATCTCATGCTGGAAAGATTTCGCATGACTTAGCCAAGCAATTTTCTGAACAAGAATACGAATTATTTCATCAAAAACAAATAGAGGCTTCAGCAGATGGTGATAGCGACTTTGAGAAAACGATTAAAACAATTGCACATGCAAAAAAGGACAAATCCGAATAATAGTAAAAATATTGATTGCCGAATAATACCTACATGGCAATTAAAGGAAGAAAAAATTAGGAATAAAAAGGGATAAGATTAGGAATAAATCCATCAAAAACCATTAAAAATAAAAGAGTTAAATATTATAAAAACAATTAACTTAAGGAAAAATTCCTTATTCACTCTAGATGAACTATTTCCATTTTAGAAACAGTTCAAAATGAGAGCGTAAAAATTAATGAATGAACTAAAAATAGCACAAGTTCCATTTTGGAACTTGTGAGTGAAAACATAATTAAGCTTAAAAAAGATAATACGTAGTTGCCGTCCGTACACAAATAGAGGACGCTCAACCGTATCGATGAGCGTAAAAAAGACTCCTAAAAATCAAAATTTGCTGTCATGCAGATAAAGGGCAGGGACAATTTGTCCCTATCCTTTCATATAGCAATTTACTTCATCATCAGCTCAATAAGTTACAGCTAAAGTCAATTAGTCTTGCTAAAGATCAGTAAGTGTTTTTTTATATTTAGAAGTGCCTATAAAATTAACTCTTAAGGATTGACAATAAGTAACTTAAATCGTATTTTTTCTAAAAATCTTAATTAATGGAATATTTAATGAAAAAAATCATACTATCGTTAGCTTTATTCGGGGCAATGACAAATGTTAGTGCTGAAATGGTTGCACCAGGAGTTGAGATGACTTCGCATCAAACTTGGACAACCGGAAATGCTTCAGGACATGTAGAGGATAGCAACGATGTTTTTTTTTCTTCAGCAAGTGCTCGAGCATCAGTGAGTTCTTTTTATGGGAAAATTTATCAAAATATATACATGAATGGACACCACTCCTTTTCAATGCAGAATACATCAAAGGTAACAAAACAGTTCAATGTTGCGATGAAGTTGTGCGCAGACAGTAGTAACTGTATATATGATTCTAGATCCTACAATGTAAATTCAGGTGGTTCATATTACAATGATACCAACTTATATTTAACATCTTCATTTTCTAATGTAGGAACTTACAGTTTGACAGCTAATACAACTATATCTGGAGAATCATCTTCCAGCGATACCAGTAGTGCTAGTATATATGTTAGCAAATAATCAGAGAGTGACTGTTCTAGCTATAAAAACTTTACAAATTGACGCGTAGATGTAGGATAAAATCACGAATAAAGACCTTTAAAATCAATAATAAAACATATAGATTGTTAATCTCAACTGTTGCAAGAATTGCAACAGTTCAAATATATAGATAATTCGGAATTTCCGAATTATCTATTCAACAATATCGCTGCATCGTGTAATTCCTTAGCCAAGCTATCCCGACGGGGAGAACAAAGGGTTTCATCACCTCTGCTTGGCACCCTCTGTGATGATTTTACTTTGATGGAGTAATAAGTATGATTAATGAGTCGTTGCCTGAGTTTAAGAAAAAAATAAGTTTATGTCTCAAAAAATGTGCTCCGACCCCATATGATATCAATTTAGAACGATTAGCAGATTTATTTCCATTAACCATAAGAGAGATTGCTTGGCTAATTGCCATTTGCGAGAACGATTACTCCTATCCCAATATTCCGTGGGAATTTCCAGTATTGAAAGGCCATGTTGATGGATTAGAAAGCGTTTTTATAGAGCAAATAAATCTAGATATTAAAGAATATTCAGAAAGCGTAGAAATAACCTCATTGGTAAATGGGGCTCAGATGGATACCATATATAACTTCATGGATATACAGCAAGAAATACGCATTGATGACAGAAAACAAGAAATCTTCACCTATAAAGTTTATTCACTGGTTAACACAAGACTACTAAACATCACACTCAGGAGGACTTCGCTGCTGCCGCACAATTAGGCCGGAGTTACGCAGGACGGGTTGAGCGTGGGGAACAGAATATTTCTATGCAGAGCCTGATTCAAATTGCTCTTACGCTAGAAGTTGAAGTAGGAGAAATCTTCCCTCCTTTAATAGAATTGCAGACTCCGTATAGAAAAAGGTTGGATAAAGAAATAATTGAAAAATAACTTTAGTCCAGAAATAATTAACCCCAGCAAGCTGTCTTCACTATAAACTCATTATAATCTAAAGAGCATTCGGGCATTAAAGCTTGAAAGTTTGAAAGTTTGAAAGTTTGAAAGTTTGGCTTGATAACGTATTGTTATTAAGTGTTCCAATACTCACGAGAATTATGACCTACCTGAGGATAAAGCGGTTGATGCACATTAAATTTAGGATCTTCATCAACTGCCACTAAAATCTGAACTTGAATAGAAAGATCCAAGTTTTTTATCATTTCCTTTACACCAGATATAAATTCTTTTGCTGCTTGAATATCTTCCTCATTATCGCCCCAAGTTTCAAAAGCCAAAAGTGCTATGTCAGGCCTTATTCTCTTACTTCAATAAACTTGCTTATATCCTCTTGCTTAGCAAGATATTGGGAAACGGTTTTTTTAACTTCACCAACATATAACTTTCCGTCAATAACACATAGCAAATCTACTTCTATCGTCGGTGCTTTAGCACGTGCATCATTAAATAACTGTACTTCTGGTAAATAAAAAAAGTCATCCCGTAGGTTTTCATGTAAAAATCCGATTGTCCATAAAACTGATAATCCATTATTACTCTTGCACAAGGCATTCCAAACGAATTCATTTAATCTATATTTCCATTCAAAATTTATGGGTAAGTTGTACTGTTCCATGCAAATTTTGCAATGATTAATATTTTTCAAATTATCTATGGAAACAACATTAGATTTACCACAAAACTCACATCGCCATTGATAAATACGGCTGAAAACATTCCTATGAACAAGGTACTCTAAAGAATCCTCAAAGTTGGCTTTAATATATTTTTTCGCCAATTTCTCGCTCTCAAAGCGATATTCACTGACAAGTTTTTCTTTAATACTTTGATCCTTATCGAGCACAGAATAAAGCTCATTAAATGTAAATATATTTTTAGATACTTCTTCCGAATTAGATATTGTATTAACTAACTGCTTTCTTCTAAGCACCTCTCTCCAAAATTTTCCTGTTAGACATTCATAAGCAATATCAAGATGCCCTAACATTGAGATGACACCCCTCAAGTATTGACCTTTGTCAGAGATTTTCCATTTTTGATAAGGATTAGGTTTAAAAACTAAACGTAGATCATAATGATTTAAATTTTTCCAACTTCCATAAAGTACAGAATTAAAAAAATGCTCATCTTTTGGAATGCGTAAGTCATACCCCATTTTACTGCCATTACTAAGTCGCGAAGGGGTTTTATTTATAGGGATAATTGAAATTAAATTATTTTGACTCTACTGAACTGGTCAGTGAAGATTCTAGTTACATCTGGACGCTTCGGAATTCTCCATACATCCGGTGAATTTATAACCCTAGATAAATTATTTTCTCGTTCAATTTCTATATCTATAACCCATTGCCCATCAGAAAGAGAGACATATCTATTAGGAATATTTAAAAGATGAGTAGGCTTACTTGCTTCAATATTTTTATTTAGAGTTTCATTTAACTTAAAAGTATGACTTAAAATATCAAATGAGGCAGTATAATGACCTCTTGAAATCTGCTTAGGTAGCATCAAGGATTGTGGGTTTACTGACAATGAAACATAATTATGAGTTACTTGCTGAATAGAACTTTGAATTTCTTTAAGTTCTGACTCTTCTAAGCTAAAACTTCTGATTTCCACAACTGGCGCACCACCACCAGAACAAAGAAAATTATTCTTGTTAAGAAAATGTCCTAAAGCCTGATTGAAATCACTATCATGTAGTGACTCAGGACTAATGATAATCGCCCCAAACCCGCTAGAGGTTAAAAGTCGAGAATTCCAAAAATTAATTCTATCTAAGCCTGTATCTCCTATAAATAACTTAAATTTGTCTGAATAATCTGACCAATAGTTCCTAGGATGATTTTCTGCATAGACAGCAGATAATTCATACATTGTAGTCAGTTCATTATCACTAATTTTTGTAAACACTTCTACATGAGAGTTTGTCGTAAATGTAGCATCCAAAGAAACCTTATTTTCTGGGTCGTATAATAAAGTTTCATAAAGCCCTCCTAATGGTCGAGTATAACCATCAGTTTTATGTCTTATACCGAAATTGTCAGAAAAAAATCTTTGCTCCTCATAAACTTGCATCTGAGTCACAAGTACAATCTTCTTATCAAAAGGTACTTGAGCTAACATCTGGATAATAGTAGATATAGAGGATAATGGCTGTAAAGAAAGCTCGCGATTCCAATCCACTATGTAACTCTTATATCCATCAACCCTGTTGTTCCTTTGGTGCTTAAAAAAGATTAAAGGATTGCAAGCATCAGAAATTTGTTTAACGGTATCTTCCGTTAAATCTGAGTAAGAACAAATTATGTCCGGATCATAATGAGCTAACCAGTCCAAATAACTAGTATTAAATAAATTATTAACTAAAGTAGGTATAAATAAAGTCAGTGCCCCACACCACCGAGTATAAGACTCAAAGAAAGCGGCATCGAGAATGCAATGAGTATCAATGTTATTTTCAGATGGTACGATATAAGCTATTTTTATTGGTCGTGCCTTTTCATTGACCTGAATGGATCTTTTTAGTGGTTCATTCATATATATCAAAACATAATTCCTTTATTCTAATAATTAAAAATGCCGTATATTGTTGAAGGATACATAGTCTGATTGAGGCATACATTGTCTTTTTTTCTCCTCATTCTCTCTATATAGGCTTGGACAATAAACATAATCTCTATTGTCTATGTGAAAATTAAAAAATGCCAACCACAGCAAGCCAATAAAACAAAACCATATTAATTCGTGAGAACCTAAGTAATTTAATATAAAGAGCGAAATGGAGCTTTTTTGGCCGTAATTAAAATAATTAATTGATAAGAGAATTAAGCAATAAAGTGACCTTGACGCCAATTTTTCAATAAAACTCTCTCTTTCTGATTTTGTTTTTTCATAAGAATTATATATGTCGAGCAAAAATTTATCCTTAGCCATATAAGCAGCTTCTCTAAGCTCATATGCGGAAACATGGTCACGTGGCATTTCAGAACTGCAATCAAAATGAAAAAACTTCTCAACTTTTTGATATAAGAACTCTAAATATATTTGATTTATACAATAAGACAAAAAAGGAAGGATTATTGAACTCGCAAATGAAAATGTCACAAAAACAAGAAGTAAGGTTAATGGTAAATTTATATTTTTTTATTCTTGGGTACTAATCAGTTCGATAATTCCAGGTTTATGCAAGCATAAAAAAACATTATCAGTCCAAAGAATAAATGTTATAACTAAAAAAAAGAATTTCACTTCTGAGGCTGCTTCAAGCACTGAAAACATACCTAAACTTTTTACTGAAGTTTGATTTACATCACTCATTGATTGTCCTTATCTCCAGAGAGAATCTCCTAATAATAATTTCTCACAAAAACTAGCATTCTTACATTGCGCGTATCTATGGGGTTAATTAGGTTAGCAGAAGTACAATCACAATTTTGGATCGTTTTTTGGATCGAATCTAATTTTTTGAATTGGGGGGATTTCGTAAAACCCTTACTGGGCTTGGTCGGGACGGAAGGATTTGAACCTTCGACCACTAGCACCCCATGCTAGTACGCTACCAGGCTGCGCTACGCCCCGAAGTTGGATGGGGATAATAACTTGTCTGTTTTGAAAAGACAAGAAGTGTATAAGTTGGTTTTATTGCATAGTACTCAGATTAATTAGATTGACCGGCTCTGGATCACTACACGCTTTATTTAATCCTAACGAAACCGATAAACATGATTGATTGTTTTTTTATCTCAGGGTATAATAATTGAACACAAAAGCGTTGTCTATTATTTTGATAATTTTTACTTAATATTTCTTAAGTATCACTGATTTTTAGCAGCTTTAGAATCTAGAGGTAGATAAATGTTTAGGTATTATAGCGTTGATATGGGCGGCCAACAGGTTATTTATAAATTCGATGCAGAGAATGTGGAGAGGGGTTTTTTTCAACTTGATATCAAGAATAGGGTATGGGCTCCGTTTAAAATAGAATCACCAACAACATCTGATAACTTTCGTGAATATAAACTTGCGCAAGATGGTACTTCTTTAAAGATTACACTAAAAGAATCTCGGCTTGACACTAGCATGTACACTCAAAATTTGCTAATGGAAATAGTAGACTGCTCTCAAACTATTCCTTCTTCAACCACGTGGGTATTAGTCCCGTTTGAACCCGGTCAAGAATTAAAATCACGCTTTGAATTAATGTCTGACCTAGAGTACGTTTCTGCTAAGTCTAAAAAAGAAGAGCCAGTTAAATCTACTGGACGCACTAAAACGGGTAGGTCTAATTCAAGCTCCTCTACATTTTTTCATAACGCACAAAATTCCTCGGAGCAACCTAGAGTATACGAGAATTACACGTTAACTGAAGAGCAACGTAGTAAGTTGAAAGAACATAAGACCTATTTAGAAAATCGTTGGACTGAATATAGTCTTCTAAGCTACATCTGTGTGTTATTTTGTTGCTTTAGTCAGGGCATTTCTAAGACTGCTAAAATTGAAGAAATTGGCCGATTGCTTAGAATTGGGGTAGCAGATCCTGATATTGTACAGCAGGGATACACTGGCAGCATATTAGGTATGCAACCTAAATAACTTAAGAACTGTTTCAAAGCGTCATTTCGCTGCTTTGAAACAGTTTCTTTTCTCCAATTAACCAAATGCATTGATTCCGGTGATATGCCGTCCTAAGACCAGGGTATGTACATTGTCAGTCCCTTCGTAGGTAAATACAGACTCCAAATTCAGCATGTGACGAATGACGTGATATTCTAGGCTGATTCCATTTCCACCCAGTAAATTACGACAATTACGAGCGATTTTTAAGGCTTCTCTGCAGGCATTTCCTTTGGCTAAAGAAATCATCGTTGGCGTTTCGCGCTTCTGATCTTTTAAGCGACCGATTTGTAAATTCATCCATTGCGCTTTAACAATTTCGGTATACATTTTGGCTAAATCTTTTTGAATGAGCTGGAAAGAAGCAAGCGGTTTGTTGAATTGTTGACGCTCAAGCAAGTAATCGCGGGTGATGTCAAAACAAGCCATTGCAGCACCCATTGCTCCCCATGCGATTCCATAGCGTGCTTGACTTAAGCAACTGAGCGCGGCACCTAAGCCTTTATCGCTTTTAGGCAATAAATTTTCCTCAGGCACGAAAACATCTTCAAAGACCAGTTCGCCAGTAATTGATGCGCGCAAGGACATTTTTTGTTTAATTTCAGGACTGCTAAAACCCTTGAAATCTCTTTCAACAATAAAACCTCGGATCCCATCATCTGTTTTAGCCCAGACGATAGCAAGATCAGCAATCGGGGCGTTGGTGATCCACATTTTTGCTCCATTTAAGCGCCATCCGCCGTCTACCTTTTTGGCATGAGTGCGCATACTTGCTGGATCGGAGCCTGAATCCGGTTCGGTAAGCCCGAAGCAGCCAATGAGTTCCCCTGCTGCCATCGCGGGAAGAAAACGCATTTTCTGCTCTTCGCTGCCATAACGAAAAATCGGGTACATGCACAGAGAACTTTGCACAGACACAAAGCTGCGCAATCCACTATCACCTCGCTCTAACTCCTGACAAACTAGGCCATAGGCAACATAAGAAGCCTCAGCGCCGCCATATTGTGTAGGTAAAGTGAGGCCTAATAATCCTAGGTCCGCTGATTTTTTGATAAGCTGTTTTGGAAATTGAGCATGCTCAAATGATTCAGCCATGAGTGGAATTACATCATGACTAACAAAACGCGCGACGCTATCGCGGATCATACGTTCATCATCATGTAATTGTTCATCAAGAAATAACAAGTCGTCCACGATCTTTCTCCCTTTTAACTGAATTTAAAGCTATTACAGCCTCAACAATAGAATCACGACTAGGCAATAAATATTGCCAGGCAGTACCTAATGGAATGAAACAATCTTCACCCGTAATCCGTTTTATTTTCAGGCGGTTTGATGCCTGCTCAACCAACATTGTCACTAATCCTTCACTCAGGGAACCACTTTGACGGCCTTCGTCAACAATTAATACACGTTTTGCTTTAGCAATTTCACGTAGAATTGCTTCAGTGGGTAAGGGGCTTAGCCAACGTAAATCGACTACTTTGACCGCAATATCGTGTTTTTCTTCAAGAAGTTTCGCAGCCTGTCGCGATAAATAGTAACCATTAGCATAGCTTAGGATGACGGTCTCTCCCTCGCCATAAACCCCCACCTCTCCCGGTTCAATCATTTGTTCGACGGGTGGATAGTCAAAAAGCCAACCGTTGTCACTTGTTTCATGTAAGTCTTTTGTCATGTATAAAGCGATGGGCTCAAGAAACACTACAATGCGCCCTTCTTCCTGGGCAATCCGTACGCAGGAACGCAGCATTTTCGCCGCGTCAGGACCATTTGAGGGGCAAGCCACAATCACTCCTGGTAAATCCCGTAGTACAGCAATCGAATTATCATTATGAAAATGGCCGCCAAACCCTTTTTGGTAAGCTAAAGAAGCAATGCGAATAACCATTGGATTTTGATATTGGCCGTTGGAGAAAAAAGATAAGGTCGATGCTTCGCCACGCAACTGGTCTTCAGCGTTATGTAAATAAGCTAAAAATTGAATTTCGGGCACAGGCAAAAATCCATTATGAGCTAAACCAATTGCCGTCCCCAAAATGGTGGTTTCATCCAGCAGAGAATCAAACACACGGCGTTGACCGAAACGAGCTTGTAAATCGGCAGTCACCCGATAAACGCCCCCTTTTTTAGCAACATCTTCGCCAAAAACCAACATGTTGGGATGTTGCATCATCAGATCAGTCAAGGCGAAGTTGATATGCTGGCAGAGATTACGTTTTAAAGACAATTGGTTAAAAGAACTCCCAAATACCTGCGCACGCTGCGCGTTAGCTGGCGGTAAATAAATGCCCTTTTTGCGCATTTTTGGCAATAAAGAAGACATAATCTCTTTTGCACTTGCAAGCTTAGGCAAGCGAATTGCTTCCATCGCCTTCGCTTGAATCAGCGTTTTATTATCTTGATATAAATCCAATATGGCCTGAGTCGTCATCCAGCCTTCACGACATAACAAACTTGCGGAATGTAACAAGGGATCATTTGCTTCACGCCTTTCAATCTCAGCATTCGAGTTATATTGTGATTCAATATCAGAACCAGCATGGCCTAATAGCCGTACACATTTCATGTGTAAGAAAACGGGTTGTTTCTTAATTCTTGCAAGATATTCCGCCTGTTGGGCTTTTAAATAGACATCGGCAAGGTTTAAACCATCGCAAGCAAGATAATGCCAACCCGGACGTTGTCTGACTGAGGTTTCTATCCAATTGGTGGGTGTGGGAACTGAGATTCCAATCCCATTATCTTCACAAATAAAAACCAACGGTAGGGGGTATTGCTGGCTAGCAATCCAGGAACAAGCATTTAAGGTTGTCTGCGCCGAAGCATGATTCGTTGAAGCATCGCCAAAAGAACAGAGAATTACCGAATCGGCTGGTAATTTTGAGTGGATCTCTAATTCCTTCGCTCGTGTGATGGAAATTGCAGCTCCAAGCGCTTTAGGTAAATGAGAGGCGATGGTGGACGTTTGAGGAGGGATACTCAGGGGCACACTACCAAACACTTTGTGACGTCCGCCAGCAATGGGATCCGCGGCTGCAGCGACTAGCGATAGCAAAATATCCCGAGCGCCATCGCAACCCTGCACTTGTTTCGCCCGCTGTAAATAAAACGCACCGCTGCGATAATGTAGAAAAGCCATATCACTGGCGCGAAATACCTGGCCAAATACAGCATTGCCCTCATGGCCACTACTACCAATCGTGTAGTAAGACAAGCCTTTTTCTTTGAGTTGGCGCGCAATAAGATCTAAGAGGCGGGATTTAATTTGGGAATCAAACAATTCAATGGTAACTTTTTTATCCATTTTAGCCTGTGCTGGGCTGGTTGAACTTAGTACTGGAGGGAAATTCGCTTGGCTCACACAATTAATAAACTGTTCATCGACAACGCTAGCTCTGTCTAACATCATTAATACACCCTGTTCATGAAGTCTTAGCAGACTTCTTAGTCCTTTTAACAGCGATAGGTTTAAGTTAACCACCACATCGGCCGATATAATGGGAATCAGTATAGTGAAATGGCTTTATAAATGACAAGCAAATTAAAGGAATAATGCGATGCCTGTTGATCTTTCAAACACTCCGAGTATTCGACTCAATCCAACCCAAGAACTTAAATTGACCAAACCTGATACCGAACTGTACGTGGGCCAGGTTTTAAAAGCGGTCGTTGTCAAACAACTCGCTGAAAATCAGGTACTTATCAATATCAATGGCGAAAATATTAATGCACAAACTTCGCAGCATTTAGAACCTGGTGATTTACTGCAGGTTAAGGTCATGAAAACCGATGAAGGAACAATTATTTTACAAGTATTACGTGAATCACCCCCGTTAACTCCGATGGAAGCCGCTCTAGCCAAAACCTTGCCTAGACAAGCGCCGGCGACTCATTTTTTTGCAACCCTGGCTGCTCTTGAAAACATCAATTTACCCCCAGTAGTTAGGCAACGAATAAATGAATTATTCATGAGCATTACGTCTATCACTGAATTTCCGCAACAATTAAGTCAAGGGATCGCCAATAGCGGACTTTTTTGGGAAGCTGCTTTGTTGAATTGGCGACGCAATATCAGCTCGGCTAATCCACAAAACGATTTTAAGGGTCAATGTTTACGTTTGCTGAATACGCTCATTAATGAAGGAGCTAAAGCTGCGTCTAGCGCAGCTTTGCCTGCCAATTCCCGAGAATCCTTGCCCCTTCCCGGCGCAATACCACAGCCTATGCACCAATTACTTGCTCATTCGTTTGCAGAAAAATCAATGGGAACCATTTTAAATGTTCTCCGTGAACAGACCGAGCAAGTCTTGGCAAGAATTAAAACCACCCAATTGACCAATTTACTTCAGCCGGCGGATCAACCTTTTACCTTGATGCTCGATCTCCCCTTACGCACTAATTCGGGCGTGGATATTATTCCCATACAAATTAGAGAGCATCGCCAAGAAGCGACGGAAACCTCAAGTTGGTCCATTAGTTTTGCTGTAAGCTTGGCTGATTTAGGCGATATTCAAGCTCAATTAAAAATGCAAGATATGGCCATTGATATTCAAATTAATGCGGAAAAGCAAAATACCATTGAGCTTTTAAATACCCACCAAAAAGCCTTTGACGATCTATTAACAAATCTTGGTCTAACCTTACGTTTATGGAATGTACATTTGGGCTTAGAAGAACGAGATATTGATACCTGCAATTTACGCCTACTGGATATACGGATATGAAAAAAGATAAAACGCAAGCAATCGCGCTTCATTATAATGGAAAATCAGCGCCTAGAGTGACTGCGAAAGGCGAGGGAATGATTGCAGAACAGATTATAAGCGCCGCTAAAAAACACGGCGTTCCTTTACAAAAAAACGAAGAATTAACTGCTTTACTTTCTGAAGTTCAATTAAGCGCTGAAATTCCTCCCAAACTTTATCTGGCAGTCGCTCAACTTTTGGCTTTTCTTTATTATCTGAATAATAAGCCCTCTTCCGAAGATTAAGTCAAATGCAGACCTCTTACCAAAATCTACTGTTTGCAATGATTAGGTTTACTTAGCGATTAAAAATAGTGATGTTAGCATGATCATCATTAATAAGCTGCGCATTTGAACTATACATTTTAAAACTGGTCGAGTTGTCAAAGTAATCAACAGTTATTCCAGAATACCCATCAGTAAATACGAGAGTACCGCAGATATGATACTTTCCATTTCCACCATAGACGACTTGAGTAATTTGTCCTGGGGGTAATATACAGAAACCCTGGTTGACTAAGCTACCTTGTTCGCAGACTTTAGGCTCAGAGCGGTCAAATTTAACGTATACCTCACGTCTCGAGCAAGGTTGATTTACAATAAACCAAGTTTTAGCGGTTTCATTCCGAATTGTCCTTTCCCTTTTATTAGCATAGCTGTTTGATGAAACTAAGAAAAAAATAACGCTTAAAACGGAGAGAAAAGGTAATAACAGCTTTTTCATAAGTAAACCTTATCAACAGGAAGGTGAAAAATTATACATGGATGTTAAACAGTTAACAATAATTTGAACAAAGAAAATAAACTGGAGAATACTGAACAAATAATCTACAATTTGACCTGAGAATAACATTTTTGAGGTTAATTATGAAATGGATAGCCCTAGCCCCAATGATTGTTTTTCTAGCAGCCTGTGGCTGTTGTACAAGTCCCGGAGTCTTAGAATATCGCTCTGTGACTTATACACCCACAGTAGTAGCAGCTCCCGCGGTCATTGCACGACCACGAGCTGTTGTTGTAAGACCTATCTATTATGATCCAGTCACCATCATTGATTCCGACCCTATTGATGTGACCACAACGACTATTGATTATTATTAAGGTCCTTCAAATTAGGCTAAAAGTTCTGTACTCATTTGAGAGCTTTCTAGCCTAATTCTCTTCAAATATTTATTCACCATTAAAATAATAGTAAAATAGACGATTATCGCTTTTATAGCACAATCTATGTCGGTAAAACTGCCCAGCAGTACCTCAATTAAACGGTGTGATTAGGTAAAAAAATGAAACCATATGTAATTGTAACTTTTTATAAATTTGTTTCTCTTAGTGATTATGAATTAATGAGAGACCCACTATTAAAAGCAATGAAAGACAATCAAGTTAAAGGGACTATCATCTTAGCAAGTGAAGGAATAAACGGCAGTTTTTGTGGCAAAGAAGAAGAAATAGGGCCATTAATGTCTTACATAAAAACCTATGAGAATTTACAAGATTTAGCATTTAGACCGACTTATAACGACTTCAATCCTTTTGCAAAAGCCAAGGTCAAATTGCGCAAAGAAATTGTCTCTTTAGGGGTGGAAAATATTAACCCACAAGATGTTTGTGGCGTACATTTAGATTCAAAAGAATGGAATGAGTTACTAGCGGATCCCGAAGTAGTTGTTATTGACACTAGAAATGACTATGAAGTTGAACTTGGAACGTTTAAAAATGCAATCAATCCTAATACTGAAAATTTTAGAGATTTCCCCGAGTATGTGCAAACGCATTTAATCGAGAAAAAGGACAAAAAAATAGCCATGTTTTGTACAGGAGGTATTCGATGTGAAAAATCTACCGCTTATCTTAAAAAACTAGGGTTCAACGAAGTCTATCAATTGAATGGCGGAATATTAAATTATTTGGAATCTGTTCCGGCAGAAAATTCACTTTGGGAAGGCAGTTGTTTTGTCTTCGATGACCGCGTTGCACTTGATCAAGAGTTAAAGGGTTTTGAAAAAGGAACTATTGATACCGAATGGAAAAATAAGCACAAGAAAAAACAAGCGTAGTCTTGATGCAGCGAAAGCTGCATCAAGACTACGTATTACTCATTGCAATTAAAACATCGTATTACATGAATTCTTTATATGTTGCTTATCTTTCATTTTGCGTATTTCTTTTTCTGTTAGCGGTTTAGCTGTCCTTTCCCCTTTATTTAAGCCACTAAATAAGGTAGAGCCTCTTTTTTTCTCGTGGTTGTTTTCTGCCATTCTATCTTCGGATTTAGCTGGTCGCTCCCCTTTTTTGGCGCTAAATAATAAACTACCGTAACTATTCCAGACGGATCTACCACCACCACTCTTATTTTTACGCCAAACAGAGGATAAGCTTTGCTGGCATTCTAATTCATGATATTCCTTTTTATTTTCAAGATATTTTTCCGTAGTCATTATAATAAGTTCGAGTAGCTCTTTAATTTTATCTGGCTTGTTAATACCATTTTTTTCAAAAATTTCCTCATATTTTTTTATCATTTCATGAGAAAATTCCTTTATGTTATATTCATTTAACATGGCTTTTTTAATGGGGAAAAGAAGCACTTGTAAAACTTCATTTACTTCCTTAATAAAACAATCAAGGGTCAGTCCTCTTTCTCGGACATGATCTCCGTTCTTTGTTATCAACGTCCTAATTTGCTCACCACTAAGAGGCAATACGCGTTGTTTCCGTTTTTTAATGTCATTAAGTTCTTTTTCAAATTGCTCAAGATTATTAATGGTGACTTTTTCAGCCGTTCCATCTGATTTAATATAATACAGCTGTTTTGTTTCACCATTTCTCAAATAAATATAACTCTCTTTATATTCTGCAAAGTCTTGAGGTAATTTAGACCTCACAAAGAGCTCACACCCTATTTCTTCGTATATAAACAGGTATAGCTGCTTAAGCGCTATTGCAATATTTTCCATACTTTCTTCAATTCTTTCTAAGCTCTGGTTTTTTAATTTTTGTTTTTTTGTGTTTAGTTTTTTAGCCTTTTGATTTTTTAATTCTTCAATTTCCATCAACCTTTCATATTCTTGTTGGTGTGTTTTTTGTGGAGAAAATTCTATTCCTTCAGGGTGAAAACTGTAAGATATTTCATATAGATCCGTATCAACTATAGATAGTCCTGCTTCTTTTTCGGTTGAATCATTTTCATTATCTAGTGGAGAACAACCATAAAAATCGCTGTCTATTTCAGTTCTATATTTGTTGGTATTATCATTTAATATATCGAGTAAAAGTTGTTTTATCTGTAGATCAACTAAAAGGCTTGTCATCTTATGAATACTGCCGTGACGTCTTTCTTGAGTATTTCTAATTTTCTCTTCTCTTTTTATATCTAATTCATCTGATTTTTCTTCTGGATTATTGAGTTCCTTTATACTGTCATCACATCCTTGTACTACTTCTTTAGCCAAAGTAATTTGGTTTTGATAAGCCCCTAGGTAAGGAATGCCATATTCTTTAAACAATTGTTTCTTATTTTTATTAGATGAATTTTCATTTGCCTCTCTCACCTTGCTCATAATTTGTAGCGCTCTGTCGGATAATCCTTTGTTTAGTCGGCAAATAGGTACTTGTTCGAGGGCTGCAGAGATTGCTAAACACGACTGGTAATCACCTAGCGCCCAGCTTTTAGCCAGAATTAAAGCCCAACGTTCCATAATCAAAATACGTTCAGCGTAACTTTTGGTTTGCAGTATTTCTTGGGTAATGCGCTCAGTGATTGCATTATAAGAATTTGTAGATTTTTGGACATCTGGTATCTCGTTAAAGTCCTTTATTTCTATGTCTCTAAAATGACAAAATGCGTGAGCAGCTAGCTCTTTCGATACAATTGAGGCAAGTGCATCGTATTTAACAAATATTTCCTGAGCAACCTCCTCTAAAATATGTTTAGGTAGGTATAATTGCAAGTTTTCAATATTCTTAAAAGGATTTATGTTGGCTTGATGTAATTTTGTAGAATTGCTAATTATTTCTCTTACTTGCTCAACATCCATTTTTTCAATTAAGTATTTTTCAATTAGATCTGATTTATCTTTTTCAATTTTCGCCTGCATTTCAAACTTCCTTCGTGTAAATTCACGTATATAAATTGTTAGTTTACCTTAATAAAAACAAAGTGATTATCGTTTATTCTCTGTGGTCATTTTTGGCACTTTATTATTTTTGAATAAATTTTGCAAGAAGTATATCTTTTGGATAGTAAAATCATTTTAGAATATTGAAATTTTTTCCCTACATTCAGCAAAAAAATAGTGATTGAGAATAAACATAAAAATAGACATTTTTTTGGAAAAACCTTGCTTATCGGGAACTACTTTCACGAACTCATCCTTCCAATTATTTCTATGCATGATATATTGCTAAAAAGGATGATTCGTATAAAATCTCGGAAGTCATCTTTCTTGCTTAAAAAGCATCTCATGCGTGTAAGTTTACTGAAAGTATTCCTTTTTTTAGAGTAAAAATATGTTCGGAACGGTTTTCGATAGGCTGATTTCTTTGTTCGCTCCTAAAGAACAACGATCAGATAAAAACATTAGGACCTCAGGGTGGACAGAAGAAACCAGGTACCAATTTCATCCTGGTGATCTTATTGCTGCCATGAGGCTTGATAGTGCTAAATACTCTCCTCACGGCACAATAAGTTTAATCGAGCTTGCTAGTCATACTACTGGCAAGGGTAGAGAATATTTTCAATCAAATTTAACAACGGAGGGTGGGATTCGAGGATTTAATCTTATTATTCTTCCTCTATTGGTGCTGATTCGACCCTATTTAATCGAATCATATCCTGAGATCGCTAAGTTTGCTGAATCATTGTCAAAACGTGATTTAAAAAACAGATTTAAATCGCCAGAAGAAACCAAGCGTTTCATTGAAGAAATTGAAGAAAAATTAGGTAAAACGATCTCTGTTCAACCCTTAAATATACCTAAAAAAGTCCTAGATCATTTTGTTATAAAATTGCAACAAAGATTAATTTTTAAAGTATCAACATCTCCATTGTTCGGATTACCTGAACCACAAGAAGAACAACAGTGTAAGTTATGATAGTGCTGTTTGATAATTCGTTCTTTAATGAAGTTGCTCCCATTATAATTGATTTCGATGAATTCAAATATAGAGATAAATTACAGAAACGAAGCAAAAATTGTACAGATTTGACAAGCATAAAATTAAAATCTAGCATACATCTGTTTGTTAGATGGCGCGGGGTGTCGTAAATAGACTGAGAGTTACCCGTCGAACTTGAACTGAGTCATATCAGCGTAAGGACGCCTTCAAAAAATCCATGCCATGTTTCTATGTGGCACGGTTCCCTTTTTGCCATCTCCAATATTATTCATACATTAATACAAGGAGTCATGGTCATGTCATCACTAAAATCTAGAATTAGTTTATTACTCAATTGGTACACAAATCCTTATCACGCGCCCATTCTTGCGGCACATCAATTAGGGTTTTATTTACAGGAAGACATTAAACTTGCCATTTTAGAACCAGCTGATCCTAGTGATGTTACGGAATTGGTTGGGTTAGGAACAGTAGACTTTGGTGTAAAGGCTATGATTCATACTGTCGCAGCTGTTGCTAAAGGATATCCTGTGACATCAATAGGTACCCTACTGGATGAACCACCCACCGGTTTGATTGCATTGAAATCGAGTGGTATTAATTCGTTTGATGACATTGTTGGCAAACGAGTGGGATATATTGGCGAATTTGGTAAGAAAATTATCGATGATTTAGCGAAGCTTGCAGGTATTGATCCAAGCAGTTACCAAACAATTCGTATTGGGATGAATGTCACGGATGCAATTTGCCGAGATATCATTGATACGGGTATTGGCTTCATGAATTTTCAACTAGTTGAATTAGAACATCTACGAGGTGAAACTCAATTTTTGCGAATTGATCAATTAGCAGGACTCGGGTGTTGTTGCTTTTGCTCGATTCAATTTATTGTGCCAGAACATACACTGCAAAAACCTGAATTGATTCAGGGGTTTCTCAGAGCAACACAGCGAGGAGCCGCATTCACAACGGAGCATCCTGAAGAGGCATATGAATTATTGTGCCAAGCTAAACCGCAGTTGCGTACACCTATGTATCAAAAGATTTTCATTCGCACGTTGCCCTTTTTTTCACGTACATTACTTAATGTCGACAGGGATTGGGAAAAAGTTGGACGCTATACTAAACATTTAAATATTATTGATGAAACCTTTGATCTATCGCAATGCTATACCAATCGTTTTTTACCGGAAACGCCTTATTCTGATTTAAAACCAATCGCTTGTTGTCTAAGCTAATCATGCAAGCCGGCATTGGTATGTATGTGAGAGACCTTGCCGGTATTGCAATTTTCTTGAAATGATTGAGATAGTTAATGAAATTATTGCATATAATTGTCAAGAGATAATTAATTTTTCTATCTCAAGTCCTTTTCAGTTTTATAAAATTACCATAGCCATCACCCAGGATTTTTTTACACCCTTTTTAACAGTATTTCAAAGATCCTGATTTGCATGCATTTTCTGAAGGTTCGATAAGGACTGGCTCAGAAACCACAATGGGGAAAGGTTTGGAACCAGCAATTTCATGTGATAATGAAGCTGATCTTTTCTGGAAATATTTTTCATAATCCATTGATTTGTTATATTTTCCTACACGTAACACTGCTAATAATTTAAATAAATTTCGGTCTTCTTCATCTTCTGTTTTTAAGATCAAATTATCGACAATATAACCCTCAATTTCTGGCTCTTTAGTCCCTGCAGTTCCCGTACTATTTTCTGCCAGGTTATGCTTTGCCACTGTACTGCCATATTTTTCGCGAAAAGCTAATTTTTTCTCATGATTATCATTAAAACTAACAATCTGCCCTTCACTTATAAGTTGTTTTTTCAAAGCGGCACGAAACTCTGCAATTTCGCCATAACGGTCAACGGCACTCATACATCCACCCGTCAACATACCCATTGATTCCGCCAACAATCCTTCATAAGCACTTAAAAAAATATTTTCCCGATCATACCAGTGGCGGGAAAGATAAATAAAATGAGGGATAATGAATGGTAATTTGACTAGCTGGGCGGCCACTGTGAGGATGCCCCTGATTCCCCAATCGACTAAATGACCGAAACCCAAAAAATACCATTCCCGTAAATGATTACGACTCCAATTAGAAATATGACGCCTTGCAGATCCTGCCCAAGTTTCGTGGACCATGCACTTTAATTCAACCGCAGCTTGTAAGCCTAGTGTTAAATGACGACGAGTTTTGCCGGGAAGTGTATAAAAAGGATAACTCCCCTCAATGAGCGCTCGACTCAGTTTTTCTAGCGCCGCCTTAACTTGTGGACCTCGCGATTTATATGGCGTGAACCAGGCATGATCGGCCGAAGTTAAAAAATCGACTAAGATATTTAAATCATCGTTTGGATAGCGACTAGCCACTTGTTGATAAATACTTACGGACTGGTTAATAAGAGCGCGGCTATGACTAATATCATGATTACGAACTCGAGCTCTATTTTGCCACATATTAATGCAATGATTCGTTTCCAACAGTTTGATATTAACTCGCAAAAAATCAGGAGGAATTGGTTCAGGTCCTGCAATTTTTTTTAGTTCACCGCGGCTGGGATGGAAATAAAAAGCTTCATCCGCAAAATTATGGCTCAACTTCCTATTGGCTTTGTATTTACTATCAATAACGCTGCCGCCCAATTTTGTGGCCCTTGCTTTTTGTTGATCAGGTGTAAAACTCACCTCATCACCAATTAAAGTTTGATGCAAAATAGTAAAAGGAATTGGACCTTCTTGGTAAAAATCACCCCAAATAGACATAAAATACGCTAACTGCTCTCTCATTTGCGGAATTATCAATTCCGAATGGTTCCAGTTAGTAATCGCTTGCCTCGCTTGGGCATTGGGCACATCCAAAGGCTCAGTGATCGCTGCTCGTAGATGTTGACCAAACACCGATATCTCGTCCTCTTTGACATAAATATCCGTTATCGCTGCAGCATTCGCAGGATTAGGTGCTAAACGTGTCATTGGCGTGCTGGAGAGCCTAGACCAAGTTAATCCATGCTGCTCGATAAACTCATCGAACCAGGGTTCCTGTGCAAATTCTGTACGTAAATCTATAAGCCATTTTTGCTCATGCAAATTTTCCCAGGGAGATTTTGTCGTTGTTCCTGCACTAAATGTTAGGGGTTGGACATAGCGGATAAAAAATTCATCTTGATTTAAACGTTCTACTACACAATGCTCTCTAACAAAATCACGCTGCCACAAAAAATCACGTACAAAACAAAGCGCCTCAAAAATTTGATGGGGTTTTCGTTTTTGAAAAACCTTCTTTTCCAATAAGTTAACTAAAGCGCCATGAAAATCATTCGTTTCTTGTACTGCTTGCGCGATTGTTGCAATTTGTTGCATTTGGCGAAGATACACTTTGATAACTTCAACCAATGGCTCATTTTCTTTCTGGCTTAGTCTTAAGATCTCAGCGGCTGCACGCGCCATGTCAATACCCCGTGCCGTAACATCAGCTACCGAACTCCCTTTTTTTTCACAGACCCGAATTGGTTTTTCATTGAGTAAAGCGATGCCATATTTGTTCGCTAAATGCGATTCACGCCAATTTTTCAGCCAAGGTTCTACAGTGTCAGCCCTTAACTTAGTCAAATCAGCGGCAACAATATCCTGTGGAGAAGAAAATTGCATCTGACTAATAGCAATCCAAAGCGCTTTTGCTTGTTCATCGGTCAACATTTCTCATACCTTGATAAAAACAACTATAAAAAAATGGCAATTATATCAAAATATACTCACCTCAGTATAAATACTTCCCTCAAGGATAAAAGACAAGTTAAGATGTAAAATCAGCTCATTGATTGTAAACCTAATATGCAACGCATACTGGCTCTTATAATTCTTTATAGTGTTAGCTTTATCGCTTATGCTCTTCCTCAAGGTTTTATCTACTTACACGATCTTGCTCCCAGCATTATCCAAGACCTGCGTTATACAACCAGTAATAATTTTATCGGTCATCCAATACCGGGTTACAAAGCCAGTCGGTGCATCCTTACTTTGGCTGCAGCCAATCAATTAGCCAAAATACAGAAAGCCGCAATTAAAATGGGATATAGTCTCAAAGTTTATGATTGCTATCGGCCGCAACAGGCGGTCAACAGCTTTTACCAATGGAGCCAAAATCCACAAGACAATCGTATGAAAGCCCTTTTTTATCCACGCGAAGATAAAAAATACTTATTTGCCAAAGGCTATATTGCAGAACACTCAGGCCATACCAGAGGGAGTACAGTTGATCTGACTCTAGTAAAAATTGGTGCAACTTATCCTCATTCTAAATCAGTTACTACCCCTTGTTTTGGCAAAACACCTAATTATCGAAACGATGATTCAATAGATACCGGCACACGTTTTGATTGCCTAGATGCCAGTGCAAATGTTTTTTATCCTGATTTAAGTCAACCGCAAAAAGCGAATCGATCTCTGTTACGTCATTTGATGCTGACCAATGGTTTTAAACCTTATCCCCAAGAATGGTGGCATTTCACTCTCAGGAATGAACCTTACCCTAAAACTTATTTTGATTTTCCAGTAAGATAAATGGTGCTTGCCGCACCTTGGCCCAGCTTTCTATACTAGCTAATGGATGAGCAAATAGTTTTACAAACTTCCACATCTTTGCCTGTCTCTCTTGATTCCTAGCCAAAGCTGGCCTACTTTTATTTTGGGAGACCAATATGAAGCTGCCTTTGCTATTCAAAGTTTATCGTCGCACATTAGCCCTTACCAGCTATGTTCTGCCGAGCTATGTAGGCGTTTTAAATGCGAAGCGTTTTATGACCCCAACTCGGCATCAACGACCCGAATGGGAAAAAAAAATTATTGCCGGAAGTGAGGAAAAAACGTTAACTTCTCAGGTCAAATCCTGGCATTGGGGATCTTCAGGGCCAAAAATTTTGCTTGTTCATGGCTGGGATGGTCGTGGAAGCCAGCTTGGCTTTTTTGTAGCACCACTTGTCGCTGCCGGTTTTCATGTCATTGCAATTGATGGACCTGCCCATGGCGACTCTCCAGGAAATAGAACCAATTTGCGGGAATTTGCAGAGAAAATGCTGGCAACTCAACAAGAACTGGGCCAATTATATGGTATAATTGCCCATTCTTTTGGCTGTGCAGCCACTGCTTTGGCAGCGGATAACGGGCTTATTACTCAAAAAATTGTTCTTATTTCCTCCCCCTGTGATTTACAAAATATCTTTGATCGTTTTAGCAACTTTATGCAGCTTTCACCCAAATCAAAATATTATTTTCAACATTTTGTGGAAACTGAAGCTCGACTCAACGTCAAAGAGACAAGGATCCATGAATTGATTGCTCGCATACCCCATCCAATAATGGTCATTCATGATCAAGATGACCCGGAAATACCTTATAGCGATGCGCTAAAATTAACTCAAAATCTAGCTCATGTGAAGTTTGTTGCCACCAAAGGCTTGGGACATCGGCGTATTTTAAAATCTAGTCAGGTCGTGGAACAGGTGATTCATTTCATGGGAGAAAACTCATGTGGGTAACCTTTGCCATCATTGCCGCTATTTTGTGGGGATTAAACTATACTTTGGCAGAAAAAATACTTAATAGCATTTCACCAGTCAGCTTATTGGCTTTAGAAATGTTAGGCGGTGCCATTATGTTTACCATCCTTTCCTACTTCACTACCATGAAAAAAGATTTTGAGATAATCGTGACTCAACCTAATGTCCGTTGGCTAATTTTAGCTGAAATTATTGTAGTTTTGCTGGCTAGTTTTTTTATTGTTGCATCCATCCGCCTTAAAAATGCCACTGTAGCTGGCATTCTTGAATTAATGTATCCCCTATTTACCATTCTGTTTACCTGGCTCTTATTTCATCAAACGCATGTCAATATTCCGGTTATCATAGGCGGCATTTTAATTTTCATTGGTGTCGTTATTATCAGCCTTGCTTAAAATAGCATTAGCGCTTGACATTTAATTTAATTTAAACGCATACTGTACAAAATTTTAATTAGATTGATTTAAATGAAACAGATTGATTTACAAAAAATGATGATGCGCAACCTGGGCACTGTTGTCCAGGTTGGGACATTCGTTTGTGAATCGGCGTTAGACAAATCACTCTCCCCAATACCAGTGCTCAGGATACCAAAGAGGTTCTTTCCAGGAACCCAACTTAAACGCTAATAACGAATTAAATCTCAGAGAAAGCAAGCTCTGAATTTAAAATTTAAGTTCGAGGTATTTATGGCTACTCCAGCAAAAGACGTACAAGCAGGACTTGTGCATATTCCCTTAATTTTAAAATCATATATTCAGAAAAACATCCAAGCCGTCACGGCAAAATATCTTTATATTGGCGAAAGAGGAATTAATCCGGCTTTTCAATCCCTTGCAGAGGTCAATTCGCGATTGCAACCGAATGAAAAACGTATTTTTGCATTTCGTAGCGATTTTGTTATTGCGACTGGGGTTAAAAATGCCTATCAGGAATATAATTATCATGGTTTGGAAAAGGTCATTGCTCCTTCGCTACATCAATATGTGAATTGGAAGGATCGTTATGGTCATCCCTCAATTACACAAGCGGATGATAACTATAATGGAGAAGTCTATTACGCAGGTTTTGTTTGTCAAAGAGAAGGCTATTTGGAAGTGTTTTTATCGTCAGGTCGTTTTAATCGAGCTGATAGAGTGGATGAGGGGATTCTGCCTTTATCTAAAGAGCAAATTCATATTATCGAGTCTTATCTAAGCTTAGAATTCTGTAGAGCTTACGGCAATCAAAACATTGTTTTTTACGACACTCTTCCAGGAAAACAGGATGACGAAGATTCTGCACTTTTTTTCACTGACAAGCCCTTTTCAGCGAAGAAAGAAGGTCGCTCTTATACTGCAGAATCGCTCGCTCTCGCTGTAACTCATGCGGAAACTGCACTAAATTACAACGAAGCGCAGCATTTCATTCAAACGCAGATTAAACCCGTCATCCCTAAATATTCTTATCCGGGAGAAAAGAGCATCAATCCTGCGTTTCAAAACATTGAACAAGTCAGCTCCCCCTTACTACCGTTAGAAAAGCGAATTTGGGCATTGCGCTCAGATTTGCAATTGGTCACAGGCGTTAAAAATGCTTATGAAGAAGAATACGGCTACCAGGGACTAGCTGATACTTTTAGTCCATCCAATCTGATATTTTTAAATCGCAAAGATCGCTACGGTCATCCCTCTTTAACCATTCCGGAAGGAGATTACGATGGCTCTGCTTTTTATGCGGGCTATCTTTGTCAACGGCAAGGTTATTTACAAGTTTACTTAGCTTCTGGTCGTTTTGATCGCAATGATCTGGACCAGCAGCAAGTCGCTATTTTAGAGGCTTATATAGCAGCCCATTTCCAGGCTGCTTATGGCCAACAAGAGATTGTTTTTGATTACGCTGATCCGGATAACAGCTACTACCATAGGACTTTTTTCAGTCACGGCAGTTTTAAAGAGGATAATCCACAACGACGTTATGACGCAGCAAAAATCAGAGAAATCCTCACAAGCATTTCATCTGAAAAATGCCTTGAGGAAGACATCAGAGCTTGCGGCTTGCAGCAAGGTATAGGGTAGTCAGCCCCGTCTGAGTTATCCCTTGCCTCCGCGAAGGCAAAGGATACCTCAGAGCCCTTGTTGGCTAGACAACAGCCTCACGAATAATCCATATTCGTTGGGCAGGGCCAAGTGAGTCAACAGACTGAGTCCATAATACCAACGGCTTATCTCCGGTTGCAGCGGGCATTGATTGAGCAAATAGCGCAACGGCAAAAGCATATCTTTTCCTCAACGCTTGCAGTGCATTTAATACTCGAGCTGCATCGGGTTGATTATCTTTCAGTACAAGCTCATTTCCGCGGTAAATAACCGTAACTGCCTGCCCTTTGAGCGATTGTTTTACCACCGTTTCTAAACGTCGCCATCGAGCCTGTCTACCGCGCTGAAGTTCGGCTTGAGTTGGGTTTTGTTGGAATTTGATTCGTTTATTTGAAGAAAACACTCTGGATAATATGTTATTCCCCGGTTTTTGTTGTAAAAAATAAGTACATAAGGAATCAATCAAAGAACGATAACGACCAGAAATAGAAGGGCTTGTTCCAGGTCGGTTATTAATAAATATGGCAAAGGCTAAAGTATGTGCATTGGCCGTATATAAATAACCTGAGAGGCTAACAACGCCGGTCATTGTACCTGTTTTAGCACGAACCAAATCTTGCTGATTCGGTTTTTTAAACCGTCGTTGAAGGGTCCCATCTCGTCCTGAAACAGGCAAAGCAGCAATATATTCATAGGACAGTGGGAAGCGCTCATATAAAAAACGTAATAAACTGACCGTCTGGTTGGGGGTTAGCAGATCATGGCGCGATAAGCCTGAACCATCCGTTAATACCGCATTACCTAGCTCAATACCGGTTTGTTGCTGAATGAATTTCTTCACGATGAACTGAGCATCTCCCCAATCGACGGGCGAGCCATTTAATTTTTCTGCAGCGTGCAAAAACAAACTGTCTGCATACAAATTATCGGAAGGTTTCAAAGTATCAGCCATTAATTGAGAAATGGGTTTTGAGGTTTCTGTTGCAATCAGTAGCGATCCAGAAGGCGCTTTACCAAGCATTACCTCACCTTCAAATGCAATATTGGCTTCACTCAGTTGTCGTCTAACTAAACCTTGTGCATAGCTGAGCGGATTGCGGATTGCCATCTTCTGCATGACGGCCCATTGGCCGACACCGACACAACCGCGGACAGTCAGGTGGTTATCCTTATCCATTGAAAAATCCACACCACAATGCGCCGAAGTGGCCTTGGTGTTTACCTGATTGTTGATCGTAATACTGCCGCTGGCATCATCCGTTTCAATAACCGCTGGATCGCCTGGTTTACCCGCGGGATTAACCGTGACCATTAGACGATTGGTATCAATGATTAGAGGAGCAGCAGGCGCTCCATAGCTATAGACTAAATCCGTCGCCATCCAACCAGGGGGATAGGGACTCGCTACAGCATGACTGCTATCGATATATACATTGCCTTGAATATGATTAATGTGCCAAGCCTTCAGGCCCGCAATAAGCGTCGCAAGTCGTTCATGACTAAATGAAGGATCACCTGATAGATGGAGGTACAATGAACCCTTCAACGCCCCTTGCTGCAACTGCGTGGCATTCGTACTAAGCTGATTTCTAAAACGATAATCAGGTCCTAATACCATTAACGCTGCGGCATCCGAAAAGAGCTTCATGTTTGAGGCGGGAATAAACGTGCGTGATTGATTGCGGCTAAAAAGCGTTGCACCGGTTGTTACATCAACGACCTCTATACCGATATTCATTGTTGGGTCGATTGCATCAATTAACCGATCTGCACCACTTTTAATACTGGCATGTGAGGATACCGACAAAAAAGCACACACTAATCCCGACAACATCCTTTTCATCGATTTGGGTTCCTTAGTTTAAAAGTAATAATAAAAGCCCCAAAGCGACTTGGGAAAAAGCTTAATCATAACGCAAGCCCATCCTCTCCAAAAGCCCTGCCAGGGTATCATTATCAAAAAATTTTACTTGTAACCAACCACCTTCACGGTTGTCGTTAATAATTTGTACAGGCGCTCCGATTTGTTCAGCTAGTTTTATTTGTAAACGTTCGATATCCCGATCTTTTCTTGCATCCGCTTTCAGGGGATCATTTGTTTTTAATTCCTTCACCTTTTTTTCTAACTGCCTGACGGACCACTCATTTTGCTCTATTTGTTCTGCTAATAATCTTTGTTGGCTTGGGTGCAGTCCAACCAACATACGCGCATGTCCAAGTGAAAGTTGTTCATTTCTTAATCGCTGCTGCACTGATTCACAAAGAGTCAATAAACGCAAAATATTAGCGATATGGCTGCGCGATTTACCGACTAAATGAGCTATTTCTTCTTGGTGAAAATGAAACTCATCAAGCAACCGTCGATAACCAGTGGCTTCTTCGATTAGATTTAAATTTTGGCGTTGAATATTTTCAATCAAAGTCACCGCTGCGGCTTGCTCATCGCTGTAGTTACCAATAAGACAAGGTAACTCCGCTAAACTGATAAGCATCGCAGCCCGCCAACGCCGTTCGCCAGCAATGATTTCATACCGCTCTTTAGCTAGCTCTCTAACGACTAAAGGTTCAATGAGTCCTTGCGTAGCAATCGATTGCGCCAACTCCTGCAGTGCGTTCGCCTCAAAATTAACTCTGGGTTGGTAGCGGCCAGGTTGTAGCCATTCGATTGGAATCGATTTAAATTCTGTTTTCATAAAAACGATTTAAGGCAAAGATGAGCTATTGTTTCATAAGCGGTTCTGACTAAGCAAATAAAAGCTCTGTCGAAGTTAGGCTGCTGGGGCTGCAGAATTTTGCAAGTTGGGTTGATCCATTTCTCGCGCTCTGGGATCTTGAGCAAAAAGACCGAAGGCGGATTTACCGATTCCTTTTGGCATTTGCCGTTGTACTTCAGCGTCTAATAAGCGGTTGCGCTCCATTAAGGCTTCAGCCTCAGATTTTATATAACTGTCTCCAGAAGCTAAAATTTTAACGATATATTGCGCCGCTTTCTGCAAACCAGAGACTTTTCCATTTGCAGCATAGTCTCGACTTAAAACTAACATCGCGTTAGTAAAGCCCTGTTTCGCAGAAGCCTGCATCAAGTTTAAATAGGTATCAGACTTTTTGTGAAAGAGCTGGGCTAATTGATATTGAGCCATTTTATCGCCCTGAGTAGCCAACATTTTTACTTGCTTCATTAAGGCTAAGGTTTCAGTCTTAGTGTAATAATTATCAGGATTTTCAGTGAGTGCTTTAACTAAATTGGCTAATTCACTCATCAATAAATTCGGTGTCATTGGGATACTAATGCTCAAAAAGAATACTTAGAAACTACAGATTATATGAGTAAAATTAAGACAAGATTAAATGTCGTTTGGTTTACATTATTTTTACGCTTTATCGTACAGAGACCAACCAAGATGAAATAACATATGTGAAACTATGGCAGCCAATAAACCGTATTGCCAAAAAAGCCAACCAAACAGAATTCCTTGCCAAAGATTTAGTAGCAAAGTGACATAAATGAAACGACGACTGGGTTGGCAACCTGCAGCTAAATAAGTCGGCAATTGTCCAAATCCGAAGAATAATCCACTTAGAAAAATAGACCCCCATAGGAGTATCGGCGTGCTGCGGCCCAAAAATAAAATTGAAAAAAACACGAGGACGTTCATCAATCCCCAGCGAGCTAGCACTTCTTCAACTACCCCCCCATAAAGAATACATCCATCGGGACGCAATACCGAACGAATTTTCCTCATTGTATTTAAGGTTTGTTCATCGAGAATAGATTCAACAACTGCATAATATAAAATCAAAAAAACAAATAATCCGCCGAGAGTATAAAGGAAAACAGGTAAGATTAGATTCTGTATCGCATTCAGCGCTGGCTGACCAAGTAATAAGGCCTCTAAAATGGGAGCCTTAAGCCCGGTACGCAAAGACAAGACTGCCCCCGCTAAACTCATCAATAAAACCATAATTAGAGTCTGAACAACAGCAAGACGACTAATTCGAGCCCTTAGTTCTTCGCTATTATTAGGCAATAATAAATGAATGAGGCGCGGGATGGCGATAAACGTTCCCGGTAAGGAGAGGCAAAATACTAAGATAACAAGTGGCCAATTAATTTGCATTTATTAAAGAGTCCCTTTTACCATTCAAAACGCTAAATTCAATTACACAACAGCGCCAACTGTGCGCAGACGTTACTGAAAAAAGTGAGGCAGAAGCAAGGTACAAATTTAAGTTAAATAATTCTTTAGCTTCGAAACCCTGATTTGTCTCGTCGCCACGCTTCTTCCAATGACGGTACAGAAGAGCAACTAGGTAACACCAGTTAAGCGCCGCGGGGAAGATTGTGTCTTTCCACAAATTACAACTTACGCAGAACGCTATAAAAAAATCCGTCCCCATTTACTTCGCTAGGAAATATTTGCCAGCCATGTCCTGTCGCCTGCCCCCAAGGTTTATTACCCATGACGAATTGGCAATCCGATTGGTTTGCAACGAAACGAGCGATCTGCTGCTCATTTTCTTGTTTCATTACTGAGCAAGTTGCATAGACAAGTAACCCATTAGGCGTTAATAACTGCCATAGAGATTGCAATAATTGGAGTTGTAATTCAACTATCCTACTAATTTCGCCTTCAGTGCGTAAGATTCGTATATCGGGTTGACGCCTAATAACTCCTGTTGCCGAACAAGGTGCATCGAGAAGAATACGATCAAAAGGTTTACCATCCCACCAGGTTTCTGGTTGAAGGGCATCGCCTTTCAATAGATTCGCTTTTAAATTTAGGCGTGATAAATTTTCCGCAACTCGTTGTAAGCGCTTTTCATCCACATCCAGGGCCACACATTCAGCAAGTTGAGATTCTGCTTCTAAAATATGACAAGTTTTGCCACCAGGTGCACAGCAGGCATCAAGCAAACGAAGACCAGGTTGTAATTCTAGAAGAGATACTGCGAGTTGCGCGGATTCATCTTGCACTGAAACCTCTCCTGCAGCAAAACCAGGTAAATCACGCACATCGCAAGGAACGTCCAACGTCAAACCAAGGCTAGAATAAGGATGGGGCTTCGCTTGAATATTAAGTTGCTCCAATTGCTGGAGATATTGCTCTCTTGAAAGCTGACGCTGATTAACACGCAAACTCATGGGCGGATGGCTATCATTCGCTTTCAATATACTTTGCCAGTCATGCGGCCAATCCACTTGTAATCGCTTAATAAGCCAGCCAGGATGGCCATAAATAAAATCTTCATTCGCTTCTAAGCCAGATAAAAATATAGCTTGCTCCCTGCAGAATGCTCTAAGCACCGCATTCACCAGCCCCTTTGCCCAACTCTTTTTTAATTGCTCAAGCAAAGCAACGGTTTCTTTTACGACAGCATAATCAGGCTTTTGCATGTAATGTAACTGATACAAACCAATGAGTATGACAATCCAAACCTCCTGTACTTTGGGGCGTTTATTCATCAAGCAATCGGCTAAGGCCTGTAAGCGGTAATAATGGCGACAAACACCGAAGCAGATTTCCTTTGAGAGCGGGGATAAATCTTCTTCTGAATGCATCAGATGAGATAAAGGAATTTTGTCTTGAACTAACTTTAATAAAATGCGTAGTGCCTTTAAACGCTCATTTTTTTTCATTGTAAGACCAAATTAACATGAAGTTGTGAGCGACCAGCATTTAACCAGTCAGCTACTGTCATTACTCTTGAACCAGAAAATTGAATTGTTTCCACCATGATTGCCTGTTTAGCTGTCGCGACCAACATTCCCCTTTTATCGAGAGCGAGGATAGTTCCAGGTGCCTTAGAGCTGGTGATATCGACAATATAAGCACGGTGAATACGTAATAACTCTTCGCCAGCTTGCGTGTAGGCAATAGGCCAGGGATTAAAAGCTCGAATTTGTCGATCGATTTCAATCGCTGTTTTTTGCCAATTAATGGCTGCATCTTCTTTTTTGATTTTGGCTGCGTAAGTCGCTAGATTATTATCTTGAACCTGTGGTTTTGCTGTTCCGGTTGCTAAAGCATCAATTGTTTTAAGCAAAGGGGCCACAGCTAGTTCAGCTAATTTGTCATGCAAACTGCCAGCGGTATCATGATCAGTGATTGGACAACTCACTTCAGCTAGTTTATCGCCGGTATCCATACCAATATCCATTTGCATGATCGTTACCCCAGTCTCTCGATCACCACTGAATATTGCTTGCTGGATAGGCGCAGCCCCTCGCCAACGTGGCAGCAACGAAGCATGAACATTAATACAACCTAAACGAGGAAGGGTTAAGATTCGTTGTGGCAAAATAAGGCCATAGGCAATCACCACCAATAAATCTGGTTTCAATGCCGCCAATTCGGCGACAGCCTCTTCGGTCTTAAAGTTGAGTGGTTGATAGATCGGTACTTGATGGTTTATTGCCCAACTCTTCACTGCGGAAGCTTGTAGCTTTCTACCGCGGCCTGCTGGTCTATCAGGTTGAGTGTATACAGCGAGCAACTCATAGGTGGACGCAGCCAAGGCATCGAGACAAGGCAGAGTGAACTCTGGGGTACCCGCAAAGACTATGTGCAACTGACTCATGGCTTCCGTAAATGTTGACGCTTAAATTTATCAAGTTTTCGACGAGCGATTGCACGTTTCAATGGAGACAATAAATCCACAAACAGCTTGCCGTTTAGATGATCGATTTCATGTTGGAAGCACTCTCCCAAAATACCATCGCCACTCATTTCATACTCTTTTCCATGACGATCTAAAGCGCGAATGGTCACTTTATTTGCACGCATCACTTTGTCATAAGCGCCGGGTACAGATAAGCAACCTTCTTCATATTCAGTCTCACCTTCTCTAGCTATAATCTCAGGATTGATCAACACGAGCTGATGTTTTTTATCACCAGAAATATCGATCACAGAAAGGCGCAAGCTGATTCCGATTTGGGGTGCTGCAAGCCCAACTCCTCTTGCGTGATACATAGTTTCAAACATATCATCAATCAAAGTTTGTAGTTCATCGTCAAAATGTTCTACTGGTTTTGCAACCTGTCGTAACCGTTCATCAGGCAAATAAATAATTTTACGAATTGCCATAAACACCTATTTTATTGCGAATATTGCATGCTATTATCGCCAATACCTCGCAAAGCTGCAAGATGTCAATATTTAGCTCAATGAAAATAAGCTTTCATCTTGTATCTATGGATAGCATTATGGATAATAAATATTATTTTCTTGCTCTTAACAGAGTCAAGCAGATCGGCCCCAGAACGATCTTAAAACTCCTGGCACATTGGCCCAATCTTGAGGAAATGTTTCAACTAACCTCTAAACAATTACAACAAGCGGGGCTTTCTGAGCAGCTTGCCGAATCAATTAAACAATTCAATCTTGCTGACGTAGAAGCAGACTTACTCTGGCAAGAATCAAACAATCACCATTTACTGAGCTGGGATGACCCCGAATACCCTTTCTTGCTAAAAGAAATCTACGACCCACCCCCTATTTTGTATTTACGCGGCGAATTGTCTTGTTTACAACAAGCAACAATTGCCATCGTAGGGAGTCGCAAACCTTCTATTACAGGTACGGAAACTGCTTGGCATTTAGCATTTGAATTAGCCTCCACAGGGCTTACTATTGTAAGTGGTTTAGCATTAGGGGTAGATGCGCAAGCTCATAAAGGTTGTTTGGAAGCAAAGGGGCAAACCATCGCCGTATTAGGTACGGGAATAGATTATATTTATCCACGCCAACATCTTCATTTAGCTCATAAAATTTGCGAAAAAGGCTTGTTAATTAGTGAATTTCCCTTGAAAGCAGTGCCCAATGCTGGACATTTCCCCCGTAGAAATCGTATAATAAGTGGTTTATCATTGGCCACATTGGTTGTTGAGGCAGCAGTTCAAAGCGGTTCATTGATTACAGCGCGACTCGCATTGGAGCAAAATCGCGACGTTTTCGCAGTACCAGGCTCTATTCACAATCCGCAAGCGCGTGGATGTCATCATCTACTACAGCAAGGAGCCAAATTAGTAACTTCAGGGCAAGAGGTGCTCGAAGAACTAGGGTTAGATCTGACAATAAAGCAAACTAATACTACGCAATCCCTTGCCAGAGATAACAAAAACCTAGTAAAGTGCATTGGCTTTGAAATAACAACAGTAGATCAAATTGTTAAGCGAAGTGGTTTAAGTGTTGAAGAGGTAGCTTGTGGCTTGGCTACATTAGAAATCGAGGGCACAATTAAAGCAGTCCCCGGCGGTTACATGAGGTGTTCATATGAAAGATAGCTTGTTTGAAATGTTAATGCATTTTTTTGAAAAAAGTTTATCTCAATTAAAAGAAAGTGATAAAAAAAATGCTCAAAATGACCAGGAGGACCCTGATCTTTATGATGCCTCTACACTTGAAAGTCGAACTCTTATCCTTAAATCCGCAAAGCAAACTGCTATACGCGTATTCACTGATGATGAAAAACAAAAATTTACAAAAGCGAGTTATCAATTTTTAACGCGCTTGATGCTTTGGGGTATTTTGGCCCCTGAAACCTTAGAATTGATTATTAATCAGTTGCTTTTCTCAGAATCGCGTTTTGTTACTTTGCAAGAAACGAAATGGACTATTCGCAATACACTTGCTGAAAATCTAGATGCTGCTCAACTTGCTTTTCTTGATCTTGTGCTATACCAAAAAGAAGATAAGTTACCATTGCATTGAGCAACCAAAGGAAAGTCAATGAGCAAACACCTGGTTATCGTAGAGTCTCCTGCGAAAGCTAAAACTATACAAAAGTATTTGGGCAAAGATTACGATGTACTGGCTTCCTATGGCCACGTGCGCGATCTGCCTCCACGCAAAGGCTCAGTGAAACCTGACAAAGAATTTGCAATGATTTATAGTCCGATTGAAAAGAATGCTCGTCATATTGAGTCTATTGCAAAAGCTTTAAAAACTTCCGATTCGCTCTTGTTAGCAACCGACCCTGATCGCGAGGGCGAAGCGATATCTTGGCATGTTTATGAGCTAATGAAAGAGCGGAATTTGCTAAAAGATAAAGAAGTACACCGTATTTTTTTCAATGAGATAACCAAATCAGCGATCCAAGACGCGATAAAAAATCCCCGAACGATTTCAATGGATTTAGTCAATGCTCAACAAGCAAGACGGGCATTGGATTATTTGGTGGGTTTTAATCTTTCACCCTTGCTATGGAAAAAAATTCGCCGAGGTCTCTCCGCGGGTAGAGTACAAAGTCCGGCTTTACGCTTAATTGTTGAGCGCGAAGAAGAAATTGAACAATTTGTTTCACAAGAATATTGGCGAATAATCGCGCAATGTCAACATGATAATCAGCCCTTTGAAGCGCGACTTACTTATTTTCAACAAGAAAAATTACAGCAATTTTCTGTGACTGAGGCTGAACATGCTCATCGCGTTAGAGATAGCTTGCTCAAACAAGCTCAAGGTTACTTAGTCGTTAATAATATCGAAAAGAAACAGCGCAAACGTAACCCGGCTGCTCCATTTATTACTTCCACTTTACAACAAGAAGCGGCGCGAAAATTAGGCTTTACAGCTCGTAAAACCATGATGGTAGCCCAGCAACTCTATGAGGGAATCGATATTGGTACAGGCACTACGGGATTAATTTCTTATATGCGTACTGACTCTGTCAATCTAGCTGCTGAAGCAATTGAAGAAATTCGCTCCTATATTATTCAGCGTTATGGGGAAGATAATTGCCCTAAAAGTCCTCGTGTCTATAAAACCAAGTCAAAAAACGCACAAGAAGCCCATGAAGCAATTCGCCCAACGTCCATTAAGCGAACACCAGAAATGGTGCAGCAAGCGCTTACGGCTGATCAATTTAAGCTGTACAGCTTAATTTGGAAACGTACTGTTGCTTGCCAAATGGCTGAAGCATTGATAGATACGGTTGCAGTCGATTTAACTTGTGGTGAAGGCAATATGTTTCGAGCAAATGGCTCGACCATCGCTTTCCCAGGCTTCCTGAATGTTTACGAAGAAGGTCATGATGATTCGAAGGATGAAGAGGGTGCTGGTTTATTACCCTCTTTAAGCGTTGGAGAAAAAATTAAATTGCAGGACATTCTTGCGAACCAACATTTTACTGAACCACCCCCGCGGTACTCCGAGGCTTCACTTGTTAAAGCATTAGAAGAATACGATATTGGACGCCCTTCTACCTATGCCTCTATTATTCACACCTTACAACAGCGTGAGTATGTCATTGTTGATAAAAAGCGTTTTGTGCCAACTGACGTCGGTCGAATCGTCAACCGATTTCTCACTGGCCACTTTACTCGCTACGTTGATTACAAATTTACGGCGCAACTTGAGGACACTCTGGATGCGATCTCACGTGGAGAAAGGGAGTGGATTCCTGTTTTAGATGAGTTTTGGCAACCTTTTATTCAACAAATTCAAATAACAGACGAACAAGTACAACGGAAGGACGTAACAACTGAAACACTTGATGAGGAATGCCCTAAATGTAGCAAACCCTTGGCAATTCGCTTAGGAAAGCGTGGTCGATTTATTGGCTGTACTGGCTATCCTGAATGTGATTATACCCAAGATCTTAATAATGAAGGTGAAAAAGTAGAAGCTGAAGTGGTTGAAGGACGCACTTGCTCAGACTGCGGAAGTCCTTTACATATCAAATCAGGGCGTTATGGACGTTTTATAGGCTGTAGCAATTACCCACAATGTAAACATATGGAACCGCTGGAAAAACCGGCTGACACAGGCGTTGAATGCCCTAAATGCCAAAGCGCTAAGATTCTCCAGCGCAAATCCCGCAAAGGTAAAATATTTTACTCCTGCGGCAATTATCCGAAATGTGATTATGCTTTATGGAACGAACCTATTGATAAACCTTGCCCACAATGCGCATGGCCCTTACTAACTGTTAAAGAAACAAAACGCTCTGGTCGTCAAATTATTTGCCCAAATGAAAGTTGTAACTATACTTCAAAGGAAGAAGAAAAAGAAGAATCCAAATAAATTGATAACTGTCATTTAGTTAGCAATTACTAGACTTGGAAGAAGTCACAGTTGAGTGCAAATGATTTTAAAGAAATGCAGCTAACAAAAGGGAATTTAGCTATGTATCTACTCTTTGATTTTGATGGAACCTTAGTTGATAGTTTTAATTGCGTCGTTGAAAAAATGAATCAATTAGCTGAGGTATTTCACTTCAGAAAAATTGAGGAACATGAAATCGAACAGTTACGAGAAATGTCCACTAAAGAATTAATTAAATTTTTAAAAATCCCCTTCTATAAAATACCAATACTCATTCGTCAAATAAGAAAACTTTTGCACAAAGAAATGCCTAGAATCAATCCGGTTGCCAATATTAGTCCTATCTTAGAAAAACTATATCATGCCGAATTTTCTCTTGGTATTTTAACCTCTAATTCAATTGAGAATGTAATGTCATGGCTTGAAACCCATCAAATGAGCCATCTCTTCAAATTTATTCATAATGAATCTAATTTTGTTTCTAAAAAATATTTATTAAGAAGAACCATTAAAAAATATAATATTGACAAATCAAGCCTGTTTTATATTTGCGATGAAACTCGAGATATCGAAGCAGCAATGAAAAATAATGTTAAGTCTGTAGCAGTCACTTGGGGTTATAACTCCGAAAAAATTCTTTCTCAATACCAGCCCACTTTCCTCGCACAAAAGCCCGAGGATTTATTACTGATTTGCGGCTTGCCACAATAGGTTTTTATTTGGATATGGTTGTATTTATGAGTGAGATTTTGGAGTTTATACTTTCATTAAATTAAATCAATATGCATGAAAATTGCAGTGGTTTTAATTAAAATAATAAAATATATTCTATTTTTTAACGTAATAAATAATAATATTATAATTGCGAAACTTTATTTTTTCTAAGCGGGAATACATTTGAAGAAAATAACAATTTTTTTAATTTTTTCCCCGAATACAAATGCTTAATAAAGGTCTGCATTGCTTCTTCCGAGGTCATATATAGAACCGTATCCTCAGCTTCGTGTAAATGACAATTAAAAGTAGCGTAAGAACTCGTAGACACGCCAATTTTCTTTAAAAAATCAATAATGATCTTGAGGTTTCCATGACATGCACAAATTATACTCGCATTATGACGTCTTTCATCGCTCCAAATTGAATAAAATTTATTAGCTACAAAAATATCAACTAGCTTATCTTTATTATCATCTTTGTAAGTTAGTTCATCATCAATATTCAGATCGCTATCTTCAAAATTCTCAAAGACTAAAAATTTATGACCAAATAATTCAAATAGCTTCCTCTCAATTTGAATTTTTCTCATTACATCCTCTTAAATTTTTCAAATCAGGATCAGTTTATAAAATCGGCATTAAAAATGAAAGAAATGAAATGTGGTAAAATTGTAAATATTCCCTTAATTATTCACTAGAAAACTATAAATTTATAGATGATATATCCAAATGAAAAACAGTTGAACACTAAGTTTTAATACAATCAAAATCAACTCATTCTTTTGAGAAAATAGGATCAAACTTGTCTGCAAAAAAATCTTATTACTGGAAAATGAATCAATCAACTTTCTACCTACGCTTTCTGCTGTTAAATTGGACTTTAGTTAAAATATTCTGTTTATATTTTTATTTCTTTATTAATAAAAATATAAGTCCCTTAGATTATTTTGATGATCAAGCCGGATATAGTTGCGAATCCCCGTGGTTTGACCACGGGGTCCATTTTCAATAGGGACCAGAAAGCTGAGCGAGCTAGATCCCGTGCCCCCTCGGGCAGAGCCGCGGGGATTCGCTTTGATAGATAGACGATATTCTAAAGACAGTTGCTACGATGCAATTCGCCTATGCAACAATGCCAGTCAAGACAGATTAATTTGTGTAGCTTACTTCACATAAAACGATTTCACTTGCTTAACCACTTCCACTATCTCATCACGAGATATATCCAAATGGGTTACACATCGTACTTTGCCCGCCTTATTAGGCTGTTTAGCCAACAAAATACCTCGTTGAAGTAAATAATCTCGCAAAGCAAAATAATCTCCTTGCACGTGGATAAATAAAATATTAGTTTGCAAGGAGGCCAGATCCACTTCGATTTCATCAATTTCTGCCAAAGCCTGAGCAAGATAGGCGGCATTCTCATGATCTTCGCTCAAACGCTCAATATTATGCTGTAAAGCATAAATACCTGCGGCCGCTAAAATACCTGCTTGACGCATTCCACCACCGAGGACTTTTCGCCAGCGCCTTGCTCTTTCAATTAACTCATCTGAACCACATAATATTGATCCCACGGGCGTTCCTAGCCCCTTAGATAAACAAATAGAAATCGAATCAAACTGACTGCTAATCTCACTGAGATTTACACCTAATTTTACCGCCGCATTAAATACTCTGGCGCCATCGAGATGATTATTCAGCTTATTCTGCTTACAAAAATTCTTTACCTGTCTTAAATAATTAAGGGGCAAAACTCGGCCTGCTGTTGTATTTTCCAAACAAAGTAATTTTGTCCTAGGATGATGATAATCGAGCGGTTTAATTGCCATAGCTACTTTTTCAAGTGGTAAGCTGCCATCTTGTGCAAAATCGAGGGGTTGAGGTTGAATACTCCCTAAAACAGCAGCTCCACCCCCTTCCCACATATAAGTATGTGCTGTTTGACCTACAATATACTCATCGCCACGCTCACAATGTGCCATCAAAGCCATGAGGTTGGATTGAGTGCCCGATGGTGCGAATACAGCTGCCTCCATACCGGCCTTTTCTGCAATCATGCTTTCCAAGCGTTTTACGGTCGGATCCTCGCCGTAAACATCATCACCTGTTTCCGCACTCATCATTGCGCTCAACATTTCTTTACTAGGCTTAGTGACGGTATCAGATCGTAAATCAATTAATTTCATATCGTTATTCTCTAATAGAATTGCTAAAAAAAGACTGACAATTGGAATATATTTTCTGCATTTCCGGAAGATTTTCCCTGATAAATTCAATGAGCTCGAGAGTATATTTCGCCTCTTCTAACCAATTTTGCTGCAAACAATAGCTATACCAAAGAAGCCAAGTATGAAAACTGAGCATCCATAATTTGGAATCTATTGGGGGCAATTTTCTAGTGCTCTGCCCATAACCCATTAATGTGGCACGGAAGCGCTGCGCTTGAAAATCGCCATAAGCAAGGCCTGCACAGTTTTCAGCAAGTCCGATCAGTTCAATAGCCGGATGAATAAGCCCTGCGCTTTCCCAATCAAGCAGATGTGGTGTTTTTTTTCCACGCCAAACAATGTTCTCAGCATGAATATCACGATGACTAAACACCCAGTTTTCTGCTTGATAATGTGAATTGTCATTACAAAAACTAATGAGTTCTCGTGCCCATACAGGAGAATGAGAATCATGGTTTCCTGGCAGCAGTATTGCGGGAAATGGTTGGGCATTTTTTTGCGAGAAATGGGGTAAATGTAATTGCGCTAAGACCCCACCCAATATTAGTGCTTGCTCTTTATTAATTGCCTCTATCACTTGTCCTTCGCAGTAGGGGCGTATGATTGCTTTAACGCCTTCTATTGTGAAAACAAACTTATCATTTTTCCTGTAGGCAGCAAAAGTAATTCCTAGCTCGACAGCTATTTGTGCGGCTAGCTCTTCCGTTAACTCAAGGTTGGACTCCTCGACCTTACCCAACCAGGTTTGTGAATAAAATTTCTTACAAACCCATTTGCTTTGATCGCTAAGCTCAATTAATTCAAGAGAATGCTGTCTTCCCTCACCTAAAGAAGACAGCGATATCATTTTTTGCTTGAAAATAGCGTTAGACCAATGCTCATTGTTCATGCATAAGCTGCTCGATATAACGTCTACAAGTCAGTGGTTTTTCCAGAAAATTTATCATATGGCGGGTTCCACCTGTACCAGTAATAATGAGTGTACCGTAGCGAAAGATACTCCCTAGCACTGATTGTCTGATATCGATTGTTTCGATTTTAGCCAAAGGAATATCGATGGTCTGCCTTACTAAGATCCCGGTGCGCAAAATAACCTGTTTTTTCTTGATCGTGAGAGAAGAGAAATGATAATTAACCCAATTCATAATTCCCCAAATCAGAGCAAACAATACAAAAAATAGCGCCACTTCTTTGAGTTGATGAATTTCTATGCCAATTAACATTGCAATGCAAGCAAGTACAATCGGCCAAATAAACAGAACCCAATGAAGTCTTGCCAAATATACCACATTGCTTTCTGTCATCTTTATCCTCTCATCTAAAAAACCGGTTTCGACCATTTTAAACCTGAAACTTGAAGTCCCATGAGTATATTGCAGATGCTATAAATTTGCTATGCTAGGCGTTTGCGGTATCAAACCAATTATTATGATTCGACCTATCAATCGTTGTTTAAATGCGCAGTTACTGAATATCTGTCAACAAGCAGTTCAATTAGATGAATTGAATCGTAAGCTCAAAGAACATTTGTTTTCGCCTTTAGGCGATCATTGCCTGGTGGGTTCGTTTAATAAGGGTTGTTTATTAATCACTACTACCAATTCCTCTTGGGCGACGGAACTTCGGTATGCTGTTCCTGATTTGCGAGACAAATTAAGAAAAGAAGGCCTGTATCAATTAACATCGATCAAGATTGCTGTCATTGACCAAGTTGATCAAATGATTACCGATAAACAAGCTAATCAAATGGAACTTTCCTCATCTGCTCGGGATAATATTCGTACTGCCAGTGAACTTTGCACTTATCCGCCATTAAAAACCGCATTGAGCCATCTGGCTAGGGATAAGGATGAATAATGACAATCGGCATTAGGAAGTAATGTCTAGAGAGGGGCTTTCTATGGCTCAGCGAATCCTCATGGCTTTGACCGCGGGGATTCGCCAGATTTCAAACGGTAAACCTGTACTGTAGCAACACAGAGAATCTGAAGGATTTAAGCCTCAGCAGGGAGCATATCCGCAAAGAAAGTAGGCTGATAATTTTCTGCATCAAAGTAGGTATATTCCCACGCATCCTGGCGTACCATCAACTCACGTAATAAGCGATTATTGAGTCCATGGCCTGACTTGTGGCCCTCAAAGGCACCAATTAAACCGCAACCTAAGAGATAAATATCTCCAATTGCATCAAGTACTTTATGCGTAACAAATTCGCTTTCAAAGCGTAAACCGTCTTCATTTAACACGCGGTACTCATCCACAACAATGGCATTGTCTAAACTACCACCTTTTGCGAGATCACATTCTCTTAATTTTTCATAATCAGACAGAAAACCAAAGGTTCTTGCCCGACATACCTCTTTTACATAAGACGTGGTTGAAAAATCAAAAGTAGCTGTTTGAGGTTTATCATTAAAAACGGGGTGATCAAAATCTATCGTAAACGAAACCTTACAACCGTTATAGGGCAAAAATTGTACGTATTTGCCATTATCTTCCACACGGATAGGTTTTAAAATTCGAATGAATCGCTTCGCAGCACTTTGCTCGCGAATACCAGCTGATTGAATGAGGAATACAAAAGGCGCAGCACTTCCATCCATAATAGGAAGCTCTGCAGCATTGACATCCACATAGGCATTGTCAATTCCTAATCCTGCGAAAGCAGAAAGTAAATGCTCGACAGTAGCTACTTTTACTCCATCTTTTTGTAGAGAGGTGCACAACATAGTATCGCCAACCTGATCATACAAAGCAGGAATTTCAATCACTGGATCTAAATCAGTACGTCTAAAAATGATGCCGGTATTAATGGGAGCAGGTCGTAAGGTCAGATAGACCTTATCTCCGGAGTGTAAACCAACCCCTGTTGCTTGAATGACTTTCTTAGGAGTTCTTTGTTTTATCATTCAGTTTTCACCTTTTCAGATATCCCATATTTTAAGCGCAATAAACCGCCGAATCATAGCAGCAATTTATTGAGCTGTCTAATTTTCTCATGCTACCTAAACAAGCTAAGTGCATACTTATTCAAATAAAACCGAACTGACTTCTTTGCAAACGAAGTGAAGCAATTTAAGTTGATACTTCATTAAAACGACGTCGACTATCTGTTACAGTTTATCTGTACTACCCAAGAACGGATGGAACCGTTCTTAGGTCACTCTACTTGTTCTTCTTGGCGCCGCAAGAAAGCTGGGATATCCAGATAATCAACATCAGGAATTGAAAATTCACTGGCTGATTTTGCTGGTGCAGCGGCTTGTTTACGCATCACAGCTGGTCTATCAAGCTGCTGATAATCAAGAGAACCGTCGCTACGTGTTGACTCCATCATACGAGCTTTAGCTAATGTCGTGTGCTGTTGACCACGAACTCGTGCGTCCCCCAAACCAGTAACAATAACGGTCACTCGCATTTCATCAGTCATATTTGGATCGATAACCGTACCCACGACAACTGTTGCATCATCAGAAATAAACTCTTTTACCACATCACCGACTTCTTCAAACTCACCGATAGACATATCTAGGCCAGCGGTGATATTGACTAAAATGCCACGCGCACCGGAGAAATTGACATCTTCCAACAAAGGAGAAGCAATTGCGGCTTCTGCCGCTTGGCGTGCTCTTTGTTCTCCAGTAGCACTACCAGTTCCCATCATTGCCATACCCATTTCTGACATAACAGTGCGAACATCGGCGAAATCTACGTTGATTAAACCAGGACGTGTAATCAAATCGGAAATACCTTTTACTGCGCCCAAAAGCACGTTATTTGCCGCTTTAAACGCATTAACGAGGCTAATATTTTTACCGAGGACGCTTAATAATTTGTTATTAGGTATAGTAATTAAAGAATCTACACTTTCCGCCAGGCGTCGAATTCCCTCTTCCGCAGCTAGGGCGCGTTGCTTTCCTTCAAAAGAAAAGGGCTTAGTAACCACTGCAACCGTGAGGATACCTAATTCTTTTGCTACTTCTGCAAAAACAGGCGCAGCCCCTGTACCTGTTCCACCGCCCATACCCGCAGTAATAAAAACCATATCAGCGCCTGAGAGCACGTCTCGAATTCTATCTCGATCTTCCTCTGCAGCTTCACGTCCAATCTTAGGGTTCGCGCCAGCACCTAAGCCTTTGGTTAATTCGTCGCCTAATTGGATATGAATTTTCGCATTCGAATTTTTTAGGGCTTGAGCGTCTGTATTAGCACAAATAAATTCAACAAAATCAATTTTTTCTGCCACCATATGTTCAACAGCATTGCCGCCGCCACCACCAACACCAACGACCTTAATCACGGCATTGTCTTGTTGACTTTCCGTTAATTCAAACATTAGACCTCTCCACTAAAATTCTGCAATTAGATAAAACTAAAAATTACCGTGAAACCATTCTTTCATTCGCGCCCACATGCCTTTGCTATTATCGCTCATGTTTGAACCATTGTAACCACCTTCGTACTGTTGTTGATAGCCATGAAGCAATAAACCTACTCCTGTCGCTAATGAAGGATTTGTCGTTGCATCAACTAAACCTGAAACATGATGAGCACAGCCTTGACGAACTGGCATTTCAAAACACATCTCGGCTAATTCAATTGCACCTTTAATGCATGAACCGCCCCCAGTCATCACCATTCCTGCTGCGATTCGTTGTTCAAAACCACTGCGTCTTAATTCATTGCGGACTAAAGAAAATAATTCTTCATAACGAGCGGAAACAACTTCGGAAAGTACCTTAGCTGAAATTTTTCGCCCTGGCCTCTCGCTCACACTTAAAACTTCTAGCATTTCACTAGCACTTGCTAATTCTGGCATTGCAAAAGCATGAGAAATTTTAATAGCTTCTGCTGCCTTGGTAGGAGTGCGTAAAGCCATTGCGATATCATTAGTGACTTGATCCCCAGCAATTGGAATAACCGTTGTATATTGAATAGCACCTTCAGCAAATATGGCAATATCCGTTGTTCCGCCACCAATATCAATCAAGCAAACACCAAGTTCTTTTTCATCCTCGGTAAGCACAGCATGGCTTGCAGCAAGCTGCTCGAGAATAATATCATTTACTTCCAAGCCGCAGCGACGAACGCATTTAGCAATATTTTGCGCAGCACTGACTGCACCTGTCACGATATGTACTCTCGCTTCTAAACGAACCCCAGCCATACCAATAGGCTCACGAATACTTCCTTGGTTATCAATAATAAATTCTTGCGGTAAGATATGAAGAATTTTTTGATCAGCCGGAATTGCGACTGCTTTAGCCGCATCGATGACCCGTTCCACATCCGCTTGAGATACTTCCAGATCCCGAATCGCTACAATACCGTGAGAATTCAAACTCCGTATATGACTACCGGCAATACCAGCGTAGACGGTGTGCACCTCACAACCGGCTTTAAGCTCCGCCTCTTGAACTGCTCGCTGAATTGTATTGACTGTTGCCTCAATATCGACAACGACACCTCGTTTTAATCCGCGGGAAGGATGACTTCCTATACCAATAATTTCTATTGCACCATCTGCAGTTACTTCACCAATGAGTGCAACAACTTTGGAAGTTCCAATATCTAAACCGGTGATGATATTTTTTTCTAATTTTTTTGCCATTATCTTCCCGTTCAGTCATTTTTAATAAGTGTTAACTTGTTTTATTTTTCCATTGCACCGCCATGCCTCGCGGATACCGTAAATCAACACTTGCTAATTGATCTGCTCGCTCTGCAAATACAGCAGGATAAGCTTTGCAGAATCGTATTATTCGCGTATCTAAATCCCGTTTACCTAAACGCAACTGCAAACCATTTGCCAGAATAAGTTCCCAGGCATGATTATTTCGCCATTCTAATGCCGCTGCGTGTAATCCATAGATTGATAATATCTTACTCATTTTTTTGTAAACTTGTAAGACTTCTTTCTGCTGATTAATAGGTCCCGTTAAATGAGGCAATGATGAATCGGATAATGCCCCACCTTTATTAAAGATTTCACCCTCTTCAGTCATCATTGCATCGTTCCAAGTTGCGACTGGATTTTTCTCAACTAGAGTAATTTTTAGAGCATCTGGCCATATGCGCTCAATTTGAACTTGATCTGCCCAATCAAGAGCGGCCAAATCGGCATATAAGCGATGTACTGAAAGAGTAAAAAAACTGGAACTTAAATAGCCTGCTAAAATAGATTCAAGCTGTTTATGAGTGACGTGTTGATAACTTGCTACAATTTTAACAGTATTAATAGGAAATCGCTGTGGGTCTGCCGCATAGGAATAGAGCAGCCGTGCGGCCAAAATAAATGCCGCAGCCACTAAGATCATTAAAAAGCCTGTGTAGCGTAAGCGCCCAGTCTCAGCACCCATCCATTCCTTTCCCTATCTCTATTTCTACTGATAACTAGTGATCAATTGCTGACGACAACGCTGATGCGTCATTGCTAAGCTTATCAATTCATCTAATAGTTCTGGATATTTTAAACCGCTAGCTTGCCACAATTTTGGATACATGCTAATCGACGTGAATCCTGGTAAGGTATTGATTTCATTAAAATAAATGTTACCAGTTTGTTCATTCACAAAGAAATCAACACGCGCCATTCCTCTACATTTCAACCGTGTAAAAATTTCAGCAGCAATTTCTTGTAATTGTTTTGTCATCCCTTCATTAAGCGTTGCCGGAACATGCAATTCAGTTTGATTGCTTTCCAAATATTTTGCCGTATAAGAATAAAATCCATCGGCATGATTAACACAAATTTCACCCGCTAAACTTACTCTAGGTACAGAAAAAGGTACCGTACCTTCAAGGACGGCTAATTCAATTTCTCGTCCTGAAATATATTCTTCCACTAAAATAGTTTCATCATAACGTAATGCATCCTCAATAGCTCTAGCAAGCTCTTCATTGTTTTTTACTTTATGAATACCAACGCTCGAACCCAATGAGCAAGGTTTAACAAATAATGGCCAACCCAACTCGGCAACTACCTGCTGACAAAATTGTTGTTTTTCTTGCGCTGAACTATGCCAAGATAACAGGCGATAACGTGCTGAACGTATTCCATCGCTGCAGGCAAGACGTCGTGCCATATCTTTATCCATTCCAATCGCAGAAGAGAGCACATCGCAGCCCACATAAGAGACACCGGCTAATTCCAAGATCCCTTGTAAACAGCCGTCTTCATAAAGAGGGCCATGGACGACTGGGAAAACTACTTCTGCATCAACAGCAAGATGACCATCAACTAATAGGCCTGCGAGTGGACGTGAGCGCGGAGTTACAACGGGAAGACTCTCTTTAAATGCCAGCAGCTCTTGGTAATCGTTTTGATAAAAGCGCCCCTCTTTATCCATTCCAACAGGAACAATCTGATATTTATTAGCATCCAAATGCGCTAATACTGACGCTGCAGAAATTAATGAAATTTCGTGTTCACCAGACTTGCCACCATAGAGCAAAACTAGTTTTATTTTTGACATTAAAGATCTCCAATGATGTGCACTTCACGAATTAAATCGATATTCGTCGCCTTATGCACAGTATCACGCACTAATTCAATGAGGGATTCAATATCGCTCGCTGAGGCGCCACCTTGTTGATTAATTATAAAATTGGCATGTTTTGTGGAGACCACAGCACCGCCTAGTTGCTTGCCTTTTAATCCGCAGGATTCAATAAGACGCGCCGCAAAATTACCCGGAGGATTTCTAAAAACAGAGCCACAATTATATTCGCTAGTTGGTTGAGTCTCAGCACGATGCGCTAATAATTCTTTAATAAGTTGCAGCGATTTTTCTTTTTGCCCCTGAGCCAAGCGGCAAGTTGCTGCGATAAACCATTCATTTTCTAGCCCAGAAACATGACGATAGGCAATGTCGAACTCTTCTGGTTTACGCACTCTAATTTCACCATCACGTGTCATGGTTTTCACTTCAACCACTGTTTGCCAAGTTTCGCCACCAAAACAGCCAGCATTCATCCGCAGCGCACCACCCATCGTACCAGGAATTCCAGCCCAAAATTCGCCGCCTGCAAGATTCGCTCGTGCACAATAACGCGCCATCGTAGCGCAAGAAACACCAGCCTCAACATAGACTAACTCCTCGTCTAGTAGACTGATTTCTTTCAGACATCCTTGCGTTAATACCACTGTTCCAGAAAAACCAACATCTCGAATCAGGGAATTAGAACCTAAACCTAACCATAATAGCGGCTCTTCTATAGGCAGCTGTTTAATAAACAGAGCTAAATCAGCAATGCCTGCGGGTTTATAGAGCTTTTTTGCTCTTCCACCTACACGCCAGGTAGTATAATCAGCTAAAAGCTCATTGAAAAGTAGCTGTCCTTGATAAGAGCCTCGGCTTAAAGTTATTTCTTCTGAAGTGTTCACGCTGATTCTCTCATTGTCTGCATCAGATTAAGTGCCATTTGACCGATACTACCGGCGCCCTGCATTAAAATAACGTTTCCATCTCTAATTAACTCATTGAGTATCTCGGTAAGATTTTGTGAAGTAACTAACCGAGCATTGGGCCGTTTTTGGCTAATTTGCTGTAACAAGGTCTCACTTGTCAACCCAGGAATTGCCTGTTCTCCTGCTGAATAAATATCTAATAACAGTAACTCGTCAGCTAAACAGAGTACATTCACAAATTGCTCAAATAATGATTGCGTGCGGCTATAACGATGCGGTTGAAACACATGAATCAAACGTTTGTCAGGCCAAACACGACGGAAAGCATCAATAGTTGTTCTGATTTCTTGTGGATGATGTCCATAATCATCGACCACAATTGCCGAACCATGTTCAAAACGTTTCTCTCCAAGCATTTGAAAACGTCTACCTACACCTTCGAATTTAAACAATCCATTGACAATGGCCTCATCGCTCACACCAAGCTCGGTTGCGATAACAATGGCAGCTAAAGCGTTAAGTACATTATGGCGTCCTGGCCAGTTAAATTGAATAGTTAGAGGAGCATGCGGTGCTGGGCGTTGTACTTTAAATTCGCTTAACAACCCCTTTTGAGTCCATTCGAGAGCACGATAATGAGCATCTTCTCTGAATCCATAGGTTTGTATTGGTCGCTGTACTGAGGGCATAATATTGCGAACTTCTTCGTCTTCAAGACAAAGCACTGCCAATCCGTAAAAGGGTAAATGATGTAAAAACTCAATAAAGGTATTGCGTAATTTATCAAAATTATCATCATAGGTACCCATATGATCGGCATCAATATTGGTTACTACTGCCATCATGGGTTTTAAGAATAAAAATGAGGCGTCACTTTCGTCGGCTTCTGCCACAAAATACGCTGATTTGCCTAGCTGAGCGTTGGAGCCGCAGCTATTCAGTTTCCCCCCGATAACAAAACTGGGATCTAAACCGCCTTCGGCTAAGATACTACTAACAAGACTCGTTGTTGTTGTTTTACCATGCGTACCAGCAATAGCAATGCCGTGGCGAAAACGCATTAACTCCGCAAGCATCGCTGCGCGAGGAATAACGGGAATTGATTTCTCTTGAGCCGCAATAATTTCAGGGTTGTCCGCTTCGACGGCTGTGGATCTCACAACCACATCGGCACCCTCTATATTCTCAACTTGATGCCCGATATAGACTTTAATCCCTAAGGACTGTAAGTGTTGCACTACACGGCTGTCACTCAGATCAGAACCTGTGATCCGATAGCCTTGATTATGTAATACTTCCGCGATGCCGCACATACCAGCACCACCTATACCAACAAAATGAATCTGCTCAACTCGCCCCATCCTTGGTGACAAGAACTGTTCTACATTGTTCACAAAGTTCCCCTATTCGTTATCCTAGAAAAGTAGAAGCATCTTTCATACCTACTTTTAAGGATTATGATGTCGGCGACCTCAATCCTAGAGCATGCCAACGATTTTCATGATCAATGCGAAGAAGAAGGGCAATGACCACACAATTCACAACCATGCTAGCTCCACCATAACTCAACATGGGCAAGGTTAAACCTTTTGTAGGCAATAATCCTGAGTTGACCCCCATATTGATGGCTGCTTGCAATCCTAACCAAAACGTCAAACCATAAGCAGTGAAAGCTGCAAATAATCGTTCTTGGCTATGCGCTGTGAAACCAATCATTAGCCCTCTTACAACTAGTATACTATAAAGAATCAGTACCAGAGTCACACCTAGCAACCCTAGTTCTTCTGCAAGTACAGCAAACAGAAAATCCGTATGCGCTTCCGGTAAATAGAACAACTTTTGGACACTATCGCCCAGTCCTACACCTAACCAACCACCGCGTCCAAATGCGATGAGCGACTGAGTAAGTTGATAGCCAGAATTAAATTGGTCAGCCCAAGGATCGAGAAAGGCTGTTAACCGAGCCACTCGATAAGGTGAAGACAAAGCAAGCACGACAAGACAACCAATAACAACAATCACCAAACCTATATAATAACGCAATTTTACGCCAGCCAAAAATAGCATCGCCATTACTGTACCGGTAATAACCACGGTAGCACCAAAATCAGGCTCCCTGAGCAATAAAACAGCAATTACACCTAAAATAATCATGGGCTTAATAAAACCTAAGATACTTCTTTGGACGCTCGCTTGTTGTCGCACTAAGTAGCCGGCCACATAAAAAATCATTGTCATTTTAGCCAGCTCAGATACTTGGATGCCTATTGGCCCTAAAGCAAGCCAGCGTCGACTACCATTCACCGAGCGACCAATACCAGGCACTAAAACAATCAATAACATTAATAAGCAAATCAACAATAGGGGCGTGCTTATTTTTTCCCAAACCGCACTGTCAACACGCATCACCGCAAGAGCTACTATAAATCCAGCAAATAAATAGCAGGATTGGCGAATTAAAAAATGAAAAGGTTGATGATAATATTTCGTTGATATCATGACAGAGCTTGAAGCAACCATCATTAGCCCAATAATTAATAAACCCAATACAGCACCCATTAACCATTTGTCATAGAGTGCGATGGGTTTATTCGTTGGTTTACCGCGTTGATTATAATGACGAGGCTGCATAAATACTCACAATTGCCCTACTAAGTTAGCGAATGATTCGCCACGATGATTAAAATCTTTGAACATATCAAAACTAGCACAAGCCGGTGATAATAAAACGACATCACCAGGCATTGCTTGCGATTTTGCGAGATTAACAGCGCCATCAAGTGAGGGCGCTCGCAGCACTGGTACAACATTGGATAAAGCAGCTTGAATTTTATCAGCATCTTCGCCAATTAACACGACCGAACGGACATAATCAGCCATTGGGGTGCGCAGTTCAGTGAAATCAGCTCCTTTTCCAATTCCCCCGGCGATTAATACAATCTTTCCTTGCATGGAACCTCCTATTCCAGAAATAGCAGAGATAGCTGCTCCTATATTTGTTCCTTTTGAGTCATTAATCCAATCCACTCCATTTAAATTTCGGACCCATTGACAACGATGAGGTAAACCTGAAAAAGTCTCTAATACTTTAATCATAAACTCAGGCTTAACACCAACCGCAGTTGCCAAAGCACAGGCAGCCAACGCATTTTGCCAATTATGTTTTCCCTTAATGCGCAATTGATCGACAGCTAATAAAAGAAAGCTTCCTTGAGCAAGATAATTAACACCCTGCTTTTCAGTGATACCCCATTCCCCTTCTGCGGGCGTATCTAGACCATAACTGATCGATAAAGCTTCATTTTTAGGATAGGTAACCCGATCGTCTCGGTTATACAAAATAAATTCTGCGTCTTGGTAAACCCGATGTTTTGCCTCGATATAAGCAGCCAAAGTACGATGTCTATCTAAATGATCAGGAGAAATGTTAAGAATAGTCGCAGCTCTAGGTTTTAGAGAATGCGTTAAATCCAGCTGAAAACTGGATAACTCTAGCACCCACAAATCATATTGAATTCCATTATCCAATAAATCCAGGACGGGTAAACCAATATTTCCAGCAACCGCAACGGATAACCCAGCGGCTTTTGCCATTTCCCCGACTAAGGTGGTGACGGTTGATTTACCATTTGTCCCTGTAATTGCTACCACAGGTACTTTTAGTTCACGCGCTAGGCATTCAATGTCTCCGTAGACAGGAATATTAAGTTGAAAGGCTTGTTGCAAAAAGGGCTCGTCAAGCGACACACCAGGGCTTGTAATGATGCCGTCTAACTGGTCAAACAGGACGGTAGGAAATGCGCCTAAAAACACTTCCACCCCTGGAAATTCGCTAGTAAATTCGGATAATCCCTCAACTTCACGCCGCGTGTCGAACACTACAAAAGGCTTATCGCGTCGGCGTAAATAATTGGCAATGGAATGTCCTGTTTTGCCTAAACCTGCGACTAAATAAAGTGGTTGGCTCATGATCGCACCTATCTTAATTTTAGAGTTGCTAACCCGCAAAGTACAAAGACTACCGTCATAATCCAAAAGCGCACAATGACCTTGGGCTCAGACCATCCTTTTAATTCAAAATGATGGTGGAGCGGGGCCATGCGAAATAAACGCTTACCACCCGTATATTTAAAATACCCCACTTGCAAAATAACGGACAGAGTTTCGATTACAAATAAACCACCCATGATGAGTAATACCAATTCTTGCCGGACTATAATCGCTACAATCCCGAGAGCAGCTCCGAGCGACAAAGAACCTACATCGCCCATAAAAACCTGTGCAGGGTAACTGTTATACCAAAGAAAACCCAGCCCCGCACCAACCAATGCTGAGCAAAAAATCGTAAGTTCCCCCGTGTTGGGTACATAAGGAATGGCTAAATAATGAGCGTACAAGGCATTAGAACTTGCATAAGCAAAAACACCCAGCGCACCAGCCACCATAACAATGGGCATGATTGCTAAACCATCTAATCCATCCGTTAAATTTACTGCATTAGAGCTGCCTACAATGACGAAATACGCGAGCAAAGGAAATAATGGTCCGAGATTAATCAATAAGTTTTTGAAAAAAGGGACTGTTAATTGTGAACTAACAGGAATATCGGGGCTTAAATAGAGGAAAACCACCGCAGCGAGCGCAATCACCGATTGCCAAAAATATTTCCATCGCCCAGGTAACCCTTTGGAATTTTTTCTTACTACTTTACGATAATCGTCAATCCAACCGACAAGACCAAAACTAGCGGTAACTAACATGACCAACCAGAGAGCAGGTTGGTGGAGATCGCCCCATAGCAAACTACTCACTAGCACAGCTAGTAAAATCAATACGCCCCCCATTGTTGGGGTTCCTGCTTTTGATAAATGAGATTTCGGCCCATCATCGCGTACCATTTGACCGATTTGTAAATTTCTCAGCCACTTAATCATCAAAGGACCGCAAAACAATCCGACAAGCAGCGCGGTTAAAGCTGCCAAAATAGAACGAAAAGTCAAATATTGGAACACTCGAAATGCATGATACTGCCCTTGTAATAGCTGTGTTAGCCAATAAAGCATCTTTTTTTACCTCTCAAAAAAGTTAAGTTATGCAATTAAAGTGTTCAGCACACCAATTGATGTACTATTTTTTCCATCGCAGCAGAGCGCGAACCTTTTACTAGAACCGTAGTGTACTTATTTAGTTCGGGGAGCAAATCTCGCGCCAACTCTTCTTGATTTTTATAATGTTTTGCTGCAGAACCAAATGTTTGAGCACTATATTCACTGTGCGTACCGCAAGTCATTAATCGATCAATACCGCGCTGCTGAGCGACACGCCCGATCTCTTCATGATGCTCTCTTGTCCAGGCGCCAAGCTCTCCTAAATTTCCCAAGACGAGAATTCGCTGCCCTTGTCGTTTTGCAAGCACGTCAATCGCGGTAAGCACGGAACGCAGATTAGCGTTATAAGTATCATCAATAATAAGAGAATTATTTTTGCCAGCAAGAAACGTCATTCGTCCCGCTACACCACGAAATTGGTTTAACCCTTGAACAATATCAGTCAAGGAAATACCTACCGCATGACAACAGCTGGCAGCCGCCAAGGCATTACGCACGGAGTGTTCCCCCGGAACTTGTAAACTGACTTGTGCGTGCCCGGTGGGTAATACAAGATCAAAGGAGGCATAACCTGCTTCATTAAACGAGAGCTCTTGTGCATAAACATCAACTGGTTTTGTTAAAGAAAATCGTAATACCTTTTTATCCCCTAGCGACTCATCCCAGAAATGAGCATAGTTATCATCATCATTAACGACTGCGGTACCATCAGCGCTGAGACCTTGATAAATCTCACCTTTAGCGCGCGCGACACCCTCAATGGAGCCAAAGCCTTCTATGTGGGCTGGCGCAATATTATTAATCAGCGCCACTTGAGGTTTAACCACCGCAACAGTATGAGCAATCTCTCCGATATGATTAGCGCCTAATTCAAAAACTGCATAACGGTGTTCGGGTAATAATTGCAGCACGCTTAAAGGAGCTCCGATATGATTATTTAAGTTTCCAGGGGTTGCGTGAGCAGGTTTAGGCAAAATAGAAGAAATCATTTCTTTCACAGTGGTTTTACCATTACTTCCTGTCAGTGCAATGACAGGACAGTGGAGAGTTAAACGATAATGAGTGGCCAATTTTGCTAATGCTTGTAGCGTATCTGTTACTTGGATTTGGGGAACATTTAGTTCAGCATTCGCTCGACTACAGATCACCGCGACAGCACCTTTTGCAACTGCATCTTTAATAAAATCGTGACCATCAAAATTTTCCCCTTGCAAGGCAACGAATAAATCGCCTGATTTTACCTTACGGCTATCAATGCAAACCCCATTAATTAATGGATCACTTGAAAAGGAACTATTAAATAGTTCAGCAATATTATTTAAGTTTAGGTTCATGATGTTTTTAATGGTTAAAAGAATAGTTTACTGATTATTCGCAAAACTCACCAGCGTAGAATTAAAATGAGTTATTGGCTCGCTCTAGTCCTTCGCCCGCGTGCGAAATTTAGGTAATTGATGATGTCTTTCGAGGGCACTGTCATGGGTTAAGCTCTTCGTTCGTTATCCTTCAGCTTGGCTGGAGCTATCTAGGTGCTGCCCTCTGCCGGTCAAGCCGGAATTAGTCGTTTCTCGTAACATTTTTACTCCCTCTCCCTTCAAGGAAGAGGGTTATGGAGAGGATTTTTAACTACCTGCCAACAACTAAGCAGGTTCATGCTCACGAATATTTAGCAAATCCCTATATCGGTCTAAACTTGCTTCCACTAAAGGTTTTTTTTGCTCATCGAGTAAATAAGTATCTAAGCCGTCTCGGAGTTGTTTTGCAGTTTCGTACATGATTGTTAACCGCTCAGCATCGATAGAGGGATTACCCGAAGACTGCATAAATAAGCAAAGTCCGCGGACACTAAAAGCACCGATATTCTGTAAATCGAAAACTCCGCTGGCTGTCGCTGCGGCTAAACTACAGAGGATAGGTCCCTGACCGTTAGCATATTGATGTCGGTGAAATAAATTTCCTTCTCCAAAACGCAAACCCGCCGCAAGAACGGTTTGCAGCAATTCATAACCTGCTAATTGGCGATTTTCTTTCGCTAGTAAAAACATCATTACGGATTTGCCTTTTTCAGCATGAAGAATCGGATCATTGTTTTCTTCAACCAGCCTATTTGGAATAGGATTTGCTTTGGTATTTGCCATAAGTGCATCGAGATGGTTATCTTCTGGCTCGGCTTCTGAATTGACTTTTCGAACAGCAATAATGTCATCAAAATGCTTGTTTTCAGTTTGCCCTAAAGAAGGTTGATAGCCTGCAGGAGTTAAACTGCGGCGTCTTGCTTTCATCAAGCGACCGATAGTAATCACAACCCCAATGAGTAAAAGAACATTAAGGATAAGACTCCAGTTTGCCTGCATGTTTACTCCTATATAGTTTGTCTGCCAGATTGGGAGAACTTAGACCCTGTTCCCAATTTATTTTAAGTCTCGGTCATTGCCAAGGCTTGCTCTACATCTACAGCAACAATACGTGAAACACCCGGCTCCCGCATTGTCACTCCAATGAGATGTTCTGCTAACTCCATTGTCACCTTATTGTGAGTGATAAACAGAAATTGCACGAATTGTGACATTTCTTTTACCAAATCACAAAAACGCCGGACATTAGCATCATCCAAAGGAGCATCCACTTCATCCAACATACAAAATGGCGAAGGATTCAATTGGAAAATCGCAAAAACCAAAGCCACAGCGGTCATTGCTTTTTCCCCGCCCGACAATAAGTGAATGGTACTGTTTCGCTTACCCGGGGGCTGTGCCATTACCACTACACCAGCTTCCAACAGATTATCACAAGTTAGCTCTAACAAGGCACGTCCTCCTCCAAAAAGACGTGGAAAAAGCGCCTGAAAAGCAATATTCACCTCATCAAACGTCGTTCTTAATCGTTGATGAGTTTCTTTATCCATTTTTTCAATGGCCGCATCTAATGTTGCTAACGCTTCGGTCAAATCGTTGTATTGCTCATCTAAATGCTGCCTTCGCTGAAATTCACTGTCATATTCTTCTATAGCAGCTAAATTGATAGCACCTAAGCGTTTGATTTTATCAACAATATCTTGTAATTGTTGTTCACGCAAATTTTGATTAACATCGGCAGGAATTGCGGCAAGCACTTGGTCAACTTGTTCATCTAATTCCGCTAAGGATTCGAGGATTCCACCGGCTCGAACAGCTAAAGCCTGCTCTTGCATTTGCTCTTGCTGAATTTTTTCTTGGACCATTTTGGCTTGTTTTTCTTCTGCTCGCATCCTTGACTCTAAAACTTCCAACTCGTTGGTCAATTTTCCTAGGTCATCACGTCTCAAACTTAATTCAGCTTCTAATTGCCCATGCTGGTTAATTTTCTCGCTTAAGGATTCATTCAAGGAGGCATCGGGCTTATCGAGTTCAACTAAGCGGTTTGCTAACCCCTCCATGCGCTCATTTAACGTTACCAACCGTGCTTGCTCACGTCTCAGATTATCAGTTAATTGTTGAATTTTGAGTTTTTCGCGATCCGCTTGTAATTGGCTTTGATGGAGAGCGTCTCTAATGTCTTCAAGGGCTAATTGGCAACTTTGCAGTGCGGTTTCTAGCGCTGTTTTCTCTTCCCTTAGATGTTGCTGTTCCTGTTCATATTGTTTTGTCTCTTGAGTCGTTCTCTGTAGCAATTGCTCCGTTTTTTCCTGTTGAATAATAAGATCTTCGAGATTGAGGTGAAGTTCTTCGCTTTCGTCTTCTAAGGCATTTTTCCGCAGTTGCAGTTGCTGTAGACTGCGTTCTTTATGACTGATCTCAGCTTGACAAGCGCGTAAATTGTCCCTCGTTGTTGCTAGTCTTTGCTTTATCGTTTCAAGCTGCTTTTCGTTTTCTTTGACCTGATTATGTAATAGATCACGTAAATCTTTTAAAGCACCTAATTCATCTTGAGCAACAGTGAGCGCCTCTTTGAGCTGAGTTAATTGTTCCTGACGCAGCAATAAACTGGGTTCATCTTGGGTTTGTTTGCCTGGAAATTTAATCCATCCATGGCCTAACCAATGTCCTTCAGGAGTGATTACCGACTCATCTGCATTGAGATGACTTAGACAGTCGCGCGCCTCTTCCAAGGAGGAAGCAGTATAAATCTTATCCAGATTGTGAATCCAATTTGGCTTGTATCCAATGATTTTCCCCGATAAGCGAGGATAGCTCATTTTGTTTTCAGTCGCTCGACTCGGCGTTAGAAAAAGAGCCGCCCTGTCTTGTAATTGCTTGATTTCAGGCCATAAGTCGTTAAACGAATCAAGGAGAATGGCCTGTAATCCTTCGCCTAAGATCAGCTCGCAAGCAAAGAGCCAATCTTTTTCGACTTGAATGGTTTCGACTAAACGCGGCTTTTCATCCCATTGGGCTAGTTGAGTCGGGGCGTTTGTATGTCGGCCTAAAGCGGTTTGTTGTGCGGCAAGCAAACTGGCCTGTTGGGTATTGAGGCGATGTACTTTATCTTGGGCTTGATGCAGCAGTTTTTCAGTTTCGGTCAATTTGTCGCGCAAGGTTAAACCCGTTTCTTGGAATTGCTGATGCTTTTCTTCTTCAGCGCGCAGGGTGGTTTGCAAATCCAATGAAGACCTTTGCTGTATTTTCAATGCCTCGCTGTCATTATCTTGTTCGAGTAATTTTAATGCATCAGCAATTTTTTCTAAGCGCGATAAAATCTGCTGCCGACGCTCGTTGAGATGTTGCAACCGCACTTGTTCCACTTGCATTTCACCCAAGCTTTTAGTCAAAACGGCTTGGATCTGCTGAGTTTTGCTATTCCAACTACTCTGCTCGGCTTGCTTTTCCTGCAATGCTTGCTGTTTGAGTTTGAATTCTTCTTGCTGGATGTGGAGCTCGCTTTGCAACTTAGCCAGCAAGCCCTCACTGATTGTTAAGGCTTTCTGATCCTGCTGCAGCTGATGGTCTGCTTGTTGCCAATCCACCTGCATTTGCTGTTGATCAATTTTTAAACGCTGTTTCTCGCGTTGATTTTGTTGAATGCTTTCTTCCAAACGAGCAATATCGGTCGCCAGTTGATAAAAATGGGCTTGCTGTTGTTGGAAGGCTTCGTTATTTTCATGAAAAGTTTCACGAACGGTCGTGCTTTGACGATAAGCTTCTGTCGCATTTGCCTGATGTTTTTCATATTCAAGCAATAAGGATTTGATGTCGACTTGTTTTTTTTGTTGCTCTTCGGTTAAAGATTGCCATTTCAGAGCTTGAATTTCTGCTTTATATAAACGTTCTTCCGTTTTGAGCTGCTTATAACGTTCAGCGGCTTTTGCTTGGCGCTCCAAGCGTTGTAATTGTTTATCCAATTCATCACGAATATCAGCGACCCGCGCTAAGTTTTCACGTGTATGTTCAATCCGCGATAGGGTCTCACGTCGGCGTTCTTTGTATTTTGAGACGCCGGCTGCTTCTTCAAAATAAGCTCTTAGTTCTTCAGGTCTTGCTTCAATGATGCGGGAAATAGTTCCCTGACCAATGATGGAGTAACCACGGGCACCGGCGCCCGTTCCTAGAAAAATATCCGTGATGTCTCGACGACGGCAGCGACTACCGTTGAGATAATAAGCGGATTCCCCATCGCGGGTCACCAAGCGTTTAACAGCAATTTCTTGATAACTAGCATATTGGCCGGTTAAACGCCCTAAGCTATTATCGAAGACTAATTCAATCGAAGCCTGCCCCACGGCTTTACGTTGGGAAGAGCCATTGAAAATGACATCCGTCATCGATTCGCCGCGCAGATTTTTGGCCGAACTCTCGCCCATCACCCAGCGCACTGCATCAATAATATTCGATTTCCCGCAACCATTAGGACCAACCACTGCCACCAATTGACTTGGGAAGGGGACGACGGTCGGATCGACAAAGGATTTAAAGCCTGCCAGTTTTAACTGTTTTAGATGCATTAGGAGCTAAGACAATAAAAGAGGGAATTATAGCTGAGAAAGCCGGTAAAGGAGAAGTTTTTGCGTCCCTGCAAAAATAAGTGGTCTAATTATGCTGCATGCCTAACTCTTGATTCATTGCTTGAGTTAATTCGGGATCAAATCCGAGTGATATTGCGAAATTATCGATTAAACTTATAGTGGTTGTGCGTACTAACGGAGAAAAAAGTCTCGTAAACCAGCCTTGTCCGGTATTCAAAACCTCATAATCTGATTTAGTCCAAGTTCCCTGATCGTTTTCGATAATTTTATTTTTACCAGCATAAAATTCTTGCAATACTTCTATAAGCTGTTCCTTTGTCTGTTGGCCTTCCAATTTTTTAATTAAATCTTCTAATGGTTTTACCTTATTCACTCTCAAATCAACGCAACAAAGGAAACTGTGATCTCGAGGATCATTCCTCAAATACTCAAGATACTCTTTTAATTTGCCTATCTCAGGGCTATCTAAGAAATCACCAACCACTTCCTCTTGTAAAAATTCATCATCAGAGTCTAAATTCAGGAAACCTCTTATTCCACCCTTTTTAGGAGCTGTTGCCTTAAGTTTTGCGTTGATCATTACCGCTTTTGTTCCATCAGCAAAACCATGCCCAAGTGGAACAGGATTTCCAATTGGGTTGGGAGCATAGAACTTTCCATTAGGATTAAGTTTTTTATAGGTAACTTTAAGTACATCCACATACTGGGTAATAGCGTCGTTCTCAGTTGAACTACATTTTTCGTTCCTGGCGTGAAGAAATGCTGCGAGATGTTCCACCGCCAGTGCATATTTTATTAAATTAGCCTGATTTTCCTGTTTCCTTAAAGCGTCTAGAAACAAATCAACTTGCTCTTTGTGTTGTTTATAAGACCATTTTTCACTCACCTTTACATCAAGGGGTCTCGCTAAACCTACTATATTGCTCGCATATTGGCGCACACTTTTTAATCGATAAGTCATCTTTATTACTCCCGACAGGTAAAAACACGACCATTATACTTTATTAAACTCCTATTTGTTGGGAAATTAAAAACAAAAAATATAGGAAAAGAGTAAAACTTTTTTTCATTTGAGAAATAAGAAGTTGCTTTTAGACTCCACACCCACTATTTATAAGTTATAAGTAGAATTGACGAAAGAGTATAAATCACGTGAAAATAGATCAATTATGCCCTTCAGGAGTTAGGATGACCCAGGATACCGAGCTTAGCGAAATCATGCGCTCAGTTGCTGAAAAAAGCATGCGGATTTTACAAGAAATTAGCCAGCAACCCGCCCAATTATCGAAACTTGTGAAGCAATACATGGACTTAACCAAAGACTTCCAGTTACTGGTTTCGGTTATCTTAAAAAATCCCGAGCAAGTATGGCAAATGCAAATCGCCTATTGGCAAGACGCGTTAAATCTCGCCCAGGAACAATTGAATCATTGGATGGAAGGCAAAGCCATGCCTATTACCGATCGACGTTTTAGTGGTGATGAATGGGTCAATAATCCCTTTTTCAATTTCATGAGTCAGCATTATTTGCTTGCCAGTGAACACATGAATTCTTTGCTAGAGCATATTGAGTACGGTGATAAACAACTGGCCAGAAGAGTTCAATTTTTTACCAAACAGTATTTGGATGCCCTCTCGCCTGCCAACTTCTTGCACACTAATCCCCAATTGATGGCAGAAACTGTCCAAAGTCATGGTAAAAATTTATTACGCGGCTTACAAAATCTCCTCACCGACATGGAAGCAGGATCTTCGCGACTAATCATCAAAATGACCGACACCGACGCCTTCAAAGTCGGAAAAAATCTTGCCACAACACCTGGCAAAGTTGTTTTCCGCAATGAGATGATGGAACTGATTCAATACACGCCTCAAACTGAGAAAGTCAGATCGATTCCCTTATTAATGATTCCACCCTGGATCAATAAGTTCTATATTCTTGATTTGAGCGAAAATAATTCACTAGTTGGTTGGCTGGTTAAGCAAGGAATTACGGTATTCATCATTTCCTGGATTAATCCTGATGCAAGCTATGCCCAAAAAGGATTATTTGATTATTTAAAAGATGGCCCGATGGCAGCAATCAAAGTCATGCAAGAACAACTTAATGTGAAGCAAGTAAATACCCTGGGTTTTTGCATTGGCGGAACACTGCTTGCCTGTATGCTCGCTTATCAAAAAGCTCATCATGAAAAGCCGGTACGTTCTGCAACTTTTCTTGCTTCCATGATTGATTTTAGTGATCCAGGCGATATTTCAGTGTTTATTGATGAACAGCAGATTGTGCGTATTGAAGAAGAAATGCATTCCAAGGGCTTTTTAGATGGCCGCTTCATGGCCAGTACCTTTAATTCTTTACGTGCCAATGATCTAGTCTGGTCATTTTTCATTAAGAACTACCTGCAAGGGCAAAACCCGGTACCTTTTGATATCTTATTTTGGAATGCCGACGTCACCAACATGCCAGCGAAGATGCACTCTCAATATTTACGCTGGATGTATCTTCATAATGATTTGGTTAAACCGGGGAAAATCCGTCTTAATCATGTTCCTCTGGATGTTAGACAAATTGATATCCCTACATTTTTCGTTTCGACTAAAAAAGATCATATCGCGCCCTGGAAAACCACTTATCTTGGTTTCCAGCACATGAGTGGCAAGAAACGCTTTTTGTTGGGCGGCTCGGGGCATATCGCTGGTATTGTTAATCCTCCTAGCAACGATAAATATGGTTACTATCACAATACAAGTGCGACACAAACACCTGACGAATGGCTAGAAAAAGCGAAAGAGCGTCAAGGCTCTTGGTGGCCTGAATGGTTAAAATGGCTGGAAAAAGAATCGGGGAGAATTGTTGATGCCCCTAGTTTTGCTCAATTACCCTATAAAGGGCTTATGAATGCTCCTGGAAAATATGTTCATAAAACTTACAAAAAACCTCCTGAGCCAAGCGAACCGGAGGGCGAAACTGCAGCAGTTGAGAAAGAAATTTCGACGCAGAGCAATAGCTCTGTTAATACGGCGGCTTAGCCTGATAGACTGCAAGCCCGCAATACACAGGCATGGTTATTGTAGGATGGCATTGTTTTAACCTTCAATACAATGATGAAACCTCTAGCAGGTTTACAGTTCTATCAATTAAGAATTAAGAATTAAGAATTAAGAATTAAGAATTAAGAATTAAGAATTAAGAGATAATACACTTACTATCAACCCCTCCGACAAGTCTAATTCCTGCCTTGCTTTGACATACTTATGGGGTAGGACAAGGCGGCCACGATGATACTAATTACATAGCAACGAGATCAAACGGCAAGTCTAAATAATATTAATTTAGTCGTCTTTTATTGGTTATTTAGGAAGGATTGATTAAGTACTAATAAAAAGGCTACTGCGAGGTAGCCTTTTTATGTTGAATCAAACTCAGTTGCCAATCATTTATATCTACTGGCTGCCGTCGGACAGACTGCGGCACGTACGCGGTAGGTGAAATGTCAACAGAACCTAGTGTTCGGCTGGATTTTGCTTTACTTCTTGCACAATAGAATGCATTGCTTTTTCAACGATCTCAAAAGACTTTTGCATATAATCTAAAGCCTTGTGAGCATTTTCAACAGCCAAGTTGATTTGTTTTTCCCATAATTCTTCAGGTTTTTTTAGGCTTGTTAGTTCTTCTGGTTTTAGATAATTAAAACCTTGTAAAGTTCTAACGTTGAGCTCAGCGATCTCTTGAAAAGGGGCTTGGATTTTTTTAGCGACATCGTTCAATTTTTCAAATGGTTGTTTCATGTTAATCTCCTCAAATGTTGCAATGCACAATAATAGATTAGTACTCGTGGGTCGACGTGTCAAGGGAGTTAAGCAAATTTTTTTTGCACTGCAACATGCATGGCTTAGGGAGATGCCTGAATACTGGGAGATAAGTTGGATTAAAGGAGCCAACACCTAAAAAAAAGACTACCTAGGTAGTCTTAGATTGTGGAAGTAAGATTAATGTTTTACTTCGGTATTGTTTTTAACTTCTTGGACGAATGAAAGCACCGCTTTTTCTAAAATGTCGAATGACTTTTGCATATAGTCCAATGCTTTATGGCCATTCTCAACAGCTAAACTTATTTGTTTTTCTAATAATTGTTCTGGTTTTTTTAAATTAGTTAACTCTTCGGGTTTTAAATAATTAAAACCTTGCAAAGTTCTCACGTTTAGCTCGGCGATTTCTTGAAAAGGGGCTTGCAATTTTTTGGCCATCTCACTCCACTTTTCAAAAGACTGGTTCATGTTAATCTCCTCAAATGTTGCAATGCACAATATTAGATTAGTACTAGGATTGTACAACTGTCAAGTGTTTTAAAATATTTTTTTGCGTTGCAGCAAAAATCTTGGTCAGGGTTTAAAAAAACCTTGCCATTGCTTCATCAGTTGTTGCATTTGTTGATTCCAGTCGTCTGCTGCTTTTTGATAATCATTGAGATAAACATTTTTTCCTAAAGATTTTTCCATCCCCGAAAACATTTGTTCCAGCATGCTCTTAAATGACTTGCTCATGGGATGATGCGACAAAATAATTAGCTGACGTAACATTTCATGAGTTAAAAACTGAGTAGGCCCACTTTCCATTTCCACAAAAATTTGTAGAAGCGTAGCAGTCGTTATATCGTTGCCAGTAGTTGAATCCTCTACGCGAAAGGGAAGACCATCAATGACATAAGTTTGCAATTCTTCGACCGTAATGTACTGGCTTTTCTCGGTATCATAAAGCCTGCGATTTTTATATTTCTTAATTAGTCTTGACATTATAGTCTCACACATGGCTCAAGCTGACACGCTTAGGCGAAGTAGCTGAATAATGGCAGCAACCTAATGACCTGTTGCTGCCGTGGATTTCACATTATCCAATTTAATACATATGCAATCCACCATTAACACTTAAATTAGCTCCAGTGATGTAACGACTTTTGTCATTGACCAAAAACTCCACTACCCAGGCAATCTCTTCTGGCTCAGCTAGTCGTTTTGCAGGAATGAGGTCGATGATGGATTGTAAAATATCCGGTCGAATTCCCTGCATCAACCGGGTATTCACATATCCTGGAGAAATACTATTGACAGTAATATTTTTTGCCATCAACTCTTGAGCAAGGCTTTTTGTGAATCCATAAACACCTGATTTGGATGCAGCATAATTCGCTTGCGAGTATTGACCCTTTTGCGCATTAACCGATGAGATATTAATAATGCGACCGCTTTCTTGATTACGCATGTATTCGACCACGTGTCGAGCGACATTGAACATGCCATCGAGATTCACACGCAAAACATCATCCCATTGCTGTTTAGTCATTTTATTAAATACAGCATCCCGCGTGATACCGGCATTGTTAATTAATACATCAACACGACCGAACTCTTGGACAATACTATCGATCACCACTTTGCACTGCTCAAAATCGGTGACATCCATTCGCCGATATAAAGATTGATGATAACCATGCTCGTTGAGTTCAGCCTGCCATAGCGACGCTTTATCACTAGCAATGACATCAAGGGCAATCACTTTGCCGTAAAGCGGATCTAATTGTTTCACAATGGCAGTACCGATATCCCCAGTACCACCAGTAATGAGTGCAACCTTATTTTTTTCCATTATTTACTCTCTTAGGTCACATGTACTGTCCGCCGTTAATGTCTAAATTAGCCCCTGTAATGAAACCAGCTTCACTTGCAGCAAGAAAAGCAACTGCCTCAGCAACTTCCTCAGGTCGCCCTAAACGTCCAACCGGAATATTTGCGATGATGCCTTTGAGTACTTCTTCTTTTACGCCTGCTAACATAGGAGTTTCAATATAGCCGGGAGAAATCGTATTGACCGTAACGCCTTTGCAAGCTACTTCTTGAGCTAGACTTTTAGAGAAACCGTAGAGAGCTGCTTTCGAAGCAGCGTAATTGCATTGTCCAAACTGTCCTTTACGACCGTTAATTGAGGAAATATTGATAATTCGTCCGTATCCTTTCTCTAACATGGAAGGGAGTATGTTGCGTGTCATATTAAATACTGAATTTAAATTAGCATCGATAACTTCTTGCCATTGCAGAGGAGTCATTTTTTTCAAACTCACATCAGCGGTAATTCCAGCATTATTCACTAGGACTGCAACCTGCCCATAACGCTCCATCACTAAGGCAGCCAGCTTTTCACAATCGGCAAATTTTGAAATATCGGCATAAACAATATCAATGTCATATCCTTCTTCTTTTTGCGCTTCTTGCCAACGCTTCGCTTCCTCATGCCTCCCATCCTTAAAATAACAGGCTACTACTCGATACTCCGCCGCAAGACGTTTACAAATAGCAGTACCAATTCCGCCCGTACCTCCAGTAACAACGGCTGTCATTCGCTCCATAAATAACTCTCCTCATAATGTAACTGGTTTACTATTACTTCAAAGCAAAACCAAACTAAAGTCAATCTTAATTTTAGTCTGTTATTTCATGATTGAAGTAATAATTGTTTTGAGGGCGTTTACTAAGCGAAATTTGAAAATTGTGGTTTTACCGGACTGAGCAGGTTGGGCCAGGACCCAACCTTCATTGGGATGGTTTAAACTTTGACAGGCTTCGGTACAAAACCTCTCATTTGCAAAGCAAATTGCCGCAAGACTTCTAAGCCAGATTCCTCAGCTTGCTTGCACCACTGCTGCAAAGCTTCCACTAATTCTTTCTGTGAACTTGCCGTTTTAAGCCAAACGTTTTGTAAAGACTGACGATAGTTGTAAACCAGACGGATTTGTTCATAACGCTCTAATAATGCCTGTAGACGAGTTTGCGCTCGTGGTGATAACAACGAATCTTGGCGACGTAATAAACTCCCAGCGCGCTGGAATAGACGCTTATCATCTTTATTCACTGTACTTGAACGCTCATGTTTTAGAATAGGACGTACAACTCGATTATAGTAATAAGACATAATTTGGAAACGATTACTCACGACAGCTTTCACTGTGTCGAGATCAATGTTTAATTTACCCGCGTCAAGCGCCAATTTGGGTGGTAATTTTTTAACTTTCGCAAGACCCAAAAAGGAGAGGCAACGAATATAGAACCAACCGATATCGAATTCCCACCATTTCACAGAAAACTTAGCAGAAGACGCAAAGGTATGATGATTGTTATGTAATTCTTCACCGCCGATCCAAAATCCCCAGGGGATAATATTGGTCGCAGCATCTGGGCATTCAAAATTTCGATAACCGAAATGATGTCCCACACCGTTAATTACACCGGCAGCGTGTATAGGAATCCACATCATCTGAATCGCCCAAATGGTTATACCTGGAAGACCAAACAGTACAAGATTAATGATGAACATTAATATAATGCCTTTGGAAGAAAGACGAGTGTAGATATTACGCTCCACCCAATCTGTAGGTGTACCATGAGAATACTTCTCAATCATTTCTTGATCTTGAGCAGCTTGCTTATAAAGCTCCGCACCTTGCCAAAATACTTTTTTCAAACCCAACACTTTAGGACTATGCGGGTCGCCTTCAACATCGCAGGTTGCGTGATGCTTGCGATGAATAGCTACCCATTGGGCGGTGACCATACCCGTGGTTAGCCAAAGCCAAAATCGAAAAAAATGGCTAACGATAGGGTGTAAAGTTAAAGCGCGATGTGTTTGATGGCGATGCAAGTAGATAGTCACTCCAGCGATAGTAATTTGTGTCAACACGAGTGTCGCTATCACATAACCCCATACCGATAGGTTTAGAACACCATAAATCATAAGCTACTCCACTATTAATGAGTTGACTTTGATGATAATAGACTAAAATTGGGTAAACGAGCCATTTGCAATCTAATCTTAGACTATTACAATCAGTTATCTGAAGCCTAATCATATCACAAAATGCACAATTCTCATTGCATCAATTTCACTTGTGAACGATAATTTTAGTATAACCTATAAATAGGACTCTGATCAGTTCCTTTAGGATTCTAAGCATGAATGGCAAAATAGAACGCTTGTTAGGTAATTTAATCCCTTTCCTGATAATAGGAATTGTAATCGCCCTTTCAATTGGATTGTTTATCATGTTTTCCTATGTCTTAATGTGGGGAATCTTAATTGGTGGTGTACTCTGGGCAATATATGCAATCAAAAATCTTCTCTTTCCACAAAACAAACGAAATAAAACACCTGTTAAAACAAAGAAAGGGCGAATTATTGAACATAACGATCAAGACTAATGCCTGAATTACCCGAAGTAGAAATTACCCGACGCGGTATTAGTCCGTTTCTGCTTAATCAAACAATTATGGGTACTATTATTAGACAGCGGCAATTGCGTTTAGCGATTCCGTCTGAGTTAAACAAACTTTGTGTCGGAAAGGAAATAATAACAATTCGCCGCCGGGCTAAATACCTATTATTGCAACTATCCGAAGGCTATTTACTTAATCACCTTGGCATGTCTGGGCATCTGCGGATAGTTTCGCAGGGTCTAGCACCCGGAAAACATGACCATCTTGATATTTTTTTAAATAATGGCCATACCCTGCGCTATAACGATCCTCGTCGTTTTGGACTGTGGCTTTACATTGAGAAAAATCCTGAGCACCATCCCCTTTTAGCCCATTTAGGTCCAGAGCCACTATCCGAAGAGTTTAATAGTGCGTATTTACTCAACCGTGCCCAGCGAAAAAATCAAAACATCAAAGCGTTTATTATGAGAAACGATATCGTTGTCGGCGTTGGTAATATTTATGCCAGCGAAAGCTTATATTTAGCTGGGATCCATCCGCAAACCCCGGCCGGTAAACTAAACCAACATGATTTTGACAAACTTGTCCCCATTATTAAGCAAGTGTTGCAACAAGCAATTGATGTTGGGGGTACAACGTTGCGGGATTTCTATGCGGCTGATGGTAAACCAGGATATTTTGTGAATCAACTACAAGTTTATGGGCGCAAAAATCTACCTTGTTATCAATGCAGCACTCCCATCCAAACGATAAGGCTAGGCGGTCGTAGTTCGGCTTTTTGTCCTAACTGTCAATCTAAAAGATAAATAACCTCCTCTTTCTCTTCGCAAGGTTAAACTCTTGCAGTATTATCAAACCATTATTTATTAGCCCATTATTATTACTATGAAAATAAGCAAACTCCGCACACAGTGGATTATGATTCTTTCTGCCCTCTATACTGTCAATGCGTGTGGACGCTCTGTGGTCAAATGGCTTTTTGGTAAAACGGATCGTGTTTGGGTTGATTCAACTATTCAAAGCTGGACCAATCGTATTCTCAATCTTGTAGGGGTACAATGTAAGATCATTAATCCTTATCAGGTGGAACCTGAGCCGGGTAAAGCAACGATTATCATGTGTAATCACAGTAGTCTTTACGATATTCCTATCAGTTTCAAAGCATTCCCCAATCATTCTATCCGTATGCTGGCCAAAAAAGAGTTGTCAAAGATCCCAATTATGGGCAAGGGAATGGCAGCAGCTGAATTTCCATTTATTGACCGACAAAATAGACATAAAGCGGTAAAAGATTTAGAAGCCGTCCGCAACCTTCTGGAAAGTGGCATAATTATGTGGATCGCTCCTGAAGGAACACGCTCTAAAGATGGCAAACTCGCTCCCTTTAAAAAAGGCGGCTTTATTACCGCAATTGCAGCAAAGGCGACGATTATTCCTATTGGTATTCGCGGTGCTTACGATATCCTTCCGGCTAGAACCACGCAATTTAATATTAATCAAACGGCCGAAGTTCATATCGGTAAACCGATTGATGCCTCTCAATATACCTTTGAGACTCGAAATATGTTAGTTCATGCAGTCTATCAATCCATGAAGAATTTAGTGGGTGAGAAATAGCCCAACACCTTGCTGATAGAACCCGTCCCTCCGCAAAGACCGGGGGCTCATAGGGTTAATCCTCAGAAATTCGCTATAACATAAAGTCTAAGATAGATTAGTATTTAAAACCATAACCCTCTTGCCGCTCAGAGATTGTAGCCGCTAGTCCAATACTTCTTGGGTCAGAAGCGGCAGTAATGATATTGTTTTCTTTGTCCCAAGTTATCGCTTGCATATTGCCATAATACTGTTTCAATAACATTAATTTGTATCCCATTGCCTTTAACCCTGCTTGTAAAGAAGGAGAAAAAGTTTCTGGCTCAACTTGTATCCAATCAGGTAAGTATTGATGGTGAAAACGCATCCTTGAAACCATCGTGATTGCGCCGTGGAAATCATGAAAAGCCAAAGCGGCAAGTAACACCATGGTAGGAATACGACTACCCCCCGGTGTTCCCACAATAGCCAAACGACCGGGCATCTCAAGAAAAGTAGGTGTCATGCTAGACAGTGGCCTTTTGCCGGGTTGAATGCGATTCACATCGCTCCCGACTATCCCGTAGACATTTCTCCCCCCTGTTTTTGTGGAGAAATCATCCATTTCATCATTCAATAAGACACCCGTACCCTCAGGAACCACGCTCGAACCGAAAATAAAATTCACTGTCATTGTCGCTGAAACACAATTTCCTTCTTTATCCAGGATAGCAATTTGGGTGGTATTTTTACTTTCTAGATTTGTTTTGTCGCCGCCGTTTAACACTTCGCTAGGTAGAGCTTTGTCTGCAGGAATTAATTGACGTAATTGTTTTGCATTTTCAGCAGAGAGGAGATGTACCAATGGAATTTTAGTGAAATCGGGATCCGCTAAAAATTTAGAACGCTGCCAAAATGAAAGTCGCATTGATTCAACTACGTAGTGGACCCATTGTACTTTTGTAAGTGACTGCAAAGGATAATCCGCTAAAATATTTAGCATGGTTATTAAAGACACACCACCTGCCGAAGGAGGTGGAGAAGTGATGATTAGCATGTTATGAAAAGCACCTTGTAAAGGCTCACGTTCCTTCACTTGATAGCGCTCCAAATCCTCTAGAGTCCAAATTCCTCCAGCTTCCCTTACTCCTTTTACAAGACGATTAGCTATCTCACCACGATAAAAACCGTCATGGCCCTTTTCAGCTATTATTTTCAAAGTGTTGGCCAGATCGGGTTGTTTTAAGCGCTCACCGATCTGGTAAGCTCTACCTTCATGTAAAAAAATAGTTGCAGTGTGCGGATAGCGCTTTAATATTTCAGGACGATCAGTCATGGTAGAATAGTAATTAAATTGCTTATCTATAGTAAAACCTTCCTCAGCCAAGCGAATAGCCGGCGCTAAGGATTTTGCTAAGGGAAGACGTCCATAATGCTGGGCAACATAGGCAAATGTTGCTGGCTCACCGGGAATCGCCGCCGCCAATCCGCCGTTTAATGATAATCCGGGAACAGGGTTTCCATCTTTTCCAAGAAACATATTTTGATGGGCAGCAAGAGGAGCTGTTTCACGTCCATCGATAAAAACGTTTTTTTTCTCTTTTTCAATATGCAATAACCAAAATCCTCCACCGCCTATACCTGAATGATAAGGTGCCACGACAGCAAGTGCTGCAGATACGGCGATTCCAGCATCAAAAGCATTTCCCCCAGCCGCTAAAATTTCTAATCCTGCATTAGTTGCTAGTGGATGAGCCGAAGCGACAGAGTAAGCTGGTGGTGTGGAGGGATAGTCAGCCCTACAGATTGTGTTGAGCCCAAAAAAAATAATGAGTACAAATAGAAAGCGAGTAAAGTTCATAAATTTTGCTTTCTCCTTTGATCAAGTGCACGAACGACTGCTGGAGGAACAAATTGCGAAACCTCTCCACCAAGAGAGGATATTTCCCTCACTAGTGTTGAGGAGATAAACATCAGATGCTCAGAGGGCGTTAAAAACAAGGTTTCGATTTCTTTTGCTAATTTACGATTCATGCCCGCTAACTGAAACTCATACTCAAAGTCATTAACAGCCCTTAAACCGCGCAAGATGATGCTTGCTTTTTGCTTATGAACAAAATCAATTAATAAAGTATCGAACCCAATGACTGAAACGCCAGCTAATGAGCTAACGGCCTCTTGTATTAAGGCAATACGAGTTTCCAAAGATAAATAGGGGCGCTTTGCGCTGCTGCTTGCTACAGCTACGACTACTTCTGGAAATAGTCTAGATGCGCGGGTAATAATATCAATGTGACCATTGGTCACTGGATCAAACGTTCCTGGATAAATTGCTTTATGTTTCATGATGACAAGCTTTAATTGCAAGTTTTGGCAGTCTAGCGTATTGTGGTAAGAAAAACTATTGTCTAGGGTCTGTAGACCAATTGAAGACACAACTCCAATGGGTCGAAAACCCTCCTAACATGGATGAATCGGAGGATTGCAATGATTGCCATTCGCAATATTTATATTGTTTCTTTTTTACTCCTCAGTGCCTGTGCTTCTCGTTCGGTGATCACTGAAGCACCGTTGAATCCCATTACACCTGCCACACCGGAAGCATCAGCAGAAGCTACCGAATCAACGCTTAGCAACCAACCATTGAATAATGGCAAAACTCTGACTGAGCTTAGCACCAATGAGAAAGGAGTTGCCGATGCGCAGGGTAAAACTGCTGAGAATAAAAAAGGGGCCAAAGACGCGTCCTCCACAGACAAAAAACAAGTTTCGGGAGCCTCTTCTGGCGCTTCAAGAATATCATCCTGGGATATCTCTGGAGCAATGGCAGCTCGCAGTAAAAACAAAGGTTGGAGCGCAACGGTCAACTGGGTACAGCGTGGGGCAAGCCAATATCAAATCCGTTTATCAGGTCCTTTAGGAAGTGGTACAGTACTTATTAGTCGAAGCGGGGGGGTAGTTACCCTTCGTGATGGACCGAAAACAGCAAGTTCGTCCAATGCCGAATCCTTATTAAAACAACAGACTGGCGTTAGCCTACCAGTTTCTAACCTTTATTATTGGGTAAGAGGCATCCCAGCCCCCGGTTCTGTTCAAGGGGAGAAACGTGATGCGGCAGGTCGCTTAGTCCAATTAAGACAAGGCGGCTATACTATTCAATACCCCCAATATAGTTCTGCTGGTGGGACCTCACTTCCAACAACCGTGAGATTACAAGGGAATGGAATTTTTATCAAAATGATTATTAAAAGCTGGAGAGTATGACGCTGCTTTTTAACTATCAGCCATCAACTCAAGAGAAAACTTGTTAATTGATGGCTATGGTAGATAGGTTAAGTCATATAAAACCTAGGTGAATAATTGCAAAAATAAATTTACTCCCCGTTGACAAGACTTTAAATACTCTGCAAAATACGCAGCACGTTACAGCTCTGCTGTACGAAAGTATTCATGGAAGAGATTAAGAATCTACAAAGCTTATTGGGGTGTCGCCAAGCGGTAAGGCACAGGGTTTTGATCCCTGCATACCTAGGTTCGAATCCTAGCACCCCAGCCACAATTCTTGTTGATTCAAGTAAACAGACGGCAGAAGATACCCGGGAAGGATGCGTTCACCGGATCGCTCAAATAATAACTATATCTTTCTGGCTGTCTTCTGCTATGTGTTTATACCTGATTAAACCCCTTTGAAGGCTATACACATGTCGACAATGATGATCTTTACCGGCAATGCTAACCCAGAGCTGGCACTTAAAATAGCTTCTCACCTGCAGATTCCTATCGGTCAAGCAACTGTGGGAACATTCAGCGATGGTGAAACCATGGTTGAAATCCTTGAAAATGTCCGTGGTCGTGATGTCTTTGTCATTCAATCGACTTGCGCTCCAGCAAATGACAACCTGATGGAACTTATGATCATGGCAGATGCCTTGAGACGTTCCTCCGCAGGGAGAATCACTGCTGTAGTTCCTTATTTTGGCTATGCACGTCAAGATCGACGCGTCCGCTCAGCTCGTGTGCCTATTACAGCCAAAGTGGTAGCCGATATGATGGCCTCTGTTGGTATCTGTCGTGTTCTTACAGTGGACTTGCATGCCGACCAGATTCAAGGCTTTTTCTATATGCCGGTTGATAACGTTTATTCAACTCCCGTATTACTTGAAGACATTAAGCAGCAAAACCTACCCAATCTCATGGTCATTTCTCCAGATGTAGGGGGGGTAGTTCGAGCAAGAGCGATGGCAAAATTGCTTAATGATGCAGAATTGTCCATTATCGATAAACGACGCAGCGGCCCAAATAAATCAGAAGTAATGCATATTATCGGTGAACCTGCGGGTAGACATTGTCTCATTATTGATGACATTGTTGATACAGCAGGAACCTTATGCTCAGCAGCACAGCAATTGAAACGTAATGGCGCAACGAGTGTAAGAGCCTACATCACTCATCCCGTCTTGTCTGGACCCGCTGTGGAAAACATTAAGCACTCTTCTCTGGATGAAGTGGTTGTTACTGACACTATACCTCTCACTGATGCTGCAAAGCGTTGTGAGAAAATTAGAGTGGTTAGTTTGGCAGATATGCTTGCACAAGCGATCAAGCGCGTTAATGTCGAGGAATCTGTCAGTTCTATGTTTACTGAATAGTAAGCACGTTGGGCCTCGGTGCAACCCCGAGGCATCTCAACAGGCTTTATCTGTTTTTTCGCTTTATATTTAATTCCCACTAAGTCGGGAATCTATTCATCAATTGCGTACTTCCCTTGAAGAATCCCCGCTTGCGCGGGGATTCGCTTGAGTATCTAGAGAGGAAAATCTATAAGGCAGTTCCAGTTCAATTAGCTTATCTACACATCTGCTCTAAAAAAAGGAAGCATTTAGCTTCCTTTAGATTTATCGACCGTGTCTGTGTAAGACATTAATCGCGTGTACCTACATATTTATCATCGAAATAACGACGCAGTTTAGTTCTTAATGTACCTCTGCTGATACCAAGCATGATTGCTGCGCGTGATTGGTTATACTTACAATGTTCCATGACAGCGCGAAATAATGGTGTTTCAATTTCTTCAAGAACAAACTGGTACAGATCAACAGGATCAGTTCCCTTCAGCTCGGCGAAATATTTCTGCACTGATTGAGTGACACTCGCGGCCAGCGATGCAGTTGTATCCCCGGCTTCATTACTGATTGTTGTCATTCTTATTCACTCCTCCTTTAAAAAGCTGCATCTTACCCAATTGAGTAATTCCTGACAAGTCTACTTTCAGAAATTTGACTTAAAAATCAGGAATTACCGAGTAGGTTAAACCCACTCAACTCATTCAATAACCTCTATTAAAACTCTTCTAAATAATTATTGAAACTTTAACATTCCAGGATTAAAAGGTTTACCATTAACCATTAATTGGCCTTGGTTAAGGTTCATTTCAATCACATAATCATTACCTTGTACCGCTAGCACTCCCGACTGAATCATGGTTGCTATTTGCTTATCTGCGGCCTCGCCTGCTTGTTGAGCCACAGCATTCATATCGGTTGTAGTCGCAGGCGGCGTAGCATTATTAGTGCTTCCAGTAGTTGTTACGCCTGTTTGTTGCTGCATTTGTTGCACTATACCTTGCTGAATAGTTTGCGGCTGCGGTGGTGCCAGCATCTTTTGTCTTATCGATTCAGAAATGAGATCTTTGACAACTACAGCGGGTACCTTCAACTTACCCTTGCCTTGAATTTTCTGGATTAGCTCAAAAGGATTCGATGTTTCAGACTTGGGTAGAGAAACAAGTAAGTTTCCTTCTATGGTTCCCTGCGGCATTACAAAATTGAGCTCTGTTACCTCAAACTCTGCTCCTTTACTGAATAACTGGGGTAGTTCTGGCAACATCGCTAACAATGCTTGCTGACGCTGCGCATCGGGGCCCTGCTGCAGTTGATTTGCTTGCTGATTAATTTTAGCTAGCGCATCTGCATCAAGGTTCCTTATTGCAACTTCCAAACGACCAGGACCATAAGCTTTATCGTTAGTCGTTATTTTCTCGATAGAGGACTTGAAATGCGAGTTAAATAAACCTTCTTCAATATTAGTGTCAGAATGGACATCAAATTGAGCAAGCTCAAAAATTTTCTTATCATTATTTGTGACAACTAATGATGGGAAAGATAAACTCGCATCACCAAGATACAATCCAGAACTTGTCTTATGAAGATTGTATTCACTGGTCACAGAGGACATATTCGTCTTTATCTGTTCTTTAACAATTCGCAAACCATCTACAGTAATATTACCAGTCACTTTTTTCATATCAGGTGAGAGATTAGTAGAAGAAGTCATACCCAACCAATCTAATTGTCCATTACCTTGCTTGGCGATTAATTTAAACGCTGGAACGGATGCATCGATAGTCGTATTTTGGAGATAGCTTACAAATAAGCTTAGGTCTAATTTAGGCTGAGTTGATTCGCCTGAAAAAGCATTATTAAACTGCTCAGCAAATTTCTCAGGTAGCAATAATTCCGTATGCGCATAACCTAAACCAAATTTGACAGTTTTATCAGCAAATATTACCGGTCCATGATGAATATTAAGTGGCATTTTCATTTGAAAATCTTGAGCAGCCACGGTTTCTGATTGACCGTCTGCTACAGTAACCACATGCTCAGGAATATGTAAGCCCCAATTAAGAATTGCTTTGGAGGTAAACCAACCTCGTTTGTATTCTTCAAGATTTGCAGTCAATCCGTTGGATTGATTCACTGCTCTGAGGTCTTCTTTTACTTGCTTTTCAGTGAGATACCCCATGCCATAATATGAACCGAGGACTAGAGCTACTAGGATAATCACTAATCCTGTGAATTTTTTCATTATTATCTCCGAGTTAATGTCAGACCACTGCAAAAACTAAAGCTGATTCAAATTTTCTGCAGAGGCACCGCACCAATTAAAACACGAGATTCACTAACTAGCAAAGAAATATGTGCAAAAAAATGTTAACTGACAGCGACTTACTATGATTTGCGAATAGGCTTACAGTAAGTCTCTTTAACAGTAAATGCGAGAAACAATGCGACTAATGAGCAGAGCGGTAAAATTTTTAATCCCGCTTGGAAATCTGAAAGCACCAAGGTTTCCACATTGTAAGCACGCGCGCCAGATACGGAGTCTACTAAATAGCCTACTAAAGGCTGCATAAGCGCTCCAACAAAAATAGAAATCATATTGGTAAACGCTATAGCGGTTCCGATTACATTGCCCTCATGAATTTCAGTCGAAACTGCATAAGCAATGGCGACTCCTGTATTGGTTAACCCAAAAATAAAAAATAGAATATAGGCGCTTGTCTTGTCTATCCCTGGGTAAAAAACATAGATCGAGGTTAATATGACTCCACACAACGCTGAAAAGATCATTATAGGCTTACGGCGTCCAATTTTGTCTGATATCCAACCTGAGATGGGGCCACTTATCCCCCAACCAATAAAGATTAATCCTGTTGCGAAAGCAGCAGCGTGAGCGGACAAACCTCGTCCATATTGCAAATAGGCAGGACCTATTGCTTCGCCAATTACAGCTGTGGGACCAAAGAGAAAACCAGCATAAAGTGCATTAAGCCAAGTCTGGCGATGTGACAGAATAATCTTCAAACTAGCAAGGATACTTATACTTTTTTCAAAGTGAATTTCGCGTCGCTTCGTGCCAGGCGCATCTTGGACAAATTGATATAATAGACCGGCCAGTGCGATAAACAAGAAGGCTATAATCAACATGCTATGACGCCAACCAACATTGGCAACTAAAAAGGACACTGGAGCTTCACCCGCTGCAGCACCCAACATGCCTAAGGCTTGGGTTAAACCTGCTAATAAACCGAGCATGGCTGGAGGGAACCAAGACGTCGCTAATCGCAAAGAACTCACAAACGCAAACGCCGCACTAAAACCGATAAGCATACGACCAACAGAAGCCATCATCAAACCATCGGCTAAACCAAAAACGCAACAACCCAAGGCGGTGATTAAGGACATCACTGTTAAAATTGCGCGAATACTTAGACGATCGACAGTTAATCCAACCGGAATTTGCATGAGGATGTACGGGATGTAAAAGGAGGCAGTCAGAATTCCGAATCCTGCTTCATTAATACCAAAATCCATTTGCAAACTGCGATGCATAACTCCTGGAGCCACGCGTGCAAGATAGTCAGAGAAATAAAATGCCGCTGCTAGTCCCCAAACTACCCAAGCAAAACCTATTTGGCTAATACGCCCTGTTTTTTTACTCTGAGACATTGCTACCATATTCATAAATTCACTACTCAGTTACTATTTCATCCTAGCTGAAGCTGAGACACGCGATCCGCCCGTAATCCAAGCAGAGCAATTGACTAATAAATTAGCAAAAACCAAACTATATTATACTGCTAGCGATGATTATTTCAACACATTGAACGATCTGAAACATATCATTTTTCTCAACCTCTGTACACTATTTAGAGGTAACTCAACAGCAAATCAGATATAATTCTGCTTTTTTATAGGTCTTGACTCCATGAATGCTCTCGAATTGGCAATAAAAGATGCACTTGATACCGAAGGAAACAGTAAAGAAGCGAACAAAGCCTATTTGGAATTTATAAAAGCTAATTTTATTATTCCTATTGATAAAAACTCCTCGGAAGAGCTGCCCGAGGTCCTCTATTTAGAAGAGGGCGGCTTATACTATATGCCGGTATTCACTAATATGGAGTACTTCGATAGTTGGGCCAAAGAGATTACAGGGGAAGTGCTACTGCTCAAATTATCAGGCGTTGACTTGCTAAAAGGCATTGGAGAGAACGTGAATGTTTGTTTGAATATCGGAGCAGATATATATAAAGAATTTAACCCAGCTGAGCTTGGAAGAATGAAATCAATGGTATTGAAATTGTTTAAGTAGATTGTTGAACAACAAAAGGATAGCTGATTTTTCTGTTTCCATCATGAAATCAGCCATCCTTCTTAAATTGCGTAAAGTCAAAATGAACCCCTGTTTTATAATTAAGCAACAAGTTCAAATACCTGATAACCTACTACAGCTGTCGCTGCGAGTGCACCAGTTATTTTCAGCATATTCGCTAAAAAATTGCTGCTTACTAAACTTGTAATGAAGTGATAGGTTTGATCATTCGCCGCTTCAGATTCACCTGTTGGCAAAGTCTCAGCCTCGATAGTCGGCTCATATAAAGGTTTCTCACCATAAAATCCAGCCCACCAGCCTTCTTGCCATTGCTCATGTTCAATGCTGCCTTCACGGAAAGGATTTTCATCTTCCTCCACCTCAGCTAAGGCGCACTCATAGCCATAAGAATAGCATTCTTCAAAACTTGGATGTTCAATATTAAAACGCAATTTAATATGTGGTAACAACTCTGTTGTGTCATTCATATTAGTACCCTCTCGTTAGCGTCTTAAAACTTATTTAAGTTAGATCTCACAAAGCATTTATCCTGCCAAGAAAATAAAATGTTTACTTTCGTCAATAAACGCCTTATTTAACATCATTCTACGACCATAAGAACGCTTATGCCTCAGAGTGGTTTTTTTTTACTCTTTCTTGACAATATGGAATCTTTCTTGACTTTTTTTGGACTTCCGTGCAGGGATAACTAGTTGATTTTAAGTAATTAAAATTAAATGGACTTTTGGGCAGAAAAACCCTGATAAAATACAAATTTGCGAGTTAGCAATGCAATAAGAGGCAAATCTTGTTTTCCGGCCATTTAAATGTTGTCATCAGCCACGCTTGCTAAGGCGCTAACTGGCAGTGGATCCAATGTCCTCTTTTTTTGTAAAAAAGAATCCGATCATGCAAGCGATTATCACGGCCTTGCCAAAACTCTATTTCGTCCGGAATAACCTTATATCCTCCCCAATATTTTGGTCGTACGACAACCTCTTGGCCGTATTGCGCGATTAATTGATTGAGTGCTTGCTCTAAAACATCGCGATCAGCAATTTTTTGACTTTGAGGGGAGGCAATCGCTGATAACTGACTTGTCACCGGCCTGGAGGCAAAATAAGTATCCGATTGTTTTTTTGATACGCGCTTAACTCGTCCGCGCACCCGCACCTGACGCGATAGCTGGGGCCAATAAAAATTTAAAGCGACATAAGGCGTATGCTGTATTTGTAAAGATTTTGTGCTTTGATAGTTGGTATAAAAAACAAAAGCGCCTTCATCTAGCCCCTTGAGTAAAACAACACGCGAGTCAGGACGCCCTTTCTGATCAACCGTTGAAAGCACCATTGCAGTGGGATCACTTTTCTCTGTCTTCAGGCCTTCTTCAAACCAAAGCTTGAATTGAGCGATCGCAGACTCTTGAAGAGTTCCTTCATTGATCTGCAAATCACCGTATTCGCGGCGAATATCCGCTATTGTTTTCCAATTACTCATAGTTCTATAAGAGATTAGATAAATGCTGCGATTATAATGCGAAAGTCCAAAAGATACCTAGCCATCTTCATAAAATAAAAACTTAGCAAAAAATTAACATCAATTAGTTGTGTTAATATTGCCTTAATAAAACTCCAGGTATAATGTGCACATTTTACTAAGGCTATTTAAACGTCAATGCTGGAATATTGTTTAAAAATGCTTGATGCATTTAAAGAGCGTCAAACTTCGAAATTCTTACTGAATATTCGCCAACAAATCCTTGCCAAAATTCAAGGTCCGCATTTTAGCGCGGAACTTCAGCCTTACTTTAAAAAAATCAACCGGTTTGGCGAGCCGTTTACGGATTTTTCGACCGAGCCCCTACAAGTCATTCAAATTAAAGAAATTATCAATGGAATTTACCATGCAGAACTTGCTTTCAATGATCTAGAAACCGTTAATTTACGTGATAAATTAAATTGGTTTCAAGATTTACAGAAGCTTTGGTTCCATACGGTTAAGCATGGCTATCATGCAAGTTTTCTTTTAACTCATCTTGGCATTGATTTAACTAATATTTTTTCTGAAGAAATAACAGCTGCGATTAATTTACTTAGTGTATTTAACGAGTTTACTGATCAACATGCTGACGATGCGGCTGCTTTTGCCGCCAAATTAAAAGAATATCCTATTTCCTATAATGGCGGATTGTTAGGTGGAATTGCTGTCGATCAAATGAGGGCAGGTAGCGGTAAAATTGATTATCATTTTTTAACACAATTTGGTGCTGCTTTACCTGGATATATTCAACAAATTACGAATTATGTTCAACAATTTTCACCACAATTGGCTTCTGTAAACTCTACCTTAGATCAAGCCCAGTTAGATAGGTTGCATAGAGAAGGACTAAGATTATTAGACTCATTAGATGTCTTGCAAAATGATAATGACCTTTTATTACCCGCTAAAGTAGTTTATTACGTCGATATACTACGCCGTGTTATTCATCTCTCACAAACTACTTTAGAGCAAGCTAAAAACTTTGATGAATCTTCCCAAGAAGTAATTCGCAATAATTTAGCTGAACTAAAATACAAGTGGTTAGTACTTTTATTCAATTTAGTCGACCGCATTGAAGAAGAAGGCTTACTCACCCCAGGTGAACTCTCCAATCCACTTTTGGGACAACTAAGACCGTTCTATAAAACACTAATCCATTATACCTCGAGTATCGTTAATTTTTCCGTGAAAGGAAAAGAACTTTTAGCGATTGAAGATGACCATTTTATGGAGTTACGACTCGAGCCAATACGACATAAAATTAACCAAGAAAAACGATGGTTAATGCATATTGGGCAAACCGAAAAAGCTTATAATCGCTTTTTCGGTTTACTTAGAAAATACTCAGATCAGGACTTGCAGAGTTTATCCGAATCGACACGAAAATTACTGGTACAAGATTATAAATTTTTACATCCTTTCATTCATCATCTTGACAAGAAACTCAACAACAAAATCATCAATATTTTAACAAATGACAGTCCTTGGTTGTCTCAATTGCCTTTTATACAGAGTAAAGTAAAAGTAAGTCAGATATTGTCATTAAAAGACAGCGTAGCAACATTAATTGCTAAAGATAAATCAACGCAACAATTTCATATTAAACTTCAAGAAGCTCAGATTGCATCTATCTATGAAAGCGCTGAAACGCATTTTTTCCCCTATGACGGTAAGGCAAATCATTTTTCGGTCGATGAAGCACAAGTTTTAGCAAAATCTAATCTGCAAAAAAGATTACAATTTACTGAAAATCCTCCGAATCAATTAGTGCTCCGCCCAGAAGTTTTAAGTGCTAATCAAAGTTTTATACTAGCTGAACATTATGCTGAAAGAATTGAAAAATTAAATAGAGCGGAAAAAGCTTATGATAAATTTTTTGTGATAATTCGGGCTCAGCATCCAAACCCTCTCAAGGAGCTAGATGACGAAATTAAAAAGGAATTGCTTGATTTATATAGTGTATTTCGACCTTATCTGATTGATCTTATTGTAGCCGCTCCTGATCTTCCTAATCGCGACCAAGAAATCATTGATGCCCTACAATCAACCAGTCCAGAAAAATTAAATGACCCAGAATTCGAAACTGTCAGTTCTATTTCAACAGGATATTTTCGGGGCGAAATTTTAAGAGGACAACCATCACTTAAAACCTGGTTTGCAAATACCGCTCCTACTTGGCAAAATAGAGCACAACTGCTGCAAAAATTAGCGCAGCAAAAATTAACAGTTGAAACGAAAGAATCTACACTCATTCCCTATACGGGCGAATCAGAAGAAAGACCAGATTTTTTAATTAAACATCGAAACTACTCTCAGGCGGTTGGCGAATTTAAAGAATCATTAATCAAACTCACCTCTTTATTTAATAGCACAATCCAAAAGGAGCTCGAGCCTGCTTCACCCTGGAGATTACCTTTTATCGATGCGGGAGCTCCCTTTCCAGAGTTACAAAACCACAATCAGGTACTTGCACAAGGTCAACAGGTTATAGGGATTAAACGCCTCATTAACTGCTTATATCATTTGGAAAAAATTTGCCAACAGCTAGAAAAATTAAATAATAACAATTGGGAAAGTACTTATGTTTTTCACTTAGTTCAGGCTAACAACCATGTGGGTGAAATTCTCGAATTATCAAAGAGCTTATATGAAGACCCTCTTTTAAGATTGCTAGCTGCTGATTTGGTCAGTAAAGCAAAACACATCTCAGAAACATTAATCACTAAAAGTGAACCTTACAGAAAAGACCCAACTACTGTTCCTATTCCAGAAAATAATAAAAAACTGCAGTATGGTTCAATCTGGTATAGTCTTAACGCATTAATGTATGCCCCTACTCATATTGCTACTCTTTTAAGGCAAGGAGAGGTACCTACTGAAGAACAAGAAAGAATTGCTGCACACACAAAGCAAGTCGCTCTCAATATTGAATCAATCATTGAAAACTCCGACTCTTATTTCAAGTTATTCCTTAAAACGCCAATGATGTACCAGTTGTTTAAAGAGCTCAAACACAAGGTTAAGCACTTTACTACTCTTTCACATGGCACAGTGATGAATCATTTGGAAGAAATCAATACAGGCATATTTGCTCAAATTTTACTTGAAACCGATCAGTGGGAAGATAGAGTTGGATTAAAACCTGGTCAATTATCCGGCCCCATGAAAACGATACTTGATGAGTTTTATAAAGGCTTAGTGGAACCCTTAGGATGTGTCTCCCAAAAACATATAGCACTTATCACTAACAGCAAACCAAACACTTTACGTCTTGATGCAGTAACAAAGAGAAAGGTGAATGCTCAAGAACAAAAAGTAAGCTGCATGGGTGACTTTGTTTGCTTAAAAAAGTTAATGGAATGCATTAAAATATATGAAGACCTTAGTACTCCCCGATTTGGCCACTCTCCTCAACCTGCCAAAATTATCGAATCAGCAAAACAGAATTTAGTTACAGCCTATAAAATGGCAATACCCGCTCTTGAAAAACAGAAAACACAGTTCTCTGCCCCCCCCCTGTTAAGTGAAGTCAAAACAAGCTCACAACTTGATGAATTGCTGACCTCTGAGACGCCCATTCATCTGATTCCACCAACAAAACCTGAAGCAGTGCGAAAAGAATTTTCAGCTGAGGAAATAAAGCAAACCTCGGAAAATCATGCCAAACTAAAAAATTTAATGGAAGTACTTGAACTCTATGATGAGCTCATGAATGGTTACCTCTTACCTCCCAATCATATTTTAGAGGAGATGCGAGCGAAATTACTCTCTGCATTTGCTGAAGCAATTCCTATTTTAAAGCAGCACAAAGAGCTAATGGACAAGCTGGCAGGTGAGATTAAAGTCAGTCCTCAGATTGATGAAATCTTGGGGCCTAAAGTCACAGAGCTATTTCCGTCTGAAGTTGATTTACCTCCTAGGGAAAAAGACAACGTTTCTGGCGAAAATCTAACTAATGAGTTCATGGCGGATACTCATATTTTGGCCCAATGCCGGTTTGTTTTTGAATATTACGACAAGTTAGTCAAGTCTACCCAATTAGAAGAAAAACCCACAGCTCAACCAAGAAAAATTGACCTTAAAGCACGATGTGAACTTGTCTATAGTTACTATAAAGGTGTTGTCAAAACTTGGGAATTAAGAGAAAAAACAGCCGAGGAAAAAGAAAGATTTTTAGCTGCTCAACGTGATCAGCAAACCCTAGTGAAAGAAAGAGTTACTTACAATTATCTTAACCATGTTTTCAAGAAGCAATTCGATTTGGCGTTAAGCAGAAAAACGGATTTGCATCTTATACATGACGAATATAATGATAAGTTGAAACACCATTTATTACACTGGAAACCTACTATTTTAGAGAACGCTAAAAATGCTCCCAATATCGATGAACTGGTTAAGAATATCGTTCAGGATAGGGTCAAAAATTTTGATAGGGAGTTTTATAAAAAATATGCACATCTCAATGAAATAATGGCAGAGCTTTCGAAATTTGAGTCTTATTTAAAAAAAGCTGAAATTGATGTCAAAAAGCAAACTTCTCGCTTTGAAACCAAAGAAACTTTGCAAAAAAAACAGCTTATCATTTCCAGACTGAAAAATATTGCTACTAATCCGCTAAAATCCACCAAAGCCCGAATAGAAGAGATGCGAAAAATTGTGCAGACTCCTCTGGAGTACAATGGTAAATCATATACCTTTGAACAAATTATGCTTGAGCATTCCAAGCCCTATCCTTTAACCTACAATTGGCTTGTGCATGCATTATGCTCTTTCTTGAAGCTTTTTGACCTTCTTAAGCCTGAGTATTGTGCAGAATATGAACAATTAAACGATGCCATTATAAATCCACCTAATCCGCATAGTATAAATCGCTATCGAATATTTACTTATACCCGTCCTAAGTATGAATTACCGAAACCGGTTGCTGCGAATTCTTCATCCTCCGAAAACGATTCGACTCCAGCTAGTTCACCACCATAACCCGTACTAAAATCACTAACTTTACTTGTGGGTAGCTTATGTTAGGGAATTTCTATAAACTTTTGCTCTCTTTATTGCTTTTAGGATTTCTAATGACTGAACAGCAAGCCTATGCCCTAAAAATTATTAGCGCTGAGCAACCAGCACACAACAAAGTTTTACAGACCCCAGCACAACTAGTCCTTTTCCCTCTAAATGAAGAGGATAAAGCGCTGATTGCGGCAATGAAAGAGAAACTCTATGAACTGAAGGGAGTTGGATTAGCTGCTCCACAGGTCAATCATCACAAACAGATTATCGCAATCTATATCCCAGAAGAATCGGCCTTACTTCGTAATAATGCCAAAGCCTATCCTATGCATATGCTTATTAATCCCTCCTATTTAGGCATCGATTCTGCAGGAGTGGATTCTGATTTTGAAGCCTGCTATTCGGTATCAAATAAAGCTGGGAAAGTTCCTCGATTTAATCAGATCTCCGTTCAGTTTTACGACGAACAAGGGCAGCATTATAACCGCATTGAAACTGGATTTTATGCTCGAGTTTTACAACATGAAATTGATCATATTAATGGGACCTTAATTATTGATCGACTTACACCGGAATGTGTGCAGGGTAGTATGGAGGAAATGACCAATTTGCGGCGTCAGGAACTTTCATCTATACAAAGGGAACTTTTCGATAGGTTAATGAAAGAAAAACAAGTAAAATCAAAGCAATGAAACCCTTCAGGTTTGCTTAAAATTTTCCTCTTAACCCTTTAATTTGTATATTCTTAAGATACTGAATTTTAGCTAAAAAAGTCTCGCTAAAAATAGCATTTTTAAATGGCTTGAGTATATAATCGGTTTCCCTATTTTTAACCATAATTAAAAACATGAAAAAAATTCCTCTATTTTTACTCAGCGGTTTACTTGCTTTCAATGCTCAAGCGAAAGAAAACTTTTCTTGCGGTTATAAAGATTATTTTCATTTAGACGATCAAATTCATCCTGGAATTTACATTGTTAGCGCCTATGCCAACGCAGAAATGGACTTACGTGTCATTAGTCCAAGGAGCTTTGAAATAAGAGATACTGACCGTTGTGAAACGGGTTATGGGCATGTCACAGTAGCTTATGATACTTATAATTGGTGCGTCCTGGATGTAAAAGACGGTCCCTATATGATGCACCCTACTATTAGTGCTTCCTGTAATGGTATGCGTTATGAGGGATTAACTTATGATGGATTCAATTCTTATTCTTACACTATTCATCTGAGTTAAATTTCCTGGCTCAGCGCTTTCGCCGAGAGTGACGGAAATCCTGTTCGCTTGAGGCGTTTACACGAGGTTCGTCAATCTCCGCCAAAGCAGGGAGTCCAAAGCGCTGGTCAAACCTTAGCGATTCGCTTGGCTAAGGTATTACCAAAACAGAGTCAATTTAGTAAACTAGGCGACCTGGAATTTAGATGGATAGGTTTTTCATGGAACAAAAAACAATTTTTATCACCGGCTGCTCCACTGGAATTGGTCATGATGCAGCACTTAGTTTATCTCGTCGCGGCCATCGTGTGATTGCTTCTTGTCGCAAAGCAGAAGATGTTAGCAAGCTTATTGAGTTAGGACTTGAGGCTGTAAGAATGGATATGAATGATGAACACTCCATTGCTTCTGCGTTTACCGAAGTTCTAGACAAAACATCTGGTCATCTTGATATACTCATCAATAATGCTGGTTATGGTCAAGCTGGTGCCTTAGAGGATATTTCTCGAGACGCGTTGCGCGAGCAATTTGAAACTAATGTTTTTGGACTGATGAATCTCACAAAATTAGCTATTCCTGTCATGCGTAAACAAGGACGAGGACGCATCATTAATATCAGTTCTGTTTTAGGCTTAATTTCCATGCCATTTCGCGGCGCTTATAATGCCTCAAAATATGCAGTAGAGGGTTTAAGTGATACTTTAAGACTTGAGCTTAAGCCCTCAGGAATCGAGGTGATCTGTATTGAGCCAGGCCCTATTGCCAGCAATTTTCGTGATAATGTAATCGATAATTCTCTGAAAAAGATTGATCAAAACAATAGCCATTTTCGTCAACAATACCATAGAATGCTGAATGGCTATCGCGAGCAAAAGGAAGACTCGATGTTTACCAAAGGTACAGATGCAGTCATTAGCAAACTAGTTCATGCTATTGAGAGCAAAAAACCTAAAGCTAAATACCCTGTTACTTTCCCTGCTCATTTATTTGCGATACTTAAACGTATCCTAACTGTAAAAATGCTAGATCGCTTTATAAGTTTTCTGTCTAAAAAAGAATTAGGGACAGACACTAATTAAACTGTCCCGATATATAAGAATCTTCCTGAACTGCAGAGCAATTAGCGAGCTCACCATTCTCGACCTTGAAAAATTTAGGCTGATAGGAGGAGGAATTTGATGCTGGCTTTTCCTGCCTAGCACCCTCAGATGAAGCGCTTCTCGGATAAACTTTTTCTTTGCCTTTGCCCTCTACTTCACCATCAATTTCCTGCTCGATAGTGTCACCCGATTTGGTAAACGTGCTGCTCATAAGTAATTCAAAATCAGTCGAGCACAACATGGCTTCTGACTCCGTCATCGTTGTAGGAACTCGGGGTGACGCAGCCCAGGGTCTAAGCCGATGCCAAAAATCGCTAACAAGACTCGGCTTTTCCTGGGCATTAGTTTCTAATGAAGCTTGAGCAGCAATGCCAAGCTGCAACTTATAAGCGTAGAGATCAATCGCGACAGCTTTTACTGTTGGCTCAGTCTCTAATTGGGCCTCTGCACTTACCAATGGTTCTGGGGATTCCTCAACAGCATCTAGTTTTAGAAAACTCATCTGAGCCTTTTGTAGGTTTTGTAAGGCCGCTACTTCTTGTTGTAAGTTTGCAAAAGCGCTTATTAAGCCCTCAAGTGAACTTGTGTAGCTATCCAAAGTTTCTCGTGCATCGTTAAACTTAATTTTTAAGATAGCATCCACTTTAATCATTTCTTCTTGCAATTGTTTTACAGTTTGCTCAATCGCTTTACTCTGATCAGTAATTGTTTTCTCATCTGCTTTTTTCTCAATAAATTTAATCTGCTGGTTGAGCAATTCTTTTAAATGGGTTAAATGTTCGTTTACCTTGTTTAACTGCGTTAACTCTTGTTCAACTGTTTCGCGTTTAGGCCAAAAGCGAAATGCATTGCGAATAGTTTCGAAAGTTGAAAAAGCTAAAAAAGTACTTAGTTTGGCAACGATAAAATCCGTAAAAATAGTTTTGGCTAGTGCTAACCCGAAACATTTAAGCACTAATAAGCTCATTTTTCCCATTTTCTGCGTTAAGGAAGGATTTTTATTGAGCTCTCGTAACTCATCCTTATGTTTATAAATTTCCATTCCAAATTTATAGGCTAGCCGCATTAACGCAACCGCTCCCACCGCTGCAGCTCCAATACCCGTTGCACTCGTCCCGACACCTATTGCAACCAAAAATCCTTGTAAAAAGCCTCCTGTCATTAAAGGAGAAATGATGGATACCCAGGTTGTGACAAAACTAAAAAGTTCAGCTAGTAAAAAAAATAGGTTTACAATTTTTCGAGAAGTAAACGATTTATGATATTCCCACTCCAGCACACTAAGACCCAATCTCGGCTCTGGTGATTTTAACAGCTCTTCATGATGAGCTTTTTGTGTTGCAAACGCAGCTTCCGCTTGCTTTAGTTTTGCTTGAACGCGGCGGAGCTGCAATTTGTTCGCACGATCATTAGCTCCCTTTAATGCCGAAATCATCGCATCCGAAGTTGCTTGATCTCTTTCCTCTTGGGTCTCCTCTTGAGCTGTATTCAACAGTTCAATTTTATTGAGTACCTTCGCTACCTTACTAATCGCTTGTTGTTGTAATTGATCTTGAACGGCAGAACCCAATTGTGATGAGGTATCCATCGTCATAATTAATAATCGATTCACTAACGCTAATTTAATTAGCTTATCGTTAGCTGGATCAGCCAGTTCGATGTGATCAATTAAAAATTGTAATTGCTGATTCGTTTCTTCAAGGGGTTCAGCAGTAGGAAAATCATCCTGAAATAAGTCATCAACTCTTGAAAAGGCTTCTGCAAGAGTGCCAATTATTATTTGCCTTTTATCCTCTTCTTTTTTAGCTAAGAGCTCAGGAAAAAGAAATTGAATCACCCCGTCTCTGTCGAACTCCATTCTATTTTTTCTGATTTCGCGATATTGCAAATAATACATAGCAAAAGAATCACGCTCTGTTTCATTTGCTTCGGCAGGATTCGTTGCATAATGAAAAGCATTAGCCTCAATTGTCTTTTGAATTTCTATTCCCAAAATGGGGTAAAGACGATTTTTTGCCAACTCTTTAAACTCTTGCGCTTTTTCTGATAGAGAGTCGCCATATTGATTCACCAAATAATTCATCACTGGCGCCATTTGCGCTTGCACAGCATCGCTTTGGATTGCTTGTAACGCTAATTCAACTAAAAATGGATAGGGTAAAAATCGAATAAGTTGCTCGCGAGTCATCTGAGCAGCAATTTTCTTTAAAAAATTGGTTCCCCAGGAAAAAGCTGTTTTACCACTAATTTCGATGAAACTATCGACAATAGCATCCATCATTTTTTCTTGACTAGGAAGAATATTGGCAATGGAAAGAGGATCATTAAGTTCCTTCATCAATGCAGGAATAGGATTTTGATTTAAATTGGCGGAATAGACGGCCTCTGCACTTCTGACTTCTTCTATTTCAGCATTACTTAGGTAGAAAGAAATTAGTTTGACTAAAAATTTCTCATCGATATCTGCCATATCCGGTGGCAATATATTCCAAACAAAATTGAATAGTCCTTTGGCAACGGATGAGATGGATAAATTTTCAAGTTTGCTTTCTATTGATTTTTGGGCAATCTCAGTGACCTTACCATTCAATAAAAGAATGAGGTAATTGTTTAACTCGGAACTTGAATCTTTTAAATCCATTTGAAAACTGAAAATTAACCCCGATAATGCAGCAATATATCGAAGCTTGCTATTACATAACTCAGTGATTTTTTCGTTCTCTGCAAGTTTTTTCAGTTCATTACAAGACTCCTCTTGCTTCATTAATCTTTCTTGTACTTTATTAAGAAAGGCATTAATCGTAGGCTCAACGTTTTTTATAGTTGCTCGAGCGCCTTCTTTACCTTTTACATTTGGAGTCTCATGATCTTTGGCAGGTTCTTGTTCTTTGTTATTTCCCAAGATTGTGGTTAGCTCTTTTACACTTGTCATTTGTTCTTTAAATTGATGAGCCGTCTCTTCTTCTAAATTGTTGTATTTTATCCAAGCCTCTTCAACAATGGTCAAATCAGAAACAGAAATCGCCAAATTTTCTTTATATTTCGCATAAATTTTACGCAGAGAAAAACCTTTTGAATTCAGCCTAGGATCCCGCGAATCAAGCATCTGCTCCAGTAAAGGAGCCAATTGATCGTTTTGATATTGAGCGAACATGCGCTGCATTGCCGGTTGAAAAAACTCTTGACGGAACACTGCATGAACAGAATGAGGGGATACAGCCAAGGCTTTAGCCGCTTTAGTTAACTCCAGAAAAACGGCTTTGGGTTCTTTGACATCAAGTTGTCTTTCTAAAGTCTGTAATCGATTGATTAATGCAAGAATATCGAGTTGTTGTGGTTGAATATTAAAAGCATCTTTTGTCGCAAGAACAAATGAATCACTAAAGCCATCTTCTCCTTCAGCAGCATATCCTTCAATGCGATCTGCAAGCGTTTGATAGACATCAAACTTCTGCTCATCTATTTTTTCTTCTAGACGCTGATAATGTTCAAAATTAAACGCCTCAAGTTTAAGTCTTCCTTCTGCTGCTTTCACGACTTCTTGCATGTAAGCCTGAAAAAACTTCGCTTTAAGTGAGCCTTCAATCTTTCCGTGTTTGGTTAATTCATAAAATTGAAAATAAGCAATTATTTTGTCAATTGGAAATTCATGTACGATAGCAATCTCATTTAATACTTTTGTCAATGCATCAGTTCGTGATAAATAATGAGAAACACTTTCCGGTATATAAGAAATTGCGTAATTAAAAAATGCGCCTAAGCCCTTTTTAGTCGCTTCTATAACAGCCTGAACTTTAGATCCACCCTCTTTTAATCCGATGTAATAACCATTTGCTTGCTGTAACCAAGCGGGGATCACATCCGCTTCTTCTAAGCTAGCACATAGAGATGCAATTTTGTCAAAATCCTTGAAGGCTTCGCTGATATAACCTAGTCGATTAAATAAATTATCATCTTGAGCAGCATTAGTAATTGCTACAGCGACATTCCTACCATTAGCGACTACTTCGTTACATTGCCTAATAGGCTCTAGTATGGTTTTGGTTAAAACATCGGTTAACGAATCAAAATCAACTTCTAATGCGGCCAACATTTGTTTGCGTGCCACCGCTACTTCTGAGTCAGAACCGTCATGATTCTTTGGAAAGATGACCTTCTTATGTTCTTCAAGTCTGTTCGTATTTTCTATGATTTTATTAAACCTAGGTAACTCCTCTTGAATTGCATCAATTAAATCGCTGTCCATAGGAACATCAGGCATAGTAATTTTAACAGCGAGTTTAAGTCCCTCGGTGAGTACATCTCTAGCAGTACTTTTATTATTAATACTCAAAGCAGCATTTATAGTGTCCAAGGACGCCGCCAGCATCTCGGCTGCTTTTCTTGGTTGATAGTTAATTCCTTTATTGTTCGCTAGTTTTAAACAGATTTTTTCCAGGACGAATGGCAATGCAGATAAGGAATCTAAATAGGCCGCCTGTGCTTCTAAGGTAGCTAGATATTGCTGAGCCATTTCTTCGTCAGCAATCATTGAGCCAATTGATGTTGAATTCTCTTCCGAGTTTTGATCTGTTCTATCTTTAATATGAGTTATTAGACGTTCACAACTCACGTAAACTCGATCTAGATTGTTTAGATAACTTGTTTTTATGAGCCTTACTGCCCAGTTATCTTGACTCGCCTCACTCACTTCGGTAACTATTGTCTGAGCAAATGCCACAATCCTGTCATGCAAAACTTTATTTTGTTCATCCCAATTAAGTGGGTTTCCAAATTCGCTTGCTAGTTCCACATCTCTGCAGATAGCATCCCATTCTTCCTCGCGCCAAATGGCTTGATGACGAAAAGCCACATGCAGATAAAATCTATAAACTAGAGGATCATAGCCCGCTCTATCCAGAGTAAAACCACATAAATCAAAGATAAATTGAGAAAGGGAACTTTTATCGCTTGCAATTAAATTCTTAATTTCTTTTTTAGACTGCATCTTATACTAGGTGTAAAAAATTGTGCTTCCAGTATAAATGCTTAATATTAAGGAAATATGATGCTTTTTAAAACATTTAAATATCTAAATTAGTCCGAAGCCTTGATGGAACGTAGTTGTCATCAAGGCTACTCTGGATAAGAATATTTGCTGGGCCAAGACCCAATCTACGAGCTATTTCCAGCCGGTCACTTCTGCAATTGCATCGCCTAAATCTGCAGGAGAGCGAACCGTTTTGACACCAGCTGCTTCCAAGGCTGCAAATTTTTCAGCTGCAGTTCCTTTTCCACCAGAAATAATTGCTCCAGCATGCCCCATGCGCTTACCGGCTGGTGCTGTTACCCCAGCAATATAGGAAACAACGGGTTTGCTAACATTGGATTTAATGAATTCAGCAGCTTCTTCTTCAGCCGATCCACCAATTTCACCAACCATGATAATTGCTTGGGTTTGCTCATCTTGTTCAAATAATTCTAGAACATCAATGAAACTTGTTCCTGGAATTGGATCACCACCTATTCCTATACAGGTACTTTGACCAAACCCTTTATCCGTTGTTTGCTTAACCGCTTCATAAGTCAGTGTACCTGAACGAGAAACAATACCGACCTTACCTGGTAGATGGATCGAGCCAGGCATAATCCCAATTTTACATTCGCCAGGTGTGATAATTCCTGGGCAATTTGGGCCGATCAGGCGCGCTGAAGTATTATTTTCCAGATAAACTTTCACCTGCAACATATCAAGCACAGGAACGCCTTCAGTGATACAAACAATTAATTCAATTCCCGCATCAGCAGCTTCTAAGATTGAATCCTTGCAAAAGGGTGCAGGTACATAAATTACAGTTGCTTGAGCACCGGTTTCTTCGACCGCTTCACGAACCGTGTTAAAAACCGGTAGACTCAAATGTTGTTGACCGCCTTTCCCAGGAGTCACCCCTCCAACCATTCGTGTTCCGTACTCGATTGCTTGTTCAGAATGGAATGTTCCTTGTTTACCAGTAAAACCCTGGCAAATGACTTTTGTGTTTTTATTTACTAATACGCTCATTGCTAGCCTCGAAATGTAGTTCTGCCTACTCACTATGAAGAAAGTAGGCTTAAAATAGTAATAATTAGGGCCTAGGCGATAGCCGCCACAATTTTTTTCGCTGCATCGGTCAAGCTATCAGCGGCAATTACGTTTAGGCCACTTTTATTCAAAATCTCTGCACCTAATTTTGCATTGTTACCCTCAAGACGCACGACCACAGGTACTATTACGTCAACTTCTCTTACCGCAGCAAGAATACCTTCAGCAATCAAGTCGCAGCGAACGATACCACCAAAAATATTCACTAAAATTCCTTTCACTTTTTCATCAGAAAGAATAATTTTAAATGCCTCCGATACTCGTTCTTTAGTTGCACCGCCACCCACGTCTAAGAAGTTTGCTGGTTCCCCGCCGTGTAATTTAATGACATCCATTGTTGCCATTGCTAGACCAGCACCATTAACTAGGCAACCAATGGAACCATCGAGAGGAATATAATTTAATTCCCAATCGGTAGCACGGTTTTCACGCTCGTCTTCTTGTGAAGTATCACGTAACATTTTCAACTTAGGTTGTCTGTAAAGCGCATTGCTATCGATATTAACTTTACCGTCCAGACAAAGCAGTTGACCTTTTTTGGTGACAACGAGAGGATTTATTTCTAATAAACTTAAATCGCATTCGACAAACATTTTGCCTAATGCCATCATCAAATGAGTGAATTGCTTCATTTGATCATCATTCAGATCAAGGTTAAAAGCCATTTCCCGACATTGATAAGGCATGATACCTACTAAGGGATCAACAATTGCTTTGAAAATTTTCTCTGGCGTTTCATGAGCCACTTTCTCAATCTCAACACCACCTTCAGTAGAAGCCATAATGACAACTCGGCGACTTGCACGATCAACTACTGCACCAAGGTATAATTCACGACCGATGTCACAGGTTTCTTCCACTAATACTGCATTGACAGGTTGTCCTTTAGCATCCGTTTGGTAAGTGACTAAACGTGTACCCAGCATTGACTTCACTGCGTTTGCTAATTCGTCTTTATCAGATACAATTTTGACACCACCTGCTTTACCACGGCCCCCTGCATGAACTTGAGCTTTTACCACCCACTTAGTGGTACTCAGTTGAGAAGCAACTTGCAGCGCATCCTCAATGTTTTGAGCTACTTGCCCATTGGGAGTGGGCAGGCCGTAGCTAGCAAATAACTCCTTGGCTTGATATTCATGTAAATTCATTGTATTACCCTTAAAAAAAGCAAAACCCGGCGTCGCGGGTCTTGCGGTTAATCATTATATTTAAATGTTTAAAAGTAACCGTGCTGGATCTTCGAGTAACTCTTTCACATTTACTAAAAACTGCACTGATTCTTTACCATCAATTAATCGGTGATCGTAGGACAAAGCAACATACATCATCGGACGAATAACAACTTGACCATTCTCAGCTACTGGTCTGTCCTGGATCTTATGCATACCAAGGATCGCTGTTTGCGGTGGATTAATGATTGGCGTTGCCAATAAGGAACCGAATACACCACCATTGGTAATTGTAAACGTACCACCTTGCATTTCCTCCATGGATAATTTGCCTTGTCTTGCACGAGTAGCTGAATCGTTAATGGTTTTCTCAATATCAGCCATACTCATTAGATTTGCATCTCTAACAACAGGCACCACTAAACCGCGCTCGGTTGATACCGCAATACCAATATCATAGAAACCATGGTAAACAATATCTTGACCATCAATAGACGCATTAACCGCAGGAAAACGCTTTAAGGCTTCAACCACTGCTTTGGTGAAGAAAGACATAAAACCCAATTTAACGCCATGTTTTTTCTCAAAGCTGTCTTTGTATTGAGCTCTTAAATCCATGACTGCTTTTAAATTCACTTCATTAAAAGTTGTTAACATCGCCGCATTGTGTTGTGCTTGAACGAGACGCTCTGCAATTTTAGCGCGCAATCTTGACATGGGTACACGACGCTCTTCACGAGGTCCAAATGCAACCTGCTCTTGTTTAGCGGCAGGTTTTGCAGGTTTCTCCCGATTAGTTTCGATGAAGGAGATCACATCTTCTTTGGTAAGGCGACCATCTTTACCCGAAGCTGGAATTTGGCTGGATTGTAGATCATTCTCAGCAAGCATGCGTCTTACTGCAGGACCGGTTGATTTTTCTCCAGCTGCGCTGACTTCTTCTTTGGGTTCTGCTTTTTCTTCGCTAGCTGCTGGTTTGGATTCCTTAGCGGGTTCCGCTGCGCCTTGTTCTATGCGGGCAAGCAGCTGACCTCCTTCCACGGTATCCCCTTCCTTAAATAGGATTTCTTTCAGGATTCCGTCAACTGGAGCAGGAACTTCAAGAACGACTTTGTCTGTCTCTAGATCCACAAGATTCTCATCGCGAGTTACCCTATCGCCAATTTTTTTATGCCAACCAGCAATTGTAGCATCGGCTACTGACTCAGGTAGTGCAGGTACTTTAACTTCAATAGACATAGTAATACCTTCTTTTTTCGTTATATGTTTTTAAATCGTTAATCCAATAGGGCCTGCTCAACTAACCCTTGCTGCTGTTGAGCATGAAGTATGGGGCTTCCAACGGCGGGGGCGGCAGCAAACTCTCTTCCGGCATAACTTAGAGATTGATCATCTCCTAAGCAATCCACAATATTATGCTGAGAGGCAAACCATACACCTTGATTTTGTGGCTCTTCCTGACACCAGATAATTTTTTTAGCATGAGGATACTTTTCAAGCTCCTGAATTAATGCTTTTTTCGGGAATGGATACAGTTGCTCAATTCGGATAATTGCGACGTGATTTAGCTTTTTATCCTCGCGGCGTCTTTGCAGCAGATCATAGTAAACTTTGCCGCAACATAATACTACTTTTGTAATCTTATCCGCAGCTAAATCGTCGATTTCAGGGATAACTGTATTGAATTTTCCTTTTGTTAAGTCTTCCAGAGAAGAAACGGCCAATTTATGGCGTAATAAACTCTTTGGTGTCATTACGATGAGTGGTTTACGGAATTTACGCAACATTTGACGGCGCAGCAAATGGAACATTTGTGCCGGAGTCGTTGGCGTACAGACCTGAATATTATGCTGAGCACATAACTGCATATAACGTTCTAAACGAGCAGATGAATGCTCAGGGCCTTGGCCTTCATAACCATGAGGCAAAAGCATGACCAAACCACACAAACGACCCCATTTTTGCTCGCCTGAACTAATAAATTGATCGATAACGACTTGAGCACCATTCGCGAAATCACCAAATTGCGCTTCCCACAACACCAAGGAAGTAGGCTCTGAGGCCGCATAGCCGTATTCAAAAGCAAGCACTGCTTCCTCTGAAAGCACAGAATCAATCACCACAAAAGGTTTGTTGGGATCCGTGGCAGTTATCTCAAGAGGTACATGGGTTTTACCTGTATTAAATTCGTGCAGAACGGCATGACGATGAGCGAAGGTACCACGACCAGAATCCTGGCCTGACAACCGTACCCCATAACCATCGTGAAGTAAACTGGCATAAGCCATGATTTCTGCATAGCCCCAATTCATGGGAATTTCACCCTCTGTCATCTTGTCTCTTTCAGAAAGAAGACGTTTAACAACTGGATGCAATTCAAAGCCTTCAGGTAGAACACTTAATTGCTTTGATAATTTCTGAATAGTACTTTTAGTGATGCTAGTATCGACTTTGTCTGTCCATTTAGCATTAATATAAGGTGTCCAATCGACAGAAACTCGCCCTTCATAATTACCATGAACTACATCAACAACCGGTTCGCCTTTGTCCAATTTATCGCGATAAGCGTCCATCAGTTTACTGACTTCTTCGTTATTGGTAATGCCTTTTTCCATCAATTGGTTGGCATAAATTTCTCGCAGTGTAGAGATGGTTTTAATTTTCTGATACATAATTGGTTGAGTTACTGCTGGCTCATCAGCCTCATTATGACCATGACGACGGAAACAAACCAAATCAATCACCACATCACGCTTGAATTTCATTCTGAACTCAAAAGCGATTTGCGTTGCAAAGATTACTGCTTCTGGATCATCGCCATTCACATGAAGCACTGGTGCCTGCACCATCTTAGCGACATCAGTACAATACAAAGTTGAACGAGCATCAAGTGGATTAGAGGTAGTAAAACCAACTTGGTTATTGATAACAATATGAATTGTTCCGCCAGTGGAATAACCTCTTGCCTGAGAAAAGTTGAACGTTTCCATGACCACACCTTGACCTGCAAAAGCAGCATCACCATGCACAACCACAGGAACAACTTTATCTTTTTTCTCTAAATCGTGTTGACGTCGCAAACGTGAACGGGCAGAACCCTCTACAACTGGGCCAATAATCTCTAAATGCGAGGGATTAAACGCTAATGCTAAATGAACCACTTTGCCATTATCCACACGTAAGTCAGAAGAATAGCCCATGTGATATTTCACATCACCAGTGCGATCTGATTTTACTTTTCCTTCGAATTCCTGGAATAAAAGATCAGGGGCTTTACCCAAGACATTAACTAATACGTTTAAACGACCACGGTGAGCCATGCCAATGACAATCTCTTTTACGTTAACATCGCCGCCTTGATGAATAATTTCTTTCAGCATCGGAATAAACGCATCGCCCCCTTCGAGAGAAAAGCGTTTTTGTCCCACATAACGTGTACCTAAATAGCGTTCAAGTCCATCCGCAGCAATTAAGTCCTTAAGAATGTTTAATTTTTTCTTCGCATCAAACTTAGGGCGTCCTCGCATGGTTTCCATTTTCTGCTGTAGCCACTCGGTTTCTGCATTATCTGAAATATGCATGTATTCAATGCCGATGCTTCCACAGTAGGTTTCGCGTAGAGCTTGAAGAATTTCACGCAGCGGCAGCATCTGCGCGCCATTAAAATATTGACTTCCGTAAAATGGGCGATCTAAATCGTTTTCAGACAGGTGATGGTAGCCCAATTCAAGACTTGGAACATGCATCCGCTCTGTCATCCCCAAAGGATCCAGTTTGGCTGCATGATGTCCATGTGATCGATAAGCATTAATTAAATGAGCGACTTGAAACTGCTTAGAGTCTTCAGTAGCAGCAATGGGCGCGGGTCTTTTATCCGCATTTTGTAAAAAATGATCACGAATGTCGCGATGTGAAGTTTCGCTTTCTGCACCATTCACTTTCGGTAATGCATCAAAAGCTGTGCGCCAATCAGCAGATACTGAATTGGGGTCCGCTAAATAATCTTCATATAAGCCATCGACATAAGCCATGCTTCCGCCCGATAAATAGGAAGAAGCCCATTGTTTTTGCAGATCAGTACCGCTCATCGTTATTCTCTCCAAAGGGACACGTCCCGATCATGAATATCGGGATAATAAGAAAATCGCTATTAAGTTTCCTCGGTTAACATTTGCTTGCGTATTTCAGCAATTGCTTTCGTCGGATTGAGTCCCTTCGGGCAAACATCAGCACAATTCATAATTGTGCGGCAACGGAATACACTGAAAGGATCTTGTAATTTATCCAAGCGGTGTTTCGTCGCAGTATCACGGCTATCTGCCAAGAATCGCTGAGCTTGTAACAACCCAGCTGGCCCTACAAATTTATCTGGATTCCACCAGAATGAGGGGCATGAACTTGTACAGCAGGCGCATAAAATACATTCATATAAACCATCAAGCTGAGCACGTTCCTCAGGGGATTGTAATCGCTCACGTGCTGGAGCAGGATCGTCATTTTGTAAGTAAGGTTCAATGCGCTCATATTGCTGATAAAATTGCGTCATATCGACCACTAGGTCACGGATTATCGGAAATCCAGGTAACGGGCGAATGACGATTTTGTCCGTTTTTAATTGAGAAAGCTTAGTAATGCAAGCTAATCCATTCTTACCGTTAATATTCATACCATCAGAACCACATACACCTTCTCGGCAAGAGCGTCTGTAGGTTATAGTAGAATCTTGCTCCGCTTTTAAACGTTCAAGCACAGGAAGCAACATTGGATCACTTTTAGCCGGAATTTCAATCTCATAATCTTTCATAAAGGGTTTAGTATCAACCCCAGGATTATAACGATAAATTGACAGGCTCAGAGTTCTGGTATCAGCCACGGCATATCCTCTCTAGTAAACGCGTTCTTTCGGCTCAAACGGCGCGATGTGTTTAGGTGATGTATTCACAGGGCGATACTCAATAGCGTCACCTTCTGGGAAATACAAAGTGTGTTTAATCCAATTCGCATCATCTCGATTAGGATAATCTTCTCGGCTATGGGCTCCACGACTTTCTGTTCGCGCAATTGCTGAATGAGCTGTCGCGTAAGCGGTTGCCATTAAATTATCCAATTCTAAAGCTTCTACCATTGCAGTATTAAATATTTTTGACTTATCTTTTAAATAAGCATTTGATAAACGCTCTCGTAATGATTCTAAGCGTTTTAAACCTGAAGCCATGACATCGCCAGTACGGAATACTCCGAAATCTTCTTGCATGATACGTTGCATTTCATCGTGAAGAGCGGCAGGATTCTCACCTTCTTTCGATTGGGCCCAGCGATTGTAACGAGATAAAGCAACATCAATATCGTCATCGGAAACATAGGGCATTTCTGGCATTTGGTCAGATTGCCATAATTCTTCAACATGCAGACCAGCAGCTCTTCCAAAGACAACTAAATCCAGGAGCGAATTACCGCCTAAACGGTTTGCACCATGTACGGAAACACAGGCACACTCTCCTACGGCATATAAACCTTCGACATGGTGGTCTTTTCCATCTCGGTGAGTTAACACTTGCCCATGCATATTGGTAGGAATGCCACCCATACTATAATGGCAGGTCGGCACTACAGGGATGGGTTCAATAATAGGGTCTACTCCAGCGAATTTCATGGACAATTCACGGATACCTGGAAGACGCGCTTTAATGAGGTCAGCACCCAAATGGTCAAGTTTTAATTTAACGTAATCAACGCCTTGCGGATCAAAACCTTTACCTGAGCGTAGTTCAAGAGCCATTGCGCGCGCAACCACATCTCGAGAAGCCAAGTCTTTAACTCGAGGCGCGTAACGTTCCATAAAACGCTCGCCATCTTTGTTGATCAGATAGCCGCCTTCACCGCGGCATCCTTCAGTTACTAAAACACCTGCGCCAGCAATACCGGTAGGATGGAATTGCCACATTTCCATATCTTGTAATGGAATACCAGCACGCAAAGCCATACCAAAACCATCGCCAGTGTTAATCAGTGCATTGGTTGTCGATTGGTAAATACGACCTGCACCACCCGTGGCTAAGATACACACGCGAGTTTGATAAAAAACAATCTCGCCTGTTTCAATGCACATTGCCGTGACACCCGCTATACGACCATTAGCATCTTTAACCAAATCAAGCGCATACCATTCGCTAAATACATGAGTCTTCGCTTTTAAGTTTTGCTGATAAAGGGTATGTAAAAGTGCATGCCCAGTTCTATCCGCCGCAGCACAGGTACGCGCTGCTTGTTCGCCACCAAAATTTTTAGATTGACCACCGAATTGACGCTGATAAATTTTCCCATTATCCATGCGCGAAAAAGGTAAGCCCATATGCTCTAATTCATAAACTGCTTCCGGGCCTGTCTTACAAAGGTACTCAATACAGTCTTGGTCGCCAATATAATCCGCCCCCTTAACTGTATCGTACATGTGCCAACGCCAATCGTCCTCGTCAGCATTACCAAGTGCAGCAGTAATACCGCCTTGTGCGGAAACAGTATGTGAGCGAGTAGGAAAAACTTTTGATAGAAGTGCAACTTTTAAACCAGAATTGGCCATTTGTAATGCAGCTCTCATTCCTGCACCACCTGCACCAATAATTACTGCATCAAATTTGTTACGTGCAATTGCCATGCTCATCGTCCCCACACAATCATTAAGCCCCAAATAAATTGCCCAAGCAGCCACAAAATAACTAAATACTGCACAGTGAGTCTGATAGCAGTACATTTTATGTAGTCAGTGGTGACGGTCCAAATCCCTACCCAACTATGTAAACTAAGAGTGAATAAGGCAATTATGCTAGCAACCTGAAACCAACCATTATGGAATAAGGCATACCATTGCATATAATTTATTGGCGGTGTAAACAGCAAATAAGCCAACATAAATAGGCAGTAAACCATAAAATACACGGCCGTAAATCGCTGAATCAGCCAATCTTTTAGTCCGTTACCTGTTAAACTTGTGACATTCGTTACCATATCCAAATTCCTAGAAAAATTGTCAGAATCACAGCTAGTGTGATAACCCATATGGCTGTCTGGCGTCCTGCTTTAACTTCTTCACCATAGCCTAAGTCCATAATCATATGACGAATACCAGCTAGTAAATGGTAAACAAGAGCCGCACTGAAGGCCCATAACAGCAATTTATAAAAAGGACTTTGAAGGACAATTTGCATCTGCATAAACGATACAGCACTAGTAAGTGACATGCTCAGAAGGTAGAGGATAAAAGGTAATAACAAAAATAAAACAAGCCCTGAGATACGATGCAGAATCGATGCAATGGCCATAGCGGGAAATTTTATGGTTCCCAAATCGAGATTCACTGGTCTTTTTTGATTCACTGTCAAACTCTTCCTTAAAAGAAAATGTTATTACCTCTTCAAATCGACGAGGCAGCTTTTTTAGGCAAAACCAATTTTGCCAGGTGTTTTTGAAAAATGCGAGTCATAGAACTATTTAATTTTTGAATAATTTTTCAGAAATACTAACACTTTAATTACACAATAAATCCCGTGTTCAATTTTAAATTCAATTACTGACACGTTATAAAGAACAAAAGCAGAAATACTATCGCAGTATAGCACTCAGTTTTTTTGGCGCAAAGTATCAAAGCGAGGGATTAGATCACTTAGCGAGTAAATCCAGGTGCAGTAGGGACATGGCGTCGATCTCGTGGAGCAGGTGATGGGTAACCATAACCTCTATCGGCCAATCGTTTTACAATTTGCAAATAATTTTCACCCCAGTCGCCTGGATCAAAATTCGTCACGACGACGTTATAAGTTAGGTTAATTATTGACTCAAACGCTTTGCGTTGCGCAAGAATATGTCCGCCAAAGGCAACCTGTACTTCGGTCTCTTCATCAACCCCACCAGATCTTAAACGTTCGATCAGCAAATAAATCATCTTTTCGATAGTATTGAATAATTTGCACATCGACATGCCGCTGGTATACATGTCTTCGCCTTTAGATGTCACTAATTTGAAACCATGATCATCAATGTTATAGACAAATTCACGTTCATTAGTGCCCGGTAAAATTTCAGGTTCGAGAATAATGGGCGGGGAGATGGGAGTAATCGAGGGAGTAACAATATATAGCTCAAAATTAGCCCAATGCCACCATAATTGGTAGACTCTCTCGACGATGGCAACTGGATCATCATCAATAGTCATCCCTAAACTAGCTCCAGGAATTTCATTAGCCATATCACTACTCACATACCGTTGTTCTAGATATTACTATCTTAGCCCAAATTACCTAGCCGAGCACAGTTCTAGAACATTAAGAAAGTGTAAAAGAAGCGACTACTCAGCAAGATTCTAAAAATTGATAATAAACAGGTGGCTGAGTTTTGCATTTAAAACAGCGACTTTGACAGGCTGATTTCGCTTGGCAACAGACAATCACACCTTTGCGTAGCCAAAGATCAAGCATGGGTTGAAGGGCATGCAGATCAAGCTGGAACTCTCTTGCAATTTGCTGATTGCTAGCAACTCGTTCGCGACGTAGATATTCACGAATTTGTAGTAACATGTGCCCCTCCTAAATTGAAAGTTCTACCCCGTAAGCCCACAAAGGCTAAGCCTGCAGAACCTAAGATCACTAGTACCCAAGTTATTGATTGCTGCGGATGAACAGCAAAAGTGGCTAGTTGATAAAATAAAACTGCAGTAGCATAGGCAATAATAAAGGACCAAATGATAGAAAACCACATCAATTTACGGCTTGCTTCTTGGCGAATTACTGCCATCGTTGAAACACAAGGAATATAAAGTAAAATGAACAGTAAATACGCGTACGCCCCTGCTTTCCCATCAAAACGTTGCACCATCATTCCATACACTGATTGAGAAACTTCTCCCTCTGGAGCACTAGCAATAATTGGATTGACTAACGCGCTTCCCAATTGGGACAAGTTGTGCGGAATTGACCAGAGCGCCTCTTGTAATGACGTCCAAAAATCAAAATGGGCAACTGACATTTGTCCCACCTGCCCAATTTGCGCATACAGAGAATTTAAAGTACCAATGACAACCTCTTTGGCTAACATTCCGGTTAATAAGCCTACTGTAGCCGGCCAATTGTCTTGATGTAGTCCCATGGGTGCAAAAACAGGGGTTAACCATTGACCTAATGCTGATAAAACAGAATGGGTACTTGCTTCCGCGTGGCTTAGCCCCCCATAAACGGTCATTGCGTTCAAACCACCTAAAATGACACAAATAGGAATAATTAAGCGACCGGCACGAATAACAAAATGGCGCAATCGCAAAGAAGTTTCTTTTATTAAACGCTTTAATGAAGGCTTATGATAGGCAGGCAACTCTAAAATCAAGGGCGAAGTCTGTCCCTGTAAACTGGTTTTACGTAAAATAAATCCAGTCAATACGGCCATCAAAATGCCAATCAAATAAAGTGAAAAGACAACATTCTGCCCACCCGTCGGGAAAAAGGCCGCAACGAAAACAGCATAAATGGCTAAGCGGGCGCTGCAAGACATGAAAGGACTCATTAAAACAGTCAAGACTCTATCTCTTTCCGAGTCAAGTGTTCGGGCCGCCATAATTGCCGGAACATTGCAACCAAAACCCACGATCATGGGCACAAAGGATTTACCCGGCAAGCCCAGCGCTCGCATTGCTTTATCGACAACAAATGCTGCGCGCGCCATATAGCCAGAGGCTTCCAATAATGATAAAAAGAAAAACATGGCTGCAATGACAGGGATGAAAGTCAAGGTGGTATTAATTCCTTTTCCTACTCCATTCGCGATTAAGGCAACAAGCCAATCGGGCGTATTGATCTGTTCCAGCAACTTAGCACTGCCTTGGACGAAAATAGTATCAGTACTAATATCAAAAAAATCTTGAAAAGCTCCACCAATATTAATTGCAAATAAAAACATCAGATACATCATGGCAAAAAATATGGGAAATGCCCAATAGCGATGCAAGACAATACGATCTAACTTAGCAGTAAAATGCTCGCTCGCATCGCTGCCTTTTTGCTGTGTAGTTTTAACAATCTGATGTATTTTTTGATACCGCGCATCGGCCATGATAATGTCTAAATCTTGTTCAATAGATTCGCTAATTTCATTCTCTTCACCTAAGAGCTTAATCCGTAAAGCATAATCGCCCTCCAGAATACGACGAGCATAATAAGCTACAAAGCGCGATTCAATAGCCTGGGATCGCAATTGCTGTTCTAGTTGCAATAAAGAGTTGTGAATCGATGCGGGGAAATTGAGGTCGAGCAGCTTACTCGTTTGACCAGGATTTTTTATGGCTTGTTGTAGCTCTGCTAATCCAACTTGCTTATGTGCTTCTATGCCAAGGACAGGACAATCTAATTGTTTGGATAATTGCTTGATATCGATCTCAATACCTCGTTGCTTAGCAATATCCATCATATTGAGAACAACAATGACTGGTTTACCTAACTCAAGAATTTGGCTCGTCAGATATAAATGGCGCTCGAGATGACAGGCATCTACCAAATTGATAATTAAATCCGCCTCAAGGCTTACGATTGCTTTTGCTGCAATTTGTTCATCCAGGCTTGAACTATTGCCGGATGAAGCGAGGGAATAAATACCAGGTAAGTCAGTGACCTGAATTGTTTGCTCTTCTAGAATAAAACTACCTGTTTTCTGTTCTACCGTCACACCAGGCCAATTGCCTACCCGTTGATTTGCGCCAGTAAGCGCGTTGAATAAGGTTGTTTTACCGCAATTTGGATTGCCTACTAATAAAAGCTGCCTCATATCCGTTCCCACTCTAATTCACCTGCTTCTTCTTTGCGCAAAGTCAATGCGGTACCACGAACTTCTACTTGAACTGGACAGCCTAAAGGCGCTACTCTTACAATTTGCAATTCCACACCGCGAGTAATACCTAAAGATAATAAGCGTCGTCGATAAGCTAAATCGGTTAAACCAAAATCAACTAAGCGTACCCGATCACCCTTAACTAGTTCAGTAATTCGCATGGTATCCAATTCAAAAAAACAGCTAGTATAAAAGTTTAGCACAAATGATATCGAGAATCATTCTCAATTTTGAAAAAAACGGTGTGGGACTTCGAGACAGCGTATATGCCGCCTCGTTCGAACTTGGAGTATCTCTTCAATTTGGTTGTCAACCCTGCGAAGGCAGGGATGACAATTCGAGCATCGAGGCCTCTCGACTCAGCCCAAACAGTGTTAATAAGATCTAAACTTAACCGCTTCTTCCGAACCGGCTGTCGTATTTCCGGCAGTATAAGAATGCGCGCCCGTACCGGCGAGATGCCCTTGATCGACGATAAGATAAACATCTCGAATAGGACGCTCATCGAGCCAGCATTCTAATATTTCGCGTGTTCCGGCAGCATAACGAGTCTGTGCGGAGAGCGAGGTCCCTGAAATGTGGGGAGTCATGCCATGATGGGGCATGGTTCGCCAGGGATGATCTTTGGGCGCGGGTTGGGGAAACCACACATCTCCTGCATAGCCTGCAAGTTGTCCTGTTTCACAGGCTTTTACTATCGCCTCACGGTTGCAAATCTTACCGCGGGCTGTATTAATAAGGTAGGCGCCACGTTTCATTTTAGAAATTAATTGCTGATCGAATAGATTGTCTGTTTCTGGAGTCAAAGGACAGTGAATAGAAACCACATCACACACCTTGACTAAAGACTCTACATTATCATGAAACACTAAACCTAATTCTTTCTCAACTTTTTCAGGTAATCGATGACGATCGGTATAATGCAATTTAACATCAAACGGTTTTAAGCGTTTTAATACTGCTAAAGCGATACGGCCTCCAGCAACAGTACCTACTGTCATGCCTTCAAGGTCGTAAGAACGACTGACACAATCAGCAATATTCCAACCTTTATCAAGGACCCACTGATGAGAAGGCAGATAATTTCTCACTTGCGATAAAACCATCATAACGACATGCTCAGCAACACTAATACTATTTGAAAAAGTGACCTCAGCAACAGTAATATTTTTATCAATAGCAGCTTGTAAATCCACATGATCTGAGCCAATTCCTGCAGTGATTGCTAATTTTAATTTCTTTGCTTTGGCAATGCGTTCTGCAGTTAAATAGGCCGGCCAAAAGGGTTGTGAAATGACAACGTCGGCATCGACTAATTCCTTTTCAAAAACCGAATTGGGGCCATCTTTATCCGAAGTAACAATGAACTCATGACCTTTGCTTTCTAGAAACTTGCGTAAACCAAGTTCTCCGGACACACTACCCAACATAGTCCCTGGTTGAAAATCGATAGCTTTGGGTGTGGGAACTGTCTGGCCATCAGGATAATGTTCTATTTTAGGTAAATCATCGCGCGCATAAGTCTGTGGATAGCCATCAATTGGATCATCGTAGAGAACACAAAGAATTTTAGCCATAATTTTTTCCTTAAAATAAAGCAATGTTAATAAATCACCCCTCGTTAAGCTGTCGCTGAACAACCTTTTCTGATTGGGCAGCTTACAGCACATTGAGTTGAGCAAGCCCAACCACCACCTAAAGCTTTAATAAGCTGTACACTTGCGAGTTGACGACGCGTACGTATATTAACCAATGCAAGCTCAGCTTGTAAGGCTATATTTTCATTCACTACTACATCAAGATAGTTAGTAATACCACCCACATAACGATTTTTTGCCTGAGTTAAGGAACGACTGGCAGCCGCTGCGGCAGCGATTTGGCTATGCTCCTCCCTATCTAACCATCGAACCGCTGCAAGACCATCTTCGACTTCTTGAAACGCGGTCAATACCGTTTGGCGATACAGAGCGACTGTTTCGTGATAGCTGGCTGTAGCCGATTTTAGTAGGCCTTCTAAATAACCACCATCATATAATATGACCGTCGCAAGGGGGTTAGCAAAGATACCACTGGGCGGCCCCAAAGACCAAAATATACTTGGTTTGGTGAATAAATTTGCTAAAGAGCGACTTTCAAAACCCGCTATTGACGAGAGAGTAAATTGCGGGAAAAAGGCAGCACGAGCAACACCAATCTCTAAGTTCGCTGCTTGCACACGTTGCTCAGCCGCAGCAACATCAGGTCGGCGCTCTAATAACGTGGAAGGGAGTTCAGGATCAACAGAAACCAGTTTCATCCTAGTTACTTCGGGTGGCATATTGAAATTGGCGGGGATGTCCCCTACTAATACAGCAATCGCATGCTGAAGCTGCGCCTGTTGTAAGCGAGTATCGCTGGCTAAAGTCTTGGCATTTTCCAATTGCTCTTCTGCTTGATCAACATCGGAAATAGGTGAAGCCCCACCGGTGTAACGTTTACGGGTTAGGAATAAGGCTTTTTGATACGCAATGACTGTATCATCCAAAACACGTTGTGCTGCCTCTGCTCCTCTTAAACTAAAATAATCGCTGGCTAATTCCGCACGAATACTCAAAGTGGCTGCAGCAAGATCAGAGGCACTGGCTTCCGCAACCCTTTCGGTGGAGGCTACAGAATTACGAACGCGCCCCCAAACATCCAGCTCATAAGTCAAATCAGTGCCTACTAGTAAATCACTAAAGCGTCTTATATTATTGGGATTTGCGACATGTTTAGAAGTTTGTTGCGTATTGGCATTGCCTATCCCTCTGATAGTAGGAACAAAGGCCGAACGAGCCATTTGGACAGCCGCTCTAGCTTCTTGAAGTCGAGCAAATACGGCTTTTAAATCCTGGTTGCCAAAAGTTAATTTATTTTCTAATTCATTCAACACCGGATCGTCAAACACCAGCCACCAAGCGCCTACTTTATTGAGAGCAGCCAATCCAGCACCGGGTTTCCAATCCTTATTTTCTTTATAATGCACAGGAACTGGCATAGGCGGACGTTTATATTGAGGTGCAAATGAGCAAGCCAACAAAAAATGAATGATTAAACCGAGAAAAATAAATCGATTAATGTTTTTTTTGTTCATTTTAAGGGCGGCTCTTTTGGTGCTTCATTATCTTCAGGTGCCAATTGAACTTTTTGTCCTTCAATCAGGGAATCTGGTGGATTTAAAATAATGCGCTCTCCGATATTAAGTCCGGAATTCACTTCAACCTCATTACCAAAATCTCGACTGATTGTTATTGAACGAAGGCTCACCTTATTGTCCTTATTCACAACCGCAACCTGTAAATTCTCCGATCTAAATAGGAGAGCGTTAACCGGTATATGAATAAGTTTTCGCGAAAGTGGCATCTTAAAGTGCATTTCTGTAAAACCGCCTGGCAACAACTCCCCGTCTGGATTGTCCGCCCAAAATTGAGCAAGCAAAGTCAGCGACGTAGCATTGATAGCATCCGCTGTTTTATAGAGCTTTGCGGGAAAACTTTTGCCTGGATGTTCAGAAAAACTCAAAGTAACTATCATATCGGGTTTGATGTTAGAAACATAAGTTTGCGGGATTTGTACATAAACACGCAGACGTTTCGATTGCACGATATGAAATAAGGGAAACACCCCTGTACCACTGCCAGCATTGATCAGTGAACCAATATCAATAGATCGCTGGCTAATAATGCCGTCAAAAGGAGCGATAACTCGTTCGTAGCGCACCAAATCACGTAAGCGATCCCGGTTGGCCTGCGCCGATTGTTTCAAGGCCGCTGTTGCTTCTTGCCCGCTGATTTTTTCATCCGTTTCTTGTTTTGAGACAGAGGATGTTTTTAATAAATTGACCCAACGTTTTGCTGTGATAATCGCGAGGTTTTCATTAGCTATCGCAGTATTAAGATCCGCTTCTGCTTGATTTAACTGAGCATTCACTTCAGGCGCTTCAATTTCAGCAAGCAAATCACCTTTTTTAACATGAGAACCTATGTCGGCATACCATTTCCTAATATATCCATTTGTTCGTCCATAAATAGTGGCTTCATGCCAAGCTTGTACAGTGGCGGGTAAAATAATTTGCTCAATGGCAGGACCAGGTTTTGTAATCAAGGTAGCGACTACTAGGGTTGCTTGGATATTGGTATTTTTGCGTAGCTTATGATTCGCTTGAATACGCGAAAAGATAATTATCAGAGCAAGTATTAAAAATAATCCAAGCACCAACACTAGGTGGCGCAAGAATTTGGATTTTTTAGGCAAGTGACTTTCGTCAGTCATGCTTTTCTCCCTGCTCTTTCTTATATCTACGACTATGAATTATGCAAAAAATAGTAGGAACAAAAAACAAGGTAGCTACTGTAGCAAAGGATAAGCCACCAATCACAGCACGTCCGAGTGGTGCATTTTGCTCGCCGCCTTCTCCCAGACCAAGTGCCATGGGAAACATACCAATAATCATTGCTAAAGCAGTCATCAATACCGGGCGTAATCGTGTAGTACCGGCTTCAAGCGCGGAATGATAAGGATCATTTCCTTCTTTCATATGATCACGCGCAAAACTAATTACCAGAATACCATTTGCCGTAGCGACCCCCATACACATAATTGCCCCCGTTAAAGCAGGAACGCTTAAAGTAGTATGAGTAAGAAATAGTAACCAGACAATACCGGCCAAAGCAGCAGGAAGTGCAGTAATAATAATAAAGGGATCAAGCCATGATTGGAAATTAATCACGATTAGTAAATAGACCAAAACAATAGAAAAAATAAGTCCTATGTACAAACCTGTAAAAGCTTCATCTTTTGTTTCCATTTGCCCACGTACCACGACAGATGAGCCAAGGGGAACATCTTTTTTTGTATCCTTAAGAATTTTATGAATCGCTGTAGCCACCGAACCCAGATCCGTATCTTGTATGGAAGCAAAGATATCGATAACCGGCTGAACATTATAATGAGAAACTACTACCGGATTTATTGTGCGCGTATTTTTGCTTAGCGCACCTAAAATCTGTGCCTGAGCATTAGTTAATGGACTGGTGATAGGAATATTGCGCAAAGCTTGTAACGAATCCATGTAATATTGCGGTGCCTGAGTAGCGATGGGGTAAGAGACATGATTTTTTGGATTCACCCAAAAGTTAGGCGTCGTTTGGAAACTCCCAGAAAGAGTGATTAATAAATTATTCGCTACATCAAATTGGCTAAATCCTAGTTCGCGTGCTCGGCTCCGGTTAGCCTCCACAGCTATCGTCGGATAATTAAATGCTTGTCGAAAATGTGCATCGACCACGCCTGGCACATGCTTCACTTTTTTCAGTAGCATCTTGGCGTGTTCTATATTCTCCTTTGCTTTCCATCCAACAACTTGGATATCAATGACCGAAGGCAAACCAAAATTAAGAATTTGGTTAACGATATCTGCAGGTAAAAAAGAAAAAACCACACCGGGAAATTCTTTTTGTAATAGCGGCCTTAATTGACGAATATAATCTTTTATTGGTTTATGAACTTCATTCAGCGAAATCAAAATATCGGCATCACTTGGACCATTTGTGGCTGAATTACTATAAGACAAGTTAATACCACTGGTAGGTAAGCCAATATTTGCAACAATATTATTTAGCTCTTTTTGAGGAATGAGTCTGCGTATCATCGCATCAATTTCCCCCGACAAACGCGCCGCTTCCTCAACCCTCGTTCCCGTTGGTGCTTGAAAATGCAATTTAATTTGCCCAGCATCCACATCCGGGAAAAAATTGGAGCCAAGCCAAGGCCCCATTAGCGCAATTGAAACCAAAATGAAGGCCAGAAAAGAAAGCACAAAGAGTTTTCTATTGATTAAGGCTCGCTTTAGTAAGTTATGGTAGCCCTGGCGAAATTGATCAAACCGTTTTTCAAAACGACCATGGAAGCGAACAAAAGGATTAGAGTTTTCTTCCGCAGAATGACTTAAATCATGTCGCTTTAGTAAATATTTAGCCATGGTCGCAACGAGTGTTCGGGATAAAATATAAGACGCCAACATCGCAAAAATGACCGCTTCAGCCAAAGGAGCGAATAGGTACTGGGCTACTCCCCCCAAATAAAACATAGGCACGAAAACGATACAAATACAAAGCGTTGAAACCAAAGCAGGTATAGCAATTTGTTTTGCGCCATCCAAAATTGCCGTCTCTACATCCTTACCTTGCTCTAAGTTCCAATTAATATTTTCAATGGCGACAGTCGCATCATCAACCAAAATACCGACTGCGAGAGCTAAACCACCTAAAGTCATAATATTAATTGTCTCTCCTAGCGCTGATAATATCGCCAGGGAAGCCAAGATCGACAAAGGAATTGAAAGAGTAATAATTAAGGTGCTACGCCAACTTCCAAGAACTAGTAAAATCATCAATCCAGTTAAACAAGCAGCAATAGCACCCTCTCTGATGACGCCTTTTATTGCAGCAATCACAAAGACAGACTGATCAGCTATCACAGACAAGTTTAAGGCCGGAGGCATCATCTCTCTTAATAGGGGGATAAGCGCCTTAACTCGACTGACAATATTTAAAGTTGAAGCGGTCCCGGTTTTAATCACCGACATCATTACTGCGCGTTGACCATTGACCGTCACCACATTGGTTTGCGGAGGGAATCCATCGCGCACATGGGCAACATCGCGAATGTAGAGCACCCCATTTGGAATTGCCTTCAGCGGAAAATTGTTCATCTCATCAACTGTTTTGGGGCTGGCATTCAACGTGACATAGTACTCAAACAGTCCGATTTTTTGCGTTCCTGCAGGTAAAATAAGATTCTGCGCATTAATAGTATTGCTTATATCTTGCGCAGAAACACCATAGGTCTGCATTTTCCTTAAATTCAAATCAACCTGAACCTGTCTAACTTTACCGCCATAAGGAAAAGGCAACGCTGCCCCTTGGACCGTTGCAAGTTGAGTACGGATGAAATTATTGCCTAAGTCATTGAGATCTTGCTCAGGCAAAGTTTTACTCGATAAAATCAATTGGAGAACAGGAACCGACGAGGCATTATAAGCTAGGATTTGGGGCGGTGTAGTTCCTGGCGGCATTTGTTTCAACAACGTTTGACCTATTGCTGTCACCTGGCTTAAGGCTTGGGCAACATCAACGCCAGTATGAAAAAAAAGTTTGGTAACACTAATTCCAAAAAGCGATGCTGATTCAATATGCTCAATATCGTTGACTGTGGTAGTTACCGCGCGCTCAAAAATGCTCGTTAAGCGATCGGCTAGATCTTGTGGAGGCATGCCAGCATAAGACCATAAGACACTGACCACAGGGATATTAATATTAGGAAAAATATCAGTTGGTGTTCGTAATATCGCTAATGGCCCAATGATTAATAACATTAAAGCCAGCACGATGAAAGTATAAGGCCTAGATAAGGCAACCCAGACAAGCCACATAGCAATCCATGCATTGAAGATAAGAAATTAAGATATCTCGAACAGATAACTTCCTCATTATACTCAAGATACTTTAAAATACTAGAATGTAAAGTATCGCTTTTAAAACCCTTGATATTTTACAATAACATCGATAAATCCTGTTCGTGCCGCCAGGGGTGACGTTCTAAGTAATCCGCCGCTTGCATTTCCTGCAATCGACTTAGCGTGCGCTTAAACTCCCCTTTCACCTCACCATTTAAATACAAACTCTCTAACGGCACTGCTGCGGAAATGATTAAGCGAATTCCTCGATCGTAGAGTACATCAATAAAGTGAATTAATAAGAGGGCATGCACCGTATCATTTTCAGTTAACTGCGGGATATCACTCAAAAACACCGTATCAAAGCGCTCAGCAATTTCTAAATAATCCAAATTACTACGAGGTAAATTACAGATCACCCTAAAATCAAACCACACCTCTTGTTCACCGCATTTGATATAAGGTATCTCGCGATTTTGGATAAGCAAGACACCGTTATCTTGGACGATTTTGTTCAAACTGGCAAATTGCTCCGCCAAAATCGCATTATTTTTTTCATTGAGAGGATAGAGATAAGTTTCAAGCATCCGTGCTCTTCCCAGACGATAATCTTTGGGGTGGCTTAAGCTAATCACTTCACATCTTTTTTTGATGAGCTCGATCGCCGGTATAAAGCGTTCACGATGCACTCCGTTGAGATATAAATCATCAGGTCTAGTATTTGCAGTCACAACAATAATGATGCCGTTCGCAAAGAGTGCCTGCAAAAATTCGGCTAGAATCATCGCGTAAGCAATATCATGAACAAGAAATTCATCGAAACATAATATGCGAATACTTTTAGCAATATCGGCAGCAATATAGCGTAAGGGGTCTTTTTTTCCTTGTCGCTTGCGTAACTGAGCATCGATTTGTTGCATAAAATGATGGAAATGGAAGCGAGCTTTGTGTTTCTCATTGACGTCCTGATAAAACATATCCATTAGATAAGTTTTACCTACACCGACAGGACCATGCAAATAAATGCCTTTTATGGGTGCTTTGCTTCGCAAAGAAAACCAAGAAGGTTTGGGTTGTTCTAACTCTTCCAATAGTCTTTGCATAGAAAGCAAAACCTGGCGTTGTGCAGCGTCGTCCCTAATATCGCCTCGTGCAACGGCTTCTTCATAGTGCAGCACTAAGGTCATGGCCTGACCACCACATCAGAGATCGATTGAATGAGATGCTCTTTTAGTTCGATTAATTTACCGTGAAAAAAATGGCCTGTTTCTGCAAAACGAGAAACCGGTAATGGCGGCGAAAACTTCTCTGAAAAATCAAGAACAAGCGATAAAGGCACTACTTCATCGTTATCACCTTGAATCACTAGCCAGGGATAAGGCGCTGTAAATTCGCAATAATTATAATGATGAACAGGCGGGGCAATCGTGATTAATAACTTAGACTCAGACTGGGCTGCTGCTCGATAAGCGACATAGGAACCAAATGAAAAACCAGCAAAGATAAATTGTGCTTCGGGCATTTCTTGTTGACACAGACGCTTTAAGGCCAACAGGTCTTCGCTTTCACCTAAACCCGCGTCATAAACTCCTTCCGATTGTCCAACTCCGCGAAAATTAAACCGCAAACTAGGAATTCCGAGTTCTTTAAAAGCACGAGCCATGGTAGTAACCACTTTATTATTCATCGTCCCACCCTGCAAAGAATGGGGATGCCCAAGTAAAGCGAGATAAGGTCGATTGGCTGCAGCCGGCATGGTCAATACAGCTTCCAACTGCCCCGCTAAACCGGTAAAAATAAAAGGATGCTCTCCAGGGCTATTTAATTTATCGGTTAGGATCATAAAAAAACTCTTTTGATCTGAATCAAAGAATCATAACCTAACTTGCATTTTCGTGCGCGTGATTTATGATCTTAGATAAGCAATTTAGTTTTCTAATTGCTAGAGCGCCGACTTTTTAGAAGCGGTGACCCTATAAATTATTTGTGGAGGACTTGATCCATGCGACAGGTACCTAAATTTCTTATATGTTTCTTTCTTTTTTCTGTCACTCCTAGTTTAAGGAGGACGGCATGAAAATCCACGATTTCAAACGAAAAAAACAGTTACAAAATAAAATAAGCATGCTGACTTGTTATGATTATCCTTCCGCGCGCATTATTGCTGAATCAAATATTGATTGCGTTTTAGTGGGTGATTCCGTCGCAATGGCAGTGCACGGTCATGAAACTACCGTTACGGCAACTATGGATATGATGGAACTGCATACTAAGGCGGTCGCTCGTGGTTTGAAGACGCATTTTTTAATTGCCGATCTGCCCTTTTTAAGTCATCGCCTCTCGCAAGCAGACACCGTTAGCAATGTCAGGCGCCTGCTGCAAGCCGGAGCGCAGGGGGTAAAAATCGAAGGCGGCGATGCGGATACTTGCCAGACCATTTCCCATCTTGTTACAGCAGGTGTCCCCATTATTGGACACATTGGTTTAACCCCACAGTCTGTGCATCAATTAGGGGGCTACAAAGTACAAGGTAAGGAACAAGAGCAGGCTGCTCGTCTTATGCAACAAGCTGCCGATTTGGAAGCTGCGGGCTGTTTTGCCTTGGTCATTGAATGTGTACCGGCACAATTAGCAAAAGCAATTACGCAGTCCCTAACTATTCCAACCATTGGTATTGGCGCTGGCGCTGACACCGACGGTCAGGTCTTGGTTTGGCACGATCTTTTAGGGTTACAAACCGAGTTCAAACCCAAGTTCGTGAAACAATACGCACAAGGCAAAGACCTGCTCTTAGCAGCTATTAATGCCTATGCCCAAGAAGTCCAAAGCGCTAATTTCCCGACGAAGGAATATGCATTTTAGATCTCGTTTTGCTGATACGGACTGCATCCACTAGCATGGAGTCCGTAAGGAGTTTTACATGCAAGTTTTTCATGATCTTCAGGAGTGGATAACGGTTCGTCGTTCCTTAGATCCCAAGCTCTCGATCGGTTTTGTACCCACCATGGGTAACTTGCATCGCGGTCATGGCTCATTATTTACACATTCAAAACAAGAGAATGACTACACGGTTGCGAGTCTTTTTATTAATCCCACTCAGTTTAATCAACGCGATGATTTCACTCATTACCCGCGAACTTTAGATGCTGATCTGAAGCTTCTTGAGCAGGCTGGTGTTGATTTTTGCATCCTCCCCACGGAACAAGCCATGTACGCAGATGGCTATCGCTATCAACTACAAGAAACTGAGCTTTGCCAACTTATGGAAGGCAAACAAAGACCCGGGCATTTTACTGGTGTTCTCACTGTGGTGATGAAATTACTTCAGCTTGCCAGACCTCATCGCAGTTATTTTGGTGAAAAAGATTATCAACAATATTTGCTAATTCGCGACATGGCTGCCGCTTTTTTTATGAATATAGAAATTAAGGCCTGTCCGACTATTCGCGAAGAAAGTGGTTTGGCCTACAGCTCACGCAATAGCCGGCTTTCCCAGTCTCAAAGGCTCGAAGCAGAGCAATTCGCTAGAATTTTTCATCAGCTAAATGATTGTGAACAAATTATTGCAGCGCTTAAAAAACAAGGCATCCACGTAGAATATATTGAAGAATATGCAGGTCGGCGTTTTGCTGCAGTGAAAATAGGAGAAATTCGCTTAATTGATAATTACGCTCTCCGAAATGAGCAAAGCCATCAAACTTGACTTGCTGTTGATGGGTATAAGCCGCAAGGGCTGCTGCGATACGAATTTGTTGCAGCCCCCAAATCGATACCAGTTATTAGACAATCACACTGAAAAATGAATGAAAACTATTTGAGTTTATTTCAAGTTTCTATGCAAGAGGTATAGAAGAAACAGGCGAAAGCGGTGTCTCTATTGGATTCCCTTTGTAGATAAAGAAATAGACTCAAATCAGTTGCTACACCAGGATTTTGGCTATAATTTATTAATAGCTGCAACAGGATTTAAGAAGGCTAATTGGAAAGGGAGAACAATTAATTAATGGAACTTAATACCCAAAAGAAAATCGCCTTCATTTTCCAGCATAAAGCTCGAAATAATCCTGCAGAAAATAAAATCCTTTCCGAGCAAATCCAGTTGTTTTATAAGCAAAATTCTTTCAGCATCGTCATTCATTTCTTTGCAGCAATTTTCCTAGCCATTTCACAATGGTCTGTGGTTTCACATCCGTTGATAACCGCTTGGCTGGTTTATATTCTAATTGTCTATAGTGCTTGGTACCTGGCTATCTACTATTATCGAAAAAATCATGATTTTTTTACGCAAAATAGCTGGTTTTCCTTATTAGCAATTTTTGCATTTTTTGCTGGAATAGGATGGGGATTTTCAGGCTCGGTCTTGATTCCTCCGAACAATATTCTCCATCAAACATTTGTGCTTATTCTTATCTTCGGTTTAACCGCCGGATCAATACCCTTTTTTTCGCCAATTCTGTTGGTTTATGCCCTTTTCCTTTTTCCTACGTTTATCCCGTTAATCATTTGGCTTTTTGCTCAAGGAGGCGTCTATACTCTGTTAGGATTATGCGGACTTATCTATTTACCCATCCTTTTTGTTTGCTGTTATTATGTGAATAAATTTTTAATTAATACCCTGAGGCTTCGTTATAAAAATATAAATCTTGATACCTTGAATCAGCTACTAGAAGAACGAGTTAGTCGACGTGCAGATGAATTAGAAAAAGCACTGGCCATCACTAAATCGACACTGGAATCGACAGCCGATGGCATCTTAGTGGTCGATCTGAAAGGTCATATAGAATATTACAATCAAAAATTCTTAGATATGTGGCAAATTCCTAATTTATTCACTACAAGTCCAAACTTACAATTATTCATGGATGAAGCATTAAAACAAATAAAAAATCCAAAAGAATTTCTTGAAATAGTTAAGGAAAACAATAACAATCCTTCACACGAAAGTTTTGATGAAATAATAATTAGTAAAAACAAAGTATTCGAATGGTATTCTAAGCCTCATTGGCGACGTAACTTAATCGTTGGAAGAGCTTGGAATTTTCGTGATATAACGCTCAGAAAGCAGATGGAACAACAACTCGCCTTCCAAGCAACCCATGATCTCTTAACTGGGCTTCCTAATCGAACGTTGTTATATGATCGTATTAATCATGGCATTTCCTATGCCAAACGATATCAAACTAAATTGCACCTATTATTTCTTGATATTGATAATTTCAAACTAATTAATGACAACCTTGGTCATAATTTAGGAGATATTTTACTCAAAGAAATTGCTAAACGTCTTAAAAATAATACGCGTGAAAGTGATACAGTTTCCCGCTTTGGTGGCGACGAATTCATTATTTTATTTTTCACTAATAAATACAGTGATATATTAAAACTTACACAAAAAATGCTTGATGCAATCACCAAACCAATGCTGTTATTACAGCAAGAAATCGTCGTTACAGCTAGCATTGGTGTAAGTATTTATCCTAAGGATGGAGCCGACGCAGCAACTCTGCTAAAAAATGCGGATATCGCGATGTATCTTGCCAAGACCCAAGGTAGAAATAATTTCAAACTTTATGATCAAAGCATGAGAAGGCACACTGAAAAAAGCCTAGCGATGCAAATTGAATTGCGCAATGCCGTAGTTAATAATGAATTTTTTTTGCTATATCAACCTACCATCGACTTAAAATCCGGACAAATTACTGGTGTTGAAGCACTTGTTCGTTGGAAACATCCCAAGAAAGGTGTAATACAACCATTGCAATTTATCCCCATCGCGGAAGAATCAAGAATTATTGTACCCTTAGGTGAGTGGGTTTTTCGTACCGCCTGTTTACAAAATAAGGCCTGGCAAGACATGGGACTTAAACCCATTTCTGTCGCTATTAATGTTTCAGGAATGCAATTGATGCGCGAGAATTTTGTAAATCAAATCGAACTCGCTTTACATGAATCAAAACTCGACCCTAAATACGTAGAAATTGAGCTAACCGAAAGTGTCATCATGGATGATAGAAAACAAAACCTACACACTTTAAAAAAACTAAAAGAAATGGGGCTCAGTCTTGCAATTGATGATTTTGGTACCGGCTATTCCAGCCTAAATTATTTACGCGAATTTCCTGTTGCTAAACTGAAGATTGATCAATCATTTGTACAAAATTGCAACGTTAATAGCAGCGATGCCTCACTCGTCGAGGCAATCGTTGCGATGGGGCATGGCTTAAAATTGAAAGTACTTGCTGAAGGCATTGAAACTGTTGGACAACTGCGCTTTTTAAAACATTGCCATTGTGACGAGGGCCAAGGTTTCTTATACGGTCAACCCATGAGCGCTAAAGTATTTGCCAAACTTTTAAGTAGCAACTTGACCTACGATTAAGCTCGCAGAAAACGCTAAGCGCGGGCAAAAGTTTCCTTCGCTAAAGTTAAGCGTTTTTCAACCTCTCCCAACTCTGCTTTAAGCGACAAAACCACTTGGCTGTCACCCCTAGTCTGCATCTGTTGCAGCGATTTACTCATCGCTTCTTGCTGCTCAGTTAAACGATTAATATCCTGTTGTAATGACTGTAACCACTGTTGCCGAGTACTTATGCTATTCAATCCAAAACTCGGTTTCTTTTCATTTTTGGGTTTGTTTGACTGCAAATGACAAAGCGTAACCAAGACATTAATTTTTTGTTGGATTCGTTGGGCAAGATAATAGGCGCCTGAGGCCATTTTTTGTTCTGCTAAAGCTCGAATATCCGCTTTAATTTCTTCGATACAATTTGCTGCTGTGACTTCTAAACGAGGACGAAATAATCCTCTAGGAAGTGAGTGATTTGAAAGAGACTCTTCAAGTGCAGATATTTTCCATTCCAATTCAGGTAGCCGTGCAGTCAACTCCTGCAATAAAACCCTATAGTCCATGACTTATCCCAACTATGCCATTTTCTGTTGCAAAGCCGATACACGAGCCTGCCGCCAGGAACAGATGAAGGGTGGTAAGCACATCAAAATTAATCCAAACACTAAAGTGAATTCATAACGAGTTACGCTACCGACATTAATCCCCTCAGGAGGCATAAAACTCACAACTAATGTGGTCAAGGCACCAATAATTCCCACGCCGGCTACAAATAACATACCGTATAACCCTCCAGGGATTTGAAAAGCTCTGGGGTGATCGGGCGCACTCAATCGTAATTTTATCGCAGCAATAAACATGAGAAGATACATCAACATGTAGAGCTGAGCTGCTAAAGCTGTTAATAACCAATAGGAGCCATTGACGCTAGGCATAAAAAGAAACAAGGCTGACAAGATTGTGACGATAATTGCCTGAGTAACTAACATAACAACTGGCGCTCCCTGACGATTCGCGCGTTGGAAAAATTCTGGCAAATTACCATCTTCAGCAGCCACTAATAAACCTTTTGTTGGTGCAATAATCCAATTGCTCACGCCACCCAGTCCGCCAAGTACTAACATGATCGCCACAATTGGCATAAACCATACTAGATGGTATTTGGCAAAAAACGCATCAAAAGCTTGCATAATGCCCGCAACCAAATTGATTTCGTTTTGTGGCAAAACAATCGCGATAGCCAGTGAGCCTAAAATCAAAGTGCTTAAAATAATCAGCACAGAATAAACCAAGGCTCGCGGGAAAGCGTGCTGAGGATTATCAACATCATTCGCATGAACAGTCGCGATTTCAATACCGCAAAATGACATCATAATCGCAGTTAGCGAAACCCAGAGTGAGCGATCTTGCCAATGTGGGCTAATGCTCTGTACATCAAATTGCACTTGTAAAGGATTACCACCGACAATCCAAGCAGCGCCTAGACCAATAATTAAAGCCATCGGTAATAATAAACCCGACAATGCACAAATATTGCTAAATACTGCAGAAGAATGCATGCCTCGTAAGTTTAAAAGAGTCGCGCCCCAAAAAGAACTAATGATGACTACCCACAAAAACCAGGGGTTAGAAGCCATTGAAGGATTAATAAGATAGCCAATCGTTCCTGCCACAAAGGATAAAATGGTTGGATACCAAATCACATTTTCTATCCATTGCAACCATATCGCTAAAAATCCGGTTTGCTTCCCAAACGCTTCTTTAACCCAAATATAAATTCCACCTTGTTTCGGCCAACCCGAAGCCAATTCTGCAGAGACCAGCGCGGTTGGGATTAGAAAAAACAAAGCTCCCATAATGAAGAAGGAAATCAATTGACTGCCAAATAAAGCGGTGGCGGGTAAATTACGAATACTATCTACAGAGCCTACAGTAATCATTGTTAGGCTAAAAATGGTCAACGCGTGCTTATTAGAACTCATTGCATTCCTTCTCTGCTATTGCAAATACTTGGGTAACATCCTTTAGTAAGGACAAAACTCAAAAAAATCTTTCTACCTCTATCTCATTTCGAATACATGCGTGATTGTGTACTCAATCACGGTACGTCGAAATGTAGAAACCTCATTTTATCTGTTCTTTTATTTTTGTCCGCACAGAGAAAACTTTATTGTAACGAGACAAGCTTAAGATAATCTTAATAATCGTGTAAAAAATAATCAAAACCGTCTTACTCTACTTGAGTCTGCAAGCTTTGTAAATCACTAAAACGAGATAAAAATGGATAAATAGTTAATGATTTTAACAAATTTATGTCAACTTGTTTTTTAAATATTCCAAAAGATGTTTTATCAGAGATTTTTTATAAGGGTTGGGCCAAGGCCCAACAAATTCACGGAACGTTGAAAGCTGAGAAAATGTTGGGCTTTCGCCCAACCTACACACTAAATTCTCATTGAAGAGGCAGCTTCAATAGACTCATGGAAAGCTTCCGCTAAACCACTCTCTAAACGAATTTCACCTTCCTCTACAGGACGCCGCCAAAAAGAAACCGTAGTTTTACGCTGCGGAGGAATTTCATTACCAATTTCTTGGTACCCTGAAGAAATTTCTTCATGCTGGCTCACTGCTGGTTCTCTTCGCGAGTCAAGATTGTAATGAGGCTTGCCGATTTCCTTACTTCTCTTAGTATGTTCTGTTCGCCTCTCAACTAGCATAAGACGCAAACTCTCATAGCTGTCTGAGTCTTGTACCTCCACCATCACGTCATGGGCAAAAGCTAATTTTTTTGTGGAAACATCTTTGTTTCTAAAAATAAAAGTAATTATTTGTTGAAACCAGCTTGTGCGTAATTGAATATAATTCAACAAGGGTTGATAAATTTTTTGCTTTTCTTCACGGGGCATTTCATAGCCTTCGAGAGATAAAGACTCTTGGCCATAAACTGCTTTTAGGTCCTCAATAAATTGAATTGTACTGGTATTTTCTTCCGCTTTTCTTTTAAAAATGTTTCTGGAACTAGTAATGGTTGCTCCATTTTCTTCCAACCATGCGTCTATTTGTGTGCTAATAGTGCCGTTTGTTATCGTTAAAAGCCGTTGCTTTAATGCTTCCAACGCGTCAATTTTGTCTTGGGCGCTACGGCGAAACCAGTTCGCTGGTGAGCGAAACTGTTGAATATGTTGATCGATTTCATTAATGACTGAGAAAACTGGATCTTGAATAACAAATCGCTTCCGCAGTTCATTTTTTAATTTCTTAGCGAAAGCAGCATCTTTATTGTCTGATTCGTCAGCCTTAGATTTGGCCAGATCATAAGCCCCAGTAGCATTCATATTGTTATAATCTACATTACTAAAATCTGAAGCTGAAACTGTGTGCTCAGAACTCTCATCTTGTTTTGGTAAAAGCTCAGGCTTAACGATGGCAGCTCGACAGGCTGTAAGATAGTCAAAAGCCTGAGGAGACTTTGTGCCAGACTGATACTGTCGGGTTGCTATTTCGACAATTCTATTAAGATCTCTTAGGGATAAATGCGACATTTTTTTACTTCCTTAAAATACGATTTATATTCGCGGCGTATTTTACCCTATAAGTCATAAAAAAATCTAATTATTTATTACTTAGAATAATTGATTTTATTTTGCGCAAACATAAATCGGTTATGAATGCCTATTTTTTAATTTATCAGACTTAATATTGACCTAATAAATTCTCTTTATAATGCTAACCAGTTTCTATCAACACCAATGTGCTTATGTTAAGAAAAACACTAGTTCTTATTTCTCTTTTTCTCTTTTCATTAAATTCTTACAGCTATAAATTTGACACTATCGTCAGCTTTGGTGACAGCTTGTCTGATAATGGTAATTTATATCAGTTTATAGGCCAGATCATTCCTAAATCACCGCCCTATTATGAAGGCCGTTTCAGTAACGGGCCGGTATGGATTGAAAATTTATATCAAACTTATTTTGCTAATAGTAAACCAGAGAACCTCCTTGATTTTGCAGTGGGAGGCGCCGGAGCCATCCTCTCTTATAAAGAAAATTTACCTTATACCTTGGACGCAGAGCTCAATGATTATCTGTATTTACATAATTTTACTAATAAAAATAAGACCTTATTTATTGTTTGGATTGGCGGGAATAACTATCTTAATGGCCCCACCAATGTGGATGAGATTACCACCTCTGTAGTGGATGCTATTGGGAATAATCTCAAAGCATTAGTTGAGCGTGGTGGGGTCATGTTTTTAGTCGTTAACCTACCTGATCTGGGTAAAACACCAGAAGCCGCAAGAAGTAATAGTCAAGATTTGTTAACTAAATTAACCCTCACGCATAATCAAAAATTACTCGATAAATTGAATGCATTGAAAGAAGAATACCCTAATGTCAGTTGGACTTATTTTGATGTGTATAGCTTGCTAAATCAGGTGATGGACTCTCCTCAACAATATGGCATGAGCAACATCACTCAACCTTGTTATACAGGGGGTTTCTACGGTAGTTCTGCCGCTGCAAACGCTGCAAATAATCCCGTGCAACTTAATAATTATTTAACTCAGCAAGCGCAAATAAAAGATGTCAATTTAGACGAAAAAACGAAACAAGCTATTCTTGAAAATCCAGCGCTTAGAGAAGCGTTGAGTATGAGTTATCAAAACCAAATTCAACCCAGACTAGCTGCTGACAATGCTTCTTGTGAAGGTTATTTATTTTGGGATCACGTTCATCCTACAGCGCCTATTCATCAATTAATTGCGCAAAATGCAAAATCGGTATTGGATGAAGCAGGATTGGATCCGATTAAATAGCTAGAAAGCATTGGCGAACCAGATCATGCCGCGAGTTTCTCCAGAAGGTAAGTTGGGTCAAGCTCAGCTTACCATTCAACCTAGAAAATCAAACAAACCTCAGCTAAGATGTAACCCGCAACAAAGTTCCAGTATACTTATTTACTAAGTTTTCGATTCGGTCAACCGATGAATAATTATTCCCTCTATCATATTTTTATTTTTCTTGCAGCAGCCTGCATCATCATACCGCTGGCTAGCCGTTTTAAAATTGGTTCAGTGTTGGGCTATTTAATCATCGGGGTTCTTATTGGCCCTTTTGGCTTTAAATTGATAGGTAACGCTGAACAGATTATGCACTTTGCTGAGTTTGGCGTCATTATGATGCTTTTTCTTATCGGTTTGGAACTTGAACCAGAAACCTTATGGCGACTGCGCAAAGCAATAATCGGCTTAGGCAGCCTTCAAGTTATTTTGACTGCTTCAATTCTTACGCTTGTAGGCATCCTACTCGGCTATGATTGGCGAATTAGTATAGCGGCTAGTATGGCCTTGTCCTTGTCTTCAACTGCGCTGGTTTTGCAATCCCTGCAAGAAAAGAATTTAATGCATACAACAATCGGTGAAACGTCTTTTGCTATTTTATTGTTCCAAGATATTGCCGTTATTCCAATTCTTATCATCTTGCCATTATTGGTTATGGAAGGCGTAACCCCCATAGCCAAAACTGGTCTGCTTAGCTCCTTGCCCGGCTTGGAACAAGCTGGGATTGTCGCCGCTCTTATTGCTACTATCATTGTGATCGGGTATTTTTTTTCGCATTATTTTTTCTACATTATTGCGCAAACCAATTTGCGTGAAGTCTTTACTGCAACGTCATTAGCTTTGATTGTTGGCATTACTTTATTGATGCAGACAATAGGCATTTCGCCAGGTCTCGGAGCGTTTGTTGCCGGTGTCGTACTTGCAAACTCCGAATACAAGCGCACTTTAGAAACTGATATTGAACCATTTAAAGGTCTATTGCTTGGATTATTTTTTATCTCTGTGGGTATGAGAATGGATTTTACCATTCTCGCTCAGCATCCGGTTTATTTACTGGGAACTATCGCTCTTTTTATTACAATCAAAGCATTAATTCTTTTATTTCTCGGTCGTAGCTTTGGGCTCAGCAGAGTACAATCCATAGGAATAGCTCTTTTGTTGTCTCAGGGAAGTGAATTTGCTTTTGTCTTATTCCAATTTGCTTCTTCTTCGGAAGTTATCACTGAACCTTTAACAGATTTCTTTATTTTTGCGATTGCCTTATCTATGGCGACGACACCTTTATTGATGATGATTTACAGGCGTTTCATAGTTCCACGTTTTATGAGCAACCTACCCCCTCGATACGATACTATCGATGAGCAACACGCTGTTATTCTCGCTGGTTACGGACGTTTTGGCCAAATTATTGGCCGTTTCCTTAATGCTCAAGGGGTTAATCTTACCGTGTTGGAAAATGATCCTGAGCAAGTTGAATTACTGCGTAAATTCGGATTTAAAGGTTATTTTGGTGATGCCTCACGGTTGGATTTACTTAAAAATGCAGGCGCCGATAAAGCAAAATTGCTTATTGTCGCTGTGGATGATCCTGACACGAGTTTAGATATAGTAAGACTTGCTAAACAAGAGTTTCCTCAGATAAAAATCTATTCCCGTGCCCGCAACAGACGACATGCTTACGAATTACATAAGGAAGGTGTCGATTATTTTAGACGAGAAGTGTTTGATTCTTCCTTAACTATGGCGCAAGAAGTCATGACATTTTTAGGTTATAACCCTGATACTATGCGCAGAAAAGCACGTACCTTTAAACATTATGATGAACGTAATTTAGTGAAGTCCTTCGAGTTTTTTGAAACGGAACACGAGTTGATAAATTTTTCACGACAGGCTACAGGCGAGCTTGAACGGGTATTGCAAGAAGATAGAATATCGACAACTAAAATAAAGAAGCGTGATGGGATAGTTGGGTCAAAATGACCCAACCGTATTTACCGTCTAACTAATGTTATGCATTTTGTTGTAGCGCTCGATACTGGATAATATTTCTTGTCGAGCGGCTTCAGGACCTTCCCAGCCATTTAATTTGACCCATTTTCCTTCCTCAAGATCTTTATAATGTTGGAAGAAATGTTCAAGGGAGAGTAATAAATGACGAGGAATATCTTCAAAAGTCTTTATTGAGTCATACATTTTACTCAATTTGCTGGTAGGAACAGCCAATAGCTTCGCATCAACGCCTGCTTCATCCGTCATTTTAAGCATGCCTACTGGACGACAAGGAATAACTGCTCCACTGATTAAAGGAACTGGCGTAACAACTAAAACATCAACAGGATCACCGTCTTCAGATAAGGTGCTGGGAACATATCCATAATTAGTAGGATAGAACATTGCTGTTGTCATAAAACGATCAACAAACAAGGCCCCCGTTTCTTTATCGACTTCATATTTTACCGGCTCCCCATGCATAGGGATCTCAATGATGACATTGATTTCATTAGGAATATTACGACCGCTTTTAATATCCATTAAACCCATTTTTAGATCTCTCAATTAATAAGACTCGCTATTATGCGCAAAATAGGTTTAAAAGGCAAAATTTAACCCATCGATCGATTTCAGAAATTTATGTAAACACAGGGTCTGTTGTCAATTCCTTTGTCAGGGTATAATCCTTCGTTTAGCTAAAACCCATCAGGACGATCATGAGCTGCTTATTTTGCAAAATTGTATCAGGAGAAACTCCAGCGAAAGTGGTATTTGAAGATCCAGAAATAATAGTCATTCGGGATATAAAACCACAAGCACCCACGCATTTGTTGATACTTCCTAAGCAACATATTGCTACAATTAATGATACGGATAGCAAAGATGAACAACTTTTAGGGCGCATGATACTTACGGGAAAAAAGATGGCTAAGGCGGAAAAGCTTAGCGACGATGGGTACCGTTTAGTTTTTAATGTTAACTCTGGTGGCGGGCAGGAAGTTTACCACATTCATTTACACGTATTAGGTGGTCGTCAGATGACATGGCCTCCTGGTTAGGGCAAGAAACAATGCAAGAACTGTACAAACAAATTTTAGAATCAATCGGTGAAGATGTCGAGCGTGAAGGGTTGCGAGGTACGCCAGAGCGAGCTGCCAACGCACTTCGCTATCTTACGAAAGGATACCACGAAAATCTTGATGAAATTATTAACGATGCGTTGTTTGACTCCGATATGAGTGAGATGGTAATCGTTAAAGATATTGAAATGTATTCTATGTGTGAGCATCATTTACTCCCTTTTTTAGGCAAATGTCACGTAGGTTATCTACCTAATGGGAAAGTGTTAGGCTTATCTAAGATTGCACGTATCGTAGATTATTTTGCACGACGATTACAAATCCAAGAGCGTTTAACCTCAGAAATCGCTGATTGCATTGCCTCAATTACAAATGCACGCGGTGTCGCAGTTGTGATCGAAGCAAAACATCTTTGCATGATGATGCGCGGTGTTGAAAAACAAAATTCAATTATGACGACCTCAGTTATGCGAGGTGAAATGCGTGATAGCTCCTCGAGTCGCAGTGAATTTTTACGTTTAATTTCTAAAAGCTAATGGTGAAGCAAATAGCTTCATCATTCTAGCCTAAGTTACTTTTCTTAATATTTTGATCATTTTGATCAATTTTCGTCATTCTTACCTATACTGATAATAAATCGACTTAGCTGTCTATTCTAATCAAAAAGTTAGAGCCTTTTACAAGGAGGTTGCAAATGCAAAAACTAGGCATTGTTGCACTTTCAGTTTTTCTGGTGAGCTGTACAACAACTGGTAGTGGAAACTTACCCACTGGAGGGCCAGCAGTTACTTCCGTTTTATTTGATAAGCCCTATGGTACTTCGGCACCATTAGACAATCCACCGGTTGTATACACTGATCAAAATGAAAAACCGTTGAATTCCCAAGACATCAAAGCAATTAATGAAGCAATAGCTGCGGGACATCAGAAAAACTGGGCACCACAGGAAGAGGTTATGCAACAACACATGAGCGATGAAATTTAATTCTTTTTATCACAGCGCATTAGGACCTAAAACAAGAGCCGATGCGCTTCACCTTTTCAGCTCTATCTTCAAATCTCACAATAAGATCCTATAGATATAGTTTTATTGCTTTCACAAAAGATATAAGAACTACCAAGTATGAAATCACCTTTAATCCCTCAACGGCACTAATTACTGAAATTGCGGGGTAATCATGCCATCACCTAAAAGTAAACCTGCCCAATAATGCCAACATAGAAACATGCGGTAGAGTTTGCTGTAAGTCATAAATAGGACTCGTTCCTAAGTCGCTGTATACAAGACCAGTGCAGCTAAAGATAAGGGGAGAAGTTTTTGCCTTTCATCGGCATCCCTCCCATTTATCTAACACTAATTCTATAGAGTATAATGACTTTTCCGAGTTTGACAGCACAAATCAGGTTTCGATTAGCACAGCGTTAAGAAATTTGTTGTCACCCTGCGAAAGCTGGAATGACAATTCAAACATTAAGAGGCTCCGAGATTTCATTCACTCGGAGCTCTCTACAGGACAAATTACTCTTCTGATTTATCTTCTGCTTCCGCTTCAATTGAACCTGTTTCTTCAGATTCTTGTGCTTGCGGAGCATCAGTTTCTGCTGTTTGTGGCTTATCTTTCCACTCCAGCTTCACTCGGCCTTGTTTATCCACGCCAGCAACGTAAACCTCAATTTCTTGTCCTTCACTTAGCACTGCCTCAACTTTTTGTGAGCGATCAGAACAAATTTGCGAAATATGCAGAAGTCCATCTTTACCAGGTAATAAATTGATGAATGCACCAAAATCAACAATCTTACTGACTTTCCCTTTATAAGTTTGTCCCACTTCGACTTCAGCAATTAGGGCCTTAATTTGACGTTGAGCTTCTTCCAAAGCATCTGCATCAGGTGAAAATAGCTGTACAACACCACTATCATCGATGTCGATGGAAACCCCAGTGCTTTCGATTAGACCTTTAATCGTGCTACCACCTTTACCAATGATTGTACGAATTTTATCTTCAGCAACTTTCATAGTTGTAATTCTAGGAGCATGTTTTGACAACTCCTCACGATGTTCAGAGAGCGCAGTATTCATAACGCCAAGAATATGAATTCGGCCGGCTAATGCCTGATCCAAAGCCTGCTCCATAATTTCTTTTGTAATCCCAGTAATTTTGATGTCCATCTGCAGAGCAGTAATACCTTTTTCAGTTCCTGCAACTTTAAAGTCCATATCGCCCAAATGATCTTCATCACCAAGAATATCCGTCAGTACTGCGAAGCGATCATTTTCTTTAATTAGACCCATGGCAACCCCAGCAACTGGTGCTTTTAGAGGTACGCCAGCGTCCATTAAAGCCAAACTTGTTCCACAAACAGTTGCCATTGAACTTGAACCATTCGATTCAGTAATTTCTGACACCACACGGAGAACGTAGGGAAATTCACTTGCAGTAGGTAGCACCGCCATTAAGCTACGTTTAGCTAAACGACCATGACCTATTTCGCGTCGTTTTGGACTTCCTACCATGCCGACTTCACCAACAGAGTATGGAGGAAAGTTATAATGCAACATAAATCTATCTTTTGATTCACCACTGAGGCTATCTAAAGTTTGTGCATCACGTTCATTACCCAGAGTAGCTGCTACAACGGCTTGAGTTTCACCGCGAGTGAATAATGCCGAACCGTGCGTTCTTTCTAAGAATTTGGTACGAATTGCAATTGGACGTACAGTTTTTTGATCACGTCCATCGATACGTGGCTCTCCAGCAAGAATACGATTTCGTACAATTGCTTTTTCCAATGAACCTAAAACGTCACTTATTTGATCTTCTTTGAGCTCTTCACGTTCGCTCATTACTCTATCAACAAGCTGCTGTCTAATTTCATTCAGACGCTGATAGCGCTGTGTTTTATCTTTGATTAGATAAGCTTCGTTAACTTGGTCGGTAGCTAATTCTGCTACTCGTGTGGCAAGTCCAGTATCAACTGGCGGTGCCGTCCAATCCCAGCTTGATTTACCAACTTCTGCTGCCAACTCTTTTATTGCTCTAATTACGCCTTTCATCATCTCATGGCCATATAATACTGCACCAAGCATGACTTCTTCACTTAATTCTCGTGCTTCTGATTCAACCATGAGAATGGCATCTTCAGTTCCGGCTACAACTAAATCGAGATCAGATTCAGCTATTGCTTTAAAGCTAGGATTAAGTGTGTAGATACCCTCTTTATAACCTACACGCACTGCGCCAATAGGGCCTTCGAAAGGAATACCAGAGATGGCTAAAGCCGCTGAAGCGCCAATCATAGAAATAATATCAGAGGGCACTTCAGGATTTAATGACATCACTGTTGCAATAACTTGCACTTCATTATAGAAACCATCTGGGAATAAGGGTCTCAATGGTCTATCCATTAATCGTGAAGTCAAGGTTTCAAGTTCACTTGGACGACCTTCTCGTTTATTAAAGCCACCTGGAATTTTACCCGCGGCGTAGGCTTTTTCTTGATAGTTAACTGTCAAGGGGAAAAAATCATTGTTCTCCGCACCCTCTTTCTTAGCTACCACCGTAACCAGAACTTGTGTGCCTGCCATACTGGCAAAAACGGCACCATCTGCTTGTCTTGCTATTTCACCTGTCTCGAGCACAAGTGTATGCTCACCCAATCGAACTTCTTTAGTGATTTTAGCCACGTGAGTCACCTCTTAAAATTGGAATCCTAAAACCGCGATACAATCTGCCGCCAAAGCTGCAGCGAATCTTAAAGTATTTTTGATAACTTCCTATTTCACTCTATCAATGAAATATATTCCTCATTATCAAAAAAACTCTAACACTCACAGCTTCTGCATCCTCGCGCCAATCAACGCGATATTTAGGATGTTAATAATGAAAAAAAGGCGCAGAATACTGCGCCTTTCCTTTGAATTAGATCGTTGAACATGTTAGCTCTATTGAACATTGCTTTCTTATCAATAGGAATCTCGCAAGCCCAAACTTTGGATCAGAGTTTGATAACGCTCATGATCATTTTTTTTCAAATACTTGAGCAACTTGCGGCGCTTATTTACAAGCTCTTGCAAGCCTCGTCGCGAATGAAAATCTTTTTTATTAACTTTAAAATGGTCTGTTAAATACTTAATACGACCCGTCATTAATGAAACTTGTACTTCTGGTGAGCCAGTATCATTCTCAGCTCGCTTGTACTCATTAACAATTTCTGCTTTTTGTACGCTAGTTAGCGACATATTCACTCCCGAAGATAGCTATGTATTCTTTCAAAGGGGAGCATTCTACCAAGGCATGAGAATAGACACAAGTATTAGATGATAATTTGTGCAATATTTTATTTAAATAAATAAGCACTTGAGAGGAGTTCATCTCGCTTTAAAATGCCAGCAGACGTCTCACGCTCAAGCTACCATCCTCTTTTAACTCACCTAAGCCAATAAATTCATCCTGCAAATAAAGACGAACCTCTCCCCTAATATTACTTTCTTTTCCTTGAATCGCCTTTCCCTGACGTAGTGCCAATAACTCATCCGCATCTAATTGAACAAGAGGTAAATAATTTACCGCACGCTCCATTGGCAATAAGTAACTTGCTAATTCGGTCGTTGCGTTTTGTAAATCATCTATAGTATACATCCGCTCATCGACGAATCCTGCCGTGTTTATTCGATGAAGTTTAGTGACGTGTGCCCCAACACCAAGAAAATCGCCGATATCCTCAACTAAATTACGAATATAGGTTCCTTTTGTACATGACACCTTAATGTCGAAACTCATTCCATCAAAAGCAATTAACTGTAACTTATGAATGGTAACGTCACGCGCTTCACGCTCAATTGAGACTCCCTCTCTTGCGTATTTATACAACGGTGTTCCTTTATGTTTTAAAGCAGAAAACATCGATGGAATTTGTTTAATTGGGCCTGTAAATTGCTGCAGAGCAGAAAGCACTTCACTTTCTGTTAACTGAAAAGGGGGCGCTTGCTCAAGCACTTCTCCCATAGCATCACCAGTATTCGTTTTTATTCCCAATAAACCCGTTGCCTCATAAGATTTATCCGCATCGAGCAAGTATTGGCAAAACTTAGTCGCTTCTCCAAAACAAATCGGTAACATACCTGTTGCTAAAGGATCAAGACTCCCAGTATGACCTGCTTTTTTTGCACGGTATAATCGCTTCACTTGCTGTAAAACAGCATTTGATGATAAGCCTTGAGGTTTATTTACTAACAAAATTCCATTGATCGCTTGATCGCACTCAACCTTGTTCATCTTCATTATCAGTTGGATTTAAATTATCGATCAAACGGCTCAGACGTCTACCGTATTCTACTGATTCATCATAGACAAAATGCAGTTGTGGTACTGTGCGAAGTTTTACACTTCTTGCTAAGGCAGTGCGTAAATAACTCGCAGCAGAGTTTAAAATTGCCGTTGTTTTTTCAACATCGGCATTTAAAACTGTAAAATAAACTTTTGCATGTCCTAAATCCGCGGCCACCTTTACTGCCGAAACTGTCACAAATGGCGGCAAACGCGGATCTTTGATTTCCTGCTGAATAAGTTGCGATAGCTTGCGTTGCATCATTTCTGCAACGCGGTCTATACGCTTAAAGTCATTACTCATAAATCACGCTTAATTTCTATTGTCTCAAATACTTCGATTAAATCACCACTCTTAACATCATTGTAGTTCTTCACGCCAATACCGCATTCAAATCCTTGGCGTACTTCGATAACATCGTCTTTAAATCGTCGTAATGATTCTAGTGTTCCTTCATAGATAACCACGTTATTTCGGAGTACACGGATTGGATTATTACGCTTAATGATTCCTTCAACAACCATACAACCTGCAATTGCACCCAGTTTTGGTGAACGGAATACATCACGAACCTCAGCAATACCGATAATCTCTTCTTTAAATTGAGGAGCAAGCATACCGGTTAGAGCACCTTTCACTTGATCCACAATGTCATAGATAACACTATAGTAATGTAAAGATACGCCTTCCTGTTCTACCAAACGCTTAGCACCGCTATCCGCTCGCACGTTAAAACCAATTAACAAGGCATTGGAAGCAATTGCCAAATGGACATCGGACTCAGTGATACCACCAACCCCACTTGCAATGATTTCTACCTTGACTTCATCTGTAGAGAGTTTGACTAAGGCATCTGCAATTGCTTCAACAGAACCTTGTACATCGGCTTTCAATACAACATTAAGTATCTTCGCCTCAGCTGTCGTCATGGTTTCCAGAATACCTTCGATAGTCGATTTTTGTCGTCTAGCTAATTTAACATCGCGGTACCTTCCTTGACGGAATAGAGCTACTTCACGAGCTCTTTTTTCATCAGGAACCACAACAGCATCATCACCTGCATGAGGAATTGCTGAAAGACCAAGAACTTCAACAGGAATAGAAGGGCCTGCGCTATCAACTTGAGTACCATTATCACTTACTAATGCACGGACACGTCCATACTGCAATCCAGCGAGTAAAATATCGCCTTTATGTAGAGTTCCACTTTGAACGAGAATAGTCGCCACTGGACCGCGACCTTTATCGAGTCGTGATTCAATTACTACACCTTTTGCCGCCCCGTCGGTATTAGCAGCTAACTCTAAGACTTCAGATTGCAATAACACAGCATCTAATAATTCATCAATACCATCGCCTGATTTTGCTGAAATTTTTGCGAACATGGTATCGCCGCCCCATGCTTCAGGGATGACATCATGCACTGACAACTCATTCATTACTCTATCAGGATCAGCATCTGGTTTGTCCATTTTATTAACAGCAACAATAATAGGAACATTAGCTGCTTTCGCATGCTGAATTGCTTCAATTGTTTGAGGTTTGACTCCATCATCTGCAGCTACGATCAAAATAACGATATCAGTTGCTTGCGCACCACGGGCTCTCATCGCGGTAAAAGCGGCATGTCCTGGGGTGTCAAGAAAAGTAATTTTTCCTTTTGGAGTAACCACATGATAAGCACCAATATGTTGGGTAATTCCACCGGCTTCGCCTGCAGCTACTTTGGTTCTGCGGATATAGTCAAGCAAAGAGGTTTTACCATGATCCACATGACCCATGATTGTCACAACGGGAGCACGAGACTCCATGAGACTACCTTTACTTAACGCGTCACCTAAATCTTCTTCAATCGTATCTTCTTTAATTGGTCGTGGCCTGTGCCCCATTTCTTCGACGACAATAATGGCAGTATCTTGGTCAATTACCTGGTTGATAGTAGCCATTGCTCCAAGCCCCATCATCGCCTTAATCACCTCTGCTGCTTTAACTGACATGCGCTTTGCTAATTCAGCAACAGTGATTGTTTCTGGAAGTGCCACATCACGAACCACCGGGGCAGTAGGCATAGCAAAACCGTGCGTTAAAGCCTCTTCTGCTTCACGATACTTATCTGATTTTTCATTCGGCTTACGCTTCTTCACTTTGCCACGCTTATGACGACCTTGTACACCGCGTTCATCCTCGTCTCGCTCAGGCAATTGATATTTACTTTTTTTCTTAACTTTTTTGTACTCCATCTCGGATTCGACATCAGTTTTTTCGCTATGCTTTTTCTTGGAAGTTTTTTCTACTTTTTCCGAAGCATCCGGAGTAGCAGGCTCATTGGTTGTTGTAAGTTCAACATCAGTTTGGCCTGATAGATTTTCTTTTTTCTCTTCTGAATTGGTCTCAGTGAGCTTTTGATCGATCTGTTCTACTTCCTGCTCAGTCTTTTCGCCCTCTGTCGATGCAACCTCTGTCTCAACTGGAATTTCTGTCTCTAAAGCAGTTTCAACCCCATTATCTGTTTCAACTGGAAGTACTTGCTCTTCTTCATGCTCATCTTCTTGTTGCTGATCAACGAGTGTACTGCGTTTAACGTAGGTGCGTTTTTTACGTACCTCGATACTCACGGTTTTTCCACTATAACCATCATGACCAACTTTGACCTGCGTCAAGCTTTTGCGCTTTAAAGTAATGCGTTCTGGAGTAGTACGTGATTCACCATTAGCATGGCTCTTTAAATGAGTTAGCAATATCCGTTTCTGCTCTTCATTGACCGTTTGGGTATCATCAGTAAATGATAACCCTGCTTCTTGTAACTGGGTCAATAGGCGCTCAACAGGGATACCAACGACCTGCGCCAATTGTTTAACCGTCACATCCGCCATAAATTTAACCCCCCTTCAGCAATTTCTATCTATTAAATTGCTTTTAATTCTAATGATTCGTACGCTAAATCAGCGCAAGAAAAATAAGGCATCTGTTGCCTCAAATAATTTTCAGCTAGGTAAATGATAATATTATATTCGCCTAGTTTTATTGAAACCAAGGTTCACGAGCTTTCATGATTAATTCACCCGCTTTTTTTTCTGTCATTCCAGGAATATCAAGTAATTCATCGACTGAATGCTCAGCTAGCTCTTCCATGGTTGTTATTCCTTTACTTGCTAAACTAGTCGCCAATTCTTCTGTCATTCCTTCCATTGTAAGAAGGGAATCAGAAGGACTACCAGCTAAACCCTGACCAGAAGTTAGTGCTTGAGTTAATAGCATATCATTTGCTCGGTTTCTTAACTCTTCTACGATTTCTTCGTCGAACTCTTCGATTGCCATTAACTCTTCTTTGGGAACATAAGCAATTTCCTCTAATGAAGAAAATCCATGTGCAACCAAGAGACTGGCAATCTCTTCATCAATTTCCAGGGTAGAAGTAAACAAGTTAATGATCTTGCTTGATTCTTCCTGGCTCTTATTGTTGAATTCTTCGATAGTCATAACGTTCAACGTCCAACCTGTAAGCTGGCTTGCTAATCTTACATTTTGTCCATTTCGGCCAATTGCTTGTGACAATTGATCCTTTTGTACTGCCAAATCCATTGTATGGCTATCTTCATCCACAACAATAGATGAAATTTCAGCAGGTGCCATAGCATTGATAACGAGTTGAGCAGGATTATCATCCCACAGAATAATATCAACTCTCTCGCCGCCCAATTCGCTAGAAACAGCCTGTACCCTTGCTCCACGCATACCAACACACGCACCTACAGGATCTATTCGTCCATCATTTGTCTTAACAGCAATTTTAGCACGATTGCCAGGCTCACGTGCAGCTGCTTTGACATCGATTACGTTCTCACCAATTTCAGGCACTTCTATTCGGAACAATTCGATAAGCATTTCGTTACGAATGCGGCTGACAAAAAGTTGTGGACCTCGCGATTGCGGAGTTATTTCATACAAATAAGCACGCACTCGATCGTTTGGTCTGAACATTTCATTTGGAAGCATTTCTCCACGTGGCATAAATGCTTCTGCTTTTCCGCCCAAATCAATAATTATGTTATCGCGAGTTACCTTTTTAACCGTACCATAAACCAGCTGACCAAATTTATTTTTAAACTGATCAACTACTTGTTGTCTTTCCGCTTCACGAACTTTTTGCATAATAACTTGTCGAGCCGTTTGAGCAGCAATTCGACCAAATTCAATCGATGCCATTGGCTCTTCAATTTTTCCACCAAGATCAATGGTGGGTACACGCTCTTTGGCTTGCTCTACTGTAAGTTCTCTCTCTGGGAACTTAAGCTCTTCATCAGAAACAACATCCCAGTATCTGAATGTTTCATATTCTCCAGTTCGAGGATCAAGCCTCACTCTCACACCAATATCTTTATCGGTAAGTTTACGAGTGGCAGATTCAAGCGCAGCCTGAATCGCTTCCAAAACGACTTCTTTGCTTACACCTTTCTCGTTGGATAATGCCTCAGCAACTAATAACAATTCTTTGCTCATTGTTCGCCTCTCACTCACCTATCAAATTTGCTTTTACTATATGGGAAAATGGTATTTCTATTTTTTCTTCGCCCATTTGTAGTATCAATACATCTTCACTTACATCTAAAATGGTACCCTTTAATTTACGACTACCATTGACCGGTTTGAATAGTTTAATTTGAACATCCTGTCCTAAATATCGTTTATATTGTTCTTTATAAAATAGAGGACGCGGTATGCCGGGAGAAGAAATCTCCAAACTATAGTTACCCGGAATAGGGTCTTCAACATCCAGGTATGCGCTTATTTGCTTACTTACTCGTTCACAATCTTCAACGTTAATTCCATCCTCTTTATCTATGTAAATACGTAGTAGAGAATGTTTACCTTGCGATAAATATTCACATCCCCAAAATTCGTATCCTAGATCTTCAACAAGAGGCATTAACATCGCTTCAATTTCGTTTCGTATCATAACCTACTCATTAGTCGGCTTTTCTAAATCTAAACTAGATTCAGGCACCCTTTTCGAAATGATTATCTTTAACGAGTCATCTTGATGAATATGGTAGTACCCAAAACTACCGAATAAAACATAATAAAAAACCCCAAAAATGGGGTTTAATAAAATTGGTAGCGGGGGCAGGATTTGAACCTACGACCTTCGGGTTATGAGCCCGACGAGCTACCAGGCTGCTCCACCCCGCATCAACTGAGGGGAAGTATACTCACCCTTCCTAAACTTATCAAGTATTTTTATTGGTTAATACAGAATTCCTTACACATATTCATAAATGTCTGTTTTCAGTTAAGCCTAGCCGTACGAAATTAGGGAGAAAGGTTTCTCAGGTTCTTGTTTATGGTGTCTGGGCCACGTCAAATAAGGCTTCATGGAAACTGTCATCGCAGTACGGGCTGTCCTGGATCATTCGTAAAACTCAGCTTGAATGGATTTGTTCAATATATTAAACCTACCTGTCTAGGGTTAGGTAGAAACCTGGCTGTTCTAATAGTGCAAAAGGAAGAAGTAGTCGTATGGTTGAGCGCAATGGCACTTATCTCTAGGGCCCTAGAACCTGAGGTAACGTGCCTTTGGATAGAAAGGGTACCTAAGGCAGTTGTACAATGCAACCATACAAAATTGAGAAAATGAGCCTGCCTTTAGCTTTTCCTTAACCAGAAAAAGCATTCATACAAGCAGTCATTAATGCCGATGGAAATATTCCAAAATACAGTAAGGCAAGACAATTAATTGAATATATTATATTCATCGGAACAGAAAGCTTAACCGGTGTATTATCGGCCGCTTCATCAAAGTACATAACCTTAACGATGCGCAAATAGTAATAAGCACCAATGACCGCAAAGAAAAGACCAAGCACTGCAACCCAAGTTAAATTGACATCAACTAAAGCTTTTAAAACTAGCAACTTAACAAAGAAACCAACTGTTGGCGGTACACCAGCCATAGAAAACATAACGATCAACATCATAAACGCGAGCCATGGATTTCTTTTGTTCAATCCTTTTAGGTCATCAACGTTTTCAATTTCTAATCCTTTATTTGACATCAATGTGATTAAGCCAAACGCAGCTGCTGTCATGAGAGAATAAATCAATACATAATAAAGAGCGGCAGCATAGCCTTCAGGAGTAGCAGACAAAAGCCCGAATAAAGAATAACCTAAATGCGCAATGGCAGAATAAGCAAGAAGACGTTTTATATTATTTTGTACAACTGCTAATAGATTACCTAGACCCGTTGATAATAATGCCATTACTAATAAAAGTTGTTGCCATTGCTCTATCAAACCAGGTAATCCTAACCCTATGATTAGTATACGCATGGCCATACCAAGGGCCGCAATTTTAGTCGCAGTACCGATAAATAAAGTCACTGCTGTTGGAGCACCTTGATAAACGTCTGGAGCCCACATGTGGAAAGGTATTGCGGCTAATTTGAATCCAACACCGGCGATAATAAAAACTAATGCAAATGTTAACAATGCGCCATGCTGTTGTATACCGTTGCTGGAAATTGCATTGGCAATATCCATAAGATCAAGTTTGCCAGTCGCTCCATAAAGAAGTGACATACCATAGAGTAACATTCCTGATGCGATAGCTCCCATAACAAAATACTTTAACGCAGCTTCAGTAGCATCACTATTGGAACGACGTATTGCGGTCATTGCATAAAGTGGCAGAGACAATAGTTCCAGCCCTAAATAGATTGTCAACAAAGAATGCGCCGAAACCAAAACCATCATTCCTAGTGTAGAAAAAAGGCCAAGTACATAATAATCACCTTCGGGCATTTGGCGTTCAATAAGATAGGATCTCGAATAGATAAAACTCAGAAAAACAGAGATATAAATGAATACTTTCATTAGTTGAGCTAGATCATCACTAATAAACTGACCACCTAGAATTACTGTTTTAAAATTACCAATAAATAAAAGGCTAACACAGGTTGCAAGTGCTAATCCTATGGTAGTGCATATTATGGTAATCGCTGGAAGACGATGACGAAGAAAAAGGTCAGCAAGCAAAGCAATGCAAGCCGTAACCAATATAATCATCTCTGGTAATGCAAGATGCACATTTTCAAGTAATGCTATCGTCATGTTTGTATAACCTTCCAACCTGAAGTTAATTTATAGTTTTGATTTATCTGCCTGTGCAAGCGTATGACTTACGGTTTGATGCACATAATCCAACATTGGCTTAGGATAAACACCTAATGCTACAACCATAAAGGCTAGCAATGTATAGGCAGATATTTCAAAGCCTGAAAGATCTTTTAATTGAGCTACTTTTTCATTAGTCACAGGTCCGAAAATTACCCGCTTATACATCCATAGCGTGTAGGCGGCTCCAGTAATCAGGGTTGTCGCTGCCCAAAAAGCAATCCAAAAGTTTGATTTAATACTTCCTAGTATTACCATAAATTCGCCTACGAATCCGGAGGTTCCAGGAAGGCCCGCATTGGCCATCGCAAAAAGCATGAGAAAGGATGCAAATATCGGCATCGTATTAACGAGACCACCAAAGTCTTTAATTTGACGAGTGTGCATCCGGTCGTAGATAAAACCCACGCCAGCAAAGAGGCCGCTGGAAACAAACGCATGTGAAATAATAATCACAATGGCACCTTCAAGCACTAGACCCGCATTATTTAAGCTAGATTGATGGGCAATACTGAATATTGCGAAACATCCTAAAGTTACAAAACCCATATGCGAAATTGACGAGTAGGCAATCAAGCGCTTCATGTCTTTTTGAATAATTGCTATCAAGCCGATATACACAACAGCGATAAGTGATAAAGCAATCATCACCATTGCATATTTATTACATGCATCAGGAACGATGGGCAATGCAAAACGAATAAAACCGTATGCCCCTAGCTTGAGTAAGATTGCTGCTAATACTACAGAACCACCAGCCGGTGCTTCTGTATGTGCATCAGGTAACCAAGTATGCACAGGAAACATGGGTATTTTCACTGCAAAGCTAAAGAAAAACCCGATTAAAATCAGGGTTTGCGCAGTCATACCTAGTTTAAGTGCATAGAATGTTTCAATTTTAAAATTACCAGCTTGGTATCCCATATATAAGAATGCAGCAAGCATTAACACTGAACCAAGGAAGGTATAAAGGAAAAACTTAATTGCAGCATAAACTCGGTTGGATGAACCCCAGATACCAATAATCAAATACATTGGAATTAAAGTGGCTTCCCAGAAAATATAAAATACGATGGCATCGGTTGCTGCGAATACACCAACTAATAAACCTTGCATAATTAAAAACGCAGCCATGTATTGACCCACGCGCGTTTCAATACTTTCCCAAGTAGCAAGAATGACAATGAGAGTAGTAAAAATGCTTAGGACAATGAGGAGTAACGATAATCCATCGATTCCTAAACTATAATTAATTCCCAAAGCAGGCATCCAAGCAATGTCTTCAATGTATTGCATGCTATATGTATTAATATCGAATCCGGAAACCAACGGAATGCACATGATTAACGTTAAAATTACCGTAAATAACGATAAATAACGTGATACATTTGGATTCTTGTCATCACCAGTGAGAAATACAAACACTCCTCCGATGATAGGTAACCAGATCAGTAAATTGAGCAAATGATGCATACCTTCACCTTATAATCAGCCAAGTAACAACCAGCATAGGAAAACAAAAAGACCTAACACCATAAAAGTTGCATAATGGTATAAATATCCACTTTGTATATTTCGGCCCTTTTGTGCAAACCATCTAATCGTGCGGCCCGTTCCATTAACAACCATACCATCAATAAGTTTTTGATCACCTATCTGATAGAAGAATGCGCCTAAGCCTTTTGCACCACGAACGATAACATGATCGTTGAATGCATCAAACCAATATTTGTTCACTAGAGCTCTATAAATCCAAGAAAACTTTTGTGAAATTTTAGTTGGTATAGTTGGAACAGCAATATAACAAATCCAAGCCACAGCAATCCCGGCAATAACTAGCCAGAAAACTGGAGTAAGAACAGAATGTAATGCAGCTTGCAAAGGTGAGCCCACTTCTCGCGCTATCTCTGCCATAACATTAAGATCTGGAAGTACAAATAGAGTATTACCAAACAAAGAAGGGGTATTAAAAAGCATTGGCTTATAGAGAATGTAGCCAATGATTACTGAAGGAATAGCTAGCAGTACTAGAGGCAACCATACAACCCAAGGTGACTCATGGACATGAGAAAAACTATGTTCGTCCATTCGTGGCTCACCATGGAAGGTCATAAATAAAGCTCTAAAGGTATAGACTGCTGTGACAAACGCTCCCATTGCCACGCAAAAATAAGCATAGCTTGAACCCGGAATCTCAGACAATTTCGCGGCTTCAATAATGGTATCTTTTGAATAAAAACCAGCAAAAGGCGGAATAGCACAGAGAGCTAAACTACCAATTACGAAAGTAATATAGGTAATTGGCATTTTTCGCCATAGTCCACCCATTTTACGCATATCTTGTTCGTGATGCATACCAATGATAACGGAACCTGCTCCCAAGAATAATAGCGCTTTAAAGCACGCATGAGTCAATAAATGGAAGATACCAGCGTTAAAGGCAGAAGCTCCCATTGCCACCATCATATACCCTAGCTGCGATAAGGTTGAATAAGCAATAACGCGCTTAATATCATTCATTACTATTGCTAAAATCCCTGTAAATAAAGCACCTGTTGCGCCGATAACAAGAATTACACTCAGTGATACAGTTGATAGCTCAATCAAAGGTGAAATTCTTGCGATCATAAACACCCCAGCGGTAACCATCGTTGCAGCATGGATTAACGCCGAAATAGGTGTCGGACCTTCCATCGATTCGGGTAACCACACATGAAGCGGCACTTGCGCTGATTTACCCATAGCACCCACGTAAAGCAATAAACAGGTGACTGTGATTACGGACCAAGGATGACCAGAGAACAATTCTATACTTTGATTTGCTAAACTGTTTGCACTACGGAATACAGTTTCATAATCTAAGCTTCCGGTATAGCTAAAAACCATCGCAATACCTAGGACGAATCCGAAATCGCCTATGCGGTTAACAATGAATGCTTTTAAACCACCCTGAATCGCTGATTCTTTTTGGTACCAGAAACTGATAAGTAAATAAGATACTAAGCCTACACCTTCCCAGCCAAAGAAGAGCTGCAAGAAGTTGTTAGCTGTTACTAGCATTAACATCATGAAAGTAAATAGCGATATATAACTAAAGAAACGCTGATAACCGTCATCATCTACCATGTAGCCAATGCTGTAGATATGAACTAAAAAGGATACGAAGTTAACCACTACTAGCATAATGACTGTAAGTCGATCGATCAAAAACCCAATGTTAAATGAGTAAGGAAATATATCACCGCCATTTGCCCAAGTATACAGATTGACATTGACTGCTTCGGATGCCCCACTCAGCATTTGTGCGGCAACATATAAAGATAGTAAAAGAGATATGCCTACGCCAGCAATAGTAACAGTCTGAGCGCCAATTCGGCCTATTTGGTTACGAAAAAAACCTGCAATCACTGAACCAATCAGAGGTGCCAGAACAATTATTAGACATAGTTGTTGAATGTTCACGTTGTTAACCTTTTAAATGATTCATCTTATCAACATCGATATTGCCCCGATTACGGTATAGCAACACCACTATAGCCAAACCGATAGCTGCTTCCGCAGCTGCAACGGTTAGTATAAAAAAGACAAATATCTGTCCAGCTATCCCTCCATAATAATGAGAGAATGCAATAAAGTTAGTGTTTACAGCAAGCAGCATTAACTCAATGCATACAAGCAACAGTATGATATTTTTGCGATTTAACATAATGCCGACAAGGCCGAGGCCAAACAAAATTGCAGCCAATATCAGATAATGGAGTACTGGTATCATTTATCTTCCTAGTGTTTATTTCTCTGATTTCATTTTGATAAGTTTTACTCTGTCTTTAGGACTCGTCATAATCTGCTGTTTGATATCTTGGCGCTTAGAGCGAATTGCTCCACGATGCGCTAAGGTAACTGCAGATATTATCGCCACTAAAAGTAGAGCCGCTGCAATTTCAAATGCAAGGATATAATCGGTATAAAGCACCAAGCCTATTCTTTCAGTATTAGATGGCTGAATTACCGGCGCTAAATAATTCTCATTAGTGCTAGATTGATAGGTTTCTGTAACCGTGCCTTTCTCAACACCATTGGTAAAGCTTCCTTCTGGTAAAGCAACTAATAACAAGCCGACAAGGAGGGCAACCAAAATAAGGGCGAAGGGCAAATATTTTAGAAAATGTATTTTCATCGACTCAACATCAATATTGAGCATCATGACTACGAATAAAAACAAGGTCATTACAGCGCCAACGTAGACCAAAACAAGTATCAAAGCTAGAAATTCAGCTTCTGCAACTATCCAAATTACTGCACTTGCGAAGAAAGTTACTACTAAAAAAAGTACACAACGTACCGGATTATTTTGAGTAATAACCATCAATGCCGACAGAATTGCTAATCCTGCGAATCCATAAAAAACAATCTGTAAAAATATGTCATGCATTTTCTAACCCCGTTAGCGCCATTCTTTATCTGCTTCTCTGTCTGCAGCTAATTTCTTTTCCATTAAATCACCCACAGCAAGCAATTTTTCTTTTGTCATTATATTTTGCCCACGTTCGCTAATATGATAATGGTGAATTGGTGTAACAACGATTGAATCAACCGGACAAGATTCTTCACATAAACCACAGTTAATGCATTTAAACATGTCTATATCATAGCGTGTAGTGCGGCGTGAGCCGTCTGCTCTTGGCTCTGATTCAATCGTAATAGCTAGTGCAGGACAAACCGCTTCACATAATTTACAGGCAATACATCTTTCTTCACCATTCGGATAACGACGCAGTGCAAGTAATCCTCGGAATCGTGGTGACAAAGGGGTATGTTCCTCTGGAAATTGCACTGTCACTTTTTTCTTAAAGAAATACTTTCCCGTTACTTTCAAACCGGATAATAGTTCCAGAAGCAGAAAGCTGCGAAGATAATGTTTGATGTATCGATATACTTTTTTCATTAGCCTGCTCAATTACTGGTTAAAACCACGGTTTAAGGTGTGTCAGGACCATTAATGCTGTCACTACAATCCACACAATAGTCATAGGAATCAGTACTTTCCATCCTAACCGCATTAATTGATCATAACGGTATCGCGGGAAAGTGGCACGAATCCACAAATAAACAAACAGAAAGAAAGAAATCTTTAATAATAACCAGACAAATCCCGGGACAAAAAAGAAAATATCTTCGAGTGCAGGTATTCCTTCAAAAGGTGATAACCATCCTCCAAGAAATAATAACGCCATGATCGCAGAAATAAGAATCATGCTGGCATATTCAGAAAGGAAAAATAGAGCAAATCCAATTCCTGAGTATTCTACATGGAATCCAGCCACGATCTCTGACTCACCTTCAGCCAAGTCAAAAGGAGCCCGGTTTGTCTCAGCGATTCCTGCAATCCAAAAGGTCATGAATAAAGGAAATAAGGGTAAAAACCACCAATGCCAAATACCGCCACGTTGTGATATAACAATATCACTTAGATTCAAGCTGCCTGCGGCTAGTAAAACACCAACAATTGAAAAGCCCATTGCAATTTCATAAGATACGGTTTGTGCAGCGCTTCTTAGTGAACCGAACATGGCATATTTTGAGTTGGATGCCCAACCAGCAATTAATACGCCATATACGCCTAATGAACTCATAGCAAACAAATATAGAAGCCCAGCATTGATGTTTGAAAGAACGATGCCCTGCGAAAAAGGAATTACAGCCCAGCCCGCTAACGCAGGCGTCAATGCAAATAAAGGAGCTATCACAAAGAGATATTTGTTCGATTTTGTCGGAACAATGATTTCTTTTGTAATCAGTTTAAGCAAATCAGCAAAGGGTTGTAATAATCCTTTTATACCGACGCGATTAGGTCCTATTCGCACCTGAATATAACCAATGACTTTTCGTTCAGCATAAGTCAGGTACGCAACTCCAAGCAAAAGTGGAATCACAATGATTAGAATTTTTATAATAATCCACAACAAAATGCCAATGTCTTGTAGCATATTTTTACCTGTTAGCGCTTGATTGTTATTGCAGCAAAGGAATAACCTAAGTCTGCGGTCTCCGGCATTGCATTCGCAACCCATATTACATCGGGTGCTATGCGCTCATCGCGTTTAAGCGGCAATGTTATCTCAATATCACCCTGAGATACAGTAGCAACTTCATCTAATTTCAAACGATTAGCCGTATTTGGATGTATTCTTATGCAGGCAGATTCCGCTGCTGCACAAGTTTGTAGTGCTTGCGCATGTCGAACGATTGCATCTGAGCGATACAGAGGCCATTCGCCAACACGAACCAACTCTTGGTTTCCTACAGGCAGTGACTCAGAAAAGTACGGCTCATATTTCGTTTCAGCAGTCATAGACGCTAAAGACTTCAACTCGTTGAGCACATCTTCCGAAGAAATATAATCAAAGCCTTTGCAATGAAGCAAATTGGCAATTACTCTTAAAATTTTCCACGCTGGTCGAGCTTCACCGTAAGGTTTTTGTGCACCTTTTACGGATTGCCATACCTTATCAACATTAACATAGGTTCCTGAAGTTTCTGCATAAGGAGCCATTGGTAAAATAACATCAGCATAATCATGCATAGACTCATTTTCAAAAGCAGAGAGCATAACAACAAATTCCGCGCCTAGCATCGATTGTCTAGTCCGATAGGGATTAGCAAAATCAAATCCTGGCTCAACGGCTAATAGAAAATAGCCTTTCAACTTAGCATCCAAGGCTGTTTGTACGTCCATACCAGGGATATTAACAGTCTTAGCCGCTACTGTTCGATGAGGTAACATTCCTGCGAAACAAGCTCCTGCGCTGTTTGCCCCCGTAGTTAGGCGTAATACTTTGACCTGACTAGTCTCTCCGATTAGATGAAGCAAAGCTCGCAATATAGAAGCATCAGGATGATTTTCGCAAAGTGCACCGGTAACTATTGCTGCATTAGGTTGTCTTAATGCTTTAGCAATAGTCTTAGTTGCCTTGTCTGGTTGTAGTCCTAACAATAATTTTTGCACTTCTTCAGGCAATTGCTTAACGTCTTCTGTCATTGCAAGAAGAAGCTTAGCTAGCTGCATGACCATTTCTTGTGGAGATACAATTACCTTTTCACTAAGATCAAAATGATAGTCATAATCAACAGGATTAATGGCATATAAGGTTGCGCCATTTCTAAACGCTTTTCGTGCACGAATGCCTGCTAAGGGTACTTCTCGATCAATATTACAGCCTAAGATAAGAATCGCTCGTTGATTCTCTAACTCACTGTATTTTAGTGAGCTACTAGGCATTGTTGTTTGTGTATTTTGATCACGAAAATCGGTTTGTTGAATACGGTGATCAAGATTGTTAACACCTAATTCACGCATTAACTTTTGTAATAAATAGTGCTCTTCCAACGTCGATGAGGGGGATGAAAATGCGGCGAACTGTTCAGGGCCGTGTTGTTTAATAACCCGACTTATACCTTCTGCAGCAAATTTAAGTGCCGTTTGCCAATCCACTGTTTCCCATTGACCATTTTTCTTGATTCTAGGTTGACTAGCTCGAGCTTCGATATTGGTTAATCCCAGATAACTAAATCGATCTCTATCAGAAAGCCAAGTTTCATTGATCTCTTCATTTTCTTTAGGTACCGCACGCATCAGATCGTTGCGGCGTACATGCAAATAGACATTTGAGCCTAAGCAATCATGTGGAGCAAGGCTATCGTGTTGCGTGACTTCCCAGGCTCTTGCTGTAAAACGATAAGGTTTTGACGTTAGAGCACCAACTGGACATAGATCAATAATGTTACCAGAAACTTCGGAGGTGATGCTGTGCTGAATATAGGTCCCAATTTGCATATCTTCACCACGACCTGTAGCACCTAGCTCCCTTAAACCTGCAACTTCTTCTCCAAAACGCACACAACGCGTACAGTGAATACAACGTGTCATTTCAGTTGCGATTAAAGGACCAAGCTCATCGTCAGTGACTGAGCGCTTTGACTCATTGTATTCTGAAGCGTCATGGCCAAAGCCCATGGAAAGATCTTGTAATTCGCACTCACCACCTTGGTCGCAAATTGGGCAGTCAAGAGGATGGTTAATCAGTAAGAACTCCATCACTGCTTGTTGTGAACGAACAGCTTCTTCTGACTTTGTAAAAACTTTCATGCCATTAGTAATGGGGGTAGCACAGGCAGGAACAGGCTTGCGGCTATTCTCTACCTCAACTAGACACATGCGACAATTTGCTGCAACAGATAATTTTTTATGATAGCAGAAGCGTGGAATATAGATCCCGGCCTCATCTGCTACTTCAATGATCATCTTGCCATTTTCTACTTCAAATGTTTTACCGTCGATTTCAATGGTAGCCATTGTTTAAACCTTCTCAATTATGCTGCGACGACCGAGCGTTTGTGCTTAATGAAATAATCAAATTCATGGTAAAAATGCTTAACAAAACTTTGTACTGGCCATGCAGCTGCTTCACCTAGAGCACAAATTGTGCGTCCTTCAATTTTGTCAGCCACATTAGCAAGTTTTTCGATATCACCAGGCTCACCATGTCCTTCCTTTATGCGATGAATTAAACGAACTAACCAGCCCGTTCCTTCACGACATGGGGTACATTGACCGCATGATTCATCCATATAAAATTCTGATATACGATACAATGCATCAACCATACAGGTGGTTTCATCCATAATGATCACTGCCCCTGAACCAAGGCCTGAACCTGCCTTTTGAATGCTATCGTAATCCATATCAAGGTTCATCATGATATCACCAGGCAGTACTTTCATTGAGGTACCGCCGGGAATAACTGCTTTAATCTTTCTTCCTTCTCGCACTCCGCCTGCTAGTTCCAACAACGTCTTAAACGGTGTGCCAAGCGGGATCTCAAAATTCCCTGGTTTGTTAACATGACCACTTACACTGAAGCATTTTGGACCACCGTTATTAGGTTTACCTAATCGTAGAAACCATTCTCCTCCTTTCTCCATGATGACAGGAACCGAGGCGAAAGTTTCAGTGTTGTTAATCGTTGTGGGTTTACCATATAAACCATAATTAGCTGGGAATGGTGGTTTAAAGCGCGGTTGACCTTTTTTCCCTTCAAGAGAATTTAATAGCGCAGTTTCTTCACCGCAAATATAGGCACCGGCACCTAAGTGATTATATAAATCAAACCTAAAACCACTTTCCAAAATATTGTTACCTAATAAACCTGCAGCATAGGCTTCTTTTAGCGCAGACTCCATTCTTTCGTACGGCAGCCAAAATTCACCACGAATGTAGTTATAACCTACAGTAGCACCCATTGCGTAACCCGCAATAGCCATGCCCTCTATCAATTGATGTGGATTTCGGCTCAAAATTTCGCGATCTTTGCACGTGCCTGGTTCACCTTCGTCGGAATTGCAAACGACGTATTTTTGTACCGGTGAATTTCGATTCATGAAACTCCATTTAAGCCCTGTAGGAAACCCTGCCCCTCCGCGACCACGCAATGCTGAAGTCTTTAATTCTTCAATAATATGTTGAGGTTCTATTTGATCTTTTAAGATACGGCGCCATGCACTATACCCACCTACACTTTCATAAGCCTTAAGTGTCCAAGGTTCCTCTAAATGGAATGTTCGGTAACAGACTTGATTTTGTTCAACCATGACAACTACCTCTATCGTTCATTCGTACTGTTCCAAAACTTCGTCAATTTTTTCAGTGGTCAAGTTCTCGTGATAATTTTTATCGACTTGCATCATTGGTGCATTGACACAAGCACCAAGACATTCAACCGACCGAAGAGTAAATCGACCGTCTTTTGTTGTCTCACCCAACTGAATTCCCAATTTTTTCTGCAAATGGTTTACAATTTCTGATGAACCACAAAGTTTGCATGAAATATTTGTACAGACATTGATTAAATGTCGGCCAGTTGGCTTATGTTCATACATGGTGTAAAAAGATGCCACCTCATACACTGCAATTGGAGGCATTCCTAAATATTCAGCAATAGCATCCATCAGCTCTGGTGTTAAATAACCTTTCTCTTCCTGCACTATTCGTAAAGCTGACATTACTGCCGATTGCTTTTCTTCTTTTGGATATTTTGCAATCCAATGGTCAATCTCATCCAAACGAGCAGACGATATCAATTGACGAAGTAACTTTGTTGAATTATCGGGCATTCTTTCTAACCTTTAATACGAATTAATCAAACGAGAAAATCTCACTTAATTTATCGGTCAATTTCACCAAATACAATGTCTTGGCTTGCCAAGATTGCAACCCCATCTGCAAGCATATGGCCCTTAACCATTTCATCTAAACTGGATAAATGAGCAAAACCTGGAGCACGAATTTTCATGCGATATGGCTTATTAGCACCATCCGAGACTAGGTAAATACCAAACTCACCTTTAGGAGCTTCAACCGCAGAATAAACTTCTCCACGCGGTAAGCAAAACCCTTCAGTAAATAATTTGAAATGATGGATAAGTGCTTCCATATCATGTTTCATTTTTTCTCGAGTTGGCGGTACAATTTTATAATCATCTACTTTAACCGGACCAGGATTATTACGCAGCCATTCAATACATTGTCTTACGATCCGATTTGATTGGCGTAACTCTTCGACGCGAACCAAATAGCGGTCATAACAGTCTCCTGTTTTTCCGACAGGAATATCAAACTCAACTTTATCATAGGCCGCATAGGGTTGTTTCTTACGTAAATCCCATGCGACACCTGAGCCTCTCAACATGGGACCTGTAAACCCCCACTCCAAAGCCTGTTCAGGTGACATAACGCCAATATCAACAGTACGTTGTTTCCAAATACGATTCTCAGTGAGTAAATTCTCGTACTCATCAACACATTTTGGAAAGCGTTCAGTAAACGCCCATAAAAAATCAAGCAGGGAACCTTGTCGATCAACATTCAGTTTTTCAACTTCACGATCATTATGCCAACGTGAAGGTTTATATTGTGCCATGGTATCTGGTAGATCTCGAGCGACTCCACCTGGGCGATAATAAGTTGCATGCATGCGGGCGCCAGAGACTGCTTCGTAGCAATCGAATAAATCTTCACGCTCGCGGAAGCAATATAGGAATACCGTCATTGCTCCGATATCTAAAGCCACAGCACCTAACCATAATAGATGATTCAGTATTCTTGTCACTTCATCAAATAGAGTACGAATGTATTTTGCTCGCAATGGAATATCAATGCCGAGCAATTTTTCGATTGCCCTAACATAGGCATGTTCATTACACATCATGGAAACATAATCTAGCCTATCCATGTAACCAATGCTTTGAAGATAAGGCTTAGTTTCGACCAATTTTTCCGTAGCTCGGTGTAATAACCCTATGTGTGGATCCGCACGAACAATGGTTTCGCCCTCTAATTCGAGTACTAAGCGCAATACACCATGCGCTGCTGGATGTTGAGGACCAAAATTAAGGGTGTAATTTTTTAATTCAATCATTTTTCACCCCCGTGATGCTGTATATCAAGATAGCGATTATCATTACGTATCACTTTAGGCACAAGTATTCTCGGCTCTATATCTACAGGTTCATAAATTACTTTTTGTAAACTAGCATCATAACGCATTTCAACATAGCCACTGAGAGGGAAATCTTTACGGAAAGGATGGCCAATAAAACCATAATCCGTAAGAAGTCGTCTTAAATCAGGGTGATCTTCGAACAAAATACCATACAAATCGTATGCTTCTCGTTCAAACCAATTCGCTGCTTTCCAAATATTATGGACTGAAGGAACAACAAGCTGCGATTCTTCTACAAACACCTTGACTCGTAGACGCTGATTTAGTTTTGTTGATAATAAATGGTAAACCACGGCAAAGCGAGGTTTAGTCATTGCATAGGCTTTGGCTTCTTGTCGCTCAACACCGCGCGAAAATCCACTTTCAGTAGCAGATTCCGTTTCCCAATCGTATTCACCGTACAGTAAATAATCTACCGCACAAATATCGATAAGTTGATCGAACGCCAATGCTTCATGCTTGCGCAATTGATATAAAACATCTTTTAAATGCTCAACTTTACATTCAAGTGTAATCTCTTCATTTTCTAATGAAATGCCAGAGATTTGCTCATTCAATTCTGTTTTTAATCGTTCAGCCAAGTCTGTTAATTTCGTCATCTTTTAGGTACCTGTGCTGGTCTTATACTTCAATTACTTTTTTACGTCTGATCTTATTCTGCAGCTGAATAATACCGTAAAGCAGGGCTTCAGCAGTTGGTGGGCATCCAGGAACATAGACATCCACAGGTACAATGCGATCACAACCACGAACTACTGAATAGGAATAGTGGTAGTAACCACCCCCATTGGCGCAAGAACCCATAGAAATAACCCATCTTGGTTCTGGCATTTGATCATAGACTCTGCGTAAAGCAGGGGCCATTTTATTGCACAAAGTTCCAGCCACAATCATAACGTCTGACTGACGTGGACTTGGCCTGAAAATAATACCAAAACGGTCTAGATCATAACGGGCAGCTCCAACATGCATCATTTCAACAGCGCAGCAAGCCAGACCAAATGTCATTGGCCACATTGAGCCGCTACGTGCCCAACCAAGCAGCTTATCTACTGATGTTGTAACAAAACCAGTTTTCTGCAATTCAGCAACAGCCATAGCAAGCCTCTAAAAAATAGTTTGGGTTAACAATAACAACTTCTGGGTCACTCGATATAACTTTAATAGGAAATTAGAGATAATCACTCCCATTCCAGTGCGCCCCGTTTCCATTCAAAGATAAAGCCAATTACCAACAGGCCAAGAAAGATCATCACTGCGGAAAAGCCGAACCAACTAATCTTACGTAATACTATAGCCCACGGAACAAAAAAGGCAGTTTCTAAGTCAAATATAATAAATAGTATAGCAACTAAATAGAATCTTACGTCAAAAGGGATATGAGCATTTTCAAAGGCATCAAAGCCACACTCGTAGGGAGAGTTTTTTGCTTTATCCGGATTATGCTTGCTCAACAATGCACCTGCACCTAGCATGACCAGGCCTATTACAAGGGCAAGTATGATAAAAATAAGTATAGGTAAATATAATGATAGCATTTTTTTCTCGGATTTAATGGTGCCGAAGGTCGGACTCGAACCGACACGGCTTACGCCACCGCCCCCTCAAGACGGCGTGTCTACCAATTCCACCACTTCGGCTTGTTTAGTTATTGTTTTCCGCTTGTACTGCTATCAACCGGTACTGGAACTTTTGATTCCGGTACAGTGGTTTGTTGAGGTATGACTTGTTGCTCTGTTTTTTGGTATTGAGAGGATACCAAATAAGAAAGAGACAAGCTTGTGACAAAAAAAGTCAAAGCCAAACCACCGGTTAATTTAAATAAAAATGTTCCTGTACCTTGGCTACCGAACACTGTATTTGATGCGCCGGAACCAAATGCGGCACCGATGTCGGCACCTTTACCATGCTGTATTAAAACTAATGCTATCAAAATGATAGCTACCAGCACGTGAACGATTAAAATCAATTGATACATTTTACGATTTCCACAAACTGTTGTGCATTAAGGGACGCACCACCAACTAAGCCGCCATCTACGTCTGGCATAGTAAATAATGAAGCAGCATTTTTTTCATTTACACTGCCGCCATATAAAATTGACAAATGACGCGCATCGTCCTGGTCTAATTCAGCGACTAGCGATCTAATTGCCGCATGAACTTCCTGTGCTTGCTCAGGTGAGGCTGTTTGCCCCGTTCCAATTGCCCAAACTGGCTCATAGGCTATCACGCAATTTTTAAAACAATCCTTGCCATGCTCTGTAACTGCAAGCAGTTGTCTAGCAAGAACTTGCTCCGTAAACCCTTGTTCTCGCTCTTCTAGGGTTTCGCCCACACAAAGAACCGGTATCATACCATGTTCTTTTACATGGTGGAATTTATCAGCAACAAATTTTTCACTCTCACCAAATAAACGTCTTCGCTCAGAATGTCCAACTAAAATATAACGGCAATCATAGTCTTGTAGCATTGGAGCTGATAACTCTCCTGTAAATGCGCCGGCTTCTTTGGGATAGACATTTTGCGCGCCCCATTTAATTGGGCTTTTACATAAATATTCTTTAACCATGGGAATATAAATCGACGGCGGGAGTACCACACAATCGACAGATGTTTGCTGATCCAATAAACTCAGTAGCTGTTTTAATAAAGAACTGACCTGCTCGATCCGGCCATTCATCTTCCAATTACCTGCTACAATTTTTTGTCTCATTTTACCCCCAGCTGTGCTTCATAGGGGTTGGTCTTTTGCGAAATTAATGGTGCTTATTGTTGTATCAGACCTATGTTCAAACAAACCATTCATCCCGGATTCCCTATGGCTTTAATCGGGCCGGACTATACATTAAAGTCTTAGGAAATCCTAGTCTTGAGGGTTTTTTTTATTAAATACGAAGCTAAGCCGTGTATTATTAGCCCGAACTGATCTTCATTAGGCCATTCTTAGATCTGCAGTCATCCTCGGTCCATTGCTGTGAGTTTCTGGGTTAAATGCTTTTTTCAAAGTGGATAATCTCATCACTTAAGCGCTGTGCGTGAGATTGTACTTCTTTACTGTTCTGGCCTTCTACCATCACTCTCAACATAGGTTCAGTGCCTGACGGACGCAATAAAACACGACCCTCTCCTTCTAGCTGATTAGACAGCGTAGTAACCATTTCAATTACTTTGGGATTAGTTGCCAATACTTGTGCATTTTCTGTTTTGATATTGATTAATGTTTGAGGTAATAACTGTATCCCATCGCATAATTCTGCTAAAGATTTTTCTTGCTTAACCATGCATGAAAGTACTTGTAGAGCAGCGATAATACCGTCTCCCGTCGTTGTTTTATCAAGACAGACGATATGGCCAGAAGGTTCTCCTCCAATTTTCCAATCCCGTTCTTTTAAAGTTTCTAGTACATAACGATCGCCCACTTTCGTACGCAAAAACTGAATCCCAAGCTCTTTAATTGCTTTCTCTAATCCAAAATTACTCATCATGGTTCCTACAACACCACCGTGTAAATGCTCTCGCTGATGACGTTCTTTCGCGATAATATAGAGAATTTGATCACCATCAACCGTATGACCTTCAGCATCGACTAAGATCAATCGATCTCCATCTCCATCGAGGGCAACCCCAATATCCGCTTTGGTTTGCAAAACAAGTTCACGCATCGATTCTGGGGAAGTGGAACCACATTTTTCATTGATATTAAATCCATCAGGCTTATTGCCCATGGTAATAACTTCGGCTCCCAATTCACTAAATACATTAGGTGCGATGTGATAAGTTGCACCATTTGCACAATCCACTACAATTTTTAAACCTGACAATCGTGTTAATGAGGGGATGGTTGATTTACAAAATTCAATATAACGACCAGGAGCATCTTTAATGCGAGTTGTTTTCCCTAATTTAGCAGAGGTAACCGTTTGTAGAGGTTTTTCGATTTCATTTTCTATCGCAAGCTCCATTGTATCAGGTAATTTCGCCCCGTCTGCTGAGAAAAATTTTATTCCATTATCTTCGAATAGATTATGGGAAGCACTAATAACAATACCTGCGTTGGCACGAAGGGTTTGTGTTAAGTAGGCAATTGCAGGGGTAGGCATTGGTCCAAGCAAGCAAACATCAATGCCTGCAGCAGAAAGGCCTGCTTCCAGCGCGGACTCCAACATATAACCAGATACACGTGTATCTTTACCGATAATAATTTTTTTACGCTTCCCATTGGCAAGGACTCGACCGACGGCCCATCCAAGTTTTAAGACGAATTCAGGATTAATATTCGATAAACCAACCCGGCCGCGGATTCCATCTGTACCAAAATATTTTCGCTGACTCATTATGTTGCCCTCGCCTTATTATTTACCCCCGCCCCATCAATGGCCTGTACCATGGTTAGCGCCTGATTAGTCTCAGCAATATCATGAGTTCTAATCATTGCGACTCCATTTAGCGCACTATACACCGCGACTGCCAATCCTCCGGCTAATCGCTTATCGACAGGGGTGTTAAGAATTACTCCAAGAGTGCTTTTACGTGAAACACCAATCATCACCGGCAAATTGTGTCGCTGGAATTTCGTCAATTGATTTATAATGCGCATATTATGCTGAGACGTTTTTCCAAAACCAAAACCTGGATCAAGTATTATATTTTTACGTTTTATCCCAGCAGCTAAGCATGTTTCTATGCGCTGCTGGAAAAAACTATTAATTTCATCCACTACATCTTGTGTATATTGAGGATTAGTTTGCATATCCTGCGGAGCTCCTTGCATATGCATTAAACAAAGAGGCACATCTAATTCAACCGCCATCGCTAATGACTCATCAGATTGAAAACCAGATATATCATTAATTATAGATGCCCCTGCATATACAGCTTCATGCATTACTTGTGCCTTTTTTGTATCAATTGATATGCAAATGTCGCTTTCTTTACGTAGTTGTTTAATGACAGGGATTACTCTAGACAATTCCTCGTTACAGCTTATAGCCTGAGATCCTGGTCTTGTGGATTCCCCACCAATATCAATGAGGTCAGCACCTTGTGCAATCATTGCAAGTGCTCGTTCCAGTGCAGATTCCGGTTGAAAATACTGTCCACCATCTGAAAATGAATCCGGAGTAACATTAAGCACCCCCATAATGAGAGGCCTTTGTCGTTTATTGGTTAACCTAAATGGGCTATACGATTCACACCATTGCTTAAATTGCGCTGTATTCACGGATCTCTCAACAACAAAAAACCATCAAGTTTGTTTTAGTAAACTTGATGGTAAGAATTAAAAATTAGAATTCTAAGATGAGTGTTCACCAGCTGGGTGATCGATTGTTTTACCATTGACTGGTTTAGACGTAGTGTCTTCACCTTTTTTATCATGATCCAATTTTTTTGGAGCTTCCCAATCTTCGGGTGGAGAAGGAGCTTGGCCTGCCATGATTTCTGCAATTTGCTTAGCATCAATGGTTTCATACTTGATCAAGCCTTCGGCCATCATGTGTAATTTATCCATATTGGCCAGAAGAAGTTCTTTCGCTCGCTGATAGTTTCTATCAACGATCTGTCTGACTTCTTCATCGATTTGCTGAGCGGTTTTATCAGAAATTTCTTTATGCTGACTTACAGATCTGCCCAAAAATACTTCACCTTCTTCTTCACCAAAAGTAAGAGGCCCAAGATTGGAGAGACCCCAGGTAGTAACCATTTTTCGTGATATTTCGGTAGCACGCATAATATCGTTGGACGCCCCTGTCGTTACACTTTCGCCACCAAAAATCAGCTCTTCAGCGATACGACCACCAAATAAACTGGATAATTGACTTTCCAAACGTCTCTTAGAATGGCTGTAACGATCTTGCTCGGGCAAAAACATGGTCACTCCGAGAGCACGACCACGAGGAATAATGGTAACTTTGTAGACAGGATCGTGTTCGGGCACTAACAAACCAACAATAGCATGACCTGCTTCGTGGTATGCTGTTAATTTTTTCTCATTTTCGTCCATAACCATGGAACGACGCTCGGCACCCATCATGATTTTGTCTTTTGCTTTATCAAGTTCAACGATGCTTACTTTACGTTTGTTCGATCGTGCGGCAAATAAGGCTGCTTCGTTTACAAGATTTGCCAAATCAGCACCAGAAAAACCTGGAGTTCCACGAGCAATAGGTAGAATTTCAACGTTTTTATCGATGGGAACTTTTTGCAAATGCACTTTAAGAATCTGTTCGCGGCCACGTATGTCAGGTAAAGGGACTACAACTTGACGGTCAAAACGACCTGGTCGCAATAGGGCTGGGTCAAGTACATCAGGACGGTTCGTTGCAGAGACTACGATAACCCCTTCATTTCCTTCAAAACCATCCATCTCGACTAGTAATTGGTTAAGCGTTTGTTCACGCTCATCATGTCCGCCACCAAGCCCTGCGCCACGATGACGTCCTACCGCATCAATTTCATCGATAAAGATAATACAAGGGGCATGTTTTTTAGCTTGTTCGAACATGTCACGCACACGGGAAGCACCCACACCCACAAACATTTCCACGAAATCTGAACCTGAAATGGTGAAAAAAGGAACTTTTGCTTCACCTGCAACTGCTTTAGCGAGTAAGGTTTTACCGGTTCCAGGGGGTCCAATGAGCAAAACACCGCGGGGAATACGTCCGCCAAGATTTTGGAATTTCGTTGGATCACGTAGAAAATCAACTAATTCTTTCACTTCTTCTTTCGCTTCATCGACACCAGCAACATCAGCAAAAGTGATTTTAACCTGATCCTCACCCAGTAAGCGTGCCCGTGAGCGGCCAAATGACATCGCACCTCGTCCACCGCCTCCTTGCATCTGGCGCATAAAAAATACCCAAACGCCAATCAGGAGTAACATGGGGAACCAATTGATAAAGAGATGCAACAAGAAGCTTTCTTGTTGTTTTTCTTGGCCACTGACATCAACTTTAGATTTTAATAATTCGCCCAATAAAGCATCATCTTGCATGGGCATATAAGTTACAAATCGATGATTATTCTTTGTAACTCCTTTAATAACTTTAGAATCCTCGATGGTCACAGAGTTAACCATGCCTTGATCAACTTCTTTTAGGAATTCACTATAGGAAAGCTTTTCGGCTGAGGTATGGCGTGGACCAAAATTACTGAATACCGAGACCAGTACGATAGCTATTATTAGCCACAAAAATAAATTTTTTACCATGTCGTTCAAAGCATTGACCTCAATTGTGACGTATTTCTACGACGTTAGAACGATAAAGTTACTATAAATTATAGCCCTTAGCTAGCAAATAGGTTTCGCGCGAACGAGACCGTGAAGCTAAAGGCTTACGAATAACGACCTGCTTAAACTGAGCACGCGCTTGTTTAATGAGTTCGTCAAATCCAGCTCCGTGAAAAACCTTCATAAGCATGGCTCCTCCAGGTTTTAGCATTTTATTACCAAAATCAAAAGCCAACTCAGCCAAATACATAGCCCTTGGAATATCAACTGCCGCTGTACCACTCATATTTGGGGCCATATCCGATAAAAGCAAGTCTACTCCGTGTTCTGGTACTAAATTAATTAATTCTTGGAGGACCGAATCCTCCCGAAAATCACCCTGAATAAAACTCACTTCGGGTAAAGCATCCATGGGCAGTATATCTAATGCAATAATGATACCACGACCATCTAGTTTTTCTGCAATGTACTGTGTCCATCCTCCGGGAGCGGCCCCCAAATCGACCACTGTCATGCCAGGTTTTAGCAAATGCTCTTTTTCATCGACTTCTTTTAGCTTATACACAGCCCGACTTCGATAACCTTCAGCCTGAGCTTTTTTGACATAGATATCATCAAAATGTTCATGTAACCAGCGTTTACTACTTTTAGTGCGAGGCATAACCGTTATTATACAGAAAGGAAATAGTGCATGATACTTAATTTTACTACCTTTTCCCAGAAAAACGTGCAATAATCCGCCATTTCTGCGATTAACCCACATGAATACAGCATTCAAGCAAGCTTTAAAAGCTAAAGCACATCATTTAAAACCAGTCATTCTTATAGGCGCTAAAGGTCTCACAGCTGCAGTTATTGAGGAAACTAACGTTGCCTTAATCGCGCATGAACTTATTAAAGTAAAAATTAATGGGGCTGAAAAAAAGGACAGGCAGCATATGGCGACAGAACTTTGTTCTCAATTGCAGGCTGAGCTGGTCCAGCTTATTGGAAATACGGCAATTATTTACCGCAAGAACGAAGAAAAGAGTTAATTGTTGCCCCTCGTTCACTGGAAGTTCATTGATTCTTATACTTTCTGTCGAGAGCCTAGATCTACACCTTTCCTGAATCGGTGCTGACGCAAGATTTTTCTTGAGGATCTCCTCCCACAACTTGAGCATCGCTTGGCTCTCCGCAAATCGGAGGCCAGATTCAACCCTTGTAATCACAAAGACAGGTTGCCCCTTGTAAATGATAATGATTATCATTTATATTAACTCCATTACTATCTTTGGGAGTAAATATGGCTTTAGCTTATGGTGGTTTCCAAGGTTTGAATCATCAATTGCGATTTCTATTATTCGAATTAGGGATTGCTCTTCCCCAAAACTCCATTGACAGTTTTATTAGTGGGGCACATCGTCAATGTTTACAGCAATTGCAGCAAAGTGTAGTGATTGAAGGTTTATCTGACGTGTTAATACCTAGTCATCATGTAGATGATTTTCTTGCACAATTACAACACCAACTTAAACAGGAAAATTCGGCTTCCCTATTTTTCAATTGGCAATTTTTGCATGAAGAAATGGAAGCAGCCATTGCTAATGAAGCAATGGCTCAAGCTTATCGGCAGCGCTGGCAAATGGAATTAAAGCGTCAAATTGGCGCTGAGCGTAGTTTTTGGGAGTGGCTCTGTAAGGTAAAAAATGCTCAGGAATCCCTAGAGCTATTAGAACAATGGGGTTGTATTGGTTTTACTTCTTCTGGTTTTCAAGCAAAGTTAGGATTTAGCCGTCGTGAAGTTTTACAATATTCAGCGGAATTTAATGCTCAGACAAGTTTGCATTGGTGTGCCATCGATAAGCAAGTTGCGAATACTTTCTCTGTGGACCTGACTTATCAAGACTTGATAAAGCAGCAATTTTCTAAAGAGTATAAACTTTGGCAAGAAAAATTGAGATTTATACAGCAAAATCCAGACAATTATTTCCCTTTACCTGTTCATCCTTGGCAGTGGCGTAATCAAATACAACACTCTTTTGTTTCACTGCTTGATAATAAGCAACTGATCTTGCTCCCCCATCATCAATCAGTAAAACCCTCCTTCGCTATCTCTTTGATGATGCCGCAAGCTAAAAACGCCTGCTATCTTAACCTTAGTTTAGATCTGGAGGGTGCCCCACCAATTGCATCGATTTGTCCTTATTCTAAAGAATTAAACAATTTATTGGAAAAACACCAGCATTATCAGAAAAGTTTATTTATCTTGAGTAAGCTCGCCGGATTAACCGTCGACTGTGATGCAATTCCGGCACATCAACAGAAAAAACTGGCTATTGCCTTAAGTAAAAATCCAAACCAGATCTTACAAGAAGAAAGGCAACGCATCGTTCCCCTGGCCGCTCTATTTGCCAATTCGCCTATTTCTGATGCCCCTTTGCTGCTTGAAATTATTGATGCCTCTCAACTCAGTCCTGAATCTTATTTTCAGCACTATTGTCAAAAACTCTTGGAAGGCCAACTTCATCTTTTATTGCAATATGGTCTAGCCTTGTCTGGTGATAGGCATTCGACTCTTGTTTTATTTTATGAAAATCAACCACAGGCCTTATTATTTCGCGAGTTAAATGAGCTAGCTATTGCTAATCAACCTTGCTACCAACAACCTAGACAGGACGCCTTTTCTGCAATTGCGACACGCGAGCTCGATGAAGTCTGTCAGCAATTTATTCAAACCAATCTCCAAAATAACTTGAGCCATTGGATTAGGTGTTTGAGTCAGTATTATGATCTAGAGCCGCTCAAATTATGGCAAATGGTTGCCAGTACTATCAAAAATAACTTTGAGCGCCTGGCCCCAGGCCTTCCTTCGGAGGTATTGGCAAGGCAATATAAGCAGTTAATGTCACAGCCCTGGGAGCATATTTGTTTCTTATCGATGAAACTGCAAAGGAAAAAACAGAAAATTCATCAATTAATTCCTAATCTTTTAAATGAAAACTAAGAATTGCTGAGCCTCAATTTTGTTCAGAGCGTGACAGTGACGCCAGTATTGTATACACTTTATAAACTGTCTCACTAAAGCTTAAATGCTAATGGTGCAACACTATACATCATTGCCCTAAAGCGATGGGCGTATTAAAAGTCGTTTACCTATGATATTGAAACATTTACCTAATGCACTTACCTTATTTCGGCTAGTATTGATAGCACCTTTTCTGGTGTTTCTTTACAGGCACGAATACGTCAACGCTTTTTACATGTTTATGCTAGCAGGGCTTACTGATGGATTGGATGGTTGGCTAGCTAGGTATTTCGATTGGCAAAGTCCATTGGGTTCTTTTATTGATCCTTTAGCAGATAAACTACTAGTTGCTTCGAGCTTTATTTCTTTAGCCCTACTTGGCGAATTACCCTGGTGGTTAGTTATTCTCGTTTTTATGCGTGATGTTACTATATCCATAGGTGTCATGGCTTGGTATTGGTTCGTACAGCGTAAACTCGATTTTGAACCCACTGTGTTAAGTAAAATTAATACAACACTTCAATTGGCACTGGTCACTTTCTGCCTTTTTGAATTAGCCTTTTTTGCCTTCCCCTCTTATGTCATTAATACGCTTATGTTAATCACAGCGATTACAACCTCTGCGACCTACATTGACTATGTTTGTACCTGGGGTAGAAAAGCGTACTCCATTGATCATTTAGCAAAATGAATAGTCAGTTGGCTTTAGCAATTCAGCTTAATAATGAAGCAACCTTGACTGATTTTTGCTGGGGTTCTAATCATCTTTTAGAGCAGCAAATAAAGAACTGCTTAACAGGGACGGGCGAACGATTGTTTTATCTTTGGGGGCATGCCGGCTGTGGCAAATCTCATTTGTTGCAAGCTTGTTGTCAGGCAATGCCCGATGCAACAGCGATTTATTTACCTCTACCCCTTCTTAAAGAATGGGGGCCAGAGAGCCTTGATAATCTCTCGGAGCAAACTTTAATTGCAATTGATGATATTGATGCCATCGCTGGTGATAAAATTTGGGAAGAAGCGCTGTTTCATCTCTACAATAGAATACGCGATAATGGCAGAACCCTTCTTTTGATGAGCAGTAGGAAATCACTTGCCAATCTAAATATTCAACTCGCTGATCTTAAGTCACGCATAGCGTGGGGGATAGTCGCTCAACTCAATGAGCTAGACGATGATTTAAAAATTAAAACGATTCAGCAACACGCCAGCAAACGTGGTTTTGATTTACCCACCTCTGTTGGACAATTTTTAATTAATCGTTGTGCGCGTAATATGCATGATTTACAAAATATTCTTGATTTCTTGGATAAAGCGTCCTTAGCGGCACAGCGTAAAATTACCGTTCCTTTCGTTAAAGCAATTTTAGGGATTTGACTTTTGTAAATCTTCTTTTTAACTTAATGACTTATGCTTTTTTCTAAGGAGGGAAAAATGAGTAGTTCTTTAGCTTTACGCACAGAATTAATAGAAATTGATACTTATTTACCCTTATCTGATAGTTTGGCCTTCAGTCTTGAGCAATTTACGCGAAAACATTACCGCATCACCAACCATCATCAATTTAATGAAAACATTTTAAGTCCTGAAAAAGCAGGATCATTGGGTATTTTCTACGATCTTAATAATAAAATTGTTGGTTTTTCGCGTATTTGTCGGCATGTAATTCAGATAAAAGACAGGCATATTACCGCTTATATAGGGGGAACTTATTATGATCCCAGAATGGATCTTAGCTTTACTGCAGCAAGATTTTGCTTAGCAAAAGCAATGCGCTACAAATTGGAGCGCCCTTCCGAGGATATGGTTTATTTTTCGCTAGCAAGTACACCAACCCGCTACCAATTTTTAGCAAAATTGAATAACGGTATCTATCCCAATGAAGATAAACCTATTCCCGAATTGGTTTTAGCACTTGTTGAGCGCTTAAAAAGACTCAATCATTGGGAAACTAATGATAAGCATCCCATGTTGCTCAATAATCAAATACCCTTGCTCAATCCACCCTCTTTACAGGAAGAATCAGATCCTTTGATAAATTATTATCTTTCGTTAAATCCGAACTATTATACCGGCACCTCGCTACTGATTTATTTACCGATTAATTTAGAGAACATCAGCTTAGGGATTAAACGGGTGCTTATGAAAATGCGCCCGCCTCAAACACATTTGCAGGAGATGAGCGAAGCAACTTTTTTTTAGATCAAGCTATTGAGACTCATCAATCATTAATATAACGATCTAATCGAGACGCGCTGAGCCACATCAATACGCCAATTCCCAGAGTAACCAAACCAATATAGGCAAAAACTTGCGTATAGATAGCCAAGGATTCAATGCCTGGCGTAACATTGGTAGGAAGAGCGGTAAAAGAAGCAACAGAGGCACCAATAAACCCGGCTACTGAAGTCGTTAGGAACCACATTCCCATCACAAAACCCGTAATTTGACTTGGAACTAACTGAGCAACCATCGCAACTCCCAATGCAGATACCAACAACTCCCCAGTACTCTGAAAAAAATAACTCGCCACTAGCCACCATGAAGAGACTAGCCCCTGACCATCATGCATATATCTAGCAAAAAAAAGTAAACTAAAACTTAATCCGCAACTCAGCATTCCTGCGGCGAATTTGTAAGGAATCGAAAAAGAATAACCATGATAATGGAGCTTATTATACAAGATAGCCAGTACAGGACTCATGATGATAATCCAAATGGGGTTCAAGGCCTGGAAACTTTGCGGATCAAGGGGAACTCCTAAAAGAAAAGGGTTCACGTTATTAACGGCAAATAAATTTAATGAAGTGGGCATTTGCTGATAAAGCGTGAAAAAAACCACCGCTTCCAGCATCAAGATAAGGGCAGCTAACATACGTCTAAAAGAGGATTTTTGTTCTCGACGCATAAAAATAAAATAAAGTCCCACAACAAAAACAGTGACTAGCCAAACTAAATTCTTTGCAAGAATAACATGTTGTAACAGGTATGCTGATATCAAGGTAATTGCTAGGATTCCACCAATAACAATAGTCCATTGCCAGAAGGGAATAAGCTTATTATCGGCTGGCGTATGGATGTGAGCAATATGCTGACGCTGAAACCAATAATTTACTAATCCAAGCAATAACCCAATAAAACTACTGAAATAAGCATAAGAATACCCATAATGGCTTACCAAGGCGGGGCCAATAAATAAGGCAAAGGTGGAGCCTAAATTAATTGCCATATAATAAAGCGTGAATGCACCATCCAAACGGGAATCATCTTTTTCATAGCATTTAGCAAGTAAGTTCGACGGGTTTGCTTTGAACAAACCATTACCTACACAAATAAGTCCTAAGGCTAAAAAAACATGTTGCTTATCGACCAAAGCTAAAGAAAGATAACCGAGAGCCAGAGTAATTAACCCTAAAACAATAGTGCGTTTGGTGCCTAATACTTTATCCCCGAGATAACCACCTAGAGCTACCATTCCATAGACAAGCGCAGAGAAAGCACCGAAGGTAAAATAAGCTTCCGTATCATTAAACCCTAAATAGCGAATGAAAAACAGGGTAAGAATACCTTGCATGGTATAGTAACCGTAGCGCTCCCATATCTCGAGCATAAAAATCATATGGAAAGCGCGGGGTTGTTTACGGAATAGGGAAAGCATTTATAACCTTGACTCCCTAAAAAGAATAGCTAACGCTATACTAGTTAAAAATGAAATGCAACACTGATTTTAAACAGTTTTTGCCGAAGGCTAATGAGTTAAATGTTTGAGATTTGATTCGGGATCGTTATCTTGCATACAAGCCGCACTCCAATTTAAAGCCTGCGAAGATTGAACAAAATGAGCTGACTGATAAGGCAAAGCGGTGACTCCCCTATCGATTAAAACCCTCGTTAAGGGTGGATAGCTTAATAACTGATCCACATCCTGTTTAGTTACCTCATTATTGCGCAAGGTCTGATTAAGTACCTGCAATGCTCGCTCGGTATTAGTGAAATAATTGAGGAAAATTATTATATCTCCTTCGGTGGCTTGATGGAATTGAGTGTATCTCGCCATGTCGCTAAAAAAATAAATAATTTTTGGTACATCCTGTCTTTCAATATAGGTCGACAGGTTTTTATCAATTTGCTCTAGGCTTTTCCTGTGTTGTTCTTGCTCGCGCAATGTTTCGATCGCCTCTTTCTCACTAAATAGTGTGAGCATTGTTAAACTGGTCGAAGCAAGGTTTCTATCTTCCGTTACTCCACTGTCAAAAAAGTTGAGCTCTTCGAGGTTCGCAACTTGAGCTAACTCTTGCTTCTCAATTAATGGCTGCAACTCATCGGTCCGAGTGGACTCCATAGCGAATTTAGCTCTGAATTTTTCAATGACAATTGGAGTAAGGAGATAAGTTACTAGGCCAATAATATAGACACCACTTGCCGCGGCACTTATCGCGAAAAGGACTAAACCAATATGCGGAAAGAAAAGAGCCAAAGCTAAACCAATGACCCCCGCCATTGCTATGGCCATACCAACCGTTTTATCCCGAACCCCGCTCCACCCTAATTCATTCATGAATTGCAGGTTTTCGAATTGCTTGTCATATAGGCTTTGGAGTTTTTCTTTCCTTCGTTCCAGCTTCTCTTGTAATGGTTTAAGTTGAATCACATAATACGGATAATTAGTTTTTTCTTTTGGATCATGAAGTAAAATAGATAATTGTTGCGCTTCTCGTAACAGAACCCGCAACTTCGACTCCGCCTTATCAATATCTATAATACTCTGCCGCAAGGCTTGCTTAGTTTGATAGCGATCATAAAAATGTTTAACAAAAACGAAAACACTGACAGCAAAAGCAAGGCATCCTGCTGCTAGTGCAATAAATGGGGCTACGGTGATTGGGGCTAACACGCCAGCAAGTGCTAATCCCAAGACAACAGTGGAATATAGCCATCGTCCTGTATGCGATAAAGTCACTGGTAGAGGGCGATTTAAAAGCCAAGCGGCAAGAAACATCAGGGGAATGCGGATAAAATCAACCAAGGCGATGATAACGCCAGCAACGCGAAAACCCGAGCTGATTTCGCCTGCTAATTCATTTCCTTTTATATAAGCTAACTTACTAACTGCTACGCCTGTTCCATCAATACTGCGCAAGAAGCCAGAAAGAAAGGGAACTTTTTCCAACAACGCCATCGCTAAAGCATCTTCCGGCAGGGGTGTAAGTACAAAGCTAAACGGTTTTTGCATCTCCAAAGCTTGCGCGCGCGCTAATAAAAGCTCTGTGTCTGTCACGTCTAAAATCATCGACCGCTCAAAATTTTCCCTTAACTCAAACTTAGTTTTACTCATTAACAAGTACCGAAACACTCTATTGCTGCGCAATTATATCACAACATGCGAAAATTACAGACTCTCTTGCGAGTAGAACTCTTTCTGTTAAAGTGGAGCATTAAAAAGCTGACAAGCCAAATAATATAGTTGCTCAAATGAAATTTTTGCTTCTGGCACACCTAAGCGACCTAAAAATAGTTCTCAATTCTTATTTGTATAAAACATCCAAACTTAACAATAAAATCTAGTTAATGGTTTTTAAAGAATTTTTCTGATAAAAACTGCTTGCCAGATCCCTGTTTCGTCAACTATATTGCCCTAATCCCCCCAAAAAAATAAATTGACATGGCTAGTAGAAAAGCTCTTTTTTTGGCCGGAGGTGGAGCACGTGGCGCTTATCAAGCAGGAGTGTTGAAAGCCATTGGCCATATTTTGCAAGTTAAAACGATTCCGTTTGAGATGATTTGCGGGGTCAGTGTTGGCTGCCTGAATGCTGCAGTGCTCGCTGAAATGGCCCATGACTTTCCAACTGGATTGGAAAAACTTGAAGCAATGTGGGCTGAGATTCATTGTCATCACATTTTTAATGCGTCTAACTACGAGCTCAGTAAATCCGTTCTCCGTAATATGAGTCATTTAATTGTCAAACAACGCCAATCAGGTCATCTTCTGGACACTAGCCCATTACGTGAATTTATTACTTCAAATATTGATTTTAATTTAATCGAAGCCAATATCGCTGAGAACCGTTTGGAAGCGATGGAGGTCATCAGCCACTGCTATGAAACCCAACAAACCATTTCTTTTTATCGTCATGATTTTGCTGGGTTTGAAGATTGGCACTACCCACGGCATGTCAGCCAACAAGCCACACTGAAGATGGAACATATCCTCGCCTCAAGCGCTCTACCTCTCTTCTTTCCTACTGTTAACATTGATGGCTTTCATTATGGCGATGGCAGTATTGGCTTGGTTTCGCCTCTCCGCGGGGCCTTACGCTTTCAGGTTGAAAAAATACTTATCTTGGGCACGCGCCAATTGCCGGTGTTCCATGATCCCGACCAATTACGAAACGGCGAAATTGGTTTTGCCCATATTCTTGGTGGAATGTTAAATGGTTTATTTCTCGATAATCTTGATCGAGATATTGAGATGGTCAATCGCATGAATGATATTGCCCGTCTATTATCCATGTGGAAAAAACGCCGCTCTCCCTGGCGTCCGATTGAAACACTTCATTTAAGACCAAGTATCGATATTGCTGACATTGCTCAGGCACAATACGCGAGCATGCCTGCTTTGCTACGTTTTTTACTGAATATTTTGGGTGCCAAAAATAAATCCGGCGATTTACTCAGCTTTTTATTATTTGAACCTGGATTTACCCGCGAGCTTCTTGATTTAGGTTATCAGGACACCCTTACTGCCGCTGATCAAGTCAATAAATTCTTTGCATCGTAGTAGTTTTAAAAAACCTCTCCCTTGAAGGGAGAGGGGATAAAAAGATTACGCGACAGCGACTAAAAATAACGTGAGTAAATTGCTAAATATGTTCCATCATTTTGCATGTCATTCAACGCGCTATTGATTCGAGCAATGAGGGCACCTGAATTGAGATTAGCCATAATTCCATAACCCAAACCAAAGGGTATCGCTGGACCAACAAGTTTAAACACTGTAGGGTTGCTATTAACCCAATAGGATGCGCTGATAAAGTCAAACATAATAAAGTCAACATTTTGATCAGCCAAATCTTGCAACATGTCTTGCTGCTTACTGTACTCAATCACCTGAACCTTATCAAAGGTAGTTTCTAGTAAAGCCTTATATACCGTACCCGCTTCAATAGCGACGCGTTTGCCATTGACGTCGACACCAGAATTAACAGTTGTAAATAATTGGGCTTTGGTTTGCAAGTACGGTTGGCTAAATAAAAAATAATTGAGTCGTTCTTGGGTAATAAAAAAACCATCGATGCCTAAATCCACTTTTCCTTCTGCCACAGCTTTCATGATGTTTGCGAAAGTCATGGGTTCAAAGTCACAAGTCGCATTGATGCGACGACAAACCTCATTGACGAGATCAATTTCAAATCCAGTAAATACTTTATCCTTAGTCGCTTGACTTTCCATCGGCGGGTCGAAAGGTGAAGTGCCGACAACCAGTCTTTCAGCGTATGAACTTGAGCACATCAAACAAGATATCAGCAGTGCTGCTAGTATTCTCATAGACAAATTCCTCATTTATCAGCAGATTTTGCACGACTCAAGCTTAAAGAGAGCCCGCCCTAATTCTCTATCTAGTTTGTAAGCATCATTCTCGAAGTCTAGTCGATAGAAATCGAGCTTAGATGTTTTTCCTTAACTCTTGTAAAACGGCGCGTGCATCAGGCTTCACGCCATGCCAAATTAAGAAGGCTTCCGCTGCCTGCTCCACAAGCATGCCCAAACCATCCGCCCCCGCAGTTCTCTGCTCATGAGCCCATTCTACGAAGGGAGTGGGCGCTTGACGATTGTAGGCGAGGTCATAGCAAAGCGTCGTTGGTTTTAATAGGGAAGGAGCTAAGCCTAATTTCTCTTCGGCTATACTGGCCGAGGTCGCATTGATGATTAAATCAAAATGACCGGCCAACTCGGAGAAAGAACTGCATTTTATTTGCGCAAAATCCGCTTTTAACCGTTTCGCATTTTCTTCGCTACGATTAGCAATAACAAGTTCTGCTACTCCTGCCTCCAACAAAGGAGTGATAATTCCTCGCGCAGCGCCACCTGCTCCAAGGAGCAGCACGTGTTTTTCCGCCAGATTAAGATAATGGGAAAGATCCCTGATAAATCCAATGCCATCGGTATTATCCGCATGTAATTGCCCATCCTGCATCCAAAGTGTATTGACCGCCTTGGCTTGCATAGCTCGAGGTCGAAGCACAGCTGCCATAGCAAACGCTCGTTGCTTGAAGGGAAGCGTAATATTTAACCCCTTCCCTCCTTGAACAAAAAAATGAGTCACTTGCGCTTCAAAATCATCTTCAGGCACTAAGATTTTTTCATAACTCAATGCGATACCTGTTTGCTCAGCAAACTGCTGATGAATAAAAGGCGATAAGCTATGAGCGATGGGATTTCCCATCACTGCAAAACGATTTCTCATATTTAATCCACCAAACTTTTCTCAACCATTTCGCCTAAATCGGGAGATAAATCAAGTGCCGCAAGTTGCTTAAGCTGCTTTTTCATTAACTGTTGCCGAGTCGAATCAAAACGACGCCAACGCGTAAACGGTGTGGCTAAACGGGCAGCAATTTGTGGATTTATTTTATCCATCTGTTCTAAAATCTCTCGCAAAAAGACATAGCCACTCCCATCAGCGGCATGAAAATGACGCGGATTTGCTTGACAGAAAGCAGCGATTACCGCACGGACCTTGTTAGGATTTTTCAGGCTAAATGCCGGATGTTTAATTAGAATTTTAACGCGCGCTAAAGTATCCGTTAATTCACTGCAGGCCTGAATTGAAAACCACTTATCAAGGACCAAGTCATTTTGCGACCATTGGCGATAAAAGTTGTCAATAGCCTGTTCTCTTGCTCTGCCTTGCGAACAATTATTTAAGGCGGCAAAACTAGCAATTTGATCAGTCATCGTTTTTGCCTTGATAAATTGCTGCTGACAGATGCTTAGCGTGTGGGCTTCATCCGCTTTCATCATTAGCCCTAGACAAACATTGCGTAGCTTCCTTTTGCCATAGGCTTTAGCGTACATACCATGATCCTCTTCTTGCCAGAGGGTCAGATACGTCATTTCTAAATCCTCATAAAGATGTTTACCTAATTCAACTCGGAAAAAATCTCGGGCTTTTTCTACCGCATCCACATCAACCGTGGTCAAGGTAGCGGCTACTTCCTCAAACCCAGGAGGGATAAGTAAATCAGCTCGTAAAGCATAATCAAGGGATTCATCGTCTAAAACATGACGATAAGCGGCAAGTAATGATTGAGGAATAGTCCATTCATTGCTTGGGGTATTAAAATAATGATTAATGCAATCCAGAGCTAAGCTCTGGGCGGCATCCCATTTGGCATAACCATCTGACTCAAATCGTAGCAACGAAAGTAACTCATCTTGGCTTAGCTGGCACTTTAATTTCACTGGAGCAGAAAAATCACGCAATAAGGAAACAATCGGTTTGGCTGTCAAACCAGAAAAATGAAAGGTTTGTTGCGCTTCTCGCAGCTCCAAGACCTCTTGCTTAAGCGGCAATGATTTGCCTTGTTCATCAAATAAAGCGATTCGGATTGGAATGTGAAATGGTTTTTTCTCTTTACATTCCGGCGTTGGGGGGCAAGATTGCGTCAGAGTTAATTTGAGATTACCTGCGTCATAATCGATAGTTGCTTGAATTTCTGGAGTACCGGCTTGACTATACCAGAGTTTAAACTGCGTCAAATCCACTTTATTGGCATCTTCCATCGCTGCCACAAAATCATCAATGGTCACCGCCTGGCCATCATGACGTTTAAAATATAAGTCCATACCCCGGCGAAAACCTTCTTTGCCGAGTAAAGTGTGTTGCATACGAATGACTTCGGCGCCCTTATTATAAACTGTTGCTGTATAGAAGTTGTTAATTTCTTGATAAGAGTCAGGTCTTACCGGATGCGCCATAGAGCCGGCATCTTCTGGAAATTGGGTGCTGCGAAGCACCTTCACGTCTGCAATACGATTGACGTCACGCGAATTCATATCGCGTGAAAACTCTTGATCACGAAATACAGTTAATCCTTCCTTCAAACTTAATTGGAACCAATCACGGCAAGTGACGCGATTCCCTGTCCAATTGTGAAAGTACTCATGGCCGACAACGCCTTCAACATCGGCAAAATCTTGATCGGTGGCCGTATCCGGTCGCGCAAGAATATATTTGGAATTGAACAGATTTAATCCCTTATTTTCCATCGCTCCCATATTAAAATCACTGACTGCAACAATCATATAGATGTTTAAATCATATTCTCGACCATAAACTTCCTCATCCCAGCGCATTGCATTTTTCACAGACTCCATTGCATGGGTGCATTTGTCTTCATTACCCGGTTCCACGTAAATCCGTAAATCCACTACTTTACCTGAGCAGGTAGTGAATTTATCTTGGACACAAGCGAGGTCACCAGCAACCAAAGCAAATAAATAAGAGGGCTTTTTGAAAGGATCTTCCCATTTGACCCAATGACGACCATGGTCTAAATCGCCAGAATCAATTAAGTTTCCATTAGAAAGAAGTATGGGATACTTGGTTTTGTCCGCAGCAATACGCGTTGTATACGTTGCTAAAACATCAGGTCTGTCGAGATAAAAAGTGATTCTGCGAAATCCCTCAGCCTCACACTGCGTACAAAAAAGTTGCTGAGAACGATAAAGACCAGACAATTGCGTGTTATCTTGCGGACGAATGCGCGTGACCACTTCGAGGGTGAAGTTATCTGGGCAATTTCCGATAATTAGGTCATCTTTCTCTAAATGATAGTCATTTTTAGAAAGTTGTTTGTCATTCATCGTTATGCTGATAAGCTCTAATTCATCACCATAAAGATGTAAGTCGCCGGCACGTTGACGATGTAATCGCATGCGATTTTTAACTAAAGCATGGTCATCATGCAAATCAAAATCCAGATCGATAGTGTCTACAAGAAAACTTGGAGACTGGTAATCTTTGCGATAAGTGGTTTGTTCTGGCATAAACTTTGCTCCTGTATCTGAAAGGGCTTACAACTTTAACGTTTAATACTATACTAATCAGAGAAATACAAAAAGAATCAAAGAATAGCGTGCCCAGCGCTAGACATAAGTAAAGGGGATGGCTTATGAACACAAATGAATTTTTGGCGAATTATACAAAACGCTTTGTTGATGATAAAGCGGAAGAATTAAGTCTGGATGAATACCTAGAATTGTGTCGTAGTGATCCTTCTGCCTATGCGAACCCTGCTGAACGCTTATTAATGGCGATTGGCGAACCAGAAATGATTGATACTCGCCATGATCCAATACTTTCCCGTATTTTTTCTAATAAAGTCATGCCGCGCTATCCTGTTTTTAATGAATTTTATGGCATGGAAGAACCTATCGAACAGATTGTTGGTTTTTTAAAACATGCAGCTCAAGGTCTAGAAGAAACCAAACAAGTCCTTTATTTGCTCGGTCCAGTGGGGGGCGGTAAATCATCGCTAGCGGAAAAGTTAAAAGATTTAATGGAAAAAGTTCCCTTCTACGCGATCAAAGGCTCACCCGTCTTTGATTCCCCGCTTTCTTTATTTAATCCGGATGAAGACGGCGAATTGTTACTTGAGCGCTTTAATATCCCAACCAGGCATTTACGTTATGCCATATCGCCCTGGGCTGTTAAACGTTTACACGAATACAACGGCGACATTAGCCAGTTTCGTGTGATCAAAGTTAAACCGTCACGCATGAAGCAAATTGCTATCGCCAAAACGGAACCGGGAGATGAAAATAATCAGGATATTTCTTCTCTAGTCGGCAAAGTCGATATTCGTAAATTGGAAGAGTTTTCTCAAGATGACCCCGATGCCTATAGTTATTCCGGAGGGTTATGCCGCGCAAACCGCGGTATGCTTGAATTCGTTGAAATGTTCAAAGCACCAATCAAAGTCTTGCATCCACTATTAACCGCTACCCAAGAAGGTAACTATAACGCGACAGAAGGCTTATCAGGCTTACCCTTTGAAGGGATTATCGTTGCCCACTCTAACGAATCAGAATGGCAAACGTTCCGTAATAATAAAAACAACGAAGCCTTCATTGACCGTATTAACATTGTTAAAGTACCTTATTGTCTACGTGCTAGTGAAGAATTGCGCATCTACCAAAAATTACTGGATAACAGCTCGCTGAAAGAGGCATCCTGCGCACCCGGTACCCTGGATATGCTTGCCCAATTTTCAGTATTAACCCGTTTAAAAGAGCCACAAAACTCAAGCATTTATTCCAAAATGCGTGTTTATAATGGTGAATCATTAAAAGATACCGACCCCAAAGCAAAATCCTATCAAGAATACCGTGATTTTGCCGGTGTTGATGAAGGAATGAGCGGCATATCAACTCGTTTTGCTTTCAAAATTTTATCGAAGGTTTTCAACTTTGATCATTCTGAGGTTGCCGCTAACCCGGTTCATTTGCTCTATGTGTTAGAGCGTCAAGTTGAACAAGAGCAATTCCCACAAGAATTACATGAAAAATATTTAACGTTTATCAAAGAGCATTTAACACCGAGATACGTTGATCTCATTGGCAAAGAAATTCAAACCGCCTATCTTGAGTCTTACTCAGAGTATGGTCAAAACATTTTTGACCGCTACATTACTTATGCGGATTTTTGGATTCAAGACCAAGATTATCGCGATCCGGATACTGGCGAAATCTTTGATCGCCCATCACTTAATTTAGAGCTAGAAAAAATAGAAAAACCAGCAGGAATATCCAATCCCAAGGATTTTCGTAATGAAGTGGTGAATTTTGTACTCAGAGCTCGAGCCAATAATCATGGTAAAAATCCGGTGTGGAATAGCTATGAAAAATTAAAATCGGTCATTGAGAAAAAAATGTTTACCAATACCGAAGACTTATTACCTGTGATTTCTTTTAATGCCAAAGCGTCTGAAGACGATAAGAAGAAGCATGAAGAATTCATTGCGCGAATGGTCGATAAAGGCTATACCCGTAAACAAGTCAGGCTATTGTGCGAATGGTACCTACGGGTTAGAAAATCACAATAATCACCTCACTGACTTTAGCGGGCGCTGAATAAGGACGGATTTTTATGTCGCAACTGATAGATAGACGGCAGAATGCAGGTAAGAAAAGCACAGTCAATCGCCAACGCTTCCTGCGCCGTTACAAAAGTCAAATCAAACGCGCAGTATCCGATGCAGTAGGTAAACGTAGTATTACGGAAATTGATCAAGGGGAACAAATTAGTATCCCTGCCAAGGATATCTCTGAACCCCGGTTTCACCGTGGTCAGGGAGGGCGAATTGAGCGTATTTTACCGGGCAACGATGAGTTTATAACAGGCGATCGAATCAAGCGTCCCTCTAATGGCAACGGTGGTAGCGGCAGTCAGGCCAGTGACACAGGCGAAGGAGAAGATGACTTTGTTTTCGAACTATCGCGCGAAGAATTCCTTGAATTATATTTTGAAGACTTAGAGCTTCCTGATTTGATAAAAAAAGAATTAGCACGCCTCACCACTTTTAAAACTGTGCGAGCAGGAGTTAGCACCAGCGGTATTCCTGCCAATATCAATGTTGTTCGCTCCATGCGTCAAGCTGCAGGAAGACGAATGGCTTTAGCTTCTCCTTATAAACGACAATTACGCGAAGCCGAGGAAGAGTTAAAACAACTCGAAGTCTCACCCAGCCCCGACAAAGTGGATTTATTGCGTTTACAACGAGACATTGAATTTTTGAAAAAGAAAATCAAAACCGTGCCTTTTATCGACACGATCGATCTTCGTTACAATAACCGCATTCGCATTCCAGCCCCATCAACTCAAGCTGTAATGTTTTGTGTCATGGACGTATCAGGTTCGATGGATGAGGCAAAAAAGGATGTGGCCAAACGCTTTTTTATTTTGCTCTATCTTTTTCTTACCAAAAACTATGAAAAAATCGAGCTGGTTTTTATTCGCCACCATACATCGGCAAAAGAAGTCAATGAAGAAGAATTTTTCTATTCTCGTGAAACGGGTGGAACAGTCGTCTCGAGCGCTCTGGAATTATTGCATAACATTATCGAAGCTCGCTACCCACCAGCATCGTGGAATATTTACGTTGCTCAAGCATCGGATGGTGATAATTGGAATGCGGACTCCCCGTATTGCCAAGAACTCTTGCAAGAAAAAATTATGCCTTTGCTGCAATATTTTGCCTATATCGAAATTATGCCTCGTCACCACCAAAGCCTATGGGAAGTTTACCAGCAAGTGAAAAATAACTATCCAAATTTCGCTATGGAAAATATTGATAATGTCTCTGATATTTATCCTGTGTTTCGCGAATTATTCAAAAGGAAGACGGCATGAGGAGAAAGAAACCTTTATCGACTGGTGCTGAGTGGACGTTCGAGCTTATTCAAGCCTATGATAAAGAAATTGCAGAGCTAGCAAAAGATTTCAAATTAGATACTTATCCTAATCAGATTGAAATTATCTCAGCTGAGCAGATGATGGACGCCTATGCCTCGGTGGGTATGCCAATTGGATATCATCACTGGTCATTCGGCAAACATTTTGTGGGGGTCGAGAAAAGTTATAAACGCGGACAAATGGGTTTAGCTTACGAATTAGTTATTAACTCTAATCCCTGTATTTCCTATCTCATGGAAGAAAATACTATGGCGATGCAAGCTTTAGTCATCGCCCATGCTTGCTATGGCCATAATTCTTTTTTTAAAAACAATTATCTTTTTAAAATGTGGACCTCCGCGGATGCCATCATTGATTATTTGGTTTTTGCAAGAAATTATATTAGTGAATGCGAAGAACGCTTTGGTATTGATGAGGTAGAAACAATTCTCGATGCCTGCCATGCCTTAATGAATTATGGAGTCGACCGCTACAAACACCCTACCAGTTTATCCATGCAGGAAGAAAAAATTCGCCAGCAAAATCGTGAGATTTATTTGCAATCACAGGTTAATGAGTTGTGGCGTACTATTCCTCAAGGCAAGCATGTGGATGAAAATGGGCATAAAAAACGCTTTCCAGAAGAGCCACAAGAAAACATCCTTTATTTTATTGAAAAAAATGCTCCTCTATTAGAATCTTGGCAACGTGAACTTGTGCGAATCGTCCGCAAAATAGCTCAATATTTTTATCCTCAAGGTCAAACTAAAGTGATGAACGAGGGTTGGGCTTGTTTTTGGCACTATACCCTTTTGCATGGGCTTTATGATAAGGGACTAGTCACTGATGAATTTATGTTGGAAGTACTGCAAAGTCATACCAATGTAATTATGCAACCTTCCTTTAATAGTCCTTATTTTAATGGCATCAATCCTTACACCTTAGGCTACCATATGATGCAGGACATTAAACGCATTTGCGAAAATCCAAGCGAGGAAGATAAGCATTGGTTCCCTTATTTAGCAAATACTGATTGGCTTACTAGTCTTGATCTTGCTATGCGCAATTTTAAGGATGAGAGTTTTATCGCCCAATATTTATCACCACGATTAATAAGGGATTTGAAGTTATTTTATATTGTCGATGACGATAAAAATCCGGATTTAATGGTGGGGGCTATCCATGATGAGCATGGCTATCAAACCATACGTGAATCCTTGTCGCGGCAATACAATCTCGGTTATCTCGAACCTGATATCCAAGTGTATTCGGTAGATGTAGAAGGCGATCGTTCTTTAATGTTGCAATACGCCCAACATAATCGCGTACCCCTAGGCACAAATACTCAAGAAGTGCTAAAACATCTTTATACCTTATGGAAATTCCCAGTGACTCTACAAGCAGTAGACCTACAAGGGCAAATTACTGGCGAATACCATTGCCCCGCCTTGCCGTCCAGGAAACCGACGGCGAAAGATACGCCTACTTAATTTGGCGTATCAAGCAAACCGTAGCTGGAGGCCAGGGCCTTGGACCAACTTACATTAATTAAGCAGTAGATCATCCACAACTTCTAAACAAAGCTCGTCGTACTGCTCCAAATCCTGGTTTTCTTGACGAATAGCTTGCATTTGGTAAATGGTTTCTTTGATTTCGATAGGCAAGTTTTCATCAGGTTCGTGCTCGCCCGGCCATGCTGCGTCACGAGTTGCTTTATCAGGCCAGCGTGAATAAGCTACCCAAAGCCCATCCTCACCTTTATGTAAACAGCAACCAATTGCACCGCGATGTTTTACAAAATAATTAACAATCGTACGCCAATACTGCTCATAACTTTTCTCTTGTTGCGGTTTCAATTTGAAACGATAAATGACTGCGAACATAACCTTCCCTTGTTGTATCCTCATTTTCACCTATATCCGCACGGCCTCAAAAAAATGAGGCCTGAAGCGCAGTGCTATTTACTTAGCTAACTCAATGGTGAATGCTAAAGCTAATTTAGTGAAATTGACCAAGTGTTCGGTATTCAATAAGCTCATCGTATCTGCGCCAGTATGGATGTAGGGATTATGATCGGCAAAACTGGTTTCACAAGGGAAAGCAGCCGGAATACCTGCAGCCATCCATGAAGCGTGATCACTGCAGCCATAACCGCATTTTGAATAGGCGACGGGGACCTTGATGTAGGTTTGGATTAACTCTGCCAAAAAACCACTCAACTGCGGGTCAGTATAATCACGGAAAATCCACATTGTAGGGTCTGTATCATCACTGCGATAGCCTGTCATATCAAATTGGATAGCTGCTTTCACAGGAATTTTTTTATCCATGAAATCTTGAACAACAAACTGGGAACCAACTAAACCGCGCTCCTCAGCAGCATACCAAACGATATAGATAGGGTGTTTAAACTTCGTTTGCGATGCTAATAAAATACGGGTCATTTCCAGAATAGTTGCTGAACCACTGGCATCATCACCCGCGCCTGGCATGCGACCGTCCAAAGTATCCATATGAGCACCGATAACAATAGCCGGTTCCTTGTTGTCTTTGCCAATCACGGTGACTAATGAAGGTTGACTATATCTAGTACCTGTAGCCACAAAATAAGTTTCAGTATCTTGACGACCATATTCCATAGCCAAATGCTCAAACTGCGATTTCAACCATTCTGCTGCTTCTACGCCAGTCGGTTGTGACGCAGATCGATTGTAATAGCTCGTTAAATGAGTCAGCGTTTGCCAGATAATAGCAGCGTCAATTTTGGATAAGGCTTTATTAACAGTAGCTTTATGCTGGATTTTATAGCCTTGCTCTGATTTAACCAGTGTTTTAACATCAGGCTTTAATAGCAGTTTAGTTGCCAGCTGCTGCTTTTTGGTTAGCTCAAGCCTTGCAAAATGATGGCTGAGATTCACGAATCGCCCACAGCCAGCCTGGTCCGCTAATAAGGCTAATGGATTGATCTCGCTTGAGGGTAGTTCGATGATTTTAAACTCACCGTTCTCCGCAAGTACGGGATAAGTTTGAGATAATTTTGCTGCTAAACATTGAGGTAATTGTATCTGCTCTATAGGTGGTGTTTGGGCAGAGACTAGAGGGCTTAATGCCATGAGCAAACCACTAGCAAGGTATCTTAGCCTAAGAAAACAAAACATCTTTTCTCCAGAAAAGGGATAAAAATTTGCACTGATAGTACACGAGAATGAAAAGGATGCAATATTAAATGCTTGGTTGCACCCTCGCTCAGCATTACATGGCGGTCGGGTAAAAAAAAGATTGGGGGGAGCCTAGGCCCAACTCTATTTTTTGACCGGGGGCTAATAGTGTTATTTCAGGATTACTAAATCTTTTTCACTATTTGATAATAGAGTTTATCCGGACTCGTCTTATTTAATTCATCATGGGGATTCATTTCTAAAACAGAAGTGAGGAAAATGGTTTTTTGCCAGATTTGCAGATTATTAAATCGGTATCGTTCTTTGGATACTAAAATTAAAATTCTTCCTTCGGTTTCTTTAACATTTCCCCAATATTTATACATCAAACTATTAGTACCAAAAATATGCGCACCTATAATGGGGTAAATCGAATCGGATTGTCCATGTTGAAAAAATTTTTCCTGATAAAAAGCAAATTCACTACCAATATTGTAGGTATCCAAAGGCACTATAATAGGAGAACTCTTAGTATTAAATTCTATATCTTTAGCCAGATTTTGTATTTGAGAAGTTAAATTCTCCCAGGGTAATTGTTTAGCAAAAGTGTATTGATGAATTGCTTGCGGTTTGCCGAAATAAACACAATAAATAATGCTGGCATAAAAAAACAGCAATCCACTTAGTGTAAAGACCCAATTTTTACTCATTGAAAAGCGATTTTTATAGTCTTCATTCATTAATATTTGCAACCAGGGAATAATTGCCAAAAGACTAGGTCCTATCCAATTGAGTTTAAGCTCGTGGAACAAACTAAATACGGAAAAAACGAGAAGAGGAATCAGACTAAATAGTTTTAAAAACCGTTTATTATTATCACTTATTTTTATCGCGGGTGAAAATTTGTTACTAACTAATTGCCACCCTTCCCAGACACCGATTGGGGCTAGAAAAACAATTACTAATCCGACTAGTGCATGGAAAGAAAAAACATAGTGATTTTCTAATCTTCGTTTACTTTGAAATAAGAATGAAGCCCATTCATGAGTCCAATTCCAATAAATAACGGGCATAAATAATATAATAGCGAACAACGCGCACAAATAAGGTTCTTTACGGCTAAACCATTTCCGTGAAAAAAGTATCATATAAATAAGGGTTGAAAACCCTAGCAGAGCAATTGTATATTTCGATAAAAGCCCCAGACCAATCCATAATCCAGCCCAATACCAACTATTCGGCTTCTCTAAAACAAGTGCTTGATAAAGAAAATATAAGGTTGCAGACCAGCATAAAATGAGGGGTACATCTGGTGTAATAATTAAAGAGTGAATGAAGAAAAATGGGAGAATTGATAACAAAAGTATTGAATACTTTCCTGTGCCTTTTTGAATTAATTCCGTTAATCGATAACTAAAAAAAACTGTTAATAGCCAACAAGGAATCGTCGCGACTCGAACACCTAATTCATTGGTTCCGCAAATTAAAGTGCCCAATTTTATGAGTAAAGCAACCATTGGAGGATGATCGAGATAGCTAAAATCCAAATGGTTAGAATAGTTCCAATAATACGCTTCTTGGACCAATAAATCGGCCTTTAAAATAAAAAATAGTCTCAACAAAACAGAGATAGTTATTAAGAGAATTGGAACTTTAAAATTGCTTTTCATAACTTCAATACTTAGGACAAGCTAATATAGCGTTTTAATTCGTTGAATCGTAGATTGCATAATACCCGAATTGAATCAAATATGCTGTAAGCAGGTAACTTACTTTTGCCTTTTTGTCTGTCGATAAAATGAATTGGATATTCTAAAATAGAGAGTTTATTTTTATGCAATAACCATAAAAGTTCTATTTTATAGGCATAATTTTGCGATATAAACGCTGAAGGCAATGCTTGGATGAGCGCATTTTTGCGCGTTACTCTAAAGCCACTAGTAAAGTCTTTATACTCTCTCGTCAACATTAAACGAGCAACCTGGTTGCCTAAAATGGATAATAGTTTTCGGCTCCAAGCCCAGTTTTTTGCAATGCTCCCGCCCATGATATAACGACTACCAATGACCACATCATAGTGTTGTAGCGCTGCAAACATTGGCGGAAGATAGATGGGTTGATGTGATAAATCGGCGTCGAATTCAACAATAACATCCGCCTGTAACTCATTTAAAGCATAAGTCATCGCCTGAAAATAAGCAGAACCTAGACCTGATTTTGATTCTTCTGTTTTGACATGTAATTGAGAAAAGGTTTTTTGCAGTTTGTATAAAATATCCTGCGTTCCATCATTAGAATTGCTATCAAAAACTAATACTTGGACCTCTAAATTAGAAACATGAGCTACTTCGAGAAACACTTTTTCTATAGTTTCCTCAATAATAGCGGCTTCATTGTAGGTAGGAATTATAATTACAGCTTTTTCTTTGTTCATTTGGAGGATACTCAAACGTGATCCTTAGCTTTAAAGGCCATTATTTCTTTCTTAAAATTTATTGTCAATTTATACAAGCTATAAATTCTAAGAAACCTATTGTTTGTTTAAATAAATCGAACGGGATGGTCCCATTAAAATCCACCTTAGGCCACAATGCTTTTTTTTTAATCTCATTCTTATTGATAATCATTTTCATTTGTTATAAAGTTTCACTTCCTCTTAAAACTGCTTTGCGGGGTGAATAATGACTCTAAGAAAACTACTCTACTATATAAACCTAAGAAAACTACTTTACTATACCCTTATTTTACTTTTTACCGCCGGCGCCAGCTTAATTATCGCTTTTTTAAGCTTCACGGGTCTATTGGCGATCGTGTCTGCTCTTCCTTTAGCGATTAGCTGTTTCTTTTTATCCGGTGCCTATGAGGGAGAAATTTATCTACAAGGCATTAAAGGCGCTCTTAATAAGTTATATTTTAAGCCAAATTATCTAATGTATTATCTTGCTAACGAATATCTCCTGAAGTTATTTGCTAAAGGGCTTATTGATACGTCAGCAGAGAATTGTCCGCAATATTTTAAAGATTATGAAACCCTAGTGCGCTTATTGCATAAGTTCGATCATAAACACTTAGATGAAGCTTCAAAACTGCGCAAAAAGCAAATTGAAAAAACATTGCGTGACATGGAAAAATGGTTTGCTGTTCAATTGTTTTCATTGGATGAAGATACCGAATTAACCCGGTATGCATCTGAGCTGCGTGCTTGTCTCAGAGAGAACGGGCAGGCAGAGGTTCAAGCACTACTACAATCTCGACAAAAAATATTTAATGGTGTCAAAATATTCAGTGTGCTAGCCGGGATCTTCATGAGCTTGGGCACGACCTATCTTTTAGTCGATGCCTTTGCTGTTCTTCCTATCCTTGCAGCAATATCAATTACAACTTTGCCTGCAATAATTATCCCTCTGGCTATTTTAGCTGGCGCGGCTTATACCTTCCTCATTTATAATGCAGTAACCGATATGATTAATAACGATTCACTGCGTAAAGGGTATAGCAAAGTACGTAAGGATCTCGATAAAGGAATAACAGTCCGTAGCGTCACCATAGCAGTTTCTGCTGTGGTTTTACTTTCTTTAACCGTTGCTCTTACTGTCTGTACGGCAGGTACTTGGTGGACCGTCGCTAAACATACTCGCCCACTCTATGCTTGGATGGGTAAAATTCCCAATATTATTGCCAGTGGTATTGCTCTTATTACTGGAATTGCCCAGCTTTTCTTTAACCTGGAAAATGTCATTACCTCATTGAAACTTATCCGTGATGCTTTTAAAGCAGAAGACGGTTTTTGGAAAAGGATGGGGCATATCTTTTCTAAAGAATTTAAGGCTTTGCGCAACAATGAAAATCTGCTGCAATTACTCAATTTACCGCGTTTAATTTTACTCCTGACGTTTGTCCCATTGCGTCTAATTTTATTTTTAGGTCATTTAATCAGCATTGCAGTCTCTTCAGACAGAGTTCCTGGTATCCCTGAAACTGTTTCGACAGGGCTTGGATTTACTAGCGAATTTTTTGAAGATTTGCATTTTTTCCTCGGCGATCTTTTCCATAGTCATAAACATGGCCATGACACTAAAAGTCTTATTAAAGAGCGACTTAAAGAAGGCCATGGGCATGATCACAGTACAGATATCCCAACTCAGTTGCTTAAACTGCTCTTTTTTCCACTTTTTTACGCTGCAGCAGGTTGGGATTGGGCGGCGACACGCTTAATGACAAAACCTCAGCAAGAATGTGATCTTTTGCAAATGGATACCAAACCGCACAAATTTAAGGAGTTAGCACTACAAGGCAAAAGCGCAGTGATTTTACATAATGATCAACTCTATTATGCCGACGTAAACAAGGAAAAAGTCACCAAGATTAAGTCAAATGAAACTAATCAAGATGCAATTGCCGAGCTCAAATCAGCAATAACTGAACCCCATGAATCAGCAAATGCTCAACAGCTTGATCTTATCTTTTCTCTAACAGGCATCCACAATAGTGACACAACCCTTTCATGGGATGAAGCTTTGCGAAGGCAAACAGGGAAAGCCAAAGAAGAATCAATCACTTTCAAAAAGGAGGCTAAACAATCCTCTGCTGAATGGAAAGTGGAGCATTCTGCTCAGCAAATTTCCAAATATATCGACAAGCATTTAAGCGCGGTGAGTTTAGATCCTCAGGGGCTTGCGTCAGGGAAAATTGAAAAATTGAAACAGCTTCGTAGTAACCTTCTTCATCTGGATAACCCATCTGAAGAAAGCATTAAAGACTGTATATCTGCCGACGCCGAAACGAATAAAGATGAATTCTATAACAAGCAGCGACACGATTACTCTTTCTTCCGAGCCGAGGGCAATACACGTACACAAACCTTCCTTGAAAAAGACTTACCTCAACGAATTGGCGCACCTGCAGCTTAATCTTGAGGGAGATCCTCTAACTCCGCGAAAGCGAGTGTCTAAAAAAAGTAGGTTGGCCAAGGTCCAACCTACGACTGCTCTAATAAATTCTTTAATCCCGCCAAATGCGATTGGGCCAGTGCTTTTGATTTGGCTTCATTACGCTCGCCTTTTCCGAACCATTCCAACTGATCCTGGGGTAATTCCTCTAAAAAACGGCTTGGCAGGCAATCTTGTAACTCGCCTAAACGCCGACGTTGTTTTGCCAAAGTAAAACATAAACCTTTTTGCGCGCGGGTAATACCTACATAGGCAAGGCGGCGCTCTTCTTCAATTTGTTCAGCATCGATGCTCACACGATGGGGTAATAGTTCCTCTTCCATGCCAACCAGATAAACAAAGGGAAATTCCAAGCCTTTTGACGCATGCAAAGTCATCAATTGTAGGCTTTCGGCATCCTGTTCATCAGATTGTTCTAAAATATCAATCAATATAAGTTTGTTGACTACATCGGCCAAATTATTGCTAGGATCCTTAGCGAGCAATCGCCCTACCCATTCCACTAATTCCCAAACATTATCCATGCGCTTTTGGGCCTTTGCAGGCGTGTCACATTGCTCATAAATATAGGCTTCATAGCCACTGTCCTCAACCATTTGGCGTAAAACCTCGACAACCGATTCAGTCTGAGTGCGTGTCTTAATATGCTCGAACCACCTTTTAAATCCTTGTAAAGCCGCTCGCGGCTTATCGGCGAGATGCTCGCCTAGGGCCAGATGTTCGGCACAGCTATATAAGCTTTGCCCTCTTGATTGCGCATAATGCCCCAAAGCATCCAAACTCGTATCACCAATGCCCCGTTTTGGCGTATTGATAACTCTTAAAAAAGCAGCATCGTCTGCTTCATTACAAAGTAACTTAAGATAAGCAAACACATCTTTTACTTCAGCACGAGCAAACCAGGATTGTCCGCCACTAATGCGATAAGAAATACCATGATGGCGCAGCACTTTTTCGAACACGCGTGATTGGTGATTACCGCGATATAAAATGGAGTAATCTCCATATTGAGTACGCTGACGTAATTTATGACTAATCAAATCGGCGACCACTTGCTCTGCTTCATCATTTTCATCTTTACAACAGAGAACGCGTAATAATTCCCCATGACCTAATTCAGACCATAACTTTTTTTCGAACAGATGGGGGTTGTTAGCGATTAAATGATTCGCTACATGCAAGATTCTACTGGTGGAACGGTAGTTTTGTTCCAATTTAATCAACTTTAAACGGGGATAGTCTTGCTTTAGCTGAGCTAGATTCTCGGGCTTTGCCCCGCGCCAAGCATAGATGGATTGGTCATCATCACCCACAACCGTAAATTGTGCTCGCGCGCCGACCAGTAATTTCACTAGTCGATATTGGCTGGTGTTCGAATCTTGATACTCATCAATCAATAAATGACGAATTTTATTTTGCCAATATTCGAGGGCTTCTGGATGATCGGCTAAAAGCTTAACTGGTAAACGAATAAGATCATCAAAATCGACTGCATTATACGCTTTTAAAGCTTGCTGATAACGTGGATAAATGAGTAAAACCTCATCCCAAATTGGGGTAGTTGCTGGATAATGAGCGACCTCTTCAGGGTCTAACAAATCATTTTTCCATTGAGAAATTTGATGCTGAACCTGCATCAGGTAGTCACGATCACTTGCTTTACCCACTGGCAAAAAACTTCGCAAAAGCTGCTGACAATCTTCGCTATCAAAAATAGAAAAACCCTTTTTTAAAGCGCACAAAGCTACATTTCGTTTTAGAATACTTAAACCTAGAGTATGAAAGGTGGCCACTTTCAAGCCGCGTCGACTAGATGCTGGTAGTATTGAAGCCACACGCGCACGCATTTCATTGGCTGCTTTATTGGTAAAAGTCACTGCGCAAATGGTGTGTGCAGCGTAACCGCATTGCTCAATGAGATAGGCAATTTTTTGAGTAATCACCCGTGTTTTGCCACTGCCTGCTCCGGCCAATACCAACAATGGACCATCGATGTATTTAACCGCCGCCATTTGTTGTGAATTAAGCATGTCTTCGCCCGAACAAAAAGGGAGCATTATCGCGCGCCCAGCGCAGGCAGGCAATCTTCTTTATGCTAGAATAGTAGATTAATTGATTTTAAAGTATCTTGAATTTAGAAGGCTACTATGAAAGACACAGATTCTCTGCAACGTTTTATGTTTGAGCATGCCAGTATTCGCGGTGAAATTGCTCATCTGAAAGAAACTTATCAAACGATTTTAAATCAACGACCCTATCCACCGATGGTGAAGAATTTATTAGGAGAAGCCATGATTTCCTGTCTTCTTTTAACAGGAAGTATTAAATTTGAAGGGGATATAAGTCTGCAGTTTCAAGGAGATAAGCGGCTACCTTTACTGCTTGTTCAGTGTAATCATCAATTACATTTAAGAGCCTTTGCACTTTATCAAGAAAATCTTGAAATCGCTGATTACGCAGAAGCCTTTTTAAAAGGCAAAATGGTTTTAACCATTAACCAACATAACAGCACTAAAGCCTATCAGAGCATGGTTCCGCTCCAATCGACCTCGATGAGTGAGAATTTAATGTATTATTTTGCGCAATCAGAACAGGTCGCTACTCGTTTGTGGTTAGCAGTCAACGACGATATGGCGGCAGGTATGTTGCTGCAATTAATGCCCGATCAAGATACAGTTCAACGTGAACAATTTTGGGAGTATGCAGTCCAGCTCGGTCAAACGGTCAGTGAAGATGAATTATTGAATTTAAATAACGAAACGCTTTTACATCGCTTGTACCATGAAACAGAATTACGCATTTTCGATAGCCGCAAAGTCAGTTTCAAATGTCGCTGTAGTGAAGAGAAAATGAAAGATGTATTGAAAATTCTTGGTGAAGAAGAGGCGCAAAAATTATTACAGGAAAAAGGGAAAGTAGAGATAAGCTGCGATTTTTGTAATAAACAGTATAGCTATGATCCTATTGATATTACGATGTTATTTCGTAAGCCTTGAGAGGATTAGTCTAGGAATCTGGTTCCCCGCGCTCGACGCCGCAGGTTTACGCTGTTATAAACTATTTTCCTTACTTAAAGTCATTGTCACTGCATGGGGGGTCGTAAATATCAAACCAGAAGCACCCCGCTTGTGGAGGGTTAAAATCAGTGATTGGCGAGGAGCATCTCGGTTTGGAATGGTAGAAAGTCTATTGTACTGGAAGATCTGGTGGAGAAATAATGACGCTGTCCACAGCAGAAAATTGAAAGAACTCATTACGCATCGCTCGTAATATTTGTTGCATCGTCAAAAATTGTTCGCTTAATTGAAAATATAATCCTGCTTGGCTTTCGTACAATTCCCCAACGGTTAAATAAGCTGCTTGGCCCATATCAGCGAAATAATTCAAGCTGACATTGCGCTTCTTGGCCATACCTGGAAAAAGACCGCAAAAAAGTAAGCTTTTATCACCCACCTCGCGTAACAATTCAGCCTGCCGACGTCTTGTGGTTCGTAGTGATTCAAGAAAATCGAGCGCCATAACGGATTCAATTAATTGACTACCTTGAGAAAAACGCATAAGCAGAAAAACCAAATAACTTTCCGTGTTTTCGTTAAGCACTAAATCAGTTGTGGCCTGCGCTTCATTCACCAATGCATGCCATTGACTCATCTCGGTGGGATGCAAAATTAACTTTCCCATTATATCCCCCTGCCTATACTTCCTAACTTTAGTGTAGCAAACTGTATACCAGAAATAGTTAATCCTTTTTTAAGCCTTCACACCATAGCGCCGCAGATCTCAGCAAGAGAAAACTTTGCATGTTCCATCACCTACTATTATCAGTTCCATTTAAGATCCCAGGCGTCGTATACACGGTTCCATTACTATTCACATTGTTCGGTACAGTATTAGGTCCAACTGAACCGGGATTATAGTAACGTACCCCGCTATCATTCACATTAAAGTGAACTGCATTTTTCTGTTGAGGTACACCACTAGGAGCAGCGCTACCCGGTAACGACACTTGGGTTGGATCCGCATTGGCAGCCGGTGCAAAGAAAACGATAACCACTGTTATTAGTGCAACTAATGCACCATTAAATAACCTGTTCATACCAACCTTCCTGCAAAACTTGTTTCCCTACTTTAAGTTTAGTTTCTTTTTTACTAAATGGAGGGCCTTGTTTTCGCTTTGTAGATAGAGATACCTCCAAAACTAATCTCAATCATAAGTCCATTCCCCGACCTCATCCACTAAGACCTTAGAGCCATCCGTCACTTTAAGATGGCCATCTTCAGAGATAAAATAAATGGTATTGCCATTGGTGAATTCATAGCCAAGAGAATGACAGGGAGTTACTTTATCGGCACACATTTGCATAAGTTGCCTGCCGACTAAATGAATGGTCGCCTTTTTTTCTTTATTGGTTCCATCATAACTTGCCCGTTCACAACCCGCTTCAGACTTAGAATCCAGGCAGTTAATTAATATTCTAAAATGAGCCGTATCCAAAGTTCGAGCCACTGCTGATCCCCACACAAGTGAACTCAGTAATCCCATGATTATTATTTTCATTTCATATCCTTATAATTTAAATCGAATGGATATACTTATAGCCTAGTCTAAAACCAAACTTTTGCGGTTAAATTCCGATAAGTTCAAATAGACCATAGTGAATTTGATTGGAAGATTTTTCTAAGGCAATCGGCTCTACAAAGCTATCCATAAAATGCTGCCAAAAATCATAATAGAGATGGCTTTGCAAAGGATGATCATCAGAGATGGGAAAACAGGGACCATGGTTTGCTTCTAAAAGCCATAAATGTCCTTGATCATCGACGATAAAATCAAAGCCATAAATTGCTAAATGACGACGTTTATCGCAGACAAAAGCTTGGGGATGTAGTTGCTTTAATCCCTTAATAACAGAGGAGATAAGGGTTTTAATTTGCGGATACAAGCTTGCAAATAACTCAAAACGCTGCGAAGGGATTTGGATCACATTGGACTCCTCTTCCTCTAGGTGCTCATTGGTTAAATGGGGTCGCAAATCAGAAAAATCCTCCGGCGCGAAGCGGTGCATGGCCACATTAAAATAGCCATGAGGATACAAATAGGTGCCGGCATAATTGGTGATAACAACAAACATGCGAATACTGTATTTGCGATCATCTCTTAATAAATGGGGATGGGTAATATACTGCTGTAAAACATGCTCGCCACCTAAGCGTTTAGAACTCAAATAATGCAGCTCAAGCTCGCTTAATTTCTTAAAAATTTTAATCTCTTTTCCATTATTAAGAAGAGCCGGTTTCAGAATCCACGCCAAATCATCAATTAGATCAGCAAATTGATCGTGGAATAAATAATATTTATTGGCAATTTTATTTAAAACTAGCGGCCAATTTTCATCATTAATACAATAGGTTATTGGCATCACTTCAGGGCAATACTGTGTAACGAGCTTCGCCAATAAGTGTTTAAATTCAAGCGACTCTGCCGCTTGGGCATTAAACTGCAGATTATCATCGCTAAAATTAGCTTGCTCTTGAGAAGAACAGGTCTGCCAACCTCGCTCTTGCAAATAACGATGTAAATTATAATGCGTAGGGGACTGTGTTTGTTCTAAGCAAAATAGAAGTTCGCTATTCATCATCAAAAATTCCTCTCATACTAGCCAGAATAACAACTCAGATCTTTGCTAAATCTCGCTTAGCAGAAAGTATAGTTGAATTGATAATATAGCCTAAACTACCTGCCACTAGCCCCCAAAATGCAGCGCCAATACCCAATAAAGAGATACCCGAAGCAGAGATAAGAAAAGTAATGAGCGCTGGCTCGCGGTGAGTTTCATCATCAACTGCCAATTTTAAACTTCCACCTATTGCATTTAATAAAGCCAAGCCCGCTATCGCTAACACTAATTCTTTGGGAAAAGCAGCGAATAGAGCCACAACAGTAGCACCGAAGATACCTGTTATTACATAAAATACACCAGCCCAGACCGCAGCACGATAACGTAGCTTGGGATCCGGGTCAGCATCTTTACCCATGCAAATTGCCGCGGTAATGGCTGCTAAGTTAAGCGCATAGCCTCCAAATGGGGCAAGGATTAAAGTAGTAAGCCCTGTCCAGCTGATTAAAGCTGAGATCGGCGGATTATAACCCGAGGCATGCAGTGCCGCTACACCGGGAATATTTTGCGACGTCATGGTCACTATGAATAACGGAATACCAATACTCATCAGCACGGGCCAAGAAAATTCAGGCATAACAAATTGTGGTGTTGATAGAGCGACATGAAAATTCGCTAAATTAAATAAACCCGCGTAACTGGCAATGAAAATACCTAATAACAAAGAAAAAATAATGACATAACGAGGAAATAAGTGCTTGCCCACTAAATAACTGACGAACATTGCAATCACTAAGACGAATTGATGTTCCATTGCTACAAATAAATTCATCCCAAACTGTAATAAAATGCCGGCAAGCATTGCCGAGGTCAGTGAACGCGGAATCCGGGCCATAAGCTTTTCAAACCATCCGGTAAATCCTGATAGGATGATAAGTAATGCTGAAAAAATAAACGCTCCTATCGCTTCAGGCATCGATACGCCTGTTAAGCTTGTAGCCAGTAGCGCAGCGCCCGGTGTTGACCAGGCAGTTAATATTGGAACGCGATATAAAAGTGAGAGTCCGATGCTTGTTATACCCATGCCGAGTCCGAGCGCAAGCAACCACGAACTCACCTCAGCAGAATTAGCACCCGCTGCCGCTGCCGCTTGAAAAATAATCACTACGGAGCTGGTAAAACCAACCATGACCGTCACAAATCCTGCAGTAAGATTGGCAAAAATGAACTTATTGAACATAATGGTCTTCCTAGTGGAAAAATTGTGCGCTATAACGCACATTCTATCTTAACCCAAGCTTGTGCGCTATAACGCACATACTTTTTTGGAGTTATTTTGAAAAATATTTCCCATCATATCGCTGAAACCTTAAAAAAATTACGTCATCAACAGGGCTGGAGTTTGGACAAAACGGCGCAGGAAACGGGGGTTAGCAAAGCAATGCTAGGTCAAATTGAACGCGGGGAATCCAGTCCCACTGTGGCCACACTCTGGAAGATCGCCAGTGGTTTTCAAACCTCATTTTCTTCTTTTATCGAGGAATTCCCTATTGAATCCGCAGGCATGATTTATCGTTCGGTTCAAACTCAAAGCCTCAGTCACGTTAATGAAAAAATTCACATTACAACGCTTTTCCCTTTTGATCAACAATTGCGCTTCGAGCTTTTTTCGATTGAATTACCACCCGGCTGTGAGCACTTATCAACGGCTCACGAGCCAGGGGTGATTGAACATGTTATTGTAGTGAGTGGAGAGATGGAGGTATTGCTGAATAATATTTGGCAAACTTTACAGCAAGGAGATGCCTTACGTTTTACTGCCAACCAAGCACACGGCTATCGCAATAAGGGCTCTGTCAGCGCGGTTTTCCACAACATTATTCATTATCCAACTTAGACAGAATAACCCATCGCCACGTTTTGCTCATAGTTTATCAGCGTACAATCTGGGCGAATCTCTTTTTTATAGTCTTCATATGCACTTCGGAACGCATCTTCCTCCAAGCGGGTTTGAAAATATTCGATAGCATGGGTATCTCGATAACTAACTGCTAGATCAAGCCAATCAAATCCCACTGTCCAATCTCTTTGAATGTCAACGCTATCAAAATCAACGTAAACATTTTTATCCATAACGGTTTTTAGCATTTTAATATCAGCAAACTGGATGAGAGCTACTTCAAATTGAGCTCCACTATAACGCTGTCTGCGACTAGAAATGTTTCTAATGCGTGAAGCGTCTCTGATAGCTTCAGCAAAATAGTCATTAAACGTTATTTCTATAATCTCTGGTTTACTGGATTGTTTAGATTTAGAAATTTTAGAAGTTAATTGGTCTTTCTGTTTAGATCGGGGATTTTTCTCGCCAAAAAAACTGATTTGTTTCCTCTCTTTAGGCATGATGATTACTCGCTCAAAATTATCACAATCGCACGCTTATGCTTGCATAAACGGCAATTTTAATTCATTTTTTGCAGATAACAACCATTTTTTGTAGGCAGCAGTTACTATTAACTGCCCCCATGACGGGTTCTACCACAATGATAAAACCAAGCAAATACCAGGCGGTGTAACAGTCCCATGCCCATTCCTCACCATAAATAGCCGAAGCCCTGACGAACTCAGGGTATACATCCATACATTCAACTCATGGTAGAGTTTTTTAATCAACAAGGCGCCCAATTCCCTCACAACAGCCTAATTAAACTTGCAAATTGCACGCAAATTGTGTATAAAGGAAATTGCCTGCAATTTATTTGTACATTAAGACAACAAAAGAATGAACGATTTATTAGTGATACAGTCTACTTTTTCAGTTCTTCCAATCGAGGTAAGTACTCTCGCTGTCGTCGTTGTTGTGGCCCCCGCGGCCATCTAACTAACCCCCCCCACAATTCGCTTTTAACACCTAACCAAACCAAAATTGGGAAACAGGACATGCAACAACAATACAAATCCATTTTAATCTACGGCTTCGCAATCTTCGCGATGTTTTTTGGCTCCGGCAATCTAGTTTTTCCACTGCAAATTGGCTTTGCAGCCGGCGATGGCTGGGTTATGGGCTTTGTTGGTCTTCTTTTAACAGGGATTTTACTCCCCCTTATGGGACTTTTTGTTATCAAACTATATCAAGGAAATTACCATGCTTTCTTTGGCAGTGCTGGAAAGTTAGCAGGAATCCTTTTACCTCTTATCATGCTTTCACTTCTTGGCTCATTTGGAGTCGTACCCCGTTGTATCACTGTGGCCTATGGCAGTTTGAGTTATCTTATGCCGCAAATAAAGTTAATGCCTTTTAGCCTTTTGTTCTGTTTTATCACCTTTGTTTTTTGTCTCAATGATAAAATGATGATCAAAATTTTGGGAAAATGGATGAGTCCCATCTTACTCATTACCTTAATTCTCATGATTGTTATTGCTGCAATTAAAGCGCCTAGTCCCGAAACCACGGTCTTAGCCAAGACTGCATTTATGAATGGCTTTACTACTGGTTATCAAACAATGGATTTATTTGCCGCCTTTTTCTTTTCAGCACTAATTTTTACGCAAATCCAGCAACAGCTACCCAGTGCAACCAATCGAGAAATTCTTTTGTTTGCGATTAAGCCGAGTATTTTGGGCGCGTCGCTGCTTGCTTTAATCTATTTTGGTTTTGTCTTTTTAGGCTCACATTACACCTCGCTCCTAAAAAATACCTCTCCTGAATTGATGTTACCCAGTATTGCCTCTCAGGCAATGGGTACCTATGCCACTCTATTCATCGGCATTGCTATGTTTTTTTCTTGCCTGACAACAGCAGTTGCTTTAAACAACTTATATGCTCGATATCTTTGCTCCCTTTTAAAAATAAAAGAGGATAAATTTTATATTCTTCTGCTTATAACGACGGGAGTCTCTTTTGTGATTTCTCTCCTCGATTTTAAAGGAATTGCAGCCTTCCTATCTCCCATTCTCGAGCTAACTTATCCCGGTGTTATCGCGCTGACTGTCATGGCGATTTTGCTCAAAGAAAGGCATTTTTTGAAAAAAACGGTATTTTATATGATGACCTTTTTTATGTGTGTTCCGATGGCTATTCATTGAAGGTTTGTATAATCCGTTCTGGCTGAGGAGGCCGGTAGTCTGTCTCGACGTCTTATTCTGATTAAAATAGTTAGTTGGACCTTGCTGGCGAATCCCGTGGCTTGACCACGGGGGCGATTCGAATAGAGCTAGAAAAGCATTTGTGAACAAGATCGATGGCCCCGTGGTCAAAGCTACAGGGATCCGCTTGTAATAACTCCATTTTCCTCTTAGCTCAATGAATTTGTTGAGCCAAAGCCCAACCTACGTAGGATTTACAGAGCAATCCGTGTATAATGTCAAATCCATGAACAATACTCTGCTTTTGCTTCACTGCTCAAAAGATAGATAGCCCGCTTTATCGCTCAAAATAGGTCAATTATGATTGAACAAATTCGAAATATAGCCATTATCGCGCACGTCGATCATGGTAAAACTACATTAGTAGACAAATTATTGCAACAAACCGGCACCTTGAACGAACGCGCCCCCAAGGTCGAACGTTTGATGGATTCTAACGCTTTAGAAAAAGAACGTGGAATCACCATCTTAGCTAAAAACACCTGCGTACACTGGCACGGTCACCAGATTAATATCGTTGATACTCCTGGACATGCCGATTTCGGTGGAGAGGTCGAGCGTATTTTATCGATGGTTGATAGTGTTTTACTCTTGGTTGATGCAGTCGATGGCCCTATGCCACAAACACGTTTTGTTACTCAAAAAGCTTTTGCGCGCGGCTTAAAACCAATTGTCGTTATTAATAAAATCGACCGCCCAGGCGCTAGACCTCATTGGGTTATGGACCAGGTATTTGATTTATTTGATAACCTTGGCGCTACCGATGAGCAATTAGATTTCCCTGTCGTTTATACTTCTGCTTTAAATGGCTATGCCAAATTGGACTTGGAAGATGATTCCACCGATATGGCACCCCTATTACAAACGATCATTGATCGCGTTGCACCTCCAGATGTGGATGAAGAAGGTCCATTCCAGATGCAAATCAGTTCCTTGGATTATTCATCTTATGTGGGCACAATTGGTATTGGCCGGGTTCGTCGAGGCCACATTAAAGCCAAGGCCCCGGTGAAAATTATTGATAAGGAAGGAAACATACGCAATGGCCGTTTGTTACAACTTCTTGGTTTTAAAGGACTTGAACGAGTCGAGATCGAAGAAGCTAATGCCGGCGACATCATTGCGATTACAGGCATAGAACAACTTAATATTTCTGACACCGTCTGTGATCCAAATGTTGTTGAAGCTTTACCCGCCCTAACCGTGGATGAGCCGACAATTAGCATGACCTTTCTCGTTAATGATTCACCTTTTGCGGGACAAGAAGGAAAATTTGTTACTAGCCGAAAAATTCGTGAACGCTTACAAACTGAATTACTTCATAACGTTGCATTGCGCGTAGAAGATACTGAGGATCCCGATAAATTTAGAGTATCGGGGCGTGGTGAGTTACATTTATCAATTCTCATTGAAACCATGCGCCGTGAAGGGTTTGAATTAGCCATTTCCAAGCCCGAAGTAATCATGCGTGAAGAGAATGAAGAGATTTTGGAGCCTTACGAACGTTTAACGGTTGATGTCGAAGAAGCGCATCAAGGCAGCATTATGGAAAAACTGGGTGAGCGACGTGGTGAACTCCAAAATATGTTACCTGATGGTAAAGGCCGTGTACGCTTGGATTATATTATTCCAACTCGCGGTTTAATTGGCTTTCATACTGAATTTTTATCAAGTACCTCCGGTACTGGATTAAATTACCACGTTTATGATCACTACGGACCTGCGGTACGTGGTCGCATTGGCAAGCGAAACAATGGAGTACTCATCGCGAATTGCCAAGGTACTGCTCGTGCATTTGCCTTGTTCAACTTACAAGATCGTGGCCGCCTATTTATCGAACCTCAAGTGTCATGCTATGAAGGGATGATTGTTGGTATTCATGCTCGTGATAATGACTTAGTGGTTAATGTCACCAAAGAAAAGCAATTAACTAATATCCGTGCCTCAGGAAGCGATGAAAACATCATTCTTACCCCGGCAATTAAGCTTTCCTTGGAGCAAGCACTCGAGTTCATTGATGATGATGAATTGGTGGAAGTTACTCCCCAATCAATTCGTTTGCGCAAAAAATCGTTGAAAGAAACTGAGAGGAAGCGGGCATCCCGAGCGGCAAGCGAAGATTAATGCATGCTAGACTAATTATTAGTGGCAGAATGAGTTAGCTTTAAAACATTATTTGAAAGGATGCAAAATGTTGATGACAGCCATTTTTTTATTCATTATTGCTCTATGTTTTGGCATAGGCCTATTGGTGACCGTTTTATCCGATCGCCCCACCTCTAGGCCTGTGGTTTTAATTCATGGAGGCGCTGCACTACTTGGTTTACTCCTAATCATTGCCTATATACTCAAGGGGAACTTCCAGCCGCTGCTCGTCATTAGTGTTGTATTATTCATTGTCGCAGCACTGGGAGGTTTAACTTTGTTTATCTTTGATATGCGTGCTAAACCCATTCCCAAAGCCTTGGCGATTCTTCATCCTTTATTAGCTTTAACTGCTTTTTTAACCTTAATTATCTATATCTTGCCGTAAACTTAAAGGACAAATAATGAGCAGCTTGTGTTGTTTTTCGGATAAATCGAGTCAAAAAAATCATGCTCAAATTTGACCGCATTAAAAAAGGCTAATGAAATTCTTGCCTGTGATTTAGAACATTGAATTGGTCCAATTAATTCGCTAAATATATTTAACATTTGTTGGGTTGATATTCTAAAATTCACACTTGAATAAGAGCGAATCCATTCTAAATAACGGTTATCCGATAGGCCATGAACTACATTAATATTCTCCCCTAATTTCATATAGACATAGAAACAAGCGAGATGACTCGCGACCGCTTCTGCAACAGGCTCCTTTTCAGCCTGCCTCAATAGGTAACTGGTATACTCACCCACTACAGGAAGCTCTTCTACCCCGTTTGATTTACACTGATTAAAAAGAGAATAAGGCAGTATCTTTTTTAAGTATTTATCATGTAATTCTTGTTCCGTTTCGATTATTTCTTCTGAAAATTTCCTAAACCTTTGCCGATGATTTGGCTCATGCAAGCGTTCGGATAAAATGTGCAACGACTTGGCGCATTTTTGTAAATAGCGTTTGTCTTGCTCAAGGTATTTTTTGAAAACCAAGGTCGGCAAATTACCCTTTTTAACTCCGAGATTAAAGGGATGGCGAGCTATTTCAGAAATAAGCGGAGCACTAGGCTTAAGGATGTCAGCCATCGTGAAATGGACTGGCGATTGATGACTCTTAAGGGAAAAATTGGATATTGAAAAAAAACGAACATCTCGAGTTCTCACTACTTAACTCCTTAAAAACTTAAAGAAATAGGGAGGCAAGCAGCAAATGACAGCTAGTCATCTCACTCTCCCTCCGCAGGCATTACCCAGAGCAGGTTCTAAGGGTTTTTCTCAGCTTTGACTAATCAAAGCACCCCTGGTGAATCTCAGTGACAGTCTAGCTAGACGATCGTCACACTGTCAAAGATTTTTTGAGCAAAAAAAATATTAATGTAGAATAGGATTAATTTGACTTCCAACTACGTTACTCAAACCGGCAATCATGAAACAAAAATTCAAACGAGTCATCCTCTATGCACGCCAATACCGCGCTAATGAAGGAGTTACTGAAAGCTTGCATCGTTTAGTTGATTTTTTACAAGCTCATAAGATAGATACATTTTTAGATATCGATACCGCAGCCAGTTTTGATATTAAATTACCCATCCTGGAGAGAGGCCAGATGGGGCAAAAGCACGATTTGATTGTGGTTGTAGGAGGCGACGGAAGTCTACTTTCTGCTGCGCGAATGGCAATTAAGGTTAAGGTCCCCGTTATCGGAATTAACCGCGGTCGACTGGGCTTTTTGACCGATATTACACCCAACAATATAGAAAGCCACTTAGCCTCCGTGCTCGCTGGAGAATATGAGGAAGAAGAACGTTTTTTACTCTACACTCGCATTCACGATGGTGAAACGATCTATTTTGAGGGCGATGCGCTGAATGATGTGGTTTTAGGGCGTGGTAACGAAACGCATTTAATTGAGTTTGATATCATTATCAATCAACAATTTGTCTGTCGCTATCGTTCCGATGGCCTAATTCTGTCCACACCGACTGGTTCTACCGCCTATGCTTTATCTGCCGGAGGACCCATTATGCATCCGCAATTGAATGCCATTGTCTTAGTACCTATGTTTTCACATAGCTTAAGTTCTCGTCCTTTAGTGGTTGATGGGGAAGTTAAAATTGATTTGAAAATCAGTACACGCAATGAAAGTGATTTACGTGTAAGTTGCGATGGTCACGAATCACGCATGGTCAAGCCCGGACAATTAGTTTCGATTGAAAAAAATGCACAGAAGCTTCGCTTATTGCATCCACGCGATTATCATTATTATGATACATTACGAATCAAATTAGGATGGGAATCCAAACACCAGGGATAACACGATGCTTACCACCTTACGCATTGAAAATTTTGCGATTGTAAAACAATTAGACATTGATTTTAACAGTGGTATGACTGCATTCACTGGTGAAACAGGCGCAGGTAAATCCATTATGATTGATGCGCTTATGCTAGCCCTAGGTGGGAGAGCCGATGCCTCAGTCATTCGCGTGGGTGAAGAAAAATGTGATATTAGCGCCTGTTTTTATTTTGATGCGCAATCCGAACCTGCTCAATGGTTAGTCGAGCATGATATTCAATGCGAAGAAGGCGAAATTCTCCTACGTCGTGTGCTTTATGCGGAAGGTCGCTCTAAATCCTACATCAATGGCCAACCTTTTCCCTTACAAAAAGTCAAAGAATTGAGTGAAATACTGGTCCATATTCATGGCCAACATCAACATCAAACCTTGATGCAGCACCAAACGCATAGACAACAACTTGATAGCTATGCAGGTCATGTTGAACTGCTCGATGAAGTTGGTCAGCTTTATAAAGAATGTCAAAAAACAAAGCAGCAATTAGACCTTTTACAAAATCTCGACAATCAAAATGACAAGCTGGATCTATTACATTTTCAAATTGAGGAATTACTCACGCTTGATTTAAAAGATGGAGAAATGCAGGCCTTGCATGAGGAGCATCAACTTCTACATCATGCACGGGATTATTTGCAACATGCTCAGCATATTCATCATTTATTAAATGCAGACGATGAACCGAATATCTGTCAGGGATTAAATCAAGTTTTACAAGCGTTACATGCCTTGCCGCAAGAACAACCACAAATAAAAAATGCCTGTGAACTGATTAATTCAGCATTAATTCAATGCGAAGAAGCGCTTAACGAAATGCAGCAATTTTCAGAGCAGGTTCAATTGGATCCAGAGCGCTTACATGAGGTTGAGTCACGCATTAGTGTTTTACATCAAGCGGCACGTAAATATCATGTTGATGCAACTCAGTTAGCGGCTCATGCTGCAAGCCTCCAGCAGGAATTGGAAAAATTAAAAAACTCAGAAAGACAGCTCGACAAATTGCAGCAGCTCTACCGTCAGCAAACGCAAGGTTTCGAAGAAGTTGCGCTAAAATTGAGAAAATCTCGGCAAATTCATGCTAAAAAGCTGGGCGATGAAATTACAAACAGTATACGCCAATTAGGCATGCCGAAAGGCCAAGTGCAAATTGAGATTAGTACTTTAGAAAAAATGCAGCCACAAGGTTTGGATAAAATCGAATATAAAGTTTGTACTAATCCTGGAACAATACCCGATTCTTTAGCAAAAATTGCTTCCGGCGGTGAGCTTTCGCGGATTAGTCTTGCGATTCAAATGATTACCGCACAACGGGGTTCCACACCCACCTTACTTTTTGATGAAGTTGATGTCGGAATAGGCGGTGCAACTGCTGCACTCGTGGGGCAGTTATTGCGTAAATTAGGTGAACGATTGCAAGTTTTTTGTGTCACCCACCAACCGCAAGTAGCTTCCTGTGCTCATCATCATTTCATTGTTGAAAAACATTCGGATAATAAACAAACTTTTTCACGAATTGTGAAATTATCTCAGGCTGAAAAAGTGGATGAAATTGCTCGTATGTTAGGCGGATTAACGATTACTGAACAAACGCGATCTCACGCTAAAGAATTGCTTTTGGAACATTCGGATTAAACGGCTAAATCACTTCTTGGCCGAAAGGATCACTGTGATAAATTTTAATTGCCAGATAAATCATTGTTATATTGTATACAATATTGATCCCTACAAAACAAATAACTGCTCCCATCAAATCGTATAAAGGAATTAAAATAAGGCAGGCCAAAAATTGCAACGATAACATAGCAATAGTTAATTTTGCCCCTATTTTATTTCCCCGTTTTGAATACTGAATCACCCTGGATAAAGGCATAGAAATAGAGAAAGTAATAATATTAATTAAGCAAAAATAAGTATAGGGTAGCGCTCTAATAAAACCTGATTTATACAGCAGAAGAATCTCCTTAGCACTAAAGGCAACAATCAATACAACAACCAGGGACACTAAAAAGCTGAGTAATATATACTTAGTCACTGTTTTCTTTAAAACCTCGCGGGTTTGTGCAAAGGCAGCAGAAATCTCCGGCCCAATCAAAATACCAATGGGATTCAGGGCGATAAATGCCAAAGAAACAATAGACACTATCGCTGAAAATAATCCAACGGATTCTTTTCCAGAACCGAATAATTCAATCATCAATAAAGGAATGGTAGAAAAGACATACCTATTCAAATTCTGCAAAGTATAGCCATACATTTTTTCTTTCCAGTTCAAACTACCCATCACACCTTTTTTGTAATAAAGCTCCTTTAATTCTGTTTTTTTCTCAATCGCGAAAGACACCCATACAATAAGTACATAACTTAGAATAAAACCAATCAGCATCACGTGCGGAAAATAATGTCGATTATCATGAAATAGAACTGGATATAGAAAAAAATAAGTAAATAAAGTGAGTAGAAAATAAAATATTGTTTGCGTTAAACTTAAAAGAATCGCCGTGCGCATATAATCAACGGCACGAAAAAATTGAATAAATATTGAGTATAAAGAGATACCGACAGCCCCCCAAAGAAATAGGAAAAAGGGATGCGAAATCTCGAAAAGACTAACATCCCCAATTGCACGGCTCAATGCAATAATCGCAAGACTTAAGAGGACTCCGCCGAGGAAAAGCGTCCTATAGATCGGTTGCAAAAATGTTCTCAACGAGGTGGTTAAATCAGCGATATCATCGAATCTTTTTCGCACAAAATATTTCGGCACATAATAGGCAATGATTGAGTCGATACCGAAGGTGACAATGGTTGCTAATAACAACAACGACCTGGTCGCTACAGAAAAATCACCAAATAACTCTTCACCTGCATGACGAGCTACCAACATGTTGATAATGAACAACATGCATTGATCAGCGATGATAATAAATAAATTTAACGAAAAATCCATATATATCCACACAGCCTATTTGAGTTTGATTTTATAGTACCTGTCGCAGCATTTTAAATTCTAAGCAATTAAGTCTTGGTCAATATAAAATGCCTATCCTTAACTGTAGCAAAGATTTGTTCATACGATAAATGAATAAAATATTCGAGCTATTGGCCTTCCCTTAGTTGAATTCTGTCTATACTAGAAAGAGTTGAGTTTTTAAAAGGGGATTATATGACCATTAAAACCCTCGAAAACCAAGCCCATCTAGACGGGACCGTGATGTTTCTGAATGCAGCAATCAAAACCTATCTCAATCGCCCGACTAACCAAAAAAGAACTGATGGGCCCTTCGTAGACCTCAAAACAATGATGGCGCAAAACTTATACATTAGTGAACTAAGATGTGCTGATAAAGAAGGTGAAGAATATAATCAAGTTGATTTGATTGGTTTCAAAAGTGGGGAAGCTATTTGTTTTACTCTGTATACCAATTCAAGGCTTACCGTTGTTGATTTTAAAGAGGCTAATTGGAGTCAAATGTCGGATTCGACGCAAAAACTGGCAATCAGTTTAAAAGAGGAATCTGAAGAATCTGTTAAAACCCCCGATGCAAACCTGTAAGTTATTATCCTAAATCTCTTTCTTTTTTATTCGGCTAATAAATCCTGTCGCACAAAAGTTGACACAAGGAACAATGAACCCAACCAATAACCATTGTAATTGATAGATAGCTGAGTATTGATTATTGATTAGGTAATGAAAAAACAGTTGAACTAACAATAGGGCGACCAAACACAGCAAAGTAGCTAATAATTTATGCGATCGAAAAGCGGCCACCACTTTTTTACTAGCAATTTGCTCAGCAATTGTGAGTCCCCAAAGACCATAATAGCTAACCCAAACATAGCTTAATATTTCGCCAGCACGCCAATACATATAAGCCATTAACAGGGTGGCTGCGCCTAAGATATACCAAGGCGTATTTTTAGGCCATTTCAAAAAAGCGAAATAATAACTTATGAGCAATAGCAATGCGAAAAAGGCACCGGCAAGGACTTGATAATAGGTATGGTAACCAAAATGCACCAAGCTTAAGGCTATCCCAATTAATAAAGCTGCTATGGCTAGGCTGAGCCACCAATTTTTTACCCTAAAAGCTAGCCAGGTATACAAAGTAGTCACTAGCTGCATATGCCCACTAGGAAAAGCATACCCCTTTTTATGCAAGGCAGGAGAGAGAGGAACTTGAAAGCTCAGTTTTAATGCAACATTCACCAGGATCGTTAGAAAAATTAAACAAACAGCATGGTAAAAAGTGATCCTATTTAGCCAGATAAAGCCCATAATAAGCAAAGGAATGATAATAATGTCATTGCTGAAAAAAAGAAAAGCTTGGGCGATTTGATCAAGCATAGACTATTGTAGATGAGTTTCGATGCGAAATCATATAAAAAGCAGGCTAATAAGACAATGACTTGAGCCATTTTGTCACGCAAAATGTAGAATCTGTCTTGAGAATATCGTCTATTTAGCACAGCGAATCCCAGCGGCTTTGATCGCGGGGTTCATGCCGCTCCTAGCCCAATTGAAAATGGAAAAACCGTGGTCAAGCCACGGGGATTTGTAGACTAGCGTAGCAAAAGTCTTAAAAGACAGTTACTCCATTTTGTACGCCTCTCTCGCGGGTTCATGTTGGTATAAATCAGAGCAGGAAGCTAAGCTCAAGTTTTTTCAAGAATTCAACTAGAAACCCACAGAGTTATCCACAGAATTTGTGGATTAAAGGATAATAAGCTTTGCCATTGAAATCCTTTTAAAATCAGAAGATTATTAATTTTTATGTGTTTTTTTTCCTCTATCAATCCAATTTTGTGCAAACTTATCCACAAGGCCTTATTTTATATCGATTTTCTCTAAAAAATCATTCAATAAGTGCCCTTATTGCATTAAGGTTTGCCTCTACAGGTTGAATTTTAGTCGGTTTAGCCAACAATCGTTGTAGTTGTGGTGATAGGGGAACTTTGGCGTTAATAATAGGCTCAATCACCTTATCAAACTTACAGGGATCTGCGGTTGCAACGACTATCCAGGGTTGTTCTTTTAAGTGCTGGCGAGCATAAAATGCAGTTGCTGTATGAGGGCAGCAAATATAAGCCTCCTCATCATAAATCCGTTTTATCGTGTTTTGGATTTCCTTGTCTTTCACGCTAAACGCTTTGACCTGTTGTTTAAAATCGTTAAATGAGCCCAGTAAATACTCTAAGCGCTCGAGATTAGAGGGATTACCCACATCCATTGCATTAGCCAGGGTGGCAATACTGGGTCGAGCTTGATATTTCTCAGTCCGCAAATAATCCACTAAAACGCGATTAGCATTGGTCGTTAAAACAAGCTCTCTTATTGGGAAACCCATCGCTTTTGCCCAATAAGCGGCCGTCGCATTTCCTAAATTTCCACTCGGGATAATAAACCCAGGTTTCTCTTGATATTGTCTAAAAAACGCCATAGAGCTATAAGCATAATAAACAATTTGTGGCAAAAGCCTGCCGATGTTAATGCTATTCGCACTGCTCAATCCTGGCCCTTGCCAATGCGGATCTCTAAAAGCGGATTTAACTAATTGCTGGCATTGATCAAAACTACCATCGACCGCGAAAGCAAAAATATTTTCACCCCAGCAAGTCATTTGATGTTCTTGTTTAGCTGATATTTGACCATTAGGATAAAGAATGACAGCGCGATAATTTAATTTTCGATAAAACGCACTGGCGACCGCTGAACCAGTATCCCCCGAAGTGGCCACCATAATCGTCTTGCGACAATCCGCAATCGCCGATAAGCATTCGGCTAAAAAATGCGCACCAAAATCTTTAAACGACGAAGTCGGGCCGTGAAACAGCTCGAGCACGAAAGTGTTGGAATTGAGTCGCTTCATGGGCACAGGAAAATTAAAAGCCCGATTACAGAATTGGATTAATGAAGGAGCAAGCGCATCATCTTTAAAAAAATAACTGAGCAATCGATTTGCAAATTCAGGATAAAATAATCCCGCAGGAAAGGAAGAATGAGAGAAAGTAGGCATTTGTTGCGGAATAAACAAGCCATCGTCAGCAGCCAAACCTTCGGCAAGGGCTGCAGACAAGCCTCTTGGAGTAGTTTGATTACGAGTACTGATAAAATACATAATAGTCTCCAATATTGCTTAAATCAGACGAGCAGCTCTTTCACTAATCGGTGAAATCCACCAGTCAGAGCCAAGGTTTTCCTCTTGCAGGTGCAAACGCATTGCCTCTTTAATGAGCTCGGCCTCTTTCATCGTTCGCGCAAAAGCAAATAAAGCGGGACCTGAGCCAGAAAATGACATACCTAACGCCCCCGCCTGCAAAGCAGCCTCTTTGATTTTATAAAAATTCGGGACAAATTGAGCACGTTGCGGCTCAATAATGACGTCATTCATTGATTGCTGTAGCCGTTGATAGTCGTTTTCGTATAAAGCAGAAATAAAAGATGCTAACTGAGCGGACTGTTGGACCTGTTTCTTTAAACTAATTTCCTTTGCGAGCGCATTTCGGGCATCACGAGTAGATACCTTTAAATGAGGGTGAATAAGCACGCAATAAAGTTTCGGAGTAGGTAACTGAATTACTTTTAAAGGATCTTGGCAATGAATTAAAGTAAGACCACCGAAAAGACAGGGAATAATATTATCTGCATGCGCTTCTCCACTCGCTAATTGCTCGCCTAAACGAGCCAACTCTGCTAATTCATAAAGTGACAATGGCGATTGCAGAAATGCATTGCAGGCAATCAAAGCAGCAACAGCGGAAGCCGCTGAACCACCCATCCCCGAACACAGGGGGATCCCTTTTTTAATATGAATTGAAAAGCCAAGATCTAAGTTTAAGCTTGAACAAAATTTTTCAATAACCAAGGACGCCGTATTTTTATCATTAGCCAATGGCAAATTATCTGGGGAATCGATGGATTCAATCACAATTCTGTGGTCGTCACGCTTAATCAGCGTGACTTCATCCCCAACCCCTTCAAGGGCAAAACCCAAAATATCAAATCCAACACCCACATTCGCACAAGTGGCCGGGGCAAAGGCCTTGGCGCGCTGTATTTCTGAATTAATCATATTTCCCCCTCACGACAAAAAAGAGACTAAACGTAATAAATCAGCAAAAATACCTGCAGCGGTGACTTCTGCACCTGCACCTGGGCCTTGAATAATCAAAGGTCTCTCCTGGTATCTTTTAGTGCGAAAAATAATCATATTATCCGTTCCTTCAAGTCTAGAAAATGGATGTTCTTTGGGTAAGGATTTGATGGCTACTTGCAATTTGCCTTCTCGATTGATGGAACCAACGTAATGCAAATGCTGATTTTTAGTTTTTGCTTGCCTTAGCCATTCGCCCATTGCATGATCATAGTTAGTTAAATTAGCGAGAAAGGCTGCCAGATCACAATCTTTTAATTCCGCGGGAACTAAGTCATAAATCGCCACCTCATCCAAACTCAAGTCATGACCTATTTCGCGGGCTAAACAAACCAGTTTTCTTGCCACATCCATTCCAGATAAATCTTCACGAGGATCTGGTTCAGTAAATCCTCGATTTTTTGCATCAATCACCACTGAAGAAAATGAACGTCCTTTTGCCATTTCATTAAAAATATAACTTAAAGTTCCTGACAAAACGCCTTCAATTTCTTCGATCACATCCCCTGTTTTGATGAGATCTTGTAAAGTCGAAATCACTGGTAAACCTGCACAAACAGTCGCTTCGTAGAGATAATGATTATTTAAATTTCTCAGCGCTTTTAATTGCTTGTAATACGATAAATCATCAGCGTTAGCATGCTTATTTGGTGTAATAACATGAATGCCTTGTTGCAAAATAGACTGATATTTATGAGCGACGGCTTGACTTGCAGTGCAATCAATAATCACATTATGCGGAATCGATCCCTGAGCGAAATGCGCAATAAAACTTGCCGGATCGGCTTTGACGGCCTGGTTAGCAAAACTCTCTTGCCAATGCTCTAGATGAATCGGCCTATCACTTAACCACATTTTCTGACTATCCATAATCCCTAAGACTTGGAGATTCATCTGATAGGCAGTGCTTAATTGATTTATCGTTTCTTGCAGTTGTTGCAGTAATTTTTTTCCTACGGCTCCCGGACCAATTAAGCCAATAGCCAGCGTTTTACGCGAAAGGTAAAACCCAGCATGCACAGCTTGCATTGCCTTTTTGATCTCTGTATTTTTGATAACCGCCGAGATATTGCGCTCTGATGAACCTTGTGAAATAGCACAGATATTGATATTCGCTTTTGCTAAAGCAGTACAAAACTGGCCAGCGACACCAATAGATCCTACCATTTCGTCTCCTACCGCGGATAAAATGGCGCAATCTAGCCGAGCATAAATTCCTGCGATGTGCTTACGTTCGATATCTGCATGAAGATGCTCAAACAACGCATCGAGTGCTTTATTGAGCAATAAATTGGGAACGGCAAGGCATATCGAATGTTCAGAACTCGCTTGCGAAATCAGCAAAACTCTAATCTGGGCTCGATATAAAATATCTGAAACACGTGAAGTCAGCCCAGAAACACTAATAAGACCACTACCTTCGATATTGATCAAGGCTACCTTTTCAATGCAACTTATACCTTTAATGAGCTGCGTCGATTTTTCTGGTTGAGCTGAAATAAGCGTTCCTTTTGACTGTGGATTAAAACTATTTTTGATAAATAAAGGAATTTGCTTTTCCACAAGCGGTGCGATGGTCATCGGATGTAAAACTTTCGCACCAAAATAAGCAAGCTCAAGCGCTTCTTTGTAAGATAAGGACTCAATCATAAATGCAGAGCGCACAAGATTCGGATCTGCGCTATAAATTCCATCCACATCAGTCCAAATTGTTAGTAGTTTTGCATCAAATAAATTTGCAAAAATAGCCGCAGAAAAATCACTGCCATTTCTTCCTAAAATAGTTCTTTTTCCATCTATTGATGAAGCAATAAATCCAGTAATAACAAGTTGATTAAAATCAGCAGATTCCATATAAGTAGATAAGGCCGTTCTGCTTTTCTCCCAGTCGATACAAATCACCCCTTCTTTTTCATAAATAAATAAGACTTTTGAGGCATCCAAAAATGAAACTTTATTATTCTGACCAAGATATCCATTTAAGATATTTGCCGACCATAATTCACCATAACCTAAAATGAGATTTTGCACTTCTTTTGAATAAGAGCCAGTTAAATAAACCGCATATAAAATATCCTTTATTTTAAAAAAATCATTTTGAATCGTCGTAATAAGATTCGTTTTCTCGATTGCTAATTCATTGATTAGAGAGAAATGGTTTTCTTCTATTTTCTCTAAAATTTCGATATAGGCCAGGCTAGATTTTGCTTCGTCAAGAGCCGATTGCAGAGAGGAAGTAGTTCCCTGTGTGGCTGAAACGACGATGATTTCTTTATTACCGGCCAGCAATGTCTCGATTTCTCTAAATTTTCTTGCATTTGCAAGACTAGAACCACCAAATTTATGAATAGAATAAAAATGATTAGATATCATGATTGACCACCTAAATTTAATAAAAACTTATGCGCGCAAAATGTTTAAAAAAACATGAGCATTTTAATTTTTTTGTTTATAAAAATATGAAATAAAATCGTTTGATTAAGCGGTGGTGGTTGTGGTGGTAGCGGTGAAGAAAGAAGAGGATTTGCTTACTGAAATGAAAATAGATTGTTGAGAGGCTGCAAAAGAAAATCGCCAGCATTGATTCGGTACCATCATTAATTCTCCGAAGTTAAAAGATGTTTTCAGGCTAGCATTTATATTCTTATCCTGTCAATATTTTGTCAGATTTATTCAAAGATTATATTAATGAGTAGGTTGAGCTAAGACCCAATCTACAATGCAATGACGGCAAGTGATTCACTCCATAAATTCCGGACAATCAGCAAGAATATCCTGCCATAAAGGTTCAAAATTAAACTGACCTATTAAAGGAAAACCAACGGCTTGATCTCTCGTGTGCTCTGCTACTTCCCGTTTAATCAACTTTAGAGGATTTCCTGTAGACTCAGCGAGTATTTGCATTTGGCAGCACCGTTCCATGGAAATAAACCACCAAGCAGCAGCCTCAACGGTCTCTCCGACTGTTAATAGCCCATGATTTTTTAGTATCACGGCTTTCATGCCCCCCAGTGTTGTAGCGATACGTTCGCCTTCTGATAGAGCGACAACTACCCCGGAGTAATCATCAAATAAAGCATGATCCTCATAAAACGCACAAGCAGTTTGAGTGATTGGATCAAGTAATCGCCCCAATGTCGACCAAGTTGATCCGTAAAGTGAATGGGCATGGGCTGCTGCTATGACATCGGGTCTTGCTTTATGAATATTTGAGTGAATGGCGAAGGCAGCTCGATTGAGCCGATTATGTTTTCCTTCAATGATTTCCCCTTCACTATTACTTAAAATTAAATCAGATACTTTGATTTGGTTGAATGACAGACCGAAAGGATTAACCCAAAAACAATCAGTGAATTCAGGATCGCGAACAGTAATATGTCCTGTTATTCCCTCGCATAGCCCTAATTTGCCAAAAATACGAAATGCGGCGGCCAATTTTTGCTTTCTGTGCAGGCGCTCCGCGGGAAGGGTTTCTTTTTGTGGTGCAAGATTACTAAAACGTTCAGGATTTTTTATAGGCATCATAGACAATTCATTTGATTCTTTATCAAACTTTAGCAAACTATTTAGGATAGATCACGTAAGTTGGGCCAAGGCCAAACCTACTAATTGAGGGAGACAACTCAATTTGTCCCCCTCGCCGCCACAAGGAACCTGAATAATTAGATGATATCCTTCGCGGGAGGGTTGGGGAGGGAATTAATAGATTTTAGCTAGCTAGAAAACTTAACAATAAAACCAGCGCAATAACTAGTATTACTTTGAGATAAATCGCCGTCTTTCCTTTCGCACAAAGATGGGAAAAATAGGAAAATGGATGGCGAAAAATCAAATATTTAAGCACTTTTCTCGTAACTTTCACTGGCTCGCCATGAGGAGGTACTTCATGGAGTGTAATATCAGGATTAAAATTAGCCTCAAGAATTAGCCATTTTGTGCTGGCGAAGGACTGATTAATATCTTCGCATAAAACATCCAAACCCACATAATTTAATCCCACTTTTTTAGCGATTTGACAAAGAACTTTCGCATTTTGGGGATGTATTTTTTTACCATGTGAAAATATATCTCCACCCCGACCCGTATTAACGGTGTAACAAAGTTGAATTGTTTTTCCTTCGGGCACAACCGTATCAAGATCTAAGCCCTGATCGCTAAGACAATTTTTATATTCTTCATCGACAATCATAGGATTATAGGCGAGAAACTTTTCATTTTCATTCATTCTGGCTCTTTCTTCATTCGCTAAATCAATTAATTCAGCAATGCTGTTCTGTCCATTACCCACTATTTTAGCCGCAAAACGCTCTACAACCCCAATAACTTTAGACCGGAAAATCAACACTCTATATTCTTTTAAACCACCATGATACTCTTCAATTTGCAGAACTGGATGCTCATTAAACGATTGATTAAGATAGTTAGAGAGTGTGCTTAGGTTTTTGATATTCGATAAAACCCCTCTTCCTCGACCCAAATTCAGAGGTTTTACCACCAATGGAAAATTAAGACCTGCGATCAATTCTTCTAAAGGATAAGCGCTATACTCTTCTTTGCTCATTGCAATTGCATGAGGAACAGGAAAATTAGCTTGAGCCAGCGTTTTATTTAATAAGTATTTATTTTTTGATAAGAAACTACTAGCACCATCATTAAATGGAGTGATGGTTGCCAGGAAATAATAATTTCTTTTACCCAGATAGATGTTGATCAGTTCCAGATCCGAAGAATAAGTGGCTGGCAAATGCAAGGCAAGCGCATTTTCGTAATATAAACACAGGTTTTGCTTAGCAACCATGCTCTTCTCCCCTCGCCTGCTTTATTCTTTATTCAGATAAGTGCGGCGATCCTGCATTGTTTCGATGCTGTTTAACACCGTTTGATGACAAATTTCATGCATAATGGGTATGTCGACCAAGGGATGGCCGGTATAAATTGCATAAGCGATAAAAAAACTATCCTGCCAGATTTTTTCATTTTTACGTATTTTTGACCGCGCCCATAATGCCGTCCATAAAAAATGGAAAAGCCATCTATCTCGATGGGGTTCCAGCTCATGTTCAAAAACCTCCGTTCTTGCATCTACCAAAGTGCAGACTTTCACACCTTCAACAAATGTACAGCAACGATTAACTAATTTATCAACATGAGCATTTTCGATATACCAGGACTCAGCAAAACGCTTATTTTTTATCCATGTTTTGGAACGTTTGAAAGACGCTTGCATCTCTTCAGACGTAAAAGGATTGATTTGTACACTTAGATCTTCAACAATATAGGGGATATTGATCGAGTTAGGTTGAAAATGAATGCCGATCAATTCCTGTATTTCCAGTAAGTGTAAATCAGGCATTAAATTTTGACTGATAGTCAAATCTAAAAAATGTCCAACTATCATCATTATGTAAGAGAGATCAACTTCACGAAGTGTCACACTGTCATCAAAGGCTTCGTCGTAATATTTATGAACCTCTTTTGCACCAATTTCAGGGGTTATCCAGGCATCTTTAATACCAAGCTCTTGTTTTAGTAATAAACCAGCAAGCCGGTTTTTTTTATTTATCTTGATATGGATAAAAATTCCCTGAGCCCCACTTCCATCCACTTCACTGGCTTTAATTCGTATCGATGGTTTCTTAGTTTCAGTATTGAAAACAACCCCTTTCTTACGTTGAATTTTAATCCATTGATTAAATTGCTCGTGATAACTTGCAGGGTACCAGGTTTTAATGTTTTTTAAGCGCGAGAGTGAAGCAGAGCTTAAGGTAATTTTGTCGATCAGATGTTCGAAAGTCGCAACAACAACCTCACGAACTTCCTTCTTTGGATGTAACAAGGTTAATAGCGCAATATCCTGTCCTTCATCAATAGAGTAGAGATCAAGAATAAGGTCGGTAAAGAAATCGGCAGGCATGGCATAGCTTTGGGCGAAAAAATTTTCCGCAATGTCGTAAACCGATAAGTCCGACAACTCCTCGATCATTTCGCGAATAGAATTTAAATGTTCTGTCTCATTTTCTGATATTAAATCTTCTTCCTGACCCGCTAAATCTAGATAAGCATGTTTCAATTCTGGGGATAGTTCCACATGAACTTCATAAAAGGCGTTTAAAATAGGTAGCCAAAAACTCAAACTGTGTTCACCTTTATTTATTGCTTGGGTAATTTTGGACATTAATTGATCTAAGGTTTTACCAGCGGGTTTAGACCCGTTTTCTTGCGCGGATTGCAATTGAGCGACACAAATGTCTAAGGCAAACACACAAGCAGAATAATAGGCTTGCTCTTGATCTACTTCATCAGCAAGAGTTTCAATTAATTCGACGAGGCGTAAAGACAGATTAGGTTCTTGTAAAAAAGGCGTGTAATGTTGTGGATCAGGTTCGGCACTTTGTTCAATTAAAGTAGCCATCGCTTGGATCCACTCTTTCAAACTCTGCAGATCAGCGGTCATTTTTTATCATATACCTGTCTTGGCTCGCCCTTTTCATCAATAGCAACAAAAACAAAAGATCCCTCAGTGACTTGAAGATGTTCTCCGCTATCCGAGCGCATTGTCCAAACTTCAACATCAATGGTCATCGAGGTTTTACCGCATTTGCTTAATTCCACATGACAACTTACCACGTCCCCAACATGGACGGGTCTAAGAAAACTCATAGAGTTGATAGCGACTGTCGCTGCACGGCCACGCGATATTCTTTTAGCCAGCACTCCTGCGGCCAAGTCCATTTGTGAAACGAGCCAACCACCAAAAATATCGCCATTGGCATTGGTATCCGCTGGCATTGCCAGCGTTTGAATAGTCACTTCGCCGCGTGGAGCAGTTGCCATTTTAGGAACCACGCTTTAATTTAGCCAGCGCATCGGCCATGGCGGTGTTAAAGACAGTTTTCTTAGCAGCGGCGGGTTTCTTAGCTTCCTCAGCTTTTTTATCCAGCTCTTTTTTCTTGGATCCTTGTGATTTTTTCATCGGCTGAGACTGTTTTACTTCTTTCCTCTGTACCACTGCCCCTTTTTCTTCAGTCAATCTCATGCTCAGTCCGATTCGGCGTCGTTCCTTATCCACTTCAACTACTTTAACCGTCACAATATCTCCGGCTTTCACCACAGCATGTGGATCAGTGATAAAACGATTCGTCATTGCAGAAATATGCACTAAACCATCTTGATGAACACCAATATCCACAAACGCTCCAAAATTGGTGACATTGGATACCACGCCTTCCAAAATCATTCCTTCATGTAAATGGCTAATATCTTCCACACCTTCTTTGAAATTAGCTGTTTTAAATTCCGGTCTTGGATCGCGGCCAGGCTTTTCTAATTCACGCAACACATCGCGGATTGTTGGGAGCCCATAATCACCACTCACATAACGCTCTGCATTGATACTTTGTAATAAGTCACGATTACCGATGACTTGGCGAATGTCCACTTTTTGATCGGAGAGTATTTTCTCCACCAAAGGATAGGCTTCAGGGTGAACTGCGGAAGAATCCAGAGGATTATCACCCTGCATAATTCGTAAGAAACCCGCCGCTTGTTGGAAGGTTTTTTCGCCCATTCGTGAAACATTTTTCAATTGCTCGCGATTGGCAAAAACGCCGTTCTCATCACGATATTGCACTAAATTTTTGGCGAGTGTTTCATTTAAACCAGAAACTCGTGTTAAGAGCGCTGCCGAAGCGGTATTCACATCAACACCGACGGCATTCACACAATCTTCGACGATACCATCGAGACTTCGCGCTAAACGATTCTGATTCACATCATGTTGATATTGGCCAACACCTATCGCTTTCGGCTCGATTTTTACCAACTCGGCTAATGGATCCTGGAGACGTCTAGCAATAGAAACTGCACCGCGTAAAGTAACATCCAAATCAGGAAATTCCTTCGCCGCTAATTCTGAGGCAGAATAAACAGAAGCGCCAGCTTCACTGACAATTACCTTGGACAACTTAAGATCAGGATACATTTTAATTAGATCTGACACTAAGCGCTCAGTTTCTCTTGAACCAGTACCATTACCCACACTGAATAAATTCACATGGTGTTTAGCCGCTAACTTAGCGAGCTCAGCAATAGCCTGATGCCATTCATTCTGAGGAGGCATGGGAAATACTGTGGTGTAATCCAACAATTTACCGGTGATATCCACAACCACGACTTTAACACCAGTACGAATTCCGGGATCGAGTCCGATAGTCACTTGCGGACCTGCTGGAGCTGCCAACAACAAATCACGTAAATTGCGGGCAAATACATTAATTGCTTCTTCATCTGCGGATTCACGCAAACGAGCCAATAATTCCAACTCCAGCTTGGTAAATAATTTAACTTTCCAAGTTAGACGTACTGTCTCAAGCAACCACCGATCTGCTGCCCGATTTTCATTGGCGATTTTAAAGAAGGAAGAAACTCGTTTTTCGCCATATTCTACATCATCAAGCGTTAAGGCTAATTGCAGCACACTCTCGCGTCGGCCACGAAACAGAGCTAAGGCACGATGTGAAGGAATCTTTTTAATCGCTTCAGCGTATGCAAAATAATCGGCAAATTTGTTACCGGCTCCTTTCTTGTCGGCACTGCCGGTTGATTTTAGTACACCGTTTTGCCAGAGGTACTCTCGCAGTTCATTGATGAGCTCGGCATCTTCAGCAAAAAGCTCCATCAAAATTTGCTGTGCTCCGTCGAGCGCCGCTTTCGTGTCTTCAACACCGGCTTCAACATTAATAAATTGCTGCGCAGAGGCTTCTGGATCTTGAGTAGGATCTTGCCATAAAGCTAGGGCCAAAGGCTCCAAGCCCGCTTCTCTAGCGATCTGTGCCTTAGTCCGACGTTTTGGTTTATAGGGAAGATATAAATCCTCTAAGCGTGTTTTACTATCAGCAGCCAGAATAGCTTTTTCGAGCTCTGGTGTTAATTTTTCTTGCTCACGAATGGATTGGAGCACGACCTCTCTGCGCTCATCCAATTCTCGTATATAGTGCAACCGTTCAGCAAGTAATCGCAATTGAGTATCGTCAAGCCCTTCTGTCGCCTCTTTGCGATAGCGGGCAATAAAAGGAACCGTTGCACCTTCATCCAATAAGTCTATTGCCGTTGCGACTTGCGACACTTTGACTTTAAGCTCCTGCGCTATAATTGCTGCTGAGGCTTGTATCTTTTGAGCCATTCACATCCCCGTAAAACATGATAAAAAAACCCAGTTATTATATACTGATTACTTTTCATTTTGCGAATTTTAGCCAATCTGAATGCACAAATACCGCAATAATGTAGTTACTCTAAGCTTGCTTGAGTATTTTTGTTTTTGAACTTGACAGAATCAAATAAGCAATCACCCTCACTCCACAGTCACCGATTTCGCCAGATTCCTTGGTTGATCAACATCCGTTCCTTTTGCGACAGCGACATGATAAGCCAATAATTGTAAGGGAATTGTATAAATAATTGGTGCTACCCATTGACCGCAGGTAGGAACATGGATGAGCTTTGCACCATTAGGTTGCCAGGCTTGTGAATCATCAACAAAAACGATTAATTGCCCCTCTCGAGCACTCACTTCATGTAAATTTGATTTTAATTTGTCGAGGAGTTCGTCATTGGGTGCTATCGCAATAACAGGCATTTTCTTATCAACCAAAGCAAGTGGTCCATGTTTCAGTTCACCAGCAGGATAGGCTTCCGCATGAATATAAGAAATTTCTTTTAATTTTAATGCACCCTCTAGCGCGACAGGATATTGTACACCTCGACCTAAAAAGAGCGCATGCTCTTTGTGCACAAAAGTAGCAGCCAAAGACTTTATTTCATCGCTCATTTTTAATACCCGTTCGCAACAGGCAGGTAATTCTTGTAGCTGGGTTAAGACTTTGGTCGCACGCTCATCTTTACACAAAGCAGCGGACAGCATCAGAAAAGCGGCGAGCTGGGTAGTAAATGCCTTTGTTGAAGCGACGCCAATTTCAACCCCTGCTCGAGTCAAAAACACGCAATCGGCTTCACGGACTAAAGTGCTGGTTGCTACATTACAAATGGCTAAAGTAGCCAAATAATTGGTTTCTTTTGCTTTACGCAGAGCAGCCAGGGTATCGGCTGTTTCACCGGATTGCGACACGGTAATAAAAAGCGTTTTATCGCAAACAACCACATCCCGATAGCGGTATTCACTGGCGATTTCCACAGAAGTAGGCAAGCCAGCTAGGGATTCAAGCCAGTAACGAGCAACTAAACCGGCATGATAACTCGTCCCACAGGCGACAATGTGAATTTGTTTAACTTGATTAAAGACTGAGGAAGCTCGCTCACCAAAACTAGCGCGTAGCACCTCTTGACTTGAAATTCTTCCTTCCAAAGTGTCCGCCAGTACCTTGCTTTGCTCATAGATTTCTTTCAGCATGTAGTGACGATAGGGACCTTTAGTTATCGCATGGCTATCGCCATCCAGTGGATAAACTTTACGCTCTCTTCTTTGCTTTGCTGCGTCAAATAATTGAACCTCGCCATTAATGAGACGTACGCTATCTCCTTCTTCAAGATATAACACCGCTTGCGCAAACGATCGCAAAGCAAGCGCATCAGAAGCAATAAAGAGCTCATCAATCCCCAAACCAACCACTAAAGGACTACCCTTTCGTATCGCGACAATTTCTTGAGGCCGTTGCTGATGAATTACCCCTAAAGCGAAAGCACCATGCATTTCTTGAGCAGCGTCTTGCACGGCAAGCAATAAATCTTCGTGTTGTTGATAATAATAATGGATTAGGTGTGCAGCAACTTCGCTATCCGTTTCAGAAGTAAATTCGTAACCCGCTTGCTGTAATTTCAGGCGTAAACTGTCGTGGTTTTCAATAATGCCATTATGCACAAGAGCAATCTCATTGCGCGACATATGAGGATGCGCATTTTGCTCGCAGGGTTTTCCATGCGTTGCCCAACGGGTGTGGGCAATACCAACTGTACCTGATATAGCAGTTTCTTGTATGGCATCAGCTAAAGCTTGCACCTTGCCTTGTATTCTCACTCGCTTTAAATGGCCTGCTGCATCAATCACTGCAATACCGGCAGAGTCATAACCGCGATACTCTAGACGTTTTAATCCATCTATTAAGATTTTAGAAATATCACGCTGTGATACTGCTCCTATGATCCCACACATAATTACTCCTTTATACCACCTAATATTCTTAGTTTAGGATTAGATGATAGGTTCGTAAAATTGGCGAATTATGCCACAACCAAAACCAACTGACATTAAGACCTGCTATCTCACTCTCTAATTGTGCTTCTTCATTACGCGCGCGCGATCGCGTTGCCAATCTCTGTCCTTAATGGTATCGCGTTTATCGTGTGTTTTTTTACCTTTTGCTAAAGCAATCTTTATTTTTACGCGGTTATTCTTCCAATAAAGAGACAAGGGAACTAAGGTATAGCCCTGGCGTTCCACGCTCCCAATGAGTTGATTTAACTCTTTGCGATTGAGTAATAATTTGCGAGTTCGATTAGCCTCAGGAAAAAGATGAGCCGCCGCTGTCGGCAGGGGTTGGATTTGTGCGCCTAATAAAAAAGCTTCGCCATATTTTATAATGACGTGAGCATCCGATAAATTTATTTTGCCCGCACGCAAACTTTTTATTTCCCAACCTTGGAGAACTAAGCCGGCCTCATAGTCATTTTCAATGAAGTAGTCAAAATGTGCTTTTCTATTAAGCGCTATGCTTGTATTTTGTTTTTTGGTAGTCATAAGACACCCGAATTAATTTATTAAACCAAAAGTGAATATACCCATCCTACGATTTGATTTTTGTGCCTGAGAAATTTTTAAAAGCGATAGCAAAAACAGTATCTTCAGGTAGGATGGTTTGATTATACATAGTCCCAAGCGAGTGCGAAATGCTAGCGTTGAACAACGCTTGGATTCGGTGAATAATTCTTGAAAAATTATCCAGCGAACATGATTCACCGGTTTTGGCCTCACACGAAAGTTAAAAAGCGAGCAATTACATGCAGGTTATTGCATGCACCGAGCTCATTGCTCTAGCGTAGAGTTACATTACAAGTTTCTTGTACGGCAATTAAAGATTTACTTCTTTCATACCCAAACTGCCCCCAAAAGGTGACTCGACTTATTCTAGGTATATTAAGTGCTCTATAAAGCTCAGAATCCTGATCGCTTGAAGCATCAATAATATTCTGGCAGAACTCTGTATCGCTGGAAGTTTTCTCTAAGTTTTCAATAGCAGAAATAATCGCATCCAGTTTTGCGCTACATCCTATCCAATAGGGATTCCAACTGTTTTTACCTAGAGCTAGCCTATCCATTACGGCAATTAGCTTCTCACCAACTTCACCTTGTACAACTAATCTATCTATTATTTGATAAAACCTAGGAACTTCAGTTCCTTCTGGAGATGATTTTGCATAGATTCGGGCGATTATGTTGACTGGAATTTGATACAAAGCTCGATACTCTTCTACTTTATTAGGGTCGGCTCCCTCCACAAACCCAATAATTGCAGCATATTGAAGTTTTGAATTACCGCCATATAATTCAAATAAAGCTCGTAGCTCTTTATATTCCTTGTCTTTAGCTAAGGTGATAGCTATGAAATGGATATAATTTCCAGAACCCTTTCTTATCTCTACTTCAATCTGTTTTTTCTGCTTTGCCTCTTCATATTCAGTATAAACTTGCTTAAGATCTCTACTCTGTTTATCTAACATTTAATCAACCTTTGAAAGATTAGCTAACTCTCTGTCAATATCAAAACCATAAGTTTTATTATTAAACAAACGCGAAACTATAAAAGATCAAACTTGCTAATGCAACTAAATATATCCTGAAAACAATCGATGGTGCATCCAGTAATTATCCATTAGGCAAACCCTCTATTTTGCACTAGGATATTCCTATTGAATTTTAAGGAGAGACTCATGAAAGTTGGCGATAAATTACCCCCACAAACATTTAGCGCAACTAGCGATTTGCAATCCTGTCTAAGTGCTTATAAAGGTAAGTGGTTAATTTTATATTTCTATCCTAAAGACGCAACGCCAGGCTGCACTACCGAAGGTCAAGAATTTCGTGAAGCCTATGCAAAGTTCAAAATGCTTAATGCCGAAATATTCGGTGTTTCTCGTGACAGTTTAAAATCACATGAAAACTTTAAGTGTACACAACAATTTCCTTTTGAATTAATCAGTGATAAAGAGGAAATTTTGTGTCAACTTTTTGATGTCATTCAAATGAAATCCATGTACGGAAAACAAGTAAGAGGGATTGAACGAAGTACTTTCCTTATTGATCCACAAGGTGTTTTGCGATACGAGTGGCGAAAGGTAAGCGTTAAAGGTCATGTTGATGAAGTGATGAAAACTCTAGAAAATTTACAAATATCTTAAAGAAAAAGAGGAGTGAACGCTTTTATTTAACCCATTATTTTTATTCAATTTATTAGAATATTTGGCAGGATTAATGCTTGACTGAGTAGGCAAGCGTCATCACAATAAATAATTTAGCTTAAAGGTGAAGCATGAATAATGAAAAAAGAGAGGCTAAACTTTTTGTACTCGATACCAATATTTTAATGCATGACCCCACGGCTATCTATCGCTTTGAAGAGCATGATATCTACTTGCCCATGGTCGTATTAGAAGAATTGGACACTCACAAAACGGGTATCTCTGAAGTAGCACGCAACGTGAGGCAAACCAACCGTATGTTGGTTGAACTCATGAGCAATGCCAGCCATAAAGAAATTGTGGCTGGTCTCACCATCCCTAGTTTTGCATCCTCGGACAAAGAAAGAAGTAGTGGTCGATTGTTTTTTCAAACGGATGAATTTGAACAGCTTCGACCCACTTCACTGCCGGGCCACAAAGCAGATAATACGATTCTTGCCACTGCTTTAGGATTACAAAAGCAACATCCTGAGCGACAAGTTGTTATTATTTCTAAAGACATTAATTTACGCATTAAAGCAGGAATTCTCGGTATTCCTGCAGAAGATTACTATAATGATAAAGTGTTAGATGATGTAAATCTTTTACACAGCGGTTTACATATTCTCGAAGATGATTTCTGGGATAACCATGGTAAAGACATGGAAGCTTGGAAGGAGGATGGGAAAACGTTTTATCGTATCAGTGGCCCACTAACGAATCAGTGGAATTACAATGATTGTATCAGTACCAATGACAGCCAATTTCAAGCCATTGTAAAAGAAATTCATGAAGGGACTGTCGTCGTCCAACTCGCTCGTGACTTTAGTCATCCTAAGCATTCAGTATGGGGTATCAATGCGCGTAACCGCGAACAAAATTTTGCCTTAAACCTTCTTCTTGACCCAGATATTGATTTCGTCACTCTTCAAGGTTCAGCAGGAACAGGAAAAACATTATTAACTATCGCCGCAGGTTTAACGCAAGTTTTAGATCAAAACCGTTATAGTGAAATTATAATGACAAGGGTCACTATTCCTGTCGGCGAAGATATTGGTTTTCTACCCGGTACTGAAGAAGAAAAAATGACTCCGTGGATGGGCGCCTTAATGGATAATTTAGAAGTACTGCACGGTTCGCAAGAAGGAGGCAGTTTTGGACGCGGTGCAACGCAGGATCTGCTGCAAAATAAAATCAAAATTCGCTCTCTCAATTTCATGCGCGGTCGAACTTTTCTAAACCGCTTTATTATTATTGATGAGGCCCAAAATTTAACTTCAAAACAAATCAAAACGCTGGTGACTCGTGCCGGACCTGGATCTAAAATTATTTGCCTTGGCGATATCAAACAAATCGATACGCCTTATTTAACAGAAACCACTTCTGGTCTGACTTTTGCCGTAGATCGGTTCAAACATTGGCAGCATAGCGCCCACATGACTTTAACACGAGGCGAACGCTCAAGGCTTGCATTCTATGCAGCAGAGCATTTATAGGGGGAGATTGAGTTAAAATTACTTGGGTATATAATACCTGCCCAATAACTGTGCTTTTAGAGAGGATACCTCATGAACAATCAAGCCATCACTTTCGATGATGTTTTGTTAGTTCCTGCTTATAATCATCATGAGTCTAGACGAGTCGTTGATATCGGTATGTCCGACAGACTAGGCAAGCTTAACGTTCAATTACCAGTGATTAGTTCTAATATGGATACCATCACTGAAAGTAAAATGGCCAATTTCATGCACAGTAAAGGTGGTATTGGCGCTTTACACCGTTTTTTAAGCATTGAAGATAATATTGTGGAGTTTAAGCGTTGTGTAGGACCAGTCTTTGTTTCAGTTGGCTGTACTGATTTGGAATTACAACGTGCAGAAGCTTTGCGTGATGCCGGAGCAGATTATTTTTGCGTGGACGTTGCTCATGCGCATGCGAAATACGTCGGAAAGACCTTAAAAAATCTAAGAAAACTGCTTGGAAGTCGCTGTATTATGGCAGGAAACGTTGCAACCTACGCGGGTGCTGATTATCTTGCTTCCTGCGGCGCTGATATTATTAAAGCAGGTATAGGCGGTGGTTCAGTGTGCAGCACTCGTATCAAAACCGGTTTTGGCATTCCTATGCTTACTTGTATTCAAGACTGCGCTCGCACCGATCGCTCAATTGTAGCTGATGGCGGTATTCGCACCTCCGGTGATATTGTTAAAGCACTGGCATTTGGTGCGGATTTTGTCATGATTGGTGGAATGCTGGCAGGCACGGAACCGACGCCGGGAGAAGTCATTACTAAAGAAAATGGCAAACAAGTCAAGCGCTATCGTGGTATGGCATCCCGTGAAGCACAAGAAGACTTTTTAGGCCAAATGCAGGAATGGAAAACCGCTGAAGGAGTCGCGACGGAAGTTCCATATCGTGATACTCATGATGCAATTATTGCAGATATCATTGGCGGTTTGCGTTCAGGTTTAACCTATGCTGGTTCAGATACCATAAGTGAGCTTCAACGCAAACTCAATTATGTTCTGGTTACCCAAGCCGGTAGGTTAGAAAGCTTGCCACATAAGCTGCTAGAAGGTTAAAACCACTTAAACAAAAAAGAAGGGCTACAAGGCCCTTCTTTTTTAAGAATATTGGAGATATTAGACCCCACCACCCAAAGACTGCCCAATTTCAGAAACTGCGGCGTCCTGACTCTCGTCACTTGCTCCCGTACCATTAACACTCTGAGCTGCAGCACTATAGTCATCAGTATTTGAAGCGGCCAGTTCCTCAGCCTCAAACGGCTCCATTTCTACCTCTTGATCTTCCTCATCGCCTGGCTCTTCTAGTTCAGCTAATTCTTCATCTTCCCAGTCTGCTCCGTTAGGTTCGGGCGCTTCCTCTGCTAGGTCCACCACATCGTCTTCATTATCCTCTTGTTCTTCATCTTCCTCTTCTAGCTCTTCGTGCTGTCCTTGCTCTTCTTCTAATACTTGATCGTCGTCGAATCCATCTGCTGCCGCAGCATCTGGCGTAGGATTATTTTGTACCGCTTGCGCAGCAACTCCCGGAGTAGCAGCTGCTTGAGCTGGCTGCGCTGGTTGAGCGGGCTGGGCCGGTTGAGCTGACTGCTGTTGCTTCTGAGCAGCATCATCAGGCTCATCGGTTTTAGGCTTGTTGCCCATTATCTTATCTTTAAGAGAACCAAGAGAATCCTTTATAAAACTACCAATACTACTCCTTAAATTAGACATGGCATCTTGCATGGCTTCAGAGGTTCTTAGCAGCATTCTCATATGGACTTTATATAAGTCCTGATCATCATCCTCATCTTTTTTGGGTGAGGGTTTTGGTAGTGGTGTATTTTGTTGCGGTTTCTGATTGGGCTTAGGCTGCTGCCCCTTTTTAGCGGTAGTTGGCGGCGCCCCTTTCTTAGTGCTGTCTTGTTGTCCCCCGGTACCACCGCCTGTACCACCCCCAGTACCACCGGTACCGCCTGCTGTATCAACCATATAATCACCTTTACTTCAAAATTCATTTAATCTATTAATTTAAACATAGCACATAAGACAGCGCGCTATTTTTTAGCTAAAATTAGTCTACTTATTATTATAATCCATAGCGATTTCTAAATCCTAAGCCGAGTATTATTTTTTATTAATAGATGACCTCTTTTGCCAGCTTAGATCAAGGTATTTTTTAATCATAGCAAATTGAGAATACTGAAAATTATCGTTATGCTTTATTTACTGTTTTTTTGCAAAATTTTTAATCAAAGGGAATTTATGAATATCGATGCCTTCCGCTGCATGCGTCAAGGGAAACAACTGTTTACCTTAAATCAACAAGACTCTTTTCTTTTAGCGCCAATCGAACAGAGGAATAGTAAAACTCATCGTGCTTTATTGTTACTGCATGGTTTTTCATCTTCACCGGCGGTTTTTCGCCTTTTACTTCCTTCGCTTACTCTTTACTATGATGCTGTCGTCTGCCCTGCGTTAATAGGCCATGCAGAAAATCTTGATTCATTTGCGAATACCAAAGCCGAGGATTGGATTTCACAAACTGAACAAACCTGTGAATTTTTAACCAAGCAATTCACTCAAGTTGACGTGATGGGGCTTTCATTGGGCGGTATATTAGCCTGTCATTTGAGTACACGATTCAATTTACATCATCTTTATTTATTAGCGCCCGCACTCGATTTACGCTTAGGATTGAACCATTGGCTTAAAATAGCCAAAGCATTAAATTGGCTAGGTTTCAGAAAAATACGCTCAGCCGCAGGCAATTTATACAGTTCTGAAAACTGCGAAATTGCTTATCGGCAATTACCAATTACAACCATCATTGAAATATTGACCTTAATCCAGCAATTTCAATTCGAAATACCCACCTGTCCCACCGATTTATTCTTGGGATGTCATGATGAGGTCATTTCTTCCTGGCGAGTTGCCGATCGCTTTGCAGATAAAGAGAATATTAATATTCACTGGCTTCCAAACTCAGCCCATGTACTACCTCTAGACGGAGATCAAAGTTCTATTCTTGCTTGCATCAAACAGAATTTAGCAAGCAAGAAAGCTGAAGCATGAGGGGGGTTCTCGATAGGCTTTAAGCGAATGAATTCCCGTAACCACGATGCATTACTTCGAAAGACCGGCAATTAAAGGTACCTCTCCTGGCGCGGAGCTTGGGCTATTGTAACGCGTATAATCATGCAGCTCGGGGCGATTCCAGTCCCGCATATCAAGTACAGAGCCGGCATAAGCCATAAAATCAGCTGAGGTCTTGGGTACTTTATAAAAATAGATATCGCTAGAATCTGTCGCTAAAGTATGTTGATGCTTTATTGCCATTATATCGGCTACAGAGCGATCATGTGTTTTCACAAATGCATTTTTTGCACGAAGATAGCGACCATTAAAATGAGCCGAATCCCATAACTCAACATCGAGCTTATCCACGGTACCAGCTAATTGAACCAGAGACTTGCCTCTTTGACAAATAGATAATAAAGGTGATTTCACCCAATACATGCATAATAAGGAATTATCAGCTAGATTAATTCGAGATAAACTAATGACACCGGATAACTGCACTTTAGTTTTGTTTATAATATCTAGCTGTAAATATTGAGTATTCACTCCACTAATCTGAATATTACCACCGCCACTTGCCTTCAGTTTACGCAAGACAATATAGCCTCCCAGCGTAGTGTCTCCCGAATTATCAATTGATAATTCAAGGAATCCTGAATGAATATTATTTCCTACAATGGTGCCCTCTCCCTCATAGGAAAAACCCTTTAAAACATTGGCATGAATTTCTGCCGTGACTTCACCAAAGTTAGGATGGCCTTTGGGCAATTTAATCAACAAATTATTCCCTTTAGGTTCAATAAGAACATTTCCTAAGTCTCGAGGATCGCCACGAAGAATGATTTCTTGATGTTTGTAACCGCTATGCAAACTGACATTAATTATTCCTTCAACCCGTACTTGGGTAAAGGGAGGGACGAAATGTTCCTGCGCTCTTCCTTTTAATGTTGGTGGGAGTACTTGTGGCTGATGAATGCAACTTGAAAGTAATAGGCTAAATATCAAGAAAAAATACCGCATCAACAGGATCCACGTTCTAGTTATCGAATTACCCTACATTAGATGAAGTTATCAAGATGCGCAAGATACAATTCCCATATTAAAACCAAGAATCGTTATTAAAATCGGAAATCATAATCTTTCCGGGACAAGTTTCATAATGCTCAAAATCTGGGGCTTTTTGCACCAATGATTGCAAGGATTCATTAGCCGGAATTAAGGCCGGTAACTGGATGTAAATATCGATTAACATACCCTTTTTGCAGCCCAAATAAACCTTTCGCGTTGCATTTCGCCCGAAGGAGCGGCGAATCATTTCTCTTAACTGTCCTCGTTGTACTGTATATCCTATATGTTCATGCAAAAACTGGCCTAATGCAGTTTGATTCGCCTCTCTATTTAAGCGGATTGCGAGAGAGAAATAATCATCAGCAGATAAGGTTTGACAGCTACCATGTTTGTTCCATTCATAGCGCTCAAGACAGCTACCATGGGCATAACTTGGCATCATTTGTTTTAGATTACCAGCGACAGTTGCACTTAAAGAAAGCGGGGAGTAATCGCAATTACGACTACGCATTAAACCATGACAATAATTATATTGTTGACCACAGTTTCGCTGGCTGGGCCATAAGCCATGTAATACGAGATGACTGGCTTGAAATGAATTAGAGCGCAGATGCAAACATTCCGGTTTACCCGTTTCATGCCCGTGAGCTTGGCAAAAGGCAGGCTGCCAACTAAGTGCTAACACATAAGAATCCGCCAAACCAGGACGTTGAATACAGGAACTATTAGTGCTTAACTGATAATTATACCCTCCACAATCGGTATTAACCCATCGCAAAGAATTAGCAGCAGGATTATTCCACTTAATTCTTAGCCACTTTGGATTAAACAGTCGATTAATCTCTTTGATTTCGTATTGTTGGCCCGGTTGGATGAATAGCTGCTCCGGATTAGTTTTTTTATTTTTAGACAGATAAGCCGGGCATGATTTACTAACAATCAAATGACCATTGACCTGGATTGACGAGTAAGAAAAAAGGGGGATTACCGCAAAAAATAGCACAATTAATCTTATCATTCGGTATCCAATTAAAGTCCGTATAAGCGGCAGATTATTCCTTTAATTTAACTCAAATTGGATAATTGAATCTAGATAAGACCAACGCTAGTCTCGTTTCAAATAATAAGAAAATAGAGCAGATGATGGGATCATCCCCCCTTTGTTGACGCACAAAGTCCGTCAACAAAGGGGGAAAGATGGAGGAAACAGCAAGATTATAAGGCGGTAACGTCTTCCGCTTGTAGACCTTTAGGTCCTTTAGTCACTAAAAACTCTACTCGTTGACCCTCGAGCAATGACTTACGATTAGCGGAGCTGTTGATCGAACGAAAATGAACGAACACATCGTCTTGACCATTATCACGACTAATAAAGCCATAACCTTTCTCATCATTAAACCACTTAACGTGGCCGGTTTCTTTTGTACCAGACATTTCAACTTTCCAAATTAAATTAAAAACAACTTGCACTAGTAGAACCCAAGGTAGAAGCATTTTATTGCGACGCGATTCGCTACTTTGAACTACAAAAGAGGGATTTCACGAAGAAAATGTTTCAACGAGGAATACAAAAAAGCACAAGTGGCAATATTATATCCTAGTGCTTATTAAATAGCGAGGCATTGATAAATATTTAACTAGCGTTTATCACTTAATACGTGGAAAAAGTAGGCTAAGCCTTAGCCAAACATTGTACCCAATCCGACTTCGATTTAATGAAGCGAGTTTTTAAAATGAATTTGTTGGGCTAAGTCTCAATCTACACTAATTCCGGCTGCCTAAACTCGACAAATTCTTTTTGTAATTGACTCGCTAAATCGAGAAGCAATTTATCTTGCCCTTTTGCTGCAGCAAATTGCACTGCAAGAGGCAGTCTTTCATGATACATAACCGGTATGGTCATAGCTGGCAAGCCGGCTTGATTAAATAACGAAGTAAAGGGCGAAAACTCCGTATTTTTTTGTAAATAATCTGCGAAATTATCATCGGTTGCCAGACTGCCAATCAACAGTGGTAATTGCGCTAAAGCCGGAGTCAAAATCACATCGATTTCCATGAATAATTCATGAACGGGCCGCATGTGTTGATAGACTTTATTTTTTGCCATAATTAATTGGGAAGCGCTTATCGTTTTACCTTGTGTCATAAACTCCCAGGTAACCGGTTCAAGCTCATTTTTCTTAACTTTTCGATTAAAAATCAACTCTCCATATTCGATTTCTGCGCAAGTATTCGCTGCAATCATGGTGATGACTGATTCGCCTATTTCAGCCAAATTCAAATCCAATTTCCGTTTAACAACATGATGCCCAAGCGATGTTAATAGGCGAATCGCTTGTTCTAACACATCAATACAAGGTTTAGCGACAGGTACGGGGGCAAATGCACCTTCTAGTAGGGCAATTGTTAGAGGACGTGAGGATTGGCGCTGCTTAGAAAGACGATGGACTGATTGCCCAGGATTTTTAAGATTCGCTACAGTCAATAAATCAAATAAGAGGGCAGAATCACGTACGCTGCGAGTTAAAACATGACTCGTAGCCAACCCAGACCAAGCTTCTCCTACTAAAGGGCCGGTGGATATTAAACCAGGTGTCGGTTTAAAGCCAAATAAGCCGCAGCAGGACGCGGGAATACGAATAGAACCACCGCCATCATTCCCCGTGGCGACCGGGGCTATTCCCGCTGCAACTGCTGCTGCCGAGCCGCCCGAAGATCCTCCTGGAGTACGTTTTAAGTCATAGGGATTTTTGCAGGGTCCATGTAAAATAGATTCCGTCACATAGGATAAACCCAGTTCAGGGACATTGGTCGTAGCAAAAGGCAACATTCCTAAAGCAAGTAAACGCTTAATAAAATCACTAGTTATTGGGGAAATGGCGGAGGCACAAAAGCGCGAGCCCGCAGTATAAGGTACACCTTCTATCATAAACCCCAAATCTTTTACTAGAACAGGAACCCCATATAATGGCTCATCGCCTCGCATCAATTTCAGTTGTTGATAAGCCCAATCGCTACAATCTGCAACGATAGCATTCAGCACAGGATTAACTTCGTGCATGCGTTTGATTGCGCAATCTAAGGCTTCTTCAGCACTTATTTGTTTAGTCCTTATGAGCTTAGCTAAACCATGTGCGTCTTGTTTATAATATTCACTAAACTGCATAGGATTCTTCCTAAAATTTATTTCAGTTAATCCCCGCAACGTTGACTCGGGGCTTTATGGATTTGTAAAAACTGTTTAACTCTATATAAGAGCACCGTGTTCAGACCACGGGAGTCGCTAGATAATCGCGTTGAGTCAAGACTCTATATTTCTCGGGAGTTGTTCCCTCTCCCGCGAAAGAAATCATCCTACTAGTTAGCCTCTTGTGCGGGCGAGGGAGTGAATAGACGTATCGACCTCTCCCTTTTCTCGCGCAAGAAATCTGAATAATGGACCAGGCTCTTCGCGGGAGAGAGCTTCGCCTACCCTAGGTTTCTAAGCCATTCTCGCGAATGGAGACTTATAATCGATGGATTGGAGGAAGCGGGTTATTATCCTTCTTCTCAGACGATGAAGAACGTTGGAAATTAGACACCGCCTGCCAGAGTGGTTCCCCTCGCCATGCTTTTTGCGCGCCATTATCATGGTATAAAACTTGGGAAAGCAGGTGAATTTGTTGTTTTAAAACCGGATCATCCACTAAATTTTCTAAATCGATTAAATTTAACAAATTGGCCACAGGCCATTGCATCCGTCCCCATCTCAGCATGGCATCCCTTGCTTGTCTTGGATTATTGCTTAAACAGGCTTGTTGCACTTGCCTTAAAGCTTGGCCTTTACTGGGTTTATCAGGATTGGTCGATCGTTGCCGACGCCAAGCGATTATTGTCATTAGCCAAGCGATGGCAAATCCACCCGCAGCCCACCAAGCAAAACTCGTATGAGATTTCGCTGTTGGTTTTTCTAAGGGTTTATTGTCTTGGGGTTGAGGGCTTAATTGTTGTGCAGGTTTAGTGGTTACAACCGCTGGAGAAGTTGGGATCGGCTTATGTTGTCCTGCAGCAGCAACCACATTAATAGTAAACCCAGGCAATGAACTAATTTCTTCTTTGGCGGTCACTGTGTTGAACCAAGGTAGGTTTAATGGCGGAATCGTGACTTTACCCACTTTATTAAGCAAATAAGTTACTTTCACCGTTGAAGAACCGATGAGATCTTGCTGTTTAAAACTATTGTTCACTATCGGTTTATCGGGATAAATACTAAATTGATCAGAGCTACCAAAATTTAAAGTAGGCAGCAATTGCGCGGGTACTGCGACCGCTTGCAAAGTCACCTTTCGTTCAAGAGTATTCCCCTCAGTTAAAGAACTTGTGTTTTTATCATAACTTTCACTCAAGGTAATCTGTTTAGCAGGTAGCCAATTTCTTCCTTTATTTTGCGCGGGAATGGGCTGTACTTTAAGCACGACAGGCTGCGCTGCCACATTAACACGCCTAGGTCCATTCAAATCATAAACTAAGGCACTAAATGTAGGCGGATTAATTTTCAAATCACCACTTTTTTGCGGAAATAAGGCAAATTGCTGTTCTTCTACGGCATAAAGTCGCCCATTATTGGTGACTTGATAGCGTCGTCCGTCACCAAAAGGTACAAACAGTGCATCATCAACCTTTGGGGGTAAATAATTGGCATCGAGTAATCGGCTACTGTTAAACAATTTAACGGTATAAATAACTTGTTGATTGACAAAAGGCTGGCTCACATCGGCATCAGCCAACAACACCACATCTTGCTGTTGGGGTTGTTGCATAGCCCCTGGTTTGCTTGTACTGGGTTGATTGCCAGAAGGTGGATATTGGGTAATTTCAATACTGATTGGGTTGGTTTTTTCTTGGCCTATTCGCAAAGCAGGGATAGGTAGAACGCCGCTGCGCTTAGGCGTTAATGTGATGGTCCACTCACTCACGGCGCGAACTTTACCGTTCATGATGTTGTAATTTATATTACTTTCTGTCCCCACAATCGTAAAATCTTTTTGCAAGGGCGTTAAATCAGGCACCGAATTAATTTGATTCCCCTCAATTCTTAAATTTAAGGTGAAATTTTCCCCCATTTGCACTTGGGGTGCCTCGACTTGCAAAGTAACAAGCGCAAAGGCGATACTATTACAGCCAATCAAAAATAAACTTAATAATAATCGTTTCATTGATACCACCCACCTTCTCTACGTAGATGATCACGCAAAAATTTTTCTCGCATCAATCCACCGGGATCATCTGGAATTAATTTTAACCACTGGTCTTTTGCTTGTTGTTTTTCAAGTTCTTCAGCCGATTGCGTATTATCCTTGCCTGTAGCGGCATTTTTATTTTGTTTTGCTTTTGTCTGCTGATTTTTATCTTGCTGATCCTGACCCTTCTGGTTTTTATCCTGCTGATCCTGACCTTGCTGATTTTTATCTTGCTGATCCTGACCCTTTTGGTTTTTATCCTGCTGATCCTGACCTTGCTGGTTTTTATCCTGCTGATCCTGACCTTGTTGGTTTTTATCCTGCTGATTTTGGCCTTGCTGGTTTTTATCTTGCTGATTCTGACCTTGCTGGTTTTTATCCTGCTGATTTTGGCCTTGCTGGTTTTTATCTTGCTGATTCTGACCTTGCTGGTTTTTATCCTGCTGATTTTGGCCTTGTTGATTTTTATCCTGCTGATTTTGGTCTTGCTGGTTTTTATCCTGCTGATTTTCGCCTTGTTGATTTTTATCCTGCTGCTTTTGGTCTTGCTGGTTTTTATCCTGCTGATTTTGGTCTTGCTGGTTTTTATTTTTCTTTAAAAAATCTTCCAATAATTTACGATTGAATAAGGCATCTTTATTATTGGGATTTAGCGCAATTGCCTGATTATAAGCTTTAATTGCTTTCTCATATTGACCCAGATGAGCTAGTGCATTTCCCTGATTATAATAACTCTGCTCATTTTGCAGCGATTGATATTGTTTTGCTGCCTGATCATAATCTCCGGCGCGATAGGCCGCGGCTGCACGCCAATCTTGGTGCTGAAAGGTAGTCTCAGCCTGTTTATATTGACCTTGCTTCATCAGATTTTGCGCTTGTTGATCTTTAGTTGACCACAAATCAGCCCAGCTCCAGGCATAACTGTTACAAGCAAAAACAGATAATAATAACAGCCACCAAACTCTCATGAGGTTATCCTCTGTAACCATCCTCGTCTAAAAACTGGCAACAAAAAGAGTAGAGCCGGCAATAAAAACCAGCGCCCTTCATCTCGCCACAAAGGTATATCGTTAGATTCACTGAGCATAAATTTTTCTTGATTGACCGAATTTGTTAACCATTGATCGAGATCATCAGAGGTATCGGAGAATGGAATTAATTGTCCCTGACCCGCAGTCGCTAAATCTTGATATAAAGGACTCAAGGTTTTATTAGCAATAATTGGCATGACCGAAGTATAGATTTGCTTCGCAGCAAGATCTTTCGCGACTGCCGCGGCAGCAGAACTGGGTGTTTCCCCAGTCAGCACCAGTATTTGACCTTGTTTAAAGCCTGCATTCTTGATCAATCGACCAGCCTCTTCTAAGGCCGTATCCAGCTGCTGTCCTTCCACAGGCATAATGTCGGGGTTAAGTGAGGACAATAGCGCGTCTATTGTTTGTGCATCATCAGTAAGAGGAGAAACAACAAAAGGTTCGCTGGTATAAACTATTAAACCAAATTGGCCAACATCACGACGTTTAAATAAATCATGTAATTTAAACTTAGCTCGAGTTAGGCGATCAGGGGTTAAATCACTGACTAACATCGAATTAGACATATCCAACACGATTACTCTCGGCTGAATTTGTCTAAATGAAGGTACTGGCAAACGCGACCAAGTTGGACCGGCTAAACTAATGCATAGGCATAATCCACTGATAAGCAGCGAGAACAGCGCTAAATTGCGTCGTCCTTGCCCTTTTGATTGCACTAAATGTTCAAGTAAATGCTTATCACAGACTGCTGACCAAGCATCAGATTGCGGACCTTTTCGCCATATCAGCCAAAATAATCCAAGCAACGCTAAAATTGCCAAAAGCCACCAGGGACGAAGAAAATGAAACTCAGTCATAGTTGGGTACCTCCCGGCGAGAAAAAGCAGACTGTAATCCTGCTTTTTTGCCAAGCCAATAGAGTAGCAGTATGAGTGCCAAACTGAGTGGCCAAGAATAATAATCTTGTTGGGGCCGGATGGTTGCCTGATCCTGACTCACTGTTTCTAATTGGTTTATGCTTTCATAAATCTCTTGCAGAGATTGGATGTCTGTCGCACGGAAATAACGACCTCCGGTAATTTCTGCTACTTTTTGTAAAGTTTCTTCATCTAAATCTGAAGAAGGATTCGGGTTAAAAAAGAGCCCGCCCGTTGCACGCGGATCAGATTCCGACCCCAAACCAATCGTGTAAATTTTGATATCATCGAGTTTTGCCAATTCAGCCGCTTTTAACGGCAGTAACATTCCTGAATTATTCGCGCCATCGGTTAATAAGATAATCATTCGCCCTTGCGCTGGAACATCTTGTAAACGCTTGACTGCCAAACCAATGGCATCACCAATAGAGGTCGTTTGGCCGGCCAAACCGACTGTGGCATCTTCTAAACGCAGTAGCACATTTTGACGATCATAAGTAAGCGGTGTTTGTAAATAAGCGCGAGTTCCAAACAAAATCAAACCAATGCGATCACCCACGCGCGCTTGTACAAATTCTTCTGCAGCACGTTTGACCACCGCTAAGCGACTAACAGGGCGGCCATTTAGCAGCATATCTGACAGTTCCATACTACCTGATAAATCCAGGGCTAACATGATATTACGACCTTCGCGGGTCAGAGGCTGAGGTTCACCGACCCAACGCGGTCCTGCTGCGGCTATAGCTAATAAGCACCAAATAACAAAAAACAAATTGATCTGAGTTTGTCCTGCAAAAGCCGTTTTTTTGTTATCGACAATCGGCAGCAGAGCATTGTAGAAAGGCACCTTCAGCGCAGTAGGCAATTGCAGCACGGCTCGAGGAACTAAAAACCAAATCAAAAAAGGCAGCGGTATGCACAATAAAACCCATGGGTCAGCTAGCTCAAACATGGTGCACCTCGTTGCTTAATCCAAGCGTTTGCGCAGCGAAATAGGGGCTGCAAATCCGCATCACTTGTCGGTTGATAAGGCGTTTCCAATAGATGAGCTCGCAGCTTGTTAAAATCAATTTTCTTTGAAGTCTTATCCAAAAAATGAAGCCATGCCTCACCTTGGAGACTAGCCACTTCTTCTCTGGGAAAATACACCAAGGCCACGCGACGCAATAATTCAGATACTTTCATACTACAGACTTGGCTATTACGTTCCTGTTGATATTCCTGTTCATAGGTCTTCAGTAATCGCAAAGCTTGACGTTTTGGTCTTCCGTTTAAATAAGCACGCCGGGCTAGATAGCTTAAAACCGCGATAAGAATTAAAATTAATACGAGTAAAAGATACCATCCAGGTGCCAAAGGCCACCAACTAATTGGGGTGGGTAATTTAATGTCATGTAGTTTTGCCAGTATTGCTTGCGACTCAGCCACGCGATCTCCTAGGAAAAGTCTGACGTACAACCTGCGGTAAATTGGCTTCAGCCGTCAATTGCACGTATTGGATTTGCAAGCGCTTAAATTGCGCTTGTAAACGAGCAATTCGCTCTTCACAGTAATTTTTATAACCTTGAGTCACCTCATGAATTGTTGTATCCAGCAATAGTTCTTGCTGCCCATCCGTGATCGCATAATGTTGTGGTTTGGGGGGGGAAAGCTCCAAGGGATCGCAGATGTGATAAACCAAGACATCATTATGGTAACGTAAGCGACTTAAATGTTGTTCGCTATCTGCATCCATATTATAAAAATCGCTAATCAACACTAAAATACTACCTGGTCGCAAAACGCGACGAACCCGGGTTAAGGCATCACTTAAAGGTTTTGATTGGGAGCCATTATTTACTACTCCCATTTGCGTGTACTGACTTAATGACGCTAATAAAGGTAGAACTGCTGTTTCTCGGCTCCGAGGGGTAAACTCATTGTGTTCTTTTGCTGAAAAAAATAAACCGCCTACCCGATCGCCCTGTTTTATTGCAGTCCAGGCGAGCATTGCGGCAAGACGAGCAGCGATGACCGATTTAAACGCTAACCGGGTGCCAAAAAACATCGAGGGATTAAAATCGCTGAGAATAACAACAGGGCGTTCTCTTTCTTCCTGATAAAGCTTGACATGGGGGCGACCAGTGCGCGCTGTGACTCGCCATTCCATATGGCGAATTTCGTCACCGGCTTGATAGTTTCGGGCTTCGGCAAAATCCATACCTCGTCCACGTAATTTAGACAAATGATTACCTGCCCGTATAGCACTCCCCACGGGATTATAATGCACACGCTGTGCATAGCGCCTCAGAGCGATTAACTCATCCAGTTGAACTGTAACCCCTTCAGTCATAGCAAATCCTAAGGCACGGCAACCAATCGCAGTAAGGAATCGATGAAATCATCGCTGGTCACTCCTTCCGCTTCTGCTTCGAAACTTAATAGAATACGATGACGAAGAACATCATGAGCAATCACATGAATATCTTCCGGTGTGACATAATTGCGACCCGCCAACCAGGCGTGCGCTTTTGAGCAGCGATCCAGCGCAATCGTTGCGCGTGGGCTTGCACCGAAACGTACCCAGCGAGCCAACTCATCGCTATAAACTGCTGGATTTCGCGTAGCAACGACTAGTTGTACCAAATAATTTTCTAAAGCTTCACTGGTGTGAACTTGCAACACCTCCTGCCTTGCATCAAATAAAGTCACTTGACTCAAGGGCTGAATTGCTGCCGCTTGACTTCCTTCACCACCCGCAGCTTCTCGTCGGGCTAAGTTTAAAATGTCATATTCGACCTGCGCATCTGGATAGCCAATGCGGACATACATCAAAAAACGGTCCAACTGGGCTTCTGGTAAGGGATAGGTTCCCTCTTGTTCGATAGGATTCTGTGTTGCCATGACCAAAAATAATTCTGGTAATGGGTAAGTTTTGCCCCCAATCGTCACCTGTCGTTCGGCCATTGCCTCTAGCAAGGCAGATTGCACTTTAGCGGGTGCTCGATTGATTTCATCCGCGAGAATGAGATGATGAAAAATAGGACCGGGTTGAAAAACGAAAGAGCCATTTTCAGGATGATAAATATCCGTGCCAGTCAAATCCCCAGGCAGTAAATCGGGAGTAAATTGAATGCGATGGAAATCACCTTCGACCACAGAAGACAATTCTTTCACAGCACGCGTTTTAGCAAGCCCTGGCGCTCCTTCTACCAACAAATGACCATCTGCAAGTAAAGCGATTAACAAACGTGACACCAATCCTTTTTGTCCAAGAATGCGTCCATTAAGATGCTCACTCAATTGTAAGAGTTGTTGTTGCACTGCTTGCGTTGAACTAAGATCTAACTGCTCCATAAGCTTACCTTGTGCAAAAGAATATTATCCTAACGTGAAACTAAACCAATGCCAAGACGGTTCTGAGTCTGATCCTGCGATTAAATACAAAAATTTGCAAACTAAGTACTCTGAGGTACCCTATCTCTACAATTCATATTTCCAGCGAACTGGTAACAAACTACCCCCAGTTAACATTTTTTGGAGCACTATACATGTCAACTGCAATCGTATGGTTTCGGCAAGATTTACGTTGTCAGGATAATCCTGCCTTAGCGACAGCCTGCGAGCAACATCAATGGGTTATTCCGATCTATATCGCCGGAAAAAATCCTTTGGAATCAGTTGGTGCTGCACAAGGTTGGTGGTTGCATCATAGCTTGTTGGCTTTACAAAAAGAGTTAAAAAAACAGGGCTTGGATTTAGCTCTAAAACATGGACTTCCACTGGTGGTCTTGAAAGAGCTAATCAAAGAATTTCAGGTGGATGCAATTTATTGGAATCGTGGCTATGAACCAACGCGTATTGAGCAGGATAAAATCATTAAATCAGAACTAAAAACACTCGGTTTAACAGTTAAAAGTTTTAATGGTTATTTATTAAATGAGCCTTGGACAGTGAAAAATAAAGCGGGGGAAAATTTTAAAATATTTACCCCTTTCTGGAAGCAATGTTTGCGGCAAATAGAAATTCCCTCGCTAAAAACAATAAAGCATGGGCCCAGATATCCTGCCTTAAAATCTGACCAACTTAGCGATTGGAATTTATTGCCCAGCAGGCCAAATTGGGCTAAAGAATTTGCAGATTACTGGAAGCCAGGCGAAACATCTGCAACTCAAAAACTCAATTTTTTCATCGAAAATCATCTGCAAAATTATAAAAATTATCGTGACGAACCGTTTAGAGTAGCTACGTCTTATTTATCGCCGCATTTACATTTTGGTGAAATTAGCCCCTGGCAAATCTGGCGAGCGATGGAAGAGGCAAAACTGACAAAAAACTATCATTTGGGCTCGATTGAATGTTTTCAGTCCGAATTAGGATGGCGAGAGTTTTCCTATCATCTTCTCTATCATTATCCGAATTTACCACAGCAAAATTTCAGACAAGAATTTGATAATTTTTCTTGGCACAATGATCATCAAAACTTGTTGCGCTGGCAACGCGGTTTAACAGGTTATCCGATCGTGGATGCCGGGATGCGTGAATTATGGCGTACAGGTTATATGCATAATCGCGTTCGCATGATCGTCGCCTCGTTTCTAGTCAAAGATTTGTTGATTGATTGGCGCAAAGGTGCTGAATGGTTTTTGTATACTTTACTCGATGCAGACTTAGCAAGTAACTCTACTAATTGGCAGTGGGTTGCAGGTTCTGGCGTTGATTCTGCACCTTATTTTCGTATTTTTAATCCCGTTCTTCAGGGTGAAAAATTTGACCGTCAAGGAGAATATGTAAGAAAGTGGGTTCCTGAGTTAACATCCCTACCGCTTAAATGGCTGCATAAACCCTGGGAAGCACCCGCGCATGAACTTCCGATCCGTTTAGGCAGCGATTATCCCTACCCCCTTGTTGAGCATAATAGTGCCCGACAACTAGCGCTGGAAAAGTATAAGTCAATTAAATAATCAGCGGATTAAATGTGATTTCTTAGCATTAACTCGTCAGGGTAAGGTGATAAATAACTTTGACCCTCTAAATAGGGTTGTGGATGATTTATTAAATGATGATTAACTAAGGTAAGGGGTACAATTAAAGGTAGTAATCCCTGCCGATAATTATTAATAATTGTCACTAATTCTTGTTTATCATTTTTACTGAGAACTGTTTTAAAATAGCCTAGGCAATGTTGTAAAACATTCGCATGCGTATTCGGTGTCGCAACCAAACTCATAATCTTCATGAAATTATAAATATATTCAGAGGCCAAAACCGACAAATTTTTTTGATTTATTTGACTCACAAACTTACCCAAGTCTCGACTTTTACTAGGTTGATGAGCCATCAAGGTTAACTTATAACGGGTGTGAAACTTAATGAGTGCATTCACTGTAAAATCGGATTCTCTAGTGGTTTGCCAATCATGATAAATAAATAGTCTTTCGATAAAATTTTCACGTAGTTTGGGATCGTTTAATCGGCCTTCTTCTTCAATAGGTAAACAGGGGAATCTTTCTGCAAGCACCTTGGCAAACAGACCTTGTCCTAATTTAGGTGCGACTCCTTTGTCTTGATATACTTTAACTTGCTTCAGACCGCAGGTCGGTGATTGGCTTTTCAGTATATAACCACTAATATTAGTTAGTTGTTTTATTGTCGAATTAGCAAATTCCTGCATTATCTGAGTGTAATCTTGTTGCGGGTTATTCACCTCTACGAGACGGGGTGATTTAGGATTGCCCACCAAACGGATAGCTGCCCTCGGTATGCCTAAACCAATTGCAACCTCAGGACAAATAGGCAGAAAATCAACATAATTGGCAAGAAGCTCACATAAATAACTATTCCGTTTATGTCCTCCATCGAAGCGAACTTTTTCGCCAATAAGACAGGAAGATATTCCAAGTAAAATGCGTCTTTCCATCGTCGTTCCTTTTACTCTAGAAAAAAATACTTCTGCTTTAACGTTTTTCTAGATAATCTTTTTGCAACTCAAGCGGCATTAACTCCTGCAAGCGCTCATAAAGTTCAATAATTTCAACACAAAAAACCAATAATTGCTGCCGATCATCCCATAATTCATAATCAATTCCTTTGCGAAATGCATATTGTCGAGAGAGCATTTTTAGTAAACGGATATCCTGATTGGACAATCCGAGCTCAGAACTTAAGACAAGCAACTCAACGAGATTTTTGTGTTGATTGTTTGTTTTATAGTCATGAAGTAGATAGGCTTTTAAGGTTAACTCAAACGCCGAATACATGAGGGATACAACAGGATCTAAAGTATCAATGACTCCTCGCCCGGAAATAATTATTTCCGCATTATCTTGCAATAAATGCTCGGCACAATAAGCATGTTGAGTCGCAATTTTAATCAATTCTAAAGGCGAATAATATTTTTTATCCATTCACTTACCCAAAAACAAAGACTAGCGGTATAATACTCGTAATCGCTGTTCATTTCATCCGTTCTTAGCGCAGTCAAATGCAATCTTTCTTCAATAGTCCACTATCGATAGGAACATTAAATTTAGCACATCGCCTTATTCAAGGGCCTTTGGCAGGGTTTAGTTGCGCCCCTTTTCGAACCCTATTTGCGCAATTCAGACCCCCGGCTTACTGTGTTTCGGAAATGATTTCGGCCCATGATGTCATTCATAAGCATTCCCTGCATTCACGTTATTTGCATCGTGCTGTCAATGAAAAGCAGCTCTGCTATCAAATTGCGGGAACGAATCCGGTGATTATGGCGCAGGCAGCCACTCGTCTTGAAGCCATTGGGGCTAATTTGATCGACATCAATTGCGGTTGCCCTAAAACCAAAATTCGCAAAAAAGGTGCGGGAAGTGCTTTGCTGGAAAAACCTGAGGAACTCCTGGCGATTGTTAGCGCGGTACGCCAAGCCATTAAGATTCCGCTAACCGTTAAACTCCGTATTCTGGGAAATGAATCTGATTTTAAACTCGCTAAAAGTCTTGAAGAAGCCGGAGCAGACGCATTAATCATCCACGGTAGACGCTGGACCGAGGATTATGATCAAGCCAATAACTGGGAGCAAATAGCGCAAATAAAACAGCAGATAACCATTCCTGTTATTGCCAATGGCGATATTTCTGAGTACCAAAGTTTGCAAGAAGCCTTAAATCAGACCCGCTGTGATGCCTTCATGATTTCTCGTGCAGGAACGGGTAAACCCTGGTTGTATCAAAATTTACTTAACCAAGAAACCATCCAAATTAGTGCAAATGAATCGATTGGTCTTTTTTGCCAACATTTGCAAGGCTTGGCACAGTTAGAAAATGAATATAAGGCCTTATTACAAAGCAAATCGCTTGTCCGTTATTATTTCAGGAACCAGTTAGACGCGAATCAATTACAAGCTTTTTATCGCTTGGACAAACTTGCCCAAGTAGAATCTTGGCTTAGATCATTCTTGACTAAGCTCGATGACAGTGCATAATGCCAACATTGTGTGGATTTATGAAACATAATAGGAAAAATAAATGCCTAAACTCAAAACGATTATCGGCCATGCCTTTTTTATGGGTCGGTGGTTACAATTACCTCTTTATATCGGTCTTTTAGTTATTTTAGCAGCCTATGTTTATCGCTATCTGATTGAATTAGCGCATCTTGTTATCAATATTAATGGTTTTGATGATACCCATATTATGTTGGGAGTCTTAGATCTCATTGATGTGGTCATGATTGCTAATTTGCTCATCATGGTGGTACTTGGCGGTTATGAAACCTTTATCTCGCGCCTTGATTTACATACTCATCCTGATCAACCTGAGTGGTTGGATCATTTAGATGCAGGAGCGATGAAAATTAAACTTGCGCTTGCCTTGATCGGTATTTCTTCCATCCACTTATTAAGGACGTTTATTGATCCGACTAAACAAACTAATTATACGGTCATGTGGCAAGTAGTCATTCATTTGACCTTGCTTGTATCCGTCCTTTCTATTGCTTTTGCGAATCGGTTACTGACAAAAACTCAGGAAGAAAATGAGAGGGTGGCTTGACGGCATTGTTGCGTAGGTGAATTCCGAAGACTATTAACCCGTTCGGGCTGAGGTATCTTCACTTTTTTTTTGAATAATAGTCGAGCCAAATCCAGTGTTTTACTGAACCATTCAGCCTGAGGATGAGCGCCAGCGACGTCTCGAAGGCCTGCCTGAGGTACTCGAAGGGGGGCTTTGCACCAAGGCTTCGAGACAGCGCTACGCGCACCCGAGCATCCTGAGGCTCTCGAAGGACTCAGCCCGAACGGATGGAGCAACACCTATTTTTGCTCAAAAAAAAGTGAAGATCCCCCAGGCCTGCGGCTTCCTCAACCCGAACGGATTACGAACCTTTCTGGCATGTTTTTATCTAGATTTACGAAGAATTCAACCATGCGCAATGACGAAGAAACTAAATACTCCGCCCGCCGTCCACATTGAGAATCTGCCCGGTAATAAAAGGATTTTCCACAAGCGCCAATACCGCTTGCGCAATAAAAGCCGGATCGCCGTGTCGTTTTAGCGGTGTTTTAGCAATAATTTCATTCTGCAATTCCAACGACAGTGCATTCGCTTGCTCGGGCCAAGCAATCGCTCCAGGCGCAATCGCATTAACACGTACCTGTGGAGCAAACTCACGTGCTAAGGCTTTTGTTTGCATGACTAGCGCTGCTTTCGTTTGGCAATAGACAGTGTAATCTTTGAGTGGCCTTTCCGCATGAATATCCGTGAGATTAATAATGGCTCCCTGCTGCTTGGCAAGATAAGGTTGAGCGGCAAGACTTAATAAAAATGGAGCTTTCACGTTAGTCGTGAATAACGCGTCCCAATCGTTCTCTTCAAAATGAGTTAAGGGAGTACGGGTAAAAATAGAAGCATTATTGACCAAAAGATCCAACTGCCCCGCCCAGGCAATAGTCTCAACAATCAAACGCTGAGCTGCCTCGTGAGCACAGAGATCCTGTTGTAAAACAACTGCAGAATCCGGGCGTTGTTGATTGAGCAGCTCTGCTAAATTCTTCGCCTCAGGCGAGGAATGATGACAATGAATAAGCACTTTAAAACCTGCTTGATGCAGTTGTTTGGCGATGGCAGCGCCTATTCGTCGGCTAGCTCCAGTCACTAATGCGACTCTGATCGCTTGTTTATTGGCTTGATTCAAGGTAATGTTCCTCGTTTTATAAATTTTAATCAGTTATGAGTTTATTAAAATCGATTCACACTCAATTAGAGCAAGGCGACCTGCCTTTTGTTGAGTTTATGCAACTGGCGCTCTATGCACCGTATGTTGGCTATTATAGTGCAGGATTACAAAAATTTGGTATTCATGGCGATTTCATCACCGCACCCGAATTAACGCCTCTGTTTGGACAAACACTTGCTCACCAATGCAAAGAATTATTAGAAACGCTGTCATCACCGGTTTTGTTTGAATTCGGCGCTGGTTCAGGGCGTTTATGTGTTGATCTCTTAACCTCGCTAGAGCGCATGTCTTGCTTGCCCCAAACTTATTACATTCTTGAAGTAAGTGCCAATTTACGTCAACGACAGACTGAGTTAATTCAACAAGAAATTCCGCATTTGTTTGATCGCGTCACTTGGCTAGAGCGCTGGCCTGAACAAGCATTCAACGGTGTGATCATTGCCAATGAAGTACTTGATGCCATGCCGGTGCATCGTTTTTTGCAAACGCCAGATAGTATCCAGGAAAGTTTTATTCGTCTGGATGACCAGGGCGAATTAATCGAAGTTTTTAAACCTTGCACTAACCCACGTTTACTCGATTATATCAAAAACAATTTTCCGCAGGAGCAAGTCCCTTATCTTTCTGAAGTTAATTTATTTATCGATGATTGGATCTTGCAGTGTTCTAACATGCTCAATCAAGGGGCGATGTTTATTATTGATTATGGCTTCCCAAGGCATGAGTATTATCACCCGGATCGCAATACCGGTACTTTGATGTGTCACTACCAGCATCATGCGCACGCGAATCCACTCATTCATGTAGGCGAACAAGATATTACCGCTCATGTTGATTTTACTCATGTCGCTGAAGCTGCTTATACCGCTGGCTTTCATATTGCAGGCTATTGCAATCAGGCCTCTTTTTTGCTGGCTAACGGTTTGCTAAGCTTATTGGAAAATGAGGATAATGAGCCTGAGCGTATGAAAACACAGCAAGCGGTAAAACAACTCATTCAACCCAGCGAAATGGGCGAATTGTTTAAGGTGATTGCCCTCACCAAACAGATAGAATCAACCTTAAGTGGTTTTCAATTGCAAGATAAACGAGCGAGTTTATGATAAAAAAATACTTAACTACTGTGGAATTACAAAAAGAGTCGATGAAATTTTCAGCCGGCCACACCACTATATTCTCGGCGACAGAACGCGAGCCTTTGCATGGTCATATGTATGCGGTTTATCTAGCCCTCACAACTTGGGTAGAAGAAAACGGGATGACCTTTGATTATCGCTATTACAAAGAACGAATTCATAAATTATGTCGCTATTTAAATCAAACCTTTTTGATGCCGCAATTTTCACCTTTCTTAGAATACGCTGAAGATGAAAATTATTATTATTTCACTTTTAATCATAAGAAAATACCGTTTCTTAAAGAAGATGTAACCCTCATGCCAGTAACGAATATCACCGTCGAAGAATTGTCGCGTTGGTTTGTTGAGGAGTTAATTAAAGATAAGGCGGAATTAGATCGCCACCGCATTGAAAAAGTCGTGATCAAGGTCTTTTCAGCGCCAGGGCAATCAGCAAGCCACGAATGGCAACGCAGTTGAAAACACGATATAAAATCTGTATTCCCCATACCAATCGCGATTATTTTGACTATCAGGCTGAACATTTAAATCCAAGCATTGGCGCTCGCGTTTGGGTGCCTTTTCGCAATAAAACTCGTTTAGGGATAGTGATTGGTCAACATTCTTCGGAGGATGAAAGGACTGAACTAAAGTCAATCTCTACCGTGATCGACGACCAACCGCTAATCAGCGAAACGCTACTTCATTTGTGCCAATGGGTGAGTAGTTATTATCAATCCCCTTTATCGGAAGTAATCCCTTTAGCCTTACCTAAAAAATATCGTTTAGGAGCCAAGAGAGAATTACCTACCTGTGATTATTATGAATTACTTGCCCCACAAGAGACAGCGCAGAAAAGTCTCGCTCCTCGAGCTAAAAAACAATTAGCACTTATTGATTGTTTAAATCAGCAAGGTTCTCTAAGTAAATCGGCCTTGATGAAAGAAGGTTTTAGTCAGTCGCAATTAAATGCATTACTAGCGCTTAATCTTATTTCAATCACTCAGAAAATTGCCCTCCCAGAACAGCCCAGTCCACCGTCTGACGCCCCATTAGCCTTGAATGAAGAACAAGCTTTTGCTCTGCATAAATTGACGGAACACCTACAGGATTATCACTGTTTTTTACTGCAAGGTGTCACAGGTAGTGGGAAAACTGAAGTTTACTTACAGCTCATTACCCAGGTGTTAGACCAAGGACGGCAAGTGCTGATCTTAGTTCCCGAAATTGGTCTCACGCCGCAATTATTAGCCCGCTTTACTGCACGATTTAGTGAACCGATGGTCGTCATCCACTCTAATTTAAACGAAACAGAGCGACAAGTGGCTTGGCAATTAGCTAACGATAATCTAGTCAAATTAGTGATCGGCACACGCACAGCCGTTTTTACGCCAATGCCTTCTTTGGGTTTAATTATTATCGATGAAGAACATGATGCCTCTTTAAAACAGATGGATGGTGTACGATATTCTGCCCGCGACACGGCATTAATGCGTGCCTATTTAGCTAAGATTCCCATTGTCTTAGGTTCTGCCACCCCCAGTCTGGAGAGTATGCATAACTGTGTTTTGAACAAATACACACTTTTACGCCTTAACCAAAAAGCGTTGGCAACTTCTCCGTTGCGCTACCAACTTCTTGATATTCGCAATGTTAATTTGCAACAGGGCCTAGCCACTAAAAGCTTAACTCTCATTGCTGAACATTTGGCACAGGGAAATCAGGTTTTAGTATTTATCAATCGCCGCGGCTTTGCTCCGGTATTACTTTGTCATCATTGCGGCTGGATGGCTGATTGCCAGGCCTGTGATAGCCATCTTACTTTACATCGCAAATTAGGTAGGCTGGTTTGTCATCATTGCGGAATAATAAAAAAAATTCCTAGCCAATGTCGTTCTTGTCATAATACAGAATTGCTTCCTATCGGTGCAGGCACTCAACGTGTGCATGAGTTTTTACAAACCTATTTTCCCGACACAAATATTCTGCGGATCGATCGCGATGAGGTTAGAAAGAAGAATGAACTCGACCATCACCTAGAACGAATTAATAAAGGTGAAGCACAATTAATTGTCGGTACCCAAATGTTGGCCAAGGGTCACCATTTTCCACGTTTAACTTTGGTGGTCGTGCTGGATACCGATGCTGGTTTTTATAATCAAGATTTTCGCGCGCTGGAGCGCTTAGGACAACTTTTAACACAGGTTTCGGGGCGCGCGGGCCGGGCACAACATGCCGGGCAAGTGCTTATTCAAACTCATATTCCTAACCACCCCTTACTCAATCTGCTGATTCAACAAGGTTATGATGCTTTTGCCAAAGCGTTACTGGCGATGCGTCAACATGCCGAATTACCGCCCTATCATTTTTTAGCCGTCATTCGTGCGCAAGACAAACTCCCCTCTAAAGTGCTGCATTTTCTTCATACCAGCAAAGAACAATTGGAAACAGAAGGAATCCGAGTACTCGGACCCGCACCAGCTCCATTGGCTCGCAAAGCCGACCAACATCGCATGCAATTATTAGTCAAATCCTCCTCACGTAAAGTACTGCATCATGCACTGACGAAGCTCAGGCTCTGGTTGACAATGAACAAATTAAGCAATAATGTTCGCTGGAATGTGGATATCGACCCGATGGATTTATCATGACAACAACTAAAAAAATGGCCGTTCATCAAAAAGTCTTTTCGATTGAATGGGGTGATATGGATGCTTTAGGCCATGTGAACAATGGTCGCTATTTCGACTATTTTCAACAAGCGCGAATAGAATGGTTGGAAAGTATTAATTTAGTTCTGCAACAAGGTCAAGGTACAGGCCCAGTGGTCATTCACGTTGGTTGCACTTTTTTAAAGCCTATTATTTATCCGGCTACGCTTAAATTGACAAGTTCTTTGCACAGCCTTGGTCGCTCTAGTATGGTTATTGATCATGATATTTATCAAGATGATGAATTGATGACGCAGGGGACGAGTAAAATAGTATGGGTAGATTATAACAAGAACCAATCGGTCCCTTTGCCTGAAAGTCTTAGAAAATTAATTGAGCCGTTAGTGTAAGTTGGGCCTTGGCCTGCGGGATCTTCACTTTTTTTGAACAAAAATTGGTGCTGCTCCAATCAGTAGCTCGATCCGTTCGGGCTGAGTCCTTCCAGAGCCTCAGGATGCTCGGGTGCGCGTAGCGTTGTCTCAAAGCCTTGGTGCAAAGCGCACCCTTCGAGTGTGCCCCAGGACAGGCCTTCGAGACGTCGCTGGCGCTCCTCCTCAGGCTGAACGGTTCAGTAAAACACTTGATTTGGCTCGAAATAGGATTCAAAAAAAAGTGCCAATACCGCAGGGACTTCTTGGCCCAACGCTTCTTATTCGATATTTTCTTTCTCAACTTCCGTTTTACGAGATATACCCAATTTTTCTTTTAATCGAGCAACAGCATCGGGATCAAATTGACGAGTGCTCTTGTGCTTCACAACCACCGAAGCAACTCTTGCTTGTGGAGGGACGTTTTGCGCACTGTAGGCTGGTGCCCGCTCCGGATAAGAAAAACTCATTTCCGAACTATTTTGAGAATGATTCGCTGGATTTGATACTCTCGTGCCTTGGCCTGGCATTTTACTTGCTAGATTTTTACGCGCATTACGTGCACTTTTTTCAACGCGTTTTTTAATTTTAAGCGCAGCTTTCTCAGCCTCTTCTTCAGTAACCATCTCAACTGGATCACCTTTTAAATCGATCCGCATTTCTCTCGCTTTAAGGCAAGTTAAATAATCAATACGACGAGTAAATAACACTACCGCTTCGCGGAGTTTACTCTTTGATACTCCTGCTTCTAATGCTTGATCGGAGTAAGCTAGAATATCTTGCATAATGCCTGTTTTAAGTGGTCGAATTCGTAAGCTATTATCAAATATTAGTGGAAAAGCGCCTGCTAACCATGATAAAGCGTCGTTACGAGCTTTTTTAGATTTATTTCTTTGTGCTTTATTAATTACAGCTGTACGCGGATGAAGCTCTTGTCTTCTCATGCTACTACCCTTGTTTGATAACTTTTACCTATAGCAAGAACAACCCCCGCTTAAAAGGATTGTTAAAAATAGTGCGGGCTGTGGTTGCTATATTGGAAATAAATTTCCGTCTACAAAATGCGCATACAATGTACAGCGTTTACCTTTGATTTGCAAGCCCTGAATTCAATGATTGCAACGCAAAGAAAAGGTTAAGAATTTTTTCGAGTTCGCCATTTTAAAATGAATGAGTGTATACTTTATTTAAGTCAATCTGAGGGTAACTTGCCGATGGTTAAACTTTTTTTTATGGCATTATTAGCAATTTTTTTCCCATGGTTAGCCCTGTTAATCGAGGATAATCCAGGCGGCGCTCTTGTTGCTTTAATCATGCAAGCTACTATTATTGGTTGGTTTCCAGCAAGCATCTGGGCTTGGCGAACTATTCGTGATGCGAATAAAATCCAATTTGCAGAAAAAAGAAGAATAAAAGAAGCTAAAAAGGCAGCTAAAAAAGCAGCGAGAGAAGCAGCGCAAGCAGCGGAAAAAGAGGCCCTCGCAAAATCAAAAGAAACTAAAAAAGACATCGAATAAATCTCTGTCCATTTCTAATTTGGAGCTACTATGCAAACGCGAGTAATCGTTAATGGTGCGCAAGGCAAAATGGGAGCACTTGCTTGCGCAACAATTCAAAATCATCCCGAGTTTAAACTTGTAAGTGCTCTAGGTAGGGACGACAATTTACGCCAAGCTATTTCAACCACCGAAGCCGAAATTGTTGTAGACCTTACTCGTGCGGATTGCGTTTTTGACAACAGCTTAGCCATTATTGAGAGCGGAGCTCATCCCGTTATCGGAACTAGTGGCTTGCTTGATGAACAAATTCAAGTCCTTAAAGATAAGTGCGAGGCACAAAAGTTAGGCGGAATTATTGCGCCTAATTTCTCAATTGCTGCGGTCTTAATGATGCGTTTTGCTGCTGAAGCGGCAAGACTTTTACCTGAAGTTGAAATTATAGAAACTCATCATCAACAAAAATTAGATGCCCCCTCCGGTACAGCGATGAAGACTGCAGAAATGATCGCCAAAGCAAGAACCGTCCCAAATAATGAGCTGGCTTTGCATGAATTGGTACCTGGGGCACGAGGCGGCACCCATCAGGGAATCAAGATCCATTCAATACGTTTGCCTGGCTTCATTGCGAATCAACAAGTTATCTTTGGTACTCATGGAGAAACCTTGACGATAACTCACAATAGTATCGATAGAGCCTCTTTTATGCCCGGTGTTATTCTTGCCTGCCAACGAGTATTAGGGCTTGATAAGCTCTATTATGGTTTAGAGAATTTACTTGGCGTTTAGTGAATCGAACCGTAGCCGAGCTAAGGTTGCTTTGGCCTCCCATGAAGCCTAACTCGAACCCCTCTTTGAAAGCGAGGGGAACCAGGCTCCATCAGGTTAGGCCTAAGCACTATTAGCTATTCACCACTTTGATATGACTATTATTGTATTCAAAGGCTTCGATTTTAATTTCATCCAATATTTTAAGAATCTCAGGCAAGATCTCATTCGGGTCCGGTGCTGCATTAAGTTCTAAAATACAATCATAAACTCTTTGCGTAGGATTATATCTATCCGATTTTTCTTTTGGACGTATAGCAATGTCCGAATAGATGTTCGCTAAAATAGATGCTCTCTCGGCCCTATCCTTACGTGTATCCATATGACCTTGCATTTGCCCAATTCCATCGGGTCCTGACTTAAAAAAGCTCGTCACGTAGGAAATATTAGCTTGCCAATATTTCTTTTCTTCCAGTACAAGTCCTAGACGACTAAGTAATTCTAGTTGGTTTTCATCCGATAATTTTAGGGCTTGCATGATAAATTTTGAAAAGCCGGGTTTGATTAAGTTGAGCGCATTACCAATCTCCGCCACCTCATTATTCGATGCCAAAATATTGGATATCTCTATAGCGCGAGGATTTTTTACTCGTTCCTTAATCGCTGTCACGATATCGCCGGGCCAATAAGAATCGGCTGTTTTCGTGCCTGAGCAACCTTCAGCATTTTTATCGGCGCCCGCAAAACCATGACCCCAGACAAAAATATCTGCAGCAATGGTAACAAATTTTTTACGCTTTTCGCCTAAATCAGAATAACTTGGCCATTCGCCATATCTATCTCGATAGACCAGCGCTGAAATGGTATGACAACGGACAACCCAGTCTCTATCTTTGCAACTGACACAACCACCACAAGTTGTTGCGCCAAACTTAGGCCCCAATAAACGTTCATAGGTACTCAAGAACAGTTCTCTGCCATTGTAATCCCGAAAAGTTGCAGTACCATAACTGGAATTGAGTAAACTTCTATACTCGCGCGCGAGATGAGCCAAGTCTTGTCGTTCTTGCTTATAAGCTGAGTAACTTTCAACATCCGACTCTTTGCGATTTAGGATATATAAATGCCTAACGAGTACTTGTTGCCAATTTGGCAATGGCCCAAACTTTTCAAGATTTGCTCTGAGAAATACAATTAATTTGCCTTTAATTTGGCTTTCATCAAGCGGTGATTTCTTCAAATCAGAAAACGCAGCTTCGACCAACTCTTGTATTTGAGACTCATCCCAAAGACCTTCTAACTCAGGAAGTTGATTCAATAAAGCAAATGATTCTGCCATTTTCAAAATATTAAGGCAGTTTGGATTATCAGAAGTGGTGTAATCATATAGTTTTGCCATGTTAAGAGCATGGTTTGTCGGAATAATTGTTGCATCTTTGGTTTTAGATACCCACTTCAATACTTCCTGTCGTTCCTGTTCAAGATCATAATCTGGCTGGTTACCTCGAACGGGGCTAATTAGAGTTTGAAATAAAAAGAAATTACCATATTGGAGAAGGGTGTCCATATTGCGATGAGTATGGGCATCCAAAACTTGCTTGGGTTTTTTTAACTCAGTTCGAGGTACTAGGTGAGCAAAAGCATAACTTGGCTCATGCTTTTGCAGCGTTTCGCCCTGAGAATTAAGAATAAACGAGTTTAATCTACGAAAATTCGCAAATCCAGGAAGGCGGCGCAGTCGGCTAGGAATAAATGCAACTGCATCAGCAATGGTACCACCTGGTTTCATAATTGCGCGACGTATATTTTCTTTTAGAAAACACTGTTCATAATTTTCTAAGGTTAAAAACCAATAGGGTAATTTTCTTAAATTCGCCACATCTTTAGCAAACTTTTCGGAGCTTTCCGAACCAATATGAGCAAAGGTTTCTTCTAATCTTTCAATGCGGGACTCAAAATCCGTCATAGTGCTATTGTCTGCAGGGAACAACGCTTTAATAAACATTTGTTGATCAGAATTTATAAATGAATACCAAGCAGGCATTCGCTGCTCTTTAACAATCCCTGCCAAATCTTGCTGCAGCGTCGTGGTAGTACCCAATTCTTCTGATTTAGCCGTGACTAATTGCTTAAGAAATCGTTGTTGCTCAAGGGATAAAGCGGTAAACCAAGTGGGTAACTTCACATTATCTCTAATCGACTTAAGCGACTGTTGGAAAACCTCTGAGTGTGATTTTTTGGCTTCATAGAGAGCTTTGATTGCTGGCCAAGTCTTTAATTGAAAATTATTTAATTGAAATTTTAAATCCGAAATTGAAATATGGAGATTCTCGATAGAATGAAAATAAATTTGTTGCTCCCGGGGTAGCTGACGGAACCACTCTGGGGTAATTTTGATAGGATTTTTATCGATGACTTCTAATTCAGCAAGCGTTTCTTTAGAACAGGGAGGAAGTTGCTCATCCCACAACATTACAAGATCTTTTGCACTGTGGATATCCATCTGCATGAGGGTTACGATGTCATACCCCCCTTTGCTCATAATGACATATTCTTCTGCTGTATTTAATAATTCGCTCGCTATTAATTCATCACTATCTAGCCCTTTTTCACCTTCCAGCGGTGCGATTTGAGATTCTATCTTCTTTACTGTTTCAGAATATTTTAAATCGCAATGATCAACTAAACCACCGATTAAAAGAGCCGTATATTGCGAGAGAATTTTTTGATAGGTACTAATGTCCGCCTCAGCAGGTAAGGCACACTGAGTCTTGCACCATAAAAGATATTTCTTAAGCAGTTGCAGATCTGAGCCGGATTTCAGTGGTGTGGTTTCCAAAACAAAATTAAACGCTTGGTATAATATCTCGATGCGTTTCTTATATATATTCTGCAGGTTGGGTGAATCACTACAGCGTTCTGTCGTAATTTCTTCTACCCCCAAAATGAGTTTTAGATTAGCTAGTAACTCTTCTGTAATTTCAATCTTTTCAGCTACACGAACTATTTTTTTTATTGGCATGACGACAATCCTTTGGTTGCATAGGGTATTTATTATTCAATAAATTCTTTCACGAAACAATTTTTATATTCAATATACTTTTCGAATAAAATCAAAACCTAAGTTTGTCCTTAAATTGATATTTCATTCTGATAAAAGGTTCGTGCTACACTAATATCCCCCTAATCTCTACGGATGGTAAAAGGATGATAAGAGTGAAAAAAGGAGATTACATAGGATATTCTGATTCTGGCATTGATGAAGCTATCGAGAATGCATTGCGGCAAGCCGGCGAACATGCATACTTTGAAGTCATTGAAACACGAGGTTCACAAATCGGAGAAAACAAACGGCATTACCAAGCCACAATTACCGCGTTCTTAGATTAATAAATTGAGTTGATTCTCGTCATCTTCTGGCTTCACCGGATGCTTAAGAACAAAGATAGAACGCAGGGATCCGCCAGTCAAACTGGAGGATGAGCAATAAGGACTTAACTTAATGGTAGTGGCGCCTAGCTTGTCGCAAAATTAGTGCAATTACCAATAACCACGCTACAGGGAGTCGATAATGGGTTATACAGTTCCGCATTATATTAATGGTGAAAAATTTGACACTACCAGCGCAAATTCTCATACGATTTACAATCCAGCACAGGGGGAAGCCATTGGCAAAGTCAATTTTGCAGATAAAAGCGTTTGTGACAAAACAATCGCTGCGGCTAAAGCAGCCTTCCCGGCCTGGGCGGAAACAGCGCCTATCAAACGCGCAAGAATTTTATTTAAATTTAGAGATTTGTTAGAAAAATATCAGACCGACCTAGCCCAACTAGTCACTAAAGAACATGGTAAAACGCTGGAAGATGCCAAAGGCTCTATTGCGCGAGCTATTGAGGTGGTTGAGTTTCATTGCGGTTTGGTGAATCAATTGCAAGGCAGCTTTTCTGCAGATGTGACAACGCACATTGATTGCCATACCATTCGCCAACCCTTGGGTATCTGTGCAGGAGTCTCCCCATTTAACTTTCCAGTCATGGTTCCTGTATGGATGATCATTCCTGCTATCGCCTGCGGTAATACCTTCATATTGAAACCGTCTGAACAAGATCCCTCTGCGCCAGTTCGTCTGCTTGAATTATTAACCGAAGCAGGCTTGCCTGCTGGCGTCGCCAATTGTCTACAAGGCGATAAGACGACGGTCGAGTATTTATTAGCGCACCCAGATATTAGCGCCTTCACAGCCGTTGCTTCCACTCCCGTCGCGAAAGCCATTTACACCAGCGCAACAGCTCATGGCAAACGCGCCCATACTTTCGGCGGCGCTAAAAATCATTCCATTATTATGCCCGATGCTGATTTGGATCAAGCCGCTAATGCCATTGTTGGCGCTGCTTTTGGTTCGGCTGGAGAACGTTGTATGGCTATTTCTGCTGTCGTGGCGGTGGGCGACCAAACAGCCGATCGATTTATAGAAAAATTAGTTCCGCTGGTCAAAGCGATTCGTGTTGATGCAGGCGAAATTGCCGAAACTGATATGGGTCCACTCATCAGCGCTGCTCATCGAGAACGTGTTCTTGCAGCTATCAATCAAGGCGAAAATGAGGGTGCCAAGCTGGTCGTTGATGGTCGCTCATTTAAACACGCTAAACACCCGCAAGGATATTTTGTTGGTCCCACATTATTCGATCAAGTCCAAGAATCGATGTCGATTTATCAAAATGAAATTTTTGGCCCGGTACTAGTGGTGCTCCGCGTCGATAATTTTGACGAGGCTTTATCGTTAGTCAATCGTCATCAATACGGCAACGGTACTGCTATTTTCACACGTGATGGTTACAGCGCCCGCGAATACACCCAGCGTGTACAAGTAGGTATGGTTGGCGTGAATATACCTATTCCCGTGCCCATTGCTAACCATCCTTTTGGTGGTTGGAAAAATTCAGCATTTGGCGATACTAATATGCATGGATTAGAAAGCATCAATTTTTATACACGCCGCAAAACAGTAACCAGTAAATGGCCGGTCACTCAATTAACTCAGAATGCTTTTGTTATGCCAACCAATGACTAACGAAATTCTCGATAAAAATTGAACTTAGCCTTATTTACAGATGAAGGAGAACAAGGATGGCACGCATAGGATTCGTGGGCCTCGGACACATGGGCTTGCCTATGGCGATTAATTTAGTGAAAGCAGGGCATCAAGTAACCGGCTTTGATTTACAAGCACAGGCAGTAAAAACACTGGCGAATGCCGGTGGTTTCGCTGCCAACCAGTTAGCTGATGCAGCGAGAAACCAAGATGCGTTTATAACGATGTTGCAAACTGGGGAGCAAGTACGCCAAGTTTGCTTGAGCGAGAATGGGCTTTTTAGCAACGCTGCGGCCAATCAATTATACATTGATTGTTCTTCGATTGATGTCCAAACCAGTAGGGAACTCCATCATCAAGCCGCGCAAAGACAACTTTCTGTTGTGGATGCCCCAGTCTCGGGCGGTGTCGCGGGGGCTGCGGCAGCGACCTTGACCATTATGGTCGGCGGCGATGAGAAATCCTTTGCACAAGCCAAACCGCTGCTCAGCACCATAGGCAAAACCATTATTCATACCGGTTCAGCAGGTAGCGGTCAAGCGGCCAAAATTTGTAATAATATGATTTTAGGAGTATCGATGATTGCAATTTCAGAAGCCTTCATCCTTGCAGAACATCTCGGTTTATCCGCGGAAAATTTATTTGAAGTAGTTAGTAATTCTTCAGGTCAGTGTTGGGCTATGACCAAGTATACCCCAGTGCCAGGAATTCTCCCCGACGTTCCGGCTAACAATCACTATCAACCTGGTTTTACTGCGGCAATGATGCTTAAAGATCTGCGCCTGAGCCAAAATTCGGCGGCCACGGTAGGTGTTGAAACGCCCATGGGTGCTCTGGCAACAGCACTTTATCAGCAATTCAATGAGGCAGGCCAAGAGCAATTAGATTTTTCAGCAATCATCAAAGCAATTGCTAATGAATAGGTGCCTTATGAATCAGCAATTAGATCCTCAGGAAATTAATCAACAAACAATTGAGCAATTTTGGTCCAAAACTGCTAGCCTCTATGTCGATTGGCTTAAGCCTTGGAAAACAGTTTTACAAGGAAGCTTTGCAACCGCGGATGTGCAATGGTTTAGTGGAGGAAAGTTAAATGTCAGTGCAAACTGTATCGATAAACATCTTCCTCACAAGGCAAATCACCCTGCAATTATCTGGGAAGGTGACGAAGAAAATGAGCAGCGAACTTTAACTTTTGCAGAGCTACACCAGGAAGTTTGCCGTATCGCCAATGTATTAAAATCATTAGGAATTCGCAAAGGAGATACGGTGGGGATTTACCTCCCGATGATTCCCGAAGCCGCAATTGCCATGCTTGCCTGTGCACGTATCGGGGCGATACACACCGTTGTTTTTGCTGGCTTTTCAGCCAACGCATTACGACAACGCTTACAAGCAGCGGACTGTAAACTATTAATTACTGCGGATGGGTATCAACGCGGTGGCCAATTTTTTCAACTTAAACGACAAGCTGATGAAGCCGAAAAAAGTTTAGATATACCCATGTTGGTTGTCAAACATAGCGACGCCGCTATTTCATTTGATCCTCAATCCAATTATTGGTGGCATGAACTAAAGCAAGAGGCCAGCACGGATTGCAAACCCGAGCCTATGGATGCGGAAGATCCTTTTTTTATTTTATATACTTCGGGAAGCACTGGGCTGCCTAAAGGCGTTGTTCATACGACCGGTGGGTATTTAGTGCAAGTTGCCTATACTCAGGATCATATTTTTAACTGCAGTAGTGAAGAAGTCTTTTGGTGTACAGCCGATGTAGGCTGGATAACTGGGCATAGCTATGTAGTTTATGGTCCTTTATGTAACGGAACCACCACCCTTATGTTTGCCGGTGTTCCTAATTGGCCTGATCCTTCACGCTGCTGGAAGATAATTGATAAATATAAGGTCAATGTTTTTTACACCGCACCTACCGCCATTCGTGCATTGAAGCGCGAAGGCAATGCCTGGTTGGCAACGACTTCTCGCAACTCGCTGCGTTTATTGGGGAGCGTGGGCGAACCCATTAATCCCGAAGTATGGCAATGGTATAGGGAACACATTGGCCTAAATCGTACCCCTATCGTGGATACCTGGTGGCAAACTGAGACCGGCGCAGTTATGATTTGCCCGCAAGATGATCTAAATTTGGCCAAACCAGGCGCAGCTTGCAAACCCTTACCTGGAATTTATCCTGTTCTTCTTGATGATCAAGGGCATGAAATAAGAGGTGCGGCTGAAGGAAAATTAGCCATTAAATACCCTTGGCCCTCGGTTGCAAGAACGATAGCCGGTGATCATCAACGCTATCGCGAGACTTATCTGCTGAATGATTATTACATAACCGGCGATGGAGCTCGTCGTGATAAAGAGGGTGATTATTGGATTACTGGCCGTATTGATGATGTGATCAATGTTTCGGGACACCGACTAGGCACCGCCGAAATTGAAAGCGCACTGATTCTTCATCCAAAAGTCGCTGAGGCCGCCATAGTGGGCGTACCTCATGCCATAAAAGGACAAGGAATTCATGCTTTCATCTGTTTAAAAAATGGTATTCAGCCTGATCTAAAATTAAAAGAAGAATTACTAGAGACGGTAAAAAACAATATTGGCAGTATCGCAAAACCGGATATCATTCAGTGGGTAACCGATCTACCTAAAACCCGCTCAGGTAAAATCATGCGACGGATTTTGCGAAAAATTGCTGAGCAGGAAGACATACAACTTAATGAGCTTGGCGATTTATCAACACTGGCCAATCCTCAGACGGTTGACATCATTATAAAAGAAAAGCAAAAGTAGCCACTGTCTTGAAAAGACAATGGCTACCCATTGGAGACAGTCTCAAAAACTTGGCGAACTAACTTTGCAAAAAAATGAAGCAAAAATCGAAAATTTGCTGACTCTTTGTACATAAACAGATACAATCTGACGCCATACCGAACAAACCCTGCATTTTGCTATACCAGAGGATTAACGACAGATGACATCTCAGAGAAAATCTCGACTCATCATTGGCATAAGCGGTGCCTCGGGTATTATCTATGGGGTTCGTTTATTGGAATGTCTTAAAGAGTTTGAGATTGAAACCCATTTAATTGTGTCCAAAGCGGCCCAACAAACTCGCGCTTTAGAAACTCAGCTATCAGCAACTCAACTCAATAACTTAGCGGACAAATATTACAATATAAATGATATCGCTGCCTGTCTATCGAGTGGCTCTTATAAAACCTTAGGTATGATTATCGCTCCTTGCTCCATGCGCACTTTAGCGGACATTGCCTCAGGTAGTTCCGATACGCTATTAACTCGTGCAGCCGATGTGGTACTCAAAGAAAGACGCCGCCTTATTTTGATGGTCAGAGAATCTCCACTTCATCTCGGGCATTTAAAAAACATGGTGGCAGTTACTGAAATGGGCGCGATCATCGCCCCCCCTGTTCCTGCATTTTACAATAATCCCCAATCTATCGATGATCTTGTCAATCATAGCGTGGGTAGAATTTTAGATTTATTGGATATTGACCTTGGGGTTGTCCGTCGTTGGGGCGAAGACACTGATACTTCACAATAGGTTCATTGGCTTGATAAGTTTCTTTTCGGGCGATAATTCAAAACTTAGATTTTCTTGCTTTGACGAGAGAATTAAATCGTGCACATTCCATTTTGGAATCTCTAAAAGACAAATATTTTATGCAATGAATTTAATCATGGTGTAAAATTAATGACTTTTCCAGCCCGAAGACAATCATGAAAGAACCAATAGAAACAACCACCGTTTTTACAAGTCAGCCCCCAGATCTTCCCGAATTACCGGATGAAGTTTGGCTCCATATTTTGTCATTTCTCGACCCTGAATCACTCATTAAAAGCGTGGAACTAGTAAACCTTCAGTTTAGCAATTTTGCTAATGACGCTTGGATTTGGAAACAATTATTTCACTCCTATTTCTCCCAAGAGATTCCCTCACCCCTACCTAAAGATTTTAATTGGAAAAAAGAATTTATTACTCTATACACCGAACAATATGGGTTTCTAAAAGCTGAAACTCGAAAGCTCATCGCTTTAATTGTGGTAGGGAATATTGACACCATTAGGACGCTGAATATCAGTATTAAGGACCTAAAAGCAGATAGTCAGGTCTTGATTAAAACCGCAACACGATTGAATCAACAAGCCATTTTGGAGCATTTTTATTCCATTAGTGAACAAAAATTCCAAACAAAGACGGAAGGAAAAAACAAGCTAGAGCTACTTCGTTGGGCCGTTTTACGGAATAGAGGACAAGGAGATGAGAATATACTAAGGGCTAATAGACTAGCGGCTGAAGCTGGTCTTTGGGATTTAGTTTTAGAGCTTCTAAATTCTCCAGAAAATCCAATTCTCCTGAACGATTCTAACCTGCGCAAGCTACGTTCTGCTATCATTTGCAGTGAGCAAATGTATATGTTAAGAGCTTTTGATGAATTTATAGCTAACTATAATAGCAGCAACCCAATGGAAAAACCTTTGCTTCCAATAAACAGTAATTTACATGAAGCCATTGAAATTGCTGCCTCGGAAGGTAGTATGTCAATGTTCAGCCGATTTAATAATCAATTACATCAAGAATTAGACCGAATAGAACAAAATTTGAATGAAGCAATCACCTCTTCTTCCTCAAGCGACACAATTGAAGCCCACAAAAAAAAATTAGAAGAAGCAAAAGCCCTTTTGAGATCTGCAATGGCCTCAGCTATGGGATTAGCTGTCAAGCATGGCCATACTGCTCTTGTAAAATATGCTTTAGAAAACAAATTGATCGGCATTAACGAAACCTTAAATCATGATAATACTCTGTTATCTTGCGCGATTTCATCTGAGCAATTTAATATGCTGTCCCTTTTGTTGGATAACCAAGCTGATCCTGAGCCAGCACTTTCAGTAGGAATAAGTAATCTAATCTATTCGAGCTCTAGCCAGCGCGCAGCACTCGAGAAAATGGTCTTTGCCCTTTTGGATGCCTTTGAAAAAGGAGGAAAAATAACTAATATCAAAGCTCTAGAAGCGGCGACCGGAGGCAGGCTAGATATACTCAAACGGTTGTTTGATTTAGATCAAGGAAGGTTTATTAAAACAAATACGATACAAACACTACTTAAAAAATATTGCATTAAAAATTGTAGAGCGTTTTTGGAAGAACAATTAGAAGCAAAGACCAAAGAAACAGCAACACCACTCGCTCCTAGCGTAGCTACTGAGAATCTATATCGTTTTCATCAGTCGCCTACCCCTACCAATTCTCAATCCACTTCTGTGGATCAACAGGAGAAGAAGACCAAAAGTTTGTAAGGTTGCGAATCTTATAGATTTGATTGCTGATCGTTTTGGGCCTCCACGAAAGCGGAGGTCCAGGTTTAACCAGTATACGTTGGGACTTGGCCTAAACAAATTCATTGTCACAAGAAATAATTATCCTCTTCCTTCAACTACTTCCATTTCGGAATCCTGCGGACATCAAATATTCTCTGTAATTTATTTACCCTAAATGTCAAATTACCGCCTTTATATGGTACAGTTTTTACGTTTATCCTTTTTTTAAATCCTCTGATGCAGCCTCTCAATCGACTGCAAATTAACAGGAAGAAATGCCGAGAAAAGGATTAAATTAAACTATCGAACCCACATGCCAGATTAAACGATTTTATAACTTGAGATAAGCATGAAAGAACCAAACGAAGTTACTCCCGAATTCTCGGACGAAATTTGGCTCCATATTTTGTCCTTTCTTGACCTTGACTCTCTAATTAAAAGCCTTGGAAACTTGGAGCTAGTAAGTTCTAAGTTTCGTGATTTAATCAATGACAGTTTGTTTTGGAAAGATTTATTTGTTTCCTTTTTCCCTAAAGAAATCCCCCCCTCTTTAGCTGACGATTTTAATTGGAAAAATGCGTTTATTCCTCTCTATATCGAACAATATGGTTATTTGGAACCTGAAACTCAAAAACTCATCTTTTTAATTGCCAAGGGAAATATTGCTGCCCTTCGTAGGTTGAATATCCGTATTGATGATCTAAAGACAGATGGTCTTGTCTTAATTAAAACCGCAATACGATTGAATCGACAAGTCATTTTAGAGTATTTTTATTCTATTAGTCAGCAAGAATTACCAGCACAAACTGAACAAGACAGTCTCGCAAAACCGAAAACAGACAGCGAGCTAGATCTTCTTTATTGGGTAGTATCACCCAGAGAACAAACAGATATTTTTAAAACTAGCCTCCTCGCAGCGGAGGCCGGTCATTTAGATTTATTGCTTAAACTTCTCGACTCTCCAGAAAATCCGGCAACTCAAAATATTACGAAATTCCACCAACTATACTCTAGGGTTATTTGTAGCGGTCAAATGTATATGCTGACCGGGATTGAAGATTTTATCGCTCGTCATAAACGCCAAGCTTCATCAAATCCTCATTCTGCCAAGATTGTTAAGGCATCAGCTCTTCTCCCTAATAGCCGTATTGTTGCAGCCTCATTCGGTATCAATTCCATTTTCATCAGACTCAATAATCAACTGCAGCAAAAATTAATTGAAAATGAACAAGTATTAATTAGCGCTTCTGCCTCAAGCAAAGAAGTTAAACTATTTAAAAGAAAAGTAGTCAAGGAAAAGGCCAGTTTTGCTCAAGCAATGGAAAAAGCCATGCTTTTAGCCGCAGAGAAGGGGCACATTCCACTTATAAAATATGCCTTAAAAAAACAATTTATCTGCATTAACCAGAAATTATGCGGTGATAGTAGCCTTCTAACTAAAGCGGCACTAGCTTATCGCCCTAAGCTGGTACAATTTTTATTAGCGAACCAAGCTGATCCTGAACTAGTACTTCATGAGCTACTCAGACTAAACGCAAGAATTGAGCCTGAAGGCGAGCAAAAAAGGCAAAATGAAGAAATGATACTGGTCCTTTTAGCCGCATTTGAGAGGCAAGAAAAACGATGTGGCATAGAATTGTTAATGGAAGTTATTGTCCATGACAGATTAGATATACTCGAGCGATTGTTTGAGCAAGACAACCTTGTTACAGACACATTAATTCGAACACTTCTTCAGTTATCCTTTGGTAATTGTGCAAAATTTTTGGAAGGAAAATTAGAACAAGCGCAATCGGCAACTCAAGTTTCAAATAATAGCGATTCAGCAGTGGAAGAACAAACAGAACCTAATTCTATTGATGCTGATAATCGCCATCGCTTTTTTGACTCTGCCAGTGACGCTTCCCAACCTAATTCTGTCAATCAACACCTGGCGACGACATTACATGGTTGAATTGCTGGGCTAAGGCTCAGCCCAGGTTGGTTGAACCTCCGCGAACCAAAGCCGTCTCAAGTTTTGGTTTGATAAATTCTTAACCCAATGTTGCTCACCATAACTATATTTATCAAAATACTAATAGAAATTTCATAATAATTAGAAGCTAATGTCGGAAAATAATTGGGCAGATATTCAAGAGCGCTATAAAGGAAATAATATTTAATACCTACGGTGAAAGAAAAGGTAAAATACTTATTAAGAAAATTATTCCCTTTACTCCCGCCATTAGCAAAAAACAACAGAAGTAAACCGATTACACCGAATATAGGCATTTCCCAAATATTTAGATAATCAATTGGCCTCGGTGTTTTCTCAATCATCCCTAAAGTTTGCTGAGTAAACTCGAAATAATCAAAAAGAATGATGAGATAAAAATAGATAAAAAGTTCTATTTGCGAGAGACGCCCGGTTTGGATTTTTTCTTTCCCAGCCTGGGTGCTGAAAAAATTTAATACCTTAGAGTGTGTGCTTAAATTCATTAATATTATCCCTCCATTGTGGCCAATTAAATATAATTTATGCAATTTACTAAAATCTGATTACTTCTCAACTATACCGAATCTAGGAGGTATATAAAATGACCAAAGCTGAGCGTCTTTTTGTCGTGGGACATAGGGGAGCTGGGAAAGCCTGCCAATCCTAGTTTGGAACGCTACATACGACGAAGTATGCATGAGATCCTGGGCTAACAGGGAGAGAGGGAGTCCGGAACTATAACATTTTTACCACAGGCTCCTTCTCCCCAGTAGCTTCTTGCATGGGTTCTCCCACTACATGCTTTACCCCTAGGTCTTTGAAGATCTTATCAAACTCAAAGGGATACAAAGAAAAATTGGGTTCAACTACAAGATTATAATCACGTGTTTCGAATTGACTATTGAAGAAACATACCACACGAGTCTGAAAACCCTTTAATTTCTCAGGGATCATTGCCGCTGGAAATACTTCACCACTCCAAGGATCGCAGATAACAGTATCTTCGGGCCAATCTTTATAGCAGGAACTTTCGGAAGTACAACCTATAACTACAAATACATGACCACTAAAATTGACTAGTTTTACCAACTGAGCTTTCTCTTGATAAACTTTATAAAAAAAATATTTTGCGACTGCACTCATTTCATAGCAATTTCCTACCTCTGTTTCTATGCTTATTTCCGCATCAAGATAGGTGATTAGGTCATAGCCTTCTTTAGTTAATTTTTGCTTTCTGAAACCCGGGGCGGGGTGTTTTGTTTTAGATTTAAATAATTGATTTCTATTAGCTGGGGAAAAGATTGTTTTTGTTGATTCCTTTCGGAGTGCAGTTATCTCCTCTTCGATCCCAGATTCCGTATCGATACTTAATGAGTTGCTATCAGGATGTGATGAAGATTTTTTAACATGATCACGGACATAATTAACCGCCTCAACGCCTAAGTATAAATTAACCGCTAGAGGACTCTGTTCAGGAACTTGATAGACAGCCAATATATCCTCAAAGTAGAGTTTTTCTGACAGCGGTTTAAATCCGGAAGGCAGGGTGAGAGGTAATAATAAAGCATTTACTTTATCTTGCTCCTCAAAACTGAGATCTTTACCTACTAGATCGATTGGTAATTCTTTTTCATCATTTAAGGTCTTAGCCATCACTGCTGCCTTAGCTCTGCCTACTTGATCAATAAATGCTTCCAAAACAGTATCACTACACACTGATTCCATTAAATCATGCAAAGCAGTATTGCCAGGGGTGAATAGCGAATTGTAATCACTGGCTTCTTTAGGCTTTTCTGCTGCGCAAGAAATAGATTTTTTTATTTGAAATAAGTGTAAGTTAGCTGAATAATTCGAAGCGGTCTGTCGTTCTTTAGGAAAAAAAGCACTGCTATCTGCTGCATTAAATAAATCATTCGCAAGCAGATAATTGACTTGTTGTAACGCTTTAAATTGATCGTAATTTGTGAAAAAACTGACTACCTTATCGGGGGCCTGTTTGAGCAACTGACTAGCAGCAAAGGGGCTCAAATTGGCTAAACTCATAAATTCAGAAAACGAAGAATACAAACCCACTAATTGCTGACCTGTACGCCCAATTAATTCGGTAATAGGCGCAATGACCTCTTCGTGCTCTGGCGTGTTTAATCGTCTTATTTTTTTATAAAATCGTTTGAGTTTCTCTTCATAGACTTGGATTAATTGCTCAAAATCCGCACGTGAGCTCATTAATAATCCCAAATCCATTTCAGTTTCTTCTAGCCATTTTAGCGCGATCTGGGGATCTTTTTGATAGAGATCGGTGAATTCGGTTGCAGTGAGTAACATTATATTCCATTAAAATTTGCTCATTGTAGACAAATATTGATCATATGGCAATATCTTGCTTAAATTAGAATAAAGTGATTACAAATTTTAGCAGAGCTAAGGAGCCTTCATGCAAAATCCGTTAGAGACGATGATCGTTCATGCTCAAATACCAGCTATTGCTATAGCAATCACATCTCCTTCTGACGAGACAAGACTAGATGCTGCCGGAGTAACGAACAAAATAGATTCTCAAAAAGTGACAGCCACTACTGTTTTTGAAGCTGCTTCGCTGAGCAAACCCGTGTTTGCTTATCTAATAATAAAATTGGCTGAACGAGGAGAATTTAATTTTGATTTAGATACGCCTTTGCATGAATATGTCCCTGAAACTGGTTTTGGCCCGCCTAATATGAGAGACCATGAAAATTATAAGTTATTAACTGCGCGACTTGTTTTATCCCACCAAGCAGGCTTGCCTAATGAGTTTAAATCACTCGAATCGGAAAAGTATATTGCTGAAGCAGGAAAAAATTTTAATTATTCAGCTGTGGCTTATCGATTTTTAGCTGACGTTGTGGAAAGTCTTACTTCCAAATCACTTGAAACGTTAGCACAGGAAGCATTCGCTGAAATAGGTATGCACAATAGTAGTTTCATGCCACCAACGGGTTGTAGTCTCATTAGGCTCCCCGATGAGGCCCAAATACCAACGGCTGAATCCATTCAACAATTATTAAAAAATACCTTAGATAGGCATGGCCAATTAAGTATTATTTCTCATCAGGATAAAATATTCGTCGCTGAAAGAGCAGTCGATGGCAGTCTAGAAATGGCTGAAAAAGATTTAAGCCAGATTGATGAAACTAGTCTTCGAGAAATGAAAGCACGCTTTGCAGAAATAACTCCCTTTTTTTGGTCGCAACCCATGTCTGTTGAAGCACGAGAATTGCCCCTTGTTAATACTATTGTGGGGCATCTACCAGAACATGCCTCGACAATAGCAATTGGTCATCATCAGGATGGTTCAATCAATCTTTCGCAGCGATTTTATAAGATTCAACCAGCGGGCTCCTTATACACTACGGCTGCAGATTATGGAGAGTTTTTAAAGCAATGTATGACCGACGAATTTGTGAAAAAGGAAATGTTTGGGCTGAAGTTAAACGACGAAGGAGAGGCGGTATTTACCCCTATTGTTCCCAGTTTAGCTGTTAAAGAAGATAAGAAAGCCATTAAAAAAGGAGTTTCTCTAGAGATCTTAGAGAATTTGGCCTGGGGGCTTGGAATGGGCTTACAACGCAATCCAGATGGCAGTTTCACAGCTTTCCATTGGGGGGATAATGGTGGAACAGGCCGTAATTTCGCAGCCATTAATCTAAGCACCCAACAAGCAGTGGCTTGTTTTACCAATAGTGCCAATGGCCCCTTGGTTTTTCAAAAAATTGCTGAACCAGTGGTTGGCTCACTGACAAGAATCCGTCAATGGCTTTCACAACGTGAAGGACTTAATTTTAATTCCACTACCCTGTATCGAAATGCTATGACGAACACAAGAGACGAGGGGCAGAAAGATGAAGCATCAACTAGCTTCTCTAAATCACAGTTCTAGGCATTAGGAGATACTCCCTCTCCCGCGAAGGAAACCACCCCACTAGTTGAGCTTCTTGCACGCGCAGCATTCATTTCTTTAATAGCTGGTCTGTAACCTATATAATCATCCTCACACCAATTCAATCAATGGTTGGACAAATGCTCAACCGTTGCTAGCTAAAGGATGGCAATGTTTCAATCCGCTTTTATAATTCTACTAATGACTTTTAGCATTAGCGCTCAAGCAATCCTGCCTACTGATCCAATCCAGCATTGTTTAGATATTCGCAGGCTTGCAGACTTTACCACAAGACAGAAAATGGCCGCTAAAGAGCCGGGTGTATTGCGCTTTAAATTCCATAAAATTTCAGCATCTGAACTGCCGCTAGACAACCCTGTTGGTAATATGAATGAAGTTATCCAAGCATTAAATCATCAGATTGAAAATTGCAAGAAAAGCCATGGAGAATTTCAGTCAGTGACGATTGCTGGTCATAAATACAAACGTCAAGAATGGTGCCTTAATACCAACAACAAAATGCTCGCCTTGGCACAAGCAGCCCAAGGCGATTTTCAAAAATATTTAGCAAGTATCAAAACCGAATTTGACTGGTATAAAAGCGAGGGATGGCCTGAAAATCATGCCGGATTTAAAAAGGGTGAGTTTCAATTTACCGCCTATTACGCCCCAGCAGCTGTTGAAGCTCGCAGCCAACGCGACGGGTCATTTTTATACCCAATCTACAGTAATCCAGGTGTTGTAAATGTCGCGGCAGAATGCAGGAAATTGAAGTTAAAAGGTCCTCTTTGTGGTGTTGACCCACTGACAAAAATAGCGCATGGGTTTTGTCTAAAAAATGCCAACGGCAAATACTCTGTAGCACCAGACCGACACGAAATTAATCAAGGCGCTTTAGATCCAAAATATATCATTGGCTTTGTTAAAGATCCTAATGACCCGGCCTTTTTAATGCTTCAAGGCTCTGGTTCATTACTTCTTGATGAGCAATTATTTCATATCAATTACGATAGCGCCAACGGTAGACCGCGCACCATGCTTGGTCGTATAGTCCAATGCGCACAAGACCCAACCTGCGGTGGCAATCTTGATACAATCGAACGTTGTGCTAAAGATCCTAAATGCCATGATGAAGCAAAATTACGCTGTAATGTGTCTAAGGAAATTAAACTTAGTGCTGCATCCGAAAGGTTTATTCGTCAATATCTCGATCATCCTCTTAACCGTGATAAAGCCGCTGACTTGCGAAATCGCGATCAAAGCTATGTATTTTTTGCGAAAGAACAGGGTGGACCCTATGGTTCAGAAAATATTTCTCTCACCCCACATGCTTCATGTGCCACCGATCATAGGGTCATCCCTGTGGGAATGAGTTTTATCTTTAGCTGCAAAAAAACCACTTCATGGTGCATAGCCCAAGACGCAGGCGGTGCTATCATGGGAGCTCATGTTGACGTCTATAAAGGCGAAGGGGACCAAGCGGGTATGGAGGCCAATGCGCTAAATCACCCCGGTTCATTATTTGTAGCACTGCCAAAAACCCAGGTAGTCACCTCTAAATCACGCCCGTGAAGTGCGGGCGGGATAAGTTTGGTTGAAATAGTCGAAGGGGACTAATATAATTGCCGTTCAAAAATTTATCAGAGAGAGAATGACAATGACTAAAGATGAAATTATCTGCCGTATTGTGCTTTATATTACTCAAAATCCAAACCTGAAAAAAACCTGTTGTGGATGATGAAGAGCGATTTAGGTACAGTATTAGACTATAAAAATGAAACTCTAGTTAGTTATTTTTGTCATCACCATCCTGAATTCACAGTACAAGAAGGCCAGACAATATTTAATGATTTGAAAGCCTGGATGTGGCTAAAGGCGCGAAGAGAAACCTATAATAAAAAAACCTATCTCTTCGGCCCTCTCCTAATCCTTGATAAGATGTGGCACGCCTTCATTCTTCATACCAAAGATTATATCGACTTTTCAAACCAATATTTTGGCTCCTACTTCCATCATGAGATTGAACCTATAGGTTTTGAACATATCATGGAGGAAAATGAGTTAAGCGATTTTCTTCATGATTGTTTTGATCACTTTGGTGTCGAATGGATAAACCGTCGTTTTGATCTAGGAGCTTAATCGAAATACGGAGAGGGTCATTGGATACCTACTGTTCTCTTTTTAAATAACTCAAAGAGTACAAAGATTAAGACCTTCATATACATCATTTGAATAAGTTTCTCTTCTTTGTTTTCCTAAAAGTCCATGAGTAAGGAGTAATTCACTTTTTGTATATTGTCCTGAGGAATCGGATACAGGTGCAGATACAGTATATTCATCCTTCGATGTTTCTTCCGGATCAAAAAAACTTTGACCAGTTAGCTGCCTATATAAACTTATGAAGAAATAGCGCAGGCTTTCAAAAACAGTTGATGTAGCCGCCATAAAATTGAGGTGCACTAATTCATGCCAAAAAAGCGTTGAGGTCTTAAGATAGGTTTCGTCATACTCAATGCCACTTTCTTTCAATGCTTCCATGACATTTTTTGTGGGCTGGATCCCCATTTGTTTTACTGCACACAATTTCTTGATGGCAGCCTCTTTCAAGCCCTCCTCTCTCTCTTCATAATGCGAATTATAAAAAATTTCATGCCCTAGCTGAAAAGTTCGATCAAACGGTAGCGCATAATTTGGGGTAGCGCTAAATCCTATAAGCCCTGCTGTCATAGGTAGCAATCCGGAGCGTTTGCATTTAACAGCACAAATAATCTGCTTAGATTCCACTTTCTTCGCAAATGCTTCATACCCACACAGCCCTTGGGTCACAAAAGCTGGGTTTAGTTGAGGATAATTTCTCAGTATCTGCTCGGCTTGTTGAATTTGTAGGCTGTGTAAATCAAACACTTCAATATCAAGATTTTCTTCATTATCAGGCAAAATTGCATCGGGCAAAGCAAGCACATACACATAGATTTCGTCATTGGGAGCGTCTGGGGATTCGCTGGGTAATACTGGAAAAATTGGCGCGGCCTCAAATTCACTAGTCATACAAATTACACTATGAGATTCTGCATCCATTGTTTGTTTAGCAGCAGGGTGAATATCCAACGTGTCTACTGCTATTTTGAAATCTGGAATTATTTGGCGCAGCCCATATATCCACCACTTTTTTTGCTTGGAATAAAATTCAAATAGTCTATTTTTAGGTTGAAAGCCTTCTGCAAAAATAGTTTCTGGTAGTCTTGTGTCCGCTCTATAATATAACTTCATACTATTTCATAATCATTAATTGGAGCGCAATTATATTGACCCTTTCTGATCAATCAAGTTTAAAATAATAAATTAAAAAAGAGCTAAGAAACTTGCTAGATTCATTTGTATTCGGAGGAGACAGTGAGCCAAGACCCTACAGAAGGTAGTAGCCAAACGCTTCTCGTTTAATCTACAGTTTATTTATGTACGATAATCATAAAAAGTATTGAGGTATGTCATGTTTGCAGTTGAAGTGTAATAATTTATACGCGAGCTGTGTTTATCCAAACCAATCGATTTCGAGCTGATTTAGCGCAATATTGTCAATCGATGCCCTTTAAACTGATTCATCCTACCGATGATTTAATGGTCATTACTAAGATTGCAAAACGTTCCTTAAAAAAATTATTCAAAGCGGGCTTTTACTAGGGGGTTCGAAGTCCAGGCGGCCGAAAACGTACGCTAAGCGAAAATTTATTTGATTCATGTTATAATATTGCTCAATTTAATGAAGTTTGTAACTCCAAACCATAATGTATTCAAAAGTAATTGGATTTATCTCACTTACGTAATTGATACATAATATATTTTTTCCTTAGCGTACGTTTTCGGCCGTCTGGACTTCAAAGCCCAAGTACTAGACAAATATTTTTTAAAAAATATTCTAGAATAATGAATAATCCAAACTGGAAGCTATAATTTAATAAATATCCATCATGACTAATTTGAACTCACTATAGATAAGTTATAAAATGCATAGTTTGATCAAAAGTTGTTTATATAATAAAGGATTGTGCAGATTATGCTTGAAAAAACTGAAAATAATTTACCTAAAATTACAATCATTGGCGCAGGAGCAGCTGGCTTTAGCGCAGCATTAACTTTAGCCGAGCGTGGGTATAAAATAGAGCTAATTGATAAAGCAACTCTGAGTTCAGGTGCAAGTGGTAGAAATCCGGGTCGAATGGGTCATGGTTTTCATTACGCGGATATTGAAACTGCAAAGGCGTACCTTAATGCCAGTATTAAAGTTCAAAGAACTTATCCTGATTATCTTCTGGCGAGAGACGAACCTTTCAGCAGCCCTTTACGTCACGGGCGTTATTTTATTACAAAAAACTCAACTGTACCCAAAGAAGAGATTTTAGCTACCTATCATGCGATTAAAGAAGAGTATATACGTTTAGTTAAAAAAGATTCGGCCAACGAGGTTTTTGGTCCCCCTGAAGATTTTTTCCGAATATTAGACCCTACGGAATATAACCAGGCGGTGAATATGAATATTGTTGATATTGGAATTGAAACCGCTGAACACTTATTTGACTGGTCGCGTTTTTCTCAGGATATTAAAGAACGAATAATCCACTGCCCAAATATTACGCTAAAAGAACACACAGAAGTTACTCAGATAAGACGCAATCCGTTGGGTCTAGAGCGGTTTACGCTAGAAACTAAAACCGCTGAAGGTGAAGTTAGTACGAGCACTACTGATTATGTAATTAATTCTACTTGGCAAGAGATCAAGCGGCTTAACGACCAGATAGGATTAACTATGGTTCCAGGAGAAAGAACAAATCGCCTGAAAGCACTTCTTATTTTAGAATTACCTGAAAGCCTAGAAAATACAAATTCCATGTTCTTCTGTATGGGGCAACATTGTATGATTTCTAATATGGGGCAACAAAGAGCAATGGCTACTTATGCGCCTATTACTAATTTAGAAACTTCCACCGATTTAAGTTTAAGTAAAAAAGCCCAACGGTTGCTCGACAATCAAGCCACCCAAGAAGAGAAGCAAGAAATGGGTAAAAAAATGCTTGAAGGTATTAGCCATTACATTCCTGAAATAGCAAAAGCAAAAGTGCTCGATTTAAAATACGGTATTATTCAAACTAAAGGTAGTTTAACTTTAGCTGATTTACAAAACCCAACACACTCTTTTAACAGCCGGGACGATCACTGCGTTAAGGAAGAACAACTTGGATTAATATCTAATCCATGTATGAAATTATTTTATTTTGTGGAAAACGGAGAATTAGTTGCTGACTTAATTGATTCACAAGTGGCCGTGAGTAAAAAAATAAAAGCCTGCTTTAAATTAATTAAAGAGAAAGCCAAGGAACACCATCTATTATTTGATTCCACCATACAAAGTGCCGTTATTCAACATCTTGAACAATTCGAGTTTTCTTCTTTTGATAAAAACAGCATTGAATCTATAGCAGATAGGATCGTCAAAACAATGAGGGATAAATCTAATTTATTTCGATTTTTCCCTCATAATCCTGGCAACATCCCATCTCCTCTCGTCCAGGAAGAGACTAGTAAAAACTACCCTATGTAATATGAGATACACAAAGGAAGTGTAGATGAGCAGAGAAGCCTTGTATTGGAAGAACAAACAATTTACGGATGATTTGTTAAATAGACTTCCGGTCGCAATTTTTTGGAAAAATAAGCAAGGACGCTTCATGGGTTGTAATAAGTTATTTTCTATTTTTGCAAATCTAGGCTCTCCTAAAGAAATTATTGGTAAAACTGATTTTGACCTGCCTTGGGGGATTGAGCAAGCTAATTTCTACAGAAAAGATGACGAAGAAATCATGCGGCTTAGGAAACCTAAATTAGATATTGAAGAAATATTAATCTTAGCCGATGGTACTAAAAAAACACTCTTAACTAATAAAACTCCTTTGTTTGCCCCAAACGGAAAGATAATGGGCGTATTAGGCATATTTTACGATATCACCGAGCGCAAACAGATGGAGTTAGCTTTAGCAGAGGCTAAAGAAAAAGCAGAAGCTGCAAATAATGCTAAAACCGAATTTATTGCTAATATGAGTCACGACATTCGCACTCCCTTAAGTGGCATAATCGGTATGTCAAAGTTTTTAGAGGAAAAAGTGAGCGATCCTGAAGAAAAACAGTACGCGCATTGGGTCAATGAGAGCGGCGAGCAATTGTTAGGTTTGCTAAACGGCGTATTGGATGTTGTCTCTGCAGCCCATCTTTCAGAAAAAGATCTTCATGAAGATGTCTTTGACCTTCGCCAGAGTGTGGAAGATCTTGTTCAACTGGAAAAACCCACTATTCGGCAAAAAAATCTGCAATTTCTTGTAGAAATCGATCCTCAAATTCCCCAATACCTCGCTACCGATCGCATTAAATTAAATCGAATTTTACTCAATTTAGCGGGTAATGCGATTAAGTTCACCAAGAAAGGGTATATTGCGATACACATAAAGCAGCTTGCTCGGGATAAAAAGAAAGTGACGCTCAAATTTTCGGTGACGGATACTGGCTCCGGTATCCCCAAAGCTTTACAATCAAAAATATTTGAGCGTTTTTACCGTTTTTCTCCGTCTTACAAAGGTGATCACCGGGGGCATGGTGTGGGATTACATATTGTAGAAAAATACGTAAGCCTATTAGGTGGTGAAATACAAGTAGAGAGTAAAAAAAATATAGGAACAACCTTTTATTTTACTATTTCATTGGCTATTGGTAATCCAGAAAATGCAGCAACTCAACCTAAATCCTTAAACTCTGAAACTTTAGTTGATACTTCTCCATTAATCTCAGAAAAAATTCCCCTAAATTCAGAGTCAGTGACTAAAAATAAAAATTTGCCCACGCTTTTACTGGTAGAAGATAATCATATTGCACTGCGCATGGTAGAAAGAATGGCAGAGCTTGCTGGCTGTCATTATATTTCTGCCACCAGCGGGGAAGAGGCTTTTGAATTAGTTCAATCTACGAATATTGATTTGATTATTACCGATATTGGTTTACCAGGAATCTCAGGCAACCAATTAACTCGCCAAATTCGAGATTGGGAAAAAAATTCTAAAAAAAGACCTATGCCCATTGTTGGTTTAACTGCACACAGTCTCGTCGAAGCTATGAATCAATCACTTGAAGCAGGCATGAACCAATTACTTTCAAAACCGATAAAATTATCAGTACTTCAATCAATACTTTCAGACTACTTAAAAAAATGGATCGGCCCCAATGCCGACTAAAGCTTTAGGGACTAATTTACCCGATAGTGAGGATAAATTATTTTTATTGGAGGGGGTTTCGGCCAACAAATTACCATTTTAGCAGAGAGTTTAAAATGTGTAGTTATCTGTCAAAGGAGGGCTCCAAATTTATAAAAGGGTGCCTATATAGTGCCTTTTTCATATTTAAGCAGCTTCTAATTCAATATGAACACGTTGCCCAATAGCCGCTGCAATATTTACTAGTGCATCTAAAGAAAATCGAGAGATCCGTCCACGTAACATATCGTTCAAACGAGGCTGTGTAATTCCACAGTGGTGAGCTGCCTCTCGCAAACGAGTTAACGAATCACCTAAAAATCGTATCAGTTTCATTTATTATTTTTTTATATCCGTTTTGATATATCTTTCAAGCTTTCAGCTAATAATATGCAAAAACCTGCTCCTTCTTTGTGATGCGCAAAAGTACCGATGCAATTAACTCATGAACTATTTCGTCCTAAAATATGCCTTTTTGATCAATTCTTCAAAACTAGACCTCGCTATTGCTCTTTAAAAAATCTTTTAGGAAGTTGAATTATAGAGGATTTTTTCTCACGATGACTTAATATATAGTAAGGTAGGCGTCCTCTAAACATACCATACGTACGTGATTCGTTTTTCCACCTAGAGAACAAGGAGATTCACGATCTTCTTCAGTAATACCTCTAAACTCTTCCTCCTGTAGTTCGATATCCGCCTCTCTTAAATATCTCTTATCTTGACATCCTCTAAAGTTCCAAGCCGAAAAAGCAGTTCTTCAAAAAACTCTTTACTAATTAAATTTTGTTTCTTGAGACTTTCAATTCCTTTTCTTATTTTAATGAAATTTTCCTGATCAAAATTAACTCGCTCGTTAAGAACAGCCACCTTAAACCTATCCCTCCATTTCGTTTGCTCAGAATTCTTTTTTTGATAAGAAAGACTAAAAGCAGGACTGTCGTTGTGATAATAAAAAGTAAGCCTACTCTTAGTTTCATTCAAATAATAAATAAGAGAACTCAAGAGAAAAATAGAGATGAACATTAAAGTCAATGGTATATTTATAATGGTTAAATAATCTGGGTATTTAAACAAGGTTATAAAAAACCCGCCAATAACAAGTACCTCTAAAGTCAAAAAAAATTGAGCTATTATTGATAAGCTTTTTCGGCTAACTTGAGACTCTGGAGAAAAGGACACCAGTGGTATAGTTTCTTTAACCAGGCTTAACAGCGTTTTTCTTTCTAATAAAAGCCTACCATTTTCTTCAAATGATACTTTCGTGTGGTAAAAGTAATATTTTCTTTCAGAGTAAGTCTTCATAAATTAACTCGCAAAAGGGATCACGTTTGATTTCATTCTTGATTGATCTTGTTGGATATAAGCCTCTAATTGAGTCGATTCCGTAGGTGTTAACAAACCATACTTACAAAGCAAAAATAAAACCTGCTCGTTTGCCGGAGTGACTTGATGAATTCTACTCACGATTGCACGCAAAAATACTTCTGTTTTTTCTTTATCTTTTTTATCGATTGGAAGTGTAAAAGCCACTGTATTATCACGAAGAGAATAAAATCGATAAGCACATTTTTCTTGGTTATGACGATATAATCGATAGCTAGCTAACAGCAAAATAAAAGGAAAGAAAATAAACTGGATATGACCTGTAAAGTTAAATTGTGGGCTACCATAAAACCATTGTGCACTACGGACTGTTAAACCAAACGCAATATATGCGAGGAATAAAAGAAAAATTGGGCTGTAAAAACCACCGTAACTGTATGATGGATCAACCTCGTTAAGAGCGATGGAAAAATTATTTTTCCCCGCTTGGTCAATGCAACACAGTTCGGTTTTATTAAGAATATAAATTTTGGAACCGACTCTATATTCTAAATGAAAGATTTCTGTAACACTCATAAAGCATAAATATATAAAAATTTACCAAAAATTATACATGATTTGTAGAATTATGAAACAATGAATTAATAGCCAGCCAACATGGATTAACTTTGAACAACAATAATTAACCAATCTTCTTCCTCTAAAAATGAATTTTTACTTAATTTCTGAATTAAAACGTGGTGACCTCATTCTAATTAGGCATAACGGAAAACCTTATCATGTAGCCATCTATGCACCTAATCCTGAATATATTGGCGATGTAATCCATATTAGGTGGCCTGGCCCTACTCCATCCCCATAGACCACATCTTAATATGTTTACAGAACAAGTTCTGCAAAATAAGGAATAATGAAGAGCTTAACGTAAAGGTAAGCCCATTTTTCTAGGAATCTAAAACGAAGCGTGTGTCTGTGAAATACAGGCTCCATTAGCTAATGGTTTATCGCTATTTGATTCTTTAGACGTAGCGAAAAAGTTTGGACAATAACTATTTGTTACTATTAAAGAATTATCAGTGGGGGGCGCATTTTCTTTCTCAGTCGAATCAACCGTTTCACCCGAGCGCTTTTCAATAGCCCTCGTCTCTTTTTGAGCAAGCTTCTGTAACTCCTCGACCACATGGACATGTCCCATTATTTCAGCAATATCAAGGGGGAATATCTTGGTTTTCGAGTCAGGGTCTCCTGCCAGCTTCCGTTCCTTAAGTTTCTGAGTCAACCTTGACTCTATTTCTTTATCCTCATGAAGCTCTGTCATCAATGAATAAAACAGAGAGGCATTAAATATTGCAGGAATTTTAGCCTGATTGGGTCTTTTATCAATTAAGAATTTTATAATATCTAAAAATCCCTTGCTGGCAGCTAGGTACATTATTGTTGCACCAGTACTCATTGATGTATCAAGATCCACCTCCCAACGTTGAAACGCCACCAAGACTTCTAGTTGATCTTTTATGGTGGCATAATGAGCTGGGGTGTTGTTATTATGGTCTGGAGCATCCAGCTTCTCTTTCCGGTCGTGAAGCAATTGCAAAACTGCCATGTTTCCGTCTCTAGCAGCTAGATGCGCTATTGTTGTTCCATCTTTAGCCTGTGTATCCAATTTTAGACCCAAGCTGTAAAATAACTCTAAAACCTCAGTTTTACTATTCAGAGCAGCTTGATGAATTGGTGGATGTCCGTCTTTATTAAGTATATCCATATTCAAACCCCATCCGTGGAATAACTTTAAGAGGGTTGTGTTTCCGTAGAAAGCGGCAGTGTGGATTGGGGTTGAGCCATTTTGATTAGGTTTATCAAATTGAACTCCCCAATTCTTTAATAATCGAATGACCACCTCCTGTCCTTGGATAACAGCAATATTTGCAGGAATGGCTCCATTGACTCCTTTTTCAAAATCGACTCCCAAATCTTTAAGAATCATAAGGTCTTCGATTATTCCAGATCTTGCGACCATATACGCTACCGTATGCCCTTTATCATTGGTTTTATTTAAGTCACATCCTATTTTTTGAAGTTTACTTAGATTCCTACAAGAGCCCCAAAGTGCTTCAAGATGTGCAGCCGTGCAACCTTCACCCACCGGCCCCGTTGAATTCCTATCAATTATTCTCATGATTTTCTCTATGCCTTGTTTGACAGAAGACATTGTTGAAAGTGAATCGTAGGCCTTTTGATGAGCGTCACTCTTATCTATATTTTGCTTTATACAGTTTAATAGTTTATCAAAGGGTATATTTAATAAGGTGTTGACATTATTTACAGCGAGGCTAACAAGGATCTTGATTTTATCCTCTTCAATCAGCTTCTCAAGGAGAACAAAAGAATCTGTTGATGTTTGATATTTTGTTAATAGTAGAGAAACAACGTTGAGATTACGCAAGGAGACGGCAAACCGTTTCTCATTAAACTCATAATACAATTGAATGGCATTAGTTTCTTCTAAGGAGAGGGGAGCTGGTTTAGTAGTAACCGCTTGCACAGATCGCGGGCGAGGTTGCTGCTCTTTTTTTGTTGGTGTTGCAGCGGCCTTCTTGCCTGGTCCTTTCTTTCCTGTTGTTGGGGTTGCAACGTTCTTGTTACCTCCTTTTTTACCCGCACTTTTTGTCTCATCTGTAGGATTAGAGTTAGTTTGATGCTGCGGCTGTATAGCCTGTTCAATTGCTGCGGCGACGGCTAGATTACCTGCTGCTTTTTGTTTTGCCGCTTCCTGTTGCCAATCCTCTTGATTGGCGAGTTTTAATCCTTCCTTTGAAGGGAGGCCCTTATCGGCAATGGGGCGTAAGTGTTTGAGTAGTATTTCGTTTTCTGGCGTGAATTTTTCAACGATGACTAAAGCATGCTTGGCACGGGTAAAAGCGGTGTAGATGCGATTTAATTCGCGAATATAATGGTCATCACGATGTGCTGATTTTGCTTGATGGATAGGCTGCTTGGTCTCGCCTCGCTCATGGAGCCGTTGTTGCGCTTCTTTAAAGAGGGTTGGAGGGAATAGCCGATAAGCGACTACAAACTCTTTCTCTTGGCCTTTAATCTGCTCGGGGGTTAAAATAAGCTGAGTATTAAAATGTTTTTTTGCCTCTTCTTGTTGGCCTTCTAAAGTAACCACAACAAAATCAGACCCTAAGGGCTGTTCACGCATCCAAGTGCAAGCATCCAGCATGTTCATATCCAACAGATAAACATGTCCCTGAGAATTTTCTGCATACAACGTTTTTTCTATCTTAGTTGGCTCATCGGGATCGGCAATACCTCCCACTAAGCGGTGTTTAAACGCAATGACTTCATTGGCGGACGCTTGTACCTTGGGTGGGCAGCGATGCATCACCGTCAGCTCAATATGATTTTCCTGGGCTATATGGAGTTTCTTCAATATAAAAGAGCGAATCGAGCGTTCATCGAATAACTGTTGGTGGCTATCCGTAAAATAAACAACGGCTCCTTTTTTGGCCGCGAGGCTCAAAGAGATGAGTTGTCCAGGCGAAAAATCTTGCGCCTCATCCACGGTGATTAAATCATAGTAATCTTTCAGCGCTAAGGGGCTAAATTCGGGGGCAAACTGATTTTCCTTCGCTAAATTTTTGAGATAGTCGCTATAGACCTTATCAAGCCAGGAGCGCTCCTGTCGTTGTAGTTGTGATTGTTTCTTTCCTAAATCTAAATAGTCTTCCGGGGAATACCCTGAGCGAATACGGCATTCTTGATAAGCAGTTTTGCTATCGAGTTCGGGAGGAGGGGCTTCTCCTCGAGTGTGTGCCGCTTTTCTAGCTTTCTTGACATATTGTTTATACCAGCCAGTAAAGGTCTCGACACCAGCGGGCTCTAGGCCTCCTTGTTCAAGATGCTCTAATAACTGCTGATAAGTTTTAAACTCAAGCTGAACATCTTCTTTTTCCCTCGCTAGAGGTAAATTATCCCATGCTTCCTCCATCGATTTGACTAAAAATTCTGACTGAGTCACGTATAGAATTTTGATGGTTTTTTTCTTTTTGTTGTCAGCCTGGTCCAATTTTTCCGGGTTATTATCCTGTTGTGCTCGCTGCTGCATAGCGGTGATATAGGCGATTAATAGCGTGAAGGCACCACAGCTTTTACCTGAACCCGCAACCCCACCAACGAGAGCAGGACCCGGCAATTTAATCTTCAAGATTTGCTGTTGAGTGGGGCTTAGTTCAATGAGATTCTCTTCGTAATACTCTAATACGCCCAACTCGCATTCATTATCATCCTCGAGAGTTAGACTGGCTAATCTTGCGCTTAGTTCAGCTGCTGAGCAAGGTTCGAACGATGGCTCTTCGTCGAGACCATCAGGCGCTTCACTCTCTTTTTCTATCAACTCCTTAAAAACTTCTTTTTGGTTCTCTAGATAACGTTTTAGAAATCCTGGGCGCAGAAAGGGAGAGTTGTGATAATTGTGAGTGGGCAAATAATCCAGAATGACTGGATACTCTTCGCCATTAATTGTGATAAATGTAAACAGTAATCGTTTTTTCTTATTGATACGATAACTATAAATAGCTTCCACACCTTTTAACTTTTCTAAATCTGCCTCTGAAAAATCACCTTTTCTCAGGCGTTTTATCGTTTCAATGTGTTCTTTGATTAGCCGAGGATCACCTAAAACACCGCGGACATAATAAAATTTGGATTGGCTTCTGACAGGTAACTGGTTTGTTGGTTGTTTATCTAACGGTTCTTTCTCTCTCACAACAGTGTGCCTCTATAACAAGCTAAATGGCTGCAATTTGGCCACAAAACAAGGTCGTATCAAAACGAATTATTTTCCGAGCCACATTCCATTTTGGAATTGATAATTGCAGCGTGTGGGTTAGGATTCGCCAAGCATTGGTACATTCAATCTCAAAACCATCAAGCCTCGTTATCTTGCTCTTGTAATATTAAAGCTTTCCTATAATATATGCGCTTTATTTTGAGTGTTAGACTCCAATTAATACAGATTGTTTTTTATGCGAAAAAAGAATGAACAAAATCATGCTCTTGCTCGTGCGGGCTTTGTAGGGACCCTTACAGGAGGATTCATAGGTACAAACGTTGGACTCCTTTTTACCGCTTTTTTGATTCGTAACATGGAACAGTTTGATTCTAAGAAATTGCCCTCATTCCTATTACTTTGCTTATTATCAACTCCTACCTGTGGAATAGCGGGTGCAGCAGCAGGAGGAACACTCAGTGTTGCTGCTACTGAAATGGGGAGAAGAACCCTCTCGTTTTTTCAAGAGCTGTTTAGCGATCAAGATCCAGAAGCTGCTGAGGTTACTAGCGATCACAACCTTAGCTACCAATGATGACAAATTACCTACAAAAGATCTCTCGGGGGTCTTAGTTGTTCAAGAAGAAATAGAAAAAGCAAGGACAGGTGGTGGTTGGCTCAAAGGAAGGTATAGGAAAAATCATAAAACAGGCCAATACCAATGCAGGAAACTTTATATTCTTCCAATAAATAATGAGTATTTGATAGGTTCCTGGTATTACTATAGGCCAGCTACTAAAAATTGTCCGGTGTAAATTCATCATAAAGTACCTGTTAATAAATTCTTAATATAAAAAATATATACTTTGTGTCATTATTTGTCACGAATGGATCCCAGATGTTTTTCTTAGATCAATTTTTTGGTCATACTAAAAAAAACAAATATAAACCAATAAAACCCCAAATTATTCGCAAGGTTCCCGATCTCTTTGAAGTAGTGAATGATTTTGAAGATATTGGATTCGCTGATGAGGAACACCGGAACGTTAGAAAATTTAAGCGAAATTCTGATGATTCTTCTCAGCCAGAACTATTTTATTTTAAGCGTGCTGATGAAAAAGAAGTGGTTCTCGCAAACTACTATCGTTTGCTTTTAGGACCGGATCGAGCTCCTAAAACTACCCCAGTATATAAAATTGTAGAAGGTCAATACCAGTATGTTGGGTTGCTATCCAAAGAAATTGACGGCTTTAGGTCCACCTCTTCATTTTATAAGGAAAACAAGAAACGCTACGAAGAAGAGAAAGGGATTCAGTATCAAGAATGGGCTGAGATGGATTGTGCCGGTGTACTAGCTATTTCTATGGTGCTCGGTGAAAGCGATTTGAATGGGATCAATTGGGGAAAAAACTGCAACAACCAATTTGTCAGGATCGATTTTGGTCATTCAGGTAATTATGTTTTTCACAATATTACCTCAAATGATTTATTAAACTTACCGATTGTTAGAGATTATCACCCCAGTCAGTGGCCCTATAAATGTTATCATCAATCAGATACAACATGGGATCCATACGAACTCGCAGGAATCAATGAATTAGAACATTTCCGTAATCAAGAATGGAAATATTTATTGAAATCAATTTTGAACCAACAATTATTAAAAAATATCAATCAAGCCTATGCCATTAGTGAGGATTGTTCTAAGCCCCTAGTTAAAAGACTTGTTGAGTTGAAAAAAACGCTTTTTAAAATTCCTGAATTTAAGGAATTTATAAAAGAAAATTCTCAGGTAATTGATGAAATAGCAGCTGAGTTCGAAGCCTATAATGACAGCGTAGATGCTGATAATGGACCGCAAAATACCAAGGTCGACATTGCTGCAATCAGAGAAAGACATGAGACAATTTTTAACGCTTGTCGTGATAATCAGACACTTGAAGAGGAAAAAGATCCTTTAACATCAAAAAAAGAATTTAAACTGTTTAAAAAAGCTTATTTCAAACAATACAATAGTGAATTTTTTAAAAACCCATGGAGCACAATGAAATTAGCACTAGAGTCTGGTGAAAAATATACAACCATGGAGCAAGTTAGACAGTATGCACAAGAACATCAATCATCTAGGACTTACAAAGTATTACACTCTTCAATGCAAATATAAGGCTAAATTTAAGTTGTAAGCATGTCTCATCCTCGAAACTGAGTTCTTAATATTTCCTTAATCTAAGTCCATTAGAATCGCTCTCTTTTTAATAATGAGAACCCTATGAGCAAATTAACAAAAAATAATAGAGAAAACTTTATTGCCGCGGGATTGTCCCGTTCTTTAAATGGAAATCAATTAATAACGGCAGAGAAATCTAATTTTACAGCTGACAATGGTTTTACCTCTGAAGCCGCTGCGTTAGCATCCGATTTATCTAGCGCTTGCAATAAGCTAAATGAGCTTAGACGTGGCGGAAAGAAAATGCCCAAAATTATAGGCCTTTTAGAGACTAAAATTAAAGAAGCCTCAGAAAAACTGGAAGCTCTAGGTTATTCTGTAGAGAATATTGGCGAGGGAAGATATTCCATCATCCCACAAGACCAGAATGATAATCAGCTGGTAGTAAGTGGAACTTTTAGACAGTAAAAAGATACATCGGTCTTGCGCTTCTGTCCTTGTGCTGAGGCGCTTGCAAAAAAATTAAAGCGCTTTGTTTTTCCAAAATCGTCAAGCTAAACATCTAAAACCATTCAATCTGTGCAATTATTGACAAATAAGTTGCTTTTTTTTATAATATTTGCCTCTTATTTTCTGAAATTAAGGTTGTATCAGCTTGACTAGACTATTAAATCACTACAACTCCAGACTCAAAATTTCCTCATTTTTCTTATTTTTAATTACGAGTTTTTTTACCTTCATCGTAAAAGCTGAAGCGGATTTACAAGCGAGAGAAACTGCAAAATCACGCTATGCTTCCGGTGTAGAATCCATTTTATCTTCTCATGACTATTTTCAAACAAATCGCAGCCCTCTTTATTGGCGAATTAACCCTTATTATTTACCCCAATTAACGGATAGCTCTTGTTCACTGGCTTCTGTTACCATGATTGTCAATGCAGCCCGTAGTCACCAACATTTGATGACGCATCAATCATTAGCCTCTCAAGATGAATTATTGAATCAGGTCAACGATAAGCAATGGCGCGAAGCGGTTAAACAAGGTGGCGATGGCGTAGCTCTTAATCAATTAAAAATATATCTCGAAAAAGCCTTAACAGTTTATGGCCTAAAAAATTTTAGGGTCACAGTGAAACAAATGAACAATAATGAAAAAGAAAATGAATCCACGCTTCACCAAACATTAATCGAAAGCGAAAACACCGGTAAAACGTTTATCATTGCAAATTTTAATCAAAAATTTTTTACCGATTTCGAAAATGTCGGTCATTTTTCACCCATCGGCGCTTACGACCATTCTACTCGACGAGTGTTAATCATGGACCCCGACCGCAAATTGTATGAGCCTTACTGGGTTCCAGAGAAATTATTATTAAAAAGCATGTCAACTCTCGATATCGACGGAGGGAATTTTCGAGGCTACCTTATCGTCAGCCTACAATGAAACTCTGATCCTATTTAGTTTAGGAGGAGCTAGCTGGCGCCTTGGGACTTGGCCCATAGTCATCAGGTCCAGCCATATTTAGGTAATAATTCAATTTTGTAGACTACAATTAATCGTTCGGAGTCTGAGAGTTCCCAGCAATTTTTTCTCAGGTATCCGTTCTATACCTCTCCTAGGGAAATTCATTATTCGGTGGAAGGTTGGAAAGAAAACCATTCGTTTAATTTAGCAATTAACTCGTCCACTCCTTCCCGTTTTAATGAAGAAAAGCTTTGGGCGGAAATCAAGCCTTCCATTAACTCATAATGTCTTCGCACTTTTAGAACTGTATTTTTGGCCTCGCTACGACTTAATTTGTCTGCTTTGGTTAAAAGAATATGCACGGGCAATTGGCGCTCGACGGACCAATCAATCATCATCCGATCCAATTCTTTCAAAGGATGGCGGCTATCCATCAATAGGATTAAACCACGGAGGCATTGGCGCACATCTAAATAGTGAGCTAAATTTTTTTGCCAGTCTTCTTTGACCTGCTGTGCGACTTTTGCATAACCATAACCCGGTAAATCGACAAGCCGGCGTGATTCATCGATGCCAAATAAATTGATTAATTGGGTTCGCCCCGGGGTTTTACTTGTGCGTGCTAAATGCTTAATTCCGGTTAGGCAATTCAGTGCACTTGATTTTCCAGCATTAGAACGGCCAGCAAAGGCAACCTCAAAACCTTCATCCGGCGGTAATTGATTGACGCGTGCAGCACTTTTTAAAAACACGGCTTGAGCATAAGGATTCATTAACATTTATTCGATTTCACTTTGGGATTTTTACCCAAGCAGTGTACCATTAAACCACTTAAATCCTCGGAAAAAGAATGAAAAAAATCTTTTGTGCTCTTGCCTTTCTCGGCACAATAGTTAGTGCATCTGCTGAAACATCGAAAACAGAACCAGCAAAAGCCGTTTTATGTGCAGCCTGTCATGGATCACAGGGTATTAGTCAGGATCCGCAATGGCCAAATCTTGCAGGACAACACGCGAATTATCTCATAAAACAATTGCAAGATTTTAAAACAGGAACGACGCGCAATGCCGCTACAATGACCGCAATCTTAGCCAGCCTAAATGACAAAGATATAGCCGAACTGTCAATTTTTTACTCTAAAATGCCTCTTCCCGCAGGACAAACACCAGAAAAATTTTTAAAACGAGGTGAACTCTTGTATCGTGGCGGTGATTTTGCTAAACACCTTACCGCTTGCATCGCTTGCCATGGTCCGAAAGGTACTGGCAATGCCCAAGCAGGTTTTCCGGTATTAACAGGACAACATGCTGCTTATACTGTTCAACAATTACAAGCATTTAAGGACAAGAAACGAGCAAACGACTTAAATTCCATTATGCGCGACATTAGTTCGCGTATGAGTCAGGAAGATATGGAGGCGGTGGCCTATTACATTCAAGGTCTACATTAATTTTTAAAGAGAGTAATATAATGTTAAAACGTTTTGTAGCGATCGTACTTTTACTTCTACCACTTTTAGCTTCAGCGGAAGAATTCGTTGCTGGCAAAGATTATGAATTAATCAATGGAGCAGACGCTAAATCCAATACTCCGAAGGTAGCAGTCACCGAATTTTTTAGCTACGGATGCCCTTGGTGCTATCGCATTGATCCTGCACTGATGACTTGGGTAAAACAACAGGGTAATGCCATTCAGTTTTCGCGTGTGCCTGTCGTATTTAATAAAGATTGGACCTTTTATGCCAAAGCTTATTACACCGCTAACCTCCTAGGTTTAGAATCTAAACTCAATCCTCTCTTGTTCAAAGCGATTCAGGATAAAGGTCATTCAATGAATTCTAATCAAGCGATGATCGATTTTTTTACTGCACAAGGCATAGATCCAACCACTGCGAAAAGTGCCTTTGAAAACTCAACAACCATCGATATGCAGCTCAATCAAGGTACCACATTAATGGCTCGTTACCATGTCAATGGCGTTCCTGCGATAGTAGTCAATAATCAATTCAAAATCGATTTGCAGATGGCTAGAGAAGAGGCTCGATTATTTAAAATTCTTGATTTCTTAATTGCCAAGACGAAATCAAAAGAAAGCAAATCGGCAGCTTAATTTCAGATTAGGTTGGGTCTTAGCTCCAACCTAATTACTCACGATCAGGAGAATAATATGGCCAAGAATAAAATATATTGGCTTAAATTAATTTCTGAAATTCAGGCCCTCGCCCAAAATGGTCTTGCCTATTCCAATAATGAATTTGATACTCAAAGGTATTTAAAATTGCGTGAAATTGCAGCTGACCTTGCCAGCAATTATTCAAAAAACACCCTAGAAGAACTTGATCATTTATTTTCATTGGAAGAAAGTTACGCCACCCCCAAACTGGATGTGCGCTCTTTTATTTTACAAGATAATAAATTGTTACTAGTGAAAGAACGCTCAGATGGGTTATGGACGCTACCAGGCGGTTTTGCTGATATTAATGAATCACCTTCTGAAGCCGTAATTAGAGAAACTAAAGAAGAAACCGGCTTTGAGGTTTCTGCATTAAGATTACTCGCTTTATGGGATAAACTTAAGCACGATCATCCACCACAATGGCCGCATGTGTACAAATGCTTTTTTTATTGTGAAATCCTTTCTGGTGAAAAAAAAGAAAATATTGAAATTGCGGAAATCGATTTCTTCGACCTGAATGATCTACCCCCCTTATCCACTCATCGAGCCACTAAAAAACAAATTCTAAGCTTATATGAGATTTTGAGGAATTCCGATAAAACCTTTTTTGACTAATCGGACAGAGTTACTTCGCTGAATAAGCGGTGTATACTCAAAAACTATCAGACGGCAGCTCATGTAGAAATATAATGTCAGGACAATATTCTAGAACAACACTAATACTTGCCATGCTAAGCTTGCTAGTTTGTCTTCTGTCCGTGCCCTTTCTGCAATTTCCTTTCACGACAGTAGTTAAAGCCATTCCAACCTTATTTCTTATTAGTCTCACCGCAAAAACCGAACACTCTGCCATTAGAAATTTATTGCTTGCAGCGCTTGGTTTTTCATTGGTCGGTGATCTTGTGCTTACTCTACCTATCGATTTGGCACTGCACTTAGGGATCTTGGCATTCATTTGCGCTCAATGTGCTTATATTATTTTATTTTTAAAAAATGCAGAATTTAGCAATAAACGCTTGTCCATTTTTCTAGTGATGCTGATGCTCATGGCAATCAGTTTCTATGGCCTTTACTCGCATTTAGACGATATGAAAATACCTGTAATGGTTTATAGCTGCTGGCTTATCACTATGATTTTTTGTGCCTTACATGTGAAGCAGCAGACATCCATTATCAGCCTCGGCGCTTTTTTATTTCTATTTTCTGATCTCAGTTTTGCTATTAATCAATTTATTTTTGCAAATGATAAATTCATCTCTATTTTAGTGATGTATCTCTATTATGCGGCGCAGTTTTTATTTGTCATTGCTGTCTTGGAGATGAAAAACTTCAAGGAAACTGAGTGCGCTCTTGTGGAAGCCTAGGTTGGGCCTTGAAATTGCCCCCCCTCGCTCGCGCAGAAAACTGAATAATTGGATCATGTTTTTCGCGAGAAGGGCTGGGGAGAGGCAAAAGATCTTAACCCTACACTGCTATCGGCGCCTTAATTGTCGGATGCGATTGATAATCAAGAACTTCAAAATCGTCAAATTGATATTCAAAAAGAGACGTAGGTTTGCGCTTAATATGCAACTTAGGTAGCGGCAAAGGATCGCGTTGCAGTTGTGTACGCGCTTGTTCGAGATGGTTTAAATATAAATGACAATCACCCCCAGTCCAAATGAAATCACCAACCTCAAGATTGCATTGTTGGGCTACCATATGGGTCAATAATGCATAGGAAGCAATATTAAAAGGCACCCCTAAGAATACATCGGCTGAGCGTTGGTATAATTGACAGGACAGTTGGTTTTTAGCAACATAAAACTGAAATAAGGCATGGCAAGGCATTAATGCCATTTTATCAAGTTCCCCCACATTCCAAGCGCTTACTAGTAGTCGTCGAGAATCAGGATTCGTTTTGATTTGCTGTACAACCTCAGACAATTGATCAACGCTGCGTCCATCTGGAGTGGGCCACGATCGCCATTGACGGCCGTAAATAGGTCCTAACTCTCCCTTACTATCTGCCCACTCATCCCAAATAGTCACCCCATTTTCATTGAGATAAGCGATATTGGTATCACCTTGCAAGAACCAAAGTAGTTCATGAATAATACTGCGAGTATGCAATTTTTTAGTGGTAACTAAAGGAAAACCTTCCGCTAATTTAAAACGCATTTGATAAGCAAAAACAGATAAGGTGCCTGTGCCGGTTCTATCCGTTTTCTCCACACCATGCTCTAAAATATGCTCTAGAAGTTGCAAATACGTTTTCATCGTTTACTCCTATTTAAACAGTACAAGCCGGCTAATAGCATCGGAATAGAGAGTAACTGCCCCATCGTTAACCAATTAAATGCAAGGAAACCTAATTGCACATCAGGCTCACGGAAACATTCGGCAATTAACCGACACATTGCGTAGCCTGTTAAAAACATGGCAGACACTCGGCCTTGCGGTCGCGGTTTAGAGGCATACCACCATATAAGGGTAAATAAAGCAATTCCTTCTAAACCTAGCTCATACAATTGAGAGGGGTGACGTGGTTGCCCATCCGAATGAGGAAACACCATTGCCCAAGGCACATCAGTTACCCGTCCCCACAATTCACCATTGATAAAATTACCCAGCCGCCCCGCTCCAAGCCCTAAAGGAACCAACGGTGCTAAAAAATCGGTTACCTTTAAAAAAGGTTTTTTGAATTTACGGGCAAATAGCCACATCGCTACAGCGACACCAATTAGGCCACCGTGAAAAGACATCCCCCCTTCCCATAATTTTAGTAGGGTCCAAGGCTCGGTGAGTAATTGATGCGTATTATAGAAGAGCATGTAGCCAACTCGTCCGCCAATAATAACGCCAAGAGCACCATAAAAAATTAAATCACTGATCTGCTCTGCAGTCCAATCCAATTGATAATGCTTAGCTCGCCATTGCGCTAAAACCCAAGCACCAGCAAAGCCAAATAAATACATTAAACCATACCAATGGACTTGGATGGGACCTAGCGAAAAAGCGACAGGATCAATGTGTGGGAATTCTAGCATAGATATACCTCAAAAAAGTCCTCTTAGAATCAGGAGATCAACAGCGGTTATAAGCAGCAAAATAATAAAACCATATCTCAATTGCTTCACCGGCACAATATAAGTTAACTTCGCACCCAAGGGCGCAAAAAAGCTGCTTGGAATGGCGATGCACAAAACAGCCGGCCAATAAACAAAGCCACTACTGTAGGCAGGCAAACCAGACGCTTTTGTACCGGTAATAATAAAGACTATTGTTCCTACTACAGCCACTGTTAGGGTCGCCAACGCAGAAATCGGTGCGATTTGTTTTATCTCTAAATTACAATAACTAAGATAGGGAACTGTTAAGGCACCGCCGCCCACACCCAATAAACCGGCAACTGAACCGATTATAAAATTAATCAGACCGTTGATCCAAGGAGGCGGGAAACGGTGATGACTAAGCTGTTTTTTATTGGTATCAAGGAGCATTTTAAAAGCGACAAATAGCAAAAAGCAGCCAAAAATCATGCGCAACCAAAAGGTGGATAATTGGCCAGAAAGCAAACCACCGCTAATTGCACCTAATACAATACCCGGCCACAAGCGTTTATAAACATCCCAAAGAATAATGCCCTGCTTATAATGTTCGCGAATAGAAGATTGAGACGTGAAAAGCATCACAGCTAAGGATGTACCAGCGGCCATATGCATGACTAAATCTTGAGGAAAATTTGCTTTATGATTGAAAATAAACACCAAGGCTGGGACCACAATAATGCCACCACCGATCCCCATCACACCGGATACTAATCCGGCAAAAATACCCGCTAAGACATAAACACCCGCATAGTAGAGGAGATCTACTCCACTCACGATCGGCCAGCCCGAATCAGACCGCCCAAGCCTTCTTCTTCCAAAGCTCTTTGTAAATTTAAGCGAATTTCGGCAGGGTGTTCCAGTTCCAAAACATCAGCCAATACCTTACGCGCCTTCGCTAAAGAGATATTTCGAATGACCCATTTTATTCGCGGCAAGCTAGTTGAGTTCATACTTAAAGTATCGAAACCCATCGCCAACAATAAGATCACTGCCAAAGGATCAGAAGCCATTTCACCGCAGATACTGACTTCAACACCAGCGGCATGACCGCCTTCAACTACTTTCATTAAAGTCCGTAACATTGCCGGATGAAACGAATCATAGATTCCCGCAACTCGAGCGTTATTGCGATCAACAGCCAACAAATATTGCGTGAGATCGTTACTGCCCACCGAAAGAAAATCAACGCGTTTTGCCAATTCTCGCGCCAGATAAACGGCAGCAGGGACTTCAACCATCACGCCCAGCTTTGGTTTTTCAATGAAGCAGCCTTCTTCCAATAATTCATCAAACGCTTGTTCAACAAGAAAAATAGCTTCTTCAACTTCACTGAGATTCGTGACCATTGGCAGCATAATGCGTAAATTATTCAACTCTTCACTGGCACGCATCATGGCCCGCACCTGCATGAGGAACACATCGGGATGATCAAGCGTTACCCGAATGCCACGCCAGCCAAGATAGGGATTATCTTCCTTGACTGGAAAATAGGGGAGAATCTTATCGCCCCCGATATCTAAAGTTCGCATGGTGACAAATCGCGGGGCAAACGCTTTTAAAATTTGACGATAAATAATGTATTGCTCATCTTCTGAGGGAAAGCGATCTCGGCTCATAAAAGGCACTTCGGAGCGATAAAGACCCACTCCCTCTGCACCAACGCTCATTGATAAGCCGGCGTCCATAGCAAGACCAGTGTTGACTTGCAAAGAGACGCGATAGTTATCGAGAGTTTCAGCAGGTTTATCGCGTAAACTGACTAAACTCTGATTCAGCTCTTGCTCTTCGCGCGCTAGTTTTTTAAATTCAGAAAAAATGGCTCTGGAAGGTGATACATAAACATGGCCAAAATAACCATCAACGACAATAGCTCTACGCGACAAATGCTCAACTTTAAGACCCCGCACGCCCATGACCGTAGGAACACCTAAAGCCCGTGCCAAAATGGCCACATGAGAATTGTTCGCTCCTTTTGCCGACACCACACCGACTAGCTGCCCTTCCGGCACCTCTGCCAAGGCTGAGGCGGTTATTTCTTCACCAATTAATACAGTTCGTCGTGGATAAGCAATTTCCTCGCGTTGTGAACGCTGTAATTCAGCAAGGACTCTTCTACCTAGATCGCGAAAATCACTGGCACGCTCGCGCAGGTAATCATCTTCCATGCTTTCAAATTGCTGTACATGTTTTTTTATGACCGTTGATAAAGCGGCTTGCGCAGAGATTTGTTCCTCGCGAATAACATTCTCAACTTCTATACCTAAACTATCTCTATCGAGAATACGCAGATAAACATCAAACAAGGCATGTTCGTCTTCGGCAACGGTAGACTTCATTCGTTTACTTAAGCGCTGCATATCCTCGCGGGCAGCTTGTAAGGCCTCATAAAATATTTCAATTTCATCTTCGATACCCTCTACGCTATGCCGAGGCACAGAATCGATGTCGGCTTGAGGATAAACCACTACAGCGGTACCAATTCCAATACCCGGAACCGATCCCACGCCACCTAGCGCCATTGGTGCCGCTTCGGTTTTGGTTGTGCCAGCAGGTATGGGTTGAGTTAATTGGGATAGTTCACCGGTGGCCTCAGCATGTGCAATCACGCCACCTAGTTGTGCGGCTAAAGTAATGAGAAACGCTTCTTCTGCATCATCGAAACAGCGCTTTTCAGCACGCTGCACACTCATAACACCATAAAGTTTACGGTGCTGAATAATGGGTACTCCTAAGAAAGAGCGCAAATGCTCTTCTTCCAGCAAGGAATTTTGATGAAAATCAGGATGAGAAGGCGCATCCTCAATATTAATGGGTTCTTCACGCCGTCCTACTAAACCGATCAATCCACTGTCTAAACCCACACGAACTCTGGACTCAGCCATTTTGTTTAGACCATCAGTAGCAATCAGTACGTATTCAGCGTGCTTATTATCAATGAGGAAAACAGAGACAGCTTCGGCATCAACTGCTTTGCGCACTCGCTGCACCAAAATAGTCAATGCTTCAGTTAAATGGCTTGCTGTGGTTACATCCTGTACGATTCGCTTTAATATTTTTAACATTTATCGACTTTGATTACCTCGCCTACGTCGTGCACTGAAAGGAGTGCGGCGTTTCTTTAACAGATATTCTAGTTCTTTCATAGCCTGAGTATAAACTTGTCGTTTAAAAAAAATAACCTGCTCTGGAGGCTCGTGATAATCAATCCAACGCCAACTATCAAACTCGGGCGAATCACTTAAATCTAACCGTACCTTTTGTTCGCTGGCCGTTAATTTAAGTAAATACCATTTTTGCTTTTGACCAATAACCAAAGGTTCGCTTCCATGACGGAGATATTGTTTAGGCAGGCGATATTTTAACCATCGTTTTGTAGAGCCTAAGACCTCTACATCTTCTCTATCTAAACCTACTTCTTCACGAAGTTCGCGAAACATGGCTTCCAGTGCTGTTTCACCTGTAGCCAGCCCACCTTGTGGGAATTGCCATGCATCATGACCATTTCGTCTTCCCCAAAAAACTCGACCGGAGGAGTTGGTTAGAATTATACCAACGTTCAACCGGTATCCGGCGCGATCAATAACCATGTTGTCACTGCTTACACTAAACCGTTAATCCCCTGATTTTTCCACAAAGTACAAGAGCTTGGCAAATAAATCTGCGTTTAGTAACAATTTATCGTGAAATTGATATAATCTTGTACTCTAGCTTGTTCTTCCTAAGCCTTTTTTAGTCCTGGAAGAGCCTTCACTCAGAATCTTATTTATGAAGAAACGCATTCTAATTATCAATACAGGTGGAACAATTAGTTCCATTAAAGCGGCCCATGGCTATGAGCCAGCTTTGGGTTATGTACAAACTGCTTTAGCTCAAATTCCTGCTTTAAGTCATGCGGATATGCCTGATTATAGTATTAAAGAATATCAACCCTTACTCGACTCTTCTAACATGACGGTGAGTGATTGGAACCTAATTGCGAGTGATATTGCTAAGGAATATCAGAATTTTGATGGTTTCGTGATTTTTCATGGCACTGACACGATGGCCTACACAGCCTCTGCTTTATCTTTCATGCTGGAAAATCTATCTAAACCAGTGATCGTCACCGGTTCGCAAATTCCCTTATCCGAAGTTCGCAATGATGCCATCGATAATATCATTACTTCTTTATGGCTTTGTGCTCATCAGCCAATCAACGAAGTATGCGTTTATTTTAACCAACGCTTGCTGCGGGGTAATCGCACTCAAAAAATCAGCGCTCAGCGTTTTAATGCCTTTGATTCACCTAATTTTCCCCATTTAGCGACTATAGGGATCAGTATTGAACTCCATAAAGAGCTCTTACTTCCCGCACCAAAACAATCCTTTCATTTACAGACCATCAGTTCGCAATTTATCGCAAACTTTCGTCTCTTTCCTGGTTTTGCGACTAAGGTCTTGGATTATATTTTGCAGCAACCACTACGTGGCTTAATACTGGAAACTTACGGCAGCGGCAATGCACAAAACAATGATCCGAATTTTTTGCAAGCATTGGAGGACGCTTGCGAACGCGGGGTGGTGATTGTCAATTGTAGTCAATGCCAACATGGGCATGTAGAAATGAATCAATACGCTACGGGCTACACGCTAAAACTAGCTGGCCTAATTAGCGGCCACGACATGACGCCTGAAGCAGCTCATTGCAAATTGCTCTATCTCTTCAGCAAGAATTTAGACAATCAGCAAGTGAAAGCTCTCATGGAAAAGAACTTGTGTGGTGAATTGAGTTCCTAAGGTTGAGTCAAGATCCAACTTATCTATCTGGGCGAATCCCGTGGCTTTGACCACGGGGTCCATTTTAAATAATGGCTAGAAAGTGTGCCTAAGATCAATGGATCCCGCAGTCAAAGCCTTCCAATTAGCCCTAAGTATTTGTTGACAAATGAAATTGATATGTTTCTAATCCGTTCGTGCTGAGGAGGCGCATTAGCGCCGTCTCGAAGCATTATAGTCCAACACTACAAAGGAGTTCAGCGTGTTTTTTGTATACATTCTTAAATGTAATGATCGTAGCTATTATACAGGTCATACTGATAATCTTGAACATCGTCTTCATCAACATCAAAATAAGATAATTCCAAATTGTTACACAAGTACTCGCTTACCTATCCGATTAATGTATTCTCAATCCTTTAATACACGGGAAGAAGCTCTTGCAGCCGAGCTACGAATTAAAGGATGGAGTCGTAGAAAAAAAGAAGCGCTTATTTCTCAAGATTGGAGTACATTAAAAC
>NZ_LNXY01000020.1:963367-1053073 GCF_001467585.1 Legionella drozanskii LLAP-1
CAAACATTTAACTCCATCAACAAATACTTAGGGCCAATTGTAAGGTCAAAGCCGCGAGAATTCGTTTGAGTATAAGAGAAAATCTCCTTAAATTAGTGAACTAAACTGACTCCCTCTTCCGTCTTCTTTTTCCTATCCAACTCTTCCCCAGCTGATCTTCGATCTGTTTTTTGGGCAAACATCGTAGGACCAGCACCAAGAGAAATACTTTTTTTATGTCCCGGTCGTTTAGGTGAATTCTTCTCTAGCTCTTCGTCACTGTCGTCATTAGCAGCTTCTTCCTTTTTTTCTTTCCCATCCTTTTCATTCTTAGGAGGCGGCAATTTTTCCTGATCTTTTTGTTCGGCTAAAGTTTTCGCCAAAGCTTTAATTTCATCTAGAGCAGTCTGCATTGCCTCTTTGAGATCACCAGGCGCATGGTCCCATTGTATAGTTAAATCACCCAGCCACCCTACCCATCCCATGCCTGGTAAAGGTAGACTTGAACCAACAGTATGTGACTTACAAATCCGATTATTTTCACCTAATATAGATGACAGGCACATTATGGCAATCTTTATTCTGTTTGCTCTGTGGAGTGCTCTATCGTTTTCAGTGAGTGCTAAAGCCTCTTTCAGGTTAGATATTGTTGTGTGTAAAAGATCTTCCTTTTCCACACGAACCTTAGCAGTAGAAGAAAAGAAACTCTGAACTTTAGCACCCCACCAACCTTGCTCTTCCTGCTGTTGATATTTTTTTGCATAATAAACAGCAGCATGATAAAGAATGATATCCAGAGGATCTCTATATCTGCTACTCGGAGTTTCTATTAATATGTCATAAGTAGGTGAGGCTTTGGGATTAAGCTCTGGTTGAATATTATAAATATTCTCATCTTTTTTAAAGACATGATGGATCCCAGCAAGCAATAAAGTTGCATTCGTCAATACCACATTAAGCTGACCTAAACCATGATCACTTTCTGTACATAATATTTTCGCATTATCCTTACAGTCATTAATGTGGTTTTGTAATTTAATTTCGGTCTCTTTATCGTTCCTTTGATCTACTAACCCCATGATTTCTTTACACAAATTTTTAACCTGTGTGATCTTAGCTTTAGAGTGATCGACATCCCGTCCTGATAAGGTTGAAAAGATTTGGCTTTCATTCCAGCTCTCAGCACGCCTGATTTCCTCTTTAAGGTGCTTAATCAAAAAATATTTCGATACATCAGCAAAAATACTCATTGCACTACTCCTTTTGTTGCAATTTTTTTTATCATATCCTATTAATCGAATGATTCGCAACGTACATACAATTTGTTTAATACAGCATCTACTAACTAAAAAGATGCACTAACTTTAGGAAATAAAACAGTTATGTCATTACAAATAGTCATTTTAGCGGCCGGACAAGGCAAACGAATGTATTCCACTCTGCCCAAAGTACTGCATCCCTTGGCAGGTAAACCGATGCTGCAGAGAGTCATAGAAACTGCGGAGCAATTAAATCCGGATGCGATCCATGTCATTTATGGACATAGTGGTGAAGAAATAAAATCGGCTCTGGCTAAATTATCGGTCAATTGGATTTTACAAGCGGAGCAATTAGGTACCGGCCATGCGGTTAAACAAGCACTCAGCCATATTCCAGATAAATCTCAGGTCTTAGTCCTTTCAGGCGATGTACCCCTAATTCAAGCAGAAACCCTTCGGGCACTGATCTCTAGTGGCCAATCAACCAAAAGAAAATCAGCGACCTTGAGCTTGCTAGTCGCCTCCGTCGATAATCCCACCGGACTTGGTCGCATCCTGCGTGATGCAGCGGGAGAAATTCAAGACATTGTTGAGGAAAAAGATGCGACTACAGAACAAAAGCAAATTAAGGAAATTTATAGTGGAATTTGCTGTGCTTCTGCCAGTGACTTAGCACGCTGGTTGCCCAACTTGACTACCCACAATGCCCAAAATGAATATTATCTTACCGATATTATTGAAATGGCTGTTGCAGAAGGTTTACCCATTGCCTCGATGGAAGCTACAAATACTATAGAAATTCAAGGAGTGAATAATTGTTTACAACTACAACAATTGGAGCGCGCTTGGCAAAAACGAGTTGCTGAGCAATTAATGCTTTCAGGCGTTACCCTAGCGGACGCAAGCCGCTTTGATGTACGCGGTGAACTTATCTGCGGAAAAGATGTATTCATTGATATCAACGGCATTTTTAATGGCAACGTCACTCTAGGCAAAGGTTGTCGTATCGGCCCCAATTGTGTATTGACCAATGTCACTCTAGGCGAGAATTGTGAAATTTTAGCCAACTCCGTATTGGAAGGTTGCTTCATTGCTGACAATTGCCATGTAGGTCCTTTTGCTCGCTTAAGACCGGGTACAAAACTGGCTGCAGATTGCAAAATTGGTAATTTTGTTGAAACAAAAAATGCCGTTTTCGATGAAGGATCTAAAGCGAGTCATTTAAGTTATCTGGGTGACGTAACCCTCGGTAAAAAGGTCAATATAGGTGCTGGCACCATCACTTGTAACTATGATGGAGCCAACAAATACCAAACCATTATTGAGGATGGTGTATTCGTGGGCTCAGATACCCAATTGGTTGCCCCAGTCACCATAGGCGCGCGTGCAACAATTGGCGCAGGCAGCACTATTCGTAAAGATGTCCCCGCCGATGAACTGACTTTAACCATGAGCAAACAAAAAACAGTTTTTGGCTGGAAAAGACCAGTTAAAAAAGAGAAGTAAGGGGATTTAAGTTAAGGTGACGTTTTTATGCAGATGATAACGATTACAAAGCCCTAATACGATCGGTAAGCTAATTAGCGTCACAATAATTTTATAGGCCCAGGAATTCATAGCAAGATTAAAAATTTGGTCATAAGAATAAATCCCTCCATAGAGGAGACTATAGTTAACCAGACAAAGTAAGGAAGCAGCAAAAATATTAGCAATTAAAATTCGTGAGCAACGATTAAGACCAAGGCCGGTATATTTTAGATTTTCAAGAAGCATGGCATTACCCACAAAGGTAACAAATAAGGCTAACGTACCTGCAGGAATTCGACGTGGCATAATCGAGGAATAAAAGGGGTTTAAATTAAAAAACTCAGGAGCGGGTAGTGCCACAGCCCCCATTAGCAGTAAATCAAAAGTTAATTCAGTTAAAATTAAAACAATTGCCAAGCGGAGGTTTGCTTTATAACCAAATAATTCGCCAACTAGGTTACTGGCAATAATGGTTAAAGGAAATAAAAGACCACTCGCTCCTAAAATCAGTCCATCGGTCAAAGAAACCAAACGATATTCACAAGCTAAGCAAATTAATAAAATTGTCACTGAAAAACTAACGAGGTAATGATATAAAGGCTTCGATAAATAAGCCGGTAAAGACTCTTTATCCAGCGCAGTTTTAACCGGTTTTAATATAGCAAGACTAGTTAAATAAATAACGCCTACCAATAATAAAATTCCGCCGCTTACCATTAAAGAATCGATATAAATTCGCTGAAAAGTCTGAATAAGAGGATGGGAAAATAGCAATAAAAAATTGAGACTAAAAAAGGTATACCCCCCAACTAAAGCAAGTAGAAGACGTCGCTTTGGCGAAGTCAGCATCTCGGTTTTTCGCATACAACAATATAAATGGGGTAAATAAAAACTCAAGGCAAACGCGAGCGTGGAAGCAAAAAATTTCTTAGGAATATCTTCAAAAACAATCTGATAAGCAGGATTATCATGCATATAATCAGCCGCTGGTAAATTCACCAGCAGATAAATACCTACCGAAAATAAATAGAGTGCAAGTAAACATTGGTTAAGGATGTGCCGTTGCTGCACAATATTGCACTCTCTTAAAACCATTAAATAGATCACTGCCACCAGCGGGCATAGAACACTGCTTGCTGTGAAAATAATTCCTTGCAAATCAATAAGTTTGAATGAAACATTAATTAACAAGATAAGACAGGTCATCATACTCACAGTAAGTGACAAGTAACTACGTCTTGTTAATTCAGCAAAGGCAGTCATTATTTTAAAGGTACTCTTTTCTCAACCTAAAAATAACTTGCGGCTGAAATTGAAAAAATGAGCAAGAATATAGCATTATTATTTTTATATTGGCAACTTTTCTTAAGTAAATGCGTGGAAATTTTCGAGTTAGTGCGCATAATATCCGATTACAATGCCATGAGTTTAAAGAGAATACCTGACTATTAAGGTTTTTTGCAGATCTATTTGGGCATAAACATCGCTTTGGCCTCCCAGCAAAACTGGCGAATGCGTTAACTGAGGGTTATAATTGGTATAAATTAGCACAAGGACTGTTCTATGTATCTACATAAAAAAAAACCCTCTGCTAAATTCGGCATGCCGCCTGGATCGCTGCTTTATATTGGTGAAAACCCTCCTAACCCAACGAAACTATCGATTCATATCTACGACTCTGACAGCTATCAAAACACAGAATCATTTGAGCCCGAGCTTATTCACAAAGCTTTAGCGAAAAATCAGCATGTGTGGATCGATGTTTCTGGGCTTGCAGATACACAACTAATCACAGAAATTTGTACGGAATTTGATATTCATTCTTTAATTATTGAAGACATATTTAATACCCATCAACGCCCTAAATTGGATGAATTAGAAGATTGCTTATTTTTTGTTTTCAGACTATTAAACTCGCCACCAACTAGGGTTACTTATTGTACTGAACAATTTTGTATGGTGTTGAAAAAAAACCTTCTACTTACCTTTCGTGAATCGAATAATTATGACTTAACGCCTATAAACCAGCACCTAAGCAGTTCTACGGAACCAACCACTAGAGAACAGGGTAGTAGTACCTATCTTAGTTATCTTATTATCGATAATCTTGTTGATAGCTATTTTAGCTTCGTCGAATCTTCTGATGAAACTCTCGATTCTATAGAAAATTTGTTGATCAAAAATCCGTCCTCAATTCATTTACCAGAATTATATACGTTGAAAAGACGCACATTCACCATGCGTAAAATTATTGCCCCCTTACGAGACATCATTCATGTGCTAGTTCTGGAAAATAAATTTTCGTTCAATCCCAAAAATCTACTTTACTATCACGATTTATTGGACCATACAAGCCGCTTACTGGAATCGATCGATTTACAACGTGAAACCATCACTGGCATTTTGGAAATGTATATTTCCACGGTCAACACGCGCATGAACGAAACAATAAAAGTTTTAACCATCTTCGCCAGCTTGTTTATTCCTTTGACGTTCATCGCTGGAATTTATGGAATGAATTTCGTCTACATGCCGGAGTTAAAATGGCGATATTCTTATCCGGCTGTCCTGTTAGTTATGTTAGTCATTGCTATACTTATGATTTATTATTTCAAACGAAAGCGCTTGTTTTAGGTTTGCCTGCCTTTTCACGGTCACCCAACATTTCAAAATCGTCTCCTAGTTCATCGAAATCAGGATTTACTACCTCAAAATCCTCTAATCCGATTTGCGCAGGTTTGGGCTTTGCTGTAAAGAACTCAGAGCGATTTCGTCCGCGTGATGTTAAGCGCTCTTCTAGCTGAGCATCATTGGACGACGATTGCGGCCTTGAATCTAAACGATCTTCCAGCTGATCAGAAGATTGCAGCCTTAATTTGCGCTCCATCGCTTCTTCTGTTGGTATTCTAAATCTAATTGAGGGGGCCTCAGTTTGTCCTGCTTTCTGAGACTGATTTTGATCGTCAACTTCCTCGACAATTTGTGAATGAGGAATAATATTAGCGGTCTCGATTTGTCCTCGCATCAGTGGTGCGTCTGGATCAGGCTGAGTTTCAGGAGGAGCCCCGCTGTGAATACCTTCAAGATCACGGCGTTTTGCCGCCAAGTTATCCATGAATGTTTTATTTCTTAAGAGCCGCAGCACAGCTTCGGTGATTATTTTCGGAGTACCCATAACTACTTCAATAGCTTCCCCAGTTGTTTCGGGCGCGGCGCTTATCAGCCGAAAGGCATAATTTTTACTAACTTTCTCTAAATCGATCATTGCGCTAATTACTTTATCTCGCAATCCTCGCCAATGATGACGCACTAAATGATCGTTAACGAATTCTTCTGGTCCTTGTAACATCGAAGGGAGTACAAAATATTTAACCACTTTAGTGGCCTTATGACTCCATATCACCACTACAACATTGCCTATTTTATTCCAAGGTATCGTGGGGGCTTTGGGTAATCGATTCAGTAAGGGTCTAAATATTGGCTCCACTTTAGGAAGAACTACCTGTAGCGCTTCTCTTGACTTAGTCAGTGTTCCATCAATCCCGTATTTAACCGCTATTTCATACGCTCTCACGGGGTCTTTAGGTAAGCGATCGGAGTGTTTGACAAATACAGGTAACTCACCGTGTGCACCAAGCAAGACTTGTCCAACGATTGCTAATTGTTGGATGGATGTTTGGTAATAATCTCGAGGAATGCCGGTACCCCATTCAATTGCACTAACAATCAATATCGATGTACCCATATGCGTCAACCCTTGCGCTAATGTAAACTCTGGATGTTCATTCAAATTATGATCTAAATGACGACCGCAAAGCGGTGACCAAATTAAGGTGGCAATATAACTACCGTTATGAAAAACAGTGAGGGTCAAAGCCATCCATTCTCCAACCCCTGGAATATATCTCACACCTTCTATAAGAATTAACTTAGTCGACCAATAGGTAATAAAATCACGAAAGGAACCTTTCAAGAATCGTAGGCTAGTACAATCCTGGCAAATTTTTACAGTGGGTAATTGAGGCAATACCACATTCGAAGATTCAAGCGTTAAAATTCCAGCTTGCATTGCTTCTTGAGCATCTTCACGTTTATCGATAATCCATACCACCGCACTCAAAAGGGTTAGACCGGTGATAATCAAAGTATCTGTGCTGAGTAATTCCTGTTCTTCGTCTTCGTGTAAATACGTTTGACCGCGACGTTGTATTTCATCATTCAAATAGGAGAAAACCATCGGTATGAAAATATGTAAGCCAGCTCCTGCCATATGCATCGCAAATACACGCGTATTAGGATCAGAAATTACTGAATTACCTGCACTAAGCGCTGCTCGTGGCATACTCAGTATGTAACCTGCTGTTTTATAAGAAAAAATACCTATATTGGCAGGCGTTGCCTCGTTCCAAGCGCGAGCGCTCCAACCTTTTACTTTTTCCCAAGCATCGAAAAAACCCATCTTGCACTCCCTGCAAATTCGCAAAAAAATTATTCTAGAATTATTACCAAAAAATTACCAGATTAGACTGGAAATAATAAACTGGTAAAAAGAAAAACCAGAGAGGCTAACTTAGAGCCGGTGTTTTGTTGGGATATTCACATAAATCCCGAATTAGGCAGTCAGGACAGCGCGGTTTACGAGCAGTACAAACGTAACGACCATGTAAAATCAGCCAATGATGAGCATCCTGCAAAAATTCCTTGTCGATATTTTTAAGTAAAGCCAGTTCTACCGCCAAAGGGGTTGTACCTTTAGCAATCCCCGTACGGTTTGCCACGCGAAAAATATGAGTATCAACGGCCATGGTCGGCTGTCCAAAAGCAGTGTTAAGTACGACATTTGCGGTTTTCCGCCCAACACCGGGCAAAGCTTGTAGCGCTTCACGAGTGGCTGGAACTTGCCCCTCATAAAGAGTCATTAATAATTGACAGGTCTTGATAACGTTTTTTGCTTTGCCATTAAATAAGCCGATGGTTTTTATGTATTCTTTAAGAGGTTCCTCCCCTAAATCGATTAAAGCTTGCGGCGTATTCGCAACTGGAAAAAGTTTCGCTGTGGCTTTATTGACACTCACATCAGTGGCTTGAGCAGAGAGCATCACCGCGATTAATAATTCAAATGGCGTACTGTATTTTAATTCCGTGGTTGGCTTTGGGTTTTGCTTTTTAAATCGTTCAAAAATGGCGCGACATTTTGCTTTGTTCATGATTTATTACTCAAATTGTAGGTTGAGCTAAGGCCAACCTACTTTTTCTTTGCCTGAACGCGCGCGAGCGCTTCCAGTATATAATTCTGTTTTGCTTTAGTATCTACAATAGCATCGGCTGATTTGGCCGCTAACCGCCGCTTTTCGCGATAGGTTTGTTGCTTGTCTTGCTCTTCTCGCACTAACCGAGTTTGCCTGGCATTATAACGCTGCCTGGCGAGTTCCTTATCGTAGAGTGCTTCGGGAATGGTGATCATTTCAATACAATCGACAGGACAAGGCTCAACGCAAAGACCACACCCAGTGCATTCCGTACTTAAAATAGAATGCATCCGTTTACCACTGCCAATAATAGCATCCACCGGACATGCTTGGATGCATTTCGTACAACCTATACATTCTGATTCACGAATAAGCGCCAATGCTGGCGTTCTGGTGTTTGTTTCTGCCGTTGCCAAATAGGGTTGTGCATCGATTGCCAATAACTCGGCAAGCGCTTTAACCGTTGCCACCCCACCGGGGGGGCAGCGATCTATCGGAGCTTTGGCTTGAGCCATTGCCTCGGCGTACGGTAAACAGCCAGCATAGCCACATTCCCCACATTGCGTTTGTGGAAGCAGGGCATCGATTGCTTTTACAGACGTCATTATTTAACCTTCATTCCAGGCGCTGCGCCATTATCTGGCTGTAAAAGAAAAATTCCCTTCCCATCGCCCGCGGCCAAAACCATCCCTTCTGACACACCAAAACGCATGGTTCTTGGTGCTAGATTAGCGACCATCACGGTTAGACGACCCACTAGTTCTTCAGGTTGATAAGCCGATTTAATTCCCGCAAAAACCTGTTTTTTCTCATCCCCTAAATCAAGCTGGAGTCGCAACAACTTATCAGCGCCTTCAACCGCTTCTGCGGCAACAATACGTGCGACTCGCAAATCCACTTTAGAAAAATCGTCGATGCTGATGGTGTTTTCTTCAGTCATTGCTGCTTTTTTATCTTCTGTTGTGCTCATTAATGATTCCTTAGTTTGCAATAGCAGGGCATCAATTTTTTCCCTTTCTACCCTTGTCATCAGTGGGGTAAAGCTATGAATGCGATGATTCAGTAGCGGCTTATCGATACTGCCCCAAGTTAAGGGGTCACAGTTTAAAAATTGTTCTGCTGCCGAGGCCATCACCGGCAGTACTGGTTTTAGGTAAGTGATTAATAAGCGGAATAAATTTAATCCCATCGTACAAATCGCTTGCACCTCTGCTAATCTTGACTCTTCTTTCGCGAGCACCCAGGGTTTGTTGGCGTCGATGTATTGATTAACTCGATCAGCACAATCCATGATTTGACGAATCGCCCGCGCATAATCGCGTTGTATAAAGGCCTCGACAATGCCCTCGCGCGCTGCCAATAATTGTTGATACAAATCGGGCTCTGCAAGCTCGGCTGCTAATTGATCATTAAAACGTTTATTAATAAACCCTGCACAGCGACTGGCAATATTTACCACTTTTCCTACTAAATCAGCATTGACTCGATTGATAAAATCATCGAAATTTAAATCCAGATCATCCACTCGACCATTTAATTTGGCTGCAAAATAATAGCGCAGGTATTCTGGATTTAAATGTTGCAGATAAGTCCGGGCCTCGATAAAAGTACCTCGGGACTTTGACATTTTCTGCCCATCGACTGTGAGAAAACCATGAGTGAAGACTGCCGTTGGCAAACGGTGACCACTTCCAGCCAAAATAGCAGGCCAAAAGAGCGCATGGAAATAAACAATATCTTTGCCGACAAAATGATAAAGTTCCGTGGTGGAATCTTTAGACCAGAATTCCGCAAACGAGGCTCCTTGTTCATCACAATATTTTTTAAAGCTTGCCATATAACCAATAGGCGCATCCAACCAAACATAAAAATACTTAGATTCAGTTCCAGGAATTTTAAATCCAAAATAGGGCGCGTCACGCGAAATATCCCATTGTTTTAGGCCAGCAGCAAACCACTCATCGAGTTTATTGGCCACTTCTGTTTGCAAATGCCCTTGCCGTGTCCACTCTTTTAATAATGATTCGTAGCGAGGCAAATCAAAGAAATAATGCTCCGACTCTTTTTCAATGGGTTTTGCCCCTGAAATCGCTGAGACTGCATCGATTAAATCGGTGGGCGAATAGGTTGACCCGCAGGATTCACAATTATCGCCATATTGATCGGCTGCACCACATTTAGGACAAGTACCCTTCACATAACGATCGGGTAAAAACATTTCCTTAACCGGATCATAAGCCTGGCGAATGGTTTTTTTGATAATGTCCCCTGCGGCCTGTAAGCGCTCATAAATCATGGTGGACAGCTGCTGGTTTTCTGGAGAATGCGTCGTATGATAAGAGTCATAAGCAATGGCAAAGGCTTTAAAGTCCTGTTCATGACTTATCTGCATCTGTTGGGTTAATTCTTCGGGACTAAGGCTAAGTTGCTCTGCTTTCAACATAATGGGGGTGCCGTGAGCATCATCGCCGCAGACACTAATACAATGATGACCTAACATTTTGTGGGTGCGTACCCAAATATCGGTTTGCACATGTTCAACCAAATGCCCCAAATGTAAATGGCCATTCGCATAAGGCAGCGCGCTGGTAACCAGCATTTTACGAACTTTTGTCATATTGAGTTGCTCATCAGCAATAAAAGGGAAAATTATACCGTATAGAGGGCAGGAATGCCTGCTTTAGTATCAGAAAATCTAATTCTTTGTTTGTGCTGAAATGAATGGAGAAAATTTAAGATGCTTAAATAAAAAACGCGGCCAAGGCCGCGTTTTTGAAGAAGGAACTCAACTTAAACCTTAGCTTATGCTAGAACCGAATGTTGATTGTGTTTCAGTAGGAGTAGTTGTAGTATTTGTAGTATTTGAAGTAGGAGCTACAAAGAATGATGATCCTCTTCCAACGCCAGAAGGTTGACTAACCGGCAAAGGGAGTGCCGAAGGGGCAGGAGTACCGCTAAAATCAGCCAGTTCATCGAAGTAATCATTGCTTGGTTCTTCTTCACGGCTAGATCTTACATATTTAGAATTTCTAGTATTTCTGCCTTTTTCTTGTTCTTGAACGTCATATGAAGGCTGTTGTGGTCTAAGCAAAGCAGAAACCATGTTACTGAGCGTGTCAATCTTACCCTCTAAAGCTCTCACTTCATCTTTTGTTTCTGACACTTCATTCCTTGCCTTTTTCAATTTGGCTTTTAGATGATCTTCTGTAGCAGTAATGTTACGATTCAATGCGTCTCTAGTTTCAGTCACTTTAGTAGTAACGTGTCTAGCAATCTGCTCAGATTTAGTATCAACATGTCCATTTACAAGGTCACGAGCTGCATCAACTGCATTGCCCAGATTGGTTTCAGCAGTATTAAGCCGATCTTCAGTCGCAAGTGCAGCCGGCGCTCCTAATACTTCATTTCTAGCACCTTTGTAAGCACCAATTACAACGTTGCCAATAAAGCGGAACAATTGAGCAACACCGTAAGCAACCGTACTACCAGCCAGTCCTACAGCAGTAGCAGCACCACCGATTACCGCAGCAGCACCCACTAAACCTAAGCTAGATAGGAAGGCAGCTACAGGAGCACCAACGAATGGTAGAGCAGCAGCAAAACCAATAATGGTTGCTATTGTTGCAGGGAAGAAGAATACAAGTGCAGCTGTAAGAGCAGCGCCACCGATAAGGCTAAGCAAAGTTACGCCGATAGCGTATTTATGTCTGCCTAAAAATCCTGTTAAACCATTCCAGGCTTTAGAGATTCCGCCTGTAATCGCTTTACCGATATCTTTTAATTTCATGTTTACTCCTAAGGTTAAAAATCGAAGCGGATCATAGCAAGCCTTTTAGGAAATGTGAATTAAAAATGTTCAATATGTTGTAACATAATTGTAAAGTGCATGTTTTTAAACAAATAATTTTGCGTACAAAAAGCAGAAAAATTGATCAAACTAGGCATAAAATGTAGGGTCTGCTAATCCAGCAGTCTCAAATCCCTGTTTGCGAAAACAGCAACTATCACATCGGCCACAGGCGGACCCATTGTCGCTGGCTTGATAACAGGATACGGTCAATGAATAATTGACTCCTAATTTGCTCCCAAGAAGAATGGTTTCTGCCTTTGATAGATCCTGCAACGGCGCATGAAGTTGAATATAATCGCCCTCCACTCCCGCCTTAGTGGCCAAATTAGCGACGGCTTGAAAAGCTGAGATATACTCCGGTCGACAATCGGGATAATGCGAATAATCGACAGAACTCACCCCAATAAAAATATCCCGCGCTCCGATGATTTCAGCGTATCCCAGCGCGTAAGACAAAAAAACAGTATTGCGCGCAGGAACATAGGTGACTGGAATTTCTTCGCTCGCACTGTAGTCTGGAACTTGAATCGATTCATCCGTTAACGCCGAACCACCTAATTGGCCAAGATCTAAGTTGATAATACGATGCTCAGCAACTCTAAAATGGCTCGCCACACGACGTGCTGCTGCTAATTCCGCTGAATGCCGCTGCCCATAAGCAAAACTAAGTGCATGGCATTCAAAGCTCTCTGCCTTGGCAATCGCCAAACAAGTGGTTGAGTCCAAACCTCCAGATAACAAAATCACTGCTTTTTTCATTTTAATCTCATTGAAATTGATCAATTTGCGTCTGTATTCTAATCGTTTTGTTTAGAACTACCAAACTTGGGGATTGGTAGAGGGAATCTAAAAAAGGATCATTCTTCGCGGGAGAGTAGAACGTGTCGGTTGGGCCTTGGCCCTGAGGTATCGTCACTTTCTTTTGAATAATATTTCGAGCCAAATCCAGTGTTTTACTGAACCGCTCAGCCTGAGGAGGAGCGCCAGCGACGTCTCGAAGGCCGGTCCTGAGACCACCGAAGGGGGGCTTTGCACCAAGGCTTCGAGACAGCGCTACGCGCTTCCTCAGCCCGAACGGAGTGAGCTAATGATTGGAGCAACACCTATTTTTTTAATACTATTTCGAGCCAAATCCAGTGTTTTACTGAACCGTTCAGCCTGAGGAGGAGCGCCAGCGACGTCTCGAAGGCCGGTCCTGAGGCCACCGAAGGGGGGCTTTGCACCAAGGCTTCCGAGACAGCGCTACGCGCACCCGAGCATCCTGAGGCTCTCGAAGGACTCAGCCCGAACGGAGTGAGCTAATGATTGGAGCAACACCTATTTTTTTAATACTATTTCGATCCAAATCCAGTGTTTTACTCAACCGTTCAGCCTGAGGAGGAGCGCCAGCGACGTCTCGAAGGCCGGTCCTGAGGCCACTCGAAGGGGGGCTTTGCACCAAGGCTTCGAGACAGCGCTACGCGCACCCGAGCATCCTGAGGCTCTCGAAGGACTCAGCCCGAACGGATCGAGCTAATGATTGGAGCAACAGCTATTTTTGTTCAAAAAAAGTGACGATACCTCAGGCCTTGGCCCAGCATGCCATCGCATAGGGTAAGATAACGACTTAACTTACCACATACTCCTTTTCCCCATTATCGGTCAAAACCTCATCTGTGGCAGCTAGCTTCACATAACCTTCTTTCGCTTTATTCACACCAAACAAATTAATTAACCCAGCAAACGCACCGCTATCCTGTGGTTCTTCAAAATGTTTAAGGGTGGGAGTCTCCTCAAACGCCAGAAAATCATTCTCATCAAAACCAGGCAACTCCTCACGCTGAGGTTCAAAACGATTGATCATCGCGTTTGTAAGAATAGCTAGAGCAAATCCAGCGGCCAAGACAGCAAGACCTATACCGATTGGCATGAACATTAGTGAGACAAACACTAAGGGCGGAATTAATGCATCAATCAACGAAGAGCGGATTAATTTTACGACTTGAAAACGCACCATTCTCTGCTGATACTCAGACTCTGCCAATCCCAATTTTATTTCCAAATACAATTGTTTCCTGCGATTAGGGTCTATCGTCTTTTCAAACTCTGCTACAAGCTCATTGCAATGCTTAATTTCTAATGCGCGTGTTTCTTTTGTTTTAGCAATCTCGATTGTCCCACTCGCTACCGCTGTAGCAAAGGTCAGCACGAAACACAAGGCAGCACCGCATAATGCGATGATTAAAGCCGTTGCTGGCACAATCGTAGCAGGGGGGAAAAAGAAACAGCACATGACACTGAAAGCCATCATTAAACCAACGGCATAGACTAAATCATTGGTCAAACTGAATGCTTTGTATTTCCAATCAAATTTTGTTTTTGCTTTCAATTCCATTAGTCTTTTCAAATCAGTTTTTAAATCCTCAAGTTGATCTTTTAAAGTCTGTTCTTCAGCTGGGTTCATTTTATTCATAAATTTTAATTGAACGGCTGCAATCTCAGCTTCCAGCTTCTCCTTATCTCGCTTGATAGCTTGCAGATTCGCAACATGTTTCGTGTGTTCTTCCCAAAAACGCCAGATGGTTAATATGACATCCATCAGTAGCAGTCCGACGGTAACAATATTACCTGCGTAACCAAGAATACCTGGGCCTCTTAGCAACAAATGGCAAAGCATATTGGCAAACCCCCAAATGGAGTCATTCAATAAAGCAAATTTTCGTTGGTTCCATTGCGTAAGAAATCGTTCCGATTGCGGGATATCCATTTCATCTTTAGAAGGGTGATAGACATGTTTCAACAATAAGAACAGATTGATACCAAAACGGGTATAGTAGAGAATCCAGCTCATATAGCCTGTCACGGGCGAAGGAACATCCATATTGGCTTGGGCTTCTAGTTTATTGTAAAAATCATCAGGAATCATTTCAAAAAGGGCTGACAACATGCTTCCGCCCCATACCCAATAAAGACGTTTAACGTTGATGCTGCTCATCCACTCAACGAGTGACCCTGTATTGTTATCCATGAATTGCTTGATTTTTTCTACAACCCAACTCGCAATAGCCGTTAAACCTAGATATTTTAAAGCCTTGGTTGCAAGGCTGATATTAGCTTCTAAATCAGCTTCAAAAGGGACTTCTTGACCTGCTACAGCGGTGTTTTCTAACTCATGAATACGTTGAGCACAAAGTTTTAATGCCTTTCGATGACCTTCTAAGGTATATCTTCTTTCTTCAGCTTCATCGAGTTGATATTGGGCATAGAGTAAGTAATAAGTAAAAAGAAGTTGATTGACTAAGCGTCTCTTTTGTTCAGGCGTTAAAAAACCAAAACTCGCAGGATTTTGTTTATCTAGCTCGGCTTTATAAAAGGTGCGCAAAGTGGGTAAAAAGGCGGGGGAAACTTTACGTTGCGCTGCAAGTTCTGTCGTATCTAATAATAGCTCGATTCTCGCTTTTACTTTTAGCTCTTCGCTACCCCATTTGATTCGCTCTTCTTGCTCTCGCTTTTCTTGCTTCGCCTGAGCTTTTTTCGCTTGGTGTATATCAAATAAATCACGCATGCTTCTTTTTTCTATATCGCTATGCGCTTCAAATGAACCCTTTATTGAAATACTAATATCACCCATCGCATCACATCCCATCACCTACCGAAGATTGTTGAAAATATGCGCACATAGCGCAATTTATTCTCTTTTATACCATATTAGCCATTCTTTGGACAAGTTAATCCCTCGCAAATTTACACATTTGATAACTTATTTTCTTAAAATTAAGGTATGAAAATTAAGGAAAAATTAAATACCGTTTAAAACTTGGAAAATTCGCATCTGACTTCCACAAAATGGCAGAATCCACACAATGTTGGGCTTGTTGCTAAAAAAGTGTATAATTGCGCGTTTTATTGCCTATATCTCCTACCATGAATCTTGAAAAAAACTATGATGTTATTGTGGTCGGTGGCGGCCATGCTGGTACTGAAGCGGCATTAGCAGCAGCCCGTTTGGGAGCACAAACTTTGCTCCTCACCCATAATATGGATATGCTGGGTCAAATGTCTTGCAATCCAGCGATCGGTGGAATTGGTAAAGGGCATCTTGTCAAAGAAATTGATGCCTTAGATGGTGCAATGGCTTTAGCTGCTGATCAAGCCGGTATTCAGTTTCGTATTCTTAACGCGTCAAAAGGACCTGCTGTACGCGCTACAAGAGCACAAGCGGATCGCGTACTTTATCGGCAAGCTATTCGCCAAATTCTGCAACAACAGCCTAATCTGACCTTATTTCAACAAGCCGTTGACGATTTAATTGTTGAAGGCGAGCAAGTCACTGGTGTAGTCACCCAAATGGGTTTCACTTTACGTGCCCGGGCAGTGGTTTTAACAGTAGGAACCTTTTTAGGCGGAAAAATTCATATCGGTATGAGTCAATATGCCGGTGGTCGCGCCGGTGACCCACCTGCCATTGCTCTGGCAAAGCGCTTACGCGAATTAAACCTCCCCGTGGGTCGGTTAAAAACAGGAACTCCGCCGCGTATTGACGGTCGTTCGCTGGATTATAGCCAAATGACGATACAGCCTGGCGACAGTCCTGTTCCTGTTTTTTCTTATCTAGGAAAATTAAGCGATCACCCGCAACAATTGCCTTGTTACATAACTCATACGACTGCAAAAACTCATGAGATCATTCAAGCTAATCTTCATCAATCACCGATGTACGCCGGTGTCATTGAAGGGGTTGGACCGCGATATTGTCCTTCAATTGAAGACAAAATTGTCCGATTTGCTGATAAACTCTCGCATCAAATTTTTGTTGAACCCGAAGGTTTAACAACCGATGAAATTTATCCTAATGGCATCTCAACCAGCTTGCCTTTCGAAGTCCAAGTTCAATTTGTTCGCACCATTCAGGGTTTTGAAAATGCGCATATTACCCGTCCAGGCTATGCCATCGAGTATGATTATTTTGATCCGCGTGGACTCACCTCCTTCCTACAAACTAAGCCTTTGCCGAATCTCTTTTTCGCCGGTCAAATCAATGGCACCACTGGCTACGAAGAAGCCGCCGCACAAGGCTTAATTGCTGGTATGAATGCTGCCTTGCAAGTGAAAGATCGACCCCTTTGGTGTCCGCGTCGTGATGAAGCCTATGTAGGAGTGTTAATTGATGACCTTATCACTTGCGGTACCCAAGAGCCCTATCGAATGTTTACTTCAAGAGCCGAATACCGTCTCTTATTACGAGAAGATAATGCCGATCTCCGACTAACCGAAAAAGGGCGTGAATTAGGTTTAGTTAATGAACAGCGCTGGCAAATTTTTTGTGAAAAACGCGAAGCCATCGAACGCGCCCAAGCCAATTTAAAAGCCACTTTAGTACGCGTCTCTCACAGCGAAGCACTCGGTTCTTTGTTAGAACATCCGCTGCAACAGGACTGCCGTGCTGCGGATTTATTAAAACGTCCTGAAATTAACTATTTGGATTTACAAACCATCGCTGAGCTAGGTTTACCTGAACTCACCAGCGAAGTGGCTGAACAGGTGGAAATTCAAAGCAAGTATGCTGGCTATATCGATCGCCAACTGCTTGAGATAGAGCGTTTACGTAAACATGAAAATACGCAATTGCCTGCTTCGCTCGATTACACGACAGTTTCAGGTTTATCTTCAGAAGTTATTCAAAAACTAAACCGCATCAAACCAACGACTATAGCGCAGGCCGGGCGTATCTCTGGAGTTACTCCAGCCGCCTTATCCCTGCTCTTGGTTCATTTGAAAAAGCATCGAGAACCGGCATGAGTTTATCAGACGCTATCTTTCAACAATTGGCCAAAGGCACAGAAGCACTTGGTTTAACTGTCGCAACGAATTCTTTTATGCAATATTTATTGTTGCTAGATAAGTGGAATAAAACCTATAATCTGACGGCAATAAGAGATTTGGATACCATGGTTAGCCGTCATATCTTAGATAGCTTGGCCATTTTGCCTTGGATTAGGGGTACTCGCATCCTTGATGTCGGCACTGGGGCTGGGTTACCTGGCATTCCTTTGGCACTTGCTAATCCTGATTTACAGATTGTCCTTTTGGATAGTAACGGCAAGAAAATTCGTTTTCTGCAAGAAGTAAAGCGTAATCTAGAGTTGAATAATATTGAAGTTGTACAGACGCGAGCAGAAAACTATCACCCTTCATGTGATTTTGATACAGTAACCAGTCGAGCGTTCAGCGAATTATCGCAAATGATACACTGGACACAACATCTGATAAGTAACGAGGGTATTTGGCTTGCCATGAAAGGTCGTTATCCCGAAACCGAATTAGCGAGCATCAACCTACCTTATCAAGTTCATTCCATTCAAGTACCTGGTGTGGACGGTGAGCGTTGCTGCGTCGTTATTGAAAATGCAACTAAGGAATAATCATGGCGAAAGTCATCGCAATTGCCAATCAAAAAGGAGGAGTGGGTAAAACCACAACCGCGATCAATTTAGCAGCTTCCCTTGCAGCAAATCGCCAACCTGTTTTGCTCGTTGACCTTGATCCCCAAGGGAATGCGACCATGGGATCAGGAATTGATAAACATGCACTGGTGCATACTTCAAATGATGTTTTGCTACGTGATTGCTTAGCTGAACAAGCTTGCTTAGCTACCAGCTGTGGTTATGATTTAATTCCTGGCAACGGTGATTTAACTGTTGCTGAAGTGAGTTTGATGGAAAGAGATCATCGCGAAACTTTTCTTTTTAAAGCGTTGCAGCCGCTGCAGACTGCTTATGATTTCATTTTGATTGACTGTCCTCCAGCGTTAAATACTTTGACAATTAATGCGCTGGTTGCAGCTGATTCCGTATTAATTCCCATGCAATGTGAATATTATGCACTTGAAGGATTAGCCGCGCTCATCTCAACTATTGAACAAGTGAAAGCCTCAGTCAATCCACGCTTACAAATTGAAGGTGTCCTGCGTACCATGTATGATGCACGCAATCGCTTATGTGCCGAGGTTTCCAAACAGTTGCTGGAGCATTTTCACTCCAAAGTGTATCGAACAGTGGTTCCACGCAATGTGCGACTGGCAGAGGCGCCTAGTCATGGGATGCCCGCTTTGCAATATGACAAATCTTCACCAGGTGCTGCAGCTTATATGGTTTTGGCTGCTGAGGTTATCAGTAAACAGGTTGTGACCGCTTAATTTGAGGTAAATATGACAGTAAAACGTGGCGGTTTGGGGCGAAATTTATCCGCTTTATTAGGTAACTCAACAACCCATTTGCTGGCTGAGAAACCTGCTTCAGATCATTTTAAATTGTCTGTGGATTGTCTCCAACCCGGAAAATATCAACCTCGCACCGAAATAGAAGAAGCGCCTCTTGTTCAGTTAGCTGAGTCAATCAAGCAACAAGGTTTATTACAACCTTTGGTTGTTCGTGAAATCGCAACCGATCGCTACGAAATTATTGCCGGTGAACGCCGCTGGCGCGCTTGTCAATTAGCAGGACTCACTGAAGTACCCGTTGTCCTACGCCAAGTTGATGATGAAACGGCAATGGCCATGGCGTTAGTGGAAAACTTACAACGTGAAGATCTGAATGCCATGGATCAAGCGCGCGCCATGTTTCGTCTTACTAGTGAATTCGGCCTTACGCATCAGCAAGTTGCTAATATACTTTGTAAATCACGCGCAGCTGTCAGTAATTACTTACGGTTACTCAGTTTGAGTAACGAAGTAAAACGGCTTTTAGAGCATGGTGATTTGGACATGGGACATGCACGCGCCTTACTACTTCTTGAAGAAGAACAACAGGAACAAGTCGCTCGGCTAGTTGTGGCTAAAAATCTGTCTGTTCGAGAAACTGAAAAACTTGCTGCCAGAATAAAAGAAGGAAAAGTTGTTGAGGTTAATCATAAACCTGAAGTATCTCCTCTCGTTAAAGAGCAGATCCAAACGCTAGCAGAACAATTAAATACGAAAATTAAAGTTAAACCCGGCAAATCCGGTAAAGGAACACTCGTTATCCATTACGACACAATGCAAAATTTGCAAACCGTTATTGAATGGATATCCTCAAGAAAGTAGCTCAAAAAACACACCAATTGGTTTAAGTTTTTACTAATTATGTCGATATAAACTATAGCCAGGGATGAAAAAACATAGCGCTTAAAATCAGATAAGGCTGATTCCGCACTTGCGAGCGTTAGCGTTGTTGCATAGTTCATAACAAACCGTTAGATAGTAGGGGGTTAAATCTATTAAGGAGGATTTATGCAAATCCAGCCCTTACAACCAGTAGCAGTGAGGCTCAAATGTGGCCATGCTGAGGCTTCTTGTTTCTTAGTAGAGCTTAGAGATACTGAAATGCAACTGACTAGTACTGACTACTTAGAAAATAATAGCCCCGTCGTTTTTTCCTCAAAATTTTTTAAGGGTGAAGCAAAGATTACAAATCTTAACTTCTCCCATCATCATTTTAATTATACTTTGGCGATTGTCTTTATCCAATTTCAACCAGGTTTGCTAGTGAATAAATTGTTATAGCCAATAAACAAACACGAATAAAAATAACCAAACCACATCGACAAAGTGCCAATACCAGGCAACCCCTTCAAAAGCAAAATGCCTTTCAGGAGTAAAGTGGCCGCGAATGCAACGAATTAGGATAACAATCAACATAATTGTTCCTATGGTTACGTGCAATCCGTGGAAACCGGTTAACATGAAGAAAGTAGTCCCATAGATACCCGCATCAAGTGTCAGATTCATTTTGGTATAAGCTTCATGGTACTCATAAGATTGGCAAATCAAAAACAGGATACCAAGCGCAATTGTACAGCTCATGCCGACAATTAGTTGCTTGCGTTTATTCAACTTTAGAGCCCAATGTGCCCATGTAATGGTAGCACCAGATGTTAATAAGATGAGCGTGTTAATGGCCGCTAATCCCCAGGGCTCCATTCCTTCACTTGCGCCAAAAAAAGCTTGGTTATTGGGATTGGATAATAACGGCCAAGTTGCATTGAAGTTAGGCCAAAGAGTAAGATGGGTCATGGGATGATCAGCTATTTCTCCGCCTAAGATTGGTACTGACCAATAGCGGGAGAAAAACAAGGCACCAAAAAAAGCGCCGAAAAAACAAACCTCAGAAAAAATAAACCAGCACATTCCCCAACGGAACGAGCGATCTACTTGTAAGTCATAGACCCCCTTCTGATTTTCATAGATGACTTGACCGAACCAGCCAAACATCATAAATATCAAGATTCCCAAGCCAAGTGTAAAAATATAAGGTCCATACCAATCATCATGTAACCAGGAACCTCCACCAACTAACATCGTAGTTAAACCAATGGAACCTAGTAATGGCCAATGACTGGGCTTAGGGATGTAATATGTGCCATGCGCTCCCATTATGTATTTTTCTCCTGTTTCTATTGCACTTCTTCATGGAGTTTGAAGTAGCAAACCTAGTTAATTACTTTATCAGTTACATCAAACAACGTGTAAGCCAAAGTGATTGTCCTCACATTAGATGGTAAATCGGTGTCCAGATGAAACAGTAAAGGCATATTCATCGCTTCATGTCCGTTAAGTGTTTGCTGAGTGAAACAGAAACACTCCGTTTTTTTCAAATATTTTGCGGCTATCCCCGGAGTCACACTAGGAATAGCCTGTACAGTCATCGCATGGTTCGTTTTATTCTCAGCATAAAAAGCTAATTTTGCAATCTCACCTGGATGCACCTTTATCTTCTTAGTTTTTGGATAGAATGCCCAGGAAACTCCACCATTATTTGTCGCAACAAATTCAACAACTATCTCTCTATCCTGAATTTTCGCCGATTTAGCATCGTATGCTTCGGCTTGACCACTTATCTTCCCATTAATACCAAAGTTCTTGCACAGACTATTGTAAATGGGCACCAACGCAAAACCGAAGCCAAACATAGCAAGAACAGTGACAGCTAGAATAACAATCAATTTTTTATGACTTTTTTCAGCCATTGGACCTCGCATTAATAATGAAGAAGATGCTCCGACTCCACATGTGGTGGCGTTACAAAACTATGATAAGGGGGTGGCGATGGCAAAGTCCACTCCAGGCCATGTGCACCTTCCCAAACTCTTGCTCCCACTTTCGGGCCATGTTTACGCACAGTTCTTACCACGTTATATAAAAATAACAATTGGGAAAAACCAAAAATAAAAGCACCGATGGTTGAGATCATATTAAAGTTGGTAAATTGCAGAGCATAATCTGGGATCCGTCGAGGCATACCCGCCAGCCCGAGGAAATGCATAGGGAAGAAGGCAATATTGACCGAAATGACTGACAACCAGAAATGCCATTTGCCCAATCGTTCGTTGTACATATGCCCAGTCCATTTTGGCAGCCAATAATAGGTGGCAGCTAGAAGACCAAAAATAACACCAGGAACTAATACATAGTGGAAATGACCCACTACGAAGTAAGTATCTTGATATTGATAATCAGCAGGTACTAAGGCAAGCATCAATCCAGTAAAGCCACCAATCGTAAATAAAAACACGAAAGCGATGGAAAAGAGCATTGGTGTTTCAAAGGTCATGGCTCCTTTAAACATCGTACTAACCCAGTTGAACACCTTTATCCCCGTAGGCACAGCAATTAACATAGTGGTATACATAAAAAATAGCTCTGCGCCCAGCGGTATACCAGTGGTAAACATATGATGCGCCCAAACAACGAAGGATAATACTGCAATACTCACCGTTGCATAAACCATAAAATGGTAGCCAAATAAGGGCTTACGACTAAACGTTGGTATGATTTCTGAAATGACCCCAAAAGCAGGTAATACCAGTACATAAACTTCGGGATGACCAAAGAACCAAAACACATGCTGGAATAAAATAGGATCACCACCGCCACTCGCTTCAAAAAAGCTTGTTCCAAAATGTCGATCAGCCAACATCATAGTCACAGCGCCAGCTAACACCGGCATGATAGCGATAAGTAAGAATGCCGTAATTAACCATGTCCAAACAAACATTGGCATTTTCATCAACGTCATCCCAGGAGCACGCATATTCAGGATGGTTGCGATAATATTAATCGACCCCATAATGGATGAAAGACCCATCATATGTATGGAAAAAATCATAAAGTCCGTGCTTGGTGGAGCAAATTTAGTCGATAAAGGAGCATACATTGTCCAACCGAAATTGGGCCCACCACCACTGTGGAACATGGTTGAAGCAAGCAAGGTAAAAGCGAAGGGCAATAACCAGAAACTCCAGTTATTCAATCGCGGCAATGCCATATCAGGCGCACCAATCATCATAGGTATTTGCCAGTTAGCCATCCCTGTAAATGCAGGCATCACTACCCCAAAGAGCATGATCAAACCATGCAAAGTGGTCATTTGGTTATAAAAGTTAGGATCTACAAATCGATGCCCTGGTTGAAAAAGTTCTGCTCGAATAATCAATGCCATGGCGCCGGCGGCAAAGAAACTGAACATTGCTAACCATAAGTATAAAGTTCCTATATCTTTGTGGTTGGTGGTAAATAACCATCGCTTTGCAAAGCCGATGATTCCTTTACCTTGTTCTGGACCATGCTCTTCATGATCTGCATCGTGCGCTAACTCTTGACTCATCGTAAACCTCCGACCTTCGCTTTTTCCACCATTTTAGGTTGTTGTATTTCGCCTTGACGCACTTTCGCAACATCAGCAGGTTGGACAACGTCATCTGTATTATTTTCCCAAGCATTACGCTCGTAAGTAACAATTGCTGCAATATCTTTATCAGTTAATTGCTCTTTATAAGGCTGCATCGCAGAACCAGGAACACCATTTAAAATCATTGCGATATGGCGTGAAATTGGTTTTCCAACTGCCACTGAACTGCCTTTAAGAGCGGGATACATTGGTGGCAACCCTTTACCATCTACTCTATGGCAAGCAGCACAAATTTGATCGTATTTTTGCTTACCGTAACTCATTAACTCAGCACGTGTCAGATCTGCTTGTGACTCAGGCTGATTAACTGTTTCTGCATATTGATCTTTCACTTTAACCTGGTTAGCAACCCATTGATTAAATTGGTCTTCGTTGACAGCTTCCACCACTATCGGCATGAAACCATGATTGATCCCGCATAATTCAGCGCATTGACCGCGATAAGTTCCTGGTTTTTCTATTCTTGCCCAAGCCTCATGCATAAACCCAGGTATCGCATCACGTTTAACACCTATCTCAGGCACCCACCAGGAGTGAACCACATCATTAGACGTTACTAGAAAACGAATTTTCTTGTGGACCGGGAGTACAAGCGGTTTATCAACTTCCAATAGATACCATTCGCCCTTTGCTTCTTGATTATGGATTTGCTCAAAAGGAGTCGATAAAATAGAAAAATAACTGATCCCTTGATCTAGATATTGATATTGCCATTTCCATTGATACCCAACTATTTTAATTGTTACATCTGAATCGCTATTGTCTTCCTGATGAATCAAAACCTTGGTTGCAGGAATGGCAAGGCCAACCAAGATTAAAAAAGGAATGATGGACCAGACCATTTCTAAACGGAAATTATCATGGAAAGTCGCTGCAGTATAACCTTTGGATTTGCGATGATGGATGAGAGAGTAAATCATCACTCCGAATACCACGACGCCAATAATCCCGCAAATCACCATAGCAATCATATGCAAGTCATACATGTCATGACTTAAAGGAGTAACTCCTCTGTACATATTGAGTTGCCACTTATCCGCCTCAGCCATTGCTGGCTGGCCAGCTACCAATCCAATTAAGGCGGCAAGCACTTTGCTTACCTTAGACCTATTTAGCATCCCCGTTCTCACCTCTTCAATTAGCTAGGATCTTAAAATTCGTCTTGCCAGTGCTGAGCACTTGCAAGACATTTTACTCTATCCCAACTGATGATTAAATTTATTTAGAACCTTGAATCTGTGCATGATAATTACCACAGCGAGTAATTACCCTCTGTTTTTGATTGACTCACCATATATTTGATTGCTTCAATCACCTCACCAGTAGTGCAGTGTTTGCAACCACCTTTTTTCGGATGATCATCCCCTTTTATGGTTTTCTCAATCAGAACATCCATATTTTGCGCAAGCAAAGGTTCCCATGCCTTTTTATCACCGATTTTGGGGGCACCTTGTAGTCCCTGATTGTGACAAATGCCACAGTTTTCTTCATAAATTTCCTGACCGTTTGATGGGTATTTAGCTGCACCACCACTGGTTAAATCACTCCATTGCGAACGTGTGAGCGAGTTATTCAAAATATAATCAACAGCAGCAATCACATCGTTATCAGAGCAAGTCACACAAGCTCCTTTAACGGGCATGCTGTTGTATCCATCAATGGCATGCCGATAAAGACCTGTCAATCCGCTCTGCTGCAATCGGAAATACCAGTTTGACGCATTTCCGATTTCAGGAGCGCTCATCTCACCATTTTGATGGCATATAATACAGGCATTAACATAGACTTGCTTGCCTCGTTTAAGAGAAGGCTGATTCTCAGAACCAGGAACTCCCAAAGGGTCTTCACTAACAACTGTCTTAAGATAAGTCGCCATAGCTAAGTGATCTTCTTCTGTTAAATGCGTTAAACTATTATGCACGACCTCTGCCATGGGTCCCGCTACGGGACCAGCCCTATTAATTAATTCACCTCGAGAAAATACGTCTGAAATTTCATTATGAGTCGCTGACTCCAGGCCATATTTAGTGATATTGGGAGCCCAATAACCGTCAATAAATGTGCCGGTTAGATAGAAGCGATTTTTAGGAGCACCAAATACGTTCAAAGGGGTATGGCACATGCTGCAGTGACCAAGGCTATCTACGATGTATTTACCTCGATTCCAAGCAGGTGACTTCGTAGGATCATTGACAATAGGATTATCGTCTGGATAGAAAAATAATAAATTCCAACCCCACAAAGTGAAGCGTGCTCCAGGAACATTAAATGGAAAAGGTAGCTCTTTGTTTTTCTGGTTAACAGGAGGAATACTCATGAAATAAGCGTAGAGTGCACGAGCATCTTCATCCGTCATTTTAGAAAAATAGATGTACGGGAAAACTGGAAAATAGTTTCTGCCTTGCGGGTCGCGACCGTGTTTCATTGCGCGAATAAAATCTTCCTCAGTCCAATTACCAATACCAGTTTCTTTATCTGGCGTGATATTAGGACTGTAAAAGGTACCGAAAGGGGTATTAATAGGTAATCCACCGGCAAAGGAAGGCGTTTTACCTTTCACGTTAGTGTGGCAAGCAATACAGTCACCCATCCTCGCCAAATATTCCCCTTTCTTAATCAGTTCAGCTTGCTCACCGGTTGCTGGTGCAGTGCTTGGATAAGCTGGATAATAACCATTAATAAGTGGTTCAACAGGGGCTGTCATTTTTGCTGGAAGTTGGCTGTTTGCGGGCGCATTAGCATTGCTAGCGGGCGCATTAGTAGCAGGTGCATTAATGTTAGTACCAGTGGGCACATTCTTGCTATTTGCAGGTGTATTATTCTTGCTATTGCTATTTTCAGCAGCGTATAAAATGTTTGTCAACATTAAAAACATTGCTAAAAAAGGCACTAAGATAGCGTTTTTTTTCAACAAAGAGCCCACGCTCCCTCCTTTAAATTTGTTTACCTACGGTAGACACTGGCAGGAAAATTAATCTCGGCATTTTATACCCGTAGTCAGGCAACTTCAATGCTTATTAAGGACTTTGATATATTTGCATTTTTTTACATGAAACTTGAGAAATCTCAGGGAGTTAAGCTACCCCCCAAATAACAAAAGCCACTCTCAAGTGGCTTTTGTGTAAACTTCGTACGGCCAGAGTGCCGACCTTCTGTTTACAACTTAACTATAGCAAAGCAACTAAACAAGTCAAACTGATCATCCATTGATCATGCAGCACTTTGTTCCAGTTGCCCAATTACAGTTTTGATGGCAGCATAAGAGAAACTACGACCACTTAAAAACCGGTGAAGAAGAGTCGTGGCATTCTCAGAGCTATCCCATTTACCGCCAAGTTTTTTACGTGCTTCATCCAACGCTCGAACATTTTCATTTTCAAGAGACAATAATACTCTGGTAACTATTTCTTCAGATATCCCTTTTTGTTCTAGCATTTGGGAGATAAAGCGATTTCCTTTATGCGCATAATGTTGCGCTAAATTCGTTGCTAATCTTTGATCATTAATTAATTGCAATTCTTTTAATCGCTTAAAAGTCGCATCAATACGGGACTCACGATTTGGCAAAGTGGAAAATTCATTCTCGAGAAACAAACGTAATTCATGTTCGCTACAACTGCTATCCGATAAACGCTTAATAGCAACATCGATAATACTACTCATCTTAAATTCCCTCTCTTAATGGTAGAAAACGGACTTCCTTTTACAAATCAGTACGTGTTATCAATTGTTAAAAAACCTATAAAGCTAAATCCTTTAGCCACTTTCTCATATTGATACAGATTATGAAAAAGTCGGTTTTAAATGCAAAAAGCATGCCTATTATTGTTAGTCTTCAACGCACTGATAGTTATAGCCATCTTTTAAGCTCATATCAACTATTTTGCGCGATTAATTCATGAATTTGCTAATTATTTGAACTCTACGACGATCGTCGAAGAATTATTTATGCGAAGTGCTCAAATTAAATATACTCTCAAGCGACCCCAATACGGCAAGTTTTGTTTTAGAAAATTAGGCAGGTCAAATAAAAGTACAAAACTTTGACCTGCCAGCATTTATTAAGCTTGTTTATTTTGATTTCCGAACAGATTACCCATGATTTTTTGACCCATACGACCTAAATCATCGCTAATAGAACCATCTTTGTTGATATCCAGGAACCCTAAAATTTCGTTAAGCGATTTTTGTTGGCTGGCAGAATCCCCTTGGTCACTCATGGTATCTACTTTGTTACCGAGTAACTTTGTAGCCATCGCGGCAATCATTGGCAGCATCTCGGTGATATCTACCACACTAATGCCTGTTTTTTGAGAGACATCGTCTGCTATTTTGGAAGTTTGATTGCTGCCTCCGAATATTGCTTGCAAAATCTGACTGCCTTCATTCTGTACTTGTTCTTGATCAAAGCCAGGCTTTGAATTAAGTAAAGATTGTGGGTCATTTTTATTTTGCGCAATAATTTTAAATAGGTCGCCTAAGGTTTGCGGATCATTTTTTACTTGCTCCGTTATTTTAGGAACAACTTCTTGAGCAACTTTATGCATTTGAGAGGTGGACACGTTGCTTTGTTCAACCATTTTCTGGCCATCTGAATGATTTTGAATGAAATTCATGATTTCACTAAAAATTGAATTATCCATAACAATTTCTCCCTGATTGGTTGGCTTGCATGTGAAGCTTTAATAGTATAGTACAATTCAAAGAGACTAAAAATTGAACAAATAATTACTCGAAACGCGACCACGTTTATTAAAATATTCTTGTAAAACTGTAATTCAGTGCCGTTTAAAAAAGGACAATGTAATAATCAGATACACGTTAACCTCTTTAATAACCTGAGGTCATTCTACTCTGTGGCACGAGATCTATTTTCTAAAACCGAACTTACTAGCCATTTTCCGTGTCGAATTAAAGAACTGATGATGAATATACTCCGGGAAAGGTATCAAATATCTACTAATCCATGGTGTTAAATAACTAATGATAATTGTTGCAATAAAGGAGACAAAAAGACTGCCTAAAATATCAAAGGGATAATGAACACCGATATAAATCCGAGCCCATCCCACCCAAAGGGTTATCAGCAGCAACAAAAGACCAACAAAACTGCGGCTTGAGTCTCGCCATAAAAACATGAAACTCAGACTAGCGAGACTGGTCGTGTGATCACTTGGAAAGGAGCTGTCAGCAGCGTGGTAAATAAAAGTATGGCCTATTCCAAGCTCGAACGGCCGAGGATGAAAATACACTGTTCCAATAAGCCAATCGATAAATAAACCTAATGCACTACAAAGAAACGCAAAGACTACCGTCTTACGAGTTTTTGTATCTCCCCAGATCCACAGTCCAATCAATCCGAATTCAGCGACAAAAATGAGATATTTCGCAGCAAAAAGCGCTAACCATAGACCAATACCATGTAAATTAGGATTTGCATTAATTGTATGAAATAAGCTTAGATTTAATTGTTCCATAGCAGCCCAGTCTCTAGGTGGCAAACATCGGCAACTCTGCGACCAGTTTTCTCCATTCTGGGCTTAAGTAGCAAATAAATGCGTGAATATTCTTTGATCCTAATAGCTTGTTCATGGATGGTCAATGATGAAGGTTGAATTTCTGAATGGGCTTAACCGTGACGCTTTGCAGCAGTAGTCAAAGCATGCGGATTCGACCGATTGCACCCTAAAATAAATGGCTAAGCTCCTTTTTTAGGAGTTCCAGCAACACACCCATTGCGATTTTTCCTTTCTCGCGCGTAGCAAGCGTTGGATTTCCCCTAGCTCCGGTCAGAGAGATTGTCTTAGTGCGGGCCTTGACATCCCTCGTTAAAGGACCAGGAAAATCTGCATTTTCCTCAGGTTTAGCCTTCGTCAAATCCACCACTTCGGGCTTGATATATAACATTATCGATGTTTCTATTTCATCCGCATGAGTACCCCTTTTTTGTTCTGTTATGCGTTTAATCTCAGGATGATTATGCAACTCAGAAAAATCACAAAAATTCAATGGAATGCCGCTACTCTCAAGCCGCTTAGAGGCCTCAGACAACACTTTATTGGTACTTATTCCCGTATTTAAAACGTAAAATTGCTTAGCCCCTTGCTGATACCATGACCCACATAAATCCACAAAAAAATTAACCGAAACCTCGTAAGAAAGGGTGGCTGAGCCGGGATACTCAGAAAAGCTAGGAAAAAAATTATATGGCACTGTAGGAGCGACCAAAACAGGGTAATGATCGATGACCCAAGCAGCTAGATACTCAGCAAGAATTAAATCCGTGTTCATCGGTAAATGTAAACCATGCTCTTTGCAGCCAGCGCCTAAGGGGATAATAATTGGTAAATTCGCAATAAATGCTTGCTCTATCACCGGCCAAGAAACCTCAGCCATTCTAATTCCAGATTTCATGTTTACTCTTCCATTCCCTGAATCAAATTAAATGAGAAAACGCTTAGCTTCTTTCGCAATTTTCTCAATAAAACGCTGATATTGTCTCGCCGGTAATTGCCAATAATGCCAGTAGAGCGGCATTAACAAGGGCTTATCGGGACAGATTTCCACTAAATCCCCCTCTGCCAATTCTTTCTCAATATCGAGACGGGGAATTAATCCATAACCATAGCCGTGCAAAGCAAAGAGCTTATGCCCCTGCACCGAAGGCACTTTGTGATGACGGCCGAGGATGAGTGGTTTTTTGAAAAAATGTTGGAAATATTGTTCTGGCAAGCGGTCACGATCATCAAAAATTATGACTGGTGCCGCGGCTAAATTGTCTTCCATTGTTTTTTTAGGGTTGAAATGACGAGATATAAAATCTTGCGACGCCACCAACAAATAGTCCATATGCCCCAATAAAATACACTCGCAACCGGGTAAGGCCTTATTAAAACTAGTAACACAGGAGGAAACGGATCCTTGTCGAAAATAATCAATGGTTACTTCCTGATCATCGGTGATGATGTCGATATTAATCTTCTCCAACAACTTTAATTCGTCTAGTAAACGTATAAACCAAGTTTCCAAGCTATCGCGATTTAAAGCGACCGAAAGACGGGTTGAAGTATCGTGTTGAATTTCTTGCAATAAATGCTCTTCCAATAAACGTGTACGCCGCAGTAGGCTTAATAATTTTTCACCTAATGCAGTCGCTTTATACGGTAAGGTGCGAATCAGTAGAGGTTGGCCAAATTGAGCTTCCAACTGCTTAATGCGAAGACTCACTGCGGGTTGGGTAATAAATAAGCGTTTTGCAGCTTTAGCAAAACTCTGCGTTTGAATAACGGCATCCAGTGCTTGTAATTCCCTCTGTTCAATTCTCATAAGCAAAATTTATCGATGATAATAATTATTAATTTTAATTATAGTGAGAAATAATGGATAATTGCTAGTCTTGTTGTTCTAAAGGTGCATCATGACACTAGTATATTTCAATGGCTTAATGTTAGGTTTGTCGCTTATCATGGCTTTAGGGCCACAAAATGTTTTCCTAATTCGCCAGGGCGCACTCCGTAAGCATGCACTGCTCTCTGCTATCATTTGTTTTTTTTGCGATATTATTCTGGTGTGTGCAAGCGTAGCAGGGTTGAACCAAATGCTAAAACTACACCCTACTTTACAAATTTGGGTGACTTGGTTTGGTGTTGCCTTTCTACTTTATTATGGCACTAAAGCCTTTAAACAAGCATTCAGTAAGCACACGGAACAAACTGTCCGTGAACAAAAAAATACCAATCGTCTGCAAATCGTCATGCTTGCCTTAGGATTTAGTTTGCTTAATCCTCATGCGATTATTGATAGTTTAGTGATTATTGGCAGCGGCAGTCGCCAATTTCCTGAACATCCACAGGCTTTTTTATTAGGGGTGATCTCAGCTAGTTTTTTGTGGTTCACATCGTTGACCGTTACAACTCATTATTTTTCAGAGATTTTATCGCGCATCAGTGTTTGGCGACGCATTGAGTTTTCAAGTGGGTTGTTGATGGTATTTTTGAGTTTGAAACTCGCCAGTGGTCAATTTTAGGGAGAGTTGGTTGAAAGAACTGGCGAAGCCGCAAGTCATAGCCGGCGTTGTTGCATCGTAGGCTGGCCAGGCCAAACCTACGTGTTTGAGAGCAATTAACTACTATGAGGCTTTGGCGTTGTGGTTAAAGCCACCATTAGCTCCCCGCCTTTTGATGCTAAATTAGTTGCTCCATCTGAGGCCTTAGATGCCAACACTTTGGATCTTTCCCAATATTCCTCCGCGATAACAGCGTAGTCACCCACATTGTTATCACCATAATATCGGTATTCTTTGTTTGCAGTCTGAACCGAGCCGGAAGCCAACTCAGCTAATTTCTCAATGAATTCGGGTGTTAGTTCGGTGACTTGCCTGAGCGGTGCACGTTCTCTGACTATTTGCGGGACATTACTAGATTTGAAATCTTCCTCATCCCAAGTCTTAATAAATTCTTTAGGTACCCAGGGGCCTAGAGTCAACATCATATCCTGTACTGGTTTTTTGCGAATTGCATACCAATATTCAGTTCCAGACCAATGTTTTATTTTTTTAGATTCTGAAACCCATTGGTAGATTTCTTTTAACTCGTTGAATATTTTCTGATATTTATCAATAAACATTGAGCGAGCGGTCAAACCATGGCATAGAATAGCCGTGCCAATAATTGCCGCTGTAAAACTAAAATAGACATAAGGAATAAATGGGAGCATAGAAGCCATATTCAAACCAATAGCGGTAGTGGCTATACTTCCTCCCAGAAAAATCTCTCTATCAAGCTTACGCATCACGGGTAATGCTTCTTTAAAACGCGCTACTCCCGAATTAATCACTGCGAGATGTTGCTCATTATCCGCGCTAAATGGTTCCGTTTTACCTTCAGAATCTCTCGGTATTTCGATACGGCGGGTTGATATTTTATATTTAAAAAATCCAGTCATTGCAAATTACTCCATCCGTTGAATATGACAATTGCAGCCATATTTTTATCGCACTGGAGAAAAAATAGCAAGATTTATAGAATTTTGTACGGAATGAAAATAGAAAGGGTCAATCAGTGTGTCGCCAATTGACCCAGTGGAATGACACATAGCAAGTCCAACCTCGCAAAGGGAAATATCTCATAACTTGAGCAGCATTGTCAACAAATATGCTTCTCTCATTTAGAGAGGAATAGTGAACAAATCTTTCCGTTCGATCAACACTGAGTTAAACTTGCAATACAAACGCTTAAGTTAGCTCAGGTTATTTATGTTTTATGGTGATAATGTTCAAGATACTCGGCAACTGTTTTTTTCTAGTTGGCAAAAATATAAACAGAAGCTTCCTTTACAACCACTTGAACAGCAACTTGTGGCAGTCATCATTGACCACCCAGAATATCAGGCTATGCTCGAAACCCCAAACAAGCAACTTGATCAAGCTTACTTCCGCGAACTTGGGCAAACCAATCCTTTTTTACATCTGGGACTGCATCTTACAATTCGCGATCAGGTTAGTACTAATAGCCCCAGGGGGATAGCAGAAGTTTATAAAAATTTGTTGCAAAAATATTCTGATTCTTTAACAGTAGAGCATCTAATGATGGATTCATTAGCAGAATGCCTTTGGAAGGCACAGCGGGATCAATGTCCCCCTGATGAGAAACAGTATCTCGTCGCTCTGAATCGTCTGCTTGCTTAGCTTTTACAATCTCTATCCCGCCCTCGCGAAGGGAGGCTCCGGCCTACAAACTATCAGGCGCATCCCGTGGGCTTGACCGCAGAACGCTAGGGAAGGCCGCTAACTTAAGGCCCATTCTACATAAAAAGAACAACCCGTCCTAAAACTGTCAAGATATGGTAAAATTCGACCTTTTTAAGGATTTTTTTCTTTAAATTGTTAATTTTAAAAAAATTTAGCTATATTCTTAGATAACTCTCGTAATCCAAATTAGGACTTTTTATTCACTTTTTACTCTTAACAGAGTTTTAGGGGGGTAAATTTTTTTTTAAAAAGTCTCAATTTGGATTACGAGAGGATGTTGTGTTTGACTAACTCTAGGAGAAATCCAATGAAGAAAGTAGTAGCTTTACTTGTAATGTTGTTCGGTACTTCTGTCTCTGTATTAGCTCATGCTGATACCACTCCAGCAAGTCCTGATAATACTCAACAATCAACTACCCCCACCACTCCACAATCGGGTGATCAAAATAATGCTGGTAGTTCGACGGACGGTAGTTCTTCTACCAATTCTAGCGGTGATACAAACAGTTCAAACTCCTCTTCTGATGATGATGACACTGCTTCTTAAGGTAATTAAGCTGGGTCTGTTATATGGACCCAGCTTTATCCAGTTTTCTCGCCAACTTATTCTTTAAAACGACTCGCACTATTCCCATTATGCTGATAGCACTCCAAGCTAGTTCGATTAAAAAAGACGATAAATTCCAATGAAAAAGTAGAGAAAGGGTAATTAAAGAGGAACCGAGTAGATTGCTTCCCAAATATTTTAAAGAATCGACAGAGAGCTTAGCAGTTTGCGATAAAGAGAAAGCCAGTAAAACTAAAATTACGCCCAAAATTCCTACAAAATTGGACAACAACCCGAGATTGTAGCCCATACTTTAGACTCCTCAGTCATTATTCTGTTAAATTTTGGACAATAATATCATTTTATTGGGTATAAGCCTTGGAATCGGTTAAGATAAATCATTTTGCTGCCTCGACACTTAAACAAATGACTGAACAAAGGAAAAATACTCATTTTGGCTTTGAAACCATAGCCTGGGATGAAAAAGAAAAGAAAGTCGGTGCCGTCTTTCAATCGGTTGCTAACAATTATGATCTAATGAATGACCTGATGTCTATGGGGGTCCATCATTTATGGAAACGTTTTACCGTAGAGCTTAGCCATGTTCGTGCGGGTCATAATGTACTTGATTTAGCAGGTGGGAGTGGTGATTTAACCCGTTTACTCTCCAAAAAAGTAGGGCCTTCCGGCACGGTTATCTTGGCTGATATTAATGCGGCCATGTTGGCTGTAGGTCGAGATAAGTTATTGGATCAAGGCCTATATCGCAATATTCATTTCGTACAAGCGAATGCTCAAACCTTGCCTTTTGCGACGAATCATTTTCATTGTATTACCATGGGATTTGGTCTGCGCAATGTCACGGATAAAGAGGAAGCATTACGCTCGATGTTTCGAGTATGCAAACCTGGAGGGAAGGTAATGGTATTGGAATTTTCGACACCAGCTCTTCCCGGTCTGAAACCTATTTATGATTGGTATTCGTTTAATATCTTGCCCCAACTGGGTAAGTTATTCGCGAATGATGCAGCGAGTTATCAATATCTGGCAGAATCAATTCGCATGCACCCCGCTCAAGAAGAATTGAAAACGATGATAGAACGAGCAGGATTTGAAGATTGCCATTATCATAATTTAAGCGGCGGCATTGTGGCCTTGCACATTGCCTACAAATATTGAGAACTTTATGATTAAAAAATATTCCCTAAAAGCTTTGCAAAAGGCAATTAATCATGCCTTAGCACTAGATGAATCCATGCCGGCGAAAATTTCTGCACTGCATGGAAAAGTGCTTGAAATCATTGTTGCCCCGCTTGGAGTGAACTTCTATATCGCTTTTCAGCATGAAGAACTACAACTGCTGCATGACTTTGATGGACGCCCCGACACGATTATTCATAGTAGCCCACTTGGCTTAATCCGTTTAAGTTTTCTCCCTGCTTCACAAGCACGCTCTCTTTTTAATGACAAAATTCGCATGTCAGGCGATGTCGAGCTGGGACAACAAGTCAAAAAACTCTTTGATGAACTCGATATCGATTGGGAAGGGCATTTAGCCCATTTTACTGGTGATGTCGTAGCTCATCAGATCGGCTCGGTTTTTCGTCAGGGATTGGCGTTTAAAAAGCAGTTAGGTGACTCTCTACGACATAATCTCAGCGATTATCTACACGAAGAATTACGACTCTTTCCTCCGCGAGAAGAAATTGAGGATTTTTTCAACGACATCGACAAATTGGCTTTAGATGTTGAACGTTTGCAGGCTCACATTAATCAATTGATGGCTGATTATGAAATCGATTAAGCAGCTACTGAGACTTCTGCATATTAATTTGATTTTGGCGCGCAATGGCTTGGATCAGGTCGTAGTGAGTATTCGCCTTTTTTCGCCTTTTCGCTTCATAGTGTATTTAAATCCTTGGAATTGGCTGCGCAAAGAAAAACTTACTCGCGGTGAAGCCTTACGCAAGACCCTGGAAGAATTAGGGCCGATCTTCATTAAATTTGGGCAAGCCTTATCCACCCGACCCGATATTTTACCGCCGGATATCGCACAAGAATTATGTAAACTGCAGGACAATGTGCCGCCCTTCCCAAGTGAAGTTGCGCTTCGCATTGTTGAATCCGCTTTTGGCCGCTCAGCGTTTCAGGTTTTTGCCCAATTTGATCCTCAACCCCTTGCTTCAGCCTCCATGGCGCAAGTCCATGCGGCAACCTTACGCAGTGGCGAAGACGTTGTCGTAAAAATATTACGTCCCAATATGCGTAAAATCATCGAAAAAGATTTAAGCATTATGTACACCATAGCCAATTTGGCGGATCGTTACTGGGCTGAAAGTAAGCGGCTAAAACCTAAGGAAATTGTCCGCGAATTTGAGCATAATCTCTTTGATGAACTCGATTTGCAGCGCGAAGCAGCGAATGCTGGTCAATTACGACGAAATTTTCATAATTCGCCCCTGCTTTATATTCCCGAAATCTATTGGGATTACACTCGCGAAAATGTGCTGGTCATGGAAAGAATTCATGGCATTCCTGTTTCTGATCTAGCCACGCTGAAAGCAAATAATATTAATATTAAAATACTCGCTGAGCGCGGGGTCGAAATCTTTTTTACCCAGGTTTTTAGGGATTGTTTTTTCCATGCCGACATGCACCCTGGTAATATTTTTGTATCGCCGGAATTCCCGGATAATCCGCAATACATCTGTATTGATTTTGGCATTATTGGCACACTCAATGACAGCGATAAACGCTATTTAGCCGAAAATTTATATGCGTTTTTTAATCGCGACTATCGCCGAGTCGCACAGCTGCATGTGGAATCTGGCTGGGTCGCGCGCGATACACGTATCGAAGAATTTGAAAGCGCTATTCGCACTGTTTGTGAACCTATTTTTGAAAAACCATTAAAAGATATTTCCTTCGCTCAAGTGGTCTTGCGCCTTTTTCAAGTCGCGCGCCGCTTTCAAATGGAGGTCCAGCCTCAGCTCGTATTGCTCCAAAAAACGCTACTTGCAATAGAAGGGTTAGGCCGCCAACTGTATCCTGAACTTGATCTTTGGGCAACGGCGAAACCCTTCTTAGAAAAATGGCTAAAGGAACAAATAGGACCTAAAGCATTTTTCCGGCAACTACGTGAAAATCTGCCTTTTCTGACTGAGCAACTTCCTCATATGCCACGATTATTACATGAGGTCTTGGAGTTAACTAAAGAACAAAAAATTCATGCCCTTGAACAACGCAAAACAAGCGAGCGCTCTTTTAGATCGCAAAAGAATTGGTATAAAGGACTTGGAGTTGGAATTTTTGCCACAATGATAACAGTTAGTCTTCTTAGTTACCTTAATGTACTAAATTATGATAAATTAGCACCCTGTGCCTTGTTAGTGGCTATAACGGGTGGATTCATCAGTCTTATTAATCGAACCAATAGGAGCTAGTATGGGATTAGCTGGTATCAAACCTTTATCTTTGCTATTAATCTTGCTTATTATAGTTGCCCTATTTGGTACGAATAAGTTAAAAAACCTCGGTTCTGATTTAGGTAATGCAATCAAAAACTTCCGTCGCGCATTGAATGAGGATGAAGAGAAAAAATCATGAGTAGTGCTGAGCTTTTTCTCACCTTTTTGGTTGCTCTCATTGTATTTGGTCCCAATAAATTACCTATGTTGGCAGAACACCTTGGTAAATTATTCCGGCTTCTCAATCAATTTAAACAACAAGCCACAACCTTCTGGGAAACTCAACTAAGCGAATATCAATTAAAGGAAAATACACGCAAAGCTGAGCAAGCCGACACCCTGTATCAAAAAATAGAGCAACAGAACGATTAGCTTCATCCCATTTTAAAACTCGGCGCTTTGTCTTCTTTCGGACAAGCGATGACAGGAGGTTTAGAAGCAAAAACTGGGGAATTTTGAGAAGTAAGCAACTTGCTTAGCTTTTCTTCTTCGATCTTTTTTTTGCGCTCTTCTTGCTCTTTCTCAGTCAATTCGTTGTCTTTTTCATACTCAAATTCTAGAGAGCTGTCCTTATATTTTTCGTAATAAATACTAAAGGTTTTTATTATTGAACCAACTTCACTAAAATCGCTTAAAAACTGGTAGTTTGTAGCGTGAATATATTGTTGATGCCAAAATTTATTCAGATAAGAGGCCAGCAGCTCTGGCGTTACTTCAACCTTAAATTGACGATGCAAATGATAGATTGCTCCTTCTCCGTCATTGGTATGTTCTTTTTTCTGATGGTAAGCATCAGTGGTATATAAAACTCCATTTTCAGGCCCAAGATCAGGCATAGACTTTATAAAATGACGTTCTAGATGCAACCATTTATCTCTCTCCTCAGAGGCATCCTCAACTTCTCCTGTAAAGTAGATGTTTATTACTTTTTGTACGACCTGAAGCTTAATGCATACCTTATTGCTGTTCCGACGCAATTCCATGTTAAACGGCATAATAATTCCTTATTAAATAATAAATATAGTAGCCTAGGTTGTACCAAGGCCCAAACGACCTTGAGTTCTGTCACCTTCCGCGAAAGCAAGGGTCAAAGTGATGGTTAAGTCTTAGCACCGCAAGACAATTACTACATTAAGTGAGGAATTCAACCAAGTAAACCACCTGAGAATTAAGCAGTACAACACAAACTTATTCAATATTACTTGCAAGCCGGGCTGATTTTAGCTTAACTAATAATGAGTACCTATGCTAAGGAGAGCATTATGTTAGGTTGGGCCTTGGTTTTTTTAGTCATTGCGCTGATTGCTGCCGCTTTCGGTTTTGGTGGAATTGCCGCTGCTGCTGCAGGCATTGCGAAAATCTTATTCTTTTTATTCCTTATTATTTTCGTTGTCTTGCTCGTTATGAGCTTGCTTGGCCGTCGTGGTCCACCGCCTGAGGTGTAATCTATACTTGCTTCTTAGTCAGCCAATTTTGAGGAGAAGGCTGGCTGAGAGCTAGTTTTTAATAAGCCGATTTACAACTAAGAACGCTAGCCAAAGCGTGGTTCAGGTCTATGGCAGTAGGGGGCTTTATTATGTTTACCATAATAATCCTGATGATAACCTTCTGCAGGCCAAAAAGGTTGCACTTCTAGCAAGCGCGTTACTACATCATAACCACGACTATGCAGCATTTGAATTAAATCCTTGGCTTCTGCAAGTTGCTCATCATTGTAGTAAAAGACTGCAGATTTATACTGTTGTCCAAGATCTGGGCCTTGCCCTGTACGTTGAGTCGGATCGTGAATCTCAAAGAAACGCTTTAATACCGTATGGTAGTCCGTTTTTTCCACATCATACACAACACGCGCAGCTTCATAATGACCGGTATCACCACGACAAATTTGCTCGTAGGTTGGATTAAGCGTGATACCTCCCGTATAACCAACTTCTACCTTAAGTACCCCAGGGAGTAGACGCAGAAAATGATCGACGCCCCAAAAACAACCCCCGGCAACAATCGCTTCCTGGGTATCAAGGACTTCACTATTAGCAACAAAATCGATCGAGGCTGAGTTAACGCAATGACGTAGATTTTTATGCGTAAAAGATTCGCCAATGAAAACATGTCCTAAATGAGCATCGCAGCGTTCACAAAGAATTTCGGTGCGTTGACCGTCGCGATCAGGCACTTGCTTAACTGCTTGGACAATATCATCATCAAAACTCGGCCAGCCGCAACCGGAATGAAATTGGCTTGTTGCGCGAAATAAGGCTAATCCGCAGCGTCGGCAAAGGTAGGATCCTTTTTTTGCTACAGTATTATATTCGCCGGTATTAGGATATTCCGTCGCTTTCTCACAAATAATACGTCTGGCAGCAGGCGTTAAACTAGCTGTTTTGTCGAGATAATTTTCCATCGTGATACCTCCTGCTGCCGCGAGTCGTTAATTTGCGCGATTACAAATCCTATCCGCCATATAGCCAATCGCACCTGCATAGTATATAGAGTTATTGTAGCGCAAAATCATCTTGTAGTTAGGATAAGCCAGAAAAGCTGGGCCGCCAAAAGGTTGCACAATACTCGCTTTCAATTCTTGGTTAGGTAAAGGTTGTCCCGTTTCAGTACGAACACCCATCTCATTCCATTCACTCACTGGTTTCACAGTCGACTTACCTTCTAATTTCATATTAAAATTTGCGGGTAATTTGACTTGAATCGCCCAAGGCTCACCGGTTTGCCAGCCATTCATCTTCATGTAGTTAGCAATGGAGGCAAACACGTCAGCTTTGCTTTCCCAAATATCTTTTCTACCATCTTTGTCATAGTCGACTGCAAATTTTAACCAACTGGAAGGTAGAAATTGTGGCTGCCCTGATGCTCCGGCCCACTCACCTTTGAAATGATCCATTGTCACATGGCCATCATTAAGAATGTGGAGGGCTAGAAATAATTCTTTACGAAAGAAATCTTGGCGTTTGGAATCATAAGCTAACGTAGCAAGCGATCTAATAACTGGGAAATTCCCCATATAAGTACCGTAGCTACTTTCCATGCCCCAAAATGACACAATAAAACAAGGATCCACGCCAAAATCACGGCCTACATTTTCCAATAATTCCTTGTTTTTTAAGTAATTTTTACGTCCCATAACAATACGGTAATTATCGGCACGTGAATGCAGATACTTGCTGAAGGTTAAACGATGTTCCGGTTGAGAACGAGCTAGGCCTTTTACAGTACGGCTAGGTTCATGAATATCGGCGAAAGCCTTATCAAATAAGGCGGGGGAAATGCCTTCGGAAAGCGCTTGCTCTCTCACCCCAGAGACCCAACTGCCCCAACTTTGTTGTTGATCCGCAAAGGCAAATGGCGAAAATATCAACATAGACCATGCTGCGATATTAAGCCCCAACTTTTTCATGATCAGTTCCCCTTAATAGTTATTCTTGTTTTACTACTCAACTTGCGATGACAACAATCTTTTTCTATTTATATCAACTTCGTTGAAAAATTATGCAAGCAGGAATCGTGCCCATAAGAAAAAGGAAGAAGAGACTAAAGCTCTCAAGGGCTAATGCTTTTAGGCTGCACATTGTACAACATTTGCAGCAAGAGGAGGTGATTTAGTGTAGTCTGCAACTTAGCCCAACAATTCTTTAAGCCCAGCGTGGGAAAATGCTGGACCCAACCGATACAGCCCCACAGCGATGGTCAAGTTTTAGCGATTCTTTGCTAGATAGCAAGATATCTCAAATAGGTGGTTACGATAGCTTTGAAGAAAACGCTTATTTGCCATTATTCTGCCTTGCCTTTAGAATTAATTTATCTAAGCTTGAGCAGCTCTATTTCGAATAACCAAAGAAAGGTTAATAAATTGAATAATAAAAAAAAATTAAATGGCTTCTCACCTGCAAGTTTTCTGTTTTTTTTAGTTGGACTTTGCATTTTTTTTATTAGTACAACCAAAGCTTTTGCACTTCCTCCTTTAAATAGTAAATACATTTCTTATTCCGACGTTGGCGAAGGTGAGGTCCTTGTTTTAATTCATGCTTTTCCAACCGATAAATCGCTTTGGTTACCGCAGCAACAAAAATTAAAACAGCATTTTCGCGTAATCACCTTGGATTTATGGGGGTTTGGCCATTCTGAAGGAACGTTCGGCTATACAATCACGATGACGGAATACGCGGATCAAATCGCACAATTACTTGATCAACTTTATATCAAGAAGGCGATCATTGGCGGAGAGTCGATGGGTGGTTACATTGCGCTTGCGTTTTTGCAGAAATATCCCGAAAAGGTAAGCGGTTTAATTCTCTCCAATACTCAGGTAGCCGCTGACACTCTTCGTCTGAAAAAAGAACGCGAAGCCACTGCCAATAAGGTACTTTCACAAGGCACAGAACAGTTAATCAATGATTTTACTGCCAAGGCCTTATCAAACTCCGCCTCAGAACAAACTCGTTTATTTTTGCAAAATATGGTGATGGTACAAACACCAACTGCAATTGCTTCCGCGTTATTTGGTATGGCTATGCGAGAGGATACCGCAAATACCTTAGCCAATACGAAAATTCCTGTTTTGTTGATAACGAGCGACAAGGATACGATTATCGCACCACAACAAACTGCGAACATGCAGGCTTTAGCAAAAAATAGCAAACTTGTCGTGATCACCGACGCAGGACATTTATCCAATTTAGAGCAGCCAGAACAATGGAATACCGCGGTAATAGAGATGTTTGTTAAAACCAGGGATTAAACGTGGTTGGGCCAAGACCCTGAGGTATCATCACTTTTTTTGAACAAAAATAGGTGTTGCTCGAATCAGTAGCTCGATCCGTTCGAGCTGAGGGAGCGCTCGAAGCCTTGGTACAAAGCCCTTCGAGTGCCCTCAGGACAGGCCTTCGAGACGTCGCTGGCGCTCCTCCTCAGGCTGAACGGTTCAGTAAAACACTGGATTTGGCTCGAAATATCATTCAAAAAAAATGACGATACCTCAGGCCAAGACCCAACCCCCTGAAATCATCCAACAACAAAAGTGAAGGCAGAATGAGTCATATATTTATGATAAACAAACTCTTCTCTTATTTGGCTTGCGAGCTTTACGGACAGCATATCTATAAAGATTGATCCAGATGAACTTTCTTTTTCATATAATTTTTTATGATCTCTTAGAAAATCATCAATACGGGCTATTAGTGCTTCATGTAATGGACTCTCGTTGAGAATATAAAAATCATCCTCATTTAATTGGCAATCAGGAAAATGAGAATTCCTGTCCGAGCTTAACTCTTTTGCTAATCGCTGAATCACTATACGTGCTAGATTCCCGTTTTGTGGAAGTAGAGAATCTAAGCTAATATAACCTTGAGGAACTATTTTATGGGTCAAATTTTCACGTAGTTCTGCTAATTTAACATTAGACATTAGGTATTCTTGTCTTGAAATAGCTAATTCCATTAATTTATTAAGCTGATCATTATATTCCTCAACATTGAGATGCTTAACCATAAATGGCATTATCTTATGAAAAGGCGGGCCGATTTTTTCCATTTCATGGAAACGTAATAGTTGAATTCGGATCTGATTCTGTAACCTTAATTCCACTTTTTCTTTACTGAACTGTATCGGGCCTGGAAGATATTTTTCGATGATTAGCTTATAAATCTGCTCAAGTTCTCGAATATTTTTCATTTCAGTTGAATTCGTCGTAATGCATTCGATACACGCTTTTAGATAATGCCAAAACGCTCCAAGCTGTCTTTGACCTTCGTCATCATCACTCTCTATAAGTTTTGCAAATTGCTGAAAAACAAGATCAAGATCGGCACAAATTTCTTCTAATAATTGAATTTCTCTCTTTTCTATTGCTTGTAGGTTTTGTTTCCAAATTAATTCTTCCATGCTTTCTTTAGTATGCCAAGATAAATGAGGTTCTCGCTCTTCACTCATTTCAACGCTATCGCCAATTCCTTCAATGAAGAGAGAATCTAATTTGAGATTATTAGATCTCGGCTTCATAGACCATCTTTTTGCCGATTGTGGCGATTCTGGTTCTTCTAAAGGCAAAATAGATGCTTCAGCTGCATCTTCGTCTTCAATTTCAATGTCAGTATCATCAGGTCTAATGATATATTTTTTTCCCTTGCTTGACTTGTCACCATCAGTTTCGGAGCCTATGGGAATTAGATGCTTTTTACCATTTTCCTCATAAAAAAAATTCTCCTCTGTGCGTTTCTTATTCTTTTTCTTTTTAACTTTCTCTTTCTCTTTCCCTTTCTCATTGTCTTTGCAAGGCAAAGACTCTCCATCTAGACCACTTGAGCTAGGAGCAGTGAACTCGCTCTCACCTCCAATTGCAATATCTTCCTCTGTTACAGTTTTGTTTTTTTTACGCGGTGATATTCCGCCTGAAGTGGGGAAAAAACTGGTTAAAGATCCGAAAGAACCGAGGGCTCTTCTAAAGCGGCCTCTCATATTTTCCTCTTCGGGAGACTCTCTTAAAGTAGTAGTAGGATCGCTCTTACTGTGTGGGAGGGTTTTTCTTTGATTTTTCGGCAGGGTTTTGTCTTGATTTTCTTTCATAATATATCCTTATAAATAGATAAAAAACATCCAGATTGTAATTCAACAAACAAAGTAGGTCAATTTATTTTAACTATGGACATATATAAAGCATCTAGTGCATTGAAAAAAAACGGAATCTTTGAACTTAACTGGTCAGTTCGATTGCATCAGCTTTATTGCGCATGATCCACTGAAGTGTGATTCCATAAACTGGGACAAAAGTCAGTAAACTAATGGTTATTTTAACTAACAAATCCACCGTCGCAATTTCAAACCAGTGCGCACTCAAAAATGGATTAATGCTATGATAAAACGCCACAAAAAAGAAACAAAAAGTATCGAATAAGTTACCAAACACATTTGAAACACTAGGAGCAATCCACCATTGCTTCAGTTGACGTAATTTGTGAAAAATAGTGATATCCAATAATTGCCCCAGCACATAAGCCGTCAAACTTGCCAAAGCCACGCGCAATGAAACACTATTGAACACGAAAAGCTCATTTTGATTACAGTAATTTGAAATAAAGAAAGAACAAATAAGACCGGGCAGCATTGCCAGAAGAACGATTTTTCTTGCCTTTTCCGGTCCTAATAAACGTGTACTTAAATCAGTTAAAATAAAGATTAAAGGATAAGTAAATGCTCCGTAAGTCGTGCGAAATCCGAAACATATAAAAGGAAATTGCACCAAGCTATTGCTAAGAGCAATAATACTCACATGCGCAAAAACTAACCAGGCAACTTTGTTGTCGCTAAAATGCATTGAAGGCCATGTATAAAAATAAATCATTATTACATGAGTAAACAAAATCCTTCAAGCATTCTTGAGGAGAAAAAATAGTCGACTGATCTCACCCTAGCACGGCGATTAATGTAAAAAGGCTCTATAAAGCAAATATAAGCCGACAAGAATGTAAATTAGCGCTGAAACAATGACATAAGTTGGATTCTTAAGCCATCCTTTTGCAATTTTAATACCCACTTCTGGAGCAAACAGACGCAACAGACCGCCCAGCAGAACTAACCAAGCAATTAGGGTAACAATCACAGGCCATCCCATCACCCAAACATTATGGCTGAGCACCAACAATAGCCCCAAAATCAGAGTTAGGGATGCAATGAGCACCATAAGTGCGCTATCCGATATAAGATCAGTAATTACTGTTTTGAGGGTTTGTCGACGTATAACTAAAAACAAACCTATAATCACTAGATAAAAACCGAGTAGCTTTGCTAAAAAAATCGTAAGTTCCATGGCAATTCCCCAATATTCTGAATGAGTTATCCATACTATAAGTATAGTTGAACAATATTTTTATAAGTGCAATATGTCTGTATTTTTTGCACTATTTTGGATTATCGTCTACTTTTTACACTAAGTACTTTTAATAGAGGTTTTTACTGTCAGGAGAGCAAATGATCGAATATAACTATAAAAATTTTAAGATATATTACGATATTGAATTAGATAAAAAATCAACAAAATTATATACAGCAGACGGTTATATTTTTACTTCTGTAGACAAAAAAAATCCCGTCTTAGCAAGAAGATTTCATACGGAACATACTTCGAAAAGAGGTGTGACAACTGCAATCAAACGACTTATTGAAAATTATATCGATTTTGAATGGGAAGAGTTCTACGAAGTGCATGGTAAGGAAAAGAAAATAGTGAATTAATTAAGAGAATCTTATTTTGATGAATTGTTAATTATTCCTTAAGCTTTTATTTGTTATTATACCCCCATTCTTTTTTGGGGCCCTTCATGCCTAAATTCGTCTATAACGGCCAAATTTTAACTAAATTTAAAGATAAAACCGCAGGTAAGAATAAAAGTCCTGTTGATGGTTTTTATGAAACTGATGATGAACCCAAGAAAAAGTATTTTATTAAAAAACCCGCCGACCAAAGAGAATTGTTCATTGAAGGCTTAATAGGGAAATTATTTATTAAGCTCAAAGAGAAGGGGCTAATTGAGAAAGAATATCATCGTTCTCTTGTTTGTGCTGACTTCATTCAATGTGAGGATGGCAGTTACGCCCTCATTCAACCCTGCGAAAATTTTGATGAACTTTTTAAGCTGATTGGCACAGGCCACAGAGATGGTTCAGATCGCGACCCACTTTATGAAATGTTTTATGGTGCCTCGCTTTATCCAGGGCTAACTAATCTGGGTGCCTACTTTGGTCTATCTTCCGTTCTCATGTTAGCAATCCTTGTTGGAAACTACAGTGTCCACAGTGGTAATATTGTCGTTTTGAAAGACGAATTTGAAACTGAACAAGGAAAAGTTAAACAATTCGCTGGTATTGACAATGGCGCTGCTAACCGTGATTTTGCCCACCCTGACAATAACGGGGACGATATCCTTATTCCTCGTGAATATAAAGGAACAACAAATACCGCCTGGTTCACCAAAGGTTATATAGCAAATTATCAAAACATCAAAAATCTACGTCCCAGCATGCGTAAGCATGCAGAGAAACTCAAAGAAAAATTAGCCGACAAATTTGGGCCTACCTTATTTGCTGATCTTATGACTGAGATTTTTAAAGAGCTCCCTGCCGATTTGTTAAAACCTGAGGACGAAAAGACTCGCCAATCTTTAGCTAAATATATGGCTATTGACGGATTTGAAACAGCAACGTTTGGAAAAAATGGTAATTTCCAAGCAGTTCATAAGGACTATGTCGATACTTTAAATAAACGTTTAGGCAAACTCTGTCAATTGCAGGAAGCCCCCGCTCTTGCGACAAACCCAAGTGCCGCTCTCTATCAAAGCGTCCTCTTTTCTGATCCGCCAAGCTCAATTTCAGCGGAACAACAAGAAATTCCGCTGAGCTCTGCGATAGATATGAAGGAAACAATTTCATTTCCAGAGCGAATGGAAAGTTGGCTGGAGCATTTTCAGCATCTGAAAACGCCTATTGATTTTACTAAGATTGACTATTCATTACTTACTCAGCAATTTAGCCACTATGTAGACGTTCTAGCACACCAAGCTGATCTCTATAATATATGGGGACACGATTCTAGCTCCCCACACAACTTCTTGGTTCCTTCCGAGGAAATGTCGGATAAAGCTGAACATGGTTATGCCTTTGTTCCTCAATATCGAGAAGGCAGAATCTTACATCATTTATATACGTTCCAAAGCGTTGAGCAGCATGGCTTTAGTCGTTTCACTTATTATGACAAACTGGATGGCGAATTCCGTAAGACAGAAGCAGCTAATGGTTCAGCATGGCAAAAAATAACAGACGCCTTACATCAAGTACAAGGTATCTTAACCGCGATTAAACAATTACAACGAGCAACCGATAAAGAAGCCTTTATGGATGAAGAGGATATTCTACACTTTCGCAAAGTTCTTAATGCTCACTTACGAAATTATCTTGAAGCGTCCAAACAAATTAAGGATTTATTTGCTTCACAAACTAACTTAGAACCTATTAATCAAGATAGTTTATTTTTCTATCCCATTAAGGATTCAGAGCTATTTAAAATGAGTGGTGATCAGCTACTGACTATTTGTTTTGAAGAACTGTACTCTATACAACCAGAATTGTTTGAATTTAGCCCTTTAGGCGCAAAAATAATTAGTGAAGATAAGCTTTGGGAAAAAATGAGTGCTGCCTATCCTGAGTCGACCTTCAAGCTTCGTTTTGATAATAAGAACGATAATAAAATGAATGCCTTAGCTACGTTGCGTACTAACTTTGTAGATTGTCGTACTAACTTAGCGCATTTTCATAAAATCCCTACCTTAACAGAAAAAGAAGGGGCTTTTGCTGAAATTGAGGAAGTACTTGATCAACTTCCTCCCCATTTACAAGCAATGCTTATGCAAGAGTTTGAAGGTGCACGTTCCCTTTTACTCTCATGGCAAACAGCGAATGGTACTTTCCATGAAAAACTCCGCGAATATTACACGAAGCAAACTAAGCTGCAAAAAATTGAAGCCTATCAACCTGTCATGGACGCATTTTATGATTTACCTAATCCTTTACAGCAAGCACATCAAAAAACCTTCGACGAGTTCACGAAAGACCATAGAGCATTAGTCGAAGAGTACAAAAAGGAATGCCGTTTTCTTGATGCTTGTGGTGATTTTGATGCCGCGCAAACCTTGACTGACAAGCTAGTCTTTGTTGCCAACATTCGCGATGCCTTTGAGGCATTACCTGTGGGAATAAAGGAAAATCACCTAGATCAATTTAGTCAATTCACCAACTTTGAAGTTTGTCACGATAGAATAGTTGGTTTTCATCAAGCGACTACTTTGCCAGAAAAAGAACAAGCTTTCGCTGAAATAGAGGAATTGCTCAGTCAACATATTCCCCAATATCGAGAACTGTTCAAAGAAGAGCTTGAAATCGCAAACTCCATTTTGAGTACCTGGCGAAAAAAAGATGACAGTTTCTTAGAAAAACATCGCGTATATTACGTGATGCCAACCAAACAAAGAACTGCAGCTTATCAGCCTGTGATAGACGCATTTGACGAATTGTCCGAGGAGTTGCGGAAAGTACATCAAGAGACATTCGATGCTTTTAGGCAAAGCCATGAAACGCTAGTCGATACGCTTCGTAAAGAAGAACTTTATGAGCAAGCTCGTCGTCTTTTTGATGCAGCACCCACCTTAGCGGCTAAAATAGCCACCTTTGACCAGCTAAAGAAGGCATTTGAGCAATTACCTTCTGATGTGAAAGAAATTTTTCAAGGTCTATTCAATCAAGTTAAATCGGATCATGAGAACATTTATCTCAAACTAAGAGATAATCAAATTGTTGATTCAGAAACATCAAGCGTATCTATCGAGAAGGTATTACTGAAAATCAATACCAGTGGAGAAGTCGCTCAACGACTAAAATCAGCCGCTATTTCAGATAGGATTTTGTGGCAAGCGATTGCAACAGGTAAAAAAGAACAATTATCGACAGAAATTGCTAATGATTTGCTAGTTTTAATAAAATATCGGGATACCCAGGTTCAAGCAGATCCTAGCGATGCGGCTTATGTTGGGGAAATTAATGATTTCTATCAAGACTCCTTAAGTATCCGATTATCCACAGCACCTATAAAAGAGCAGGCATCGCAAATCATTAATGCAGCTGAAACTAAATTTAATCATCGTGATAAATATAAACGCGCATTTGCTGATGTAATCATGATCTTAGGGGTTATGTTTGGTGGATTGGGGGCTATATTTATGCTGGCTCGCAAATTTGTATTTAGTACTTCTCTTCTTTTTAGCCAGGCACAAACTAATAGGCAAACAGTTCTGATGGACAATTGGATGCAAAACAACAATGAGCTAGACAACAAGGAAGAGACCTGTCTGTTTCATGAACCACCAGCCATTTCGGTGAAGTAGGTCATTTGCCATTACAGTTTAACTGTAGGTTGATTCTGAATCTCCGCGAAAGCGTGGCTGGGATGGTCATGTCTTAGATTCGCTTTGGGTAGGTGAGGAACTATCCCCAAGATCGTTGTCCCAGTTCAATTACTTTATCGCTAACCCAAAGATTAATTTCTCAGATCTCTGTATAAACGATGAAAAATCCTGTAACTTAACTCGATTATTGAAACAATTTAATCAAAACTAAGTTTACAATAGGAAGTGTAATCAGCTAATGAACTGGATGCATTTTTCAACTCTTCGAAAATTAACTCTTATTTCTATCCTCGTGTTACTGGTAGGTTGTCATTCTATTGGGCCAAGACAAATTAGTTTGGATAGAGGACGTTACAATGACATCGTCCGCGAAACCGATGAAGCTCAATTCTTAAAAAATATTGTTCGCTTACGTTATGTTGAACCGACTTATTTCTTGAAGGTTACAGGAGTCACCTCATCCTATACCTTAAATTCTTCAATCACTGCAGATCCCAATGGGTCTTGGATGGGTGGAATAGATAGTGGTCTTAGAACTAGTCTTAAAACTTGGGCAATGGGAGTAACTCCTACTCTTACTTATTCAGATTCTCCAACGATTAGTTATGCTCCACTCGACGATGCTGAGTTTATCGGTGCTTTGTTAAGGCCCATCAGTTTTCGCGATGTTATTTTACTTTTTCATGGTGGTATTCACGATTCTCGTTTAATGTTTAGACTTATTTTTGATCAGATAGGACGGTTTGATAATATTTCATTTTCCACAAGTTCTGGCTATCTCAAGGTTTCACATAGTTATGATGCTCAATTTAACCAATACCTCCTTTTTCTTGAAATAATGCACCAATTGATTATGAAAAAAGAATTATCCATTACCCCAATCAATTATGAAAAACAACTTGGGCTATTACTGCATTTTTATAATGAGAACTCTCAAGGAGGCGCCAAGTTAAAAAAATTATTAAACCTTAAATCGAAATCATCTGATATTGCGCTGTTCAATGAAGGATTTGCTGCAAATGCCGCTAATCGTAACGGCGAAGTTTCAATATCTCCACGGGTTGAAAGAAATATCGCTTTTGTAAATTTCCGTTCAGTGTATGGCATATTGACCTTTCTCTCTAATGCTGTCCAAGTTCCTCCTGCTGATCTTAAAAAATGTCGGTCCTATATAACGACTTATGAAGATGGAACACCTTTTGATTGGAGGAAAGTTATGAGAGGGATCATGACAATCTATAGTAGTCGAGAACTACCTAGAGATGCTTTTGTGAGAACCCAATACAATGGCTATTGGTTTTATATCAGTAATTCTGATATTGCTTCAAAAAGAACTTTTACTTTAGCAACTCGATTACTCATCTTAACAGCGGGAAGAGATAAGACTCCCACTCAAACTGCACCCGTTTTAACTTTGCCAGTTGGTGCACGTTAATGCATCAGGAAGACGAGCAATTAATTCCGGAGCCGCTTTACAGTCATGAACTTCGCCACCAGTGAGGTCAAACTCCATTGGAAAGCCGTAGCCATCAACAGCCCTCGGTATTTTTGTAGTATTTCAACCTCTGGATTGGCCAATAGCCGCGATTTTACGAGTTTGCCCTTAATAATCCGGTCATACTGATAATCTTGAACATCGTGTTCATCAACATCAAAAGAAGATAATTCCAAATTGTTACACAAGTACCCGCTTACCTATCAGATGAATGTATTCTCAACCCTTTAATACACGGGAAGAAGCTCTTGCAGCTGAGCTAGGAATTAAAGGATGGAGTCGTAGAAAAAAAAGCGCTTAGATCTCAAGATTGGAGTAGCTGAAACATTATGCTTCGAGGCGGCGCTAATGCGCCTCCTCAGCATGAACGGATTAGAAACCTATAAATTCCATTTCTCAACCAATACTTAGGGCTAATTGGAAGCTCAAGCCGCGTGACTACGGGGAGGAGCAAATGTCAACAGCCCTTATTTTAGCCCAAGCCAAAAAATACTAATCAAACACATCTTGCCTAATAATTTCACAATATGAGCGATACATTTGACAAAAATAGCGCTTCTAGTATAACATTCAACCAGAATAGATATTCAAACAATTGTATATCTATTATTCAATTACGCTAATTAGGAAAACATCGCTAATGCACTATCCTTACACCATTGTCGATATTTACGATTTTGATCGAACGATTTCTAGAGAACATACTGCTGGAAAGCAGGATGATTATGAAGCAAAATACAACACCAAATCAGGCCTTGATGAACGAGTTGTCCATAAGGACAATCGATTTTCCGCAGTCGCGACCTTTCATCAAGATCCTAGGTATGTTTTATCTTATTTCTTGCCGCTTTTAAAATTAGAAGAAAAAGATGTCGAAAAAACAGAGGTTGACCTGTTTGAATATCATCAATTCACTAAATTTTATTTCAAAGATTGTCCGCAGCCCTTTATTGTTGCAACTCCTCGGCTAGACAATTATGAAAAAAATAGAGATATTATCTGGTCTAACGGCAAAAATCTCATGCTAACGTCCCTGAGAGACGCCATACCTAGCTCTGAATATCATTATTATGATGATACCGAGAAATGCTATGTTCAGGCTTATTCTTTAAACTTTCTCCATTGTTATCACGTCAACGCAGCAGCGTCCGAATTTAGTTTCCTCGGGACACGCCAACCTGGTCCAGGAGCAGAATTGGAAAATTATCTTAACTGCTATCTCCTTTATGCCAAAGAACAATTAAAGATATCGAGAAAAGAAGGTACAATGAGTCAGCTAGGAGAATCGCTTCGCTCATTATCCATCTATGCTAAAAACTCTTCTGAGGGAAAGGAGAAAGAGCAAGAGAAAGAATTAGAATCCTCTTCAGAATTGGTGGCCAAAACGAAGGAATCTTCGCAAGAAATCAGCTTACTAGTTAAACAAATTCCAGTGATCAAAAATCTAATTCAATTCTTAGACTCAGATTCAACCAATGAGGTCGAGGGCTTAGAATTGTTACGCGAAGGAGAGCTTGGGTCTTTCATTAAAAAATGGGAACTAAAAGCTGAGACTTCTTTAGAGCAGTTTATTTCTCAAGTACAAAAAAACAGAGTATCAGCTGAGGGTTACGTATCCGGGGAGGATTATGACGATCTATCCTCCTATCCCCTCTAAAATATAGCTGCTCTTTGGATATGAGCAAGCAGGGGTAGGTCAGGCCTGGTTGGCCCGACCTACGCCTACGCTCCCGGTTTGTAGGCGGTACGTAGGTAGAGACTATTACGATTGCTTGGCTTTCTAGTCAATTGGTCTTATTGGCAACAACAATGAAGCGTTTTGAGTTCCCAGATCTGGAATTAAAGTTCCAAGCTCTGGACTACCTAATCCCGTCACATAATCATAACCATCTTGAGCAGAACAGAAATAGTCACAATCACCGTTGATACCTGAACTGACATCGTTAAAATTGTAAATGTAACTGCCAGTATTGGAGTTTGCAATTGCATACAATAGGTTAGTTAAGTTTCCACCTAAAGTAGAACCTATCGATGAATTCGCAACTGCTGCAATAGCAGCCCATTGAGGGGCGCCAGCACTTGTTCCGCCCACCACTTGCCAGCCTGTGCCTTCATCGCTTGGCACTGAGTTGTAAACAGCAAATCCAGTCTGAGGATCAGCATTATAAGCCACATCAGGTACACCGCGCATGTCATTAGCTTGCGGTGTGGGTAAACCGCTTTGGCTTGCCGGCCAAGCTTCTATCGCACTTAATCCACCGCCACTTCCGGACCAAGCTGTTTCACCATGGTAGTTTCCATGAGAATCAACGGTTAAAGTAGTTCCACCAACGCCCAAGACATAAGGTGAAGAAGCGGGATACATTGTACCTGCTCCATTGTCGCCAGAAGAAGCTACGAAAGTGACTTTAGGATTGCTGAAGATTTGATCGTAAGTAGTTTGTTGAGCAAATTCACCACCACCCCAACTCATAGAAACCACGGTCGCTCCCTTGTCAACGGCAACTTGGATGGCTTTAAATAAATCTTCTAGGCTATCACTTGCGGCTTCCACAAGCATAATCTTGGCTTCTGGCGCCATTGCATAAGCCCATTCGACATCAAGTGCAATTTCTCCTGACCAACCTGCATCGGTTCTTGGCCTTTTACCACTGGCATAAATTTTCTTAAAACAGCCGTTCTTAGTAGTACAAGAAGGTAAGCCAAAATTTTTGGTGAATACGCCTAAGTCAGCTTCGATACGTGGATCGTCAAAAGCATCGACAATCGCAATAATCTGTCCCTTTCCTTTCGCAGGAATGGTATTAAAACCATAGGCATTACGAACTTGATTGGGGGTAAGTCCTGAAGGCATCAGATGAGAAGTGTGTGGCTTATAATGGATCGGATGGGTCGCAACGCCTGGTGCAACTGCTGGTGCATCCGCTAGGGCATGAGCTTGTGTGCTTAATATACCCAATAGTACTGGCGCAACAAGTGACTTTAACTGGAAACTATCCAATCTTTTTTTCATTACATCTCCTTATAAATTAATACATCCTAAAGCTTGGTGGTCTATCTTAGACATTCTGTTTTTCTAACAAGAAAAACTTTGCAAGTTAGCCCCGACAGATCCTGTCATAGCGACATTAATTTGTCTAGTTTCTAAAAAAATTTGCTTAGGCTTAATGAGGCTAATCCCCCCTCGCTTAATCGGGGTTCACTTTGACACCTACCTCACTCACTACGCAACGAAGCCATTGGTTCCAATTTGGCAGCGCGTCTTGCGGGATAAAAACCAAAGAAAATACCCGTCGCCACGGATACAGCGAAGCCCGCCAAAGGCGGAATAAAATAGATAGTAAAAAACCAATCACTAAAATAGGCTACCACACGCGTAAAAATCAACCCCAGGATGACACCCAAAACGCCGCCTAAAAGTGAAAGCATGACGGACTCCACTAGAAAAAGAGTTTGAATTTCTTTGTTCCTTGCACCCACTGCTTTGCGTATTCCGATTTCTTTTTTACGTTCACTGACCGAGACTAACATAACATTCATCACACCAATACCGCCCACTAAGAGTGAAATAGAGCCAATAACTGCGAGTAAAAGCGTAAAAATATGACCTTGACTTTCCATGCTCTCAATAATTTGTTTAGCACTTCGTGGGAAAAGATTTAACTTAGGCGCCTGTGAAATGAGAATTTGTTTTACCTGCTCAATCACCTCATCGATGGGACTTTCAGGTTTTAATAATAGTACCGCATTATTAATTTTATTGTCCTTACTCACTAAAGCCATTCCGGCTATGGGAATAATCGCCGATTGATTAATGTCTTCATTAAAAAAACCATTTTCTTTCCAAGGCTCTGCAATGCCAATGATGGTGTATAATGAGCGCCCAATTTGTAATTGTTTGCCAAGCGGATCTTCAAAACTAACTTCCTGTAATTGACGCGCTAAACCATCTCCAATCACACAATAGTGCTCAAATGATTCGAGAAAGGAAACAAAATGACCGCGAGCCAGTTTCACATTGATGATTTTTTTTAGGGATTCATCGGCGCCAATAATCGCCCCCTGCACAACTTTTCCGGCAAAACTAATGGGTTGATAGCCTGTGCTGTAGGGGGCAATTTGTAAAACAGCAGGAACACGCTCCGGAATTTGCCGCCAAACTGACAGGGGGATTTCATTCTCGCCATTATTCGATTGACTGGTGGTTTTTTGATAGACAGAGATGGCGAGTAAATCAGTGCCAAGTGCTTTAAATTGCGCCAATGCTTTTTCAGTCGCCAATTGCCCACAGCTAATCAAAGCAACCACAGCAGCCGTACCCACTAGAATGCCTAACACCGCAAGAAAAGATCGTAATTTCGCAGCGGCTAAATTGATTAAAGCTTGTTGAAAATGACTCATCAGCGTCATTGTCGACTCTCTGCAATAATCTGCCCATCAGCGATAGTGATGCGCCTCGCGCATTGCGCTGCAACTTGTTCATCATGGGTAACTAAAATAATGGTGCGGCCTTCTTTATGCAAAGCCAAAAATAAATTCATTACTTCGGTGCCTGTACGCGAGTCCAAGGCACCTGTCGGCTCATCCGCTAAAATAACTCTGGGCTCTCCGACTAAAGCACGTGCAATAGCAACTCGCTGTTGTTGTCCTCCGGATAATTGCGTCGGACGATGCTCTGCAAAAGCTTTCATTCCCACACGTGCGAGTGCAGAACTGGCGCGTTCTTTTATTTCGTCAGGAAGGACATGCCGATAAGTTAAAGGGAGTGCAACATTTTGTTGAGCACTAAAGCGAGGTAGCAAATTAAATTGTTGAAATACGAAACCGATGGTTTGATTGCGTAAAGCCGCTAAAGCATCATCCTCTAAACCCGCAATATTATTGCCTTGCAGTAAATAATTACCGCCATCAGGCTTATCCAGCAAGCCAATGATATTCATCAATGTTGACTTACCCGAACCTGAAGCACCCACAATAGCAAGTAACTCGCCTTCCTCAACGGTTAAAGAAACTTCTCTTAAAACAGTTGAACTTAGACCGCCAATTTCATAGGTTTTTACGATATTATCCAAGGCAATTAACGACCGATTAATCATAGGCCACCACATCACCCGCCTTAAGCCCGGAAGCAACAACGACTTTATCGGCAAGCGCAGCACCCGTTGTTACAACACGCGTTTCGCTCGCTCCGTTTCCTGCTTGTAATTGGACAATCGATTTTCCTTTTTCTTGCTTCACCGCCGAAATGGGTACTAATAATTGCTCGTCATTATTAATTGCAATTTCGATAGCGGCACTCATACCCACTTTAACCCAAGCTCGCTGAGTTTCACTCAGTTCTTTAACCTCAACAACCGCACTAAATGAAGGCAAAGCCCCCCCTGCAGTCGTAGAAGCTTGCGCATTAATAGCAATCAGCTCACCCTTTAACTGCTGTCGACCTAAAGCGACACCGGTTACATTAGCCAACATACCTGGGCGCAGTTTATCAATATCGATTTCAGGTATATCTATCTCCACGCTGACTCCAGTTAAATCACCTACCAGGGCAATCACCTGCCCGGATTTAACCGTCGAACCAACGCTCAATTTTCCCGATTTCTCATCTGCCGCAGTTTTAGGAGGATAAAGTAAAACACCATCCGAGGGAGCCTTTAAATGAATTAAATTATGTTGACCGGTCAATGCCTGCCGAACTTTGTCAAATTCCGCAATGGTCAATTCCGATATGTGCTGGGCATTGCCATCATCCATTTTTTCCAACATTTCGGTGAGCTTGCGAGTTGTTTGTATTAAACTGACCTTGGCCGTTGCCAAGCTTGATTTTTCACTTAGATAATTATTTTTCGATAAAAGCCCGGCATCCCACAGTTCTTGTGTACCATGAAATTTTGCTTGAGTGACCGTAAAATTATCTTTCGCTTTGAGGTATTCAGTGAGCGTATCGTTATATTGTTTCTGCAATTCGTTGGAATTTAAAGTTATAACGACATCCCCTTTTTTCACCTGCTGACCATAATGGTAATGCATGGTTTCAACCACTGCATCCATGGGGCTTGTGAGCGTGCTTTCTCGCAGAGGTTGTATAGTCCCTGTAAAAAACAAGGATTTATGAACCGTTTCTGGTTTCACCACATAGGTTTGGACACCACTCTTTTTTTGTTCGACCTGGCTTCCACAGCTTTGCAATAAACTCATTAAAGCAAGAATTACTAATATTAATCCGTATTTCATCCGCCATACCTAAGTTTAATTTGCCAATAATCCAATGTTTTTCCCAAAATGCGATCCAGAGTAGATAATTGATTAAGATACGCGATTTTCGCACTAATTAAGCCCATTTGCGCTTGAATTAATTGGTTTTGCGTATTATTCACATCTAAAGCACTTGCAATACCGGCCTGTTGTTTTTTCTTTTCTAATTCATAAGACTTTTCTGCTAAAGCAACTTGTTTTTCTGCAAGCTGATAACGTTTAGCTAAACTCTCAATAGAGTTGATGGTATTCGTAATTGTCGTTTCTAACGCCCGCTTCATCGCGATAAGGTTTAGGCGATCTTTTTCTAGGCGCACCTTTGCCGAAATGAGTTGATTCCGGCGATTAATATCATGCAGAGGAACTGTTAAGGTGACTCTGGCCGTTTGATTCATATTTTGGCCATTATAGATCGTTGGAAAACCACGTTGTCTATCAACTTGATTGATACTGCCCGTTTGCACATTAGCACCAACATCCAGTTGCCAAAGCTGCTGATTTTTCGCCTGGGCATAGGCTCTTTCATCCGCACGCAGCGCCATTGTTTGGGCTAAATATTGGGTGTTGTGCGCCAGCGCCCAATCAATGGATTCTTTCATCTTTGGCACTCTGAGATGTTCAACGACAACATTACTCGGCACCGATAAGCGCATTTTAGGATCAAGTCCAATAGTTTGCAGTAAATCTTGAGCTGCTATTTTAAAATCATTCTCCGCCTGCTCCACCATCAGACTAAGGGATTCAATTTGATAGGATTGTTGAATGTTACCCGTTGGCTCCAATTGCCCGGCGGCAATCTTTTTCTCATTAATTTCATAAGTCTTACGTGCTTCTTGTAACTGTAATTTTTGATTTTGTAAATTATTACCACTTAAGATGAGTGCACGATAAGCGGTGATCACTTGCGTGACCTGGTCAATCACCGATTGTTGCAAATTTAATTTATTTAACCACTCAGCATCCATGGCATCCAATAAACCCGCCTCATTCGCTGCCCTGCCAAATCCGCGCAATAAGGGCTGGTTAATCGAAAAATTGAGTACCGGCGAATAACTGTTGTAATTGGAAACATTATTATCAATATTCAAACCAAGCTGCGTTCCTAATTTGGTTTTTAAATTCAACTCCGGGGAAGCGATATAACTCTTATTGGTCGTATTACCCACCCCGCTATAACGACTTTTTTCAATTGCAGCAGACCCCGCTAGCGCATACTGTAGCTCAAACTCATTATGGGCTAGACGCAATTGATAGCGTTGAATAATCCGATCCAATTCCGCATTTTGAATATTAGGATTGTAGCGAAGAGCAAGCAAAATCGCTTCCCGCAAACTTAAGCGCTGGGCTTTTTTATGACGTATATCGGGAGAGGTTGGTAAATCCACCCAATTATTGAGCATGAATTCAGGGTTGCTTATCGCTTTTTGCAAGCGATCTTCCGCTTCGGAAACATGGGCTGCCTCATCACTAGGTTTATCGACCCAACGATATAGCGTTGTTGGTTCTAGTGACTTCACAGGAGCGGGGTTAGCGGCAAACAATGAGCTACTTAGGGCCAGGCAATAGCCAAGCATCAAGCACTGCCAATTCTTTAAAAAAGCCACTACCCATAATCCTATAAATCTTCGTGTTTAAAATTAAACCATATTTTAAGCAAATACAGAAGTGTTTTGCACTTTCTCTTTATAGAAAAGTCAGACTAAGCTCGTGTATTGTGCAAAATCTAATAGGTAATTGCACAACGGACGTAGAGTTCAATAGTTTTCGGGTCTGTTCCTGATGTTGGTACAGAGGGAACAAAACTGACCCAGGTAGCCGTCTGTGCATCAACCTGAGTAGAACTCCAATAAAGAGTTGAAGTAAAATTACCAAATCCTAGATTTGCCAACTGCTGTATGGCAGTTAACTGAGCAGAAGCAGGTAAAAACCAACCTGGACCTAAATTTTGACAGGCCGTTGCAGCAGGAGATGGAAAAAGGGGACTCTGACTAAGCATAGCTTGTGTGTTACTAGCCCCATCCGTTGAGCTTGTTGCAGTAGTATTAGCAGCCAATACTTGCCAAGCCGCATTAGTACTCTGATCCACTAAATTTGCAACCGATATTCCGCCGTTAGTGTCAAAAACCAACCCACCATTGTAGAGAAAAGCAATGGCCACGGTAGGAGAGGTTGGCGAAGTGTTGTCGCCACTAACGACTATTCCACCTTGTCCCACATAGGGAGTTGTTGAGCTCAAGTCGATTTGACAACTTTGCCCAGGTGCCAGGTCGTTGCAATTTACATCAATTATTTCTTGAACAGTCAGCCAAGTTCCAGGAGTGCGTATTCGGACGTTGGTCGCATGTGCTGATCCGGGAGCTGAAACATTAGTAATAGTAAATTGGGTGAGCGTTATTTGATCTGCCGTGATAGTAGCAATCGTCGGGCTTACCGATAAAACAGGCAGTGCTGTAGTATTAATTTGTAAGACGGGCGCATTGGTATTAGACCCACTAATGACCACATCCTCAGTGCCTGGAGTCGCTGCAGAAAAAAATCCCAGCTCACAAAACTGACCAGGAGCAAGATCAAAAGGAATAGAATTACAAGGAGCGGTACTTATAGCCGAATCATAAAGAGTAGAGGGATTGGGTTGTATATTCAGTGCAGTTGCTGTTCCCGAAGTATTGGTAACTGTTGTGGTGCCAGAACCATTTACCAAAAGATTGAGAGTCGTTGGCGACAGAGTGATAATCACTTCTGAAACGCTGACTGGAACTAGGACAGTATTCGTATTGGTGCCGCTGATAAAAATTGAGGCCCCAAGCTGCGATGTTGTACTGTTTGAGTTAAACGTTATTGTACAACTAGCACCCGGCGCTAAACTTGCGGGGCAAGTATTACCGCCGGGTGGTATTGTTAGATAGTTCGGAAAAGAAGTAGCAGTTACCCCAAGTGCTGGAAACGAAAATTGCGAAGTATTGGTGATAGTGAGCATAGCACTACTATTGGTAGTCATAGTTAAAGAAGAGGGACTCACAGAAATAGTGGCCTGCTGCACATAAACCTTCACAAATGTAGCATTGGTATTAGTGCCCTGAATCTGAAAATTGATGCCGTTAGGATATAAAGTAGAGCCGGCACTAAAGTTAATAGTGCAGGAACCAAGAGGAGGTAGCGTGCCGCAATTATTAGTCTGAGCGATATTAATTCCAGCTGGAGTAATTATGGTAACCCCTTGTGCTGTAAAATTAGGAGAAAAATTCGTAAGAGTTACTGACCCTTTTCCACCATTAACATAAAGGTGCAATGTACTTGGATTCGCGCCAATCGGTACTAAAGTAGCCGATATAGGAATAATTAACTGATTGGTGTTTGACCCCATAATAGACATCGAAGTCACAGCAGGCACTTGTGAACCAAAATAAATATCACAAGAGGTGGATGGAGGTATATTGACGGGACAGGTGCTAGCAACTACGGAAATTCCAGTGTTAGTAAGAAAACGGGCATTGAAGTGCTGCGCAAAACCAATGGTACTCGTATTCGTCAGAGTTAATTTTCCCAGATTTCCAACTCCAAACGCTACAGCAGTAGGAACTGCGGTCAGGGTGACGGGGACAGTTGGGCCTAAACTTACCTGAATCATATCCGTTGGAGACGGTTGAGAACACAGAAAAGGATCGGGACGATTATCGCCTGGCCCCATTGTTTTGCAAACTTCAGGTCCGGAATTTATCCCACTGTTCGACATTTCAGGGCCAACTAATTGCAAAGTCATAAGGCAAGCTTCGCCCGGTTTTAAGGTGAAAGGAAATCTACAGTGGCCGGGAGATCCTGTGACGATATGGTGAACGCCTGCTATGGGAACTGTCGTTAATTCACGGGTGATCGCGGTGTTGTTAATAACAAAGTATTGAATCAACACGGCACCGTTGGCCGGCATAGTAATCGGTGCCCTGATGACCGGAATGATACTGAATTTAACTTCGCTCGCTTGTACAACTGCAGTCATGATCACTAGGAAAATCGCAATCATCCATTGCCAAAAAAATGAAGCCTTCTTCATATATCCCAATCCTTGAAGGAATCGTATTTTACTTAATTAAGACATGTAAGTAATGCCGAGTTGTAATTCATGGGTACGCAAGTTATTGATATGCGGTCCATTACCAAGTGTTTGTGCAATAGCAGGGCCTAAATTAGACCTTCCCCAATCTGCAAACTCATAACCCAAAGACACACGCCAGTTATCATCAAGCAAGGTTTCTAAGCCGGTACCTAGAGTATAACTAAAGGCTGATCTACTCTTATCGCTAAATGAGGGGGCAGGAATTTCTTGGACTAGTAACGTATTAATCGTAAAACCCGAAGAATGGTTATACCCTACTCCTGCACTACCACTGAGGTAAAGGAATACATCATAAAACTCGGGGTCGTATAACATCTTTCCTTTTACTGCCCCGCGTACATTTCGTACCCCATAGGAATAGGTAAAATTGCCAAAGTCCAGGTTGGAATCTTCATAGACTAGGCCTCGGGTTCTCACTTGCGAAGAGGCACCGACTGTCAAACCGAGTTGCCCGATCACGACGGAGTTGATATTGCCATATAAGCCTAAAAAGAATTCGCCGGTAAATAAGGTATTAGTCCCTCTAGCTGTTGAAACTAATTTGATTGTACGACTCACGGGGAATGGGATATACGACTTGGTGACATTGGGCTGTAGGGTGAGAACTTGCCCTTCCCCTGGCCTTGCCCAGGCTGGACCGACACTGAGAGTGGCAACTACTGGCCAACCGCTTCTATCGTCGTAACTCGAATTTGAATACATGCTTCCCGCGAAAACCTCAGTTGCTAAAACACAACCTAGTAACCCCATCAGCAGTTTTTTTATTGTCATTCTACATCCCAGTATCGATTTCCAAACTCAATGATTTATACCCTATTCAGAAAGTTTTTTCTACGTATCATTCATTTCTTTCAGAGGTGATTTCCATCTTTTATTTAGTCCTTTCAAACTCTGGGAGTTCCCGATTAGTAGGATGATTCCTTAGCGGGAGAGGGATAGAACGGGTTATTGGCCAATGCCGAATCTACTTTCCTGCGGCCTGTTCAATAAACATTCTTTTAAGAGGTGCTAAACCATTACAAATTTTTAACCCCAGACCTCGCAACGCAATAACCGGTGATAATGGATTAGTAAATAAGGATTTTAGCCCATCCATCATGGCAATAATCTGCCAGACAGCGTATTTTCGCTGACGTTGATAAGAACCGAATACTTTTTTCATCGCGTTAAGCGTACTGAGTTTTTCGCTGCATGCTAGCCAAGTGGCAACATCCGCTAATCCGACATTAAGGCCAAGTCCCGCCAGCGGATGAATTGTGTGTGCAGCATCTCCTAACAATAGCCAACGCTCCCCAGTATATTTTTTTGCATGACGCATGATGAGCGGAAACTGATATCGTTTTCCCATGACCTTAACTTTCCCTAAACGACTCGCAAAAGCGGCTTCTAACTCTTGATTAAACGCCTCATCTGAAAGCGTCATGACTCGCTTAGCGTGTGCGGGGCTAGTTGACCAGACAATCGAACACTGCTGCTCCTGAATAAGGGGTAGGAATGCAAGAGGACCATCGGCATTGAATACCTGATAGGCTGTTTGTTGATGCGATTTTTCGGTATGAACAGAGGCAACGACCGCTTGCTGATGATAGGGCCAGGTTGTTAGCGGCACCTGAAGTAATTGTCGGCAGGGCGAATTAGCCCCATCAGCAATCATTAATAATTGTGCTTGCCAATTCGTCTGCCCAGCCGAGACGTGAATGAAATCTTCATTTGTCTCTAGGCCGGTTACCCTGTGGTTTACAAAAAATGCTACCTCTGTTTTTTTCGCGTTCAGCAGCTGCAAAAGCGCCTGCTTGAGAACCGATTCTTCGATGATGGTGCCTAGATGATCACTCGCAATCATGCGGGCATCAAATTGAATATGGGCATCACTCGCGGCATCCCAAACATACATCTGGCGATAAGGAGATACACGCTCAGGGTCTAAATGTGCCCAAACACCTAGTTCTTGTAATAGATCTTGGGACGCTTGATTGATTGCATAAACGCGGGGATCAGGGATTGTTGAATTGGCAGTCAGATTACCCGCATCAATGATTGCTACCGAAAAACCGCGTGACACCATTGCTAAGGCGGCAGTTAAACCAACCACTCCGCCACCAATGACAACTACATCAAATTGCTGACTCATTGAGAATCCTTTTTATGAAGAGGGATGCCACAGACTAAATCAGGAGTGACACCTGCAAAACCGCGAGTGTAATGAGTTAAACCTTGTTTCAAAATTTTAAATTGGTCGACTGCAATTAATCCTAAATTGCGTGAGAAAGCCATTCCGGGTAAACGACTGGTAAAAATTTCTATTAAACCATCCGCAAAGCGAGTGATCGCTGTTTCATCATGCTGACGCATCTGCTGATAATTTTGCAACATTTCTGGCGTTAATCCCTGTTGGATAATGCATTGCGCCAAACTAGCGACATCGCGCAAACCTAAATTAAATCCCTGACCCGCTACAGGATGAAGCGTATGCGCCGCATTGCCCACAAACACCAAAGGCCAGGCGGTTTTTTTCGGCATCGTCACTTGCTTAAGTGGAAAAATCACGCGTTTACCCACCCGAATAAAACGACCTTGGCGATAACCAAAGTTTTTCTGTAAAACGCTTAAAAATTTTTCTTCTTCCAAAGCCATTAAGCGTGCAGCTTCTTCAGGAGGCAAAGCCCAAACTAAGGAAGCACGGTTTTTGGTCATCGGCAATAGTGCTAGCGGCCCCGAAGCGGTAAATCGCTCATAGGCCTGATTATGATGGGATCGCGCTAATCCGATATTCGCAACGATCGCTTGTTGCTGATAATCCTTTACTTTTAGACTAAGCTCACTTAATCGCCTGATGGTGGAATCTGCACCATCCGCAGCAACAATCAGCTTTGCTTTTACCGCACAATCTTCTTTATCCGTAACGATTGTAACCAAATTCTGCTCTTTATTGAGAGCAGTCACGCGAGCGGGTGCTAAAATTTGCTGCTGATCAAGCAATTGATGTAAAGCCCGATTGATATGCTGCATTTCCACAACAAAACCCAAAGGCTTATTCGATTCACCATCGATGGTCGCAGAGCCAAACCGACCTTGCTCAGAGACATGAATGGTTTCAATGGCTGTGGCATCGGTCTGTAATAGTGGCCAAATTTTCAGCATTTCAAGAATACGTATGCTTGCAGGCGACAAAGCGAGAGTACGGGCATCAAAATCCGGACTAATCTTAGCATTCAGCGGATTAATATCCACCAACAGAACCTCATAGCCGGAATTAGCTAGGGCTAGCATCAAGATGGCACCAGTTAATCCGCCGCCCACAATTAGTATATCAACTTGTCGATCAGCCACGTAATAAGGCCTCTATTTCATCAACTTCCACTGGCAAAGCAGCGGTCAAATTTTCATGTCCATCGGCAGTGACTAAAATATCATCTTCGATGCGTACACCAATATTCCACCAACGCTGATCGACCCCATGCATACCAGCACTGATGTACAAACCAGGTTCCACAGTCAGCACCATACCGGCTTCTAGCGGACGCCATTGACCGTCGATTTTGTAGTGGCCTGCATCGTGAACGTCTAGACCTAACCAATGACCTGAGTTATGCATGTAAAAAGGTTTATAAGCCTCGGTAGCAATAAGTTGCTCCACTGCCCCCTTAATTAGGCCAAGCTCGCACAAACCAGCCGTTAAAATCTCTACTATCGTCTGCTGTACTTTATGCCAAAATACACCTGGCTTAATGCAAGCAATTCCTGCTTTCTGAGATTTAAGAACTAGTTCGTAAATCGCTCGTTGCTCTTTGCTAAAATGACCATTAATTGGAAAAGTTCGAGTAATATCCGCCGCATAATTTTCAAACTCGCCCCCGGCATCAATTAAAAGTAGATCGCCGGTACGCAGGGGTTGATTATTTTCTGTGTAATGAAGAATACAAGCATTCGCACCGCCACCAACAATAGGATCATAAGCTACAGCACGACAACCCCGGTAACTAAACTCATAAAGAAGTTCCGCTTCCAGTTGATATTCATTTTCCGCGCGACGGCAAGCTTGCATCGCACGCTTGTGAGCAGCCACCGAAATTTCAGCCGCACGACGCATTAAATCAAGCTCTGCTTCTGATTTAAAGAGGCGCATTTCACTCAACAAAGGTTCAAGATCAGAGAATGATTCGGGTGCCTTAATTCCTTTTCTCATCTGCGCTTTGACTCGTTTCAAGGCTGTAAAAATTTGTTTTTCAATAAAAGGATGACGACCCATTGAAAAATAAACAGCCTTTTTGTTTGCGAATAATTCCGGTAAATAAGTGGCAAAGCTATCAATGGAATAGGCCTCATCGACCTTCATCACTTCACGAGCGCCTTCTTGCCCCAAACGCTTTCCAACCCACTGCTCCTGCGCCAGATCACGTGAGCGATTAAATAAATAAGCTTTAGAGGATTTATCGGTGGTAATAACCAGGATCGCATCCGGCTCGTTAAAACCAGTTAAATAATAAAAATCACTATCCTGACGAAAGCGATAATGAGCATCACCATTGCGCAATACTTCTTTTGCCGCAGGAATAATTGCGATTGCTCCTGGTGGTAATTTTGCGGCTAAAGCCTGCCGTCTGGTTTGATATTCTTGCTGAGTAATCATCTACCACGTCCCTCACTAATCTAAAGAGTTAGCCATCTTTCAAACTTTAATGTGTTTTTTTACTACCGTGTTCACTATTGCTCTCTTTTAAATCGGTATACAAGCGCAAAACCGCCATTCGCGCATATTCACTGACTTCAACCAAAGCTTTTTCATCTTCATCATCCACGTGCAAGGACTCATAGTCTAATTGAGCAAATTCCTGCATATGTTGCATCGCTTCTTGTGACTCTTCTTCTTGGAAACGAGCGGAATGGATACCGGAAATGCTCATGCCTTGGGTAAAACCCTCACACCACTCGCTGAACGCTTGCGCACGTTCAATTAATGGTTCATGGTCCGCAGGTAGCAACATTTCAAAGCCAAAATCAAAATTACTTAATTGATGCTGACTAATAGTATAAACCTCAAAGATGGCCAATGCGGCAGCACGCGTTGATTTATCTTTTTTATTGGAGGCTAATGCGCGTAAATAGGCCTCACCTTCGTAAGCAGCACCGGCACATAAATACCCACACATTATTCCATGCAGTTCGCTACCAGAAAAAGGTAACTCTAAAACCTCAATAATATTGTTAAAATTCTGGTAATCAGGCAAATTGATAGAGGTAGTTTCTAGCGACATAATCAACTCATTAATGCAAATTGCTAATGATAACTGATTTGCTCGGTCATTCCAAAGTTGCTACTATTTGAATAGTACGTCACATTGTATAGGCCATATAACATGACAACAGCAAAAACTTGTTCCATCAAATTGTTGAATAAAACCTACGAAATTAAATGCCCTGAAAATGAGGAGATTAATCTCGAACAGGCTGCCGAAAAGTTGAACGAACAATTAAAGCAAACTAAAAAATTTAAGCAACTGGATGAATTTCAGGCTTTGCTGCTAGCAGCGCTTAATATAAGCCACGAGCTGATTACTTGCCAAAAGCAACAGGAGCAGCAACGTATTCAAGTGAGTAAGTTTATTAGCTCGCTCGAAAACAAAATTCATCAAGCAGTGCATGGGAATCTCGATCAGGATCCACAAACGGATTGAATTCGCATTTCACTTAATCCAGGCACATAGCTTGTTGGAATTACTCTCCAGGTCTGAATCCCATTGAGCTTGTGAAACTGCGGCTCTCATTCTTCTTTCACTCCTGCTGCTAATGAAAAAAAAGCGTAAATTAGCTATTAACTAGTTTCTCTTAAAGACCAAACTGATATACTGCAATTAACCCGACAGCGAGTAATTTGTGAACCAATACTCACACCCAGGGGAGCGTCCTGTAGCCGGCGTTGCGCAAGCCCTCTTAAAGTGGGAAGCCTGAACCGACTCTCAGCCCCCCACCTGAACCAAAAGGGTTCAAAATCTAAACTGTCGGGCTTCCTCCTTAGCTTCAAACGCATTCTCTAAAGTTTTTAACCGTCCTTGATTTAATGCCATTCGTTCAAAAAAACTAATACCTTGAGAATATCCAAGAATTGACCGTCGCTTTTTCAAGGCAGCATTGCATTTAGTATCGGCTGAAAAGGAAAGTTTAGAATGCTTTTCCTGCTTATCGCTGCGGCGATCATAGGTATATTGCTTTAAACAAAAACTATGAAGCGCATCATTTACTAGACTAGCCTCTTTATCATCCAGCTCATCATATTGGTTCTTGATTTCTTCGGAGAATTTCATTGCCGCTAAGTAGGATTTATCCTCCTGAGTACTGAATTGAATATTGAAAAGCTGCTCGGCATAACGCAGAAGCTGGCTATCATTCTTTCCAAGAAGAGCATGACTTCGGCGCCGGAAAACCCAAGAATAGGGATTATTAGGCACTGCAAGGAATTGAAATTTTTCACGAAAATCTAGTATTGGAGGGTTTTCAACTTTTTCTGTGGGGCAACCATTGGAATCTTCTGGGGTTTGCTCATCCAGTTTTTGATGCTCTTGCACATATTTATCTAAGCAAAATAAATAAATTGCCGAACTCACTATTTTCTTCTCTTCTTCGGTTAAAGAGAGAAGCAGTCTATTCGCCGCCCCAGCAAAGTTCAAAGCCTCAGTGTAGGATTGATCTTCACGGGTAGTAAAATCGGTCTCTAAGAACTCCAAAGTCATCTCTATATTTTTTAGAGAAGCCTGCAAATTGCAATTCTCATGTCGGGCATAATGAACAAAAGCATAGATCCAGCGCTGTTCCTTCACGGCATGTAAAAACGCCATAGGTGAGGAGATTGGTAATTCTTTTATCCTCTCTAAATCAAGCTCTTTTATTGCTCTGGTATCAAACGCTTTTTGTTTTTTAAAAAATTCTTGGCTCTCTAAAATACGAGTGGATAAATAGTTAAGAATGGCCTTTTCGGAACGTCTTTCTTCATCCGTAGTTTCGAAGCGAAAATAGATGAGATGAGGTAATAATCTTAATTGCTCGACCGTGCAGTAGTGAAAAATTAAATAATAAATGGAGGCTAATAGAACCACGCTTTCTTTTAATCGATGCGTCTGTTGTGGCAATGGGTTTTCAGGTAGATAACTTATTGGGTAATTACTAAGATCCGCTCCCTCAGCATATTTAATGACTCGACCGCATTGCTTTAAAAGACCTAAAAACTGATTCGCACTGATAGTTCCTGCACTCTCATACTCTTCCTCCAGGGCCGCGAACAACCTTGGATGGTGGTAATTTGCGACTAAAAAAGTTCTCTTAATTAACTTGCCAATTTCCAGCGATTTTTGTTTTTGCCCTTCCTCGACCCGCTTTATCTGTTGTTGCAAAGCCCGTATTTTGCTTAGCCTTACCTCTGGTTCATTCTGCATGTCTAAATCAGTTTCTGAGGGCAGCTTAGCTAATTTTCTTTCTCCTTGCTGCAGATTTTCACTCTCAGATTTCTCAAGCTGAAATCGTAATTTGTCCAAAAGCAATTCATCTTCTAATAATTCATTTTGTAAATCTTCAACCTCACTCAGCGTTGTCTTATCAGGAATTTTGGACAAACGACGCTGCAGCTCAATCCAGGGATCCACTTCAATGCCTGCTTGCCATTTTTCATGGGGTAAATTTTTGACTACCCAAGCCCAAAATTCATCAAGAATAAAAACCAATGGGGCTCTTAATTGAACAGTTACCTTATCATTATCATTAAGCTCAGACACTAAGCTTTCTAATTTCTTAAACAAAGCCAGTAATTCAGGCGAAGTAGTATTTGATGCAACTCTCCCTCTCAATTCAGTCAAAATCCTTTTTAACTCGCCTATTTTCATCTATTTTCTCCATGTCCATGATTAGAATAACTAACTTACCACGGTAAATTATTCGGTTCAAATTTTGATCATGAAAACCCATGATCTAGCTGTTTGATTTAGTTTTGGCAATTATGACGTATTAAACCGAGCTGGACATCATTGCTCAGAATCCTTGCGCAGGAGAGAGTTGGGAGAGGAGAAAACCAGGTCTCGATATTAGAGCGCGTCGCCTAATTTGAGTTGCTCTTTTAGCATTAAAAATTCGTCGCGCACTTTTGCAGCCTGCTCAAATTCCATATTTTTTGCATGCTCATGCATTCGTTTTTCTAAAATTTTTATTTGTTTAATTAATTGATCAGGGGGCATTGTTTGATAAATCGCCGAACGCTCAGCGACTTGTAATTTACCGCGTCGTGTACTGTAAGCACCTTCCATGATATCAGTAATCGATTTTTTAATTCCTTTAGGAGTAATTCCATGTTTATCGTTAAATTCGGTTTGTTTACTACGACGTCGATCCGTTTCATCGATAGCACGCTGCATGGAGCCAGTCATGCGATCCGCATAAAGAATTGCACGTCCATTGACATTACGCGCCGCTCTGCCAATCGTTTGAATTAACGAGCGATCAGAACGTAAAAATCCTTCTTTATCCGCATCAAGAATGGCAACCAAAGCGACCTCAGGCATATCCAAACCTTCACGCAATAAGTTAATACCCACTAAGACGTCAAATTCTCCCAGGCGTAAATCTCTAATAATTTCGACACGCTCAACCGTATCAATATCCGCGTGCAGGTAGCGGACTTTGATGCCATGTTCTCGCAAATAATCGGTTAAATCCTCAGCCATTCGTTTAGTTAAAGTGGTAATCAATATTCGTTCGCCCTGTGCAGTCACCAGACGAATCTCAGACATCAAATCATCAACTTGGTTTTTGACAGGCCTTATTATGACTTGTGGATCGATTAATCCGGTGGGGCGAACCACCTGCTCGGCTATATTATCACTGTGCTCGAGCTCATAAGGTCCGGGGGTAGCAGAAACGTAAATCGTTTGCGGCGAGCGCTCAGCAAATTCTTCAAAGCGCAGGGGACGATTATCTAGCGCCGAGGGAAGGCGAAAACCGTACTGCACCAAGGTTTCTTTGCGCGCTCTATCTCCGCGATACATTCCTCCAATTTGCGGCACCGTCACATGCGACTCATCAATAATCAGCAAAGCCTCTGGAGGTAAATAATCAAATAAAGTGGGCGGTGGCTCGCCAGTATTTCGACCCGATAAGTAGCGGGAATAATTTTCAATCCCTGAGCAATAACCCAATTCCAACATCATTTCGATATCAAAACAGGTGCGTTGTTGCAAACGCTGGACTTCCAATAATTTATTTTCTTCCGTGAGTTCAGTCAGCCTTTCTTGCAACTCCACTTTGACCAAATCGATGGTTTGTAAAATTCGTTCGCGAGGCGTCACATAGTGCGTTTTGGGGAAAATCGTTACTCGCGGTAATCGTTGTAATACTTCCCCCGTTAGAGGATCAAAACGAGCAATATTCTCAACTTCATCATCAAAAAGTTCGATGCGAATAGCCTCTTTCTCGGAATCGGCAGGGAAAATATCAATCACATCGCCATGAACGCGAAATTGTCCCCTCTCTAAGGATTGCTGACTGCGGATGTATTGCATTTCAGCAAGTCGCCTTAGAATTTTACGTTGATCGGATTGTTCTCCGCGGGAAAGATGTAATAACATACGGAGGTAAGAATCGGGATCACCCAAGCCATAAATAGCTGAGACTGTCGCTACAATGATAGCGTCCCGCCGTTCAATCAGCGCTTTAGTCGCTGATAAGCGCATTTGTTCAATATGCTCATTAATGGAAGCGTCTTTTTCGATGAAAGTATCTGAAGCCGGAACATAAGCCTCAGGTTGATAATAATCATAATAAGAGACGAAATATTCCACGGCATTGTCTGGAAAATAGGTCTTGAATTCGCCATAAAGCTGGGCCGCCAACGTTTTATTGGGAGCCATGATAAGTGTTGGCCTTTTCATCGCCTGAATGACATGCGCAATGGTGTAAGTTTTACCCGAGCCGGTAACGCCTAAAAGGATTTGGCGCGCTAACCCGGACTCCACGCCGTCTATTAGCGAAGCTATTGCAGTTGGCTGATCACCGGCGGGTTGATAATTTGAGTAAACTTTGAATACGTTTTTCATAATATAAACTATAACCGATCAATAAGGTGTTATGATAGCTTTCGCAGCATTAATTGGTCAAAAAAATAGCATAGGAGCTTAAAAATGGATATCACATTGGCAGAGCGAATCCACCAGGTTAAACCATCCCCAACCCTAGCCGTAGCAGCCAAAGCTGCAAAAATGCGCGCAGAAGGCTTAGATATTATTGGACTAGGAACTGGTGAGCCGGATTTTGATACCCCTAACCACATTAAACAAGCAGCTATTGCGGCAATTGATGCTGGTTTTACCAAATATACAGCAGTTGATGGCATTCCCGAATTAAAACAAGCGATTAAAGACAAATTCAAGCGCGAGAATGATCTGGATTATCAATTAAACCAAATCTTAGTTTCAGTGGGCGGCAAACAGAGTTTTTATAACCTCTGCCAAGCCTTCATTAATGACGGCGATGAAGTGTTAATTCCTGCTCCTTATTGGGTATCTTATCCCGATATGGTCCTATTAGCTGGCGGTGAACCGGTCATTATCCCTTCAACACCAGCCACTCGCTACAAAATATCACCGGCGCAACTCGCTAAAGCAATTACGCCGAAAACTAAGTTGATCGTGTTAAATAGCCCTTCTAATCCATCTGGTATTGCTTACACTTTTGAAGAATTGCGGGGTCTTGCTGAAGTGTTAAAACAACACCCCAATGTATTAATCGCTACTGATGACATGTATGAGCATATTCTTTGGACCATGCCTTTTGCTAATATTTTAAACGCTTGTCCTGAGCTCTATCCACAAACGATTGTTTTAAATGGTGTTTCTAAAGCCTACGCTATGACTGGCTGGCGCATTGGTTATGCAGCAGGTCCTGCTAAATTAATTGATGCCATGAAAACCGTACAATCTCAATCAACCTCAAACCCTTGCTCAATTGCTCAAAAAGCGGCTGTTACTGCGTTGAATGGGGGATTAGAGTCAGTAGAAATGATGGTTAATGCGTTTCATCAACGCCATGATTATATTGTTGAGCGTTTAAATGACATGCCAGGCATCGAAGTCATTCCTGCTGATGGAACCTTCTATCTTTTCCCTAATGTGCAACCCATCATCGAAAGACGTGGTTTTGCCAACGACATGGAATTTGCAGAAAGACTTTTACAAGAAGTCGGCGTCGCTTTAGTACCCGGCTCCGCTTTTGGTAACGAAGGCTGTATCCGCCTCTCTTTTGCGACAAGCATGGAAATTCTGCAAGACGCAATGGCTCGTTTACAGCGCTTTTGCAAATAAAATTATCTTATAGGGGAAAAAGAAAAAATTTATTTTTATTTCCCCTTGACCCATCCGCGGAATCCATTTAAGATTTCGCCTCATTCCCCGGTAGCTCAGTCGGTAGAGCGGATGACTGTTAATCATTAGGTCACAAGTTCGAGTCTTGTCCGGGGAGCCAAATCCAGCCTGGGTTTTGGCGAATCACACCGAAGTTCTGAAATTTTCATGTAGAAACAATGTAGAAAGTTGACGCGTTAAACACCCCCTAAAAACCTCTTTGTCCGTTTTAATTCAAAACAACTGAAAAAAGCTTTTAGCTGGAATTACGATGAAAAATAGTAAGCATCAGTCCGTAACCCAATTTATCTTTAACATCGTCAAGCCCTATAAAGGCTATCTTGCTATTTTTGCTTTTGTAGCGCTATTTTGGGCAATCACGAATACGCTGCAACCTTATATCCTTAAAATCATTATCGATAAGGTAGCTGGATTTCAAGGGGATAAGGTTTCTGCCTTTGCCACTATTCAACCGTATATTTTTCTCTACATCGTTCTATGGATAATTTTATGCTTGGACATGCGATTGTTGGATTGGGCAAAACTCAAATTGTTTCCCAGTCTTAGACAAGATGCTATGTCAAAGATGTTTGCTTATTTAAATCAGCACTCTCACCCTTATTTCCAAAATAACTTCGCAGGAAGTTTGATTAACAAGATTGTCGATATGCAAGGAGGGATTGTTGATATTCTCACTATCCTTGTCCTATGACATACCGACTATAAAATATAACCGCTTAAATTATATAATTATAAAAAGTTTATATTTTCTTGAGAAATTCTAGGAATCCTCGAATATTTCTAGTTAAATTAAACCCAAGTTTAACTTTATGCTATAATATCTAGTATGACTAGAAATAACGAATCCAAAATAAACCATTTTATGGTTACAGCACCCTCCGGTGTAGTATTAACTGCCGCATGGCTTGAAGAGCATGGCGTATCTTCCAAGCTGGCTTGGTGGTATGTCCACTCAGGTTTATTGGAAAAACTTGGAACTAATGCTTACAAAAAAGCAGGCGATCTCATCACTTGGGCAGGCGCAATCAATGCGTTGCAAACACAGCTGGCAGCTCCAATCCATCTAGGAGCAAAAACTGCTTTACATTTATTAGGATTAGGACATTTTGTATCTATGCAAAGCATGCAACACATCATGCTATTTGCACCTACAACTATCAAAATACCAAAATGGTTGTTAGCTAATACATGGGACGCAGAGATTGAAATATACAAATCATCATTATTTTCTAATGACCAAGGATTAGTAGAGCGGTCTATCAATGGCCTAAACTTAAAAATATCCAGCCCTGAAAGAGCAGCGCTTGAATTACTTTATTTATATCCTCAGCATCAATCACTGAATGAGATAACCTACTTAATAGAAAACCTAACTCAATTAAGACCTAAAGTAATCCAAGCATTACTAGAGGACTGTCATTCAATCAAAGTAAAAAGGCTTTTCTTGCATTTATGTGAACAATTTAATCATCCTTGGTTTTCCAGTCTGGATTTAACAAAAATAGATTTGGGCAAAGGTAAGCGAGTATTAGCTAAAGGCGGCAAATATTTTCCTAAATATAAGCTGTCTTTACCTGAAGTAAAGGAGTAATGCATTGAGTTTTCAAGACGTTTACAAAAATCAGGTGGCTTTATTGCTCGAAGTCTTACCTGTACTTAATGATTTTAAATGTTTCGCTTTAAAAGGTGGTACAGCGATTAATTTATTCATCCATGATATGCCCAGATTAAGCGTTGATATCGACCTGACTTATTTACCCATCGAAAGCAGAGATATTTTTCTTACAAATATCGAAGCCGAACTATTAAAAATGAAACAAACGATCGAAAAATTAGGTGTGGCGGTGAAAACCGTACCCATGAAAAATGGTTCCATATCCAAACTACAGGTTTACTCCAATAATGGCATGATCAAGATTGAACCCAATTTTGTCCTCAGAGGTTCTGTATTTCCTTGTGAAGAAAAAGAGCTATGCGACAAAGCACAGGATCAATTTTTAAAATATATGCGCGTTAAAACATTATCTCTTGCTGATTTGTACGGTGGTAAAATATGCGCGGCCTTGGATAGATATCACCCTCGTGATCTGCTTGATATAAAACTCTTATTAGAAAATCAGGGGTTAACCGAAACCGTCCGGCAGGCGTTCATTGTTTATCTTGCCAGTGGTTCAAGGCCTATGCATGAACTTCTTGAACCGAGAATCACTGAAGCATCACAAAAGGAATTTGGAAACACTTTTCAAAATGAGTTTTCTGGCATGACTACCATTCCTACCACACACAAAGAATTAAAAGACATTAGGTCGCACTTACCGAAACGACTACTGAATTCTTTTACTGAAAATGAAAGGATTTTTTTAATTCAATTGAAGTCTGGCAATCCTGATTGGTCATTATTACCTATAGATGGCATTGAGAATCTTCCCGGTATTCAATGGAAACTACAAAACATCAACAAAATTCCTGAAGAGAAAAGAATAGAGCAGCTTCACAAATTAAGACGAGTTTTAGACGTCTAAAAAGTAATTGATTTCGCAGGGCTCTCATGGGAAACTACCACCCAAATAATGGCAACAAATGGTAACGAGTAGTAATAATAAGCTTGTTTATAAGTGCTTGGTTTTATTTTGGACTATACCGTTAAAGATGGCGCATCATAACTGACGTTTCACTTCAAAAAAGCTTTTACGCTCAAAAATCAAAGGAAGGATGACCGGAGGATACTATACAAAGTAACGCAATGTAATCATTGAATTTTCAAGTCTAGAATATAATACGACAGGTTACGAAAATACTTGGATTTTTACGCTTATAGCTTGCAAATATAGAAAAAATTAAATAATACACATGATGTTAAAGAGAGTTCTATGCAAATAAATGTTACAGATGGAAGTGTTGTCGAATTAGCTGCTGAAGCGAATGGTTTTGATTTGATACGCCAGATCAAAAAATCTCTCAATGGTCATCAAGCGCTAGCACTTAAAGTAAATGGTATACCGAAGGATCTTAATATTGAACTCCAAGATGGAGATAATATTCAAGTTCTAACTTTTGACGACCCTGAAGGAAAAGAAATATTCTGGCACTCTTCAGCACACATTCTTGCTCAAGCGATAACTCGTTTATACCCAGAAGCAAAACCAACAATAGGACCCGCTATTGAGTCTGGTTTTTATTATGACTTTGCTGATTTATCGATTTCCGCTGATGATTTTCCCAAGGTCGAAGCAGAAGTTCAAAAAATTGTTCAAGAACGAATTGAACCCCAACGTATTGAATATTCTGGTAAAGAAGAGGCAAAAAAAATATTTGCCAATAATAGATTTAAAATGGAAATGATTGAAAATCTAGATGAAGGTTTAAGCGCCTACTCTCAAAATGATTTTATTGATTTATGTCGAGGCCCTCATATTCCTCATTTTGGTATAGTACAAGCATTTAAGCTTATGAAAACTTCTGGAGCCTATTGGCGTGCTGATAAAAATAATCCTCAACTCACACGGATTTATGGTATTTCGTTTCCAGATAAAAAATTACTAAAATCGCATTTGAATTTCTTAGAAGAAGCAGCCAAGCGTGATCATCGCGTTATAGGTAAACAGCTCGGTTTATTTTCCTTCCATAAGGAAGGTCCTGGTATGCCATTCATTCATCCCAAAGGTATGATTATCTGGAATGAACTTATGTCGTATTGGCAGGAACAACATAATAAAGAGGGCTACAAACAAATTAAAACACCGATACTTATGTCTCATGAATTGTGGGAAACATCTGGGCATTGGGATTTTTATCGGGAAAATATGTACCTTAGCGTAGTCGATGAAAAAACAAGTGTATTAAAGCCTATGAATTGCCCGGGCGGCATGTTGTTTTATAAGGAAGATATTTATTCTTATCGACAACTGCCTTTACGTATCGCTGAAGTAGGAGTTGTACATCGGCATGAGTTTAGTGGTGCTCTGTCAGGATTGTTCCGAGTTCGTTGTTTTCATCAAGATGATGCTCACATTTTTATGAAGCCTACTGATATTTCTGATGAAATTCATAAGGTTTTATCATTGGCAACATCCATGTATAAGTTATTTGGATTAGATTATCACTTGGAGCTATCCACTCGACCTGAACAATCTATCGGAAGTGATGAACAATGGCAATTAGCAACAGATGGCTTAATTGAATCATTAACTCGTTGTGGCTATACCTATAAGCTTAATGAAGGCGATGGTGCTTTCTATGGGCCGAAAATTGATATCCATATCAGAGATGCCATTGGTAGAACCTGGCAATGTGGGACTATCCAATTAGACTTAAATTTACCTGAGCGATTCGACTTAAGTTACATTGATGCGAATGGTGAAAAACAACGCCCAGTGATGATTCATCGTGTAGTCTATGGTTCAATAGAACGTTTTTTTGGCATTCTTATTGAGCATTACGCTGGTAAATTTCCACTTTGGCTAGCGCCTGTTCAAGTAGTAATATTGCCTATCGCGGAAAATCATCATGATTATGCTCAGAACGTATTAGAACAATTTATAAAGGCTGGATTACGAGCTGAGGTAGATTTTGATAATGAATCAATTAATAAAAAAGTACGTAAAGCTCAACTTCAACAAATTAATTATATTATTGTGGTTGGAGATAAAGAGTTAGCTGAAGGTACTCTAAGTGTACGAGCAGCCAATAATCTTATTGGCACGAAATCTGTCGCTGAAGTAATTCATAGCTTAAATGACGAGTATCAAAGCCGCTCGCCACGACGCAATATAGTTTAATGGTAATTAGGATGTTGTATGGAAAATAATATGCAAACAATTGAAGAAAATAAAGCAAGGATATGGTACATAGGACAATGTCATTGCGCTAATATCAAATTTGAAGCCTCTGCTACTCGTAATTTAACAATTACTCTTTGTAATTGTGGTATCTGTTTCAAATCGGGCCATCAGGAATTGATGGTTAAAGAAGAGCACTTTAAACTTCATTGTGGCCAAGAATTTCTAAAACCTTATCGATTCGGAAATTGCATTGCTGATCATACATTCTGTGTCGTATGCGGAATAATGCCATTCTATAGACCACGCTCTCATCCAACTGGATATTTTAGTGTCAATGCTCGATGTCTTGACTTAAACCAGGCAGAACATATTGAATATGTAGAATTCGATGGTCAAAATTGGGAAGAAAGTATAGCTGCTGGCAAGCACAAACTGACAGAATAGCTCTAATGAACGATGATGAATTAGAGGGACAACAACCTAATCCAGAAAGGACTACTCAAGAAAGTTGGCAATTCGCTAATCCGCCTGTCTACCGGGGATCAACTGTTCTTTTCGACAGCTATAAAGTGATGTGCGATGAAAAGACACCCTATGTCTATGGAAGATGGGGGACTCCAACTTCAGATGCTTTTTGTAAAGCTATAAATTTTTTAGAAGGCGGTGTAGGCGCCATTGTAACTTGCTCTGGACTAGCTGCCATAACCACCGCACTCATCACAATTGCTTATCCTGGCTCGCATATATTAATTGACGAATCGTCTTTTCCAGCCACGCTACGGTTTTGTGATGAAGTGCTTACAAAATTTGGTGTAGTAATAGAAAAATTTTCAGGAACAGATATAAAAGAAATCAATGAAAAAATTTTGCCAGACACTGTTTTAGTATATGTTGATTTTCCGGGGAACTATGGGGCAAATATTTATGACTTATCTAAAATTAAAAAGAAATCAGCTAAGACATATATTTTAGTTGATAATACTTGGGCAACTCCCTTATTTTTCAATCCCTTAAAATATGGCGCAGATATTGTAGTTCATAGTACCTCTAAATATATTGCCGGGCATTCAGACTCTATCATGGGCTGTATTGTAGTGGCTCACACGGATTTGTTCCAAAGAATTCAAAATACAAGCAGAGCCTTGGGTCAATATGCTAGTGCTGATGATTTAAACCTTGCTCTCAGAGGGCTTAAAACTCTCGAAATAAGGATAAGACAGCATTTTGATAGTGCGTTACAAATTGCAGCTTGGTTAACAACTCATTCGGCAATTGAAAAAGTTTTTTATGCTGCTTTGCCATCAGATAAAAGCTATCCGGTTTGGAGTGAGCAATTTAAAGGGGCAGGAGGTGTGCTAACCTTTTTCTTTAAAAAGGAATTTGAAAAAAATGTGCCTGATTTCTTAAATAATTTAAAATTAATAAAACTAGGATGGGGCTGGGGTGGGTATGAAACGTTAGCCTCTGCTTCTACAATAAATTTTGGTGAGTGCTCAGGAAGAATTGCCGTTCGATTAAGTGTTGGTCTAGAGCCAACACTTAACCTCCTGAAAGATTTAGAATTAAGTTTGCAAACATTATAATAAGAGATCGGCTCCATTAATGTCGATGGTAGCCCCATTAATATATGAAGATTGATCTGATGCAAGAAAAGAAATTAAATTATAGATATCATCAGTCGTGCCTAATCGCCTCATTGGAATTTTTTCTGATTCCATATTAATTTTTTCTGCTGTTGCTGATTTTCGCAACAATTCCGTATCAATTGTACCTGGGGCAATCGCATTAATATTAATGTTATATGGAGCATACTCAAAAGCAGCATGACGAGTGAGTCCTAAAATACCTGCTTTAGCAGTGGTATAATGTGCGCCTGCGAAAGTGCTAATAGAGCGGCCAGCAGATGAGGAAACATTTATAATTTTTCCATATTTATTTGCTTTCATATGTGGTAACACAGCACGCATACAATAAAAAACACTATTTAAATCGATACAAATCGTACTATTCCACTCCTCATCATCAATAAGCTCCAAAGGTCGAGTTAACGGAGCAACGGCAGCATTATTGATTAAGATATCTATTTTATTAAATTTCTCTAAGGCTAACTCAACTAATTTACTACACTCAGTTGAGTTAGCAATATCCCCAGGAGCGGCTATAATTGCCGTATTAAAAGACTTGATATTTTTTGTTATCTCTCTTAATCGAGAATCATTGATATCATTGAGTACTAAATTTGCGCCATTTTTAGCAAAATTAATTGCGGCTTGGCAACCAATTCCGCTTCCCGCTCCTGTAATTACGACTACTTTATCGGTAAATAAATTCATTTTCTCTTCTTATGTTATAGCTGGTTTAGGACCCATTAAGTTTTTAGAACAAGCCGTAATAAGCACAACGTCTCTACAACCATAATTAGCATTTATGTCTGGGATGATTGGAGTAGAATAATGAAGCACCTCTGGATCTCTAAGAATTAGTAAATTTCCTTCTGGGATAATTTCATCAAAAATAAGTTGATCTGACTCATCCTTAACTTGCGTTTGTGCACCAATTATATTATTTCTTGAAACGACAAAGATTCCTAACCAATCTATCCCATCTTTATGGAAACCTTCCAAAGCAGTTAAGCCTTGTTGGTCAGAATGACAATCTATTCGCTGAAGTTGTACTAAAATCACTTCATTATTTTTTAATTGACACACAGTTGAAAATTTATGAAGGAGTTGATAAAAATCTTCTCTTTGATGTAATTCATTTTCAATAGCTGAGTAATCTCTACTAATATCCCCATGAACTGGATTGTATTTTTTTTCTTGCAAAAGAGGAGCATGGGGTAAACACTTAAAATTTTCTTCTAAACCACAATGCCAGGAAATGCTTTTATATCTGAATCCTTCGGGCACATAAGGATCTTTAGGGCAATTTAAGAAAAATTTGCCCCACTCTTGTGTTTTTACAATGCCATTTAAATCCAAAAAACGATACTTCATTTTCATTACCAGTTATATAGTTATACTTTAAAGACTGAACTTTTTATTAACAGTTAACATTAGAGTCTCTCTTTCTTCTAGAGAGATAGGAAAGGCCCAGCCCACTTTGGCTCCATGGGTTACATTAACAATGCTATCCTCAAGCGAACCTCTCACAACTAATCCAGTAAATTGATCTAATATTTGGAATAATCCTAAAACAATTTTATTCTGTTTTAGTTCAAACTCATCATTGTCTGGTAAATCAAGAGTTTCACATACAATATATTCTTGAGCAGTTCCTCCTTTGAGGTTTTTTAGAGATTCTCGTAAAGAATCAGCCTCACATTCCATTCCAACATAAATTGATTCGCCACCATAAGAGCGATTCGCTTTAAAGATGAAATTATTCTTATTCTCTATGAGATTTTCAATATTATCTTGAGAAATAGAGATGGTATAAGGGGTATATTTTAATATGGTTTCTCGTTCAGCCTCGCTTAATATGGAGTGATATTGTTGGTCATGGAATAATGCAAACCATTTTTTATTGCTTCGAATTTCGGTTTCAAAAGTATTAATAACAGTGGCTCCGCTAGCGAATATTTTTGAAAATAATGAATAGCAATTTAGATCATCATATAGAGCGAGGCGATAAATAAGCGTTTTCTTTCCCTCGTTAGAATCAAGGTATTCCTCAGGGTAATCTTCTTCAGTGACAAGAGAAACAGGTACTTCAGAAATAGTTTCTGTGACACTGTCAAATAAACTTTTAACTGCACCACTTCCTTCTAATAAATATTGCTTTAAAGAAAAGATAACTACTCGTTCAAATTTATGCTCTAAAACTAACTCATGTAAATGTTCGGCTATAACCTTTCGTGGTGAGAGATAACGACTGGAGTCACCCCCGATCGCATTGAAATAGCCACTAAAGCAATCAAAAAATTTAATACCCCCAAGCGAGCATTCGATATTAAGCTCACAAAATTTATAGCCTTGATTTGAAGGGATAATATCAGGTCTGGAAATAATATTATTGCCTGTTCCCAGCTCATCCCAATCAATAAAAGACTTTGCTTCTTTAGGAAGATCAAACATCTCAAGAATGTGGTCCTGGGAGTGAGTAGACAATAAAAATTTTAGAATTTTAGTTTGTGCTTGGATCAATAATTTACTCGCTTGGCACAGCTCTTCGTAAACAGCTTGTTCTATAACTAATGGCATTGGAAAAGTTAAATATCTTGCATCATAATTTTTTAAGAAATTTTTAACATTTTGAATAGAGTCTCGGTTTTTAATAGCATCTTTTATAGATAAAAAGTTATCTACCCAAGGTCTGTTGAATTTAGCAAACGACATAGTTCATTCCCCGTGAAATAAAGTTTTAATGCAAAATTAAATGATTTTACTTTAGCAATATACTTAAGAATTCTTGCTCAAGAGCAAGAGCACTAGACTCCGATTTTGCATATACCATATAGTCGATAACTTTCCAGTTATTCATGTCTTCATTCATAATGACTACTCCTGATCCATTAGCCACTGAAAGTTTTTCAGCTACATTAATTGCGTACAATAAATCATTAATGGCCACATGATTACGAGTTAAAATAAAATGTGTGTCTAAATAATTTACACCTATGAGTTTTTCTGCGATAGGCTGTATATGTGAGCATCCACCTAGACGACCATTAATTTCTGTAAAAATAACTTGATCCTCTTGCGTTATTATTGCATCAAAATTAACCAGCCCTCTATATCCAAGGTTTAACAGCTTTTGCTTTAATAGCTCACAGCCATCAAGAAATTGTTGCCGTATATTTGTCGATAAGTTAGCTGGGGGGATCTGGAAACCAATCCAATTTACGACACCTTTTCCTATTGTATCTTGAGTTTCATCCATACGAACAATGCCATAATTCATAAGCTTACAATCGTCTATATTCTTGCCAATATAATATTCAGCATAAATGGTATCTTGAGATGGCAAATATGTCTCAACTACGATTAGATTATTTCCGAATGAATCCACTAAACTACACCAGAGCTTCTCTGAAAATTCGATAGTTATGTCATCTACGTCGTTTAGTTTTATGACTTCTCGTACTCCAGCATAATTTAAATGATCACATAAAGTAATTGCTATATTACCTACCCCATTAGCAGAAAAATCCTTTTTAATGATGATTACACCACTATTAGTTATTTGTTGACGCATAACGTAATACAGCTCTTGTGCAGAACGGCATGCGTTTCCTGGTGCGATTGGAATATGTGAAGCAACCAAAGCCCTAAAAGCAGATTTACTATTTAATAAATTAGTTCCTGCCTGGTTCATAAAATTAGGTTTTTGAAGTTCAACATGAGAAAGAGTCAATTCATTAAGGAAGCAAATAATAGAAGAGCTATAGATATAAGGAATTATCTCCCATGTCTTTCCTGACATACGGGTTTTAAGATCATTAATTAATTCATTATTAAGAAGCGTCTCACTTGTTAAAATGAGCCAATTATCCGTATTTGTTGATAGAGGAAGAAAATTAGCCGAAGTAATCTTTTTATTCTTAATACGAGAAATATAGTCGATCATGGTTTTAGAGAGCGTAGATGGTAGTATTAATATATCATCTTCATCTAACAACCAAGCTAATCGTTTTGCATAAACAGTTGCCTCTTGACGAGTAAAAACAGGTAGCTTAGAAACATCTCCAACCACAGCTTCGCTATAAACATTTCCTATCAGCAATTTTGGCATAAGTTCGTTTTCCCTTTATTCTTAATATTAATTAATTTCTTTATTAGTCTAATATGCCAATATAGATATGATTTTTCTTGATAAAAAACAGAGTCTATATTTTTTTTAAATAGTTTTTGTAAGCCTGAACCAGCCAAACCAGGATACAAATGATGTTCAGCATGGAAATTTCCATTCCATAGAAAAAGTCGGACTATGTAATTAGAAAGGATGCTTCTTGATTCCGAATAAAAATCTGGTACATGATTACAATCTAAATGTTCTGGTAGTCCGAAAAATAAAATCCACATATATGAGAACAACAAGGGAAGCCAGTAGCAATAAAACATAATACGCGGAAATAACAAGGTAAAACTAAAGAATAAAACTAGAAGGACGCAAATAAATAGGCTATCCCACAAAGCACGTTTTTTCTTTTTTACACCATCAATATAATAAGGATAAATTTGTAATAAGACATTCAATGTCTTTGAAATTTTTGCAAATGCAAAAGGTAAACCCGTTATAAAAAAAATATAGTGAGCCAAAGATTTGAATTCAATTTTAGTTTCTGTATCTTTTTCTGTTCCAACATATTTATGATGCTGTAAGTGATGCTCTTTGTATAGTGTAAAATTTATTAGCAAGATCGCTGAAAAAAATCTGCCAATCTGGGTATTGAGGAATCTATTTTTAAGATACGTCTGATGTAGACATTCATGCGCTAAATTTAAACCTCCAGCCAAAATAAATCCCAATATAAATGCAATGAGTAGATTGGCTAATAAATTATGTGAATACATTAGAGCAAGAAAAATATATGTAAAAACAATAAAAATTAATTTATGAAGAGGCCGTGATGTTCTCTCTCTTTGCCTGAAAAAAATTGTTTGCATCCGTTTATCCTTGCACTCTATGTTACAAGTCCTTAATGTTCTAGACTCAATTTATTGGGAGGTTTGAAATTGAGGCACTCCAATTTAAACTTTCATATAAAGCTTGCATTGCATGATCCTGAAATTTAGATTCTTCTTCTTTACAAACTATTAATTCCAGCATTTTATGTACCATCTCAATATGGTATGCCTCTGCCGGGTCATCCCCACCAACGTGAGTTTTGAAATAAATTAGCTCATTTGAATCATGATCAAAATTTCTTTTAATTCCAGCCCATAGAGATTCGATAATAGTGTGAGCATGGGCTTCAAATGCAACCATATAGGCACATCTAATTACAGAATCCTGGTTGCTTAGCCCCTCAATAAGAGATAACAAATAACTGCGAGTAGGTCCTGAAAAATCAGGAATAATAGGCCTGCCAGTTAGAATTTCAATATCACGTCTTAGCAAATTAGAATGAAACCATTTTTTTGTATCTAAAATATTCTGAAGGCCTGCTTTACCAAATTTTTCAACAACATAATGGCCTCCGGTTTCATCCCAACAGAGAAAATTACCTACTACACTCGTTATTTCTACATGTGAAGGTATATCTTGGTTAGATTTGATTGATTCGCTAATAAGCGATAATTGAGAGCCCGCTTGTATGTAAGGAAATGCTAAAGAAATTCCTAAAAAATGGGGAAACAAACTAATTATTTGATCCCTAGAATGCAGTTGATTAAACGGGTGCTTATTAAGGGCTTCCATTGCTTGGAACTTGAATACATCATACAACATGTCAATTTACCATCCATACTTAACATCTATTAATAATAATTTTTATACGCGAATCCATGAGCCGCGTAAGAAAAAGTTCTCCAACCTTTGCCGCTGAATATGTGAGGTAATCGATGGGTTAGCCATTTCATACGTACTCCAATACAATTACCTCTCACCAGTATTGTTACACTAAATAAATCTTTTGGTTATCCGTAGTAATTACGGATATTCTTTACTTCATACTGCATATTATTTATGATAATTGATAATAAAATACTACAAAAGTCTAAACTACAGAATGCGCTCAAAGCAGTGGACTAAATTTCGATCTAAAGCTATTAATAGCTCTTTGCAACGTGATTATTCTCGAAAAAATCCAACATTATTTTATTGGTAATGGGTAAAGAATGCTACAAAACTATCTCAGGATTTAATTTAATCCTTCATTACTATGGATAATTGAGTATTAAATATGCTTTCGGGGATAGTGTTTAAAAATCCTGCAGCAATAGCTTTATCTATAAGCTCATATTTATTGTCAGCATTAAACTTATGTTTTAATTGTAATAAATATTCTTCAACAGTTCGTGAAGATAAATTTAAATACAAAGATATTTGCTTGGCTGTTTTACCTCTAAGGATATAAAAAAGAACCTCCGACTGACGATCCGTTAATTTTATATCGTTAAACGTAGCATTTAACATATAGCTGCTTTGACCGCAAAGATCGTTACTTACCCCTTCAACTGACATACGAGATAAAAAAGAGCCGATTTCAAGCGTTGTAACATTGGTTACATCCATGCCGTGAAAAATAGTTCCAACACAAAGATTTGTTTCCTCATCCAATAAAGGTGTTTTGGTGAAAATATAGGCCTTCCATTGTCCTCCAGCGAAAGGATGGATATCCAGAATTCTCATTTTACTCATTGTTTGGATAACTTGTTTATCTTGCTCACGAAACATTTCAGCAAAATTAACCGTATCACATGGCATATCAAAGTCCGTTTTACCGATAACATCCTCATGATGATCAAGACCAATAATTTGTCCATATTCTTTGTTAGCATACATAAATACAGAGTTTTCATCTTTACAACCCCATGCTCCAGGCATTAGATCAAAAAGAGATTTTAGTTTTACATCTATTTTAGTCACAACACATCCTAGTTATTAAAAATCCACGATGAATAATACTTGCCCATCTCGTAATATGTCAACAATGCTTAATTTATTTGATATAGTTCAGAATTTCGTCATCAATTTGGTTTTTCGAAGCAAAATGATAACTAGCTGATTGTCGACAAACCCTAAAACACTATTCAAGAGAGTCTTGTCAAAAATCCTACACAAAATAAATAAAATTGAACTTGATACACCCTGTTTGGTTATTGATAAAAGTGCATTGGAGTTTAACCTAAATGTAATGCGCCAGCACTCCCAAAATACTCAAGTGAACATTCGCCCCCATGTAAAAACCCACAAATGCTCCAAATTGGCGAAATTGCAAATAGAATATGGAGCAATAGGAATTAGTGCTGCAAAAGTATCTGAAGCGCAAGCCCTGATTGATGTGGGAATAAATAATATTTTAATTACTTCTCCTGTAATCACTGAAAATAAAATAAGACGCCTAATTTCATGTATAAAAAAGGCTCCTGAAACTATAGTCGTGGTAGATAATGAAAAAAATTTGCATGATTTAAATGAAGCAGGCCAAACAATTCAATCTAAAATCAATGTCTTGGTTGATTTGGACTCAGGAATAGGTAGAACAGGTATAAAACCAGAAAACGCATTAAGCTTTGCTTTAAAAATAGGACAATTTAAATGGTTAAATCTTATGGGAATTCAATGCTATGCTGGCAACCTTCAACATATAACCTCCATGACGAGAGAAAGAGTCGTTCATTACAGGTAATGGAGATGGCAAGTAATGTAGTCAAGCAATTTAAAAAATCAGGAATACCTTGCGTTATACTAACAGGTACCGGAACAGGTACTTACGATATAGATGTTGAAGCCTCAGAAGTCACAGAAATTCAACCAGGATATTATACAGTTAGATCTTACTGAATGCAACCAAAAGGCTACTGGCTTTCGACTATTTTTTGCGGAAAATGAGGGAACAATTACTAAAATAGAAGGCATTGAAAAAATTTCGGAAGATCTCCAGACAGTTGAAATCGAAATGTACAAAAAAATAGGTGATGAAGTATTATTGCCGCCGCGTATTTTTCAGGCGCATGGCCACATGATTGTGACAGCAGAAACATTGGATGAACTGGACTTTAAAGTGGATAGCTTAACTAAATCTGTACGTATTGAGGTTACTAATGATTAGCCGTAATACAGCACTTGTTGTTTTTGGCCGACTCTTTACGAGCTATGGCTATTATTTGGTTATACCATTTTTAATGATTTATATAACTAAGTATTTAGGGATGAGCGCAATCGATGCGGGAATTTTATTGGCTATTCTTAATCTTAGTCGCCGAGGCTTAGGCATATTGGCAGGTTATTGGAGCGATAAATTTGGCTCTCGTAATATGATACTAGTAGGTTTAGCCTTGGAAGTATTAGCCTATACGACTATGAGCTGGGTAACAAACTTTTGGCTTCTAGCTATTATTATATTTCTAAGTGGTGCTGGTGGATGCTTATATAATATTAGCAGTCGGGCAATTTTAGCAAAACCAAAGGAAGGACAAAATACCGCTGTTACATTTGGTTTCTTCTACATTACTATGCATATTGGCTCCCTTCTTGGTCCTCTAACCTATGTTTGGTTTTCTGATAAAGGGATTTTACCACTGACATTTTTCTTTTCGGCAGGTGTTTACGGTATTTTTTTGCTTCTTTCGATAATTTGGTTAAAGCCCTCCCCAGAAGATAAAAATAAACCTGCTATCAGACTTAAAGATATGTTTGTCGTTTTTTCATCAAGACCCTTTATGATTTATTGTAGTCTCATTACAGGAGTTTGGTTTATCCTCACCCAGTTATATATAGTCTTACCACTTTACGTTTTAAAAATGCCTAATGGTGAACAATTAATAGCATATTTAAATGCATGGAACGCTATATTGATTATTGTTTTTCAGTATTGGTGTAGCCGAATGATTAGCAACCTAACTCTCTCAACTAAATTTACAATGCTAGCATTTGGCACACTTTTAATGGGGATTGCTTGGTCGTTATGTATGTTTCCAGGCGAGTACATGCTTTATTTCGCGATTAGTTTATTTACGATTGGAGAAATATTATTTATAGGAGTAGTTGATCTACTTGCAATAACATTTGCTCCTGCTGGGAAATCAGGTCTGTATTTGGGTTTTTCGACATGTACATGGGCTATTGGGGGTGCATTCGCAAGTGTACCGGGCACCGTATTTTATAGTTTTGCAGATAATAGCCAGCATTTAGAGTGGTACTGGTTAAGCTTGTTAATAATGAGCTTTCTGGTTTCTATTGTTGTATTAATTAGCAAAATCAAGTTGGTAGACTTCTTAAATAAATCACCACTTTTACAAGTTTACTGAGAGATAAAATGAAAGCCATTATTTTTGATTTTGATGGAACTATTCTTGACACAGAGCACACTGAATTGACTGCATGGCAATATATCTACTCTAACTACAATTCTATTTTGCCGGTTGAACAATGGCTAAGGCGGGTACACATAACCCCCCAAAATTTTGACCCCATGTTACATTTAGAAAAAACACTAGGAAGGCCTTTAGATCGTGACCAGGTGACAAAGCATCGACGCGAAAAATTGGCCGAGTTAGTTATTGACCTTAAGCCTTTACCGGGAATAGAAGATTGGATATTAACAGCTCACGCACTTGGATTGAAATTGGCAGTGGCATCTAGTTCACCACGATATTGGGTTGTTGGCCACCTTGAAAGAACAAATCTTTTAACCTATTTTGATTTGATTATTACCAAAGAAGATGTAAAAGCGTCAAAGCCAAATCCAGAGGCTTATCAAATGGTATTAGATCATTTTCAGATCAAGGCTGATGAGGCACTTGCAATTGAGGATTCTCCAGTTGGAGCATCAGCTGCTGTGAGTGCTGGGCTTCGATGCATTATTGTGCCAAATAAATTAACTAAAGGTCTTACTTTTCCCCTGACTTTTCGGACTGTTAGTAATCTTGTGGAACTCTCTTTACATAAAACTATTGAGGAATTAACTCCAAACCCTTTTGTACTTGTAAAGCATATATTTTAGGTTGTTAAGATGCTTTCTTCATTATGTCTCATTCCTGCATGCAATATAACAATCCATGAAGCGCATGAGGAATTTAGTTTAGAGAAAATCAAATCTGCAATTCTATCAGAAGGGTATTTGCGCCACCCTATTCTTGTAACAAAAATGAATGATGGTAGATATCTAGTTATTGATGGTGCTCATCGTTTCCAAGCACTATGTTCCATAGTACTAAAATCCCTGCACAAATTATAAATTCAGAAAAAATTATATTATCGACCTGGGAGCATGAAATATCGACTGGCTCATGTCTCAAGAAACTTCGCTCCGATCCTGAATGGAAATGGCAAAGCAAGTTGCAAATAACTGAATGGGCAGCCTGCTTAATTGATGAAAGAGGTTTCGAGTCCTGGCTTGTTCCCGTAAAACAACCGTCAAGCATAATCGATCGTTTGAATAATTGGCATCAGATAGTCAACTCATATGTTAATAATGTTTCAGTGCATAGAATATCATTAAGCACTAATGGGTTGCCTTCTGCAGGTTGCATACGATTAAGGTTTCCTGTCTGGACTTTATCAGATATTGAATATGTTGTAGTTATGGGGAAAATATTACCCCCTGGCACTACACAGTTCATCGTTCAGGAGCGCATGTTAAATTTGTATATTCCCATCTATTTACTTACTGGCTTGGCTGATCATACAAATGAATGGGAAGGTAATCCCCCCATTTTTAACTGAATCTAAAAGTAGAGGATTAGGCCGCTAGAGCCAATTTTTGCCTTGGAGGA
>NZ_LNXY01000021.1:0-30732 GCF_001467585.1 Legionella drozanskii LLAP-1
TCTCGGATATCAAACACCGACTGAGTTTGGGTTAGTGGCTTAATGTTGGTGTACGGGTTTTCGAGGAAGGATCAGTGGCTATATTCCTCTGTTAATAAAAAATGGTTTTCGTGGAAAAGTCCTATGCACATCCGCCACAAAAGATTTGTGCAGTATTTTATTACCAGACAGCGGTCATCTTCATGAAGAAGATGCACGTTATGCAAATAGGAAAGGCTATTCTAAACATCATCCGGCGTTACCGCTCTATACAAAAAAAGAAGCAGAAGACTCATTAAACTATTTTCAGGTCATTTCTTTTGAAGATCGCATTCAAATTGCTAAAAATCTATATGCTACCTTTTACTATGGCGGTCATATTTTAGGTGCATCCTTCATTCGTTTAGAGCAGGGGGATACTTCTATATTATTTTCAGGTGATCTGGGTAGACAAACCGATCCTTTGATGTTTGCACCGAAGAAACCTCCATCTTCCAATTTTTTGGTTATTGAATCAACTTATGGCAATCGCATTCATGACAATACTGATCCCTTGAGTCAGTTGAAAGCAATTATTAATCGTACTGTAAAACGTGGTGGTTCTATCATTATCCCTTCTTTTGCAGTAGGACGAACTCAAACACTCCTTTATTATCTTCATGAATTAAAATCAAAAAAAGAAATTCCCGATATCCCTGTGTTTGTTGATAGCCCAATGGCTACCGATGCCACAAAAATTTTTGCTCGCAATGCTGAACAAAATCGATTAACCAAAGAACAAAATCGAGCAGTGTGCGGGGTAGCTCACTATGTTAATTCGGTTGACGAATCTATTGTGTTAGATAACCAAAAATTCCCCGCTATTATCATTTCAGCAAGTGGAATGGCGACCGGTGGCCGCGTTATTCATCACATTCGTCATTTTGCACCTAACCCTAAAAATACAATTTTATTTAGTGGTTTTCAGGTAGGTGGAACTCGTGGGGATAGGATGATTCGAGGCGAGCGGGAAATAAAGATGTTTGGGCAAATGATTCCAATACGTGCTGAAATAGCACAAATAGAAAATATATCTGCACATGCAGATTCTACTGAAATGCTTCATTGGTTGGCACATCTAAAAAAAGCTCCCCGTAAACTATTCATCACCCATGGTGAAACAGAGGCAGCACAAGCACTAAAAGCTAAAATAGAACATCAATTTCATTGGAAATGTGACATTCCTTCTTATCTAGATTCTGCAACATTATGCGAAGATCCTAAATGAAAATGCATGCCACTAATAGCAACATTGACAAGGATCAGACATGCAACAGGATATAAAAACACTATTAACCTTAAGTTCAGACCAGGCATTAGCTTATATGAATAGTTCCCTGAAAGGACTAACGTTAATAGAATTTAAACAACGGTATAAAATATATGGGCCGAATCAGATTCCTTCAAAACATTATCGTTCCGTAGTATTCGATGCTATTGCCCACTCCACTAATCCTTTAGTAGCTATTTTAATTATTGCTGCGGTAATTTCAGCCTTTACTGGAAGCCTCATAAATGCTGTCATAATTGGTACCGTAGTAAGTCTCAGTATTTTTCTGGATTATTTTCAAACACATCGTTCATTGCAAGCTGCAAAAAAATTACAAGAACAAGTGGCAACAACTATCATTGTTTTACGAGATGATGAGCAGGTGGAAATACCTAGTAGTGAGTTAGTGCCTGGAGATGTTATTTACTTAGTTGCTGGGGATAAGGTACCTGCAGATTGCTTACTATTACATGCTAAAGATTTACACGTACAACAGGCAGTCCTTACAGGAGAATCTTTGCCTGTGGAAAAAGAAGCGGCTTTATTAACTCTCGCACCAGAAAATCCAGCAGAAGCAATCAATGCTGTTTTCTCCGGTTCATCTATTGTAAGTGGGAATGCTATGGCCTTGGTCATAACTACCGGAGAATATACCTTATTTGGACAAATTGCTGAAAATCTTACAACCACTCCACCACGTACGGACTTTGAAAAAGGTATTTTACATTTTGGTCTTTTTATTATGAAAACCGTTATTTTTCTTGTCTTATTTGTTTTTTTAATCAACATTTATCTTCATCATTCACCTCTAGAATCATTACTCTTTGCTGTGGCGCTTGCTGTGGGACTTACGCCGGAATTTTTACCCATGATAATCACGGTCACTTTAGCAAAAGGCGCGGTTCGTATGTCAAAGCAGAACGTTATTGTTAAAAATTTAGCTGCTATTCAAAATTTTGGCAGTATTGATATTTTATGCAGTGATAAAACCGGAACCTTGACCAAAGGCGAAATGATTTTGGACAAAGTTGTCGATTTGATAGGAAATAAATCAGAACATGTCATATTATTGGCGTATCTTAATAGCTTATTTGGAACAAATATTAAAAATCCTCTAGATATCGCTGTATTAGAAAAAGTAAATATTAGTCCATTGGATGCGGCTATTTTACGTCATGATCATCCAGATGCCCAATCATACACTAAAATTGACGAGATCCCTTTTGATTTTGAGCGCCGAGCCTCTAGCGTTGTAGTCGATAAAAATGGAGCTCATTTATTGATTACAAAAGGTGCTCCCGAACAAGTCATTAAACGTTGTTCAATGTATACGGTTGAAGGAGAAACCCACCTCTTAAATGATAAAATACGCCAAAAATGTAAAACTCTCTTTGAATCGTTTAGCCAACAAGGTTATCGAGTACTAGCAATTGCCTATCGTGAAATGGCAATACAAGAGAGTTATCGGGTTAATGATGAAAAGGAGTTGATTTTATCTGGTTTTTTAGCGTTTTTTGATCCTCCCTTGGTTGATGCTGTTGATACTATTATCGAACTTAAGCAAGCTGGCGTGGAAATAAAAATAATAACAGGTGATAATGAACTGGTTACTCAACATCTTTGCAATTTAATAGGCTTTTCTACAACTAAGATTCTACTCGGTGAAGAACTAGAGCGCTTATCATTCCCTGCTTTGGCAAAGCATGCAGAAGAAACCAATGTTTTTGCACGTGTTTCCCCTCAACAGAAACAACGGATTATCAGTGCGCTGCGTTCGCGTGGCCATGTCGTTGGCTACATTGGTGATGGTATTAATGATGCACCTTCATTGCATAGCGCTGATGTAGGTATTTCTGTGTCAGGAGCTGTTGATGTCGCGCGTGAAGCGGCTGATATTATCTTGCTAGAACATAACTTAAAGGTTTTACTTCAGGGCATCATTGAAGGACGCAAATCTTTCGGGAACGTCATGAAATATTTAATGATGGGCACAAGTTCAAATTTTGGTAACATGCTAAGTATGGCGTTCGCTGTTCCATTCTTGCCTTTTTTACCCATGAAGCCCATACAAATTCTGCTAAATAATCTACTTTATGATGTTTCACAAATCACAATTCCAACAGATAATGTTGATAGTAGCTTTATTGTTAAACCCAAGCATTGGAATATTGATATTATCAAACGTTTTATGTTCTTTATCGGGCCAATCAGTTCCTTGTTCGATTTTATTACTTTTTATGTGATGCTCAACCTATTTAATGCCTCAGAATCCTTATTTCAAACAGGTTGGTTCGTAGAATCATTGGCTACTCAAACATTAGTCATTTTTATAATCAGAACCATCAAAAACCCTTTCAAAAGCCGTCCAAGCGTACCCCTAATAATAACTGTGCTTACCGTAACTGCTATTGGTATTTTATTGCCATTCACACCAATAGCTACAACCCTAGGATTTGTGCCTTTGCCATTAACTTTTTTTGCGTTTCTAATGGTTGCAACTTGTAGCTATTTATATTTAGTGGAAATAATAAAAAGAAAATTAATGTGGCAATGGCTTCAACGTTAATACAATTTCTATTTATTGTAACGACAGAATTGTTGAGGCTAATTAAGAAAACCGATTATCCTTCATAAATGGCTGCTAATTATCCTTTCAAAAATAAAATATAGCCTGTTTAGTAACCGAAATACGTTTTTGAGAAAAATACTCAACTGCACAAAATGATTCTATTTTAATTATTTCCTTAAGTGCATCTGAGGAATGTTTGCAATAGGAGAAAAATTCATAATCATTTTCATAGGTGATCGAGTGGCAATGCTGTTGTGTCGCAAACTGTACGTAGTATAAAACTAGAATGCACACTACTAACCCCATTAATACCTGTTAATTTTCCTAATAGAAAAGATTGATAAGCTTTCAAATCAGGTACAATTATTTTCAATAAATAATCAGCAGATTGTCCTGTAATCAAATAACATTCAATCACTTCGGGCAGTGATTGCATGGTTTCTTCAAATGCATTCATAACAGTAGGCTGATGAGTATTTAACCCTACGAGAACGATGACGGTTAATTCTAGACCAATTTTCTCTGGATTTAAGAGGGTCACTTGTTTGCTAATATAACCGTTATCGGTTAATTGCTTTACTCGTCGCAGACAGGGTGATGGTGAGAGTGCGACTCGATCTGCAAGATCTTGATTAGAGATCTGGGCATCGGTCTGTAGAATTTCAAGTATTTTTTTATCTGTGCGGTCTATCATACATTTACTCATAATAAAAATTGTTTAATATTTTTTAATATTAGCATTTTTAACTAAAAAATTTAAATTTATTAAAATTTAATTTCATAATGATCCTTATCTGGAGCAATCTTTGCAATCTAATATCAAGGCAAATTGGTTAAAATAGTACATATAACGATTAACAACGCTTTTACTTAAAGTTGCCTTGGAGATATCAAATGACTGCAGTTACCAGAGAGCAAATTATTATCTTGGATACCACTCTGAGAGATGGTGAACAAGCCCCCGGTGCCACGATGACTCTAAGTCAGAAAATTGAAATTGCTTGTGCACTTGATTGTATGGGTGTTGATATCATTGAAGCAGGTTTTGCTGCTGCATCAGCTGGAGATTTCCATTGTATTGAACAAATCAGTCAGGTGGTAAAAAATGCTACTGTATGCAGTTTGGCTAGAGCAAAAATAGCCGATATTGAAGCAGCAAGTTCTGCTTTAAAATTAGCAAAGAAACCTAGAATTCATACTTTTATTTCAACTTCAGATTTGCATTTGAAATATCAATTTAAAATAACCCAAGATGAAGCACTGGTAGCAATAGCATCTTCTGTGCAAAACGCCAGAAATTTGTGTGATGATGTTGAGTGGTCTGCAATGGACGCAACACGCTCTCACATTGATTTTCTGGCTCGTGCGGTTGAAATTGCCATTAATGCAGGAGCCAGCACAATCAATATCCCTGATACGGTCGGCTATACAACACCTCAGGAATACAGTGATTTAATCCAAGCATTAAAAAATAAAGTACCTAATATCGATAAAGTCATTTTGTCAGTGCACTGTCATAATGATTTAGGCCTGGCAGTGGCTAATTCAATAGCCGCTATTAATGCTGGCGCACGGCAAATTGAATGCACTATTAATGGCATTGGAGAACGCGCAGGAAATGCAGCGCTAGAGGAAATTATTATGGCTATTAAAACCAGGTCAGATCAATTTCCTTTTGCGATCAGTGTGGACTCCACTCATATTGCTTCGATTTCTGAATTAGTTTCAAAAGCCAGTGGATTTATAGTGCAAAAAAATAAGGCCATCGTCGGTGAGAATGCTTTTGCTCATGAGTCAGGCATTCATCAAGACGGTATGCTGAAGTGTCGAGAGACTTATGAAATCATGACTCCTGAGTCAGTAGGGTTTGCAGGATCTAAATTAAGCATGGGGAAACATTCGGGTCGAGCTGCGTTTCGTAATAAATTAGCGGCATTGAAAATTCATGTTGAAGAGGATGTCTTTACAGAGTTATTCAAAAAATTCAAACAAATTGGCGATGCACAAAAAGAAATTTTCGATGAAGACATCATTGCTTTAGTGGAAGGAACAACATCTATTATGCAAGAAGCTATTTGCCCCGAAAAAGGTATTATCTGGATGGATGGCCAATTTATACCTTGGGATGATGCCCAAGTCCCTATTTTAACGCATGGATTACATTATGCCTCTGCTGTTTTTGAGGGAGAGCGTGCTTACAATAGTAAAATATTTAAGTTGAATGAGCATAATGAACGCTTGCATGCATCTGCCTCTACCCTTGGTTTTACAATTCCTTATACCGTTGCTGAATTAAATTCAATCACTGAAGATTTGATTCGTAGAAATAATTTACAAGATGCCTATGTACGTCCCATTGCTTGGTGTGGTAATGAGACTATGAGCGTTGCTTCACATTCATGCACGGTACACGTGGCTATTGTAGCTTGGCCATGGAAATCCTATTTTCCTGATGAAAATGGTAGGACTAATGGATTAAAACTGATGTGGGCTGATTGGATACGTCCTTCGCCCTCAACAGCACCTGTTACTGCAAAAGCCGCTGGATTGTACATGATTGGTTCTTTAAGCAAGAATAAGGCCGAACAAGCTGGGTTTCACGATGCCTTAATGTTGGATTATCGCGGCTTTGTGGCTGAGTGTACAGGTGCTAACTTCTTTATGGTTAAAAACGGTGTAATTCACACACCTATTGCCGATTGCTTTTTAAATGGAATTACTCGGCAGACTGTGATTGCTATTGCAAAAAATCATCATATTCCTGTAATAGAGAGACATATTCATCCTTACGAAGTGACTGAGGCAGAGGAAATTTTTATAACCGGCAGTGCAGTTGAAGTAGCAGCTGTCTCTCAGATTGGGAATCACACTTTTGAAGTCGGTGCAATTACTCAAGCAATCACTTCAGCGTATAACAATCTGGTTAGAGGTGATGATGAGTAATAGTCATAATAAATGGTTGGCTCTAATTTATCCGTGGATTATTTGGACTATTGCTGCTGGATTTTTCTTTTATAAGTATTTAATCCAGGTTTCTCCCTCGGTGATGACAAATGATTTGATGCAGGCGTTTCAAGTCAACGGCGCAGGGCTTGGTAATTTATCAGCCTTTTATTTCTATGCCTATTTGGTTATGCAAATTCCGGTGGGAATGATGCTTGACAAATATAGTCCAAGATTGATTACAACCGGCGCGATCTTTATTTGCAGCATCAGTACCTTTATTTTTTCACAAGCAAATACACTGTGGTTAGCCTGTCTTAGCCGAGCATTGATGGGAGGAGCTGCTGCCTTTGCAGCAGTCTCCTGCTTTAAATTGGCATCCTTGTGGTTTACTCCAAAACGATTTGCTTTAGTTTCAGGAATGTTTATGACAGCAGCGATGCTGGGTGCTGTAGGTGGACAAATGCCCCTATCTCTTTTAGTGCAGCATATCGGTTGGCGTAAGGCACTTGAGACGATTAGTTTAATAGGTGTTTTTTGGGGCATTACCTATTTTGTTATTGTCAGAGACAAGTCAATAAAAGTTACTTCACCCTCAAAAAATAACAAGAAAAAAGGATATTCTTTTAAAAGTATCATTATGAATAAACAAACGTGGTTTTTATCTTTGTATAGTGGGCTTGCTTTTGCACCAGTTTCGGTTTTTGGGGGGTTATGGGGTGTGCCCTTTTTAGAAACAGCTCATCATCTTACAAGAGCAGATGCGGCCTTGGCAGTATCCTCAATTTTTATAGGGTTTGCTGTAGGTGCACCCTTTTTGGGCTGGTTATCCGATTTTATGGGACAAAGAAAACCCCTACTTTTTATGGGTACTTTTTTAGCCTTATTCTGTTTATCAATAGTGATTTATAGTTCAAAACTTGAGTTGCCAACTCTGATTGTACTGTTATTTTTCTTTGGATTTGGTGCTAGTGGATTTTTTACAAGTTTCGCCATGATTCGTGAAGCATTTCCAATAATGATGGCTGCCACAGTACTTGGAATTATGAATACTTTTGATTCTGTATGTGAAGCATTGTATGAGCCTTTGGTAGGTGCTCTTCTAGATTGGACTTGGGATGGGAAAATAGTCAATGGGATCCATCAATTTACATTACAAGGATATCATTTTTCCCTAATGTTATTACCTGGTTCTCTGATTTTGGCTCTCATCACTTTATTCTTTACTCAGGAAACCTATTGCCGACCTAAAGAAGAGAATGAAGTTATTTAATTTGGAGAGATTATGAAAACTTTGTATGACAAAATTTGGGAGCAACATCAAGTTTGCGATAAGCCTGATGGTACTTCCATTATTTATATTGATAAACACTTAATCCATGAAGTTACAAGCCCTCAAGCGTTTGAAGGGCTAACCCTTTCAGCTAGAAAAATTAGGCGTCCTGATACCATTCTAGCTGTCAGTGACCATAATGTTCCTACCCAAAATCGTCGAATGGGCATCACTGATCCTGAGTCACGATTACAAGTCAGTAGGTTACAAGAAAACTGTCATCAACACGGAATTCATTACATTGAACTTTTGGATAAGCGACAAGGGATAGTTCATATTGTTGGTCCTGAACAAGGATTTACCCTTCCTGGAACAACCATTGTTTGCGGTGACAGCCATACCTCAACACACGGCGCCTTTGGTGCCTTAGCGTTTGGTATTGGGACTAGTGAAGTAGAGCATGTCTTTGCTACACAAACACTGGTGTTAAAAAAGTCAAAAAATATGCGTGTTCATATTGAGGGAACCATTCCTTTTGGGGTTAAAGCAAAAGATATCATTCTGGCCGTCATTGCGAAAATTGGTACTGCGGGAGGGACTGGTCATGTCATTGAATTTACTGGATCTGCAATACAAGCACTTTCAATGGAGGAAAGAATGACCGTATGTAATATGGCCATTGAAGCTGGGGCTCGGGCAGGACTCATCGCACCGGACGATGTCACTTTTAATTATTTGCAAGGTCGACCTTATGTCCCTCAAGGTGAACTATGGAATAAAGCCATCAATTATTGGCGTAATTTGCGAGCTGACGGTGATGCAATATACGATAAAGAAATTGCATTGGAAGCCTCTAAGTTAGCTCCTTATGTCACTTGGGGAACTAGCCCTGAAACAGCTTTACCTATCGACGCTTTAGTGCCTGACCCGGCTAATCAATCCGATCCCGTCAAGAAAGATTCTATGCAACGTGCTTTAGATTATATGGGATTAACACCAGGAATACCCTTACACACCATCAAAATAGATAAAGTGTTTATTGGTTCATGTACTAATGCGCGTATTGAGGATTTGCGTGATGCAGCTCAAGTAATTCAAGGTCGTAAGGTGGCTGCTGGTGTTTATGCAATGGTTGTTCCTGGCTCAGGGCTTGTAAAAGAGCAAGCGGAACTTGAGGGTTTAGATCAAATTTTCATAAGCGCGGGTTTTGACTGGCGTGAACCTGGTTGCTCAATGTGCCTAGCCATGAATGCAGATCGACTACAGCCAGGTGAACGTTGTGCCTCCACTTCCAATCGTAATTTTGAAGGACGACAAGGGCGCGGTGGACGTACACATTTAATGAGCCCTGCAATGGCTGCCGCTGCTGCAATTGCAGGAAGATTGACTGATGTCCGAACATTGATTAATAGAGGATTTTAGGATGCAACCATTTAAAACAATCACAGGTATTATGGCTTATTTGCCCATTGCGAATATTGATACCGATATGATCATTCCTAAACAATATCTTAAAACGATTAAAAGAACAGGTTTAGGTGCCTATGTATTTGCTGAAATGCGATACGATGAAAATAATAACCCAAAATCGAATTTCATTTTAAATCAACCGGAATTTCAAAGTACAACCATTTTGTTGAGTGAAGAAAATTTTGGTTGTGGTTCAAGCCGAGAACATGCAGTTTGGTCTTTAATTGATTTCGGTATTCGAGTGATTATTGCACCAAGCTTTGCCGATATATTTTATAGCAATTGCTTTAAAAATGGCTTGCTGCCTATTGTCTTACCAAAAGCGACGATTCAACAACTTGCAGAACAAAAAAACAACTTATCAACAGTCAATTTAGAGTTACAAATAATCAGCATTGCTTCTCTGGAAATTCCCTTTGTTATTGATGCATACAGACGCGATTCTTTATTGAACGGACTCGATGAGATTGGTGAGACATTAACTTATGAAAAAGAGATCGCTACATTCGAAAAGAAACAAAAAATCGAGCAACCTTGGCTCTATTCTGGAGATTACTATGCATAAAAGAATCCTTGTTCTTCCTGGCGACGGGATTGGTCCTGAAGTTGTTGCAGAAGCAGTGAAAGTCTTTGAGTGGTTTAATAAAAATTCATCACACCACTTTGATTTGCTTTATGGACTCATCGGCGGAGCTGCTATAGATACACATGGGGTGCCTTTAGATAATGAAACACTCACTACTGCAAAACAAGTCGATAGTATTCTATTGGGGGCAGTTGGTGGACCAAAGTGGGAGAGCATTGAAAATCAATATAAACCTGAAAAAGGTCTGCTTAAAATCCGTGAGGAATTGGACCTCTTTGCCAATTTAAGACCAGTAACTGTTTTTCATGCCCTGGCTGATGCATCACCCCTAAAAAAAGAATATATCGATGGTTTGGATTTAATGATTGTCCGGGAATTAACAGGTGATGTCTATTTTGGTGAACCACGAGGTATCAGTGAAATGGATGGTCAGAGGCATGGATTTAACACCATGTGCTATTCTACCTCCGAAATAGAACGTATCGCTCGAGTTGGATTAACACTTGCTCGTCAGAGACAAAACCAAGTTTGTTCCGTTGATAAAGCGAATGTATTAGAAACTTCGATGCTATGGCGTGAAACCGTTCAAAAAATACGAGACAGTGAATTTCCTGATGTGGCGCTGACTCACATGTATGTGGACAATGCTGCCATGCAACTCATAAGAAATCCTAAACAATTCGATGTGATACTCACTGCTAATTTATTTGGTGATATTTTATCAGATGAGGGCTCGATGCTAACAGGATCTCTGGGCATGTTGCCTTCGGCCTCCTTTGGTGAACAACATTCATTGTATGAGCCAATCCATGGTAGTGCACCCGACATTGCAGGAAAAGATCTAGCAAACCCCTTAGCAACGATTCTAAGTGTAGCTATGATGTTTCAATATTCTTTTAAATTAGCTAAAGAATCGCAAATGATTCAAACAGCAGTAGCTCGGATTTTGGATAGTGGACTCCGGACAAAGGATATTATGAGCCAATCAAACACATTGATATCAACCGTTCAAATGGGAGATCAAGTCATCGAGCAACTCAGTAAAATGATTAAATCTGCAAGCACTTTATTTTAATAGATTGCGAAGCGCAGAACAAAAGAGGTCTATTTCTGATTCAGTATTGTAATAATGCACGGAAGCACGGACTAAAGCTGGTATGTTCCTCTTTGCCATATCTAATTTTGCATGAAAAACTCAAAAATTTGCCAACTAGCTTCAGTATTGGTGCTTTTTCCTTTATCCATTCTAGAGAGAGCCTATAAACTTTTTAGAAAACAAAAAAAGATTTTTGATGAACAATCTTGGCAAACGATTTGTGAAATAAACAATATTTTAGTTAAAATAAGGGGTATTTATCCCGCCACAAACTATAACCAAAATTGATTCAGCATCATGAAGAGCTGGATGCTCGTTATATAATAAAGACAATGAAGCACCACTAGATAACTCCACCAGAATTCGCTGCTCGTGCGCAAAATTCAAACACGCTTGTTCAGCTTCGTCATCAGTAACAACGATGTTCTCTACTTTATGAATTTTTATCCAATCCATTAATTTTTGCGCCACCCGTTTTGCGCCTAAGCTGGTTGCTTTGCTGGTAATAGCTTCTAATGTAACTAATTTATTAGCCTTTACAGAGCGGGCAAACGCATCAGCGCCTTTTGTTTCCACAGCAATAAGAGGCACATTCTCCCACCGATTTTGATGCATCCCCTCCAAAACACCACAGGCAAGGCCACCTCCACCAACAGATAAGATAACGGCATCAGGTTTTGAGAGTCCTTGTTGAATTGTTTCTGTAATCATAGACGCATGCCCTTTCCATAGAGTCGGGTGATCGAAAGGGGGGATATAAGCTGCTTGTTGTTGTGTAGCAAAATTTAATGCGGCTTGCTGCGCTTCATCCCATACTTGACCGGCAACAATCACTTCCGCACCATACGATTTAATTGCCCGAATATAAATAGGATTGCTGGTATTAGGAATAAATACAGTTGTAGGCACATCGAGTTTCATCCCACAATAAGCCACAGCGACCCCTGCATTACCACCTGATGAAGCAACAAAAGCTTTTGCACCTCGCTGTAGTTCTTCTTGGCATAATGCGCCGATCCCACGTAATTTAAATGAACCTGGTGGTTGCATGCACTCCAGTTTGAAATATATCTGTTTATTTAGTTTATTTTTTAAATACTGCGATTCGATAAGGGGTGTTAGAAGATGTAAGGGCCGCATGGGAGTATCCTCATTAATTAAGCTTAAACGTAGAGCCTAAATTCATTTTTAAAGCATTTTGATATACAACTTGAGCCACCCCCAAATCCTGAATCGCAAGGCCAACCGATTTAAATACGGTAAGTCTTTCTTGAATCTGAGGGTCTTTGTTTAGTAACCAAGAACCAAGTTCAATAATCGACTCTTTTTTAATTTTTTGTTGCTCCACAGCATTAATAATTTCACCCGCTTCTTTCATAACCGCTTCTATTTGATCCACTATCACCAATGCTTTTTGAAGCACTTCACCACTTATTTCTTGCATAGAGGGATGATGCGAGCCAATCGCGTTCACATGAGCATGGGATTGAAGATCTTGTAGATGAATCAAGGGTTCTGTACTTCCTGTCGCGGTGCATATGATATCAGCTTTTTTTAAAGCGGAAGATAATTGCTCACAAACTTGAACATCGTAGAAGGCCCCCATTTCCTTAGCAAATTTTCCTGCACTATCTAAATTTCGTGACCACACCAATACTCGCTCAATTTGGCGCACCGCAGCAACAGCTTCAAGCTGAGTGATGGCCTGTACTCCTGCTCCCACAATGGCTACAGTGGATGACAAATCCTGCGAAAAATATTTTGTTGCTAAGCCAGAAATAGCACCGGTCCGCAATGCTGTTAAATAACCAGCATCCATTAACATCAGAGGCTCACCGGTGGTCGCATCAAGCAACAAAATAGTTCCATTAATGGATGGTTTATTGTGCTGTACATTATCAGGAAACACAGAAACCACTTTTAATCCTAAGATTTTTTCTTTCGATAAATAAGCAGGCATGGTGAGTGTTAACCCATTTTTTCCTACTGGAATACCCGTTCGTAAAGGCAAGGTTGCTTCTTGTTGTGCTAACTGAATAAATGCCCTTTCCGTAGCGTCAATAGCCTCAGGCATGGTAATACTTTGCTTTACTTCAGAAAGCGATAATAATTTAAGTGCCATGACCAAACTCCTTTTGAAATGAAGGAACCCAAATTTCACCTTGTAAATACAATTGACTGTACCCCGATAATATAACTCTATCTTGATTTACTTCGCACCAAAGCTCCCCTTGACGGCTTCCCCCTTGGCAAGCATGGATTTTTTGTTTATTGAGACGCGCACACCAATAAGGAGCAATGACACAATGTGCAGATCCAGTTACAGGATCTTCGGGCACATCACAACCAGGATAAAAGCACCTTGAATAAACATCAGTCTCGGTACCCGGAGCTGATAAAATAATGCCTCGACAAGACATCTCTGCTAGAGCATTTAAATCAGGTTTCGCCTGTTTAATTAGCATCGCATCATTAAAAATACATAACAGATCAAACTTACTTTGATAGACTTCTTCTGGAACTATTCCTATGGCTTCTATCAGTTCAGAATTTGGTTCTATTCTTTTAAAAGGTAGCCTAGGAAAATCCATTTGCATTAGATTCTCTTGTTTCTTTACCGTTAAGAACCCACTTTTACTTTTAAAGATGATTTCTTGTTCTTGATGCCCTAACAACGTGAATAAAACAAAGGCACTAGCTAAAGTAGCATGTCCGCATAAATCAACTTCTGTATTAGGAGTAAACCAACGTATTTGGTAATCCTGACCATCGCGAACAATAAAGGCTGTTTCCGATAAATTGTTTTCTCTTGCAATAAGCTGCATGACAGAATCATCTAGCCAATATTCTAACGGGCAAACAGCAGCAGGATTTCCTTCGTATAATGTAGAGGTAAAAGCATCTACTTGGAAAATTGGTTGTTTAATCATTACTAACCTCATTATTAATGAACTAGATTAATTTTACATAGCTTGTTAATATATAGCAAGCTATGTAAAAATGGACGAAAAAATGCATCCCTCAACCCTTATCAAAAGAGCAAGTCGCTTGTTAATTAAAAAAGCCAATGAATTATTGAAGCCATACGGCCTTACTGACGCCTACACTTATTTTTTAATGGCTCTCTATCAACAAGATGGTTTGACACAATCTGAAATGCACAAGCAGATTGGCATAGAGCAGCCCACGGCGGTTAGAACCCTTGATCGCATGGAACGTGATGGGCTGATTATAAGAACTCGAAGCCAAACAGACAGACGAGTTATTGAAATTAGATTGACCGAAAAAGGGCGAAATTGTCAAAAAATCATTGAACAATGTGCTCATGAGCTAAATCAATTTGCTTTAAGTGGCTTTAAAGAAGAGGAAAAAAGTTCTTTAAAACACCTTTTAAAGAGGCTAAATGATAATTTTTAATCCCAATTCAGCATCCTCTGTCATGCTTCCATCTGAGAGCTAAGGCGATTAATTGTGATGGTCGCTAGGTTTATTGAGAAACAATGTGTGAAAATTATTATGAATAATATTACTATTCGCGAATAACGCTTGAAGACAAAAGAACAAATGATATTAGGAATGAATTAATGGATAACACGAGTTTAAAGCAAATACTTTCTACTATTCAAACTTTTGAAGACTATGAAAAACTAAAGACCCCTATTGAAGAAGATCTCGCTAGGGCGGTTATTCATAAACAACAATTTCCAGAAGCATCATTAACACTCTTTTCAGACGGAACAAATATTGTCTTCTCATATGGGGAAAACAAAGTCATTAAAATTTTCCCGCCCTTTCATCGAAGTCAATTTGCAAGTGAGCGATTAGTGTTAATCCATTTGGATGGGAAACTTTCAGTAAAAACACCCACACTTGAACACGAGGGCGAAGTCTTTGGCTGGCCCTATCTAATCATGAGCAAACTTGAAGGAAAAAATTTAGAAACCCTTTGGGAAAGGATGCCCTACAACAATAAGATAGTCATTCTTCGCGAATTAGGGCAACTTATTCGAGAAGTTCATGCTTTACCAACAGATGGGCTTGAAGCAATTGATTGCAATTGGCCACAATTTCTTGAAAAACAAATAGCGAATTGTGTAGAACAACACCAACTAAAGGGCTTTCAGCGACTTTACTGCAACAGCTACCTGCCTATCTGGGCTCAATCAAAGAGACATTACCGAAGAACATAAAGCCAGTTATTTTAACGGGGGAATATACCCCGATGAATTTTTTGGTAACACAAATTGATGGCGTTTGGCATATCTGTGGGCTGATCGATTTTGGAGATGCGATGCTAGGGTTGCCTGAGTATGATTTACTTGGCCCAGGCGCTTTCTTGATACAAGGTGACAAGCAATTACTTCGTGAATTTTTAACTTCTTATGGTTATTTGCCAAATGAAATGACGGAGATCTTGAGTCATCAATTGATGGCATTAATGCTTCTCCATCAATATAGTAATTTAAATATTCAGGTAAGAATTCCTAATTGGAAGGATAAAGTGAATAACTTGAAGGAGTTAGAAGGTTTAGTTTGGGGATTTTAGCTCTAAAACTAGTTAATAGATGCTCAAACACCAAAATGCTAAATAAACATTGATCAACTATTTTTATACAACTGAGTAAACTACTATTTGTGATGATATAGGGCGCAGCAGCTTGTTCTCTTTTCATCATTGCAGCAGATATCCGATGCTTTAATACACAAAAATATAGGGATTCTGTGCCTTATCAAGCCAATGGAGCATCCTTAGTAAGTGTTTTTTTTCCAAAGCGATACAGCCATTAGTGGGTAAATTTGGCGAACGCCATATATGTATGAAAATGGCGCTACCTGCTCCTGCTATGGTTGGATTCATATTGTAATTTATAACAGCGCCAAAGTTATATAGTTCGATTAACATCGTTTCATAACTTTTCGCAGCGGTTGTACCATTGACCCAGCTGTTGTAGTGGCTACTGTTAACATCATCAATGAATTTGTCGTCTGCTGTAATATATTTATAATCCATTTTAAGTGCTAAGGGCTGTGTTCCAAATGCTTCACCGATTGGATATAAGCCTGCTGGTGTTTTTAAATCGCCTTCTTCCTTTTTTCCAATCGACGCTATCCCTTTTTTTCCAATAACCGCCCTAAAGGGAGAGCTAAACACTGGCACCCAAGCTCCTCGCCTTTGACATAAGCTCATCTCGGCCTTCATGCCTCCCAACGATTTAACAACAATAATTTGCGAGGTATGCCCTAGTATTTTTTTTACCTGTTTGGATGCGTGCAATACTTGGCAAGCATTATTGGGCTTATCAGCTGCGCCTAGTACAGGATTTGTTAATGCCAATATAAAAAAAATTACTGACCCTACCTGGTACATATAACCCATTTATAATCACCTATTTTCTTGTGCGATAGAGCTATTATAGATAGGGCATTGTTGTTTATCACTTCCTCCTACTTCTAAGTTCATAATATACTTTGGCGTCTGTTCAATGGAGCAAGCTAACCATGAAAAGAGAATCGCATTTATTTGCTGGCCATAAATTCTTTGAAGAAGCCGGAAGCCAAATATTAATTCGTCTGGCCAAAGTTGATTTTCGCGATACCAAGGAAACGGAGAGCCTTTACAAGCAGATTGAAGATTATTTAATAACACTTGAACACCATGCTCGCTGGGAAGAAGAGTTTATTTTTAATAAATTCTTTACTCAGAACGAAGTTTTATCGTTTTTTGGGGAACACACGGAGCTTGAGAATAAAGGAAAAGAAATCCTGGCAGATATTAAGGCGCTTTTACATCTGGCCCCTCAATCAAAGATTTGCAAAGGCAAACAGATCTATTTGGAATTTAGAAAATTCTATGCATCCAATCTTGTTCATTTTTATGAAGAGGAAACCCATTTTTTAAGCCTCTTACAAGCAAGAGCAACCGATGATGAAATCAGAGCTATCGACAAACCGATTTATCAAAATATGAGCAGTATTGACCTGGTAGAAATGATTAAACATCTCTTTCCACCGCTCAATATTAGCGAAAAGAAAACTATCCTCGATGATTTGAAATGTTACAACGGCACTAACTTTAATGCTGCTCTTTCGGAGATACGCATGATGTTTACTAGCAAGGAAGCCGTTGAGGTCTTTGGAGTAAGCGCACCCTAGTAGCGAATAGTAAGATTAGCAAGGCTTCAAGGCGGGGTAATACCTAGATAAGAATTAATGGAGACATTTTAGATTAGATCATATCCAAAATCTCTCCATGAATGCGCTCTGATTTACGCAACGTCGCGACTCTAATCCTGGGAATTCTCATTTTTTGAGCATTCTTAAACAGATTGGTCAGAATTAGGAGCAACAATGGGAGTCGACTCTTCGTCAAGTAGCTTCGTTGTTTCAGCCACAAAGAACCCTCCATAACTTAGTTCCGACCCAGTTATCAGTTTTTTAAGTTTATGGTATAACTTCGTTAAAAAGTCATCATGACGATGCTGTTCAAGAAGAGACTTAACCCTTGAATCAAGCGCATTGTCCATATTCTCAAGCATTTCTCCCGGATTTTTATTATCGGTGAGCGTTTCTTTAAGCCCAGCAATCAATGACACTTTTTCTTGTAGTAGCCCACTTGTTGCCTCAGCAGCTGCCTTTACTGACTCTTTTTCGGTTTCTTGCTGCAAATGCCGGTCATAGCTGTGTAAAAGCGAATTGATTGAGAGCAATTGATTGGTTTGCTTAATCCATTTTTGCTGTTCAATAGAAGGCAAATCCTTGGGCATGTTTGTTAAACTGTTATCCACAATATGCTGTACTAATTCACGCTCTTGTTTTGAGGCTGACGCATTTAAAAATTGACTGTGTAAATTCAGCAACATAAACACACTATATTGATAATCCGCGCGTTGCTTTAATTCTTCAAGGGTTGGAAACGGCTGTTCTTCATCATCGATGGCAAACCAAGGTTGCGGACCGAAAAATATTTGCTGCTTAAACTTTTCCTCTACCTCTAGGTTTTGGTTTTGAAATTGCTCAAGGTAATGCAAGCGCTCTGCATGCAATTGCAGATGCTTTTGTAATAAACCTTCAGGCGATAAATAGCGCTTATACACTTCTAGGAGATAGATTTTATTTTCTTCGTTGTCTTCAAAGTCCTCACTCAATAGATAAGATGCGAGCTGAGGCGCTGCTTCAACTAAGGAGCAGACGATTGCTTCACGAACCCGAGCAAAATCACTCTTGTTAGTAATAATAATTTCATCACTACCAATGACAGCATGATCTCGACTCTCCTTTCGTTTCGGAGAAATAGCTATGGAAGAGAATTTAAACAAAGCTGAATCCGATGACTGTAAGCGCTCTCTCGCAGCCTCAACGTCGTTATAAGCCACTAAATCGACCATACCGCCTCGTGTGCGATTTGCCCTTTTGGGATCTACTTCATCTAATATCTCAGGCTGATCGCTTTTATAAGTTGAATACTGGGATTCGCGAACATTTCCTAAGGGAGCCATCACTAAACTTTTCATGTCCCAATCAATTGGATTTTCCCAAGCACATAGGTTAACTTGCATCTCCCCCAATGAAAGCTTATTACGAGTATTGGCATCATAGCCGCTGCAGCTAAGGTCAGGAATCGCGTCGCACAAACTCTTCCAATCCGTCACGGGATATTTTTGCAAGCGATGAATATTTGCCCAATCCTGCGCTCTTGTTGCATCAGAAAATGCATCGAGATGGGCATTGATATCATCAATAGTAAAGATCTCACCCTCTTTTGACGCAACAATGCGGGTAAGCACACCTCCCTTGTTGTAACTACTTCCTCCAAAACGGCTTGCTGCTCTTCTTGCTTGCTTGTCACCTTCAACGATCACTGTAATGTCCCGTTTATGAAGAATTATAGTCATCATGCCGGTGTTATTATGCAATTGTGTAAGCGGTTTAGTATGAGTAACCATTGGGGGACCGGCTAAAGCCACTATATTTTGCCGACGATTAGCTAATTCGCTTAATGCCTGATTAAAGTTAACTTCTTGGCAATTGAGGATAAACAAATCGGTATCAGTGTTTTCAAATTGTTCAAGTAGTTGTTCTGCGGCAGTCTCACCTAAAGAGCCATTACCACAGTTAAGAGTAAATACTCGCATGCTTAAGGTCATGAATTACTCTCCTCCGTTTAGTCTTGTGATTAACTTTCATTATACATGGGAGTGGTTAAAAGTTATATAATCAGATCACAAATACCGCATCATTAAAAATAAATAAATTCACAACTTTTGAAAAAAACGATTATTTCTAGGTAATATGAGAGAATCACTCGGTTTGTTCATCCAGCCAAAGATGAATAATCAAGCTACCATTAATATTAATAATTCATTTTGAGATCGCTATGCGTAGTCCAAGTCTATTTGAAAATATAATTTGTGAAATCGATGCAGCCCTACGCACCCTAGCTCCGCCTGCTCAACGAGTGGTGCAACGGCAATCACCCGCTGAGGGATTGCATGAATCGACTTTGAGTTCACAGGAAAAGCGGCATATAGCAGGATTAATGCGAGTCAATCATGCCGGTGAGGTCTGCGCTCAAGCACTGTACCAAGGGCAAGCCCTGACAGCGCAACTTGCTCGGGTTAAAACGCAAATGGACGAAGCTGCTGCTGAAGAAATTGACCATTTAGCCTGGTGTGAACAACGATTATTGGAATTGGGCAGTCAACCCAGTGTATTGAATCCACTTTGGTATTTAGGTTCTTTCATGATTGGTTCTTTGGCGGGTATGGCAGGCGATCGTTGGAGTCTTGGTTTTGTGGCAGAAACAGAGCGACAAGTCACTCAACATTTGCAAAGCCATTTACAAAAATTACCTCCTCAAGATGAAAAATCAAAACTTATCTTAGAGCAGATGGAAGAGGATGAAGCTCATCATGCGGAGGTAGCTCAAGAAGCCGGTGCGGCTGAACTCCCTTTATTTATTAAGAAATTTATGCAGGGCGTTTCCAAATTGATGACCCATTCAAGTTATCATTTATGACTAATTTTATGCTCATTCTTGCAGCTTTTGCGTTAGTTTTACTTAATGCATTTTTTGTCGCTGCCGAATTTGGCATGGTGAAATTACGACATACCCGCGTTGCTATGATCAGGGAAGAATACCCCTGGCGAGGAAGTATTTTAGCCAAAGTGCATCATAACCTGGATACTTATTTATCAGCCTGTCAGCTTGGTATTACTCTCGCCTCTTTGGGATTAGGTTGGATAGGCGAGCCTGCTTTTGCACGTTTGCTTAACCCGTTTTTTTCGTGGATTGGACTCGCTCAACCCAAACTGCTTGAGGTGCTTAGCTTTATCTTTGCTTTCTCTCTCTTATCTTTTTTACACATCGTTGTTGGCGAACTCATGCCAAAATCGTTGGCAATTCGCCAAAGTGAACAAATTTCCTTATGGACAGCAGCCCCTCTCTACTTTTTTTATTGGCTTATGTATCCTGTGATTTGGCTACTTAACTCTTGCTCTAATCTCTTATTAAGAAGCTTAAGCTTAGATGTTGTCCACCCGGGGGAACAGTTTCACTCCAGCGAAGAAATCAAACTAATCCTGCGCTCTAGCGAATTGCATGGTGAATTAAGCCAACAGGAAACGAATATACTCTCTCATACACTCGATCTAGCTGATTTGACTGTCAGTGACATTATGCGCTCTTATGACGACATGGTAATGCTCGATAATCACATTTCGAGTAACACTTTAATGGAAACTTTGAATCACTATCACTACAGTCGTTATCCGGTTTATGACAAATCTAAAAAACATATTATCGGCATCCTCCATGTCAAAGATTTGCAACCTATTTTGCTAGAAACTCAAGAAAACGACGAACTTGTTCTCGAGGGGATCTTAAGACCTGTTCCCAAGATTTCCAATAGACTTCCTGTTCTAGCTTTATTACGTCAATTTCAAGAAGGTATGCCACATTTTGCCTTAGTTTATGGACGGCAACATGCAATTGTGGGTTTTGTCACTTTAGATAATTTATTGCATTTAGTCATCGGGGTTATTCAAGATGAATTCCATCAAACTCAGGATGCCTGGGTAGTGAACAAGGATGGTAGCCTGACCGTAAAAGGCGATTGTTCGCTCTATGCACTTGAACGTGCTTTACAACGTGAGTTAACTTTAGTCATCGATGAGGAAGAAGAGATAACGACCCTTGCTGGCCTAATTTTACATCAACATGGCTCGGTGCCTAAAGAAGGTGAAACCATTAGCTTTCCTGATTTTTCTGCTACTATAGAACAGATTCAAGGAGCACGAATCAAACAAGTAAGAATTATCCCTAACCATTAGACAACCCAATTCATGCGGCAATTTAAGCTTTGTAAGGATAAAAACTATGGGAACAGGCACTTCATTTATCGTGTTCGTTATTATGATTGCCTTTATTTTTGATTTTATTAATGGTTTTCATGACGCCGCAAACTCCATAGCAACCATAGTAACCACTGGCGTTCTAACCCCGCGTCAAGCAGTCATATGGGCTGCTGTTTTTAATTTTATGGCTTTCATGGTTTTTAGCTTAATGGTGGCGAAAACTATTGGTAATGGACTCATCGATACCACCATTGTAGATGCTCATCTCATTTTTGCAGCTCTAATTGGGGCAATTTTTTGGAATTTAGCCACCTGGTATTACGGATTGCCCTCCAGCTCATCTCATGCCTTAATTGGCGGACTCGCCGGAGCTGCAATAGCAAAGGGAGGCTTGGCAGCGCTCAAGCCTGTAGGGTTTATAAAAGTGGCTATAGGTATCTTTGTTTCTCCTGCTGTGGGCCTAGCATTTGGATTTCTACTTGCATTCTTAATGGGTCTTCTCTTAAATAAATATCCTGAAGAAGTGCTCAATAGAGTATTTAAAGGCTTTCAACTCGCATCCTCAGCTTTATTAAGCCTAACGCATGGTGGTAATGATGCGCAAAAAACCATGGGGATCATTGCTGTTCTCCTTTTTTCCTCTTCCTTTCTTGGCGATACCTTTTATGTTCCCTTTTGGGTCATTATTTCTTGCCAAACAGTAATTAGTTTAGGAACCTTAGTCGGGGGATGGCGAATTGTGCACACAATGGGCACTAAAATTACTGAACTCAATACCATGCGAGGCTGCGCGGCTGAGACGGGTGCAGCAATAATGATTTTTACAGCAACGGAATGCGGTATTCCTGTTTCAACGACCCACACAGTCACCGGATCCATTGCAGGGGTCGGGCTTAACAACGGTCTTAAAGGAGCTCATTGGCCGGTTTTAAGGCGCATTTTCCTCTCTTGGCTTCTCACTATTCCAGCGGCAGGAATTATTGCAGCCGCCATCATGATGACCTTTGGTTAGGCAACAAACCAACGAAATACTTCTCGAGTTAGCCTGGTTAAAAATAAAGCATAAGCAAAGGAGCCAATATAAGCCAAAACTAATACTAATCCGTCTTCTTCTGAGATACCTAAGCCAAATAAAATGATCAGGAAAGCGAAAATAAAATTACTAAAAGGAATAGGAAGTAGCAGCAAGAAACTCAAAGCGAATAAAACCACTCCATGTAAGCGCTCCATAGCTGGCGAACTAAAAAATAGCCAACGAGGCTTCAATAAATGTTCGATTGATAATAAATAAGGGAGTGTTTTATTAATCACAGCCGCTAATTTTTTAGTTTCGATTTTACGATTCGCCAATCGGTTGGGTAGCCATAAACTGGGCTTGCCAATAATAATGTGAATGGCGATAAAAACGATGGGTAAACCAAAAATAAAAGAGAACCCAGGCACCACGGAAATGGGTAGAGCACTAGGTAACGCAAACAGAATAATAATTAAACCATAAGCTTGAGGGCCAATTGAGCTGACTAACTCACCATAAGTGATAGTGCCGCCTTGTTCCTGTTTTTTTGCCAGCTGCTTAAATAATGCAGCAATTCCAGTATGTTTAATCACCTTTTTGTTCTTTTTTATACAACTCACTATTAAAGCGACCATAAAACCAGTAAATAACTATACCCGTTATCATCCAAATGATAAAGCGCAGCATGGTAATCCATGGCAGGTAAAAAATTAAATAAGTACAACTCAGAATGCCTAAAATCGGAATGACTGGCATGAAGGGCGTTTTAAAAGGACGCGGTAAATCGGGTTGCAAATAATGCAAGATTATGACTCCGGCACAAACGGTAATAAAGGCGAAAAGAGTGCCAATATTCACCAGCTCCGCCAACTCATGCATCGGTATTAATGCCGCTAACAAGCCTATGACTAAACCGCAGCTGAGAATAATTCGAATAGGTGTCCGTGTTCGCGGGTTAACTACCGAAAAATACGTGGGTAATAAGCCATCACGCGCCATAGCTAAAAAAATTCGACTTAAACCATAAAAGAGGACAAGCATGACCGTCGTTAAGCCTGCGATAGCTCCCACACCGACCAGGGCCGCCGCTAGTTTATATCCTAAACGAAGTAAAACATGACTAATCGGTGAGGAGACATTTAAACTGTAGTAGGGAACTATTCCAGTCAGTAGTCCAGCCACAATGATGTATAGAATAGTACAAATAAGCAACGAACCGATAATCCCTATTGGCACATCACGTGAGGGCTTTATTGCTTCTTCAGCAGCAGTTGAAACCGCATCAAAACCAATGTAAGAAAAAAAGATTAACGAGGCGCCCTCAATCACTCCGTGCCACCCAAAGGGCATAAAAGGAGACCAATATCGTTCTTGCACTTCGGTGACTGCGATACCAATAAAAATAAAAATGACAATGAGCTTCACGATCACTATAAAATTATTAAACCGAGAGCTCGATTTCACACCATAGATTAGCATGAGCGCTAAAAAGCCAATAATTGCAAAAGCAGAAAAATTAAAGATCCCCCCATCTCCCAACCCATGGCGCAAACTAGGGTGCAGTTTGAATTTGAGTGCCTGTAAAAAATCATTGAAATAGCCACTCCAACCTACTGCCACCGCAGAAACAGAAATCGAATATTCAAGCAGTAGATCCCAGCCGACAATCCAGGCAATTAACTCACCAAAGCCTGCATAGGCATAACCATAGGCACTCCCGCACCCCCCCACGCTGGACGCCAATTCTGCATAAGATAAAGCAGCAAAAGCGCAGGCAAATCCGGCAATAATATAAGATAAAATAATGGCTGGACCTGACTGGGTTGCCGCCACAATTCCCGTTAACACAAAGATTCCTGCTCCGACAATTGCGCCCACACCGAGGAAGGTTAAATCAAAGGCGGACAAGCATTGCGCTAGTCCACTTTCCGTTTTAAGAGGGTCATTAATCGCTTTTTTGCGCAACAAGTCCATGTTAGTATGCTCTCGGGAAAATAGTTATGAAAAAGGAAATTGTTACATGAAGTTAAAAGCAAAACTACTCTCTTTGATAAGCGCTCTAGTTATGACTAGCTCTGCTTTCGCTGCATTTGAAGATCAAGGTCCCAAAGCCTGCCCCAGTGTGAGCGCAATTAAAGCAGAAGGGGTATCCATGGCGCTTGAATTTTTTCCTAAAATATTTCTTACCTACCAATTTAGCGATTATGGCACTTCCCATAATTGGTTCTTTGCTGTCGGCTTTTTCAAGCAAGAGAAAGAAAGTGACGCCATTGCTGAAGGAAAGAAATCCCTCGTTAAGTTAACAGGGAGCCCAAAACCTTTACTTAACGAAGAGGGTTATTGGCTTTGCGATTACGAAATAGGCGAAAAATTAGCCGCAGTGGCAATTTATGCTGATCTAAAAAATCCTTTGCCTCTCATGAAACAGTTTTTTCAAAAGTTAAGTTAATTGAGAAATGGTCGAGTTGGGAATAACAAATTATGCAGCGATGCACATGGTGTATTAAAGATCCTCTTTATATGGCCTATCACGATGAAGAATGGGGAGTTCCGGTAAAAAATTCCCAAAAATTATTCGAGATGATAGTTTTAGAAAGCATGCAAGCGGGTTTAAGTTGGTTCACTGTTTTAAAAAAACGAGAAGCCATGCGCGAAGCTTTTTTAAATTTTGCTCCGGAAAAATTAGCTCAGCTCTCTGAGGAAAAGCTGGAAAATTTGTTGAACAACAGCGCGATTATACGTAATCGCTTAAAAATAAAATCGGTAAAAACCAATGCGCAAAGTTTTTTACGTGTCGCCGAACGTGAAAATATTATCGATTATTTCTGGCAGTTTACCGGCGGAGAAATCCTGCAACCTAAACTCGAATCACTGCAACAAATTCCTGCAGTCACCCCCGAATCCAGTGCCATGGCCAAGCAATTAAAAAAAGATGGCTTTAGTTTTATGGGGCCAACGACCTGCTATGCCTTTATGCAATCTGTAGGAATGGTTAACGATCATATTATCTGCTGTTTTCGTCACAATCAATTGAGCTAGTGTCTATAATTTACACATTAATATGATTGGAGCAGCGTGATGAAAGGAATGATGGCTAAGCTTATCTTATTTATTTTAATTCTTTTTAGTTCTTCAGTCTTCGCGGATAAAATTCTCCTGACTGGAAGGCCTGTCGTGTTATTACCCACTATGGATTTTTATAGTTTTCCTAACGCTTATGTAGCCAGCCATAATTATCATTTTGTTAATGTAAGTGGGGATAATCGAGTTTGTTTTATTAATGCGCAACCACCGCTTAAATCTCTCGATTTATTGCGGATCACGATCGCGCAAAACAATAAAAAATTTCTATGGTACTGTTATCGTTACGATCCACGGTATTTTGTGGTCGATTTTTGAGTAGCGATTGGGCCTTGACCCTGAGGTATCTTCACCTTTTTTTGAATAATATTTCGAGCCAAATCCAGTGTTTTACTGAACCGTTCAGCCTGAGGAGGAGCGCCAGCGACGTCTCGAAGGCCTGTCCCTGAGGCACTCGAAGGAGGGCTTTGCGCCAAGGCTTCGAGACAGCGCTAAGCGCACCCGAGCATCCTGAGTCTCTCGAAGGACTCAGCCCGAAGGGATCGAGCTACTGATTGGAGCAACACCTATTTTTTGTTCAAAAAAAAGTGACGATCCCTCAGGCCTTGACCCAATTTACAGCAGTAGCGTACTCTTAAATGATTGAATATGACGATAAGCATTCTCAATGCGAGCTTGACTAATCTCACCTGATTTTACTTTTGCTTCGATAATATCAATGACTTCTTTGGGATCTTGAGGCGTCTTAGATAATTGATTGCCAAATATAAACATATCAGCCCCTGCATTGACGGCCAAAGTGACTGCTTGTTCTAAACCATAATGGTCGCTAATCGCTTTCATTTGCATGTCGTCGGTAATAATCACACCATTAAATTGTAATTGTTCTCGCAAAATACCGGTCAAGATCTTGTGTGATAAGGTAGCAGGCAAACCTGATTCATCGAGTTTTCGATTGACGATATGCGCAGTCATCACCATATTACAGCCTTCATCTCCAGCCAAGAGCTGCTTGTAAGGCTCCAATTCAGATTCTTGCCAACTCTCACTCACATCAACAAAATCTAAATGCGAGTCCGAATTAGAGCTTCCATGGCCAGGAAAATGTTTATAGGCACATTGTGATTTATGCTGTAGGAAATAACGCGAATAAATAGTTGCGAAGCTGGCTACTTCGCCGGGATCAGCAGAAAAACTACGACCTAATTGGCCAATGATGGGATTATCTGGATTGACATTGACATCGATATCAGGGGCAAAATTTAAATTAAACCCGGCATTTTCTAAAGTTCTACCCATATTATCCGCTAATTCGGCAGCCTCTTCTTTTTTCATTTTGCCAACCACAGCTGCTGGGAGAGTCTCTGGAAATCCGTATTCCTTACCTAATCGATTAACCGCGCCACCTTCATAATCAACCGAAATTAATAAAGGTAATTGTGCACGATGGTATTTTTGATTGGCACGTTCATTGGCTTGTTGCAATTGGTAATTCAGTTTTTTTACCTGCGCTGGACTTTCAATATTTTTATCGAAAGTATCTGTGCGATAGTTATAATCAAATAAAATAACGCCACCGATATTTTCTTGATTAATTGCTTTGATAATAGGAGAATCTTTATCTACTTGTTTACCTTCAAAGCCTATAATAAGCATTTGACCGATTTTATCTCGTAAACTTACGGGTTGAGTCGCTAGGGTTTGCTCCACAGTGAATAGAGCGACAGTTAAGATTAACAGTTTAAAAAACTTCATAGTTCATCCTCATAAGAAGGACTGCATATGATAACAATTTAAACAAAAAGAATCAATATTATACTTACCGCGCTCAAAAAGACTCTCTTTTTTCTCTTAGTAATTCTTCTCAATATTGTTTATATTCTCAATAGGTTATAACATTCTTCCAAGCTAGGATTACTATGTGGAAATCTCTTATTTCTATTGGCTTAGGTGCAGCTTTAGGTGCCATTTTTCGCTGGTTTCTAAGTCTTAAACTCAATCATCTCTTTCCTTCAATACCGCCAGGGACACTGGTCGCAAATCTTATTGGTGGATATATCATTGGCTTAGCTATTGCATATTTTACTTCTATGCCGAGCATTTCCTCGGAATGGCGTTTATTTATCATTACCGGTTTTTGTGGAGGGTTAACGACTTTTTCCACTTTTTCTGCGGAGATAGTCGCTTTATTACAAGAAGAACAATACGGGATGTTTTTGGGAGAAATTGCTTCTCATTTAATGGGTTCCATATTGATGACTATAGCCGGCATGGCAACTTGGTTTGGATTACAGCACTTCATTAAATAGACTAAATTGCTAGTTTCAAGAAACTTATGCTACTTTTTAATTGAACCTTTTTGGGATGATTATGATGAAATCTTTTATCGAACAAGCGCGAATCTATGGGACCTATCATCAAAAACCAATCACTCGCTATACCCATTTTGTGGGTGTACCCTTAATTATTTTCTCATTAATGGTCCTTTTTGGTTTTCTTCACTTGGTCATTCCCGGTGTCATGGATATTACTCTGGCAGGCCTCGCCACCTTTGCCTTACTTGTTTACTACTATTTTCTTAATTGGCGTTTAGCATTAGTTCTCACTGCCGTCTTTATTATCTTGCTTTGGCTTGCAAATCTTGTGAGCTACTATGGGCCGACTAGCTCAGCTCTATGGATTTTTTTCATTACCTTTATCCTGGGCTGGGCACTGCAATTGATTGGCCATTTTTTTGAAGGCCATCGTCCAGCTTTGCTCGATAATATTTGGCAAGCGCTCATTGCGCCCATGTTTTTAACTGCTGAACTCTTTTTCTTAGGCGGGCGTATGCAGGATTTACAAGAACAAATCCAAGGTATAGAGGAGAAGGAAGAACCCATCCATCAAGAAAGTTCTATCAATAATGATAGAGAACCTAAAATCTAGGTTGGGGCAATTAAAACCCGCTGTATAGACAGCAGGTTTTAATTGGTAGAGAGTTAAGAGATAGTACAAGTCTCTTGTTGTGCGAGGTGTAGGAGGCCCCGTTCCTTCGGATTTGCAAAGCTTCGGTTTCGATTTAGCCGCAACCCAGACGCTGCTTTGTGGGTCACGCCAGTTCCTTTGGTTTTGTCTTCAGCTTGAAGCGGAGTGTTGCTCATCTATACGCCCTGCCGCAAGAATGTACTATTTTAAGAACCTGCGCCTTATTGCTTGCTTTGTGAGCACATTGATTTATAATGAGACTTATATTTTCCACAGAGATTCTTAACCCCTCACTAGAAAGTAATAATCTAATAACAGGCTTCTTCTTATTAAAATATAAAGGTGATAACAATGCTATTAAGCCACGATGGCAGCACTTTACTTGAGGTTAACGAAAATGACATCAAGAATGGCTTTTTTGAGATTCCCATTGGCGTAACCATAATTGGACGTAAGGTATTTTCGCGCTGCGTAAACCTGCAGCAAATCACTATTCCTGAGGGTGTGAGCTCAATTCCCCGTGGTGCATTTTCATGGTGCAGCAACCTGCAGCAAATCAACATTCCTGAGAGCGTGACTTCGATTGGGGATGAAGCATTTTTGGGCTGCCAAAACCTGCAACAAATAACCATTCCCGAGAGCGTGACTTCGATTGGGGACAAAGCATTTGCATTCTGCCACAACCTGCTGCAAATCAACATTCCTGAGAGCGTGACTTCGTTTGGGGATTCAGCATTTTTGGACTGCCGAAACCTGCAACAAATAACCATTCCTGAGGGTGTGATCTCGATTGGCCGTTGGACATTTGCGCAATGCAAGAGCCTGAAACAAATTACTATCCCTGATAGCGTGACCTCGATTGGGGATGAGGCATTTGAGAGGTGCGAGAGTCTGCAACAAATAATCATTCCTGAGAATATTACCTCGATTGGTGCTGGGGCATTTAATTATTGCAAAAATTTGCAAAGCATACTCATTAATGGCTTTGATGAGAGTAAAAGAGAACGTATTATCCAATTAATGCCCGAGGACTTAAGGAATAAGGTGGTTATCTATTCGGGAGGCGAACTTACTAAGCTATGGGACAAAGAACTCAGAAGAATTACAAACGCACCAGAAGCAAATCCGCTCTACTCCCGCATGCCCAGGATGGTTCAAGCTGGATTACCTGAATTACCCAACGAAGTACTTGTGAAAGTCAACCAATTCGTAGGCTCAAATAATGTTTGTTACAAACAGGCATTAGCTGCAATAAAGGACGTTCCTTTACCAATAATTCAAGATGGGAAAGAAGGCAAACAAGCCTATGAAACAAAAATAAAAAACATAGTAGATAACTGCATCAGGCATGGACAGCCTAGCGACCCTAATAATTATTCTTTCTTATTAAATGCCCTCACTGCAACTGCGGCTATTGGTGCGCTGGCATTAACTGTAGCAGCTTTGGTCACTGCTCTTGTGATTACCTCTCCATACCTTTCTATTTCCTTGCTTGCCGTAGGCGTAGTCTGTGGGGTCGCTGCTGCCGGTACATTTTTTTATCGTTCCTGCGCGATGCCTAAGGATGAGCCAGTATGCGTCTATTCTTCAGAAGAGTCTGCTGTACCTGGATAAATTAAGAATTCTATCGACTTAATTTGGTGTATTTAATTTAATTAGCCAAAAATAAATTAAAACCAATCAATAAAGCAACCCTCTATGAGGGATACTTATGAAAGAAATGCATTCAAATAAAGAATTCAATAGAGTTGTTTTCCCATGTTGCTACATGAGTTAAGAAGGGGTTTGAAGTCCTCGAGACCGGAAATGTACGCTAAGCATAATTTCAGTGTTAATTAAAAACAATTTGGCTAATTTATATTTTTTTGAAGTTATTAATATCCCAATAGACAGTTAATATATCGATTTGAATTTGTTATAAATCATACTGTTATCTCTTAACGTACAGCTCCGGTCTCGAGGACTTCAAACCCCTTTAGGGCGATCATCAATCATTATTCTATTTTTTATTGAGCCTTTGCCGTTTAGGGCTACCATATCGTTTTCGATATTTCTTATGCTGATGCCTAAGATGTTTGTACAGTTGCCCTC
>NZ_LNXY01000021.1:30742-36173 GCF_001467585.1 Legionella drozanskii LLAP-1
CATTAGGACATCAACCATAATGTGATGTTCGTACTCATCAAGTGGCTGGCCAGCTTTCAACTTAGTACCAATGTTTCTTACGAATTTCGATTGCTCATCGTCACCGTTAACATCAACGAGTTCCAAAGCAAGCTCAAGAGTTTTTCCTGTGAGAGGCTCATTATTATTGAGTCGGCGTGTGATGTGGCCATAACGAGCACCATTTGATTTGCGCTCTTTTCGTTTTTCTTCATAATCCATACTCGAAACCCTATCATTCATAAGGTAGATTTCATAATCACTGAGGGGTTGACCTGCTTTCAATTTATCTCCAATAGCTCTATACAACTTGCAAACACTCTCATCACCATCAAACTCAACAATACTGAGTACAATATCAAGTTCTTTTCCGGTTAGCGGCTCATTTCTTCTTACGAGACTCATAATCTCTTTCTGTTGTTGTAATTCCATTTTAAATCCTTGTTTATTCTTTTGGTGTGGCAAATATATACGCCAAATTTAGGCAAGACAAGGACAATAATTCGTGGCTGTAATAGGCGGACTGACACCAAAATAAATAAAATTTAAATTGTTTCTGGATAGCATTAGGTAATCCAAAGAAATAAAGGTAAACCTTTGCTTACTTTACCAACCAACGATAAATCAACCACTTAACATGTAAATAAAGGTTTATAACTGGTTTATTTGCATTAATATATAAAGGTGGTAGCATTCGATTACATTATGGATAGCTAGTCATTCAAGGTAGGTTCATCTTAATCAGAGAAAATAAAATGAGTATTTTTTTGTGGTGTTTATTTTGTGTTATTTGCAGTTGTGCAGTTTCGTTATTATCTGGAAATGCACCAAGCAAATTTGAATTTTTTTGGGGTATTGGTGGCGGGGTAGTTTTAGCATTAGATTCAAAATTATCTGACATCAAAGAAAAAATGAAGGAGTTAGAATCAACTGCATCAGAATTAGACATTGAAGATGAATTGAGCGAAATTAAATCAGACACATCAAATATCGAATGGATAGGGTCAAATATATTTGATATTGAAAAAGAAGTTAAAAGACTTAAAGAAGATATATCTCGCATTAGCTCAGAGCTATCAATAGGTTTATCAGGAATTGATTCAAGCATATCAAGACTTGAGTTGGATATATCCAGAATTGAATCATGCAATTGCAATTATTAATAACAAAAATAAGGTTAATCATGGCAGGACAACAAATAGGCTACATACGAGTTTCATCAGAAGGACAAAACACAGCACGCCAGCTTGAGGGTATTAAGCTCGATAAAGTGTTTACGGACATAATGACAGGTAGCGCAAGAAACAGACCGCAGCTCGAAGAATGCCTCAATTACGTACGAAAAGGAGATGCATTACATGTACACAGCATTGATCGCTTAGCGCGAAATCTTCGCGACTTACAGGAGATTATAAATGGGTTAGTTTGCAAAGATATTACCGTTAAATTCTATGCCGAAAACCTAACATTTACAGGTAATGACAGTCCAATGTCAAAATTAACTCTTCATCTCATGGGAGCATTTGCCGAATTTGAGCGAACTATTACACGAACAAGGCAAAGAGAAGGAATAGACGCCGCTAAAAAAGAAGGTAAACATCTAGGAAGGCCAAAACTTGATAAAAGACTCAGCACAAAGGCAAAACAATTAAAGGAAGACGGTTTAAATGTTGCTGCGATAAGTAAGAAAATGAGCCTATCAAGACCAAGTATTTACAAATTACTTAAAATGTAATTAAAAAAATATCAAGGTGATTGTTATATATACACTGACCCAAACTGGCAATAGAATATAAATTTGAACTATTTGATAACATTCTGATGTATTAATTATAAGTGGTCGTTAATTATGACCTCGCAATGAAAAATTTCCCTTCTTAACAGTGGTTTGGACACTTATCTGTACTACACGGCCTTGCGCTCCGGAACTTGCGCTGTGATGCAAAACGCCAAAGATATTGGATTGATAATAAATTAATATTTATTGATTAATCCAGTAAGACTCATTAAACCTAGTTTTATGCAAAACAAAATTTTAATCAGAAAAGCCAATTAATGACAACTACATTATTGAAGTGGGAACTAATCTTGACCGAAAACAGGGTCTACGTACACACTAGGCCATCAGCTGAATATCGTTCGCAATTTGCTTTAATAAAATAAAATTAGTAATAAGATTTATCTATATTTTTGCAACACAGCGCAAGTTCCGGAGCGCGATGCCTTTAAGGGAACATATTGGCAAGAGCAGATCATATCTTTAACAAATGGAACCCTGCCTCCATAGTTCGATTTGGGAGACGTTTGTTGTTGTAACAAATAACTTCTGCTATAACGGCTTATCTATTATAAAATTCCGTTGGAAGCTGAAATATGACTTCTAAAAAAGATACTAATGGCCCATTAATACATGAACAACAATTTTTTTCGGATGTTAGTGAGCTGCTCCGTACAGGGCGTGAAACTGCTTACCGAACAGTTAATATGGTTATGGTTAAAACGTATTGGCAGATAGGGAAGCGTATTGTTGAGCAAGAGCAGCATGGTAAAGCACGTGCAAATTATGGGGAATCTTTAATTGTTAACTTATCACGTTATTTAACAGATTGTTTCGGAAAAGGATTTTCTGTGGCTAATCTTTGGAATTTCAAACAGTTTTATTTGATCTTTTCCGATTTTGAACGATTCTCTACACACCGCGTAGAGAATCTAAGCTGGTCACATCTTCGCTTAATTATGCGTTTAGATGATGAAAAAGAGCGTCTCTATTATTTACAGGAGGCTAGTCAGCAAAATTGGAGCACACGTCTTCTAGATCGCAACATTAAAAGTGGTTATTACCGACGTTTGTTGTCTTCAAAAAATCAGGAACAATCAGAAATTTCAAACCAGAGTAATATGTCAAATCATTCTCACTTTATAAAAGATCCTTATGTCTTAGAATTTTTAAATGTGCCAGACGATTTAACAGGAAAGGAAAGCATTTTAGAGTCCAGCATTATTGAACATTTGCAAAAGTTTCTTCTAGAGTTGGGCAAAGGTTTTTCATTTGTCGCTCGGCAAATGCGTGTGAGTACAGAAACATCTCATTTTTACATCGATTTAGTATTTTATAATTTTCTTTTAAAATGCTTTATTATTATTGACTTAAAGACAGAAAAACTGACCCATCAAGATATTGGGCAAATGGACATGTATGTACGAATGTTTGATGATTTAAAGCGAGGAGAAGGTGATAATCCCACGCTTGGCATTATTCTTTGCGCAGATAAAGATGAGACAGTTGTCAAATATTCTGTGCTTAAAGAGAGCAAACAAATTTTTGCTTCCAAATATAAAACGATTTTGCCAACGGAAAGTGAGTTAAAAGCTTTAATTGAACAAGAAATTTGAATAGGCGGCCTTCCATTTTTTTCTGTTCTATATTCTTAGATTTGTGAGTATCTAGAGAAAGAGTGGTGGCGGATTCAACGGGACGGTTAATCAATTAGGTCTGATTAATTCTAAAAGTAGACTATAAGCAGAAAACTGACCTCGAAATAGACAAATACATAAAAAAATATTTATTTGTGTCTTATAAGCAGTAACGTTCGCAAAACCCCCGTTTAATTTACGTATATTTGTAAAACATAGTAAATTTTGCTATAGTAATAATTACTATAGAAGGCTTTTTTTAATGAAAATAATAAAAACTAAATATTTCAACAAATGGGCTATAAAAAATCGAGTTAGTGATGAATCTCTTAACATCGCTGCTAAAGAAATTGCTATTGAAATTTATGAAGCCAATTATGGTGGTGGTGTAATTAAAAAGCGTGTTGCAAACAAAGGAAGAGGAAAAAGTGGTAGTACCAGAACTATCGTTGCTTTCAAAAAAGGTAAACATTGTTTTTTTGTTTTTGGTTTTGAGAAGAATGCTAAAAGTAATATTTCTTCTAATGAAGAAAAAGCTTTTAAAATTGTTGCTAAATCTTTGTTAGCTTATTCTGATGTAGAAATTGATAAGCTGATAGAAGAGGGAGCATTAGTGGGGGTTAAGAATGAGTAAAATTATTGACGCTATGTTAGAAACGGCCAGAGATCTTCGATTAGATGCAATTACTATTAAAGAAATAGAAATACTTAATTTAAGTGAAGTTAAAGAACTTGAGGCACAAGAAATAAAGAAAATGCGAATTAAAGAAAAAGTTAGTCAAGCTGTAATGGCTAAAATATTGAATGTTACTCCATCTACCTATCAAAAGTGGGAAAGAGGAGAGGTGCACCCCAAAGGAGCCAATCTTAAACTACTGCGTTTAGCTCATGATCATGGAATTCAATATATTTTATCTTAGATGGCGGTCGAGTTGTTATTGACTCCCGAACGGCCTGTTAAGTCTGATTAATAGTATTTGAAGTAGTAGAGTTTAGCGAGGTCTAGACTAAACTCCCAATGTGAAACAAAAAAAGGCATAGTTGATGGACAGAACTGATAATGATCCACTGCACGGCATTACCCTAGAGGTTATCTTAAATAGTTTGTTGATTTGGTATGGCTGGGAAGGCTTGGCGGAAAGAGTCAAGATTAACTGTTTTTCTTCTAACCCCAGCATCAAATCAAGCCTTAAGTTCCTGCGCAAAACACCATGGGCAAGGACTCAAATTGAAACCCTTTATCTTGCTTCCTTAAAAAGTAAAGATTGCGACAACTCATAATTACTGGAGTAATAAATAATATGAAAGATGTTTTCATTAATAAAGAACATGTTGAGCTCTTTAAAATTCTTAAATTTGAAGGTATCGCCTCGAGTGGAGCAGAAGCTAAGGATATGATAGCTGCGGGCACTGTATTGGTAAACGGCATAATAGAAAAACAGAAAAGAAAAAAGATGGTTGCAGGAGATACGATTGAATTGAAAGGTGAGATCTTTCGGCTAAAGTTGGGTGCCAATTAACATTTTTATACACTCAGGCTCTAGTAAAAATGGGTGAAAATCAATAAGGATTACAGCGTGCCAAAGGTATTTTCATATTGTGAGAGTAGGGTATTTTGCTGCGAGAAAATTATAATAAGTCTGATTACTGCTCTAATCAGACCTAATCTATAAACTGAATTGGCGGATTCAACGGGTAAATGCAACTCCAAAAATTAAGATAACACATTCGCAATCATAATAACTTCATCGTGAGAATATAAATCTTTAATAACTGCAACTTGCTCTGCTCCTAATGCTTTTTTATATAATGCTTGCGCTGAATTATCTGTTCGAGTTGAGACAAGAATAGCTTTCAATTTAGAGCTACTATCATTAAGATAGTTTTTGATGGCATTTACCGACTCTCTAATTAACAGTGCTCCAATACCTTTTCCACGTTTGTTTTGAAGCACAGCGATTTGTTCTAGTTCAATGACAGACTCATTACGGAATCCACT
>NZ_LNXY01000021.1:36183-37094 GCF_001467585.1 Legionella drozanskii LLAP-1
GGTTTTTGATGGCATTTACCGACTCTCTAATTAACAGTGCTCCTATACCTTTTCCACGTTTGTTTTGAAGCACAGCGATTTGTTCTAGTTCAATGACAGACTCATTACGGAATCCACTTTTTTGAATCCATTGAATATAACCAACAATTTGGTCTTTTTCATCTCGGGCCACAAAAAGCATAATTCTTGGAAACGCTGCAAAATTACACCTTACCCAATCTATTGAGTTTTTCTGCCTAAGAAAAGCTTGAGAATGTAATTTGGCAACTTCTTTTATATCCTCATGATGCATAGGTAAAATGATAATTGGCAAACTCAGTCTCCATTATTTAAGTTCGTAAACACTTCATTTGGCGATTTATAGCCAAGTGTTTTACGTGGCCTACTATTTAGTTTGTCAGCTATGATAGCAAGATCTTTGTCGGTAATGTGTGTTAATCCACTACCTTTTTTAAGATACTGTCGCACTAAGCCATTGGTATTTTCATTTAACCCACGCTCCCACGAGGAGTGCGGATGTGCAAAATAGAATTGTGCATTGAGCTCTTTACTTATCTCTCTATGTTTCGCAAATTCACAACCATTATCGGAGGTTATTGTAAAAACCTGGTCTTTATAGGTAGTTAGTGCTTCAGCAAGAGCCAGCTGGGTGGCTATACTGGTTTTAGTTTTAAGTTTTTTAAGTAATGTAAATTTGGAGACTCTTTCAACTATAGAAAGTACAGCTTGTTTATGATTTTTACCTATGATGGTATCAATTTCCCAGTCACCTATTCGACTCTTCTCATCCACAATTTTAGGGCGAGCATCAATCATTATTCTATTTTTTATTGAGCCTTGCCGTTTAGGGCTACCATATCGTTTTCGATATTTCTTATGCTGATGCCTAAGATGTTTGTATAGTTGCCCTC
>NZ_LNXY01000021.1:37188-37259 GCF_001467585.1 Legionella drozanskii LLAP-1
AGCGTTTGGCATAACCGCTAATTTGCTCTGGGCTCCAATCTTCCAATAATTTTTCTTTGACAAATTCAGCA
>NZ_LNXY01000021.1:37269-37523 GCF_001467585.1 Legionella drozanskii LLAP-1
CTTTATTTTTGTCTTCAAGAGTAAATTGATAAATTCTCTCATGACTGATAGAAAACAGACCCCAGCGTTTGGCATAACCGCTAATTTGCTCTGGGCTCCAATCTTCCAATAATTTTTCTTTGACAAATTCAGCAACTTCTTTAGTAAATTTGTAGAAATATCTTTTTGCTTTTCTTCTCTCATTCGCATATGTTTGCGCATAATCCGGCTTGTAAGTCCAATAACCTAATCTTGTTCTTACAAACGTAATATTA
>NZ_LNXY01000021.1:37533-37886 GCF_001467585.1 Legionella drozanskii LLAP-1
AGGCTCCAATCTTCCAATAATTTTTCTTTGACAAATTCAGCAACTTCTTTAGTAAATTTTGTAGAAATATCTTTTTGCTTTTCTTCTCTCCTTCACATATGTTTGCGCATAATCCGGCTTGTAAGTCCAATAACCTAATCTTGTTCTTACAAACGTAATATTACGCTTAAACTCACGGCAGATTGTCGATTTATGTACACCAATTTCTTTTGCTATCTGAGTTTGATTAAAACCAGCTTTCCAAAGCGCTAAAATTTGACAGCGCTTTAGATAATTAAAATGACGATGACCCACTACGCAACTCCTTGTAAAAATTAGTGAACGACAAAAGATTTACTATAAAATATTGTCCA
>NZ_LNXY01000022.1 GCF_001467585.1 Legionella drozanskii LLAP-1
AAAGCCTGGAATCAACAATTTCCACCGACAACCTGGGAAAGAGAGTGGGGAAGGGCGGTAGCAAGCCTTGAAGGCTATTCAAATCCTTATATCGAAGCGCAAGGCTAGATTAGACTTTCGGTTTAATAGAATCTTTTTCTTTATATTTGGCACTATTGACTGCTTGAGTGACAGGGTAAGCCATTAAATCGATGGGCTTATCTGCTGCTAAGAGTTCTTTTAAGTGAGCGGCACTTAATTGCTCCTCGCGAAGCCATTCTTGGGTTTGAAGGGGTGAGAGCATCCAGGGCATGCGCTCGTGTAGGGTTTTTACCAAAGGGTTATGGGCATTAATGGTAAGTAGGCAAAAAGACGGTAGATTCTCATCTTTTTCTTGTCGCCAAATGGCAGCAATAGCAAGTAACTCATGGTGGCGTTCTTCAATAAAAAAGGGCTGTTTTTCTTTAGTCTTT
>NZ_LNXY01000023.1 GCF_001467585.1 Legionella drozanskii LLAP-1
TTGACATCTGTAACTCCTCGTTATTCAGATTATATCTGTTAAACAAGGTGTACGGTTAATCGAGGGAGGATCACACTATGATCAATATGAGCATGGGTCAATAACACATACTCAATTTTTTGAGGGTTAATAGGGAGATTGGCCCAATTTCGTAATCTCAACTCTTTGTATCCTTGGAAAAGGCCACAATCTATCAATATATTGATTTGATTGGTTTGAATCAGGTATTTCGATCCTGTGACTGTTTGTACAGCGCCTAAAAATTGGATTCTCATAAAGGCTCTAGTAAAAAGATAATATATTGATTATAGGTTTGATTTTTGGTTTTTAATAAAAACTGCTCTAAGATTTATTCATAAAGATAATTTTGGTTTGAATGAAATTGACAACAAAAAATAAGCTTTCACTCAAATACTTAGGTATCAACACCTATAAGGAGCCGATTGTTTATATGCGTGCAGATTGCTTTATTTGTAAATCAGAGGGATTTAATACTCAAGCCAGAGTGATGGTTACGCTTAATCAGCACTCTATTATTGCCACACTCAATATCATTGAAACCGATCTTTTAAAACACAATGAAGCAAGCTTATCTAATTATGCATGGAAGCTATTGTCGGCTAAAGAAAACGATGAAATTACTATCACCCACCCTAAAACACTTGAATCCGTCAATTATATCCGATCCAAAATTTATGGGAACGAATTAAGCAAGTCAGAAACAGAATCGATTATCAAGGATGTTGTATCAGGACAATTATCAGATATTCACATCGCGATGTTTATCGCTGCCAGCGGTGGAAACCGACTAACCAATCAAGAAATTCTTCATTTAACCCATGCGATGGTTGATACCGGTCAGAAAATCAATTGGTCATCCCCTTTGATTGTAGATAAACATTGTGTTGGTGGATTACCAGGAAATAGAACCACACCTATTGTGGTAGCCATAGTCGCAGCCTATGGACTTTTGATTCCTAAAACCTCTTCTCGAGCAATTACCTCTCCAGCAGGGACTGCCGACACAATGGAAGTGTTTACTAATGTAACCCATGATATTCCAGCCATAAAAAAAATCATTGAAAAAGAACAGGGCTGCGTTACTTGGGGTGGCGCTATAGGCCTTAGTCCTGCAGATGATCTACTTATTAGACTTGCGCGCACGATAAACCTTGATAGCATGGGTCAAATGGTTGCATCTATTGTCTCAAAAAAAATTGCTGCGGGTTCAACCCATATTGTGATTGATGTCCCTATTGGGACCACTGCCAAAATCAGAACTTTAGAGCAAGGAGAACAGCTTAAGACATTATTACACTTTATAGCCGGTCAATTTGGTGTAGAAATAAAAGTCGTATTTACAGATGGCTCACAACCTGTCGGGCGAGGCATTGGGCCAGCTCTTGAAGCACGCGACATATTAGCCGTTCTTCAAAATGAAAAACATGCGCCAGCGGATCTTCGCGAGCATGCTCTTATTTTGGCAGGACATTTGATTGATTTTTGCCCTAAAGTAAACACATCAAATGGATTAACAATTGCTAAGACCATTCTTGAGAGTGGAGAAGCACTTAAAAAATTTAAAGCAATTTGCAAAGCACAAGGCGGTATGAAAGAAATCCCAATTGCTCCATTCGCTTATACAGTGGAATCAAAGTATTCTGGTTTAATTCGAAATATAGATAACCGACATATTGCAACCATTGCTAAATTAGCAGGAGCTCCTGATGCAAAATCAGCAGGAATTGAACTTTTAGCGAGAGTAAATTCGAATGTAGAAAAATCTCAAGCTCTTTTTAAAATACATGCAGAAACTAAAGGACAACTCCATTATGCATTGGATTTTTTTAATGAAGGACACGATATTTTCCAAATTGAGGAAAACATATGACGATTATCATTTCTCATTCAGAGTGCTTACTACATAATGCTGAAATCCAACACCCTGAGTGTCCGGAGCGTTTAAAAGTTATTAATCAGGCATTATCGTCTTCTGGATTAGAACCGATATTATTGCTGTACCTGTTGTTTCCCGAGAAGCATGTGAAGAAATGGCAAAAATAGTTGATCAAGTCATATGTCCTTTGCAACCCATAAATTTTTATGCAGTTGGGATTTGGTATGAGAATTTTTTCATCATCTGTAGATTCAAGCCAAGCTAAAGCTACCTTTAAGAAAGGTATGTTATGGATAAATATACCTAAAAAAGATGGGAAGAAAAATCATTCTAGAGAAATTCAAATTGAAAAAGGATCCTTTCCAGTCTTATAAGGGGTGAAGAAATGGGGGGTACGAAAATCATACTTTTATTTACCCCCAATTTCTTTTTAGAACAATGATTATAAGGGATTTTTAATCATTTCCTTTAAACGAACTAATAAATCACTTTCCCCTAGATGTATAAAATCTTTTTCAATATTGTGAGTTATTAAATTTTTTACTTGTTTATTAATGTGCTTGAGTAATAAACCATTCATATGGGGAGATCCCACAAGAACAATAGATTCATAAGCTTGAGTATTTCTGCCATGATCTAGCATATGAGCAATCTCTCTAGAAAAGTTTTCAATTTTTATTTCTTTTGGATCCGATTCTTGAGAATAGGCGCCATGTGCATATCCTTTAGATTGATAACGCCCTGGTTTATCAGAAGTTATATCAATATCTCTGAGTTTGTTGTCAGGATGTTGTAATTCTTTGATTAAAATTAATTGATCTTTATCATACTCATATATTCTGCAAATCGTTGAATCGAACACCACGAGCCATTGTACATGTTTGTTTTTTATAATGGGGGTTTCTGTATTGTTCGTTAGATTGACCATAATTTTCTCCCTATTCCATTAGAATTCTCTATCTATGTGAGTTAACACCAAGAGAATCTCGTTTTCTTATTTTAGCATGTAAGTTTAAAAGAGAAGGAGAATAAAAAGGTAATCCCCCCGCAAAATAACGGATCTCAAAAGTAGAATTTTCTAGTACTATCAAACCGGGAGATTCTAATGAGAAAATC
>NZ_LNXY01000024.1 GCF_001467585.1 Legionella drozanskii LLAP-1
TCATTCGAGCGCGCAATCACACAACCATCGTTATTGGATAAGACGATAATCGGTTTATTGCGCAAATCAGGACGAAACAAACGCTCACAGCTCGCGTAAAAATTATTACAATCAATCAGCGCGTACATAATTCACCCAAAACTATGAATGACATGAATAACCACACCCCAAATCACTAAGTCTTGCTCATCAGTAATGTCTATTGGGGGATATTGATTGTTTTCAGGCATCAGCAGGATGCGGCCATTGCGCTTTGATAAGCGCTTCACCGTCAGCTCTCCATTAATAGCAGCAATCACTATCTTGCCATGAGTCACGTTGATGCTTCTATCAACTACCAGCAAATCCCC
>NZ_LNXY01000025.1:0-425 GCF_001467585.1 Legionella drozanskii LLAP-1
TCATTAGAAATGATTTTCCACCAGGATTTAGGCAGTCGATTAAGCCCATCAGACCAGCGATAATCGCGTTGTTTCAGTAAATCCTTTTTATCAAAAGGCGCGTGAGCCGCGACTAGCAGCGTTTCTTTTTTACGAACATTTGCTTTTAATTCTTCAAAGGCATTGGGGTCTTGAATTAATAAATTAAAAGTTGCCCAACAATCATTTAAAGCACGGTGACCGTCATAGAAGTAGCCTAATTTCCAATTTATATAATCGAGCTTGCTACTTTCAATCAAGCGCTTTTTCCAATCAATGTCTTTCATGGTGCAGCCAAACGGCAGAGCTTGCACAATGGGTTTAAGAGAGGCTGGCGTTTGTAATTCTAAAAAGTTTCTATCAAAGCCTGAGTTATGACAAATGATGAGATGAGAAGAGGATAGAAT
>NZ_LNXY01000025.1:551-4690 GCF_001467585.1 Legionella drozanskii LLAP-1
GGTATCGATGACGGCTAAAATACCGTCTACTTTGGAAAAGGAGAAAGAAAGGAGACCTAATTCGATGATCTCGTGAAGGGATGCATCAAGGCCCATGGTTTCTAAATCAACGATAGTCGCTACAAAATGCTGTGAATCGGTTGGCGTGCGCGGCAAAAAAGAGGCTGGGACTCGTTTTAAAACCTGATAGTCGGGGTGTTGGGCGATTTGTTGAAAAATTTCTTCAGTCATTGTTGATTAACGCTCCTTGGTCAATAGTGTTTATCATAGAATGATTTTGGCTAAATGTCTTAAAAGAAGGTCTGTCTTCCTCATTAAAGTTAGCCTTCCAAAGTATGAGGCTGTGAGCTCTCAATATTGAGTGGAAGCAACTTTTCAGCGAAACAATGGTTTTTCTCTCGCTGTTGATATCCAGTTTGACTATTTTATTCCACCTATCTTACAAGATTGGCAGGATAAATCCTTTGGCAGTATTCAAATCCTGCAAATACTTCATTCGGATACAAAAGAACCTATTAATGATTTGCAGTTAGATGAGATGAAATGCTATGGTGAATTTGTTGGCATTATTTGAAAAGAAAAAAACTATTAATCACCTCAAAAAGAAGTCATTATTCTCGAATTAGTTTAAACCCGATGGTGATTGTCATTTAAATAACATTTAAATGACAGGGTAGGAATTCTACGATATTATCGCAACCGTCAACCTAGTACCAATTGGAATAGAAAGGATTTAAAGATGGAAATTATTACTCTCTCGTTTGAAGAAACGCTTGTCGTTCAACTCAACAACCAACTCGTGACGATTCTTCCTAAAAAGGGTCAGCAGTTGCAAGGCGATATTTCGTTTGGCATTGCAGCGCCTAAGTCTATCTCCGTGGATAGAGAAGAAGTTTATCATTTAAAAAAGCAAAACAATCAATTGACAAAAAAAGACAGAGTATGAAACGAAACCAATTAAGGGCTTTCTTGATGTTGGGATTGTTCGTTGCTCCAATTTTTAGTTTTAGCAAGGCATTGCCGAACGCACAGGTAATGAATCAAACGACTCGAAGCCCTTCGTTTTTGTTTAATCGGACTAACAAACTTTTATCGATTACTTATAGTCTTTGTGAGTACGATTATATTAGGAATAAGCCAAAATCAGAAAATACTACCTGTTCTCAATCAACGCAATTATTGCCTGTGAATGGATATCTTGAGTTTGCTTTAGAAACAATAGAGGTTACTGATTATATTACGCATGTAAAGAACGCCTTTATCGGAAAAGTAAGTGATGAAGAGGGTAATTACCAGTATTTTATTAAAAATTGGGATGATTCGTCTGCTTACACTGACTATTCGAAAATATTTGTTGGAGGAGTTCATCGCGTAGCTTCGTATTGCTATATGTTTACGGCTCAATCTATCTACCTTTACGCAACAAAAACGGGATTTTTATGTGCGTAAGATTAGTGATAGGGTTGGTCTTTTTGTTAAGCGGTTTTAGTTACGCCTACCAGATAGAGAGAACTTTCAGAGTAATTAATACCAGCGATAGTCCCATCACTGTTGATTTTGATTTATGTAATTATAGCAGTCAGCAAAAACGCTATACGGTGTGTGACCATTATCAAATTTGGCTTTCTGGAATATCCAGTTCAGGCCATTATTATGATATTCCTGGAGGTTATTATGATGCTCCAGGAAATACACTTTACCAAATACTAATAATTACTCGGGTATCCAATAATCAAGTGACCACTGCCTTTAAGGCGTCTAGAACACCACTGGATTCAAAACGCACTACCTCTACAGACGTGAGTTGTACTCTAACTGATACCACTTCGACTATTGTGCTTCACGAGACTGATCAACGGTTTTATTGCCAATTTTTTTAATTTATAGTTGAGGTTAAAAGAAATGAGATATTTTATTGGTAGTGTATTGATTCTTCTCAGTTCACTATTGAGTCAAACCGTATTTTCATTCGTATTGAGAAATGAATTTTATGTTCTCAATGCGAGCAAACGAGTTTATGACATCAATTATATTGTGTGTAGATTTACGCTCGATAATAAACAAAGGAATACAAAATGCGATGTTGATTCATTCTTTAGATTAGCTCCTGGCCAAAGCAAGAGTATAGCAGTAGACGAAAATGATAATTATTATTATACGGAGGAAAAAGCTTTTGAACGAGGAATTTATATCTATCAAGTGTCCAGTCAGTCGTCAGAAGGGATTTTTTTGCGGGGTAATGAAGATTATACAAATTATTTAAAGGATCATAAGAATGATCTTATGAAAGGATATGTTGCATATTGTACTCCGTCACGTAAACAATCGGTCATTTTAGATGATTTTGGAACCGACAGAATTTATTGTCATGCTGCTTCTTAGTTTAAATTTATCTTCATATCCAACAGGATGGTAGTGATTTTGTTTCTAATTCGACATTTCATCGTTTAAACCATTTCACACCTAGAATGACTATTTAGTTAGTTCAAACGCAAAAATAAGCGTTGAATGTGCTGAGGTTGTAAGGGCTTAAATAGAATACTTGTCATCCCAACATCTAAACACTCATCCATAAGCGGCAGGTTTGGAAATTCAGATAGGGCGATGATGGGTGGAATTGGTAAAGATTTAGATTTGAGAACTTTTTTAATGACTTTACAGGATTCAACTCCATTTAAAGTTGGCAAGCTTAAGTCCATCAGGATGCAATCATAGCGTTTGAGGCATGCTTTAGAAATGGCAGATAGGCCATCATGCGCAAAATCAACATGACAGGGATGAAGATGAAGTAGCAAATCAAGATTTAAGCGCACTTCGAGTTCATCTTCAACAAGTAAAATGGTTTTAAATGATACGGCCATGTAGTCTCTCATAGTAAAAATTAAAAAATTTGGCTATTTAGGCAATAAAAAGCCCTCAGGGTAAACTTGACGCTTAACCTGTTAGTCGATTAAGAAAGAGTTAAGGGGAATGAACGATATGGATAACTACCCCTAGGATTTTAAAATCATCCATATTGATCACATCTATCGGCTGAAAAAGTGGATTTGCAGGTAGTAAGCGAATTTGATTGGTTTGAATCGATAAGGTTTTCACGGTGAGTTCGTTATTGACTACGGCAATCACCATTTGTCCATCCAATCCTTGTTGCCTACTCTCCACAATTAACAAATCACCCGATTTAATGCCTGCATTGACCATGGAGTCCCCACTGGCGCGTAATGCAAAGGTTTTTTCAGGGTTTTTAACGAGCATTTCTTGAAGATTAATACTGTCGTCAACTCGGTCATCAGCAGGGGAGGGGTAACCCGCTGCCACTTTGCTGGAGTAAAGAGGTATAGTATGATGGTAATCCGCTTGACGGACGGCCATGACTGTATCAATTTTGGAAAGAGGGACTCGAACTAATTTAGTTTCCTCTTGTTTCATACGGCCAGAGCCTTCCCGCCTACCGCCATGATTATTGGCCATGAATACCTCCAATTGAAAAATGTTACATTTTTCAAGATACGCCTTTTATAAAGCATTGTAAAGGGCTTGTGCTTAAAAAAGAAAACACGAAAAGATTCTTTTAAGTGGGGATAATGAAGAGAAATCTTTACTTTCGGATTTAAATCTTAGAGATATCTAGTTCCTGCGCTGGGGTAGGATTTGAGCTTAGAGGCCTCTTTTCGTTCTCAATAATTAGATAGATTAAAGGGTCTAAGAGATCCTATTCCAATCAAATGTTTATTTCCATGTTTTTCAACAATTCAAAATAATAAGGAGCTGTACTACTTCGATGGAAATCTTTCGGATTAGCTTTAATCCCTTGAAGAGTATATTTGTAATTAACTTCTTTTAGATAATCATGGCTACTTGTTTCGATTCGGGTTCAAGCAAATCTTTTCAAGCCTGTCTATTATGATACCGTATTTCATATCATTTAGTTTTGGGTTTGCAACTAATTGTATTTGTACAATGGAAGGGCTTGTTAGATAGTGCAGTGGTGGGCATCTATTATCATTTTGAATTCCTTATGAGCGTTATATTTTCTCCATTTACATTTATAAAAAGTATTTTAATTAGGCCTGGGACTAAGGATCGTGCGGTGAAGTGTAAAATAAGGTCTTTTTTGAGGTTATTTTTAAAATAAAACC
>NZ_LNXY01000026.1 GCF_001467585.1 Legionella drozanskii LLAP-1
AACCTGCGGCTGGATCACCTCCTTAAATATGAAAAGGTACGACAAGACTTCAAAGTGCCCACACAGTTTGTTTTCAAAAGAAGTAGAAACGACGAAAGCCATCCCAATGCAGGGAGCGCAGCGACCGAGCATTGTCAAACTGTCTATGACAGGAAGATAGCTAATAGCGGTAAAAGCAAAGCGCATTCTGAAACGATTCAGTTGCCGGGATTTTTATTGTCAATCGGAAACGAAAGTAACGACAAGCAATTAAAGGCCCACAAAGAAACGTTTGAAGGAGAGTTTTGCAAAGATTTTTTTGCTAATCGAGGCGTCGATGTGAAAGAGCGAGGGAGCATACGCCAGTATGTGACCGAGCGAGAGAATATCGATAACGAAGAGTAGCGAAAAAAACCTGCCGCAAAAAAATGGGGTCGTAGCTCAGCTGGGAGAGCACCTGCCTTGCACGCAGGGGGTCGGGAGTTCGATCCTCCCCGGCTCCACCAATCAGTCGTTTCGAAGGATTATCTAGAGTAAAGTAATTTCACACTAAAGCAGTGGGAGATTATTTTTGTCTGGAATATCCGGAAGTTCATTAACAATTTGGTAAAGAAAGAGGTAACACAAGCGAAT
>NZ_LNXY01000027.1:0-184594 GCF_001467585.1 Legionella drozanskii LLAP-1
CTCGGATATCAAACACCGACTGAGTTTGGGTTAGTGGCTTAATGTTGGTGTACGGGTTTTCGAGGAAGGATCAAGATGAGATTTTAAGAAGTTGTTATGAACCTGTCTTTTTTAAAGGATAAGAATTAGCGGGCTTACGACCAAACTCTTATGAACAAGTGGAAACCTTATAATAAACGTTAGGCGTCTTCATTCGATTGAAGCTGGCACACAGCATATTAGGACCGGCCTCCCTTCTGAGATTGTAAGTTGTGTAAGCCCTACTAATTCTCTTAATTATTATTCTACACTCTTCAGGGCAATATCAATACTTGATGGTAACTTTTTACACATATATTACAGACTACCTGAACTTTTTTGTTATTGTATGTGACAAGTCAGGCATAGAGGTTAGCATTAAGTCCAAGGATTTGATTGTAGAGCTTGCTTAAATGAGCAAGCTCTTTTAATTCCATTACTGTGAAGCTTCACAAGTAATTTTGGTGCAATCTCTACAATTTTGTGCAGCAAAACTAAATGCATTTGATGCAGATGTTTTATTTTGGGACATTTTATTGTCAGCAGCTTTATCAGTATCTGTACTAGCAGAGCTTGCATTTGTAGAACAAGTCCATTGCGCCTGATTAAGGTCTGTTGCAGAAGATGTAGCAAAACTTAGCGAAGTTAATAATCCCAAACAAATTCCCATAATTATTTTATTCATGATAAATTCCTTTTAGTGAATTGTTAGTTCCTTTGGCTTGGAACAATTATATTTAAGTACAAATTAGATAAAAAATCTATTTTTTTATCTTGATAAGGTTTTAAAAAATCCCTTTAGTTCAATATATGAACAATCTTGAGGTATTTTTTTACTAGCCTTTTTTAACGGGTCGGATATATATTTTTAAAGATAGATAACTAAATAAATAAAACATGTATGGTCAACTTAATACATTGATCCATTTTATTTATTAATTTTTATTATTTTGTAATTTAAAAAATGCACTCCCAAACCACTCCTCCCACTCTTCAGGCCTACTATATTTTTAATATTATTCCCTCGTTTTTATTCAATATCATAATTATTAACCTCAATATTTCCTATTAATTTATAGAATATGCATTAAATGAAAAATTTAATTAAATAGACTAAGCTTATACTAAGTTCTTCGATAAAGGGAACAGCATGAAAATAAAGGGAATTATATTTGATATGGATGGTGTTGTAACACAAACTGCGGACTTACATTGCAAGGCATGGAAGGTTGTTTTTAATCAATTTTTTCGTCAAATTAAAGAGAAAGATTATTATTTTACTCTAAAAGATTATTTGTATTATTTTGATGGTATCCCAAGGATTGATGGCGTAATAAATTTTCTAAACTCTTGCAAAATAGATGGCAATAAAATTACCAATAAATATGGATCCCTTAAGAAGGCTGTCGAAGAAATATGTAAAACAAAGAATAATTTATTTCTTTCAATGATTGATGAAAACAAAGTTAAAGTATTTCCCGATGCCCTAGAGTTTATCAAGTATTTATTAGCTTTAGATTATAAAGTTGCAATAATTTCGTCGAGTAAGAACTGCCAAATAATATTAAATAAAGCTGGAATAATTAATTTATTTTCAATTTGTATTGACGGTGAGTCGGCTGAAAGAAAAAATATTCCAGGTAAACCCCATCCAGGGATTTTTTTAGAGGCAGCAAAGCAATTACAGTTATTACCTGAACAATGTATGGTTATTGAAGATGCATTAGCTGGTGTTAGTGCTGCCAAACAGGGACAATTTGGACTTGTCGTAGCACTTGATCGTAAAAATAAACTTTTTAATGAATTTAAACAATACGACCCTGATTATATTTTAACAGATCTCTCTAAAAATCAAGTCAACCTCTATAAAACTTTTGATAGTTCCAAAGCAGCCCCGGCACTCAATGCACTACCTATCCTTTCCTCTGCTCTAATTCAGCAAAAGGAAATAGTCGTTTTTTTAGATTATGATGGGACTTTGACACCTATTGTAGACAGACCACAAGATGCGCACTTATCGTCTGTAATGAAGGAATCTATCCTCCAGCTTTGTAAAAATTATTTAACAATTATTATCAGTGGTAGAGAATTATCTAATTTAAAAGAAAAAGTTGGAGTTGAAACCTTATTTTATGCGGGAAATCACGGCTTTGAATTTGAAAGTCCAAAAAATTTTAATTTTTCTTACGAAATAGGCAAAGAGTATATTGAAGATATTCAGTCAATTTTCAAAAAAATATATTCTATTCTGAAGGACGTAAAAGGCTGTATTATTGAAAATAAAAAATTTACTTTATCAATTCATTATCGTTTGGTTCATGAAACCAATTATGAGCTAATTTATTCGACAATAGATTTCCTTTTACCATCTTATCCAAAACTATCTCGACATGCCGGGAAAAAAGTAATTGAAATTCGCCCAAATATCCCTTGGAACAAAGGGATATTTTCTATAAACCTTTTAAAAAATATGAAAAAAGACAATTCAAATGTAATCCCAATTTATATTGGTGATGACCTTACAGATGAGGATGCATTCCAGCTATTTAATGTAAATGGAATTACCATAAAAGTTGGTCAGAATTCTAGTACTCATGCACATTATTTTTTAGAGTCACCTAACGAGGTGAGGTTGTTTTTAGATCAACTAAATCGATTTAAGGAAAAAAATGAATAATTGGATAATATCTTATAAAGATTTTGATCCTTCCTTGCAAAAACTAAGAGAAACGATTTTTACGTTAGGGAATGGCTACTTTGCAACGAGAGGAGCTCATGAAGATGGCATTTCTTCAATTCACTATCCAGGAACTTATTCGGCTGGTGTTTATAATCGTCTTTCAAGCACTATCAACGATAAAAAATTAATAAATGAAGACTTAGTTAATTTGCCGAACTGGCTACCAATCAGCTTTAAAATAGAAGAAGAGTGGTTTGATATTACCAAAGTGAAAATTATAAGTTACTGTTCTCTGTTGCATCTAAAAAAGGGGGTAATTAAACGAACTTTAAAATTTATGGACCCTAAAGGACGAATATTTATTCTCAGTTCTTTACGATTTGTAAGTCAACACAATCCCCATTTTGGAGGTTTAACTTATTCGATTATTTCGACTAATTGGGAAGGGAAAATTACTTTACGCTCTTCTATTATGGGGAATGTCTTAAATAAGGGGGTTCCAAGATATAAAGATTTAAGCAATTGTCATATTGAAATTCTAAAAAAAGGAGCTGTTAACGATTGCTTATATATGCAAGTTAGAACAAAGTCCTCTCATATTGTGATAGCAGAGGCTGTTAAAACACAAGTTTCTTCTAAAAAAAACCTTAAATTCACTCAATCAATTATTGATGAAGATGAAAATATACATCAAGAATTCTACCTCACAATTAGAAAATGTGAAAAAATTAGAATTAACAAAATAATAAGTTTGTTTACTTCAAAAGATACAGCGGTATTTGAAAATCTATACGATGCCAAAGAAGCCATCAAAAATCAGAATAACCTGCATGAATTATTGAAAAAACATATGTCGGCCTGGAAGTACCTTTGGCACCTCTCAGATATGGAAATTGATACAGTTGGTGAGGCTCAAAAATTAATAAGGTTACACCTTTTTCACTCGCTGCAGACCCTATCAAAACATAGCATCAATATTGATTACGGCATTCCTGCTAGAGGATTACATGGTGAGGCGTATCGCGGTCATGTTTTTTGGGATGAAATTTTTATTCTTCCATTTTTTATTTTTCATTTCCCTGATATTGCTAGGGCGATGTTAATGTATCGTTATCATCGTCTAGATACTGCTCGTAACTTGGCCAAAGAAAATGGTTATAGAGGCGCGATGTTTCCTTGGCAAAGCGGAAGTAATGGTGAGGAAGAAACCCAAAAATACCATTTAAATCCTCAGTCTTCAAAGTGGGGCCCAGACAATAGTCGATATCAGAGACATGTTAATTTAGCTATTGCATATAATGTTTGGAATTATTACGAAACGACAAATGATTTTCATTTTTTAAAAGAATATGGCGCTGAGATATTATTGGAAATTGCAAAATTTATTTCCAGCTTAGCTTCATTTAATGATCATAAAAAGCGTTATGAAATTAAAAATGTAATGGGCCCTGATGAGTACCATGAAAGTTATCCTGGCTCATCCCAACCCGGTATAAATAATAATGCGTATACAAATATCTTGGCTGTTTGGGTCTTAGAAAAAGCACTGCAACTGACTGTAATTTTAGACTCCACAAAACTGCAATATTTTTTCGAAACGCTTGATATTGACATAGATGAAATCAATCGGTGGAAAGACATTACCCATCAAATGTTTGTCCCTTTTTATAATGGAATTTTAAGCCAATTTGAGAATTTCGAGGAATTAAAAGAATTTGATTGGGAATTTTACAAAGAGAAATATGGCCACATTGAGCGTCTAGATAGGATTTTAAAAGCTGAAAATAAAAATCCCAATGAATTTAAAATTGCTAAACAACCCGATGTTTTAATGCTTTTTTATCTATTAGAATCCAGTGAAATTGAGCGGCTTTTAACCCAGTTAAATTATTCTTATAATTCAACTATACAAGAAAATACAATTGCTTATTATTTAGCAAGAACATCTCACGGATCAACCTTAAGTAAAATAACTTTTTCTGACATTCTTTCGCAAATAGCTCCAGATACAAGTAAACAATTGTTTCAAGAAGCTTTAGTCAGCGATATTCAAGATACTCAAGGGGGAACTACAGAGGAAGGTATTCATCTTGGCGTCATGGTAGGGACAACTTCCGTGCTTTTTAAAACCTTTGCAGGAATAAAAGTTCAGAATAAACAGTTATATTTAAATCCTCATCTACCCTCTTGGATTTGTCGTTTGAATTTTAAATTTATTTTTAATCAGAATTTATATCAGATCGAAATATTCAAAGATGTTTTTCATCTGAAGCTACTAGAAAAAAGACAGGATAATGCATTGATTATATTCAACAATGAGCCTATTGATTTGGGTCTGCACAAAACGATAAACCTTAACTGTAATAGAAACCAGGGGATTGAAAAAAAATTAAAGGACAATATAGGAGCACTATGTGAACAAGTTCAAGAAAGAAATTTGGAATGAATTAGAACATCAAGCTGATTTGTTAAAAAAAATACATCTCAGCGATTTGTTTCAATCAAATTCTTCTCGTTTTGAACAACTCAGTTTTCAACATGAAAAACTTTTGTTCGATTTTTCAAAAAATTTTCTAACCTCTTCCACGATCGATGTGTTCACCAGCTTGGGGGAAATTTATCATGTTTCTCAGAGAATAAATGATTTATATAAAGGCAAGGCACAGTATGGAGGAGAGTTTATAAGTCTTCATACCGCCTTACGCTATCATGGAAATAAAAAAATTATGGTTGATGGTCATGATGTCATGGAAGATATTAAATATGAGCTTGAGCGAATGAATATTTTTGTACATCAAGTTATTGACGGATTTTGGCGAGGTTTTTCAGATAAAGCCATCACGGATGTCATTAATATTGGTATTGGTGGTTCCGACCTTGGCCCTTTATTATTAACCGAAGCTTTAACAAATTATCGAACTCATCTCAAGGTGCATTTTGTATCGAATGGAGATGGCATGCAAGCTAATGAATTAATGAACACCTTAAATCCAGAAACTACACTGCTTATTATTGTATCAAAAACATTTACCACTCAAGAAACTTTAAGTAATGCTAATAGCTTAATTAAATGGTTTTTAAATAACACTGCTCATTCACCCTTTGCAAATCATGTGATTGGAGTTTCTGCAAATATAGATGCAATGGATGCTTTTCATATTCCTAAAGAAAATCAATTTCTATTTTGGGATTTTGTAGGAGGAAGGTATTCGGTTTGGTCTGCAGCAGGGTTAGCATCCGCATTAGCCATAGGATTCGATAATTTTCAGCAATTTCTGTACGGAGGAAGCGCTGTTGACGAACACTTTAAAAACACAGAGTTGAAAGAAAATATCCCATTCTTATTAGCTTTAATTGACTTATTTTATATTGAGTTCTGGAATACTCAAACAAGAGCGATTCTCCCTTATCATAGTTATTTACAACATCTTCCTGCTTATTTGCAACAATTAAGTATGGAGAGTCTAGGAAAATCAATTAACAAAGATGCTCAGATAATCAAACATCCGACTGGAAACATTATTTGGGGAGACCTTGGTTCTAATGGCCAGCATGCATTTTTTCAATTATTGCATCAAGGTAAATTATTTGTTCCTATCGATTTTATAGTTCCAATATGTCTCGAACAACAGAATTGTACCCACACTCAATATGTTTTAGCGAATGCTCTAGCCCAGGCTCAAGCTTTAATGCAAGGTAAAACGAGAGAGGAAGTATACCAACAGATGCTCAACGAAAATTTTTCATTAGAAGAGATACATCGTTTATTGCCTCATCGAATTTATCCAGGTAATCGTCCGTCAACAATGATATTTTTAGAAGGTTTATCTCCAAAAACGCTAGGAGAATTATTAGCTTTTTATGAGCACAAAGTCTTTGTACAAAGTATTATTTGGGATATTAATCCTTTTGATCAGTGGGGGGTTGAGTTAGGAAAAGAGCTAGCAAAAAAATACTTTAAAAAATTCCAATCCCTTAACCATAAAAATAACCATCAAACCATCGATTATATTAAAAATATTTTAAGGAAAACTATTTATCCTCATTAAAAGCTAAAAAGCATCAGTTTGATTAATATCTTTATTGAAAGCAGCCAAAGTTCCTGCAAAACCATGAGGTGCACGCCCTTTTCGTCGACCACTTGTATAAACAAATAAATTTGCATCTGAAATTTTAGGTATTTTTAAAGAGCTCATTCGGTTCCATAAATCGTGATCTTCAGCAGTAGTTAATTCTTTCCATCCTCCTACGCGCTCATAAGCATCCGCACGAACACCTAAATTGGCTCCATGAATATGTGGATGAGTTCCATCTGAGAAGATCACATAGCTATTTAAAAATTGTGCAGGGACCATTATGTCATGCTCACCAAAAGAATCCACCTTCACAATCCCTGCCATGCCTTGTATGCCAGAATGAGCCCTGATTAATTGATGAACAAGCCAATTTCGAGGCACTTCGCAATCCGAGTCGGTATTCGCCAACCAACAATGTTTTAACGCGCCTTTATAGCGCTCTAAAGCGGTTTTAGCTGCCATTTTCCTAGCATGTCCCACATTAGGGATAGGTAAACATAAAACCTCCCCTTTAGAGCCTAAAATAGATTTGCCAATCGTCAACGTTTGATCGCTAGAAGCATTGACAGCTAAGATAATATCAACAGTACAATAAGGAGGAAGTTCAGCTTTTGCTTTTAGAATTGAATTTAAGCACCGAGGAAGAAGTTCTTCTTCATTGCGTGCAGGAATTAAGACTGAAATATGCCAATTCGTGTTTATCATTTTTTCTTCCATGCAGTTAATAACTTATCCTCAAGTTTTATAATTTAAAAATACTTCAAATTGTCGCTGGGCTGGTTTTAATAGTTCATTGGTTAAAATTGATTCACTCTCAGGGAGGACCTGTTGCGAACGATAGCAGGTAATTGCCCTTTGTTTTAAATTCAGTGTATTGGCGCCAAGTGGATAAATACTTAAAGGTAGATGTCTGATTTCTGAAATTGTGGAGTGATGCCAGGTCCAAAAAAAATAAAATATTAAATTGATCTTTAAGTTGCTTGCAATTTTTACTGCGACTCTGCCAACAGCTTCATGGTCGGGATGGAAATCGCCAATCCAAGGCGCAATAAGAGTAATATTTTTATCAATAAAAGGTAAAATTAAATGTTCTAACTTATTTTCTGCTAAATGAACGGAGCTATCCTCCAGCATAAGTCTAATAATTTTATTTTTTGAGACTCCTAATTTTTTCAAGGCATTTTCTTGTTCTTTTTTTCGAATTTCTCGCAGATCTTTTATATTTTTATAAGCATTTTCACCATCGGTGATGGCAATAATTTTAACATCAATATTTCTTCTTATTAAATCCACAATCAATCCACCTGCTCCTAATGTTTCATCATCGGGGTGGGGTGATAATATAATTGCTTTGAAATTGGTTTTAGGGATCAAAAATGGCAATCTTTTTAGATAGTTAAGCCATTTTTTTTCTGCAATAATCGGCGTCATAATTTGCCCATTAATTATTTAAAGTAATTGTATGAATAAAAATTAATAATTTTTTACTAATGATATTATTTTTAATATAGCAGATGAAAGAGAGTTTTTAGTGAAATTTTAATTTAACCCAATATTTTATCGCTTAATCAAGTTTTTTTGTTTCTTTCAATAAGAACAAGTAGATATTAAAACCTAAAAAAGCTATCAGGCATAAACTAAAAAAACCAATACTAAAACCATAAGATTTTGCTAAAAAACCACCTAATAGATTACTCATCGATGAACCTAAACCAACGCACATTCCTAATGTTCCTAGTAAGAAATTGAATCTACCAGTATTTGCAGCTAAATCTGAAACCATTATTGTAGCTACGACTCCAAATATACCTGCACTGATGCCGTCAATTAATTGAATTAGAACAAGATAAATAGGATTTTTAATAAAAATAAACAATGCAGACCGGATAATTAAGAAAATAAAAGCAAATAAAAAAATAGGTTTTCGATTTATTTGATTAATACAAAAACCTAATGAATAGGCAACAAAAACCATGACCAATTGCCCTAAGATAATACAGAGCCCCATATAGAAAGTATCTTTGTCAGGGCTAATTTTAGCTAACTCTTGCCCAACAAGTATAACCTGGGCAGCATTTGAAAAATGAAAAATGATAACCGCACTAAAAAAAATCCATAAGTTTTTTGATCGAAACAGCCGTATAAAAGAAATGGGATGCGCATCACTTGGTAACTCGCGAGCAGCGGAATAGTTAATTTTTCCTGGGTTAATAAAATATAAAGGAATTAAAGCCAAACCAGCAAATAACATTGTAGCGTATATTATCCAAGCATGACCGTAGATATGCGCTACTACGCTTATTGTTAATATTGTGAATACTGTCCCTAAATGAATTAGCGATTCATTAATGCTCACTCTTTTAGGAAATTTTTTTCTACCGACTATCCCCAAAGTTATGGCTGCAATGGAGGGGGGAATTAAGCTAAAAGCAATACTTATTAATATTTGCGCTAAGATAACTATAGAAAGATTTTTCTGATTAACAATCAGATAACAACCGAGAAAAATCAAAAAACAGGATATGGCAATAATTAAGCGTTTAGGTCGAACGATATCGACAACTAGTCCGCTAGGCATTTGAAAAAATAAACCTCCAAGTCCTATCGTAGCTATAGCAATACCTACTTGACTTGTATCCCAACCTAAACTTGAACTTAAGTAGATTGAAAGGAAGGGCCCAATTCCCCCCTGCACATCTGAAATAAGAAAAATCATTAAACTTAAGGCGAATAAGCTCTGTGAAGAGGAAGTATTCATTTGGATTTATTCATGGTGTATGCAATTAAGAGAGTTAAAAACTATTAAAGCAGAAATATCATCACTATTTAATATTTTTTTATATCTAAATATATAGGTAGCATAATTTTTTCCAAAGATTCTCTTTCATGATATTCCACTATAATAATTTGGATAATTTGGCTCAGTTCTCTTCTTTTATCAGTTCTCTTCTTTTAATAGTATACCTAATTTTTCTAAATCTCTTTCCCCATGATTTTGGCGTAGAAATAAATCGAGCTCTTGATAACGACGGATGAGATTAGCCTCACAAGCTAATGGAAAAGGGCCATAAGCGCGGGCAAATCGCCTTAAAGTGTCAGTACATAATTGTTCAACCAGGTGCCTGGTTTTAAGGGCAATCCTTTGATATTCAATCGTTGTATTAGAATTTAAATTAATTTCATTACCCGCAGTTTGTAATAGAGATTGTATACCCCATATATTAGCTTCCATCGCGGCTAAATGGGCTAGTGTATGAGCATCCTTTCGTGTGTTAAGTAGAGCGTAGTCTACTAATCCAGCCGCCCCTCCTCCCCAACAAGCTGCTGGCCCTAAGGCCCCAGGCCAAAATCCCTTTCTATGTAAATACCAACCTTTTTCACCTAATATATTGTCTTGATTGAAAATGGCATGCTTGAAATGAATGGTTGATGTTTGGGTTTCTTTAAAGGCTAAGGTAGCCCAAGGTTCAGGAGAAATTTGGATCTGTTCTGAGGAAAGATTAATAAGATCCAAATCAATAAGGAAATCTTCTGCTGTTATAAGAGCTCGATCAACTATTCCTGCACCACTACAAAACATTTTGGCCCCTGTTAAAGACCAGGTAACATCATGTTTAATTTGCATTTTTTTACCTGGAATTTCAGATGCCCAGACGGCATATAATGCATTTTTAACGGGTTTTTTTCCATTTTCAGCTAAAATTGCAATTGCATCCCAATGCGCCTCAGCCAGTTTTGCTATGGAAAGGTCTAAACGACCAACTTCAAATAATCGTTGCAGTCGTTCTCCATACTGGGCTTTAGATAGCAAAGGGAGATTTTTTTTAACTATTTCTCTTACCTGAGATTTGAATTTATTCATTTTTTTCCTTAAAAGAGTAAGCATAAATGGTGTGTATTTCCTTGATCTTGCGATCATTTTTTTTTCCATCTATCGATACGAAAATTAGCATTTCTTTCACCATATTCAAAAGATAATTCATTGATAGAATGAATAATTAAATGCACTTCATCCCCACTTATATTATGATCTTGAGAATAACCCAGCCAATGTGAGGCCAAAAAAATGGTTGATTTTGGAGATTTTTCAATAAGATGGGTTACAATTTTTCTCCACCTTTTAGAGTCAAAATAATATCCTATTTCACTCAAAATTATTAAATCAGCATTTCTTTCGATCGAGTAATCTTCTATCGAGTTACAACTTATGGAGACATTGCTCAGATGAGCGCATCGCTTAGTGGCAAGGCTTACGGCCCGAGAAGAAATATCAAATGCTTTAACCGAATTAGCTAGCGTAGAAAGTTGTTCAGTTAAAACGCCAATAGAACAGGCAGGTTCTAAAATGAGATCATAATACTTATAGTTCAAAGCATTATAGATCTGTTTATAACGATTAAGTTCGTATTCGCTTGATGCAAATTTCCAAGGGTCAGGATCTTTTTTATACATGGCCTCAAAAAAATCTGCTTCCTTGTTTCGCATAACAAAACCTCAAAATATCACTTTGACAATAGAACATTTTGTTTACATTTACCGATTATTTAAATCCTTAATTATCGCTATAAGTTATAATTATATTTATATATTAGTTTAAAAGGATATTAAAATGGAAAATGAGAATGCCAATCGTCGTAAATTAGCTACCGGTAAAAAAGCTCATCCCTCTTTACATTCGGATAGCGAAAAATATGGGATTAAACCAGATCGCACAGACAATAAAAAAACTAACGTTAAAAAGAAGGCGCACCCTAATTTCCATTCTGACGCTGAAAAGAAAAATTAAGTGCATAAGGAATCGTAGTCAAAGCCAGTATTTTCAGAAAGTCAATTTGATTTCTTCCTGCAAATTATAAAATAGCACGGCCCGCTCTATCAGCAGTGCGTAGACCATTCTACCCAAGCGCCGGGCTAGGATCCGAACAAGGTAATTCTTCTATTTCTATGGTTGATTCGTGGAGGCTCAGATTGACCTGGATTTCTTCTAATTCACTAATAGCCTTAGCTAAACACCATTTTAACCGATCATCTCCTGAAAAAAACTGCAGGGCAAAACCGATGATTGGCGTATCATTAAGCATTTGATCTTTACTTTTTAAGGTTTCTAATAACATCTCAACTAACACGCTTGTTTTTAGTTTTTGATAATTAGTAAAGATAAAATCTACTGCAGATTTTAGTTTATGAATCCAAACTTTTTGAGAACTGTTATAATCCTCACCGCGTTTAAATTCAAATGGCATAAATGAGTCATATTTTTCTCTAATGGACAAAACCACCCCAGCAGCCTGATAGAGAAAATTTAGATCTTTCACGATAGAGTCTAATTTTGTATGAATTCTTAAAATATTCTCTTTATTGACCTCTAGCACAGACTCTTTTAAAGCATTGATAAAATTCGGCGGATGTCTTAAGTAGCTCCTCCCCCCCGGGAACACACAATCCCTAGGAATATAAGTCATTTGAAGATATTCTAGTCGGGTAGGTAATAATAAAATATCTGAATAAGTATCGACTCGTGCAAAACAATCTTCAACTTTACTAGCATCCTGCTGAGCCAGAGCATCCACTAAATCACCTATTAACTGCGCATAGTTGCTGTATGCCTGGTGAAGAAATGTTGGAATAGTATTTCTTAAACGACGACCCTTACGCTCATCAAAAATTGTATAGAGATAAGAGCAGGCAAAGTCGACCTTTTGGGTTAACTCCTCGATTATCTCTTGCCCAAAATAATTGCAAAGAATAGCGCATTGAAGCTTTATTTCAAGTACTGGTCGAAATAGTTGGCTTGCTGTTTTAGCCACTTCTATATCAGTTAAGGCTTCAAAAACAACCATATGCTTTGCTCGCCTCGCACTGGTATCTAGAGTCGAAACAAGGATGCTGGCGCTAGCATTAGAGTTTTCTGCAATCACTTCACTGGCTAAAATCGCTGCTATTTGACGGGGTGATTTTCCATGATGCTCTTCGAATAGTGCTGTAATCCTCTTTTCTGTTAGAGCGTTTTCACCCATTAAACGTCTAGACCCAAGAATGACAAAGGCTTTATTGTTTTCATTCACGTCAATATGATGGGAATAAGTATTTGGCTCATGACTAAACCCTTTAAACGAGGTTCCACCTAGACCACGGCTAAGATTGCATGAATCCCCTCTGCTATTTTGTATCCACCCAGTTCCACTTACATAGCCACCAGCTTTTGTAATTCTTTTTTTCTCGCTTTCTTCAGCAGCTCTATGGCGAAAACTGTTCAAAATCAAAAATCGGCTTAGTTTATTATCTTCATTTAATACAACAGCAATAGCAAAACAATCCCCCAAATTAACGGTATGAACATCCCTACCAACCAAGGTTACACCACATAAACTAGCTGCACTATGAAGATCCATCCTTAACCGATGGATGCAATCCTGCAGCAGCTCTACCGTAGAAGCTAAACATTCCCCATGTTTTACTGACGAAATTTCAGACAAATGCGCACTATGGAAAACACCCACGCTAACACGACCTAATTTTGGATAGGTAAGGCCACGAAACTCTGCTGCACCTATTCTTCCCCCCAATGACGCCAAGTAGGATAAATTCTCTAAAGGTAAATCATCAGCTCTTTGTGATGCTCTTTTTCCAGTTTCCTTTGGGTCTCCGTTCATAGGAATAGGAAAAAAACGAAACAAAGCTAATTTTCGCAATTCAGCTTTATAATCCACAGCCTTCCTTGTAACTAAATACTGGTAAGCTTCAGGATCATAGTCTCCGAGTCGCAATTGCCATTGAACATTGTCCTTGGAATAAAAATTAAACCACTGGCAAACTAAAGCGAGTCGTGCCAAATCTTCAATGGAGACATAGCAAAAAATAGCTTGGATTAATTCGAGAGCTAATTCGCTCGAACCATCTTCATTGAACAACCACATAGTCTTTACCTTTTTTAAAAAGAACTTATGTTATCCAACTCTAGATCCTCACTCAATGTATACTTCCTCACAGTTTTTTTCCGATGTTTGATAACTCTTAAAGACAATAGCTATAAATTAAAATAGTTATTAGAGTTAATGGCGCTCCTAATTTGATAAATTCAAAAAATCCAAATCCTTTGACACCGCGACTTTCGCTGTTTTGGATAATAATAATATTGCTCGCAGCACCTAAGATCGATAAGTTTCCTGCAATAGTGCTACCTACTGCGAGTGTTAATAATTGAGAATTGTCGTAGGAATGGTGCATCAATAGCGGTAAATACAATGCCACCAAAGGAACATTAGAAATAAATTGACTAAGTATGAGGCTGATTAACAGGATGAAGACAGGATTCATAAAAGCTATATGGAAGTGATTAATATTGGTTTGAAAAAATCCACTATTCCATACACTTTGCATAAGAACAAAAGTACTGCCAAAAAAGATTAGAGTTCCCCAATCAAGTTTTTTTATGAAAACCCATTTTTGACTGCTCAATAAAAGCGGTAATGCAGCTAGGATTGCAATATAACTAAAATTAATTCTCAACGGCGAATGGGTAGAATCCAACACTATTTTAGTAATTACTAAAAAAGTCATAACTACTAAACTTATTCTCACCAGAAAAACAGTTCGATAATCACTGATCTGAGTTGGAGTCACTTTTTCAATAGGCGCGTCTAGAATTTCTTTATACACTAGATAAATAAGAAAATAACAAACGGAAAGATTTAACAGCGTTGGAATAATCAGCGGTCGAATAAAATCAAGAAAGGGAGAACTCATCCCACCTTTAACTGCTATGAGTAAATTTTGAGGATTCCCCACTGGGCTCATTGCACTACCAATAGTAATCGAGAAAGCTAAGGCAAAGAGCAACGGTTTGATTAAAGGTCGATGTGATTTGCATAATTGCAAAATAATGGGCGTTCCAATGATAGCAATCGTATCATTCATTAACAAAGCGGCGCTGATACCCAGTACAAAAATAATAATGACTAGGGCTTGTTTACCTGTGTGGGTGTAATAAAAAAGCCTATGAGTTAAATGCTCTAAATAACCACTTTCCTCAGCCGCTTGTGCAATAAAAAAAACACCTAATAAATAAATCATCACCTCAGGTTCAATGGCCAAAATTGCCTGTAATGGAGTTATTTGTTGCAGCAACAGAACAGCAATAGCACCAGTGGCCATAATAAGCCAAATGGGAATAATCATTTTTCCCCCACGGCGAAATGCGATCGTCACTAAAGTAATTAAAAGAATAATAAGCGCTGTGGGCATTTAAAGTTATTAACCTTGCTCATTTAGAATAGACTAATCAATATGAGCTTAAACTGAAAGCTTTTAATGTGAATTGAGGCGTTATAGCATGAGTCATTCTTCACAGAGCTAGGTTTACACATCCGTCATTGCGAACGAAGTGAAGCGACCCTGCCTCACTTGAATTTGATTAAATGTAGTTAAACACTGTCAAACCCTGGATCCGGGCGAAACTCTGTTGTGCTGCCTGTAAATAAACCTGCTGAAGATTCAATTTGACTGCTGCCTCCGCCAAATTGACATCTTCTAGAGTTGATAAAGTTTCTCGACTAATTTCGATCACATCGCCATTAATTTGATCCGCCACATCCAATTGGTTTAAACGAGCACCGACTTGGGCGCGAAAAGCAAGGATATTATTTAACGCACTATCTAATTGGTCTAGGAGCTGATTGTTCTCTGTGAAAACAGCCGCTTTATCCGCAGCAGTTGAAAAGGATTTATTAAAATTAGCAACCATTCGCGCACCGGTGGAAAAAATGGACTCATTTTTGGAGGGATCTATCGAAAAAGCATCACCCGCTTGTGGCATTCCATCAAAGGTCACTTGAATCCCATTAAAATTTATTGTCCCTCCTTCTAGATAAAGCGGTGCGTCATCAGGAAGGCCAGTAGGCGGAATAACGGGACCAGTGCTTGCACCGGTTACCATGACCACCATCTGATTTAAACTGTTTAAAACGAAATTCACTGTATAATTATCAGCAACATAAGCGGCGGGGTTCACTACGGAGCCGGTAGTGGCAGTTGCTGTTCCTGTGTTAGGAGTCGCCGTTTGATTGACAGTAAAAGTACCATTCCCGTTCACAATGCGCATAAAAATATCGCTGCCATTGTCATTCACCGGTACTTCTAAACCGCTACTTATCATTTGAAATCGTTGTGTTTGATCACCATTATATAAGTACTGCCCAGCATTTAAAGTGAACGGCTGTGTCGATGTTTTACTGCCACTAAATAGGTAATAACCCTTACTATCCTGAGCATTGCCCAAATCTAATAATTGATTAAGAAGATTTTGCGCTTCTTCTGACATGGCATTACGATCTGTTTCTGATAAGGCCGTATTTCCGGACTGAACTTGTAATTCACGCAGTCTTTGAAGAACATTAATCACATTACTCATTATACTCTCTTCAAAACTCAGTGCTCCAACCGCTGACTCGCGATTTTTTTGCAAATTTTCTGTTGAATCGATACGTTGTTTCATCAATTCAATTTGCGCTGCACTCACTGGATCATCAGAAGGCGACTGGATTTTTTTTTGTGAAGAAAGTTGCTGTTGCAACTTCAGCGTTTCCACTTGCTGATTCAACACTCCATTTAAACCTTGCAAAAAAATTTGCGTTGTTGAAATTCGCATTTATCACCCCATTGCAGCAAATAAAACATCCATTATTTGGCTTGAAACCGCCATGACCCGGCTCGCCGCTTGATAAGCTTGTTCGAAGCGTAATAAATTACTCGCCTCTTCATCCAAATTTACACCGCTTTTACTTTCTCGAAAATCAACCGCTTGTTGATGAAGAATGTCAGCAGCGTCGCTGCGAATTTTTCCTTGATAAGTGAGGCCTCCAATGCCAGTTATTAAATCTGTATGCTTATCAAATAAACTTTCTGTTCCACTATTAAAAATTTTATCTTGCTGCAATGCGGCTAAGAGCAAACCATTGCGGTTATCGCCAATGCCACCGGTATTATAAGAAGCAGAAAAACTATCTCCCGTTTTGGGGATACCTGACAAAATTACTGAATAAGATGGATTTATCGAATCAGGAATCATCAGGGTATTGTCTGTATTAGGAGTAAATGTAAAAGGGCCAGTAGTTACTGAGTCAGTTACATTAACCAAGTTATATTGGGTGGGCGAAATAAATTGAATACTATATTCCTTCCCTATCGGCGTATTGGTATTAAATATATCTCCTAAAGCAATAGAACCTGTGCCCGTATTATTCAGGGAAGTTTCCGTTCGCACGGGAAAAGCTAAAGCAATTTCGAGCGGGTCACTAATATTTAATTGCAGATCTCGCCCAGCACCACGCGTTGGCATTAAAGTAAAACTATCGCTATCGGCTAGATTCGCTAAGTTATCAACGGTGATAGTCATACCATCCACAACGATTTGACCCGCAGGTGGGGCCGGCGGTGAGCTTGTCCAGTTTAAAGTCGTTGATTGACCATCCGATTGGCGGATGATTCTTATTTCGTTAGTTGCCGTGTCACTCACCAAAAGCTGATAATCGCTTATCATAGTTTGGCTAACATCGGAAATGGCCACGGATAAAACAGCAGTACCTGTATTCGTGCTGGAAGATAAGGCTCGAGCTATCTGCAAACTGGCTTGGTTATAATCTGTAAAATAAGCTTTACCAATTTGGCCATTCATATCAACACCCAACTCATGCTGAGTGTTAAAGCCTGTCGCAAAACCAATAGCTAATTGACCTATTACCTGACTCGCATAACCGAGTACATTGTCTTCAAAATCCAATAAACCACCAATCATACCGGAATGAAGATTCGCGCTAATATCAATTTGTCCCTGCCCATTCGCTAGATAAATATGAGTACCCAATTGGCCTGTTGCATTGATATTCACTGCTAAATCACGCTGCTCTCCGCCAATTACCAACATTTCTCCATTACCAATCGCTACGTTCACCCCTGCATCGCCTTGATCGATAACTGTCACTTCTGTGTATTTTGCTAATTGCCGCAATAAATCATCGCGAGTATCAAGTAATTCAGGGGCACCGGGTGATGCGGTGAGTTGTTGATTAATTTGAGCAATATTTGCAGTGATTTGATTCACTTGCTCCACCGCTTCTGCAATCTGGAGACTGTTATTGCGCTGATATTCATCCAAACGAAGCTGTAACGAACTAAATTGATCGGTTAATAATTGACTTTGCTGCAACATCAGAGAGCGAGACGCCAAATTATCGGGCGTTTCGTTTAGTTGACCCAGGGCATTAAAAAAAGTTTGCATACTAGACGAAAGGCTTGTCCCTTTTTCTGAAAGCAATTTATCAATTTGAATAGCCTGTTGATAAAAGCAGTCATATTCAGACTTGAGGGTTAGTGTTTCTCGTACTTGCTCCGTCGCAAACTGATCGCTATTACGTCTTACATCAGAAATGATAACCCCACTTCCAATATAGGAATTGCTGCCATAGCGTTGAGATGGCAGTGGTGAAAATTGCACAGTTTGGCGGGTATAAGCCCTGTTACTTGAATTCGCAATATTATTTCCTGTTACAGCAAGCGCTCGTTGAAATGCATTAAGACTTGTTGCAGCAATATTTAAAATTCCTACCATGCTCCCTGCTCCCTCTCTTTATTTATAATGAATTCAAGTTGAGCGTAGCTTAGTCCTTGGCCGCTCTGCGCTCAAAGAATTCATTGAACGTTTATGCCGGCAATTCAGATAAACCATTTCTTTGCAAAGCTTGTTGTAATTCATCGCCGTGGTAGATCGCTAATATTTTAGATGCGTATTGCGGATCTGTTGCATAACCCGCACGATATAATTCATCGACATAACGCTCTGGGTTTTTTGTATTCGCTAAAGCATCTTCATAGCGACCGCTCTCTTTAATCAACGATACATAATCATTAAAGCTATTTTCAATAGAAGGATATTTCCTAAATGAGGCATTCATCTTGATTGGCGTATTAGCAATATACTCCGTCGTTTTTACTTGTACTGCATCCGCTGAATTATTAGTCGCTTTTATATTAAAAAGATTGTTTGAACTACTGCCGTCAGCATCTTTAGTAATAAAGTGTCCCCATCCTGTTTCCAAAGCTGCTTGGGCAAGTAGAATTTTAGGGTCTAAACCTAAGATATTGGCTGCTTGTCTCGCATAGGGCCAGGCTGAGCGCACAAAATCATCAATCTTAGGATTTGGAGCCGTTTCTTTGACCGATATAGACTCTCTTGCAGCAGTTCTTGCCGCTAGAAGTGATTGCTCTAGTTTCGGTTTAGACGCATCCAACTCATTCAACGGCTTAACTGTTGGCTTAAGATTAAACTCAGTAGGGGACGCTGTAGCTTGAGTTTCTGGCTTAGCTAATTGCTTTGCCAACATCGTTGCTAAACCAATCCCCTTACCTTGAGTAATATTAGTCGCATACTGCGCATCGAGCATCTCTTGGAAGGTTTCTTCACTGCGCCCCCGAAAAAGGCTCGTCTCTTCAAGAAAATGTTGCCCCATGCGCATACTTTTCAACATCGATTGCAAAAAAATCGCTTCAAATTGCTTAGAAACCTCCGGCAAAGCCTTATTAGGGTCTTTTTGAGCTTTCGTTTTTAAATCACTCAAGCCTTGAAAATCACTTAGGGCTATTCCTTCAATTGCCATTTTATTTACCTATTAAATAATGATAATCGTTGCATTCAATGCACCCGCTTGCTTCAAAGCTTCAAGTATAGCGACCAAATCTGCGGGAGTGGCACCCACCGCATTAATTGCTCGGACAATATCTTTTAATGAGGGCTTAGGGGCAAACACAAAGGTATGATGCGCCTTTTCCTGAACCTGTATTTGACTATCGGGAACAACCACCGTTCTTCCATTAGCAAAGGGATTCGGTTGAGAAACTTGCGGGTTTTCACTGATCGAAACGATCAAATTACCGTGGGATACTGCTGTAGGTTTCACATGAACCAGCTGTCCTATAACGATAGTCCCTGTCCTGGGATTGATAATTATCTTAGCTTCAGCCTCTCCAGGAGTAAATTCAATATTTTCCAAGACAGAGACATATTCCACGCGGTTGGACATTAATTTGGGGGCAGTTACCCGGACTGAGGTCGCATCAATCGCTCTCGCGGTCCCTGGCCCCATCATTTCATTAATTGCATCCATCATACGTCTTGCTGTTGTAAAATCGGGAGCATGTAAATTGTAAACAAGATTTCGCGACATATAAAATGGGTTAGGAATATCCGCTTCGACTGTCGCTCCATTGGGAATTCTTCCACCACTAGGAACGTTCACAGTAACGTTCGAACCATCCTGGCCTGATACTGAAAGCGCATCAACGATAATATTTCCTTGAGCCATGGCATAGACGCGACCGTCGGCTCCTTTTAAAGGAGTCATTAATAAAGTGCCGCCTCTTAAGCTTTTTGAGTCGCCAATGGAGGAGACATTCACATCCATTGTCTGCCCTTTTTTCATAAAAGAACTCAAATTGGCGGTTACCATCACTGCAGCAATATTTTTTGAATTAAGCTTCGTTCCCGGCGGAATATTAATCCCCATTTGAATCAACATATTGGCAAAACTTTCTTCGGTAAAGCGAGTTCCCGTTCTATCTCCAGTCCCATCAAGGCCTACCATTAATCCATAGCCCACCAATTGGTTAGTTCTTACGCCAGCGAGGGTGGCTAAATCTTTAATGCGTTCAGCCCACAATGACGAAGTCAATGTGCTGATAAGAATAGCAATAAGGGCCAAAAAAATTTTACGCATTAATTTATCCATAGATTAGGTTGGGTATATTGGTCCCCAGATAAAGCGAGAGAACCATCCCTGAGCATTCATATTGTTCAATTCACCAACCCCGCCATAAGCAATCCTTGCATTCGCAATTCGATCGGAGACGATTGTATTATCCGGCTTAATATCTTGAGGTCTAATAATTCCTGAAAGCCTTATGTATTCATCGCCCTGATTGATTTTGTACCACTTCTCACCTTGAACCATCATATTGCCATTAGACAAAACTTTAGAAACAGTGAGCGAGATGCTACCGAATAATTTATTATTTTGAATTTCTTGTCCTGTGCCATCAAATTGACGCATTGAATTCATATCAAAATCAAAGCTATAACCTCCAAATATGGATATAGGTCGACCAAAGAAGGTTTTATTCTTCATTTGGATCATGTCATTTTTTTGGCCTCGAGTACTTGCTTTCTTTTGTGCATCTGTTTTTTCAAGTAAGATCACCGTGATTATATCGCCCACATGTCTCGCCCTTGGTGTTTCGAAAAGAGGCAAAGCTGTTTCAGCATCATAAATAGCGCCATTGACATGGCGTATTTGTTTAGGATCAGGGGAGGTGGGATATGTAGGGCCATATTCTGGATGTGTACCTGGAAATGGAGGATTCAAGGCATCGCAACCAGTTAATGTTGAAATAATACATACACCCAATACACGGCGAAAATTAGTCATTGGCTCACTCAATTACAAAGTTTGGTTTAGATATTGCAACATGTTATCTACCGTCTGTATTCCTTTGGCATTGATTTCATAACTACGCTGAGCTTGAATCATATTGACCAATTCTTCAACAACATTAACGTTAGAAGCTTCTAATGAACCTTGCAAAAGTGTACCTAAACCTATGTTACCAGGGTTATCGGTTTGAACCGGCCCACTTGCGACGGTTTGGAGAAATAAATTTTGCCCCATTGGTTGCAGTCCCGCAGGGTTAATAAAGGTATTAAGCTGAATTACTCCTAACTGCGCTGGTGTATTATTTCCGGCCGTTAACACGTTAACTGTGCCATCTTGGCCAATAGTAATATTGAGCGCTTGTTGCGGGATAGTAATGGGGGGCTGGACCACAAAACCGCCCGGAGTAACCAATTGACCTTGAGAGTTGAGCTGAAAAGTACCATCTCTTGTATAGGCTTGAGTTCCATCAGGTAGTAATACCTGAAAAAAACCGGTTCCTTGGATGGCTACATCAAGTGGGTTTTGAGTATTGAGTATACCCCCCTCGCTAAATACCTTCTGTGTTGAAACCAGATGTACCCCGCTACCCATGTTTATTCCAGTGGGTATTTCGGTAGTCTGAGTCGCTTGGGCTCCGGCTTGAGTTAAATTTTGATAAATCAAATCTTCAAAGGTGGCTCGTGATTTCTTGAATCCCGTAGTGTTTACGTTAGCCAAATTGTTTGCAATATTTGCAATTTGTTTATCTTGTGCATCCAATCCCGTTTTACTAACCCATAACGCTGGTTCCATAGCTTTCCTTATCCCTAATTAAAAATGGAAACTCATAGCTGCAAAAGCTGTGCCAATTTTTGCGCGTTGCTATCGACAGCCCCTATCACTCTCATTCGCGAATTAAAATCCTGACCTGAATTTATCATAGATATCATTTGTTCTACAGGATTTACGTTAGAACCTTCTAAGGCACCTTTAACAATCGTAATTGAAGCGTCGGAGTCTACGGTTCCAGCTCGATTTAATTTCATCAAACCATCCACATCTTTATGAATCTGTTCATGTTTTAATTTAACCAGCTTTAGACGATCTAATACAACTACCTCGCTGGGAGGTCCATCAAATGGAACTATTGAGATTGTCCCATCGGTTCCAATCTCTATTCGCTGTGCTGGAGGTATAGAAATCGGACCGCCATCCCCTATAACGGGTCTATTTGATCCGGTAACTAACATTCCATTTTCGGTGACACGAAAATCCCCTGCTTTGGTAAAAGCCTCTTTACCCTTGGTATCTTGAACTACAAACCAGCCATTCCCCAATACAGCCACATCTAAATCTCTGCCAGTCGTCAGCAGCGGGCCATCAGAAAAATCCGTACCTGTTGGTTGATTTACGGCAAACGCCTCGCTCGATTGTACGGATCCAGTGACATATAAAGATTGAGCTTGAAATAAGTCGGCTTTGAATCCGGGTGAATTAATATTAGCCATATTATGGCCAAGTACGTTTTGACGATAAAAGTCAAGTTGCGAAGCATTCATTGAATTATATAAAACTGGATCCATTTTTAAACTCCTAACTCATTAGCTAATGTTTATAATAGTTTGAGTGACTGTATCACCGGCTCTAATCGTTTGAGCATTAGCCTGAAAATAACGCTGGGCTGTAATGAGATTGACTAATTCACTTGTCAAATCAACGTTTGATTCTTCAAGTGCACCCGACTGAATCAATCCCAGACTTGCAGTGCCTGGATTACCTACCAAAGCTTGCCCTGAGGCAGAAGTCTCGCCCCAGGTCGTATTTCCTAGAGGTTGCAGCCCATTGAGATTGGGGAAATTGGCGAGCTGCACCTGCCCCATGATTTGAGATTGTCCATTAGTATAACGACCGAACAATACCCCATCTTGATCGATAGATACACTATTTAATTGCCCTGTAGTAAAACCATTTTGCGTACTTGATTGCACTGCAAAAGGGCTACCGAATTGAGTACTGTTTGATAAATCGGCAGTAAAATTCAATGGATTTGCACCATTTGTTAAGGCCAATGTTAAGGGAATTGCATTATTAGCCAACGGCGTATTCGTTGTATCCGCAGCACCTGAGAAACTTCCATCGCTATTAAAATTAATACGATATAGATTGGCACTGTTTGTCGTACCTACGTTAGCAGGGACATTTTGATTGTCAATTTGGAAAGCTACATACCATTGGTTCTGCGTACCAGCAGGTGCAGACGCGTTGGGTGCTCCTGCGGCCGCAGTGGCATCAGCGCGAATAAAATAAGTGGATAACACATGAGAGTTACCTAAGCTATCGTAGATAGTGGAGGAAGTTACGTTATTATAAGTATCACTTGCAGGAGTAGCACCACCTGTCCAAGCCACAGTGGGTGGAGTAGAGTTGGCGTATAAATTTACCCCAGTGGTTACCGTTGAAGTGGCAAGTGGGTTAATATTCGCAGTATTAAGTTGTAAATTACCAGTGACACTGCCCAAAGTTCCATCAGCGTTCGCTAGTAAACCCGTTAAATTTTGATTAAAACTATTAACAAGAAATCCTTGATTATCAATAGAGAACGCACCGGCTCTCGTGTAAACAGGAGCTCCATTATCACTCAAAACAAAAAATCCAGAACCATTAATCGCAAGATCCAGACTATTATTAGTAAAGCTTAAATTACCTTGACTTAAAGACTGCTGCACACCGGCCAGATTAACCCCATTCCCAATGGTATTGGTGCTACCAAAAAAACTATTGGCATAGACATCTGCAAACAATGCTCGTGAACTTTTAAAACCAGTTGTAGAAGAGTTGGCGATATTATTACCCACCACACCTAAATCACTGGTTGCAGCTTGCAGTCCACTAAGTCCTGTACCAAATATAGTCATGTTGCCTCCTGCATTAATAAAGTTCTATTAGCTTATTATTTTTCGCTAACAGAGAAATCGCTAGTTGGTAATCTGTTTAACATCGTTGAGTGATACAGTACCTACTCCTGCTACATTTAATTTAACACCTTCCCCATTTTGACCTAGGCTAACACTATCCACATTAGCTGCAGTCATTGCTTTCAAGGCCACTTCTTTTCCAGAATAGATACCACTTACTTTGATTGAATACTTCCCGCCCGGCATATGTTCACCTTTTTGATTTAAACCATCCCAGGAAAAAGTATGAAAACCTGCGCCATGCTGACCAAGAGGAATTTTGCGAACCAAGGCCCCTGAGTCTGAATAAATCGAAGCCATTAAATTATCTACAGACGCCGGCAGTTCAACTGCAGCCTTAGCTTCGCCTTGTTCGAGATTGAAACTGTCACTATCTACTAACACTTTGCGGCCTACTAGAGAAGAGGCTTGTAATGCTTGGTTAGATTGTAAAGAAGAAGCGAGTTGTTGGATGGATTCTTGCATTTTAGTAATCCCATCATTCGTACTAAATTGTGCTAACTGCCCTAAAAAATCACCATTCGCTTTAGGTTCCAAGGGATCTAGATTTTGTGCTTGAGCAACCATTAGTTTTAAAAAATCTTTCTGCCCCAAACTTTTAGATTGGCCAGCCCCCATTTGTCCTAAAGTTGAATTAGCATTACTGACTGCATCCACTGCCATAATTTGCTCCTTACTCACCTAACTGAAGTGTTCTTTGTATTAATTGTTTTGTGGTATTAAGCACACTAACACCCATCTCATACGCTCTAGAAGAAGAGATGATGTTAGCCATTTCCTCTACTGAATTAATGTTTGGCGCATAAACAAAACCCTCTTTATCAGCTAGAGGATGATTAGGTTCAAAACGCTTAACAGCATCCGTATTACTTTCATAAACACCGGATAAAGCAACACCAGCTTTTGTTTGGCTATCCATCCATTGCTGAGCTTCTTCTTGTACTGCAGTAAAAATAGGATATTGTGCGCGATAAACCTCATCAGCGCTGCCAGTAACCACATCGGCGTTACTCATATTAGAAGCACTAGTTTTTAATCGTGCAGTTTCAGCGACAAGAGCTGAACCAGAAATATCGAATATATTATTTAATGACATTTTTATTCACCTTTCAGAGCAGTCATCATTGATTTAATTTTATTATCTAGAAAAGTTAGGCTAGCCTGATAAGCAACAGCATTCTTAGTAAAGGCAGTTGTTTCTAGATCTTTATCCACTGTATTTCCATCAAGTGTCATATGACTAGGCATACGATATTTAAGTTGACCTTCAAAATTGCTTTGGCCATTAATATGATTAGGAGTATCGGTAGCTAACTGCTGGGAAGAAGAGGACATGGCCTGCCCTAGCACCTCATTAAAATCAATATCTCTTGCCTTATAATTCGGCGTATCGAGGTTTGCCAAATTATTTGCAAGCTGCGAGGTACGCTGATCGCGCAAAATTAATGCTTTAGCATGAATACCAAGATAACTATCTAAATCGAAAGCCATTTTTACTCCCTGTTTAAACGACCTTTGCAACAAAGCAAATGTTGTGCCAATTGTTTGGAAATTTTAAATATTTCACAATATTTATCATTAATGGCGTAATTGCAGGATGAGCCTTGGATCCACAATTCAACCATACAACAATAATTCTTACTATTATTAACAAATCTGAGCTAAAATAGCACCCAAACCTTGATTTAGCCTTTTGATTCAATGATTGGGGGATGTAATGGAAAAAGAAATAACTGATTTACCCGACAATGCCATCGAACAAGTTAAAGCTTATCTTCTCAATCTTCAGGACACGCTTTGTAAATCTTTATCGACAATTGATGGCCAAGGTCAATTTAGCGAAGAAAGCTGGACGAGACCCCTTGGCGGTGGCGGCATTACCCGCATTTTAAATGAGGGAAAAATATTTGCCAAGGCCGGTGTCAATTTTTCGCAGGTATCAGGCGAGCAATTACCTTCTTCAGCTACCGCTCATCGTACTGAATTAGCAGGTTGTCGTTTTAGTGCTTTAGGCGTGTCAATTGTCATCCATCCTGAAAATCCTTATATTCCCACCGCTCATGCCAATGTGCGCTTTTTTATTGCCGAAAAAGAAAACACTCCACCTATTTGGTGGTTTGGTGGCGGTTTTGATTTGACCCCTTATTATGGTTTTCGCGAAGATTGTAAACACTGGCATCAAGTAGCTCATCAAGCCTGTGAACCTTTCGGCAAAGATCTCTACCCTCGCTTTAAAGCCTGGGCTGACGATTATTTTTATTTAAAACATCGACAAGAGGCCCGTGGAATTGGGGGCTTATTTTTTGATGATTTTAACGAGGAAGGCTTCATTAACAGTTTTGGTTTTATGAAAAGTATCGGTGACCATTTTAGCAAAGCTTATGAACCAATCGTTATCAAGCGCAAAGAACTAGCTTACGGCCCTAGAGAAAAAATGTTTCAGCTTTATAGACGGGGACGCTATGTGGAGTTTAATTTAGTTTACGATCGGGGAACACTTTTTGGCTTGCAATCAGGGGGGCGGACAGAATCTATTTTAATGTCATTACCTCCTGAAGTTCATTGGGAATACAATTGGCATCCTGAAAAAGAGAGTATAGAAGAAAGTTTATATACTGATTTTCTTCCTCCCAGAGATTGGTTGAACGATTAGCCAATTGATAACCGTTCAGAGAGTATGCGTAAATCGGAAACCTAGCATAAGTTAGTATGCGAGGCTTCCGAAGTTTTTTTTCGCGCAAAATGTGCAAATAAGCCTGGGTTAATGGAACTCGAACGCTTACGCCAATTGAGCTCTGGCTTGCATCGTCAATAATAGCCATAACATTAGCGCGGCAACTGCATTTAATACCGCCAAAATAAAGAAAACCATCGCAATTCCCACATTTAAATGCAGCAGCAATACCACGATAAAAGTCCCACAAACCATAAACAACGCGTTGACAATGTTATTAGCGGCAATTGTCCGTGCCCGTGCCCCTTCATCGCTACTTATTTGTAAATAAGTATAAAGTGGTACTACAAACAATCCAGCACAAAAAGAAAAAAAGAAAAAATCGAATATGATTCGCAGGCTTGATAGCTTTAGGAAAAATTGCCCAAAAGTCTGCAGGGGCATTTCTTCAGTGAGCACAGGAGAAGCTAAATACAAATCAATGGCGAATAAGGAGCACATCAACATTGCAAGGGGAACATAACGTAAAGTGATTCTACTGCCTAAGAAATAACCAATTGAAAGTGCCCCTAAGGCAATACCCGAGGAAAATAAAGAAAGAAATACGGCAAATACTGAAGTATCTGCGCCCAATACATAGCGAGTATAATCAGGCAACTTGGTCAACATTACTGCACCTATCAACCAGAACCAAGAAATAGCTAAGATGGCTGGAAGTAAGCGGTCATTCTTTAGTACATCCTTTAACATCACTTGAGTTGCTCGCCAAATTTTCCAATCTATTTGCAAGTTTTTGCTCTTTGATGAAGCCGCAGGAATATAGCAACTTGTCATAAAGCCTAATAGGGCAATTAAATTGGTAATCAAAATAGCATAACTAACATGGCTTATCGTTGTCCCAATCGCGAGAGCGCCCAAGGTGGTGCCCAAAAGTATTGCCAAAAAGGTACTTGCCTCAACTAATGCCGTTGCGCCTAGCAACTGATCTCGAGATAAATGATCTGGCAAAATAGCATATTTTATCGGCCCAAAAAAAGTCGAATGAATACCCATTCCCGTTAAACAAAGCAGTAGCAAGCTGATACTTCCCCGACTCAGTGCAAAACCGCCAACAACCATCAACAGAACTTCGAATAACTTAATTAATTTAGTCATCAACGCTTTGTCATACTTATCTGCTAATTGACCTGCCGTGGCTGAAAATAGAAAAAAAGGCAAAGTAAATAAAGCGGCAGCGATAGCTTGATAATATTCTGATTGCCCTTGCGAAGTACTCAAATGATAACTGATCAACGTTAGCATGGATAATTTAAACGCATTATCATTAAAAGCGCTAAAAAATTGAGTCAAAAATAAGGGTAAAAATGTTCTCTTATTCAACAGATATATTGCAAGACTTGCCATTAAAAATGAAACTCCTGATTTGTTTACCAGCAAAGGTAATCAGAAAGCCGATTGAAGTCAAATTCTCTGATAAATAATTTCAGCGCAATTAGCGAACTCCTGTTAAATGTCTAAGGTAGACAGATGATACAAAAAGCAGATAAATTGCTTTAAATATATGCAAAACTATCATACACTGAGGCATCTTAATTACTAGCTGAGATTTTTATGGCGTTACGTCGCGGTTTTTCATTTGACTGGGATGGAAGCACGGCTCCCGGAGGCTGTGATGATATTTTTGCTGTCCCTGAGAACATTCTTTTGATAAAAGGAATAAAAGACAGCAATCCTCGTTACAAAGAAACCCATGTTTTTATCAATTCAAATCGCCAATCCGTCCGGGACGACAATGCAAACTCAGGCGCGAATAAAAATGGTTCTTGTTATCCAAGAATTCAAGAATTAAGCAAGGAAATAGGAGCTACGTTTCACCCTCTCTTATTGACAGATATTTATAATGATTTGGAAGATGGAGAAACCTTTAAACAAGCCCTCACGCTTTTAGATCAAAGCCAAAAAGACTATGTGCAAGAGCGAGTTCGCGCGACAAATCCTCCGGATTGGTTACATGATAGCAGCAAACTCTCAATTCTTCTTGCACAAGTACACCTAATGGCTTCAGAACACCCAGAAGATAAGTTCCACTTTTATTTTCTTGATGATAGGAAGGATATTTTGGATGGATTAGCTGCTTTTTTCGCTATTAAAGAAAATCGTAAACTACTTCCATATAACCTAGAAGAATTTTATTTGATTCCCCACCCTTCAATAAGAAAGGAACCTGATAATAGCTTGCAGAACAAAGCGGATGGCTTGGAAGACAAAGAAAAGGAGAGTGAGTTTTTAACTGTCATAGAAAACGAAAGCCCTCCTTCGCTCACTGATAAAAAGGAAGAGCAAGACGATTATATTTCCTATGCTCCTATAGCCGGTGAAGGTGAAATTCGGTTTGATTATCGTCAAATGATAAAAACGATGGCTGCCGTATGCATCGAATCAAAAAAATTCCAAGAGTCAGATCCTACTGATCAGGATGCCAATCAAGTAAGAAATTATGAACAAGCAAAACGAGGTGGTTTTACTCTAACTTCAACCATGAATTTTGTGCGCGATTATGTGTTCGGCAAGGAGCCTAAATCCTTACCCGAGCCAACCGAAAAGTTTAAAAGACTAGCTCCCGCCTCATTACCCTTACCCGCTGCTTCCTCACCAACTGCTGTTTCACCAAAGAAAGGTATATTAAATTCAATCTTTCACCCTCTCCACCGCAAAGAAAAAGAAAAAGATAAGGGTAAAGAAAAAGAGCAAGAAAAAGGGAAAGGGAAAGATAGAAGGAAAGAAAAAAACAAAAAAGAAAAGCATGAGGCGAGGGAAAAAAAGGAAACAGGAAATTTACAAAACAGGTTGAACAGAGATTTAAAAAATAGGTTTGTGGAGAAAGAGAAAAAGCAAGCAGCACAATCTGTCAATCCGGGAATAGGTTCTAAAGAAGTGACTCAAGGCCCAATAGCACCCGTGCCTAATGGCAGTTTTTTCTCAGGGTCAAGAGCACGTCATCCAGATGCGCCACCGACTAGTTCGACTACGCTTAGCAATCATCGCGGGGGAACAAATTAGGAAACCTGCTCCGCTTTATCCTCTACAGCCCTTTTGCTCAATGAAGCAATAATTTTTTCCAGGCTATGTCGATGCGGTTCAGTCTGCTCGATGATAGCCTTAGCACGCTGCTCGCAATAATCTTTGACTTCTCTGTCCGGTAAGATGTAAAAAGTATTATTCTTCACTTCACGAATGATATGCTCAGCTACATCAAGCGCAGGGCGGCTACGCGCTACCAATTCAGCAACCATATGATGCAATTTATCGGTGTGTAAAGGAGTAGAGTTGGTAAGCAAAGATGTATTGGCAAAAGAAGGACAAACTACTGACACATCAACCGGTTTGTTTAAACGCTGTAAATCAAAATAAAGCGATTCAGAAAGTGCAACCAGCGCATGTTTAGACATTGCATAAGCTGCCATTTGCGAGCCACTGCATAAGCCATAAAAACTGGCCATGTTGATCACATGAGAACGATGTGTTTGTTTAAACATTAAGGGCAGGAACGCTTGCAAACCATGAATTGCTCCATGCAAATTAATGTCCATGACTCTACGAATATGTTCGCTGGTTAATTCCCATATCGGCGCAAGATGCCCACTAATTCCTGCATTATTAAATAACCAGTCAACCCGATTAAACCGTTCGTAGGTTTGTTTTGCTAAATGCCTCAGACTTTCCGGTTTAGTAACATCACAAACGACGCCTAAAACCTCCGCTCTAGCTTGGTCACTCAATTGTTCGACTTTATCGCAAAGCGCGGTCACGGCATTATCGGCCATAACGACATGAATACCTTGTTGTAAACAAATCTGAGATAAAGCTAAACCAATACCGCTTGCAGCGCCTGTGATCACTGCAACGCGTTGACTAGAATCCATCCCAACCTCCCCCGAAAATAACCTAAATTCGATACCTACCCTAGCTACAATAAAATCGCTTGGATATAAAATTGATATCACTAATGTGTGGGTTCTTCATAAATGATGTACTTATGCGAGAGCCAGTGGTCTATTCGAGCAAGACACTGGAATAAGACGAGTGGATGATAACGATTCTGCTAGTCGGTGGTCAAGAAAAATAGAAGCACGAAGTCAGGCGGGATGCCTGACTTTCACAAGGTATTATTGTTCATCAGCAACGACAACAACATCTTGTGCTTTGAACCCTTTAGGACCTTTATCGAGGATAAAAGTTACTGGATCATTTTCGTGTAATGTCTTAAAACCAACACCCTGTATGTCCTTATAATGAACAAATATATCGTCACCTTGTTGATTAACGATAAATCCAAATCCTTTTTTTTCATTGAACCACTTTACGTGGCCAGTTTCTCTTTGCGACATTCACTATCCCCTTTACGAACACTTCTATCATCTACAATAGTAGAGCGAACATTTCCAGCATCCATTCTAGTTCAAATCGCGGACAACTGATAACAGAGTACCGCAAACATAGCTAAATTTGCGCTACAATGGATACCTCACAATGCCGGAATCAACCAAGCATGTGATTAGCATAACAGTTTTTTGTTGATTGTTAACGATTTTTTTTTAAAATCGTTAAGCACTCAGCGATTTCAATTATTTTTGGGGAGCTTAGATGGATACTTCTAAAGAAGCGTTTATTCGCCTTTCCTTAGATTGCCAAGTCTTAAAATTTGGCGAATTTACTTTAAAATCGGGTCGGAAAAGCCCCTATTTTTTTAATGCCGGTCTTTTTTATCAAGGAGAAGCTTTACGACAGCTGGGATATTTTTACGCGAAAACGTTAATCACTAACAATATTCGTTTTGAGCATTTATTCGGACCCGCCTATAAAGGACTACCTTTAGCTACTGCAACCGCAGTCGCTCTAGCGGAATCAGGCATTAACACCACAGTAACCTTCAATCGCAAAGAGACAAAAGATCATGGCGAGGGTGGAAAACTCATCGGCGCTCCCCTGCATGGCAAAACGGTCATTATTGACGACGTCATTACTGCCGGAACCGCTTTTCGTGAGGCTCAATCCTTGATTAAAGAACAGGGAGGTCAGCTTGAATGTGTAGTGATTGCTCTCGATCGCTGTGAACGCGGTCAAACCAATCAATCCACCCTCAAGGAGATTGAAGCACAGGGTATTCGAGTATTGTCAATTATTACGCTTTTTGATTTGATTGAATATCTGAAAAAAAATGAACAGTTTCAGGACGTTGAGCGCTTGCTCGCTTATCAGAAGGAATATGGTTGTTAGATTTGTTCTGCTGATGGCTAGGTTGAGCCTTGGCCCAACCTAGCTAGCTTAGCACTTAGTATGAGGCAGAGTTCCCCATTAACCTCATCTTAATAGGCAGCAATATCAATCGTTTTTATCTTATAATTTGTTTCTTTATTATCTCTTAATACAGTCAGAGTAATCGCTTCACCAACTCTAATATTAGACAGTAAATTATAAAGAGCATCGTAGTTTTTAACTGGATGACCATTCAAAGCGGTAATAATGTCACCTAAATGTATTCTTCCCCAGCTATCCCGATGAGTCCCTCGCAAACCAATTCGCGCTGCAGGTGTATTAGGTATAACATCGGCGATTAAAATTCCTTTATCAATCCCAAAACGTTTTGAAATACTAGGCCCAACCCACTGTATACCAATCCCTGATAACACTACCCTACCGTTTTTAATAATTTGCGGGACGATGCGAGCAATATCATCCGCAGGTACTGCAAAGCCAACTCCTGCTGAAGAACCAGAATTAGAATAAATCGCTGTATTCATTCCGATTAATCGCCCTTTACTATCTAATAAAGGACCTCCGGAATTACCCGGATTGATAGAAGTGTCTGTCTGAATCATATCTCGTATCGCTACCCCACCTGCGCCTGGAACTTGACGCCCTAATGCTGAAATAACACCTACTGATAAACTATGATCAAGACCAAATGGATTACCAATTGCAATTGTTTTTTGTCCAACTAACAATTCATTAGTGCGTGCCAATTCAAATGGGACAAAAGACTTAAGAAGCCCCAAGGCTTTGGGTGATTTGATTTTTAAAATTGCAATATCTTTACGAGGCTCGGAACCAATAACCTTAGCGGGTACTGTCATATTTCCAATACTAATTGCTAAATTATCAGCACCATTTATCACATGAAAATTAGTTACTATATGACCTTGATCATCCCAAATAATTCCTGAGCCCGCACCTGCTGGTACTTGCGTGCGCTCTAAAGAATGATTAATAACCGTTGTTAACCGGTGAACATAAACGACTTTGGGAGAAAATTTTTGAAAAATTTCAATTGTATTTCTTTCATTAGGTAATAATTCATCAACTGTCGCACTGTAAGAAGACGTTGCAACAAAACTCGCGCAGCAAACTAAAAATGACACTAACCCTTTAAATTTCATGTGAAACTCCATACCTAAAATCATAATGCTTTATTGCAGTGAAACTAAAAAAGTGATTATAAACAAGTAATTCTAGCAATTTTACAAAAAAGCAATCAATTATATTCCCGCACATTATTTTTGCAAAATAACGCTCACGAAAAAATCATTGCGAACACACAATGGCTCAACTGGATGAATTATGCCTTAAGTGAACCAAAATAGACACATAAAAATTGTACAATTATTTGAAGTACGAAATTAAACGGACTATTTATCAGGCCAGCAAGGCGAGTAAATATGCCTAACTGTCTGAATTTTTGATAAAAAACAGCACTATGGATTAGCTAAGCCAATCCTCAGTGCAAATGAACTAATTGAGTATGAGTTTCTATTGAAAAATAACGTTTAAATGTTTGATAAGAATCCACCATAGGCCATTCCTCAGCTCTATCACACATACGCTGCATTTCGGCTTCAAATATTGGTCGATAGTTAGTCTTAAGAAAGGGTTCTATATCCATCAAATTGCTAAAGTTTTTTATGACTACAGTCGCATTTTCAGCCAAATGGGATAAATTAATACGTTCTAACACGTCTGCAAAATCAACTTGCTCTTCAACGGCTGATTTTAGCCATTTCAGTAAAACAGAACGAGGCTTAACTCGTAATAATTGTCGTCCCCGAGCTAATGCCGGCTCCATTAAGACAATGTGAGAATGTAGTTCAAATTTAAAACAGCATAGAAAATCAAGAAAACTCCCTTCAATATCATTACGAGCGTCTTCTCCTAACCAGCGACTGATTTCATAGCGAAACATTGTGGTAAAATGATTCTCAATTTCATTTAGTGTATCTTCGTCATTATTGTGTTTGGCAATAACATATGCAGTATTATCAATTTGTAACAGACGTAATTCTGGCAATACAACGTCGGGTAATTGCGCTGCAAGAAAAGACAAAAAAACACGGGTAGGCTTGAGAATTATAATTTCCCATTGACTCGATTGCATGACGCGCTCCTTGATCTTATTGACTCATCCTGAGTACAACTGAAAAGTAAAATCAACGTCTTTTCTCCCCAACTTTTTCGAGGGAAGGCTATCAGATTAACTCTCTCCAAAAACAATGGCAAGATACTTTTTTTATTTTTTATTTAGATAAATAACTTGACAAAAAAAACTAACATTATTTCCTATACCTAAGATTTTCTTTCATTTAGAACCGGTCCTGCGACCATTGGAGGATTCGGGAATGCGGTGTGAGAGAGGGCTTTTTTCTGAAGTTATAAAGAAGATGCGAACTGAGTATACTAGAAGATTGCGAGAACCGAGTACGTCCATTCATTTGCAGACAACTTGACATACTGTTAGTTATCTATATGCTTGTGCGTTTTACCTGTTGTTATCCAAATCATGAAAGTCCTGAAGAAACTTCTTGTTGGCCTTCTGACCCTCCTAGTAGTCACTATGATTGCTCTTTGGGCTCTCGCAAAGACCGTAAGTCCAGACATTATAAAGAATTATGTTAGCTCTCAGTTAAGTAGCTTAACCCAGCAAGAAACTAAGGTTGAGGGTGAAATATCCTGGCAAGTATTTCCGCGTCCTGGAATCAAAATCACCCAAGTATTAATTGGAAACGAGCAGGATCAAACTAGCTATTCAGCAAAATTAGAAAATTTATTATTTAACTTAAAAATTACCCCTTTATTGCGTGGAAAACTGGTATTTAACGAGCTAAATGTAGATGGGTTTAAAATCTATGTCAATCCAGAAGCAACCTCATCCGCAGTCAAAACTATAAAGCCCAAAGAGAATAGTGGTGAAGTAAAAAATAGTCTTGCCGAGCAGTTTGCTATAGAGCGTTTCATGTTAAGTCATGGGCAAGTGGTTATTCAGCAAAATCAAAAAATAACTACCCTCTCAGGATTACAGATTGGTGCAGAACAATTCAACTTTCAACACACCACTTTTCCCTTGCAATTTAAAACCAATCTCGAAATTACCGAATCGCAAGAAAAGGTATTAAAAACACAAATTAATTTTAAAGGAAGTACCAGTCTATCGCTTAGTTTATTCTCTAATCCACTAATGTCGCTGCAAAATACTCCTTTAGATGGGCAATTATCTTTGCAAAATACTAGGTTAAAGCATTTTAAAATAGCTAAAATTAGCGCGCGTACTAGAACGAAACCTGGCGTATTATTGTTAAACCCATTAACTTTTAATTTATACAATGGTGAATCCGTTGGTGATCTTCATTATGAATTTGCTAGTAAAAAACTTATTCTAAATCAAACGGCTACAAATTTAGAAAGTTCCAAACTTATTAAAGATTTATTCAATAAAATCTTATTTAAAGGTAGCCTTGATTTTTCAATCCATGCCCAAGCAAATTTACAACATCCAGATTGGCTAGATCACCTCACTGGAAACGGTAGTTTAACCATTAAAGATGGAATTATTGAAGCCATTAATTTGGATAAAGTTATCGAAGAAACCAACAATAAGATAGCCAATTTACTGGCTACCAACGAAGCGGACATGCAGCATGTTTTAGAGTTAGGGCAATTTAATAATCCCGAGTTTTTTAAAGGTGGCACACGTTTTAATTTACTGACCTTTCAATATCTTTTACAAAATTCAAAATTGGAAAGTAATTCGTTAGTTCTACAAACTGATAAATTACAGTTAAAAGGTGAAGGATACTTAAATTTAAAAGATGAGAATTTGGATAGTCGTTTATTTGCAAAAGTTATCACTCAAGATAGCCAAATAGAGAAAATTCAACTAATGCTAGGTGGTAATTTCCCGATTCTGGTTAAAGGCACATTAACCGAACCAACGGTCTCACCTGATCTTCAAAAAATTAACCCTTTACTTAACAAAGCTTGGTTCGCAAATACCCTCACTAAGCCTGTGAAAACAATTGAAAAAACGATAAAGACAATCATCACCCCAACAAAGTCTCTGCTGCCTAATGAGGTGTATCCTATTAATTCTGGTTGGGCTAAGCCCTGAGGTATCGTCACTTTTTTGGAATAATATTTCGAGCAAATCCAGTGTTTTACTGAACCGTTCAGCCTGAGGAGGAGCGCCAGCGACGTCTCGAAGGCCTGTCCTGAGGCTCTCGAAGGACTCAGCCCGAACGGATCGAGCTACTGATTGGAGCAACACCTATTTTTGTTCAAAAAAAATGAAGATACCTGAGGCCAAGCCCCAACCCTATACCGAATAAAAATAACGTCTAGGAATAATTAATGCTGGAAGAGCAATTCACAATCCCTTTACTTAACTGGTTTGATCATTATGGTCGCAAAGATTTACCCTGGCAACATCCCCGCACAGCATATCGAGTGTGGATTTCTGAAATTATGTTGCAACAAACTCAAGTTAAAACGGTCATCCCTTATTTTAATCGATTTATAAGCAATTTTCCTGATATAGAACAGCTTGCGAATACTGATGAAGATAGGGTTTTAGCGCTATGGTCTGGACTTGGATATTATAGTCGGGCTCGTAATATCCATAAGACAGCTAGAATTATTTGTGAAAATTATCAAGGCGAATTTCCCACTCATTTACCAACCCTTTTACTCTTACCAGGAATTGGCCCATCAACCGCTGCAGCGATCACTTCACAAGCTTTTGAGCAACCTACTCCTATATTAGATGGGAATGTTAAACGTGTACTCTGTCGTTATTTCCTAGTCGATGGTTGGCCCGAACAGAGTGCAGTGAAGCAAAAATTGTGGCGCTTCGCTGAACAATGTATGAGGACAGAACGCTGTGCTGATTATACGCAAGCAATTATGGATCTAGGGGCTACTTGTTGTACAACTAGAAATCCCAACTGCACTCAATGCCCCTTGCAAAAAACCTGTTTAGCCAAACTCCAAGATAAGGTCATGCTCTATCCACATAAAAAAATAAAAAAAACCATACCAATAAAGCAACAACAATTTTTGCTGTTACACAATGTGGAAAATCAAATTTACCTTGAAAAAAGACCACCTACTGGCATTTGGGGCGGACTTTGGTGTCTGCCGGCTATAGATGTTGAAGCTTGCCCCAAAGATTATATTGAAAAAAATTATGCAGTGCATAGTCTAGGCGCACAAGAGTTGCTTACTATGAGACATACTTTCAGTCATTTTCACTTAGACATTAAAGCATTAGCTTTTCAAACAGTCTGCAATAGCAACCTTATAGCTGAGCAGCCAGGTAAATGGTTTGCCGCTGCGGAAATTGGTGAGTTAGGGCTTTCTAAACCGGTGAGTAGTATCATCAAGCATTTTTTTAGTCTTTAAAAAATTTTTTGAAGATTGGACGTTGCATGATTGAATCAAAGCAAGCAACTGACTTTCAAAGATAGTTGCTACGATAGCTCCACGCTCTCTAATTCATCCTCTTCACGACGGTTATTCATGGCCATGACTATCAACAATGCACCTGCTATGAGTAATAAACAAATCTCACCTACATACAATTGAGTCACAGGCGCATTTTTCCATTGAGCCAAAATATAATAGAACATAATGATTATCGCTCCCGACATAGAGTTGAACAATGATTGCACTCTACCTTGGTAATCAAGCTCCGTCATTTCTTGGGCAAGAGTTGTCAATAATGCCCAAGAAGAAAAGGCAAATCCAATGAAGAAATGATAAAAAATGGCCCAGGATACACTCTGAGTGTGGCTAAATAAGTAAAACGCAACAATTCCTATTAAAACTTGAGCAAAAATGACCCTTAAAAGAGAAAAAACACTTGCTAGCCATGGACTCAAAAATCCACCCACTACAATTCCAGCAGAAAGCATAGCCTCTAGCCAACCAAATTGCACTACAGAACTGTGTAGCACTGATTTTGCGAAAGGAGCGAGCAGTACGGGTGCTGTCATATAGCAAATAAAGAATAACCCTTGAATTAAATAAATTAACAGCACAGGAACACGCTCGAAAATGTAACGTCCGCCTTGTAAGAACTGTTGGAAAAAAGATTCGCGCTGCTCTTCTTGTTTATCCGCTCGATAAGAAATTCGCCAAAGGAAAAGCGTAGCAAATAAATAGGTTAATCCGTTTAAAGCAAAACAAGTGGCAAAAGAAGTTCCAGCAAGAATTAACCCTGCTCCTCCCATTCCTAATACAGCCCCTATTTCATAAGCCGTATCCACCATAGCATTCGCATAAAGCAAATCATCTTCTGTATTAACAATTTCGCGCACAAACGTCATCGCTGCTGGAATATAAGCAGCCAATAAAGTCCCGAGTACAGTGGCCAAGCAATAAATAGCGAAAGGACTTATTTGATTTTGATAAGCAATAAAGGCGAAACTAAATAAACAGATTGCCCGCAAGCCATTTGTAACCAGTAATAATAATTTGCGATTCCAGCGATCAGCAATTACGCCTAGAAATGGACCAAGTAGAACATTTGGCAGCCAAAAACAAGCCATTAAAATAGCTGTGGAAACTACTGAGGCATCAAAGCGCATCAATGCCCAAATCATAATAATGTAAGTAAGACCATTACCAAACATGGCCAAAGCACAGCTTAGTGTGAAGTGTCTAAATGCGGCATGTCGAAAAAGGTCGTATTGTTTGCTAAACATAATAAATCATCTTAAAAGTTATTTAGCAAAGCGATGGGTAATGACGCGATACTAAACTAGATAAGGGAAAGTGAATTAGACGCCTGGGTCTCTGATATTTTGGTCATAGAAGGCAATAAACCGGGCTTAAAATAGAAAAAATTCATCTCTAGACTCCATCTTGTGATGCTCACATCATATCACATAGCCAACAATATGAAAATATTTTGAACACTAAAAAACCTTGCTTTGTTATTGTATTAAAAGCTAAATCCAGTATTATCCTACTGCTAATAATTATTGAGATACGGCATTATGATTATAGTAACCCTTGTATTAAGTCTTATTGCCTTATTATGGTCAGCGAATCATCTTGTCTCCGGTGCTTCAGGTGTTGGCCTGTATTACAATCTTCCGCCTTTGTTAGTAGGCTTAACTTTGGTCGCTTTAGGCACTTCTGCACCCGAGATTATGGTGGCTATTAGTGCATCTATTGAGGGTTATACCGATATTGCTATTGGTAATGCAATCGGAACTAACATTGCTAATATTGGCTTAGTGCTAGGCTTAACCGCGCTTTTAAAACCGCTAAAAATACAATCATCGCTATTTCACCGTGAATTTCCTTTGCTTTTTTTGGTGATGCTTTTTACTTATTCGATAATGCTCAATGGCTATCTTAATGTTTTGGATGGTTGTTTGTTTTTGCTAGCATGCATTGCTTTAATTCTTTATTTTATTTTTCTCACTCGGCAACATCGTCCGCAAAAACAATTAGCGGTGGAGTTTAAAAACGCTAATCTACGCAAACGTTCTTTTAGGCTTCATCTCACTAGTCTTATTGTTGGTATCATTGTTTTGCCAATTAGTTCTCGATATCTAGTTAATAGTTGCGTCGCATTAGGTCATTGGCTTGGCGTCAGTGATTTATTTATGGGGTTAACGGTGGTCGCTATTGGTACTTGTTTACCTGAACTGGTCACTTCGATTGTAGCTGCCGCGAAAGGCGCTGACGACATTGCCGTTGGAAATATTCTTGGCTCGAATATGTTTAACTTACTTGCGGTAATGATCTTTCCAAGTCTTATTCATCCCGCAGCTATTAGTCACGCTGTCTTATGGCGCGATATACCCGCAATGTTTATTACCACTTTGGTGCTTTTATGGATCAATTATCACAATAAGCAAAAAATCTCGCGTTGGCATGGAGGGGTTTTAGTTCTCGTCTACTGCTGCTATATGCTCTCATTGCTTATCAGTGCATCCAGCTCCTAACGAGGGTAGGCCGTATTTGATACGAATAAATATCAATCTAGGAAACCTGAGCAATTACCAAATTTTAATATTCGCCAGGAACATCTTGATAAATTAAGGCATCCAAAGGATCTTTTGAAACGTTGCGTGGTGGTGGATGTCTTAAAATTTTAACTGCTTTAATTGCATCGGGCTGTCCGGCTTTGGCAGCGCGCTTGATCCAAAGCCAAGCCTGCTCTCTGTTTTCGATAACTCCTTGACCATAATAATACATATAGCCTATTGCATATTGTGCATCGGGCTGCCCTCTATCTGCTTCTGGCTTTAAATGAATAAAAGCCTCTCGATAGTTTTGCACGCGAAAGCATTCTATACCCTGTCTAAAATTGGAATCTCTAATTCTCATCACACAAGCCACTTCGGGCAAGGTCAGACATAACAACAAAGCCAGCTGCAACACAAAACGCATAGATTTTATTCCCCAATCAAAGGCTTCGCCGGACCATCGAAGATTAATTCATTTTTGGGCAAACTTAAACTCTCAAGAGCACCATTATGTAAAACAACGACACCTTGAGCAGAAATATGTTTAATTAAAGCCCCCCCAGGTAGGGTATCACCCACAACGTAATATTTTTCTTCTCCGTTATTTGTTCGAATAATAACCTGTGAATTCTCTTCTTTATCAGAAAACATGATCCCAACCACTTGCACATCAAGCATGGATTGTTTTATCTCAGCATCGGATAAATTCGCTGGCACATAATCACCAAATAACGCGCCAGTAAAAAGAGGCGAATTAGGCTGAATTAAATTTTGTGGAGTGACGATTTTTGCAGGTTGATTGGTGATTTTTGCTTGTTCAGTAGAGCGAAACCCATAAATAATTTCCCAGATAAAAGCAAAAAAAGCTAACAAAAAAACGAGACTTGCAGCCAATTTTTTGGGTTCGTTAAAATCTAATAGAAAAAATTTTGTCTGTTTCATTGTTCCAATATTCAAGTTAGCATGATTTTTGCCTACAACTTAATACTTAGGCTGCTTGAGTATAACAATCAATTCGAGGAAACAACATGCAAGTAAACCAAGAACAACCTCATATACAACTAGCGATCATGTCACGTTGGTACGTTGTCTCTCGAGCAATCCATACTGTAGCAAAGCTTGGCCTTGCTAACCACATGTCATTGCAACCAACAAAAATAAACGATTTGGCTGAAATGACAAGCACTAACTCTGAATTATTAGAGCGTTTATTAAAATTTCTCAGTGCTTATAATCTTTTTAAACGTGAAAATGATGCTTATGCGCTCACTGAATTGTCAATGCCTCTGCGTGACGATGCAGCCAATTCGATTCGCGATGTTTTATGTATGGTCGATGATAGCTGGTGGCGAGCATTCTCCTCGCTTGACGCAAATTTGAAAACAGGTATTTCGGCGTTTACGCTTGAGCATGGCGATGATTTTTTCAGCTATTTAAGCAAACATCCAGAAAAACAAAGTAATTTTGACAAAGGAATGGCTAAATTATCCACCTTTGACGACAATGCAATTGCGCAAGTCTATCCCTTCTCTCAATTTTCAAAGGTCATTGATATGGGAGGCGGGCGCGGAGGATTAATCAAAGCCCTTGCGCATAACTATCCAGATTTACAGCTAACCCTATTTGACACACCCGCTGTGATTGAACAACTTAATCAGAATGATTTTCCCGCAAATGTAGAGTTAGCTGCAGGCGATTTTCTTGCTCATGTGCCTCAAGCAGATGCTTACCTTTTTAAAGGAGTTCTGCACGATTTTAATGACAAATTTATGCACCATATTTTGAGTAATTGCCATAAGCAAATGCCTCGCAATTCAACCCTTTTTATCGCTGAACAAGTTTTGCCTGATCATGAGCTTCCGCATCCTAATAAAACCATGGATATTGTGATGATGGTTCTTCTAGGAGGACGGCAGCGAACGATTGGTGAATGGCAAAAATCAATCGAACCTTCGGGGTTTCGTTATGTGGATAGTTATAAAACGAACACGCTTTTTACTTTGATGGCTTTTGAGCCTAAGAAATAATATCGTGTCTAATTCGTTATTGCGAACAAGGTGAAGCAACCCAGATTGATGCTTTGTTAGAACTCTGCTCTGAGTTGCTGATACTCGCAATGACGCCAACCTTATTAAAAACAGTACAGTAATGAACTAAAAACATGATGGGTGTCAAACTCTTTTTTCAAAGCTATCCAATCTTTATAAAGAGATCCAAAATGATTATCCCAATAACTTTGTGGTAAATCGCGGCCTAAATATCCGGAAAGATAACGTTTTCCTCCCTGCTTCAAGAATCGTGCATCTAATGTTTCTATTGCTTGTAAACAACTTGGCAGCAATACGGAATTCACTCCAGGGTTTAAAATCATGAGAGCAAAAAAGTCTTTTGTCTTTGGCAGCATCAAAAAGCCTGTTTGGTGCTGGTTTGCCAGCGGCACTATTTGCACTACAGTCGCATAATGTAATGGCAATTCGGCCAATAATTCATCAAGGGTATTCGCTAAAATATTACCAGGTATAAAACATTCGTACCAGGGATGAAATAAATCCCATTGACCAGTCAGTTTCATGATTTCAAAACGCGGATCATGGCGATGAAGATAGGAGTGGATGGACTCATCTTGTTTGTGCAGTAACTGCCAGGGTTTCAGATTTTTAGAAAAACTTGTAAATTCAGGCGCCTCCTTTTCATATTCTATAGAAACATGAATCGCAAAAAGCCATTGCGCAAAAGGCACCCGTCTTCCTGAAACTAATTTAGCGCCTTGTATAGAAGGCGAACAAAAGGTCTCGATGTAATCAGCTTTTGCCTTTACTTCAGCTAGGTCATGCAGCCATTGTTCTTTATCCAAGTAAGTTAAGAAAAAGGTTCTTACTTGTTTTTGGCAGGGTCGCAGTTTGATGCATGCTTTAGTAATAACGGCAAATTGTCCTTGCCCCGAAAGACAGGCTTGAAATAATCGGGAGCTTGAATCAACGATGCGAATCTCACCGTTAGCCAGCACCACTTCAAGCGCTTCTACATGCGCTGTAATAGAACCATATTTGAAAGATGATGCCCCTACTCCACCGGCGGAAAGCACACCCGCAATGGATAAATTGCAATTATAGGGAAGCACATAGGGGATTTGTGATGATTTTAAAGAAACTTCTAATAAATCAGCCCAACTCGTATTGGCTTCAACCCAAATTGCCTCAGTTTCTTTATCAAGCACCTCGGTTAATTGCTCCAAATGTAGGGTTAAGCCATTGCTAGAAAGAGCTTGACCACTTTGACTCAAACCATTTCCTCTGACGGTTATAGGAAGTTTATGCTGATTCGCATAATGAACAACCGATTGAATTTTTTCTACTGAGGGTGGGGTGCATACAGCCGCAGGTCTAGATTGCAGCAGCTTTCCAAAATCTTGGGCATAAAAAACAAGCGTATGCTCATCGCTGAGCATCGCTTGTCCTGTTTCTTTTTCACACTGCTTTATTTGCTGCATACTCCAAGGCGTTTGCTGCATTTTGAGTCCTTTGTTTTGCTAACTCCAATCGACGATTACATGCAAGAAGTAATCCATCAAACATCTTGTTGAATGCATCATAGCAACGGTCTATCATCTTTAAAGCCTCACGCCTTACATTGATAGGCACCTGCATTGCGAATAATTTGCTTTCCATTTCACCTTCAAATAATGCGTGAGCAAGTTCAACATCAAGATGATTAGATGAGAAATATTTGAGATTTTGATCCTCACCCGCTTTTTTGACTTGCTTAGCGACTTTCTCAAAGAACACATGGCCTGAAGATTCAAGGGTAAGTAATAGAGCTATATTTAATATCTCGTCATCGGTTTTATAAATCTCAGACATGATTGAATAAGCTGCATCTCGTGTGAGTTGTGATTCTTTGCTATAAAGCCAAGCTACGTCATCTTTATCACATGATTTGTCATTACATAAGCCACCCATGTATTTTTTATCATGTAAAAACCATTTTTCATGGCCAGCATCTTCAAGACGATGGTGACGTGCAACTTTTTTCAAATAAGGATTGGTAACTCTTTCTTCGTTGAGGCGCAAGATGTCTTGGAAAGTCATTGCCCAAAAGGTTAATTCAGGAACAAAATAACTAATTTCTTCTAAACTATCTAAATGAGTGAGAACTTCAAAAAAAGGATGATTCATAAACTCTTGTTGTTTTGAGTCGATGTATGCTTGTATAGTTTTCATAGTAGCCTCCGAGGCTTCAAAAATTGACAGGACACTTTAGGTATTGCACCCATTGTGCCAATTTTTTAGTCAATGCCGCCTCAAAACACCCCACTTTTTGTGATTTTCCTTGGTTTTTTACATCATAACAGCTCGGATAGCGCCAAAAAAATGGCTCCGATTTCGGTTTTTTTGACAAAAAAATGACCACGAACCTTTTCAATTCTAACGAATTCTGCAAAAACTAACCTAAATTCGCCAATTTTTTGTCATATGATTTCATTAATTTATCCACTTCATTCCAATTTATCTCATCTACAGACCTCACTTTCGTACAAATTTCGTTTAATAACTCAGTTTGCAAGACCCCATGAGCCTTTGCTTTTGCATAAGGCGTGTTAGTAAACATGACTAATACATGCTTAGAAACATATCTTTGAGGATACCGACGCATCAACTCTTGCTCTGTTTGTTTTTTTAAATTGAATTTCTCATCACGTATATTCGATTGAATCTCCTGATAGTTATCCATCGACATTTCAGCTACGGCATCAGTATTAAGTTTACGCGACGCATAAAATGCAGGAATCGCTTGCTGCCAATCATCATGATAGCGATCTAAAAACTCATTTAACATACGGCAATCTTCAAAAGCACTATTCATCCCTTGCCCAAAAAAAGGCACTAATCCATGCGCGGCATCACCAATAAGCAAGCAAGAATCTTCGAAATACCAAGGGGAGCATTTAATAGTACTCAAATGGCCCATCGGATGTTCTGTGAACTCCTGAATTAAATTCGGCATCGCGTGATAGGCATCTGTAAATTTCTCTTTAAAAAAGGCATGGATGCTATCTTCGTCCTCAAGTTGAGCAAAACTGTTTTTACCTTCTTTGGGTAAGAATAGCGAACCCGTAATCGACCGATCGCGGTTAGGGTTGCCCAATAACATAAATGAATCTCTTGGCCAAAGATGCAGATGTTCTGGAACAAAATCTTTTGTATGATTTTTAGAGATAGATAATTCTTTGTAGCCATGCGGAAGAAATTCACGCTTCGCATGAATTAATTGCTCGTCGACTAGGGTTTCTCGAACAATTGAGGCAGCACCGTCCGCGCCAATCAATAATTGATAAGCCTTGTTTATAGGGTTGCCATCCTTGTCTTCAAAATTAATTACTTTATTATGCACGTCAATTCCTACTAGTTTCATATTAAAGTGCAATCGTATTCCCGCTTCCATTTCTGCTTTATTCAGTAGTAACTCATTGAGTTCATTACGTAAAATCGCGTTAATATATTCTTCCTTATGACGCCCAAATGCTTGATACTTTATTTCACCATTTTGTAAATGAATGGCTCTAGCCCGCATGGGGACTATGATGTCTTTCACTTCTCGCATCAAATCCACTCCGGCTAAGCCCGTAATTCCACGACAGGACAAAGCAAGATTAATAGAGCGTCCTTGATTGATCTCCTTAATTCTCATATCAGGCCTAGCTTCAAATAGCTCCACTTGGTAGCCACGTCTAGCCAAGTAGAGCGATAACAAAGCTCCTGCTAAACCAGAACCAATAATGGTTACAGTTTTCATCATTTATCTCCCTTGCCTTTCATCTCAACCAAACCAATTAGTGCGATCACTAACCTAGCTTGCTAAGATGAGCTATCCCTAAAATTTTCATTGGCAATTATGTGGGTTAAATTTTTTTACTTAAAACCACCTAATTAATATACATTCTTATAATTCTCTCAGCATAAATCATACCCGTCTGCGAAATTTCCTTAATAAGTTGACAAGATAGGGGCTGAAAATTTATGTTAGAAGCGTACTGACAAGGAGGATTACAATGGGCGTGCTTTATTCAACTAAAGTTTTTGTGACTGGGGGTCGTGAAGGTCATGCTAAATCGGCTGATGGGATCTTGGATCTTAAGTTAACTCCGCCAAAAGAGCTTGGAGGCCAAGGTGGTGCAACTAATCCTGAACAACTTTTTGCTACAGGTTATGCTGCTTGTTTCGAGAGTGCACTACGTCTGGTTGCTAGAAATAAAAAAATTCCTATTTCAGGATCCTCTGTCGTTTCAACCGTTAATCTTAATTCAACGGATGAAAAAGGATTTTTTCTTTCTGTTCTCTTAGAAGTCGAAGTTGAGGGGGTAGATAAGCAGACTGCTCAGGAATTAGTTGACACAGCACACACTGTTTGCCCTTATTCAAAGGCAATACATGGGAATGTTGATGTAAAATTGGTTGCGAAGACTAAATAACGGTTGGGCCTTGGCCTGAGGTATCTTCACTTTTTTTTTGAACAAAAATAGGTGTTGCTCCTATCAGCAGCTCGACCCGTTCGGGCTGAGGAAGCGTGTAGCGCTGTCTCGAAGCCTTGGTGCAAAGCCCCTTCGAGGTGCCTCAGGACAGGCCTTCGAGACGTGCTGGCGCTCCTCCTCAGGCTGAACGGTTCAGTAAAACACTGGATTTGGCTCGAAATATTATTCAAAAAAAAGTGACAATACCTCAGGGGACTTGGCCCCCAACTCACCAAGTTTACCCTTACAATCAGGCGAATCCACGTCGCTTGACCATGCTAGCTAGAACCAGGTGCGGGAAAATTAAGCAAATAATCCCGTAGCTCTTCAGGTACATTCGGAGGTTTAAAATAATAACCCTGAGCGTAGTCGCAGCCATGAGCAATGATAAAATCTTTTTGTAATTCGGTTTCAACCCCTTCTGCCAATACTTCTAGATTTAAACTATGGCCTAGATTAATAATTGCACGCGCGATTGCCGCATCATTTTCTTTATTGACTAATTCATTAATGAAAGAGCGATCGATTTTCAATTTATCGACTGGGAATTGTTTTAAGTAAGACAAACTTGAATAACCTGTACCAAAATCATCGATCACTAACTTGATACCCATGTCCTTTAATTTATACATTGTTTCAACAGCATGATCTAAATCGTCTACCAGTAAACTCTCTGTTAGTTCTAGTTCTAAAAATTTCGCTGCTAGCCCAGAATTTTTCAACACCTCAGTGATCACTTCAGGAAGATCAGTTTGCCGGAATTGTCGGCCTGAAATATTCACAGCAATACTTAAATCTTTATAACCTTCTTTATGCCAGCGCATTGCTTGAGTGCAGGCTTGTTCCAACACCCACTTACCAATGCTTATAATTAATCCATTTTCCTCAGCCATACCAATGAATTCCATGGGCGATACTTGGCCTAATAAATGACTATTCCATCGTATTAAAGCCTCAAAACCAATGATGCAATTTTTCTTTAAATCAATAAGTGGCTGGTAAACAAGATAAAATTCCTTTTTCTTTAGTGCGTCACGCAAGGCGTTATCAAGTTGCATATGGTTAATAACGCGTCTATTCATTTCTTGTTCGAAAACACGATAATTATTACGCCCACTATCTTTTGCGTGATACATCGATAAGTCAGCACTTTTCATCAAGGATTCATAATCAAGACCATCTTTGGGATAAAAACTAATACCAATACTTCCGGTAATTTTTAAACTATGTTGATCAACTTGAAATGGCTTTTCAATGAGATGTAAAATTTCTTGGGCCATCTGCTGAGCCTGTTGTTCGCTATTTAATTCAGGAAGTAGAATCACAAATTCATCACCACCAAGCCTTGCCACAGTATCAAAATCATTAGTAGCAATGAGTAGACGATTTGAAACCGCTTGCAATAGCTTATCACCGACGCTGTGGCCCAGGGTATCATTTGTCATTTTGAAACGATCTAAATCCAAGAAAAGAAAAGCAAGAAGAGTATTTTTTTTCTTCGCTTGTAAAATCGCCTGCTCCACCCTATCCATGAGCAAAACACGATTGGGGAGTTCAGTTAGCGAATCATGCGTTGCTTGGCGAACGAGTTGCTTCTCCATTTCTCTTCGCTGCGTGATGTCGTTAACAATACAAATATAATGCCTGACTTTATTAAACGAATCGCTAACTGGTGCTACGCTGAGCTCACACCAAAACAATTCTCCATTACGTCTAAAGCTTTCAAGTTCAACGGTTTCTTCTCGCTGTTCTCTAATCGCTAATAAAATACGTTTTTGGTTCACTTGGTCAGTCTTAGAACCTTGTAAATGTGCTAAATTTTGACCAATAGCCAGTTGCTCGGTGTATCCTGTTATTCGCTTAAATGCTTTATTCACATAAATGATCGGCTGATGGGGCTTGGTAATATCAACTATTGCGATACCATGAGTGCTTGCTTCAATCGCTCTTTCACGAATACGAAGCTCATCTTCAGACATCAAACGCCTGGTTACATCGCGAAAACTGTAAACTCGACCTACAATTTCATTGCCAACTCGCTGTGGTTGAGTAAATCGTTCAAAAATACGACCATCTTTAAAATGCAATAAAGGCAATTCACCTTGCCAATCTGGATTTTCATAAAGATATTGCACATCGGCTATAACAGCGGCAGGATTACTTAATTGTTCCAAAATATATTCAAAACCAATACTTTCTGTGCCTGATTCAAGCATGTGGGAAGGAATACGCCACATCTCCACAAATTTTTGATTCCAGTCAACTACTTGACCTTTGCCATTGACCATCATTATTCCATCCGCAGTAGACTCTAAGGTCGCACGCAGTAGCGATAAGGATTTCTCAAGTTCAGTATTTTTTTCAAGTATGTCGGTTTCTATCTTAATATTTTCAGAAAGTGGGGCGTTGTTCAAGCGCTGAAATTCAGGTTGATTGTGATACCATTTTTCGAGCAATGTGGATAATTCAGGTGTAAAGGAGATAATTCCTAATTCTTCGCAAACGTTTGTTATTGAAGGCTCCTTGCCACTTTTTTTACAGATTCAGCTGCTGAGGCAACTTTTTCGTAATCAATTTCTTGCCTACTCATTGGTCCCTCACTAAAATTGACTTCCCTATGAAGCAATTTATTTTTTTACCCAACTTATGCATCTAAGACTCATTAAGATTATTATATACTGCTCCTAGGACTTTTGCCTGGTAGGCTTTTTCAAATAAGGAACACGACAATGGACAAAACTCATTTCAATACTAGAGCAATTCACGCCGGGCAACAACCCGATCCCAGTACTGGCGCTGTTATGACACCAATTTACGCAACATCCACTTATCGTCAATCAGCACCTGGAGTGCATCAAGGTTACGAATATTCACGAACTCATAACCCCACTCGCGCTGCTTACGAAGGCTGTATAGCAAGCCTTGAATCAGGCCAGCGTGGATTTGCCTTTGCATCCGGGATGGCAGCAATCAATACGGTTATCGACCTTCTTGATGCAGGTGATCATGTCATTGCTATGGATGACTTATACGGGGGTAGTTTTAGATTATTTGACAAAGTAAAAACCAGAACATCAAATCTCTCTTTTTCTTTTGTCGATATGACTGATGTTCGGAATATTGAAGCTGCAATTACCTCCAAAACTCGCATGCTATGGGTTGAAACCCCTTCAAATCCCATGTTAAAACTCGCTAACTTAAGCGGCATTGCTGCATTAGCGAAACGTTATAAATTACTTACCGTTGTGGATAATACCTTTGCCACACCGTGGATTCAAAGACCTTTGGAGTTGGGCTTTGATATTGTTTTACATTCTGCCACTAAATATTTAAATGGTCATTCGGATGTAATTAGCGGTGTAGTGGTTATTGGTGACAAACCAGAATTAGCCGAAAAATTAGCTTTCCTACACAATTCCTGTGGTGGGATCGCTGGTCCTTTTGATAGTTTTATGGTGCTTCGCAGTTTGAAAACCCTCCCTCTGCGTATGCAACGTCATTGTGAAAATGCAGGGCAATTAGCCAGTTGGTTAGAAAAACATCCCAAAGTTGCAAAAGTTATCTACCCTGGGCTTGCCAGCCATTCACAACATCATCTTGCCAAAGAGCAAATGCATGATTTTGGTGGCATGATATCGATAATAATCAAAGGTGATTTGGCTACTACGACTCGCTTTTTATCTCGTTGTGAATTATTCACCTTAGCCGAAAGTTTAGGTGGAGTTGAAAGTCTGATTGAGCATCCCGCAATAATGACTCATGCTTCTATCCCTGCGGAAACACGTAGAGAGCTTGGCATTGAGGACGGTTTTGTTAGGTTATCGGTGGGAATCGAGCATATCGATGATCTCATCGCTGATTTAAATTACGCTTTAGACTAGTCATCAGGAGTTAATTTATGTCCACAGAAAGAAAATCAGGTGGCCAGCTTCATGGTTTGGCCGCATTAATGTTTCTAATCACAGTAACTAGCCTCTGTTTTATTCCAATTCTTTTTATTGGCTTATTAAAATTAATTCCCAATCGTCGTTGGCAAGCAATTTGCACCCGACTCGTTGATACAATAGCGACCCTCTGGTGCGATTCGAACAATGCTTATATTGGACGTGCCCAGCAAATCAAGTGGCAGGTGAGTGGCTTAGAAAATTTAAATCTTAAAAATTCGTATTTAGTTATAGCTAATCACCAAAGCTGGCTTGATATTGTTGTTTTGCAGCGTCTTTTTAATCGAAAAATACCAACACTGAAATTTTTCATTAAAGATCAGCTAAAATGGATTCCATTGCTGGGTTTTTCTTGGTGGGCTATGGGTTGTCCTTTTATGAAGCGTTATTCGAAAGACTATCTTTTAAAAAAACCACATAAAAAAGGTAAAGATTTAAAAGCCACACGTAAAGCAATTGAGCGATTTAAACATTCCCCAGCGACAATTATGAGTTTTGTTGAAGGCACTCGCTATAGTCAGCAAAAAAACCAACACCAACAATCGCCCTATCAACATTTGCTCAAACCCAAAGCAGGAGGAATTAGCTTTGTTATCTCTGCCATGGGGCAACAATTTAATAGTTTACTCGACGTGACCATTATTTACTCGGGAAAACAACATTCACTCTGGGATTTTCTTTGTCGAAGAGTCGAGTCAATTAAAGTACATATTCGGCAATTACCCATCCCGTCTCAATTTGCGCATTCAAATTTAATCGAGGATGACGAGACTCAGTTAGAATTTAGGAATTGGCTAAATGGTAATTGGCACGAAAAAGATAATTTAATCGCTAGTTTGAAGGGTTAGTACCTTCAAAGCCTAAGGCAGGGAGATTGTAGCAACTGACTCAAGGCTTTCTGGCAGGACCACTGTTTGGACCCCCGCGGTCAAGCCACGGGGATTCGCAGTAGTGTGGGCGAGAATGGCATTATTCATTATACCATTTCAAAGCTCTGTGCATTCAAGGAAATACAAGCATTAACTAACTCTTCCACATTGTGAATTTTATGGTTTATCCCTAATTCTGCTGCTAGTGAAGCACCATATTTATCGATATAAGCTTGAATAGAATCTCCCAAAGACCCTTCCTGCAAGGCCCCCAAAGCCCGAGATCCTGGCATCAAAGCACTCATAGCTTCTTTCAATGAGCCTTTAGCTTGGCAAAGAAGACTAATTAAATTTTTTGCCCCACCCACTTTATCATCCCTAGTATATTGGTCGAATATAGACCACCCATAGCCTTTGGATCGCTTTTTTTCATATTTATGAAGAATCCAAATTAGTGTATTAAGAGGATCTCGTTGATTCAGAAAATCGATTAGATCATCTACCGAATTGAATTTCTTAGTAGCACCCAAAGCAGCTTGAAGCTGGTTCCCATGTAGTTGAAGAAATTGCTCAATCTTTTCAGAAAGTCGACGATTATTAAGTGCACCTCGATCTTCCTCTGAGATAAATCGATTAGTGTTTAGTAATGCATTAATAAAATGGGTAGCTGCACCCAATTTTTCTTTCTGAGTATATTGGAAAAAGCTAAACCAAACCTCAGGCTCGTTTTCACGTTGGCGCATATAGTTTTCTATCTCTTTCTTAAGTAATGCAATAGGCTCTAGGTGATATTTCTCAACCTGTTGTTGCCGACGTATTTCTGCTAAATGAGTTGGATTTCTCAAATTCTCTATAATTGATGACAAACCATTTTGATATAGGCGAAAATGCTTATTTAACTCCTGTATTTCTCCCTCTTGTTCCTGAGGTTTGCATTTCATTTCATCCCCTAACCTCTTACGCTCTTTCTCTTGTTCTTGACGCAGGCGTTGCTCTTCTTCCCTACGCTTTTCATCCTCAAGGCGCTTACGTTCTTCTTCTTGTTCTTGTAACAGGCGTTGCTCTTCCCTACGCTTTTCATCCTCTACCTGTTTACGTTCTTTCTCTTGCTCTTGGCGCATACGCTCTACTTCTTTGTGCTTTTCGGCTTCTAAACGCTTTCGCTCTTCCTCCTGTTCTTGACGCTTGCGCTCGCCTTCTTCCCTACGCTTTTCAATTTCTAAATGTTTACGATCTACCTCTTCAATTCGATCAAGCTTATCAAATAGTTCTACGAGACTATCCCTTTCCTCAAAATAGCCAGGCACTAAATTATTTTTCTCAATAGCTGTTTTTATTTCTCTAATTTCAATAAGTGATCCCTTATCCTCTAAGATCGTTTCTAGAGACAGTTTTTTTGAAAAGAAGTCAGTTACTCTAGGTCTGATTGCTTCTAAAGCTTCTTCCTCTCTAATAAATTGATGATAAAGGTCAAATTCGTAAAACTGTCGCTTTAGATCAATTTTTGCTTCAACCATTTGCTCTTGGACCGACATAATTAAGGAACTAATTTCATCTTTCTTACTCTGCAAAATAGCAGCAAGTACTTCAGTACTGTCAGAAAGTAATAGCCCATTAAGTTTCTGACGTGGATCATTAGCTAATTCTCTTTGTGCATGAACGGCTAAAGCTTCCATCAGTTCTGTGTCAAATTCAGAGAGTGAAGAGAAGAGTTCTTCATCTAATTCATCTTTTTTTCGATCAATGATTAAAGCCAAAACCGTTTGCCATTCTTTAGCATCAACTGCTGCCTTAATGACATTGAGCAAATTATAATGTTCAAGCAATATTTTTCTAACTAAGGGTTGATCAATAGAATCGGTAAATAATTCTAATCCGCCGTTTGATAATGAAGGTTTTTCGCTTTGTATTAATTTTGTTAAGATTTGGGTATTACCTTCGCCCAGCGCGCGAATGATTAATCTATCTCTTAATTCGGAGTTAGTTTGTGATTTTCTCATCAAACCTGGATCAAAAATTAACTCATCAACAGAACGATAAATTGAAGATAAAGCGCTCGGAAAATTATGTTCTTTTACATAGAGATAAAGACGATTTAAAGCACTTTTATAGACTAGATCATAAATTTCGTGGGCCGAACGTTGACCAAATAAAGCGCCTAAAGCCTCATGCTGTATTGTTTTTTTAAACGGAAGTTTTTGCGATAATTCTTCCGCAAATTCTTGTTGCTTTTCAACATCATCCAAATCGATTGGATCTCGTAATACCTCATTCGCTATATCGACACTTTGATGGACACAGGCTCTAAGAAATAGTTTAGTTTTATCCTGCTCAACATATTGATCCATCTGCCGCAGAATCTGGAATAAGCGGCTGTCATTATGTCGAATTGCATAGGCCATAAATTGCTCATAATTATCATTAAGCGATATCTTGAGAGCGAGGGCATAAACTAAATTAGGACGCCCTTTTGCTAAAATCTCTTTAATTTTCTCATTAAGATCAGCGGAAAAATAAGCTTTAAACTCCTTATTCTCTAATGCTGTTAAGAATAATTCTTCTGAATTAGTTGCTAAAGCTAGTGAAAAAACTCTAGCCGGGAAGTTACGCTCGCTAAGACTAGCACCGTGAGCTAGTAATAATTGCACGCCAACTTCATTTTTTTCATCTAAGGCTTTATTAAGGGGGGCAGCAGTTACTCTATAATAGTCATTAATAAACGATTTCAAGCGAGAAATAATTTTTCTATTATGCTTTTCTACCGCATTAGCCAATAGTTCAAAACAAATTTCTCGACTAGGGAGTTGACTACTTTGTGCAAGGGCTACTTCGAGTAAATCGAGATGCCCTTCTATGTTTAGGCGTTTATACGTTTTAGGATTAGTAAGATGGAACGCATAGTGTGTCGTTAAAAAATCAAGAGCTCTTTGATTTTTAGTTCTAGAGGCTTCTACGAATAGGTCATAGCATTGCTCCTGGGAGAGCTGAACGCATTCAGCAGTTCTTTCAGCCAGTTCAAAATTATGATTTAAAACTGCATATCTTAAGATAAACCCAATAAGCTTTGTATATTCAGTTGGGTTAGCTTTATATGCCTTAATTCCAGCTACTCTTCTCCAAAAAATCACTAAATCCACTTTATTAAGCAGTTTAATAAGGGGAGTAATTTCGGCTAAATAGGAAGGTTGTTTATATTTATAAGCAAACTTCAAGTGCTCTAAAATGGTTTTATGGCAAAGCGTTTTATTAGATGATTGATTTATCTGATTAAAAATATTCTCAATTAATTCATGATGACCGAGTACCAATGCTGCCTTTAAACAGAATTTCTGCTGTTTGGTATCTAACGAAGACCAGCGGTCGGTAATAAAACGGTGTTTATTTAAGTTAATGAGATTACTAAGTAGCTCAACCTCGACCTTACCACCTTTAGCGGTTTTTGGAAAAATCGTTTCTATACTGATTTTGGTAGCTAGAATAGCATCGACTCTTTGCTTATCTCCATTAGCTGCAGCTAACTTCAATTCTGCGATTTTAAATTCTTCCGAAACTTCACAGCCCATATTAACTAAAAAGCGAACTAGCTCTGCGCTGCTGTTTCTACAAGCAAATTTTAAAGCCTTTTCTTTTGCTTCAGGATTCAAATCTTCTGGCCAATTGTCTCGAATTTGGGCAAATTTGCCAAAACGAGCTAAAACCTCAAATGCATTTATTCCTTCATGCTCATCAAATAAAGAAGCACATTGTGTAAATCCATTAAGAGCTTCGTCCTCAACAACCGCTTTTAAAAATCGAGTCCATTCATTATCCTCTTGTTCTTGCAAGGCGATTTGAAAAATATCTACGTTTGGATTTTCTAAAGCGGCATGAAGTAGCCCTGGTTTAATCGGTATTTCAGCTTGTATTATTTTCTTTAGATTGTAAGGCGTAATGGTTGCCATTATTTCAGGACTAAGAACAGCCGCTTTCTTCTGCTTACTTCCAGCGGGCAGCCTGTCCTGGGTTTCAATCGCTGCTTCTGATTTTGCTTCTAGTTCCGCTACCGCTTTTAACCAAAACTGCAAACTACTGACATTACCCCATTTAGCTGCTTCTCCAACCATTGTCAGCGCCCGATCGTAGCTAATCTTTAAAACGGACGTTGTTTTAGTGAGGAAGGATAAAATTTCCTCGCTTCCTGTTTCTGTGATAGCTGTAAACAATCGTTCAGCCAAACCAGGAGATTCGGGCTTTAATGAGTATTTTGTATATAATTGAGTAACAGCTATTACATTGCCTAGATTACCTGATAAGGCTGCATTCTCAAATAACGAGGGTTCGATAGTATTAATTGCTGATTTAAACCCTTCTTCCGAAATCGTACCAGTCTTAATACTATCTTCGAAATTAACTAACATTCTATTCAGCAAACTAGTTGATCCACTAATTGCTGCGTGACTAAGGAGAGTCAGTTTTTGTTCAAAATCATTTAAATTAAGGTAGTATTTCCAGACGATTTCATCACGATGGAATTGAATTGCGCTCAAAATTTCTTCGGGTTTTATTTGATTTTGATTTAATAAATATTGCAAAGTCTCAGTGTCATTTGCACAAATAGCGAAGATTGTTGAATTAAATGGAGTCTCTTTTTCAGCAATTTTTCTGTCAAAATCAGTCCGATCTTTAAGTCTAGCTGACCAAATTGTTGGTTTATCAGGGTATTTATGATCGGTCTTGGCATTGGGTTTAGCAAATACACGTATTATTAATCCAAGATCGCTTCTTTGATATGAAAAACAATTCGTTAACTCTGCAATTGCATCTGCGGCAGAATTGAATTCTTTAATATTAAGTTTTAATTCTTTTTCACCTGTTTTTTCATCTTCATCATAGTTCGGATCAAAGATGATATATTGGTCATTTTCAAAAGATAATCCTACCGCGTGGTTGTTTGAGCCAACGTAGCAAGCACGTCCATTATTACGAATTTGCTCCAGAATTTTTGCCCATTCAATTTCATTATCCACTAAGCCAAGATTATATTCATTTTTAACAAAATTACCGTCAATTGTTATCGTTTTTTCTAAATCCCCTTGAGCGGTATTTTTATTATAACGATTGGGGTTAAATGTGATCTCAACTTCTTGGATAAACTTATCAAAATTTTCATCTTGACCTATTTTATAATCTTTTGGTGGGGACGCTAATAATTTAGATAAACGGAAAAATTCGGGGGCTCTTCCCTCTAAAAAGTATTTAATATAAAGGCTAGCTAAACCAGCACAAATTCCCTTTTTATTAAGTTGTAAGGACATTCCTTTGTTACCCAAAAGTCGATTCCCAGAGTTAATTAGTTTAACTTGTGCTGGCATGGAATTTCTCCGAATAACGTTTAACGAAGTGATTAAGTGAAAGTGGCGGATTATATCATTAGCAAGGATAGTTTGTCATTTTCTTGGACAGATTGACAAATAAATAAAGACTAAGAATAAAAACCGAGATACCAGCTAACAAAACGCCCTATGCCTTCGCGAAAACCAATTTTTGGCACATAACCGAAATCTGCCTGCAAACGCTGCGTCGAGGCATGAGTCGATAGCACATCCCCTGGCTGCATGGCTAAGAATTCTTTGCTCGCTTTTTTGCCGGTTGCTTCTTCGATTGCTTGAATATAATCCAGCAAATTGACTGGCTTGCCGCAGCCTAGATTATAAATTCGATAAGGCGCATTGCTGCTTCCAGCATCAGGCTCTAAAGCTGACCATTCGGGATTGGCTGTCGCTATTTGATCAATCGCTAAAGAAATACCGGCAACGATATCGTCAATGTAGGTAAAATCCCGTTCCATCTGACCGTGGTTGTAAACATTAATCGTTTTACCTGCGAGAATATCGCGAGTAAAAGAGAAAAAAGCCATATCGGGTCTACCCCAAGGGCCATAGACGGTAAAAAAACGCAGACCAGTGGTTGCTAATTGGTAGAGATGTGAATAAGCGTGTGCAATGAGTTCATTGGTTTTTTTAGTTGCAGCATAGATTGTCAGAGGATGATTCACAGAGTCCTCTTCTCGATAAGGCTGCGAGCCATTTGCTCCATAAACCGAGCTCGTTGAAGCATAGATCAAGTGTTCGATTTGATGGTGACGGCAGGCTTCGATAATATTGGTAAAGCCAACAACATTGGATTGAACATAGGAATTAGGATTAGAGAGAGAATAGCGTACGCCTGCTTGAGCAGCTAAATTCACAACCCGTTGAGGTTGATGCTTCGCGAATATTTCATCAATTTTCTGCAAATCACTTATATCTTGCTGATAAAATTGGAAATTTGGATAGGCTTGTAATTGTTCAAGGCGAGCCAACTTCAAACGAACATCATAGTAATCATTAAGATTATCAATCCCTATGACGAAATCACCGCGTTCTAAACGTAATTTTGTTAAATGAAAACCAATAAAACCAGCAGCTCCAGTGATTAGCAAACGCATTACTCAACCCACTAATAAATTAGTGGAAGAAGTATACTCACTATCTTATTTCCTGCAAGTTTTAGCGCAGTTGTAATTTTTTGACTAAGGGACAGCGACGAGTATACTAAGTGGAATTCAAACTATTTCTTGTAAAATATGAACTCATTACAAACAATTATTGAAAATGGCTTTGAGCAACGTCAGCAATTATCTCCCGAAACAGCGCCTAAAGAACTGATTACAGCAGTCGATGAGGTCCTTTCTGGGCTTGATCAAGGTACTTATCGAGTTGCTGAAAAAGTGAATGATGAATGGATTGTGCACCAATGGCTTAAAAAGGCGGTCCTACTTTCTTTTAGACTGTACCCGAATCAAATTATCGATGCCAATTTCTGCCAATTTTATGACAAAGTACCTCTTAAATTTTCAGGTTATAGTGCGACTGAGTTCAGTAAAACTGGTATCCGTGTTGTTCCCCATGCCATGGTTCGCCGTGGAGCATACATCGCTAAAAATACAGTATTAATGCCTTCTTATGTCAATATCGGTGCCTATATTGATGAAGGTGTATTAGTGGACACCTGGGCAACTGTTGGTTCCTGTGCTCAGATCGGTAAGAATGTTCACTTATCGGGAGGTGCCGGAATAGGCGGTGTTCTTGAGCCTTTACAAGCAAATCCTACAATTATTGAAGATAATTGTTTTATTGGCGCCCGCTCAGAAGTGGTTGAGGGAGTAATTGTCGAGCGTGACTCCGTTTTATCGATGGGTGTTTATCTTGGTCAAAGTACCAAAATTTATAATCGCTTAACAGGCAAAGTAAGCTACGGTCGTATTCCTGCGGGTTCAGTTGTGGTTTCGGGAAGTATGCCGAGTGAAGATGGAACTCACAGTTTATATTGTGCTGTTATTGTCAAACAAGTTGATGCACAAACACGAGCTAAAGTTAGCATTAATGAATTATTGCGAGACGTGAAAGAATGACAGACCTCTCTTCCCTGCTGGCAAAACTTATCAGTTTCGAATCAGTCACCCCCCATGATCGTGGGTGTCAGGATTTCATGATTGATTTTTTTGAGCAGCATGGATTCGACTGTCAACGTTTTGATAACCCCCCAGTTGCCAATTTTTTTGCTCGTTTTGGGCATCAAGCACCGCTTCTCATTTTTGCAGGACACACTGACGTTGTACCGATAGGTGATAAAAATAGATGGGAAACCCCTCCTTTTTCCTTGGTAGAAAAAGATGGCATGCTTTACGGACGCGGTTCTGCTGATATGAAGGGCAGTCTTGCTGCGATGCTGAAAATGGCCGCAGATTTTACGCAAAAACATCCTGATTTTACAGGAAGTCTGGGTTTTCTTATTACCAGTGGTGAAGAGGGAGACGATTTTGATTTAGGCACTCCCTATGTAATGGCCGAATTAGATAAACAAGGCATTCACCCTGATTTCTGTATTGTAGGAGAGCCATCAAGCAGTAAATACCTAGGGGATGTAATAAAAATTGGCCGTCGCGGTTCGCTAACTGGAAAAATAAGCTTAGAGGGTCAACAAGGTCATGTTGCCTACCCTCATTTAGCCGAAAATCCTATCCATAAAATCAGCCCAGCCTTAACAGAGTTGATAGCAACACAGTGGGACCACGGTAATCAACATTTCCCGCCCACTTCCCTGCAAGTCACTCATATCCAAGCAGGTGGACAAGCCGGGAATATCATTCCTGGCACTTTGGTCATGCAATTTAATTTTCGCTTTTCAACTGAGCAAACTGCTGAAGGATTAAAAGCAGCTGTCATAGATTGTTTTAAACGTCATGGCCTGTCCCCAAGTATAGAATGGCGACTTAATGGCGAACCATTTTTAACCGCACAGGGTCGATTATTAGAAAGCTGTATTAAGGTCATTAGAATGAGTACTGGACAAACGCCTGAACTGTCCACGAGTGGAGGTACTTCAGATGGTCGATTCATTGCGCCTTATGGTGTGGAAGTGGTTGAGCTAGGCCCTGTGAATGCAACGATTCATCAGGTCAATGAGTGCGTTTCTTTAGCTGATTTAGAAAAGCTTAGCCAAATTTATTATTTCATTTGTGAAGGGCTACTTTTGGGCGAATAGCCGAGCAGTTGATCCAACCTACGATAGCTTACCGCCCCCCGCTTGCTTTCGGGGGGAACCATGGAGAAGCGAAATAGAATTTAAATTTTATTTGATCGGCTAATAGAATCTAGTTCTTCTTCTTTCTCGCCTTTAGCAGACTCTCCATTACTAGCTTGTTGCTTTAGTTTTTCGCGAGCTTGTTGCTCAGCGATAGTTTCGGGGATCAGACTATTTCGAATTGCCCTCAGTAAAGGATAGACCTTTTCCATCAGTGAAGAATTTAAGAAAAAGGAGTACATTCCACCTTTTTGCTTACCTATTTCTTTAACTGCGTCGGCGCCGAAATGAATTTTTCCTTCTGGCCCAAAAACAACCATGCCTTTATCCAAATCAAAACCCTGCTCATTAAGTTTTTTGGTAAGTTCAACATTCTCCCGAGCATTAACTAATTCTACATCAGAGCGGCCTAATTTTTTTACCGCGAGAGTACAAACTGGGCAACTTCCATCATAAACAATTTTACAAGTAGGGGCATTTTCTGCTGAAGTATCTGCTGGAGATGATTCAGTTGGTGCCTCTGAATTAGTAGGTCTAGATGAATAACTACGTGTTGGTGCAAATAAAGATCTAGAGCTAGATGAGGACGGGGAATTACGTATCTTTTCAAGAGAGGTTCCGGCCAGGAGATAGGGTCTGTTTGATGGTGGCGAAGAGGTATAGCTAGGTCGAAGATCAGGCAAAGAGTAAGCTAGTGAGCGGGAGCTAGAACTAGCGTTAACTGATGACGTACGACTAGTTAAGGTACGGAGAAGAGGACCTTTTCCATTTAAATCACGGCGAGTTCGCATAAGGTATTCCTTTATAAATCAAATTGCGCAGCGAAGTATATATGATTTTACAAAAATTGAAAACAATGTATTAATAAAATACATTATTTCCAATAAAATTAATAGCTTATTCTAATGAGCCAAGGTCCGATCCTCAGTGATTGCCAAGTCACTGGCTTCTCTAGCCCACTTTAGACATTCATCCATTCTTTGAACTTCCGCAGGGTCTTTCATGATTTCCTTGATGACCGTACTGTATTCCGTGGCATATTCTGTAATATTTCCATAAGTGGGGACAGCCGAGGTAACAATTGACCATAAATTTCTTATGCTGGCGTTTTCTTCCCAAAGCGAGTAATTATCTTGAATAGCTGCTTCTAAGTTTTCAGCCAAAATGCGAGCGGCACGCCCACAGAAATAATATTCGACGGTGCGTGGCTCTTGTGCCATATGTTGTCTAATGAGTTTTTCTTTATCGAACTCCCCTGTGGGCGAAACCAGGGTTACGCGTGAGCGAGGATCAGACTTAGTCAATCCAGCTGCCGCCATTTTCATGCTAATCGGCACATCTTCTTTTAACAATTCACCGAGGGTAAAACGTCCCTTTTCATTTTGAGCGACCATATCTTCTAATAGTTCTTTATCCGTAATATCTTTGAGCTGCCCTTCCTCTATAGCTCCCATGACAACACTTTCATTCAAGATTGGGGCTGCTAATTTGGTCACTGTAAAATCTCGCCAAAAACCCACTTTAGGAATAATGCTGTCATAAATCACACATTGCCTCTTTCCATCTGGACCGGTAATTTCAATCACTGATTCATTGGCTGGCCATGGTTTTGTGCGTTTATGAGACATGATATGTAAAGCATTGCCCTCTTTATCACGATGAATAGTCATCGTTGTCATATCAAAAGGAGTACCGGTGAACAGTAAGCCAAAATGAGTTAATTTCTGTCCCAAACCTTGGTGAACAATCAACGACTCCACCACTCCCTTATCGGAATAAATTCTCTTCAACCCTGATAAACTATGGGCATCTTTTCCAAACACTTCATTTGCTGCATTGAGAATCCAGTGAGTTAATACATCTGCGGAAGCATTAGTGGCAATTGAAAGTGTTTGTAGTGTCGAGCCATCGTGGCGCAAAGCAACCCTTGATTTAGAGTGGCTTAGTAAAGAGGATCCCGGTGTGTAGCAAGTCACTGGATGATATTGTCCATCCGGTCCCTTTTGCATCCCTCGATGAATGGAAGAATTTACAAAAGCTCTGGATTCTAATAACTCTGTTCTATACAGCCCACTGCTCTTATCAAAAACAAGAAGAGATTGCCGGTGTGATGATAATCTGGGACCATGTTTCTCTGTTTCTTCGCTTGCCTCTCTAAACGCATCTATTCCTGATAGATCTAACAAAGTGGCATCAGGGTAAATTGCTTCTTTAAGATTACGATTCAAAATCACAGTAGGATTACCACCAAAGTAAGGACCTAAACTATCAACGGTTACTCCGCCAAGCACCTGATCAGTCTGTTTTACAACGTCTTCTCTATCATTCGACTGAGAGGCAGACAATTTTCTGTTATCACGTAAAGCTGAGTGTAATACTTGATTAGTCGTACTGATTATCTGAGGGTTTTCCTCTTTAGGAATAACCATGAATGAATCAGAATCCATTGGCTTTTTGCGATGTAGTTGAGCATTATGGAGAACAATTGCTTCTTTTTGTGGTTTATTTGGTTTCACTAAAGTTATTTTGAAATCTTCTTCATGAGCCTTTAGAACAATTCCTCTTTTTCCTGATTGAGACAGCTCCGGAACTATTAAACGAGTAGTCAAAGTTTTACGACCTAGAAAAGAAGTTGGTTTATAACCGAAGGTCGAATATTCTCTCTCTAAAATAGGTGTTGTTGTAAAAACCGGCGAGTCTTTCGCTGCTGGGGGTAATTGACGTGCTATAGATTTAGGCAAACCAACGCCAGATTCGGCAAAAAAACCTTTTCCTTTTCCAGATAAAACTCTTCCACCCGCTCTCATAATTAGCTCCAAAACCAATCTTTATAGATTAATTATAGAGCAGATAGATTTTTTTTTATCAGGTCAGCCTTGCATCCCGATTTTTGTTATTAGCTTAGCCTTCAACCTGCAATTGTCCATGTACCTGAGGCGCCAATTCGGCATTGTTTTGATAGGTTTTTTCGTCTACAACTTTCGCCACACAGGAATCAGACCAAACATTTAAAGCGGTTTCAAGCATATCGATTAAGCTATAGAAAGGTAAAATGATTCCCATTAAAGTAATAGGCACATTCATACTTGCTAACAAGCTTGCACTGAGAAAGAAACATCCCATAGGCACGCCTGCATTACCAATGGCTGCGATGGTAGCTATAACGATCCATAATCCCATCATGGGTAAGGAGATTTCAATACCATGATTTTGCATGAGATAAATAACTGTAGTGAAGATAAACGCGGCACAGCCATTCATGTTTAAGCTTGTGCAAAGCGGCAAAACAAAACGACTGATCTCTGGTTTTACCTTTAGATTTTTCTCTGCTGTTTCCATCGTCACAGGCAAAGTACCTACGGAAGATTTAGAGAAGAAAGCAACCGACAATGCAGGAAGCATCCCTTTGAAGGCGGCAAAAGGTTTTATTCCCTGCGATTTAAGCCATAAAGGCAGAATAACTAGACCTTGGATAAGATTAGCAAGGACAATGATCAATAAATACTCCCCTATCCCTTTAATGGCGGAGCCCTCACGCAACTGCACCACAGTCGAAGTAATAAAACCGTAGAGACCAATTGGAATGACAGTAATAACCCAATTAGTTATCACCATAAATAAACCATGCGCACCTCGAAAAAACTGAGTAATCGTTTTTCTTGCTTCAGGTTCTGGGATAAAACGGATAGCAATACCAATAACAATCCCAATGAGCAAAACTCCCATGACTTGATGCTCTATAAAAGGTTCAAAAATGGTAGAAGGAATGAGATTGGCAATATGTTGAAAATAACCCAACTGATTTGTTGGTGGTTCAATAACACCCGGTTTAACCATCCCGATCATTCCCGGATGAATGAGAAGATACAATAAGCAACTTACTGCTGCCGCCACTAGGGTGGTGCCTAAAGTGTAACTCATCGCACGCCGCCATACGGTGCGCATTACACCGTCAGCCCGGTAATTAGATAAAGTAACAATAATGGATAAAGCAATAATTGGCAGACTGATACATTTAAAAATTTTGATAAAAACGTCTGAAATAAATAAACCAAAGATTTTTAATAGAGCAATATCCGAGTAACCGCTAATGACGCCAAGAAAAATCATTACAGCATATAAAACCGGAATACTAAACCAACGTTTTTTGTGATGGGTGTGTTGAGCGCACATAGTAATACCTTTAAAAATTGATTAGGGATTTAGGGATAAAAACAAAGCAATGACTAGCAACAACAACACAAAAGAGAAGAGAAGTGCGCTACTTGAGAAGATGGAGTAGTTTTGTGTAGCCAGCTAGGTTTTTTCATAATCACCATTAGTTCAATTTTTAATCATTGAGAGCATATTTTAACATAGTGTGCTCCTGAGTCAAGACCTATATTAATGAGTAACACTGCCTTGAGGGTTCCCTGAGCAAATCCCTAAGGCTTGACCCCAGTTTTGGACCTCTGTGGTCTAAGCAATGGACCTCTCTAAGCCAAGGCCAAATGAGCTTGTTTTAACTTCAATATTCTTTGATAGGCTTGCTCAATGCGAATACGCTCGATGGCGTTATTGTGGACTAACTCTTCGATTCTATCAATCACTTCAGGCGCTGTAATCTCACCCAACTGGTTAGCCAAGATAACCATGTCGGCACCTGCATTAATGGTCAAGCGTAAAGCCTCATCAAGCGAATAATGATTAGAGATTGCTTGCATCTGCAAATCATCACTGATAATTACCCCATCAAATCCTAATTTCTCTCGTAATATCCCTGTAAGAATGGACTTCGACAAAGTAGCCGGTAATCCGCCTGTATCCAGTTTACGATTGATCACATGAGCCGTCATTATCATCATCGGGTACTTATGTTGATTTAGCAATTGAGAATAAGGTTCGAGCTCGTTGGGTTGAAAGGTTTCCGTCACATCAACAAAACCTTCATGCGTATCGCCAATAGCACTTCCGTGACCAGGAAAATGCTTATAACAGCAAGTGATACCGTGCTCAGAAAAAATTTCAACAAACTTTTTTGCAAGCCGTTCTACCTGGGCTGGTTCAGATGAAAAACTACGACCAAGCCTGCCAATTATTCCTTGTTCTTGAGATAAATTAAGATCAACAAGCGGTGCAAAATTCAAATTAAAACCCAGTGATTTTACAGTTTCAGCCATTTTCTCTATTTCTGCTTGTAAAGCAGTCTCTGACAGCATGGTGAGTTCAATAGGTTTTTTTGTTGTTATACATCCAGGAATATGACGTAACCTATCAACAGCGCCACCTTCATAATCAATAGCGATAAACGGAGCTGGAGTCTGTTTTGCATAGGCACGAATTTGATGGGTTAATTGTTTGATTTGTGCCTGATCAACTAAATTTTTTCCTTGGCGTTGATTAACTAAATCGTAATCGAATAGTAAAACACCGCCAATACCATCCCTACTTAACCAATTAGCCACAGGACTCTGATCATCAATCGCAGCACCTGCAAAGCCCATGATCAGCATTTGTCCAATTTGATGCCTCAAGTTAGTCAACTCTTATCCTCTTTATTTATTCTTCTTTTAGTGCCTTGCATCATACACAAAGCCTCAAACTTCTGCCAGTTTGAGGCAATACGAAACTGCAACCAAAGCACTAACCTTTGTTGGTAGGTTAAGCTTTCTATGGTTTAGGTTGTTGTGGCTTTTGAATTGGCGGAATCCCTTTAAAGTCACAGTGGCAATTGCCGGCAGCATCAGGTGGAAAAGGCACTGCTGCAAAATCGGCAGGATAACAAACAGGAATTTCCCAAGCGATTTGATCTGCGCCTATCGAGCCGGGTAGGAACCAATAGCGCAGTGCCATATAAACTTTTCCTTTATCAGACTGCCAAAAAATAGGTTGAAAACTAGCTTGATACATTAATTTCTGGGCAGGCTGACACTCAAAAGTTTGTCTTGCCCAAGAGGTTCCTTTAGGAGCTTCCACTGTAGTTAAGGTCTGATTGGTTGTGGCATCGATAACAGTCACTTTTACATCGTAATTTGTCCAGCAACTATCCTTAGCTAAAGTAAAATAACAGGGAAATGCCAGAAGTTGAGAAGATACCATGGTTAAAAAAACCGAAAGTAAAGACTTAATCATAAAGACATTCCTAAATATACTAATCGTTGATAATCTAATTATATGCGTAGATTTGTAATTTGCACGCTAGAACTGGGTTGATTTCCTGGTGGTATAAGTATATTCTTTCGCGCCATAGGAGAGATGGCCGAGCGGTTGAAGGCGCACGCCTGGAAAGTGTGTATACGGAAACGTATCGAGGGTTCGAATCCCTCTCTCTCCGCCAAATTGCTTTATTACACCTTAAGCCTAGGTGCTAGAAAACGAAAAACTGCTGGCAAGAAACGCATTACTAACAAACCAAATCGCTCTTTCATTCCCGCTACAATAACTTCCGCTTTATCATGTTCAATTGCCTTCCGAATTTTTTCTGCACATATTTCAGGAGGAATAGCATTAAGATGAAATCGATCAATTTTTCCATAGGAAGATCCATCGCCCAGTAATGCATGTGTTGAAATTTCTGTTTTTACATAGCCAGGATAAACCATTGTGATTTTAATCTCGGTTTTCGCCAACTCGTTGCGTAGCGATTCAAAATAGCCTCTTAACGCATGCTTACTAGCACTATAGGCAGAGCGAGTTTGTATACCATAGAATCCTAATATGCTCGAGACAATCACGACATGACCACTATTGCGCTCTAACATTCCTTTGAGAACAGGACGAGTCAATGCAATTGTTCCTAAAAAATTAATATGCATAATTTTTTCGTCTACCTTCAGCAAAGCGTCGGCAGCTAAATATCGTTGGGAAATACCCCCATTATTAATTAAGACATCAATAGGCCCATGCTGTTTCAAGACTACGTTAGCCTTATCCTCAAGCTCATGATATTTTTCAAGATCGAGGGGAATTACCACATGTCTTTCAGGATGAACACAATTTCCTCGAACACGCTGAAGTTCTTTTTCATGCCTTGCAGACAGGATAACTTTTGCCCCTGCTCGAGCCATTTCATAAGATAAGGCTTCACCAATACCTGAAGAAGCACCCGTAATCCAAACTGTTTTATCCTTTAACTGCGTCATGCACTCTTCCTTGTTTCTCGCTTGGTTTAGCCTAAAAATCCCCCTAATCTGTATAAATTCCACTCTAACATCTTCGGGTTATCAAACCCATACTTATTATAAGTTCATCACAATATAATAAAAATTATCAAAGTCGACCTATACTCAAGATATTTGTGTACAGTCATTTTAAGATGCCAATGGAGTGTGCAATGAAACAAGTTAGATTAGGGAATCAAGGACTTGTTGTTTCTCGTTTAGGTTTGGGCTGTATGGGAATGTCAGAGTTTTATAAAGGAGGTAGTGAAAAAGAATCCATGGCAACCATCCAACTTGCGATTGAAAATGGTTTAAATTTTCTTGACACAGCCGATATATATGGGCCTTTCGCTAATGAACAATTAATCGGAAAAGCGATTAAAGATTATCGTGACAAATTAATAATCGCTACAAAATTTGGCAATGAGCGTGCCGTTGATGGCCAATTTGTTGGAATCAATGGCCGCCCAGAATATGTATACCAATCTTGTAATGCCTCATTAGAACGTTTAGGAGTTACAGAAATTGATTTGTATTATCAACAGCGCGTCGACCCCAATGTTCCTATTGAAGAAACCATAGGCGCAATGGCTGAACTCGTCACAATGGGGAAGGTTCGTTATCTAGGAATCTGCGAAGCGAAACCAGAAACAATTCGTCGCGCCCATAAAATTCACCCCATGAGCGCTCTGCAAACAGAATACTCACTCTGGAGTCGAGATCCGGAAGACAAGATTTTAGAAACAGTCAAGGAGTTGAATATCGGCTTTGTCGCTTATAGCCCTCTTGGTCGAGGGTTTCTAACGGGGCGATTCAAGCAACCTGAGGATTTTGCCGAGGATGATTATCGACTCTATTTGCCGCGTTTCCAAAATGCAAATTTCTATAAAAATCTGGCAATTGTCGATGAGCTTGAACGTTTAGCGCTAAAAAAAGGCATTACACCCGCTCAACTTGCTTTAGCATGGCTGCTCGCACAAGGAGAAAATATTGTACCTATTCCGGGAACAAAATTACGCCGACGCCTTAAAGAAAATATAGCGGCAACTGAAATTAACCTGTCGCCCGAAGAACTTCAAACAATCAATAACTTAGCGCCCAAAGGATTTGCATCAGGCGCACGTTATCGGGATATGAGTTCGATTAACCACTAGACACGGAAAAACCCGTGAGGGATCACGGGTTCTTTAGTTAAATAGCTCGAAATCCAGAGGTTAGGGATTTGTTACTATTGCCTCTCTATGTTTTTGCTCATCGTCAGTATCCTCTTCGTCAGTATCCTCTTCCTCTTCTGACGATTGACCATTACCGCTAATAAATTCGACAAAGTTAAACCATGCGCTTGGCTTTTTCTTTGTGAGTTTGGAGCTCCTTTCCTTATCCAACTCTTCATCGGAACTATCACTCTTAGAACTATCTGCTGGAAAAAATGCATCCCTTAGTTTTGCATGTTTTGGTTGCTTTGATTGTAACTCCTCTCCACAAAGTATTGAGGCGACGTTTTTAGCATCTGCAGCATTTTCAAAGAGTAACTCTAAGTTACTCTGCGTAAGTTTGTCCTTACTAGCTAATATGCTACTTGCTTCAGCAAGATCTTTGCAGTGTTCGGCGTTCTCACATAAAAGATCAAAATTCGACTGATTAAATAACTTAGCCTCTAATAAAGTGGTTTGCAGCCCAGAAAATCGACGTCCGATTAACTTATTCTCATATAACCGTTTTAAATTTCCATAGCTTTCAGAATACTCTTTATTAAAGAGATTGTTCTCGCTCATCCGTTGTAAGATTAAGGCAGCAACTGATGCCTCTGAACTCCGAGAAAGTACTAATCCTCTACTTTCAGAGGTATTGAGTTGGGTTAAATCCAATAATTTATAAACAGAGGCTAGGCCTAAAGCAAAAGCCGGAGCTTGAGAAATGAAATTTCTAGTCTCGGTATTATAATTGGATGATTTTCTGGCTAGGACTATTCCTTCAGCCAGCGCCTCCGCATGCTCTGGCACTTCAAGCACCGCACGCAAATCTTTTTCATCAAAATGAGATGAGCTGATCAATATATAAACACCCTCAGCAATATTTACACCATAGTGAGGAACCGCAAATAAACAATCTAATACGAGCCTCTCCTGAAAGGAGTCAAGGGTTAATTGACATAGTTTACTGGCCGCCAATTCCACATTGAAAATGTCCCCGGTTTTTAAAAGGTCATTCCAACAATGCTCAAGCTCCCAATCAGCTTGCCGGAAATGAGCTATCACGCGGCTAATTTCTTTACTTCTTCGTATTGACTCAGGATGTGCGAAAAGCTCTGTCACAAACGAGGATTTTAAGTGCTCGGCTGAATGCAATCCTTCAACAATTCCTAGCAGATCAGACCAAAGCTCATCATTTTTGAAAAGAGCTGTTAGATTTGTCTGCATCATGAGTAAAGGAATAGGACCAAAAAATGCTAAAATTTTCCTTAGTAAAACCAGCTTTTTTACTTCTGGTGGACTTACAACAGCAGCATCTTGGTTATCTAGACTCTCCAATTTTTCCAAGTTAATTTCTTTACATAAGCCATGGTTACTTAGCAAGATTAAAAGATCGGTGATTAGCTGTGCATTGTTGCTTTTAAGAACTAACAAATAAGCTGATTTATCGAAAACTTTGGCATCAACTAATTTACTGATAAACTGTAGTTTATTATCCAGTACCTCTTTATTGGCTTGAGCGCATATTTCAGCTAAAAAAGCTTGGGGCTCATCTGAAGGAACAATGGGGGTCAAGGCATCTAGGAGTTGAGCTAACAGATAACCATGTTCCTCATCTTTACCTGTCAACAATGATTCCTTTTCTTCTGGCTCTTCCTTTTTTTCTTCAACAGTGTATTCCTCCAAAAGCCTTAAATAAATTGCACTTAGCTTTTCTGATTTAAAATGGTTTACTGCTTTTTTACCACCTAATTTATTAGCGAGTGCCCCTAAAGTGATACTACTTGGATGTTCGGTCCAAGAATTTTTGCCACGTATAATGATAGCTAATTCTATGTATTCTTCATCTGTTAACTCTCTATCCTCAACAACTTCTTCAACATTCCCATTGATTTTATTATAAAAAATTTCTAACACTTTAATGTGACTTTCTTTCCACTTGGAACGAAGATAACTGACATTAGCTACATATTGATTAAGCGCAGTTTTAACATCTGAAATTTTCATCGATCTATCCTATCCCTGTTTATTGAATACTGAGGTTAGTTGCCCTAACCTCGCCCTTTAAAACACAATTCAGCAAAAATATCTGTTATCTTTTGGAAATAACTCGTATCTAAACCATCTTCTATACTCCAGCACCAAGCCAGAACTGCATGTACAAAACACCATTGGCGAATTCGCTTTGGATCTAATTTAAGACAAGAGGCAAAACGGGTAATTCGGTCGTCTATAATACGCCATACTGTTTCCGATTCAAGCAAATCAGGAATGGGATTTCGAATAAAAGCAGCCACCTCATAGCAGAGCTCTCCCAGGACACCCTTGGGGTCTATCACTAGCCAATTTTTGCCATTTTTCAGTATGTTATCATGATGCAGATCGGCATGAAGTAAGCGCAGTTCGCTACTCGTTTTAAGCAGATAATCTCTAAATTCTTTGCTCTTTTGAAGATAAGACTCGGGAATATCCCACTCTTTATCTAAGATTGAAAGCCACTGACTAATCGAAGGAAATGTTTTCTTTTCAGGTAAAGGCGCTTGAGCTAATTGACTTATTAGTTTGCAAGTAATCTCAACGGCTTCTTTCTCTTGATTCGGCCAATAACTTTTTAAAGAATATCCGGGTACCGCTCGTTGCAGAAGTAATGCACCTGTCTTTTCTGCTAAAACATCGACCACAAACGGTGAGTTAAACGCTCTTAATGTTTTCGCTTCATTGCTTAACACTACTGTGTCTAAACTCAATTTTAAAATAATAGGTCTATCTTTTTGAAATCCCTCAAGTACATAATTATAAGAAAGATTAGCCACGGGCTTAAGCTCGCTTAATTGCCACAAGTCAGCTAGCTCTTGTCTAATACTAGGAAGCTCTGCTAACCATTTTTTTCCTTGTTCACCATAGATACTTAGGATATTCCGCTCAAACATTATGATCCCTAAATTAGCAGAAGCCAGCAGAAATTATCATGATATTTTAAAAAAAAACAATAAAAATGAATAATATCAACATTGAGAATCGTAGTATTTTAACGTTATCATCGCAGACCTCTTAATCATAGAAAGACAAAAGATGACGAATAAAGCTATTTTCCCTGAAAATATCGTTGCAGATGGTGCTGACTACACCATAATCAATAACACCTCCGTAAGAAAAGGAACCGTGGCCGCTTTTATTGCTAATATAGATATTTTACAAAATCCTACTTCTTCAGCAGAAGGAAAGGATAATGCGCTCGCAGCTATGAAAAAATTAGCACCAAACCTAGTTGCAATTGGCTTGCATCATCATGTTCAGTTTAAAAATATCCAAGCGGAAGAAATCATTCAGCAAGCTATTAAAGAGGCTTAAGGACTCTTTTTTAGCCTAGCGCGCCATTGCATTTGTGATAAACGATATAAGACATGTTTTGATAAAGGGTGATCCAAAGCTAATTTGGGGTTATCAAAATCGTCTTTTTCCTGACGGATTAATCCTATCTTTTCCATAACTCGTCGGGAGCGATAATTAATTGTCGCAGTAAATGAGACAATTTCATCCAAATTGATTTGCGTAAAACCATAATCCAATACCGCCTTAGCTCCTTCTGTGGCGAGGCCTTTTCCCCAATATTGCCGTGCTAATCGCCAACCTATTTCAACACAAGGTGTAAAATGAGTAGAAAAAGAAGGAATGCTTAAACCAATAAAGCCTATAAATTCTTTTGTTTCTTTAAGTTCTGCCGCCCAAAGTCCAAATTGATGACAGCGGATATGCTCATTAATCCGCAATATCAATGCTTCAGTTTCATTTTCAGTCAAAATGCCTGGAAAATGCTCCATCACCTGCGGGTCGGCATTCATCTGAGCGAAAGGTATTTGATCGGAAGATTGCCAAGTTCTTAAGCGAACTCGATCAGTGCTAATTATTTCCATAAGCAATTAATTTTGGTCAATTAAAAAATAAATTGTAACAAAAATTAAAAATTTATACTTAATAGTTAACCGATTTTTCAAGCATGATGATCATCAAGCAGGCGTTTCTCCTAGTAAATCGAAACTAAATAGAATATCTCTTAAAATAAATCTTGCCTTCTACCCTTTTTTCTTATAAAAATCTCTTTTTTATTGCCCTATTCCATAAAAAAATATGGACAAAATACAAAATTATTGTACAATTTCGTGGGCCGATTTTTGTTTTATTTTTGGGGGATTAAACAGTTAGTGATTAATCAGCAAAAAAAGAGTAATGCGCCAATCAACGACGGTGGCTTCAGACGCGGTTTAAAAGATCGTCATGTGCAGTTGATTGCATTAGGTGGAATTATTGGCTCAGGCTATTTTCTAGGAACTGGGGCGGTTGTGAATGACGTCGGCCCTTCCGTTTTTATTGCCTATATGCTTGGCGGTTTAATTATTTATTTGACCATGCTATGCATGGGCGAATTAGCCGTAGCAATTCCTATTTCAGGCTCTTTTATAACTTATACTGCTGATTTTATTTCTCCAGTTGTCGCTTGCGGAGTGGGCTGGTCTTATTGGATAAGCTGGGTCGCCTATATTCCTGCCGAATGTATAGCAGGCGGTATCATTATGCAGCATTTTACAGGCGTTAACGGCTATGTTTGGGCCGTGTGCTTTGGGTTGCTCATTACTTACATCAATATTGCCAAAGTAGGTACCTTTGGTGAGATTGAATTCTGGTTAGCCATTATAAAAATAGTCGCTTTAATGGGATTTGTTGTACTCTCATTACTTATATTTTTTGGCTTTATTCATGGCGCTCAACCCGCTGGTATTGTTGGTGGACGCTTCATCTTTGATCAAGGTGGATTATTCCCTAATGGCGGTATGGCCTTACTTACAGCCATGGTTCTTCTGCTTGTTAATTATCAAGGTTCAGAAATTATTGGTCTTGCTGCAGGAGAATCAATCAACCCCGGGCGAATGATTCCTCGAGCAATCCGCACCGTAACCTTTAGAATTCTGTTTATCTATATTATTCCTGTTTTTTGTTTGGTATTAATTTTCCCGTGGCAAAAAGCGGGTCTTGCTAATTCAGTTTTTTCAGACGCACTTAATTTTTATGGGCTACACTGGGCAGGGGTAGCAACAAGTTTTGTCACATTGACTGCTACACTATCCTGCTCAAATTCTGGCGTTTATGGTATTGTCAGATCGTTAAATGCCCTCGCTCGCAATGGTATGGCTCCGCATAAATTAGGCAAGCTTAATCGTAATGCCGTTCCACAAAATGCAGGAATCGTGACACTCATCTCAATTTGGATATTACTCGCTGCCGGCTATTTCTTTGGGCAATCCATGCTCTATATTGCTTTACTTCTTGTTTCTGGTTTTACTGGCGCAATTGCTTGGATTTCTCTTTGCTGGGCACAAATTAATTTCCGCAAACGCTTATATCAAGCTGGTTATACAACAGATGATCTAAGTTATAAAACTCCAGGCTCCCCTTATACTGGAATTGCTGCGATTATTCTGATGTCTTTGTGCTTAATATTTTTATTATTAAATAAAGATCCGACTTATAAAATAGCTTTCGTGATGGGGTTCATCAGCTTCACTGTCCCTATTTTAATCTATAAGTTCGGTGGATTTTCTAAACGTCGAAATGTGGCGATGGAAATTAATAAGCAACTTCGATTTAAAGATATATTTCCTGATCGTAATACACCACAAGGGTAATACGGAGGCTTGTTGCCTGATTATCGATGTGAGAGAGTTTCTCCCTCTAATTTTTTTCGGACCTCCGTTCTATTCCCTCTTCCTGTTCAAATTTTGTAGGGATCGCTTAGGGGTTGGGAGAGGAAAAAATTGAAACTCTCAGAGTCCAAACGGTTAATTGTTAGCTACCAGATTGAATTATTAGCTAATTAAGGCTTAGCCTGACGACTATGAGGCCAAGACCTGAGGTATCGTCACTTTTTTTTGAACAAAAATAGGTGTTGCTCCAATCAGTAGCTCTATCCGTTTGGGATGAGTTTCGGCCTCAGGACAGGCCTTCGAGACGTCGCTGGCGCTCCTCCTCAGGCTGAACGGTAAAACACTGGATTTGGCTCGAATATTATCAAAAAAAAGTGTCGATACCTCAGGGCCAAGCCCCAACCTACATCTTAGATACCACGACTTGTCCCTGAGAGCCGGTTTTATAAAACCCGATAAACCATTCCTGTCTGTAATCCCTCAACACTTTTACTATAAGCAAGAGCTACTCGTTCTGCATCAACAGAAACAAAACCACGAAAATAATCACCATAATTATCCATCGCTTCCGTGACTACTGTAGGGCAAATGCAATTAATACGTTGTTTCTTTGGCATTTCAATAGCTGCAGCAACAACGAAAGAATTTAAAGCCCCATTAACCATAGAGGCCGAACTACCATAACGAATGGGATCATCACACAAAATGCCACTTGTTAAAGTGAAAGAACCTCCTTCATTGAGATAATTCCTACCAATTAACACGGTATTAACTTGCCCCATGAGTTTATCCTGCAAGCCAATGACATATTCTTGATCATGCATCTGCATAAAATCACCGAAATGCACTTTTCCTGTTGTTAGTATGACAGCATCAACCCGCTCAACCTTTTTAAACATCTCCTCTATCGAATTTTTATCTCTAATATCAACATTCACATCGCCAGAGCTAAAACCAGCGTTTATAACCTCATGACGTGTTTGTAATTCTTTAACAACTGCCCGTCCTATTGTTCCAGAAGCACCAATAACAATGATTTTCATTTGAAATTCCTTAAGGTGAATACTGATAGATTAGAAAAATTGAGAAGCTAATGTAACTTTTGGCCATTCGGTACTTTAAACTCCGTGCCAATTAGGCAAATTGCTCCCGTTGCATCAGAAAAACCGACCAAAAGAAATTGTGATTTGAATCCGGCAATATTTTTTTCCCCTAAATTGACACAACCGACCACGGTACGACCTAACAAAGATTCTTGCGTATAATGGGCGGTAACTTGGGCAGAAGTCTGCAAGATACCAATTTCAGGCCCAAAATCAACCCAGACTTTATAAGCTGGCTTTTTGGCCTTTGGAAAAGGTTCAACCTTAACAACAGTACCTGAACGTAAATCAACTTGTGCAAAATCATCGTAACTAATCGTCATAGATCTTCCTTTTTTAGATCGTCTATCGGTTTATTTTTATTCATTCTTTTCTCTCTTGCTGTTTCAATCATCACATAAAATACGGGAACCAAAAATAAACTCAGAAAGGTAGCAACCATCATTCCGCCCATTACCGTTGTTCCAATCGAATGCCGACTGGCGGCTCCAGCACCGGTAGCTATAGCTAAGGGAAGTACTCCCAAAATAAAAGCAAATGCAGTCATAAGAATAGGTCGCAATCGAAGACAAGCGGCTTCCAGAGCGGCATCTATAATAGGAACTCCCATTTCTCTCCTATCTTTAGCAAATTCAACAATGAGAATGGCGTTTTTTGCTGCCAGGCCAATCAACAACACTAAACCAATTTGAGCGTAAATATCTAAGGACAAAGAACGCAAAGTCAAGGCTAATCCAGCCCCGAGTAAAGCCAAAGGTACCGCAAGTAAAATCATAAAAGGCATCGACCAGCTTTCATAAAGTGCAGCCAAAAAGAGAAATACAAACACTAGGCAGAGCACAAAAATCACCGAAGCAAGATTACCCGCCAATAATTGTTGATAAGTAATTCCTGTCCACTCATAGCTGATTCCTTTGGGCAACGTTCTTTTTGCAATTTTTTCGATAGCAGCCAATGCTTGCCCTGAACTATATCCTGGCGCTGGCGCACCGGTAATATTCGCTGCTGTATACAGATTATATCTCGGAATATTATAAGGACCCATAATGGATTCAATCTTTACCAAAGCACCAAGAGGCACCATCTGGCCTGTATTGCTTTTAACATAGAGTTTATTAATATCATCCAGTTGATAACGATTAGCTCCCTCGGCTTGAATCATAACTCGGTAGGTTTGGCCATATTTGGTAAAGTTATTGACATATAATGAGCCTAAATAAGTTTGTAGTGTTGTTAAAACATTGCCAATCGAGACATTGAGCGCCTTTGCTTTGGTTCTATCGATATCCAAATAAAACTGAGGTACCTCAATGCTTAGATCGGAAAATACACCATGGAGCTCCGGTGCTTTATTAGCCTCGGCCACAAATTTATTTGTTGCATCGGCTAAAGTATCCATGCCCAGGTTAGCAATATCTTCTATCTCCAATTGGAAACCACTGACAGTACCTAAGCCTTGAATAGCCGGGGCATTTAGAGCACCGATAATTGCCTCATCTATTTGGGAAAACTGTTTTTGGACAGTTTTCATAATACCCTGGACATTCAGTTCAGGCGTATTCCTCTCATCCCAGGGCTTTAACACCACAAACAAAACACCCGTGTCGGGTTGATTTATCGCGTCGATAATATTGTAGCCATCAATACTAATAACATCAGCTACCCCTGCGGTATTTTTTAAAATTTGGAGTACTTTTCTCACTGTCTGTTGAGTACGATAGAGCGATGAAGCGTTGGGTTCTTTGACTACCACAATGAAATAACCTTGATCCTCTTCTGGTAAAAAACCAGTGGGTAAATAGTAGAACACGTAAACTGTTGCCGCGGCTAAAAGGAGAAAAATGACCATGACAAGCTTGTGAAAACGCAGACAATAGATCACCCCCACTTTATAGCCGCCTAATAATTTTTCATACCCCTTTTCAAACCAACGAAATAATATAAATTTACTTTCTTTTTTAGGCTTTAATAAGATACCGCAAAGTGCGGGACTTAAGGTTAGTGAGTTGATGCCAGAAAGAGCTACTGAGAAGGCAATGGCTAAGGCAAACTGATTATATAATCTTCCAGTCATACCAGGTATAAAGGCAACGGGAACAAACACGGCCAATAAAATCAAGGTGGTCGCTATAATCGGTCCTTGAACTTCCTTGGTTGCTTCCAAGGTTGCTTCTTTCACATCGGTAATATTGTGTTCAAGTTTTTTCTCAACGTTTTCCACCACAACAATGGCATCGTCGACCACTAGACCAATCGCCAAAACCAAACCCAGCAAGCTTAGGGTATTAATTGAAAAACCAAAAACACTGAATAAAGCAAAAGTACCTATCAATGAGACAGGAATAGCAATACAGGGAATTAAGGTGGTTCGCCAATTCTGTAAAAAAACAAAAACGACAATAAAAACTAAAGCGATCGCTTCAAAAAGGGTTACAACAACATCTTCTAGTGAAGCTCTTACGAAATTGGTTGTATCATAGGCGATGGTATAACTCATACCATCCGGGAAATTCTCCTTCATTTTTTCCATTGTTTGACGGACACTCTTAGCCAATTGCATAGCATTAGCCCCAGGTAACTGATAAACCCCTAAGCTCGCTGTTGGTCCCCCATTAAACTCTGAAGTAGTCGAATAGGTTTGCGCACCCATCTCCACTCGACCTAAATCACGAATCCGAACAATCTGTCCATTTTCCTGTGTTTTGACAATAATATCTGCGAATTGCTCAGCCTCAGTTAGCTGCCCCAAGGTATTAAGTTGATATTGAAAGGTAGTCGATTCAGGGACGGGGGGCTGGCCTATCACTCCCACCGCAGCCTGTTGATTTTGCTCTTTGACTGCAGTGACCACTTCTTGTGGCGATACACTCACAGAGGCCATTTTATTCGGATCTAGCCAGATGCGAATAGAGTATTGTAATAAACCAAAATTATTCACGTTACCAACACCTGGAATACGGCTAAGTGCGGGCGAGATATTAATATCGGCATAATTGCTCAAGAACGCTTCATCATGGTTTGGATTTGACGAGAGCAAATTTACCACTAACACCATCGCAGTCGATACTTTTTGGATATTGATACCTGCTTGGATCACATCGGGTGGAAGCAGCGGGTTTGCTAAATTGGTCCGGGTTAAAACATCCACAGCGCCAATATCGACATCGTAACCAACATTAAATGTAATTGTAATAATGGAATTACCGGCGTTAGTACTTGCTGAAGACATGTAAATCATGCCCTCTACTCCATTGATATTTCGCTCAAGAGGGGTTGTAACTGTTTTAGCTACTATATCCGAACTAGCGCCGATGTATTGTGAACTTACTTGCACTTGTGGAGGTACGATTGAAGGAAATTGACCGACCGGTAAAATGAGCAAACCAATTCCGCCCACGAATACCATAATAATCGCTATGACCATGGCAAAAATGGGACGATGGATAAAAAATTTGAGCATATAACGCCCCTAGTTAGCTGATTTAGCTATTTTTACTTCTTGGCCTGGTTTTATTTTTTGCATCCCACGGGTAATAACGAGATCGCCCGCTTGTAAACCTGATTTAACGATATATTGGTTTCCATATTGCCCTGAGATGCTAATCGCTTTATTCACTACCTTGTTTTCCTTATTGACGGTGTAAACTGAGCGCTTCCCTTGCGTTTCAAGAATAGCTTCCCCTGGCAACAGAACGGCTTCCCCATTCTTAGTCAGAATAACTTTGACATTCATGTAAATGCCAGGTCGAATTAACTTTTCCGGATTAGCTAAAGTAGCTCGCATTAATATTGTGGATGTGGGAGTATCGGCAGCGTTATTCACAAAATCCACGAGGCCTTTCAACATTACACTCTTGCCATGGGGTAATGTCGCTTCAGCATGAAATGGCATGTGCACGCGATATTTTATTATTTCATCAAAATCACTGATACTCGGGCTGAATTCAATATAAATGGGGTCTAATTTAACCACGTTAGCCAATAGCGTTTGCTCTGCACCACCCACGAGATTACCCACATCGACATACCTGTGGCTGATAATGCCGTCATCCGGTGAATACATATAGCAATAACCTAAATTGATTTTAGCTGTCTCAAGTTGAGCTTTATTTACATCAACCTGCGCCATTGCTTCATGATAACGTGCTATGACCTCATCGTATTGCGATTTAGACACGTTTCCTTGTGCGACCAACTGTTTCAAGCGCAAGTACTGTACTTGCTGATACTCTTGTGAAGCAATACTTCTTGCAAGCTCACCTCTTGCCGAATCGAGTTTTGCTTGAAAAGGGGCAGGATCAATGACATAGATTAACTGGTTTTTTTTAACGAACTTACCCTCAGTAAAATTTTTTTTAACGAGGAAGCCTTCTACACGCGCTCTAATATCCACACTAGAAATGGATTGAGTGATACCAATATATTGCTTAGTAATAGGTATTGTTGATGTCTTTACTTCAATGACTGGGACTGTAAGTATTGGAAGCGAGGCAGCGGGTTTGTGCTCTTCACAACTCACAAGTAAACTGTAAATTACACAACAGAGAGCAAGCTTTGTACTTTTAACTCCCTTTAATATCCTTATTGTCATTCATTCAGTCCCTTATTGGGTTTCGACTTTCTTATGAGTAGGTCGGACCTTGGCCCGACAAGTTCGAGCATGAACAAATAAATCCACTTTTTATGCTTGTATCTATAGTCGCGGCAAAGCCCGACTTACGTTAAACCATTTCCGCTGGCTGCGTGCTAAACTCTGGCACCAAATTTTTGAGTAACACATAAAGCTGCTCTTTATCATGATGCAAACTGCATGCGACATTTAGCAAGCGCATCGCTTGAATTAATTCATTCCACTCAATTTGACGAAACTTTGCTTTAAACAATTTTTCATGTTCGGTCGGCGCTAACTCTTCAGAAATATGAAAAAGTTCCTCGTATAATTTTTCCCCAGGCCTTAATCCAATATATTCTATTGCAATATCCCTACCAGGTTCTTTGCCAGCTAATCGTATCATTTGTTCAGCGAGATACCTGATTTTAATAGGCTCTCCCATATCCAAGACAAAGATTTCTCCGCCTTGCCCATTAACCATTGCCTGTAAAATTAACTGGCATGCTTCCGGTATGGTCATGAAATAACGTTGCATATCCGGATGAGTGACTGTAAGCGGCCCACCAGACTGTAATTGTTTTTTGAATAAGGGGACGACTGAGCCTGCTGAGCCAAGTACATTTCCAAAACGCACAGTAATGAACTGTGTTTCAGTAAGGCTATTGAGATTTTGACAATAAATTTCTGCGACGCGCTTGGTCGTTCCCATAACATTAGTAGGATTAACTGCTTTGTCCGACGAAATTAAAATAAATTTTTCGACCCCTTCAGCCACACTCGCCTCTGCAATGATTTGAGTACCTAACACATTATTCTGTACAGCCACTCGCACTTGCTCTTCAAGCATAGGTACATGCTTATACGCTGCCGCATGGAATACAATTTGGGGCTTAAATTGATGGAAAAGAAAATCGACAGCAACTTTATCGGTGACCGAAATCAATCCCAACTCTAGAGGTATCTGAGAAAATTTTTGCCGTAATTCCGCTTCGATTTTATACAAATTAAATTCGGAGTTTTCAATAATTAGCAGCTTACTGGGTCGCAAGGACATAATTTGACGACAAAGCTCCGAACCTATGGAGCCGCCACCCCCAGTAACCAACACGCGCTTGTCTTTAATAGTTGCAGCAATCTTATCCCATTGTAATTGGACTTGGTCGCGTCCAAGTAAGTCTTCGATATTCACGTCGCGTAACGCATTGACTTCAACTCGGCCTGCAGCTAGGGCAGTGAGGCTTGGAAGTGTCCGAAAAGGAACATTCGAGGTTTCGCAATGATCAACAATACGCCGCATAAGCGCCGAACGCGCGGAAGGAATAGCGATGAAAATTAAATCAATACGGTATTGGATGACCAGTTCTGTCAAATCCCTTATTTGGCCTAAAACTCTTATACCATGTACTTCTAAGCCTCGCTTATTTAAATTATCATCCACTAAGCCCACAGGTAGGTAAGATTGAGTTCGTTTAAGATCTCGCACCAAACTCTCACCTGCTCGGCCTGCGCCAATAATTAAAACTCTCTTCACCACACTCGCGTCATCTTTTTTGTCACTGTATTCCCAAAGAGAGCGGCGCATTAATCGGGCACTACAGAGTAAAACAATTAAAATCATCGCATACAAAGGAGGAACTGAACGAGGAATATGTTGCAATAGTGTTGTCAAATACAGAGCAGGGATAGTCAGTACGGTGGCACAAATTGTCGCTTTAATGATACGGGCAACATCATTTAAAGACGAGTAACGCCAAAGCCCACGATAAACTTTAAAATAGCAATAACAAAATATTTGCACCAGCGCTAAGATTCCAAAGACTAATAAGGAATAAATGGTTGTGAGGCCAGTTGGTAAAGTTTGCATGTTAAAACGTAACCAATAAGCACAATACCATGCAATAGGAATCGCTAGCATATCAAAAGCTATAACTGCTATCTTTTTGTTGAACTTAAGAAAATTAATATTCCGCATAATGGTAATTGAACCTATATACCAGCCATTAGGGTCTGTCCAAAGGTATATACTACTACAGCTTTAATTTAATAGGGTATAAATTTCATAACGATAAAGATGAAGTTTCGTATCAAGCTCAAAAGCTGTGCGAAATTGGTAGCTTTTGTCATGCTTTAATTGACGATGCAAACACAAATCAGTAGGCGTATAAATGACTTCCCCGTCTTTGCCTATATAGGAAGTTAGGATAAGCACTTTTGGTTTTGTCATCAAAATCTCATTGCACAAACGCTCATACATATCCTTGAGCGGAAGCCTTGTCATTGTTTTATTATTCAAACAATAGGAATCAATAAAAGCTAAAGAGCTTGAGTAAGGAATCAAACCACTATCTGCTAAGACCACTTGGCTATGCGGTGGGATATTCTCATTTAACCACTCAACCACTTGCTGTCGCAGTCGAATTCCCGCCTGCGGATTTATTGTAAATGATCGATAATTCGCTAGGTTGTAGGTGGGAATAAAGAAAAAAGCGATCAAAACCACGCTTATCAAAAGACTTATTTCATAAACACTATCTTTTTGGGGGAAAATATAAGTCCAGATCTGACTTAGACCTAAAAAAGCAAGCGGTAAAAGCAAGATAAACACCGGGAGAAATAAGCGGTTCTCAAAGGCAGAAACAGGATCAGCATCGATTAATAATATAAGGTAAAGTAGGTTAGGCAACCAAAAAAAATAATGACGCCTATCTTTTGCCTTAACAATTGCCACCAAAGCCAAAAGGATAAAAGGTAGCGCTAAACGTAAATAGTGTTTATCCATTACAGCAAAAAAACTCATGAATCCTTTGCAGTAAACTGGATTTGGAAATAATTGTCCATAATAAGTCCAGCGCCAGAGAAAATATGGGACAAAAATAACTAGGCAAACCAAACAACCAAGGACTAAATCCTTATAATACGCTTTCTTCCCAACTCGCGGGCTATCAATAAACGCTAAGCCAGCAAAAAGAAGCATCAAAGCAGGTGCTTCGGGTCTGGTTAAGCCAGCGAGTGCTAGTAAAAAACCAGCGAGCATAAAAAAAAGCAAACTAGGCCGTTTTCTTGTTTGTGCGTAAAAACGATATCCCATCCCTCTTAACAAAAATACTAAAGAAAAACTTACTAAAGCTTGGTAAATAGTGGTCTCTAAACCAGTAACCGACCAAATTATTTCGCCTCTATAAAGCAGTAACCAAAAACAGGGTATAAAGGACAAACAAATCGAAAACCAGAATCGAGTCAGATAATAGACTGCAATTGTGCTTAAAATAAGGCCTAGGGCACCCATTGCTTTAAGCATAATGAGCGGATCAAAGCCCAAATGAATAGCAAGACTAGCTAAAACAACAAAGCTGAAGTTTGAGTAGCCTTCGACTGGCGGTTCACCAATATTCCATACCAATCCATGCCCTACTGTCCAATTTTTGGCATAGCGTAAACTGATGTAGCTATCATCAAGAGTAAAAGGCCAGATTGCAATAAGCTGAAAAACGATTAAATAGATGAAAAACAAAGATACTAATGCGACGATTAACCATTTTTTGTTATTCATTTAAACAAGGCAACACAGGTCAAAATAAAAAAACACAGTAGATTAAAACGAGATAAGTTATCGCTAATAAACAACGATACAGGATCATCATTATCTCCGCCACGAATAGTTAACCAGGCAAATCGCCATAAGCCGATTGCAGCAAAAGGCAATGTTAAGAGGAAATAAAATGATTCTTCGTGGGCATAAATGGCATATAAAAGATAAGTAATAAAACAAGCTAACGCGGTGCTAATGATCATCACATCAAGAGAACGAAAAGAATATTTTTCAAGTACAGCTCTAGTTGAATACTTTAACCCCAGTTGTTTTTCTAAGCGACGCTTACAAAGGGCAATGAATAGACTGACTAAGGTAGCTGATACCGTTAACCACCAAGAAATTGGTAATCCTATACCGATAGTCCCTGCCAAAACACGCAGCATAAAACCGCTGGCAATACAAAGCACATCAATAACCGGCAAATTTTTTAGCAGGTGGTTGTAGGCTAAATTGATAAGCAAATAAAGGCCTAAAAGTGCGGCAAGTTTAGTAGAAATTGACCAGGCTAGTCCTAACCCACCTAGCAATAATATCACCAACATAATCAGAGCAAAATCGAGAGATACTTCTCCTGAAGCAAGAGGTCTTTGGCATTTATGGGGGTGTAGCCTATCCTCTTCTCGGTCTTGTAAATCGTTATAAATATAAACGGCACTGGCGATCAAGCAGAATGATAGAGCAGCGAATAAAGCGTCAGGTAAAAATGCAAGTGAACGAGAATAAAAGACGCCAAGGAGGACAAAAGCAGCTTTAGGCCAATGAGCCAATCTAAGCAATAAGAAAAATTGTTTTATCGAAGCCATACTCTCGTTTAATCCGCCACATCATTAAACCATAACTATATCATCATTTTTCAATAGGTTAATTAACTTATTAGGAATTTCTAACGCTGAGTGAATTAGGAAACAAGATCCATGCACCCCGCAGTCAAAGCCCAGGATTCGCCTTAGTATGCAGAGAATACACCAGCGCATCGAATACGAGCGAAAATTTAATCAATCAATATTGCATTTGATCAATAAACTCGTAATATAAAAAATTAGGACGATATTTTAACACTGGAAGTGAGGACATTATGAAATTCGTACTCTCCGAAGAATTTATTTTTAAACTTCTTAGTTTACGCCGGGACTATGAGGAAAGAGAAAAAATAACCCTGAGTAAAGCTTCGCAGCCTTATGCGATTAGCCGTTTTTTTGGTGCTACAGACGTTGAATTACGTGATCAACAAATTTATCGTATAGAAAAAATGTTGATCGCATTGGCGAAAGATCTTACCCTTTCTAAAAATGGTTTTAATCAACAAAAATATTTAACAGCCCTACAAGTACTCGTTACCTTATGTTTTTATACCAAATCACAAATTCATCGCAACTATACTCTGCCGTACAGCGCTTCCACCTTGAGTCAGTTAATTGATGAAGCAATGCCCCTCACGGCTCTTAATGTTATGGATCCAGAAACTCAGGCTTGTTGTTTATTGACTACCGATAACTTTCTAAAATCAGACCATTGTTTGGAGTCGCTAAACGCTTGTTTGAAAAAACAAATCACGGCTTTAGAATGGCGCGATTTCTCTCATTTCGTTTCTACGGAATGCGGATTATTAGATAAGAAATACGTCGAAAATTACCCCATTACTTCTATTATGATGCCTTTAGTCGCGAAACCCTGTGAGGTTGCTGGCTATACCTTGGGTTGGGTTTTCGGCAACTGGGTTGGAAAATCAGCTTCTCTTCTCTCAACTCATACAGCCGTTGCTATGACACTCGGTAGTGGTTTAGTATTACTATTTGGACCCTCAGCCACACTTGTTGCTATTCTCATAACGCCTACTCTCGCCGGACAACTGATTGAAACTTGTTGCGGTATCTCACTGGGTATTATTATGGGCAAATCCCTGAACTTAATTGGAAATGGTGTGGGCTTTACTGTGGGTATGCCCTTGGATCTCGGTGTGCAATTACTTGGTAAAACTTATTCAGTAATTACTAATCTTTATCAAGGTACGTCAGATTATCCGCAATTAACCGGGATCTCTTTAACTGATGGTGTCTCTATTAGCGATGGCATTCCTATTGAATTTGGACATGTAAATCAACTGACAGAACAAGTACACAGGAACTTGAAATCAGTTCCGATCATTGTTGCTATCGAGGGAAATCAACTTATTGTGAAATATGAAGGTGTCACTAGAAAAGTTGTTATAGCAGCTGAGGCGCAAGAAACAATTGAGGAGTTAAAAAAGCTGGGATTGCAACAGAAAATAGTGGAGATAGAAGAAGAACCAGAAAGTCTGTTGAGTGATAACTGTAGGATATCGTCTACCCCCTAAGCTGTGGTTGCATGATGGCATCGCAGGTTGGGTCCTCAGGCTCGGGGCCTGACCTACACTTCATTTTCAATAGCATAGTTTTTACGATTTTAATGACTATTCATTAATTCACGTACCACACTGGTGGCATAGCTGCCGGAGGTTAATCTGAAACTTAGATGCAATGCCTCTCCTTCCCAATGCCAATTTAAATTTTCAACCTGTAAAATTAAAGAACGATATGCACGTTCTAATCCCTGCTTTTCAAGCGCTTCACACCAAGCCTTATAATCAGCTAAAGCTTCGTCTTGTATGCCGAAAGCCTCTTTACTGGTGCGGTCTTCTCCTCTACCCCATAAAGGAGCTGCGGGAGAGATATCAAATTGACTGACTCTTGCAGGAATTGCATCATCAAGTATTTCGACTGTAAAAATACTATTTGAACCGGCAAGTTGCAGGACATCACCAGATATGGCCTTATTCCAATTTCCAAGGCTAACCCGCTTTGATAAAATTTGATTGAATAAAAAAGCCCTGGCAGCTGAATAATAAATCCCGCGTAAAAAACGATTTTTTGGTTTTAGATTAGCTAAAAGTAGATCCTTGGCTTTAATAAGATTCTGACCTTCATAACCAAAACGCTGTGGGCCAAAATAATTGGGGACACCAAACGATTTAATTTGAGCTAAACGTGCTTCGACTTCAGAGCTTTCGGTTAGATCCCGCAAAACCAAGCTAAAATCATTCGCAGCAAGCGTCCCTGTTTTTAGTTTTTTAAGATGACGTTTACTTTCTAAGACTCGCCATCCCTGACCTTGAAGCAGATTGGATTCAGGTAAATCCTGCCCAGGACAATGGACACAGAGCCATTGTGTAGTGAGCGCTTGCCTATCTTTTAATCCGGCGTAAGAAATAGCTTTTTCCGATTTACCTAAAGTGCGCGCTAAACTCTTGACCAATTCTTCCGTGTTTAAGCCTCTTTTTTCAATGCGGAGAAAAAGATGTTCTCCCTCACCCGTCAACTCAAAACCCAATACCTCATCAACTTTAAAATCCTCGGGTGTAGATTTTAGAGACCCCTTAATTTGAGGTTTACCATAAGCAAAGGGAAGTTCTTTAACATCAACCATAGAAATACTCATTAAACTGGATTAGAACTGTCAATAAAATAATGTTCAAGACTATATTTGTTGGCTAGGTGGTTGCCCAATGCTTGGATACCATAGCGTTCGGTCGCATGATGACCGCAAGCAAAATAATGAATACCCAGTTCTTTTGCTTGGTAATAAGTTCGCTCTGAAATTTCGCCACTGAGATAAGCATCCACTCCAAGCGCGTCAGCTTGCTCAATAAAATCCTGAGCTGCACCACTGCACCATGCCAAGCGATGTATTGGTTTTTCTGTACCAGAAACATGTAGCGGAGATCGCTGCAACTTTTCTTTTATCAGTGTTGCAAAATCTTCCGCAGATATTGGTTTGGCAAAGCTACCAGACCATAGTAAGTTAGCTGTTTTACCCACTTGATGCTGATTAATTGATTCTAAATTAAATAATTTGGCAAGACAGGCGTTATTGCCCAATTCAGTATGACAATCAAGTGGCAGATGATAGGCAAACAAATTCAAATCATGGTTGATTAGTTTGGCAATACGCTCACGTTTTGTACCTTTGATAAGAGGAGTTTCTCCACGCCAAAAATAGCCATGGTGAACTAATAGTGCATCCGCTTGTAAGGAGATTGCTTGATTAATAGCCTCTAATGAAGCTGTAACAGCGGTACAAATTCGTTGAATTTGGCCTGTACCTTCAATTTGCACCCCATTGGGTGCATAATCATCAATCGTTGCACAGGCCAAGAGCTCATGTAAATAAGCTTCTAGTTCTTCACGTAAAATCACCTTGCTGAAGCTCGTTTGATATCCGCACCTAGTATAGAGAATTTTTCTTCGATACGCTCATACCCTCGGTCTACGTGATATACACGCTCAACCACAGTTTCTCCTTCGGCAGCAAGACCGGCCAAAATCAAACTCGCAGAAGCTCGTAAATCCGTAGCCATAACCGGTGCACCAGTTAATTTCTCTACACCAGTAATTATTGCAGTGTTACCGTTTAAGTGAATTTGAGCGCCCATACGTTGTAATTCTTGTACGTGCATAAAACGATTTTCAAAGATATTCTCAATCACAGAGGAAGTTCCTTCTGCAATCGCGTTTAAAGCCATAAATTGCGCTTGCATATCGGTGGGAAATGCAGGATAAGGTGCAGTCGATATATTCACCGCCTGGGGACGCATTCCATGCATATTTAAAGTGACCCAATCTTCACCTATAGCTAACTCCGCACCTGCTTCTTCAAATTTACAAAGCATTGATAATAAATTATCCGGTTTTACACGTCGCACAGTCACCTTACCACGAGTTAATGCACCAGCAGCAAGATAAGTTCCTGCTTCAATGCGATCTGGCATCACTGTATAACTTCCACCACTCAAGGATTCAACGCCGATCACTTCAATAGTTGGTGTGCCTGCGCCAGTAATTTTTGCACCCATTTGAATTAGGAAATTCGCTAAATCGACTACCTCGGGCTCCCGAGCGGCATTTTTGATAATGGTTTTCCCTTCGGCAAGAACTGCCGCCATCAGCACATTTTCAGTTCCTGTTACAGTCACTGTATCGAAAACTAATGGTTTGCCCTGTAAACGACCTTTTTTACAACGTGCTTTGATAAAACCGTTTTTTACAGTGATGTCAGCACCCATCGTTTTTAGGGCTTTAAGATGCAAATCAACCGGGCGCGTACCAATTGCACAGCCCCCTGGTAAAGAAACATCCGCTTGACCGAAGCGAGCAAGTAAAGGACCAAGCACTACAATAGATGCACGCATGGTTTTAACAAGTTCATAGGGAGCGACAAATTCATTAATATGAGAGGCGTCAACCTGCACATTCATTTTTTCATCGACCGTCAATTGCGCACCTAATTGCCCAAGAAGCTCCATCATAGTAGTGACGTCTTTAAGATGCGGGACATTTGCGATAGTCACATTATCGCTAGCAAGAATCGTAGCTGCCATAATGGGCAATGCTGCGTTTTTTGCTCCTGAAATAATGACTTCTCCGTTTAATTGTTTGCCACCGTTGATTATCAACTTATCCATGATTTTTCTCCCACTCTTCTTTCGTCAAAGTTTGCATACTTAAGGCATGGAGACTTCCGCTTGTAATATAATCTTTCAATTTTGCATAAACCCATTGTTGTCTTGCGACTTTTGATTTACCTTGGAAAGCACTCGAAACTACAGTTAATTGATAGTGATAACCATCACCACCTACTTTAACGTAATCGACCTCTCCTGTTTCAACAAGCCGCCGCTCTAATTCTTCGTTACTAATCATAAGTACTGCCTTATCTACACAATCCTAACATCGCATCCACGCCACAAAATTCTGCTAAAGCTTGAATCGCTTTAGGCATTCCATCAATTTCACAAGTTTTATTTTGCTCAGCAGAGAGCCGTTTTGCTTCAATCAATAATGCAAGACCTGCACTATCACAATGAAGTACTTCACTTAAATCAAGATGTAATACTGCTTCTTTATTATTATGAAAAAATTTTAGCATGCGCTGACAGTCCGATTGGACTGTCGCAAAAATCATCTCTGTTGATGGTTTAAAGGATTGCACGTTATGCTGCCTTCTTAGAGTGTTGCTGCATTTGTTTTATCAAATCTTGCATGCTTGAATTTTGCAATGCTTCTGCAAACTGCGAGCGGAAACTTTGTAATAAGCTAACGCCCTCAACACTTAAGTCATAAATTTTCCACTGTCCATTCTTAGAAATCAGGCTATAGCTTAAAGGAATGTTTTTGCCTTTAGAACGAACAATAATGCTATTAATTCGGATAAAACGGCTTTCCAGTGAGCCTCTGATTGGCAGGAACTTGACCGTTTCATCGGTGTATTCAGCCAGGGGAGTCGAATAAGTGCGAATAACTAATTGCGTAAATGCTCTAGAGAATTGTTGCTTCTCAGCTGAAGAGGCTTCACCCCAGGCTTTACGCCCAAGTACCGAGCGCGACATCCCACTCACATCAACATTCGGCAGTAAATACCGCTCAACAGCTTGGTAAATAACCTGAGTATTATTTTTTAAATTTGCTTTATTTTGCTTTAATGTTGTAAGAATTTGATTTGAAGTCATTTCTAGCATAGACATGGGCGATGAAGCTGCCCATACGAATTGAGTTAATGACAATGCCGCGGACAACAAAATTATTTTTATTCCTTTCATAATTCACCTATTTCTTAATATTAAATAAAAGCTGACCAATCAAATTCTCAAGAATAATTGCTTCTTGTGTTTTAGGGATTGCATCGCCTTCACGCAAGTAGGGATGTTCCTTAGTTTCCTCATCATCAAATCCAGGGACGATGCTGATATAGTTAGACCCAATTAAACCCTCAGTTAGAATACGTGCTGAAGAATCTTCGTAGGGAATTGGTTTATCATTTCGTAATAGCATGGTCACTTTAGCATTCAGCTCACCCGATTGTAATTCAATACGAGTCACTTCACCAATTTTTACTCCAGCAACAGTAACCGGTGCTCTTACTCGAAGACCACCAATATCGGTGAATTCTGCAGTGATATGATAGCCTTTGGGAGTAACTAAATTAGAAATCCCACTCACCTTCATAACCATAATAAATAAGGCAAGCAAGCCTAGCAGCATAAATAGACCTACGCTTATATCGATACTTCGTTGCCTATGATTCATCTACCAACCTCCAATCATCACTGCTGTCAAAATAAAATCAAGCCCAAGGACTGCTAGTGAAGAATAAACCACTGTTCGCGTTGTCGCTTGACTGATCCCTTCAGCTGTAGCAATACAATTAAAGCCTTGAAATACTGCTATCCACGCCACTACAAAAGCAAAAACAATACTTTTGGTAATACCGCTCAAAACATCTACTCGAAAATTGACAGCAGCCTGCATGTTTGACCAAAAACTGCCGGCATCAACTCCTAGCCATTGCACACCCACAAAATACCCGCCGTATACAGCAACAGCGGAAAATATTAATGCCAATACCGGCAAAGCAATAAGGCCAGCAAGAAATCGTGGGTAAATCACTCTTCCCAAAGGATCAACTCCCATCATATCCATGCTTGCCAATTGCTCAGTCGCCTTCATTAAACCAATTTCAGCCGTCAAAGCGGAACCAGCACGCCCTGCAAAGAGAAGAGCTGAGATAACCGGTCCTAATTCTCTAGCAATACTTAGCGCTAGAAGTTGTCCTAATTGGCTCGTCGCCCCAAATTTTTGCAAGGTATTATAGCCTTGTAATCCAATAACCATGCCAATAAACATGGCTGACACAACGATAATTAAACAAGACAAAACACCGACAAAATATAACTGCGCACGCAAAGCAGGCCAAAGACGCGGTAAATCAGGATTTCTATAAAATACACCCAGTAAAAAAACACCTGAACTTCCCATGGATTGTAAAGAATGCACACCACGTTGTCCCATACGGGCAAGCATATCAAGCATTTAGCAGCTCCTCTGTATAAGGGCGGGCTGGGTAATGGAAAGGCACAGCTCCATCAGCTTCGCCATGCATAAATTGTTTTACCTCAGGATGTGTCGATTCTTTTAATTCAGCAGGAGTACCCTCGCCAATCAACCGCCCTCCACCGATTAGATAAATGTAATCAGCGATAGAACAAGTTTCTTCAACATCATGTGAAACAATAATGGTGGTTGTTTCTAATAATTGATTTAGGCGCTTAATCAATCGAACAAGAACGCCCATAGAAATCGGATCTTGGCCCGTAAAAGGCTCATCGTACATCATTAATTCTGGATCAAGAGCAATAGTTCTTGCTAAAGCAACGCGTCTTGCCATGCCACCAGATAATTCCTCCGGCATTAATAGAGCAGCTCCTCGTAGACCTACGGCTTCTAATTTCATCAAGACAATATCACGCAGCATCGCTTCGTTTAGCTCAGTATGCTCTCTCAGTGGAAATGCAACATTGTCAAAAACCGATAAATGGGTGAATAAGGCAGAGCTTTGAAACAACAAGCCCATTTTTCGCCGAGCCACATACAGCTCTTTCCGCGATAATTGGTGGATATTAGCTCCATTAACAAAAATTTCACCAACTTCAGGTTCCAATTGGCCGCCAATTAACTTTAGCAGTGTCGTTTTACCACTTCCGCTGGGCCCCATGATCGCTGTAATTTTCCCACGTTTCATGTCCATATTGACACCGTCAAAAATATGACGTCCATTTCTTGAAAATGTAAGGTTGGTGATATGCACCAAATTTTCCTGCATTTATTTTTATTCCGGAGCACTATTTAAATTTTATTATACCTGAATATATGTTTTCGCCTACAAAAAAAAATTGTCCCTATAAAGGAAAAAAATACTATGTTAGAATTTCAAACTATCTGAAAAATAGGTAGCATATGAATTTTTGCAAATTAGGCCTTGCGGTCATTGAAACTGAAGCACAAGCAGTATTCGAGCTAACGCAACGTATCGATGAAAATTTTGAAACCGCTTGCAAACTTTTACTCGAATGTAAAGGTCGGGTAGTCGTCACCGGAATGGGTAAATCAGGTCACATTGGGAACAAAATCGCTGCAACCTTTTCGAGCACTGGTACGCCCGCGTTTTTTATGCATCCAGGTGAAGCAAGTCATGGTGATTTAGGAATGATTACTCGACAAGATACCGTGCTGGCCATTTCTAATTCCGGCTTTACTAATGAAATCGTCACACTACTCCCGCTCTTAAAGCGCCTAGAAGTGCCCCTAATCACCTTAACAGGTAATAGTGAATCTACTTTAGCAAAAGCCGCTGACGTGAATATCGATATTTCTATTCGCCAGGAAGCTTGTCCTCTGGGTCTAGCTCCAACGACTAGCACTACGGTATCATTGGTTATGGGCGATGCTTTGGCGATCGCTTTATTACAAGTAAGAGGTTTTAGTGCTGAAGACTTTGCGTTATCCCACCCTGGCGGTGTGCTTGGCAGACGCCTTTTACTGCGTATTGACGAATTACTGCATCATGGCGATGATTTGCCCGTGATTAAAGAAAACGCCACTATTAGAGAAGCCTTGATTGAAGTTACAGCAAAAAAACTAGGTATGACTTGCGTTGTTGATTCTCATGGATATCTCGCAGGTGTCTATACAGATGGCGATGTAAGACGAACCTTAAATCAGAATGTTGATATCAACATAACACCGATTAGCTCTGTGATGAGCAAAAACTGCAAGGCGATTAAAAAAGGGTTATTGGCGGCAGAAGCTTTGACGATTATGCAAAAATACAGCATCACTTCCTTAGTTGTTATTGACGAAGAAAATAGACCAATCGCCGTTGTCCATTTACATGATCTGCTGCGCGCAGGTGTTTTTTAACAAAGAGAAAATGATGAACGAATTATTAGAAAAAGCAAAAAACGTTAAATGCTTGATCTGTGATGTGGATGGCGTCTTAACCGATGGTCTTCTTTATATTGACAACTTTGGTAATGAATTAAAAACCTTTCATGTTCAGGACGGAATGGGCTTAAAGTTATTAATGGCCGCTGGCGTTCAAGTTGCGGTGATCACCACTTCACAAAACGCGGTCATCGATCACCGTATGAAACAATTGGGTATTCAACATTATTTTAAAGGTCAAGTGAACAAACTTGACGCATTTAACCAGCTTAAAAGTCGTTTAGACTTAAGCAATGAAGATTTTGCTTACATAGGCGATGACTTGCCTGATCTGGAAATTATTCGACAAGTTGGCTTTGGTGTAGCTGTAGCCAATGCGGTGGAACAAGTTAAAGAATTTGCTGCCTGGAAAACTGAGCAATCAGGTGGACGCGGTGCTGTTCGTGAACTTTGTGACCTTATTTTGAAAGCGCAGCAACTGCAAGACCTAGCCCTTGAAAGGTATTTTCTATCATGAATGCTGTAAAACAAGCAGCTTGGTTATGTTGCGTACTTATAGCCTTGGCATGTTCAGGCTGGTATTACGTCAGCTCTACTTCTTCAGTTAACCGGCTTGATGATCAAACGCTTTCCAATTCAGCCGATATGATTATTAGCAATCTAACCGTTAAACGCTTTGACGAAATGGGTAAATTGGTTAACTATTTATTCTCGCCTGAAGTGCAACATATACCGAATAATAACATGCATTTTTTTAGCTCTCCCCGTCTCGCTCTGACTGAAGCACAAGGCAATCAACCTGCTTGGGAAATTAGCTCGAAACAGGGAAAAGCAATTAACGGCGGCGAGCGTATCATTTTTACCAATGACGTAGTCGTTCATCAAAATAAAGGCCAACACAATCAAGAAAGTACTTTGAAAACGGAAGAACTAACTTATCTCCCCAAAGATAAATTAGCTACCTCACAAGTGGCTGTTAGTTTTGAACAACCAGGTAGAACCGTGCATTCCGAGGGCATAAAAGTTTATCTTGCCGATAAGCGTGTTCAATTGTTAAATCAAGCTCGCGCTACCTTTGAGCCTCAAAAAGATGCTTAAATCTATTCTATTCAATCTGATTACGGGGGTTATGCTGCTTTTAGCCTCTAATACGAGCTTAGCCTTGCCTGATGACCGTCAAAAAACGCTTGAATTATTAGCGGATTCAGCTGATTTGAATCAACAGACTCATCGTGGTGAATACACTGGTAATGTACAACTTGATCAAGGCTCTTCGCATTTACGCGCAGCAAATGCAGTCACTGAAGGAAGCTCACAAAACAAATTAGTCCTTGCAATTGCTAAAGGTGAAGGGAAAGAACAGGCGCATTTTTGGACACTAACCGAGCTCGATAAACCACCTCTTCATGCCTATGCGGACGAAATTCGTTACCATCCCGAAAGCCATCTTATCGAACTAATTGGCAATGCTCGTGTGGTACAAGGTGATAATTCCTTCTCGGCATCTAAGATTAGTTATGATACCCTTAAGCAACATGTTGTATCAAAAAGTGATGGAAAAACACGTACGACTATTATTATCCATCCTGGGAAGTGATTATGAGTGAGCTGTCAGCACGTCATCTAAAGAAATCTTTTAAAACCCGCACGGTGGTTAATGATGTAAGTATAACCATCCGCAGCGGCGAATGCGTGGGCTTACTTGGCCCCAATGGAGCAGGTAAAACGACTTGTTTTTATATGATTGTCGGTTTGCAATCCTGTGATGAAGGCCAAATTTCACTTGATCACCATGATCTCACTAAAGCCCCTATGCATCAGCGCGCTCGTATGGGTATTGGTTATTTACCCCAAGAAGCTTCTGTGTTTCGGAAATTATCGGTTGGCGATAATATTTTATCTATTCTGCAACTACGTGAAGATTTAGATAATAAAGCGCGGAAAGAAAAGTTAGAGCATTTGTTAAATGAATTTCATATCTCTCATCTGCGTAATAGCTTAGGAATGAGTTTATCGGGCGGCGAGCGCCGACGTGTAGAGATTGCCCGTGCTTTAGCCATTGAACCTACTTTTATTCTGCTTGACGAACCTTTTGCCGGGGTTGACCCCATTTCCGTTCTTGATATTAAACGTATCATTTCGCATCTCTGTGATAAAAATATCGGCGTGTTAATCACCGACCATAATGTGCGAGAAACCCTAGATATTTGTGAGCGAGCCTATATTGTGAGTCAGGGCAAAATCCTTTGTGAAGGAACACCCGAAGCGATTCTGGCTAATCAGCAAGTTCGAGCCGTTTATTTGGGCGAAGAGTTTTCTCTATAACTCTCCCTTGAAGTTTAAAATTGGGCCTTGGCCCAACAAATTCATTTATGCCTCGGAGCTTAACAGCTTATGCTAATTCTTATCGACAACTATGATTCGTTTACCTATAACCTGGTGCAATATTTTCAATGCCTAAAGCAGGAAGTCCATGTTTTTGAGCATGATCGAGTTTCAATCGAAGAAATTGAACGTTTAAATCCTTTATACCTCGTCATTTCACCTGGGCCCAAAGGGCCAGAGGATGCTGGTATTTCTTTGGACTTAATTCAGCATTTCCATCAACGTATTCCTATTTTAGGCGTTTGTTTAGGACATCAGTGCATCGCTCATTGTTTTGGAGCAAAAATTATCGAAGCACCAGAGATCATTCATGGAAAAACCTCCCCTATTCACCATCATAAACAAGGGTTATTTCGTCATCTTCCTAATCCGTTTAAAGCAACTCGCTATCATTCCCTAGCAGTGGATATCAACACACTCCCCACTTGTTTTGCTGTTGATGCCTGGGCTGATGACACAATTATGGCTATCTCTCATCGTCAATACCCTCTTTATGGGCTACAATTCCATCCTGAATCAATTTTAACTGAACATGGTATTGAGCTTTTAAGCCAATTTTTAAAGAATGAAGATATCTAAACTATTTGAACAATTGATTGCTGGCAAGCATTTAACCTCTTCGCAAATGCAGGAATTCATGCAGGCTTGTATGAGTGGGGAATTAAGTGACGCACAACTCGCCGCCTTCCTCACCCTCATGCGAGTAAAAGGTGAAACTGTTGAGGAATTAACTGCTGCTGCCAAGGTCATGATGAGCTTTGCTCATTGCATTGATTTAGGGGATGACCTCATTGATATCGTCGGCACAGGGGGTGACGGCAAAAATACCTTTAATATTTCAACCATCAGTAGTTTCGTTGCGGCTGCAGCCGGAGCTCGTGTAGCCAAACATGGGAGCCGTTCAGTATCGAGTCGCAGTGGTAGTGCCGATTTATTATTGCAAGCAGGTTTCGAGCTTCATTTAACGGATGAACAACTCACTCAATGCATGCAGCAATATGACATGTGTTTTTTATTCGCCCCTCATTTTCATCAAGCCATGCAACACGCAAGAAATACCAGGCAGCAATTGGGAATACGCACTCTGCTGAATATTCTAGGCCCTCTAGTCAATCCAGCTCGGGTAAAAAAACAATTAGTCGGTGTTTTTGCAAAAGCTTGGCTAGAACCCATTGCCCAAGTTCTTGCTAATTTAGGAAGAGAACGTGCTCTTGTAGTAAGCTCTCGCGATGGCATGGACGAGATTAGCATTGCGGCAATCACTGACGTTGTTGAATATCATCAAGGGCAATTTAAGCATTGGATTATTGATCCGAAAGATTATGGCTGTTGTCATGCTAATTTAAATGCCATTACCGTCGATTCGCCTACTCAAAGTCTTGCTCTTGCGGAAGAAGTGTTAAGTGCTAAGCTTGGCCCTGCTCGCGACATTGTTTTATTAAATACAGCAGCAGCACTTTATTGTGCGAACTTAGCCCCAAGTTACAGCGAGGCTGTAGAAAAAGCGAGATCGGCCATTGATAGCGGTGAAGCGGCAAGACGATTTAGGCAATTAAAAGAATTAACTCAAAGGTTAACGAGCAAACATGAATAGTATTTTGAATCGCATTGCTGCGCATAAACGGCAAGAAGTAGAATTGGCAAAACAAGAAAAACCCTTACAAAGTCTAATAGACACTGATGCTTTGCCAGTACGTGATTTTGTTGGCGGATTGCAGCTAAAATCACCGGCAATTATCGCTGAAATAAAAAAAGCCTCCCCCAGTAAAGGCTTAATTCGTGCTGATTTTGATGTGGCAGCCATTGCAAATATTTATGAAGAAAATGGCGCAAGTTGCCTTTCTGTGCTGACTGATGTAGATTTTTTCCAAGGCTCACCTAGTTATTTAGCTTTAGCCAAAAATCATTCTTCTTTGCCTGTTCTGCGTAAAGATTTTATAATCGACCCTTATCAAATCTATGAAAGTCGAGCTTTGGGTGCGGATTGTGTTTTATTAATTGTAGCCATGTTGGATGATAAACAGCTACACGACTATTGCAAACTCGCCCAAGAACTTAAAATGGCAGTCTTAGTAGAAAGTCACACCCTCGATGAATTTGAGCGTGCCTTGCAGCTCCCTACTCCTCTAATGGGCGTAAATAATCGCAGCTTACACAGTTTCATCACTAATATTCATACCAGTCTTGAACTAGTCAAGCATTTACCCGCGGATAAAATTTTAATTACAGAAAGCGGTATTAATAGTCGGGACGAGATAAAACTCATGCAAAAAAACAACATCAATACTTTTTTGATTGGTGAGAGTTTAATGCGAGAAAAAGACATCGGCGCAAAACTTCGGGAATTCATGAGTTAACCTGCGCTATAATATGGATAACGAGCGCAGGCCTAATTTTTTTCGTGCTATGAATACAGTAGCGATAGGCTTAATAAGCATGATGAAGGCAGTACTCATTGCTGTCCCATAAATATCAAAATAATAAGTGGCGGGCGGAACGACCATAAGCATTAACAGTAGTTCGATGATACTCCATTTTAAAACCTTATTTTCATAGCCAGCAAATACCAATAAAACTGGAGCCACATGCCCTATGCAAGCTATTCCGCTGGCAATTGATAAAATAATCAATTCTTGTTCAGCTTTAACATAGTCAGGGCCGAAATAATAAAGGAGAGATTTTGCAAAAAAAGCAATTAAGAATATTAAGACAAGCACTAAGCTAATAACGAGCGCATTTATTTTGTTAAGCCTATACTGCAACTCTTCACGACCATCTTCGCGAGTCAATAATACAGCAAGCCGATATTTTAATCCTTGATAAGCATTTGTAGGTATTAGCCATAATATCGAAGCAATACTCAGTGCTGCTGCATAATAACCTGCATGAGTTTCACTGATTGAAAATAGCTTAACTGCAAATAGATCGAGAGTGCACGACACCGTAAAAACAATATTATTCGCAATTAATGAAGACGAAGTTTTAAGCCATTCTCTTTGTGATAGAGAAGTACCAACTAAATTTTTAAACCCTTGCCGAAATAAAATTAAGATTTCTTCATTAATTGACAAGGTTGATATCATTATTATGAGAACGAATGAGAGAAATAGTACAAAGACGATACTGAGATTATTTAATCCCGGATCAATGTACCAAACGACTAGAGAAAATAAAGTTAATTCAACTAGGTATATAAGGGGGGATTTATAAAACGATGAAAGTAGTATGCGATTACTAGTGAGTACAAAACTCGCCATCAGTGTGGCTATTGCAGAAAATGGCACTAGCCATAAAACGTAGGCCACCAAATAATATTGGTTGAGATCTTGAATTTTTAAATGGTGAAGAGTAAGCATTACGCCGAAAGAAGTAATCGCCAATATAAAAACAATTAAAAAAGTAACAGTAAGTAATTTAATATTCCACGCAAGATAACTTGTTGCTGTTGTCTTTTCATTTAGATGTAAATATTTTGCAAAAAAACGATTCGCCCCTATATTTGTTCCAAATAAGGCTAGAGTCACTAAAATAGTTAATACTCTTATAGCGACACTATAATCACCATAAACGCTAGCTGGCAGATGACGGGCTAAAAAAAGATTTAGCAGAATTTTAAGGATATACCCCAGAACAGCTAATACAAATAATGAAGTGACTCTGACTGTAATTTCGTTCATTTATCTTCCTTCTCACTACTACCTTTAATTATGGGCCATACTGGGAAATCAATTGCCTTATCGGAAGTTGGATTCCAAATCTATACTTAAGAAAATCTTTGCAAAAAATTGAAAGGGTGAACTATGTCAACGCACTCCAAAAAAAATAAATCGCATCAACGGTTGGAACAAGAAAGGCTTGAAGCTCTGGCAGCACTCAAGATTTTGGATACGGCTCCCGAAGAAAACTACGATAGACTGGTACATCTAGCTGTAGATTTCTTCCAGATCCCCATTTGTTTTATTTCATTCCTTGATGAAACAAGACAGTGGTTTAAGTCGCAGCATGGTTTGCAACAAAAACAACTTCCGCGACATCTTACTTTTTGTAATGAAACTATCAAACGAACTGAGCCACTTATTATTAATGACACCCATCTTAATGAACAGTTTGCTAATAACCCCTATGTTCGACAAGATCCTTATATTCGATTTTATGCCGGTGTTCCGCTGACTAATCCACAAGGTTATAACGTCGGTACTTTTTGTCTGGCAGACACTTCTCCCAAAGAACTCGATGCAAAGCAACTTAACCTTTTATTGAATTTAGCTAATATCGCTATTGATGAAATAAGCCTACGTAATGCGAATTTTTTATTAAGAAAAATAAGAAAACAACTCGAATTACGCAATCGATTTATCCATAAAATATTTAGCTTTTATATGTCGGATGAGGTGGTTAAAACGATCCTCGAGTCGCCTGAACGTCAGAAATTGGGTGGGCAGGAAAATAAAATAACGATTATGTTTAGCGATTTAAGGAACTTTACTCCCCTGTCTGAAGCACTTTCAGGAGAAAAGCTCATTTCCCTGTTGAATGGCTATTTTACCAAAATGGTTCGAGTGATAGAAAAATATCAAGGCACAGTGGATGCATTTATTGGCGATGCCATTATGGTTATTTTTGGCGCACCGCATTCTTTAGGCAATGACTCACTTCGGGCGATAACTTGTGCTTTAGAAATGCAAAAAGAATTGAAAAAACTAAATCGGGCGAATCAAAAACTTAATTTGCCTCATTTAGAAATGGGAATAGGCATTAATACTGGACTTGCTGTCGTTGGTAACATTGGTTCGAAAAAACGGATGCAATACAGTGCCATAGGGTCTGCTGTCAATTTATCATCTCGTATCCAAGGGCTTAGTCTTGGAGGTCAGACCTTAATTTCTGAATCGACCTACCAGGAAGTGGCCAAGGATATTGAAATCAGTGGCCATCTGCGCGTCAAAGTGAAAGGAATTGACTCACCAATTACTATCTATGATGTAGCTCGGTTAAACCCTTTTAAAGCGGCTTAATTCTCATTTGGAAAAAGCGCTTGGTAAGTTAATATTGGTGTTCCTTTTTTTCAAGGTATTAACTCATGGCTCATAAAACAATAATCTCTCGTCGTTTTATTGCAATTGCTGCTCTGTCCGCGATGATTGCCACAATGATGGGTGCCTTTGCTGCACATGGTTTAAAAGCACAGTTTAGTGAATCCCAAATGAGCGTTTTTCAAACGGCTGTTTTTTATCAATTTATTCATAGCTTGGCTTTATTATTCCTGGGGGTGCTGATATTGAAATGGGATAAACGAATACTACAAATTTCAGGCTGGCTGTTTTGCTTTGGCATTTTACTTTTTTCAGGAAGCTTATATTTATTGAGTTTGCTGAAAATACAAATTTTAGGAATGCTTACCCCCTTTGGTGGAGTATGTTTTATTTTAGGCTGGTTTTTGTTGGCTATTGGAGTGTACAAAAGTACTTAGCTTGGGCCAAAGCCTCTGGTCATCTTCCGGCTTGACCAGTGAAGCTGGAGGATGACTAAAGATCCGCTTATGGCAAGCGTAATTGTCTAAAAACCCTCTCTCTTAAAGGCGAGGGAGTTTCTAAAAAATCCCCTCGCCCCTCGGGGAGAGGGGATAAAAACATTAAGCTTGCTACTAATCAACCTCTTCCGTTGAAGAACCAAGTGTTGGCTTTGATCCCGTTAATTCTATAATCAATGGCGCGGCTGTTCGACCTGCAAAAAAACCTGGACCTCCAGAAGTTCCATGTGATCGCGGAGTTGTAGGCAGCTCAGGATAACGAATTTTAACACAATTATGGTCTACATTAGCTTGTCCTTTGTCCGTCGCTTTTGGGGAAACCTTCTTCATTTCCATCGAGGGGTCATATCCTAAAAATGCTAACGATTCTTCTGAAACCAAAGCTTTTGCAAGAGAACCGTATTCGGACTCTAATTGGCGATAAAAATTAGCAAGCCTTCCCTGGGGTATTTGTTTTCCAAATAAGATGAAATTGTTGTCATAGTCAACTTCCTTATCGAGAGGGATTGCAAAAGTTCGTTTATAGACTTCATCCGTTAATATTAATGTACGCGTTACGGCTAACACTTTATCCACCGGCGAGTATCGATCGTCGGCTTCCCGCTGTCCATTATTGGTTTCCTCTACAGACATTAATACCCATAGAGCAACAAGGTAAGCAGGTCTATACATTCCATCTAAAATATGAGCTCTGTCGCCCGGAGGAGAGGCAAGTACTTCTAGATTCCAGGTGTTGTATTGGTTTTCTAGGTCATGAATCCTAGTCTTATTAGCTCCGACTTTACTCCAGCGTACGGCATTCTCAATAGTCAAACCATGGATAGCGTACTTTTCGATATATTGAGCGAAAATCTCTTTGGAAATTCTATCGGCTTCTTGCCTATGGCTCAGAGGAAAAACATTCAGTTTTTGCTTGGGCAAAATTATTTTTTGATAGTCTGCAAATATTTCTCTATGTAGGTGGATGAGCTCGATCTCAGGGATTCTAGAGCCTACAACAGGTGACAACTTACTATGTCGACCTGGCTCTGAAGTAAAATTTAAAGTCTCAGCTAAAGTTGGTTTAACCTCTTTTTTCCCTTTCATTCCTTTTTACCTTAAAAAAATATTTGCCGCATTTTCACATAGGATGAATAAATTTAAAACCAACCTCTTTAGATCTGATTTATCAATAAGTTCATTCCCAAGTCTTCGTCTCTTTTATCATTAGGACCGAAAAAAGTTGTATCGTCATTTTGAGCTGATGAATAGGTTAATGAATACTGTTTTAGTGAGCTAAAAAAATTAATTTTCTCATTTATTTGTCTTACTGTGCTAAATTTAGCATAATGCCTCCCCCTTTTTTCATTGCTGAGAGCTTATGGCACAAAACAAAGTATCGATTGATCTTCTTAAACATTTGGTAAAAAAAGCAGAAGAGTGTAAAGCAGGCGACACGGCTAATTACATTCCTGAATTAGCTAATGTCAATAAAGACTTAACGGCGGTAGCGATTAATCCTCTCGATGGGGAAATGGTTTCTTATAGCAATATGCCTCTACTTCCGATCACGCTGCAAAGTACTGGAAAATTAATTCCTCTCATTGGTCTTTTAGAAGAATATGGTGCAGAGCAACTTTTTGAGTGGGTTAAAGTTGAACCTTCTGGCGATGATTTTGCCTCGATAACACGTCTTGAGCAATTTGGTCCTAAACCATCTAACCCGATGTTAAATGCAGGCGCAATTACACTTTGTTCACATATTCCAGGTGTTGGTGAGGAACAGTTCGCTTGGTTAGAGCACTGGGTACAAAAATTGTTTAATCAACGTCTCAGCATTAATCCCTTAGTCTTAGCGTCGGAAAAAAGAACTGGCGATCGCAATCGCTCTCTTGCTTATATCCTGAAGAGCCGGAAAAATTTAGGCGCTCCAGTGAATGAGACTCTCGATCTCTATTTTGCCCTATGTTCTTATGAAGCCATGCTAGAACAAATGCTTTATCTACCGACACTTCTCGCTAATTCCGGTAAAGATCCTGTCAGTAGTGAGCAAATTATTTCACTGGAAACCTGCAAAATCACCCTTGCCATCATGGCCACCTGTGGTTTGTATGATGAAACCGGTACACATATGGTCAAAACGGGCATGCCTGCTAAAAGTGGAGTTTCGGGATACACCATCGCAGTCGTTCCTCGTAAAGCAGGAATTGTTGTATTAAGTCCACGAGTCAATGCCAAAGGGAATAGTATCCGCGGCGAAATTATGTTGGAAGAATTATCCAAGGCCATGGAATGGCATTTTGCGATACCTTAATCATTAGAAGGTTCGGGTGTTTTTACCGGCTCTGGCTCAGGCGTATTATCTGGGCCAGGTTCAGGGGTGTTATCTGGACCTGGCTCAGCGGGCTCAGGAAGTGGCGGATCTTCCATCGGTGGCGTTGGTAATTCATTTTGTTGAGTCACTTGCAATCCTTTAGTCATAACAATTCCAAAAAAGTTCTATCTAAATTATAGTACATCCTTATTTCCTATCCCATCTTAGCGACTTAGATTATGCAAGACCCAACCCCACTCACTGTCACTCAACTCAACCGCCAAATACGTTCGTGGTTAGAGATTGAAATCGGTCAAATTGCTGTCATCGGTGAATTATCCAATTTATCCAAGCCAAATTCTGGTCATTTTTATTTTACATTAAAAGATCCTTCAGCCCAGGTACGGTGTGTTTATTTTCGAAATCATCATAATTCGGCAAGCAATGGGTTTAAAGATGGCCAACAAGTCATCGCTATTGGTAAATTAAGTTTGTACGAAGCCAGGGGTGATTATCAATTGATTGTTCACTCCATGAGCGAAGCCGGTTTAGGGGAACTTTACCGCCAATTTGAGCAGCTAAAATTAAAATTGCAAGCGCAAGGTTTATTCGATTCCGCCAGAAAAAGAAGCCTTCCACATTTCCCTGCAGTAATCGCAGTAGTTACCTCCCCTTCGGGAGCAGCGCTAAGAGATGTCTTAACGACCTTGAAACGACGTTTCCCCCTTGCCACCATTCGAGTTTATGCTAGCGAAGTACAGGGCAAAGATGCCCCTCAACAGCTCATTAAAGCGATTCAAAAAGCAAATCAAGATGGCTTAGCAGAGGTACTTATTCTCGCCCGAGGAGGCGGTAGTATTGAGGATTTATGGGCTTTTAATGACGAACAACTCGCACTAACCATTAGCAGCAGTACAATTCCCATCGTCTCTGGAGTGGGACATGAAACTGATTTTACTATCGCTGATTTTGTTGCTGACTTAAGAGCGGCAACACCCACCGCTGCAGCCGAGGCCGTAACACCCAACCTGAATGATTTGCTCGCTACAATACTTTCTCTTGAAAAGAGAATGGTTAGAGCCATCTCGCAGACGGTTCAACACAAGCAACTTTTGCTAGATCACCGAATCGCTAAATTTTTATCGCCCACCCAATTAATTGCTAAACATTGGCAAACAATTGATTATTTGGAGCGACAGCTTAATCACAGCATCCACAGTTTAGTCTATCAAAAACAAAGAAAGCTGGATTTGTTATTAGGGCGTCTTAACGCAAGAAACCCCATGAGTTTACTCCAACAATCAAAAGCAAAAACACAAGGTTTCGAGCAACAGTTAATCCAAATCATGTGGGCCAAATTGAATCAATCAAAGCAACAATTTACCACTCAACTTGCCACCTTGCACGCGGTGAGCCCCTTAGCTACACTGAGCAGAGGCTATGCCCTCGCAACTTATAAAGACGCAGTACTGTTTGATAGTCAACAAGTAGATTTAGGCGAGGCAATTCATTTGCGCTTGGCTAGAGGCCAACTTATTTGCCAAGTTATCGAGAAAGCGAAGACTTTGCCTGAGTCAGAAAATACTTTTTCTCATCGAGAAATGACTAGAAAGGTTGTTATAAAATGTTGATCGACGAATTAACGACTAGTGTTAATCAAATCATAAGTCAAACCGACACCAACTTGCATACCTTGGGCATTATTGTGCTCATTCCTTGGTGTGTTTATATTTTGAATCTTTTGTTGGGCAAGCGACTGTTTTATTTAGGTATCATCCCCCGACATATTCTCGGCCTGCCAGGAATCATTTTTGCGCCCTTGCTCCATGCAAATTTTAACCATCTTTTTTTTAATTCGATACCTTTAGTCGTTTTAAGTAATTTTATTTTAGTCCATGGTCTCAGTTATTTTATATGGGTGACAGTGATGATCACTATCCTCAGCGGGACTCTAATATGGCTGTTGGCAAAACCAGGTATCCATATTGGCGCCAGTGCCCTCATTACGGGTTACTGGGCACTATTGGTTAGTGATATTCTGCAACAAAGAACACTCACAGCAATTATTCTTGGTATCATCAGTTTGTATTATTTCGCAGGTATTTTCTTAGGTATTTTTCCTTCGAAGAAAGGTGTTTCTTGGGAAGGTCATTTATTTGGATTATTGGCGGGTTTTGCAACGAGTTATCTTATAGTTTATTTAATGCCAGTTATTGGAAATCTTTAGCCTAGACAGGGAGCAACGCCATCTCCCCAAACTTCCCCTGCAAAAAAAATCATACCCATGGTCAAACTTCTTTCTCGGGCGGGCGAGGGTGAATTCGCTTACCCCTCGCCCGAGAAAGGAATCTGGATAATTGGATGAGGTTTTTTGCGGATTAGGGGGAATATTCCATCAAAATTTACAAAGATCACTCAACTATCTAACAACGCCTGTTCAGAGCAGGCATCTTTTATAGTATACTTTTGCGCCTTAATGTACGGCGATAATTATTCTATGACAACATCGATACTCACCCCCCCTTCTATTGATCATAGACAAACTTGGGGGCAACTTTATGGTTGTAGCCTTTCGTTGGCCATTGCCGAATTTTGTCAGCAACGAAACGGCATTAAGTTATTAATTACGCCGGATAATTTAGCAGCCGGGCAGCTTTTAGAGGAACTGCGCTTCTTTCTTAGTAAAGAAAACGCTCAAGAATTGCTTTTTTTCCCTGATTGGGAAACGCTCCCCTATGATCAATTTTCACCTCATCAAGATATCATCTCCGAACGCCTCTCAACGCTAAGCAGGCTGCAACAGAGCTCCAGTGCGATTGTAATTAGCTCGGTCAGCACGCTCATGCACAGGCTTTGCCCTCCTCAATTTTTACATCATCATGCCTTAGTATTAAAAGAAGGCCAAACCTTGAATTTGGACCATTTCCGCCATCAATTGACTCAAGCAGGTTATTACAGTGTCAATAAAGTGCTGGAGCATGGAGAGTTTGCGATTCGCGGTGCGATTATGGATGTTTATCCCATGGGAAGTTCAATGCCTTTTCGTATTGAATTATTTGATGACGAGATTGAAAGCTTGCGCCAATTCGATACAGAGACCCAACGAACGGTCAGCAAAATTTCTGAAATTCAAGTATTACCTGCGCGTGAATTTCCTTTAAACGAACAAAGTATAACTCAATTTCGCCGCGCCTTCAGAGAACAGTTTTCTGGCAATCCAAGTCAGTGTCCAATTTATGAGGCAGTGAGTGATGGCCAAATTCCCTCAGGGATTGAATATTATCTGCCCCTCTTTTTTGAAACCACAGCGACCTTTTTTGATTATTTACCTAAGGATGCTGCGGTTTGTTTGATTGAGGAAATTCCTGAACAAGCAGAGCAATTTTGGCAAGAATTATCGACGCGTTTTGAGCAGCGTAATTATGATATTTCACGGCCTATACTGCCAACAAATTCTTGCTTTTTAACGCCTACAGAATTACTAACTTATGCTAAACAATACCAGCAATTACGCTGCTATCATCAACCGATGGAAAAGAAAGGGAGTTTATTTAATTTTAATATTAATCAAGCGCCCGCCCTTCCTCTTGAGCGCCAAAATAATCAGCCCTTAACAAAGCTTTGTAATTATCTTGATGAAAAAGGAAAACGTTTTCTGCTAGTCGTTGAAAGTGCAGGTCGACGTGAAGTTTTATTGGATTTACTCAAGCAGAGTAAAATAGCGCCTAAAATTCAAGACAGTTGGTATGATTTTCTTAACGATGATGCACCAGTCAGCATCATTACGGCTCCCCTGATTTATGGTGCAGAACTTATCGCACAAAATATTGCGATTATTGTCGAAGCTCAATTGTTTGGTGAGCAAGCAACGCCGCAACGCAGAAGCAGTCAAAAGACTGTCGACCCTGATTTGATTATTCGTGATCTCGCCGAACTAAGAATCGGCGCTCCGGTTGTGCATTTACAATTTGGTGTAGGCCGTTATCAGGGACTCAAAACCCTTGAAAGTAACAATACTGCCAACGAATTTCTGATTTTAGCTTACGCTGGCGAAGATAAAATTTATGTTCCGGTTACTTCACTGCATTTTATTAGTCGTTACACTGGCATGGATAGCGAGCATGCACCGCTGCACAAGTTGGGTACTGACACCTGGCAAAAAGAAAAGAGAAAAGCCGCTGAAAAAATTCATGATGTGGCCATTGAGTTATTAGAAATATATGCAAAACGTGAAGCGGAGCCTGGGTTTGTTTATGAATTTCATCCCAGTGATTATCAGCGTTTCGCGGGTGGCTTTCCTTTTACCGAAACTCCGGACCAAATTCGAGCGGTTGAACAAATCATTAGGGATCTGCAGTCCTCTAAACCTATGGATCGACTCATTTGCGGTGATGTGGGCTTCGGTAAAACTGAGGTTGCTATGCGCGCTGCCTTTTTGGCCGTGCAAAATGACAAACAAGTCTGTGTTTTAGTTCCAACCACTCTTTTAGCCGGTCAACATTTTGAAACCTTTCGCGATCGCTTTGCGCAATTTCCAATTAATATCGAGTTATTGTCACGATTTCGTAGTGCTAAAGAGTCAGAAAAAGTTATTGAATCTTTAAAAGACGGACGTATTGATATCGTCATAGGTACGCATAAACTGTTTTCCAAAGACATTCGCTTTAAAAATCTTGGGTTACTGATTATCGATGAAGAGCATCGTTTTGGTGTCAAACAAAAAGAACACATCAAAGCTTTGCGAATTCATGTTGATATTTTATCCATGACAGCCACCCCTATTCCACGTACGCTGAACATGGCAATGGCAGGTATTCGGGACATCTCCCTCATCGCTACCCCACCGGCAAAACGACTGGCGGTGAAAACCTTCTGGCAAGAAAAAAATGACCCTATTTTGCGAGAAGCAATCTTGCGGGAAATTTTACGCGGGGGGCAAGTTTTTTTCCTTCATAATAATGTTCAAACTATCGAGCGAATCTGCCAAGAGTTGCAAACTTTAGTTCCTGAAGCGAAAGTCCGCAGCGCACATGGGCAAATGCGTGAACGCGAATTAGAACGGATTATGTCCGATTTTTATCATCATCGATTTAATGTCTTAGTCTGCACAACCATCATTGAAACCGGCATCGATATCCCGACAGCCAATACTATTATCATTGATCGAGCTGATAAATTTGGGTTAGCACAGCTCCATCAATTACGAGGCCGAGTGGGCCGCTCCCACCACCAAGCTTATGCCTATCTGCTTACACCCAATGAAAAACTACTTACCGCTGATGCCGTTAAACGCTTGGAAGCTATTGTTTCCTTAGAAGATTTAGGTGCAGGCTTTACCTTAGCAACGCACGATTTAGAAATACGTGGTGCAGGTGAATTATTAGGTGAAGATCAAAGTGGCAATATGCAAGCAATCGGTTTTAATCTTTTCATGGAAATGCTCGATAAAGCAGTCAATGATCTAAAAGCGGGGAAAACGCCTGAGTTAGCAACGCCGCTGCAACAAGGTCCTGAAATCGATTTACGTTTAAGCGCTATTCTTCCTGAGGATTATATTGCTGATGTTCATACACGGCTTATTATGTATAAACGCATCGCCAATGCAAAAGACAATGAACAGTTACGTGAATTACAGATTGAGATGATTGACCGATTTGGCCTACTACCACAATCCGCTAAACATTTGCTTTTAGTCACTGAACTTAAATTACTCGCTGGAAGGTTAGGCATTAATAAAATTAATGCTGCCCAACAGGCTGGAAAAATTGAGTTCGGCGAGAAACCTGAAATTGATCCGGGCGTATTGATTAATCTTATTCAGTTGCATGCGAAACGCTATCAAATGGAGGGCCCTACGCGTTTACGTTTTACTTTAGATAGTACTACGCATGAAGAGCGTATTCATGAGATTAAAAACTTGCTGCTTCAGCTTGCGAAGAAGGATTGACCCTCTCATGTCATCATTGGGATCGAAGTAAAGCAATGACGAGAAGGTATAGTTGGCGCGGTTAGGTGGAAAGCGTTGGGCCTTGGCCCAACTATCTTAGGTAATGAGCACGCACCAAAATTTATTAACGCGTACCACCAATCGTCAACGCATCAATCTTTAAAGTCGGCTGGCCAACACCAACGGGAACAGACTGACCATCCTTCCCACACACCCCGATTCCTCTATCGAGTGATAGATCATTACCAATCATCGAGATCTTTTTCATCACTTCAGGACCATTGCCAATCAAAGTAGCCCCTTTCACCGGTCTAGTGATTTTACCATCTTCAATGAGATAGGCTTCGCTGGCAGAAAACACAAATTGCCCGGAGGTGATATCCACTTGGCCGCCACCAAAATTGGCGGCATATAATCCGCGTTTCACTGAACGAATAATTTCCTCAGGAGAATGATTGCCGGCGAGCATATAAGTATTGGTCATACGTGGCATGGGTAAATGAGCATAGGATTCGCGTCGACAATTGCCGGTAGGCTTCATATTCATCAACTTTGCATTGAGCTTGTCTTGCATGTAGTTGACCAATACCCCATCATCAATTAGTGTGGTGTACTGAGACGGTGTACCCTCATCATCGATAGTCAGAGATCCTCGTCTATCCTTAAGCGTTCCGTCATCGACTACGGTTACCCCTTTTGCAGCGACTTGCTGGCCTAAGCGGCCAGAAAAAGCAGATAAGCCTTTACGATTAAAATCGCCTTCCAAACCATGTCCGACTGCTTCGTGAAGCAATACCCCAGGCCAACCAGGTCCTAAAACGACTGGCATCGTTCCTGCAGGAGCGTCTTGCGCCTCTAAATTAATTAAGGCTTCCCGCACGGCTTCACGTGCATAGTCAAGCGCCCTTTCTTCATCGGTGAAATAAGAATAAGCCACTCGACCACCGCCACCTGAACGCCCAGATTCACGACGCCCCTTATCCTCGACCATGACACTTACATTAATACTGACCAGTGGTCGTATGTCAGCGATCATCTTGCCATGCATACCCGCCACCATAACTACCTCATAACTGCCACTCAATGAGGCGTTAACTTGAATGACACGGTGATCAAGACGCCGAGCCTCGCGATCGATTGCTTCAAGCAGAGCAATTTTTTCAAGCTTAGTCATCCCTTCTATAGGATTTAAACCAGCATAACGAACAATGGGTGCGCTCGCGATTTGAATGGATTGTGTCGGCTTCACCCCAGCAAAAGCAATGGATTTCGCTGCTTCTGCAGCACGTTGCATTGTGGGTAATAAAATGTCATCGCAATAAGCATAGCCAGTCTTATCGCCACTGACTGCGCGAATTCCAACCCCGCGATCAATTGAAAAACTACCACTTTTGACTTCAGAATCCTCTAAATACCATGATTCATAGCTAGAGATTTGAAAATATAGATCCGCATCATCCACATGATGACTCATCATGGAATGAAGCAATTTTTCTAAAGTTGATTCATCTAATGAGGCAGGTTTTAATAATAAATCTTTTGCTAATGCTAGTGCCTGGGTCATAACTATTACCTTAAATAAACGTCATCGGTTTAAGAGCACATGATGCTCATTACTAGGAAACTGCTGTCGAAGTTGTTGTAGGCGCTGTAAATCAATATCAGCGATTATAATCCCTTCCCCAGTTTCTTGTTGAGCAACCACTTTACCCCAAGGCTCGATAACCATACTGTGCCCGTAAGTTTGTCGCCCATTTTCATGCTGTCCACCTTGATTGGGAGCGATGACATAGGACAGATTTTCAATAGCCCGCGCTCTTAATAAAACCTCCCAATGCGCAACGCCAGTGACTGCAGTAAAAGCAGAGGGGATACTAAGTAATTCAGCTCCTCTTTGTACTAATTGTCGATACAATTCAGGAAAACGCAGATCATAGCAAACACTTAATCCAACTTGCCCAATCGGTGTATCAACGACAACCAGCTCATCACCTCGGTCAACAGTCGACGATTCTTGATGCGCCTCTTGCGCAGAAACTCGCACATCAAAGAGATGAATTTTGTCATAGCGAGCAGCACATAATCCATTATTATCAAAAACCAAACAACTTGACCTTACTTTTTTATTTAGACTTTTAATGGGTAAAGTACCAGCAATTACCCATAAATCATATCGTTTAGCAAGCTGCCTCACTCGATCTTGAATTTCCCCTTCTCCGTATTTTTCTGCAAGATCTAATTTATCGTTTTCCTTCATACCCATAAAGGCGAAATTTTCTGGTAAAACCAATAAATCGGCTTGTTTTTCTTTCGCTTTAATAAAAAATTCCTCGACTTGCTGCAGATTATTTTTGACGGAAGCAGAAGAAATCATTTGTACTACAGCAACTTTGGGCATCACTAATCCATCTAAGCAGTTAAAATCACATAATTATCAGTGATTCGCTTGCAATCTTTCAACATTTATAGAAACAATTATATACCCTGGGTGAAAAAATATCCTTGCTAGGTAATAAAGTATGGTTATAAACTTGAAAAACCAACAAATCACCCCAACTATGCTACAATGAAACATATATAATCTGGAGTTACTGCATGAACAGAAATGACGTCACCATTTTAAATCAACGAAGTGAATCCGTACTTGCCACTAATAAAGTGTTGCGAAATACTTATTTACTTCTCAGCATGACCTTTTTATTCAGTACGTTCATGGCGTATCTTTCTTATGCCTACGCCGTTAGACCTCTGAATCCATTCCTTATGATTGGCGGTATCTACGGGTTAATGTTTCTAACACAAGCACTAAGAAACAGCCCCTTAGGTCTTTTGAGTGTTTTCGCTTTTACTGGCTTTTTAGGCTACTCGCTTGGCCCAGTTCTAAATCTTTACGTTTCCAATTTCTCCAACGGCCCTCAACTTATTGGTGCGGCTCTAGGTGGCACTGGAGTAATTTTCTTTGGTCTTTCCGGTTATGCACTAACAACTCGTAAAGATTTCAGCTACTTAGGTGGATTCCTCTTTGTTGGGGTGATGGTAGCTCTGCTTGCTATGATTGGAGGTATTTTCTTCCATATGCCAGCTTTACAACTTGCAATTTCTGCCGCGTTTGTGCTTATTTCTTCTGGACTTATTCTGTTCCAAACCAGTGAAATTATTCATGGAGGGGAAACGAATTACATTTCTGCGACCGTTTCATTATTCGTTTCCATCTATAACCTCTTTGTCAGCCTACTCAATCTCTTGAGTGCTTTTTCAGGTCGTGACTAAGATGTCTCCTCAAGCTGAATCCCGGTGAGTTTGCCGGGATTTTTTTGCTTCAAATTTCTACTAATCTTTCGACAAAAATAAATCTATTCGTTATTATGCAGCATTTAATTTCTAGAGATTTTTATGCTGTTTGCTATACAAGATATTATTAATCACAGTAGGGATGTTAGACTGCAATGCGGACAAACAATTCCAAAGCTCCACCATAAAAGACAATGGGAAGAAAATGAATCTTATTTAAGAGAAAAGGCCCAAGAATTTGCCGTAGATCAAACTAAAGAAAGCTTACAAAATTATGCGCACGCAATTCTTTTGGCGGCAAATTTTCTAAAGGCTAACAGTGATCATACAAAATCACGGTTGAAATTTCTCAGCCAACATCTAGAAGAATTACATAAACAAGCAGTCACTTTGCTACCTCAAGCCTCCCTTGAACTACCTTCAGAAATCAATGAACTTGAACTGTCGGAAAAAAAACGACAACTCGAAGAGATAAAAACTAATTTTAAAAATAAATTGAATGACTTAGCTTATATAACTTTGGATGATGAACAACCAACAGCAGCAACAATAGCCTTTTTAAATAGTCCTGAATTTCTAGCTCTAAAAAACTATAAAGCTAAGGTCTTAGATAAGGATAAACGCGATCATCATTTTTTTGGTATGAATTTTAAAGTCAAAAAGAAACATCAAGGGTTAGCAGTTTTAATTGAAGCCTTCGAGAATCAAAAAACGCTAGATGGAATTAATAATGTTATGAAAACTTTTTATAATACAAAAAATGATAGCAAATCACTTTATGATTTTCTTAATAAAGCACAAGGTTTTTTTACGTGGGTGGTACAAGATTTCTTTTTTTGGTTATTTGAGGCAAAGACCACGACCGTCGGTTTAATTGATTCTTTGGATGGTGTTTTACAAGCACTTAATGACAGTGATGAGGAAACAGAATTAGCTGTCTTTAGCAATATCAATCCAACATAAAATCCGGGGTAAGATTGCATGATCTAGGTTGGGCCTAGGCCTGGGAGATCTTCACTTTTTTTGGATAATATTTCGAGCCAAATCCATTGTATTCTGAAACCGTTCAGCCTGAGGAGGAGCGCCAGCGACGTCTCGATGGCCTGTCCTGAGGCACTCGAAGGGGGGCTTTGCACTAAAGGCTTCGAGACAGCGCTACGCGCACCCGAGCATCCTGAGGCTCTCGAAGGACTCAGCCCGAACGGATCGAGCTAGTGATTGGAGCAACACCTATTTTTGTTCAAAAAAAGTGACGATACCTCAGGGCCTAGGCCCATAGCCTGACGGCCACGGGGATTCGCTTAAAGCCCCCCTCATTTTGACTACTCCTCATTTTTTGATGATGACTCGATTTAAAATTTCATCATCAAAATAATCTTGTTTTTTCTCGTTTAAATGCAAATAAAGTGCAGAATTATAGATCGCATTAAATGTTTTAATACTTACTAACCAACAAATAAGTAGAAGCAAGCAGAGTGGAAGATTAATTGTGAGGTTAAGAGTGTACTGGGAATGTAAAAAGAAAGAAGCAAACAAATAAGCTAATCCACCCAACGCAACCAGTACTAAAAAGACTAGCAAATTTATTGAAACAATATTACGCCATCCCTTTCCGACTCTTCGGATGGATTTTTGAAAAGCTTTAATCGCATTAAGATTCTCATTTACCATAATAGGCAAAACAAAATGGGTGTTAACAGTCCAGGAAAAACCAAATAGTGTGGCAATCAGTTTGGCAAGCGCATCACTTAAATGTTCGAAACTGCTAAATAATACGGACAAAGTCGCAGATATCATTGTCCATTTAAGCAACGCTCCCGCTTTTTTAAGCGAAATAAGCATGGCTTGAAAAAGTGTGAGTCTGCCTCCTTGAAGACGTTGAATAACGCAAGCAACAAAGGCTGCATTAAATAAAACGGCAACAAAAGCTAATAGAAAATAGATAAGCACCAAGCCAATAATGAACATACTTTGATTGACTTGCAGATAAATCAACATTTTTATCAATGAGAACAGGAGAATAACTAGAGCAATGATGCTTAGTACTGGTAAAATAATTAAATCAGGATTTTTTTTAAGAAACTTTAAGCTAGATCGTAAAAAATAGCAGGAGTTTCGAAAGCCTTGAATGAGCAGCATGAGGATACCTTTGCAACAATAGGTTTTAACGTTAGTTTCAACGAAGTGTGGAAGTTAAAATCTTACCTAAGTTCTTATCTAGTTTGTAGTATAGCTTAGAGAACGCTGCCATCAAGCTAATGAATAAGGAAGCACTATGAATCAAAAAGTTTTTGTTAATCGCATACTAAATATGAAAAAAATCAAACTTATTGGTTTAGATATGGACCATACTCTTATTCGCTATGATTCAAAGAATTTTGAATCATTGGTTTATAAGCTGGTTGTTGACCAATTAATTGAAGAAAAACAATACCCGGAAGAAGTCAAAAAATTTAAATTTAATTTTGATGAGGCTATTCGTGGACTCATTATTGACAGTAAGAATGGCAATATTTTAAAGCTCAGCCGCTATGGAGCTATTCGTCATAGCTACCATGGCACGAAATTAATCAATTATGCGGAGCAAAAACAAATTTATCGCAGTACTTACGTCGATTTAAATGATCCTAATTATTTTGCTATTGATACTGCCTTTTCGATTGCTTTTTGTGTACTTTATAGTCAATTAATTGATTTAAAAGATGAATTAGTCCATGAGCTTCCAACTTACGCAAACATTGCTTTGGATGTGTTAAGTACCGTAGATAAAATTCATTCTGATGGTAGTTTGAAGCAGTGCATCAGCAAAAATTTGGAAGCTTATGTATTAAAAGAGAAGGAAGTAGTCGAGGGATTGCAACGGTATATTAATCTAGGTAAGAAAATTTTTCTTCTTACCAATTCCGAATTTTTTTATACCAAACTCCTTTTAGAATATGCGATTGATCCTTTTTTAGAAAAGGGTAAAAGCTGGAAAGATTTATTTGAATTTGTCATCACTTTGGCAAACAAACCTCGCTTTTTTTATGACAATCTTAAATTTTTGTCGATTAATCCTGAAAATGGAACCATGTCCAATGTGCAAGGTAAAATCCTTCCCGGTGTTTATCAAGGCGGCTGTGCTCGGAAATTTACAGATGATTTAGAAGTGAATGGGGATGAAATTCTCTATATCGGTGACCATATTTATGGTGACATTGTCAGATTGAAAAAGGATTGCAATTGGCGGACTGCGCTTGTTGTTGAAGAACTTGAACAAGAGATTCTCTCGCAAAAAAATGCGCTCCCCATTGAAAGAAAAATTGTTGCTTCGATGGAAATAAAAAAGCATTTGGAAGAAAAATACCTTGAACTTCACACCCAAGATATTGAAAAACACGAAAAAACCCATGCTAATGAAGTGAATGAATTACAGAAACAAATTACTTCAATTGATATAGAAATATCAAAGCTTTTACAAGAAGAACAAACCTTTTATAACCCTAAATGGGGACGCGTTTTTCGTGCTGGAGCAGAAGAAAGTTATTTTGCTCATCAGGTAGATCGTTTTGCTTGCGTATATATGGATAAACTCGCGGATCTCCTTGAGCAATCACCTCTTACTTATTTTCGTGCTCATAGGCGATTGTTAGCTCATGATTTTTTCCTGCAGCCGTAGGACCTGTAAAAATGAATTAGTGGGGCTAAGGGCCTATCTACACGGAATCCGCGGCCAATGCCGCGATTTCGCCAGATTGCACAACTCCACCTACTGGCCAGTTCCTGACCCCTTCGCGAAAGCGGAAGGGGCCAAAGCTGGACTCAAACCGTGGAACCTCCTTCATGAGAAGTGCTACTGCTTAATTGCTAAAATTTGTAATATTAATTTCCCCAATCGGTTCGAAAGGTTTATAAGTGCGCATGTCAATCGAAAACATCCCATAGCTAGTGTTATATTTATACCAACTGGGTTTGCTTGGTTTGGATATACCCACCATGTTGTCAGCTGCTCGACAAAGAGTAAGATAATCCGATGCATTTAATTCTTGTTTGCCTTTAGTGAAAGTAACTAATAAATCGGTATTGATCTTTCCAGGCTTCACTTCTGATTCAATTGCTGTAAATTCGAAATTGATATCAATATCTAACTCTTCCTTGAAAAAAGCTTTTATTTTTGCGCGAATGAATGCATTTCCAAATACAGTATAGTGAGCGTTTCCTTCTGTTGAAGTTATTGCTGAAAATTTAGCGCCAGATTTAAGTAAAATCGCCGCATAAATTAAGCTGTGTAACGGATTATTCGAATAAGTTGAAGGACCGTAAGTATCAAAAACACCATCAGCTTCACCTTGTCTCTCATACAATAGCTCCATAATGGAATCATCGTGCGGTAATTTGCCTTTTACAATCTCAATACCCGCATAGTTGCAGGTATGCCATCGGATTTCATTAGGTGATGCGCTAACCCCAATCAAAGTACATTTTTTTCCAAGTTCGCTTGCTAAATCAATTAAAAATTGACCCTTTCCCATACCAAGATCGATGACTACGGGCCTTGAGTCGGTGGGCAATTCAGCAAGGATATCTCGTCTATTAGTTGTGTCTTCACTGCTTAAAGTTGAACTTGTATTGCGAGCATGTAGTGTTTCAACTCTTTGTTTTCCCCGTCGATTAGGCCATTCTCGCTTTTTGTTAAATATTTCATCCTCTCCCTGCGTTGCAGTTTTCTGCGCTGAAACAACAACCACCTCCTTTTCTTTACCTTTTTGCCTTTTCTCTTTCATTGTTTCTACTCCATTTTTTATATTACAAAAAGGCATCTTATGTTTTTCGGCCGCTAAGATATAGGACGAAAATCGGACAGATAGGAAGTTGATGACCAGAGACCATGCCTTGTTTTTATTCTTATTGTATTTATTTTAACCAATTTATGTTATTATATCCTTGCTGTTAAATTTGCAAGGTTCATAATCTCATGAAAATACAACATAATTTCTCCCAAAATCCAAGTTTGGCTCACCATACCCTCTTAAACTCGATTTGTGCACCTTTAGAGACACTTGGTGTGCATTTTTTTGGTTATACAGCAGTGGATCAGGAAGGAAATGCATTTTGTTTGGGTTCAAAAGCAGATTATGCAACCGAATATCTTCGACGCAATCACGCACGCAATGATGTGCATGTTCATGCTGAAAAAGCTAAAAAGCAGTTCCATTATGATTTTTGGGATTATCTAGAGTTGAATAAGAACACCGAAGAGCTCTACCAAATGGCAGCAGCCTTTGATCAAGGTCATACGCTAACCATTAGCCAACACGATGATGATATGACGCATTGCTATCATTTCAGCGGTCGTTTGACCGATGATTCCATCAATCAACGTTATCTTGAAAAATTGGATTCTCTCCACGCTTTTATTAGTTATTTTAGAAACTGTATGAAAACGATACCTGAGCTTGCTGCTGTCTATAAGCTTCCCCTCAATATTGAGGATGCAGCAAAGCAACAGAAAAAAATCAACCTCATCCACTCTGATCCACGAAAAATCAATTTTGAAAAAGAAGCAAACAACAGACTCTATTTCAAGAATCAATCTCGTTATTACCTGACTCCAAAGGAACAAGAGTGTCTCCAATGGCTACGTTTAGGGAAATCAGCTTCACTGATTGCAGAAATTAAACAGGTTTCGCGTAAAACGATTGAGCGATACATTGAGTCCATTAAAGCAAAATATAATTGCCATACTATGATTCAGATTGGCGAGCAAATAGCCAAAAATGGTTTGACTACTTTTTTAGATCTTCAAGATGTAAGAGCGGCTTGAACATAAACTGACGAATCCCCGCTATTTCTCCCCCTGCTGCCAACTCGCTCTAGCGCGAAATAGCGCAGGTAAATCGTCGACTGTCTTCTTATGAGATTTACTCAGAGTAAAAATTTCACGTTGCTTTTGATAATAAACGCCTAAAGGCACAGGAAACTCAGGAAAGTTGAGACGTGCAAGGCGCATTGCAGCGATAAAATTACTCGAATCGTGGCGATAAGCTAAATCCCCTTGATTAGCCACTTGCTGTAAAGATTCGCCTTCTAGGGTTAAAGCCCACTCTTTCTCAGCGCCGAATAATAAGGGCGCGCCCTCTTCCAATACAATTGTTTTGTCTGCGCGATTTGTTTTTACAGCAAATGCATCGAAGGCACCGTGATTGAAGATATTGCAATCTTGATAGATTTCTACAAAAGAACAACCTTGATGTTCATAGGCTTTCTTGAGAATTGAGCCCAAATGCGCTGGATCTTTATCCACTGCACGAGCGACAAAACTAGCGCCCGATGCCAGCGCAATCATCAATGGATTAATCGGCTCATTAGATACTCCCTCAGGTGAAGTTTTGGTAACCTGCCCTTTTTGCGAAGTGGGTGAAAATTGTCCTTTTGTCAGACCGTAAACTTGGTTATTAAAAAGAAGGATATTCACATTCACATTTCGTCTCAGGCAGTGAATTAAGTGATTACCGCCAATACTCAAGGCATCTCCATCGCCGGTAATAACCCAAACCGTCAAATCATCTCGCATTGACTTAAGTCCTGTAGCAACTGCTGGAGCTCTACCATGAATCGTATGAAAGCCATAAGTATTCATATAATAGGGTAATCGTCCCGCACAGCCAATTCCCGATATAAAGACATGTTGTTCAGGTGCAAGGCCTAATTCGGGCAGAAGACGTTGCAGGGCCGCCAAAATGGCATAATCCCCACAGCCGGGGCACCATCGAACTTCCGTCGCATTAGTAAAGTCTTCACGCTTATAACTGTTGTTGTTCATGGTTAATTTCCAATTGAATGGCTTTAACAAGCTGGCTTACAGTAAAGGGTTGGCCATTGCATTGACTAATGGACTTCGCATCGACCAAATATTTAGCGCGCAGTAATTGACATAACTGGCCGGAATTTAATTCTGCAACCAAAATTTTCTCATATTTTGCGAATAACTCGGTTAACCCTTCTGGAAAAGGATTCAAGTGGCGCAAATGAAGTAGCGCAAGAGGTAAGCCCTCTGCATGACATTGATGGACGGCCGATTTCAAGCTGCCATAAGTTGAGCCCCAGCCAATCAACAAAATGTTGGCATTAACATTCCCTTCAACCACTAAATCAGCATATTCACGCGATACAGCTGCAATTTTTGCAGCTCGCAAATTAACCATTTTTTGGTGATTTTCGGCGTCATAACTAACACGTCCCTCTTCCCCTTGTTTCTCTAAGCCACCAATTTGATGGATAAAACCTGGAGTTCCTGGAACATTCCAGCTACGTGCTAAAACCTCATCTCGCTGATAGGGTTTGGGGAAGCGATTAAAATCGATCTTGGGTATTTTAATGGATTCGACTGAGGGAATTTTCCAGGGTTCAGCCGCATTAGCCAGATAAGCATCCAATAACACGATGACCGGCGTCATGTATTTAGTCGCTATGGTAAATGCTTCAATAATCGTATTAAAACAATCGGCTGATGATTGAGCTGCCAAAACGGGTAAAGGCGCTTCGCCATGACGACCATAGAGCGCTTGGCGCAGATCACTCTGACCTGTTTTAGTGGGTAAGCCTGTGGATGCCCCTGCTCGTTGTACATCAATTAATACGAGAGGCAACTCCGTCATTGCCGCTAAACCCAGACTTTCACTTTTTAAATCAAGACCAGGTCCTGAGGTACAGCTCAGTGCTAAATGACCTCCATAAGCAGCACCAATACAGGAGCACAAGGCAGCGATTTCATCTTCAGCCTGCAGCAATCTCACGCCATAGTCAGACAATTTGGCACATTCATGTAAAATGGCAGAAGCAGGTGTAATCGGATAACCGGAAACGAAAACGGGAATTTTTGTACTGACCGAAAGGGTAGCTAAAGCTAAACCAACCGCTTCAACACCGGTAATTTGCCTGTATTCTCCGCTGTCGCGATTCACTTGCCCTAGCATAAATTGGCGACGACTTAATTCTAAAGTCATTGCATAGTTATAGCCTGCCAAGAGGGTTAACTCATTTGCTTTAGCCGTTTGCGGTTGAGCTTTAAATTTTTTAGCGATAAAAGCGAGACAATTGTCAGTTGGTAAATCAAAAAGCCAGAGCACAAGCCCGAGTACATAAAAGTTTTTTGCTTTCTTCGCTTGAGCATGATTGATAGAGAGTGCTTCAATCGCTTGTAAAGTTTGGGTGATTAAAGGTAAGGATATTAAATGATAATGCTCAGCCGATTTTTCGAGAAACTCGCTTGTTAAACCCGCTTTTTGCCAATCTTTATCCGTAAAACTATCTTCATTAATAATAAGCAATCCACCCGGACTTAAAAATTGCAGCGACGTTTTCAAGGCTGCAGGGTTTAAGGCCACCAAAACATCCAGTGTTTCCCCAGCAGTAAAAATAGCTTGTTCCGCCATCGCCAGCTGGAATCCAGAAACGCCTGCTACCGTGCCAGCAGGCGCTCTTATTTCGGCGGGGAAATCAGGTAAAGTTCTCACATCACGTCCATTCAAAGCGGCTGTGATAGTTAATTGCTCACCTACCAGTTGCACCCCATCCCCGGAATCGCCGGTAAAACGGATAACAATTGAGTCAGTATTTGCCATAGTTCCTTGCTTCCAGCATAAGTTGACGCATGTCCCTCACTGCATTTTTCAAGCCAGAAAATAAAGCGCGTGCAATGATTGCATGGCCAATGTTTAATTCATTAAACTCTTTTATAGCCGCGATTGGTTTAACATTATGATAATGTAAACCGTGTCCCGCATTTACAATTAAATTAAAACTTGCCGCATACTCCGCTGCCTCTTTAATTCGCTGCAATTCTTGCTCTTGTTCCATCGCTGTTGTTGCATCAGCATAGCAACCAGTATGGATTTCGATAGCGGGCGCACCGACTTCAACTGCCGCATCAATTTGTTTTTTATCCGCGTCGATAAACAAAGAAACCTCAGAGCCGATTTGCTGTAAACGTTTTACTGCGTTAGCAACAGATTGATAATGACCTACCACATCTAAGCCCCCTTCTGTTGTTAACTCTTCACGTTTTTCAGGTACTAAACAAGCATGTTCGGGCTTTATTTCTTCAGCAAAATCAAGCATGGCTTCGGTTACAGCCAATTCCAAATTCATCCGAGTTTGTAATACTGATTTAATAAGTCTAACATCACGCGCTTGAATATGACGTAAATCTTCCCGCATGTGCAGGGTAATTCCATCTGCACCAGCTTCTTCCGCATCCATAGCTGCTTGAACTGGATCGGGATAACGAGTACCACGGGCCTGACGAAGAGTTGCGATGTGATCAATATTAACGCCGAGTAAAATTTCTTTAGACATCATTTCCACCATTTGTTAAAACAATTGCTCCAAATTATGACGCTAAATGGCGCTGGCAGCTATACTTCTATAAGAAAATCATAAGCGATTTATGTGCCAAGTTATTTGCGTGGATACAAGGAGCGAGATTTCAACTCTCTTCCTCCTAAAAGATGATCAATGGCCTGACGCATAATGAACTTCGCTGTTTTTAACAGCTTCAACTCATCGAGTTGTCCCTCTGCCAAAGCCAGAATATGTTCGCCTGGAATCCCTGCACTAGCTAATATAAAGCCTTCGTCGGGAAGAAGTTGATAACAATGATGTGCTCGAATGGGGTTTATTGAATGCGCTTCGTGAGTAAAGGATAAGGAATAACCACAGGCAAGTAGCAAAGCCCATTCGAATCGCCTTAACAAAACTTCTATGCCTAATTTATCGTTGAAATCCGCTAATCCTCGGAGGGTCTCTTGATAAATGACAAAAAGCTCCGGATAAGAATCCATCGAACTCAGCGCATAAAAAATCAATTCATTAACGTAAAGTCCAGCAAAAAGAGAATTTGCTCTCAGTTCGACTGCTTCTTTTTGAATTTCAAGTTGACGGACGAAATAATAGTCTTTTCGCACATCCACCGCTAACCACAAAGGTATAAATGGCTGTAAAATGGCTTGTTTTTTAGGCGTCCGTCCCCCTTTATACAAACAATTGAGAACTCCTTTTTCGCGGGTAAAAAAACTCACCCGCGCACTGCTGTCTCCAGAAGGGCTTTTATGTAAAACCCAAGCTTCGAGTGTCTCAGTTGTCATAGCCCAATTGTCTTAATAAACGCTCGTCATCAGCCCAACCCGATTTCACTTTGCACCAGCATTGTAGAAAGACTTTTTTGTCGAGTAATCGTTCCATATCTAAACGTGCACTAGTGGCCATTTCTTTTAATTTTTTCCCTTTGTCGCCAATGATCATGCGCTTGTGATTGTCTTTATCGACTAAGATTAACGCATGAATACGAACTAGATTTCCTTCATCTTTATAAGATTCAATATCAACGGTGGTGGAATACGGTAGTTCTTGACCACAGAGACGAAATATTTTTTCGCGCAGCAGTTCGGCGCATAGAAATTTAACAGGGCGATCGGTAAATTGATCATCAGCGAATAAATGGGGACCTTCAGGTAGGAATGCTTTTAATCGTTCTTCTAGTTGATCAACTTGCACACCAGTTTTCGCTGAGAGAGGAATGATAGCGGCAAAATCATGCCGTTGGCTTACTGTTTCGATCCAAGGTAATAATTGGCTTTTTTCGGCAATTTTATCTACTTTATTCACAGCAAGAATACAAGGAGCCCCTGCTTGTTTAATCAGCTGCAAAACATGATCATCCTCTTCATTCCAATGCGTACCGTCAACAATAAAAACAATGACGTCCACATCTCGTAATGCTGCATTGGCTGTTTTATTCATCAAACGATTCATCACTTTCTTAGAACCTTGGTGAATACCCGGTGTATCGACATACACGTACTGATACTCCCCTTCGGTTTGTATACCCAAAATACTGTGTCTCGTGGTTTGCGGTTTTCGAGAAGTGATACTTAATTTTTGCTGCAAGATACAATTTAAAAGTGTGGACTTACCCACATTAGGTCGCCCAACTAAAGCAATATAACCACAATAACTTGTCATTAATCTTTTTCCTGTATATTTTTAGCGCACTTTAACAGTAAAAAGCGGTATCGATGCTGTTAAAGATGCTATTTTGACAATTTTGCAAACAAATTTAACATATTTTGCTTGCCTTAAAAACATAAAAATTTATACTTGTCCCCAAGGTTTAAAACCTACCCCATTATCTTATGCGTACCATCATTCCATTATCAGTTAGACCTCACGATTTTTACGCTTCGCCGACAATTACGGCATCAGCGACTAGTGACCATGCCGGCATCGTGATCTATGGCTTTTTCAAAGCACAATATTTACTCCCTAACGGGGATTATTTGTTGATGATCGCTAATCATAATAATGATGCCACACAATTACTATATATCACTCATGATGCAGAAAAATTACGTGCTTTACCAGGTGAGCGCTGTGCCTCCATCGTAGCTAATGCGATTAGCCAACTTAATCGTTATCGTATCCGTTCTGATAACTATCCCAAACCTCGTACAGACGCACAATATACGAAATATGGGCTAACTCTTTCGGCTATTAAACGCCTTGAGGATTTATTAGAACAGGAAAGAGAATTAGCCATTGAAGATTGGGAAAGTCAGGAAAAATTGCGACGCGACGTCCTTAAAATTCTCTGTGAATGCGAAGATAGCAATCGTCTATTAGCGAATAACCCCGTGGTTTCCGAGGGAGAATTAGGAAAGATTTTATACGAGGCACGGAAAGCTGCTCAACATTATCAATTTAACCGAGCTTATCCAGTAAGTCGTATTGATCAACTTGATTTTACCCAAGAACCTTCAAACATAGTTGATAAACCTCCTTTCTATGTCTGGGATAGCGAGTCACATATTGGCAATGATGAGACGGCTTTATATGACACTTTAAGAGTTATTTGCCGCTTATACGACTTAAAATTAGGTTCCAAATTGGCGGATATTCCCGCTAATCGCTTTGAGCGACTAGGATTATTTTTTAAAAATTTATGGTTCAACAGCCGACAATTTATTGACTACTGGTCCTTGCCGCTTAAACCTTCTCAACCAAGCCAAACAACCAATTTATACACGGGCTTAGCCACCACCAAGATAAAACCCTACTATGCTTTGGAGGGAGTTCCTCAGCAAGGCTACAGTAGGGAAGAAATTAGCGAAGAAGCTAATCGTATCAATTTCTTTGAGCAGGATGGGCTATACTACCCTTTACCGAGTGGAGATGATTTAGTTTCCATCAGTGAATTAAGCGGAAAACATCTCTATTTAGATCAACGACTTAAACTACAACTTAAAGCTTTTTTTTCCAAATTGCCTAGCTTTTTTGTCTATGTGTATCGCAGCATAACTCAATTTATCACTCATGATCTTTACGATGATTTTATTAATCATATTCATCATGATCATCCTGAAGCGGAAGCTAGGAAAACAAAACTGATACTTAAAAAAAGAACTTCTATGCAAAAATATTTAATGTCATTGCAAGAAATTCTACAAAGTGAAGAAGGCTTGCTTGCGAATGGCCAAACTTTGGCACAGTTTATTCACACCCAAATTTCAAATTCTAATTACGTATTAGCACGTGAGGAACACCCACCTAGCTCACCAACTTACGATAATCCCCTGCACCGTTTGTTAGAGGTAACTCGACATATAGGCTCTTATTTTGTTGATCTCAGTGAAAAAAATCCAATTATAGGCACTTTGGCGCTAGCAGCCTATGCGTACGGTGGCGGGGCGATTGTTGCGCCAGACGCGCTTACTTCTTTACTAGCTAAATTGCATTTAAAAGGATTAATTACAGGGATAAAACCTACTCAAGCCTTTGCCCAATGGATGAGTCATGGCACCAGCGCCGAAGCAATTTCCGTCGCAGCGACTTATTGGCAAGGAATAGTAGTTGGTGGTGATCTGGATAAGTTTTTTATCGAAGCCGTTAAAATACTGAAAGATAATCCTGCAGAAGTAGCTATCATTACTGCCTTGGCTGTTACTCTGGGTTTTGGTTTATGTGAAGCTATCCCGGCTTTACAAGAAGAGATGGGGCAATTTCCTTACGTCAATTATGCTTTCCTGGGTTTGAAGGGAGGTATAGCAATCAATGACACCATTATGCATCCAGGTGATGACTGGCTACTTGGCACGACTAAGTGGTTATTGAGAGGGGCTCTCATTCTTATTAAGTTAATGATCGCTCCTTTTATTGAAGGTTATTATTATGGAGGGGATGGATTTGTTTCTGGTTTGGAAAAAAGTGGTTATTTATTAATTCGCACTATCAAACAAAGCATTGCTGCACTTCTTGATTTAACTTTAGCCCTATTAACCATGCCCCTTTTAGAACTAAGTAGCATGTTCATCCATGTTCCTTTCAGAGGTCTAACCAATTTCGTATCTAAGACCTTATCAACCTTAGGAAATTTGCAAGCCTTGGGCGTGACCCTTTTAGATTTTTCCCCTAAATCTTTAGTACACAATTATTTTTCAGATTTTCGTCTATCTCCACTTTATGGTTTTTCTAGTCCTTTTGGCCGCTATATAGAAAATCCCTTCTTTAATATTTTTCTTAATGGATTGATGTTGTTTATCTCTCCTCCTATACAATTGCTGAAAAATTTTGTCGTACTCCCTGGTATAGATCTCATTTCTTTAACGACTCGCGCTGCTTTAACCATCATACATCCAGTTGTTAAAATTGCGGCTTTTTCAGTTGGTACTTTTCTCAAAACAAGTGGTTTCCTATGGGATAATAGTTGTGGTTTCCTTTTTCAGTTGGCTGCCAAAGGAGTCACCTTGGGTGCAAATTGGATTGATAATCAGGCCAGTCGATTTAAACAATTTGCTTTAAGTAAAATTCAAATTTGTCGTCTTAGCATTTATGACTGGGCTTTCAAGGATGAAGATCGTTCATTCCATAAAGTGAACAATGACCAAGCCTACCTTGTAGGCCATCCGCTTCTTGTAGAAAAATTTCCTCATGGATCTAACGACAAAAATTGTCTAATGGATTTATTGATTAGAGATAAATTAGACGCTGTAACTAAAGCTAGAAACGAAGATATCAATTATCCCTCTCTATTTTCATCAAATTCACCAAGAAGGCGAGATAATAAAGACGATTCAGAAAATTTGTCCCAACTGGGTTTATATTCTTAATGGATTTTTATGATCAATAAAGGATTTTCTTTAATTGAATTAATGATAGTTATGATGATCATTAGCCTTTTTGCTGTGTTCACCTACCCTAGTTATCGCAATTCAATGACTCAAGCAAGACGTGTCGACGGACAAACTGCCTTACTTGCGCTTGCGAATCGAATGGAGGCCTATTACTCTCAACAACAGTCCTATCAAGGAGCAACGATAGCAACTGGCAATGAGAGCGATATTTTAGGAACAGAGCGTTCAGAGCAGAATTGGTATCGGTTAAAAATAACAGAACAATCCGATACCCGCTTTAGCCTGCAAGCTATTCCAATTAGAGCACAGGCCACTGCGGATGAACTGTGTCAAACGCTCACGTTTAATAGTCTTGGCGTGAAAGGGATTACCGCAGGTCCAGTGGGTCTGCCTAAGGGTCATACAACCCAATGTTGGTAGTATGGACTAGCTTGCGTGCAAGACATTTTGACTATTGAGTAGACAGTTGATTTGTGTATACTCTATAATATTAGTTATTGTTTTCTACGAGCTTTATCATGCCTGATCAGTCAAATTCCTCATCGTCTAAAACCTTGACCGCGCTCAAAAAGCCTGCAACTCATGCAGTAGCCAAACCCAGCAAAGATCAAATGGCCACCCAAAATAGTCACTTGGAAGATCCCTACGAGCGTCTATTTGTTCAACTCCTCGGTCAAACAGGCTTAAAAAACACGAAACAAGCTGCGGCATTTTGGAAAAGTATTGCAGGTAAAACGACTAAAGCACTTATTCATGAGCAAGTAGCGTTATTTGCAACCTTTAAACAAATTGTACACCAAAACAATTTAGATAATTATATTAGAAAACTGCGCATTATGTCCTTTTTATATTTAATCGCAGTTTATAGGAAAAAGGCTCACGCTAAAGAGTTAAACGCAGCTATTCAAAAACAAATCGACAGAATAGCTACCCAAAATCAACGCAGTGCCGTGAAAGAAGTTGAATCCTATCTTCCCAATGCAAATCAGCTTATTTTTTCGCAAACGTATGCAGCTTATCAGTTAGCTTCTCAGCTCATTGACAGCGCTTTGGAAGAAAAGCTTAAAGAAGCTCAAGCACTTGAAGAAGAATTAGCTGCATTAGAAATTGAACACAAGGCAATTCTTCAGCGTTACGCCGTCTTCGAAGATAGCCTTGATCAGTTAGATAAAGACTATGAACTCTTTGAACAAAGAACTGAAGGCAAATCAACTGAAGAAAAAATTAAAGAATTTAAAGAAATGATTGCTGCTCTTCATCAAGCTATTGATGAAAAGCAAAAAGAAATCGATGGATTCGTTAATAATAATCAGGATGAAGAAGTCACTAAGAAATTTGATGAGCTCAATGCGCTTAATGGTCGATCTGTAGGTATGGACGATATTTTAGCCGTACTTGAAGATAAAAAATCTTTTTACGACGCAAGCGGTATAAAAGTTCCATCCTATAAAATGGCGGTTTTCATTCTTCCTCACACTCTAAGACTTTATATTGACCCTCAATCTGGATTAGTTTACTTGCTCACAGCAATGCCTAATCTTAGTGCTACCGATCTGAAACATCGATTTGACGCTTTATCTCCTGATGATAAATTATCGGCACAACGCCATTACGAACACTCTAAACCGACAATTTCTAATATCAGATACGTTGTTGGGACTAATAAAGATCAGGAACTCACACTAAATCTGACAAAAACTCAACACGCTTTGGCACATAGCGACAGACTGCAACAGCAAATTTTAGATCTTAGCAATCAAGCTGCATCTATTGCGGCCTTTATGGATCAAATTGCAAATGAATTAAGTCCTGATACACCATTACCTTTGCCTAAACCGACAACTCCAACGCCTAGCCCTTCAGGTGTGTCTGTAAAAAAAGACCCTGTTTCCAAGGCCCAAATTTTTCGGCACATACTGGAATTAATTAAATCGAATCCGACTAAAGAAGCCATTGATCGCTTCGCTGATAGCTTTAAGTTAAAAAATGGAAAACCAAATAAAGAAGCCCAAGATTTAATTAGAAATACTATTATACCAGGTATGCCAATACCCAAAATGACAATGGATTTTCTACTACAAAATTTACCTCGTTTTGCTGTAACTGCTAATAGCCCAAGAGTGACTCCTATCCCAGATAAAACTCTAGACAAAACAATAAATCCTCCCTCACCCACTCCGTTTAAAACAACGCCTTATTAAGTCCCAGCGTTCTATAGTGAGTGTAGGTTGGGACTTGGCCCAACCTTTCATCAACTTTCCAGACTAATCAATCGGTTGGGCCAAATTGCAACCCCGTGCTGGTTCAACTTAGCTCCCTGTTTTGCAAAGAGTCAAGGATAAAAACATTCATTCGTTTTTTCCCAAATACTATGTAGATAACACTTGATAAGCAAGCGTAACTCTTCTAACATGGACAAATTACAGCTTGCTTAGCGAACCAATTATGATGAGTGATAAACTGTTTGGAAATCAATCAATTATTGTAACTTTAGACGTCGATGCACTGTTGTTCGACAGACTGAAGCAAATTGGGCAAGCAGGATTTTCCATTGTTGAGATTAATTGCAGTGAGCAAGCGCTGTTAAAAAGAATCATTGATGATTTCCCCAACTTACGCGTTGGAGCAGGTAACATTACCAATACGCAACAGCTCGAAGAATGTTATCACGCCGGGGTACACTTTGTTTCCAGTCCTGGTTTTTTGCCCGCTATCGCACAAACCGCTTCAATCTACTCGATCAATCATCTTCCAGGCATTGCAACCATTTCTGAGGCTATGCAAGTAATGGCCTTAGGTTATCATCAAGCGCGACCCTACCCAGCTAATTTAGCATTTTGTGCATCGCTTAATAAGTGCTTGCCTATGTTACGTTTATTTCCAGCGGAAGTAGAATGGGATGAGGCTGAGCATTATCTTAGTCTCCCAGCCGTTGCCGCGGTTAGCATTGTTAATCCCGAAAGTAAGCATTTACATGCTTTATCGACCGGGGTTTTTGCATAAATCGATAAATAATAGAAACGCTCCAATACAAATAGCGCTATCGGCTAGATTGAATACTGGCCAGTGGTGGTTTTCATAATAAACATCAATAAAATCAATAACATGGCCCAATACTGCTCTGTCATATAGATTTCCTACAGCACCTCCGAGAATTAAGCTGACAGCCAGAGATTGCAATCTCGCTTTTGGCGATAACCGCACCAGCCAGACCACTAAAACTATAGACATGACTATGCTAAATCCTGCAAAAAACCACCGATGCCAACTTCCTGTTCCACTTAAAAAACTGAAAGCGGCGCCAGTATTGTAAGCCAGGGTGAAATTAAACATTGGGAACAGGGGTTCCGGCTGATAGGGAATTAGATTAGTAGCAGCCCAGTATTTACTAAGCTGATCCAAAAGTATGACTATAAGACTTAAAAGAAACCAGGGCCATTTTTTCATGCGAAATGCCTCACTTCATCACGACCACTAATATTATCAATACAACGTTGGCATAACTCTGGATGTTTAGGATCCGAACCTACTTCCTCACGTCGATGCCAACAGCGTCCACATTTTTCGTACTCACTTGCACGAACTGATATAGCGAGATCCAAATCGTTAGATCTTAAAGTCTCAGCTTTACACTGATCCATCGGCTTTACAATAGCAGAAGAAGTGATTAGCACAAAACGCAATTCGTCTCCTAACTTCTTAAGCACAGGGAATAATTGCTCACCTGCGTAAAGTGTAACTTCTGCGGCTAAAGCTGAACCAATTAGCCCTTCTTTCCGTTGGCTTTCAAGCGCTTTATTAACCTCATCGCGCACTGCTTGAAGTTGTTGCCAGAATATCATGTCCATAACTTCAATTTGTGGCCATTGATCATACCATTGTTCAAGAAATACAGATTCACTTGATTTACCGGGTATAAACTGCCAAATCTCATCGGCAGTAAATGATAAAATCGGGGCTAGCCAACGGGTTAAAGCCTGAACAATATGATACATCGCAGTTTGGCAAGAACGTCTGGCCAGGCTATTTTTTGCTGTGGTGTACTGGCGATCTTTAATCACATCAAGATAGAAACTTCCCATATCCACTGCACAGAAATTATGAATCTTCTGATAAATGACATGAAAATGATAATTCTTGTAAGCTTCTTTGATTTCCTCTTGCAATTCTTGACATCGCTTAATTGCCCAACGATCTAATTCAACAAGCTGCGTCGCTTTAAGTAAATTCTTTTCGGGGACGAAATCAAATAAATTAGCCAGTAAAAATCGAGCGGTATTGCGAATACGACGGTACGCATCTGCATTACGTTTGATTATTTCCTCGGAAATACTCACTTCATGGCGATAATCAGTCGAGGCAACCCATAAGCGCAAAATATCAGCACCGTGCTGATTCACTAATTTGTCGAGGGCAACGTAATTACCTTTGGATTTAGATAATTTTTTCCCTTCCGCATCGACTGTATAGCCGTGGGTTAATACTGTTTTATAGGGTGCGTGGCCATAGATAGCAACTGCCGTGGTGAGGGATGAATTAAACCAACCACGATGCTGATCTGAACCCTCAAAATAAACGTCCGCAGGTAAACCGAGTGCTTCATTTTGTTTTAAAACACAATAATGTGATACGCCGGAATCAAACCAAACATCGAGAGTATCGCTAATCTTTTCGTAGTCACTCGCATCAGCGCCTAAAAACTCAGCGGTATCGAGTTCAAACCAGGCATTAATTCCGCTTTTTTCAACTTTTAAAGCAATCAGCTCAAGCAATTCGATCGTTTTAGGATGAAGTTCCCTTGTGGATTTATGCACAAATAAGGGCATCGGTGTACCCCAAGCACGCTGCCTGGAAATGCACCAATCAGGTCTTGTTTCAACCATATTGGCAATACGAGCCTTACCCCAATCAGGAACCCAATTCACCTTTTCAATTTCAGCCTTAATTGCCTGACGTAAGCCATTTTTATCCATGGCAATAAACCATTGAGGAGTCGCAAGAAAAATCATCGGCGTTTTATGGCGCCAGCAATGTGGATAGCTATGGCGTATTGATTCATGATGTAAAAGGACCTGATGTTCTTCCAAGACTTCAATAATTTTTTCATTCGCTTTTAAAACAGAAAGCCCAGCGAATAAAGGGACATCCTTCGCATAGCAACCATTTGCCATCACTGGATTAATAAGCGGGAGGTGATAGGCCTGCCCTACTTGGTAGTCTTCTGGACCATGCGCTGGTGCGGTATGCACACAGCCTGTACCTGAGTCAATGGTGACATGGTCACCCAGGATGATCGGTACCTGGCGCTCATTGAAAGGATGCTCTAATGAAATTTTTTCAAAGACTTGGCCTGTCGCCTTGCCTTTGATTTGATAATTTTCAATGCCATAACGAGCCATCACCGGCTTCAGCAAATCGTTACTGAGTAGATAATAATTTTTACCGACATCCACTAGCACATATTCATAGTCCGGATGCAAACAAACGGCTTCATTTGCAGGCAAGGACCAGGGAGTTGTTGTCCAGATTGGAACGATGATTGGCTTCAGAGCTAAAGAACTATCGATTAAACTAAGGATCTTTTCAGGCTCAGCTGCGTAAAAAGCGACATCAATCGAGGGCGAAGTTTTATCTTCATATTCAACCTCAGCTTCAGCTAAAGCAGAACCACAATCGATACACCAATGAACTGGCTTAAATCCTTGCTGTAAATGCCCATTTTCAATCACCTTACCCAGGGCACGAATAATATTGGCTTCGTAAGAATAATCCATGGTAATGTAGGGATGTTGCCAATCGCCAAAGACACCTAAACGTTCAAACTCTTCACGCTGAATATCAATTTGGCTTGCAGCATATTCGCGGCATTTAGCACGAAACTCTGTGGCGCTAATTTTCATTCCGGCCTTGCCTACTTTTTTCTCAACATTCAACTCAATAGGCAAACCATGACAATCCCAACCGGGAACAAAGGGCGCATCAAAACCACTCAGTGATTTTGATTTTGTAATAATATCTTTAAGAATTTTGTTAAGTGCATGGCCGCAATGTAAATGCCCATTCGCATAGGGAGGGCCGTCATGCAAGATAAAACGTTTTGAGCCGGCACTAATATCTCTCATTTTTTCGTAGATAGCTTTAGTTTGCCAGTTGACTATCATCTGTGGCTCGCGTTGAGCAAGATTAGCCTTCATTGGAAAAGACGTTTCTGGTAAATTTAAAGTATCTTTGTATTCTGCCATCTGTGCCTACTCTGTTAATGCATTAAGTTTAAAACGGCGTGTTCAACGCCCAGCCTTACCGCGACTTATGTTGAGGGACTACTCAAATATGCCTTTGCCGCAGCAACATCATTATGGATTTGCTTGATCAAAACGTCCACTGATGAAAATTTAACCTCATCTCGTAATTTGTGCAAGAAAAACACTTGCAGCATTTCACCATATAAATTGCCATCAAAATTAAATAAATGAATTTCGAGGATATTTTTTGTACCATCAACCGTTGGTCTAGATCCTAAATTGGCCACCCCTTCTAACCATTCGCCATTAGCTCTGCGTACCTTGACGCAAAACACCCCTTTCAGAGGAAGAGCTAGGCGATGCATAGTCAGATTAGCAGTCGGGATTCCCCATTCTCTTCCGCGCTCATTTCCTTTAACCACCCGACCGCAAAGACTAAACGTTCTACCGAGTAAAACTGATGCTTGCTCAAGCTGACCTTGTACTAGTGCCTCTCTAATTTTAGTCGAACTTATGCGAATATGGTTAATCGAATAATCGGGAAAAGTTTCCACGATACAATTGGACTGTTCGCCCATTCTTTTCAGTAAAGACACATCTCCTGAACGATCTTGTCCAAAATGAAAATCCGCTCCGACTAATAAATAGTTAGCCTGTAGCCAAGAAAAAAAATAACGCTGAGCAAATTCTTGAGCTGACAATAAAGCAAAAGCCTCATTAAATTTAAGGCAGCAAAGATAGTCAACTTTGCAAGATTCAAGCACTTCCGACTTTTCCCGCAAACTTGTTAGTCTAGCAGGAGCCTGCTGGCCACGAAAATATTCAGCAGGTTGCGGTTCAAATAAAAGAACTACCAGGGGTAATTGTCGTTTATCTGCTTGTGCCCTCAAAGCAGCTAGCAGCGCTTGATGTCCTAAGTGTACACCATCAAAATTACCAATAGCCGCTACTGTACCCTCCGAAAAATAAGGAACTTTAGCCAATCCGCGTAACAGCTTCATATTAAATCAAAAGATAAAAAGAAAAGATTATACCGAGTTTATTTAAGATTGCGAAATCAAAATAAAAATAGACTCATTTTTTTCAAGTTTGCATAGAGAATGTGCTTAAGTATTTAATAATGGTTGTTGGTCATAGGGTCCACAAATTAGGTTGGCCCCTGAAACAACCTAATTTGAAAAAACCTTGCTTGGCTCAACAACACTACCAATTATCCTCAGTGTTTTACGCCTTATCTTATCCCCACGCACTAGCTTTACCTGCCGCAGTGGAACATCAAAAAGTTGAGCGATAAATTTAAGTAATGCATCATTTGCTCGGCCTTCAACAGCCGGGGTGTTTAAGCGAATTTTAAGCGCATCATCGTGTATTCCAACGATTGCTGTTGATTTTGCACCTGGTTGAGCATAAACATAAATTGTTAGGCCTTCAGCATCGGATTTATACCACACGACTCATTCCTTGATTCATTGTGAGGAAGGGGATTTATTTCGTGAAGGTAATTGAGCACTTTCTTCCTCACGATGCTTTTCAGACTGAGTATCTTCCTTCTCGCCATTGCTGTCAGAACTATGAGGAGAGAATAGTAAATGTCTCCCTAAAACACCTCTATTATATTTCTGGACACGTTTTACTTCCTTAGTTCTCTCTTGCTCAGCTTCAACAGGCGAGTGCTCACCAAAACGACGCTGCGCCATGAGGACATATTCTATAAAATTAAGCCTTTCGCCGTAAGTTAAATCAAATTGAGATTGATAGGAAAATACATAATTGTAAATAGACTGATTAGCAATTTTGTCTCGATATTGCGGGTTATCAAATTCATTATCCGTACTAAATAGAACCGTCTCAACGCCATCAACCTGCTCAATGAGTCTTAATACCGCTGTTTTTTGATCAGGAGCGACCTCAAAGAAAAATCGTTTAGGTTCACCAGCAAGAATATTTACACAGGCATTGATTAAAAAAAATGGAATTTGATAAAAACCTTGTTCGTCTCTGGCCACAGACAACGGCAATAAACCTCGTTTGAGATCCTCTGATAAGATAGGATCAGTAATTTCATATCGTATGTAGGGAGGGGCATTATACTCTTCTAATTCAGTAATTCTCTGGATTTGAAAATTACAAACATAAGATTCCACTCCTAAATTTTTGATAACTTTCTCGCGCAAATCTCTTTTTATGTTGAATTGCTCATATATTCTTTGATTTCTTATATCCATCAAATAGAGATCTAAATCAACACTAACAGTGTTCGAAGCAATACTGATGCAACCTTCATGGCTTGCGTAATAAGCAGCACAAGTGAGTAGCTCAGTAAAGGAAATATTATCCCCAGCAAAACCAGTATGATAAGGAATTGTCTCTTGTCCTCCAGTATGATCACTCAATTGGTCATGGGTAGTTAAATTAGTAACTGTGAAATTGACTGAATGGCTAGTAGGCTGTTCGCCGCCTAAGTTAACCGATAACCCTCTTTCATTAGAGTTAAAATCAATGTCGCGCCTCATCAATTTTACTCTTTTTTCCCTAGTCATGCCTTCATCATATCCCCTATAGACAAAAGGAGAAAAAGATTCATTTAAATTATGTAGGCGAACAAGTTCATTTTTAATTAGATTTTGAAAATATAAAATGGATTCTGAACGAATTGTTTCGCTGATAATGGCGATTGTTATCTCTAAAATATCGCTACCTTGTTTTTTGATTTCATCCCTAGAAAGATTAAAATTAGTTTCCAGCCAGCGATAAATAAATTCCTCTTTTTTGTTGGGTGATCCCTTATTAGTATTAAAGAATGCAACCAGGTCGATTAATTCATACACCCTATCTCTCTGATTAATATCGTCAATTTGATAAGCAATAGTATGAAGTCTCGCAAAAAAAGTTAACTCTTTATCCCAAATTGCCAAGGGAATTTGATCCAACCACTGGTAAACAAGATTATTCAATATCTTTTGATGTAGTTTGTTAGCTATTTCATTGAATGTTTCTTCATCTTTAAGGAAGTTTTGTAGGTAATAGGCATAAAATGAATCCATTCTTAATTGAAATTCATGAAATTTAAAAACAGATGCATCTAACATGGTGCTCATTATGAAGGACTTAGATTCTTCATTTCTAGTTTCCATCTCCTTGATGATGAAATGAGTAAAATCCTCTCTAGCTTCTGATAAGCGTTGGCTAACACTTTCAAAATCCTGTAATTTTAAATTCACTTCTTTTATTTGTTGACTGAAATGTTTTTTATTATCTTTGTATCTTTTATAGCGATCAAACCAGTACCTAAGATCCTGTTCTTTTTCTAAAAAAAAATCCCAATGCTGAAGATAATGCTCCTGAATGAAATCAGAAAAATCCTCTTTTTTTACCTCAGCTTTGTATGCCTTTTTGAACAAATCTTCTATCTTATTTTCTTGAATTTTTTTGGAAGCGTATTCGAAATCTTTTTCGTTATTATCCATATATCTATTATTAGCATGTTGATGTATCAGTATATTTTCTAATTGTTTCTCCTCTTTTTGTAATTTCAAGCGAAAATTAAGATAAGAAATGATAGTAAAGAACACAAGCGCGTCTTCATCATTAGAATTTTCAGCTATTTCTGTCAGAGCGCTGATATAGTGATTAAGGCCTATTTGGTTCGTTAATAAACTATCCAACATTTCATGATAAGCTGCTGCATAAACTTGATTATGATCAACCGGACTCTGCCCCGTCGTTCTCGTTAAATAATTAACAACAACTCTAGCCGAGGTCACATTGACAGCTCGTAAAATATCGGCATATCTTCCTACAACTTCGGAAGAAACCTCATAAGAAGAATGCGAAAAAATGGCTTGGACTTTTCTATGAATATCCCAAGGCGTTTCATTGTTTTTGTTGACAGCTTCCTCAAGCTCTGGTGCCTTATGGCGTAGCCAATCTGCGATAGAAGACTCCTCTTGATCCATGGCATATAAACAGTGGAGAAGAGTATTTCCTTCATCAGTTTTGGCATAGATTAAATCTGGAGTTTCTTCGATTAGTTGCTGTAACCATTCTAGATCACCCTCTTTAATTGCTTGAAAAAGTGCAATTTCTTTATCGTCTAGCATAAATTTTTCTTGGGCATGAAAGATAAGTAATTATACATCGATATGGCTATTATTCTATCAATTTAGTTGTGTTAGTTTTTAGCTTAAAAATTTAAGCGACCACGATGAGAAAAACGGTTTAGTCCTTATTTCCAGCAAACCGTTTTCTAACGACCACAAAGAAAATGGGCACGAAAAAGATTGCTAAGACTGTTGCGGTGAGCATCCCTCCAGCGACCCCCGTACCTACAGCATTTTGCGCACCTGAACCTGCACCGGTGCTTATTACCAAAGGAAGAACACCAAAAATGAACGCGATTGAAGTCATTAAAATCGGACGTAAGCGCATGCGGACCGCTTCAAGGGTAGCCTCAATCAGTCCTTTATTTTCTTTCACGATCAGATCCTTGGCAAATTCAACAATTAAAATCGCATTTTTTGCTGATAAACCAATCGTTGTTAACAGTCCTACTTGGAAATAGACATCATTATTCATGCTACGAAGACTTGCAGCTAATAAGGCACCGATAACGCCAAGCGGAACCACAAGCATGACAGAAAACGGAATGGACCAACTTTCGTATAAAGCCGCCAAACATAAGAACACAACCAGTAAAGAAATTGCATATAAAGCAGGCGCTTGATCACCGGACAAACGTTCTTGATAGGACATACCAGTCCAATCGTAACCTACGCCTGGGGGTAATTTATCTGCTAATGAAGCCATTAACTGCATTGCTTCACCACTACTTTTCCCCAAAGCTGCTTCCCCCAAAATTTCCATCGAAGGTAACCCGTTAAAACGTTCTAATCGTGGTGAACCATATCTCCAATAGGTTGAACCAAAGGCTGAAAAAGGAACCATTTGTCCTTTATCGCCTCTTACAAACCAAGATTTACTATCATCGGGCAGCATTCGATAAGGAGCGGCGCCCTGTACATATACTTTTTTTACTCGACCGCGATCAATAAAATCATTCACATAAGCACTACCTAAAGCGATAGATATCGTTTGATTAATATCAGTAATTGCAACACCTAAGGCGTTCGCTTTTTCTTGGTCAATAGCTAATTTAAACTGTGGAGTGTCTTCCAACCCATTGGGTCTAACACGCGCAAGAGTATCTGGATGCTGAGCGATCATCCCTAAGAGTTGATTACGAGCTTCTGTTAATTTTTCATGACCAATATTAGCCTTATCAACTAATTGAAAATCAAATCCACTTGCGGTGCCCAATTCAATAATGGCAGGCAAGTTAAAAGCGAAAACCAAACCGTCTTTGATATGCGAAAATTCACCCATCGCTCTTGCAATAATTGCAGGAACCTTATTCTCTACCCCTTCCCGTTTATCCCAACTTTTTAAGGTGCTAAAAGCAATACCCGAATTTTGGCCACGACCATTAAAACCAAAGCCTACGACTGTAAACGTCGATACAACATTATCTTTTTCTTTGGTCGCATAATAACGATAAATTTGGTCCGCAACTTTTTGGGTACGCTCTTGAGTCGCTCCCGCGGGCAATTGCATCATCGTTAAAACAAGGCCTTGATCTTCCTCGGGCAAAAACGAGGTAGGTAAGGTTAAGAACAGATATCCCATCCCTAAAACAATCAATAAGTAAACGAGAAGATATCGTCCTGTTTTACGCAGAAGTTTTTCGACGCTGTCGTGGTAAAGATGAGTAGCTCGGTCAAAACCTCGATTAAACCAGCCAAAAAAACCTGTCTTCACCTGTTCCGTTGCGGTTAGAGGTTTTAGGATGGATGCACATAAAGCAGGCGTTAAAATGAGCGCTACTAAGACTGAAAGAGCCATTGCCGATACAATCGTCACAGAGAACTGACGATAAATGACGCCAGTTGAACCTCCAAAAAAGGCCATCGGAATAAAAACTGCGGAAAGGACCATGGCAATACCAACAAGAGCTCCCTGAATTTGCCCCATCGAACGACGTGTTGCTTCTTTCGGTCCCAACTTTTCCTCAACCATTACTCGTTCAACGTTTTCAACAACGACAATTGCATCGTCCACCAGCAAACCAATGGCAAGCACCATCCCGAACATGGTGAGCGTATTAATGGAGAAACCTAAAATGGATAAAATAGCGAAGGTCCCTAACAAAACGATAGGCACAGCAATAGTAGGAATTAAGGTTGCTCTAATATTTTGCAAAAACAAGTACATAACTAAGAAGACAAGGATAATTGCTTCGCATAGCGTTTTCAGCACCTCATGGATCGACAGCTTCACAAAAGGGGTCGTATCGTAAGGGTATACAATTTTAAAATCTGGAGGGAAAAAAGGTTCCATATTGGCAACAGCAGCTTTCACGGCCGCTGCTGTATTTAAAGCATTTGCACCAACGGCTAACTTGATACCCAAACCAGCCGCTGGTTTGCCATTATATCGCGCAATGACATCGTAATTTTCACCACCAAGTTCAACCCGCGCAACATCACGTAACCGCACTTGCGAACCGTTCGAATTAACTTTAAGTAATATTTTTCCAAATTCATCAGGTGATTTTAAACGTGTTTGAGCAATAATCGAGGCGTTTAATTGTTGTCCGCTGACAGCCGGGGTGCCACCTAATTGACCCGCAGCAATTTGATTATTTTGCGCTTTAATTGCATAAATAATATCGCTTGGCTGTAATTGATAATTATTCAACTTATTAGGATCCAGCCAGATTCGCATCGAATACTGGGAGCCGAAAAGTTGTACATCGCCTACCCCATTTAAGCGGCTAATGGAATCTTTAATATTCGACGATACATAATCAGCTAAATCGTACTGATCCATGGTGTCATTCTCAGACACGGCACCTAACACTAAAAGAAAACTGCTGCTGGATTTTTTTACTCTTATCCCTTGTTGTTGTACCTCTTGTGGCAATAAAGGCATTGCCAGCTGTAATTTATTTTGCACCTGCACCTGAGCTATATCCGCATTAGCCTTGGAATCAAAGGTCAGGGTTATAGTCACAGTCCCAGAGGAATCGCTTTGCGAAGACAGATACATGAGGTTATCAATTCCACTCATGTTTTGTTCAATAATTTGCGTGACCGTATCTTGAACAGTTTGAGCATCGGCCCCTGGATAAATCGCCGTAATCGCTATTGCGGGAGGGGCAACCGAAGGATATTGTGCCACCGGCAACTTTAAAAGCGCTAAAGCGCCCACTAGCATCACAAGAATAGCCAGAACCCAAGCAAAGATTGGTCTATCTATAAAAAAATCTGACATATTTAACTGCTCTTCTGAGAACTAGGCTCAGGTTTATCGCCTGCCGCCATATTTTTCGAACCATCTTCGGCTTCAACCGCAGTTACCACAACTCCAGGACGTATTTTTTGCTGACCAGTAACAACTACTTTATCGCCAGCATTCAATCCGCTTACAACAACCCATTTATCGCGAATCGCTTGGCCTGTCACCAATTTTCGCATTACGACCTTGCCTTGAGCATCAACAACTAACGCTGTGGCTTCACCTCGCGCGTTGCGAGTAATCCCTTGCTGCGGCGCTAAAATGGCTTGATCTTTGACTCCTTCAATTATTCGTGCACGCACAAACATACCCGGTAATAATTCAAGATTCTGGTTAGGGAAAATAGCTCGCAAAGTGATTGAACCAGTTGCCTCATCGACAGTCACATCAGAAAATTGTAAAGTCCCCTTTTGGGAATAGATACTGCCATCCTCAAGAAACAACTGAACCGCAACGCTATCAGCGCCTTTGGTCAGCGAGCCTTTTACTAATTCTCGTTTTAATCGCAAAAATTCAGTCGATGATTGCGTGACATCCACATAAATTGGATCAAGTTGTTGAATGGAAGCTAAGGCCGTAGGTTGATTCGCTGTAACTAATGCCCCTTCTGTGACCCTCGATTTCCCGATACGTCCGGTAATTGGAGAATTTACCTTTGTGTAGAGGAGATTAATATGTGCATTTTCCAAGGCTGCCTTTGCAGCAATAATCGCTGCGTCGTTCTGTTTTGTGGTAGCAACGGCGGTATCGTAAATTTGACGACTTACATAATGAGTCCCCAACAGAGGCTTATATCGATTAACTGTTAGATGACCAATTTCAGCATTGGCTTCGGCTTTAGCAAGCTCTGCCTGAGCACTCTTATACGCCGCTTGATAAGTAGCGGGATCAATTTGATATAAAGACTGCCCGGCGTGAACGTCGCTACCTTCGGTGAATTGGCGCTTTAAAATAATTCCACCCACCTGCGGTCTTACTTCCGCCACACGATAGGCATGCGTCCTGCCTGGTAATTCTGTCGTTAGGGTAAGTTTTTCTGTTTTAAGCGTGACAACCCCTACTTCAGGAGCTGCTTTAACCATTTTTGATTGCTCATTACTGCAACTTGTGACTAAAGCCAAGCTAGAACAAATGAATACGAAAGCAAATCGCATGAATCTACCTTTATCTTCCATAAAACACCTTAATACAACTAGGATTCCCATTATTTGGGGGGACACAAGAATAACCTGCTGGAAACTAGATAACAACTTTATTCTATAAAAGTGAATGGTTAAACCATCTGGCGAATCGCTGGACTTGACCTGTTCATTTTAAACCCCACTTCAGGGAGCGGTGACGCTACAGAGCTCTTTCAGGCAGTCCATAAAAATTTCACATAAATTTTGAGTTCTATTGCAATTTTTATTAAAGAAGTTTAGCTTTTTTATTTTTAATCCAGCCCATAGGCATATTCCAGGAGTAACCGCAATTATGGAAAGTGCAATAATTTGCTTAATTCTTTTGCTTTTAATGGTTATATCCGGCGTTATTTCCCGGTTCGTGCCCTCATTACCCACGCCAATTACTCAAGTGACTTTAGGGGCTCTTATTGCACTCTTTTTCCCAAACTTTCATCTTGCATTCCATCATGAACTTTTTATGTTATTGTTTATTCCTCCCTTACTTTTTAGCGATAGCTGGCGCTTTCCCAAACGTGAGTTTTTGTTAAATAAAAGAACAATCATTACTTTATCCATTGGTCTTGTTTTTTTTACTGTAGCAGGAATAGGTTTTCTGGTGCATTGGCTAATTCCGACTATCCCCTTGCCAGCCGCCTTTGCTTTAGCAGCAGCCTTATCCCCAACTGATGCAATAACGCTTAGATCCATGACTGCAAAAGTCCGAATGCCAGAGCAAATTATGCATATTTTACAAGGTGAAGCCCTTTTAAATGACGCATCAGGGCTGGTTTCATTTAAATTTGCAGTCGCTGCGATGCTTACGGGTGTTTTTTCGATGAGTAAAGCGATAGTTAGCCTGCTTCTCATTGGATTTGGCGGAATGATTGTTGGAGCGATTCTAACTTATCTTTTTGTTGCACTTTTAGGTCAATTAACAGGAAAAAATGAGCACGAAACCACGACAGAAAATTTACTTTTACTTCTACTTCCTTTTACAGCTTACCTCGCAGCAGAAAAATTGGGATTTTCAGGAATACTTGCAGCAGTTTCCGCGGGATTTACTATCGATAAAGCAGGCTTTTTAGATAGAACAATGGCAAGAATGCGCATCGAAGGCCATTTTGTCTGGGGCATGCTAGATATCACTTTAAACGGGCTTATCTTTATTCTTTTAGGATTATATTTACCTCATGCGCTGCAATTACTTGCTCACACAGGCTATAGCTTATCCGACTGCGCCGAAATTATTGCCCTCATCACCTTAACTCTTGTCTTTCTACGTGCATTGTGGATTTATTTAACTATACCCTTTGAGGTTTTAATTGCCCGACGCCGTCATACCACTTGGCGTTGGCCCAATCTAAGAGTTGTAGCCGTTATTTCGCTGGGTGGCGTACGCGGGGCAGTCGCATTAGCGGCTATCTTATCTTTGCCTATTTTAATGACAGATGGCACGGCTTTCCCAGAACGCGATCTTTTGATTATTCTAGTTGTTGGGGTTGTTCTTTGCTCATTACTTATCGGCACTATCGCTCTACCTATCCTCCTACCTGGGCTCCAGAAGCTCATTGATAACCCACCTAACAATGAAGAAAATGAAGCAATCATCGCAGCTGCTCAAGCAGGCATTCACGCCATTGAAAATCAAATAAAACTCTTCGGTGCTAAAGCTGATGAACAAGATGCTGCTATTTTTATGCAAGTGGGTAACTCGCTTATGGCCGGTCTTAATCAATACATTATTTCAAATATTGGTGCTGAAACTGAGAAATTAACGAGTATAAAAGCAATAGAATTTGAAGATCAGTTGCGCCTTATCGCTTTAGAAGGAGCAAGGCAAGAATTACGGCTGCTTAGGAAACAACGTAAAATTAATAATACGACGATGATGACAATTATTGCTAGACTTGATTTACGACAGATTTCGTTAATGAGTAGTTCAAAGCATAAATTGCATTTAAAAGTACCCAATTAGCACTTGCTGAAAAGAAATGCTCAAAGGATGATGAGAGATTACCGCCTTACAGAAACTGGGCTGCTTTTACTCAACTCCATAGGAGAATGAAATGCTGGGATGGCTTGTCAGAATGCTTCTTGTTGTATCTAGTTCGATAACAAGCTTGTTTATATCTCGTGATGTGCTTAATTTTAGTATTTTCAAAATGGTTATTGCTGTTTTGCTTTTTACTTTGTTTGTTTTTATCGTTGCTTTTTGGCCCTCATTAGTTAATTTGTTCAGACGCGAAAAGAAGGAAAAGGATAATTAATCACTCCGATGCTTCGCATTTACAAATTAAGCTCATAAAATAAGCAAGCCACTAATTTTTCAGGTATACTTAATAGATTTCAATACGAATTTGGCCCATTCCAGGGAACAACCATGGCTCAACCACTTATTAATATTACTCGCAAACAAGCCTTGGTTTTCGCCTGCTTTTTAGTGTTGTATGAGTTTCTTACCTACATTGCCAACGACATGATTATGCCTGGCATGCTTAAAGTAGTTGAATCATTTCATGGGTCTGAAACTGCGGTTGCCACCTCTTTAACTGCTTATATTCTAGGAGGAGCAAGCTTACAACTATTCCTTGGCCCCCTTTCTGATCGATATGGTCGCAGACCAGTTATGCTTGCTGGCGCTCTGCTTTTTTTATTTTGTACCATTGCCATTGCTTGCTCAAATTCGATGGAACATTTTTTAATCGCTCGCTTTTTCCAAGGTATGGGCTTATGTTTTATCGGCGTTATTGGCTATGCAACTTTGCAGGAAATTTTCGCGGAAATGGATGCTATTCGCTTAATCTCTGTCATGGCAAATGTGTCTACCATCGCGCCCTTACTAGGCCCCTTGCTTGGAGCCGCGTTTATTCATTATTTCAGCTGGCGTTTAATTTTTGTCATTATTGGCCTGTTTGCTCTTCTAGCACTTTGGGGATTGTGGAAATTTATGCCTGAACCCATTGGCCAAACAAAACGAGATGGTGAACAAATTAAGCGTATTTCCTTATCACCACGAACCGTTTTAACCAACTATAAAAATTTATTTATCAATCCCTCATTTATGTTGGGATCAATTGCGCTTGGCTTAATGGGATTGCCTTGTGTTGCTTGGATCGCTCTTGCGCCTGTTATTTTAATCGCTAATGCAAAATTATCCGTTATTCAATATGGTTTATGGCAAATTCCCTTGTTCGCAGCTTGTATTTTTGGTAACTGGGTCCTCCTGCGGTTAACGCATCGGGGTAGCGTTAAAAAAATTCTTCGCATAGGCTCCGCAATTGTAGGCATCGGTTTGCTTACTAGCTTCCTTCTACCCTTGACCATAAACCAGCATTTTATCTGGCTATTGCCTGGTCTTATTGTTTATTTTTTTGGTCTAGGTATCGCTGGAGCACCGCTAAATCGTTTCATTCTTTTCTGCACGCCAATCGGTAAAGGAACAACTTCGGCCTTAATGAGTATGATTGGTATGTGTTCACAAGCTATTGGGATAGAAATAGCTAACTACTTATATGAATCACATAATAATATCCTCTTTGGATTGTTCTGCGCATTGCTTGCTCTTTTGTATTTTATCTTTTTGGGTGCTGTACTTTTTCTCAACAGGGGTAATGAAGAAAATAAAAATTAATTCGCTTTACTTGTAGTTAGCTGTTGGGCACGTTACAAATGAGAGAAGGAATATTTAATAAGGAATGAATAATGAAATTATATTACTCTAAAGGTGCTTGTTCGTTGGCTGTTCGCATCGTTATTAACGAAATTGGCCTCGATTGCGAGTATGAGTCAGTTGATTTGAAAACTAAAAAAACAGAGAAAAATAACGATTATCTCTCCATTAATCCAAAAGGAGGAGTACCTGCTTTGGAGTTAGATAATAAACAAGTCCTTAGCGAAAATATTATTATTCAACAATACCTTGTCGATGAATATAAAGCCACCCATCTCTGTCCTCCAATGGGTGATTTAAATCGCTATTTTGTACTTGGATGGTCTAATTACGTTTCTTCTGAATTGCATAAAGGTTTCAGTAACTTATTTAATTCAGCTATTCCAGCTGAATTAAAAGAAACAATCTTCATTCCTGTTATTAAAAAGAAGTTTGACTATGTTGACAAACACCTCGCTAAAAATAATTTTTTAACCGGCGATCAGTTTGCAATGCCAGATGCCTATCTATTTGTAATACTTTTATGGGCTTCGAACATGAAAATTGATCTTAATGAGTACGCTCATTTAAGACGTTATTTTGCAGAACTTCAAAAAAGACCAGCGATTATTAAATCGCTTCGAGAAGAAAATATAGACCTGGCTGCGTGATCTTTTAGTTTCGCAAATAGGAGAATCCATCTAGTAGGTTGGGCCAAGGCCCAAACTACAGGTCTAACATCCTCCGAGCTTATTATCCAACTGATTTCTGCAAATAGGCAGGATTCGTTGTGCGGAGGAAAATTTGTGTGAAGTAAAGTTTTCCTCTTTTATCACGTGCCAAACCTATACCGGTGAGATTATAATTTCCTTCAATATTTCTGCGATGCCCTCTGCTAGTAAGCCAATTTCGTACAACATCTTTCGCATCTTTATAATTATAAGCGACATTCTCCGATCCACCCTGACATTGTTGAATTGCATTGAATAGGCGGTGGATCCGTTTGTCGAAATATTGATGACCAAAAGGAATTGCATGGTTTGCCATATCGCGGCTATGCTTTGCAGCTTCTGCTGACATTAGGTTATTCATTTTTAGAGGTTTTAGACCACGTTTAGCTCGGTATTCATTCACATAAACTAAAATAGCTTTTTGATTTGCACTATCAACTGTTTCCGTCTTTTTTATTGGAGATTGGGCAGCTATTGTGGACTGGAATAAGCTCATTAAAAAACTAACAAGCACTAATATTTTAAACTTTCGCATCATACTTGACCCTTATTTTTTCTGTCTGATTTAGAGTCGACAATGATGGTAAAAAATTCTCCAATTGTCTAGTGATTTAAAATAATATTTCAATGTAAAAATAGTATATCGTCGCCCCCTTTGTAGGGCGACGATATAAAAATTAATGGCTTGATTTTTGAGATTTATACAAATTAACTTTCGATCGCTTTTTAAGGAATTGTTTCATCAATTGTGCATTGTTTGTTTCTACTTGCGTGCCAACAACAATGCAATTTTCTCCAGTATTGTTGCAGAAAATATCATTGAATTTTGCGGAATTGTTTATAGAAAAAGAAGTATCTTTTTCCCAAAGTTTTCCAGCATCATTCGTTGTATAGAGAAGTGGATTTACAATTGGAATTGAAGCAATCCGCCTCAAAGTCCACCCTACTACCTTGCAACGTTTTCCGGAGTCATCACAATGTATCGAGGACAATCCAAACTTACCTGGTTTGGTAGTAATAAAATTCTTATCACTCCAATCCAAACCACCATTACGAGTAATAAAAGAATAGGGTTGGTAATTAGAGGTAAAATAATCATAGTCATAGCCAAGGGTTAAGCACTGCATACCTGAACCATCACAAGCGATATCAGCTAAGGCGCCAGCACTAGACACTGTTTCTTTCATAGGTAATACAATGGGTTTACTCCAATGCTCACCTGCATCTTGAGTATGGTATACAATGGGGTTTAGCGAATAGTAATTACTAAAAAAAGAGGTTGCGATCACTGAGCCACCAACCGCCACGCAATTGCGTCCAGAAAAATTGCAACTAACGCCAAAGAGAATAGTTCCGTGGTAATCGTCATCTGATGCCTGGTACGATGGAATCTTTAATGAACTGTATAACTTCCAGGTTTCTCCCGCATTCTTAGTTGAGTAAACAAACGGTAGAGCTTCATTATCACCCATTAGTCCTCCTACAATCGTGCAAACAACTCCACTCACATCGCATGAAATTGAAGTAGCTAAAGAATCATTCTTATAAACTTGGCTCTTATTGACTGATTTGGGTAAGGGAAGTATTTTCGGCTCACTCCAGGTTAGACCTCCATCTTGAGAAGAGTAAACAATCGGGGTAGGTATTCTATTAATAATGGCCGAACTGGTAACCTTACAACTCTGCCCAGAATCATTGCAGTGAATATTTGCTGAATTTGGATCGTCACTTAACGTTGGAGTAAGTTCTTCTTTGGGTGCTGTTAAAATCGTTGGCTCCCCCCAAGTTTTGCCTCCATCTTGACTAACATATGCAAGTCGCTCATGTAGATGATACTCGGCCCCAAAACCAACCGCGATACATTGAGTAGCAGTTTTATCGCAAGATACAGCATGTAATCGGTTTAATTTCGTATTAAAACGAATAGTAGTCGTTTTGTTAGACGTGACCTCTGCGAAACCGGAAGCTGAAACACAGAGCATCGATAACAATGCAAGACTTACAGATTTTTTCATAATAATCCTCAGCAATAAAAATCCGGCTTATTATGATAAATCTCAGTTCTGATGAAAAGGTTCATTCTATTAATTTTCTATTTTGTCATAAAGTTTAATTAATGATCAGAATAAATGATAAATCAGATAGTTAGGTGGATACTTTCCTGTTAAATCCTAATCACAGCCGCACCTGTAAAACGGCCAAAGCGAAGATCATCAAGAGCTTGATTCACTTCCGTTAAGGGATAGCTATGAATTTCTGTTTTTACCGGAATTTGGGGAGCTAATGATAAAAACGCTTCTCCATCCTTTCTGGTCAAATTCGCTACTGAACACAAAGTACGTTCTCCCCAAAGAATTTCATAAGGAAAACTAGGGATATCACTCATATGGATCCCCGCGCAAACAACGATGCCGCCCTTTTCTGTATTACTTAAGGCCAAGGGAACAAGTTGGCCTACTGGAGCAAAAATAATAGCGGCCTCAAGTAGCTGCGGGGATTTTTGCTCGGAACTGCCTGCCCATGTTGCGCCTAGTTCATACGCAAAATCCTGAGCTGCGCGATCACCTGGACTAGTAAAGGCGTATAGTTTTCGTCCCTGCTGACGCGCAACTTGAATAATAATATGCGCCGCAGCACCAAACCCGTATAAACCGAGATGCTTTGCGTTTTCAGTCTTCATTAAGGCGCGATAACCAATTAAACCTGCACAAAATAATGGAGCAGCCTGTTGATCGGGATAACCTTCTGGTATCGGAAAACAAAAACGCGAGTCCGCAACACAATATTCTGCAAAACCACCATCAATTTGATAGCCAGTAAACTTTGCTTGATCGCATAAATTCTCACGACCTGACAAACAAAAATGACAGCTTCCACAACTTCCGCCTAACCACGGAACCCCCACTCGCTGTCCCAATGCAAATCCTTTGACATTTTTGCCCAATTGTTCGACGCAGCCAACAATTTGATGCCCCGGGATAAGCGGTAGTTTAGGATGTTTTAATTCACCATCCATCACATGTAAATCAGTTCGACAAATTCCACAAGCACTCACTTTAATGAGAATTTGATCTACTGTTGGCTGAGGTTTTTCTACCTCAACATAATTCAATTTTTGCTGTGGTTTTTCCATTAACATTGCATGCATCAAATCGACCTTATTTTAATAGGGCTATAATTTATAAGAATAATACAATTAATGCAGATTTGTTTAGAGATTAAAGACAGATGGAAAAATATGTTGATCGCTATGAAGCAGGAAAAATCCTAGCTGAGCAACTAAAAGAGTATGCAAATGATCAAAATACCATTGTATTAGGCTTAGCACGTGGCGGTGTTCCAGTGGCCTATGAAATTGCAAGGACACTTTCACTTCCGCTCGATGTGTTGATCGTTAGAAAATTGGGAGTTCCCGGACATGAGGAACTGGCGATGGGAGCCATTGTCACTGGTGATGCTGTTGTTTTCAATGACGAAATCATCCACTCCTTTCATTTAAGTGATTCATCAATTCAGAAAGTAATCCAAGTGGAACAAAAAGAACTTCAACGTCGCGAATCGCTCTATCGCCAAGATCGCCCCTCTTTGAACCTCAAAGCCAAGACAGTTATTCTCGTTGACGATGGCATCGCAACCGGTGCATCGATGTTGGCGGCGCTCAAAGCAGTCCGCCTGCAACAACCTGCATCCATTATTATTGCTGTGCCTGTTGCAGCTGATGCAACCTGCAATGATTTGGCAGGACTGGCTGATTACTTGGTTTGTCCATTGAAACCAGTTAATTTCTATGCAGTTGGTTTGTGGTATGAAGATTTCAATCAAACAACAGATGAAGAAATTTTTGAGCTGCTCGCAAAAACAACTACTAATCAGTAACAAACCTGATGTTGTTCATTACAATCCCCGCTGCAGCTAGACCGACTAGCAAGATAAAAATCTTTAATAAATTGTAACCCTTTGTAAATAAACACATAGTCTTCTCTTTACAGGGTTAACTTAGTATAGATCTTCTTGTAAAGGATCGCCGAATAAATCATGCGTTTCAATCTTGATAGTGGCTTATCCTCTGATGAGCAAGACAGGTGTTGTCGCAATTCTTATGATATTCTCTGCTACGCTACCTAAAATAAAGTGGTTAAGTCCTCGCCGACCATGAGTTCCAAGAACAAGCAAATCAGCAGGCCATGTTTGTGATTCCGTCACAATTTTTTCCGCTACTTTGCCTGTGAAAGGCTTAAGTTCAATGAGTTGGCAATCAAAAGAGACTTTTGCTTGACGCAGTTTTTTGCTGATTTTATCTAAAAATTTTAATCCTTCCTCACGATATGCCTGCCAAAGCGTTGCATAGTCAATATGTGTTTCAGAAGAATTAACATAATTTTCATCAACAATATGGATAATACGTAATACGGCTTTCTGAGCTTGAGCAAGTCGAATCGCCTCTTGCAACGCTAGTTTAGAAGCTTCGCTTCCATCTACTGCAATCATAATTCGTTGATAGGTCATCACAGCCTCTGACTCAAGATCGCGTGGAATCTAAAATTACACTTGCTCTGCAAATTATAGTCTAAAATCAATGCTGCTAAGGGAGAGCATTGGGGTGATGGTGGGTCAAGGCCCTAAGGTATTGTCACTTTTTTTTGAATAATATTTCGAGCCAAATCCAGTGTTTTACTGAACCGTTCAGCCTAAGGAGGAGCGCCAGCGACGTCTCGAATGCCTGTCCTGAGGCACTCGAAGGGGTGCTTTTGCACCAAGGCTTCGAGACAGCGCTTCGCGCTTCCTCAGCCCGAACGGATCGAGCTAGTGATTGGAGCAACACCTATTTTTGTTCAAAAAAAAGTGAAGATACCTCAGGCCAAGGCCCAACCTACAGTTCGCTAATACAATGCCAGTTTGAGGTGGAGCATTTTGTGTAGGTGGAACCTAGCCCAAAAAACTCATTACTATCGTGGGCGTACAATTAATACATCGCATTCAGCACCATGAAGAATAGCATTGGCAGTGGAACCAAGTAGCAACGCAAGACCATGTTTTCCATGACTACCTGTGACAATCAAATCGATTTTCTTTTCTTGAGCCACACGAAGAATTTCATTCTTTGTTGAACCGAATTCTATCAGGCAGTGCTTTTCATCCACTTTTAATTGCTTAGCTAAAGCAGCTAATTCCTTTTCAGCTTGCTCACGTATCGACACCTCAACTTCGGCAAATCCGGCAAATCCAGGATATGCATAGGCAGGAATAGGTTCCACCACATGAACGAGAAGTAAATCAGCTTGATTTTCATCAGCAATTTTTTTTGCTTTATGCGCGGCTTTAATTCCAACCTCATCAAAATCAGTCGCGAATAATACCCTTTTGTACATGATTCTCTCCTTGTTACAACACGCTTCTATGGGCTAGCGGACTAGCGGAAAACAGTTTTTATTTCCCATGTTAGCCAGTTTACTATAAAATTCACATCGAACGTAATGCAAACCATGCTAAATATATTTATAAATTCTGTTGACTTTTATTTAAGATATAGCTGAAAGAATAAAGCAAAAATGCGGCCAAGATTAATAGGTTGAACATCTTTGTTGTAAGGAATTCTATGCTGTTAGATATACTGGGTACAGTTACTTCACTTTTATCCACTTATTATTTTATCCGTCTTGATAATAAAGCCTGGTTAATGACTTTATTAGCTACTTGCTTCAACAGTGTTCTCTATTGGCAAAATGGTATCTATGCAGACATGTTACTTGAGCTATTTTATTTTTTAAGTACCTGCTATGGTTGGTATCTCTGGAAAAAACCCACCGAACCACTAGGAAACATACGAAAACTCTCAAAGAAGCAATGGACTTTACTGCTCATAGCAATTATGGGTTGCTTTATTCTTTTTAGTATCTTGCTGACGACCTTTACCCCTTCCAATGTGGTTCTATTGGACGCGCTAACTACTTCATTAAGCCTTGCTGCCCAATGGCTCATGTGCCACAAAGCGCTGGCTACTTGGTTTTTTTGGTTAGTGACTGACAGCATTTATGCCTATATGTATTTCCAAAAACAACTACCTTTTCATTGTTTATTGATGATTGTGTATATGGGGATGGCGATCATTGGTTATCTAACATGGACAAAACAGAAGAGGATTGATCAGTCATTTGGACTTAAGTTGCACCAAGCGTGAGGTGTGGGTGGGTCCTAACAATTAACTGTTCGCAATTTTTTCTCATTCGTTCTATTCACTTTCCCGCTAAAAAAATCGTCCCACTAGTTGAGCTTCTTGCGCGGGAGAAGGAGTGAATCGACAACCCCTCGCCCGCGGAAGGCATCTGAATAATTGGATCATGTTTTTCGCGGGAGATGGAAATCACCTTAGTTAGTCTGACGGCTGTTGGCCTTAGCCCAACCTACGCCTAACCCACTGCCTTAAGCTGTGCAACAGGTCTAATCCAGGGATTAAACTTAGCAAGCTCAGCAGGTAAACCTCTAATTGCAGCTTGAGCCTGATCCATTTGACCAAATTCGCCAATGGTCAAGACGTACCAATCCAAACCATCACGTTTTGTTAAACGAATTTTCGTATTTGCAGCCATTTTATGACTATTAACAAAATGCATCACATCGTCTCGTTTACGGCTTGCCAATACTTGTATGGTAAACTGGCTGCCCGTTGACATTCTGGCTTGGCCAATTTTACTAGGAATAGTCTGAACCGCTGTAACAATTTTAGGTGCTGGTTTTGCTGCTTTTTCTGTTGCATGCAAGGTTTTAGGTATGACTACTACCCTGTCTCTTACTACCATTGAATCGTCCGACTCCTCATCAAGTGCGACGTCAACAATGCGCTTTGGTGAAGGTTGAACCTGTTGTTTTACCGCCGAAGCTAACCAGCCTGGTATCTGACTGGGTCGGCTAGCTAACTCATGATTAATATCGGGTAATTGGCTAACCAAAACTTGTTCTTTTTCTAACGAAGGTACAAGTGGCACTAAAGAAGGTAAAGGTTGACTGATTTCCGCTACTGGTTCGTTTATTTCATACTCTAGCTCTTCTAATGCTTGTGTAGAAGAAGGCAAAAATTGATTTTGCCATATATAGGATGAAGCCATTAAGGCAATTGCCGCAGTAGCCAGAAAACCTAAATTCCTAACAAAAGACTTACGTCTATCTGCCGTATTCATGGGTTCAGGACAAAAATAATCTTTCATTTGACTGTTAATTCTTGCAATACTACCGCCTGTCATCTGATAAAATTGCTCTAACCGTTTTTCGGTCATTGCTTTGTCTAATACTTTGAGCGAAGACAAAGAATTTAATAGATAAGTTTTGGTTTCGACTTCAGTTAAAGCACCTGGTTCTAAAGTATGAATTAAATTGGGTTCTAATTTATTTAAGCTTGCTACCAATGAAAAGCCAGATACTAGGCAAAGATGGAAAAAACCACCCTCCCCTTGATGCTTTATTTCAAACAAAACTTCCTGTAAGAACGAATCAGGCAAATGTTGCGCATCATCAATAATAATTAATACATGCGCTTTTCGCTCGTTAATTTGATTAACCAACTTGGCAAGGCTGATTTCAGTATCCATGCGAAAATGGAAAGCCGCATCCAACTGCGCTAAAAACTCAGGCTGAGAAAAAGGGGCTACAGCCTTCATAACATGCGTTTTAATTTGCGAATCTAAACTTGATTGCAGCAATTCGGCGAAAGTCGATTTACCTGCACCCTGCTCGGCTAAAATAGCTATTAATACATTATTAAATAAGACGAGGTGATTAATATAATCAATCTTAGTAAGCCAAGAGCTGGGCTTAAAAACTTGTTTGGTAACTGGATTATTTTCTTCCTTGATGCCTGGCTCAATTACCTCATTATGCATAATTAATCTCCTTCGACTGCAGTTTGCAATGACAATAGTAAACTGTCTTCCGACACTTTATCCTCGATATAACAATTTCCAACTGCTCTCATTAATATAAAGCGCAAACTCCTATCTTTTATCTTTTTATCTTGAGACATTAATGCACGTAGCTCATTAAGGTCAATATCCACAGGAATTCTGCGTGGTAATTTGGCCATCATGAGCATTTTATCAACCAAGTGTAACTCTTTTTCATCAATTTGAGCGAGCTTATAAGAAAGTAAAGCAGCACAATAAATCCCAATAGCAACCGCTTCTCCGTGCAACCAACGGTTATAATGTGTATAGGCTTCTAATGCATGGGCAAAAGTATGTCCCAGATTTAATAATGCGCGCTGCCCTGTTTCCCGTTCATCCGCTTCAACAACTTCTGCTTTTATCTGGCAACTCTGGGCAATAATAGCTGACAATTTCTCGGAGTGGTTTGCATCTAATCCATCTTCTAAAGCAGAGTAAACCAGATCAAAGAATTCACCCCCGGCCAGTACAGCATACTTGATCACTTCAGCCAGTCCAGCACGAAATTCTCTTTTAGGCAGAGTTTGCAAAGTGTTTAAATCGATAATTACTGCATGGGGTTGATGAAAACTACCGATCATATTCTTTGCTTGAGGATGATTAATCGCTGTTTTTCCACCTATGGATGCATCGACTTGAGCTAACAAAGTAGTTGGTATTTGCAAAAAACGAACGCCTCGTTGATAGGTAGATGCTGCAAAACCAGTAATATCACCGATGACACCTCCCCCCAAAGCGATCAAGGTAGTATCACGATGATGTTGTTTGGCTATTAGAGTGTCATAAATCGTAAATAAGCTCGTTTGATTTTTAAACGCTTCACCATCTTCAAGGATAACCGTATCACATTGACGATCAGCAAAAACAGATTGCATATAACTTAGATAAAGCGGAGCAATCGTAGTATTGGTCACTATCAAGACCTGCTTCGACAATACATAATGACGCAGCAGCTCTTCATCGTTTAAAGCATGATGCCCAATAAGAATAGGATAGTCATGTCCAGGCAAGTGGACAATTAATTTTTGGTCTAATTCAAATTTCGCCATAGATGTATTTAATAATATTATTAGCCACTGCTTTCACAGTTAATTTGTCTGTTTCAAAACTGATATCAGCCAATTCATCATAAAACGGTTCTCTTTCATCACGCAGCATTTCCAACCGTCCCTCTAAATCATCTGTTTGTAGCAATGGACGTTTAGTATCACGTTTCGTTCGTTCATATTGTTGCTGTAAAGAGGTTTTGAGATAAATAACCGTACCACGGCCTGCAAGAGCATTGCGATTTTCAGGAGTCATCACTACCCCACCACCTGTTGCTAAAACAATATTGCTCTTTTGAGTTAACTCATCGATCACTTTCTGCTCACGGCGACGAAATCCATCTTCACCTTCGATATCAAAAATCCAGGAAATATCTGCTCCTGCACGCTCTTCGATCACTTCGTCAGAATCATAGAACTCAAGCTTGAGCTCCTTTGCCAAAGTACGGCCTATTGTACTCTTACCTGCTCCCATCGGCCCTATTAGAAATATATTGCGTACTTTAACTATGCTCATTTTAAATTACATACCCCTTTTTCACTGTAACATTGGGAAACTGACCCCAAGTTTGATTAACATGGTAGCTTTAAGGATCTTTTACTAGCTAATGAATAGATCTCAATGGCTTACCAAACTTGTCCAACTCAATACCTCCTGCAAACGCTTGCCTTTGTCCTTTTATCGTTACTCCTGACAAGTTGTTTGTTATTATCCTAGGAGTAATGAAAATGAGCAACTCCTCATTTTTAACTACCGTCGTATTATTTCTAAATAATTGCCCTACAACAGGCAATTCTCCTAAGAAAGGAACACGATTGAGCGCTTTGTATTTATCTTGTTTATAAATACCTCCTAAAACAATCGTTTGTCCATCATTTATTAAGACGTTTGTTTGAATTTCCTTTGTTAAAATAGAAGGAACCCCATTAAATATTTTTACAGACGGTATATCTTGATTGATATGTATTTCCATCAAAATCTTACTATCTGGAGTAATTTGTGGTGTCACTTTTAAGCTAAGTACCGCTTTTTTAAACGAAATGGCAGTTGCTCCACTTAAGGTCGCTTCTTGGTATGGTATTTCTTCTCCTGACTCAATAACAGCAGCTTGTTGGTTGGTAGTTATGAGCCTTGGATTAGCAATTATTTCTCCTTTTCCTTCACTTTCAAGTGCAGAAAGTTCTAAATCAAGAAGTATCCCATTGCCTAATTTAGCTAAAGCAATGCCGACAGATGCTGGGGATGCTGAAAGAGGCACCGCAGCGAGGTCGAGGTTTAAACGCTCAGACAGAGGAGAATTCTCCTGCGAACCACTCGTTTCTACTATTTGCTTGCTATCCCTTAACCGACCCATTATGTGTTCTGGCCTGGAGATACCAAAGCGGATACCCAGATCTCTCACAAAATCTTTCGACGCGTTAACTATGCGCGCCTCAATTAAAACTTGTTTCACAGGCACATCAAGGCGCCTTACAAATTCTCTTACCTTTTCAAGCTGAGACTGAACATCCTGTATCCATATCGTATTAGTTCTGGGGTCCACACTTAGACTCCCGCGAGAGGATAACAGTTTAGCATTTTGATCTCTTAATAAATTAGCAATATCAGTCGCTTTTGCATAGTTAATTTGAAATAAGTCTATTTGTAGAGGGACTAAACTACTTAAATCGCTCTCTACACTAAATTCTTTTTTTTCAAGCTCTATGATTTCATCAACAGGAGCTATCAGCATAACATTGCCTATTTTACGCTTAGTTAAAGACCTGGTTGTAAGAATAATGTCCAACGCACGGTCCCAAGGAATATCGTTCAAACGCAAGCTAATATTACCGCTTACTTTATCACTGACTACTATGTTTATTCCAGTAAAATTAGCCATTAATTGCAGAAGAGCTCTAACCTTAATATTCTGAAAATTCAGAGAGATAGTTTTGCCCTTAAATGTTTTTTCTTTAAAAGGCAGCTGCATGACTCTTTCTGTTTTATTTTCTTGCTGAACAGCCTTGGCTTTTACTCGCTCGAAGTCATTATTCTTGGCGAACAAATGACCACCACTCATAAATAATATGAGTGCCAGGATAATTTTGTCCAAAATCCACTCCTAAATAGCCCATTTCATCACTTCAATCTATCCAAAATGAAGTGCTTTGACTTGCCTTATCCATTGACCTGTAACAAGAGTTTTCCCTTCTATTAGCAGGGAATCTTCTTTGATATCGATAACTTTCCAGTTATTTTTTTCCAAATAACCACCTAATCCTACCGATGACAATTCTCCATTAGGCCAACTAATAATCGCCCATAAAAAAGAATCTTGTTTCAACACCCCGTTATAACGAATAGATTCAACAGAAGATGATTTTAATAATTGCTTATCTTTAGTGAAAATAGCATTAGCTTTATGGCGAGATAATTTTGCTATAAATGGATCGCTATTTTGATGCATTTTAGGGTAAAAAAAAGGAGACAACCTATTTAATGGAGGAATAGGATCAGCAGCTCGCATTAGCTGACTCTTTATCTTATTTAAATAGAGAGTTAGAGTATCTACCGAAGCATGAGAACTTGTTAAATTTAATAAAAAGAAAAATGCTACAATCCATTTATTCATCATAATTATTATTTTTATATTGATAAATTTTTGCTCTCATTGTCATACGCAACAAGCTATACGACTCTATTTTTGCACTATTTTTTTGCTCATTATTAGCTAACTTTCTTAGATCAAAATCACAGAATTGAATTAAACGATTAAACTGTAAAATTCGACTTAAAAATATTGATAATTGCTGATACTCTCCAATCATTACCATGTTAACAGTAATTTCATTCAGAAAATTCTTGGACTCAGCTAATCGAGGAGCAAAAAGCTCCATGACAAGACCAGACTCAGTTCCAGCTTTTGAGATGTCATTTAATAAATTATAAATTTCATCTTTCTTTGTCACTACTTTCAATTTTTCTTTGTAAACTTTTTCTAATGATATAAATTGTTTTTGATAGGCCAACACATTAGCCTTTTCCTGTTTTTCTTCAAACTCTATTCGCAAATTATTTTCCTCAGTCAATAAGCTGTTATATTGATAAACGTCCGATCTTAAAATAGGCCAATAGCCGAACCCAACACATAGGGTCAAAGTGAAAACTAGTAGGCAATACCGCTGAATCACTGACAATCGGTTGAAAGATTCCCAATTTATTTCGCTATAAATCAATTTATTCATTGGTGAGTTGCTTTTTAAAATTTGCTTTGAGAATTAAGCTAAGATTAAAAATTTTTTGGCTTGAATTGTTAGCCTTTTTAATCTCAATAAGACTTGGTTTTTCCATCCATGGGTTTCGCTTTATTTTGCGCATCAAGGTGGTTATTGTCTCATTTAATTCGGCGATACCCTGCAAAACCACTTTCTTGCCTTTTCGCTGCATTCGGTTGAGAAAAGCATCCTCAGGAATTAACTTAGTCAACTCATCAAATAGATGGATAATTAAGTAACCATCATTTTGTATCCTTTGTAAAAAAAATATTCTCTTAATTAATTCTTCCTTTCGTTTTTTGATCTTTTCAATTCCTTCTATTTGCCCATTCACTAGGACAATTTCTTCTCTAAGGCGTTGGATGCGATTATTCTGAATATGAGTCAACTCATACATCGCATAATGCACCATTAAACAAATAAGGGTAATGAGTAATAAACCAACCCCAAGAATAATAATGAATTTCTGTTTTTCTTTCTTACGTTTTGTCTGGCGCCAGGGTAATAAATTAATTTCAACTAGCATGATATTGCCCTCAAAGCCAAACCCATAGCGACTGAGAAAGATGGTGCAAGCTGAGTAAGTTCTTCCACATTGAGATAATTAGGGACAATCAAACCATTAAGTGGATTGGCGACTTGGGTTGAAATATTCACTGCTTCTTGAATGAGTTTGGACAGATGAATGAAATTAGCCCCCTCACCTGCTAAATAAAGCTGGTCAATATTCTCATAGTGAAAATTTGCGAAGAAAAACTGCAAATTCCGTTTAACGTGCAGCAAAATCCAATCAGAATCAGATTTATCCATTTCTAATCTGAGATTTTGTCTAATAGAAGTCTGTTGAAATGCATCAAATAATTGTTGGTTACTCAATGCTTCTTCACCGGTATAGATAATTCTTCCATTGTGTATGATGCATAAGCGGGTAAATTGATTGCCTAGCTCAATAATGCCAATAACTTTATTCTGACTTGTTAACCGCCCGATAGCCCGGGCAATTGCATGCGACTCAAGCTCAACAAGCTTGACTTTTAAGCCAGCATTGCTGATCGCATTGACACGTTTATCAATGTTTTCAGCTTTGGAAATGACAAGCAAAATATCAAGCATTCCAGCAAAGTCGCTACTCGCACCCAATACAGCAAAATCTATGTTAATTTTTTCAGAGGAGAAAATAAGTGATTTATTGGCTTCATGGATTACTAGTTCTTCGAGTTCTAAATCAGTTAGATTATCAACAAGTTGAATTGTTTTAGTGATAACTATCGAGTCTGGAAGAGCAATAGCAGTGTGTTTTGCAGTTGAATTGAGGTCTGATAGCAGTTTTCTGAGTATCTCACTGAGCTCATTAGTGTTCGCAGATTCCACCAGGTTTGATGGTAAAGATTGACAGGCATAAGCTTCAATACGGGGTTTTTCGTCCTGACAAGACATTTCAATCACTCTGATTGCTGTTGGACCAAGATCTATACCCAGCACTGAACGACATTGGGTTCGGAATCGTTTAAGCACCCTCTACTCCATTTATTTGCATGTGTTGGACTATTTTCAATGCTGAAAAAACTTTTTCCATTCAAGCTTTTTCAGCGCCGCCATCATAACTGAGTCTTTGGAAAAAATAAATTTTTTTGTGTGATTTAGTTTGCATTAAGAGCATGAAAATTATACTAAATATCTTTCAATTATCTATTTGAGCAAGGCTTGCGCTCATCGTATTATTTTAATATAGTGAATCACTCGGAGAGTTGGTTTTGGTATCAGTTCACAATTACAAGGAGTATCTATGTCTGATTTAAAAAGAATGATGAGAGCACTGGCTGTTTCTATAATCCGCTATAACGAAGCGCAAACTGAAAAAAATCAATCAGCTCTCTCTCGACTTAAGAAACCTCATGATGAATTGATTAGCGATCTCGAGGAGCTTATTAAAGAAGCAACTCAGAGTTATGATTCCAGAACTCCGGTACTCAATTATCTTCTTTATCTCATCAAAAAATTTAAACCTATGGTAGATGAGACTAAGCCACTTGATGACACTCATTATCAAGAAATAGAAAATAACTTGGTTGATTTCATACTAAATATGAAGAAATTAAGAGAGCTTTCTCATTCCGATAAAACAAATATTGAGTACGATGGTAAGAAAGAAGCGATGTTTGGCTTCATCCGTGGCGTTTTAAAAAGCTATACTCCCTGCATTTCAGCGCAAATCATAGAAAAAATTATTTTTATTCCCTTCGAACTTGAATTTAGTACATCCGAAGCTGGAGTGAGAGAAACAATCAAAGCGCTAGTTGAGGCCCATAAAACGGAAGTTAGAGAAAATTATGATTTACAAGCCAAAGATGAGAGCTTAGAGGCAGAAAATAAGCAACTTAAGGAACGAAATGGAAAACTATTCCTTGCAGTTCAGGAAAAAGAAGAAGAGCTAAAACGATTGCAAGCAAAACATTCCGCATTAGAGGCAACACATCTTAGTTCTATCGAAAATGAAAATCGGTTAAGAGAGTTAGAAGGAAAATTTGCTGAACTGAGTGTTGTCAATGAAGAAAATAAGAACAAATTAAGTTTGTTACAGCAAGAAAACGCTGAACTTAAAGAAAAATTCGATGCTTCGCCAGTTAAGACAACTTCTTTAACTCGAGATTTACCTGGGCAAATTGGAGAATCACCAGCATTGCCGATTATTCCCGGCAGCTATACTCGATTACTTGGACCCCATCGCAACTCCCTCTTTCCAGGAACGTTTTTTCATTATCCAGTTACTCCCATTTTGAGTCCGTCTACGCCTATTGGAGTCACTCCCTTCTCTCTTACTCCTAAAGGGAGTGACACTCCCTAGTAGACAATCTTAGAGCATCTGGAAAATCTCCGTGGCTTATCCACGGAGTTGCTTTTAAATAGGGTTAGAAGGTATTTGCGATCCCGATCCATGGACCTCGCGTTTAAAGCGGAATCGCTGGGTCTGCTTATTTTCACGAGTTTTCACTATAATTCGCAAAATACTATTAAATAGCGCTATAATCAGCAAATTCAATCTATACATCTATAATACTCGTCTCATGAAAAAACCCGCATATTTCTGGCGCAAAGGGATTTGGGCATTGGTTAGCCTTTTCTTTCTTTTTATTGTTTGCGCAAGTTTCCTCTATCTATACCTTGAAAGCCAGCTTCCCAGCGTCGAATCGTTGAAAACGGTTCATTTGCAAGTTCCTTTACGAATTTACACTCAAGACGGCTTCCTTATTCAGGAATATGGCGAAAAAAGACGCATACCGGCTACCTATGAAGAAATACCACCTATGCTGGTTCATGCCCTTTTAGCAACTGAAGATCAACGCTTCTTTGAACATCCAGGTGTGGATATTTTTGGTTTAGGCCGAGCAACAGTGCGTATGATCCAAACAGGAACAAAATCACAAGGCGGTAGTACGATCACCATGCAGGTTGCGCGTAACTTCTTCCTAACGCGCAAAAAAACCTTTTTACGTAAATTCAATGAAATTTTGCTGGCAATTAAAATTGATAGAGAACTAAGTAAAGAGAAAATTCTCGAACTCTATCTTAATAAAATTTATCTCGGAAACCGTGCTTACGGCGTGGGTGCTGCAGCCATGGTTTACTACGGAAAATCCTTGAAAGAATTAAATCTTGCTGAAATAGCCATGATCGCTGGCTTGCCTCAAGCGCCCTCAACGCAAAACCCCATTGCTAATCCTCTGGCAGCCAAGAAGCGTCGAGACCACGTGTTAGAGCGTCTACTCGAAGAAAAATTTATCACCGAAAAAGAATGCCAGGAGGCAATAAGCCAGCCTATTACAGCGAAATATCATGGTACAAATGTACAAGTTAATGCGCCTTATGTGGCAGAAATGATACGCCAATCCATGTTCGAACATTTTGGAACCAAAGCTTATACCAAAGGCTATAAGGTTTACACCACGATCAAAGGACCTCTACAAACGGCAGCTAATCAAGTCGTTACGAATAATCTTCTCGCTTATGATCGTCGCCATGGCTACAGAGGACCTGTTGCTAATATCGGTGGCGTTGATGATCAATCAACTGAATCATTGCATAAAATTCTTGTTCAATACCCCATTATTAATGATCTTGAGCCGGTTGTTATTTTATCTGTCGGTGAAAAAGAAGCCTCCGCTACAACCCGCTATGGATTAAAATTTACCATTCCCTGGGAAGGATTATCCTGGGCCAGACCAGCACTTAAAAACGGTTGGATGGGCAAAGCCCCGACCAAAGCAAGACAAGTCGTTAAAGTGGGTGATATTGTCTACGTGCGTAATCAAAGCGAACTCTGGCAATTATCCCAAGTGCCGCAAGTGGAAGCAGCGCTTGTTGCTTTAAATCCAAATAATGGCGCCTTGGAAGCTTTAGTCGGTGGGTTTAATTTCCAGAAGAGTAAATTTAACCGTGCAACGCAATCAGAGAGACAACCTGGTTCAAGCTTTAAACCTTTTATTTATGCCGCAGCTTTAAATAAAGGTTATACTCTTGCCACGCTGGTCAATGATGCACCTGTCGTTGTTGATGATCCCAGCCAAGCAAATTTATGGCGTCCGCATAATGATAATTTAACCTTTAACGGGCCAACTCGACTTAAGGATGCTTTAGTTCGGTCGCGAAATTTAGTCTCTATTCGTGTTCTGGATGATATCGGCTTTGATTATGCCATTGATTTCATTAGTCATTTTGGCTTCCGTAAATCAAGCCTGCCAAGGGCCTTATCTTTAGCGCTAGGTAGTCTTTCAGTCAGCCCTATGGATTTAACAACCGCCTATGCTGTTTTTGCCAATGGTGGGTATAAAATTGAACCTTTCTTAATTGATCATATTACTGACAATGACGGCAAAATTCTTTTACAAGCTAAACCGACGGTAGTTTGTAAAAATTGTGATCTAACTAAAGTAGATCCGTCTACTTTAGCACCGCGCGTCATTCCAGAAGACGTTGCCTTTTTGATGAACTCTGCATTAAAAGATGTTATTCAACATGGTACGGCTCGTGCTGCAAAAGTACTAAATCGTCAAGATCTCGCAGGCAAAACTGGAACGACTAATGATCAGGTGGATGCTTGGTTTGCTGGCTTCAATTCTGAAATCGTTGTTACCACTTGGGTTGGTTTTGATATCCCGCAATCATTACATGAATACGCTGCTAATCTTGCTCTACCTTTATGGATAGATTTTATGAAAGTGGCGCTGTCGAACACTTCTGAGCAAGAATTAACTCAACCTCAAAATGTAGTTTCAGCTCTCATCGATCCAACTACAGGTTTGCTTGCTAAAAATAATCAAACGAATGCGATTGTTGAATACTTCCGCGCGCAGGACATTCCCGGCTCCGAGGAATCTAATTCTTCAACATCAGTTTATAGTGATCCGACAATTACTGCAGAAAATTCAGCGGTTCAAGCATCAACTAATTCGCAAGAGCAGGAAAATTTGTTTTAAGTCTTAGGTGAAATGTTGTGCCAAGGATCAGATTGGCGAATCCACTTGGCTTGACCACGCCATGTTCAATAGGGCTAGAAAGTAGAGCGAGCTAAATCCATGGATCCCGCTATCAAAGCCTTCCAATTGGCCCTAATGGTAAGGTCAAAGTCGCGGGATTCGCTTTGATAGTAGATGGTATACTCAAGACAGTACCGACACTCACTAGCCAATCCAGCCCCTCTCTACTCACCTTATCTCTTCACTCTTTCAGCCCATCAATCTTATTTTATTTTTCACATATATAAGTAATAATAAGCACTCTTTATCCTGTGCAAGGATCTTAATGGCACATTCACAATACCGACCGGACATTGATGGTCTTCGTGCTATTGCCGTTCTCTCCGTGGTTTGTTTTCATGCCTTTCCTTCCTTACTGAAAGGAGGCTTCGTCGGTGTTGATATTTTCTTTATTATTTCAGGATTTTTAATTAGCAAAATTATTTTGGAGAATTTGGCTACCAACTGTTTTAGTTTTGTAGACTTTTACTCACGCCGCATAAAACGCATTTTTCCTGCACTTATTTTTGTATTAATGAGCTGCTATTTATTCGGTTGGTTTATGCTTCTCGGCGATGAATATAAGCAACTGGGTAGGCATATGACTTCAGGTGCAGGATTTATTTCTAATTTTACCTTCTGGGGTGAGGCTGGATATTTCGATAATATTGCTGAAAAAAAACCTTTTTTACATTTGTGGTCTTTAGCTATCGAAGAGCAATTCTATATTATTTGGCCACTTTTACTTTGGTTAGCTTGTAAACGAAAATTCAATCTTTTAATGCTCATCCTAACCATTATTTTAATCTCATTTGGATTTAATGTTGCCAAAGTTCATCACCAAAGTATTGAAGCATTTTACTCGCCTATCAGCCGTTTTTGGGAGTTATTGACTGGTGCATTATTAGCCTACCTAACCCTTTACCCTGTTAAGTGGACTGTCGATCTGAAATTTCGAATTAATGAGAAAGATCAACATCTGGTTTTAGCTCATGGGCAAAAAAAACTAGCTCATTATCAATCGTTATTCGGCTTTATTTTAATTAGCTTAGCCCTTCTCTTAATTGATAAAAGAAAGGATTTTCCAGGGTGGTGGGCTTTGTTACCTTGCGTAGGTAGTTATTATATTATTGTCGCAGGTCCCCAAGCCTGGTTAAACCGAGTTATTCTTTCTAATCCTGTCATGAAGTGGCTAGGTTTAATTAGTTATCCACTTTATCTATGGCACTGGCCTTTGTTGTCATTCGGACATATTTTTTTAGGTGAGCTAATTCCGACTAAAATCACCTTGATTTTGATAGCACTTAGCATTATTTTTGCCTGGCTTACTTTTCAATTTATTGAAAAACCACTGCGCTTTAGTCAACAAAGCAGAGTTAAAGTTGGATTAGTTTTTACTATGCTTCTAATGGGCATTATTGGTTACCAAACCGATAAATATGATGGTTTTAGTTTTCGCTTAAAAGATCGCGGCGATTATGCGGATTTTTTTGAAAATTCTCAACCAAGACTAAAGTATATTGTCGAAAATAATATAGGAAAAAAATACAGGAACGAATGCAACTTCTATGATATTGACGCTTATGCCCATGAACATGCCACAGAAATACCTATACCATCTATTGCTGAGAGCTGCCAAACAGCAAAAACGGATGTATCTGTCTTTCTCTGGGGCGATTCTCATGCTCAACAGCTCTATTATGGCTTAGCCAAAACTCTGCCTAAAGATATTTCCGTACTGCAAGTAGCAAGTTCTGGTTGCCAACCAACATGGGTGGATAGACCTCTCGCCAAAAACGATAATTTCTGTGTTGTATCCAATAAAGTTGCTCTAGATACGGTTAGAAAAGAACGTCCTAAAATTGTCATTTTGGCCCAGGCCATACAACATGAAAATAACGACAACTTAGATAAAATAATTATGGAATTGAAGAAAATAGGTATTGAGAAAATTTTCGTCTTAGGCCCAGTACCTCAGTGGAATATTCCCTTGCATAAATTGGTTCTTAATAAATATTGGCACTACACCCCTAAACGGTTGACTCAAGAGAATATTAGGCCGGATATTTTGTCCACTGAGTGGACTATGAAGAAGAAATATTTGAATGCTACAAATGGCATACGCTATGTTTCTTTATGGGATTTTTTCTGTAATAGAAAAGGTTGTATCTCTTATGTTAATGATAATAGGCGTGAAGGTTTAGTAACTTGGGACGCCGCTCATCTTACACCTCTCGCTTCGATTTTTTTGGCAAAGGGCTTATTGCAACCCTTGATTTTATCTGAACTACAGCCCTATCGTCAGCAATTAGCTGCTCAAGCTCAGTCTAAGACCTTGCAGAAAGTGTAGTTGAATAGATGCCGCTGAATTACGCAAGATTTCTCCACCTCACGCCTTGGTGGAGTGTAATGATTATTCAATTGATACTGCGAATCCCCGCGGCGTCGACCGCGGGGGTCCATATAACCCGCTAACTCGCCAAGGCATCCGTAGCGGCAACGTATTCATAGCCTAAATCACGAGCAACTGCTTCATAAGTAATCATACCTTTGTGAACATTCAACCCATTCAATAAATGGCCGTCACTTAATAAAGCCAGCTTAACTCCTTTAGTAACCAAACTCATCACAAAGGGCAGCGTCGCGTTGTTGAGTGCGAAGGTGGAGGTGCGAGGAACGGCGCCTGGCATATTGGCGACGCAGTAATGAACAACATTGTCCACCACATAAGTCGGTTCTTGATGCGTCGTTGGCTTACTCGTTTCAAAGCAACCGCCCTGATCGATGGCGACATCAACCACCACAGAGCCTGGCCGCATTGTTTTTAACATAGTACGACTCACTAGCTTAGGAGCTGCTGCACCTGGAACAAGTACTGCTCCGATGACTAAATCGGCCGCGGCTACATATTGTTCTAAAGCTTCAACCGTTGCATAAATTGTATTGAGCTTTGAGCCGAACTGAAAATCAAGTTCTCGCAAACGACATAATGATTTATCTAACACAGTAACGCGAGCTTCCATACCCATGGCCATGCGCACGGCATTAGTTCCCACTACACCGCCGCCAATTACCACGACATTTGCCGGTGCGACACCAGGTACACCGCCTAATAAAACTCCAGAGCCTCCTTGTGCCATCTCCAGGCAGTGTGCTCCTGCTTGAATAGACATTCTTCCAGCGACCTGTGACATGGGTGTTAATAAAGGTAATCCACCATCATTTTGGGTCACTGTTTCGTAGGCAATTGCCGTGGCCCCAGATTCTTTGAGCAGTCGAGTTTGTTGAGGATCTGGCGCTAAATGCAAATAGGTAAATAGCGTCTGTCCTTCTCTTAAACGTCGGCATTCAATGGGTTGTGGTTCTTTTACTTTTACGATAAGTTCAGCGCGCTCAAAAATTTCATCGGGAGTGGCAACTATTTCTGCTCCTGCCGCACTGTAGTGGTCATCACTAATGCCAATTCCCAATCCTGCCCCTTTTTCCACTAAAACTGTACTGCCAGTGCGTACAATTTCTCTAACGCTTGCAGGTACAAGACCTACGCGATTTTCTTGCGATTTTATTTCCTTTGGAACTCCAACAAACATAATATATTCCTTCTAAATTGTTAGCCTAATCTTTCTTAATTTTCCTTTATTTGCTTAATCATTTGCGGAATCAATTCAAACAAATCACCAACCAAACCATAAGTAGCAATTTGGAAAATTGGAGCCTCAGCATCCTTGTTAATCGCTACGATGACTTTTGAATCTTTCATTCCTGCCAAATGCTGTATTGCTCCAGAAATACCAACAGCAATGTATAAGGTAGGAGCAATCACTTTTCCAGTCTGACCAACCTGGAAGTCATTCGGGACAAAACCAGCATCAACAGCAGCTCTTGATGCACCCACAGCAGCACCTAAAGCATCAGCAAGTTCTTCAATTAATTTAAATTTCTCTGCACTTTGCAGACCGCGTCCACCGGAAACAACGATTTTAGCACTACTTAGATCAGGACGTTCTGAGCGACTTAGTTCGTGCTTGATGAAATGAGAATTCTTTTCTTCAACCAGTTTATCAATCTGGTCAATAGAACAAGGACTTTGTGTTTCATTAATGGCATCAAACGCGGTTGTACGAATCGTTAAGACTTTAATTTTGTCCAAAACTCGTACTGTTTCAATCGCATTACCTGCATAGATTGGATGCTCAAACGTGTTTTGATCAATGATCCGACTTACATCGGAAACTTGCGCCACATCTAATTTTGCGGCAACACGGGGTAATAAATTTTTACCAAAAGTAGATGCAGGAGCAAGGATTGCCGAAAATGAAGAAGCCATTGCGACGACTAATTCACTCATATTTTCTGCAAGCTGGTGAGCATAGCAAGAATTATCAACCAACCAAACTGCGTGCACTCCGGCCATAGCGGCGGCTTGCTCAGCTACCTTATGACAGTCATGGCCTACGACAAGTAAGACCGGATTTTTATCTAATTGCAATGCAGCTGCAAAAGTATTACGTGTCGCCGCATGCATCTGCTGGTTATCGTGTTCAACAATGACTAAAGTGCTCATAATTTCCTCCTGATTAAAGCACCTTGGCTTCTTCTTTTAATTTTTTCAGTAGTTCTTCAACTGAATCCACCTTGATCCCTCCACCACGAGTTGGAGGTGCCGTTACCGCAAGAATTTCGATATGATTTTTGAGTTCTAAGCCCAGTGTATCTAAATCAAGCACTGACAAAGGTTTGGACTTCGCTTTCATAATGTTGGGTAAACTAGCATAGCGCGGTTCATTTAAGCGAAGATCAACAGAAATTACTGCCGGTAAAGTCATGCCGAGCGTTTCCAAACCGCCATCTATTTCACGAGTTGTTTTTATAGAGCGGCCCTCGATATTCAGTTCAGAGATAAAGGTTGCTTGAGGCCAATTCAGCAGTGCTGCTAGCATTTGCGGCGTTTGATTGTTATCTCCATCAATCGTCTGTTTTCCCATTAAAATCATATCAGGTTGCTCATCCATAGCAATTTTTTGCAAAATTTTTGCAATATTAAGACTACAATGATTAGAGTCGGTTTTAACGAGGATTGCCCGATTCGCCCCCAAGGCTAAAGCCTGTCTCAACGTTTCTTGGCTAGCATCAGAGCCTATTGTTACAGCGATTACTTCTGTTGCAATTTTTTGTTCAAGCAAGCGGATTGCTTGTTCTATTGCAATCTCATCAAAAGGGTTCATGGACATTTTGACGTTTTGCTTTTCCACACCCGTGCCATCTGCTTTAACTCGCACCTTGACGTAGGGGTCTACTACTCGCTTCACTGCAACTAGAATTTTCATAGTTCCTCACTGGAATTTCAAATCAGTTCAGCATATTGCCAGAGATGGTAGCTCCAATTCAACAGGATGAACGAAAAACCAACGATCTCTTGATAAAAAAATTTTAAGACTCATTCGTCTAATGTACGTAAATAATCCCTAAAAGCCTGCCCCACTTCAGAGTGATACATTCCAAACTCAACCGTTGCTTGCAAATAACCTAATTTCGACCCGCAATCATAACGTTTTCCAAGGAATTGGTAAGCATACACTTTTTGTTCATTGACTAAGTGCTTGATACCGTCGGTTAACTGAATTTCGCCGCGGGAATCTGCACTCGTTTGTCTAAGACATCTAAAAATCTCGGGGGTAAAAATATATCTACCTACAGCCGCAAGATTTGAAGGCGCTAGTTCTCTTTGTGGTTTTTCGATCATATCGAGAATGACAGCATGATTCTCAGAGGCGTCAGCGACTCGTACAATTCCATAGTGACTCACCTCACTCCAAGGAATAGGTTGAACGGCCACAATGGAGTGCTTATCTTTTTTAAAAAGCTCAGTCATCATCGACAGGCAAGGTAATTTTGAATCATCAATGAGATCGTCTGCTAGTAAAACTGCGAAAGGATCATCACCTACCACATGTTCAGCACAAAGAATCGCATGCCCTAGCCCTAAAGGTTGATTTTGTCTCACGTATGAAAATTGAATACCGGGGGGGGAAACACTTTTTACTAGTTCAAGTAGTTGTTCTTTACCTTGCTCTTGCAAGCGTGTTTCTAGCTCGAAATGATTATCAAAATGATCTTCTATCGCCCGTTTGGTTGAACTCGTAATAAAAATCACATGGCTAATGCCCGCTCGAACCGCTTCTTCTACGGCATATTGGATCAATGGCTTATCGACAATCGGTAGCATTTCCTTAGGATTCGCTTTTGTTGCGGGTAAAAAACGGGAACCTAACCCAGCAACCGGAAAAACAGCTTTCTTTACTTGCATCGTCAATAATCTCCTTACCTCAAGATGCGATACCTATACTAAATATTTATTTTTCCCACAAGACCATCTCAGTTTTTCGCCCTGGTTCACCTCTTCTAAAGGTTAACAATGGGTGGACGACCTACAGAATAATAACACGCTAATTGAGACAGAATCACTTTAGATAATTCAAAACAATTACGACCATCAAAAAGGGGTGCATTTCCTAGCTTAGTTTTTAGACTATTAAGATTATAATTTTTAAATTGTGGCCATTCCGTTGCAATCGCCAAAGCTTGTAAAGGCGTAGTAAAAACCGCTTCCAACGAATCGCACCAACTAATCGCTGTATTGTCTGCTAATAACTGCTCTGCGGCTGGCATCGCTACTGGGTCAAAAACGCGAAGTTTAACCCCTGCTTTTAATAAAGCATTGATAATAACTAAGCTACTGGCTTCGCGCAAATCATCTGTTCCAGGTTTAAACGATACACCCCAGATTCCTATCGTTAATCCATTTAATTTTTGCTCAAAATGGTTAGTTATTTGCTCAAAAATCCAGTTTTTTTGTAAGCTATTGATTGTTTCTATGGCGTCCAACAAATTAGTATCCACGTCCACTGCTTTAGCAGTATGGATCAAAGCACGTACATCTTTGGGAAAACAAGAGCCACCATAGCCAATTCCTGCCTGTAGAAAATGAGGGCCGATACGATGATCCAAACCTATTCCTTGGCGTATTTCATCGATATTCGCCCCCAGCTTATCCGCAAGACGACTGATTTGATTTATAAAACTGATACGACAGGCCAGCATAGCATTTGCCGAATATTTAGTAAGTTCGGCAGAGCGCCGACTCATGGTTAAAACAGGAACTCCCTGTTCGCTGAGAGGCTGATAAATGGATTTTAAAACTGCAAATGTTTGCGCATCCCCGCCTATAATTACTCGGTCCGCATTTAGAAAATCATGAACAGCCGTACCCTCTCTTAAAAATTCAGGATTAGAAGCGACAGCGATCTGCACTGTCTTACCTTCGCTAGCTAACTCTTTATGAATATGCTTTTGAATTGCATCAGCCGTCCCCACAGGCACAGTGGATTTAATCACTATGAGACAGTCATGATTGACCTCTTTAGCGATTTGCGAAGCTACTGCATAAACTTGCGATAAGTCAGCGTTGCCATCAGCTAAGCTCGGTGTTCCCGTAGCAATAATATGTATTTCCGCTTGTTTTATGGCCGATGCTAAATCTGCAGTAAAATGAAGTTGTTTAGAGGCAAGTTGCTCCTGCAATAATTCAGGAAGTTGCTGCTCATAAAATGGGCATTGACCCCGCAAAAGTAGGTCTATTCGCTCTTCATTGATATCAGCACAGGTGACCCAATGCCCTAATTTAGCAAGGCAGGCCGCAGATACTAAACCCACATACCCAGCGCCATAGACCGCGATAATCATATTTATCCCTAAATAAATCTGTCCATTATCAGCAAAATAGATAAAAATGACAATTCTGTATTACTTATCGGTAGATGAAAGAAGATGTTGGATAAACACTCCATCGAACAGCAGGCTTGGGTTAATCGACCTGCGCTTTTTTTATTTTTATTCACTATTCTTGTTATTTTGCTGCGTACTTTTTTGCGCGGGCAACTTTTAGAAATAGACGAGGCCGAGCAAATCGTCATGGCTCAACAGCTCAAGCTCGGTTACCCCGATCAACCGCCCCTCTATTCTTGGCTTCAATACCTTATTTTTCAGTTACTTGGCCGACATCTAGTGAGTCTTGCTGTATTAAAATCCCTGCTGCTCTTTGGTTGTCTTTATAGTTTTCATCAAATTTGCCGCCTTTACTGTCAGTCCACTTTATTAGCCTGGTGTGCAACATTGAGTTGGGCATTTATTCCTTCAATTAGTTTGGACTTAATCAAAGACAATACCCATTCCGTTTTAGCTTTATTTGCAGCTTGCCTGACTTGGTACTGGCTTGTTGCTCCCTCAGGTTTAGCAAAAACGGCTTGGTATGCAATTTTCGGTTTGTTCATAGGCATAGGATTTCTTTCTAAATTTAATTACCTCATCTTTCTTAGTTTGCTAATTGCGAGTGCAATTTCTTTGAACGCTTATCGAGCTAAACTACTTAACTGGCATCTGCTCATTACGCTCTTTATTGCCGCTATAGTTGCTAGCCCTTATTTTTTTTGGCTTACGCACTATCCTAATCTTGCATTTCGTAGCGCTTATAAACTCACGAATGAAACTAGGCAATTTCATGGGTTCATCGATTTAATTAAAGGCTGCCTCATTTTTTTGCTCCCCAATGTCATTATTTCTGGACTTTTTTTCTCAAATTGGCGAAACACTGCCCCCATAAATCCCTCAAATTCCTTGCTTATACGCTATCATTTTATGAGCATCCCGCTGCTAATCGCTTTAGTTTTCTTTGGTGGCCTGAGTAATTTTGAAACCCGCTGGCTGATACCTATTCTTTTTCTATCTCCCCTTTTAATGTTTAATCGAGTGAAATTAATAGAGGAATTAAAGCCAAGAGTAAAACAATTTCTGATTTTGGCTTTATTGACGCAAGGTCTCTTTTTTATGGTATTAATCTATAGAGGTCATAGCGAACAAAAAAATCAGCAGCGGTTACTGATTAATCAAATGATGCAGACAATCAAAACAAAACCGCAGCCCACAGAATACCTTGTTGCGGACTCACTTTGGCTTTTAGGCAATTTCATGCTAATGCTACCTGAGCAAACAGGCTGGTTATTACATCCCTCAACTTATCCGAAATTACCTCGTGGGCATTCATTACTGATTTGGCACACGACGGAAAGGCCAATCTGGGTGGATTTTTTTGCAGGCATGCAACCGGAAGTCAGCGGCATAACTTTGATTAAAGACTCTAAGAACCAGAAAGTTGTTGCTGGTTACGCCTATTCCTCTGTGAAATGATTATTCGTTTGCTAAACTATGCTGCCTTAACTTCGCCATTCGGGATGAGCGCTCACGATGAATTAAATACAAATTTCGGGCGTAAATAAAAACGCCCGTAGATTGTCCTAAAATAAATACAGGATCGCGTTTATAAATCGAATAGAGCAGTAAAGTGATGCCACCAAATAGGCTTAAATACCAAAAAGCGACAGGAATTATACTTTTCTTCTCCCTCTCGCTGACTAGCCACTGCACAATAAAACGCGCAGAAAATATTCCTTGCCCAATAAAGCCGATAGTAAGCCAATAATAATTAATGTTCATAGCGAGTCACCTCCGGTGAACAAGGGCGCTTAAGTAACCAGCGAACGCCGATTAAATCGTGTATTCCAACGAACAGGCGATTCATCACACCATATTTAGAAACCCCATGCCATCGGGGTCGGTGGTTTACTGGCAAATTCACTAATTTAAATCCCGCTCTTTTGAATAAAGCAGGTAAAAATCGGTGTAAATGATTGAAATGGGGCAACGCTAAAAAAGCGTCACGAGGAAATAATTTTAAGCTGCAGCCGGTATCCCTGCATTCATCATTTAATAAGCGACGTCTGACTTCATTGCCAACAAAAGAAGAGAATTTACGCAGACCATTATCATCTCTTTTTTTCCGATTCCCTAAAACTACAGTCTGAGAGTCTTGTAATTGCTCAAACAAATGGGGAATGTCTGCCGGATCATTCTGACCATCACCATCCAATGTCACTAACATTGAATAACGTGCCGCTTGCGCGCCACTTAATAAGGCCGCACTTTGTCCATAATTTTGCTTATGAAATATAACACGAGCGTTGCTGTATTTTTGCGCTAAATTTTTTAACTGCTTGATAGAACCATCGGTACTACCATCATCCACAAAGATAATCTCGTAAATAAATTGTTCTGGAAGAGCAGCAACGATTTCTTGATGTAATAATTCAACATTATCCGCTTCATTATAAACTGGGATGATTATTGAGACTTCTTTCCGCTGAATAGAATCCATGTTAAAACCTAACTTTATAAAATTAAAGCATTATTAGGGGGATATTGTATGTCCCCATACAGGAGTTAGCCAGGATTTTCGTCGTAAAATGTAAAGCAGAACACCCACTTCGACTAAGGCGAGGTAGGCTGCAAATAATACATCACTCAGAAAATGATGACTAAGAAAAACTCTTGATAAGGCGACAGTGATTCCCAATAAAATAAAAGCAAAGAAATATCGCGGAAACAAAATACTTAAACCTAAGATAAGCCCCATGATGGTCGTAGTATGGCCTGAAGGAAACGACCAATAATGGGCATTCCATTTTAGCCCATAAAAACCATAAAGTTGATTATAAAGAAGCATACTAGGACGGGCGCGTCCCAAAACAATCTTAAGAAAAAAACAAATAAGACCCGGAACAGTTACACACAGAAATAAAAACCAAGCACGGGCCTCCCAGCGAGGATTCGCTGATATAAAACGGAAAATGAGTGCTAACGCTAAAAAAGTGGGAATGTAGATAACCCCTAACCCTAATCGGGTGAGAAAACTCAAAACAGGAATTTGATCTCTTAAATCAAGAACATAAAAATAATAGGCTAGTGGTTTATCAAAATATAAATAAAGACATAGGATTAAAGCGAGAAAAAGAATGATGGCCAGAGGCTTTGTCATTATTGAAAATAGGCGATCAAAGGGTGACATTTGTAACTCCAGTCGCTTGTTGTCCAACTAAAAAAAGATCTAACCACCGGCCCTTCGAGTAGTTAAATCCTTGGGTTCGAGCCAGAACCATTATATTTGTGCGATTACTAATCCATTGATCAAAAATCTTAGGCTCTATTATTGCGATACGAGAAGAATCAGACAGCAAAATTTTTGTTGCATCCAAGATGTTGGTAAATTGAACTAAGTGCGTATTTAGATTAAACACTAAACTGGGCTCCTCAAAACCCACTACTAGTAAGGGTTTATTATCCGATATCGCTTTTTTATCAATCAGTTGAATAATATTTTTTGTTAACCAAATAGGTTTTAGCTCAGGTAAAAGACTAGTAAAAATAAGTGAATAGCTCAGCAGCGCTAGTGCTAAAACAGCTAGACTTGCCCGTTGATAGAGTCCATTCCAAGCAAAATAAGCTGCTGTAGTACTTAGCACCGTGATACTTAGAAATAGAATAAACCCAGTCAGCGTAAATTGATGCATCACCACATAAGGCAAGCCTAGTAAACTGAGTGCCAACCCAATTGATAAAACCACCCACAGTACTTGCAATATATGCAACCATCTTCCTGGGTAGTTCTCCTCTTTTCTAAGGGCCAAAGCACAAAGTAAGGCGATAGCAGGAAAGGTTGGTAAGACATATTGCGGTAACTTGGTGGGCATTAATTCGAAGAAAAGCCAAGTAGGAATAATCCAGGCTAATAAAAATTTCACCACCTGGTCACAGCGATTGCGCACGGCATAAACCGCAGCTTGCCATAAAAACAGAGAAGCAGGCCAAAAGGTCAGCGGGAGAATGAAAAGGTGAAACAAAGGCGGTTTGCCATGAGACTCATGTCCACCTGCTAACTTCGGTAATAAATCTTTAGAAATGATTTTTAACAAATAATTAGACTGCTCTGCTCTATTTACCAAATAGAGCCAACTAAGACTAAGCATAAAAAACAGCAATAATCCGCTGATTATATGCAAATTACGTAACCATTTAACCTGTTTTTCTATAAGACAGAGTGTGATTATTGATAAAATCCCAATCAAGGGAGTTACCCCTTTTAATACCCCTCCATAAGCCATTGCTAACCAAAAACAAAGCGCCCAAATTGGCGATAGAGATTTATTCTGCATTCCTGCTTGGTAGATGATCCACAAAGCACCTTGCATTATTACAACGGATGACAGCAAAGAGGTATCAATCACAGCCATATGGCTTTCAACCACTAATAATAAAGTGGAAGCAAGTAAAGCGGCGGCAAGAACAGCGATCGTTTGTCCGACAAACCGTCGAAAAAAGGTGTAGCTCAGCAAAATGGAAACTAAAGCCCCTAATAACGAGGGAATACGATAAGGCCATATCGTACTGTCATCAGCATTGCTAAATAATTTCACCGACGCCGCTTGCAGCCAATTAATCCCTGGCGGTTTGCGAAAACGTGCCTGATCTTGGAAGTGAATTTGAAAAAAATTCCCTGTTTGCACCATCTGTCTACTTGCTTGTGCAAAATGAGCTTCATCTCTATCAATAACCGGCATTTTGGCAATGCCAGGTATAAGAACTAATAAAGAAAATAGCCCTAAAAGCAAATAGTTATTCAATTTTTCCAGCACTTCAGTAGAATCCTAATCACTGATGTGCTAGCGAGTATATAAGAGCTCTTCATTAAATTCTAGCGACAGGAGGTATTAAAAAGCTCATCCTTGGAGAGGATGGTCTTTTGGTGAAAAAAAACGCATATTAAGGACCTCTAAGGCTTGGCCAACGCTTTGACCCTCCGCGAAAGCTGACGGCCCAGGCCTGAGGTATCGTCAATATTTCGAGCCAAATCCAGTATTTTACTGAACCGTTCAGCCTGAGGAGGAGCGCCAGCGATGTCTCTGAACAGAGATTACCCTTGAGCAAAGGCATAACAATCCGTTAGAATTAGCCTTCCTTAAATGACAAGTCCTCTTTATGCTTGAATTATCAACTGTCCAACGAATAGTGATATGGATACTTCCGGTGCTATTTGCAATTACTATCCACGAAGCTGCACATGCTTGGGTCGCTTCACGCTGTGGTGACACCACGGCTAAAATGCTCGGACGTTTGAGTTTTAATCCAATAAAACATATTGATCTAGTGGGTACCATCCTTATCCCGATTCTAGTGCTTGTATTAAGTCAATTTAGCTTTGTGTTTGGCTGGGCAAAGCCTGTACCCATCAATGCCTCTTTACTACGTAATCCACGACGAGATATGGCGCTTGCCACAGCCGCAGGGCCGGTATCCAATTTATTAATGGCGATTTTATGGGCAGTTTGCCTTAAAGTAGGATTGATTCTTAATCCTACTACTTCTAATGCTGCCTTATTCATGGCTCTATCGGGTCAAGCTGGAATTATCATTAATCTACTATTGGCCTTCCTGAATTTGATTCCTATTCCACCATTAGACGGGAGTCGGATAGTGGCGAGTCTTTTACCTCTAAAACAAGCCATTCAGTATCAAAAAATTGAACCTTATGGTTTCTTTATTCTTCTAGCTCTTATTTTTACGGGTGCTCTCGGCTGGTTAATTCAACCGCCGCTAAGATGGTCACTGGCTGGGCTCTATGCGTTATTTGGTATATGAAGATTATCGCTGATGCCAGTTTACCGGGATTGCATCAAGCGTTTCCCAAGCCCTTTGAACTGAGTCTCTATAACAATGCCAATGAACTGCCCGAACTACTTAAGAATCAGCAAGTTTTAATTTGTCGCGCCACACTGAAGGTCAATGAAAAATTATTAAAAGGTCATGCTCTCAGCTACGTGGCGACGGCAAGCTCAGGCACAGACCATATTGATTCACTTTATCTAAAAAACAATTCAATCCAATTAATCGATGCCAAAGGAAGCAACGCGATAGCTGTTGCTGATTATGTTATTGCTACCCTCGCCTATCTACAACGCTATAAAAACTTTTCAGGTTCAAAAGCGGGTGTAGTTGGCGTAGGGGAAGTAGGCTCAAGAGTAGTCAAGCGCTTAACTGCAGCCGGCATGGAAGTGATTTGCTATGACCCGATTAAAGCAGAACAGGATGAAGAGTTTAAAAATAGTACACTTGAAGAGCTAGCTCTCTGCAATCTCATTTCCATACACGCTAATTTACATGATGAGCATCCTTACCCAAGCTCTAATCTTTTTAATGAATCATTACTTAAGCAATTAAAACCAAACACCGTTATTATTAATGCATCACGCGGCGGCATCGTCGACGAAGAAGCCCTGTTGGAGCAGAAAAAGACGCTGATTTATTGCACCGATGTTTTTTCTAATGAGCCCAAAATAAATTCTAAAATTATCGAGCTAGCAACTCTCTGTACTCCACATGTCGCAGGTCATAGTATTGAAGCAAAATATCGAGCAATTGAGATGATTAGCGAAAAATTGCATGCTTATATGCAACTAGAATCGCCGCAATTTAATTTTTATCCGAAGGCTCCAAGCCTTTCTTATGAAGAAAAAAATTGGCAAGATTTAGCTTTAAAATTATACAACCCTCTTCATGAAACCCTGCAATTAAAAACAGCAGCTAATCTCGAATCGGCTTTCTTAAATCTTCGCAAAGCCCATCAAAATCGTTACGATTTTTGTTGTTATGCTCTTTCAATGAGTAATCATAAAATTAGTAAAATTTTTGGATTTTAAGTTGGGCTGGTCAAATCCAGTTCAAAAAGTATATTTTCCAATTCCGTTTCTCGATTTGTTTTAGCTTGGGAGAATAATAAGGTTTTTCCCATACAACTGCGAGCTAGCATAACGAAAGGAAAAGTAAGGCTAAAAATCTGTAAAAAGTCAGCAAAACCACGTAAAAAAGCATCTTGATGATGAAAATGCTCATGTGCAAGCTTTAACAAATGATCTTTGGTTTTCCCAGTAACCTCGTTTAACAAGAGATGATTTAGTGCTGCTTTTTCAAATTGATATAAATCTTGCCACGTTTGCTCTACGGGATACTCCCGAACAAAATCGTAAATTGCATTGATTAGAAGAGCTTTATTTTTGTCTAAATTGCATGGAAACCGATCATCTAAAACAGTGTTCATTGTTTCAAGAGCTTGCTTTTGTTCTGGCAATAGTTCAGGTAAGCACTTATTCTCAACTGAAGGCACTGACGGGCTAGGAATAGTTTCTGAAGGACTTTGTGAAAAAAATCTTCCTTTAGCTGCTCTCAGTCCTAATGATTCTATATTTTCCATATAGCGAATCGCAGACGTCAATACTTCTTGAGTAGGAGGATGATCCCCCTCAATAAAGGCCTTTAACAAGTCGAAACGTTGTCTCTTTGACAACCAATCATATTCGATAAGCTTAAGAAAAAGGTCATGCTTTGATTGCTCAAGTTTTGGTTCTTCGATTTGACATAAATACTGGGTGACTTCAATAGCTCCGTGAAAACAGGCGTTTTCCAAAGCTTGGAAGATATTATTAGAATCGGGTAGACTTTCTGCTGATTTTATATCAAAAAAGTATTGGACTTTCTTCAAATCATTGTTACCTGCTGCAAATACTAGTACTTTTTTTTCGTTCTCACCCAAAGCCACAACCACCTACCTATGTTTTAAAACATTATATCGAATAACAATTGATCACAAAACAGACATCTCGAATCATTGTAAATCAAATAATTATAATTTCAACTGTCATTTAAGTCGATTTCCGAGAATTCAAGCGACGAATCACTTCTTTATCGGAGTAGGGATAATAAATATTACCAATTTGTTGATAATCCTCGTGGCCTTTGCCTGCTACTAAAATAATATCTTCTTTATTCGCTAAGCTAATAGCCTTGACAATTGCTTGCTCGCGCTCTGGAATTTTATAAATATTGGTTTTAGAGAAAATGCCCGCTTCAATTGCTTCGATAATGGCAAGTGAATCTTCGTTGCGTGGATTATCATCGGTTAAGATAGCCACATCGGCATACTCGCTGGCAATTCTACCCATGATTGGGCGTTTGGTTTTATCCCGCTCACCACCGCAGCCAAATACAAGAATAATTCGCCCTTTTTTCACATTCTGTAAGGTCGCTAAAACATTCTTCAACGCATCTGGCGTGTGTGCATAATCAACAATGGCATAGGGCTCTTTTGCTACAATTTCCATTCGTCCAGGGGCAGCTTGTAATTGAGCCATTACGGGAACGACTTGTTCCACCGGATAACCATAGGCTAATAAGCTTGAGAAGACCGCTAGGGCATTATATACATTAAAAAAACCCAAGGCATTAATTGTTAACTCATGCTCTCCCCAAGGAGAACTTAGGTCAATTTTTGTGCCTCTAAGAGTGACATCGCAATGCAAAGCCTTCACATCCGCAGCTTCCTTCACACCATAGCTGAGGATTTGCTCTGCTTTAGAGCGTTGATGCATCAATAAACTATAGTTATCATCTTGATTTATAATTGACCATTTTAGCGTGGGTTTCGCAAATAGCATTGCTTTAGCATCCGCATAGGCTTCCATGGTTTGATGATAATCTAGGTGGTCATGACTAAGATTGGTGAAGATAGCTTGCTGAAAATCTATACTATCGACTCGTCCTTGGCACAAGGCATGCGAGGAAACCTCTATGCATACCTGTTTAATCGAATTTTGCTCATACTCGTGCATGAGCTGCTGTAAGCAAAGCGCATCTGGAGTAGTATTAATTAAAGCCTGTAGCGCCCTAACCTCCCCTTGACCTATCGTTCCGATATACGCTGAGTGACTACCTAACAAGTTATGCGCCTGTGCAAGTTGATAAGCGATGGTTGTTTTTCCATTTGTTCCCGTCACCCCTATGACATCCATTTTCTTAGTTGGTTCACCGTAAAATCGACTAGCAATTCCTGCAAGTTTAGTAGCTAAACCAGGTAGAGCAACAGAAGGTACTTCGGTAGGAATTGGATGACTTAATGGCCAATTTTCAGGTTCATAAACAAAAGCTGCCGCTCCAGCATTAATCGCCTGGTAAATAAAAAGACGGCCATCCGCCACAAGACCGGGGTAAGCAATAAATAAAAAACCTGGCTTAATTTGCCGACTATCATTATGCAAACCTAAAATATCACAATCAGGAACCTTAGCTTTCACCCAAGGTTGCATTAGCTCGGCAAATTTCATTCATCACCTCATATAGTAGATTGATCAGGTGGGATATCAAGAATGCGTAAGGCCCCAGACATCACTTGGGCAAACAGCGGCGCAGCAACAGCTGCTGCATAATAGCCGTTTTTAGTGGGCTCGTGGATTACCACAGCGACAACTAATCGAGGATGTGAAACCGGTGCAATACCAACAAAACTAGCAATATGACGATTTTTTTCATAGCCATTTTTCCCTGCAATTTGCGCAGTCCCTGTTTTTCCAGCCACACGATATCCAGGTACCCTTGCGGAGCGACCAGTCCCTTCATTACCCAATACTGCTTCCAGCATCGCAAGAACCTGTGCTGCTGTTTTCTTATCTAAGACCTGCTCACCAACCACTTTTGCTTCAGTATGCAGCAGGGATACGGGGATTAGCTGTCCTTGATTGGCAAAGATCGCATAACCTCTAGCTAATTGGAGCGTAGTAACTGTCATGCCATAACCAAAGCTCAAGGTACCGAGCACAAAGGGATTGGCATCTTTAACATTAATAATGCCACCATCACTTTCTCCGGGATAACCACTTTCTGTTCGCTGGCCAAAACCAGATCGCTGCAATAAACCGATTAACTGGTCTGGTGGGCTCGCTAAAACCATCTTTGACACGCCGACATTACTTGAGTGCTGCAGCACCCCTGTCACATCCAAAACGCCATAATTATGGAGATCACGAATGGTATGACCATGAACAATCATCCAACTTGGACGAGTATCAATAACCGTATCAGGTTTGAAAAGACCACTACCTAAAGCACTTGCTATGCTAAAGGGCTTTATCACTGATCCAGGTTCAAAGGTATCGGTCAGCGCCTTATTGCGATAACTGTCTAAAGTATAACGACCACGCGCATTAGGATTAAACGAAGGCGCATTCGCTGCAGCCAAGATTTCTCCATTTTGGGTATCCAACACTATGACCGAGCCGGATTTTGCTGCAAACTTGTCCATCGTATTTTGTAATTCATGATAGGCTAAATATTGAATTCGTCGATCAATACTCAATACTAGATCATGACCCGGCCGAGGCGCTTTCAGTAAACCGAGCTCTTCAATGATCTGTCCCATTCGATCTTTTACTACTCTCTTCTTACCATTGATCCCCATTAACCAATCTTGATAAGCGAGTTCTAAACCTTCAATGCCGATATCATCGATGTTAGTAAATCCAAGCAGCTGCGCTGTACTATCACCTTCCGGATAATAGCGTTTGAATTCTTGTTGAAAATTAACGCCTGGAATACCAAGTTCTTCAATTTTTTTCGCCAACATCGGAGGTAACTGACGATGCAAGTAGAGAAACTCGCGAGTACTCGCCTGCCTTACGCCGGCCTGTAAGCTTCTAGATGAAAGTCCTAATAATCGACATAATTCTGCGAGCTGCTTGCTATCGGGGGCAAAGGTTTTAGGATTGATCCAAACTGATTGTACAGGTGTGCTGACTGCAAGAGGAATTCCATGTCGATCAGTGATCATCCCTCTGTGCGCTGAGATATCCACTACTCTTAAGCTACGGGCATCGCCTTGTCCTTGCAAAAACTGGCGATGCAAAATCGTTAAATCTAGCATGCGCCATAAAAGAGCCGCAAGTAATAAAAGGAAAAAACTGGAAATAACAATTAATCGTGCCCAGTGGCCATTATTTTTCATTCTGTTCGCAATATAAAAATTTCTTTATCCGCTGGCAGTCTCATTTGCAATTTCTCTACCGCCAACTGCTCTACTCGAGCTGGCGTAGCAAGACTAGCTTGCTCGAGAAGTAATTGGTCCCATTGTAATTGTAATTGATTAGCCTGCTGCTCTAAGCGCTGCAATTGACTAAAATAGATGCGGTGCTCGTTGGTAGTATAAACAATAGCTAGTGCAGTGACTAGAACTGCAAGCAATAGTGTTAAAAGAAAACAAAGCTGTTTTGAGAGCCGCATATCGGATAATTGTCCACTAAAAAAATTGCTTTGATTAATCGCTCTGGCCGCGGCGTTCATGCTAATTTTTCTCCTATTCGTAAAACCGCGCTACGAGCTCTGACATTTTGTTTAATTTCACTGTCAGAAGCTTTTATAGCTTTACCTATTCTCTTAAAATTAGTTTGAATCTCTTCATTGCGAATGGGCACTCCGGGAGGAGGACGCTGGCCATACTCTTTATTCCTCATAAATTGCTTAACGATCCGATCTTCCAAGGAATGAAAACTAATGACTACCAAGCGACCACCGATAGCTAAGACATCCATTGCTAAATCCAGCGCTTTGATTAAGTCATTTAACTCTTGATTTACATGAATACGTATTGCTTGAAAGACTCGCGTCGCAGGATGTTTATGTTTTTCCCATTTTGGATTAGCTTGCTTAACAATTTCTGCTAAAGCCTCGGTCGTTTTTATGGGGGCGTCTTTTCGCGCTGCCACAATCGCTCGTGCTATACGGCCGGCAAATCGCTCTTCACCATACTCTCTAAAAATCGCAGCCATCTCGTCGGCTTCAGCATTATTTATAAAACGGGCTGCATCTAACTCTTGGTCTAAATTCATACGCATGTCCAAGGGGCCCTGCTGCATAAAACTAAATCCACGCTCAGGGTTATCTAATTGTGGTGAAGAAACCCCAAGATCCAACAAAATACCGTTGATATGTCCGTAAACTTTCGCTTCTTTCGCCCATTCAGCGAGATTTGCGAAAGAACCATGATAAATTTGAAACCGTTGATCCTCTGCAAAATGCTGTTCAGCATAGCTGATTGCTTCGGGATCTTTATCAACGGCTATCAATCGTCCAGAGTTAGATAATTGCTGTAAAATAGCTCGGCTATGACCGCCTCGACCGAAGGTTCCATCAACATAGATACCGTCTGCCTTAATAGCTAAGCCATCGATTGCCTCTTGCAGCAACACTGATTGATGCACTGTCATATTTAATTTCCATTACAAAGAAATAGTTTTCATCTCATCAGGCAATCCATCTCTTGATGCCTCTTCCTCTAGCCACTGCTCACGCTTAGTTAGCCAAAGGGTTTCATTCCATACTTCAAATTTATTTCCCTGACCAATCATCACCACTTTTTTATCAAGTTGCGCGTAGTCTCTTAATAGCTGAGGCAACAGTACTCGCCCGATGCTATCCATTTCCACATCCGTTGCATGACCCATCAATAAGCGCTGAATTCGTCGTGCAGCCGCATTAAAGCTCGGCAAACTTTGTAATTTCGCTTCAATAATTCGCCATTCCGCCAGTGGATAAAGCAATAAACAGGTTTCTTCAGTATCAATAGTCACTACCAAGGAAGCCTCATCTTGACTACTCAAGGCATCTCGATAGCGGGTAGGTACTGTAAGACGACCTTTTCCGTCAATAGTAATGGCATTAATTCCACGAAACATGACTATTATTTATGCAGTTAGGTTTGGTTATTAATTGCCTCGTTAGATTTTAATCAAATAGTCAATTGATAACCATAACCTTCCCACAATTCTCCACTTTTTTATTATTTTAAACCACTTTCATACACTATAGAAACACAATTTCCCAAGCGTCAACCCCTCACTGAAGATTTTTTTAAAAAAATACAGGCAAGGTGGTTTGTTATATTGAAATTTGTTTTTATTTGTTTCTTTTTGAGTTAAACATGATCATTTAAAATGGAGGGTAACGGCGGCGGGAATTTTGAATTTGAGAAATTGGATAATATTCTCGCGGGGGGGGGGGAATCACCTAGCTTGCTAGGCAAGTCCAA
>NZ_LNXY01000027.1:184632-257923 GCF_001467585.1 Legionella drozanskii LLAP-1
TTTACCGATTATATTCTGCTGCCAAACGAACCCCTTGCAGCACTAAATCAGGAATTAGATGATCATAAATCCCCTGCTTATCAAATAAAGATGCAAATCCTCCGGTTGCTAAGACTAAAACCTCTTGTCCAGGAAAAGCCTCTTCTTTGATACGATTAATTAATTCACGACAGGCACCTAAAGCCCCATAAAACACACCTGATTGTATGCTCTCAATAGTTGAGCGTCCTACAACCTGCTCGGTTTTCACGATTTCCACTATCGGTAATTTTGCCGTTTTTGAAGCCAGTGCATCAACGGATAAACGAACGCCAGGCAAAATTGCCCCACCTAAATACCCTTTTTGAGCAGTAATGACACAAAAAGTCGTTGCTGTGCCAAAATCAATGACTACTATATTTTTTCCAGGATAAGCGGCATTTGCAGCTATCGCATTCGCAATACGATCAGCACCCACTTCGATCGGATTGCGATACTTAATATTTAAACCGGTTTTTACCCCGACTTGTAACAGAAAGGGGTCAATTGAAAAATATTTTAAGCAAGCAGCACGCAAAGAATAATCGATTTGAGGTACAACTGAGCAAATTGCAATTTCATTAATTGCTTCAGGAGAGCATTGATTTTCACGCAAAACTGATTTGAGAAAAATACCTAACTCATCGGAGGTGCTAACCTTTGACGTATGTCGGAAGCGAAGACGAATCTCTTCTCCAGCAAATACTCCACCATAGATATGGGAATTACCAACATCGATACATAGCATCATAGTTTAACTCATTGCATCCCTAAATCGGCGATAGTATGTCGAGTTAGAATGAAAATCAATGGGAAAATAAACTTAAATCGTTAAGGTGAAGTCGGTCGATAAGCCGGGTTCTGTCGCGGACAATCATTCATCTAGGGCATGCGTCACCGCATGTCTCAAGCAACCTACCCGAATCCCGTATGGGCCATACGTCTTACCACAAAGGTAAGTAGGATTCCTATTTGGTCTTGCTCCAGGTGGGGTTTTCCCTGCCACGACTGTTGCCAATCGCGCGGTGCGCTCTTACCGCACCATTTCACCCTTACCTTATTTTCAGTAACTGAAAATTATAGGCGGTATATTTTCTGTGGCACTTTCCGTAGGCTTTCACCTCCCAGGCGTTACCTGGCACCCTGCCCTCTGGAGCCCGGACTTTCCTCCCTTTGTATTGCACAAAGAGCGATTGCCTGACCGACTCTGTTATCAATACTAGCAGAGTGCTTAGTGAAAGACCAGGACTTCCTTTCAATCAATGAATCACAAACGGAAGACGGTCATATTTCGATAAAATATGACCGTCTTTGTCAAATTTGACATGAGAGATCTGACGGGTTACTTATCCTCGAGTACCGATGAATTCGTCATCAAAATAGCGCTTTAACTTAGTGCGCAAAGTACCGCGGCTTACACCAAGAACACGAGCTGCTTTAGATTGATTATAACGAGTTAATTCCATAACCGTACGGAATAAAGGAGCCTCAACTTCTTCAACAATGAGTTGATAAAGATTTAAATTAGATTCTTTATTACCTACTGCTTGCAAGTAACCCTTTACAGCACTAATAACTTGCTGTGTCAACGCATCACTCTGTTGTTCCACACGCTGCATAACTGCGCTCATTATCCTCTCCAGACACAAAAATAAAAAAAACGTTAAAAAAAAGCATCAATTCATAAATGAACATCATGCTCGTAATACTAACAAATATCACAAACTATGTAAACATTGTTTGATTGATATTCATTTATTAAGGGAAGCTTAAGTAAATTTAATTTATTTTGCAAGCATTTTTGCGCGATCTGAAGCAAATTAATTCACTTTACTAAAAATTAAGCATTAACTGTCTATTAATTGACCATTTAATGCAGAAGAAGTAAAGACCGGTGGAATTAATTGGTAATTTTGAAAATGCAAATAAATCTTGTTGGATAAAAGGGTTGGTCCATTCACTAATAGGAAGACAATAAATGAGCTTGGGTCAGAGTTTGTTGGGCCAAGGCCGAGGTATCGTCACTTTTTTTTGAACAAAAATAGATGTTGCTCCAATCAGTGGCTCAATCCGTTCGGGCTGAGTCCTTCGAGTGCCTCAGGATGCTCGGGTGCGCGTAGCGCTGTCTCGAAGCCTTGGGGTGCAAAGCCCCCTTCGAGTGCCTCAGGACAGACCCTTCGAGAGCCTCAGGACAGGCCTTCGAGACGTCGCTGGCGCTCCTCCTTAGGCTGAACGGTTCAGTAAAACACTGAATTTGACTCGAAATATTATTCAAAAAAAGTGACGAAACCTCAGGCCAAGGCCCAGCCTACTTAGAAGACTTATTCCACCGTAAAACTTTCACCACAACCGCAGGCTCCAGTTTGGTTTGGATTATTAAATACGAACTTGTGATTTAAGCCTTGTTTGACGTAATCAATATTCATTCCTTTAAGATAAGGATAACTAGCTTTGTCGATGTATAATTGATAATTGTTAGGCAGCTCTTGCACAATGTCATTCGCTTGAGCCGTTGTGACATAATCAACAACATAAGATAAACCAGAACATCCTGTTTTTTTAACGGATAGTCGAATACCTTTACTGTCTGTTTGCTTATCAAGATAGGCAATAACATGATGAATAGCCGTTTCACTTAAAGTAACGCTGAACCCTGTTTCGCTTGTATGTTGCATTACTTCGCTCATTATTTCTCCCCTTTTAACTTCAGTTTTATTTTTTCAACTAACTCACGATAACCATCTTCAACTTGTAGAGCAACCGAGTAACGTGTTTTAGGTATAGTCAATTCGTCCACTAGTGTCCTGTAATTAAACAGTGGGTGCTTGTCGATTTGACTGCTTTCTAATTGTCGACAAATCCACTCTGCTGCTGCAACTAAATAAGGATTTCCATAGGCTTTAAAGCAGGCTTTTAATACTAAACCCTCTTCATTACAGAGCAGGTAAAAGTCAAATACATCGCCTCGACCCGTTTCTCCTCCGCGATAGTGAGCGCTCAATGGCTGTGTTAAGTCCATTGTCCCAACGTGATTGGGTGTAAAAAAGCAGGATTCTACAACTTCATTATACATCATAGTGGTGATATTTCATGCAATCGATTAACTTGATGACAGATTATAGCAATTACCTGTTTAACTTGCTCCTCGGACGTGAAACGCCCCAAAGAAAGACGAATTGAGCTATAGGCCAGTTCATCCGACAAACCTAAAGCACGCAGCACATAGGAAGGCTGCATGCTGGCTGCTGCGCAAGCCGAAGTCGTTGAAATCGCTATTTCACGCAAAGCGTATAAAAGGGAATCACCCTCAATTCCAGCGAAGGTTAAATTAAGATTACCCGCAAGACGTTGATGCTCATGACCGTTTAAACGAATACCAGGAAGATGCTTAATTCCATCCCATAATTGTTGGCGCAATCCTAAAATAGTCGTTTGCTCGCTGAGGCATTCCGCTTCAGCAATGGCAAACGCTTCTCCCAGACCTACAATTTGATGAGTCGGAAGAGTTCCCGAACGTAAACCGCCCTCATGCCCTCCTCCGAAAGACTGAGGTTGCAAACGAACTCTAGGTTTATGACGAACGTACAATGCGCCTATGCCCTTCGGTCCATAGATTTTATGTCCGGAGAAAGACATCAAATCGACAGACAAGCGACTTAAATCAATTTCAATTTTTCCAGCGCTTTGTGCTGCATCGACATGGAAAATAATTCCCTTATCGCGTAAGAATTCTCCGATGGCAGCAATATCCTGAATAACTCCAATTTCATTGTTCGCATGCATAATGGAGACGAGAATAGTGTCTTCACGTACTGCTCTTTCTAAATTGTTTAAATCAAGTAAACCATCGGGTTGTGGGTCGAGATAAGAGACTTCAAACCCTTCTTTCTCGAGCTGTTGAAAACTGTCCAGTACCGCTTTATGTTCAGTTTTCATCGTGATGAGATGTCGCCCTTTACGCTGATAAAAGCGCGTTGCACCTAAAATAGCTAGGTTATCAGCCTCTGTGGCGCCTGAGGTGAAAACAATTTCTCGGGGCGACGTATGGAGCACTTCAGCAATTTGCAAACGTGCACGCTCTACCGCTTCAGCCGCAATTTTTCCATAGATATGGGTTACTGACGCTGGATTCCCAAAATTGTCTTCGGGACCTAAGTACTGCATCATTTTTTCAATAACTCGCGGGTCGACCGGTGTTGTCGCCATGTAATCTAAATAAATGGGTAATTGATTCATAGTCAACTCCAATCATTTCTTATTTGCAAATTTCAATGCATATTGCACCTGACTTAAAATGCCACGTAAAATACTAATTTCCATATGTTCCAGCTGGGTTCGATTAAACAAACGCCTAATTCGTTGCTGCAAGCGTTTGGTTGGATTAGTTGGTTTTAAAAACTCAATCGCAACCATCACTTCATTCAAATGAGCATAAAATTGCTCAATTTCTTCCATTGTTGCTTGGCGATCCTGACGAAGACCGACTTCAGCGACAGGGGAAAGCAATTTCATGCGCAATTCATAGGCAATAATCTGTACCGCTTGTGCAAGATTCAATGAGCTATATTCTGGATTCGATGGAATATTCACGTGGTAGTTACTCCGTAATAATTCCTCATTGGTTAATCCTGCATGCTCACGCCCAAAAACAATGGCGATTTCAGTATTATCAGGCTGTTTACAGACTAATTCTGCACAACCAGCTGGTGTCAGTCCGGGTAAGGCGATGCCCCGCGGTCTCGCACTCGTTGCCAAAACCAATTCACATCCTTTCAATGCCTCGTCCAGTGAAGTCATCACTCGCACGTCATTTAAAACATCGTCAGCACCTGCTGCCATTTCATAAGCCTTTTGGTCAGGAAATGATTTAGGCGATACTAAATAAAGATGATGCAAGCCCATTGTTTTCATCGCCCTGGCTGCTGAGCCAATATTTCCTGGATGAGACGTCGCAACTAATACAACACGGATCGAAGCAAAATTCATAAGAAAACCACTTATAATTTAATGATAGCAACTATACCAGCAATGACTTCTCTCTGTACAAAAAAAAATGTGTTAGAATCGCGGACTTTGTTGATAAAGAGTTAACCCATGCAACCATTATTAAATATTGCTATCACAGCTGCACGCCTTGCCGGTGATATTATTATCCGTCATGTCGAACAATTAGACCGAATAAAAATAACCGCTAAAAGTAGTACCGAATACTTCAGCGAAGTCGATGTAAAAGCAGAACAAGCAATTATTAGCACGATTCACAAGGCCTACCCTGAACATGGGATTATTGCCGAGGAAAGTGGAATCCAAAACGAGGATGCAGAATCAGTCTGGATTATTGATCCTCTAGATGGCACCACAAACTATTTACATGGTTTTCCATCCTATTCTGTGTCCATAGCACATAAAGTTAAAAATCGCATCGAACATGCCGTCGTTTATGATCCACTTCGTCATGAATGTTTTTCAGCTAGTCGCGGATGTGGCGCACAGCTCAATGATCGGCGTATTCGTGTTTCCAAGCAAACTCAATTAGACGGTGCCTTATTAGGAACTGGTTTTCCTTTCCGCAATCTAGCACTCGCTAAACGTTATATGCCAACCTTCGAAGCATTGATGGGTAAATGTGCGGGAGTCCGCAGAACAGGATCTGCAGCACTGGACCTTGCTTATGTAGCCAGTGGAAGACTTGATGGACTATGGGAATTTGGCCTTCGCCCCTGGGATATCTCTGCCGGTAGCTTACTTATCAAAGAAGCTGGCGGCTTAGTGAGTGACATGCAAGGCGGAGAAGATTACCTAAAACATGGGGATATAGTTGCAGGAACACCTAAGGTTTTTAAATCCTTATTACAAACCTTGATACCCGTTACGAGACGTTCATAAATCGGGGTAGTTGACCACAGATTCCATGTAAGTTGGGTTTCAAGGCCCAACTTACAGCTCTCACAAATTAACTTCTTCGCGAAGCCTAGGTGCAAAAAATCGTGCACCAAAGATGTTTATAAATAAGCCACTAATGACTAGTAATCCCGCCTCTAATTTCCAAAGATAAAACGGCTCATCTAAAAACAAGACTGAACCTAAGACACCCACAACGGGAATGAGCAAGGTAAAAGGGACGATGAGACTCACAGGATAACGACTTACTAACCAATTCCATACCCCATATCCAACCCAGGTTGAGATATAAACAATATAGAATAAAGATGAAGTGCTTTTCCAAGTTAAATGTTGGAGGCTAGCAATAATCGCGTTTGGACCTTCTATAATGAGAGATAAAAGTAGTAGAGGAAACCAAGCTACAAAACTCCCCCACACCACTAAAGCCATCATATTGATATGATGAATTTTCTTAGTAATAAGATTGCCTATCCCCCAGGTTGCCGCTGCAATAAGAATACATAACGACCCTAATAAAGAAACATTTTTATCAAAATGAGTTGCGACCAAACCGATACCTGAGAATGAGATTATTGCACCTAAAATCTGCCAAACGGATGTTCTTTCTCCCAATAAAATCACAGCAAAAAACATACTAAAAAATACTTGCGTTTGCATAATTATCGAGCCAATACCCGGCGTCATTCCTACAGACATTCCAACAAATAAAAATGAAAATTGGAGTGCGAACATGACCAATCCATATAAGGCAATCACCCTGAAGGGCACGGCAGGTCTTTTAACAAAGAAAATAGCTGGGATACTCGCTAAAATAAACCGCAAACAACAAAGAAATATAGGGGAAATATCTTCAAGCGCTAATTTGACAAAAAGGAAATTAAGCCCCCAAACAACAACGACTAAAAGGACGAGGAAAAGATGTGGAATAGTCATGACTATAACTAAATAAAAAGGAGGCTAGCTATTTTATCATAAAAAAAGAGCATTCGTTTATAAAATCATTTCTTTTTTGTTAAGCACATTTGAGAAAAAATATAACAAGTTGAGCCAACCTATGTTGGTTTAAGTTCGCCCCGGCGGACAACGGAAATTCTGTTAGCTGAAGCAAAGAAGCTCTGAAAATAACGCGTCGCCCTTGGTCATGGAGAGGAGCAAGCTTATTATAAAACATCGCTAATTAGTTTTCGCTGATAGCACACACTGAGATCATTATATGAACTTACTGATCAAATATATGCTAATATTATAAGCATGATTCCTTCCAGCGATAATCAATTATGCCTATCGATCAATCTGATTTAGAAAAAATGTATGCCCAAGCGGTAGACGACCAATTTAGATCCCCGGTTTTTAGCCGACATGTCGACATTGCACCTCTTATGAGGTCAATCGCTCGTAATGCTAGTAGGTCTTTGATTAATCTAGAAATTAAAGAAAAGCGAAGGAATATCTATCATGATCAAGCCTTACTTATTGCCTATATAGAGCAAGAAGCAGCCAGCTTTTATAAACTGAACGGAATGAGTACCGCTTATTTAGACGAGTTCATAAAAGGGAGTCGTTTACCTGACCGTATGGAAGCTAGAATTATGGCCTTAGTAACTACTCATCCTGAAGCTGACTCCCTGCTTATTCTAAAAAATGCTATTTACAATATCTTGTTAACAACCGCTACAGCGTCGCGTATCTATAATCAGGAGAGTGCTAGTAAGCGGCTTAATACTCTTTTTTACCCCGAAGACGCTCTCTTTGAAGTGCCAGAAATTAGCGATGAGAAATTGGCTGTAGAAACTGAGTTTGTTAGCATGGAAAAAAAATCAGGCGAGTCATCACAACAAAAGCCGGTTTTTAAAAATACTCAAGATACTCTATTCGGCTCTAAAACTTCGACTAAAAGCACTTCCGAAGATATTATAACAAATGAGCCTCCTAAAATAGGTGGTAACTAAGTGAATACCAATAAGGTAAATAGTAGAAGATTAGATTTAAGAAGCGGCGAATTGAGCAATTTAAAATAAAAATGGCTAGAAATAAATAGAAAATTGTTGTATTTTTATTGGCCATATTACCTTAGAGCTAAGACGCAGTTTTGTGACGCAGGAGGATTGAATGAGGGATTGCAAAGGTTTCGGCCCCACCCATCAAACATTGGACAATTTAAGTGCTGTGAATTTAGGTGACGGTGTTTTTTTACAGACCGTTGAAAATGGAACCTTTGATAAAAAAGCCTTTTTTTTACGATTATCGCGAGCATTAAGCTTCGATAAGAGTGACAATCTCAATTGTCACTCTCTTCTTGATTTTACTATGAAAATGGCAAACAGAAGTACCGCATTTAAGTCGTTTTGCGAAGAGGATTCAAATGATTTTCTATGGCAACAATACTACAGTCAGTACGGGTATAAGATATCTGCCTTCGAAGACGTACACACCAATTTTTTATTGCATAAAAACGTAAAACACTTCCCTTTATTACAAGGTGCCTATTACTTCCAAAAATCCCAGTTGATAGCAAGCTCGTCAGCTCAGGATTTCACCTATGAAGAAATTCGTTTTTTAAAAAAAGCCATTAGTTTTCATTCTGTGCACGCGGTACAACGTTATAACGACTCTCTTTATAAAAAATCCGAAAATACTCAATTAACTCCTGAACAGCAGGCTCTATTAATTACAGAAGCACTGAAAAATTGTCTTAATAAAAATCTATTAGAACTCTATGGAAGTTATGCTTATATGATGCTGGCTGATGCTTATTTTAAATATGCAAACTGGGCTATTGAACAAAATGATTTTGCTACCGCCAAAAAATGCATCCAATCAGCAAAAAAATCTTGTGATGAGGCAGAAAGATTTCTTAGTCGCAGTACCTATTCTATACACAATGCCAGTTTAGGAAAAGGATTAAAAACAAGCAATTCGTTTTCTTTAGAAAATCCTGAAGAAGCGAAACTTATGATTAAAAACTGGTTTGAGGAGCATGAAGCGCCAAGAGATACAGCTCCTCCACAAATGGGCATGGGAGGAGCTTAGAGATTTTGCCTCTATCCATGTCTAGAAGTTGGATTTACGCTCTCCTCTGATTCGGCACTAGAATCGGTGAGATGGACCTTTTTACCACTCTCCACTACTTGAGTTAATTCTTTAGTAGCAGTCTCAATTTCTACTCTTACATCCTTAAAAAATCGTCCATATATTGTTCCCTTTCCCTGGATAGTTTCGACCGCTTTGTGTGTGGTAGATAGGGTGCTCTCAAGGTCTTTTGCTACTGCGCCTTTTTCTTCACTATCTGAATTTTCTACTCTTTCGACCAATTGACTTAAATTGTCTTCTAGTTTTTTCGCTTCTAAACTCAGCAATAATCTATCATGGATATATGAGCGCATTGATGTGGTACTTAGCCACTCTATAATCGAGCTGAAAATACTAACTTGAGTGACTTTCACAATACCTTTCATTTGTCTTTGGCGATATTCTACTAAGCATTTTTGGATACTGACCATGTGACCAATGAGGGCAATCCTATCCGCTAATTCATTGATTTGCTTCGAAGACATTTTGCTAAAATCCTTGGCGCTGATATCCGTATTTTCCTTATAGTTTAAGCTTTTGGCTAAGCTCTCAATATTAATTTCTGCTTTGGCAATATACTTCGCTTTTTTATCCTCATCATTTGAAACTGGTAGCTGAAACTTGGGGATACTTGGTAGCTTAGAGGCAAGATAATTTACAGCACTAGCTGGGTAACTTACTATATTGCTAACCCACTGAGGCGTATAACTCGCCACCCCATTGGCGACTGCAGTTACAGAACTAGTTATACCGCTTGTTAGCCAACCCAAACTTGTCATCGTTGCACGAAACCCAGTTATTCCGTATTGTGTGATTTGATAGCGATCCGTGTCAGAAATATTTAAGGAATCGGTTGTGAATTCTCGCGGGTATCTTGCTTTTAATTTTTCTAACCTTTCTTCCGAACTTAGGTCTAGTTCTGAGGTAGTATCAAAAAATTGCTCCTCATTGTCGGGGTCTTCTTCTTCAACCTCGACTAGCAGCTCCTCTTCTTCTTGATTTGCATCGAGGATTTCTACTTGCTCATCGGCGTCTAAGCTCTCGAAAGCAAGTTCTTCGAATTTTAAGGTAGGATCAAAAAATCCCTCCTCATTGTCGAAGTCTTCTTCAACCTCGTCTAGTTCCTCCTCTTCTTCTTGATTTGCACCGAGGATTTCTACTTGAGAATTTATTTGCTCATCGGCTTCTAAGCTCTCGAGAGCAAGCTCTTCGACCAATTGTTTATGGATTGATTCAAACTTTTTCGAATCTTGCAAATCGCTCGGACTTATTTTATTTTCCGCAAGTTTTTCAATATATTTTTTGTAGAGGGCAATTTTTCTAAGTATTGTTTCCTTTTCAAGAAAGGAGTTATTCAATTCCTCAAGTAGGTCGACCAACGCTTGATTGCCTTGATTGCCATTGGTATCTTTATTTTTTCTGAATTTTTCAAGCGCAGCATTAGCCTCAATTTCTATTTGCCTTATCAGTTTTTCATCTACGGGCTCGGCTAATTTTTCCACTTGTTTTAATACATCATCTGCGACGGTTGGGAACTCTTGTTTCACTGCCTGGACATTTTCTGGTTTATTGCAAAACTCCAAAATTCGGCGTTTTAATTCGTTGGCGTTGTCTTCTACTAAATTACGCTGCTCTTTGATTTTACTAAGCGCTATTCCTGAAATAAATGAATTAACAACGGGGTCAACCTTATCAATCTCTGGATAACGGCTAAGATGACGGTAATAAGTTAGGGCAAATAGTAATTCTTCTGGATTAGTAACTTGGGGTAGGTATTGAGTGTCTGGATCATAGGTACTTTTGAACCCTGCACTGGATTCTGATCCGAAATTTTTTGATTGGTTATAAATTTTTGCCTTTATACTCTCACCGGATACTATATTTGCTTCGATCGTCTGGCCATCTATTGCCATTTGTTCTGCCGCAGTCCAATAGCTTCCATCCCAAGAAGAATCTCCCTTGCTGAGTGTCGGCTTTAATTGATTTAAATCATCATTAAGCTGTTTCCACCATTGCGTGAGAGTCATTGACATAGAGTAACCCTAAAATCGTTTAATAGTTGTTATATAATTGTACACAAAGATAATTAAGTAAACATTATGAGTTTATTAAGGGAAGATGATGAAGCCGTGGGCAACTAGGGTGGGCCTTGGCCCAACCTTTAGACAGCTTCTTTGAGTTTAATGAATTTGTTGGGCCAAGGGCCTATAGCCGTCAGGCTATGGCCCAATCTGCATTTTCTAGGCTCTTACACCCTGCTGTAATCCTAATGAAATTGGAAATTGCTCCATGATAGCGGTACCAATATTTTTAGCGACTCGCTCAAATACATTTTGCTTATAGGTATAATCAACAATTTGGTCAATCTTCACGATGTCCCGGGCAACCTGGCCGCTGCTTGCAAAACCATCAATTAAACCACGATCCTTAGCTTGCTGGCCCGTCCAAAAAAGTCCTGAAAAAGTCAAATCATCCACTTTAAGTCGATTACCTCGACCCTCTTTAACTCTGGCGATGAATACATTATGAATATCATCTAGCATGGTTTGTAAGAGTTTAGTCTGCTCAGGAGAAACGGTTGAAAAAGGATCAAGAAATCCCTTGTTAACCCCAGCAGTTTGCAAGCGTCTTGTCACACCAAATTTTTGCAGTGTGTCAACAAAACCGAAGCCATTGTATAAAACACCTATGGAACCCACCATACTGGATGGATTGGCATAAATTTCATCTGCCGCAGCGGCTATGTAATAGGCAGCAGAAGCACACATATCTGCGCAGACAGCATAAATTTTGACCTCAGGGTATTTCTTACGGTAATACAGAAGTGAGTTATACATGTAGTCAGCCTGCACTGGACTACCCCCAGGACTATTGATTCTTAAAACAATCGCCTTCAAGTTTGAATGTTCGTAGGCCTCATCCAATCCTTTAACAAAATTTTCGGCACTAGCAGTTTGACTATCAAAGATCCCTCCTTTGACATCGATTAGACCGACATGAGGCTTAGAGCGTATGCCTTTTTCTTCTTCAGTCAGAGAAAATAAGTTGTAGGCAATAAGAAGAATTAATAAAAGAAAAACGGCACGCATAAACCAGCGCCATCGTCTTTTTCGCTTTTGTTCGCGCATGTATTCGATAACAATTTGATTTAACAAAGTTTGTGAGTCAGGATTTTCACCTGCGGGGATATTATTCATCGTTGTGACTACTTGATTTTGCAAAATGAGCCCACATTTTACGGCAGATAACATTTAATTAAAACGGTATTAAGCAATTCGGCATAATAAATGAATGTTATTCGAAACTAATGCCACTGGCGTTGGTTTTTTTGTATTTAATTATTTTAACTCTAAAGAGAGGGTCTCTATGCGAACTGATAAACTCACCTCAAAATTTCAAATGGCTTTAGCTGATGCTCAATCACTTGCATTAGGTCGAGACAATGGGTTTATTGAGCCAGAACATTTGATGAAAGCGCTGCTTGATCAACAAGGGGGTAGCAGTCGACCTTTATTGACCAAAGCAGGAGTGAATTTATCTCAGTTACGCAACTTAATCGATCAAGCTTTAGATAGGCTGCCTAAAGTAGAAGGCACGGGGGGTGATATTCACATCTCTAACGGCCTCAATCGCTTGTTAAACTTGACTGATAAAATTTCCCAGCAGCGCAAAGACAGTTACATCTCCAGCGAGATCTTTATTTTAGCCGCTGTTAGTGAAGACGGAAGTCTTGGCAAATTGCTCGTGCAGGCCGGTGCTAACAAGCAGGCCATCGAAAAAGCAATTGATGAAATTCGCGGTGGTGAGACAGTTAATGATCCTAACGCAGAAGAACAACGACAGGCATTGGAAAAATATACCCTGGATTTAACAGAGCGTGCGGAACAAGGAAAACTTGATCCCGTCATTGGACGAGATGATGAAATACGTCGCACCATCCAGGTCTTACAACGTCGTACCAAAAATAACCCCGTACTGATCGGTGAGCCTGGCGTAGGTAAAACCGCAATCGTGGAAGGTTTGGCACAGCGCATTGTCAACGGTGAGGTGCCCGAGGGCTTAAAAGATAAGCGTTTACTTTCATTGGACTTAGGGGCGCTCATTGCCGGAGCTAAATTCCGCGGTGAGTTTGAAGAACGTTTAAAAGCCGTGCTGAATGATTTAGCCAAACAAGAAGGCCAAATTATTTTATTTATTGACGAATTACACACCATGGTCGGAGCTGGAAAAGCTGAAGGAGCAATGGATGCGGGCAATATGCTAAAGCCTGCTCTCGCTCGTGGCGAACTTCATTGCATCGGAGCCACAACTCTAGATGAGTACCGTAAATACATCGAGAAAGATGCAGCTTTGGAGCGTCGTTTCCAAAAAGTATTGGTCAAAGAGCCTAATGTGGAAGATACGATTGCTATCTTACGCGGTCTACAAGAACGCTATGAAGTTCATCATGGAGTGGATATCACCGACCCAGCGCTTGTTGCCGCGGCCACCCTTTCGCAACGATATATTGCTGATCGACAATTACCCGATAAAGCGATCGATTTAATCGATGAGGCAGCGAGCAAAATTCGTATGGAAATTGACTCCAAGCCCGAAGTCATGGATAAGCTGGAAAGACGTCTAATTCAGCTAAAAATTGAGCGTGAAGCATTAAAGAAAGAACATGACGAAGCATCGAAAAAGCGTTTAAGCGATTTACAAAAAAGCATAGATGAACTCGAAAAAAATTATGCTGAGCTGGAAACAATTTGGAAGACTGAAAAAGCGACTTTACAAGGTGCAAATCAAATTAAAGAAGCGCTAGAGCAAGCCAAAATTGAACTGGAAACAGCACGACGTGCAGGTGATTTAACCCGCATGTCAGAATTGCAATATGGCCGTATTCCTGAACTCGAAAAGCAGTTAACACAGGTGCTTGCAACCGAAAAAGCTGAAAATACAGAAAGCAAACTTGTACGTAATAAAGTAACCGAAGAAGAAATCGCTGAAGTGGTTTCTAAGTGGACTGGTATTCCCGTCGCCAAAATGTTGGAGGGTGAAAAAGATAAACTCTTGCGTATGGAAGAAGCATTGCATAAGCGACTTATTGGCCAAGATGAGGCAGTCGATGCAGTAGCTAATGCAATTCGCCGTTCACGTGCAGGCTTGTCAGATCCAAATCGTCCAATTGGCTCTTTTCTCTTCTTAGGTCCCACCGGGGTTGGTAAAACAGAACTCTGTAAAGCCCTCGCCGCGTTCCTTTTTGACACGGAAGAAGCGATGATCCGTATTGATATGTCTGAGTTCATGGAAAAACATTCTGTGGCTCGATTAATTGGTGCTCCTCCTGGATATGTCGGTTATGAAGAAGGAGGCTATCTGACCGAAGCCGTGCGACGAAGACCCTACTCCGTTATTTTGCTTGATGAAGTTGAAAAAGCGCATAGCGATATCTTTAATGTGCTCTTGCAAGTGCTAGATGATGGTCGCTTGACAGATGGACAGGGAAGAACCGTTGATTTTCGTAATACAGTGATTGTCATGACTTCGAATTTAGGTTCGCATCTGATTCAAGATATGGCAGCCAAATTAAATTACGAGCAAATGAAAGCAGCTGTTTTGGAAGTCGTCAGTCAGCATTTCCGCCCCGAATTTATCAATCGTATCGATGACACTGTGGTCTTTCATCCTTTGGCGAAAGAGCAAATTGCCAGTATCGCAGCGATTCAGATAGGGCATCTACAACAGCGATTGCGTCAACAAAATATTGAATTAGACGTTAGTCACGATGCACTACTCCATCTCGCTGAGGCTGGATTTGATCCCGTTTATGGCGCACGACCATTAAAAAGAACAATCCAACAGAAACTTGAAAATCCCCTCGCGCAAGCTTTATTAATGGGGCAATTTCAGTCAGGTAATAAAATTGAAGTGATTTGGGAAGATGGACGGTTACAGTTTAAAATCGAGGAGTAATTTAAGCTAATTTATGGCTCCTGCTTTCGTGGAGAGCGACAGAAGTTCTGAACAAGGACTCACGTCACCCTCCGCGAAGCGGGTCATTAACAAATAAATTACAATGCTAAAGACATAGTCTCACTTTCGTAAGAACCTTTGAGCTGGGTAAGTGCACGAGTCATTTCATCCTCATTACCCCAAACGGTGAATTTAACCTTATCCGTGACCCCTCTTCTCATGAATCTTTTTAGATGATCTAGTGTTTTAATGATAATCGCTCTGTCTTCTTCTCTTTCCTTGTTGAGTGGATTTAAACTGGTGATGCCAATAGCAGAGCAAAGGGCAAGGCGTAAATGAGGGGTATCTTCATTACTTTGACTCAAACAGAGTAAGTATGCGCCAAGTAAGGTATTTTTACTGTGCACCGCAAGACAGGTTGACAGTACCTTTTGAAACTCACCATCTACTTTCCATTCACCCTCACTATTTTTTGTATGCATCTCGCCGTTTTTTGTTATGACCAAATCAGGTACGAAATCCTCAAAAATAAGCCGAATAGTGGGACTGGGGCTTAAGGTATCTAAATCTTCAAATAATGTTTCACGATCTATATGCCCTTCTTCCGCTAATGCTTCAAGCCTTTTCTTTATTAATTTGGACAACCGTTCGATATATTTAGACACTTTTTCATCCGTTGTACTTAAAGCGACCCCCATTGACTCAACGTAAGAAATATAATCAAGCTGTGTCTCTATCGGAACTTTAGCGAGGGCTATTATATTTGCTTTAGCATCCTTAATCAGGTCATTAAGCCTTTCAAAAAAATCGGCATCTTTATTGATATAAGCATACCTGCCTTTACTCCGTTCTAACATTAAGTAGTTCTGCAGCGCATTGCAACAAAGAAGAATGGTATAGGGCTCCAGTTTTGCAAACCCAAAAAGTTCTAACAAGGTATTATGTAACTCACAGTTAGATACATCTTTATAAGCAACTTTACTAGCAAAAAAAGTCATAGCTCCTACGATACTTACTTCAAACTTAGGCTTGTAGGAATCGATAAGGCGCAGATAACGATGAATGACAACCCCTAAAAGAGCTCGTTCGGCCCCAAGACGCACCAATTCATCCTTCGAGCGTAAATCTTGCTTTAAATCATTAGTAACATGATGAATAAAAGAAATTTGATCTAAACGTAAACTATCTGCTTCCTTGGATTGTTCTAGAACTTTTTTCTTATAAACGATCTCAATTTGCTCGATCTTCTCCAGAATGTCTTGCGTTCCTGGAAAATAATATAAGTTTGCGTGAGTGGTAAAATTAACACGCAATTCATTGGTTTCTTCCTGAATGGTTTTATATAGCGGCATCTTATACACCATGCTCTCCTTAAAAATTTTTTTTCATGTCTGTTTCTATCTTCATATCTGGAAAACCGCCCATCCAGGATGAATACTCGGCGGGAGGATTTCGTCGTTGCGTGTAAATTCTTCCTTGCATTTCTGCCGGAAACGCTTCATATAATGCTTGTAAATCCCGGAATCTTCGGTTGCTAAATACCCAATAAGAAAAATCACTTAACTTATCTAAGCTACTCTCATAAAGAGTTTGATCTAAACTGGATAGTGAGTTAACCCCTAATTGCTCCTGAAACATAGTTAATAACGGTTTGTTCAAAAGCCACTGCAAATTATTGTCATATTGATGCCAAAGATAAATATAGATTCCGATCAATACTAATTTTTTGGTTGTTATGCTTGCGTCAGTATAATATTCAAGTCCTTCTGCAATTTGCTGAATCAATTGAGCATCAGTGAGAACGCGATTGGGAATAAACGTGGGAAAACAAGCAGTGAAAAAACTTCCAAACAAAGGCTGCTTTGCGTACGCCTTGGCCAATCTTACTGGGAAAATTTTTGCATTATTTTGCAATTCGGCATACTCGAGCATGGTTCCATCCTCCCAGGTAACTGCTATCCCTAACAACATATTCTGAGTAACCTTTTTATTTTTATAACAATCTGTTGAAGAATTTGCAATAAATTTAACTGAAGTAAATTAGTGGTGAGGTTTTCTTGGGGAAATTGTGTTTTTTGTCTGGTTGAATTTCATTAGGTCGCGTGACTTGTCCGTGTTGTTGCAAGGTAGACCTGTCAGCCAAGGCCCTGAGGTATCTTCATTTTTTTTTGAAAAAAAATAGGTGTTGCTCCAATCAGTAGCTCGATCCGTTCGGGCTAGTCCTTCGAGAGCCTCAGGATGCTCGGGTGCGCGTAGCGCTGTCACGGAGCCTTGGTGCAAAGCACCCCTTTGGAGTGCCTCAGGACAGGCCTTCGAGTGCCCTCAGGACCGGCCTTCGAGACGTCGCTGGCGCTCCTCCTCAGGCTGAACGGTTCAGTAGAACACTGGATTGGCTCGAAATTCAACCTTGTGCAAACCGCGTATCTACACGCGCAGTTAACTGCGAATGAATATTATCAAAACCACGATTTGACATAATCAATACCGCATCGCCAGGCTGAACCTTGGCCACAATAGCGTCAACGATGCCTGTCGTATTTGGAAATATCTCATGGGGACAAGTCCAACCTTTGGCTACTTTTTGCAAATCAAATTGAGGCTCTAATACATAAGCGCCATCAACAGGCGCTAAAGCATCGGCCATTGCCTCAGCATGGACACCGGTTTTCATCGTGTAAGAAGCAAATTCTAACACCGCAAATATACGTTTATGTCGACCACTCTGTTTCAATGCGGCAATCGTTTTTGTTATAGCTGTTGGATGATGAGCAAAATCATCATAAATAGTGACACCATGCCGCTCTGATTTGACCTCTAAACGCCTTTTAACGGGTTGGAATTTTTCTAAGGCTCGTGCAGCGACTTCTATTTCAACACCAGCATGGGAACTCGCTGCCAGTGCTGCCAGTCCATTTTCAATATTAAATTGCCCAATTAGCGGCCAATTTACCTCGGCAACCGCTTCGTCTTTATGCCAAATGCGAAAAGATTGTCCATTGTCATTGAGTAATTCAGCGCGCCAAACCGCTTCTCCCTGAAAAGCGAGATCTTCCACCGTTGAAAATACCCCGCGCGTTAAGACTTCGTTCAGCGCTGCATCATCGCGTGGCTTGATCACAACGCCTTTGCCGGGAATGGTCTTTAAATAATAATGAAACTGCTGCTGAATTGACGGAAGATCGGTATAAATATCCGCATGATCAAATTCCAAATTATTTAAAATAGCAATCTCGGGTCGATAATGCATAAGCTTTGGGCGCTTATCAAAAAATGCAGAATCATACTCATCCGCCTCAATGACAAACCAATCGCCTTGGCCTAAATAAGCACTTGTATTAAAATTCGGCGCTACCCCACCAATAAGAAAACCAGGTTGTTTACCCGCTTGTTGTAGAATAAAAGCAAGCATCGACGTGGTCGTTGTTTTACCGTGAGTTCCTGAAACCGATAAAACGCGATAACGAGTTAAGATGTTTTCGGCTAACCATTGCGGACCTGAGATATAATTTTTTCCAGCATTAAGTACGGCCTCAAGGACGGGCATACCTCGTTTGATCGCATTCCCAACGATCACACAATCTGCTTTTAATGCTTGCGTGCTATCTTCATAACCTTCAGTCCACTCAACTTGCTTGGCTTGCAATAAATCACTAACAGGGGAATAGCAATTCGCATCACAACCAGTCACCTTAAAACCTGCCTCTCTCGCTAATATAGCTAAAGCACTCATAAAGGTTCCACCGATACCTAAAATATGTAAATGCATGTTGTTCTCCACGAGTAGCTTTTACTCTCATTGCCAAAAGGAAACTGTTAAAATATTACAGGCTAATAATCCAAAACTTGCTAATACAGCACTTAAATAATCCACTTCCAAGGCGTGTTTATAAATGTGAACTGTGACTAAAAATTGCCAGATCGTGAGCAATAAAGTCAAAATTAAATACACAACTCCTATGAAAAAGCCTAGCACTTGATTTAGATCCGCATTCACCAGCATTGGGGTTACTATCAATAAAGGGAATGCGAAAAAATGGATTATCATGTGGCTAATTAAAAGAGCTGTCAAGGTTTGTTGCAAACGAGAAGCTTTGACATTAATTTTCAGCAAAACATAGCTATAGACAAAATAAGAGAAAATTAAAGTTAAACCAGATAGAGCGGAGGCTATTGGATTAAATTCTTGTTTAATATCAGCAAGATACCATTGAAGCACAATTATTATAAAAAATAAAACAGAGACTAGGATTAATAACAGCGATGAACAAGGCGTATTCGCCGGACTCTCTTTTAGCAGAGCAACCTGCCAGTATCGCTTAAAAACTGCCTCCCACATAAAAATATCCTATTAAGTAAGTCCCGTTTAAATATTTCTTCTTGTTTTGATAGTCATTATATCGGGAAAATATATTTTATCTTTATACTCTCGAAGAAAATTCTGTTTTGAATGCCTATACTTTTTTTAACGCTTTAAATAAATTGCCATTAAGGAAAATATAAGATGCGTCTAAACAGGATCAAACCGACAGCACTCTCTCCAGAGCAAAAAGATCTTTATCAGGATATGAAAAAAGGAATCGAAGCCCATTTCAAAGGTTTTAAGGCAATCGATGATGACGGCTCCCTCATTGGACCTTGGATTCCTTGGTTAAAATATCCCAAATTTGGAGGCCCGATGTGGGAGCTAGTTAAATCCCTTTCCCTGTCTCCGGGTTTGCCTAAATCAGTGAGAGAAGTTTCAATTCTGACTGTCGGTGCGAAATTTCATGCCTCTTATGAATTGTATGCACATATCTTGATGGGGAAAGACCATGGTTTAGAAGATGAAATAATTACTACCCTAGTAGCCGGCCAACGTCCGACTACTTTAGGCGAAGAGGAGGCCCTTGCTTATGACTTCACTTCTTCTTTACTTGAGGGTGGCGTATTACCCGAATGGATTTATAAAAAAAGCGTGGATCAATTTGGCGAAGAAGGCACCACAGAATTAATTTATCTTGTGGGACTTTATTGCATGGTGTGCTTAACACTGAATGCTTTTGATATCCCTGTGCCGGAATAAGAGGAGTCGCTGCAAGCCATCTAGATCGAGGGCGAATGATTAGCTCGGGCTGCATAGGCTGCGGCTAAGCGCTTTCTTATAATATTGACCTCTTCGACCAAAGGTTGTTTCCAAGGTCCTGAAATTTTATAAGAATAACCACTGATCTTTTGCATACCCTGATTAATTATCTTGCTTGCGACCCAGGTTGCAAAACCAGCCACTGGTCCCCCAGCTATTGTCGCCACCACCGGCAAGCTCGCTGTGATATGAGGCGAAATTCTTAAATCCACATTATACAATTGTTTAGAGATATCTAAATTCCCTTTCATCGAGGCATAGGCTACTGGGCCATCAATATAACTATCCTGCGTCGTCATAACACCATTAGTAACATTAAAGCTACCTTCTAAATGATCAAAGCTATAGCCCCCTTTGGCTAGATCACTAAAATCTAATTTAAGACGTCGAGGTATAGTTTGCAAACTTAGGATACTCAAAAGCTTACCCAAGCCCAGTTTTTCTTCTGTTTGCGAACTTAAATTCGTGATCCGTCCGTCTTTAAAGTTTATTGCTACTTCGCCATTTATTTTTGCCAGTGAGAAATCATGAAGCGCGCCGGGCCATCCGCCCTGGAATCGTAAATCCCCATGCTTCGCTTCAACGGCTGGACTGATTTTCCAGCGCCGTAGACTTGTGGCTAGGTCATTGATATGTAAATCAGCCTCAAGCTTCGTCGTATTGGTTTTCCCGACCTGCTTCCATTCACCTTTGGCAGTTAATAAATAGGAGGGGGAGGTTATTTTACAATATTCAAGATGCCAACGATCAGGAGTCGATCTCCCTTTTAAGCTTACATCTCCTAAATCTAAGGCACCTAATTGAAAAGAGGCTATACGTATATTCAGGTTTGGCATATCGATAGGTTTTAAAGTTGATTGCGTTTGCGGCTCAGTTGGTTTTACCTCAGCAGATTTATTTTCCAGATGCAATTTATCAAATTGTCCTGTTAAAGTATTTGAAGTAGGTTTATAGCGCAAATTAGCATTTACAGTTGCGTGATTTAAGCGAATTGACCAATCTCCGCTGGTTAACTTCGTTGCTTTGACAGCTAACTCATCGTAGCTTTCCTTCCATATTTTCGCTTTTTGCAACTTAACATCGATTAAATTTAATGAATTGACTAAGGTGCTTTGGCCAGCTAATTTAGATAATTTCGCTTTGACTTTTAGCCATTGATCTAATTCAAAATTAGGTAAGGCTCCTATTAGTTGCAGACCGGATTGAGATCTCCCCTTCGCCTCTCCACCTCCCAAACGTATTTTCCCTTTCTGCAACTCAAAAACACCGCTCGGTCGAGTAAACCATAAATCGCTACTTAATTGATTATCATAGTTAAATCGCAACCTCACTACTCGCTCGGGATTAAAATCAATGTCGACTCTAAGGGGGTTTTTTTTCTCAATCGTTTTGCCCAAAGGTGCAGGTAAATCAATGCCAAGACCTTCTAAAGAAGTGTTCACATGCAGATGATCTAAATCATTCGGATCATCCGTTAACTGGAGCACCCCATCTATCCTAACAGTGCCATGCATCAATGATAAAATCGGTAAATTAAATTTATTGTTGAGTACCTCAATGTTAGGCTCTCCTGCTATTTTCACCTCAGTATAAAGGACAGGCTGATGAATCGATTGAATCGCTAGTGTCACAGGATTATTTAAAATCTGCGCTTGCAAATGACTACCTAAAACACCACTTTGATCAAACCGTAAATCACCGGTTAACTCTTCTAAATTCACATCGTCCATGCTGTGATGAACATCGACTTTATTATTTTTAAACTGAAGCTCACCAAGAACTAATATACGGTCATTTTCAGGATAAAGTGGGGCTTCTAATTTGAGATCTAAATCAAGCAAACCTCTTATTTTCAACATGTTTAAAGCAGATAATTTTTTTTGTAGCGGTGAACTCCTAATGTAGGACAAAGCTTTTTCACCGGAAGTATTCATCTTGCTATGAACCAGCAATACTTCACGATCCGAGCCTAAATTGTTTATCAGCACAGATACCTGATTAGTTTTCACATCTTTTAAACTGGCATTGACAATATCTGCTTCTAAAGTGTTTTTATTCACTTGTAAGTAGGCATCAATATTTTTTGTTACTGGCCACTTTGGCGCAAAAACTAAATCGACATTGGTTAAGTGACTTTTAATTGAAAATTCACCCGGTTGTTTGTCGAAAGGAAAATCAGCTAAAGCTCCGTTAACATTGATTTTTCCTTCGACTTTGCCTATCCGTTTAATATCGCGTTTAAGCCAGGTATTTAATCTAGGTTTTAGGTATTTGGAAGGTAAATAGGGTAATAATCGTTGTGCATTTTTTGCTGAAAATTCACCGGTTAAATTTAACTGGCCTGAAGAAGTCGCAGTCACTTTATCTATCACGCCTCTTAGATTCAGCAGGAGATTGCGATGATTGATAATAAAATGATCGAGATTAATGCGTAAACCATCGCTCAGTGTTTGCCAATTAATCGCAGCACTCAGAGCAGATAAGGTCATCGACGGTTGGTTTTTCTGCGTAAGCACTGTTTTGTCGCCCCCTAACTGCAACATTCCTTCATGAGGCTGCCAATGAAGGGCGCCCGAGAGCTTATCAACACCTGGATAATCAGTCTGAGATGGCCAACCCAAATTGGAAAAATTAGTCAGTACAGATTCGAGTTTGCCTTGTTTAATTTGTATCTGCGTATCATGAAATAAGCCATGAGGCTTCATCGCTAACATTGGAGTTAAGGCTTGCGGCCAAGAAACAGCAGTGGATAGCAAAGATTCAAGTAAAATATTTTTCACGTACAGTAGGTAGGTATCTGTCGTTTTTTGGTAACGCAACATCAAATTATTCTTAGGCCAAAAGGTATCGCCAAGTCGTAAATGAATCCGATCGCTCGCTAATTCCCAGCCCTCAGTGGTCGGTTTCCAGGCTAGATTCGCTTTCAGGATTTTGATTTGCTCATTACTCTGTGTTTCTTTGTCAATCCAAGCAACATTATGCATGCGTAATCTTGCCTGTACTTTAGCAACTTTCCCTTTTAACAAATCAGCCCATAATTGAACATCTCCCTTGCCGTCCAATAATTGCAGCCCTGATTGCCCAACAAAACCCTGCCATTGAGCAGGAAGTAAATGTTGAATTGAGAAAAATGCCTGTCCTGAAGTTTTATCTAAGGCATAAGGGTCTATCTTTAACTCTGCCAATAACTGAAAATTAGTCGCTGCGGTTTGAGCAAGATTTCCTCGCCCTTTGATAGTATAACGCCCTGCTTTATTCACAATTTGTAGATTCAGTTCGCTAAGAGGAATTAGAATTCCATCTTGCATATAAAGATGTGCTGAGAGATTTTTTATAATGATTTTTTGCTGGGCTAACATCCATGCCAATACTGGTTGAGCAGCCTCCCAGCTTATTTTTGGACTGTTATAACTATCTATGCCATCAATTTCCCAGCCTTTTTCATTTTGATGAAGACTCAAGTGTAAATCGTCGATGAAAAGCACGCCGGGCTGAAACTGCCAATGCCAAAGTGAACTAAATAAATTAATACCAACTAGCAACTTGCTTAATTTGATAGTATCTTTTTTGCCGTCGGAGATGCTCACTTGATTTAATTTAATGACTGGTTCAAACCAATACCAACCTGTTTCCATGGTAGCAATAGTCACAGACTCACCCATCACTGTTGAGAGATGCTGCTCCACTTCCGTCTTGTATTGTTTAGCCCAGGGAGTTAATGCACGAAAAAGACTCGAAATGATAGCAGCTGTGATAATCAAACAGGCCAGAGTTATCCAGCATCGTTTTAAAAATTTAGCCACTGTGTTTTGTCGAATTATTGCTAGCCTTACTGTTCCATTGTTTTTGCGCGTACTCATCACTCTCCTTTTGTTCTGCGCGTTCTTTCTTGGTATTTTCTTGTTGTTCAACACGCTCTATTAGCCGTTTAACAGCATCTTGTTCTGATTTTGCTTGCAAATAAATCGTTTCACATCGTGAACGTTGTTTCGCAAGCTGTGCCAACTGCTGATTTATCTGCGAAAGAGCTGAGTCGAGCTGAGCAATAAAATTAATTCGATTCCGCACATTCCCCACAGTACATCCATTATCTCCAATGTCACTTAGCTGTTGCACATAATCACCACGATAACCTAGTAATTGTTCGTGTCGAGCCTTGCCAGTAATAAATTGTTCTCTAGCTCGTACTAATTGTTCAGCAGCCAAACGTGTAGTTTGTTCCTTTAACATCAGCAATTGCTGTAAGCGACTAATCCGTAGACTCATAATTTGGACCCTCGATCTTTTCCTTAAGATTAATACCGCTAAAGCTATTTAGCACAATATTAATATATGCTCAAGATGTCTCGGATTGCTAGATTTTGAAGGATCTTAAATGGTTTTGCAAAAAAAGGGGGTTTTTAGGGCTTTTCTTTGCAATGGCAAATCAATTTGTTTATAAATTAAACTTTTTCAACCGAATTCGCAAGTTGACTAAGTCGATCGATACTTGTTTCAAAATCTACTTTTTCATTCATATCCTGCGCAATATATTCTCTAATTTTTTCGCGGTAGGCGATTGCCTTATCTAACTGCTGATCATTTCCCTTGGTGTAAGCTCCTAACAAAATAAGATCTTTATTTTTCTCGTAGAGGGAAAGATATTTTTTTAATAACAGCATCTCTTTCATTTGGGTACTAGGAACAATCGTTGGCATAACCCGACTGATAGAAGCTTCGATATCGATTGCCGGAAATTGGCCCGATTCAGCCAGCTCACGATTTAAGACAATATGGCCGTCAAGGATAGCTCGTGCCGCATCGGCAATAGGATCTTGCTGATCATCCCCTTCGGTAAGAACCGTATAAAAGGCAGTAATAGAACCACTGCCGGGTTTCCCCATTCCCGCTCGTTCAACTAATTGAGGCAGCTTCGCAAAAACAGAGGGAGGATAACCTTTCGTGGCGGGCGGTTCGCCTATAGACAGGGCAATTTCACGTTGAGCCTGAGCAAAACGAGTTAATGAATCCATGAGCAATAACACATGCTTCCCTTGATCACGGAAATATTCAGCAATACTCGTTGCCACCATAGCGCCGTGCAAACGCATGAGGGGACTCTCATCTGCGGGTGCGGCTACAACCACCGCGCGCTTTAGCCCTTCTTTACCTAAGTTAGTTTCAATAAACTCTTTGACTTCTCGCCCCCGTTCACCAATCAAGCCAACGACTACCATGTCCGCAGCGGTGAATCGAGTCATCATACTGAGTAGCACCGACTTTCCTACCCCGGACCCGGCAAATAAACCTATTCGTTGTCCACGTCCAACCGTTAAAAATCCATTGATGGCTCGAATTCCTACATCCATTGGTGTATCAATGATCGCCCGTTTAAGTGGATTAAACGGTTGGCTATGCAAAGGATAATCCTTTTCAACATCTGGAATTTCACCCTCGTCGATAATAAGCCCGGCACCATTCAGTACTCTACCGAGCAAAGCATCACCCACCCCCACTTGCGCAATTCGACCGCTGGGTACTATTAACATTCCCGGGCCTATTCCTTGCGTATGACCTATAGACATGAGATAGGCATTTTCATTATCAAAACCAACAACTTCGGCTTCTACTCTTTCTTTTTTATTAATTTTTACCCAACAGCGCGCACCAACAGGTTGATGAAAACCTCGCGCTTCCAAAGTCAAACCAATCGCTCGGCTAACCCGACCGCAAATTACCAAACCAGAATCCTTCCTAGAGCGTATTGTTTTTAAGGTTTTAAATGCTTGAGATTGATAGTTCGTCATAAATTTTAAACGTTTGTTGAGTCATCGCTATCTTCTTGAAGATAGGATTTAAATAGTTTTTGTAAGCGAGTTTTTACTCGCCCATCCAAATCGGTATAGTCACTTTTTAAATAAAAATCGCCTTGGGCTAAAGAGGCATCAGGCATTAAAAACTGAGTTAAATTAAAATTTTGGGATTCTTTTAATTCCTGCGTTAAATAGTCCACATCGACGGGATTCATGAACAGCTGCTTATCCCCCTGTAAAGCTGGCAGTTCTTGCTTTATCATCTCAATTAAAGCAAATAATTTTTCAGGATGGATAGATAATTCTATACCTATACAAGCCTCACAGACCCACAATATAGTTTTTACAATTTCTTGATTTAATTGACTATCCACTAAAGCCACTGGGTGCTGTAGTAGTACTATCCAATTGTTTAGCTCTTGCTTTAGTTGCTGAATATCCGCAGCCGCCTGTTGTAGCCCCTCTTGATAACCTGCTTGTTTTGCTTCTTCGCGTAAGCGCGCGCATTCTTTTTCTATCTCCACCTGAGGATCAACAGGCTCGATGACCTCTGGTTCGGGTCCTCTAATATCCCAAATATTGAAAGAATCTTTATCTTTTTCTTCGTACAAAGGTTGAAAATTATTTTCCACGTTTAGTCTCATTTTTCATTTTTAACTGTTTTGGTTGAGTAAGACGCAGGGGATCAAATCATCTCATCGCCCCCTTTTGTACCCAAAGCAATTTTACCCTCTTCGGCAAGGCTTCTCGCAATAGCTAAAATGTCACGCTGGGCTTTTTCAACGTCGCTCACTTTCACTGGACCTTGCATTTCTAGATCATCACGAAGTAAATCGGAAGCGCGTTTGGACATATTGCCGAAGATCTTTTCTTTCACAGGCTCTGTCGTTCCCTTCAAGGCCAACATTAATTGCTCGGTTGCAACATCGCGTAATAAAGTTTGTACACTCCGATTGTCCATGTCGACCAAATTTTCAAAGACGAACATTTTGTCTTTGATTTTATTACAAAGTTCTTCATCCCATTGATTAATTTTGTCCAATACTTCCGATTCAACGGAACCCTCAAGAAAGTTAATGACATCGGCAACGCTTTTAATGCCTCCGACAGAAGCGATTTTTCCCACTTTCTGACCACTTAATTGTTTTTCAATAACATGTCCAAGCTCTGAAATAGCCTCAGGCTTGACAGTATCAATCGTACACATGCGCAATAAAACTTCAGCACGCTTTTCATGAGCAAAATAGCCCACGACCTCTGCGGCTTGCTCACTGTCTAAATGAATAAGAATAGTTGCGATAATTTGCGGATGTTCGTTACGAATAACATCTGCTATTAAACGGGCGTCTAACCATTTCAAACGGTTAAGACCGCTATCTTTATCGGAAACTAAGATACGATCGATAAAAGGAATTGCATTTTCTTCACCTAATGCATTAATGAGAATGGTGCGTAGATAATTCTCTGCATCAACGGTTAGGCTTGTTTGATCTTCAATGGCGTTTAAAAACTCACCGAGTACACCTTGCATTTTTGCTTTACTAACGCTGCTCATTGTCGAAATAGCCATGCCCACTTTCTGTACCTGTCTGGGTTCGAGATGTTTTAGCACCTCGGCAGCATTTTTTTCACCCATCCCTAACAGCAAGATTGCCGCACGCTCGATTCCATCCATAAATCTATCCCCGCTCCACCCATGTTTTAACAACTTGTGCAACTCGTTTAGGTTCTTTATCCACCACTTGTCGCAACAAAGATAACTGTGACTCATAATCGCTGGCATGCGGTAGCATATCTTGTGCTTTATAAGTTAACTCTCCTAATTGCTCTTCTTCCTTTTCCTCTTTGGTTACACCAGCTAAATTTTTGAACAAGGGCCTAAACAAACCGAAAACAATACCGAGTACAAATAACGCAGCTGCAATCTGTTTAATTATCGACCAAAAGGAGTCCTTTTGCCAAAAATGAAGGTCAGGTATCACAGGAAGCGGCTCGGGTTTCACAAAATGGCTATTGACGACATTCAAGCTATCACCACGACTTGTATTGATACCAATCGCATTAGCAACCAGCATCCTAATTTGTTGAAGTTCAGGCTCAGTGAGGGGCTTAGCTACCTTCTGCTTTGTTTTCGGATCGGTAACTTGTCTGTCGTCCACTAACACTGCAACGGTTAGACGCTTAACCATGCCTGGCTGATTTTTGGTATGAGAGATTGTTTTATCTAATTCGAAATTCTTTGTACTTTGCGTGCGGTAATCTTCCGAATTTGAATTAGCATTCGCATTTGCACCGCCAGGTCGCTGATTAGCCCCTCCTTGTCCTTGATTTTTATTACCCTGCTGCGGAGGAGGAGCTTGATTATTCTTAGATTGTTGTAAGGCTGCATTCGCAGGCGGTGTGTTGGATAAAGAACCAGGCACTCCAGAAGCCGAACTGCCAGAATTACGTTTTTCCTCCATTTTTTGTTCGCTGCGTAGGGAAGTTTGTTCTGGGTTGTAGCTCTCTTGAGTTTGTTCAAAGGAAGTGAAATCAATATCAGCCGCAACTTTTGCCCTAACGCGTCCATACCCAAGCAGCGGAGTTAAAATATCTTGAATTTTCTGCACATATTGCTTCTCAAGTGTCTGACGATAATCCATAAATCGTTCAGTATCCGTAAATAAGGTTTGCCCCCCGCCTTCACTAAGTAATTGACCATTTTGATCAACAACGGTAACGCGGCTGGCAGAAAGATTTGGAATACTTGAAGCAACTAAATTAATGATTGAAGCGATTGTTTGTTTTTTTAATTCGAGACCGGAATAAACATCAATAAAAACAGAGGCACTGGGTTCGCGATTATCTCTAACAAACGCGGATTCTCTCGGAATAGCTAAATGCACTCGCGCTGACTTAATATCATGAAACTGACTGATAGTGCGCGCCAACTCTGTTTCTAACGCTTGTTTATACCGTGCATTCTCCATGAATTGACTGGTATTAAAGGTATTATTGCCCGCAAACAATTCATAGCCAGTTCCAGCGCCTCGCGGCAAGCCTTCTGCTGCCAATTTCATACGCGCACTCTGCATGTCGTCAGCAGTTACCATGACTTGGCCTAGATTTTTATCGATTTTGAAAGGGATACGATCTCGTTGCAAAAGCTCGATAACCTCAGCAGCATCACGTGAGTTAATATCGTTATATAAAGGCAAATAATTAGGCTCGCGCGACCACAATACAACCGCCATACCAATAGCGATACTAGCCGCAATTCCTGCCAACAAGCCTACTTGTCGGGGAATGGATAGATCAGCAAATCTCGCAGCTGCGCTTGAAGCACTGTCGGCCAAGGCCATATTAAACTCCTGTAAACCGTATTAAATCGACATATTCATAATGTCTTGGTAAACCTCGACCAATTTATTTCGGACGCGCAATGCCGCCTCAAAGCCTAAACTTGCTTTTTGAGAAGCTACCATAACTTCACTAATACCAACGTTCGCATCGCCCATTTCATAACGAGATTTCAATGCATCAGCCGATTGATGCAATTCATTCACTCCATTGAGTGCGCGTTGAAAAACATTGCCGAAGGATTCTTGGACAGCCCCTAACTCCACACTGGGACCTGCAGCCTTCGTTGACATTAAACGCATTTGATTCATTAGAGATACAGCATTAACTTCGCTCATACGCCTCCCTTCTTCACGCATCGCAGGCTCAGTTGCTCGATGCGGCTGTTCATCCTTTTAATTCACACTGTATAGCCTTCTTCACGCATCTTAGCTAATTTGTAACGTAAAGTACGTTCACTTACGCCTAAAATCTCCGCAACTTGTTGGCGATTTCCTTGATGTTCCTTTAAAGTTTGCTCAATTAAATCAAACTCATGATTTTGCAAACTTATCCCATCTTTTTTATTTTTAGAGCTTGGCTTACTAGTATTTGTGCCTGATTCTATAAGCTCTTCGGCTTCCGACATAGGCAGTTGTAGATGAGCCACTTCAATAACGCCACTGGTTTGGAGAACTATAGCTCGCTGCACCACGTTATCTAATTCTCTGGCATTACCTGGCCAGCTATATTCTAAAAGCGCAGTCTTAGCCTCATCACTTAAAGAAGGAATTAAAGGATAATTATTTTGACAATGGCGACGTAGTAAATAATTCGCCAAAGGAAGAATATCACAGCTTCTTTCACGCAGCGGTAGCCAATGCAAGGGAAAAACATTGAGACGGTAATACAAGTCTTCACGGAAACGACCGCCCTTCACTTCTTCAAGTAGTTTTCGATTCGATGTCGCTAACACCCGTACATCGAGCTGAATCAATTTATTAGCGCCAATACGCTCGACTTCTTTTTCTTGTAATACCCGCAATAATTTCGCTTGTAAGCTCAGACTCATTTCACTCACTTCGTCAAGTAAGAGCGTGCCCCCCTGTGCCTGTTCAAACTTACCAGGCGTGGATTTGTAGGCTCCCGTGAATGAACCTTTCTCATAACCGAATAGAGTGGCTTCTAACATTTGCTCAGGAATCGCAGCACAATTAATAGCAATAAATGGGTGTTGCTTGCGCGGGGAATGATCATGAATGAAATGCGCTAACACTTCTTTACCTGTCCCACTTTCGCCACTGATCATTACTCCAACATCTGATTGAGCTACTTTCAATGCCATAGAGAGTAAAGCCTGGCTTTTAGGATCTTGTGCTACAGGCTGACTATCATCCTCAGTTAAAGCCGGTTTAATGTAGCGATTAATTTTTTCGGTGAGAGCATGAGCACTGAACGGTTTTTGTAGATAATCGACTGCGCCATGACGCATAGCGGCTACCGCATCTTCAACTGAGCCGTGTGCAGTCATTAGAATGACCGGTACACCTGGATTACGGCGTTGTATTTCAGCAAGTAATTGCTGGCCATCCATTTTATCCATGCGGATATCACTTAAAACAATGGCTGGGCTATGGCGTTCGAGCATAGCAAGCGCTTCCTTGCCATCTTTTGCTGCCAGATAAGAATGACCTGCAAGATTCATTGTCTCTGCAAGTGCTTCGCGTAATACGGGATCATCTTCAACAATTAATACATCGCTCATGAGCAAGTCCTTTGTTCAAAATACCATTATCCTAAATTCGCTAATAAAATCTAGAGATTAATCACGTTCCGAATTATCAGTGATTTGTAAATTTGCATCATTAATCTCAATTTGAATTTAGATTACTCTGGTAGATTAATCGTTATACAACTCCCTTGACCTGATGAAGAATTTAATAGAACTTCTCCACCATGCGCCTTTACAACTGCATAAACTACCGCTAATCCTAAACCTGTGCCTTGGGCTTTTGTTGTGAAAAAAGGGGCAAAAGCCTGTGCTTTGATTTCCTCTGACATTCCTATACCATCATCAGCGATGATTAATTGCAAGCCTTTTTCTATTTGCATAATAGTCAGGCTAATGCAATTTGCTCGCGCTTGCAAAGCATTAATAATTAAATTTAACACAGCTCCCGTTAAAGATTCACTATGTAACGATATCCACTTATTTTTAAGCGGGTTATTAATGATCAATTCTGCCGCTGCCGCTTGAATCAATGGCTGTGCTCTGTCCGCCAATTGCTCACACCAAGCTTGCACAGAAGTTAAAACCGGTTCGACCGATTCGCCTTTAGCAAACAACAATAAATCACGAATTTGTTTTTCAATACTCGCATGGCAGCCTTGCAATCGAGTTAACCATTCGCTGTAGCGATGATCATCAAAAGATAAATTGGCTAAATGGTCCGTATAAAGGATTGCCGACGATAGCGGAGTTCTAATTTGATGAGCTAATTGAGCAGTCATTCGGCCAATCGCTGCCAAGCGTCCTTTATGCGCTTTAGCTTGCTCATAAGCACGAGTGGCTGTTAAATCAGTCAGTGTGACTAATTGTCCTGGCAAACTATTTAAAGAAGAAATAGCGACATGAACTCTACGTCCATCCACTAAAGACACTTCATGGCCATCATCTTCGCGCGGTGCAAAAACCGTTTGAATCACTTTCCGCCAGGCTAGACCCTTCAAACCTTTACCTAGTAAAATTTCCGCAGCGGCGTTTAGCCAAAGGATAGATCCTCGTGCATTCAGTACCACAAGACCACAAGGTAAGTTCGCTAAAATATCTTGTTCTGGCAAACTGATTTCATTCTTTACTTGTTCTGTGGGCACTTCCATATCATAGTCTTTTTTATAGTATTTTATAAATTTAACAAAATCTGCAACAAAATCAAAATACTAGAAGGTTGGGCCTTGGCCCATGGCTGTCATGGCTAAAGTGATTCCCCTCGCAATGCCGACAGCGCACGTAGTTGCTAGCCGTTTTAATAATTCCTAAGTTATACCTCATATTTATTTTTTCTTTATCATATAGGCAATGAAAACGAAATTGAGTTGTAAATATGAGAGCGAAAAACGAAGTTAAATTTGTTATTAATACTAAAGATGACGTATTAGTTCAATCACATAAAGGTAAACTAACATTCAATGGAGCAACCAAACCTCTTAAAAGTCAAGCTGGATATTCATGCACCATTGCATCGCGTGAAAGACTAAGAACTTTTTATGGAAAAGATGCTGAAAAAAGCATTTTTCCTGCAGAACGAAAAAGGAGAGAAGCTGAATTAATTCTTAAAAAAATTAAGGTAATTATGGCAACAATACCATGGGATTTTGGCGCTTTATGTGAAGAAAGTGTTCGAGGTTTGGAAAAAATGGGTTATGACCCCTTGACGGAAATTTATAAGAATTCAGTTTTTATCAGAGAAAAAAAAGTATTTGCCCATTTTATACGCAGGATGCGCGCCGATAAATTTTATACTATGGCAAGCATTGAACTTCAAGGAAGATGGGCTTTGTTTACTCTAATGGACAAAATGGATCAGACCTTTAATTTCAAAAATTTAGAATGGACTATTGAAGATGGGTTTGAAGGATTACAACAAGCATTAAGAGATAATGGACAAATTATTTTCCAAGGAAAATATGGTTCATGCTTTCATGGTAGATTAAATACCAAATGGCACGCAAAACAAAGTTCAGTAGATAGAGAGGTCTATTTTTTTAAACCAAATACGCTACGCAATTCGCCATGGACTCATTGCGTAATTGTTGATCAAGCCAAAATTATTGATGGTAAGCCTTTTGTTTTCTTTAGAGATCCTAGGGATCCTTCTATTCCGGGAACTCCAAATAAAGCCTATATGCTAAGTTTTACCAGTTTTATTCAACGCCTATCCGATAAATATGGTTATGCTGGAGGAGGACCTAAAACCACCTATGGTCTAGTAAAAGAACAAGCAATTACAGAGGATTCAATCACTAGGTCGATGCCGGTCTTAGTTAATTAATTTTAAATCGCTTTCAATCAAATAGAGATATCAGTCTTATTTTATATCGGTTGAATCATTAAGATCGCGAGTAAAACTAATAGTATAAATACGATACCAATGTCAGGAGCGATGGGTATCATTATTTTAAATCTAACAGGACATGATTAAACGACCTTTTACCTCTTAAGATTACAGGCTTTAACTGCTTTGCTTTGTTCTATTTATCTATTAACCCTTAGGCAGTTGGAGGCAAAAGAGAAGAGTTTTGACTCTACAGAGGAATATAAATTTAAATCCCGTTAAAACTATTTTAACCCATGAAATCTTACATTGACAAATTCTCTTGAGCTCTGCTTATTTATATATTAGCATGTGATGAGTACGTACTAATGGAATGACAAAATAGGGATATTTATTTATGCGCCGACAATTATGCGTTTTTATTCTCTCAGCTTCGATGTTGACAACCATTGATGCAATTGCTGCTACTGCTAATCGTTCGAATATTCCAGAAGTGAAGAGAGTTGTGAATGATGCTGATAAGCCCCCTACGGTAAAGGTCCCTCGGATTAGCTCTGTATCGAATTTTGCGCCAATTGTAATTGGCGACAAAGATGCAGCATTAGCACCGGTAAAGTCAGCTAACTATTTTGAGCTAATTGGCGCTATTGGTATTGCAAGTTTAAATGCAGGGAATAGTCATTTAGGGGTGACAAGCGATGAAATAGATAAACTCGTACCCACCAATAACAATAATTGGAATACACTCTCTGCTCAATTAGGAATTGGCTATGTTTTTAACTTGCGTGGCGCCCAACGATACTCTGATCAAGTTCAATGGTTCCCTTCTATAGAACCAGAGCTGAATGTTTACTATCTATCGAGCAATTCGGGTATTAAGGGCAGTGTTTGGCGGTTTAGTGATCCTAGTTTTAATGATCTTTCTTATAAAATACCAGTCCATAGTACCCGTTTAATGTTGGATGGTGCATTAACCGTGGCATCATTAAGGCAGTTTTCTATTTATGCGATAGGCGGTATTGGTAACACGTGGAATCGCGTTAGTTATAAAGATCAAAACAATGAAAATATTGATAACGTATTTTGCCCTACACAGGAACGTTTTAATTTCAATTCGACAACTCGTTCGCGTTTTGCCTGGGAAGCAGGTGGAGGCTTGAATTTTTCATTTAATTCCCATATTGGACTTGGTTTAGAATATTTGTATGCGAATTTGGGTAAAGTGCGAACCTCAGCAGGCGGTAATTTGGGGCTTTTAACAGAGCCCTTGATTGCACCAGCTCATTTTAACCTGGACTCTCAATCTGTGTTACTTAGTTTACATATTAGATTTTAAAAAATACCGATAAGGAGATCCATAAGATGTTTAATAATGCTCGCCAGGGATTGATGATCTTAGGTTTAATGCTTCCCTTAATAACTCAAGCCCAAATTTGTAATAGCGTCTCTGAAAGTGAGGGAGTTCGGGGAGGATGTGATGTTACGTTTTCTGCCATACCAAATTTCGGTAACCTTTGTGTAGGGACAATTCTGGGCGGTACCTATACTATTACAAATAATTCCCCCGTTTTTTTGAAAATAAATTATATTCGAATTCAAAATTATGATGCATTGCCAAATGAGGCTGCCGTAATTGCTGCAGCACCTCTAAGCTGTGGCTCCTATATAGCGCCAGGTGCCTCCTGTAACATTCTATTAAACCTTCAGCCAGTTGCCTTTGGGAACTTTTATAGAGTACTTCAGATCGGGATTAATAGTCGTCAATTAGAGTTAGATGCACCAGTTATTACTTCAGCGGTAAATTGCATTACACCTCCTCCTGTTATACCACCGACACCAACTAGTCCTTTCTTCCCTACTCCGCCTCCACCTAGTCAGTTTCTTGTATCTATTCTTGGCGCGACCACCGTGACAAATGCGGGACTCTCGGTTGTTAATGGAGATGTTGACGTCTCTCCAGGCTCTGCGATCACTGGCTTTCCTCCGGGAACTGTTCTCAATGGGGCGTTTCATGCTGCTGATGCAACAGCGGCCGCAGCCCATAACGAGGCCCAGGCTTATTACAACTCTGCAGTAAGTTTACCTTGTCCACCGGGCAACAATTTGACGGGACTTGATTTAGGGGGGAGAGTACTTCCGCCAGGTGTTTATTGTTTCAACTCAAGCGCTCAGCTAACTGGAGCACTTGTACTATCGGGTGGACCAACCAGTAGTTACGTTTTTCAGATAGGATCCACACTAACCACAGCATCCAATGCGAGTGTTGTACTCCAAGGAGGCGTCACGAATGGTAACGTTACTTGGGCTGTAGGCAGTTCAGCCACAATTGGCACAGGCACAGCATTTGCAGGAATCATAGATGCTGTTGCTAGTATTACGCTAACCAACAGCGCCTCATTGCGAGGAAGGGCTTGGGCATTAAATGGAGCTGTTACGCTCGATACTAATATTGTTAACCCAACCAGTTAGCTATTCTTTTATCTCAGCGAGGGGGAGTATAAAGCTCCCCCTCCTTTTTTAAATTTCGAGAGCATTTCCTAAAAGATCTACGCACCTCAGAAATTTCTGCATGAGCAGACTTTAATTATTTCTAAGTTATTAGGTAAGTTTAAACGTAGCAGTAAAGTTAAGAATAACTTGTACTGTTTCTTCTGGCCTCTGAGCTTGAATCGAGGATTATCCGTTCATACCAAATCTAAAACCATCAATAGACAACACGGGTACAGACTCTTCATGTGAGAAAAAACTATAGCTAGGAAAATAACTTTCCGAAGGAGTCCAATGAGCTTGATTTATTCTTTCTTTCACTGAAGAAAAATCAGTTGTTACTTTAAGTTCCCATACCAGAAATTCCACAACAGATCTAAGATTCGGATCGACATTGCCAGCCTTAATATAAAAAGACAAGGCATCGTGCGTTCTTTTCTCAACTGCCTCAGGCTCATTATTGTTAAACTCAACCGCTCTAATTTTAGCTTGCAAGAGTAATCCGCAAATCAGAGAAGATAAGCCATCTTTTTCTTTTTCGTAATGTTTAATCAGCTTTTCCAGTAGATTACTATCGATCACTTTCGGTACAACGATAGATTCAAAACAAATACCCGAAACACCTTCTTTGCTGATCATCTCTCGCAGTTTTTGCGAAAGTAGTTCAGCCCAGACTTCAGCGGGCTCAACGCGTTCATTACAGTCGAGATAAAAAAATTCAGTGGCATCTGGCAAACTCTCAGCTATTTTTTCTAACTGAGCTTGTCTTGCAGGACCCAAATTACGGCTACTAAAACTAAGTTCTACCTTAGAAGCTAAAGGACTGAGCATTGATCTAACCTGCTCTACTGGTGTTTCTCTCAAATTAGGCCAATCAATAACAAGCAATACTAATCTTTCTTGTAGCTCTGCTGCTAAAACAGAAAGAAAATGAGAATCTTCGGCCTGATCTTCTATTTTAATACTTGCTTTTAAAGCTCTAACGGTCGCTGGCACGGCAGCTAAGATGCTAAGCTGTTCCTTGCGGCTTTTTCGCTCAAAATTATTCCAACATAAATCAAGTTCAAGAATATGCTCAGGGATTTTATTTAAAAACTCAACTAACTCTTCTGTACTCATGCTAGCAAAATTATTGCCACTTAAATTGAGCTTGGTCACTGTTTTAGGCAAGGCGGATATAATGGCGATTAGCTCTTCCATAGTGTATTTATTGAATTGATTAACACTTAAATCAACCGACTCAACTTCTGGTGAAACTGTTTGCAAAAACTTCGCTACTTTCTCAGCTGGTTTATCAGACAATTCATTACCTGATAAACCTAAATTTCGAACCTTTGGTAAACAATTCAGTGCAAAATTTTCAAGCTTAGCTTGACCTAATTCATTAGATCCTAAATCAAGGGTATCCAAGGGGCTGCTAAAATAACTACAAAGCTTTTTAAATTGAACCCTTGATAAATCTCTTAATTGGTTTGCAGAAATATCAATATGAGAAGACGAAGTGAGATCTTCGGTAGCAAGATAGTCAAAATTGTCCCTATTACGCTCGACTCGGTAGTACTTCAAGTAAATCTCCCTGCACAAAATTACCTAGTTTAATATTCGTTCAAAAAAATAACAATATGAATCCCATTTTCTCTAGATTTTTAGTTAACAACTTAAGCTTCAGAAATTCTATATTAATCAATAAGACCGCCTTAATAATTAATCAATAAGACCGCCTTAATAATTCCTTAAGTTATACGTCATATTTCTTTAATAATTTTTATATATCTTATGGGTAATCGAACTAAGTGGACTTAAAAATGAAAGCGAAACGTGAAGTAGAATTAGTTGTTGACAGCAAAGAAAACGTCTTTGTTAAATCCCATCAAGGTAAATTACAATTAGATGGTTCAACCAAGCCGCTTAAAGGACAACAAGGAGTGGCTTGCACCATTGCCTCGCGTGAAAGACTGAGAACTTTTTATACTAAAGATGCAGAAAAAAGCGCTGACCCTGTGGTGCGAAGAAACAGGGAAGCCCAAGTTATTCTTAACAAAGTTAAAGCAGTTATGGCATCACAGCCATTGGATTTCGACGACTTACTGTCTGAAACTATGCGTGGTTTAGAAAAGATGAGTTACGATCCTCTAACTGAAATTTTTAAGAATCCAGCTTTTATTCGTAAAAAAACAGAGCTCGCTCAATCGGGACAGCCTATAAGTGCCATCAAATTTTATAATATGGCAGGGGCTGATTTTCAAGCAAAATGGGCTTTTTTTACTCTAATGGACAAAATGGATCAGACCTTTGGTCTCAAAAACTTAGAATGGACTATTGAAGATGGGTTTGAAGGATTACAACAAGCATTAAGAGATAATGGACAAATTATTTTCCAAGGGAAATACGGTATCTGCTTTCATGGTGGTTCAAACGTTGCTAAGCACAGAAATGAAAGTACTGTAGAACGAGAAGTTTATTTTTTTAAACCAAGGACCTTGCATGCTTCATCATGGACTCATTGCGTGATTGTTGATCAAGCCAAAATTATTGACGGTAAGCCTTTCATTTTCTTTAGAGATCCTTACGATCCCTCTACTCCTGGTGCTCCAGAGAAAGCCTATATGTTAAGTTATGATAGTTTTATTCAACGCATATCAGATAAATACGGCAATATTGGAGGACCCAGGGCCACTTATGGTTTAGCATTAGAACAAGAACAAGCGAAGGACGTCAAAGAAGTTGATTCCCTTGTAAGGTTGATGTCGAACGTATCTATTTAAAACATCCTAATCCTTTTCACTCGAATGGAAACAGAATCAGAGTCATGAGCATTACCCGAAGAAGGTCTTGCTCATTTCTTCTTACTCTTTTGCTGACTCATAAAAAAACTCTACTCACCTTAAGAAAAAGCCCTTCGCTATATTTTTAATTTATTTTCTTTAATAAATAAAAGGATATTCATAGGCTCTAATCATTGCTATCATTTATAAAATAGAAAAGTGATTTAAATCGAAGAAGTACACAGCCTTATGGACAGCTTACACCAATTATTGAATTTCGTTTTACATATCGACAATTACTTACTGAGCTTTGTAGCATCTTACGGGACCTGGACTTATTTAGTTCTCTTTCTCATTATTTTTTGCGAAACCGGCTTAGTGATCACCCCTTTTCTTCCCGGAGATTCTTTGCTCTTTGTTGCCGGCAGTATTGCAGCTCAGCCGAGTTCCCCTTTGCATATTTTCGTGCTTCTTTTTTTACTGGTTGTCGCGTCCATCGTAGGTAATCAAGTCAATTATTTTATAGGACGTAGAATCGGGCCTCGTGTTTTTTCAGCTGAAACCTCCTGGCTACTTAATAAAAAACATTTAACGGAAACGCATCGTTTCTATGAAAAACATGGTGGAAAAACAATTATTCTCGCACGATTTATACCGATAATTCGCAGTTTTGCTCCTTTTGTAGCCGGCATAGGTTATATGCAGCCTTATCAATTCTCTCTTTACAATTTCAGCAGCGCTCTGCTCTGGATTGGCAGTTTACTCGGTTTCGGCTACTTTTTTGGCTCTTTGCCTTTCATTAAAGACAATTTTTCGATCGTTATTTATGGCATTATTGTGCTCTCGATAAGCCCTCCATTAATTGCTTTTCTTTATCGCAAAATCGCTCCTCGCGGACGAAGGAAGTTAGAAACCGAGACGGATCAAAATTAAATCAGTATTGAAGGGTTTAAATACAATTAGGGACAGAATTTAATTATGACAACTGCAATTACAGCAATCGGAACAGCTAATCCTGCTCATAAATATAATCAAAAAAATATCGCGGAAATTTTGGCAAATTTATTAAACCTGGGGATGGTAAAAAAACGGTTACTGAAATCAATCTATAATTCATCTGGCATAGAAACTCGGTATAGTGTGCTCGCTGATACAAGTCAAACCAAAGAACAATTTACTTTTATTCCTGATTCTACAGCAGAAGATTATCCCAGCACTTCGGAACGGATGGAAATATATCGTCAAAACGCACTGCATTTATCCCTTGCGGCGATAGAAAATTGCTTGGCAACTCGGAGTGATTTTGATCGAAAGCAAATTACTCATCTAATTACCGTGAGCTGCACTGGAATGTATGCCCCAGGAATCGATATCGAAATTATACAAACACTTAATTTAAATTCAAATGTCAAAAGGACTGCCATTCAGTTTATGGGGTGCTACGCGGCTTTCAATGGTATAAAAACTGCCGATGCTTTTTGCAAAGCCGATAAAAATGCCAAGGTTCTAGTAGTCTGTGTTGAATTATGCACTATTCATCTGCAACATAAACAAGATTTGGATAATCTTATCTCGAATGCCATTTTTGCCGATGGGGCAGCTTCTGTGTTGATTGAAGCAGAACCTCAGCAAAAAAAATACCTTAGTTTAGATGTTTTTCACTGCGATTTACTCCCTCAAAGCAATCAAGAAATGGCTTGGCATATTGGGGATCATGGTTTTGATATGGTATTAACCTCTTATGTACCTCAGGTGATCAAATCCGGTATAGCCAATTTCGTTGCCAACTTAATTGCGCAAAGTAAATTAACTCCGGAGGAAGTTGATATCTATGCAATTCATCCTGGCGGTATTAAGATTCTGCAAGCCTGCGAAGACGCCCTAGCCATTTCCAAAGAAAAAACAAAATATTCTTACGAAGTCTTGCGCAATTTTGGCAATATGTCATCAGCAACTATTTTGTTTGTTTTAAAAAGTATTTGGGATGATGTAAAACCTGTAGTCGATCATAACAAAACAATTTTTAGCTGCGCTTTTGGTCCGGGATTAACGCTAGAATCAATGTTGCTAACTATTAATAATGACGAGTAGTGGAGCCGGTAGTTTATTCGCACTAATGACAGATTTTCATGGCTGAGCTGAACCCTATTTTATAAAAAAATAATCGTCAACTCTGAAATCAATTAACACCCAACTTCAAGGGCCAGATAAGGAAGAATTGGCTCCTTTTCCCAGGTGGCTTTAGTTGCGGATTGAGGCTGCCCTCCGCCAAAAAAGCTAGCTGCCTGCTGCCATACAGTTCTCTCTATTGTCGGAATATACGCCGCATCTTTGGGAGTATGAAAAAATTTAGAGGAATAGTGACCTGTTTTAACCTTTTGGAGCACTGTATCTTTAATATCTTCAGGAATTTCTTCTTGTGGCAAAGGGAGCATTTCGATTTGATCAGCCATATCTTGTTTGTAATTATCGAGCAACCTATTCTCTTGATAAATGAAAATTGCCCCGATTAAATTAATCAGAAAGTCCGTTAAGGGTGTAGTATCAATCGGAAATAAAAAATAGGCTAGCAAACCGACAGCGGTTGCAAAAATAAAATAAATCAGTTGAAACAGAGCTAGTGATGGATTTATTTCATAAAGTTTTTTAATTGATAATACAACGCCATAAATCATATATAAAGTTAAAGCAATTGACATTGGAGTGAGTAAACTCGCCATAACCGTTATAGGGAAAAAGTTAATAAAAAGATAGGCAGAAACTCCAAGACCAATGACTAACGCTGCATTGACAACATAAGGAGAAAGTCCAGTATACTGCGATAAAGGTCTAACTATTCGGTTCACCGGACAAGCAAGTATAGTCAGTAAACTACCCGCTAGAGGTATGCTCAATATTAATGTCGACGTAAGCGGGAAAAAAACCAAAGGTAAGGTAACAAGGGCTATGAGGCCCATTATTTTTATTCCTATACGCGCAACAGCCCATATATTTAAATTTCCTTGCTGAAAATCATTATAACATTGGCTGAATTCCTGAACTAAAGGCCTTATGAGTTTTTTGGCAAACAAGTAATTGCTTACCACCGTAATTCCTAAAATAATAGAGTTTAATAAAGCCACCAGTAATTTAACCGGCGAAAGCAATTTTCGCGTAGCTAAGAGTGACCATAACTCTCCCGTCACAATGGCATTTCTATATTGAAAATCATCTAAATACTCTTCAGCAAACAAGCTAAGCATTAGTTTGCGCCATTCATGCTGATAGCTTTGCCAAACTGGCATTTCCAGTTGATTTAAGAAATAAGATCCCAGTTCTCCATTTAACCGTGACTCTTCTCGTTTTAATAATTGAGCAAGACTGATAAAAGAGGCATTTTGTCTAGCAAAATTATACTTCTCTTCTTCGGATGCAAGTATCCTGAAATCAGATAGAAGCCCTTCATAAGCCTCATCAATCGCTTCGCGTGATAATAAATCAAATGCCGTATCAGGAAGGTTAAAATCGACCACAGTAAAATAACGATTGATTTCAAGAGATTCATCAGCCTCTTCATCGGATAAAATTTGCCCGTATGCGGTAGCAATTTCCTTAAACCTTGCCTCATCACCACCTCGATCAGGATGATATTGTAATGCTAATCTCCAATATTGCTTGCGAATTTTTGCTTTTTTTTCTTCTTCAGTTAGATTGTCTAAGTCTGTCAGAGAAAGTTCAAGGGTATCTAGCAGTTCAAAATCTAAGCGCATGGATTAAAAATTCCCAATCGAATAAAAAAAGAGCAGATTATGTTTATTTTATTTTTTTGTCAACCGCGAGATTTTCTGCAAATAATTCCAACAGTTATTTTTTCTTTGTTTCCCGATCCAGTTGGCGTAAAAACGTCAATTTCTCAGCAATCTTGGATTCTAAACCTCTCGATCTAGGCTCATACCAATCAGGTTCTTTCATTCCCTCAGGCAAGTAAGTTTCACCAGCAGCATAAGCATGAGGTTCATCATGAGCATAGCGATAGCTATGTCCATAACCCAAATCCTTCATTAATTTAGTCGGCGCATTGCGTAAATGAATAGGAACTTCTCGCGATTTATCTTGTTTCACAAAAGCCATTGCCTTATTAAAAGCCATATAGCCCGCGTTGCTTTTGGCGGCAGCCGCTAGATAAATCACAGCCTGTCCTAGAGCAAGTTCGCCTTCAGGTGAACCTAGCCGTTCGTAAGTTGAAGCGGCATCATTTGCGATTTGCATTGCTCTTGGATCAGCAAGACCTATATCTTCCCAAGCCATACGAATTATTCGACGTGCTAAATACAAAGGATCCACTCCCCCATCGAGCATACGACATAACCAATAAAGTGCAGCATCGGGATGAGAGCCGCGAACGGATTTATGCAAAGCGGAGATTTGATCATAAAAATTTTCCCCACCTTTATCGAAGCGCCGATTAGCTGGGCTCAGTGCATTTTGAATGAGCTCAGCAGTGACCTCAGTTTGGCCTTGAGCATTGGCAGCGATGCTAATTTGCTCTAATAAGTTAAACAATCGTCGTGCATCGCCATCCGCATAAGTCACCAGCCGCTCTATGGCCTGTTCATTAAATTGTAAATGAGCCAATGCTTTCTTATGAGCGCGCGCTAATAACAGTTTCAAGTCTTCTTCAGCTAAGGGCTTTAATACATAAACCTGTGCTCTCGAGAGCAGTGCGGAATTCACCTCAAAAGAAGGATTTTCGGTGGTTGCCCCGATAAAGGTAATCAGACCTGATTCAGTAAAAGGTAGCAATGCATCTTGCTGCGACTTGTTAAAGCGATGAATCTCATCAATAAAAAGTATGGTATGACGCTGTTGGTTGAGGTAATGCTTAGCTTGCTCTACGGCAGCACGAATATCCTTTACACCAGAGAAAACAGCAGAAAGCGCAATCCACTCGCAATCAAACGCATCGGCACTTAAGCGCGCAATGGTCGTTTTTCCCACCCCTGGTGGCCCCCATAAAATCAGGGAATGGGGTTTACCTGATTCAAAGGCAAGTCTGAGCGGCTTACCTTCACCGAGCAAATGATCTTGACCAATGACCTCGTTCCAGTGTTTTGGTCGCAATAGTTCAGCAAGAGGGGCTTTAGGCTGAGTATCAAATAGGCTCATTGCTGAACGACATCCATTCCTTTAGGTGGTTTAAATTGAAACAAACTCGCGGCAACTTTTGGGTTCGCTTTGACATTAGATAAGTTGACAATCGTATGCTGCCCCAGCTGATCATACATTTCTATGCTGGTTAATACATCTTGTGTAAAGATTAATTTTAAGCGTAGAAAATTGGCTTTATGTGATTTGGAATGTAAATCATAGGCTTGTTGATTACCAGAAACTGACTCAGTCACATCAAAATCGCGCGTTACTGTATTATCGTAACCACTTAAAAATAGTGCAGCGGTACCCTCTAAACTACTATCTTGCTTCTTCACCGTCACTTGCTCAAGATCCACATCGTAAACCCACAATTTTTGGCCATCAGCGACCACCAGTTGCGCCATAGGATCTTTTGTTTGCCAACGAAAACGCCCTGGGCGTTCTAAAGCCATAGTCCCTGTGGAACGCGATAGCTCTCGCTCTTTGGTTTTTACGGTTTGCTTAAAATTAGCTGTTAAGCTGCGCATCGCATTCAATTTGGTTTGTAAAACGTCACCAGCCGACTCGCAAAAGGCCTGTTGCACAAAGAAACAGAGCGCTAATAAAATAATTTTTTTCATAATTAATCCTCAGTTATGGTCGACACCAACACATCCCTAAACCCGCCATCCAAAGGTCCGACAATGCCAGTCCGCTCCATTTCTTCCACTAAACGGGCGGCCCGGTTATACCCTATTTTAAAACGGCGTTGTACAGATGAAATACTCGCTTTTCGAGTTTGAACTACAAATTCCACAGCCTGATCATAGAGCGGGTCGGCTTCCTCAACCTCTTGGCCCTCTTCCGCAAAACTACCGCCCTCAGAACTATCATTGATTTGGGTAATTTCATCAATATACTCAGGTGCCCCACGTAAACGCCAATCATCAGCAATACGATGAACTTCTTTGTCATCTACAAAGGCACCATGTACACGCAAGGGGGCACCACTACCCGGTGCGAGATAAAGCATGTCGCCATGCCCCAATAATTGCTCTGCACCCTGTTGATCCAAAATAGTACGTGAATCGATTTTTGAAGAAACCTGAAACGACATTCTTGTAGGGATATTCGATTTAATTAATCCAGTTAATACGTCAACAGAGGGTCGCTGCGTTGCCAAGATCAAATGAATACCGGCAGCTCGTGCTTTTTGTGCGATACGGGCAATCAATTGTTCTACTTTTTTACCCACCACCATCATCATGTCAGCTAGCTCATCGATAATAACAACGATGTAGGGCAAAGTTTGTAATTGAGGCGCACCCTCGTTTACAGAATCAATGGGCTTCCAAAGTGGGTCAAGTACGGGTTCACCTTTTGCGCTTGCTTCAATAATTTTTGCATTAAATCCTGCTAAATTTCTTACACCCATCGCCGCCATTAATCGATAACGTCGTTCCATTTCACCGACACACCAACGTAAAGCCGAAGCGGCTTCTTTCATGTCAGTCACTACGGGTGTCAACAGATGCGGAATTCCATCATAAACTGACAGTTCCAACATTTTGGGATCCACCATAATCAGTCGGACCTCATCAGGTGTTGACTTAAATAGGAGACTTAAAATCATCGCGTTAATACCGACAGATTTTCCTGAACCAGTGGTCCCTGCGACCAATAAATGCGGCATTTTTGCTAAATCAACCACCATAGGATGGCCAGCTATATCTACGCCTAAAGCCAGGGTGAGAGCTGAATGAGCTTGTTGATAGACATCCGCTGAAAGCACTTCGGATAGACACACCATTTCTCGATGTTGATTAGGTAACTCTATACCCACCACTGTTTTACCTGGAATCACTTCGACAACTCGTACACTGGTCACTGATAAAGAGCGGGCTAAATCTTTTGCCAATGCCGACAGTTTAGAGACTTTAATTCCCGCTGCTAATTGCAACTCAAATCGCGTGATCACCGGACCAGGATGCACAGCCACGACCTCGGCTTGAATACCAAAATCCAATAAATGCTGCTCAACTTCCCGAGAAAATGACTCTAATTCTTGGTGTGTGTAGCCTCCCATCGCTTTCCCTGGTTGCCCTTTATCTAGCAAACTTAATGAAGGCAAGCCAGTCCCAGAAAGAGATTGCGACACTGATCTCGTCGGGCGAGATTCTTTTACCGGAGGCGTCGACTTTATGGCAGGTATAACAGGTTCTATCGACGGCATAACCTTGGGTGTTAATACTGCAGCAGTCGCTATGGTTTCTGTATTTAACGTGGGGCTTAACGTCGGGATTAATAAAGGTAAGGACTTTTCTTTTTCCTTCGCTGGACTCAGACTGGCTTCTTTTTTAATCGTAATAGAAGGCAGTTTAGGATCAGCTAAGGTTGCAGCTTTCGATTTTTCAGTTTTCTTAAAGCCTGTTAAATTCTCTTTAACCAATCGAGAACTCGATATGAAGCCTCGCCCAATCCAAGCAACGCTGGCTAGCGCATAAGAACCTAGCGATTCAACGGCATGAATCCAAGAAAGACCAGTCAGTAGAGTAATCCCTACTAAAAGAATGGCGAACAAAAGGAGGGTTGATCCTTGCAGATTCAACGCATATTCAAACCCATCCGACACAAAACCACCCAGCACACCACCGGCACTATGATAAGCGTCTATAGGCTGGATTTGTGATTCCAAACTTAATAGACCACAACCACCAATCATTAGAAAAATCAAACCGCTACCGCGTAAGCAGATTGCAGGTTTGTTTACTATTTTAAACGCGCGATGATCTTTTAAAATCAACCAAGCCACATAAGCCACACATAATGGCAAAAGAAAGGCTAGATAACCAAATACAAAATAAAAAGTGTCGGCGATGTAAGCACCCACTTGTCCTCCTGCATTGGCAACTTCTGCGCTTCCTTTACTGACATGCGACCAACTAGGATCGCTTAATTCATATGTGCTTAGTGAGAGTAAGACAAACAAAGCACAAGCAGTGATAAGAATAAAGCTCCCTTCACTAATCCGTCTGATCAAAAATTGAGGTAGGGTTGTTTTAGGTTTTCTTGCCTGATTACCCACTTGTTGTTTTCCCATAGGTATTTAAATGTGTGTTATTTTGTCATAATATCTGCCATCTTAACATAACTAATAAGGAAGGCAGAGATAATGAGCAAAAGCCATCACCATCGCTTAATAATTCTTGGCTCAGGCCCTGCTGGATATACCGCTGCAGTTTATGCCGCCCGTGCTAATTTAAATCCAGTACTGATTACTGGTATGCAACCAGGTGGTCAATTAACCACCACAACCGAAGTTGATAATTGGCCCGGCGATGTAGAAGGTTTACTCGGTCCAGCATTAATGGAACGCATGCAGCAACATGCGGAACGTTTTGAAACAAAAATCATCTTCGACCATATTGTGAATGCCGATTTACAACAACGCCCTTTCAAATTACAAGGCGACAGTGAAAGCTACACTTGTGATGCCTTAATTATTGCTACGGGTGCTTCGGCACGTTATCTGGGCTTAGCATCAGAAAAAACTTATCAAGGCCGCGGTGTATCGGCATGTGCAACCTGCGATGGATTTTTCTATCGCAATAAAAACGTCTGTGTGGTTGGTGGCGGCAATACAGCTGTTGAAGAAGCCTTATATTTATCCAATATTGCTTCCTCTGTTACCCTTATCCATCGCCGTGATAGCTTGCGTTCTGAAAAAATTTTACAAGATAAATTATTTGAAAAAGCAGAAACAGGGAATATTAATCTGCTCTGGCATCATACGTTGGAAGAAGTGCAAGGTGATAGCATGAAAGTCACTGGCGTGCGTGTTCGTAATGTGCTTGATGATAGTTTTCAAGAACTTCCATTTGACGGGGTTTTCATTGCCATTGGCCACGATCCGAATACAAGTCTGTTTAAAGACCAGCTCGACATGAAAGACGGCTACCTAATGATTAACTCTGGCTTGAATGGTATGGCAACTGCGACAACTATTCCTGGTGTATTCGCCTGTGGCGATGTCGCCGATCATGTATATCGACAAGCAATTACCTCTGCTGGCTTTGGTTGCATGGCCGCCTTGGATGCTGAAAAGTATTTAGATTCAATAGGTTAAATATTAGTTTGTTGTGCCTTGGCCCAACAAACTAAACTCAAATAAACGACAACGCAGCATCGTTTAAACGCCTTGAAGCAAGGAGATCATTATTCCTCTTCCAATATTTCTGAGTTCTGAGGATTATCATTTCCCCCATCCTGAGCAGAGTGATTCTCAAGGTTTATTGGCAATCGGTGGCGATTTGTCACCCGAGCGTATTCTTGCTGCTTATCAGCGAGGTATATTTCCTTGGTTCGAGTCAGGCGGCCCTATTCTTTGGTGGTCGCCTCATCCCAGGCTTATTTTAAGACCGGAGTGTTTTAACTTATCTCGCAGTCTAAAACAAGCGCTTAAAAGACCACATTCATTAACTATTGATCAAGCATTTGCTACAGTCATCAGATCTTGTGCACAAGCTGAAGGCCGAATAAACCATACTTGGATAACCGATGAAATGTGCGAAGCTTACACAAAGCTCCATGAGATGGGTTATGCGCATTCTTTCGAAATTTGGTCAGAAAATAAATTAGTCGGAGGCTTGTATGGACTGAGTTTGGGACAGGCTTTTTTTGGTGAATCGATGTTCCACTATCAGCGCGATGCATCCAAAATGGCAATGTTTTATCTTTGCCAAACGCTAGCTTCTTGGAAATTTGACTTTATTGATTGTCAATTACCAACCACGCATTTACAAAGTTTAGGCGCAGAAGTGATTGCCCGGCGTGAATTTCTTAAGCGGTTAGAGAACACTTTAAAACATCCTACACGACTAGGATTTTGGGAATTAACCAAATAATCGCCTCATGAATAGCATGAAAGATCGCCCTAATATCGAAAGATAAACTTGCGACCATTGCCATTTTCCTGATTTTGGTGCACTATTTGCGCTTTATTCGGATCAATTTTTTTGGGAAGCCCATGGCAAAAGAAGATCACATTGAGATGCTTGGTACGGTTATCGATACCCTACCTAATACTATGTTTCGTGTGGAGTTAGAAAACGGTCATATCGTAACTGCACATATTTCTGGCCGTATGCGCAAAAACTACATTCGCATTCTTACAGGCGACAAAGTAAAAGTAGAGTTAACTCCCTATGATTTGACTAAAGGTCGCATCATTTTTCGCGATAAAAACTAAATTGGCTTGTCACAGAGTTCCTCACAAGAGTTGCGCAAGTAAGTTGGACCTTCGCCAGATGTCACTATCTTAAGAATTATAAACTAATTTAACTCCATCGCTAATCCTGCGACTTGTTCGCAGGATTCAGAGCTCTTAGTATGAATCCCGCGAACAAGCCTAGAATTATAGAGAAGCATATTGAGCCTTAGCCCAACCCAGTTAACGACCGGCTATCATCATTTCTTCAATCAATATTGAACCGCAACGCGTTGAAATATTGGGATTGATATCACTACCAACCGCAACGATCGCCTTAAACATATCCTTTAAATTACCGGCAATAGTGATCTCTTCAACTGGAAATTGAATCTTCCCATTTTCCACCCAAAATCCCGCTGCGCCTCGTGAATAATCACCGGTTAAGACATTTACACCCTGACCCATTAATTCAGTTACCAATAAACCTTTATCCATTTGTTGCAATAACTCATGCAAATCACCAGCAGTCGCATCTACAGTTAAATTATGAACTCCGCCACTATTGGCCGATGTTTTTAATCCCATACGACGTGCCGAGTAACTGCCCAAGACATACTGGCTCACTTTACCGTCTTCCACAAAAACATTATTTCGTGTTGGCACCCCTTCTCCATCATAGGGCGAACTTCCCAAAGCCCCCAACAGAAAGGGTTGTTCGTAGATTTTAAATCCGGAAGGAAAAACTTGCTGCCCAATAGAATCCAGTAAAAATGAATTTTTCCGGTATAGGTTTGAGCCATTAATTGCATTGAGGAAACTTGAAATAAGCCCACTGGAAATGCGCGATGAAAACAAAACCGGCACTTTTTGGGTATTTATTTTTTTTGCCCCTAAACGACTGGTAGCACGCTCAACGGCTGTTTTTGCCATAAGATCTAAAGAATGCAAGTGCCTGTGATCTCTTGCCGTGGTGTAATCATAATCGCGTTGCATTGTTTTTCCTTTTTTTGCAACCATCGAGCAACTGACACTATGGCGAGTACTTTGTACAATCCCTTCGCCTCCATAGGTATTCGCAAAAGCATTACAAAACTCATAAGTTGAGAAATTAACACCGTCTGAATTGCTAATCCGCTTGTCCAAGGATAAAGCATGCGCTTCACAGGCTAACGCCTTTTCTATCGCTTGTTGAGGGCTAATATCCCAGGGATGAAAAAGATCTAGGTCGGGATAATGATTCGTCATTAACTCACGGTCTGGAAGGCCAAAACAACGATCTTCGGCACTCACACGGGCAATATCACATGCAGCGGTCACTAAGGAGTCCAAGGCTGCAGGCGAAGTATCGGTGCTGCTAGCTCCTCCTTTGCGATGTCCTATATAAACTACAAGACTGACACCTTTATCTTCACTAAAAGCCACTGTTTCAACTTCGCCCATTCGCACATCAACTGAGTAGCCACTATCGTGATTAACAGAAACTGCTACATCGGTTGCACCTTTATCACGTGCTCTTGCCAAAACATCCTGCATTAATTCAATTAAATTGCGGGTTGACTTAACTACTACTCTATTGTTATTTTCCGGTAATGTTTGCATGGTGGTTCTGCCGCTATCAAGTTTGTTATAAGGATACAAGATTAATATGCCCAGGCAAACCATTGTTCTTCTAAAATGGCTGACCCAAACTTCTGTGCTTAAAATTTTAACTGCCATCCTATTGTTATTCTTTTTAACAAGCTGTACTCACGCTGCTGATGACTGGCGTACGCTTGCGCCTGGAATTGAATATCAGGATATTGATGGAAATTATCTTACACCTTGGTCGCATCTTCATGCTTTTCGCATCAGTTTAAAAGAGAATGAGCTCTCCCTAGTCTCTGCTAAAGATTTGTCTCGTGAACATGCTTCTGTTGATGAATATGCCCAATTCAGTAAAGCCTTATTAGCGATTAATGGTGGCTTTTTTGATAACAATTATAAGCCACTTGGTCTAAGAGTTTATAATAAACAGCAGCAAAATCCGGCAAAAAATATTAGCTGGTGGGGTGTATTTTACGTTAAAAATCAGAGGCCTTATTTATCTAGTATCAGTCAATATCATTACAAGAATCAGGTTGATTTCGCGATTCAAAGTGGCCCGAGGCTATTGATTAATAACCGTATTCCTCCGCTTAAACCTGGTAGAGCAGAACGCTCTGCTTTAGGCATAACGCATGATGGTCGAGTGATTGTTGTCGTCACAGATAATCTACCTCTATCAACGACAGAATTAGCTCAGCTTATGAAGGCTCCTCCACTTAATTGTGAAAACGCACTCAATCTTGACGGGGGTAGTTCAAGTCAATTACATGCTGATATCAATTCCTTTCGGTTGGAGGTTCATGGATTTTCCAATGTCAGCGATGCTGTAATTATCAAAGAACGACCCTAAAATCAAAAGGATATAAATGACCTTAATTATTCGTGCTGCTACTCCTGAAGACATTGATGCCTGTGGTGAAATTATCCACAAGGCATTTACTACTATAGCGACAAATCATAACTTCAGTCCTGATTTTTCAGAGTTGGAGGTTGCCAAATTTGTCGCCAAAATGAACATTGAAGATCCTTTAACCTTCAGTGTAGTGGCTGAAAAAAATGGAAGAATAATAGGCTCAAATTTTTTAGATAAATGCGATGGAATCTATGGTGTGGGCCCTATTTCCGTGGATGTGAACACTCAAAATAGCGGCGTGGGCCGACAATTAATGCAAGCTGTTCTTGAAGAGGGTCGAGATGCGCGCGGAATACGCCTAGTTCAAGACGCATTTAACATGGCAAGCATGTCGCTTTATGCTTCTCTAGGCTTTGAGGTTCAAGAGCCCCTTTTAACCATGAAAGGTAAGCCCAAATCTGAACCTTTAAAGGACGTTGAGGTGAGGCCTTTTGTAATGAACGATCTTGAGGAATGCGCTTCTTTATGTAGGAAGGTACTTGGTTTTGATCGCAGTCAAGCCTTGCAAAAAGCCTTGTCTTTTTCATCCGCTTTTGTTGCTTTGCGAAAAGGAAATATCATTGCTTACAGCTCAGCCATCACCTTCAAGCCTTTAAATCACTCTGTTGCCCTTAACGATGAAGCAATGAGCGCCTTAATGTTAGGTGCAGCCCCATTTTGTGAAAAGCCCTTCTCTTTCTTGTTGATGTCTCGACAAACCAATTTTTTTCGCTGGTGTCTTGAGCAAGGTTTACGCGTGTTGAGTCCAAGAACGTTGATGACCATGGGTGAATATCAAGAACCCCGAGGTTTTTATTCTCCGATGGTTTTTTATTAAAGCTTGATGACCATGCGATCTGGTAAGTTTTTTGGCATAAATAAAATCTCCCACAAATTATCCACAGCTTATACCAAAATTATTCCCTTGACCTGAGGGAAAAAACACAATATATAGGGTTAAAATTTTTTTAATCACAATATATTGTGTTTTTTGTCATCTATACTTAAGATATGACTCTACCTTTATTTTTAATGTAGACCCACCACTGATTTTCATGGAATGAACGTCGTTGGGTGAAACAAATACCTTCGTGGAGAAAACATGTCTGAGATTCTAGAGCCGGTAAAAGAAGTATCGCAAACAAGTCAACTGGAATTGACCGCTAATGCCCCAGGTTCACTGAAAACCATTAAGCGTAATGGCAAGGTTGTCGCGTATGATGACAACAAAATTAAAGTGGCTATTACCAAAGCATTTATTGCCGAAGAAGGTGGCAATGCCGCGGCTTCGAACCGTATTCATCAGCAAGTCGAGGAAATTGCTCAACAAATTACGCAAACGTTTAAACGCCGCCTCCCAAGTGGCGGTACTGTTCACATTGAAGACATTCAAGATCAAGTCGAACTTACCTTGATGCGTAATGGCGAATATAAAATTGCTCGTGCCTATGTTCTTTATCGCGAAGAACACCGCAAAGCGCGTGAAGCCAATCTAAAACAAGTTAGCGCTGATTCTAAAGTTTTATTGATCACCATGCCGAATGGCGACCTGGCTCCTCTCGATATGGAGCGTGTCAATACGATTGTTGCTGAAGCTTGCCGTGATTTGCAAAATGTAAAAGCTGAGCCAGTGATTAAAGACGCTCTACGTAATCTCTTTAATCATGCAAAATTGGATGATGTCCATAAAGCACTAATTATGTCCGCGCGGACAATGGTAGAAAAAGAGCCTAACTACACTTATGTCAGTGCTCGCTTACTCTTAGACAGCCTCCGTTCTGAAGCGTTAAGCAAACTGCAACTGCAATCAGAAGCAACCTTCGATGAAATGGCAGAGCTTTATCCCGCTTATTTCAAAGCTTACATTGCACATGGTATCGTTCAAGGCCTACTTGACCATCGTTTAGGTGAGTTTGATTTAGATAAATTGGCTAAAGCATTGCTTCCAAAACGCGATATGCAATTTACTTATCTAAGCCTACAAACACTCTACGACCGTTATTTTATTCATGAAAAAGGCGTACGTTATGAATTACCACAAGCGTTTTTCATGCGCGTAGCCATGGGGCTTGCTATTCGTGAACAAAACCGGGAAGACAAAGCAATTGAATTCTATCAACTCCTTTCTTCTTTTGATTATATGTCTTCTACCCCTACTCTCTTTAATTCTGGGACAGTTAGACCACAACTATCAAGCTGTTACTTAACGACAGTGCCTGATGATCTAGATGGGATTTACGGTGCAATTAAAGATAATGCCTTACTCTCAAAATTTGCAGGTGGCTTAGGCAATGATTGGACCCCTGTAAGAGCTATGGGTTCTCATATCAAAGGCACCAATGGTAAATCACAAGGCGTTGTACCTTTCCTAAATGTTGCCGACGCCACTGCAGTAGCAGTCAACCAAGGCGGTAAACGTAAAGGAGCTGTTTGTGCTTACCTCGAATGTTGGCATCGTGACGTGGAAGAGTTCCTCGAGCTTCGTAAAAACACCGGTGACGATCGACGTCGTACTCATGACATGAATACCGCCTTATGGATTCCCGATTTATTTATGAAGCGTGTTCATGAAGACGGCGTATGGACTCTGTTTTCTCCCGATGAAGTACCAGAATTGCATGAGCAATACGGTAAAGCATTTGAAACGCTCTACGTCAGTTGTGAAGAGAAAGCGCGTCAAGGGCACATTAGAAATGTTAAAACCTTATCGGCGGTCAAACTGTGGCGTCGTATGCTTTCCATGTTATTTGAAACTGGCCATCCTTGGCTAACTTTTAAAGACGCTTGTAATCTACGCTCACCACAGCAACATGCTGGTGTTATCCATAGCTCAAACCTTTGTACTGAAATTACGCTGAATACTTCAGTGGATGAGATTGCAGTTTGTAATTTAGGTAGCGTGAATTTGCCCGCTCATATTTGTAAGGGCAAAATCGATCGAGAAAAGTTAAAGCGTACTATTACTACCGCAGTTCGCATGCTGGATAATGTCATCGATATTAACTATTACTCAGTACCACAAGCGCGTAACTCTAACTTGAAACATCGACCAGTAGGTCTTGGTATAATGGGGTTTCAGGATGCGCTTTATGAGCTAAAGCTGGACTATACTTCTAAGCAGGCAATCGAATTTGCCGATGAATCGATGGAGTTAGTAAGTTATTATGCTATCGAAGCATCTTGCGAATTGGCTCAAGAACGAGGCAGCTATTCAAGTTATGAAGGGTCGTTATGGAGCAAAGGTATTCTGCCTATCGATTCTATCAATTTATTACAGCAAACTCGCAATAAATATCTTGAACAAGATCGCTCACAACGCTTAGATTGGGAAAGTTTGCGTGTTAAAGTACGCACGCAAGGTATGCGTAACTCGAATGTGATGGCGATTGCTCCAACAGCAACGATTTCCAATATTTGTGGGGTATCGCAATCAATTGAGCCAACTTATCAAAACTTATATGTGAAATCGAATTTGTCAGGCGAATTCACTGTTGTGAACCCTTATTTAATTGCTGATTTAAAGGCACTGAATCTTTGGGATGAAGTTATGGTCAATGACTTGAAGTATTTCAATGGTAGCGTACAGCCGATCAGCCGAATACCCGAGGAATTGAAATCCCGTTACGCCACTGCCTTTGAAATTGATCCAATGTGGTTGGTGGAAGCAGCATCGCGTCGCCAAAAATGGATCGATCAAGCGCAATCACTGAATATTTATATGGCAAAACCATCTGGTAACAAACTAGATCAATTATATAAACATGCATGGCTACGCGGCTTAAAAACCACCTATTACTTACGCAGTTTAGGAGCTAGTAATGCGGAGAAATCGACAGTTACCGATGGCGCGCTCAACGCAGTCAAAATCGAAGAAGAGCCTAAAGTATGCTCTATTCTCGACCCTGATTGCGAAGCATGCCAATAATGAGGAGAAAATAAATGTCTAGTACCACTAGAGAACATACAAGAGCACCCGAATTTTTGGGTGCAACGGGCTTAGAAACCCTAGAAATGGGCGCAGGCCGCATTCATGTCGATGATAAACAGATTATTAATTGCCGTGCTGATTTAAACCAATTAGTACCTTTTAAATATACTTGGGCTTGGGATAAATATTTAACCGCCTGCGCTAACCATTGGATGCCCAATGAAATCAATATGAGTGCCGACGTAGCGCTATGGAAAGATCCCAATGGCTTAACTGAAGATGAGCGTCTCATTATTCTGCGTAATTTGGGCTTTTTCTCAACGGCTGATTCATTAGTGGCCAATAATTTAGTATTGGCTGTTTATCGTCATATTACTAATCCTGAATGCCGCCAATACTTGCTGCGCCAAGCGTTCGAAGAAGCCTTGCATACTCATGCTTATCAATATGTTATTGAAAGTTTGGGTCTTGATGAAGCGGCTGTTTTTAACATGTATAGAGAAATCCCTGCTGTGGCTAATAAAGCCTCTTGGGCCCTACCCTTTACTCAAAGTTTGGGTGACCCTAATTTCCACACGGGTACTCCAGAAAATGATCAACGATTATTACGTGACTTGATTGCTTTCTTTGTCGTTTTTGAAGGTATTTTCTTCTATGTTGGCTTCACCCAAATTCTTTCCATGGGAAGACGCAATAAAATGGTAGGAACCTCTGAACAATTCCAATACATTTTGCGCGATGAATCCATGCATATGAATTTTGGTATTGATGTCATTAATCAAATTAAGATTGAAAATCCTCATTTGTGGACTCCTGCTTTCAAAGAGGAAATCATTCAATTGGTTAAAGAAGGGGTTGAATTAGAATACCAATATGCTAAAGACACTATGCCTCATGGTATTCTAGGTATGAATGCAGAAATGTTTGAGGAATATATCCATTTCATTGCTAACCGTCGCCTTAATCAAATTGGCCTAGCAGAACAATATCCAGGTGCCGAAAATCCATTTCCGTGGATGAGCGAAATGATGGACTTGAAAAAAGAGAAAAATTTCTTTGAAACTCGAGTCATTGAATATCAAGCGGGTGGCACTTTAAGTTGGGAAGATGAGAATTAATTTTAAGGTTCATCTCTGTTGTAATCCTGTATGATGCTAGGCGTCATACAGGCTCCTTTTGCAAAAATTCATTCCTGCTTTGATAAGCGAAGCGCATCAAGACTCTCGTCGTATTTACTCCTATTTGGTTCTTGGTGTGTTTCGCTTATCAGGGCAATAATCCACCAATTGACGTTATAATCAGCCTATGTTAGCTTGTAATTAGTAAAAACTAAAGGGAGTTAGTATGGATCTTGTCAGTGCACTTATTAGTTTAATCAGTGGCGGTATTGGAGGTAACATCCTAGGTGCTGCCTGGAAAGAAAAAAGCCTCGGAGCAATAGGTAACTCGATTGCCGGAGCAATTGGTGGGGTTGCAGGTGCCTATATTTCTCAAGCGGTTGGCATTTTAACCACCTTAGGTTTGGCTGACATGAGCATCGGTTCCATGCTCGGTAATGCAGGTTCTAGTGCCGTGGGTGGAATAGTCTTAACCGGTATCGTCGGACTGATAAAAAGCGCCATGAGCAAAAAAGCTTAATTAAGCTATCTAATCTAGTTGGCTCTACAGCCATAGAGCCGAATTCCTCGCCTATACTGGCGAGCTACACAAATAACCAAATACAGTGATGATTTATGAGGGAGAAATTTTTTTCGCCTAAGCACCCAGCGAAACGATACAAGATCGCTATTGTTACCCTACCTAATGCTGGACATACCCGAATTGTAAAACAATTAGTTGATGAAGCTAAAAGGTATGATCCTGAATTAGATTTTAGCTTTATATTGACGAGTTGGTCGGGACATACAATAAGAGAGAGCGATTTAAGGGAGCTAGAAGAGGCTAGTGGTAAACAAGTTGTAGTTTTAGAAAGTAAAAATACTGCCAATTCTAAGGGGGATAATTGGGGTCGTGCTAGAGAATTGACTGATGAGCTGATTAGAGTTTGTGCTGATTTTGATCGTATTATTTATGATTTCATGACACCTGAGGGATATATAGCAGGCCAAGTGTTATCCATCCCTGCGTTTTGTGCTGAACCCTCTTACATTGGAGCGTTCGACACTAGTTCGCCTGCTTACCACTCTGAACTAAATAAGAGTGCAGATGATATTGCTATCCTTGAAAAAAAATATCAGCTTGAATTATTTAACAAACTGAAATTGATTTCAGGTACCTTATCGATTCTCTCGGCCTATAAAAATATTGTTTTTTCCTGGAAAAATTTCATTTATGCTCTTGATTTTAAAAATAACTTTGAAGAAGAAAGAGAGAGCTGTTGCTTTATGCGTCCCTCTGCTAAAAAAACACCTCCATTAGATGAACAGTTTTCCTATCTCAGCGAGCACGTAAAGCTAGGCAAGAAGATCGTTTATTTTTCCCTAGGTACGATTGTATCAGGCATAGTATGGGATCTAACAAAAAAACTTGAAGATAATTCTATGCATGATTTCATTAAACTATTGTATAGGCTTCTTATTAAAATCTTTGAAAACCGGAAAGATTTAATACTTATCATTTCGACAGGTAGAGATATTCATGACTTTATTGGCGATACGAAGCTGCCAGAAAATATCTATCACGAGGAATCCCTACCTCAGGCTAGGTTACTACACCATGTCGACGTATTTTTTACACATTGCGGTGCAAATAGTGTAAATGAGGCTATTGATGCTGAAATACCAACGATAGGTATACCTTTCATGTTTGATCAGCATCAATGTGCGGAAGCTATAGTTACGATGGGAATTGGTTACGCCTTTTTACTCCCTCTCGAAAAGAGAGAAGAGGCAGTTAATTTCGATACTAATAACTATTTTAGAGAGCCTTTTAATTCAAATAACCTTGAAAATGCTCAAAAAATATTGGAAGAGACCATTGATAAAGCCCTAACTCATGATTTTTCAGACAGCTTTGCCGAACTTAAATCGGGTAATACCTTAAGCTTTGCTAGAATTCGTCAAACATTATGTTTAGAAAGCGTAGACTTGATGCAGCGAAGCACCATCAAGGTTTAGATATCTCAATCAAAGAAGAGGCTTGCTTCCGTGGATAAAAGAATGAAAACCTTAATTCTGCTTCGCTCAGAGTAATCCTTTCATTTTATCTATACCCCTTTTACAAATTGGTTAAAGGGGAATTTGATTATAGTCTAGTGGAACTTTCGAATTTGCAGGCACTCTAATCCATGAGTAATAAGCTGTTTCGCCAAATATAGAAAAGAAAGAATACGGTGAGTACGTATGGTATTCGCCAGAAGGTACGTAGAGTTGTTGGGCCAAGGCCCAACCGACTAATCATGCGGACGCATATGTGGGAACAGGATTACATCCCGGATAGAAGACGAGTTCGTGAATAACATCACTAAGCGATCAACTCCTATTCCTTCACCAGCAGTAGGTGGCATACCGTACTCCAGAGCCTGAATATAATCACTATCAAAATGCATCGCTTCAATATCCCCTGCGTCTTTTTCTTCAACTTGCTTGAGAAAACGATCGGCTTGATCTTGAGCATCATTAAGTTCTGAGAAGCCGTTAGCAATTTCTCGTCCAGCAATAAAAAACTCAAAACGATCGGTCACTTCGGGATCCGCATCATTACGACGCGCCAGAGGGGAAACCTCTGTGGGATAAGCAGTGATAAAGGTGGGTTGAATGAGCAGATGCTCCACCTTTTCATCGAACAGAATCATTTGTAACTTACCCAACCGATCACTGTCTTTATACTCAAAACCAAAACGCTTAATTAAAGCTCTACAGCTCTCAACAGATTCAAGTTGTTCAGCGCTAATTTCCGGGTTGTAATGCAAAATGGATTCTTTTACGCTCATTCGTGCAAAGGGCTGGGCAAAATCAATGATCTGTCCTTGATAGTCGATTTGTCGCTTACCCAAGACCACATCACAAAGATGACGAAGCAATTGCTCAGTGAAATTCATGAGATCGTTAAAGTCCGCATAAGCTTGATAAAACTCAACCATGGTAAATTCCGGATTATGGCGAGTAGAGAGACCCTCGTTACGGAAATTGCGATTAATTTCATAAACACGCTCAAAGCCGCCGACGACTAAACGCTTCAAATACAACTCTGGAGCAATACGCAAAAACATCTCCATATCGAGCGTATTGTGATAGGTTACAAATGGACGTGCGACTGCCCCGCCAGGAATAGGATGCATCATTGGCGTTTCTACTTCTAAAAACTGATGATTATCCATAAATTGGCGAAATGCTTTAATGAGTTTTGAACGTACCAGAAAAGTTTGTCGGCTTTCTTCATTGGCAATTAAATCAACATAACGCCTACGATAACGCATTTCTTGATCAGCCAAACCATGGAATTTATCCGGTAAAGGCCGCAAAGATTTAGTCAGCAATTCAAGGTCTTCGGCGTTGACAGTTAACTCACCGGTATTCGTTAAAAATAGCTCGCCTTTTATGCCGACAATATCGCCTAAATCCCAATGCTTAAATTCTTCATAAAGCTCTGGTAAATCGTTTTGACGCACATAGATCTGGATACGTCCTGAAACATCTTGAATATGAAAAAAACTAGCCTTTCCCATTATACGACGCAAAACAATACGCCCAGCAACAGCCACTTTAATGGTCTGCGCTGTTAGAGCTTCTTTATCAATCTTGGCATATTGATCTAGCAAATTAGCTGCCAGATATTGGCGACGAAACTGATTAGGAAAATTAAATCCTTTAGACCGCAAATCCGCTAATTTTTGTTTGCGAATTTGATAAACTTCACTTTCGTCTAAATGTTGTTCTTCTATCATGCTTCCCCTACTCCTGCTTTCAAACTTGCTACAATAAATTGATCTAAATCACCATCTAAAACAGCTTGAGTATTCGACGTTTCAACGCCTGTACGCAAATCTTTGATGCGTGATTGATCTAATACATAAGAACGAATCTGTGACCCCCAGCCTATATCAGATTTGCTCGCTTCAAGCGCCTGTTGCGCCGCATTTTTCTTTTGCATTTCCATTTCATACAACTTAGCACGCAATTGCTTCATCGCCTGATCTTTGTTCTTGTGCTGACTTCGATCCGTCTGACATTGAACAACAATTCCGCTTGGCGCGTGAGTAATTCGTACAGCTGAGTCAGTTCGGTTAACGTGCTGACCACCTGCTCCAGATGCACGGTAAGTGTCTATACGTAAATCCGCTGGATTAATTTCGATATCAATATCATCATCGACTTCTGGTGATACAAATACCGCAGCAAACGACGTATGACGACGATTGCCCGAATCGAAAGGTGATTTGCGAACTAAACGATGTACTCCTGTTTCAGTACGTAACCAACCATAGGCATATTCACCGCTGAAATGAATCGTGGCACTTTTTATTCCGGCTACTTCACCAGCTGAACATTCAATTAATTCAGTGGTAAATCCATGATGTTCGCCCCAACGCAAATACATTCGTAGCAACATCTCAGCCCAATCCTGTGCTTCCGTGCCTCCGGATCCCGACTGGATGTCCAAATAAGCATGGGAATCATCCATTTTGCCAGAAAACATCCGTCTGAATTCAAGAACCGCAACTTTTTGTTCAATCGCAGCAACTTCTGTAGCCACGTCATGAATTGCGGCCTCATCGTCTTCTTCACGAGCCAATTCAAAAAGTTCAGATAAATCAGTGATACCTTGGCTTAATTGTTCTAATTGAGTAACCACCGCTTCCAACTGGGCCCGCTCTCTGCCTAAAGCTTGTGCTTGCTCGGGATTGTTCCAAATCCCTGGAGACTCTAATTCCCGTACTACTTCTTCTAGGCGCTCGCGTTTACTATCAAAGTCAAAGATACCCCCGAAGCGCATTAGTTCGCTCATCTAAATCGGCCAAATCAAGCGTGATTTGATTTACTTCTAACATGAATGTCCTAGCAATTTTGATTAAAACCATTATTGTACCCCGAAAGGGAAATACTGACCATAGAATGACCTGCTTTAAAGACTATTCCGTTCAGACGATATGGCATTGCAAGGAATTAATGGGGTAAAATAAGCAAAAGTTCGTTAAAAAAAGCTATGTGGTCTAGTTTTGTACAATATAATGAAAATTATTCGATCATTCTTGGAATAAAAAATTTCCTCGCTTTATCTCATTATATAATGGCTTAGACTCGTCGGTTCCTTAGCTATAATTAATAAATAATCTAAATGATCGATGCTTAATGAATACTATTGCTTACGGAGATTAATTATGAGTAATGAACGGTTTGAAAAAGATAAAGAAGCCCAAAAAGCGAAAGATGCACTTAGAGAAGAAGAGAAAAAGAAAGAAGAAGAACTAAAAGCTCAGAGTTTAGCCAAAGAAAATGAAATACGTGCAACGAGCAATCGTCTACACGCTCAACAGGAGGCTGAAGAAGAGGCAGTACAGCTCGCAAAAGCAAGCCAAAAAGATGAGGAGGAGGAAATAGAGCAAATCAGCCTTCACCTCGTAGATATTAAACCCTGGAAAAAAGACAGCGATGATTTAGTTGAGGATTACCAAGAAAAATTTCCAGATAGGAAACTAGACGCCAAGCGCACTTTAGTTTTTACTAGCCGTGAAGAGATGGAAGAATTTATAAACCATCAAGCCAAACTACCCCCGGATGGAAAAGGACGCAAATTTATAATCGCAGAAGTCGATGAGAATGGACAACGTTTAGGTCAGTATCATTTTTCTTGTGGTGATGGCAAGGTCTATTCAGGTAGTGCAGAAGAAATTATCGCTAAATTAAAAGAAAACCAAGCGACTGCTGCTCCTAATACACAAAAATTAATAGCCGATGGGCTTTCCATGTTCGAAAGAGTCTTGAATCCTAAACCTCAACCTACAGCGGATACCAAAAAACGTTTGGAAGCACTTAAGTCTGGCGGACAATCTCCTGCTCCAACTACAGCACCGAAGCAAGAAGAAGAAAAAGAAGAATCGGAAAAAGAAAAGTACAAATCACCCTCTCCATTCAAAACAACGCCTTAAAGGATAGCGTAAAGTAGCCACTGTCTTTTCAAGAAGTGGCTACGGCTACCGTCTGCAACCAACGAATCTATGCTCTTGGATTTTCAGAAATATTTTGCACATCAAAAACTATTTCTTTGTTTTTCAAACCCAAAAATAACCATAATTTTTAAAATTGATAGGTTGGTCTGCTTATTCTTCTAACCTAAACCTCAAACCAGGAATGGTTAAAATTTATTTTCCCTGATCGACAATTAAACTATAATAGGAATATCAGTGATAATCAGGTTTCGTATGTCAAGAATAAAAATAGTAATAACTATTTATTTATCAGGAGGATATTTTCTCCATAGTGGACTTTTTTTTACAAAAATAAAAAATAGTTTTGCTCTTATTCTTTTTAGAAAAATAGGTCATCCTAGTTTTATGAGCAAGAGGGTTGATGCATTATGAGAAAATATCATGCACCCAATAGCTTATTACCCTTTTATTTAGCAGAACAAAGCCAAACTAATAATTCTAATAATCGCTATAATTTATGTTTTTCGTATCATTTAACGAGTGAATGCCAAGTCAGTTTATTGATTGAAATGCTGCAAAAGCTAATCAAATTGCAGGCGCATTTAAGGCAAACGTTTACACTTGAGGGAGAAACCGTAGTTGCCCGGATCCATAGTGATTTGCCCGCAAACATTCATTTTTTTTCATCAACAGTCACTGAACTTGATAAACTTGAAAAATCATTGACCAATGAACCGCATGACTTCGAAAAATATTCAGCAATTCGCTTGAACCTAATCAAAATAAACGAGGATGAGAGTTACCTTGCTCTTTTTAACATTCACCATATTCTTATGGATGGATTTAGCCTTGAACAATTTATTAACGATTTAAATCAATTAATCGCAGGTCGAAGTATAGCTTGCGAAAATGCAGAAGCTTACTTATCACGGGTAAAAAATGAGTTGTCTTTGCGAAAGGATATTACTCATCCTGATTTAGAATCCTACATCCAGGAGGTGGACGATATAGCTAATAACATGGACTATCAGCATTCTAATATAAAGTCTGAGCTTTTATATTTTACTGAAGCTCTACCGCAAGATGTAAAGCAAAAATTAATGAATGCAAATAGGAACTATAGTCTTAGTTTTTTCAATTTGATGTTGTTAGCCTGGAGTACTTTTATAGCTAAGCTTAGCAATCAAAAAAACAGCTTAGTGAATTATCCAGTTAATATTCGAAATGATAAATCCATACCAGGTTGTTTTATCAATTTAATTGTTTTGCCGTTGAGACTTGATCCTCAAGTGACTTATTCATCCTTAATTAAAGGATTAAGAGACAAACTGGCCTTTTACAAACTGCTTTCCCAAGTTGAGCTAAGAAACCGATTTCAATTTGCTCCTATCTCAAGTTTTGCCTGTTCGAATTTTGCTAAACCAGAGAATCTCTTCATTGATAATAAATCTTTCCAAAGTAAAAGCTATCCTCAAATTGCAAATTCAAATTTGAGTGTCAAATACAAGGAAGAGGGAGACTCATTAATATTCAGTCTGGATATTTTTTCAGATTTATTCCCAGACTATGTCTCATCATCCCTTCTTCCTCGCTTTTTTAATTACTGTAATAAATTACTCGATAATCCAGAGCTTCCCTTAATAACTTTTGATTTAACTTTTGAACGGGAAAAGAAGTTGATTTTGTCTGATTTTAATCAGACCTTGCAAATTTTTCCTCAAGGAAAAACGCTGCCTGAGCTCTTCGAAGAGCAGGTCGAAAAGAGGCCTGAAAGAACGGCTTTGGTGTTTGAAGGAATTAAGCTCAGCTATAAAGAACTTAATCAAAAAGCCAATCAGCTAGCTCATTACTTAACTGATCATTACCATGTCAAACCGGATGATTTAGTTGCCTTATTATTGGAAAGAAATGAATACACGCTAATAGCCATCTTGGCTGTTTTAAAAACTGGCGGAGCCTATGTACCGCTCGATTTAAGCTACCCTACTGAACGTATCGAATATATCCTTGACGATACAGAAGTTAAAATGGTTCTAACCAATGAAATACATCGCGATAAATTAGCACCGCTTTTAGATTTTCGCGATTATAAACTTCAATCAGCGCCGAGCCGAATCGATATTATCGCGATTGATAGCCAAAAAATTCAGCAAGAGCTTCGTGAATTCGATGTAACCAATGTCATTTCCGCCGATACAAGCGCCAACCTTGCCTATGTTATTTACACCAGCGGTACGACGGGTAATCCTAAAGGGGTAATGATCGAACATAAAAATGTCATTAATACGCTTCACGCCTTGGATAAAGTATATAAGAAAGATTCTGATGAGCCGTTAAAAATAACAGCGTTCACAAGTTATGCCTTTGATGTCTCTGTTTCGGAATTTTTTGTACCGCTCTTGCGTGGCGATGAATTACATCTTTTGAGTAGTACCTTAAGGAGAGATATTCTAGCAACAAGTAAATACATTTACGATAATCAAATAAATTACGTGTATTTACCTCCTGTCTTATTGGCCAATTTACCACGCATTAAGTACCCTAGTTTACAAGCAATTATTTACGCAGGAGAGCCTTGCGATAAGGAAACTGCTCATTATTGGTCAAATAAAATCAGATTATTTAATTATTATGGCCCTACTGAAACCTCAATCTATGCCACAGGAAAGCAGATAGAAATCGATGAAGTTCATTTAATCGGGAAACCGATAGCTAACACGACAGCCTATGTGTTAAATGCCGAAAACCAAACTCTTCCTGTTGGTATTGTCGGTGAGTTATATATAGGAGGACAGGGACTTGCGAAGGGTTATCTAAATCATCGAGAGTTAACTGCAGAACGGTTCATTACTAATCCATTCCAGACTGATGAGGAAAAAATTCAAGGTCTCAATAGCCGTCTCTATAAAACAGGTGATTTGGTTCGTTGGACTCCAGAAGGTCATTTGGAATACTTGGGACGCAATGATTTCCAAGTTAAGATAAGAGGGTATCGCATTGAACTGGGTGAAATTGAAAATGCGTTACTCAGTTATCCTGATCTAAGCCAAGCAGTGGTCCTTGTAAAAAATCTTGTTACACCCGAAGATCCCTCATCTAACCATAAGATTTTAGTCGCCTATTATGTGGCTAATGAAAAAATAAATCAGCAGAACCTAGAGGCACATCTTGCTCTTCATTTACCAGATTATATGCATCCTAATGCCTTAGTGCACTTAACTCAATTACCAGTTACAGCCAATGGCAAGTTAGATAGAAATGCGCTACCGATGCCTGAGTTAATGATAGCCAATAATTATATTCCTCCAACCAATGATAAAGAAAAGAGCGTTTGCGAATCTTTTGCAAAAGTGCTGGGTTTAGTCAAAGTAGGTATAGAGGATGATTTTTTTAAGATTGGCGGCAATTCTATTATGGCCATCAGTCTTGTTGCCAAATTACAAGTCAATTTTAATGTCAATGTAATGGATATCTTTAATTTAAAAACGCCCAAAAAAATTGCCAAGAACATTCCTTTTATTAAAGATAACTTAAAACATCATTTAGAAAAAATTAGAGCGGATTATCGGTCAAAAACGCCAATCATAGACAATGAAACCCTTTTTCAAAAAAAATTAGACGGCTATTTTGAAAGCATACACCAAATTGAGCCTCCCTTTTTTAAAACCCCCATCAGTCATGTGCTACTAACAGGTGCTACGGGATTCTTGGGGGCTAATCTGCTGCATACTTTATTAATGACAACCGATTACAGCCTTTTTTTGTTAATCCGAGCTGCTTCCGATGAAGAAGCTTTTGAGCGGGTCAATAAAAAATATGAGTATTATTTTGACAGTAGTTTACATCAATTTCGTAATAAACGCCTTTTTGTCTACGCAGGCGACATTGAGAAAAAAGACCTTGGGATTTCAAAAGAAATCTACCAGACACTCGTGACTCAGGTCGATAGTATCATTCATTCAGCAGCACTTACGAAGCATTATGGGGAATACGACAAGTTTTACCTTGCGAATGTTCAAGCCACAAGTCATCTTTTAGAGCTCTCTAAGTTAACTCAACAGAAATATTTTCACTATATTTCGACTACATCAGTCTTAAATGAAGGATATGTTCCTAACTGTGACCATTATGTTTTTACTGAAGAGGATGACGGTGACAATTTGGAAGATCGCACAAATATCTATGTCAAAACCAAATATGAAGGCGAAAAAATTGTTATTAAATATAGGAAACACGGCGTCATTGGTAACATTTATCGAGTAGGTAATTTGGCATTTATGTTGTCAAATCAAAAGGCGCAAGAAAATAGTAATGAAAATGGTTTTTTTACCCGACTCTGTTGTTTAATTGATTTAAAAATGATTTCTCCTGAAATTGGAATTGAAGAAATCTCGCCTGTTGATTTAACGGCACAAGCAATAGTAAAACTATTTGATCATGCAGGGCTTAACAATAATACATTTCATGTATTTAACCCGATACCCTGCAACTTGAGTGAAATTCTATCCCAGGAGGATAGCTTTAATGTAAAGCAAGTGCCCATTGAGCAATTTATTACGATGATTATTAATCACTTAAATAATCCTGACTATCACCAATCCATCGAACTTTTTTTACTCCACCGACGTTGGTTAAATGAACAACATGCCTATTCAACCTCTTTTCGAATATTACAAGATAAAACACAGGCGATTTTAAAAAAATTAGGCTTTGAATGGCCGAAGCTTACCCATGATGCAGTAAGTAACTATTTAATGAAGGAAATACATCGTGCAAAAGAAAGCAAGGATTCTTGAGCTCCTTAAAATAGTTGCTCCTATTCTTCCGGCCCCCATTTATTGGGAAGATGTAAATAGTGTGCTTTTAGGAGGAAACGAAGCTGTTTTTGCGGCGACCGGAGCCATGTTGGCAGAAGCCTATGTCGGAAAAACACTTTTCGAATTGTATCCTGCGGATATGGCAGCTCACATCAAACATCACAATGAGGAAGTGATGCGAACCGGAAAAGTGCTTGCCCAAGAAGAAGCCATACGAGATATTGCCACAGGTGAGTTGAAATATTTTACCGCGATTAAAGCCCCTTTACGTGATGACAGTGGAAATATAATTGGTATTGTGGGTACATCGATTGATATCACTGAGCAAAAAAAATTACTCGATGATTTAAAACGTGCCAAAGAAAATGCCGAATCGGCTAACCATGCTAAAACTGAATTCATTGCCAATATGAGTCATGACATTCGCACCCCCCTGAGCGGAATAATTGGTATGTCTCGCTTTTTGGAAGAGAAATCAGCTGATCCAGAAGAGAAGCAATATGCCTTGTGGGTGAATGAAAGTGGTGAGCAATTACTAAAATTGCTTAATGGTGTTCTTGATGTTATCTCAGCGGCCCATCTGTCTGAGGAGGATATTGTTGCTGACTGTTTTAATATTCGTCAAAGTGTGGAAGATATAGTCCATCTCGAAAGACCCACCATTCATGAAAAAAACCTAGAATTTAAAGTCGATATCGACAAAAGAATTCCGGAATTTATTATTTGTGATCGCTTTAAATTAAATCGCATTTTACTTAATTTAGTAGGTAATGCGATAAAATTCACTCAAAAGGGTTTTATTAAGCTGTCGATTAAGCAAATAAGCCAAGCTGAAAAATCGGTAAACTTAAAATTTAGCGTGAAAGATACGGGGCCTGGAATTCCAGCTTCCTTACAATCTAAAGTCTTTGAGCAATTTTATCGTATTAGCCCCTCTTATAAAGGTGATCACCACGGTCACGGTATTGGTCTTCATATTGCCGAGAAATATGTGACCTTGCTAGGTGGACAAATTCAATTAGAAAGTATTGAAGGAGAAGGAACAACCTTCTTTTTTACTATTCCTTTAATGATTGGGGAGAAGAAAGATGCCAGGAAGGATAATCTTTCAACAGCCCTATCCCAAAAGGAAAAAAGATTGCCTCAAGGGAGTTCTAAGCCTCATACCAAGAAAGAGTTACCTTCGATTCCTTTGGATTCCTCAGTCACTCTCTTATTAGTTGAGGATAACGAAATTGCTTTAAGAATGATTGAAATGAGTGCTGAAAAAAGTGGTTGCCATTATGTTTCAGCAAGCAATGGAGAGGAAGCTCTTGAATTAGCTAAATCTAAAAATTTCGATTTAATTGTTACCGATATAGGATTACCGGGACTTTCAGGTAACGAATTAACTCGGAAAATTCGCAAGTGGGAAAAAAGTTTAAATAAATCACCTATTCCCATCATTGGTTTAACTGCACATGGCTTAACTGAAGCAGAAAATGAATCCCTTAACGCAGGAATGAATCAAGTTCTCTCTAAACCTATCAAATTACCTATGCTGCAATCTGTCCTTTTGCAATTTCTACCTGAGCTGTTTAGTAAATCTCCTGCAATGGAATCTGAAAAAACCTCTTTGGGTAAAGATTTACCCGCTACAACAGAGAAATTATTTGTATTGGATCCCTACCCTTTGCTAGATACTAAAGAGGGTATTTCTAATCTGGGCAATGAAACGATTTTAAAGGAATTACTTGAAACAATGATTTCAGAAGAAATACCTCCTACATTAAAGCGCTTAGAAGAAGCCTATACTACGTCCGATTGGGCATTGATTGAAAAATTGGCTCATCATTTTAAAAGTAGTGCTCTTTATTGCGGAACAATTAGGTTAAAATACGCTTGCCAGTACATTGAGCGATATTACAAGGCCGGACATAGGGAGTTATTGGATAGACTTTATCACCAACTCATTCAAGTCATTCGTGAAACCGAGGAACATATTCGGCACTGGTTACAGCAGAAATCCTAAATTTACTTCTATTTAAAAGTTTCAGCAAGGATACACAAAAGATGAAAAAGACATGGTTTATAACGGGTGCATCACGGGGCATTGGTGCGGAAATTGTAAAAAAATCATTGGATGCTGGGGATAATGTCGTTGCTACTGCCCGTGATTCTGACAAGTTAATAAGCTCGTTTGGGAGTTCTCCTAATTTACTTCCTTTGTCAGTTGATGTGACTAAAGAGGAACAAATTCATTTTGCCGTTGATGCTGCCATCCAACAGTTTGGTCACATCGACATACTTGTCAATAATGCAGGATATGGGCATCTAGGTGTTTTCGAAGAATCTACTTCAGAAGAGGTTCGAGCTGAGTTTGATACCAATGTGTTTGGTCTTATGGATGTAACGAGAGCTGTGATTCCTTTCATGAGAAAACAACGACGGGGACATATTTTAAATATTTCGTCGATTGCAGGTCTTCGAGGTAATTTTGGTGGTGCACTTTATAATTCCAGTAAGTTTGCGGTCGAAGGATTTTCTCAGTCAATTGCCGAGGAACTCGCCCCCTTTGGCATACAAGTCACCTGCATTTCTCCTGGATTTTTTAGAACAGATTTTCTTGATAACCGCTCAGTGAAATATTTAACACGATCTATTAATGATTATGATTGTGTGATGAAGGATTATCACGCTTTTCTAGAGAATCGCTCACATCAACAACTTGGTGATCCACAAAAGCTTGCAGAAGTTATTAGAGAGCTAGTGGAAGTTAAAAATCCTCCCCTGTCTTTTGTAGCAGGATCTGATGCCGTGGAATGCCTTAAAATTACTATTGCCCAAAAGGAATCAGAACTTGAAACCTGGCAAGAATTATCTTTAAAGACCGATGGCATTTGGTAATTGATTCTAGTATTTACCCATTTGTGACAACTCGAGGTATCATTAGTTATCACCTCCCTATTTAAAATAGGTACCATTCCAGAGCTGCGCATTGCTACAGAGAATTGAGACAGGAGACCTCTATCGATTCTTCCTTTGCAGTATAGGAATGATAAAAAAAGGTACTAGCCGCAACACCCAAGCAAGCTGCACCAACAACTGTGAATGTGGTAGCAAGTGGTATTGCGCCTGCCGCAAGCACTGTTATCAATGCGGCTAATCCTAAGGCCAACCCACCAACAGCGGCAGTTGCAGTAAGCGCCTTTAATAAAAATGAATAAGATTCGTCGGTCTGTTTATTGGTAATGCATTTATTGATTATTTTCTCAGATTCGTCGGTCTGTCCATTGGTAATGCATTCATTGATTATCTTCTCTATTTTTTCTTCATAGGCTCGTTTGCCTTTTTCTCCATCCTGAATTCTTGGTAATCGAATACGCTTTATTGCTGCTAAGGCATTTTGGTAAGACAGATTGTTTTTGCCTATAAATTTGTTCACCCTTGCGACTATTTCAGGGGGTAATACCATTCGTTCAAATAAAGGATTGGTTTCTACAGCTGATATAATTCTACTAAGTTGCTTTTCCAATAGGTCAATGAGTTCTTTTTTCGAATAGATTACCACCTTATTCCTTAAGTTCTCTGGTAATAAGGTAATAATCCTGGCTCTTTCTTTTTCGTTAGAACTGTCAATGATTATCATTTCTACTCTTGAGTCAAGAAAGGCATCGGCAGCGATATTGAGGATACTTTCTGGAATAGAGATTTGTTTAAGACCACTACAACCACCAAAGTCTCGGGAACCTATTGAGACCACACCGTGAGGAATATCTATTTGTTTAAGAGCACTACAATTCATAAGCATTCGTTTTAAAGCTAATCCAGGCGTGCCCTCTGACAGTTCTTCGCTCCGAACCACTGGCAGCTTAATACTCTTTAAATTTCTACAGCCGAAAAATACATAGCCACCAATAATGTACGCGCTGTCCGGAATATCAATATGCTCTATACTTTCACAGTCAGCAAATGCCCAGTTTCCTATGGATATTAAATTATTTGAAAGTGTGACTTTTTTCAGCTTTACACAGCCCTCAAAAGCTGCATCACCAATCGTCAGCACATTATCAGGAATATTGATTTCTTGCAGGTCTAAGCAATCAGAAAAGGCATTAGCATCAATTGCGGTTATATCATCGGGGATATCAAAAGAGCCATCCTCTTTGATCTCATGATTTTCAACCTTCTTTAAGATGCGCTCATTGGGACGAGTTAAAATTATCATGGTTTACCGTCTCGATATTAAATACATTTGTGAACCGCGCGTTGCTACAGAGAATTCAGACAGGGGACCTCTATCGATTCTTCCTTTATCTCAACACCGGAATGATAAAAAAAGGTTCCAGCAGCAACGCCTAGACAAGCTGCACCAGCTACTGTCAAAGTTGCCGCAAGCGGTATTGCGCCAGCCACAAGAACTGTTACCAACGCGGCTAGACCTAAGGCCAAACCTCCCACGGCTGCCGTTGCAGTGAGTGCTTTTAAAAAGAAAGAATAAGAATCGGATTCGCTCGGCTCACCATTAACAATGCAGTCATTAACTATCTTCTTTATGGGCTCTCCATTAGCAATGCAGTCATTAACTATCTTCTTTATTTTGTCTTCATAGTCTCGTTTGCCTTTTTCTCCAGCACGAATTCTTGGTAAAGGAACATTCTTTATTGCAGCTAAGGCATTTTGATAACAATCAGCGTTTCGATCTAGAAAGAGGTTGATTTTTACAAGTATTTCGTTGGGTAATTTAGGTAAGCCATTATGGACCAACAGAGGCATAAGAGAGTACAGTGGATTTGCTTGGGGTGCGTTAATGATTCTGCGGAGTTCTTGGTCCAATAGTTCAAGCAGTTCAGTTTTTGAATACATTACCACCTTATCCTTTAAGTCAGTTGGTAATAAGTTAGCAATTCTAACTCTTTCTTCCTCGTTCGAACTATCAATAAATATTGTTTCTACCCCTGAGTTAGGAAATGCATCTGCAGCAATTGTCTCGATACCTTCAGGAAGAGAAATTTGTTTAAGATTAATACAACCATTAAATGCTTGAGAATCTATCGAGCTCACACCCTGAGGAATATCTATTTCTTTAAGAGCAACGCAACTCGTAAATGTAAAACTAGGAATCGAGGTCAATCCCATGGGAAGGTGGATCTTTTCGAGCCTTGGACAGTATCCAAATACTGGCCAACCCTTCGAAAACAATCCCTCAGGAAAAATTACCTCTGTCAGATTTTCGCATCCATCAAATGCTTTAAAACCAAGAAAGTTCAGACTCGCAGGCAGCTTAATGCTTTTTAACTTACATTCCGCGAAAGCGTAAGCATCGATTATAGTCACGCTGTCAGGAATATCTATTTGCTCTATACCACAATTGACAAATGCCGAGGACCCTATGGAAGTTAAGTTATTAGAAAGCCTGACCTTTTTCAGGTTTTTGCAGCCCTGAAATGCTTCTTCACCAATCGTGAGCACATTATCAGGAATAGTGATTTCTTGCAGATCCCGGAGATTCCTAAATGCCTTATCATCAATCGCGGTTATATCATCGGGTATCTCAAAAGAACCCTCGTGGATCTCATTCTTAGAAACCTTTACTAGGATGCGCCCATTTGGACCAATTCTAGTTTGCATTGTTTGTCGCCTCGATAATTCAGTAGTGGGAGTTTGTCCTAACTTGCCGAAATGCAGGAACAGGATTGAGGATTTAGCTTAAAAGAGAGAAATTTTCTACCCTTCAAATGAGGGTTTTTATCACTGATAACGTCAAAATTGAGAAGATCTTAGAGCATACTGACTTCATTGTAAACAAATATCTTAAAAACAAGTTACTTGAAAAGTAAAAAACTATTTTCTTTGTGTCTAGATTTAAATCAAAGATTTCCGACTCCACTAAATGCCGAACTACCGATAGAGATCTGCCCTGCTGGCAAATCATAAAATGCATTTTCAGCAATTGCGGTTATATCATCGGCTATATCAAAAGAACCATCCTCGTTGATTTCATGATTATCAACCTTCTTTAAGATGCGCTCATTGGAACGAGTTAAAATTATCAGGGTTTACCGTCTCGATATTAAATACATTTGTGAGCCGCGCCTTGCTACAGAGAATTCAGACAGGGGACCTCTATCGATTCTTCCTTTGCAATACCGGAATGATAAAAAAAGGTTCCAGCAGCAACGCCTAGACAAGCTGCACCAG
>NZ_LNXY01000027.1:257987-603331 GCF_001467585.1 Legionella drozanskii LLAP-1
AGGTATTGCGCCAGCCACAAGCATTGTTACCAAAGCGGCTAGACCTAGGGCCAAACCTCCCACGGCTGCCGTTGCAGTGAGTGCTTTTAAAAAGAAAGAATAAGAATCGGATTCGGCGGATTCGCTCGGCTCACCGTTAATAATGCAGTCATTAACTATCTTCTTTATTTTGTCTTCATAGTCTCGTTTGCCTTTTTCTCCAGCACGAATTCTTGGTAAGGGAACATCTTTTATTGCAGCCAGGGCTTTTTTATAACAATCAGTGTTTCTATTTAGAAAGGGGTTGATTTTTACAAGTATTTCGTTGGGTAATTCAGGGAAGTCATTTTGGACCAACCGAGGCATAAGAGAGTACAGTGGATTTGCTTCTGGTGCGTTAATGATTCTGCGGAGTTCTTTGTCCAGTAGTTCAAGCAGTTCAGATTTTGAAAACATTACTACCTTATCCTTTAAGTCAGTTGGTAATAAGTTAGCAATTCTAACTCTTTCTTCCTCGTTCGAACTGTCAATAAATATCGTTTCTACTCCTGAGTTAAGAAATGCATCTGCAGCAATTGTCTCGATACCTTCAGGAATAGAAATTTGTTTAAGATTAATGCAACCACTAAATGCTCGAGAACCTATCGATCTCACACCTTTAGGAATATCTATTTCTTTAAGAGCAACGCAACTCGTAAATGTAAAACTAGGAATCAAGGTCAATCCCATGGGAAGGTGGATCTTTTCGAGCCTTGTACAGTATCCAAATACTTGCCAACCCATCGTGAGCAATCCCTCAGGAAGAGTTACTTCTGTCAGATTTTCGCATCCATCAAATGCATTAGAGAATAGTGAGCTCAGCCTCACAGGCAGCTTAATGCTTTTTAACTTTCTACAGCCCGCAAAAGCGAAAGGATCGATCGCAGTCACGCTGTCAGGAATATCCATTTGCTCTATACTACAACAGTCAGCAAATGCCGAGTGCCCTATGGAAACTAAATTATTAGAAAGCCTGACCTTTTCCAGGTTTTTGCAGCCCTCAAATGCTTCTTCGCCAATCGTGAGCACATTATCAGGAATAGTGATTTCTTGCAGGTTCAGGCAATTTTTAAATGCTCCCTCATCAATCGCGGTTATATCATCGGGTATCTCAAAAAACCCCTCGTAAATCTCATTAGTAGAAACCTTCACTAAGATGCGCCCATTTGGACCAATTCTAGTTTGCATTGTGTGTCGCCTCGATAATTCAGTACTGGGAGTTTGTCCTAACTTGCCGAAATGCAGGAACAGGATTGAGGATTTAGCCTAAAAGAGGGAAATTTTCTACCCTTCAAATGAGGGTTTTTATCACTGATAACGTCAAAATTGAGAAGATCTTAGATCATACTGACTTCATTGTAAACAAATATCTTAAAAACAAGTTAATTGAAAAGTAAAAAACTATTTTCTTTGTGTCTATATTTAAATCAAAGATTTCCGACTCCACTAAATGCCGAACTACCGATTGAGATCTGCCCTGCTGGCAAATCATAAAATGCATTTTCAGCAATTGCGGTTATATCATCGGCTATATCAAAAGAACCATCCTCGTTGATTTCATGATTATCAACCTTCTCTAAGATGCGCCCATTGGGATCATTTAAAATTATCATTGTACCGTCTCGATATTTAAATACATTTGTGAACCGCGCCTTGCTACAGAGAATTCAGACAGGGGACCTTTATCGATTCTTCCTTTGCAATACCGGAATGATAAAAAAAGGTTCCAGCAGCAACGCCTAGACAAGCTGCACCAGCCACTGTCAAAGTTGCCGCAAGCGGTATTGCGCCAGCCACAAGAACTGTTAGCAAAGCGGCTAGACCTAAGGCCAAACCTCCCACAGCTGCCGTTGCAGTGAGTGCTTTTAAAAAGAAAGAATAAGAATCGGATTCGCTCGGCTCACCATTCATAATGCAGTCATTAACTATCTTCTTTATTTTGTCTTCATAGTCTCGTTTGCCTTTTTCTCCAGCACGAATTCTTGGTAAAGGAACTTTCTTTATTGCAGCTAAGGCTTTTTGATAACAATCAGTGTTTCGATTTAGAAAGGGGTTGATTTTTACAAGTAATTCGTTTGGTAATTCAGGGAAGTCATTTTGGACCAACCGAGGCATAAGAGAGTAAAGTGGATTTGCTTCGGGTGCATTAATGATTCTGCGAAGTTCTTCGTTCAATAGTTCAAGCAGTTCAGATTTTGAAAACATTACCACCTTATCCTTTAAGTCATTTGGTAATAAGTTAGTAATTCTAACTCTTTCTTCCTCGTTCGAACTGTCAATAAATATTGTTTCTACTCCTGAGTTAAGAAATGCATCTGCAGCAATTGTTACAATACTTTCAGGAATAGAAATTTGTTTAAGATTAATACAACCTTTAAATGCTTGAGAATCTATCGAGCTCACACCCTGAGGAATATCTATTTCTTTAAGAGCAACGCACCCCAAAAATGCAAAATGAGGAATCGAGGTCAATCCCATTGGAAGATGGATCTTTTCGAGCCTTGTACAGTATCCAAATACTGACCAACCCATCGAGAGCAATCCCTCAGAAAAAGTGACCTCTGTCAGATTTTCGCATCTATCAAATGCATAATTACCAAGAAAGCTCAGCCTCTCAGGCAACTGAATGCTTTTCAACTTTCTACAGTCAGAGAAAGCGAAAGCATCGATCATAGTCACGCTGTCAGGAATATCTATTTGCTCTATACCGCAACTGACAAATGCCGAGGACCCTATGGAAGTTAAATTATTAGAAAGCCTGACCTTTTTCAGGTTTTTGCAGCCCTGAAATGCTTCTTCACCAATCGTGAGCACATTATCAGGGATAGTGATTTCTTGCAGATCCCGGAGTTCCCTAAATGCGCTATTATCAATTGCGGTTATATCATCGGGTATCTCAAAAGACCCCTCGTTGATCTCATTAGTAGAAACCTTCACTAAGATGCGCCCATTTGGACCAATTCTAGTTTGCATTGTTTGTCGCCTCGATAATTCAGTATGGAGTTTGTCCTAACTTGCCAAAATGCAGGGAACAGGATTGAGGATTTAGCTTAAAAGAGGGAAATTTTCTACCCTTCAAATGAGGGTTTTTATCACTGATAACGTCAAAATTGAGAAGATCTTAGATCATCCTGAATTCATTGTAAACAAATCTCTTAAAACCAATTGATTGGTAAAATGCAAACCATTTGCTGTGTGTGTATATATAAAAATATACCTAAGGAAAGAGACTCTATTTCGACTTGCTCCCCGAATCAACCTTCTATTCCCTCTCTCAAGCCCTCTCCCGCGAAGGAAATCATTTTATGAGTTGAGCTTCTTGCGCAGGCGTTTAGAAAGGCGTCAACTTGCTGTGGAGATAACTGATCTATGGCTTTAAATAAATTCCAGATGGCTGCTAATCAGTAAAATATGGAGTTCGGATTCACCAGAATCATGGACTTTCTTTGTCCGCCAATCATTAATCAATCACTGTCTTCCTGTGTTTTTTAATCACCGACCGATAAGCCTGTAAGTTCATTAGTAATTCAGCCTCGGCATTGGATAAATGACAACTGTCGATGATTTCATCTTTATTGCCACCCATTTCAAGTATACGTAGAGCATGTTGATAACCCCCATCGTTGTCTCGTTTATTTTCCAATGCCTGTAGTTGATTATCCATGCTAATTAGTTGACGATTAATTTCGGTAATCTGCTTACCAAAACCAAGGTCGGCATTGACTAATAAATTATGATTCACCTGGAGCTGCTCTAATTCGGTGTTAAGCTCCTTCACTTGCCGAGCCATCTTCATAAACATTCTATGATAAGTGATAAGGGCTTTCAGGGATAAAAGAGCTAATAGCAATCCTCCTATGCTTAATATAATACTCATTGCATTTCCTTATTATTGTTGTTGTTAGGTTGAGTAGCAGCTTCTGGTTTGGGTGGTAGTTGTGTCGGTAGATCAGTAGTGCTGGGTCTTTTCACAGTACTGATCGAAGGATCTAATAAACGAGGTACCGTTTTATCTTTAGCAATAATAACATTAACCCGTCTATTTTGAGCACGGCCTTCTTCTGATCCATTATCGGCCACAGGGTATTGTTCGCCATAACCTGTCACGGACAGTTGTTTCTTATTGACGCCAAAGGAAGACAGGGTACGCGCAACAGCAGCCGCTCTCGCCGAGGATAATTCCCAGTTTGAAGGATATTGCTCAGTCTCGATGGGCATATTATCCGTATAACCTTCGATGGCAATGGAGTAAGGAAGTGTTTTAATAATTGACGCTAATTTCATTAGTTTAAGGACTGCTACAGGTCTTAAATCCGCGCTGCCGCTATCAAATAATGCGTTTGCTTTAATATCCAATTCGACCCAGCCATCTTGTGGATTCATGTGATAATCAGAGTCTTGTAAAGCGGACAAGGCTTTAATCAGTTGATTAAATTGATCTTTGTCTTTAATAGGACTGTCAACGGCCGGTTTCATATCTTTTTTGGTTTGCGCAAGAGTTGACACCGACTGACCCTTCGACTTTGAAGTAAACGCTGAATTCATCCCTTCCGCTAAGGATTTATATTTTGAAACATTAACCGAAGAAATCGCATACATCACCACGAAAAAAGCAAATAGGAGTGTGATGAAGTCTGCGTATGATACCATCCAGCGATGGGTATCTTCATGAGGTACAACTTTATTTTTTCGTCCTCTCATGCTGATGATGTTGTCCATAATTATTTAGTTTTAAGTTTAGCATATTAGGACTTTCCCCGCTTGCCATGGAAACTAAACCCTCAACTACCATTTCATCGTGATGCAGTTTATTAGCAATACAAGTTTTTATTTTATTAGCGACAGGCAAAAAAACTAAATTCGCAAGGCCAACTCCATAAATGGTCGCGACGAAGGCCACAGCAATACCTGCCCCTAGCTCACTGGGCTCAGCAAGATTACGCATAACCTGAATTAAACCTAACACTGCTCCCAAAATACCAATGGTAGGACTATAGCCGCCCATACTTTCAAATACGTGCGCTGCGCGCATATCGAGTTCCTCACAGCGGTCGATTTCGGTTTCAAGCACTTGCCTTATATTCTGTTTATCGACCCCGACAACCAATAATTCTAGTCCTTGACGCATCAATGGATTTTTCTCTCTCTCTAAATGCTCTTCCAAAGAAAGTAAACCAAACTGCCTTGATTTTCGCGATAACTCAATTAATTGTTCACGACTTTTGTCATAAGGTAGTTTAGGTGGGCGAAAAATCCAGGGCAAAATTCTGAAGGCCCGCAAAAAAGTATTTAAGGGGGTTTGAATCATCACTGCCCCCAAAGTACCTCCCAGAACAATTAATAAGGCAGATAGATTCATCAAAGAATGAATCGAGCCACCTTCAAACATTTGCCCAATAATAATTGCTAAAAAAGCAGTTATTAAACCAAGTAGGGTTAAACCATCCATAATTTTTTGCCCCTCACTCTGGTAATCGAGATTTGATACGAAGTGTTGCCTGGCTGTGAATTTGGGAAACACGTGACTCACTCACCCCTAAAACTTCGCCAATTTCTTTTAAATTTAAATCTTGCTCGTAATACAAAGACAGCACCAAACGCTCATTTTTAGGTAAACTCTCAATAATTTGCGCAAGATGACTCACCATATCATCGTGCAAGGCATTGAGATGAGGCTCACTGAGCTCTTCGCCATCTATTTTTAAAATATCATCTGTTACTCCGAGATCATCAAAACCGTAAAGCTGACTTCCGGCGGAATCTTTTAATATCTCATAATATTCATCCAAACTAAGATTGAGTTCGCTTGCAACCTCATGATCTTTCGCATCACGCCCTAAGCGATTTTCGACTGCTTTCACCGCCTCGGAGATCATTCGCGCATTACGGTAAACGGAGCGCGGAACCCAATCATTACGCCGCACTTCATCCAACATATGACCACGGATACGAATACCCGCATAGGTTTCAAAAGACGCACCTTTAGTTGAATCATAATGTCTTACCGCTTCAAGCAGCCCTAACATACCTGCCTGCACCAGATCGTCGAGTTGTATCGAGTGCGGTAATCGCCCTAATAAATGGTGGGCAATACGTTTGACCAATAGCGCATGGGTTTTAACCAGCGTTTCCTGAGTTTGTTGATTCACTTTGCCGTAGGCAGCCAAAGCATCCACGACCTTCTCCTTAATTTCGCTTGCCTTGGAAATTCGCTTTTCCTTGCCAATTTGCATTCATCAGGTGTTACTTTATCCCGTTGAGTAAAGATTACAGAAAATCAATGCAGCTTGTTTAAGTTTAGCAAATTCCAAGACAAACATTTTTTTTCAATACTCTCCCGCCACCAAACGCTCTAGAAAAAAGCTGGTATTACCGCCCAAAGAGTGCTTGTATGGCCAATCCTCCACAGTATCAGCTAATTGTAAAAAAGATTTTGCAGCATTGGACTCCGGATAAGAAATGAGTACGGGTTTTTGTTTTTTTACGGCTTCGTGTATTCGTTCATCGAATGGAATTGCACCTAAATAGTCCAGACGTACATCTAAAAATTGCTCGGCCACTCGATATAATTTATTAAAAAGCTCTTTCCCCTCCCGCGCGTTTCTTATCATATTGGCGAGCACGTGAAAATGGCTCCATTCATAGCGCTTCGACATCACTTTAATGAGTGCATAAGCATCAGTTAAGGAGGTTGGTTCGTCACAAACAATGACAATTAACTCTTGGGATGAGCGCGCAAAACTGAGTACGGTATCAGAAATACCAGCCGCTGTGTCGATAATCATGTAATCCACGTCATCGGTCAATTCATTAAAAGCATCGATAATGCCAGCATGCTCTGCTGGGCTTAATTGAGTCATGTATTCGGTTCCCGATGCGGCAGGAATAACCCTCACCCCGGCGGGGCCTGGAAGCATAATATCACTTAGATGACAAAGCCCTTGAACTACATGGGAGAGATTATATTTGGTATGTAAACCTAGCATGATATCGATATTGGCCAACCCTAAATCGGCATCAAGCAATAACACATTTTTCTCTTTTTGCGCTAAAGCGACCGCTAAATTGACCGAAACATTAGATTTACCAACGCCGCCTTTACCCGCAGTGACAGCAATGACTTTCACCGGTTTTGAGCGGGAAAAATTACGCAACCCAGCGGCTTGATCTAATTTATCTTGATTACTCTTCGACATAGTACCTCCCTGCAACGTCGCGCGATGCTTTCTGCACGTTTCCATTCAATTGGCCTAAGCTAAGTTCTTGATTGCTTAATTGTTCGATCAATTGGTGACGCGTTGCTAGCTTAATGTCTTCAGGAACTCGTTGGCCATGGGTTAGATAACTGACTTCAATGCCTGTTTCGGCAATCGCACTTAAAATGCCCCCCAAAGCCAGTGATTCATCCAATTTGGTGATAATACATTGCTCGATGTGTTTTACTTGAAATCGTCTAATTGCTTCGATAAGAACCTGATAATGATTAGTTGCCTGTAAAACCAAAACGACAGATATAGAGTGTAAGCGAGAACTGAGAATATCCATCTGCGTTTCTACTCGTTCATCAGCGGGATTCATTCCTGCAGTATCAATAAGAATTAATTTCTTATCGTTAAGTTGTCGGATTACACGGGTGAGTGCTACCTCGTCTTGAGCGACACAGACCTGAACACCGAGAATTTTGCCGTAAAGCATCAGCTGTTCTTGCGCAGCAATGCGATAGGTATCCATGGTGACTAATCCTAATTTTTCTGCACCAAATCGTAGCGCAAAACGAGCTGCAATTTTTGCAAGCGTTGTCGTCTTACCCACGCCAGTTGGGCCTACAAACGCATAAATACCTCCCTCTTCTATCCGGCGTGAGTCGCGAATTGCTAAGGCTTCGGAAAAAAGCGTGAGCACTTGCTGCCAAGCACGTTGTTGATTAAGGCTGGGATTTATTCTAGTCACTAAGGATGAAGCCGTTACTTGACTTACTCCCAAATACAATAATTTTTGCATTAGTACGGTATGCAGGGGCTCACCATGACCTGCATGGCCACGCAATTGTGCCTCTAGCATTCCACGTAAGGTTAAGATTTCTTGACGCATATCGTCTAATGGAGAGAGCGTATTGGGTTTTGTTGCTGGTTGAGGACTGGGCTCAGCAGTTGCGATAGCAGTCGATGTTGCCAGAACTGTTTCATCAAAATCAACAGCAGCTACAATCTCAACCCCTCCTTCTACACGGCTGCTCGATAAAATAACCGCATCAGGACCAAAGGTCGCTTTAATTTGTTGCATGGCGCTGCGTGTATCTGGGGCAACGAAACGTTTTAATTTCATAAAGTCTCCGTCTTTATCCTACTGTACCAATTATCCGTATCTGTTTGTTATCAGGTATTTCCTGATAAGATAAAACATGCAGGTTACTGGAAATATTACGCACAAAGCGTGCCAAAACAGAACGTATCCCAGGCTGCACGACTAGTACTGCCAACTCTTGTTTTGCCTGCTGTTGTGCTGCAAGTTGCGTCAAAGAATGCTGTATTTTATCGGCCATCCCTGGTTCAAAGCTGACCCCATGACCGGTGTTGTTCTGAATTGTATTTTGCAATAACTGTTCCAACTCTGGTTTTAAGGTGATAATCGGTAATTCTTCGTTCAAGCCGCTTATTTTTTGTGTTATCAAACGTGACAAAGCCACACGGACGTTGCTAATTAGAAAATCAGTGTCTTTAGATTTTGACGCGCATTCCGCCAAAGTTTCGACGATCGTTCGCGTGTCAGTTAGAGGAATATGTTCGATCAGTAAACCTTGTAATACTTTATTGACTGCGCCGATCGATAAGGCATCAGGCACGAGTTCTTTCACCAGTTTGGGTGAAGTGCTGGCTAATTTATCTAATAATTGCTGCGTCTCTTCATAGCCAAGTAACTGGTGGCTATTTTGCTCGAGAATTTGACTCAAATGAGTTGCGACGACAGTTGATGCGTCAACAACAGTATAACCAAAAGTATGAGCCCTTTCTTTTTGACTGTCATTAATCCAAACCGCATCTAAATTAAAAGCAGGATCCTTCGTTTCTTGGCCATCCAAAACCCCAAAAACCTGTCCAGGATTAATAGCGAGCCATTTGTCATTAAAAATAAGAGCTTCCCCCATAACCACCCCGGCTAAGCTGATGCGGTAATAATTCGGCTTGAGATCGAGATTGTCACGGATATGTACAGTGGGAATAAGAAAACCGAGTTCTTGAGATATTTTCTTCCGCACTCCCTTAATTCGCGACAATAAAACCCCACCTTGCGAACTATCAACAAGCGGGATCAAGCGATAGCCAACTTCCAGACCGATGACATCGACCGGATTAACATCATCCCAAGATAATTCCGAAGCAAGAGGTTCTGCTAATGCGCTCTGACTGGTTTCCGCTTGTTTTTCTGTCGTCGATTTTTGTCGATTTTGTTTTATCAGCAGATAAGCCATTCCCCCTAAACCTAGGGCTAAAATTAAAAAAGCGATATGAGGCATCCCTGGAATTAAACCAATAATCCCAATGATCGTTGCTGTAATAATCAGTGAGCGCGGGTTACCAAACACTTGCTTCACCACCGCATTACTCATATTCTGCGAGCTAGAAACACGAGTTACCATAATGGCTGCAGCAGTCGATAAAACCAGTGAGGGGACTTGCGCAACTAGGCCATCACCAATCGTCAGTAAAATATAATTATGCAGGGCCTCAGCCAAACCCATGTTGTGCTGCAGCACACCGATGATCAAGCCGCCAACAATATTGATTAATAAAATCAAAATACCAGCAATGGCATCCCCGCGTACAAACTTACTCGCACCATCCATAGAGCCATAAAAATCAGCTTCCTGGGCCACTTCTGAACGTCGTAAAATGGCCTGATCTTGATTAATTAAACCGGCATTGAGGTCAGCATCGATGGCCATTTGCTTACCTGGTAAAGAATCGAGGGTGAACCTTGCACTCACCTCAGAAACTCGCCCAGCACCTTTGGTGACCACCACAAAGTTGATCACCACCAAAATAATAAACACCACCAATCCGACAGTATAATTACCGCCAATTACCACCTCACCAAAGGATTTAATAACCTGCCCTGCTGCATCCGTTCCTGCATGACCGTTCAATAAAACGATCCGCGTGGAAGCAACGTTCAAAGCTAAACGTAGTAGTGTTGCAATCAAAATGACTGTTGGAAATACTGCAAAATCAAGCGGTCTATCGCTGTAAATAACTGCAAGTAAGACTACGAGCGAGAAGGCAATATTAAAGGTAAAGAAAATATCGAGGAAAAAGGCTGGCAAAGGCAACATCATCATACTGAGCATAATGATAAGGACTAATGGCGTACCTAAACCTTGATGCATCCATTGACGCAAGGTATGGAAAATCGCATTGACATTCATCAGACATTCTCCTCAACATCTCGCTTTAACTCGTCAGGGATCGGCAAGTTCTGCAAAAATTCTGGTTTTATATCGTAATTCGCTTTGTCTCTTAGCTGGAAAATATAAGCCAGTACCTGCGCAACTGCGACGTATAATCCGCGCGGGATTTCCGCATTTAAATCAGTTGAATAATAAAGAGCACGCGTTAAAGGAGGCACCGATAAAATGGGGATTTTGTGAGTCTGTGCTATGCGACTAATTTGTAAAGCAATTAAATCCCTACCCTTTGCCACTACCACAGGCGCACGATTTCCTTGTTGTTGATAAATGATTGCAACCGCATAATGAGTCGGGTTAGTGAGCACCACATTTGCTTTAGGGACTTCTGACATCATTCTTCTACGGGCGATTTCTTGCTGTGTGCGACGAATTTGGCTCTTCACTTCCGGCTTACCTTCCGTCTCTTTGAATTCATCCTTGAGCTCCTGCTTCGTCATTTTTAATTGCTTTTTGTGCTCATACAATTGAAATGGTACATCCACTGCAGCAATCAAAATAAGGCTTGCACTGATCATTAAAAAGGACTGAGTCACTAATTCCAGTCCAGTACCTAAAGCATTTGTTAAGGGAAAACTGGCCACAGCAAGTAAGGCTGGAATTTGCCCTTTCAACACCAAAATAGCCACTGTTGCGACAAGTAAAAATTTGACTAGTGCTTTGACCATTTCAACCAAACCTTTTAGCGAAATCATTCGCTTTAGGCCTTTTAATAAGCTCAAACGAGAAAATTGGGGTTGCATCGATTCCGCACTAAAAATCCAACCGCCCATGAGCAAAGAGGCAGCAATAGAGAGGATTAAGATCATGAGTAATAGAGGAATTACAGCACCAAAACCCAGTTTTAATAAGCTGTAAAACTGCTGTAAACCGAGGGTAGGTAAAGTCAAAATTCTGCTATCGAAGTCAAATGCTTGGCGCATCATTAGCATAAACTGGGTGGAAAGATGACGGCCAAAAACAAATAGAGCAACGCCTGAGAACAATAAAATCAAAGTGGCATTTAAATCTTTCGAGCGAGCAACCTGCCCTTTTTCTCTGGCCTCTTTAAGCCGTTTAAGCGAGGGCTGTTCGGTCTTTTCTTGTGCTTGTTCTTCAGACATTAACGCAGCATCCCTATAATAATTCGCATCCCTTGCTCTAAACTATCCGTCATTTGCGCAGCGACTCCTGGCAAACTAACGCGAATAATCACCATGCCCATCAACAAGGTAATAGAAAATCCTATGGAAAATATATTTAATTGGGGCGCTACTCTTGTCATTATCCCAAAACCTAGGTTTACAATAAGTAAAGATAATATGGCTGGCAAGGCCACTAATACTGATTCTTTAAACATCCATCCTGAAAATGCCAAGACGGATCCAATAGCGGTTAAACCGAGGCTCATTTTTCCTACTGGTACTTCACGGAAACTACTTAATAAGGCATCAAAAACGGCCAGATGGCCATTGAGTACAAGAAACATGAGGCTAACCATCATCAGGTAAAATTGGCTTACCAAGGGTATAGATACCTGCGTTGAGGGCTCAACCATCGTTGCGAAACCAAGTCCGGCCTGCATCGCGATGACTTGACCACCCATCAAAAAAACCTGAAAAACTAACTGCAAGACAAAGCCCATTAAAAGCCCTAGTAATAACTCATGAGCTACGATGGCCACGTAACGACCTTCAAAATGGAGAAAAGAAAGGTCGGAGCTAATAAATGGGGCAGAAATAAAAGCCAGGGTTAGGGCAAAAACAACGCGAATACGGGTTGGCACGAGGATCGAAGAAACAATAGGCATCGTCAAAAATAAACCACTGATGCGCGGCAGGGGCCAGATAACTTGGCTAAATTGGCTAATCATGGCTTGGTAATTCAAATTCATGGCTAACCTATCAAGTAGGGAATGTTAGAAAACAACGAATCGGTATAGTTGATCATTGTTTTTAATAACCAAGGACCAGCAAATACCATCACTAAAAAAGTCACAAAAAGTTTGGGAATAAAGCTTAAACTCATTTCGTTAATTTGAGTTGCCGCTTGAAACATGGAAACTAGTAAACCGACGATGAGGCCAGGTATGATTAATACCGTTAATAGGATAATCATAATATAAACACTTTCACTAAACAGTGAGAGAACCGATTCCGGTGTCATCCCTTTCTCCTTCTTGGTAATCCTTCACCATGGCCCCAGGCCCGTTTCTTCTTAACTTGGAACGTTCTTAAAATTTCAACTTAACGCAAAACTTGAAGCTAATGATCCCAACACCAGCGTCCATCCATCCACCAACACAAATAGCATGATCTTGAAAGGCAATGAAATAATGAGCGGCGATAGCATCATCATCCCCATAGCCATTAATACGCTAGCAACAACTAAATCAATAATCAAAAAAGGTAAAAATAAAACGAATCCAATTTGGAATGCTGTTTTCAATTCACTGGTGATAAACGCAGGAATAAGAACAGTCATCGGAACTTCTGCAAGTGATCCATAAGACTTATTGTTAAATTTTTCAAACAGAGACAAATCATTCTTGCGCGTCTGATTCAACATAAATTGACGCAACGGTTCTTCAGCTTTCGCCATAGCTTGTGGAAATTGCAATTGATCAGCTAAATAAGGCTGCAAGGCCTGCTCATTGATTTGATTAAAAACGGGCGCCATCACAAAAAAAGTCATAAAAAGAGCAATACCTATCAGTATTTGGTTGGTTGGCGTTTGTGCCATTCCAATGGCTTGTCGTAAAATTGACAGCACAATAATGATCCGCGTAAATGCCGTTACAGCCATTAATAATCCTGGCAAAACACTCAGCAGCGTCATAAAAATCAGTATTTGCAAATTGACGCTGTAAGTTTGCCCGCCATTAGATGCTGGCGAGACAGTGACAGCAGGCAGTGAGGTAGTCGCCGCCTCAGCCGCCCAAGGTAAAACAAAAAGAATGATAAGACAGCCAAGGAGCAAAATTTTATTCATTCTGATTTCCCAAGAGCAGTTTTTAGAAACTCTGCAAAGGAGGTTTTGGACTCTAACGAGAATGAAGTAGGTAAATCCTCTCCAAAGTCATGCAAGGTATTAATGCTTGCCGAAGTCACGCCAAGCAGAAGAACACGCTGCCCCACTCTAACCAGCATGATTTTTTCTCTTGCTCCTAAACTCATACAAGAAATAATTTTAAAACCGTTAGTGTTTGCGAATTTTGCGCCATTTAAACGACGTAATAACCAAGATAATAAAACAATCGCAGCAACAACAACGAGCAAGCCACCCAGTACACGCATGAGCTCGCCATTGCTTAATGCTGATGTGTTACTACTGGCAGGTAAAGCCGTTGCTCGCGCTACAACTGGCAACAGGCTACTCGCAATAATACCCACGAAATTTAGCTTCATCTTAAACGTTTGATGCGTTCTGATTTACTAACTATATCCGTCAGGCGCACACCAAACTTATCATTGACCACCACCACTTCACCATGAGCGACCAATGTGCCATTGACTAATACATCCAAAGGTTCACCAGCTAAACGATCGAGAGCAACAATACCGCCTTGATTGAGCTGTAAAAGATTGCGTATCGTCATTTTAGTACGACCAATCTCTACTGTTATAGCTACCGGTATATCCAAAATTAATTCCATTTTTTCTACATCTGTGTCCTGAGATGCAGCATTTTGTGCTGCTGTTGCTGTTGCGGATGTGTCCGCCTCAGTCTGATTAGCCATTCACTCCACTCCCTAGTAACTTATTTTTTTAATAATCTTTACAGCTCTCTTATCGTTGGCACTACCAATGGTTGCGGTAAAACCTGGAGTACCTTCAATATCCAACGTCACAACTTCATTCATTTCTAACGGTATAAAATCCCCCACTTGCCAACCCATCACCTTACCCAATGAACTGTTGGTTTGAGCCATTGCCGAACTTACAACCAGCTCAACCTCCATCAGCTCCTCCTTTAAAGACATGATCCAGTTTGGATCAATTTCATCATCCGGTCTTGCAGCACCAAGTTCTAACTGCTGCTTAATAGGTTCTACCATAGAGTAGGGAATCACGAAATAAAAAGCACCGGATTCCTTTCCAAAATCCACATTAAAACGACTCACTAACAATAACTCATTGGGTTCACCAATGTGAACTAGCTGAGGGTTAGTCTCCTCCCCGACCTTCATCGCTTCTAATTTGATAATGGGAGCCCATGCTTGCTCAATACAACGCACTAATTTACCAATGACGATTTCCATCACTCTCAATTCAGTCGCAGTAAAATCTGTTCGGCTTGTTTGAGCCAGAAATTGTGAGCTACCTCCAAAATAATAATCCACTAGGTCATAGACAAAGGTACTATCAAACAGGATAAGCGCCTTGCCTCGTAAAGGTTTAAACCGACGTATTGTCATTAAGGTAGGGTTTGGCATGCTACCTAGAAATTCGCGATGTTTTACTATGGACAATGGCTCTTGTTTAATCTGTAAATCCTTTGCCATTAATTGATAAATATCATTTGCAAAAAAACGGGCTGCCCTGTCATGGATTTTGTCGAGAACAGGCAACTCCCCTCTAACAATACGTTCCTGACTTGTAAAATTGAGAACTCGAACCTGATCAGGGCCGTCCTCTACAAAATCGATTGTTTTATCTGCCTGAGCTTCTTGGGGATCGGTGCTTGTGCTTTCTTCCGCAGGTTTTGCTTCTTCTTCCACGGAATTAAGCAGTGCATCAATTTCTTCCTGCGATAAAATATCTTTCTCAGCCATAGATAGCTATCCTGTCATTACATATTAAGGCTTATTTATACTCCCTGTATTTTGAGTATAAGCCATGATTTACCATAGCCAGCGAGCTAAAGCAAAATGTGTGCCAATCTCCAAAAATAACAACAACTCAAGTTGATATTTTGCTAATGTTTCGTTCGCGGGGCACAATGAGGTTAGATAAGTTGTCATATCCTTCTACCCGTGCCAAACTTAAATTAATTCGTTTTAGATAATGTGACATGCTCAGTAAAAATAAGCAATTTTCCAATTTTAGCAATGCTAAACAAACTAACTCTGATTGCTTTCGCCCAGATAATGAAGAAGAACTCGCATCGCTTTTCAGTCATTCCTCGGAGAAAGGATTGCTTGCGCGAGGTAATGGCTCTAGTTACGGGGATTGTTGTCTGAACCATCAAGGTCTGATTGTCGACACGTCTCGTCTAAATCATCTTTTAAATTTTAATGAGGAAACAGGACTTTTAGTTTGCCAAGGAAGTGTTAGTTTTGCGGATCTCTTTCTCGTGAGTCCTCATTATATACCGCCTGTTATTCCCGGCACTTTGCGGGCGACTGTCGCTGGCGGCGTTGCTAACGATGTGCACGGTAAAAATAATCATCATGCAGGCAGTTTTGGCGAACATGTGCAATGGATTGATCTGCAATTAGGTGAGCAATTCCTTCGCTGCGACCGAAAAACGCATGCTGAATTATTTTATGCAACCCTAGCGGGACTTGGCTTAACAGGTATAATTAAACAAGTGGCTATTCAAATGCGCAAAGCAACGCATTTTGTGCAAGTCCAATATGAAAAATACTATGACTTTGCCCCCTTATTAGAACAGATGAAAAAGAAAGGTTGTCACTTCGATTATCAAGTGGCCTGGCTAGATCTACTGAACAAGCCACGCGCTTTACTGTCGCTCGCGAATCATTGTGAACCAATCACTATGTCCACACAGCGCTATCGTCATACGATTCCTAAATTACCTATTCGTCTTATTACTTCCTGGGGGATGAAACAGTTTAATCGTATTTATTTCCAAGGACATACCACCACTCAGCGCACGCTAGCGCTTTCTCAATTTAATAATCCACTTGATTCGGTTGCCCATTGGAATCGTTTATATGGCAAAAAAGGGCTTTTGCAATTTCAAGCGCTTGTTCCTGAGGAGCTCGCATTAACAGCACTTACGACGTTATTGGAGATCATTCGTTCTCATCAAGCGACGCCAACGCTTGCCGTATTGAAATATTTTAGCAAACCCGGCCTAGGTCTTTTGTCGTTTGTCCAACCTGGTTTTACTCTGGCAGTGGACTTCATAAATAATCAGCAAGCCCATCAGGCAATCTTGGCAATGAATGAATGGATTAGCGAAGTAAAGGGTAAAGTTTATTTAGCGAAAGATTTACTACTCACAGCTAAACAATTTGCCAAACAATATCCGCAACAGGAGCAGTTCTCCGAAATCCTTAAGCGATACAACAGCAGAATGCGCTCTGATTTAAGTCAACGATTGGGTATCACTCGATGAATAAAAGAACTTGGCTTATTCTTGGGGCAACGTCGATCATTGCTGAGGAATTTGCTCATTTAGCAGCTCAGGCGGGCAATTCTTTAATTTTAGTGGCTCGTAATAGAGAGCAATTAGCGGTTATAGCAGCTGATATTCAGCTACGATATCATGTGCAATGTGATTTTATCTTCACTGACTTTGCGGGTGATTTGAGCGAAGTACTGCAGATTTTACAACCTCATCAACAAGAAGTTGATCTCTTTATCGCTTACAGCTCAATTTTAGAAAATCATGAACTGAATCAAGAAAATATCAATGAACTCGTTCGTGTGAATATCCTAAGTACCGTACAATTTATCCATGCTTATCAAACGAAACCACAGACCCAATATCGTCTCATTTTTTTAAGTTCAGTAGCAGCCTGTCGTGGACGTGCTAAAAACAGCCTCTATGGTGGCTCAAAAGCGGCTATTGAAACTTATTTGGAAGGCTTACAACAATCTAAGGATAATGATTTTCAGATCACGATAGCAAGACTCGGTTTTATTGATACCGTGCAAACCTTTGGCTTGCCCGGAATTTTTTATGCCTCACCTCCAAAAGCTTGCGCCAAAGCATGCTGGCGGGCTTCTTTCGCTCAGAAAAGGCTCATATATCATCCTTTTTTTTGGCGCTTTATAATGAGTCTAATCCGCCATTTGCCTTTTGCAATTTATAAAAGAATGAAGCTTTAAACCTAGTGAATTAACCTTACGGTCGGCAAAATATTATGAACTAAACCAAAAAATTGCAAAATATAAATGATTAACACAATCAGAACCAATAAATTAAGTAAACTTTTTATTACGCCTGGCATTGGAATAAATGCATTGATTAACCATAAAACCACCCCAAATGCGATGATTACGATAATCAAATTGAGTAATTCATTCATGAATTTTCCTTATTGGTAGCTTCAACTTAATTGTAGTACAAAAAAAATCAGCTGAAACAGCTGATTTTAAGAAAACAAAATAAATATTATTTTATTATGTTAGTCTACGTGTAGTCTGCCTTTCTTGTACTGCCTTTTGTGGGCTAGCAGCAGATATACTAGGTACATTTTTACCCCTAGCAGACGCAGCTCCCAACGCCGCTCCTCCTGCTTCATGACCGACAGCTTGTGTTAAACTTATCTCTAATTTGCCGGACTCTAATTCTTCCAGTTTATTATCCGGTAAATTCCTAATTTGCTCTTCAAATTGAGACACCAAATTTTTAATAAATTGTTTACGATTCATAATTTTGCCCTTCTCTAATCTAGCAATCTAAATTGCAATCATAATAAGCATTCAGTCGAATCCTTGAATGACTACATTATTATGAATTTTCCGATAGATTTCAGCTTACCGCCAGCGCTATTCCATCTTACAATCGGAGCTAACTTGCCCAAATCTGCTAGACAAAATTCCTTAAGAGAAGCGGTATATTCCTTGTAGCCTACCAAATTTGAAGCACCATAAAATCAACTTTGATTATTAATCATCCTAACTAGTCAGCTAAAAAAATATAGCTCATATTACAGTGTAGCTCATCTATGTTCATCTGCAATATTTTTCCTGAAATTGGATTTTTTAATTATCATATTTTTGTCTTAATTTGAAGAAAAAAAATCAGCCATAGCTGATTTTTTTAAGCTGTATTCTAGGGTCTTTTTGTTTCACGTCTCATTGCTGTTGGAGTATTGGGTTCTACCCCTAATGCCAGCAGCACCACCGGCCTCTATACCTACTGATTGTGTTAATTTTATCTCCAGCTTTCCAGATTCCAAATCCTTTATTTATGCTCTAATAAGTACATAATTTTCTCTTCAAACTGAGACACCAAATTTTTAATCACTTGTTTACGATTAATAACTCTATCTCCAAAAATTATAACGGTAGAAAAAGGCTATTAAAGGTGTTAGCCTTTATCCTCTTAATTACAATCTACGCCTAGGGGGGCCGTAGGTTTTCTTAATTTCTGGACGCTTAGCACCCCCTGCTTCTTTTCCTACAACGCGTATGAAACTTATTTCAAATTTAGTAGACTCTAGCTCCTCTAATTTTTTATCCGGTAAATGACTAATATAATCTTCAAACTGCGACACTAAAGAATGAATGGCTTTCTTACGGTTCATAACACAATTCCTCATGTTCTATAGCATCAGAAAAAATGCTAAATCATAAAAAATAACATTGCTATTCATCCGTGAATGATTCATTTTTTAAATTCATAGGTTGTTAAAATTTAATAGGTATTTCTAAGTTTAGTTCAAACTTTTTTTGTCTGCAAAATAACGTTTATTATCTGCGATAATTGTGAGAGCTGTCATGGTGTAGCTAGTCCATAAGCGTGATAAATAGGGAAGTCATAAGTTTAGCGGACAAAATGGCCCAAAATATGCTTTATTAAATAAAGTTGTGAAGGCAACAAAAATTTCATTACACTTCTGGAGGGGATAGGTTTATGGAAAAAACTATCGCTGAAAACCTAGAAATTTTTAGTTTCTTAAAAAAACTCGATTTTTTTAGTATGTTAAATAAAAATGCATTATGGCCCTTGGTCGATCTTGCAACTGTCCGCAGCTATGCCCCAAACGAAATATTTATTACCGAAGGCGATAATCCCGTAGGTATTTTCATTTTGCGCAAAGGTAATGTACAAGTTTTTAAAACCTTGCGTGACAACAAAGAATTACCCATCACTACACTCGGCATCGGCCAAATTATTGGCGAGATATCCGTTATTGATAAGCTAAAAACAACCGCTTCTGTCCGTGCTATTGATGAAGTCGAGTGTATTTTTATTTCGGAATGGGATTTTACAACACAAATACACGCTTACCCTGAAATTGGCCTACAACTCTTACCAATTTTGGCCTCTCGCATTCGAATTATGTATGAGAAAATAGAATGAAAGACCCAGAACTCTACCGCAAGGAGGCGGTTGAAGCGGCTCAGGAGCGTGATGAATTTCAACATGCCATACGCATCATCACTCCCAAAGCATGGATCTATTTAATTATTTTTTTAATCATCTTTGCCGGCTGCATACTATGGTTAATATTTGGGCGTATTACCACTTTAGTTCAAGGCCAAGGCATCGTCCTTGCCAAAAATGCAGCGATTCTCAATGTAATGTCTCCTATTTCAGGCGGATATGTTAAAGCCATACTCGTAACTCCTGGCATGAAAATTAAACAAGGCCAAATCATAGCCACTTTAATTAATCCAAACATGGCTGCTGAAGCGAAAGAATTGCGCAAATTTATTGAACAAGAAAAAACCAAATTAAATACCTTGAGCACCACGGCAAAAAAGGAAATTGATACACGCTTAAAACGAATTCAAGAATCAATTAATTATGCTCAAACTATAAATGCCAATTTAAAAGAGAAAAAAGATCATCTTGAAGCGCTACTAAAAATTCAGGAAGGCGCCTTTAAAAAAGGGATTTTATCTCGTCTCGAATTAAATGATATGCAAGTTGCCTATTATGATGCGAAAGAACAAATCAGCAAAAATCTGAATACCCTTGTAGAACTGAATCAAAATAAAAATGACTATATCGAAACCTGGAATACCAAGTTAAGGGAACAGCAAGATAAGGTTTCTCAATCTGAATTTAACCTTCGCAAGATTTTAGAAAATCTCCATTTAACGGAAAGCGTTACCAGTCCCGTAGATGGAGTGATAGCGGCTAACTATGTAAAAGAAGGCGATTTTTTACCTGAGAAACAAACCTTAACTAACATCATCACCTATAGCAATGACCTGGAAACTGTTGCCTTTTTTAATGCTGATGAGGGTAAAAAAATCAAAGTCGGCATGGCGGCAAAAGTTTTTCCCAAACATGTGAATCCCTTGGAATTTGGTGGAATTGTAGGCACAGTGACTTATATTAGCGAATTGCCTATCGATCCTCAAAGCATCGAAAGCACCCTCGAAAACCAACGATTAGTTGAAAAATTTATTCAGAGTGGTCCGGTTTTTAAAGCAAAAATTGCACTGACTCACTCGCCGGATACACCAAGTGGATACCTGTGGACTACCTCAAGTGGCCCCAAAGAAAAATTGTCGATTGGTTCTGTGGCTAATGTGGGCATTGTCATCAAAAAACAGCACCCAATTAATATTATAATTCCGGTAATCGAATCTGCAAAAAATTGGATGATAGGAAAAAATGATTAAATTCGATTTTGATCAAGGACTGATGCAGGTTCACCACAAACGGGTGAAGACTCCTAGTATTTTGCAAATGGATGTGATGGAGTGTGGTGCAGTATGTCTCTCCATTATTCTAGCCTATTACGGTTTACATATTTCTTCAGAAACTGCACGCGAAGCTTGTGGCGTAACGCGTGATGGTTCCAAAGCAATCAATATTATTAAAGCAGCCCGCAATTTAGGAATGAAAGCCGAAGGCAAACGTATTAAAGATATCGACTCCTTGGGCTACCTGCCAACACCTTTTATCGTTTTTTGGAAATTTGAACATTTCATCGTTATTGAAGGCATTATAAAAAATAAAATTTATATCAATGATCCGGCAACTGGGCCGCGAGTTATCACGCTTAACGAGTTTAATAAAGGTTATACGGGGGTTGTTTTAAGCATTAGACCCGGTGAAGAATTTAAACCAAGTGGAAAAAAAGAAAAATCGGTTTTCGGCTTACTTCGTGATTATCTTAAAGGCGATTTTATCGAGCTTAGCTATCTTTTATTTGCCTCTGCCCTACTTTCAATTCCTCAAGCTTCTCTTGCTTTATTTATCGAGTTTTTTGTCGATAATATTATTATAAAAAATCAAGAACATTGGATGCTTGGATTTACGCTGAGTATGGCTTTCACCATAGCTTGTATGATCTTCCTTCTTTGGGTTCAGCAATATTATTTAGTGCTTTATAAAATAAGATTTTCAATTAAAAAAATCCCGGAATTTTTTAATACACTTTTACATTTACCAATGTCATTCTATATCCAAAGATCTACTGGAGATATTTCCAATCGCCTTTATATTTTTGATGAAATAGCCGCGAAAATTACAGAAGGATTTTCGGAAGGTATTATGAATAGCTTAAGTATAATCATTTATACCTTGATTATTCTATTAATTAATAAAACTATCGGATTAATCACCATTCTTATTACAATTATCAATTTTGCAGCGATTATTATTACTAAACGACTCATCATTGATCTAGGTCGTCGATTTTCTCAAGATCAGGCCAAGATGCACAGTATCGAATACAGTGGAGTTCAAATGATGGAAGCACTGAAATTCATGAATGGCGAAAACCGCTTTTTCTTGCGTTGGTTAAGCTATAAATCAAAGTTAATTGATTCACAACAAAAAATTGATCTTTATACCTCCTTAATCTCCTTACTTCCTAGTGTGTTGTACTTTCTTAATTTGGTTCTGTTAATTATTTTAGGAGCTCATTTTGTCATGCAAGGCACAATGACAGTCGGAGGAGTTATTGCAATCTATACCTTATTACTTCTTTACTCAGGACCTGTAATCGGTATTGTTGAAAATTTTTTGAAAATCAATGAATTAAAAGGCGATTTACTGCGAGTTAATGATGTTCTACAGTATAAAACTCGCCAAGAAAGCGGCGAAATCGATCAAATAAAATCAACTAATTTAGTAGATATTAAAGAAGTATATTTTGGTTATTGCAAATTAGAAGCGCCTATTTTAACTGATATCAATATTGCTCTAAAAAAAGGTAATAAGGTTGCCATAACTGGTATGTCTGGTGGTGGAAAATCATCTTTATTTAATTTAATTACGGGACTTTATGAGCCCTGGTTCGGAAACATTTACTTAAGTGGTAAAAATATAAAAAATTACTCCTCAGATGAATTATTTAAGCTAATTTCTTATGTCGATCAAAATATCTTTCTTTTTGAGGGAACAATTAGAGATAACCTCACCATGTGGGACAGATCTGTCGATGATAAAACGATCGTTGAAGCACTGAAGACTGCATGCATTTACGATGCAGTGGCGATGAAAGGCGGATTAGATTATCGCATTCTTGAGGGCGGTTCTAATATAAGCCTCGGACAAGCTCAACGCATCGAAATTGCTCGCGCCTTAATTAAGCAACCTCAATTGATTCTCCTTGATGAAGCAACCTCGGCGCTTGATTCAGTAACCGAAGCCCAAATCTACAAAAATTTGGGTCAAATTAATTGCAGCTTTTTTATTGTGGCTCATCGATTAAGCGCAATTAAACACTGTAATGAAATTATCGTCATTGAAGATGGCTCAATTATTGAACGGGGAACTCATGAGGAATTACTTCAATTAGATGGAAGATACAGGCAATTCATTGAAAAGGATTACTTATTATGAACGAAAAGGAGTATGAAAAAATTGCTCCCGGTTTATTAAAAATCCAGCAAGTCTTAGGCGATAAAGACCATGCTAGATTTGTTTCATTCGATAAGAAAAAATTATTAATTGATGCTTGTTTACATCTGGCTGATTTATTAGGTATTACACTTGAACTTCCGAGTGGTGATTTAGAGGATAATACCGATGAAGCAATGGATAAAATCTCTAGTTATTCAGGAATTCGCATCCAAAAGATTACTCTGGAAGATAAATGGTGGGAAAAAGACCATGGAGTTATTCTTGCTTTTATTGATGAGTCACCTTGCGTTTTATCACCTAAGAAAAATGGAGGTTATGAGCAATCCACGCCTCTTGAAAAATTAGCGCTTTCACAAAACCAATTATCTGCTGTTAGCAACTATGCTTATTCCTTTACTAAGCCTCTACCTGACAAAATTTCTAAACTTTTCGATATATTAAAATTCTCATTTGAGCGATTATTTTCTGACTTCAGATCTGTTTTATATTTACAATTATTTTTAAGTCTCATATTGATGAGCTTACCCATTTTCATGAGCTATTTCTTTAATAATTTTACACAATTCGTAGAGTCAAGTCAGATGACGGTATTGGGGGCATCGCTCATTATGAACACTATTATTTTCTTTTTCCTTTCTATAAATCAGACGATCATGATGTTACATCTACGATTTAAAATTCAGATGAAACTAGAACCGGCAATCTGGGATAGACTTTTAAAACTCACACCTAAATTTTTCCGGAGATTTAATGCGGGTGATATTGCCTATCGAGCGGGTGTTATTTCTGCTATTCAAGAAATGCTCACTCAATCTTCCATCGCATCAATTTTTAGCATTATTATATCCCTCGTTTCTTTTGGTTTGATGTGTTATTACAGTTTCACACTTGCGTTTTTAGCACTATTTAGCTTTCTCATTATTGCCGCTCTGATTCTCACTCTAAGTCAACGCTTTTTAATTCATCAGCGAAATGTCTATAAGTATGTTGTGAAACAATCTGGATTTGTTTTCCAAGTCATCAGCGGGATAATTAAATTTAAAGTTTCAGCAAGTGAGTTTCGTGCATTTAATATCTGGTCTGATTATTTTTCCAACCTACTTATTGCAAAATTTAAGGCAGAAAAAATCGGCATTTACTTACATATTATTCATGGTTCTTTACTCATGGTAATGACCTTGATTCTCTTCTGCATTTATTTTTCACAAAAAAATCAATTGCCTCTTGGTACATTTATTGCGTTTAATGCTGCATTTTCGCAGTTTTTTTCTGCTTTAATTACAATCACTACCTTTATTACTTCAATTCTTCTTATTATTCCTTTATTTGAACAATCATTAGTTATTTTCCAAGCGGACGTTGAGCCTCGCCAACGTGGTGGAACTCATGTAAAACTTGAGGGAAAAATTCAAATCAAAAACTTATCTTTTCGTTATGATGAAAATCAACCGTTGATCTATAAAAATATCAATTTAAATATAGCTCCGGGAGAAGTTATCGGCATTACTGGTAGTTCAGGATGTGGTAAATCCACCCTTTTTCGCATTTTACTCGGTTTAGAAAAACAACTAGATGGCCAGATTTTCTATGACGATGTGAACATGGATATGATTAACTTGTCCGCCTTGCGTCAACAAATCGGCGTAGTCACTCAAAAAAGCGTACTTACACCAGGAACCATTTTGGATAATATCATTGGCAATGATAAACAACTGACGCGAAATGATGCCTGGGATATTGTTTATCAATTAGGTCTGGAACATATGATTTCAAGCCTACCGATGGAAATGGATACTTTCATTAATGAGGGAATGCAATCATTATCTGGAGGGGAAATGCAGCGCATTGTCTTAGCCCGTGCCTTAGTGAAAAAACCAAAAATGCTTTTCCTCGATGAGGCGACAAGTGCTTTAGATAGTCAAAGTCAATTTAAAATTCAAGATTATTTATCCAAATTGAAGGTCACGCAATTAATTATCGCCCATCGCCTTTCAACCTTACGTGGTGCAGACCGTATTCTAGTAATTCATGATGGACAAATTATCCAAGACGGTAATTTTAAACAATTGGTTAGTGAACCGGGTTATTTTGCTGAGTTAGCTCAACTTCAATTTGCGAATTTGCAACGCTTTTCTGAATAAAAACCTAGATCGCAGCCCTCGCGGAGAGTAAGCGGAAATCCGGAAAATAATAAGATCCTCCTTTCGCGAAAGCGTCGGGACTCATGAAAAGTTTAATTTGTTTAAGTTATCCTGAGAATCTCAATACAACCAACAATAAGGTCATTTTTTGATCTTAAAATAAAGTTATGATACAATTAGTTCTCGTTAAACGCTAAAGCTCCGTAACTTAATCACCAAAAAAAACGTTATAAGGAATGTAAACATGAAATTCTTTAACAACAATTCTCCACTAAATGATGAAGATGCTACTATCGTAAAAGATAAAGAAAAATCTTCCGTGAAAAAAAATTCGCCCTTTTTACCAGACACTTTCCGGGCAGCATTAAATAATATGCAATCTGAGGAATTATTATCTCAATACTTGGAAAAGCAAGCGCAACGTCACCCCGAAGAATATCGTGAGGCCATCCAAGACTTCGTCAAAGATAAACTAGCAAGTCGGACGGGTTTGATGCGTCACGTCAGTTTTTTTGATCCAAAGAATACCTCGGAATTAGAATTTTTTAATGTCGTGCAAGGATTTATGGATTTAGGATTTGATCGATTTTCTTCTTTCGGCATGACCTGTCTCGTTATAGGTGGCGGTATGTTGGGTACGCAATCAATAAAACCACCTATTGAGAATGTTCATGACTTACAGCATCCTATGTTTCATACAGCCGCCTTTAATAGGGATCGCTCTAAATCAAAAAACTCTGCAGCTCATGATAAATTAGTAGAGCGTCTAGTCGATCAGATTATGATGGGCCGCGATGAGCTTGAGAAAGAAGATATCTTAGCGTTTGCGGATGAGATTGAAAAGAAACATCCTGTTGCTGGTCCAAGCAAAATAGGACAATATCTTTTAAAACAACTTCAAATTTTGGCTTTCAATAATTTGAAAACGGTATGTGGTGACAAACTGACTAAGAAAGATCTAATGGACTTCTATCAAGGCACTCTATTTTATGCCGTTGCTGAACCAGCCTCGGTTGCTCCTAGAGTTATGGCCTTACGAATGTAGTCTTGTTTCACGCCTTTAATCGTGGACTGGCTTAGACTGCCAGTCCATGAATTGTAAAAAATATTCGCTACACAATAAGTTTCTGTTTTGCTAAATATAAACCTTCAAAAATAGGCTGAGAAATCTCCTTAGGAAAATCCCGGGGTATTTTTTCTCTGACCTCATTAATTACGTTATCAACTTTACTTAACATCTCATTAAGAATTATTTCTGCTTTCTCAGGAGAATAATTCACAGCTTTGGCAGCGTCTAAAAAATGTCGACGCTGCATGGTATGCCAATGATAGTGATTATTTTTTCCTTTCAGCGCCATAGCCATTTTAATTTTACGAGGATGTAATTGTTTTTTTTCCATTAATGGATAGGCTGACATAATGTCGTACAACGGTGTTAAGCGATATTTTCCTTCCGGCTCAATAAACACACTGAAATTTTTGGCATGGCCATCAATCGCCGCTAATAACCAAAACAAAACTTGTGCTCGATAAAATAGATCGCGATCGAAGCTTGGGTTTGCAGAACCGAGTAATAAACGCATAATTTCATGAATTCCTGGTCCGCCATCGGATTGATATTTTAAATTCGGTGAAACACCGAGGGCTTGGCATAGATCTTCCTGGGGTAAACGCATGAGCCAGGAGTTATCCCGCGCCATTTTGCGATCAAATCTTTCAACCGCGAGCACTTTAAGGTTTTCAAAATACAAAATTTGGCATTCGGCAACCGCTAACCCAAAGGCTTTTGCAATTTGTGCACATAGCCACTCATTTTCACAACTGTCACTCAGGTCCATTTGTTGATGTTGAATATAACCAATAGGTAGCTTAAAAATATGACTGGTGGGTGTCTCGCCGATTGGACGACACCATTGCTCTTTATGTAATAAAAACGCAGATTTCTCTTGTGCTCCAGCGATGGAAATTCGAAACTCTTCGGAGGTATCAGTCATTCCCAAAGGATTGGTTTGATAGCTACGTAAAATAGCTGCTATTTCTTTTTCATCTAGCGGTTCAAAATTAATTACTTTTTTAAATGCTGAGACTTCTCCATCGATGAGTTGAATCGCACCTACACAATCTCTGCCAATACTGGCCAATAAATCGAAGGGCTGCCCTGTCTCAATATGAAATTTAGCCTGAATACGTGCGCGAATTTGGGGATTATCAGGCAGCAAATTATCGAAAAAATTATAAACCAGATCCCCCGTAAACGGTTGCTCTATTAACGGTAAAGATAAGGAAATAGGACGAGCAGCAGGTGTATTCAGCCATTGACGATCATACGAAAAGGTCAGGCCGCCTTTTGTCGTTTTTTCCAGTTGGCCTATGAGAATCCCATTCATTAACACCTTGAGAATACGATTTCGCGTTCTTACTATCACCATTCTTCCTTCCAGTTAGAATGCGTTTCTTCCTCTTTAGGCTCTAGCTTGAGATCCAAATTGAGAGCCGACAAAATACGAAATAAGGTATCCAATTTTGTACTTTCCGGCCTAAGCTCAAATTCTGAGATAGTTTGTTGTTTTATCCCCACAAGCTTACCCACTTTTGCTTGACTTAATTTAAGCTTCTTGCGTTGGTTTGTAACAAGCAAAGCTAATTCTTTAGGTGAGTGTATAAGCATCGCTATCCTCTTATCCGAATTTTACTCTTTTAGAGGGTAATTTCATCTTTACCCTCTATAAGGGGTAATTAGATTTTACCCTCTAAAAAGGGTGAAATCAACCCTAACCGTTGTAGCGGGTATTAGGAGAAAAAGGCATTAACTTCCACTCATGATGCCAGTACTGATCAGTTTTTTATAAAAATCAGGTTCCGGATAATTGCGATAGTTAATTGTCGTATCCATTCCACCCTTCGCATGATAAATAATATGACAATGCATAAACCAGATACCTGGATTATCCGCATCAAACTGTAGTTTCATCGTGGAGTTAGGTAAAATAAGGACCGTGTCATGATAAGGTCCGTCTGTGATGGGTTTGCCATTAATTTCAGTCACTTCAAAAACATGCCCATGCAAATGCATTGGGTGAGCCATTTCCGTGTTGTTAATATACTCTAATTCAACTCGTTGCCCTTTATCGATTAGAAAAGGGGTGACTTTTGGCCAGACCTCATTATTTATTTTCCAGACATAGTTTTTCATACCGCCCTCAAGCCGATAAGTCAGGACTTTATCGACTGTTTTTTGAACGAGAGGATTAACCGCTTTGAGTTGGTGTTCTTGCGAATTATTCAAAGCAGGGGCAGTCGTATTGGCTTTATCACTTAGTTGAGGAATTTTAGCGCTAGGCGTCGCAAGAATAACGCCAGTTTGGCTATTAGTACCTTCAGGCTGTGCCAAAATAGGATAGGCCCCCTCACCTTCAGGTATCTTAATTAGCAAATCGATGCGATTTGCTAAACCTAGTTCAAATTGCTTAGCGGCAAATGGTTTAACCTTGGCACCATCCATTGCAACTAATTGACTCGCTAATGTTCCGGTATATACCCAATAATTCGTACTCGATGAAGCATTGATAAGCCTTAAGCGAATCGTAGAGCCGGATTTTATTGGAATGATTTGCGGATTTTGCAAAGTACGTCGATTTGCCAGATAGGCATCGAATTTCACATCATTTAAATCCATTTTCATGGGCATCTTACCCATACTCATATTGGTCATGGGATTTTTATGCCGTAGCTCCTCGTAGATTTGCTCGGGACTACGAAAGCTGAAATCCTGCAACATCACAACGACTTCTTGATCAGCAATCATTCTTTCAGCAGGATCTTGAATAATCAAGGGCGCAGCCATGAGATTTTGAATCTGTAATTCCTCATGAGAATGCATCCAAAAAGTGCCTGCTTGAACTAATTTAAAATGATATTGCTGTTTTCCTCCCGTTGGGATTGGCAATTGGGTGACGTAAGGAACGCCATCTTGAGGATTGGGATCAATTAAACCATGCCAGTGAATCACTAGAGGAACCTTCGTTTTATTAACAACTACGACATTAAAATCCTGGCCTTTTATCCCAGTAAATCCTGCTTTTCCATCCGGTTGAATAATATTAAATACCGTACTTTCCCTGCCATTAACCGTGATAGGCTCACTGATTACGTTGAGCGTGATTGGATTAGCATGAAGAACATACGGAGTAGCTATTACAATAGTTAAGACGATTAAACCTAGGATAGATGTCATTACTATTCCCTTATAAGCAATAACAAAAGTCAATTAAGTATTATCTTAGACTAAATTGCAAATTGCTACTTTAAACTAAGACTTGCCAATGCAATAATCAGCTTATGCAGGATTAAAGGTTAATAAAATTGAATAATTATAAAAAAACCATTTTTCGCAGCACCTTAAAAAGCTTCATGCTTTTTCTATTTTATATACATATTTATCTTCTAAGTATCCCTAATACTTTCGCCCTTTCATCGCCTTACACCAGATACATCTCCTACTCTGATTTCGGTAAAGGAGAACCGCTAGTTCTGATTCATACTTTTGCCACGGATAAAAACCTTTGGTTGCCGCAGCACCAGGGATTGAAACAATATTTTCGGGTTATCAGCTTAGATTTATGGGGATTTGGTTATTCTGAGGGTACTACGGGCTTAGCTGTTCCGATGAATGAATATGCCGATGAAGTGGCGCAATTGCTTGATCAGCTATCTATAAAAAAAGCCATTATTGGCGGGACATCAATGGGGGGCTATATTGCGCTTGCTTTTTTAGCGAAATACCCTGACCGAGTCAAAGGCTTAATCTTATCCAATACTCAAGCAATTGCCGATCCTGAGGAAACAAAAAAAACTGATAAAACTCTAGCCACAGATGTTCTGGTCGATGGAACAGAGCAGTTTGTTAATTACTATATGAACCATGTCTTATCGACTGAAGCGCCTCAGACAATACGCTCGTTTTTACAGAATATTTTATTAGATCAAACCTCTTTTGCCTTAGCATCCGCTTTGCGTGGCATGGCAATACGGAGTGATTTCTCTAAAGTACTAGCGAGCACGGCGTTGCCGATCTTAATCATCACCAGTGATAGAGATACGGTCATTCCTCCTCAACAAAGCGCAAATATGAGTGCTTTAGCAAAAAACTCTAAGTTAGTGGTTATTGCAGATGCAGGACATTTATCTAGCTTAGAACAGCCGGAGCAATGGAATAAAGCAGTTATCGAGGTATTTAAAAATACGGGGCGGGCTTAATATCAAGAATAGGGATAAAGACTTTTCGGGCTGAGGAAAGGCGCTGCTCTCAGCCCGAACGGTTTTAAAGCGCCGATTGGCTCGTGGAGCTCAGTCAGCTTAAAGATTTTCTTCTACAACTTCGTGAACTAAATTACTTAATCCTAATTCTATAGGTATCTGAGCGCTTATTGCCAGCTCCTCTTCTGCGAAAAGAGGGCTACCTAATGAAGCAATAATATCACCTATTTTAGGTGGTTTATGGTCGACCTTTAATTCTTTCCCTAGGATTTGGCTTAGTAAAACGGCTATTGTTTTTATGTTTGTACTTCTTCCCGTACAAACATTGTACATTCTCGCTGTATCGGTCGAAGTAAGCATTGCATTGATAAAAAATTGCACCACGTCTTTAACGAAAATAAAATCACGCAATTGTTTGCCACTTCCAAAAAAAACACAGGGTTGATCATGGAGTAAGGCATTTAAAAAGATAGAAATCACACCAGAATAACTACTATCCAGGACTTGCCGAGGTCCGTAGACATTAAATAATCGTAATGCTGTAAAAGGGAGATGATGCAATTCATTGATGAAACGGCCGTAATATTCGCCAGCTAATTTTGTGGTTGCATAAATTGAAATAGGGCTTAATTCAGCTGTTTCCTGGATGGGTAAGCTGCGGCAATTACCATAGACGGCGCAAGAAGAGGCGAATACAACAGGAATCCGCTTAGATACTTTATACGCACTTTTTAAAATATTGAGTGTACCCGTTAAATTAATATGATGGGCTTTCAACACATCATCATTACATAAAGGAACGGAAACCATAGCCGCGAGATGAAAACAGCCATCGACTTTGGACATTAGCTCTTCAACTAAAGGGTAATCACAAATGTCCCCCTCAATCAATTCAACACCTTTCGGCAGATTATGTCTAAAGCCAGTGGATAGATTATCTAATACATAAACTTTAGACGTTTTGATGAGTTCGTCACATAAATGAGAGCCTATAAATCCAGCACCTCCTGTCACTAAATAAGTCTCCATGCCTCATCCTCTCAACATAATGACTTTATACTCAAGTTCCTTAAATTCCTCAGTTAAAAAATACATTCCCAATATGCAAACAATCGCTAGGGCAAAGGTAAAACCAAATCCGTAATAAAAAGGCCCCAGATAGATCGAGATAGGTGTAAAAATTACGTTTAAAATAAAATACAAAAGCGAAAGTACAAACACATCCCGCCTTCTATCCATATAGTATAAAATGTCATTAATTGCTAGGAGTACCACTTGCAAACTTGTGCCAATAACGGCGACATAAAGCAAGTTATAATAGAGAATGGAGATGTGCAGTAGCTGCAAAATTCGTTCACCAAATAGAAAAACAAGGATGACGGTTAGCGCTTGAATTTTTACAATTGAACTAATCACATTAAAGGCATAGCTAATCATTTGATCACCAGCAATCTTAATGTAAGCTAAGGATTTTCCATTACGAATCGACTCATTAAAACGATTATAATAGTTCGAAAAATCGGTCTCAACGAGTAAAAGAAAAACCGCTAATCCTGGTAATAAGCATAAATAAGCAAGAAAGATTGGAATATCATAAACCCATGAAGCGCGAAAAACTCCAATAACTGGATAACTTGTACTCGGATTAAACCAGAATATAAACTTATCTATCCATATGGCTAAATTGAAGAAAAAACCACTAATAATAAGAAGCTTAAACAGGCTTCCTTTTTCTAAAAAATGAAAGTCAATAATGGAATTTGTTGGATATTCTTTATAAATCGCCAGCAGTAAAATAAATAATAAAAAGACTTGGCCAACTATAAAACCAAACATAAACCCATCTAATCCATAATTGCGTAACAGATAGGCCAAAATGACAACCAGTGCATAACTGCCCGTGAAGGCTTGGAGTATGATTTTATAATCTTTCAAAGCAGTTAAAAGAGTCACCACCACCCAAATATTTGATAAACTGATAAAACTTCCCATAAGCAAAAATCGAAAACAAATGTCTTGTTGTGGAAAGAAAAATAGAACGAATAAAAATGACAGTAAACCACCTACTGTAGTCACAATCAGCATCATTCCATTTAAATTTGAAACGAGATAAGTGGCTTTATTTAAAAATAATTGGTCCGAGCAATAACGTGAAAAACTATTTCCTGCAGAACCACTAAAAATTAAACTGCCAGCAATCAGATAAGTAATAATGACTTGGAATTGCGTAATCGCTAGCCTATCTGCGGGTATAAATGCAACCAAAATGGCGAGTATTAATATAGATATAATTGAAGCTAGCCAGGGGCCGCCACCTATGATTCCTGCCACAGAATAAGCAGCAAATGTCCTAGCAATACTTTCGTGATTCAAAATCTTACGTAATGAGAATCCAATTCCCGCCATTCAATTATCCTCCAGATTGTCCTGACTAACTCATCACCTTTTCATAGATGTGTTCATATCGTTCAATCATCAATCGTTCATCGTAATATTTTTCCACTCGTTTAATTGCCGATTGACTCATTTCCTTCCATAGATTGGGGTTATTCAGAATTTCCAGAATCGCCGTTTCTAACTGTCGAGTTTCAGCAACTTTAACTATTTTCCCTGCTGGTCCTAATTCCGCATCCTCTCCTTCCGAGCCAAGTACCATTTCTTTGCACGCGCCCACATCGGTAGCAACAACCGGTATTCCTGCACCAAAACTTTCTAAAAGTACCAAAGGCATACTCTCTCTGAGAGCACTTAAAACAACTAGCTTCACTTTTGGCAAAACATCCTCAACTTGCTGATGCGGTATAAATTCGACAATATCTCCTAATAAAGCATTTTCAACTAAGTCCACACATTCTTGAGCATATTCTGGATCTTGATCGGTTGAACCAATAATCCACACTTTTAAATTGGGTATTGCATTATGTATATTCGGAACTGCTCGGATAAAACCTTTTACATCCTTAATTGGAACAACCCGGCCAATAAAACAAATAATTGGAAGCTTCTCCTCTAATGGCCGTCTCAATTTTTTAAATCGCTCTATATCAATTCCATTAGGAACTATGATGGCTTTCTTTTCGTCAGCACCCTCATTGATCTGGATTTGATGCGCATGATTAAACAAACTCACTATTGGATCGGATACATGATAGGCCAATGCGGCTAGAGTTTTAAAATAGCGATCCCAGAGATGGCGCAAATAGCTTGTTTCTGTTAATCCTCGTTCCGGATCGTCGCGAAAAATTTGACTCAAAAAAATATCGATTTTACGTTCTTTTGTATAAATACCATGCTCAGTGAGGACGACGGGATATTTAAAATGCCGTTGGATAAAAAAGGCAAGTAAACCTGCATAACCGGTAGAAATCGTATGCACAAGTTTTGTTTTAGGCATAGTTTTAAGAATCGTAATAAATTTCCATAACGGTTTATGAATATTTCTTATTGTCCAGAAATAATCGATAAATGAAGCATCCTCACACTGTTTAGTATATTGCTCTTTGATATATTCCCAGCTCAATTCGCCATATAAAAATTGCTCATAATCCACTCCATCGGGACCCTCCATCATCAAGCTGATGTCATCAACTTGTTCCAATGCGCTGTAGGGGCATTTAAACGATTCATGCATTGCTTCAAAAAAGGCGAAGCATTCTTCATTACCCATTAAACTTGTTTTAGATGGCGGAGGATCATCTTCGTCAAATAAATAAAAAATTTGGAAATTAAGCACGTTATCAGGAAGTACATAACGAATCCCATCTTTATAGTGCTCAGGTGCCCCACCTAAAAAAATTAGTGCAAAACTATATTGGGGAAAATTTTCAATAATCTGATGCACCCATGAAGAAACGCCTCCATAAATCATAGGATAGGAGCCTTCTAAAATTAAGGCGATGTCGACCTCTGCAGCTTGTTCTTTGAAGAAATAGGGATTCATTTTTCGCACCAAAATTCGACAATTTTGTTAATTTTTAGAATATATCGAAAGCTACTATCAGTACATAAATACTCTCTCACCTCACTATACTCTCTTCTTTTGTAAGCTAGTTCTGCTAAATAAGGAATTATCTTGCTGCTGGGTGCTTGCAATTTTGCAGCCGCCGATAAATGATAAAGCCCCTCTTTTAATTTGCCATTTTCAATATTTATTCGGGATAATAAAATTAATAAGGCGGTATCTTCTGGCAAAGCTTCCATCGCAACATTGGCAAAAAATTCACTTCTCTCTAATAAAATGGAACGGAATTCTTTTTCAGATAAATTACGATAAACAAGTTCCCAATATAACAAGGCTATTTGTTTAGCAATCACTGCAGCTTTATAAGGCTCATGAGCTTCCTCATATTTTTTTAATAGCTGAGAAATTTTTGTTTGTAGATAATCTTGTTGAACTTCTAACATCGAAAATGCGGAAATACGTAGCTCCTCCAAGTCATCAGACACGAGGGAACTATAAATCAAATTCGTTTCTCTGGGTAAACCCCGACTAATACTGTAAAGTGCTTTGTGACGTTCATCAGGCGAATAATTTGGGGAATGCAAGCGAATATCAGCCCAACTAGTCGCGTAGGCAACTATCTTGACAGGATTTTTGCGTGAGTATTCAACAGTTGGGTAAACATTAACTTCTACGGGATGAAAATCTCTTCCATATTTTTTGAGAAGATACATGCCCACTAAGATTAAAATATTCCCCAATAAAGGAATAAAACTGCCAATGCTTACCAATAAATAAGTAAATTCTCGGCGACGTTTAACAATTTCCAAATTATAGACATTTAGTAGCATATAACTGACTAAAACGCTGATCAGAAAATTAACGAAAAAAAGGGCTATGACCGAAGCAATTGTCGGAGAGGGTTGAAATAACAAGCTCGAGATCTGATCAATTGGATTGGTCAATATTCTTTTCCTTTATGAAATTTAAAAAATAATTCATAACACTTAATGGGTCATCATCATAAAGCTGCATCGAGCGAGTTTTTATTTGCTCATTCTCAAACGATAAACCTAAATCTAAGTTGAGGTAATTTTTAATTCGGGTCATATATCCATGAATACCAGCAGCAGAGGTAAATGGCATTAATGTAATTAGTACGTCGTAATCATCCTGTTCTAGGGACCAATTAGAATCTAAAAGCCGATGTTGATTTCTTAAATTTTCAATAACATTATGAGGTCTCAATCTTTTCGAAACCATGACTGCAACAAGAGCACTATCAACATTGAAATCTTTCTTTAGTGGAGTAAGTCGATTGAACTGTCTTGCAAAATCAACAGAACATTCAGGATAGTGACGCAGAAAATTGCTAATGTCCGGTGAAACAATTATTTCTTTGCTGAAATAGTAAATTAAGATATTTAGAATTCTGAGTGTCTCATCATTTAAATTCCAGAAAGGCATTTCTTTGATCACAAGAATTCCTAACCGCCGGTTCTCATTGGTAATCAAGGGAGCCGCCACTAAGTAAACGCAATCGCTTGCGTCTTCCACTTGATTAATACTTACATAACAAACTTCGTCTGATTCCAAGCATTTTTTTATGAGAGGATCATGCTCTATTAATTTTCCAATTAAACCTATTTCAGCAAAGGGTTCATTATCCAGAGCTTTGGCTTGATATAAATAAATTCCACCTATATTAACATAGCAGAATTGCGAGATAAGTTGTAAAAAAGAATAGGCTACTTCTGGCGTTAATTCTCTATTCTCGTTGAGATTTAATTTTAATAATTCCTTAAAAGCCAACCTAAGGGTCATCGGTTTTGAAATGATATTTTGCTCTAAATAATCAGAAGATACCCGCAGCATGTAATAAGATCGAGAAAGACTTTTTAACCGTTCATCATTATAGGATTGGGTGACTTCCGCATTTAATATTCGTCTTATCCAAGCAGAACTGACTATAGTACACACTAAAATTAAAGTCATGCCGCTTAGTATGTAAGACTGAAAATCTGCAATTGGGATTGTACCAGTATCTTTTTGGATAACAGCCGCAATAGTTATAATGGCGACCGAGAGAAGTGCGGGTCCAAACCCATACTGAAAAACAACAATGACTGGGATTAGCCAGGGCCAAGGAAAAATTCCCCTCACAAAAAGAGGATTAGTCGGGTGAATTAAATAACAAAAACCCAAAGCGAGGAGAGTAAGTACAATAGGCTCCCCCCACATCCATAGGCTAGTTTGTCGCCAAGTCCATAAATTTTTTAAAAATAATTTATTGTCCATATCAGCATATTTTTAAACAGGAAAGCATTTCATTGATTAGACTCTGTGCTATGACTGCTAAACCAGAGCGGCTTGTACCTATTTTAGAACCTACAGAACTCCAAACGAGTGCCCCGTTACCAACGCTATACAGTTGCAAGGAAACACCTGCAGTCGGCTCCCCATCAAGACCTACTTTGTAATCCCACTCGTTCACCGCGCCCATCATGACATAATTTAGATGTCTCGCCTTTGCCCAACTAAGTACTGCGCTTAAAGGGGGTACGGAATTAGGACAAACAATTAATTTATTACAATTCGCGGTAGAAGGATAAATAGCTAATGATCGCACGCCTTTGGAGCGCAAGACACCGGCAGTAATACTCATGGCTCGATAACCAGCTTGAGGAATTTCGGTATTATTAGCAAAGATTGCCATCCCCCATCGGCTATTAGGAACAATAGGTACCCCAGGGGAAGAGTTAATTCTAGTACACCCTGACGCCAGGGCCACTAAGGCGATAATAATGAGCGCTTTCAATCCATATTTCATTCTGACTCCTTGTTAAATTTGTCTAAATTTTTTTACATATAAATGCGATAACTAATTGTTGCTAAACGTAAAGCTTGTATGCCTGGCCCTTGGTTTGTTCCATACTCATAATAAAACAGTAAATGATCTCTACCAAATACTGTTCCACTAATACCAATCTCATATAATTTTCCGATTCCGATTAAGGTATTTTTTGAAATAGTCGCTGAAGCAAAAGGTCTCCAACGATGAGTATATTCGTCAGCAATGTTCAAGTCTAAGAATTCTTCAACAAACTTCTTACCAAAAGAAACAGTGATGCCGTATTCAGTAAAATTGACCGGAATTAAAAAATTCGCGTTGGGAGTTTCATTCACTGGAACCAGTTTAAGGATGCTACCGCGCAACAGGCTTCTGGTTTTATTATAATAGTGAGTGAATTCTCCATAAGGTGAAATGCTCCAATCAGGGTAAGAAGACCAAAATTTGTGCTCATAGCGTAAGGTAAATTGCGTACCGTCTGCCACATGCTGACCTTGTTGAGTATAAAAGAAATTTTGTTGTAGGTTTCCAGTAATACGGTCTTTAAAGAGGAGCTTATAATCAAAATCCAACTCTAAATCATTTTTCATTCCACCCACGTACAAGGCTTCTGTATCTTCTGCAGGTTGATGATAGCCTACTGTACCAACTATGTCTAAATCACTGTAAAGCTGATATTCACGAGCTAGTTTCGCTGTCATAAATGAGTTTAGATTATTACGATATCCCAGATCTAGGTCTAAATTACCTCGTCGCAGCAAAGTACGGAATTTGACTCCTGCACGCTCATCTTTTCGCGGAACCGCTCGAAGCTCTTGGTTAATTTCAGATGTGACCTCATTATTTTCATCAAAAGAAAAAGTGGTGCTAGGTTTCGATAAATTATGACTAAACCAAACGGAATTATAGGGCGTTATGCTAAGGCTTGGCATTAAAAAATAAGTGAACGAGGTATTAGTTCTAGGTCCAACCACATTTCCGTATTGGTAATAATCCTCACCAAAATAGATATTATTAGCTGTTTTCAACATAATTGGCGTGAAATAGTTATCATAAAGATCGCTATCTTTTTTAAATCTTTTTAATGCGTTGAAGGCATAAGTTTGTCCGTAAGGTATCGCATTAATTGCATCAGCAGCACTAATTTGGTCGCGATAAGCTACATTCTCTTTAGCACTAACTAAGTCGCCCAAAAATACATTTTTATCCCTCAATAGGTCACGCATAGTTCTTTGATCATTACGTGCGAGGGCAATACTCATGCGAGCCCAAAGAGGAGGTTGAATCCCTATACGCTCATAATGCGCCTGTACCGCCCGAGCTAAGCTGATATTATTGTGATCTAGCGCCCAAGTTAACATCAATAATTCAGTATCTTCAGTCGGATGTTTTTCTAACATCGACAAAGCCACAGCAGTAGGATCTCCACCGGCATTATAGATGGATAATTTTACATAATTCACTAATTGCACATAATCGGGAGGCGATTGTTGGTTTCTGAGCAACTCTAAATAAAAAGGCCATGTATAATAGCTAATTTCATTCGCTTCACGCTCAAAGAAAGAATTTTCAAGCGAATCTTTAAATAAAATGAGCCAGTAGGGATCTTTCTCATACTCTTTAAATTGTTGATAAAATAAGCTGAGAAGTAACCTTGTCATCATCGGATCATTTAATCGAGAATAAGCCTCCGCGTAAGGGCCCCACAGGATGGGGGTTTCAGGCACTTCACTCTGCCATAAAGGTAAAACTTTTCTAAGAAGAGTTAGATTATTAGTTTCCACTAGAAAATAAATAAGTTCTGATCTGAAATAGGGATCCTCCGGTACATAGTTAATCCCTTCCAAATAAGTTTGTAACAACTGGTTTCCATCCCTCATCCGCCGCCAATAATAACTTCGCGCGTACCAATAACTAGGATCATACTTAAGCATCTTCAAGAGAGGCGCAGGAATTCTTGCAACAACACCTGGAAAATCCAAACTTCGATTTCTTGTCATTAATGAAAAAATAGTCGAAGCAAGAGAAGCATTATTAGGATGCTGAACCATCCCTTGCATAGCGTATTGATAAGCTAATTGAGGTTGATTCCTTGTAGTCAGCTCGATAAGTCTTGAATAGATATCGACTTCTGGTTTTTTCCCTTTCAGTAATTGCTGCAGGCTATAAATTTCTTCTGCTGGTTTATTGGCCAATAAAGAGATTGTTCCATAAGCTCGCCAAAATTTAAAATCTATCGGCTGCGCTTTTGGACGAGCTTGGTTCATCACTATTTGAGCTTGAGCCACATCGCCTTTCAACACATAAATTTGTGCTAAAGCTTCAGCAATATCAGGAACCATACCATAAACAGCAGCTAATTTTTGCAACACCTCCAGCTGAGCATTCGGATCATCGGTTATCTTATAAATATGCGCGATGGTATCTAGATACACGACCGGTGGTAAGCGACTCTGATTGGCATTGAGTACTTGCATTAGTTCGGGTATGTTGCCTAAGCGCAACATGGTTTCGATATATTCTCGCCAAAGAACAAGCGTTGTGTTGTCCTCTTCTTTTAGATTTTTTAACTCTAAGCTAAGAAATTTTGCTAAGCTATCGTCATCATGAAGCGTTTCGGCTAATTTCTTACCTTTTAACCCAGCCTCCATGTCATTAAAATTAGTTTGTAAATACAAATACTCTCCAATAGCGACGCCAGGTTCCATATTCCACAATGAAACTTGGGCAAGACGCTCGCGCCATACTCTCGATCCCGGTATTTGTTCTGTCGCTGCCATGGCAATAGTGTAAGCACCTTTGGGGTTATTGCTTTGCATGTAAACTGAATACGCTAGCTCATAAATATCTTTATCGTATTTAATTATTGTTACTGCTTGGTGCTTAGTGTCATCTTCTTCTGGAAGTGTAAACTGAAATAATTGGTCAGGGCTAATCGTCGCTGCTTTAGAAGCTGTACTTAGTTGTGTGACGGGAGTAGTTGTACCGACGCGAGTCGCTGCTTCTCTTTTATTCATTTTATTAGTTTGTGAAACAAAACCAGATACTGCACTGCTTCCAGATACGGCTCCGATTTTAGCCACTACCCTTTTACTTATTGCCGTAGATTTCACAGAATTTACTTCGAACGAACCTAGTTGTTCAGCAGCGGCTGAAATTGCGGCTGAGCTCAAGCTCAGCGATTCGTTTGATTGCAGAATCAGATAGAGCAAAAATAGGGAAGTATATTTTTTCTGCATCATTCCGGTAAGTCCTGATACTGTAAATGCAAAAGCTGACCTACAAACTGCTCAGCGACTCTTTGTTGTCCTGCCCTAAGTGCAACCTTAGTAATATAAAATAAAGTAGCTTGATCCTCTTTTAACCCATCAATGTTCTTTTCCGCAAAGGCAAGCGTCTTTGTAGGATCCCCGCTTGCACTCAAGCTGTTCAAGGCTTTGGTAAAATACAGACGCTTATCCTCTGTTTTAGTACTCTTCTCCATCGCCATTCGATAAAATTCAGCACTCCCTTCATAGTCTTTCACAAACATTGCCGCTTTTGCAGCTTTAACATAAAAAGCGATTGGCCTTTTTTTATCTCTCAGCATTACTTTTTTATAGAGGACATCAGCGACTTCCGGTGTATTAGTAGAAAGGGCTTCGTCGGCTAATTGAACTTGCTCATCTGAAGTTAAGTAGGGTGAGTTAGCTAGCAGGGTCTGCAGCGATTTCAAATAGTTTTCTTTTTCTCTTCGCGTAAGAGTATTTGGGCGTAACTGAAAGGTTTCAACACGATAAATTTGATAATAAAGCCAGAGTGCTCGCCATTGAGTTTCAGAGGTAGGCGAAAAGCTAATGAGTGGCGCGAGTGCTTGTTTTGCCTCTTGTAATTCACCTAAGACTAAATTTTGTTTAGCAAGATTCATTCTTAGCGCTACATTAGTGGGATCTTTAGCAATTAAATTTTTTAAGAAACTGACTGATACTCGGCTTGGTTTTGTATTATGCAAAACAGTATCTATAAATAATCCCTTTGGAAAAAGAAGAAGGAAAAGGCCTATGAGTAGCAATACAAAAACTAGCATTTGCCACCAGCCAAAAAACTTTTTCTTTTTCTTATTCGCAGCGAAGAGCGAAGTCATATTTTAAATCCCTTTTGAATTCGAAGTGTTTTTGTGTGCCCTGTTGAGATTGAGGCACCATCTTTTCCTTATCCCTCCATAAAGTGCAGTTCTCTACATTTTCGAGAATAAATTTAGCCGGTAAATATCCTTCCAATGAAAATTCAAGGTCTTTTTCTTTTCTTACAAAGCGCGTTACTCTGGCATTCGATTCCATAAGAAATGGAATCGTAGGGGGTTTTTGTGTTAGACGAACGAAGGCTTTGCCTCCTGGACCTAAATGTAAGTAAAAATCTTTATTGTAAGCACTGTAGCCAATCACATTAGTACTACCCACTAAATCTGGGTATCCCATCGATTGAGGAATTCGCAACTCTCGAAGATCATCATTCGTAAAAAATGACCATCCATCTTGTTTTTTAGTAATGGATAAACTAATAAAATCTTGCACCTTATTAAAATAATCAGAAACAAAAATATTCATTACCGGTGTTGATAATGCATAATCAAAAATTTTATGCATCGCCTTAACGCCGCCTAACTGATCTAAAGTAAAAAAGTGAAAATAAATATCGATCGGCTTCAATCGTTGCGGTTTATCAGTCAGTTTAAACGCATCGATAATATCAATGATGGAATAAAAAACAGGGTTTTGGACGATTGTTTCGTAATCATTACCCGTAGGAGCAAAAACTTGGTAATAGGGTCCTTGATAAAGCCCCACCGCCGGGACTTGCACCTTTGAATTATAAAAATTAGTGATTAAGCTTCCGGGGTTTAAATTCGCTAACCCCTGCTGGTAAACATAAGAAAGCGCTTGTTCACTCACATTACCATCACCTGGCCATAAAAACACCCGACATTTCTTCCCTAGAGGACTAAGATTTTGATCGATGTACTCAACCGATCCGACCACTTCCGTACGATTGTTAAATACATAATTTGGAATCAAAATTGTAAAAGGATTCGGTGGTTTTCCTTTATAATTTTCCGCATCTTCCCAATTGTAAGCATGGCTATACGTATGGCTTGCAATTTCAACATTAGGTAGAGCAAAAATTCTGCGAGCAATATTTTCTAAGGTTGGTGAGAGCTTAGGATAAAGACCATTGGGCGCAATTTCTCCTTGGATAATTGATACCGTTGTAGGTACATTATAAAACTCTAAAAAGTCCTTCCGCATCACTTCGCTAACCCAGGTACCTTTATACCACTCACCCTTATTTGCAAATCCATCACCATCAATGTGGACCAGCATTAATCGTCGACCATTTTCAGAGCTCAGATCAGGGATTGGTTGATCAGGAAAATGCAAAGCTTGTTTAAAAAATTCGAAAGGATTAACGGACCAACGATAATAGTCACCCACATTAGGAAGGAAAACATTACCTGTTAAATAATAGCCTCCCCAAGGAGTCAATCCTGCAACATCGAAAATAGCTCCATTTTCATCTTTTGCTCTTAATAAAACGGTCCCTTTTTTTAAAGTAATCGCCTCAAAGACTTCACTACCAATGACAGGGTTGGCCTCGTAACCCATCATAGGGGCTTTGTATACGATTCTTACATTTTTAGGTTTTGGGAAATAGAGTGGAGCCGATAAGCCAAAAGTTCTTAACTTTTGTTCATCATCGAGAGAAAAACCAAATCCATAGAGAATCACTAAGGGTATCTTTTTTTTCATCTGCTCTTTATACCACTTATAAATTTCGTCCTCTCTACCAATAAGAAATTCGGGCACATAGGACACTATCCCCGCATAGTCATTTGGACTTAAATTTTTAGGAAGTGGCGTTCTAACATTGTGCAAAATAGTGACATAACCAAGATAATTGATTGGCATTGATAAGGCCTGAGAAGCTTCAGAAGATAGTTTTGCACCGGGACTATTCACTTCTCCATCGTAGAGAATTAAAACTTTTCGTGGAAGATGGGCTGAAACATTTTGTGGCTGAGCAAAATAAATTTTTTGTGGAGAAGGATAAGCAACTTTATTTAAGTAAATCTGAGTAAACGTACTGTCCGTGATCCATGGATTGAAACCTAGGGCTGCGATTTTTTTTGCAGCAGCTTCTGCATTTGCCGCATCTTTAGGGCTTAAATAATCTACGACAGTAACAGGAATCCCCCTATTCTTTACCGCATAAAGCTCTTTTAATAACGCAGACCTGTCTTTTTCGGGCACTTGGAAGTATTCTTTCTTCTGATTATTCCAACCATTAAATAGTGATTCAGCAACGACCCCGTCTACTGAGGTCTTGAGTTCAGGTAACACTTCAAAACCACGGTTTAAGATAAGCCTAGCATCAGGGTATTTGGCTTTTATTGCGTGAATAGTAGAGATAATCCCTTCTTGCTGCTTTTTCATTTTTTGTGGGTCTTCAGAGACAAGGCGATAAGAATCCAATGTGTCTAGAAAAAATCCTCGATAACCTTTATTCCAGAGAGGAGTTATTATTTGATTAATAAAAAATTCTTGCCAAGCAGGATTTGTCTGATCCAAAACCAACGAGTGCCAATTCTGATTTTTCGCTAAAACCCAACTTTTATCGATCGGCTTTCCATATTGATTTAAATTGATTGCCTCCCCCAGAGAAGCATAAGCATAGACCTTATGGCCATCGGTTTCTAACACATGAGGATTTAGACCGCTGCTGGGCTCAATGACCACATTCTTAAAAAAACGTAATTTCTCCAGTGGCGGCTGAGAACCATAATAAAAAGCCAAATTATATTGGGAGGAAAATTCGGCCAAAGCAAACCCGGAATACAATAGGATACCTATCAGCATAGAAAAACGCCGATATTGATTCAGAAAGCACATCCTTTGCGCTACAATAAACCCTATCATCCTTAATCCTAAAAACCTTTTATAATTCAGTTCCAACCTAATATTGCTTCATTCAAAAATAAAAGTCTATTAAATCACTACGCTTATTTAAAGATCCTAACTAGTTTTGCAGCCACAATAAAAACTCGGTTTTTAGTTTGAGCACTTCGATTTTTTTCACCCATTCAAGAAAGTAATTCTTTCGCAAATTATCGCGTATAATTTACATATGAGTTCTATTCAAGATAGTTTAGCCTGGGCACATCCACTCGTTCGTGATTGGTTTATAAACAAATATATATCCCCTACCGAACCCCAGGAACAGGGATGGCCATCTATTTTAGCAGGCCATACCACCTTAATTTCTGCACCGACCGGTTCAGGAAAAACCTTTGCTGCCTTTTTAATTTGCATTGACCAATTAGTTCGTCAAGCGCTAACTGAAATAGTTGATGAAACTCAGGTCATCTATATTTCCCCTCTCAAAGCCCTAACGAATGACATTGAAAAGAACTTGCTTGAGCCACTGGAGGAAATTCAGGATTTAGCCCAAGAGCGTGGCTTATTGATGAGAGAAATTCAAATTGCGGTCAGAACAGGCGACACCCTGCCTAAAGATCGGCAAGCTATGCTGAAAAAACCTCCGCATATTATAGTGACTACGCCAGAATCGTTTTACCTCCTACTAACTGCCGAAAAAAGTCGTGCCATTCTTAAGAGCGTCAAAACCGTGATCGTGGATGAAATTCATGCACTTGCTAATAATAAACGAGGAACTCATTTAGCCTTATCACTTGAAAGACTGGAAGCTATAACCTTAGAAAAGCCAGTACGCATTGGCTTATCGGCCACCCAGAAACCACTTGAGTTAGTGGGTGATTTTTTAGCAGGCACAAGCGGGCCGCGGCCTGTGATTGTGAACATTCGCCATAATCGTCATTTAGAACTCCGCATCGAAACCCCGGAAACTGAATTAGGTCCTGTTGCTACCAATGAAATGTGGGATCAAATTTATGATCGCATCGCTGAATTAGCGAAACAAAATCGCTCAACCTTAGTTTTTGCCAACACTAGACGCTTAGTTGAGCGCGTGGCTCATCATTTATCTGAACGATTAGATAAAGAAAAAGTAGCCGCCCACCATGGTAGCTTATCGCGCAAATTACGTTTAGTCGCAGAAACAAAATTGAAAACCGGAAAACTGCAGGTGCTTGTCGCTACCGCTTCTTTAGAATTGGGAATTGATATTGGTACTGTCGATTTAGTCTGCCAACTCGGTTCTCCCAGAGCAATTGCCATTGCTTTGCAACGTGTTGGTCGAGCCGGACATTGGCGTGGTGCAATTTCTAGAGGAATTTTCTTTGCAACAACCTGTGATGAATTAGTTGAATGCGCGGCACTTGTCTATGCCATTCGTACTGGCGATCTTGATCGATTAATTATCCCTGAAGAGCCTCTCGACATTTTAGCCCAGCAAATCGTTGCCAGCTGTGCCACTAATGATTGGTCTGAAGAACAGCTATATCACTTGATGAAAAAAAGCTACCCCTATCGCAATTTATCCCGCGAAACCTTCACTGCCATACTCGAAATATTGTCAGAAGGCATCGCAGGCTCCCGGGGCCGATATGGTGCTTATCTTTTCCGGGATCAAGTCAATGGCTTAGTAAAAGCGCGCCGCGGCAGCCGTTTAACTGCTATTACTAGTGGCGGAGCTATTCCTGAGAATAATTTATTTACAGTCATCACCGAATCGAATGGTCTTGTTGTAGGAACACTCGACGAAGATTTTGCTATTGAAAGTCATCGTGGCGATGTGATTTTACTGGGTAATACTTCCTGGCAAATCAAACGAATTGAGAGCAAAAAAGGACGGGTTCTTGTTGAAGACGCTCATGGAGCACCGCCCACTGTTCCTTTCTGGATAGGGGAAGCGCCTTCGAGAACAAACGAACTTTCCTTGCAAGTTTCGAATCTGCGTAAAACAATACAGACAATGATTCCTGATGAGACGCCCCCCTCCCGCGAAAAAAGAAAAGGCGAGACTGTTTGGGAGAAAGAATCCATTGGCTGGTTAAAAACCAATTGTGGGTTAAATGATAGTGGCGCCGAACAGCTCATCAATTATATTCTGACAGGCCGAGCAATTTTAGGCGCGGTACCCACTCAAGATACTATCATCGCCGAACGTTTTTTTGATGAAGCTGGTGGGATGCAGCTGATTATTCACTCCCCTTTTGGTGCACGTATCAACAAGGCTTGGGGTCTTGCATTAAGAAAGCGGTTTTGCCGTTCGTTTAATTTTGAGTTACAAGCAGCCGCTACAGATAACGGCATTGCCATTTCCTTGGCTGAACAACATAGTTTTCCCTTGGCGGATGTTTTTCATTTTTTACACCCCAATACCCTTCGCCATGTTTTAACTCAAGCTGTTTTACAATCACCCATTTTTACCACGCGATGGCGCTGGGATGCACTGCGAGCCTTGGCACTGGTTCGTTTTCGTGGTGGGCGAAAAGTACCTCCCAATATTTTGCGCATGCTGGCTGATGATCTCTTAGCTGCTGTATTTCCTGATGCAGCAGCTTGTCAGGATAATTTGGCCGGAGAAGATATTGAACCGCCTGATCATCCTCTTATTCATGAAACCATGAAAGATTGTCTAACTGAGGCGCTGGATATTGAAGGATTGTTGACTATTTTAACTGATATCGTGAACAAAAAAATCCAATGCTTAGCCATTGATACCCCTACTCCTTCGGTATTTTCCCATGAAATTTTAAATGCCAATCCCTACGCTTTTCTTGATGACGCCCCCTTGGAAGAACGTAGAGCCCGAGCCGTTGAAATGCGTCGGGTCTTACCCGCAACCTTATTGCAGGATATTGGTCAATTAAATCCCCTGGCGATAACGGAAGTGCAACAACAAGCCTGGCCAGATATTAGATCCGCTGATGAACTGCACGATGTTTTACAAACGCTCATTACGCTACCCGTTAATATTCATTTAAATGAGCAGCAAAAAGCTTCACCCACTTGGGACGTTTTTTTTGCCGAATTAGTCGCTCAAGGTCGAGCTGGAAAAGCGTCCGTTCACGAGCGCTTATTTTGGATAGCGACTGAAAAAGCACAGACCTTTCATACCCTTTATCCTGAAGCGAGTTTTCACCATCATTTGAAAACGATTCAGCAAGAAAAAATTGAACCTGAAGAAGCACTGGTAGAAATGATGCGCGGCTGGCTTCAATACCTCGGTCCTGTGACCCGAGATGAATTAGTTGAAATCCTTGGTCTTGAAAGTTCTGATCTTGAAAAAACGCTCTTAAAATTAGAATCGACCGGATTAATTTTGCGTGGAAATTTTAGGGCTGGGAATCAGCTTGAATGGTGTGAACGTCGATTATTAGCAAGAATTCATTCCTATACCTTAGGTATCCTTCGCAAAGAGATTGAACCGGTCACCGCTACCCAATTTATTCATTGGCTGCTGACTTGGCAACACTTAGCACCAGGCTCACAATTGCAGGGAGAACAGGGTTTACTTGAAGTCATTAAGCAATTACAAGGCTATGAAATTCCTGCTAATGCCTGGGAAAAATTAGTCTTTGCTAAACGTGTCAAAGACTACAATAAAGATTGGCTCGATCATCTCTGTTTTACAGGCGTCATTGGCTGGGGCCGTTTATCGCCTCATCCTGCAATCAGCCTACTCGTGGAGGAAGAAAATCAATTTAAACGCATCCTGCCAACCAGTATCACGCCAATTACTTTTTTTGTGCGTGAAAATGCCGACTGGATGGCGACTCTGCAAGCTATTCATACCATTGATTTACAGGCTTTAAGTCATACGGCAAGAAGTATTTATGATTATTTGCAAGAAAATGGTGCTTCTTTCTTTATTGATATTGTCGAAGGAATTAACGAACTTAAGACACAAGTTGAAATGGGTTTATGGGAACTAGTGTCAGCCGGTCTTATTACCGCAGATGGTTTTGATAATCTACGCGCCCTCATCGATCCTCATCGTCGAGCAGGAAAAAGGGGCCGCCGTCTTAATTATCGACCCGCCACCGGACGTTGGTCTTTGCTGAAGACGAGAAAAGCGACGCCGAAAACACCGCCAATTGAAGCCACCTGCCTAATGTTATTAAAGCGATACGGTGTTTGCTTTCGTGATCTATTAGTAAAAGAAAAAATTAGACCGAGCTGGCGGGATTTATTAACTGCCTTTCGTCGCATGGAAGCTAGAGGAGAAATTAGGGGGGGACGATTTATTAGCGGTTTTATCGGTGAGCAATTCGCCCTGCCCTATGCCGTCGATTCTTTACGAGCTTTCAAGAAAAAAGAACTTCATCATGAACCCGTAACTATTTCTGCCATCGATCCACTTAATTTAGTTGGGCTCATTTTACCTGGAAAACGAATTCCATCGTTGGCAAAACATCAAGTAACTATTGCAAATTAGTCTATAATTTCAAATATCGATTTAGGCAGGATAACGTTATGGAAAAAAAGACTGCTGCGCGTGTTAGGACTTTAATTTTAGCTACTAGTATAACGCTTCCCTCCCTAAGTTTTGCTTTACCCTATGATATTTGTTCGGATTTATCGAGTTGCGAAACCTTAGCTAACCAAGGAAATACCGAGGCACAATATAATCTTGGCGCAATCTACGATCAAGGTTTAAACGGTATAACTAAAAACACCACTGAAGCGGCAAAATGGTTCAAACAAGCAGCCAATCAAGGAAATGTATCCGCAATGATGGAATTGGGTGATCTTTATTATGACGGTAACGGTGTCCCCAAAGACTTTTCACGAGCCGTGCAATGGTATAAAAAAGCGGCAGAGTTAGGCTCAGCGAAAGGCCAGGAATATTTAGCCTATGCCTACGAAAAAGGCGAGGGTATATCACAAGATTATGCCAAAGCAGCGCTTTGGTATACCAAAGCTGCTGATCAAGGCAATACCGCTGCAATGATTTCGATGGGAAATTTTTATTATAACGGAAATGGCCTACCTCTCGATTATTCCCAAGCCTTAAAATGGTATCAAAAAGCTGCCGATTTAGGCTCACCGATGGGGCAAGATTTAGTCGGCTATGCTTATGATCATGGGGAAGGCGTCACTCAGGATTATACTCAAGCCATGAATTGGTATTTAAAGGCAGCTCAAGGTGGTAACAGCTTTGCATTCTATAATATTGCTCATCTCTATCGTGATGGTTTGGGTGTTCCCAAAGACAATATCAAAGCCTATGCCTGGTATTCTGCCGCCTCCGCTGCTGTTCCTAATAACAAAGACTATCAAAATGCAAAAAATGATATTTATACTTTAATTCCAGCAAATAAACGCACAGAAGCAAAAACGACTGCACAAAGTTTAATAGATCAATATGTAAGTAAATAAACTAACAAAATGAATTATTCGGGCCCAGCTATTCCAGGTAGGTTAGGCCTTGGCCTCACAAATTTTTTAACTGGAGAGAACCTAAGGTTAAAAAACCTAGATCGCGAGATCTGGCATTCTATCTATAGGCTTCTCTCAGAGATTTATTACAAATTATATTGGCTATCTTTCTGCTTTAAATCAGCGGAATCTGGCGGAGTATGATTTGGTTGGAACAGTGTACAATAAGGCTGCTGAGAATAATCTGCAAATTTAGATTGTTCTGAATTAAGTACCTCGTCCTCTTCTTTGGGATCATCTTCTTCAAATACATCAGTTTCCGATAAGAGATTTATACAGGATTCCATATTATTAAAAACATTCTCATAGTTTTCACCGCCTTGCTGAATAAATTCTTGAACTTTACTGAACAAAAAATAATAAACCTCTTTATTTTTAGAGATGATAGAAAAATAGAGAGCCGATCTTCCATCTCTATCCATCTTAGTAAGCATTTCAGGATGATTGTTATAAATCGCCTCGACTGTGGACAAATCTCCCGTAACTACAGCAATAAACAGGCAAGAGACCAGGTCATTTTCTTCATTAAAAACATATTTTGCTGTCGCTAAGATATGATCAAGCACTGCCAGCTTTTGTTCTTTCAAGGCGATGCTCAAAATAGGACCAATTGTTCCCGGTGGAAAAGGAAAAGAATTCATAGAAATTGACGAGAATAAATAACCAAACATCTCTAGATCATCTGCTAGCACAGCAGCTTCTATCGGTGACATTTTTAAATTTTGATCCGCCTGCCAAGGATCGCAACCTTGTTCAACCAATAATTTTGCTTTGCTCTGACGTAGCTCAAAATCATCCGGGTCTGAAATCGTTGCAAATAAACCATCTTTCTGGTTAAGAGGACCGGCTTGTCTTGTTTGGATGGTATCAATCTCTTTCTGCTCTATCATTAATCGAATTGAGGTGTTAGTGCTATCAGTGTCCAAGGGTTGTAGGTATTGATAATGTCTGGCGAGTTCATAGCCAAAAAATAGGGTAGCAATAGGATTTTCCTGTCGAAAAATATCGGGATCGCTGTCATCATTTTTGATAATGACAACGTTCATATTAAACTCCCTTGCAAGGGCTAATATGAATAAATGATCAACCCATGCCTGAGTCCCTAGAGATTGTTCCAGATAAGTGCCTCGCTCACTCTCAAGGATAGAATCTTGATATAAGGCAAAATTCAAACGAATATGCCGCGCTGCCCTGTCACGTAATTGTTGAGGAGTTAGCTCACTATTGGCGGGATCGAGCAATTTTAACTGCTCTATCATTGCATAATAAAAGCAAGAACCATCACCATTCACATCAACGCAACGGAAACCATAGACCTTGGCATTGATAGCTAGGCGAATTTTTTCGCGGTAAGCTTCCAAAGCATTTTTATAGCTATCTTGACTAGCTTCATTAGCGATATGATGACAATAATTAAGGCCCTCGGACGCTGCCATCAATGCTGCAGAATGCTCTTCTTCTCTCAATAAACAACGCATTTTATTGTAAGAAAAATCAGTTAATAGGAAGTGATAATCGTCTAGATCTTCTTCAGAGCATTCTTTTACAAGCTCTATAACGAAACTATACAATTCTGTTGCTTCTTTAGTTTTGTTTAATGAGAATAAATCAAGGGCCAATGAGCCCAATCCCGTGATGAGTTTTTGTTTATTAGTCTCGCTTGATTTAATTTGTTGCCTAAGCAAATTATTAAGAAATTCAATAACCGCTTGGCTATTGAAACAATAGGCCCAAAATAGCGCATTACCAAAGGCACAAGCATTTAAATCATCATTAGGATTAAGATCAACCATGCTCATTTCGCTTGTAAAACATTCTGCATAGCTTTCTAAATCATGAAGTCTGTTGCTTTTTACCGCTTTACAAAGTTCAAGATCAGTTATATTCAATCTCTCAGCTATTCCATTCGATTCATCAAATACATAGCTCACCATACGCGTATCACCACTCGTTAACACATATTTAAATAAACGTGCTGGATTTCTTAAATCAATATTTTTTAAATTTATCAAATAACAGAAAGTTTCAAAGCTTCCGGTTCGTGCAGCATGTTCTAAAGGAGATAATGCATTATCAGGATCTTCAGCATTGATATCCTCCCCCATTTCTACTCGTTTTATTACTTCTTCACATCCAGCTTTATCCGCTGCAAACTTGTGTAACTCACTAGTTGCAGCAATGCGAGCTCGTTTTGAGCGGGAACCTGTTTCAACCTCAGCTTCATTTCCTTTATTTATTTCACTATAAGATCTTTTTTTCGTTGATTGAGGGGATGCTGGACTAAGAGTTTCGGAAGGCATACCTTCATCACCCATTAATTCATCGACTAAGGAGGCCACACTATAAGAATTTAAAGCATCCGCATTAACAATCCCCAACGTAAAATCATCTCCATTGACACGGTTATAAAGCTCCTTTAAGGAATTCAGTGTATTATCAGCCTCATGAAAACCAACAGCCTCAAAAAAGCTCAACAATTTAAGATATTCCTCATCCAAGATGCCTTGCTGTTTTGCTCTTTGGAAGCTAATTAGGATGCTATTTCGTCTATTCCCATCCATAAAATAATGAGCAATTTCATCTCTTGCACAACTGTAAGCTTGTTCCAAACTATCAGGAAATAGAGCGATTTCTTTTTGTAGAATATCTTCAAAAATACTGAGATCTAACTGGTCTAGTGGTTGAGCTGTTTCTTCTTTTGAATACACGATTGGTTACCTTATCTTGCAAAGAATCCTTCTTTTATTACGGACTGATTAATAATCGACCAAATGAGCGCATTATACATTAATTGATTAAAAAACGAAGATGTATTATCGGTTGGGCTTAGCCCTGAGGTATCGTCATTTTTTTTTTGAATAATATTTCGCGCCAAATCCAGTGTTTTACTGAACCGTTCGGCGGCCAGCGACGTCTAGAAGGCCTGTCCTGAGGCACTCGAAGGGCCTGTCCTGAGGCAGGTTCTTGCCAACCAAGGCCTCGGAGACAGCGTACGCGCACCCGAGCATCCTGAGGCTCTCGAAGGACTCAGCCCGAACGGACCGAGCTACTGATTGGAGCAACCCCAGGCCTTAGCCCAACGTTCTTTGCGGAAAATTCAACCATGCAACAATGCCGGGCAAGCCCCGAGGTATTCGACAAGGCTAATAACTAGATATCTCTGTTTAAGTCTGATAAATTTTAATTCTATATCCCAAGGACTAGGGATATTCATCTATTTATAAGGAGTCGTTAATGCAATCGATTATTCCTAAAACCTATCTATCAGGGATTTTAATTATCACTGGTTTATTAATCCATTCTACGGCCTCAGCCAAAGAAATAACTTATCCTAACAGTAACGAAGGACAACTTAGGACTATTGAACAGCTCAGTTATTCCATGAATCCTACGGGCAGACCTATGGGATTAGGAAGATATGTCAGAATTGGAGGCGTGGGTGGCATAGGGGGACCAGGTGGCGTCGGTGGCATAGGCCGACCAGGCGGAGTCGGGGGCATAGGCGGGCCGGGTGGTGTCGGCGGTGTAATAGGACCGGCTGGCATTGGCGGACCCGGAGGTGTAGGTAAACCCGGAGGCGTAGGTAAACCTGGAGGAATCGGTGGCGTAGGTCCAGCAATCGGTAAACCAGGGGGATTTGGTAAACCTGGTGGATTTGGTAATGCTGGCGGAGTCGGTACAGTTGGAGGACCAATAGGTGTTGGAGGACCCGGTGGCCCAGGGATCCCTGGTGGACCTGGCGGCCCTGGAGGAGTTGGCGGTATTGGCGGACCAGCTCAAGCACCTGGCCCAGGCGGAGCGGGTGCCCCTCGTAATTTTTAGCTTATTCCCCCTGTAAAACTGAATTATCGTAGGTTAGGCTTTGGCCCGGCCTACTCTAAGAATTTTTTCCACTGGTTTTAGCTTTCAACAAATCTCTAATTTCAGTTAACAGAGTTTCTTCTTTGGTGAGCTCTGGTTCTTTTTCTCGCTTCTGCTGCAACATGTTAATAAATTTAATGATGAGAAAAATAGAAAACGCGATGAGTGTGAAATCAATAATTGTTTGTAAAAAGGAACCCCATTTAACTACTGCAGCTCCTATTTTAAAGGATTTATCGGCAATATTTATTCCCCCAAGTAAGAGGCCGATTAAGGGCATTATAATACCATCAACCAGTGAAGAGACGATTTTGCCAAAAGCAACACCTATCACGACCGCTACAGCAAGATCCATGACATTACCACGCATGGCAAATTGTTTAAATTCAATCCAGATGCTCATGAATGTTAACTCCATTTAATTTTAGAACGTAGGTTGGCCTTGGCTACCTACATTCTCAGAGCAAAATCATTATTTGCCCAGCACAGCAACATAATTCGGTTCCATTTCTCCGACCACCGATGAAACACGTGATTCATCTTGATCATCCCCTTCAAGCCGGAAAATACTGTGTAAAGCACGTACGCCTTCATCCAGCATCGCAGCATCAATGAGTACTGATATTTTAATTTCGGAAGTGGCAATTAATTGAATATTGATCCCTTTCAATGCCAAGGTTTTAAACATAATCGAGGCAACTTCAGGATGGCTTTTAAGCCCCGCACCTACTAATGACAATTTGGCTAGTCCATTTGAGCCAACCACGGCCTTCGCACCTAAATCTTTTACCAGTTGCGTCAACTTTTTCATCGTAGTCTGGTATTCATCACGATGAACCGTAAATGTAAAATCAGTTTTATCATTGGCAGACAAATGCTGAACAATCATATCAATATTTACACCTATCTCGCTAATCTCCGTTAAAATACCTGAAGCTAGTCCAAGTTTGTCAGGGACGCCCGATAAGGTGACTTTGGCTTCGTTACGGCTAAAAGCAATTCCGGTTACCATCGGAGCTTCCATACTATTTTTTTGTTGATAGGTAATTAAAGTTCCGGGACCTTCTTGCGAGGAAGAGAGAACACGTAGTGGAATATTGTATTTGCCAGCAAATTCAACAGCACGAATTTGCAAGACCTTCGCGCCAAGGCTAGAAAACTCTAACATCTCCTCAAAGGTAATCTGTTCCAAGCGTTTTGCGTCGGGGACAATTCGTGGGTCAGTGGTATAAACACCATCAACATCGGTATAAATCTGGCATTCATCAGCTTCTAATGCAGCAGCAATAGCAACCGCCGTAGTATCTGAGCCGCCTCGTCCAAGCGTTGTTATATTTCCATCTTTATCAATACCTTGGAACCCAGCAATAACAACTACCCTATCCTGTTCAAGATCTTGAAGTATAGGCGAAGTATCAATCGCCTGTATTCGTGCTTTCTTGTACTGATCACAGGTTTGGATTCGTGCTTGTCCGCCAGTGTATGAACGAGCATTAATGCCTCGATTGATTAAAGCCATCGCCATCAAGGCCATCGAAACTTGTTCGCCTGTGGCAACAAGAGCCGCGTACTCCCTTGGGTCAGGAGATTCGCTAATATTATTAGCTAGACCAATTAGTTTATCCGTCTCTCCACTCATAGCCGATACAATCACGACTATTTTATGGCCTGCTTGCTTTGCCTTTGCTACCAAATCTGCCGCATGATTAATATGCTTAAGTGTAGCCAGCGACGTTCCCCCGAATTTTTGCACCAATAATGCCATTTTCAGCGCCCCGTCTAAATGTTAACTTGCGTGCTCAGCGATCATTGTCTGAATCTGTGAAATCTTTTGGTCCAGATCTTCCGGAACACGACCTCCACCTTGAGCCATGTCTTCTCGGCCTCCCCCTTTACCGCAAAGATGCTTAACGAGCATTGCAGCAGTTGGTACACGACCTAAAAGACTTTTACTCACTCCAGCAACAACGTTCATCTTATCTTGACTAGTGGTAATTAGCACAATCACTGCATTATCTAAGCTAGACTTTAATTGATCTAAAGTTGTTCTCAGCGTCTGATTGTCCATGTTATCTAATTGCTTAACTAGCAAGTTCACACCATTTATATTTTTTACTTCATTCAGTAAGTCAGCGCCTGATTTTGCAACTAATTTCGCATTTAAGCGCACTAACTCTTTTTCTTGCTGTTTTATATCATGCAAAAATTGTGACAATTTCTCAGAAACATTCACAGTATTCGTTTTAAGTTTGGCAGCGACCTCATCTAAATGGTCTAATTGCTGATTAACCCAGGTCAAAGCGTAAGCACCAGTAACCATTTCGATTCGTCGCACACCGCTGGCAATACCGTATTCGGCAACGATTTTAAAAAGCCCGATATCACCGGTTCGGGACGCATGGGTGCCACCACATAATTCCTTGGAAAACTCACCTAAGGAGAGTACTCGCACGGAATCACCATATTTTTCACCAAACAAGGCGACAGCACCTGATTTCTTTGCTTCTTCCACGCTCATAATCTCAGTCACTACTTTGTCATTTGCTCGGATTCTATCGTTTACTAAAATTTCTAATTGGCGCAATTGAGTGGAAGTGAGCCCTTCGAAATGTGAAAAATCAAAGCGCGCACGCTCGGCATCCACCAATGAACCTTTCTGTTGTACATGAGAACCAACAATTGCTTTTAAAGCGGCATGCAAGAGGTGGGTTGCGGTATGATTCATACGTATTGCATCACGTCTAGCCACGTCAATCAGCGCTTTCACTTCTTGATTATCTGCAAATTCTCCCTCAAGCACTTCGCCATAGTGAACAATCGCCTGTCCGATTCGCTGCGTGTCATCGACACGAAAAACAGATCGTCCATCTAGCAGTTTGCCGCGATCACCAACCTGGCCTCCACTTTCCGCGTAGAACGGCGTGTGGTCTAGGATAACAGCACCTCTGCTGCCTTTAATTAACTTAGAAACCTTCTTATTATCCGCAAGTAAAGCTGAAATTTTAGAATGTAGGTTTTCCTTTTGATAACCATGGAACTCTGAAGATTCAGCCAGCTGCGTAGTGACTGAATAATCCGTCGCAAATTGACTTGCTGACTGAGATAATTCTCGCTGTTGTTGCATGCATTGATTAAACTCTTCCATATCAATAGTTAAACCCTGTTCACGGGCAATGTCAGCAGTCAAATCCAGCGGAAATCCATAAGTATCATAAAGTTTGAAAGCAATGTCACCGGCAATTTCTTTCCCCTTTAAGGATTGAATTTGCTCTTGCAATAGGCGCAAACCTTGTTCCAAGGTGCGTGCAAATTGACTTTCTTCTTGAGCTAAAATGCGTTCTATTTGCTCTCTATGACTAATCAGTTCAGGATAGGCATCGCCCATCACTTCGATAAGAGGCTGCACTAATTTGCAGAAAAAAGGTGTCGGCAGGCCTAATTTATTGCCGTGCCGAACTGCACGTCGGATAATACGACGTAAGACATAGCCCCTACCCTCATTACTTGGAACCACGCCATCGGCAATTAAAAAGGAGCAAGCGCGAATATGATCAGCAATGACTTTCAAAGAAACATGCTCAGGATCGATGGAGGAGACGAGTTTGCAAATTGAACGAATTAAATGTTGGAAAATATCAATATCGTAGTTGTTATGTACACCTTGGACAACTGCAGCAATACGCTCTAATCCCATTCCCGTATCTACAGAGGGTTTAGGTAAGGGATGTAACTGACCAGACTTGTCTCGATTAAATTGCATGAATACCAAATTCCAGATTTCAATGTAGCGGTCTCCATCCTCATCAGGACTACCCGGAGGTCCACCGGCAATTTCGGGCCCATGATCATAAAAAATTTCTGTACAAGGCCCGCAAGGACCCGTGTCACCCATTGACCAGAAGTTATCCTTTTCACCGCATCGTGAAAAACGTTCAGACGATACCCCAAGTTCCTTAAGCCATATATCGGCTGCTTCATCATCATCTTTATAGACAGTAACCCACAAACGCTCTGGGGGTAGTTTTAAGACCTCAGTCAAGAATTCCCAGGCATAATTTATGGCTTCGCGCTTAAAATAATCGCCGAAACTAAAATTTCCCAACATTTCGAAAAAGGTATGATGACGAGCTGTATAGCCTACATTCTCAAGATCATTATGCTTACCACCCGCACGAACACAGCGTTGTGAACTGACTGCTCGATGGTAAGAGCGTGTCTCCAAACCAAGAAAAATATCCTTAAACTGCACCATGCCCGCATTGGTAAACAATAAGCTGGGATCATTACCAGGTATAAGTGGGCTGGATTCTACAATTTTGTGCTTTCTTGCAGCAAAATAATCAAAAAATGCTTGTCTAATTTCTGAACTTTTCATGCTCTTACATTCGTCTTATCATTAATAATTACGTAATTGTGCTTAGGTTCGCAAAAAGCAATGTTGTTATGATTGCCAGCGCTAGCTTATCTCAGCAATAACCTTAGCAATAACGTCCGTTGGAAACCCACGGTATAATAAAAACCGTTGTCGTTTCTGTAATTCACTAAAAGGTATATCGTCCTGATGCTTAAATTTTTTATGCCAGACCGCTAAGGCATAAGTTACCCAATTCTCTTGTTCTCGCTCAAGTGCATTGTTAATCAATTCACGATCAATGTGCTTAGCTTGTAATTCCTGACTGATTTTTAAAGGGCCACAACCTTGACGAATACGAGTATGACACAACAATTCAACAAAACGGTCGTCAGATTGCAAATCTAGACGCTGACATTTGGCAATTACCTCAGAAATCTCTTCAGGACCGTAACTTCTTTGCGCTAATTTAACTGCCAACTCATGAGCACTGTGCTCGCGCCTAGATAATAGGCGCATTGCACAGTCAAAAGCTTTAGTCATCCACACTCTCAAATACTTCAGCTTCTGCTATTGGTAATTTTTTCACCAATAACTCTGCTCTAATTTGCTGTTCTAAAGTGGCAGCGATTTGTGGATTTTCCCTCAGGTATACACGCACATTTTCTTTACCCTGACCAATTTTTTCTTGTTTGTAGGAATACCAAGCACCTGATTTTTCAATAAGCCCTAATTGAGCGCCTAAATTAATGATTTCGCTTTCACGAGAGATTCCTTCATTGTAGTAAATATCAAAATCAGTTGTTTTAAAAGGAGGAGCCACTTTATTTTTAACCACTTTAACTCGTGTTTCGTTACCTAATATTTCTTCACCTTTTTTAATTGCGCCTACACGACGGATGTCAAGGCGAACCGAAGCATAAAACTTCAGTGCATTACCCCCGGTTGTTGTTTCAGGGTTACCAAACATCACCCCAATTTTCATGCGAATTTGGTTAATAAAAATAACTAATGTATTGGAACGTTTGATATTGGCTGTTAGTTTACGTAAAGCTTGAGACATCAATCTTGCTTGTAAGCCCACATGAGTATCGCCCATTTCCCCTTCGATTTCAGCTTTGGGAGTCAATGCAGCAACAGAGTCAATAATAATGACATCAACAGCAGCAGAGCGGACAAGCATGTCGGTAATTTCTAAAGCTTGCTCTCCAGTATCAGGCTGTGAAACCAACAACTCATCTACATTAACACCTAGTTTCGCCGCGTAGTTTGGATCAAGCGCGTGTTCCGCATCAACGAAGGCAGCGGTTCCACCCTTTTTTTGACATTCAGCAATGACTTGCAAGGTTAAAGTTGTTTTACCGGAAGACTCAGGACCATAAATTTCAACAACTCGCCCTTTCGGCAAGCCGCCTATTCCTAAGGCAATATCAAGACCTAAGGAACCTGTTGAAATGGCTTCTATGTCGCGCGCGACAGTGCTATCGCCCATACGCATTACAGAGCCTTTACCAAATTGGCGTTCAATCTGAGCGAGAGCTGCACTTAGCGCTTTTTGTTTATTGTCTTCCATAAGGGTCACCCATGTTGTGTGCAAAGCGGAAATTATACATAGTTATTGGTCCGCAGCAAATGAGTACTTGCGATTATCTGCATCAGCAAATTGAAGCTTTGTGAAACTGAATCATTATCACTTTTAATCCAATACAACAAATTCTATAAAGAGCAATTTAGCTAGTTGCTTAATTATGCTCGATGAGATATGAAAGCGCTCCCTCTAAAGCCTGTTTACAGGCAAGACGGCGTACTTCTTGTCGTGAAGCATTATGAAAATGGCAATGCAGACTTCGTACTGGGAACTTAGCCATAGCCCAGGCAAACCAAACGGTGCCGACAGGCTTCTCTAGCGATCCGCCATCAGGGCCGGCGATTCCGGTAACTGCCAAGGAAAAATGAGCAGGACTATGATTAAGCGCCCCCAAAGCCATTGCTTCTGCAACTAATTGGCTGACTGCGCCATGAGTATGAATTAAATCTGATTTGACACCCAACATGTCATGCTTTGCTTCATTACTATAAGTGACAAAACCTCGCTCAAACCACAGAGAACTTCCTGGTAATTCAGTTAACAATCCGGCAATCAACCCCCCAGTACAGGATTCGGCTGTAGCAATTTTTAAAAGTCGGGTACGTAATTGATCTGACAGCTTCTGCACTAATTTCGCTAAATCATCCATTATCAATCTCGAGTAAGAGGCCAAAAAAAACCCCGCAAAAGCGGGGTTTTCAAAAACTGACTTTGAAAAAACTTATTGACCACTTTGGTTGGTATCAGTACCAGTATTTCCAGTAGTACCTGTAGTACCTGTAGTATCTGTACCTTGTTGCTGTACAGAATTAGTAGCACCTGTTTCTGCTTTCTTTTCTGCATTTTCACCACAAGCAGAAATTAAAACTGCTACAAAGGCAGTAACTGCTAGAAGGGCCAAACGTTTCATAATCATTCTCCGTAGTTGATCATAGGCATTAATACCCTTAATAGTCTAACAAAAATTTACCTTAAGTGAAGGACTTACAAAGTAATTGATACAAAATATAATTCTCCCTGTCCTAACTTAGGCTTTGTTAGCCATTTAAGCTCATCCCTTAGGATGACGACTTCTAAAAACGCTGATTACCAATATACTTACTAAAAAAATCAACGTCTTGAGGTCATTATAGTCGAATTATCGGCAAATCTTAAATTAACATTAATTTTTTAATTTAACCTAAAGTGACAGGCGAAATCGCTTTTTCACATATTTTATGAAAGCCAATAGACATTTGACGCAGTACAGGCAATTGTTCTTCGCTGATGCCGTATTCTTTTGCCAAAAGGAGAGGATCAGTGAAACTGAGCCAAACTTGTCTTAAGCTATCTTCAGTCGCCATGATGCGCAGAGGCAAGTCTAAAGCAAACGCCGGATTAGTTTGCATAAGTTGAGTTCCTTTTGCAGGATTCCCTACAATAAGCACCTCGGTCGGTAAAAGTGTTTGTCCAGCTTTTGTTGCCGCCTCACTGTGGCTGATTTGAGCAAAAACAGTTCCTCCTTGGCCTTTAATTATCTTCATGACCCGGTCTAATGTTTGGGTTACAGAATAAGGACTTTGTAAAGTTTCAGACCATGCTGCAGCCTCGTTAGGCGCTCCCAGTTTGGGCTCAAAAGCGGTCAGAATTTTTCGGGCTAAGAGATCTAGATCAGGCAAATTATCCTTGTTGGTCAATAAGGCAATTCCTAAAAGTTCTGTAGATGCCGTAAAACGACCTAAAAATGCCGAAAAACCAGGTGTATTGCCTTTAATTTCCATAAAACCTTTAGAACCCGGAAAAAACCAGCCACAATTTGCTGGAATCATTTGACCATCGCTTAAACTAATCGGTTGGTACACAAATTTTCTATCCTCGGGGTCGCTTAATAAAATCCCCCCAGCAAGTCCAATATCCCAAAGACTAAGATCTTCAGCTGAAGCAACGATGCCACTGTCGGCATAGCTACTAGACCAATTTAATGTCGTGCTTGGAACAAATTTACCCTCTTTGTCCCCATAACCTTGGGCTAATTCACTGGGATTTATAAAATTCGCATTGATTAAAAATTGACTGTGTTTAAACGGATTGGAGCCATTATTAAGCTCATTATTTGCGCTAGAAACATTGGAAATAAAAAAAGTATGTTTTAAACCGAGACGTTCAATTTGATTTTTAGTTACATGCTCTTCATAAGACAGACCACTAGCTTTTTCAACAATCTTTCCGAGAAAATAGTAATCGCTTGCGCTAGGATTCATTTTAGAACCTGGCGGAAATAGAAGAGGCTTATCAGCCAATGATTGCACAAGGTCGCTAAAAGAATAATCTTGACTGGAATCAAAAGGCTCATTGTTAAAACTTGGCAAACCGGAGCTATGTGTTAATAAATGCCGAATGGTTATCGAAGACCAGGATAGAGGTACATCAGAAAGATAAGCCGTTATCCATTCATCTAACTTAAGCTTGCCTTGCTGTTTCAGTTGCATGATTGCCACAGCCGTAAACGCATGACTTAATTGGCCAATGTTAAATAGAGTATTAGAAGCAACAAGAAGCTTTTTCTCACTATCTGCTAAGCCATACCCAACTATTCGTGTGATATAAGGTGCCTGCGTGATAGATAAAGCCAGTCCAGGAACATGATTATCCTGCATGTACTGAATAATTAAATCATCAATGGATTGTCCCTTATGGAAAAGATGAAAATTCCCAGGTCCACTGTCTGCTAATTTCCTTGTCATGATAATTCCTACTGAAGAAATTACTTGTTTTAAGTGTAGCTGAACTGCCGATATCGGAGGTTGTTGCCGGGTTGAATTTCGCTAAAAATGTAGGTTGGCCCAACATTGGTTGAACCTGCCCCCCAAATCCTAACTCAATTTACTGACTTAAACCGGAGCCTTTGCTAGAATCTCTAAAAATTTTTTGTGCCTTATAAAACTATGTCTGTAACTCATACTCCCATGATGCAACAATATTTACGCATCAAGTCAGAATACCCTGATATGCTTCTACTTTATCGTATGGGTGATTTTTATGAACTTTTTTACGATGATGCTAAACGTGCTGCCAAACTGCTTGATTTAACGCTAACCCATCGTGGTCAATCTGCAGATAAACCCATCCCCATGGCAGGGGTTCCCTACCATGCTGTGGAAAATTATTTGGCCCGATTAATCAGAAAAGGCGAATCCGTCGCTATTTGCGAGCAAATTGGTGATCCAGCCACATCAAAAGGTCCCGTCGAACGCCAAGTGACCCGCATCATCACTCCTGGAACGGTAACCGACGAAGCACTGCTTGACGCTCAAAAAGATAATGTATTACTTGCTATTCACACGCAAAATAAACAATTTGGTTTAGCCTGGGTTGATTTAAGTGGCGGCCGTTTTCATTTATTACAAGTAAAAGATGAGGCTCAACTTTGGGCGGAGATCAATCGTCTACAGCCTGCAGAAATCCTAACGCAACAGACCTTAGCCCTTTCCCATTTTACAGTAAAAACTCGCCCAGCTTGGGAATTCGATTTAAAGCGTGCCCAGCAACTACTCTGTGAACAGTTTGCCGTGCAAAACTTAAGTGCTTTTGGCGAAAAAGACTATGCTATCGCCTTCCCGGCTGCCGGTTGTTTATTAACCTACTTACAAAATACTCAGCGCCAAGCCCTACCTCATCTAACGCAGATTACTTTGGAACAAAATGAAAACTTTTTGCAACTCGATGCCTCCACACAAAAGCATTTAGAGATCTTTGAAAACAATCAAGGGGGGCGGGAAAATAGTTTACTATCTGTCCTTGATTATACAGCCTGCGCCATGGGTAGCCGCTTACTCAAACGCTGGCTAGGGAGACCTCTCAATCAAGCCAATTTAATTCTGCAACGGCAAGATGCAGTCAAAGAATTCATTGAAAAACAACAAGCTCCGGTGATACATCCTTTGCTAAGGCAAATTTGCGATGTAGAGCGGATTGTGTCGCGAATTGCTTTGAAGTCAGCAAGACCGCGTGATCTTATTCACCTTAGAGAAACACTGGCTCTTCTTCCCGAGATCAGCAATGTCCTTGTACCAAATCAATCAAAACTACTAAAAGAATTAGACCATCATTTAGTGCTGCAACCGGAACTTCATGAGCTTTTATGCAATGCAATCGTTGAGAATCCCCCCATGCTAATTCGGGATGGAGGAGTTATTGCCTCAGGATTTGACGAAGAACTCGATGAATTAAGAATGTTGAGCAATAATGCCACAGACAAGCTTATCGAACTAGAAACCGCAGAGAAAGAACGATCAGGATTATCGACGCTCAAGTTTGGCTATAATCGCGTACAAGGTTATTACATTGAGCTATCACGTAATCAATCTGAAAAGGCACCCCTGAATTATCAACGTAAACAAACGTTAAAAAACGTTGAGCGCTACATCACCCCGGAATTAAAAGAATTCGAAGAAAAAGTATTATCCGCTCAAGTGAAAGCCTTGGCTCGAGAAAAATGGCTATATGACAATTTGTTAGAGGAAATACAACAATTCATCAAACCACTTACTCACTTAGCTCATGCACTGGCTCAGCTTGATGTATTAGCCACTTTTGCCGAACGAGCCCAAGCTCTCAATTGGTCTAGCCCTCAATTTGCGGCAGAGCCAGGTATTCATCTTATCGAAGGACGTCATCCTGTTGTCGAACAAGCATTACAGGAGCAGTTCATTGCTAATGATTTAATTTTAAACAACAGTAAAAATATGCTTCTCATTACCGGTCCCAATATGGGTGGAAAATCCACCTATATGCGACAAACTGCCTTGATTGTTCTGCTCGCTCACACCGGCAGCTACGTCCCTGCAAAACAGGCAAAAATAGGACCCATTGACCGCATTTTTACACGCATTGGTGCTTCTGATGATTTAGCCTCTGGCCGATCCACTTTCATGGTGGAAATGACAGAAACAGCTTATATTCTTCGTCAAGCTACCAATAAAAGCCTAGTCTTAATTGATGAAATAGGCCGTGGAACAAGTACTTACGATGGGATGGCTCTTGCCTATGCGACCTGTATTCACCTTGCTAACGCCATAAAAGCTTACAGCTTGTTCTCTACTCATTACTTTGAGTTAACCGAGTTACCTGAACAATTTAACTGTATTAGAAATGTTCACTTACAAGCTACCCTAGCAAACGGTCGCATCGTTTTTTTATATCATGTGGAAGAAGGTTCGACGAATCGCAGCTATGGTTTAGAAGTTGCTCAACTGGCAGGAATCCCCGAAGAGGTTTTACAGCTCGCTAATCACCATCTCAATCAGATCCAAACTCAGACAAAACAGCAACTGCCCATTTTCATTGAACAACCCTCTTCACCAATTCTTAAAGAGTTGGCAAAAATAGAGGCTGATAATTTGTCGCCCCGAGAAGCACTTGAATTAGTCTATCGCTTAAAAGTCATGGAAGCTGATTGTGCAGTGACTGGACTTGCATGAAAAAAATACGTCTACTCTGGGTGCTTATAAGCCTGCCTTTCTTAATAGCAGCAACACCCAAAATGAATTTTCATATTATCGGGGTGAAAGGAAAATTATTGACTAATATTCAATCTCGTTTAATGGAAGTTGCACAGACTAGACCTTTAGAGCGAGAAACTGACGAAGAGCTTCGTCAACAGATAACGCAAGCCATGCAACCCTTTGGTTATTTCAACCCTTTAATTATCCTCAGAAGACAACCCTTGCAAATCCAGGTTATTCCTGGCTCGCCGATGCTGATTAGCAATATTAATATCAATCTTAAAGGTGAGGGAGCCTCTAATCCTGAAGTTAGAAAAGAGCTAAACAATTTACCTATCGCAGTTGGACAACCTTTAAATAGCGCAAAGTATGAGGAAACAAAACAACGCTTATCCGACGCTGCTGAACGGCAAGGATACTTGCATTCATCCTTTGAAAAAGCAGAAATGCTCATCGACATTAATAACAATGGATCGCAGATTAATCTGATCTTTGATACGGGTCCGCAATACTATTTTGGCCAGGTAAAATTTGATCCGACTAATATCTCACCTGAATTACTGAATCGCTACGTGCCATTTAACTACGGCCTACCCTATTCTACCGATCAAATATTGACGTTTAATACCCAGTTAGTCAGTAGTGGCTATTTTCGCAGCGTAGCGGTTAAACCTGAGATTGGTGTTAAGGAACGTTATATTCCTGTTCATGTTCATCTCGAACCTGTTCCCCGTTCGAGCTACTCTTTCGGTGTGGGTTATGGTACAGATACAGGGCCGCGTGGACGTGCCGGTTATCATATTGTCCCTTTAAATCGTGCTGGCCATAAATTTAATCTCATGGCCTTAGGTTCATTTGCGCAATCTGCGTTAAAAACGCAATACATTATTCCAGGTAAAAATCCGGTCGTTGATCAATATCATATTAACAGTAATTTATCGGCTTTGAATTATGATACTGGGTACAGTAAATCAGTTTTAATTTCTTTGGCACAGCATCATAACTTGCCTTATTTTCAACGGGTTTTATCAATCAATGGTCTTTATGATGATTATCATTATTATCGTCAACCTGAAGAAAATAAACGTGCAATATTTCCAAAGGCTAGTTTCACTTGGATTAATATAAAAAATAATCTTTTTTCTCCTTCGGGATATAACATTAATGTAACGGGTTTAGGAGCCAGCAAAGCGTTTCTTTCGAATGAAAATTTCCTTCAAGCATCAATTAATGCAAAAGCAGCTCTAAGCCTTCCGCAAATTAGAACGCGTTTTTATTTTCATACCATTCAAGCTGTAACACAAATCAATAACATTAATAAACTACCTTTATCTCTCGCATTGTTACTTGGTGGTGCAGAAAATTTAAAAGCGTATAAATATAACTCCATTGGTCCTGGAAAAATTTTGACCTATGGTGGTTTAGAGATTCAAAAAGAAACAAAAGAAAATTGGTATTTAATTGGTTTTTTGGACAGTGGCGATGTTTATAGACCGAAGGCAAGAAAAATGAAAAATGACATCGGTATTGGGCTGATGTGGTTATCAGCGATGGGACCTATCAAAGTCGGAATTGCTCTGCCGTTAGGAACCCAAGGGCATCATTCAAAAAGCCCCAAACTAGTCATTAACATGGGACCTGATTTATGATGCGCAACTTAGGTACTGCTCTTAAATTGTCTATAAAAAGTTTAGCGATTCTTTTTATTCTATTTATTGCCTTTTTCCTCTTTTTATTGACTACCAAATCGGGATTTTTACTCAGTACAAAATTAGCGAAAATTATTTCGCCTGGTGAATTAACTATTGAAAACCCTCAGGGTAAACTTATCAATCATTTTTCATTTTCTCGCCTTCATTATCAAGACGATCATTCTCAAGTCAACCTAAAAGATTTTATGATAACATGGCAATGGAAATCGCTGTTTCATCATCAATTATTAATTGAATCCCTTCATGCAAAAAATTTATCTTTATTCTTAAAGAATAAAGAAGAAAAATTAACTAAAACGAGCGCTTTCAAACTGCCAATTGACATTAAAATTAATGATGCTTCCATTGATAAAATTCAAATTACTCATAATGAAAGCAAGTATCAAATTTCTAATCTTATGCTGCAGGCAGAGCTGACAAATCGGCTTTGGAAAGTTAACAAACTTTTTTTGAATTTTAATAACATGGACTTTAGTTTAGACGGACAAGTTCAACCAAAATTTCCCTATCCTTTATCTGCTCAGTTACAAGTTAAGTCAACTAACAGCAAGCAAAATATCCAGGGATTTATAAAATTAGGCGGTGATTTCTCTCTCTATCATTGGCATGGGGAGATGATTAATCCTAAAGGCACGCTAATTAATGGGACTTTAAGATACGGAAAAGAAATTCACAATCAAGCGACTTGGCATCAGTTTATCTGGCCTCTCGATAAAGACCAAATGCTTGAAATTCCGGAAGGAAACTTACATCTCGATGGGACTATTCCTAATATAAATCTTACTCTTGTTGCAAGCGTCATATCACCGATTCCTGCAGATATCCAGCTTGTTGGCAAGACAAGCCAACAAACCATCCATTCTCAGGGAACTATTAAGCTAGCTCGGGGTGAGATTAATCTTGATTTTGCTTACGATGAAAAAACAAACCCTAAAATTCAAGGTAAAATCCAAGCGAAAGGCTTCGATGTTAAAATCGCAGAACAACCCTTTGAACAACTGAAACTGGATACCGAATTAACAGGTGATTCCTTCCCTAACTTAGTCATAAGTTCGCTGTTAACGACGCAATATTTCGGCAATTTATTAACAGCAAATCTTCATTATCAAAATCGTCAAATACAGGCGCAAGCTACACTTGGAACTAATCAAATTCAAATACAAGGTTCCTTACCCTACCAATGGAAGCTTAAGGCAATAATTCCTGAACCCGATTTGCTTCATCCTAGTCTGAAATCATTACAAACTGAACTGAGAGCTAATGCAACAATTGCGAGTCCCACAAACGGCGAATTGAAGTTAATGATTCTTCCAGGAAATTTTCAATTAGATGAAAAAAACTCTACAGAAGTTTTAAAATTTTCTGGAGGAGAATTCTATGCGCAATTAACGCCTAGTCGTTTAAACATTATTGGAAATTTAACCTTGGATAAGTATAAGTCTCTTGCTTTAACCTTGGATTTGCCAAAATTTCGTTTAGACCAGGGATTAAGTGAAAAACAAGCACTCAAAGGAAAGTTAAGTTTAGAGGTCAACTCCCTTGCTTTTCTCGAACAATTTAGCAGCGTAGCCAGCAAAATTGAAGGCCAATTAAATGCCCTAATTAATCTCAGTGGAACCATCAGTAAACCGCTGATGGAAGGAACGCTCAATCTTGATAAAGCAAAACTCGCTATCCCCAAGCTAGGACTTAATTTAGCTCCCATTCAAATTAATCTTCAAAGCCGAAATAAACGCTGGACAACCCAAGGATCTTTCACCTCCCAGGGAAGGGTATTATCTTTAAAAGGTAGTGGTGATTTTACGCCTGAAATGACGGGTTCACTTAAGCTCAACGGCGATGATTTTCCACTCATTAATACAGCCGAATACGTCATCAATTTATCACCACAATTAGTCATTTATGTTAAGCCTAATGCAATTGATATGACGGGACAAATCTTAATTCCAAACGCTCAAATTAAACCACAGACTTTCACTAGCACGACTAGTTTATCGGAAGATGCTGTTTTTGTTGGAGCGAAATCGACGCCCAATCCTTTCCATATTAATACTGATCTGCGCTTAGCGATGGGAGAAAACGTTGTTATCGACATGAAAGGCTTGCATGGATTTCTTGATGGGAGTATTCGCTTACTGCAATTGCCCCAAGGCCCACTCAATGCCAGTGGTGAATTAACCATACGTGACGGTAAATATAAAGCCTATGGCCAAGATCTAACGATTGATCAAGGCCAGTTAATCTTCACCGGGGGTTCAATTGATAATCCAGGCATCAGTGTCCGAGCCATACGTCGCTTTAATAATAAAAATGCTTCTTTTACTGGTTCAAATCAATTGTTTGATTTTAAATCAGCCAATATACAAAATTTAGACTTTAGTAGGGAAATGATTGTTGGGGTTGAGGTTAGTGGACGTTTAAGCGCAACTAAAATAAAACTATTCTCTGATCCGTCTACCCTCTCTCAGGCAGACATTTTATCCATGCTTTTATTAGGTAAACCCGCTAATCAAGCTAACCAAGCAGGCGGACAACTTCTGCTCAATGCGATTAGCTCAATGAATTTAGGTGCCGGCACCAAAGGGGCACAACTGCTTTCACAGTTAAAGCAATCACTGGGTGTGGATTTGAATATAAAAAGCAATACCAAGTATAATCAGCAAACCAATGAAATCACGGAATCCGATACTGTGGTAGTTGGTAAATCGGTAACTAAACGCATTTATGTGAGTTATAATTTTGGTTTAGCGCAAGCTGATTCGAATGTATTTACCCTAACTTATTTGTTAAATAAATTTTTCAGTATCCAAGTGAATGCCAGTGCCACAGCTAGTGGTATCGATTTATTGTATACTCGCGATGCTGCAAAAGATTCGAAGCCTAGGAGTTAAGGAATTTTTTGTTTTGCTAATCATTTGGTTTGACCTTGGCCCAATTTTGGTGAAAACTCAATCCTGAAGAGGAAATAAAATGACTGATTTGCACCTTCCAGTACGTTTAAAACGATTACGCAGCAGTCCTGCTGTGAGAGCTTTAATACAGGAAACGCGATTACATCCGCAACAATTTATTGCGCCCTTATTTATTTCAGAAACAATTTCAGCCAAACAAGAAATTAAAAGTATGCCAGGGCAATTTCAATTAAGTCTCAATGACTTAGCTGCTGAAATAAACCAACTCGCTGAATTAGGTATTAGAGCGGTTTTACTTTTTGGCATTCCTAGCCATAAGGATGAGATTGGCAGTGCCTCGCTTCACTCCGATGGCATAATTCAGCGAGCTGTGCGGGTCATTCGTGAAGTCAATAAGGATATTTTAATTATTACTGATGTCTGTTTTTGCGAATACACGGACCATGGCCATTGCGGCACTTTACAGGGTCAGAAATTAGATAACGATAAGACCTTGGAATTATTGGCTCAACAAGCAGTAAGCCATGCCGATGCAGGTGCGGATTGGGTAGCTCCCAGCAGTATGACAGATGGAATGGTCGCTGCAATTCGTCAAGCCTTAGATAAAGCAGGTCATACTAATACAGCAATTTTGAGTTACGCGGTTAAATACAGTTCAAGTTTCTACGGTCCTTTCCGTGAAGCCGCTCAAGGCACTCCTCAGTTTGGTGACCGCAAAAGCTATCAAATGGATCCTGCCAATTCTAACGAAGCATTGAGAGAAGCCGCGCTGGATTTAGCAGAGGGTGCTGATTTACTCATGGTAAAACCAGCCATGATCTACCTTGATGTCATCTACAGAGTTAAACAACATTTTCCCGAAATACCTTTATGTGCTTATCAAGTCAGTGGAGAATATTCCATGATAAAAAATGCAGCCCTTCATGGATTAATCAACGAAGAGCAAGCTATGGTTGAGAGCCTGTTAGCCATTAAACGCGCGGGGGCTGATCTTATTATTTCTTATTTTGCCAAGGATCTCGCAAAATTATTGAAGAGATTCTAATCCTAACCTAGCAACGGTCAGGAATTCTACATTCAAACCCGTTGCTACTTTGCAAAAAAAAACCACGCTAGTGCGTGGTTTTTTAATTGCCTTCAAGTTATTTAGTTGGGGCAATCATAGGAGCTGGTTGGTCAAGAACCCAAACTGCTTGTACACCAACTAAGTCGGCATGCGCTTTAATGCTTGCATCAACATTATAAGTGCTAGTCGCTCCCACGGCATTAGTGCGGTTAACACTATAGCGACCTGCAGAGAATAGATGGGTATAGCCTAAATCGAAACCAACGTTTGGTTGCAATTGATAATGCGCACCCACTGAAGTAGCCCAACGGTTAGTATCAGGTATACGAATATCTCGAAACTCATTTCTGGTCGGAGTCTGATCCCAACCGCCACCTACTCTCAACATTAATACATCGGTCAGTTGATAATTAGCCCCTAAAGCAAAACGCCAAGCGTTACGATAGTTTTCAGTCGTAGTCGAATTGACCAAAGTCTGAGCTAATCGAGGTGCATAAGCAGCAACTCGTTGTAACTCCAATGTTTTTAGCGAATTCCACCCGGTGTAAACAGCAGAACCTAAAATTGCAAGTCTAGGATTAATATCTTGATAAAAACTTAAGGTAGTCACATCTGGGAATATAATATTGTTACTTGTTAGAGTATCACTCCAGAAGATTGCCTCACCATCAGCAGCCAATACCGCAGATGGTGTAAGATTAGGTCCTAAGCTCGCTAATCGACCTTGTAAACGGCTAAATCCATTGAACCGATGTCTCATTTGAGATTGGTAGTTTAAACCAATACGAGTATGGTCTTGTTGAAACAGTAACATACCGCCTGCATGAAAACCTACGCCATAAGAATGACCTTTGTTGTAGCTTAATGAATCCAGGAAGTAAGGTAAATTAAACTGCAAAAGCGAAGTCGGCGCGCCAAGAACGCTATGAAATCTTACTCTAGCGTACTGGAGATCGATACCTAAACCTAAAGCAAAATGATCAGTTAGTCGACCACCTATCTCCGGTGAGAGGTTAGCAGTGATTAAGTTACTTGAGGTTGCCGCATAACGTACAGGTCCTACACGATCCCACTGAGTGGCTAAACCGAATGGCGCAACAAAGCTTAAACCAAAGGCCATATTTTGACCAAATGGTAAGGCATAATGGAATGATGGGATATAACCCATTTTACCACCGCTTAAGTTTGTAAACGATTGTGTATAATTTGGTAACCCTTGTGTTGCAAAGGTACTTGCACCTGAGAGTTTTGCTGAAACAAACGCAGTTACCTCACCGGTCACGATCTCTTGTCGGTGAAGCAAAGCCAGACCCGCGGGGTTATACCAACCTGTTGAAGCATCGGCAGCTTCCGCAGCGATACCTGCAGCGTAGTTACCAATTGCAGCCGGTCTACTTTCAGTGTACAGGGAAAAGCTCCCTGCATTAGCGGCACTATTGGCCATCATCGCTAAAACGGCTGCACTAGCGATAGTTCTTATGGGTCTCTGCATGCTCTTCACTCCAGACTCCTTACCATTAAAATATGCATTCCTGAATATTGCAAAAAAACAGACAGTGATAATAAATGAATTGGATAGCTTTTCAACCAATTATTGAAAAAAATTGTTAATATAATCATTGGCAATTCATATAAAATCCAATATGAAAATATTTAGCTCATGATGGATATTTAATGCCATTTCTTATTTGGAAAACTTGCTTGTAATTGCTTTCTAGTCCATGTTAATGTGTTCTTTTTTTGCTCGAGATTTATCATGCAACAAGTCGTAACCAAATTTGGTGGAACCAGTGTCTCTTCACTTCAAACCTGGGAAAATATTGCTGCGATCACGCAGCAGCATATTGCTAGTGGCGTTCAGCCTATTATCGTTTGTTCAGCACTCACTCAAGCTTCAAATAAATTAGAAAAAGCAATCGAAGCAGCACTTCTCAACCAACATCAGAAAATAGAAGAAGAAATCACTCAGGGTTATCTCGAGCTAACCGAAGCCTTAAAAGTACCGTCAGATCTGATAAGTGTTGATTTAAATCAATTAAAGCAATGGCTCACCGGTATCGCTCTCTTAAAAGAAGCGCCTGCTAAAACCCGTGCACAGATTCTTAGTCTCGGTGAATTAATGATGACTCGCTTAGGACACGCTTTTATCGCCAATAAAGGAATGAATTGTCTGTGGTTTGATGTGCGTGAAGCGTTAGTTTCTACGCCAATTCCTGGGGGGGATACAATTAACTATTTGGCTGCACGTTGTAATTCTGAGGCAAACCCTGCACTTAGAAAAAAGTTACTTACTAGCGGTGCAGAAGTCATTATCACTCAAGGCTTTTTCGCCGCGAATCCTCATGGCGATACCGTATTGCTAGGCCGTGGAGGATCGGATACTACAGCAGGTTTACTCGCTGCACTGTTAGAAGCAAGTGCTTGTGAAATTTGGACTGATGTCCCAGGAATTTATACTGCAAACCCCCATCAGCTACCCCATGCGCGCCTTCTTAAACAATTAAATTATGATGAAGCCCAGGAAATTGCCACTATGGGTGCAAAGGTTTTGCATCCCAATTGCATACCGCCGGTACGTAAAGCGGGAATTCCCATGGTGGTTAAATTCACTCGTCTACCAGAACATTCTGGAACCCGCATTTCAAAAGAAAGTGACGACAAAGCACCACCCATTAAATCCATCCAAGTCAAAAATAGCATTATCTTGATTTCGATTGATACACTCAACATGTGGCAGCAGGTAGGTTTTTTAGCGGATATCTTTGGTGCATTTAAATTGCATGGGTTTTCCGTTGACCTGCTCTCTTCATCCGAATTTAACGTAACTCTTTCATTAGATACTAGTGCAAGACTTCGCGATCGAGCTTCTCTAGACGCTTTATTAGCAGATCTAAATCGCTTCGGTCGGGCAAAACTCATTGAAGCTTGTAGCGCCGTCAGTTTAGTAGGCCATCATATTCGTACTGTTCTTCCACAATTAGGTCCGACGCTTGAGGTTTTTGATGCTCAACAAATTTACCTTATGTCTTTAGCCTCAAATGATCTGAACCTAACCTTCGTGGTGGATGAGGGGCAAGCCGATAAATTATGCCAAAAACTCCATGCGCTATTGATTGAAAATAATCCGCAAAGCTTTTATTACTCCAAAAGCTGGCAAGAAGAATTTGGTAATAACGGAGCAAAAACTAAACCTTGGTGGGAAAATGAACAGGAACGCTTGCTTAATCTGGCCAGTACTCACTCCCCCTGCTATGTCTATCATCGTCAAACCCAGGCAGCTAAAGCGGAGGAATTACTCAGCTTAAAATCAATCGACCGCTTATTTTATGCCATTAAAGCCAACCCACACCCTGCAATTTTACAAACTTTATATGAAAAAGGGATTAGCTTTGAATGTGTTTCTATCGAAGAATTAAGGCATGTAATGGCCCTATTTCCAAACATTGACAATCAACGAATTCTCTTCACTCCTAATTTTGCGGCCAAAGACGAATACGCTTTTGCGTTAGCTTTAGGCTGTTATGTAACGGTCGATAATTTATATCCACTGGAAAATTGGCCTGAACTCTTTAAAAATCAATGCATTTTATTGCGTATTGATCCAGGTAGCGGCGCGGGGCATCATAAATATGTCTGTACGGGTGGTAATGAATCAAAATTTGGTATACCTCGTAGCGATTTACCTCAACTCACTGAACTAGTAAAGCAAACCCAGGTTAAAGTCATTGGGTTACATACTCATTCTGGCTCCGGTATTTTAACTCCTGAGCTTTGGCAGCAGACAGCAGTGATGCTGACTTCCCTACTTCCTCATTTTCCCGAGGTTAGCATCATTAATTTAGGCGGCGGTTTAGGTATCGTTGAAAAACCAGGCCAGCAAGCGCTCGATTTAGCAGCCCTGGATGCCTCGCTAATGGCAGTCAAGTCCAGTTTTGCTCATCTGTCGTTTTGGTTGGAACCAGGTCGTTTCTTTGTTGCTGAAAGCGGTGTTATTCTCGCCAAAGTGACTCAGTGCAAAGAAAAAGGTAAAACGCATTTTATAGGCATCGAAACAGGCATGAATACGCTGATGCGCCCTGCTCTTTACGGGGCTTATCATGAAATTGTCAATTTAAGCCGTTTTCAGGATGAGAAAATAGGTTTTGCTCACATTGTTGGCCCCATTTGCGAATCTGGAGATACTTTGGGCTACGATCGGCTTATGCCTAAAACGCAGGAAAAAGATATTTTGTTAATAGCGAATACCGGTGCTTACGGACATAGTATGAGTTCAAACTATAATCTTAGAGCCCCTGCACAAGAAATAGTATTGGATTAATCAGACTATGCTTAAGGACAGCCAACAGCGCGCACAAGCCACAGATCCTCGGCTCTCGTTTATTGTACAAGCGCCAGCAGGATCAGGGAAAACCGAAATTTTGACGCAACGTTATTTGCGGCTATTAAGTACGGTAAATGCGCCTGAACAAATTGTGGCGCTCACTTTTACTCGCAAAGCAGCCAGTGAAATGCGTGAGCGCATTTTATTGGCCTTACAAAAAGTGGCTAAGGGCACAAAAGCCACTTCGCCGCATCAGGAACAAACTTACCGTTACGCTGGCGAAGCCCTTGCTCGATCGAACAAACTTGGGTGGCAATTATTGGATTATCCGGGTCGATTACGTATCATTACCATTGATTCCTTATGCCAAACAATTTGTCATGCAATTCCCTTAGCCGAGAAACAAATTCCTTTCGCAGAAATCAGTGACAATCCCGATGCTCATTACCGAGCCGCCGCTAAAGCTTGCCTTACGCATGCTGTAGCTGATCAAAACCTTCATTTACCTTTAAAACATTTGTTGGAACATTTAGATAATCGCCAAGATCGACTGCTGCAGTTATTCAGCGAATTACTTGCCACTCGCGACCAATGGCTAGGCTCACTCTACTCAGCACGCGAACACAATAAAGCGAATTATGAACAAATGCTCGCTTTCATTGAACAACATGAGTTGAGGCGTTTTCAACAGACGATTCCTTTGGAATTAGGTAACGAATTGTGCTCGCTCGCAAATCAGATGGCCTGTGTGGAATCCAACCCCGACAATTCTCGATATTTTTTACGTGACTGGGTGAGTTTTGATCAGATGGATCGCAAGATTGCAGCAGGTTTAGCCGCTTTACTGCTCACTTCTGACGATAAATTGAGAAAAGGCTTTGACCATCATGTTGGACTAAAACGAGGTAATTGCGAAGACGCCTTGTACGATAAACTGAAGTCTAACTCTAAAACGCTGTTGCTCAAACTCGATGAGAGTCAGGGATTTCTTGAGGCTTTAATCAAAATTAAAAACCTACCCTCACCGCATTACAATCCTGAACAATGGCAGGTTTTACAAGCTTTATTTATTTTACTTCCCTTATTAGTAGGCCATTTGCATTTGATTTTTTCTGAACAAAACGAAGTGGATTTTAGTGCAATTTCTCAACAGGCATTGTTGGCTTTAGGAGATGACGAACACCCCACAGACCTAGCGCTTTATCTTGATAATACGATTCAGCATTTACTCATTGATGAATTCCAAGACACTTCGATTCAACAATTTCAATTGCTAGCCAAATTAGTACAAGGCTGGCAGCCTGATGATGGGCGTACTTTATTTGTTGTGGGTGATCCCATGCAATCGATTTATCGTTTCCGGCAAGCGGAAGTTGGTCTTTTCCTAAAAGCGAAGCAAACGGGAATTGGTCCCGTCCATTTAGAGAGTTTAGAGTTATGTTGCAATTTTCGTTCAACCGCAACCATCGTTGATTGGGTTAATCAACAATTTAAAACTATTTTCCCGCAATACGACGATATTGAATCAGGGGCCATTTCTTTTCATCACTCTGTGAATGTTCAAGTTGACAGCAATAATAGCCATATTAAAGCGTGGCAATTCCCCAATCGCCGCCAAGAAGCTCAAGCATTAGTGACATTCATTGCTGAAGAATTGAAAAATTATCCCGACGATGAAATCGCTATTTTGGTGCGTTCCCGCCGCCAATTAAGCGAAATTGTCCATTTATTGCGTGAACAACAAATCCCATTTCAAGGCGTTGAAATTGAACTTTTAGCAAAACTTCCCCATTTACGTGATCTTTGGTCATTGGCTCAAGCTCTATTATTACCAGCTAATCGCCTTTCTTGGCTCGCTTTATTGCGTAGTCCTTTCGGGGGTTTTTCGCTTGCTGATCTTCACTTACTGGCTAATTTCGATCGAAAAAAATCGATTTATTACGCTTTATCGCAACCACAATGTTTAGCACAGTTAACTGAAGACGGTCGTACTCGTGCTCAATTTATTTATGCAGTCATGCGCGATGCACTTGCTTGTCGCCATCAACAATCTTTAGTGGATTGGATAGCTCAAACGCTTAAAAACTTACATGGCGATAAAATTCTTGATGGGTTGCAACTGGAAGATTTAGAACAATTTTGGTTATTACTTGAACGCTTTACCCAAGCGGGCCAACTCCCCGATTTTGACTATTTTAAAATTGAATTTGATAAACTTTATTCCCAGCGCGTTAATCCCTCACGCTTACAAGTGATGACCATTCATAAATCGAAGGGATTAGAATTCGACTGCGTTATTTTGCCAGGCCTAAGTGCGAAATCCCAGACTAGCGATCAGCCCCTGCTGCGCTGGCTAAAATTACCCAGTCAACAACAGGAAGAATTGCTGCTCGTTTCGCCCATAAAAGCAGCTCACCAAGAACAATGTTTACTCTATGATTATCTGGGTAAATTAGCTACTGAAAAAGATCAATATGAGCTACAACGCTTGTTTTATGTTGCCGCAACACGGGCTAAAAAGCGTCTTTATCTTTTTGATAACAACGATAAAGAAACCAAAGGTAGCTTCCGCAGCTTTCTGAAAAATCAAGAATTTTTAGCTCCAAACGCAGAAGATCTGGAACATGAATCGGAACAATTATTTCCTTCCCTCTATCGCTTACCCATCGATTTTTATCTTCATCCGGCCCCTACTTTAGATTTTCAACCTCAGAAATCAATGTCTTTAATTTCTCATGGGACAGCACGACAGATAGGGATTGTCGCTCACGAATTACTGCAATGGATTTGCAACCATCATCCCAACAATATTGAGGAATTACCTTGGAAAATGATTGCCAAACAATTTAAAAGTTTAGGGTTTACTCAAATGGAGCAAGAAGAAGCCTTTAACGCACTTCGTCGCCAAATCACTCATTTGTTTAGCGACCCAATTGGTCAATGGCTTAGTAAAGTGCATCACGAAGAACGTAACGAATATGAACTGCTGATCAACGAGCAAGGTTTGCCAAGCACACGAATAATCGATCGCACATTTATTGAAAATGGCATTCGTTGGATTATTGATTTTAAAACAGGCAATGAAGCCGAAATAACGCAAAAGGAGCATCATCAACAAGTCACTCATTATGCGCGATTATTAGCCACTTATTCGCTAGAACCTATACACTGCGGTCTTTACTATTTATCCAGTGGTCATTGGGTTACGTGGAAGTATGAGGTGGCTTTAGAGAAGATAGTTAATGCTAGCTAGCTAGCTCATTTCTGGATTGACTTATATAATGTCAGCTAAAAAGTGGAACTTACAAATGAACTTAGAAAATCGCATCACTGAAATACTTGCCAATACTCCAGATAAATTACTTGGTTTAAATACCCATCAGCTAGCTATGCAAGCAAAATTAACCCCAGCAGGAAAGGAAATTAATTTATCCTTGCACGCCGGCTTTCCGACAAAACCCTTTGAAACTGCTCTATTACCTGTATTGCACAGTGCTTTGAATCAAGCGCTTCCTGAGTATTCAATTAAAATAAACCTTGAACCTTTTATCAAAGCTCATCGTACGCAATTAGTTGGCAAAGGCCTTCGAGGTGTAAAAAATACAATTGCCGTTGCCTCGGGTAAAGGCGGTGTTGGTAAATCGACAGTGGCCGTGAATCTAGCGATTGCTCTTGCAAAAGCAGGTGCCAAGGTAGGGATTCTTGACGCCGATATTTATGGCCCTAGTATTCCCCTCATGCTGGGTAAAACTGAGCCAGTGCAAATAAGTGGCGAGCATTATTTACCTGTCTCCGCCCATGGCATACAAGCGATGTCGATTGGCTATTTAACCGACAGCGAACAAGCATTGATTTGGCGTGGACCGATGCTTGCTAAATCACTTATCCAAATGCTTGATCTGACTTTGTGGGATGACTTAGATTATTTGATTATCGATTTACCGCCTGGTACAGGTGATATTCAATTAAGTCTGGTACAAAAAATTCCTTTGACGGGTGCTGTCATCGTCACCACCCCACAAAATGTAGCAACTTTAGATGCACAAAAAGCTATTAAAATGTTTGAAAGAACAAATATTGAAGTCTTAGGTCTGGTGGAAAATATGTCTCTGCATCGCTGCAGTCAATGTGGACATCAAGAAGCGATTTTTGGCGCGGGCGGTGGACAGAAATTGAGTGAAAATTTTCATGTTCAACTACTTGGCCAGTTACCTTTAGATAGTCAAATCCGTAGCCAATGCGATGAAGGGAAACCGACTGCAGCTAATCTTGATGGCGATTTAGCACAGTCATTTATGCAAATTGCTATGAGAACTGCAATTGCTTTAGCAAAGAAACCATTAAATTATGCCGACAAATTTCCAAATATCGTAGTTGAGCAATAAATATTCATTTTGTTTTATTTACAATCTTTAATGAACCGTTTATTTTCGTGTTAAAATAGAATTTTACTAAGAGTATTCATCAATGTCTGAAAATTACACAGCCGAAGCGATTGAGGTGTTAAGTGGCCTAGAACCAGTTCAACGTCGCCCCGGGATGTACACGGATACAACCCGACCTAATCACTTAGCTCAGGAAGTCATTGATAATAGTGTTGATGAAGTGATTGCAGGCTTCGCAAGTCAAATTATCGTGACGCTTCATGAAGATGGCTCAGTCGAAGTAGAAGACAATGGTCGAGGCATGCCGGTGGATCTTCATCCACAACTTGGTTTAACCGGCGTCGAAGTGATTATGACTCGTCTGCATGCCGGCGGAAAGTTTTCGGACAAAAACTATAGCTTTTCGGGCGGTTTGCATGGTGTTGGCGTGTCCGTGGTCAATGCCCTGTCAGAACGTGTAGAGGTGACGATTAAGCGTAATGCCATTATTTATCATATGGCGTTTGCCAACGGCGACAAGCAACAAGAACTCAATGAAACCGGCGTCACAAAAAAACGCGATACGGGAACAACAATTCGCTTTTGGCCTAACGCCAAGTATTTTGATACGACCAAGATATCGGTTAAACAACTCACTCATGTATTACGAGCGAAAGCAGTTCTTTGTCCTGGTTTATCGATGACTTTTATCAACAAAACCAACAATGAACAACTGCATTGGTGCTATGAAAAGGGCCTTGCGGACTATTTGCGTCAATCACTACCTTCGGATTATTTCCCTGAGGAACCTTTTACCGGTGAATTTTCAAGCGAAGAAGCCACAGTCGATTGGGCTCTCGCCTGGGTATCTACTCCTAATGGTAATTTGAGCGAAAGTTATGTGAATTTAATCCCCACTGTGCAAGGCGGGACTCATGTTAATGGCTTACGTGCAGGGCTTTATGATGCCTTGTCAGCCTTTTGTGAGTTACGCAATTTACTCCCACGCGGTGTGAAATTAACGGCGGATGATCTCTGGGAACCTTGTCAGTATGTATTATCTGTTAAAATGAAAGAGCCTCAATTTGCAGGCCAAACAAAGGAACGTTTAAGTTCACGACAAACAGCGGCGTTTGTCAGTAATGTGGTAAAAGATGCCTTCGCGCTCTGGCTTAATCAACATCGTAATCAAGGCGAAGCGATTGCCGCTTTTGCGATTGAGCGCGCGCAAAAACGTCTGCGCCAAGCGAAACAAGTCGCTCGTAAACGAGTGAGCCAAGGCCCGGCTTTACCTGGAAAATTGGCTGATTGCCTTCAACAAGATTTAAGTCAAGCTGAGTTGTTTCTTGTTGAAGGAGATTCGGCGGGCGGCTCAGCGAAACAAGCGCGTAATAAGGATTTCCAGGCCATCTTGCCCCTTCGCGGAAAAATCCTGAACTCCTGGGAAATTGAATCTTCCCAAGTTCTTGCTTCGCAAGAAATTCACGATATTTCCGTTGCGGTCGGAATTGATCCAGGCTCGGATGATTTAAGTGGTTTAAGGTATGGAAAATTATGCATCCTCGCCGATGCAGATTCTGACGGAGCTCATATTGCTACGTTGTTATGCGCTTTATTTTTGCGACATTTTAAACCACTCGTCCAAGCGGGTCACGTTTTTGTTGCCATGCCCCCCTTGTATCGCATAGATGCTGGCAAAATTGTGCATTATGCTTTAGATGATGAAGAAAAAGAAAAAATAATCGCCCACCTCACGCAAACCCAACGAGGAAAAATCAATGTCCAACGCTTCAAAGGACTGGGCGAAATGAACCCTATACAATTGCGTGAAACCACAATGGATCCCAACACACGACGTCTCGTGCAATTGACTCTTGACAATGAAGAAACAACTATGGCTATGATGGATATGATGCTTGCTAAAAAAAGAGCCTCGGACCGTAAAGCTTGGTTGGAAACGAAAGGGAATTTAGCGGAAATATAAGAAAGGGTTTGAATGAAAAAATGTTGGGACAAGGCTCGGCGCTGGTTGATGCGAGCTCCCCGCTTTCGCGGAAGTCCCTAGTAGGCTAGGACTTGGCCAACATTTCTCTAGGATAAGTAGTTATATACAAGGAGAACTTATGGAGTACCTGCAATTAGGTCAATCGGATCTAAAAGTCTCTAAACTTTGTCTCGGATGCATGAGTTATGGGGATCCGACGAGCGGTCATTACTCCTGGGTTCTTAATGAGAAAGATTCACGCCCCTTTATCAAACAAGCATTGGACTTGGGAATTAACTTTTTCGACACAGCCAATATGTACTCCTTTGGAGCAAGTGAGCGTATTCTTGGGAAAGCACTTAAAGATTTTACGCAGCGCAGTGAAGTGGTTATTGCTACAAAAATTTTTTTCCCGATGATTAAAGAAGATCCTAGTAGCGGCGGCCTTTCAAGAAAATCTATTTTCTATGAAGTTGATCAAAGCCTAAAACGACTAGGTACCGATTATATCGATCTCTATCAAATTCATCGCTGGGATTATAAAACTCCCATTGAAGAAACGCTGGAGGCCCTGGATGAAGTGGTCAAAGCGGGAAAGGCAAGATACATAGGCGCCTCCTCCATGTTTGCCTGGCAATTTGCTAAAAGCCTTTATCTTGCTGATCAACATCATTGGCAGCGGTTTATTTCCATGCAGCCTCATTATAATCTGATTTATCGAGAAGAAGAGCGTGAAATGTTTCCTCTCTGCCAGGAAGAAAAGATTGCTATCTTACCTTGGAGTCCTCTTGCACGCGGACGACTAGCTCGTTCGTTAGAAAGCCAAGCCACTATACGCTCGCAAACCGATCAGGTGGGTAAAAAACTATATGATCACAGCCGCGAAGCAGACAATCAGGTCATTAAACAGGTGAATCGCATAGCTCAGCAAAGAGAAATTACCCCTTCCCAGGTTGCTCTCGCTTGGCTTTTCAACAATCCTGCCATAAGCACACCGATCATTGGCGCAACAATACCTCATCATCTTGAAGATGCGGTGCAAGCACTTGGCATAAAATTAACTAAAGAAGAAATACGCTCACTGGAAGCCCCTTATGTGCCTCATGAAATTGCAGGTTTTTCTAGAGATTAGCGGTCAGATAAAGGGAACAACGCCATGGCTAAACAATTAAATAATCCTTTACACGAACTCATTATCATCGAAAATGATGCACGAAATTTCGGTTTTGATTGGCCGCATGAAGAAATGATTATTGAACAAGCCCTTTCAGAATGCGATGAAATTAGGGAAGCTATTGCTAACAATGAGCCGTCTCATCGCGTTCAAGAAGAAATCGGCGACTTACTTCACACAGCAATCTCATTATGTCTTTTTGCGGGCTTTGATCCTGAACAAACCCTGGCGAAAGTGGCTAAAAAATTCGGAGTCAGAATGGAGGCTTTAAAAACCATTGCGAAAGAGCAAGGTTTAACAAGCCTGAAAGGTCAGTCCACTGAATTTATGATTGAATTGTGGAAGAAAGCAAAATTAGCTAATAGTTAGGCTTAAACAAAGTAGACAGGGTGTTATGTAAAAGGTCGATTTTGTGGGTTTTCATTATAGGATTCGATAAGCTCGATGAATTTGCCTAAATGAACACTATTTATTTCATTATTAAGTTCCTTTAATGCATTCATGAGGCTTTCAAAACTGCTCAAATTTTCTTTAATCTGACTTCGCTCTTGAGGTTTAAAGCTACAATCTGATACTAAATCATCATTATCATAGAGCTCTAATTTTGAATAAAAAGGGGCATCGTTTTCAATAAATTTTAAAAAAACAGCCCTATTAACAGGGGTAATGCTATTTTCCAACGGTTTAAACACAATTGACACCCCTTATCTTTGGACTATTTAACTAATGTAACTATAGTTGATTGCCTTGATAAAAACCAGCTATTCGACTTACCCTATCCCACGCATTGTCTATAATTTAACCAAGTTGACAAACTTGGTTTTGATTATGCCTATTATAATTGCTGGTTCCGGGCCTGTAGGTTTGTATACTGCTATTCTTTTGGCTAAAAAGGGATATCCTGTACAAGTCATCGATAAGTATGTGGATAATTTCACAAGGCCTGGAGTTGTGGCAATTCAAGCTGGAGAAACAATTGCCAGGCAACTTAAGAGAATTGGAATTGATGTGGAAATTCCTTTAGCGGCTTCCTCGCCAGAAACCTATTATATTAGCGATATTCAGAGAGTTTTATATAAAAAAGCGAAAGACTTAGGTGTAATATTCACTAAGGCAAATTTTAAAAGTATAAAAAGCAACGCTGTCGAGGTGGAAGGAACTACAAACCTGATACCCTGTGATATGTTGATTGATTGCACAGGAGAAAATAGACAGGTCGTCAATTATATAATATCAAACAAGGCCCCAGCCCCTTTTACAATTTCTAAAATTGCAACAAATCCGGTGAAAACTAATTTTATTGCTTTTATTACGTTAAGCAATGAGGATGCAGAGTTATTACGTTCCTATAACAGCAAGGCTAATCCTGTTAATACGGTTTTGCAATTTGAATCCTTAAGAGAACAAGGATGGACTATGAATGATATACCTCATTGGGATATAAGGCGCTGGGAATACAGTGAAAAAGAAAAACGTTTTTGTTGTTATTTTGAAATGCCCGATGAGCTAGCTCGTGCTCCTGAACTCCCAAAAAAAGAGTGGTTAGCCACAATGCTTAAATTAAAAACAGGAAAAACTATTGATTTTGAGATTGAAGGCGGCTCAACACTGAAATTTAGTTCTTTTTACGTTGACCCTCATCAAGTTGAAAATCCGATTTTAGAAGCAGGCCCTTATCCTTTTCCTGTAGTTGCTTGTGGGGACGCCTTAATGAGTGCAGAGTATCGCAAAGGAACAGGGATATATAACGGTATTGTTTGTGCTAATGGCTTAGTGAACGCAACTAGGTTTAATGAGGGAAAAATCCAGGTAAATAGCCAGGCTTTTTATACTACAATGACTGATTATGTACCTACAGGAAACCAGATTGAAGCTCATATCAGGGAGGTAAAACAAGCCTATCAGTCCAGACTAAATAAATTATCCGATATAAAAATTCACAAAGAAACATTAGCTACTTTTTTTGCAGCTCATGCCTCCTCACCGGAGGATGAAACTATAAAAAAAGGCGTATTTCATCAAATAGGGATATTTAAAAAATTAGCCGATAACCTTCTTGTCAGTAAGAATTATGCCAAGGCCTGTCTTGCTTATGAGGAAGTGCTCTCGGCCTGTAAGATACTCGAGGAAAATCCCAGTGTTGACATAACTGAGCTAGTTAAACTTTATGATTTAAAAGCAAGAATTTACTCTAACCTTGAAAGATCCTATAGGGGTAATAATAATCTTCTCAAAGCAGAGGAAAGTTTAGTAGAAAGTATCCAAACTTGTGAGAAGGCGATTACTCGTATAGGTAATACGGAAGATGTGACTCTTTTCAAATTTAAAAAAGAACTCTCAGATTTTCGAATAAAACTCGAAGTGCGACAGGAATCTTATACAAAGCATGAAAAGCAACAGAATCCGTCGCAGACTTAATTCGCATGAACTGAAACAGCTCTTCGAATTAGACCACCCTAGCCTTCCCCCAATTCACTAAAGGAGCAAGATTCGAATAATCATCTGTCCACAACCAACGACTGCCTTCTTCCGCAGCAAAACGCCATCCCGAATTCTGCATTAATTCAACAGCCATGGCTTGATTAGTAGTCAATAATACCCATTCAGCAGGAAATTTCCCTTCAAAATAATTTTCAGCTTGTTGTTTGTGCAATACAATCAATTCCAGCTCTCGACTCGCTGTAATGATGATGGGAAGTAGATGTAAATGACGATTACTAATATTTACCAGAATTACCCCATCCTCCTTAATTTTATGTTGATATAATTTAAAGGCTTCCAGGGTTAACAAGTGAGTGGGAATCGCATCAGAAGAAAAGGCATCGACAACAACAAGATCCAAATTAGTCTCTGGATTATCATGCAAAACAATCCGGCCATCACCTTCAATGACTGATATTTTCGGCGGACAATCACGTAAATAAGTAAAATAGTTAGTATTGCTAGCGATATTAATCACTTGCCGATCAATATCAATAATCTCAAGCCTATCGTTAGCTCGAAACTGGCAAGCCATCATTCCCGTGCCTAAGCCGATTAAACTCGCATTCAAAGCAGGATGCCTTGTTTGTAAATGCTGCACAGCTGACAGCACGGGGTTATAATAAGCCATTGCAGAATTGTCAGGTTGATCTTGCGTGAATTGAAAACCATGCAAGATATTCTGACTCACTAACACATGAGCTCCATTAACCGAAAGAACTTGCTTCACCCCATAAAAATTACGCTGCTGAGTTAGCGTTTCCATTGATTTAAACCAGGGACTAAATAGAAAGACAAATAAAATCGCCATGCCCCCAAACAGGTTTAGACTGTTTTTAGGCCAAATCAGAATAAGACTTAAGGCTAAAATTTCGAGAATATGATTCGTCTTCAACCAAAGTTGATTTGGCAAAAAATAATTTATAAGCTCTAGGGCAAATAAAATAAAAACAGTGCTGCCTACTCCGGTCGATTTAGGTAAAGAAATACAAAGCATTGCCGCAGCAAAAATCAACGGATATTCATAGGATCCAGAGAAAAGTCGTGGTGCTAATAAACCATTAAATAAACCGGCTAATGCCCCTCCCAACGCAATACAAAAATAAAAACTGGTTAACTGACTGGTCGACGGTCTTATTCTTACCAATTCACCAAGGCATAAAAGGGCGAGCATAAAAAAGCTCGCTAAATGAAACAGGATAAGCTGCCAAGTTAGCAGCATATGAATACCGACAATAAAACCTAGGACGGGGAAAATAATAAATAATAAGGTATTTCTCATCACCCATTCATGCGAAATAATCGGTTTTTGCGCAAAACTAATGATAAAAGATAATAAATAAATCGCTAAGGGAATAACCCAAAATAAGGGCGTCGCGGCAATATCAGTCGAGATATAAAAAGAAACTCCTAACATCAAACTACAAGGGATAAAGCTGTAGCCAATCCAACACAGTCGTATTCTCCAAGAGAACTGACTTTTTTCATCGCTCGACTCTAACAATTTCTGTTTGGGAATAGTGACCAATAGGATAAATAAAAAGATCGCATAAATCGCAAAACCCAACTTCCAATAATCAAATTGCAGCTTTAAACCCAGATAACGTTCAACCCCAAAAGGATAAGCTAATAAAGCGAGTAAACTGCCAATATTGGACAGGGCATACAAAAAATAAGGATCGCTCGCATACTTAGCGCGTGTCTGGCTGTAAGCAAATTGCAATAATGGCGCTGAAGCACCGATAACAATTAAAGGTAATCCTAAATGGGTGATTAGATAATTTAAGATTGCTAAATCCGGTGAGCCACTATTGGAAGAGGGTGTAAATGACAAAGGCAAAGCCATTAAACTTAGCAAAACCAATAATCCGTGTAAAACACGCCAAACCCACCAACGTGCAAAACGACTGAGTAGCCAAGCATAGCCATAAGCGAGCAAGAGCAGGAATTGAAAAAACAACATGCATACAGTCCAAACTGCAGGAGTTCCACCATAGATAGGTAGCAACAGTTTCGCAACTAGAGGCTGAATAACAAATAATAAGAATGCACTTAAAAATAAGTTAATTGAAAATAAAAGCGGTATCACAGATTCGTCCTGAAAAGCTCAGATTGGTTAAATCTTTAGAATGAGTAAATTGTGGCTGATCTTGGAAAACTAGGGAAGTTATTTTGTAAAGATCAGGTCACTTGATTAAAACAGGTGAACAACATAGTTCGATGGGTCCTGCGATCAAAGCCTACCGATTGGATCTACATTTTACTCACAAATGGAATTGGTATGTTGTTAGCTCCTTTGTAGTGTTGGACTATAATGCTTCGAGACGACGCTAACACGCCTCTCAGCACGAACGGATTAAAGACATATCAATTCCAATTGTCAACAAAAACTTAGAGCCAATTAATAGGTTTAGTCACTTCAGTTTATCCACAATAACGGCATTCTTACTATAATTACTAATAAACTTGATTTCAGGATTAACATGCCCAAGCATTATCGCATTGAATGCATGACCAAGGAGGAAGTCAAACTTGCTATTGAGTGGGCTGCTAGAGAAGGATGGAATCCAGGCTTACATGATGCGGATTATTTCTACCAAACCGATCCCAGAGGCTTTTTTGCTGGAAAATTAGACGGAAAAATCATTGCTGTAGGTTCCGCAGTCATTTATGACGAATTTTTTGCATTTTGTGGTTTGTATATTGTCGATGAGCATTACCGCGGGCAGCAGTATGGCTTAGAACTCACCCAAAAACGTCTAGCCTATATCGGATCCCGAAATGCGGGCATTGACGGGGTCAGGTCTATGCACGACAAATACGCGCAACTCGGATATAAATGGGCTCACTCGAATGCTCGCTATAGCGGCAAGGCAAATAAAACAAGGACTAGATTCCCTGCCATTTTTCCCATTACAAAAAAACATTTTGCTTCGTTGGTTGCCTATGATCGCCAACATTTTCCAGCGTCTAGAACTCATTTTCTCAAGTGTTGGATTAATCAACCCGAAGGAGCAAGTTTAGGTTATCTTCAGGATAATCAATTGTGTGGCTATGGTGTGCTGAGAGCCTGTCGAGAAGGGTATAAAATCGGTCCTTTGTTTGCCAATAATGAAAAAATTGCCGATGAATTATTCCTTGCTTTAATTAATCATGCCCAAGAAGGCCCCGTTTTTTTAGATATTCCAGAAAATAATAGGCACGCCCTCGCTCTTGTTAAGCGCTACCAATTTGAAAAGGTTTTTGAAACGGTACGCATGTATTTAAAGGGCGAACCTGCTCTTCCTATGGATGAGATCTATGGTATTACTACTTTTGAATTAGGATAAATCATGTCAAGGATGCTAGTTGGGTATGGCGACAATAAACCAGAAATTCAATGGCCAAATCGTGCCAGAATAGCCATCAATTTTATTGTTAATTATGAAGAAGGGGCAGAGCTAACTCCTATCAATGGGGATAAAACCGCCGAGATCTATGGCGGTGAATTTCCGTTTGTGCAAAAACCTGAGGGTATGCGCAGTCTAAGTATGGAATCACTTTTTGAGTACGGAAGCAGAGCTGGTTTATGGCGTTTAATTCGCTTATTTGATTCAGAGAACATTCCCCTCACTTTTTTCGTCACTGGCTTAGCGCTCTCGCTCAATCCAACCTTTTCTACTTATCTTCGTTCCGCAAATCATGAGATAGCGGGACATGGATGGCGATGGATTGATTATGAGTCTCTTTCCATGAAAGAAGAAAAAAATCACATCAAGCGTTGTGTGGAAACCATCAAAGAGCTCACCGGCAAGCAAGTTGAGGGTTGGTACACTGGCCGTCACAGCCGACGCACACGTGAATTATTAATAGATCTTGGTGGTTTTCTCTATGATTCAGATAGTTATGCTGATGATTATCCTTATTTCGTGGGAAATCATTTAATTATTCCTTATAGTTTAGACTGCAATGATTTTCGCTTTGGAACTTCAGCTGGATTTGCTAACGGCGATGATTTCTTTCATCATTTAAAAAATAGTTTTGATTATTTATACCAGGAGAATCGACAAACACTGATGTCGATTGGTTTACATCCCCGCTTCAGCGGTCATCCCGGGCGCTGCATGGCTGTAAAGCAATTTATTGATTATATAAAACAATTCTCAGATATTTGGATAAGCCGTCGCATCGATATTGCCAGGTATTGGCTTAAAGAAATTATTTAGCATAAGCGCATTAAGGAAAAAGCCTGTTTGAGTGTTTCTAAATTTTATGGGACTTATTGCAAAAAAATAAGTATTTTGTTTTTTTGTGTTATTATGTGTTTTTTTTAGCCTTTTGGATCTTAAAACATGCATGGTAAATTTGAAATTAAAAGATCTTCACAACAAGACCCGATAGTTCAAGTTGATAAAGATAATTTTTATGTCGCTAGATATGGTATACAAGATACTGATTATAAGGATCTTAAATCCTTATTAGATTTTTTAATTCCAAAAGTTCATGGGGGAAGTATTTCGAAAACTTCCACCTTCAGGGAAATTAATCAGATACCTGAGAGTGCAACTACCCTTGACCTAGGTTATAATGTACCCCGCAGCAAACTAGAGGCATTACCTTCCCACATCACTTGTGTAGGTTTTGTACATAGCTATTTTGACAGAAACCACAATAAAACAGGATTTTGGAAAAGGTTGAGTGAAACTATACAGGGCTTGCCAAAAACTGTTCAATGGATTGATTTTGGTTTTATCGATCCTACCCATGTGCAAACTTTAGAAAATATTATTAAACAGAATCCAAAACATTTAAAAGCTTATTACATCTCGCTTAATCGCTCTGAGATTCAAAGTGAACCCGATCAATTCCTCCGCACCCCTATAAAAGACCATTATGTATTGCTTTCATCAACCGTCCCGCTCTCTAATAAACGCAAGAGCGAAGTCCTTGATGAGACAGTATTAAGTGGTGAAAAGGAAGTTGAGAGTCAAGAAAGAGAAGCCAAAAAAACAAAAAGTCCGATCGCTCTCTTAGCTTCTGAATTAGGTTTAGTTCGTTGTCCCCCAAATGGATATCAAAATACTTTCTTTTATCACAACCAAGATAAAGAAGAAGAGGAACGAGATCCAACCAATTCTTTTTACTTGTCTTAGAGCGTTTGGAGTCCCCGGGCGCGATCCCAGGGTTTCTCTTAATAGGGCTAGAAACCCCTTGTGATCAAGCACAGGGACCACGCGGCCAAAGCCGCGGGAATCCCCTTTACCATATAGAAAGAAACTCTCAAGGATAGTTACGCTAAATCTGATCTAATCACTTTTTAAAAATAATCATTTTTTCTTGAGACATATCTCTCATAGTCCAGGGGATTCCTCCGGTTCTATAACCTGATTGTTTTTGCCCAGCAAAAGGCATCCAGTCGGTACGGAAAGCGGTATGATCGTTAATAAGAACGGTCGAAGCGTTAAGATATTCTGCGGCTCTTAGGGCCGGTGTCAAATTCTCAGAAAAGATGCTGGCTTGAAAAGAAAAGGGCAAAGCATTCGCAATTTCAATCGCCTCATCGATGTCTTCAAATTCATAAACACAGGTGACAGGACCAAAGATTTCCAATTGTGAAACCTTGGCATCAGCGGGTGGATTTAACAATACAGCAGGAATTAAAGTCGTTTCAGAAAGACGACCTCCACCAAACAGCTTCGCACCTCCTGCTACAGCTTCGTCAATCCAGGAGCTAACGCGTTCTGTTTCTCGCGGATGAATAAGAGGCCCCACTTCTGTTTCCTTTGAATGGGGATCACCGACATGAAGTGCGTTGACCTGTTTAACAAACTCATCCATAAATTGAGCTCTAATCGTTTTATGAACAAAGATCCGCTGTACTGAAACACACACTTGACCTGCATGGTAATAACCCCCTTTGACAAGGGAGGGAATGGTTTTAGATAAATCAGCGCTTTGATCAACAATCACTGGTGCAGCACCACCGTGTTCTAAGGCGCAACGAGCCCCGGGGGCAAGTTTAGAGCGTAAATGCCAGCCAATCTTAGCTGAGCCAATAAAACTCAAGAAAGCAATACGTTGATCAGTTGCAAACTGTTCAGCTAAGGCATTGTCCTCAGTGATAAAAGTTTGACACCAACCCTTTGCTAGACCTGCCTGCCGTAACAATTTGACTAGTTCTAGGCAAGATAAAGGGGTAACTGGAGCAGGCTTAATAATCACTGGACAACCTACAGCGATCGCTGGAGCTATTTGATGAACAATTAAATTTAGCGGATGGTTAAAGGCCGAAATAGCAGCCACAACGCCAATGGGTTCTTTAACAGTGAAAGCCCAACGCTGCTCACTTGCAGGCGTGAGTCCCATCGGAATTTCTTTACCGGCAAACTGTCGTAATTCCTCAGCCGCATCATTTAAGCTATCTATAGCCCGAGTTACTTCAATTGCCGCATCCGTATAAGGTTTGCCCCCTTCTTGCACTATAAGCGTTACAAATTTAGCTTGGTCAGATGTTAATAATTGCGCAGCACGTTTAAGAATGGCTATACGCTCATGGGGTTTAAGCCAGTTAGCTCGATTTCCTAAAGTGAGGGCAGCTGTCTTAAGCTTTTCTTCAAGTGCTTTAGCATCATCACTAGGTATTTCTGCAATCAAAGATCGATCGAAGGCCTGTACTACCTGCAGTGTTTTTTTCATCACTCCCCCTTCCTTGGCGGTAATCGTTGTTGCAATTCATCGACAAGAACACGTTTGTTTTCTGAATAATCAATTGGAAAAACAATAAGATGAACGCCTCCAGCCCTAAAAGCGCTCTCCAGAATGGAGCGAAAACTTTCAATCGTTTCAACTCTTACACCTTGTGCGCCATAAGCTTCGGCATATTTTACGAAATCAGGATTAGTAAAAGTCATGCCAAAGTCTGGGAAATGATCAACCGCTTGTTTCCAACGTATCATTCCGAAAGCATTATCCTCTATAATAACTATTACTAAGTTTAATTTAAGCCTGACTGCCGTTTCTAATTCTTGGCTATTCATCATAAAACCACCATCTCCACAAACCGCCATCACTCGACGCTTAGGATATAATAAAGCAGCCATAATGGCTGAAGGGAGACCGGCACCCATGGTGGCAAGCGCATTATCAAGTAAAAGCGTATTCGCCATTTGTGTCCGATAATTTCGAGCAAACCAAATTTTATACATCCCATTATCTAGTGCGACAATTCCATCAGGGGGCATCACTAGTCGAACATCATGGACTAAACGTTGGGGGGTGAAACGATCTTCAGTCGCTCTAGCCGTAATTTTACTCAAAATGCCTTCTCTTAAATGAAGGAGAGCATCTGCATGAGGAAGCTTGCCTTCCAGCCTATCCGCAAGTAATTGCAAGGAGGGGCCCAAATCACCGATCACTTCTGCTTGGGGACAATAAACTTGTTCAACCGTCGCTGATACGTACCCGACATGCACCACTTGTAGCTTGGACGTGCCCATAATAAAAGGCGGTTTTTCTACTGTACTATGACCAATAGTTAAGATGAGATCGGCTTGTTCTATGGCCTCATGGACATAATCGCGAGCTGAAAGTGCTGCTGTCCCCATATAAAATTCTGTTGCTCCAGAAATGGTTCCCTTCCCCATCTGTGTAGTAAAATACGGCAATTTTGTGCGTAAAATGAATTGGGATAGATGATTAGTGGCTCTTGGCCGCGAAGCTGCGGCACCTAACATAACTAAAGGGCGCTTAGCTTGTTTAATCAGTTCGGCGGCATGGTTTAAAGCTCCCTCACTCGCTACTGGATATTCAATAGAATGCGATGGAATGAGAGCAACCTTTTTAATTTTCTCAGCTGCAATATCTTCGGGCAGCTCCAAATGAACTGGCCCTGGAATTTCCGCTTGTGCTAGATGAAAAGCTTCACGTACTATAGTCGGGATCATGGAAGGCGAAACAATTTGACGAGACATTTTGGTGAGGGGATGCATGGTAGCTACCGTGTTGACCATCTGGAATCTCGCCTGATGCGAAGATAAAACCCCCTTCTGACCAGTAATCATGATGAGAGGCATTGCTCCAAGAAGAGCATAAGCCGCGCCTGTGGCGAGATTCAGTGCGCCTGGGCCTAGTGTGGTCATGCAAACCCCAGCTTTACCTGTCAATCGACCATAGGTGGCAGCCATAAAAGCCGCCGCTTGTTCATGTCGAGTCAACACGAGTTTGATAGACGATTTACGAATGGCTTCGACTACGTCAAGATTTTCTTCGCCAGGAATACCAAAAATGTGGGTTACGCCTTCATTTTCAAGAGCAGCAACCAAGAGTTCAGCACCTTTCATCGCTTGTCCCTCACCTATTCCAGAATAGCTCCTTCTCTCAATTATAAGCAAAACTTTCTTATATTGTTTGTTTCTACACTTTTAAATAGAGAGAGATAACTTAATATTGCTTAGATTAGTTGCTTTTAAAGCCGATGAGGTCGCCCTCATCGATTAGTACAACTTAAGAGTGTTTCAGCTAGGAACTAGAAGTTGCAGATTCGCTAAGGCAGCAGATTCAGCTCATTTATTTAGCATAATACTGACGCATAATTGTCAATGCATTTTTGATACGCTCCACCCGCGGTTCGGCGTTAATGGTTGGCTCTGCTCTTGGATTGGTAATTGTAATGTCTCCAGATACTTGCAACGTGGTCAGGCGATCTTGCTCAACTACTCCCATGTTTATATAACTACCTGATATAAAAAAAGGCAAGCGCCCTTTTTCAATCAGCAAATCTTGACCAATACTGTAGTCATGTGTGGGATTATTGCAATTAAATAAATGCTTCACTAAAGTTGGAACAATATCATAGCTGGTTGTAAGGTATTCTATTGAACGCGGTGACTGGCCAGGCCAATGAATAAAAAGGGGCACATGGATTTGTGCTTGAGTGAAATTTCCAGCATGACCCCAATAATTTTGTTTATTATCGTTAAATTCCTGTCCATGATCGGCCGTAAAAATAACGATACTATTATCTAAATATCCTTGTTGCTCAATCCGGTTTAATACCTTCGCAATTTCTTGGTCGTCAAAATTAACCGCGTTCAAATAACGATTATAAAAAGGCAAAGGATTAATTTCATTGGTTAAGTTAATGCGCGAACATTCCTCTTCGATTGGCTGGTAAGGTGCGGGAAATTTTTGTTGGCGACAAAAACCATGAGGTGCGTCATAGAAAAGATAAAGAAAAAATGGCTTTTTATGATTTTTAGTGTTTAAAAAATCAATCGCTTTTTGCGTGATATCTCTATCCTTGTCGCCAACATTATCTTTATGCGAACCATTAATATCGAGATCATTAAACCCAGTGAAAATGGTTTTATCAAAAGGAGGATTATATAAAACACTCGACCAAAAAACGTGGGTTGAATACCCGTATTTAATCAATAAGTCCGTTAAAATTGCTGGAACTTGTTGCTTTAATGCAGCGGTCCAATAGCTACTTGGTATCGAATAAAAAATTGAAAACAATCCTGGTTGAGTAGAGTTTCCACCACTCATATGGTTTTGAAAATGCCAAGTTTTTTTAGCAAATTGAGCGACATTTGGCATATATTCTTTTTGTAAACTATCAAAACGCAGCGAATCCACCATGATTAAAATAATGTTGTAAGGATGAATTTGTTTATCACAACTCATTGTGTGGAGCGGGTAATTTAATTTGTCATTAGAAAAGATAGGCTGCGCAAAATTACTTTCACTATATCGATTTAAAATTTGCTTAGCATTTTTATCAGGAATTAAATAACTAACAATCTGATTATAAAGGGGTAAATTAGGGATTTGCTGACTAAAAAGATTATTATACTTCGCGATGGATAATACCAAAGTAAAATAGCTAAATAAAAAACCACCAAGCCAAATATAAGCAATTGAATGGCCAACCTTTAAGCGCTCGGCCAAAACAATTTTCTTCCAAACCAACCACGCTAAGCAGATTTCTATCAGACAAACTGCAGCAATAAGTAGCGCACAGTAGGTTAATTCTCGTGCAGAAAAATCAAAAACTTCATTCCATTGGGTATGAAAAGCTAACGATAGGATCAAAAAATTAAGATGAAACTTGAACATCAAATAGATGCGCGTATCCGCAATTAAAAACACAATACTGACTGTACTCAGCAGGATACTTAAAGCCCAAATGAGCCAACGATTAGGCAAACAATAAGCAATCAAAATTAAGACTGTAGCAGGAATAAAAGCTAGTAACATCATGTAACTTAGATAATTTATAATAGCGAAAAAAATGACGAATATTTTACCGCCTATGCTGGTAAAATTTGCCACTGTATTAATAAATAAGGTTTTTGATAGTAAAATTGCTTTTAGATACTCAAAGCCTAATAACCAAAAGAGGAGTGTATTAGCTAGAAAAAACCAGACTATAAAACGGAAAATTGCTGTTCTATTATTACAGTTCATTATTAACATTATCCAAGTATTTTAAAAATAATATGTGATTCTCCACAATCTTGCAAAGTTGTGTGGCTATTTCAATCAAATTTCTCCCCTTCCTCACCCTGGGTTCATTAATACCCACTTAATTAGTTTAGTTTATATGTGCATATTAAATACAAATATGAAATCAATTGACCTGGAGGAAGACATGCGAGCTAATCCAAACGCTCATGAAAATCCTCAGGAAAAAGAAAAAGAATGGGAGATTAAAGAGAATAACGATGAGAATATGCTACAACTAAGTACGGGATATGCTCGAAATAGAACAAGAATTACAAGTAATTTTTAACTCCACGCAAGTCACTTCTGAGCATAAGGACACTGATGAAGAAAAAATCACTATCAGTAATAACTAAATACTTACTCATAATATTCAAATTTCTTGCTCGCGCTTCCTAAGCCTGCGCTTATAAAACAAGGCCTGGATACCACATTACCTATGTAGGCGACTCCTATTAGCATTAGGGTGTGCATAAATTCTATCGGAATCTCAAAAAATAAGGGGCATAACATCACACTATCTGTGATGTGCCCGATATAAGGATTCCATTCTAAAGCAAAGACAGCTTGACAATAAATCTGGAAATTCTACATAACTAAACATTCTCCTAAGTTTTCTAACTCTTTATCGATATTTAATGGCGTCGAAGTGTCACTGACTGCAGGACGACTCGAGTGAGGAGTCACAGGATGATGATGGAAGCCATGTCTATTGGTTGCATGGCGATGAGAATGGTTGCTCCTCTGACGGCGAGGAAGCCCCATTGCCTTGTGTATCTCCGGTAGTAATTCTGGATTCTCTGCTACGAAAATTTTCCCTAATTCTTTTCCAAACTGAATGAATGCAGCCTGTTCTGAGGGGAGCGAAGCCACCATATTGTTAACATTTTTAAATGATTCAGACCATTCGTTAACGTCTCCTTTTGGAGAGAACTCCTTTTCAAGAAAGGACCCCAAAACACCTAGCAGGAATAGGCCATTTTCATTGCCATTAGCAGCGGCAAATTCAATAATCGATATATATTTTTTGTCATTGACTGTCACTGGCTGACTGAGTTCTACTCCGCAATAATCAACTAAAAAGCTCAAAAGCTCAAAATTACTTTCAGTTAAACTCTGTTCAATAAGTTTTTCTTTATGAAGCTTAAGATGAAAGGGAATAAGTCTCTTCGCCTCATCAAATCGTTTACTAGCAAGTAAAGCCTCAAGCATTTTGCCCCCTAACTTTTCAACTTTATCTTCTATGATTCTTAAGTTATTTAAGACAGTAATACTAAGGCCTTTTTTATCATCTAATTCTAAAAAAATCATACTGGATTTTTCATGAAGTGCTAATAAAGCATCGATATCTTTTGGCGAAATTTCTTCAAATTTCATTGCCGCCAAAGGCTTATAGCCCATGTTTAATTCATTAACTTGTCGATTAAATTCTCCCGCATGTCCCTTCGCTTTCTTTTTCTTCTTTTTACTTTTTGCAGAGACAACATCGGGTTCAGAATTAGTAGATGGCTCAGTATTAACCGCTTTAACAGACGGCATTGCTGGCTTTGCTAGTGGTGTACTTAATTCCTCTTCAACTGTGGAGCGAATTTTTCTTATTAATTTTAATACATTCTTGTATTTATCATGTTTACATAAAGGAATTAAGGCATTTAATGAGTCTTCAAGCGTCAATAATGCCTCTCTATATTTTGCCAGTTTAGATGGCTCCCTAGACAATCTTGCTGCCGCCATTTCTTGTTGAGTGTATTGCTCTTCAAGTTCAGCTAGGTGATGGGCTAATTTTTCTTTCGTGAAAGAAATAAAAGGAATACATTTTTCTCTTGCAAGCTTTTCAAATTCCGCCTCTAAATCAGGGGTAGAGATTTTTTCCCATTCACTATCTCGTTGAATAGCAAAACTAGGCCTTCCTGTCACTCTGTCACTACTATCGTAATACACATGTAATTTACATTTTTCTCCGTTTCCATTTTTAAAGATAGCCGTGTAATGATATTGACTAATGACCGATTCCGACTCGCTCATTTCTTCATAAATACTTATGTGATGCTCTTGCAAAGAATAAAAATCTTGCTGGGACTTAAGAATTATATCTTCCAGAGGTAACTGAACTAAACAATAAGGACGATCTTCTCTATCGGATTTTAATTGAATATCTTCAGGAAGATTAAGTTGATCTTTTTTTATAAAATTAAAGAGTACGCTTTTTTTCAATTTATGCTCCTTTGAATCCCGAAATATTCACGATGATATATTTTGACCCAAGTAAGAGCAAGTTAAATTCATATTGTACATTAGTGATTTTTTTTAGCCTGCACTCGGTCTTTTCTTATCAATACGGGGTGTCAAATCATTAATTAATGCAATCTGTTCATCGTTGGTTAAAATAGTGCCCGATTAAGGTTCATATGGAAACCCTGGGTTGTTGGTCTGCTTGAAGCGGCTCGAAAAGAAAATTCAGCTAAAAATCAAAACGCAACCGTTTTAGATTCTCAATCCAATAGTTCTTCTTTCTTCTTTAAAGAGACAGGAGTTGATTCATGACAAATTCCTTGTGCGAGAGAAGGTAGAGAAGCAAGAAAGTGCTAACAAAATTTCTCCCTACTTCCAAAATTTGTTAGACTTGATTTTTTTATACAACTGGTGAGGGCATTAATGGACCAACTGCTACATACTATCGATGTGGATGACTTAGACACATTAAGCACTGACAGCAAAAAATTTGCTCTCGCCTCATTAGAATCAGGGAAGGTCATTTATTTCCCGTCCTACCCTTTTCATTTAGAACCTCATGAAAAAACTGAATTAGTTTCCGATAAAATTCTTGACGGCAAACATAAAAATGTAAGTTTTGATTACCGCAATAATCGCTTAGGGGGTTTTCAAAAAAATGCCAATTTAACGGATACCCTGAAAGCCTTCATGCTGCGCTATGCAGAATTCGCAAGAGAACTAATTGACACTGTTTTACCACAATATCAAGATGGTTTACTTTGGGGTAGAACCAGTTACCGCCCTGCAGAAATCAAAGGACGCGTCAGCTCAAAACGCAAAGATGATACGCGTCTTCATATTGACTCTTTTCCGGCAACGCCTGTGAATGGAAGACGCATCCTGCGTGTTTTTTCTAATGTTAATCCTTTTAATGAACCTAGAGTTTGGCATTTGGGAGAACCGTTTACTCAGGTACTTCAACGCTTTGCTCCAGACATTCGAAACTACAATTATAAGCGCGCTAAACTATTACATCTAATTAAAGCCACAAAAACCTTGCGTTCTGCTTACGACCATTATCAACTCAATTTACACGACAACATGAAATTGAGTGATGAATATCAACAAACAGTTAAAAAGCAACGAGTTGATTTTCCCGCTCAAAGTACCTGGATTGTATTTACTGATCATGTCTCTCATGCAGCTTTAAGCGGGCAATTTCTCTTGGAGCAAACTTTTTATTTACCTGTCAAAGCCATGGCTAATCCCTCTCTCTCTCCTTTAAAACAATGGGAACGAGAAAAGACTGCGGCTTTGGTATAGTAGATTAGACCTTGGGCCAACAACCTTTCATTCTTTGAGGTGTCTGAATTTGTTGTTGGTTCAAGGCTCAATCTAAACTAGGGTTACCAATAGTTCTCAAAACCCGACTATAATTTAGCTAACGCAGTTATCCACGGAAGGCTTGTAGGGTTATCAGATGAAAACCGAACATCTTAATGGTGCCTATAAAACAGTGCGCCAGCAAACCGAACGCTTATGTCAACCATTGGCGACGGAAGACTATGTCATTCAAAGTATTGAAGATGTAAGTCCACCGAAATGGCACCTAGCACACTGTAGTTGGTTTTTTGAAACCTTTATACTCAGTCATTATTTAAAAAGCTACAAACCATTTCACCCTTCTTTTCATCATTTATTTAACTCCTATTATCAGGGAATAGGCAATCCTTACCCACGAGCTAAACGAGGTCTGTTGTCACGCCCAACCGTTGAAGAAATCTATGCCTACAGGAAATATATTGATAAGCATATGCAGGACCTTTTGACTGAAATCGCGGAAGCACAATTTGATGCAATAAACACGCTACTAACACTCGGACTCCATCACGAACAACAACATCAAGAACTGTTGCTAATGGATGTTAAACACAACTTTTCTTACGACCCTAATTTTCCGCTCTATCAGGCAGCAGTCCAGGATGCTACTTCTGCGGTTAGTTCCAAATTAACTTTTATGGATGTGGAAGGTGGTTTGGTGGAAATCGGTCACCGTGGGATGGATTTTTGTTTTGATAATGAGCTGCCAAACCATAAAAAATTTCTGATTCCTTATGCAATCGCCTCTCGATTAACCACCAATGAAGAATATTTGGAGTTCATCGAAGCCGGTGGTTACAAAGAACCTTGCTGGTGGCTTGCAGATGGTTGGGATTGCGTTCTTAAGAATAATTGGCAGGCCCCTTTATATTGGCACAATCAAAATAATGAATGGCATGTTTTTAGCTTACATGGACTTATACCATTAAGTCCGGCAGAGCCTGTTAGTCATATCAGTTTCTATGAAGCAGATGCTTATGCAAGATGGCGTGGAGCACGATTAGCGTCGGAAGAAGAGTGGGAGCATTTTGTCGTTACCTCGGGGATAGCACCGAGAAACGACAATTTTATGGAGAATGGTTTATACCATCCTCAACCCGCTTCGACTCAACACTCGCTACAGGCGCAGCAATTTTTTGGCGATCTTTGGGAATGGACAGCCAGTCCTTATACGCCCTATCCCGGATTTAGGCCACTTAAAGGCGCATTGGGGGAGTACAATGGAAAATTTATGACGAATCAAATGGTGCTGCGAGGTGGCAGTTGTGCCACTCCGAAATCACATATAAGAGCAAGTTATCGTAATTTTTTTCAACCAGAAAAACGCTGGCAGTTTAGCGGAATTCGCTTAGCGAGAACAAATTAAGGAGGGGATGAAATGTCTGCAAAATTTAAGACTCCAGCACTAGATAATGCAAAGGTTAGTCATAACGATAAACAGGAATTTATTCACGATATTCTTCATGGTCTTTCTAAATCAAATAAAGAGGTTAATTCAAAGTATTTTTATGATGAATATGGGAGTGAATTATTTAATCAAATTACTCATCATCCAGATTACTATCTAACTGGTTGTGAGTTAGATATTTTAGACCATTACAAAAACGACTTGGCCGATTTGCTGAAGAATGAAAATTTTAATCTCATCGAATTAGGCCCTGGGGAAGGGATAAAAACGCGCCTGCTTATTGATCATTTTTTGGATGAAAATTTATCTTTTAGTTATTATACCATTGATATTTCAAGAAAATATCTTACTCAAATTATTGATCAATTTAATGAACAATTACCCACTCTTGAAACCGTTGCTTTGAATGTAGATTATTTAAACGGCATAAAATGGCTAGGATCGACATCGAGAAAACGAAATTTTGTTTTGTTTTTGGGCTCAAGTATTGGAAATTTTGATTTAAATTCTACTAAAGAATTTCTAGGAATGATGAAAAGTTTTCTTCATCCGGGAGATTATGTATTTATTGGTTTTGATTTGCTCAAAAATATAGATGTATTAATGAGGGCTTATAACGACCGAGATGGGATTACTCGTGAATTCAATTTAAACCTTTTAAGGCGCATGAACAATGAACTAGGAGCCAACTTCAATATTGATTCCTTTTATCATTACGGGACTTATAATGTGTATTTGAAGGCCATGGAAAGTTATTTAATCAGTAATAAAGCTCAAATTGTTTATATTGATGCGTTGAAAAAATCGTTCAACTTTAAAGAGTTTGAAGCAATTCACGCCGAATCATCACATAAATATACTTTTTCCCAGGTCGCCAAACTGGCCCAGGCGACAGGTTTCGAAATTGTCAGGAATTTTACCGATTCGAAGCAATATTTTCTTGATTCTTTATGGCGTGTCGTTTAGAAATTTGCCCTCGCCCGCACGCGGGAGAGGGAGTATGGAGAAGGAGGTATTAGAGCCTGTCTCTTTACACCCCCTCGCCCACGACAGAAATTAAACTAAAAAGACGATATTCTTCGCAGGAAAATTTGGAGAGGGGTCTTAGCGGTTTATCGCTTCTTCCAGTTCCGGCAATTGAATCTGAATTTGATCCTTTTGAACAGCCGTTTTTTCGAAAAAAGATTGTTCTCCGCTGGGTCTTAGATTGATCTCAACCTCTGAAGTTCGTGGATTGCCTTTTGAATCCGATTTATCTGACAACGACATATAAAAAATTTCCCTGGATTATTAAAAGGCTCTACTATAACATAATTACAATCATTTTTGGTGATATAATGACCAATAAATTTATTTTTTGACCTTAAAGATTATAATAATGCCTTCAACTTGCTCACTGCTCTCTCTTCGTTCTTACGAAACTTACAATTGCAGCCATAGCCATGATTTTGCGCAGTTGGTCTTTCCAATTAATGGCATTATGGAGTTGCAAACGGGTAATCACTTCGGTCTTGTGCATACGAATACTGCTGCTTTTGTCGCTCCTCATGAGATACATTGTTTTGCAGCCAGTCGAGGAAATCGATTTTTAGTGCTTGATCTTAAAGAGCCAAACTTTATTGCGAATACTCAACTCACGCCTGCTTTTCTTGAACTCCCAACAGCTACCTTAAAATTTTTGCATTTTGTGCAAAGCTATCTACTTCAAGAAAATACGGATGACTCCTCCGATTATCTAGTCCAAAATTTGTTACTCAAATTGCTGTCTCAAACCTTAATGCCAACTGTCGACACCCGAGTATTGCAAGTGAAGCAATGGATTGATAATCATTTTGTCTTACCTATTCATATCGAAACTTTGACAAAAATTTGCCATCTCAGTGCAAGTCAACTCCAGCGACGATTTAAAAAAATGACCGGGCAAACCATTGCTGAATATTGGCGAGCCCAAAAACTATCCCATGCACAAATTCTCCTCGGCACAGAACAGCTTTCTATTGAAGCGATTGCCTATCAACTCGGTTATGAGAACCTCTCTGCTTTTAGTCGGCGGTTTACTCAAACTTTTGGTTATAGCCCATCTCAATGGCGAGAAATGACGCTTGCTGCAAAGAAGATGCGCTAAAAAGATAAGAACAATCGCAGAAATTACTGCTATTCTTTGTGCTTATCAATGAGCAATATAAGGGTTTTTATGACTTCAAATAAAACCTATTCCTTCCTGCAAGGAATTTGTTTTCTTATTCTTGCGCAGACGATGGTCGGCCTCAACATTGTTTTTTCCAAATGCCTTGTCTCCTCTCTGCCTCTTTTATTCATGTTAACTCTTCGTTTTAGCTTAGCTGCTTTAATTCTTCTCCCTTTGCATTGGCTCACTTCGGCAAAACAATTTAGTCTGCGTCATTATTTATTAGAACTCACTCGGCGCGATTGGTATTTTATTTTTGCTCAGGCTCTCACAGCCGGAATTTTATTCAATTGTCTTATGCTTTTAGGATTGCATTACACGGATGCTAATCTGGCCGGCATTATCACGAGCGCCTTGCCGGCAATTATCGCGCTGATGTCCTGGGTGATTCTCCGAGAGAAAATTTCCACGAAAAAAGGACTTTGCATCCTTTTTGCGACTCTCGGGCTTCTAGTGATTGCCTGGGACAAATGGCAGGGCCTTGGTGAAAATCATTCCTTTTTTGGCGATGCGATTGTTTTATTATCACTGCTCCCGGAAGCAACCTACTATGTTTTATGTAAGCTCCATTCAAACCGACTGCCAGTCTTTTTGATCTCCTCTATAATTAATGGGATTAATGCATTAATTTTGCTTCCTTTCAATGCCTTTGTCCCCTTAAATTCTTTAACGCTAACCCCTTCAACTTGGTTAATATTAGTTGCTTTAGGACTAAGCTCAGGATTATTTTATGTTTTTTGGTATTGTGGTGTGCAGCAAGTGGATGGGATCATGGCGTCACTTTCAACAGCAGTCATGCCAGTAGCTACCGTCATTCTCGCTTGGTTAATTCTCGGAGAACAACTCTCAACGCTGCAATGTGCAGGCATGGTTCTCGTGATTTTATCCATTGCTTTTTATGCGCGTCGTGCATAGAAATTAAAATAAAAAACCCGCCTAAAGGCGGGTTTTTTGAACAGAGGGGAAAAGGCTTACATCATGCCCATGCCACCCATACCGCCCATTCCACCCATGCCGCCCATGTCGCCAGCGCCACCTGCACCTTCATCTTTCTTAGGTAGGTCAGCAACCATGCACTCAGTGGTCAACATTAAGCTAGCAACAGACGCTGCGTTTTGTAATGCAGTACGAGTTACTTTAGTTGGATCAAGAATACCCATGTCAACCATGTCACCGTATTCGCCAGTTGCTGCGTTGAAACCAAAATTATCTTTGTTTTCAGCAACTTTATTAACGATTACAGAAGACTCATAGCCAGCATTAGCTACGATTTGACGTAGAGGAGACTCGATTGCACGACGGAGGATATTGATACCCATGTCTTGATCAGCGTTGTCGCCTTTCAAACCATCTAATGCTATTTGAGCACGGATTAGCGCAACACCACCACCAGCAACGATACCTTCTTCAACAGCAGCACGAGTTGCGTGAAGAGCATCTTCTACACGAGCTTTTTTCTCTTTCATTTCGATTTCGGTAGCAGCACCTACTTTAATTACTGCAACACCACCAGCTAATTTAGCAACACGCTCTTGTAATTTTTCACGATCGTAATCGGAAGTTGTTTCTTCCATTTGCGCGCGAATTTGTGCAATACGTGAGTTGATCTCAGTTGCTTTACCTTCACCATCAATAATTGTGGTGTTTTCTTTGGTAACAACAACGCGTTTTGCAGTTCCTAAACTATCCAGAGTAGCGCCTTCTAAGCTAGTACCTACTTCTTCAGAAATCACTTCACCGTTAGTGAGGATAGCAATATCTTGTAACATTGATTTACGACGATCGCCGAAACCAGGTGCTTTAACAGCACATACTTTCACGATTCCGCGCATGTTGTTAACAACTAGAGTCGCTAAAGCTTCGCCTTCAACGTCTTCAGCAACAATCAATAAAGGACGACCTGATTTAGCAACTGCTTCTAAAACAGTTAACATGTCACGAATTGTAGCAATCTTTTTGTCAACCAAGAGGATGAAAGGATGCTCAAGCTCAGCACTCATGTTTTGTTGATTGTTGATGAAGTATGGAGAAATGTAACCACGATCAAATTGCATACCTTCAACAACAGATAATTCGTTCTCAAGTCCATTACCATCTTCAACAGTGATAACGCCTTCTTTACCCACTTTTTCCATCGCTTCAGCAATGATAGAACCGATTGCTTGGTCAGAGTTAGCAGAAATAGTACCAACTTGTGCAATTGATTTACCATCTTTGCAAGGCTTAGACATTGATTGCAATTTCTTAGTTACAGCAGTAACCGCTTTATCAATACCGCGTTTCAAATCCATAGGATTCATGCCAGCAGCAACTGCTTTGTGGCCTTCAACAACGATAGCGCGAGCTAGAACAGTAGCAGTAGTAGTACCATCACCAGCAGTATCAGAAGTTTTAGCAGCAACTTCTTTAACCATTTGTGCGCCCATGTTTTTGAAGCGGTTTTCGAATTCGATTTCTTTTGCTACAGAAACACCATCTTTAGTTACAGTGGGTGCACCAAAAGATCGTTCCAAAACAACGTTACGTCCACTTGGACCCATAGTTGCTTTAACTGCATCAGCCAATGCGTTCACACCAGCAAGCATTTGTTGACGAGCATCGTCGCCAAAACGTAATTCTTTAGCCATTCTAATAATCTCCTTTAATCTAAATTACTTCTCAATAACGCCCATGATGTCGTCTTCACGCATCACTACTAATTCTTGTCCTGATACCTTGACTTCGGTACCTGAGTACTTACCAAACAGAACCACATCACCTATTTTAACAGCTAAGGCGCGAACATCGCCATTATCCAACACTTTACCAGCGCCAATCGCAACAACTTCCCCACGCATTGGTTTTTCAGTAGCGCTATCTGGAATTACTATACCACCTGCTGTGGTACGTTCTTCTTCCAAACGACGAACAACAACACGGTCGTGTAAAGGACGAATTTTCATATTAGTTCTCTCCTGATTTAATTAATCGCCTATAATTTTCAGAGTAAGCTCTGACTTTTTTAGCCCTGCATAATCTCTAGATGCATTGCTGATGACTGGCAGATGGGGACAACAATTACAACTTTCAAGGGTAAATGGAAAAAAAATTTTGGTTTTTTTTGGACTGGAACTACAATGGTCTACAATTTTACAGACAAATAGGCATAGCATGAAGAAATGTTTTTTATTTACAGTATTGTGGCTTGCTTCCTTCATGAGCTATGCCATTCCGCTGCCAGCCTCTGAAATCTTTCAGGTAGGAACGAAACAAGTCGATCCCAATACTTTCGTTATCAATTGGCAAATCAAACCGGGTTATTATCTTTACAGCGATCGCATTAAATTATCCGAACCCTCTAATAGCAATACCCGTTTAGGAACTGTTCTTTTCCCTGCGGCTACAACAAAAAAGGATCAGCAAGGACGAGTCTATTCAGTTTATCGCAATCAATTATCACTCCCGGTCCCCATTCTTGGGGAGCAATCTGGGGAAAGTTTGCTTGATGTCCAATTTCAGGGCTGTGCAGATGATGGTTTTTGCTACCCACCCGAGACCCGACAAATAAAATTAACCATTGATAAGAATTTGGCATTAAATAATGTCAATTTGGAGACAAAAACACCAGATGCACAACCAGCAACCCAAGAACAACCAGTAGATAAAGTCGAGGCCGTTTTCATTACTCATCATTGGACAATGGTCATTCTTAGTTTCTTTGGTTTTGGTCTATTACTCTCGTTTACACCCTGTATATTACCTATGGTTCCTGTCATATCTGGCATTATTGTTGGTCATGGTAAAGATCTTTCCACACGAAAAGCTTTTTTCCTTTCCCTAAGCTATGTTTTGAGTATGTCACTTACCTATGCCATCGTTGGCGCCTTGGTGGCTAAAATTGGCAGCAATTTACAAGTAGTTATGCAAGCGCCCTGGATTATCGGACTTTTTAGCTTTATGTTTGTCCTGTTAGCATTATCCATGTTCGGTTTTTATGAATTACGTTTACCTACTTCATGGCAAGCAAAATTAGCCCATGCCAGTCGAAGTCAATCCAGCGGCCATTATTTAAGTGCGGCAATTATGGGTTGCTTATCAACACTTATTTTATCTCCTTGTGTGACGGCACCCCTAATTGGTGCTTTAGGTTATATCGCTCATACTGGAAATATTGCTTTAGGCAGCGCGGCTTTATTTTTTCTAGGTCTAGGCATAGGAACCCCCTTGATTCTCATTGGGATGTCGGCTGGAAAATGGTTACCAAAAGCCGGAAAATGGATGAACCTAGTCAAAGCTTTTTTCGGTATATTACTCCTTGCTGTGGCTATATTCCTCCTAGAACGTATCTTACCAGGCCCCTTAGTTATGGCCTTATGGGCAAGTTTACTGATTTTCTCTGGCGTGTATTGTGGAGCATTGACTCGGTCGCTCACCAATGTCGATAAATTTCGTCAAGGTTTTGGCATTATATTGTTGGTCTATGGCTTATTGGTCTTAGCCGGTGCGAGTATGGGCACCACTAATCCTCTACAACCTCTCGCTGGTGTACAGATATTACAGCTAGCCAATTCCACCACTCCAACAGGGGAAAAAACGGTTAAAACACTCAGTGGTTTACAAAAAGCAATAGCCAATGCCAAAGGCAGGCCAGTTATGTTGGATTTCTATGCGGATTGGTGTACTTCTTGTAAGTTTATGGAAGCGACCGTGTTTAAAGATCCCCGAGTCACAGAAGCGCTCAAAGATTTTGTTGTTGTAAAAGTTGATATCACTGGCAATAACGCGCAGGAAAGAGCACTTCTTAGCCAATTTAATGTCGTTGCGCCGCCTACTTTTTTATTTCTAAACAAGCTAGGTGACGAACAACCTCATTTACGCTTAGTTGGGGAAACCTCAACCAATGAATTTTTAAATCAATTAGAACAAGCTACGGGAATAACCGCTTTTACGGATTAGACAACCCAACCCCAGAAGCGTTATAATTCGCCCACTTTTTTTACAGATAAGAGATTATGAATCATAGAGTGGGCTTTGTCAGCTTGGGATGTCCTAAAGCATTAGTTGATTCGGAGCGAATCATTACTCAATTACGTGCGCAAGGATACGATTTAGTATCAAACTATCAAGATGCAGGTATTGTTGTAGTCAACACTTGTGGTTTTATTGATGCTGCGGTAACTGAGTCATTGGATACGATTAAGGAAGCCATGGCCGAAAACGGTCGTGTGATTGTGACGGGCTGTCTGGGTGCAAAAGCTGACCTTATCCGCGAAGCCTGCCCTGAGGTATTACACATTAGTGGTGCTCATGCTTATGAAGAAGTGGTGCGAGCAGTCCATCAACATTTACCACCACCAGCCGATCCTTTTACGCAACTTGTCCCTCCTCAAGGAATTAAATTAACACCCCGACACTACGCGTATTTAAAAATTTCTGAGGGATGTAATCAAAAATGTACTTTCTGCATCATCCCTACCATGCGCGGCAAATTACAAAGTTATCCGCTTACTCAGGTCTTAACTGAAGCGAAACGCTTGAAAGAGGCGGGCGTACAAGAATTATTAGTTATTTCACAAGATACCAGTGCCTATGGCGTCGATACACGTTATCAACCCGTTGAATGGCAAGGTCAAACCATCAAAACGCAATTCTACGATCTCTGTCAGCAGCTTGGGGAACTTGGCATTTGGGTACGTTTACATTATGTCTATCCTTATCCTCATGTTGATGAAATCATCCCGTTGATGCGTGATAGACTTATCCTTCCTTATCTGGATATCCCCTTGCAACATGCTAGTTCTCGAGTTTTAAAAGCAATGAAGCGCCCTGCAAGCAGCGAAAATACCCTAGCTCGTATTGCCAAATGGCGAGAAATCTGTCCGGATATTACTCTCCGCTCAACGTTTATCGTCGGTTTTCCTGGCGAAACCGAAGAAGAGTTTGAAGAGCTACTTGATTTCCTTCAAGACGCACGCTTAGATCGAGTAGGTTGCTTTCAATATTCTCCTGTTGAAGGGGCTAAAGCAAATGATTTGCCCAATCCAGTTCCCGAAGCCCTTAAAGAAGAACGTTATCATCGATTTATGCAAATTCAAGCCGATATTAGTCGTGACAAATTAGAAGCAAAAATTGGCTCCAGACAAACTGTTCTCGTGGATGAAATTAATGATGAACAAATTATTGCGAGGAGCAAAAGTGACGCGCCAGAAATTGATGGATTAGTCTTTCTGCCTCCCACTGAAAATATTAAAGTTGGAGAGCGGATTGAGGTTGTCATTACTGATAGTGATGATTATGATTTGTATGCTGAGATTGAAAATTAATTGGGCTAAGGCCCAATATTCCTTATGCAAATAAATAGAGGGCAAGATGCCGACTCAAGAATGCATCATTGATTTAATTATTGAGAAAAAAGAAAAGGCTTATATCGTTTTTGAAGATGAACAATTTATTGCTTTTTTAGATCACCGCCCTCTCTTCCCAGGCCATACATTACTTGCTCCAAAAGATCATTTTAGAACTCTTTATGATTTGCCTGACTCAATGATTAGCCCTTTATTTATTTTAACCAAAAAGCTTGGCACAGCGATTGAAAAAGCGATGGAGGCAAGTGGAAGTTTTATTGCGATGAATAATATCGTCAGTCAGAGTATTCCTCATTTACACGTTCATATTGTGCCAAGAAATAAACAAGATGGGTTAAAGGGATTTTTTTGGCCAAGGACTAAATATGATAATGAAGCTCATATCAATGAAGTCTTAAATAAAATAAAGTCTCAAATTTAAAACAAATTATTTTAAATATTGGAGCAAGGCCCAATCAACATAGCGACGCAGAATAGATTATTTTATGCTATAGATTAACTAACTGCTTTCACGGACGATGAGATGAATGAAATTGATATTTTAAAATTTTTTTATGATGAAATAAAAGCACGCGGGGAAACTCGCGAAGTTGTTTTTTTAAGTATTGATGAAGATGCCGCTGAGGTACTTTCACACAAACTGGGGCAGCCAGTTAATTTAGAGCAAGCACAACAATTAACTGATACTTGCATCGCTAACGAATGGATCGAACGAACAACGGCCGACCCAAACTATCATTACCTTTCATTAACTGAAGCAGGACTGCAAGTCGTTTTAAGCAATTTGTATTCCTAAAGATCTAATGCTGTCTCATAGTTAGATTTTCGACCACAGTGTCTGGATGTTCTGAGCGCTTCACAATACGAACTTCACCCGGTTGCAGGTCTCGGGGGAAAAAAAGATGAGTATTCCTTTTATTGCTATATTGTTTACTATCGTAGCCTTCAAAAAAGTTATCCCAGAGTATTTTAAATCTACTATTACTAATTTTAATAACATAGGATGATGAGGGTCCCCGTCCAACTTTTTCAAGTTTCACGCCAGACATCTGCACTCCCTCTCCAAGGTATTTTTTAAATGCTTTAAACCAAGTTTGTACTTCTCGATTACTGCCTTTAATTTCTAGCGGCTCCAACTCTCTTATTCTACCTTGTACCCTCGATAGAGAGGCTCGCACTGCAATTGCCTGCTCATTTGTATTATGTTGCTGCACATAATGATTAAAAAGACTATTAAGTTCATGCCCTAGCATGCTATCTAACCAGCTTTTTAGTGTAAAAGCTGGGCAGCTTCCGTCTTCCTGAATAAAGCCTCTCTGATTATGGACAACCCGTTCGTAAGATATACGAGGATCGATAGGATCCCTAATATAATATTTAACGGGTAGAAGGTAGAAAAAACCACTTAAAAGTTGTCTTAATTTAAATAATCTGACCCATTCATCAGCTTCTTTCGGGTTTGGAGTCGATTTCGAATCATCGTTATTACGTCCCTCTGGACGATAAAATATAATTTCTCGCTCAACTCTAATTAATTCTGGTATAGTAATTTGCTCCATAGCAGCTTTATAATGTTCAGGTTGGGTGTAGGGATTCACATTTAAAGGAATCAAGCTTCCATCAGAATCGTAGGTAAAGGGAGTTAATTTGGTCACAAAAGTACCCCAACCCGTTTTTGTTTCAATATCGACACCAGGACATTTAGAACCAAGATTAAATTCTACTTTGTAATAATCATGATGGTGGGGAATATCATCGAGTCCTGCTGACTGACCATTTTCAAGAACGCCTACTTTTATAATACTAAACAAAGCAAAATGATTTCTATGTGCTCCACCTCGAATTAGGATCTCGTCAGTCTCAAAATAATTTTTTTGATCGGAAAGAAAACGCAAACTAACATAGCTAGAATTTTTATTCAGGACTGCCCTAGGATTACCTTCTAGTAGATCTCGAATATTATTCTGAATTAATTCGGGGAGCTGTTTGTCATAAGGTGTAGGTAGCTCATGAAGTAAGGGATTATTATCCTCAATATCTAGCATTTCCTCTATAGCTTGCCCATAAAGCTGATTTCTGATGTAAGCAGAAAATTCAAGCTCGGTAATTAGGCTTTGACGAAAAACCCCTCTCTTGTCACGCGCCACTAAAAAAGTGGAGGTGATTAATAACACTTGATATTCCGCCGATGATAAATTATCACGATTGACCTCTGCGAAAACTCTTAGAGAAAGTGCATAAGCTTCACAGGCCTCTCGATTAGAAAGTAACAAATCGACGAAATTATCATAATCCAATGATAATTTATTAATTCCATCCAAAATAAATTTATTTCGACTCACCTCATGTAATAATTTTTTTAGAGTTGTTTCTTGTTCTTTTAATTTAGCAAGATCAGTAGTGCGTTTAATTTCTGCGAAAGGACCTTGATAATACGACTCATATAAATCATTCAAAAAATGGGGAGGCATTTCAACAACGTCGTTATTAGTTAGAGGGTCTAACTTTAATTTTGGATTATACCTGGCGAAATGATTTGTAAATACTGCTCTTAGAGACTCCTCGCAAAAAGTGACTTGGATATTAGAAGGTTGTTTATATTTTATAGCTTTTTTAGCATCTAGCCCTAGTCTAAATAAAAAAATTTCTCTAAATCTTTCGAAATCTTTTTCATCATTAATTTCAGGACAATACTGCTGATATTCTGAATAAATATGAAAAATCAAATTATCATAATTTTCTTTAGAAATAACCAAACCAAGTACGTCATTAAGTCTAATTAGATAACCATTATTATCAGCAACAAATTGTGGATCTATTGTGCGATAAATAAGAGGAATAAATACTCGATTTAGAATTTTAGCTTCTAAAAAATTTATAATTCCGTATTGGCTCAAACACCAATCTTTAAAAAGCATGATTGCCTCATTTTACTCTAAGGAGCTACTGTGTTTTTCCTTCCGGAATAGGATCATTTATTATACATGTTGTTTTTATTTTTTCAATCAATGATGAGCTAACTTTGATTTTAAAAAAAACTACTCACCTGTGTGTGAGCAGTTTTTTATTAACGAATGAGATTTTAGACCTTAGAAATAGCATAGCCGCCATCGACGCGTATCACCGATCCGGTCATATAACTTGAGGCATTCGAGCAGAGAAGTAATAAAACACCCTCCAGTTCAGTGACGCTGGCCGCTCTACCCATTGGCAAAGCGGCTAACTCATTTTTTCCTGTTTCTGACTGTAAATAAGTTTCAGTTAATTCAGTTACAAAAAAACCGGGAGCAATACAGTTGACTTGAATTCCATGTGGAACCAAACTCAAAGCCATACTTCGGGTTAAACTCTCTACGCCAATTTTAGATGCACTATAGGCCGCGCGAGTTGGTGTTGAGAAGAAAGCAGCTGAGGAAGAAATATTAATTATTTTACCGGCCGTTTTTGTTTCAATCATCCATTTTGCAATGCTTTGCGACACCAAAAAAGTTCCTTTTAAATTGATATCAATAACATCATCCCATTGCTGTTCGCTCAGTTCCATGGTCGGAACACGCATACCAATTCCAGCAGCATTGATTAAAATATCTACTTTAGAAAAAGCGTCTTTACTTTGAGAAATTAGTTTAGCAACAGCATGAGAATTCTTAACATCAGCGCTGAAAGAGAGAGCGCGAATACCTTGTTTTTTACATTCGTCTTCAACGACCAATAAACGCTCTTCATTTCGTCCAACGAGAATAACATGAGCGCCCTGTTTTGCTAAACTAATAGCAAAATGTCTACCTATCCCCGAAGATGCACCAGTGATGAGTGCAACCTTATCTTGGACTGAAAAAATGGTATTCATTATCAACTCCTTAGCGCAAAACTTTTATTATAGACAGTTTTTGATTCAGTTTATATAAAGCTGGAATTGTTGGTATTGGTATAACAACTAACGAATCCACTTGGCTTGACCGGCGAGGTTGAATCGTAGGTTGGCAACCTACATTATGTGCTTAAGCAAGCTCTGCCCCTCATCTAGACGTATTAAGCCTAAGCCTAACAGGGCCTGTCGATTATAAAATGGACGGGTTGTGGTATTATCACTATCCAATGATAATTTATTAATACTATCCAGGTTATGGGATCAAATTTTAATTGTGGATTATAATTTGCTAATTGGTTATTAATTGATTAATTAGTTACAAGAGAGCTTAGGAGTTTACTTATTAAATACGGAAGCACTAATTAATGCTGCTAGTCTATCTAATTGACAATAAATAAACATTCTAGTTAAATACAAACATCCAAAATACGAGATTCATGATGATGTTCTCCTTTTTCGAAAGCAGTTCATGTATAGGCTTACAAACTTATCGTATTACCAATCAATTATTGCAAATAAAAGTACAGTTGTTAGAAAAAGAGAGCAGCGCTAAGAGTTATTATGTGAAAGCAGGCCGTGATATCGATTACATAGTCGAGTACTATAGTTATAGGCTCATGTCCTCCAAAAATACAGCTTTCAAAAAAACCTTGGTCGGAGAATACGAGGCTCTCGTTAATTATCTAGATCTACTGACCAGCTCCGACAAATTTGATCAGCCTTTTACCTCAGATGTGTTAAAAACGAATTATCGCCAGCACGCGATCTCCACCTTAGTCTGGGGATGTATCTTATTTGTGGTCTCAGCACTCTCGCTTTTGCTAAGTACAGCTACCTCTCTCGTCAATCCTTTGGTTGGTGTGCCTTTACTGCTAGTTGTAATTTTCACGGGATTAAAACTAATCGATAAAGCCATGCAATGGTGGGAACATAGAAAATATATCATAGAGCAAAACAACGCACCTAGAATTGAGATTGATTCTCTGATTTTAAATCTCAAAAATGCTTTTTGTATTGAACATGATGAGCATTATGAATCAGAAATATTGAATTATGATCATAGGAATTTTACAGATTCATTGACTCCCTTTTCCTACACACTATCGCCGGTGTCTAATTAGCTTAAAGCCGCATCAAAGGCTTTGGGGTTAGAACTATTTAATCAAATTTCACTGACGGTTCTGTTTGATTTTCCCATTGGCTATCGGTCGAATAAGACTTGCTTTTATCGTGAGATGATGTGCTTTTTTCTTTTTTTAATTCTCGCAATAGTTGCCGTCGAAAAGAAGGATAATCTACCTCTAACGCATGTCTAACATTTGCTTTAAATCGCGAGCGAGATTTCTTTATTTCTTTTTTGATTTTATGGGATAGATTGGATGGACGGTCTAAATCACCGGCAATGATTTTAGCAGCAATTTTAGCCTGAAAATCGGCAAGTGGCCAAATACAACCCTGTGGTTGAAACAAACCAATAAAATAAAGATTTTTAAAATCAGCGTGCATCATCTTGTGATATAGAGGTACATTCACGAGAGTACTAAAATCAATGAGTTTTTTATCAAAAAATGGGAAGCTTATTTGATATCCCGTGGCTAGAATAATGACATCAAACTCATCTTGGCGACCATCCACAAAATGTACAGTATTACCTTCTAACCGATCAATACCCCGGCGCGGTAAAACTTTACCGTGTCTTATAAAATAGAGCAATTCAGAATTGATAGTTGGATGAATTTCCTGTGGCTTGCATTTGGGTTTTTCCAGATGATATTTTGGATATCGGCCTTGAATCATCCGGATGATTGCTGCTGCCAGCAGTTGCTTTGGCCAGTAAGGCATCCAATTAACAAATGCAAACATAATGTCGGTGGGCTTCCCAAAAACAAATTTTGGAAAAATATGCTGACCGCGACGCATACTGACACAGGTTTTCGGCGAGTGACGCGAAGTTTCTACTGCAATATCACAAGCCGAATTTCCTCCCCCAACCACAAGTACTCTTTTATTTTTAAATAGCGTCGCTTTTTTGTATTGATGAGAATGAATTATTTGGCCATTAAATTCACCAGTAAATTTAGGGATTATTGGATCCCAATGATGGCCATTTGCTACTAAAACATAATTAAAAATTTCCTCATGTCTGCCTGTTTCATTTTCATAAATCACTTGCCATTCATCGTCAGATAAGGGCAGGACCTGCTCAACACGAGTATTAAATTGAATGTACTTATTCACTCCAAAATGCTGTGCATAAGCTTCAAAATAGCTGAGTACTTTTTCATGCGACGGATAATCAGGATACTCAAAAGGCATTGGATAGTCTTCGTATTGAGATAGCCGTTTGGAACTGATTATATGCGTAGTTTCATAAACACTAGAGTGTTCATTATTAACATCAAAAACCCAATTACCACCCAAGCGATTATGTTTTTCAAATACTCTAAAGTTTGTTAATCCTTGTTGTAATAAATTTTTTGCTGTAGTTATACCGCAGGGTCCAGCACCAATAACGCAAATTTTTGGCGAATCATAAGGGGGATTTTTCATAATAATAAATACACTTCACATAAGTCTAGACAGATTTTCTTCGATGATTTTATTGTTTTTTTACCCGCGCTCGCTTTCATTAAGTAGGCTGTCTCTCCGAATTGGATATGGCAGCCAGCGAGCGATTAATCATTAAATCCTGAACTTCTTCACTTTTATCGATAGTAAAATGATTTAAAGCGACCTTTTTAAATCTTTCTACATTAATATTTTCAATGGTTGTCCGCCGTGGATCGATAGCTTTTACTCGCAAACCACTAAACATTGGAACGAAAGATGGCTTGTAGATATTAACTACATGCCTGACATTAGGAGGCACTTCGAGAGGCGAAACTGCATCAATAGTAATTAATAGCTCTACAGGTATATTCGCTTTTGCAAGGTTTTTTGCAACTTTTATCTGTTCATTCGCTCCTAACGAATGCCCTGCTAATATGATTGGCCCAGGCAATTCTTTAGTACCGTAATTCTTGCTAATATATTTAGTTAGTTGGTCAACCTTATACCAGACAGTGCTTTCTGACCTAATTCTATATTTACTTTCTAAGGTGCTTTGTAGTTGGTTCATACCGGTGCTAAAGACACCGCCCAAACCACCTCTCATGACGAAAACTCGTGCGTTACTTTTAAATAAGTAATTTTTATCTTTGGAAAGACTTTGTGTCGCGGCTAAATCAATGCATCCGGTTAGATACATGCTGGAGAGCAACAAGAAGAAATAAAAAATTAGCTTGCATAATTTATTATTATGGTAGCGAGATCGCATTTTTAACTCGTTTCCTTTTTACTATTCGGCTGATTTTACATAAATTCTGTAATGGATAAAACCCAATTAATTACATCTAATTCAAGTTTATCGAGAATATCAACTAGATACTGCGGACGGGACACAGCAACAACATCTTAATTTGCAACCAGGATAGAGGTTTTAACCAACCTTCTCCCAGTTGCAGATGCGCTATTTCAAAAAAGAAAAGATTATCTTCCACCACTTCCACCAGCACCACCGCCACCATGGCCGCCACCAGCTCCACCAGCACCGCCGTAGCCTCCACCTTTGTGAACTGTGGGATCATCTGTATTTTTTTGGCATGCACTTAATAGACCTGCGGTACTAACAAGAACTAACACAGCAAGAATTGTAGCTATCCTTATTTTCATTAAAAACTCCCTTTTTCAATATTTACCCCAAGACTATCACAAGATTTTGATGGATATCCAGTTATAAATCACTAAATAAACTTATAAATCATAGATCTATGTAAAAAATAGCAAAGAATTTCTTATGTATTTAAATTGGAGTTAATTTTTTTGTCCAACTGCCCCCCGGGTTTGACAGATAAAAAATCGTCTACTAGCTTTAGCTTATAAATACCCGCCGAAATTCAACCTATTAGTTGCTTAATTCTAATACAAGGAGGTTATTATGTATTTAGGCAAGCTTGGTTTTTTTAAGGAAAAAACAACTATTGAGAAACAGCAACTTATTAAGTATTTAAATCTTTTAAAAAGCAATCTAAAAAATAACACTCTAAGATTCCAAATTTGCATTTTAAAAGAGGAACTTAGTCTTCTCAATCTATTCAATGCTTCGCGGCAAAAGGCCAAAAAACAACGGTTATCAGCTAAATTAAAATTCACTATGCGCAAACGGAGGGCAAAGAAACGTTTCATTTTAAAAAATAATCGTGTAAAATCCATTGAGCTTAGACAAGAAATACTAAAAATTACGCCGCAATTTCCAGCCTTTCCAGAACTAGTAATAAATAAAAACAATACAAAGAAATTTAAAGGTTACGCTAGAATCAAATTGCATTAATATTTACCTTCCCTGTTACTGGTTTTTTATATGTGGTATTACGAACTTCTTTATGCATTGATTTTTAAGGTTGAAGAACAGAAACGCTATGCAGCACACTCTTTTTTAGTCAAAATTATTTCGCAACTTGATTATATTTTTGAAGCCTCTCGATTTGAGCCTGTTCATCCTCAAATATACTTGGGACTGGTCGACAAAATGTATAATCAGTATAAACATGCAGAAAATGGCTCAATAACAGTTGGTCAGTTTACGCGTGAGTTATTTGCTTTAGCTATTATTTTATCCAAAGCTGCAGATGATGAGAAGATACATCTTTGTGATTTTGAAAACATTGTAAAAGATCCAAACAATTTACGAATCCTTGGCTTTTCAAAAACTACTGCTGTTCAAGATATGAATAATTTAGAAATTACACAACTGATAAAAATGAATTACAACGTTAATCCAGATTTAGATCACGTCTTAGAAATTTTGAATCAGCAAGAGAGTGTCAATTTACATTTAGGGCTCATTACTTATTTTGAATCACTCGCATCTAAAAGCGACCTATTTGATGATTTTTTAAATAACGTTTATGCGCAACGTCGTGCGAAATTAGAACCCCCTATCCCTACCTTCTCAGACGAAAATAAAAAACGAAAACGCCCTGTAACGCCCAATAATGCTAGCCTTCAAGTTAAAAGGATAAAAGAAGAACAAGCAGAGATAGTAGAAGAAGCACAATTATGTTTTCGCCCAATAACCAAGTCCTTTAAAAAAAGATCACGATTCCAAAATATGCGAATTCATTCTCAACCCTGTGAGCTAATAACCTCTGATGGTTGCTTATCGACAGGACAACTCATCCAACTTTCACCTTTCGCTTTTTTTGGATCATCGTTACATGGCCAGACTCAATTCCAATTATCCGATAATTCTTGCGGCAAAAAGCCAATGTCTTTCTGAAATCTAGTGCTCTCAAAGGATCTGCGAAATTTAGGGGAGATTCTCCAATGTTGGGCCAAGGCCTGAAGTATCGTCTCTTTTTTTTGAACAATATTTCGAGCCAATCCAGTGTTTTACTGAACCGTTCAGCCTGAGGAGGAGCGCCAGCGACGTCTCGAAGGCCTGTCCTGAGGCACGCGAAGAGTGCTTTGCAACCAAGGCTTCGAGACAGCGCTACGCGCACCCGAGCATCCTGAGGCTCTCGAAGGACTCAGCCCGAACGGATCGAGCTACTGATTGGAGCAACACCTATGTGACGATACCTCAGGGCCAAGACCCAACGATTCTGTCTGGCGAATCCCCAAAATAACCCTTAGCTTCACCTACCAATGAGAATAAAAATTGCGGCAAGCAACGCAAATATTCCAGTTAGAACAGGTGGAATAGGAACGCCAGGAACAAGTGAGGAAATTGCGATTAAGATTAAAAAAATAGCTAGAAGAATAAATCCAATATTATTGGTCAAGCGCATAGTAATAATCCTTTAAAATAACTAATTAAGAGAGCATCCCAGAAACGAGGTAATCTTATTTCAAGCCAAGCTAACTAAGCTTACCCGTTTTAGATTATCCTGTTTTAAATAGAGGTGTAAAGGGGTACTTAAAACGTATCAAATCCTTGATAATCTTCCCAAGGTAAATCGGTACGTCTAGACTCAGTTACCTTGGCTAATACAGGTCCTTGTTTTAGCCAATCATAAAAAAGCTGCATCTGCTCTTCATCGCCGCAAGCAAAAATCTCTACTCTTCCATCAGCTAAGTTACGCGCCCACCCATTAATTCCAAGATTATCTGCCTGCTCCTTTGCAGAAGCTCTATAACAGACACCCTGAACTTTTCCAGAAACATAACAACGCATACATAATCGCCTAGCCATAATTTCAATCGATTAGTGAAATAATTAAGTTTATCTCTAAAAAACAGGAAATCAAAATGCAGGGATCAGAATTATTTAAAGCACGGGTTGTTTAGTGAATCTATCCTAAAGTATACTTTTTTTGATATCGCTAAATAAGGAATAGGCATGAATACCCGAAACAAGTACAAAAGTTTTGTGTTTATTTTAGGTTTAGTTCTAGGTTCCGCTTGTGTAGCTTGGGAGGGAGGCGGACCGGTAACGAATAAGAATGGCTATCCTATGGGCGACTCTTTTGGAAATTCTGACGCAATGTATAACGGCGCCAGTTGCCGACCCGACGTTTCCGTTGTAGGGGGCGCGAGAATTTATGTTAGGAGTTGTCAGGATAGTAATGTTTGCCCAGGGTGGTTCCGACGATATATTATCAATCCGATTCGCGGAGCACTGCGTACCACTTTTGATTAATTCAGGCCAAATTGAATCTTCCTGTTTAAGCAAACCAGCTTAGCCTTGCCCCAACATTTCCACTTACTCTTGGAATTTAAATGGATTTATTGGGCCAAAGCCAACCTACTTATTCCCTACAATTTGAGGGCCTATATTCTTTTTTTAGTGTTCCAGTATTACAAGTCCAGGTTAATTCACCGGTTGGTTGTAAAGTTGGAACAAGTACGAGGGTGCCATCCCCAGCAAGTTTTGTAAAACTGATAGTTATAACACCTTGAGGTCCAATGACAATGGATTGCACATTTGCAGTGGGTGCTGGACCTTTATAACTTGTCGCTTCCTGCGAAGCAGGTAAAGCATGGTTATCCATTGTGGATTCAGAGACAGCAAGCTTCGCTGTTTGTGCCAGATTTAATCCTTCTGTCACCCGAGCTCTTACGGTGTAATTTTGATAAGCTGGAATAGCAATTGAGATAAAAATTCCTAAAATCGCGATAACAATCATTAATTCGATCAGGGTTAATCCTTTCTGTTTCATACTTCACCTCCCAAGGCTCAAGAAACGAAAGTATGCCATAAAATTCAGTCTAGACATAAAGGAATCTTTTTATTCTTTACCAGGTACTAAAACGACTTTTCACTTAGCCTAGCAAGCCCACGGTGTTTTTATTTTAAATCAAGCGAATCCCCGTAGGGATTCACTAAGTTAAGTTGGGGTCTTAGGCCCCCTGAACAATCAAAAAACCACCTAATCAATTTTTATAATGGGGTCATCAGTCTCGCTCTCAACTTTGGGATTTTTCTTCAGGCGTACTGGGTTGACATTGCAGCTAAATCGACTTGTTGTAGCATTTCGATTCGAGGACCCCTTTAGACTCGGAAAATCTTGGCTTCGGTATAGCATTCGACCAGGGATCGTTGCATTTTCTTTTGCATATTCTTTTTCTGTCACTCTTTTCTTTGTGAGTTCTACCTGTGATTCTGTGCGAAAAATAGCAACACGGGATAAATACTCAACTTCTCCCTGGATTTCAGGACGAGGTGAATAGCCACTTTCATCGCCTGTGGTCGAGGATTCCGTATCAGATTTAACTCGCATTAAATGGTTACCAAAAACAGGATGGCTGAAAGAAAATTCCACTCCCGAGGGCTCTTCATTTCCAGTATAAGAAGTTTCTTCTGTTTTTCTGGCAGACAACTCTTCTTTCGTACTATAAGAAAGCTCTTCTGTTGTGCCATAAGACTCTTCTTTCTCTCTTCCTGAAAACTCTTCTCTCTTACTATATAAAGATTCTTCCTTTTCCGTTTTTGGTCGCAGTAAAGCATCTATCTTTTTACTAGGAGCAAAATCATGCCCAACTTCTTGAGGTCTAAGTAATTTTAATATCTTTAAAAAATCTTTTAACGCGGCTTGCGTATATCCCTCTTCATCTAGGCGGCTATTATTACTTAAATTCAATTTTTTTAGTTCTTTAACATGCTTAGCTTTTCTTAAACTACTAAGCTCATGGGCCAAACATTTAATAGCCCTATTGGTAAGATTGGCTCCCCCTAAGGTGACTTTTTGAAGCTTTTCCTTACACATTAAAAGGTAAGCTATATCAGCCATATCCGCCTCCAACAAAACCTGGCCTAGAAGCTCTAATTCTTGTAAATGCTCCATGCCCTTTAAAGCTTTGAAAAATTGAGCTTTGCTTTCTTGGGTTTCAGCGTTACCAATGATTTCCATCGTTTCTAGCGCATCAAAAGCTGAGGTGGACAATGAATTAGCAAATTCTACTTCGCTTAACAAGCGTGAATTTAAGTTAAATACTTCTAAGCGCGTGACGCGGGGTAAGTTTGAAAGCAATTTAGGTAATCTTTCTGCTAAAGCCGCTTCTTGTATGGATTTTCCATATCCACCGCCATAATCATTGTGTAAAGAGGCGTTGCAATCTCCTCTACCTGACTTAGCATCATAGATATAGACAAACTCATTAAATGAATCAAGATTAGTATTAATCTCTAGTGATAAATTCTGAGTTTTTGCAAGACAGGCAACTTGAGTTAAATAACTAAATATAATCCGTGAATTAATGGCGGATTTTTCAATTGAATCCTCATCCTCTGATTTCTTGTAGGAAGATTTTCCTTGTTTTACGATTAACTTTTCTTCTTGCTCAGAAAAAGAAATGAGTAAGGGGGGAGCATCAAGTAAAGGAATAACTAACTCTTGATGGCTTTCCTTTTCACCAATTAACTCTCTCCATTTAATTGTTTTTATCTCTAAATGGACAGGATGCCCCTCTAAATCCAGGACATTAAGGACTAAAGACGAATTTGTATTCATTAAATTATCAATTAATGCATCCCAGGGCAGTTTCTTTAAATCATAGTGCTGTTGGGTATCGATGACAGTAAATTCGATTGGATTAGTTTGTTTCAGCATATTTGCTATTTTAGCAAGTAATAGCTGCATCGAATTATTAATGTCAGTAGAAACAATAGTACAGTCGATAAATTCAATGGCTTCGTATTTATTCCTCAATTCAAAGAATAAACGACTTAATGGAAGCGCTTCGAGTTGACAGTGTTTAAAAATTAACTTTGGTAGCTGAGCTTGCTTTAAAGCCTCTATCCATAGATGTCTATCGGAGTTCTGTAAGTGCTCTTCTTTAATTTTAACACTTGTTTTTTTCTTATGAAGTTTTGGCATCATCTTCCCTGATATATATAAGATCAAATAGATTAACAACTATACTAAAAAATGACAACCGGTTAATCAGTAGGTATACTTTAAAAACTTTCAACCAATAAATGGCATTATCATGTCTCGGCAAGAACGTATTAATCAACTCCTCACCCTAGAACTCATTCCCAATTATTTAGAGGTGGTTAATGAGTCGAATCGACATCAAGTCCCTGAAGGAGCTGAAACCCATTTCAAATTAACGGTCGTTACTGAAAAATTTAATGGCCTAACAAAAATTGCTCGTCATCGCCTAGTTAATAATTTATTAGCTGAAGAATTAGACACGGGAATGCACGCCTTGAGTATGCATTTATATACACCTGAAGAATGGCAAACGAGCGGGCAAACTCTACCCACTTCGCCAGCCTGTCGCGATGGTTACCGTCATGGATAAAATGATTCCGATTTATTGGCAGAACCTTTGCACTTTACCGAGGAAATCACGCGGCTTTAATCTGATCACCGCTGAGATCCAACAAAGCATGACTACTATGCCAGTTGTACAGACTGGCTTAGCGCATCTCTTTTTACAACATACCTCTGCTTCACTCACCATTAGCGAAAACACCTGTACTGATGTACCAATCGATTTGGAAGCTTATTTTAACCGAGCAATTCCAGACGATGAGAGACTGTATCGCCATATTTTAGAAGGTGCAGATGATATGCCGGCGCATATTAAAAATGTCTTACTTGGAGCTAGCCTGACAATCCCGATAAGCAAGGGACAGCTGGCGCTGGGACAATGGCAAGGGATTTATTTGTGCGAACATCGGAATCATGCAGACGAGCGTCGCATTGTTATCACAGTGCATGGGATCTAAGCTTGCATCCATCATAACCCACAATCTTATTCCTAACGGAAAAAAATGCTTTTCATGCATTCAATCATTCCCTTATAATGCATATCTTTTTGCCAAAATGGCTCTTTGGAACTGTCAACTATGAAAGCCTGGTCTTCTGAAAAAATTTCAGTATTTGCATTAGTATTATTAATTACTGGGGCTATTGACAGTATCCGTAATTTACCTGCTACTGCCCTGTTTGGTTCTTCACTCATTTTTTTCTTTATTTTTTCCGCTATAATTTTTCTAATTCCCGTCGCATTAGTCTCTGCGGAGTTATCTTCGACCTGGGCTGAAGAGGAAGGGGGTGTTTACAGCTGGGTGAAGCATGCTTTTGGTGAAACTGCGGCTTTTTTTACGATCTGGCTTCAATGGATCAATACCATGGTCTGGTATCCTACTATTCTTTCTTTCATTGCAGGTACTTTGGCTTATCTCATTAATCCTGAATTAGCGCAAAATAAATATTATTTGATTAGCGTCATTCTAATTGTTTTTTGGTCACTGACTTTCTTAGGACTTGCGGGATTGCGCGCCTCTGCTGCTTTTGCAAGCTTTTGTGCGGTAGTTGGTATGATTTTACCGATGGCTTTTATTATTGTTCTTGCCGCCATTTGGCTCATTAAGGGAAATCCTATCTCTATTGATCTCCATTTAAATCATTTAATACCTCATTGGGGCGATACCCAATCTTGGGTCTCACTGACAGCGATCATGACTTCCTTTTTGGGTATGGAATTAGCTGCCGTGCACGTGCGAAATGTGCGCAATCCGCAGCATAATTTTCCTCGAGCTATGTTGATGTCCGTTATCCTCATTTTGACAACAATGATTTTCGGCTCTCTCGCCATTGCTTTCGTTCTTCCTCAGGAAAAAATTAGCCTGGTGGATGGGGTGATGCGTGCGTTTACCAATTTCTTTCAAGCTTATCACCTCACTGCACTGATGCCAGTCATTGTTATTTTGCTATTGCTTGGTAGCTTAGGAAGCATGGTGAATTGGATTATTTCCCCCGCAAAAGGCCTGTTACTAGCTGCAGATAATGGCTTCTTGCCTCATTGGCTTTATCGCTTAAATCATCGTGGTATTGCATCGCGCATCTTAATTCTGCAAGCCCTATTAGTGACTTTGTTATGTAGCGGATTCTTGCTATTTCCTAGTATTAACGCAATTTATTGGTTATTTACCGCTTTGAGTACGGAATTATATATCTTAATGTATGTATTGATGTTTATTGCGGCCTGGCGTTTGAAAACCAAATTTGCCAATCTACATCGTCCTTTTGTTATTCCAGGCGGCTACTTTGGTTATTATTTAACCTGCGCACTAGGCTTGGCAGGTTGTGCCATTACTTTATTTATTGGTTTTATTCCTCCTGAAAGCAGTATGGATATAGGAGGCGCTGCTCATTTTCGACTTATCTTTGGTAGTGGCATTATCATTATGATCCTACCGGCTTTTTTATTGTATTTACGTAAAAAAAGGCAAGATGCGAGAACCTTAAAAAAATAGCTTGATTTTGGCATTTCGTTTTATTATTGCACATGCTATTCTAATCATAGACTCTCTGCCCTTTCCCAACAAAGGATCAGCGCGGCCATGACAGAAGAAGCACTAAAAAACATCCGCAATAAAATCGATAAAATCGATCAGCAACTATTTAACCTCTTGAGCGAGCGTGCAACTTTTGCAGCAGAAGTGGCTAAAATCAAGAAGTTGCAACATAGCCCTGTTTATTATCGTCCTGAAAGAGAAGCACAAATTCTCCGTTCGATTGTTGCCAATAATACTAGCCTCTTACCTGATCGCGAAGTCGCCCGCATTTTTCGTGACATCATGAGTGCTTGCCTTGCTTTGCAAGAACCTTTATCGATTGCTTATTTAGGTCCAGAGGGCACTTTTTCACAACAAGCTGTTATCAAGCATTTTGGTGAAAGTGTAAATCTCGTTCCCGAGCCCTCTATTACTGAAGTATTTAAACTGGTCGAAAATGGTAATGTCCATTATGGTGTCGTACCTATCGAAAACAGTACTGAAGGGGTAGTGAATATTACCCTCGATAATCTAATCAGTTCCGACGTGCAAATATGTGGCGAAATTTCCTTGCGTATTCGTCATCATTTTGTGCGCCTCGACCCCGATAAGCCCTTAGAAACGATTTATGCGCACCAACAGACCTTAGCTCAATGTCGGCATTGGCTCGCTGTTCATTATCCCAAAGCCAATCTCCAAGAAGTAGGTAGTAATGGTTTGGCAGCACAACTTGCTGCAAACGATCCGAATTCTGCCGCAATTTGCGGAGATAATGCTGCAGAAATACATAAGTTGCAAAAATTGCATCAGCATATTGAGGATTATCCAAATAATACAACTCGCTTTATTATCCTAGGAAAACAACTCCCTGGTCCAAGTGGTTGTGATAAAACATCAATTATTATTTCCACCCCTCATGAACCTGGTACTTTATTGAATTTACTGTCTCCACTTGAAAAATATAAAATTAATATGACTTCAATTGCATCTCGTCCCTATCGTCATCGCAATTGGACCTACCTCTTTTTTATCGATTTCGAAGGCCATCAATCCGAGCCTCCTATTCAACTTGCCTTGAATGAGATTACCTCCATGTCGGTTATGATGACTGTACTTGGCTCCTATCCCCAATCAATGGGATAGCGACTCCATTTCTTTACACATTGGATACATATCTTTAAGATTTTCTTAAGCTTTGAATGATACCTTTGTCGCACCTAAATAATAATTTTTAAACAAGGTGCTCCATGGGTAAAGAGAAACAAAAAATTTTACTGGGCTTACAAGCAATAGAAAACCAAATTGCAAAGTTAGCACACCTTGTTAATTTACCGGTCGAATTAGACTCCGCACTTAAACAAAAGATTGATGATTTAAGAGCTCTCTGGGAAAAAGAGAAAGATATTACGCCCCATCTTATTCACCAATATAGCAAGAGCCTAGCTCAACTAGAAGCAGATATCGCACAGCAATGCGAGACCTTCCTGAAATCAATTGCCAATACTCAGGGACTTGGTTGGAGCCCCTCTTTATACAATGAAAGTGGCAGTCCTATTAATCCTCAGCCTCTCGAGCGATTGACGCTGCAAATACAACATTTCAAAAAAGTGGTTGAAGAAACAAACCAAACTCTTTTAGCGGATCTCAACAGACTCAAGTCTGGATGGGAATCTAAAAATGACAAAAGAAGAGAAGCAAAGCTGGGTAAAATTGCACACTATATGGAAGAAATTTCTCAAAATCCCTCCAAACTTTGTGTAACTCAAGAAATGATTAGACCTCTTTATTCAGGATCTGGCCGCAAAGCACCTGTTATTTTTACGACTAGCGAGAATTATTCAGGTGTCGAAAGAGAAATTTCTGATTTAGCAGCAAAGTACGCTGCACTGAGAGAAGTTATCCAGCAGCAACAAAATAAATTTAAAAACCTTGCTGGCTTACAAGAAGGGTTTTCTATAGAAAACGAGGTACTTATTGAGCTGGCTCAACTAGATCCGCTGCTTAAGAAATGGTTACAGGAGCTTAAAAGACTCAATCGATCAGCCTTCGAATTAATTAAAAATACACATCCGCTTCTTAATAGTTTTTCAGCTGAGATGAACATCCAGGCTCAACTCAATGAAGCTCTCATGCAAATGATGAACCTAACCAAGGCTCAAGAACGATTACGAACAAGAATTTTGGAAAGACAGGCAATACTTCAATCAAATGCCAGGAGCCCGGAAGAATTAAAGAAGGAATTAAATATAGCTAAAGACAAGGCAAAAATCGCCCTCGAATGTTTTTTGTTAACCTTCTCTACCTTTCAATTAGGTGACAAAGAAGACCGAGACACTCTCTTTTTTACCAAACAGCTTACAGCATTTATAGAAGAAATTATCACCGATTTACAAGCAAAAGATCTCTCGTTAAACACTCACGAAATTCAGAGTTTCCGAATTAGATTACTTCAACATCTAGGAGAAAAAGCGCATTGGTTTAGCATTAATGCACCTGAAACACAGGTACTTGATAAAGCAAGCATTGATGAATTTTTAACTGAATTATTTAAATCAGTCGCTCCTGCACCAACGCAAACGACTGTAGCCACTAACCTCCCCTTCTTCAAAGATGCTAAAAAGCTTATTGATGATTTTTTAAATACCAATTCAGCTGAAAGCAGTGAATTATTAGATAGAAAACAGCTTATTATGCTTCGCAGCCTCGCTAATAAGTTAACTTCATTTCAAATTACACAAATAAAAAACTATCATATTTTAAAAGATATTCAGATTGATCAAGAAGAAAAAATCAACGAATTATTTAATAGTTTAACTTCCAAGATTTTTTATAATAAAAATCTCTTACAACTTAAATTAATGCTATTTTCGAATGAATACGGCTCGTCTGCAGAGGTTAAAGAGGGATATGAGATTATTACTCAGCTGATTGAATTAGAGACTTCTTTAAAGATGGAGTTTACTAAATTTCAGCAAGAAAAAGAGAAATTAAAATCAATTGAATCACCACTTGATCGCTTGTCACAACTTACTGATTTACAACAGGCAGTTCTTAATAAATTGGGACAAATAGATAAAGAATTCATGGCAAGTGATGGCCTTGAACAAATAATATCAAGAAAAATATTAGCCTTGGAACAGACCTATGACATAGACAAATATAGCTTACTACGGACACTTGATGCTGAAATTAACGATACTAAAGCCATCTTATCTAGTTGCTACCAACCTGAAGAAGTCGCCGAAATTCTCAAACCTTATTCTACTAAACTTCAGGAATTATGGCACACAACCCAACAAGAGACTGATCTCCATCTTGTAAAGCGAGTGGTTGAAAAATTGTTAATGGGTTTAAAAAGCCATAAACAAGAAGCACGGCACTTATTAAACCGTTTTTACGAACAAAAATTGACTGATTTAATGAGACAACGCCCTGCTCTGGGGGATAGATTAAGCGAAATTAATCCTTTTATAATAGAACTCAACCAACAAAATCGGAAAGTCCATATAGCCATTAATGAGGTTATAGAGAGATATCAAAACATCGATAGAGCCGATAACTCTCAAATGAAAGCCCACATTCTTTTTTTAGAAGAAGACATTCGCAAGGCTCAAGAGGCCTTAGATGCTCGAGCTCAAGTTTTTGAAAAAGCAAAAGTCATTGAGACTCGTCTAAAATCAGCCGCCTATCAAAAGTCACTTTATGTCATTGAAACGATGGAAAAAGAATATAGGCGTATACTTGACAAATACATAGATAGTGCACTTGAAACCGATCCCGAAGATGGGGATGAGAATGAGTTTGCCCAAGACGATCAAGAAATAAAAGCAAAGCTTCAAGAATTAAGAGCAATCCCCGGAACAGTAGCTAACTATGCGCGGCTTGCTGAGTACAAAGATTATTTAAATAAGGTGGATCTACGATTATTTAAATTATTAGAAATGCAACTAAAGTTTGATGAAATTAATCAAATGTATATCAGTAGCGAGTTGCTCGGAATGCTCACTGAAAAAGAACAACAAGCAGCCACTGGTATAGTCATCATTAATCCACAGGAAACTTATGAGCGCTTACTTGCCTGTGCTGATAAAAAATATGCATTGCAACAAATCGACATGGTAAACCAGACTATTCATCATACCAAAATGGAAAGTTTATCCGAGGGTGTGATTCCAGAGTTTATTCAATGGATTCGTATTTATATTTTAAAACCATTACAAACGCTCAAACACCAAGTCGGGGGCTATTTAAAAGGAGAAGAAAACGAAAAAGCTCGCTTTTTCCCGACACCTAAAACACCTTGGGCTTGTAAAACTGAGGAGCTGTTGAGAGAAACGGGCAATGAAGTTCTTCCAGTATTTGCTGCCGCCGCCGCGGCGGCTTGATAGCCCGAGCGTCGAGTCTCTACCGGGTTACCTAATTGTTGGTTAGGCCTTGGGCCTGGAGGCTCGTCACTTTTTTTTTGAATAATATTTCGAGCCAAATCCAGTGTTTTACTGAACCGTTCAGCCTGAGGAGGAGCGCCAGCGACATCTCGAAGGGCCTGTCCTAAGGCACTCGAAGGTGCTTTGCACCAAGGCTTCGAGACAGCGCTACGCGGCTTACTCAGCCCGAACGGATCGAGCTACTGATTGGAACAACACCTATTTTTGTTCAAAAAAAGTGACGATACCTCAAGCCTTGGCCCAACTTACACTGGCGAATCCCCGTGGCTTGACCAGGGGTCCATTTCAATAGGGCTAGAAAGCAGAGCAAGCTAGCGCCATGGATTCCGCAGTCAAAGTCGCGAGGATTCGCTTTGATAAATAGACGATATCCTCAAGACAGTGGCTATCTTCGTCGTTACCAATATTACTAACAAACTCTATTTTTCAGCAACTTACGCGCTAAAAACAGATCATTCTGAGTATTAATATCCTGCAAAGGTTCCACACAAGCTTCATCCACTCTAATTTTGTACCCGGCCCAAAGCGCTCGTAACTGTTCTAAGGCTTCACAAGCCTCAAGTTCACAAACCGGCCAGGTCACAAAATCAAGTAGAAAAGCTGCTCTATAAGCATATAAACCAATATGACGAAAAATCTGAGCAGTACTTTGAGGGTTATCGCGATGCGCAGGAATTGTAGATCTAGAAAAATAAAGCGCATCATTATGTTGATCTCGCACTACTTTAACAACATTAGGATTATGCAATTGCTCAATACTCTCAATCGGCCAACATAAGCTCGCCATTGAGTGTGGTGAATTGTAAAGACTGTGCGCTACCTGAAAGATTAACTCCGGCGCTATCAAAGGCTCATCACCTTGTACATTCACAATGATGTCCTGTCCTGCAAATTGGCCCCTAGCAATGACCTCCGCAATGCGATCGGTCCCTGTTTGATGACTAACCGCAGTCATTTGAACTTGCGCACCAAAATCTGCAGCATGATTTGCAATCTCTAAACTATCGGTAGCGATTATAATGGATTTAGGCTTAGCCTTAAGCACCTGTCTGTAGACTCGCTCAATGACTGTCTTTCCTTCCAGTTCTAATAACAACTTACCCGGTAATCGAGAAGATTGATAACGGGCCGGAATAACCACATGAAAATCGATACTCATAATTGTTCTTTTTCCTCTAACGGTATCAATCGTGCTTCTTGTTCCAACATGACAGGGATTCCATCACGAAGCGGATAAGCGAGGCGATCAAACCGGCAAATTAATTCATTATCCTTAACCAATAATTTACCTTTACAAAGCGGGCATACTAAAATTTCAAGCAACCGATTATCCACGAGGTTCTCCTTGAGTTATTTGATTGCGAATATAGACAGGTAAAGCATCCGCCGCGCTAACAGCGTCTATTTTGCCGGTTAAAACAAGGCGAATCATCGCTTCAGCCTTAGGATAAATAGTAAGCATTTTATCCATTCTCTTTTGGATTGCAGGAGAAAACTGCGGCAAATAGGATTCATAACCTACCCCCGCTAAAATTAAAGGTTTCTCATCTTCCAAACCAATATCTGCAACGAAAGAAACCTGCTCGTCAACCTGATAAGATTGAGCATTAAAATAAGCCCAATAGAGCTGATTCATACGAGCATCAAGTACAGCAAGCACGGCAGCTTCCTGAAGATTGGATTCTTGCTGCAAGGCTTCATTCGCTATAGCAGCAAGACTACTGACGGGGTATAAGGGTAGATCTTGCGCATAAGCAAGCCCTTTTGCTACGCTACAGGCTATTCGAAGCCCGGTAAAACTGCCAGGTCCGCGACCATAAACAATGGCGTCTAGTTGGCTTAAACTCCATTCAGCCTCAGCCAATAAATTCTCCACCATAGGCAAAATTAAACGGGCGTGACTGCGCTGGGCGCCTTGCTCGTCGGAGCGTAACTCTCCATTTCGCAGTAAAGCGATAGAAGCACATTCGGTTGAAGTATCAATTGCTAACAGGTTCATTTCTTAAAGCCAAGCTATCTATAAAATTTAATACGGTTTGTTCATCCCGCGTTTTACGGAGTGCTGGTAGACTAGCAAAAATATAGCGACCATACTCTCTTCCCGTTAAACGAGGGTCCGCAATCATTAAAACACCACGATCGCTTGCATCGCGAATCAAACGACCCACACCCTGTTTTAAGGCTAGGACCGCATTGGGTAGCGATAATTCGTCAAAACCAGACAAGCCACGCGATTGCAAATAAGCCATCTTTCCGCGAGTTACGGGATCTGCAGGATTTGCAAAAGGTAATTTGTCAATAATGACGCAGGATAAGGCTTCCCCCTTCACATCAACCCCTTCCCAAAACGTTGCCGTGCCCAATAACACTGCATTGCCGAGTTGACGAAAACGGGCTAATAAAATAGGTTTTGCTTCATCACCTTGAATTAATAGTGGGTAGTTTAAAGTATTGGCCAGTAGATGAGCAACCAATTTTAAAGCCCGATGACTGGTGAATAAGAAAAAACAACGTCCTCCACAGGCCTCAATAACAGGTAGAGCCCTTTCAACCAATGATTCGTAATAATTTGCGTTTTTAGGATCAGGCAAATTACGCGGTAAATAAAGTAAAGCCTGCTGTTGATAATCAAAGGGACTAGGTAATGCTAAGGTTTTTGCTTTCAATAAACCTAAGGGTTTAATAAAACAATCAAACGAAGACGCCATCGTTAAAGTGGCTGAGGTAAAAACATAGGCGGCTTGCTGACGTAGCAATAATTGGCTAAATGCATCAGCAATATCAAAGGGCGTCGCATGAAAAACCAAACTATGCTTAAATCGCTCTACCCAACGGATTTGTTGACTATCTGCCTGTTCAAAATTCCGTAGCAGCGTTTTTAATTCATCTAATCGTTTTTGGCAGCGGGCTAAACCGGAAGTCGCTTCAATGCTCGCTGAATCGAGGCAGTCTGAAAGCTGATTGACTAAATCAAGCAAGGCCTTCCAAGCTGAATCAAAGGTTTTAAAGCGTTTCAGTTCATCCCAAGCAAATCGTTCTTCGCTTGTTGTTAAGGCTAGCAATAATTGATCACTGACCCTATCCATTTGTACGCTTAATTGCTTCAACGGCTGATTGGCTAAATCAAGTACTGGCCATTCTCGCAATAAATCATCAATTAAATCACGAAATTGTTTTGTCCCAACTCGTTGGCCATTAAAATTCGCTGCAATTTCTGTAAGTTGATGTGCTTCATCAAAAATAACCACATCAACCCCGGGTAAAAGCTCGCCAAACCCTTCTTCTTTTAAGCGCGAATCAGCAAAAAATAAATGATGATTAATCACCACGACATCGGCTTCCAATGCTCGCTTACGGGCTTTGACTAAAAAGCAAGTTTGATGATATTCGCAGTCCCCACCTAGACAATTATCCACGGAAGAAGTTACATAGGGCCAAACAGGTGAGTCTTCATTAATTTCCGGTAACTCTGAGCGCTCCCCTTCTGTCAATTGCGCCAGTTTTTCGCGTACATGCAAAATTTCATGGGCACATTGAGGACTAACAAACCGTCCTTCCTCTGCATGCAAATGCACACGATAACGACAAAGATAATTCGCTCGGCCTTTAAGATTTTGAACGCGTAGCGACAAACCAAGCGCCCGAACAAGCATTGGTAAATCTTTTTGAAATAATTGATCCTGAAGCGTTTTTGTGGCAGTTGAGATTAGCGCTTTTTTGCCATTTAAGAGGCAGGGAAGCAAGTAGGCAAATGTTTTTCCTGTGCCAGTTCCAGCCTCAGCGACTAAAGTTGAACGCTCAGTAATTGTTTGTGCTATAGCTACCGATAATTCAATTTGTGCCTGACGCGCCACGAAACCAGGGAGAGCCGTGGCAAGTCTTCCTTTGTCGCTTAAGACACGCTGACAATGCGCAACGACATCATCAACGAGCTCTATTACTTCTCCCACTCTTTTTGCAAATATTGAAGTTTATCTTTGACAGTTTCCCATTCTTTAGCGTCCTCAGGTGCATCCTTTTTAGACGTAATATTGGGCCAAGTTTTGGAGAGTTCAGCATTAAGCTCTTTGAATTGCATCTGATCTTCAGTCAAATCATCTTCGGAGACAATCGCTTGCACAGGGCATTCAGGCTCACACAAAGCGCAATCGATGCATTCATCAGGATGGATGACTAAGAAATTTGGACCTTCATAAAAACAATCGACCGGGCAAACTTCCACACAATCAGTGTACTTGCATTTGATGCAGCTTTCGGTAATCACAAAAGTCATAATAAACTCTAAATTCTCAGGTTATATTCTCTTATTAAAGCATAATTACTGGGCATCTAGCTAGCTTTAGAGCGTTGCTAAATGATACCTTCTCGAGAATGGTAAATTGTAAGTCAAAGCCCGATCTACAAGAATTTCCCGCCAATACCAACCCATTCAACTACGCTGATGGCAACTCTGATAAAGCCCTGTCTATCGTTTCAAGCATAAAATTCACTTCTTCTCGATTAATTGTTAAAGGCGGCGCTATCCTTAGGACAGAACCCCACTGACCTCCTCTGCCAATCAATAAACCTTTCTCCTTGCAAAGCTCCATTAACTGCAAGGCTTCCTCCGTTGCCGGTGTCTTTGTTTTGCGATCTTTGACCAATTCAACCCCTAGCAACAACCCACGACCGCGAACATCGCCAATAAGAGAATGTTTATTCCCTAGCTGATTCAAACCATCTTTTAGAAGATTGCCCATGATACGGGCATTTTCAACCAACTGTTCTTCTTTAATAATTTCCATAGTCAGCTTAGCCTGGATCATTTGTAGAGGATCAGCGGCGAAGGTATTGAAATAGGTTTTGCCAGTCATGGTTTCAGCGACCTCTGTTTTCATTAATACTGCCCCAACTGCTGCGCCATTACCAAAACCTTTTGCCATAGTCACCATATCTGCATCGATGCCCAGTGTTTTTGTGAGTAAAAAATCTCCGCCACAACGACCAGCGCCGGTTTGAACTTCGTCACTGATATACTTACCGCCGTAATTATGAACGATACGAGAAACCTCAGAAAAATAGGCCTCAGGCGGAGTAATAAAACCGCCCACACCCATCACTGGTTCAAGAATAAAAGCGGCAATCTTGCCATGTGTTGAATTTTGGATTGTCGTTTCTACATTTTTTGCACATTCTAAAGCGCAACTTTCAGGTTTTTGTTTAAAGGGGCAGCGATAACAATATGGCTCAAGAGCTGAAGTTACAGCGGTCACTGGCTGGGCTTTGAATCGCCAGATTGAGAGCCCACAGGAAGCGAGGGTCGCAGAAGTACCGCCATGATAAGAATGCCGTACATTCACCACCATCGTTTCTCCTGTCGCATGGCGGGCCGCCATGATGGCAAGTTCATTCGCCTCTGAACCAGAATTTGTAAACGATACTCTGTCCATACCATTTGGTGCTTCTTCAAGCAAATGCTTCGCGGCTTCTACTGGTGCTTGATGCAAATAAAGTAGACTAGTATGTTGAATAGTGTCATTTTCTATCGCATCAATAAGTGCTTTTTTAATCTTTGGATGATTGTGGCCAGCAGAAATGCATACAATGCCACCGATAGCATCCAAATAACGTTTTCCTTCCGAGTCCCAGGTATAGACACCCTGTGCTTTGGTCAGTTGTACTGGGTTTTTATAGTAAAGTGCAGCTGTGGGTAAAAAATGATTTTTTCGGAAGTTTATAAGCGCTGAATTGTTGTTCTCATTCATGAGAGTTATTTCCTTTTATTTTGGTGTTTTTAAAACTTAAGCTCAGGACCCAAAGGAACAATTTGCATCGGATTAATCATTTTATGACTGTAATAATAATGCTGCTTAATGTGGGTCAAATTGACTGTCTCACTGACTCCAGGATGGTGATATAACCGCAGCAAATACGGTTGTAAGGATGAATAATCAGTAATTCTTCGCTTATTCGTTTTGAAATGACCAAAATAAACCGCATCAAAACGCACTAAAGTGGTAAACAAACGCCAATCCGCTTCGGTTAACTGATCACCCACTAAATATTGATGCTTGCTTAAATGTTTATCAAGTTCATCCAAAGTTGCAAAAAGTTCATTAAATGCTTCTTCATAAGCATTTTGCGTGACCGCAAAACCACATTTATAGACACCATTGTTAACTGTATTATAGATTTTATCGTTTATCGCATCGATTTCTTCAGCTAATGCTTTGGGGTAAAAATTCTGCTTGTCGCCGGTTAAATGGTTAAACGCTTGATTAAATTGACGGATAATTTCTGATGATTCGTTACTGACCATTGTTTTCGTTTTTTTATCCCACAAAACGGGGACAGTCACTCTGCCGCTGTAATGTGTATCAGCCTTGCAGTAAAGTTGATAAAGATAGGCTAAGCCATAAAGCTTATCTCCTGTTGCCCCCATTCCTGTTTTAAATTCCCAACCATTTTCTAACATGTGGGGATGGACGATTGATATATCGATGAAATCGTCTAGCTTTTTTAATTGTCGAAAAATAAGCGTGCGATGTGCCCATGGGCAAGCCAGAGACACATATAAATGATACCGTCCTTTTTCAGCGGGAAAATTAGCATTGGGGTCCTCAGAAATAGCATGATGAAACTTAGAGGATTCTCTTTTAAATCCCCCCTTTTTGCTTGTTTCATATGCCTTATCAGTCCATTCACCAGAAACTAACACCCCCATGTCATTTCCCCCTGAAATAATCTAGGTTAAAAGAAAACGGAAATTTTTTTGAATTTCAGTAAGGCTAAATTTATTAAGAAAAAGCGAAAAACTCATCCATGCACCGAGAGCGGCTAAATCACGGAATGGTGGAGGCAAATAAACAGGAGGAGAAATCACGCCACGCTCTTTTAATTCACCTAACAAGGGCAAATCATCTAAGACTATTTTACCGGCGAATAATAAAGGAATTGTATCGATACGACGCTGGCTAATTGCAAAGCGCATAAAATTGTAAATCAACAAAAATCCTTTAGCGTAAGAAAGATCCTTAGTAAAAGGACCTCCTTCCGGTGTGCTCCCTCTGAAAACACGTACCGCTTGATTGTAACTAATCTCTTCCGATAAACCACAATCTATAAAGTATTGATAGATATCAAGAAAATTGGCACCTTGTCTGACTTTTTCAAGCGCAATAACCCGATTAGTTATTTTTTGCACGCGTGCAGGATAGGACGAAAAAGTGACTATTTCGGTAATGACAGCCAAACCTTCTTGCATGACCGAACTTGAAGGTGAACCTTTAGATAAAAAGAAACAATAAGGTTGCATCGAACCATTTAAAGTAGTGCCAACATGTACCCAACCCTCGTGTACTTCAAGGTATTTTAAATCCCGATCACTAAACATTGCTTTTTGGCTGAGCTTAATTGTATCAGCACCTGCTGCAGCATCGGCGACCATGTCATCACTCACTTGCACAGTCACTCTGCCGGGATGCTGATCAAAAAATTGACTTAAACGTTCCTGCAACATTTCTTGTGCTTGTTTCGGAGTATAACGTTTTACATCCGCTTCTGATTTTAATTGCACATCGAGCGCGTTGAGCACATCAAAAAGAAGGGTACCCAACTCGGATAATCTCGGTCCGCCGGAATAGAAAACATCATTCGGGCTACCGTACAATTCCATCGATAATTCACAAAAAGCGGGCGTTCCACGCACATTGAGCATCTGCGCAGCCCGCGAATACTCTTCGCACTGACGCTTTATTAGCCGAGTGATTGGCGTGTATTGTCCAAGATGATTTTGTGCGTCTCGTAAAATTAAACGAAACTCTTCTTGCTTTTCATGAGCATCAAAAGGAAGTGGCCTGTTTTTATAGTATGATTCATCAACAGCGGGTAGGCGTTTTCCTTTATGCTTAAAAAAATCCTGCTTGATTGACTCATCCCATTTTATGCTATCTAAAATACGTATCTGACTTTGAGCCTCAACGATACGTCTAGATAAGTCTTGGATAACAGCTAACCCATCTGCTTCTATTGACATAATCATCCTGTATGTTAACTAGCTACCTTTACGTTCTGGATCCGACGGTGGTGTTATGCTCACTTGAGCATTTTGATTTTGCTGTGGCAGATCGTAAAAATGACTAATATTCGAATCGGTCAACGGCGGAGGCACGGCTACCGTAGCCCCATTTTTACTTTGTAAATATTGCTTTTCACCATTACTAGTATAAGCAGAACAACCCGCTAAAAGCAGCGCCGATATTAAAAGAACAACGTTTTTTTTCACTACAACTATCCTCTTCTATATAAGTTGCAAGTTACGAAGTACTTGCTCCATTGCTTGATGGTGTTCTTGAGCCAAGGTTGTCATTGGTAATCGCAACTCATCGCTCATCAAACCCATTTTACTTAAGGCCCATTTTGCAGGAATAGGATTAGACTCTACAAATAATAATTGATGCAAGGGCATCAATTGTTCATTAATTCGTAAACAACCTGCATGATCATCATCCAAAGCAGCATCACATAATTTTGCCATTTGTCGGGCTGCAACGTTGGCTGTGACGGAAATCACCCCTTTTGCACCTGCTAAAAGCCACTGAGCCGCAGTCAGATCATCGCCACTATAGACATCAATACTTCCTTCTGACGCGCGTATAATCTGCTGCAATCGAGACATTTGACCAGTTGCTTCTTTAATTCCTATGATATTTGAAATCTTAGCAAGTCTTACGACCGTCTCAGGCAACATATCACAAGCGGTTCGACCCGGTACATTATAAAGAATGATTGGCATGGCCACGGAATTGGCAATGGCACTGTAATGTTGATAAAGCCCTTCTTGGGTCGGTTTAATGTAAGCTGGTGTCATGATAAGGGCTGCGTGCGCGCCGCATTCCATGGCTTCATTGGTCAATTCGATACAATCTTTAGTCGCATTCATTGCAGTACCTGCAATGACTGGAATGCGTTCGCGAGTTTGTTCTATTACCGTTTTTATGACTAAAAGTTTCTCTTGATGAGACAGGGTTCCTGCTTCTCCAGTAGTGCCCGCAGCCACAATAGCATGCGTACCTGCTGTGATATGGAACTCAACTAGTTCGCGTAACTTAGCCACATCCACTTTGTCCTCATGCATTGGAGTCACCAATGCTACTATACTTCCTCGAAACATTACGCCCTCTTTTTCCCAAACGATAAAGCCAATACTACTGGGGGATGAATAATTTCTCAAGCCAAAAAATTTATCTTTGCAATCAGAATACTCAGCCAAGCTTAAAACACAGTCCCAGTAAGACTTAGCCTGTTTTTTCATGACATTAAAAAAAATATTTTGCTTTTTTATTAAACATTTTGTTTATTTTTGTACTAATATGATTTCTGAGGGAAACAACAATACTAACAAAAGGAAAAGAACCATGAAAAGAACAATCATCTCTACTTTAATTTTTGCTAGTTTATCTACCATCACCCTGAGCTCTTGCACTAATACTCAAGTCGGAACCGTTGCAGGCGGGGCTACCGGAGCTGGAGTTGGTTATGCTGTTGGCCGTGGGGGCGGTGCAATTATCGGCGCTGGCGCTGGTGCTCTAATTGGTAACCAAATCGGTCAATCTCAAGACAGAAGATATTATCGACATGCATGGAGAAGTGGCTATTACAATACCAATTATAACTATGGTAACAGATATGGTTATGGTAATGGATATGGCTATGGTAATAGATATGGCTATGGTAATGGATATGGTTATCGTAACGGATATGGCTATGGATTAGGTTATGGTAATGGTTTTTGGAGAAATGGAGTTTTCAGTAGCTTCTAATAGCTGTTGAAGTTAAAACCCTGGTTTTGCGCCCTCTTAGCTCATACTGAGTTTGAAAAGCGCAAAACCGGGGTTTTTATTTAGAAGTCATTGATAAATTAGCGATTAAGTACTAAAGCAAAATAGAAAACTCGCTGCTATACTGGTAAAAACAATATCTAAACAGGGACTGTAATCATGCGATTAAAAGATAAAGTAGCCATTGTAACAGGCGCAGCCAGTGGAATAGGTAAAGAAATAGCCCTCCTTTATGCAAGTGAAGGCGCAAAAGTAGCCATTGCCGATCTTAATCTTCAACAAGCCCAAGTTGTTGCTGACGAAATTAACTCTAAAAAAGGTCAAGCAATGGCAGTTCAAATGAATGTTATTGACGAAGATCAAGTGAACACCGGCGTTGATGCAGTCGCCAAACAATTTGGTGGCATCGATGTCCTTGTTAGTAATGCAGGAATTCAAATTATTGACCCTATTGATCAATTAGCTTATGCCGATTGGAAAAAATTACTTTCTATACATTTAGACGGTGCGTTTTTAACGACCAAAGCATGTCTAAAACACATGTACGCAGCAAAAAAAGGCGGCAGTATCATCTATATGGGCTCTGTCCATTCAAAATTGGCCTCTAAATTAAAAGCACCCTACGTAACTGCGAAACATGGATTATTAGGTTTATGTAAAGTAGTTGCTAAAGAAGCAGGTGAATATGGAATTCATGCTAATGTCATTTGCCCTGGCTTTGTCCGCACTCCTTTGGTAGATAAACAAATCCCTGAACAAGCAAAAGAATTGGGAATAAGTGAAGAAGACGTGGTTAAAAAGGTTATGCTAAAGGATACAGTAGACGGAAAATTCACCACCGTCGAGGATGTTGCGCAAACCGCTTTATTTTTCGCAGCGTTCCCCTCCAATGCCTTAACCGGTCAATCATTAGTAGTCAGTCATGGTTGGTTTATGGAGTAATTGTGGCTAAGTATTAATGAACTTAATACGTCAAGGAGAATTTTAAAATGGATGAAGCACAAATTAAGAAGAATGCATTTGCAATGCCTTTTTCATGCCCCTCTTACCCTCGAGGGCCCTATCAGTTTAATAATAGAGAATACTTTATTATTACTTACGAAACAGATATCGACTTACTGCGTGAGATAGTACCGGCGCCCCTAGAAGTCGTTGAACCCTTAGTTAATTTTGAAGTGATTCGGATGCCAGATTCAACTGGCTTTGGTGACTATACCGAATCGGGTCAAGTTATCCCTGTTCGTTTTAAGGGAAAGTCAGGCTCTTATACTCATGCAATGTATTTAGATGACCAACCTCCGATCTCAGGTGGACGGGAAATTTGGGGCTTTCCCAAAAAGCTAGCACAACCCTGCCTCAGAGTGGAAAAAGAAACCCTTCTGGGTATTTTAGATTATGGTAGTTCTCGGGTCGCGACAGCCACTATGGGTTTCAAGTATGAAAAACTCGAGACAGAGGCTATAAAAAAATCCATGTCCGGCCCCAATTATCTACTGAAAATAATTCCCCATGTTGATGGAACAACCCGCATTTGTGAATTGGTGGAATATCATTTGGAAGATTTGGTCATTAAAGGGGCCTGGACAGGACCTGCACGATTGGATTTAAACTATCATGCCCTGGCTCCTATTGCCTTCTTACCGGTAAAACATGTCGTTAAAGCTGCACATATAATCACTGATCTAGTATTACCTTATGGTCGGGTTGTACATGATTATCTAAAATAGTAGTCAATTCATCTGCCCTTAAAAGGGCAGGTAGGATGGGTATTTATAGGGAATATACATTTTAGGGACATTACATGCTTATCTTGATTGGCTACATTGTAATTGTATTATCGGTTTTTGGTGGATTTGCCCTGGCTGGTGGGCATTTGAAAGCAATCATTCAACCTATTGAATTATTAATTATTACCGGAGCAGCAATCGGCTCTCTAATCGTTGGTAATCAGTCCAGTGTTTTAAAAGCCATTTTCAAAGCCTTACCCACTGCTTTTAAAAGCCAAAAATCAAACAAAGTACTTTATATGGATTTATTAGGTTTGCTTTATACTTTGTTGAACAAAGGACGCCAGGAAGGAATGATGGCTTTAGAAGCTGATATCGATGCCCCCGAGAATAGTGCGATTTTTAGTAACTACCCGCGTCTTTTAACAAAAAAACATGTCATTGAATTCATTTGTGATTATTTTCGCTTAATTATCACTTCCAACATGCAGCCTTTTCAATTGGAATCGCTCATGGATAGTGAAATAGCCACTTATCATCAAGAAGAACTTATTCCAGTAAACGCCATTACTAAACTTGCCGATGGTATGCCCGCCTTTGGTATTGTAGCTGCGGTTTTGGGCGTGGTGCACACAATGGAATCTATCAATCTCCCGCCAGCGGAACTTGGTATTTTAGTCGCTCAAGCATTAGTAGGAACTTTCCTTGGGATCTTATTAGGCTATGGCTTCATTGGGCCGATAGCAACCGCCATTGAACAACGTTCAGGTGAAACCTTGCTGATGATGAATTGCATCAAAGTCACACTCTTAGCGAGTGTGAGTGGTAACCCCCCTCTTATCGCCACTGAATTTGGCAGAAAAGTCTTGTTCTCAACCGCAAGACCATCATTCAATGAACTTAATGAAGGAATTAAACCAGTAAAAGCAGATACTGCCGATGCCGCTTAACAATCATCGATAACGCTAGTGTGCAAAATGCATCCTCAATGCTTAGCCTCTACCTTATGGAGCAATTATGGCTGAAAGTAAAAACATCATTATCATTAAACGAAAAGCGGGGGAGTCCCATCCTTACCATGGTGGCTCATGGAAAATAGCTTACGCCGACTTTGTCACGGCAATGATGGCCTTTTTCTTATTGATGTGGCTAATCGCCTCTTTAAATAAAGCACAAAAAGATGGCATAAGTGAATATTTCAAACAGCCGCTACGCATTGCCTTAATTGGCGGCGATAGCATGGGTTCGAGGACAAACATAGTTAAAGGTGGGGGGGATAAATTAGATAAGCATGACGGGCAAGTCTCCGCTGATAAAACAGCTGATGGGGAGAAACAAGGAACGCTTAACGAGAAACAAAAGGAAATAGAGAAACTTAAAGAATTAAAATCAAATATTTTGATCATGGTAGATAAAGATCCTGCCCTTGCCGAATTAAAAGATCGCTTATTGATGGACGAAGTTTCGGAGGGTTTACGTATTCAGCTTATTGATAATAAGAATAAGCCTATGTTTCCAATGGGATCGGATCAAATGAGTCCAGAAATGCAACCCATTCTTGATAAAATCACCAAGCTTTTAAAAACTGTCCCCAACAAAATTAGTATCCAAGGTCATACGGATGCAAATCCCTACAACAACCCTGAGGATTTGACACAAAGTAACTGGGAATTATCTACACAACGAGCCAATGCGGCAAGACGAGTTCTTCTTAAATCGGGTTTACAGGAAGATAAAGTCATGGAAGTAACGGGCTTTGCTTCCTCGGTTTTATTGGATAAAACAAATCCCTTAAATCCAAATAACCGCCGTATTTCAATTATTGTTATGAAAAAAGAAGTTGAAGATAAACTTATAAAGAACAAATAATTATCAAATCAAAGACAAAGGCACTCAAGCCTTTGTCTTTTAATTACCTCATTAAGAATTAACACCAAGCCTGAAAGCACCAACTCCATTCAAGTGTGGACCTAAACGTAGCGCTACATAGGATTGAGGTTGATTAACAGTAGTGCTAAATTTTCTTTCAGCCCCTCCTCCACAAGGCCACATTTCTGCATCCATGATAGAGACGCGTGTATTGTGGTTTTCATTAACTCCTTTTGCTAAATAGCATGAAAAAGTATTAGCTGGACCTGCAGCTTTTGAGCAATTGCTGCCATTCTTTGCAGAATCATAAACAACAGTACCATCCGGATCAGCAATGACCAATCTTCCCCCTTGTAAACTTGGGTTTGTGGCGTTAAAGCTGGCGACAAAATTATCAGCATCTGCTTTCAATACTGCATAAGTAGCATCCTGACCAGACTGAAAAGTCTGTGCATTCTGTAAGGCTGTTAAATCATTGGTGAAGGTTTGTGACATTTGGAGCAATGAATAATATAAATTCTGATAAAGCGCTGAGCCACCTATTGCGCTATCAACACCTGGGGCGGAAGGACCGAACCCACCTAAAGAGCAAAAGGTCATAGGGCCTTGAATGATATTTAAAATACTTAATGGATCGGGTTGATAACATTCAAGAGAGTTTAGCTGACAAACCTTAGGTCCACCCTGAATACTACTACTTATCATATTAGAACCCGTAATATTTAAATTCAGTGTACAAGATTGCCCTATTGTTGACAGATAAAAAAAGGGATCGCAGTCTCCAGCAGTGTTTTTAATCTGAGTGATACCAAAGGGCACGTCCAACATTGCTAAAAGATGCGGCTGAATGGATTGATTCGTAATCTGATATTTGACATTCGCTGTGCCATTTGATGGCACTACGATATTGGTAGGTGTTAAAGGAGTAAAGGTCCAAACAGGAATCCCGGCCTGTGCTGCTGTCATCATTAGCATGCTTAACCCCACCCCAGTTTTTTTCAATAGAAATCGTGTCTTCATGACCTAGACCTTATGCAATATAAGTTAAATTAAATAAAACTCCATTGGTATAGAGATGATTGAGTTTTAAGCCATGACCGAAAGTGGGCACTCGAAGTTCACTCCGACCCCAATCGGCAAATTCATAACCAACACCAACTTGCCAATTTGAATTCAGCGCTTTTTGTACTCCTGCACCCACCGTATAGGTAAAGGATGTTGTGCTGTGAGAGCCAAGATTGGAAATAGGCAGGGCCTCAAATATCGTTGGCGAATTTCTGAAGGAATATGATTCGTTAAAACCCACACCTATACTGCCGTTTACCCAGGGAATTAACCAATAGCCATTATCTCTTAGTAATTTAGCTTTAACAGCAACGTGAGTATGTTGCAGTTTGTAATTATAAGCATAATTATTAAACAATGGGTTTGCATCATACCAAATTGAACCAGAAAGCCTAGCATCACTTGTTGCAGCAACCGTAAGTCCCAATTGAGCCTGAAGCTGTTGGAGAAACGGCTTTTGCACACCTATAAAAACTTCACCGTCTACTAAAGTTCTGTTAGATTTATGAGTGATATAGGTTCTTGGTAACCCTAATGTTTGAGTCCGACCACTGCTCTCCCAGACTGGACCTACACTAACCGCGCCCACCCAAGACCAGGAAGGTACAGCAGCTAAAGATCCCATAGTACCTGCAAAGACATTAGAGGCTAGAAGAGTGGCTGATAAGACGAATAAACACGAATTCCGATTCACTGATACTCCTTAATTAAATAATTATTCTAATGCGTAGTGGTCACTTAAGAGTTAATGCCAAGTCTGATAGCACCGACACCATTTAAATGCGCGCCTAAACGTGCTGCTACATAAGATTGAGTTTGATTAACCGTAGTACTAAATTTTCTTTCAGCACCAACGCCACATGACCACATTTCTGAATCCATGAAAGAGACACGTGTATTGTGGTTTTCATTAATTCCTTTTGCTAAATAACAAGAGAAAGTATTAGCTGGACCCGCAGCTCCTGAGCAATTGCTTCCATTCTTTGCTGAATCATAGACCACAGTACCATCTGGATCTGCAATGACCAGTCTTCCACCTTGCGCAGAGGGGTTAGTGGCACTGTAGTTGGCAACAAAGCTATCAGCATTCGCTTTCAGTATCGCATAGGTAGCGTCTTGGCCTGATTGAACGGTCTGTGCATTTTGTAAATCAAGGAGATTTTGAGTGAAAATGGGTATCGCTGGGTATAATGAATTATATAAATGTTGATAAATAGGAGAACTAGTTATTGCATTCTCAACACCCGGGCCCGAAGGACCAGAGCCATTGATAGTACAAATATTATCTGCATTCGATACAAAACTTGCGCATAGCAAAGTTGTAGTTAATCCTACACTCGTTATGGTTTTAAATTTCCTTAATTTTGTCATGTTATATCCTATCTTTTAGTGAAGTCTCTTAATATGCACTGGAAAAAAATAGTCTAAAGAACAATAACCATTTATACAACTATAAAATAAATGCATTAATCATTGTATTTAGTCCCCCAACTCCTATGAACTTTATAGGCACATAAAGAATATATTTTCTAATCGATGGCCAATAATTGTCTTAATAAATTCGCTTAAGCTGAGCTATTATTAGCTAATATACCCGAAGAGGATTTCAAGGTGAAAACAAGACCAGTCTATATCGCAGGAGGCATTAGGACCCCCTTTGTAAAGTCAATGACCACTTATAATGAAATATCAACTCAGGATTTGATGCTTGCTTCTTTACAGGAACTGGTCAAAAAAATGCACCTTGAAAATAGAGTTTTGGGTGACGTGGGGCTTGGCGCTGTGATGAATAGCTCTTTTAATTGGAATCTCGCACGAGAATGCGTACTTGGCTCCAACCTCAATCCTCATACACCGGGATATTCGCTGCAAAGAGCTTGTGGAACGAGTCTAGAAACTACTTTGCAAATCGCCCTTAAAATTGCCAACTACCAAATTGATGATGGCATTGCTGGCGGTGTCGATACAAATAGCGATATGCCAATTATGTTCAAGCGTTCCTTTGCTCAAAAATTACTTGCTTTGCATCAAGCGAAAGATTTTCCCACAAAATTAAAATTATTATTTTCTTTTCGTCCAAGCGATTTAAAACCGCAATTTCCTGCGGTTGTGGAGCCCAGGACAGGTTTATCAATGGGGGGACATACTGAGAAAATGGTGAAAGAATGGCATATTACTCGTAATGCCCAAGATGAATTGGCTTTTTTAAGTCATCAAAATGCTGCTAAGGCTTATGATGAGGGTTTTTACGATGATTTGGTTTTTGAATTTCAAGGCATAAAACGCGACGGCATTTTGCGTAAAGATACGACGATAGAAAAATTGACCAAGTTAAAACCCTCTTTTGATTTTAGCGGTTCCGGCACTTTAACTGCAGGCAACTCTACTCCTCTCACCGATGGTTCTTCGGCAGTCTATTTGGTTAGTGAAGATTTAGCTCAAAAATTTAATTATCCTTTACTTGCCCGTTTTGTTGATGCTCAAGTCGCAGCGGTAGATTACGTACATGGTGAAGGCTTGTTAATGGCCCCCACCATTGCTGTATCTGAACTTTTAAAGCGTAATAAATTAGCTCTACAAGATTTCGATTTTTATGAAATTCATGAGGCGTTTGAGGGGCAAGTTTTATGTACTTTAAAAGCGTGGGAATCAGAGGATTATTGCAAACGCATCCTTCATCGGGACGCACCATTGGGAACCATCGATCGCTCAAAATTAAATATCAAGGGGGGATCTGTCGCTCTAGGGCACCCTTTCGCTGCAACAGGCGCTCGGATTGTTGCAAGTCTTGCCAAAATGCTACACCAAAAAGGCAGCGGCCGAGGCTTAATTTCTATATGTACAGCAGGGGGCATGGGAGTGACTGCTATTTTAGAAGCAGTCAAATAACTAATACAGTTTCATGAGAAATGAGTGGAACATCTTCTTGAGAATTTGGAATTATTGTCTCAGAATCAATATCAGTCTCGGATTGACAGAAAAAGAAGGAAAAACAGGAAAAAAAGCAGCTGGGATTTAAGCGATTTAACTCTTGATTGATTAATCCATTGAGTTCACTTTGCGTCGAAGTTTGTCCAAAAAGACCTCTAATTTTACGAATAATCCATAAACGACTTCGTAGTTGGCGAATAAATTGAAGCTCTGGTGCTGGAGGATTTTTATAACCGTTCAAAGCTTCCTTCATATCTAATAAAATTTCTTCATAATTAGAATCATCTTTATGCGCTCTAATAAATTCTTTCATGCAGATAACTGAATGTTCTTTTTTCATTTTCAAGCTTAAATTATGATCCTCACCAATGCCTTGCATAAGCTCTAATAATTCTTTAGTAGAACTCACTTCACAGGCGTTTATCCTATGAGTGGAATTTAAATAATAGCTTTTGATTTTTTTCCTTTGTTGTTTATTTAATTCTTTATACGAATCTGTTTTTTCCACCCCTTCTTTGAGGAGGGATTGAATGATAAGAAAGGGATTTTTTCTTACCTCATGGAGAGGATGAGAATGGACATTTTCAATTGCTGCGACAGCGACATCTAACGGTTTTTCGCCTTCACTATTTTCTTGTTCCGCAAACTCACTAAACGCTTGCCAAGTTTCTTGATAACGATAATCCCCTAGTCGAATTGCGAGATGCAATGGTGTATCACCCTCGATAAATTCATTTGCACAGAATGAATTATAGCGATTCATATTCGCATCAATATCATTAATTAAATATTCTTGGATTGATGGATTGATATCTCTAATAATTTCTTCCTGAATTGATTGGGAATCTTCTTCACTCATGGTCGTCACAAAATCACGAAATGGAGAGCTAGAAAAAAGTACAGCCCTTAACATAGCTTGTCTTGCTAGCACTGCATGAGTAATTAAAGCAATTTGTGCTCTATCTTCCGGATTATTTTTATCAAAAAATTCTTCTAAATCTTGTTCAATAATAGATTGGGGAATAAGAATATGTTTATAAAATTCTCGCCATTTTGCCTGTTGAAACTCGGGGTCTTTACCTAATTCAATAAAGGCACAAACTTCCTCGGAATTTGAGTACGCTTTGTTATCGAGTGGATTTGCAAGCAAACGTAAATAAGTCGGCCAATAAAAATTTTTTGAATCAAGAAGGTTTGGAAATTCAGTAAGATCGCGTAGTGTGATTGCGAAAGCATGCTCGTTATGTAGCCAGCTTGTCATACGAGCATTGTAACGCGACATCACACTATCAACCATCATCATATCATTATCAATTTTAAAAAATACAACTTGAAATTTTTCCTCCCCTTTTATTAATTTTTTTACTATATAAAAACCCCAATTCCCTTTGTGGAGATCATCTTCTTCTAAGGTATAAGAACTGGTTAACACACTAGCTAAGGAATTCATGTCGAATTCGATTTGCCCGCTGCTTCTCAATTGCCATAACACATTAAAAATACCTGGATCATATTGATCAAGAAAAGCGATCGGAATTTGTTCCCCTTCACTGACAGTTCTGTAAGTAATACAGTAGCGTGATGACGATTCTTTAAAGTTATTTTTTATACCTTCCGAATCGTTCGCAGGTTTGGGCCTATTATCTTTGTCAATGGATGCAAAAACACCTAAGCCTTCCCGCCTTTTTGCGGTGTAAGAAAAGTGCTCGGATGCAAGGCCAATAATTTCTTGCTCCTCGTTTTTTACTAAGGCCTGTTTAGGAGTCAAATCAGGCCCTAAAAAACGCCTAGCTACGAGAGTTAATGCCAATTCAAGGCGAGATAATTGAGGGTTGCCTTGTTTATTTTTTTTATAAACAATTTTTCTTAAAGAACCATCAGCATCAAGGTATTGAGCATCTTTAAAAAAAGTATGCCCCGCTCGACTCGGTTCTCCTGGAATGATTTCATTACTTTTATAAAAAAAAGTCATAGCTTACAACAAATTTACTCAATGACCATAATTTTACCAAATAATTAACTCTATTCAAACGTTTATGACCGTTAATTTTAATTAAAGGTGAAATAAGCCACGTAATTTAGTCTAATATTATACTTAATGGATTTTTACAAGCGATGGAAACCGATTCTTATCTAATCATTGCTTGCTTGGAGGAGAAATAATGAAAAAAATTGATGAGGCTTTATCTATTTCAAACCCTCGCTTGCTTTCCGCAGTTTATTTTGGCTTATTATCAATTGTGGCAACCATCATTATTGATGCCTTTTTTTATGCATTCGGGGTGGCACAGATATTACCTACTTTCCAAGCCATACTGCTAGCAGTAATCATGGCGAGTTGTTTTGGTGCTATTTTTGGCGAGCGTATTATCCATTCTCAAAAACCCTATCGCCGCAGAGCGTTTCTTTGGGGCTTTGCCATGGTTCTTGCTGCTTTACCTATTTATGCTTTAATCTTCTTCTATTTATTTAAGACCCATCACCCTGAAGCCTTTGCTGACTTAGGGTTCAATAACCTGTTTGTTACTTATTTATTTATATTACTCTATTGTTTTCTTGTCGCAGGTTTGTGGCTTGCAATTGCTGCCGGTTTAGCAGCAATGTATTTACGCGGGCATCTAGTTTACGACATACTACACTCTAAACATGAAAAACTAAAACCACTTAAAGAAAATCCCGTAGAAACAAAAGATGAGACCGTAGTAAAACCCGCGGAGCAAAATAGAGAACATGTAACCACTAAGTGACAAGATGATGAATTCAAAGGCTAACAATTATTCTCCACTAAGCCCCAGATTTGCTGGGGCCGTTTTTTTTGCCGTGTATTTACTGTTATTTAGCTTATTTACCAAATACACCCTCTTATCTTTACGCGACAAAGCGCTTCTACCTCTATTGCCTTCTGTCTTCGTTGCCCTCATTATTGGCGCTTTAGTTGGTTGCTTTTTGGGAAAAGCTTTAGCTAAAAAAGCACATTGGTTTCGTCCTTTTTTAATCGGTATTTTACTTGCATTTCTGATACTAATTCTTGGGAGTTTAGCGATTTTAGCTCATTATTATTTTTCCGATCCGATATTTGTAAGTCGGCTGCACCACGTGAAAGATTACTTCGTTGTTTATGGAGCAATCTTAGCTTCACTCAGCTTGACGATAGGACTTTGGTTTATTCCTCTTTCCGGGCTTGTAGCGATTTATTTCAACAAACATTTCTTACCCGGTTTAATTGCCGTTGATCAGCAACGCATTGAAACTAAAGATCACGGATAATCTGATGCACCCAATGATGAATGATAAAGCCCTTTTGTTTAAACTGATGGAAAATGGCGCTACGGTTATTACTCCTAATAATCGTTTAAGCAATGAATTAATGAATGATTTTTTTAAAACTCATTACGAATCCGTGCAGGATAAACCTCGTTGTCTGCCCTATTCTGCTTTTTTGCAAATTCAGTTCAAGCTCTTATGTCACAACGACCCAAATAATTCGCACCCTATTGTTCTAACCCCAGCACAATTCCATTATCTTTGCCGCCAGACTCTTAAAAATCATACTCCGCTCTTGAACGAGGGTTTACTACAAGCGGTGGTGGATGCTTGGGTTCGTTGTCAATATTGGCAAATTGATTTTAACCATCCTTCTTTTTTGTCGACGCCGCAAACAAGGCAATTCCAACTCTGGGCTTTAGAATTACTTCAGCAACTCCACCAAATAGAGGCTATTACGGAAGCTCAATTAGCCAATTATTTAAGCTGTCAAAAAACAGATATCGGGCGAGAGAGCTTTGTATGGGCCTGTTTTGATGATTACACCCCGCAACAACGTGCGTTACAAGAATATTTCAGCGGGCAAGGTTGCCAACTATACCACTATGATCTGAACACAACGACAACCCAGCTACAATTGTATGCCGCTCAGGACAAACAAGATGAGTATCAGCAATTAATGCATTGGATAAAAACCTGTCTCGCCAAAGGTGAAAAACGCATTGCTGTTGTCGTTCCTGGTTTACAAACTCAATCTCAGTCCTTGCAACGCCTTTTGCAAAAGCAATTTTCGCCAGAACAATTTAATATTTCTCTTGGCCAAGCCTTGTCCGATTACCCACTCGTTGCCCATGCAATCTGCTGGATTCAGCTCAATGGCAATTATTTCAATACTTATCAAGCACGTTTATTACTTCATTCGCCTTATTTGGCTTATTCACAAACTGAAATGCTGGCTCGAGCCCAGCTTATGGAGGAAAGCAAGGTACTGAAGGAATTTCAATTTGAACAAACCGCATTACTTAAAGAATTGAAGCAAACAACCCCTCAATTGGCTGAGTTAGTTAAAACCATCACCCCTTATCCTCAAAGTGCTTCCCCAACTGAATGGGTTACAGCGTTTAAAAATCGCCTACTAGCTCTAGGCTTTCCAGGTGAATACTCTCTAAGTTCTGCTAATTATCAATGTTATCAACGATTTTTAGCCTTATTTGACGAGTTTAAACAACTTAATTTACTCACTGTGGAGCTGTCCCAGGAGGAAGCCTTTAATGCCTTCAGTTATTTAGCAAAATCAACCATTTTTCAAGCTAAAAAAGCAGAAGCGCCGATTCAAATTCTTGGCTTATTAGAAGCAGGAGGCTGTTCTTTTGATAGCCTCTGGTTAACAGGTTTGACTGATCAATCTTTGCCGCAAAATGCACGACTTTCTGCCTTTATTCCACTCTCATTGCAACGTGATAATTGTATGCCGCATGCTTCGCCTGCACGTGAATTAGATTTGGCAAAAAAGGTCTTGCAACGCTTTGCTAATAGTAGCTCTCAGGTAGTTTATAGCTACCCTCGCTTAAGTGATGATAAACCCAACATGCCTAGCCCGCTGGTTGCTCATTTACCTGCTTTTCCTGCAAGCGAAATTGACAAAGCAAATACTAGTTCTCAAGTCGTTTATTTCGCAGAAAATTATCAAATTCCTTTGATTAATGGTGAAAAAACGGCAGGAGGAACTGCGATGTTAGCCAATCAAGCAAAATGTCCATTCCGTGCTTTCGCAGAGCATCGCTTACATGCTAGAACGACTTTAGAAACCTCAGTTGGGCCTGATGCCAAAGAACGGGGACAGGTGATTCATAAGGTCATGGAATTACTCTGGCGAGCATTACACAATCAAAAAACCTTATTAGAACTTAATGCCGAAGAATTAGAAAACCATATCGAACAAGCCATTCGCTCAGCTTTAGAACCTTTAATTGATCAACGAACCCATTCTTTTTCATCCCTGTTCCAAGAGGTTGAATTAGCAAGGCTCAAGCGTTTAGTCCATGCTTGCCTTCAATGGGAACGGCAACGCCCCGCTTTTGAAGTTGAAGCTCTAGAGCAAGCGTTTACGATACATTTAGCAGGAATTGATTTTCGTGTTCGCGTGGATAGGCTTGACCGGATTGAGCAAGACAAAAAATGGGTAATTGATTATAAAAGCAGCTTGCCACAAAGTCTGCCATGGAAAGAGGAACGTCCTAAAGAACCACAATTGTTACTCTATGCATTGCTTGATCAAACGATCAATGGGCTCGTATTTGCTCAATTAAAAGCAGGGCAATTTAGTTGTAAAGGCTTAAGTGAAGAAAATCATTCCCTACCCGGTTTAGCCCCCATAAAAAAAGAGGAAGATTGGCTTGATTACCGACAACATTGGGAAGCGCAATTAACTGAATTAGCAGAAGAATTCAGGCAAGGTCACTGCCCCCCGCAACCTATCAATGCCTCAATTTGTCAACAATGTCATTTTCAAAACTTGTGTCGTATTGAGTAACTCGATGATATTAAGGATTCAGCGGCACTGACTTTTGACTATCGGCGTTATTTGCAAATAACACATCGAAATGCAAATAAAACCGTTTAGTGTTTACATGGGCAAGTTTTGAATCTCGATTTACCATGAGCCACTTAAATTCCTCTAATTTTTCTGGCTCTTCCTTCAATTCATTCAGTCGTTCAGTAACCAGCTCTTGCATTTTTTCCTGCAGCAGTCTCACATGATGTCGTTGCGAGGTGGTCAAAGGGTTTTTTAAGAAAGCAAAGTAACTATCCACGAGCGGATGTTTTCTCTCATAGGCTTCTGACTTCACTATTCGAATACAACAATTTTCAAGAAAGGCTAGTTTTTCTTCAAAAGAAGAAAATTTTTGCAGCTCCTCATTAAGGGCTGTTGCTGTAACGCCTAAAACCCCTTTATCAGATAGTGCTCTTGCCTCTTGTTGGATAAATTGATTATCAATGCCTTGGAAAAGATATTTATTAAGGAGAAAAGGTATGAATTTTTTTACGTTTTCTTCAGTGATAACAAAGCTATGCTTAGGCACTCCGAATTTAAGAGCTACTCTGTTTGTTTTAGTTTTTCCAAATAGTAATCTCGCTTTGCCATTAGTTAATAAATCGTCTTTCATTGTATCGATTATTTGATAAAGCAGTTTATAGTCTGCTGGAGAGGTCGTGCAAAATAACCGATATTTAAGATTAATAAGTTTAGGATGCTCATCCATTTTAAGACTACCTGATTGAGCAAAATCTTTCATTTTTAAGATATGTTTCTTATAAGGTTCACCTAGGCTATTTATATCTACTTTATAAATTTTTTGCCATATTTCAGGCTTTTCAGGCTGATTGACCATGTCCCAAACTATTGCAATGCCTTCATCAGTTAAATGGTCATTTTTCAAAAGAGGGTGTTCTTCTTCTAAGTCTGTAGCAAACAGATTTACAAACAACCTAGCTCCTTGTTGCGGGGAATTTAAATTAATAGACTGAAATTGAAAGGCGTGAAATTCCCGATCAACTAACTGCCAGAGCAGTTTTGACTTCGGTATCTTAGTATGTTTGGAAGCAATGTAATCCATATGATTTAACATCATATGAAACTCAGGTGGAATCGTATTGTGTAATCTTGCATGAAAAACATCATGTGCAGTGACTGCAGGCATTGGGCTGTAGGAATAATTATGAATACCTTTCGTTATTGCCTCAACACCACTATCAGGAATACTTACCGCTGTTTGTCTGTAATTATACTCAACCCCTTCTTTGACTGAGTCAATACTGACTTTACCTAATTTTGCACGAGCAGCCGCCGCTCCAGAAATACCTTTTATTGCTATTTGCAACCCTTCAATAGCGCCAAAGGACATATGAATATCAACATTATGCTCAGTAAACAGAGAATTTTTTCTAAACCAAGCGCCATTTCTTGCCAGGGCATCCCCAAGTTGAGTTCCCAGGCCCCCGTTACGTGCAATTTTGGGATTAGCTGTTGAGGTATAAAACATTTGCTCTGACTTAGGTGCTGCATGCATAAGCAAACGAAAGCGCTCCACATGCCAGTCAGTTAAGCCTCCGCTATAAGCATTTTTTTTAAGAATAGGAAGTAGTCTTTCCTTTGCATCTTGGGTAAATTGGCCTTGATCATCGACAATCCTAAATGTTTCCTTTATCGGCATAGTTTGAAGAACTTGTACTCTTGCCAAGATAGTTGCCAATTGCTGACGTGTTATTTTGTTTTGTTTAAACAGCCACAAGGCATAAAAAGGTAAAGAGGTATATGAAAACCGTCGATGTTTGTAATCACCTTCTCTAATTGCTTGCTCAAGATCATCGAGGCACTTTTGTCGAAGTACCATGCCAACCGGAATCGTCACTTCATTCCCATTCAAGAAATCATCGAAGTCATCGGAGTGGTCTGTCCTTCCATCGGCATTGGAAGGATCCTGATTTTTGGCATCATGATTTTGTCGTGGAGTAAATTTTCGCAATTCGGGATTAAAAGTGACATCAACCTCATTGGGAATCTCTGGGGAGAAAAAACGCCCCAAAAACAATTCCCAAGCAGCCTTCGCATCATCTAGAGAATTGATCTCCGCTATACCAGCAGTTATTGTCATAGGGATAAAGATCGAAATGGATTTAAAACTATTATACAAAGTGATTATTAAGAAACCATTAACCACATTTTAGATTGAGAAAAATAACCAGCACAGTTATTCTGGTAATTTGCCAAGATGTATTAAGGGAGTGAGCATGAATTTATTGATCGCAGGAGCCTCTGGTTTTATCGGACATCACTTAGTCAACGTCCTACAGTTAAAACATAAGATCACCGTACTTGGACGCGACAATGAAGTATTGCGAAAACGATTTCCGCAAAAAAAAATAAAAACCTGCACTTGGGAAAAACTAGCGGATTTGGATGCTAATTCCTATGATGCAATAATTAATCTCTGTGGTTACAGCATTGGCGCGTCACGCTGGACTCCAAAAGTAAAACGCCTCCTGATTGATTCACGTGTCAATACCACCTCTGATTTGATTAATTGGGCAATAAAGCACAAAGCCAAACCCCATTTTTACTGTGCCAATGCGATTGGAATTTATGGAACGCAAAACAATGGCGATCCTCAAGCTTTCGATGAAACAAGTCTGATTAACTTTAATCATCCTGATTTTCTTAGTGAAATTGGCATTCGTTGGCAAAGCGCGCTGCAACCTGCCGTAGATTATGGCATGCAAGTAACGACTACTCGTTTTGGTGTCGTACTTAAAAAAGGGGAAGGCATGTTGAAAAAACTTAGTCCTAGCTTTTATGTCGGTTTAGGGGCAATTATCGGCGATGGTAAGCAAATCCTCTCCTGGGTACACCTTGATGATGTAGTTGGCGCCTATTTATTCTTACTCGACCATCCTGATTTGACAGGTACTTTCAATGTAACGGCCCCTATTCCCGTCAGCCAAGCGCAATTTGCACGCACCCTCGCTAAAGCAATGCATCGTCCGTTGGTTTTAAAAATGCCGGCTTATCTAATAAAAGCTTTATTCGGTGAAATGGGTGAGTATTTACTGCTCAAGGGACAACGTGTGGTACCCAAACGATTAGTGGAAGTTGGTTATCAATTTCATTACCCAGATTTAACTTCTGCTTTGACTAATGAGTATAAATAAGTTCGGGGTTCTGAATAATTGATCCTGCTCTTCGCAGGAAGGGGAAAACTTGGTGGGAAACTCTTATAGCCTAAAGACAGACCGCTTTCTAAAATAAATTACATTTTGGACTTAAGCGATTGTAATTATTCTATTTCTTTATTGAAAAATAATAGTACAATTGCTCATTTTAATAAGCACCCCTCGAACCAACCATGAGAACTAAGTACAGTTTCATTCAAAAAACACCCCCTTCAGTACCACAAGAATATATCGAGTTACCCGAAGAAATTTGGGTTCGTATTTTTTCCCTTATTGACCCTGAATCTCTCTTAGGCAAGGTGCAATTAACTAGTAAACTCTTTTACCGATTAGCAAACGACTATTGGGTTTGGGAAAAATTATTTAACCTTTTTTTCTCGGAAGACCTCCCCGCTCCTTTACCGTCCACCTTTGACTGGCGAACTGTGTTCATAACGCTTTATAGAGAGCAATATGGCTCTTTATCGCCTCAAACCTGCAAATACATTTTTTTAATTGCTATAGGTGCTATCCAAGATATTCGCGCAGCAATGATCCCTCTGCAGCACTTAGAAGCAGACCAGTTTATTTTAATTAAAACGGCGGCCCGATTTAAGCGACAAGCCATCTTAAATTATTTTTACTCTCAAGTTCTGGAGCAATTAATAATACGCGGCTATAAAGACCATCTGTATTGGGCTACCTTGTGTAATCAACATGAGGCCATTGATTCCCTTTTAAAAATCAAGCCCGATTTAATTAATGCCGCTATTTTTGAAGAAAATAAAACTGTGACCATGCTCGCAGCCCTGGTTGGTCATTTAGAACTAATGAAAAAATTAATAATTATTCCAAACAATAACCTTCTGGCTTTAGGATTTACAGAACTTTACCATTTTGTCGTTCGCAATGGGCAACGCTATATGGTTGAAGGCTTTAACTCATTTATAAAAGAGCATGAAGCGAATAACTCTACTCCGCTTTCGTTTAGAATCAAAAATGCGGCAAGAAATTTACCAAGCACCATTTCTATTGCGGCTATTTATGGTTCTATTGCTATTTTTAAATCATCGATTATTCCATTGCACCATGAATGCATCCAGTTGCAAAATTATTTAGAATCGGAATCCTCATCTGCAACCACTGAAGACCTGGACGAAAGTAAAGCGCTGCAATTATCTACAGAGAGTAAGATCAAACCGACCCCGAAGGAATCTTATGAACAAGCAAAAGCGAATTTTGATTGGGTTATGCTGGTAGCGATGATGGGGGCCTCAGAACATGGTCATGTAAATATCATAAAGTATGTATTAGATAATAACTTTTTTGAAATTGAGGAACCAATAATCGGCCAAAATACACTGTTGTTCCGAGCAGTTGAACATAACCAACTGGAATTGGTGATATTTTTATTAAAAAAGCAAGCCGATCCCGAATTTACACTAACGAGTTTACTTTCTGGCACTATGGGCTTAGAGGAGGTTGATTATTCCGAAATCATTTTTCTCCTTGTCAAAGCGATTGAGAAAAGAAACAAATTTAATCCTCCATTAATCAAAGCAGCTATTGACAGCAATAGAACCGATATTCTTGAGCGCTTATTGGCTATCGATCCGCAAATTCTCAATAAAACAAAGGGGGCTCCCCTCTTTCTCTGTCAAGCTATTACATTAGGAAACCAGGCTTGTGTAAGCATTTTATTAGACCATGGAGTAGAGATAGATGTAGATTCTGTGCTCGTCGCTCTGCGTAATAAAGACCTTGAATTAGTTCAAGAATTGTTAAATCGTGCGGATCCCCAAAATATATCCGAGCTAGTCAAATCTCTCAACATAAACAAAGAGATTAAAAAACTTCTAAGCCAAAAATGCGATATCACTGATCTTAGAAATCTAATTGATTTTAATGATCAGGTGCTAAAGCGTCCTCCCATTGATAAAAACCATGTGTTAGCCCTAGCAAAGCAAAAGAAAAAAAAATTGATTGCCGCCGAGCTGTGCATCGAAATTGAATTAGAACATGAAGCTAAATTGGGAGAAGCCTCTCTTAGTAACGAAGATTTAATTGTTGAACAATTAACAATTCAGCTACGTGCAAAAGGTCTGCAAAGAGGTAGTGATTACGTCGCTCGTCATGTAACCAACAAGGGATCAGCACATCCAAAACGTATAAGATTTCCATGTTCAACACTCGAGGGTTTAGCCGCCTTCAAGCGTTTAACTGCCACCGACTCTCCAAAAGCACTTGCTTTAGAACGTCAATTGCGGGAAGTTTATCTTCAAAGCTACAAAAAGGGATTAGCACAAGAAAATGCGAAACGGGCTGAAGTACAACGGTCTAAAAGAAAAGCTGAGCATACTGAAACACAACAATCTAAAAAAAGACCTGTTCAAACAAGTCAAAATAACGAAGAAACTGAGGAGCAGAGCGAAAAACAACCCGAAACCAAAAAACGATTTTTAGGTAAGCGGAAAAGTACTGAACCCACAAACCAGATTAAACAAGAAGAAAGAAAATCGCCTAAATTAGCAGATCATGATTCGCCAAATCCTCAACCCTCCACAGGAAGGTTTGGTCTGTTTACAAACTCAAACCGAGAAACAGCGGTAGCGGCGACTCAAACTACAACAGCGGTGACCTACTCAGATGTAGAGGAACCGCAAACACTAAGCATCTCTGCCCAAGCTAGGAGAAGTTCAGCTCTGTTCTTTGCGCCTCCTCAATTGACTTCTCCCGATTCAGAAACTGAGGACCTAACATTGAAGTCCATGGATCCTGGCAAATAGGCTAATCTAACCTTAAGCTCTGAGGCAATACTTTAACTAGTAGCCTTGGAGACGTCTCCAATCAAGGCCAGCTATCATAAATTACTCTACCTCTTAATTGAAAAATAACAGTACAATTGCTTATTTTGATGTGCAGCCACGAACTAACATGAAAGATAAAAAAATACCCTCTCCCGAGCCACAAGAAAATATCGAATTACCCGAAGAGATTTGGATACGTATTTTTTCATTAATCGATCCTGAATCCCTTTTAAGCAGCGTACAATTGACTAATACACATTTTTACTCCTTAACAAAGGACCGTTGGATTTGGGAAAAATTATTTAAGCTCTTTTTCCCTGAAGATCTACCCAGTCCTTTTGCAGCCACGTTTGACTGGCGAAATGAGTTTATAACACTTTATAGAAACCAATACGGTTCTTTAACGTCTCAAACACGAAGATACGTTTTTTTAATTGCGATAGGTGCTGTTCAAGATATTTACGCTGCAAACTTTACTTCGCAGGACTTACAAGCGGATCAGTTTATCTTAATTAAAACGGCAGTCCAATTTAGGCAACAAGCGATCTTAGATTATTTTTACTCTCAGCAACAATTAAAAAAAGACGGGGATAAAAGCGAGCTCTATTGGGCTACTTTGTGTAATCAACAAGAAACCGTTAATTCCCTTTTAGAAAAAAAACCTAGTTTAATTAACGAAGCGATTTTTGAAGAAGATAAAACAGCGGCCATGCTCGCTGCCGAAGTGGGTCATTTAACATTAATGAAGGGATTAATTACTCATCCGAACAAAATTCCTTGGAAACTTAACAAGGAATTTAAAGAATTTCACCAGCGTATCGTCCGCAATGGACAACTAACTATGGCCAATGAGTTTGACTCGTTTATAAAAGAGCAACAAGAGATAAATACGCTGGATGTGCTAGAACCAATGGATAGAAGAACCTTAGCATTCAGAATCTTGATTGCAGCAGCGGATTTGCCAAGCACCATTTCTCTTGCGGCTAGATACGGCTCTGCTACTATTTTTAAAGCAAGGATTAATCAATTACACCAAAAATGCCTTGAATTGCAAGAGTATTCCGTCTCGAGATCCCCAATCAGTAAAAGGGACAAGGATGAAGATGAAAATGAACTTTTTCAATTCTCTACAGAAAGGGAAGCCCAACAGACTGCAAAATCCGAATTTGATTGGGAAATACACCTAACGACGCTGGAAGCCTCTCAACACGGTCATGTGAATATCTTAAGGTATGTATTAGAGAATAACTTTTTTGAGATCGATAGGCCATTATCAGCCGACCAAGAAACACTGTTATGCCGCGCAGTTCAATTTAAACAACTCGAGTTGATAAAATTTCTATTAAAAAATCAAGCGGATCCGGAATTAGCCCTATTGCGGTTACTTAATGATTATCTTCTTTTACAAAGGGATGATTATTCCGAAATCATATCCCTCCTTCTAGAAGCTATCGAGGAAAGAAACAAGCTCAACAATCCCAAATTAATACAAACAGTTATTGCCAGAAATAGAGCTGATATTCTTAAGCGCTTATTTGCCATTGACCCACAAATGCTCACTAAAACAAAGGCAGATACCTCCTTTCTTTGTCAAGGCATTATGTCAGGAGGATGGGCTTGTGTAAGATTTTTATTAAAACAGGGTGTAGAGGTCGATGTCGATTCATTCCATAGCGCTTTCATTAAAAACGACTCCATGTTAGCTCAAGAATTGTTAAATCGTGCTGGCTACAGCAATGCTCCCAAGTTAGTCAACTCTCTCTTTTATAAACGACCAATGATTTGTTATGCAGACGATCCCGACTTAAGAGAGTCTTTACTCCCCCATGTCAACATGTATGAAGCGATTAAAAACCTGCTAAGCCAAGAATGCGATATCACTGATCTTAGAAATCTAATCGATTATAATGATCAGGTGCTAAAAAATCCTCCGATTGATAAAGACCAAGTATTGGCTCTAGCAAAGGAAAAAAAACAAAAGTCGATTGCTGCCGAGCTGCGCCTCGAAATTGAATTAGAAAAAGAAGCAAAATTGGAAGAAGCCTCTCTTAGTAGGGAAGATTTAACCTTTGCACAATTAAACATACAGATAATGACTAGCGCGAAACAAGCTGACGTAAAATCATCTAAAAGAAAATTCGAGCCTACTAAAAAGCAACCATCCGAAAGGAAATCCCCTAAATTAGGAGAGCAAGATTCGCCATCCACCGGAAGGTTCGGCCTATTTACAAACTCAGACCGAGAAACAGCTGAGCTTCTTGCAGCTTCTGAATCAACTTCTCCTAGCTCAGCAGCGGAGAAAACAGAAATGGAATCTACGGATCCTGCGCAAGATGATTCGGATACTTTTGCTTATCACTTGTGAAGGCAACCAAGCTCGATGACCTTAGAGTCATCGAGCTTGGTGATTATATTTCAATGCAATGACAGATTGTCAGCAATCATCTGGCAATCGTTGGTGTTTGCCTCATGCTCCGCATCATTAGAAATCAATAGGTTGGCGAACTCTTGGATTTCTTTGAGCTGAGTTTCGTTATAAAAACGATAGTTCTTGTAGGCATTATAAGCCGATATGCCTGCAATGAAAAAACCTACTAAACTCAGTCCAACGCTAAAAGCTAACCAACCCCATGGTCCAGATGCCAAAAGAAATGCACTACCAGCCAGCGTTAGAATACTTTGGTAGGTGCCGATTAATCCTAAAGTTGTGACTGTGATACCAAGACCTGTAAAAGCAGAGTGGAGTAATAAATTATAACCCCCCGTCCAGGGCTTTAGATTTTCCTGTGCTTTTATTTTGGTTTTTAAGGTCTCAATGCATCTATGCAATTGACTGGGATCTGCTGAAGAATTATTTAGACTTTCTATTGCACTATCCAATATTCCTTCTAATAATTTTTCATTTTCTGGAGTTAATAAATTTCTTAATTCATCAACACTTTTTAAAAATTTTTTTGCTTTGAGAAGAAACTTATTTCTTTTGAAATTTTCAGGTTTAAAAAAACGCTTATTATAAGCAGAGTCTTCATAATATTCATCGAGAGCCAATAAAAATTGCCTTTCTTTTTCATTCCAAGACATTCTAAATCCACAGTCAGATATTAATAATTGAACAAACGGGATTATCATATTAATTACAGTTTGATTCAAGCGCGCATAATTTTGTCATTGCGCGGGCGAGGGAGTCAATTTCTATCTGCCTCAACCTAGCCAGTAGAACTTGAAAGCAAAGATTTACGCCCGAGCGAAATCAAAAGACAAAGCTTTAGCAATTTCCGGTTGCTTCAAGGCTAGAGTTATAAGCCTATCAATCCCCAAAGCAACCCCGCTACAAGGGGGTAAACCATGGGCTAAGGCTTGTAATAAATATTCATCAGGAGCAGGTTCAGCTAACCCTTTTAGGTGACGCGCCGCTAAATCTTGTTGAAATCGAGCCGCTTGGGCGTTGGCGTCAGTTAGTTCATGAAAGCCATTCGCTAATTCAACGCCTTGAACATAAATTTCAAAACGCTCTGCAACGCCCTCGTTCACTTTAGCAAGCGCTGCCTGTGACATGGGAAAATCGTACACGGCGAGAGGTATTGGATCTTTCCCCATCGCTGGCTCCACTACATGACTCATGAGCAAAAATAAATATTGATCAGGATCTGGCTCGTCCGGTGTCAATACCTTATCTAGCCCAAACCGCTGTAGGGATTTTTGCAGTTCTGCCACGGTGGCTGTCAGAGGGTCTAGCTCACAAGTTTCTAAAAAAACCTGCTGGTAAGTTTTTCGACGCATCGGAGGACTTTTCAAGATAGTTTGCAATAAAGCATCCATTTCATCCATCAGCCCATGATGGTCAATATTTAACTGATACCACTCCAGCATGGTGAATTCTGGATTATGCCAACGACCCAATTCATCATCACGAAATACTTTTGCTAATTGAAAAATAGGCCCACTGTCAGCAGCTAATAAACGCTTCATGTGGTATTCGGGTGAGGTTTGCAAGCAATAGGGATGGCCTCTGAACGTTGCGATAATATTGGCTAGATAAACATCGGTGATGCCAAAACGCGATAGAGAGGGTGTTTCCACCTCCAAATAACCTCGGTCATTAAAAAAGCTGCGAATTTTTGCTAATACCTCGGCTCGCTGACGCAGTGTGTCAATGGTTGCAGAAGGCCGCCAAAGTGACTCTTCATTCATCAATAAAAAATTCCCAGTTCAAGTCGCGCGGCTTCCGTCATTCGCTCTTGACTCCAAGGTGGCTCCCAAACCAATTCGACAGTGCAATCACTAACCCATTCTAATTGATTCACTGCCTGCTCTACTGTACCTGGAAAAGTTTGTGCTACTGGACAACCCGGGGTGGTCAGTGTCATTTGAATATGGACCTGCTTATCGTCGTTAATAGCAACATCGTAAATCAAACCCAAATCATAAATATTGACTGGAATTTCAGGATCAAATACGGTTCGAAGTGTAGCAACTACACTGTCTTTTAAGGTTTCATTATCCTGCTTTTTTTTCAAGCCAAACATAATAATTACTCCGTACTTACAATGACTGCTTCTTTATGAAGCGCAGCTTCTAAGGTATGCCAAGCTAAGGTCGCGCATTTCACGCGAGCAGGATAAGCTTTCACACCAGCTAGAACCGTCAATTTATCGAGAGAAAATACTTGCGTCTCGTCATCCGAAGTAAGCATGGTATGGAAACGCTGAAACAACTCATGCGCTTCTTCCACAGTTTTACCACAGATAGCTTCCGTCATTAGCGAAGCAGAGGCCTGCGAAATCGCACAACCACAACCGAGGAAACTTATCTCGATAATTTTATTTGCTTCAACTTTTAAATAAACCGTTAACTTATCTCCGCAGAGTGGATTAAATCCATTTGCCTGCGCAGTCGCATCCATCATGGTATGATGATTTCGCGGGTTGCGATTATGATCAATGATAATTTCTTGATAAAGCTCACGTAACTCCATCGTCATGCAAATACCTCTTTTACTTTTTGCAGCGCTTGTACACAGCGATCGATTTCCTCTGTTGTATTATAGAACGACATTGAAATACGGGTTGTCGCGGCAACCTCTAGGAAATCCATTAACGGCATCGCGCAATGATGGCCGCTACGAATCGCAATACCTTCACTATCCAGAATAGTACCAATATCATGGGCATGAATTTTACCATGGACAAATGACACGATCGGCACTTTGTTCTTCGCTGTGCCGATGATATTAAACCCTTTTACTGATTTCACGGCGTTAGTTGCATACTCCAGCAAATGCGCTTCATAAGCAGCAATCGCTTCCATATCTAAAGACCAGAGATAATCCATAGCGGCGCCCAAAGCAATCGCACCCGAAATGTTGGGAGTGCCTGCTTCGAATTTATGCGGTAAAGAGGCGTATTCAGTGGCTTCAAAAGTCACGTAATTGATCATCTCCCCCCCACCTTGATAGGGCATCATGTCATCTAACAGATGTTCTCTACCCCACAAAATGCCAATCCCTGTTGGTGCATACATTTTATGACCAGAAAAGGCATAAAAATCACAATCTAAGGCTTGGACATCAACGGGCAAATGAGCTGTTGCTTGTGCGCCGTCTAAAAGAACCAAGGCACCATAGGAATGCGCCATCTCAATCATTTGTTTTACAGGATTTATCGTTCCTAGCGCGTTTGATGCATAGGATATCGCTACAAATTTGGTATTCTCACTTAGGCATTTTTCAAATTCATCTAAAAGCACTTCACCTTCTAAAGAAATTGGCGCAACTTTTAAATGAGCACCCGTTTTTTTACAAATCATTTGCCAGGGCACAATGTTTGAATGATGCTCCATATGAGTAATAAGAATTTCTTCGCCAGGTCGAATCCTTGGCGCTACAAAGCTCTGAGCTACCAAGTTAATCCCTTCTGTTGTTCCACGAACAAAAATACATTCACGTGCTGATTTTGCATGAATAAAGCGCTGTACTTTATTACGAGCTGCTTCATATTGTTGAGTCGCACGTACACTTAAAGCATGAACCCCGCGATGAACATTGGAATTATCAAAAGAATAGTAATGCGTAATTGCATCAATGACTGCTTGTGGTTTTTGCGTTGTAGCCGCGTTATCCAGATAAATCAGAGGATACCCATTTATTTTCTGTTTAAGCACTGGAAAATCTTGACGAATTGTCTCGATATCCAAGGTTTCAATTAAGGCTGGTATTGTACTCATGGTTGTTTCACCTCAATTGTTCGTTTAATAAATTAGCCATCCAATCAGCCAACGCAGGCTTGGGCACAAGACGTAAATTATCAGCAGCGAAAGCACGGATAAGATAGCTGGTTGCTTCACGACGACCGATTCCACGCGTCGCTAAATAAAATAAAGCGTCTTCATCCAACTGCCCTACTGTTGCGCCATGAGAACAGATGACATCATCAGCGAAAATTTCCAATTGCGGTTTTGTATCAATTTCCGCTTGCGCTGATAAAAGTAAGTTTTTATTTTGCTGATGGGCTTGAGTATGCTGTGCATCTTTGGCAACAAAGACTTTACCATTAAACACTGCACGAGAACGGCCAGTTAAAATACCTTTATAATCTTGTTCACTTTCGCAATGAGGAACAAGATGATGAATCGTCGTATGCTGATCCATATGCTGTCCTTCAGTGGGCACATAAATGCCATTTAGCAAACAACGTGCTTTTTCTTCTTGCAAATGGAGACTAATATCGCTGCGCACCAATTTGCCGCCTAGGCTCAGCAAATGACTAGCAAATTGGCTGGCACTGTTCTGTTTCACAGAAAGATGGCCAATGTGATAAGCTGATTTGGCCTCGCGCTGAATTTTGTAATGCACTAATTTCGCATTTTTGGCGACAAAGACTTCAGTTACTGTATTTGTAAAATAATGACAAGCCTCGGCACCACGATAGTCTTCAATAATGGTCGCCTGACTACCCTCTTCAGCGATAATCAAAAAGCGATTGTGAACAGCCTGATTTTCTTGATCTTGCCAATGTGAAAGAACAATGGGCTGCTCAACACAAACTCCAGCAGGTAAATAAATCACCACACCACAACGCAACATGGCGGTATTTAACGCTTGAAATCCATGTTCATGGCGTAAAACTTGCCCTAAATACGGTTTTATTTTATCCGCATGCTGTTCTAAAGCCGTGGCCAAGGATTGAATCAACACGCCCTTTGGTAAATGGCTCGCTAATTCATTCTCATTGAAGACTTGACCATTTTGCAGCGTCAAATAAAAATCTGATTGAATATCGGGTTTAACTTCGCTTGTTTGATTTTGTACCTGCTGGATAAATCGTTGCTGCAAAAGCGTATCCACCACCGTATATTTCCAATCTTCTTGATGACGCGTTGGAAAACCACGGTGCAACAATTCACGCAAGCCTTTTGCCTGTAATTCGGCTAACCAAGGAATCGTTGATAACTCCTGTTTTGCTTGCTGTTGATAAAAATCAATGACTTCACTCATGCTTGCTCCGTCTCTTCAAGCCAGCCGTAGCCTTTATCCTCTAACTCAAGAGCCAGTGATTTATCCCCTGACTTAATGATTCGACCATCAACCAATACATGAACAAAATCAGGCTCAATATAATCCAATAGTCGTTGATAGTGAGTGACTAAAATAATGGCTCGTTCCGGCGAACGCATGGCATTCACACCTTGAGAAATAATACGTAGTGCATCGATATCTAAACCTGAATCCGTTTCATCAAGAATGGCAAGTTTGGGTTCAAGTGCGATCATTTGTAAAATTTCATTACGCTTTTTCTCACCACCAGAAAAGCCTTCATTGATGCCACGATACAAAAAACTTTCATCCATATCCAGTAGCTGACATTTCTCACGGATAAAACTTAAAAATTCAATCGCATCAAGCGTTTGTCTATTCTGCCCTCTACGTACCGCATTCACTGAGGATTTGAGAAAACTAATATTGGTCACCCCTGGAATTTCTACAGGGTATTGAAAGGACATAAAAATACCTGCTTGGGCGCGCTCTTCAGGTGCCATGGGCAATAGGTCTTGTCCGAAATAGTTGATTTGGCCACTCGTTACCTCATAGCTAGGGTGTCCGGTTAATACTTTTGATAAAGTACTTTTTCCAGAACCATTTGGGCCCATAATCGCATGCACCTCACCAGGATTTACCTGTAGATTGATGCCGTTTAAAATAGGTTGCGCATTAATTGCAACATTTAATTGATTGATTGTTAACATATTAACCTACCGCCCCTTCCAAACTGATACCTAATAATTTCGTTGCTTCAACTGCAAACTCCATAGGTAATTCTTTTAATACTTGTTTACAAAAACCATTGACGATCATCGATACCGCGTCTTCCGTATCGATACCTCGTTGTTGACAATAAAATAATTGCTCTTCACTAATTTTTGAGGTCGTTGCCTCATGTTCAACTTGCGCAGTTGGATTTTTTACTTCGATATAAGGAAAAGTATGAGCTGAGCATTCCGATCCCATTAACATTGAATCGCATTGCGTATAATTACGTGCATTCGTTGCCGTGGGTGCTATGCGCACTAAACCACGATAGGCATTGTGTGCCCGGCCTGCACTAATTCCTTTAGAAATGATGGTTGAACGGGTATTTTTACCCAAGTGAATCATTTTCGTTCCTGTGTCCGCCTGCTGGAAATGATTGGTCAGTGCAACTGAATAAAATTCGCCGACTGAATCATCCCCTTGCAAAATAACACTGGGGTATTTCCAAGTAATCGCTGACCCTGTTTCGATTTGCGTCCAAGATATCTTTGAGCGCTTGCCGCGACAAACACCGCGTTTGGTGACAAAATTGTAAATGCCGCCTTTTCCTTCTTTATCGCCTGGATACCAGTTCTGCACTGTCGAATATTTGATTTGCGCTCCATCTAGTGCAACCAATTCCACTACCGCAGCATGCAATTGATTTTCATCTCGCATGGGCGCTGTGCATCCTTCTAAATAAGACACATAGCTATCACTATCAGCGATGATGAGCGTGCGTTCAAATTGCCCTGTTGATGCCGCATTGATACGGAAATAGGTGGATAATTCCATTGGACAACGTACCCCTTTCGGAATATAGACAAACGAACCATCACTAAATACAGCCGAATTGAGCGCCGCATAAAAATTATCACGATAAGGAACCACTGAACCTAAATATTGGCGTAATAAATCAGGATATTTATGAACTGCCTCTGAAAAAGGACAGAAAATTACGCCGACCTCAGCCAATTTTGCTTTAAATGTGGTCGCTACAGAAACGCTATCAAACACCGCATCGACAGCAACACCAGCCAGCATTTCTTGTTCTTTGAGTGGAATACCTAATTTTTCATAAGTCCGTAATAATTCCGGATCCACCTCATCAAGACTTTTAGGCGCATCTGTCTTTGATTTTGGCGCAGAATAATAAGAGATCGTTTGGTAATCTACCGGCGGATAATGTACGCTAGACCATTCAGGATGTGGCATAGTAAGCCAATGTCGAAACGCTTTTAAACGCCATTCAAGTAAGAATTCGGGTTCACCTTTTATTGCAGATAAACGACGAATAACCTCTTCGTCTAAACCCGGTTCAAATGTTTCTACTTCAATGTCGGTAACAAAACCATGTTGATATTCCCTTTCAAGGAGGGAATTAATTTGCTCATTGCTTTTAGCCATGACTAACTCCGCTTGCTAACTGCCTGATACGGTCAATATCTACCGCCGGGAGAGATGGTTTCGCCAGCACTTCCAAACTCACACTATCCAGTGCGGTTTCAATCGCTTGGCTGATTAACCGCCAATTGCCTTGAATATGACAAACCTCTTGTAAGGAGCAGGTATTGGGGTGCAAACTACATTCGGTTAATCCAAGCGGCTCTTCCAGAGCAGAAATGATTTGCGCCACTGAAATTTCAGCAGCCGAACGTTGTAGGCGATAACCACCACTAACGCCGCGTACCGATGCCAATAATCCTGCGGCAGTTAACCGTTTCAATAACTTACTGACCGTTGGCACCGTGAGATGGGTATGCAAAGCAATATCACGCGCATTACAAAGTGTTTGCCCGCGCTTTGCCAAATACACCATAACAACTGTTCCATAATCGGCCAATTTGCTGATGCGCAGCATACCACCCCCACATCAAATTATCTAGTACCAAATAGGTCTTGATTACTCATTGCCTGTCATTTTCTAGGAAACCAAGTCTCTAGTTTTAATATAGTACCAAATTGGTTCTATTTAAAGCAAAAGACGAATGATACCTTATTTTGCAATTTGGATCCAATGGTCTTGACCTGAAAATGAATCAAGTTTAGCCCTAAATTAATCAGGCTAAGAAAGAAGCTATTTTTTACTAATAGCCAAGCAAGTTGCGCAATTGACTAGCAGTTTTTTCTCGCTATAATGCCCATTTATTCGTTTACCGGTTTACTGATGAAAAAACTGTCTTTTAGAACTATTATTTTAGGCCTCGCTCTCTCTATTGCTTCTTTTTCTTATGCTGAACCCCTTAATATAGGTATTTTGAAAAATGAGCTAATGGTCTACCATGATTCTGGTCATTACCTAAAAGAAATATCCTGCGTTGTAGCAAAAGCTCAAAATTATATTCTGCAACAAGCGGCCCTTAATGAGCGCGGGGGTAATAAAAAGAAATTAGCCATTGTCTTTGATATCGATGAAACGAGTCTAAGTAACTACGAAAAAATTGCTCAACATCGATTCAGCGCGACTCACAAGCAAATTGTTCAAGCTATCTTGGCAGCCGATGCGCCAGCAATTCAACCGATGTTATCTTTGTACAAAAGTGCCCGTAAACGCGGCATTGAAGTATTCTTCGTCACAGGTCGCTCGATGGCTCTTATGAAAGCGACACGGAAAAATCTGCTTCGCGCCGGTTATCATCATTGGGCTGGACTTTACCTGCGTCCTGATGATTATAAGCAACCCTCAATTATCCCTTTCAAATTACAAGCTAGAAAATCAATTACTCAACAAGGGTATACGATTATTGCTTCGATTGGTGATCAAAACAGCGATTTTAGAGGTGGTTACACGCAAAAAGGGTTTAAGTTACCAAATCCTTATTATTACCTGCCTTAGATTAGGTTGGATTTGTCGGTAAAATCACCATTCGCGGCAAGAGAGAAAACCGCCAAACCTAGATCATAGCTAACGTAGATTGGGCCAAGGCCCAACCTAATTAGCGACTCAGCCCGTTTTATTCCTGCGTCTGATGATAATTAACTTCAATAATCTCATACTCAACCAAACCACCCGGTGTTTGCACAACGACGGTATCATCCACTTGCTTGCCGATTAAAGCACGGCCAATTGGGGAGCTGTAAGAAATTTTATTTATTTTAATATCCGCTTCATCTTCACCGACGATTTGGTAACTAATTTCTGCCTCATTTTGTAAGTGCAGTAATCGCACTTTGGCACCAAAAACGACTTTTCCATTATTCGGTAATTTACTGATATCCACTACCTGGCAGTGGGATAGTTTAGCTTCTAATTCTTTTATACGACCTTCATTAAAACTTTGTTGTTCACGAGCAGCATGATATTCAGCATTTTCCTTCAAATCACCATGTGCGCGAGCTGTAGCGATTGCCTCTATAATGCTTGGCCGTTCAACCGTTTTTAGACGGTGTAATTCTGTTTTAAGTGCCTCTGCCCCTTGAATCGTCATAGGATGCTTTTGCATATCCACCTCTAATGTAAATCTTGTAAACGGGTAACCGTTTCCCGATCTTCGTATTTCATCGCCAAGCAAGCCGCCTCGGCACCTGATAAAGTTGTAGTATAGCTAACCTTATGCTGCAATGCATTGCGTCTAATAGCAAAAGAATCAGCCGTTGCTTGTTTTCCTTCCGTGGTGTTTACAATGAAATCAATTTCATTGTTTTTAATAAAATCAACAACATGGGGACGTCCTTCTGCCACTTTAAATACGCGACGACAATCAATCCCCGCAGCTTGAAGTGCTAAAGCAGTGCCACGCGTTGCTATAATTTCAAAACCCAATTGAATGAGTCGCTTTGCAATTTCGCCGATTCGCGATTTATCTGCATCACGAACTGAAACGAAAGCACGTCTTCTTTTGACGATGTTACAACCTGCTCCTAACTGAGCTTTAGCATAAGCTTGTCCAAAACGTCTCGCAATACCCATCACTTCGCCCGTCGATTTCATTTCAGGCCCTAAAATAGAATCAACGCCAGAAAACTTGATAAATGGGAATACTGGTAGCTTGATTGAATAAAAAGAAGGCATTGGATAATGATGACTTAGCCCCTGTTGCCTCAGACTTTGGCCCACTTTACAGCGAGCCGCAATTTTGGCCAAAGGATAACCCGTCGCCTTAGACACAAAGGGAACAGTACGGGATGCACGGGGGTTTACTTCAAGTACATAAATATCATCGGCTTGAATAGCAAATTGGGCATTAATTAATCCCACCACACCTAATTTTAAAGCCATCTGCCGAATTTGTTCGATTAAATCATGCTGTACCACCACACTCAGGCTAAAAGGAGGTAAAGTACAGGCTGAATCCCCTGAATGTATCCCTGCCTGTTCAATATGTTCCATGATTGCGCCAATCATCACTTCTTCGCCATCACAAACCGCATCAACATCCACCTCAATGGCATCATTCAAAAACTTATCTAGGAGAACAGGTGAATCGTTAGACACTGCGACAGCATGGGCTAAATAGTGACGAAGGTCGTCTTCCTGGTAAACCACTTCCATTGCACGCCCACCCAAGACATAAGAGGGTCTAACAACTAGGGGATAGCCAATTCGTTTAGCGAGTGCAATCGCTTCTTCTTCGCTGCGTACCGTGCCATTTGCCGGTTGGTGCAGACCTAATTCAGTGACTAATTTTTGAAAGCGTTCTCGATCTTCTGCTTGATCTATCGCATCGGGAGAGGTACCAATGATGTTTACCCCATTCGCCTCCAACTGACGCGCTAATTTAAGAGGCGTTTGACCACCATAATGAACAATCACCCCGTCTGGTTTTTCTACGGCAACAATCGATAAAACATCTTCAAGTGTTAAAGGTTCAAAATAAAGGCGATCAGAAGTATCAAAATCCGTAGAAACTGTTTCAGGATTACAATTGACCATAATCGTTTGATAACCCGCTTCTCTTAAAGCCATTGCTGCATGAACACAGCAATAATCAAACTCGATTCCTTGACCAATTCGATTGGGACCGCCCCCTAAAATCATTATTTTCTTCTTACCTGTTTCTGGCCGTGCTTCACAAGCAGTTTCATAACAAGAATAAAGATAGGCTGTATCGCTAGGAAATTCTCCGGCGCAAGAATCGATACGTTTATAAACTGGGGTTATCCCTAATTCCAAACGACGGGTTCGTACTTGTTCCTCGGAACAATAAAATAATTTGGCAAGATAAACATCCGCAAATCCTCGGCGCTTCAATTGGCGCATAGTCAACTTATCGATGTCAAGAATTGACTTGCCTATCACCGTCTTCTCGATAAGAACAAGCTCTTGAATTTGGGCTAGAAACCAGGGATCAATTTTTGTTTCTTGGTAAATTTCTTCTAATGAAAGATCAAGGCGGAAGGCATCAGCGATGTACCATAATCTATCGGGAGTTGGTTCAAGCAAATGACCTCGTAGGCGTTCCATGTCTTCGTCTTCTTTGAACAAAGGATTTAGACCCGAGCGGCCAATTTCTAAACCACGGATAGCTTTTTGCAGCGATTCTTGAAAATTAGAACCAATGGCCATAACCTCACCCACTGATTTCATCTGCGTAGTCAGTGTGGTCGGCGTTTGGGGAAACTTATCAAAATTAAACCGTGGAATCTTCGTTACAACATAATCAATACTGGGTTCAAACGACGCTGGAGTCTTACCACCAGTAATTTCGTTATCCAACTCGTCCAAGGTATAACCTACCGCAAGCTTAGCCGCTACTTTAGCAATAGGGAAACCAGTGGCTTTAGATGCTAAAGCAGAACTTCTGGATACACGGGGATTCATCTCAACAACAAGCATAGTGCCATCTTCGGGATTGATCGCAAACTGTACATTCGACCCACCCGTATCAACACCTACAGCACGTAAGACTTTGATGGCTGCATCCCGCATGCGTTGGAATTCTTTATCAGTTAAGGTCTGCGCCGGTGCAACAGTAATGGAATCGCCGGTATGGATGCCCATGGGGTCGAAGTTTTCAATAGTACAGACGATAATGCAGTTATCATTTTTATCACGCACGACTTCCATTTCAAACTCTTTCCAACCTAAGACGGATTCATCAATGAGCAACTCTTTTGTCGGTGATAAATCTAAACCACGAGAACAAATCTCTTCGAACTCTTCACGATTGTAAGCGATACCTCCCCCACTACCACCCATAGTAAAGGAAGGACGTATGATGGCAGGATATCCCAACTGTGCTTGTACTTGAAACGCCTCTTCTAAACTATGTGCAATTGCCGAGCGCGGCATTTCTAAACCAATTTTTTTCATTAATTGACGAAATTTATCGCGGTCTTCCGCTCTATCAATTGCTTCGCGAGTGGCGCCAATCATTTCGACAGAGTATTTTTCTAAAATGCCTTCCCGAACCAAGTCTAAAGCGCAGTTTAGGGCAGTTTGCCCTCCCATGGTGGGCAACAAGGCGTCAGGACGCTCTTTTTCAATAATGCGTGCGACCTCTTGCCATTGTACGGGTTCGATATAAGTTGCGTCAGCAAGCTCAGGATCCGTCATAATTGTTGCTGGATTAGAATTAACAAGAATGACCCGATACCCTTCTTCCTTTAAGGCTCTAACTGCTTGTGTGCCTGAATAATCAAACTCGCAGGCTTGGCCGATAACAATTGGGCCTGCACCGAGGATAAGAATGGATTGGATATCAGTACGTTTAGGCATGATTACGACAGAGAAAAAGTCAAATGCCCTATTTTACCCAATTTTGCCTGGAGATTATACCTATACTTTTTTTATTTTATTATAGGGCCTGGTATCTCGCTTTCGCGGTCCAAGCAGAGGTCAAAACTTAGAGATTTGTTTGGCAGGTAGACAGTTGCAATATTTAACCACGATTCATCTAAAATCCTGATGCATTTTCGCCCAGATTCTTCCTAGAAATTCATGCATTGCCAGGCTTAAATAAAAGAGATTTTGCGGGTTGGGTAAATAACGTTTAGCCCAACGCTCATCATTCCAATAAAGGGTAAAATCTGTCGGTGCAGCAATTGGGTGTAAACCCTGCGCCCAACAAAGTTTCATAGCACGGGGCATATGAAGCGCTGAGGTTACTAAATAAAAAGGCTCATTATTAACGAGGGATTTGATTGCTTTCACTTGATCTGCTGTATTTATGGAGGCTGTTTCTAAAACGATATTGCTCGGCGGGATAGCAAACCATGAAGCGACCTCTGATAAATTTTTTGCTTCCGGCACTTCAAATCCATAACCTCCGCCGGATAAAACTATTTTAGCCGCGGGTAATTGCCGATATAAACGCAGACCTTCCATCAAACGTTTAATGCTCACTGTTGATAAAAGGGAATTAGGAGGGATGTAGTCTTTTTCAGCCTGACCACCACTTAAGACAACAACCCAATGAATTTTTGGATCCGCTGTAATGACAGGTAAATAGTCATCCTCAAGATTGCGGGTCAGGTTTTCAGCGAGCCAGCCTGTGCTGAAAAAAATCAATAAAAGAAAAACGAATAGCAGTCCGCCGCGAACAATAAGTCTGTCCCCTATTATCCAAAGCAATGTTAAAAAAACAGCAAAAAGCAGCAAGCTAATAAAAAAGGGATTTAAAATTACTTCGAATAAATGACGATAAATAGCCACTATCTCATCCTGCGCATTAAATAAAGTCCTAAGATAGCAAATAAGCAGGTTGGCGCGATCGCTGCAATTTCCGGAGGCCATTGCATGACCTGACTTACTGGACCGAAAAATCGATTGATAATATGAAAACCAAACCCAACTGTTGCCCCTGTCAATAATTTAGAACCCATGGTGGAGGAACGCAGCGGTCCAAAAATAAAAGGAATTGCAAGCACCATCATAACCATCGTCGTCAAAGGCTGAATCAGGCGCTGCCAAAACGATAAACGATAATTTAACGCATTTTGATAGCTCATTTTTTGGGCACGCAAAAATTGATTCAATTGGTGCAAGGTCATTTCATCAGGTTCATTGGAGCTTACACTGAGAATTTTCGGATTGACATTCACATCCCAAACCATCGAAGGAATATACCGTGACGCGGTATTCCCATGATTAATGGTTGTTTCAGCAATCGCATAGGCTACCCAGTGATTATTCACTAAATTGATTTTGTTAATCATCCTTGACATTCGCAGATGATGCTCCTCATCGAAACGATATTGATAAACGAGTACTAAATTATTTTGCGGTAAAATAGCGCCTATGAAAATAAAATCATTTTTATGACGCATCCAAACGCCAGCCGCTGTTCGCAGAGTTTGTCCTGAACTGAGCGCTTGAGACTTTTGATCATTGGCTAAATGAGACAATCTTGGAACAATGGTTTCACCCAATAGGGTAACAATAACAATAACGACCATCGCTGCTTTCAACACGGCCAAAGTAATTTGCCCAATCGACATACCCGCCGCTCGCATCACGATTAGCTCACGATGATTAGCCATAATGCCTAAGCCAATTAAACAGCCCAATAAGCTAGCCATAGGGAAAAACAAATAAACTTGGTAAGGCATTTGTAAAAAAACATAGAGAGCAGCTTGGATAATGCCATAGTCAGCCTTGCCTATATCATCAAGTTGATTAACAAATAGAATGAAAATTTGTAAACCTGCCAACATCAAAGTCACTAAAGAGATAGCTGCGAGTACCGATTTTGCAATGTAGCGATCAAGTAATTTCACGATAATTTCACCCGATTACGCCAAATCAATGCTAAACCTATCAAAGCAACCAAGAGATGCAGCCACCAAACGCCTATCCACCAGGGCACTTTTCCAGCTGCTAACCAGTCACGTGCAACAAAGATAAAGTTTGCATAGATAATATAAAGGACTAGTGCTGGTAATAATTTTGCATATTTCCCCGACCTGGGATTCACTCTACTAAGCGGCACTGCAACTAAGGTTAGAACCAATACCATAATGGGCACTGATAAGCGCCATTGTAATTCCGCGACCTTTGCTTTGTCGCTATTGTTCAAAGGTAATAAACTTCCGAAGCTGGCTGTACGTAGGTCTTTATTTAAATTATCAATTTTTGGATGCGGTAATCGCATTTTAAATTGTGCAAACTCTGCCGCTTGATAGGTGTTTAATCCAGGAGAGCCCTCATAAGCATGTCCTCCCTGAAAGACAAGATAGTCTTCATAGGTTTTAGGATCGGTTTCAGCAAAAGCACTTTCTGCCCAGAGAATGTCCCACTGGGGCGTATTATTTTTGATGATATGACGAGCCAGAAAAATATTCTTTGCTTTAGTGTGATCACGATTCATTGATTCCACATAAAAGATCCTTTTACCACTCGATTCTGCTCGAAAGCGACCGGGAACAATGAGTTGTACTAATGTTTGTACGCCTGAAGTCCGCAGCAATATAGTGCGTTGGGTATTGATGATAGGACTAGCCCAAGTCATAAGGATAGTTACTACAACAAAAATCAAAGCAGCCATAATCATGGTGTGTTTGAGTAATTGATTAGGCCCATAACCACAGGCTTGCAATACTGGCATTTCGCTCTCAGCGTACAAACGCCCATAGGCAACCAAAATCGCCACATAAAAGCCAAGTGGCAATAATAGAGCCATTAAATTAGGCATTTCCAGCATCATTACTTTCATAATGATCATGCCTGGAATCTGTCCACTCGCTGCACGATCTAAATAGTGCACAAACTGATTCGACATGAAAATCAGCATTAATATGCTGGTTAAAGCCACTAAAGTAACGAAAACTTCTTTGGCTAGATAACGAAAAATCAACACGACCTATTTCTCTACCTTTATTAGCAAACGCTTAATGCGCAAATTCTTACAAATCCAATTTGGTGTCACATTATACCCTTTGAAATTAACTTTGCCTAAGATCTTGGAAATTTACTGTCAAATAGGTCGACTGGGGAGTAAATTATCATAGCATCGGATTTCCCTCTGCGTCAGCGAAAGGGCAATGACGATACATTAGACAGTAGAATTGATGACCAAGGACAGGTAAACTACCGCTTTTGGTTAGAGGAAGCAAAATGCATTATAGTCTTCTGGACACGCCCACCCTAAAAACCAGTGAATGCCTGGTTCTTGGTCTCTTTGCTGATAATGAGTTTCCTGATTTTGTTAAAAAAATGGATGAGCAGCATAGCAATCTCATTACTCGACTTTTTGCCAAACTCGGCGAGATGGGGGATTCATTATGGCAAGCGGATATTGAGGGCTATAGCTTAGTACTTGTTCATTGCGGCAATAAAGCTTCATTTAAAATGAAACAATTGCGCAAAACCCTAAACGACATTGTTCCAGGACTCATCAAGCAGCGCTTTAGTTCTGCTACTTTTTGCCTTCCGCAAATTGTTGAGAATGATGCAGATTGGCAATTACAGCAAATGCTCCTGCAAATTGATTCACAACTTTATCAGCTGTCAGAATTCAAAACTAAAAATAATAAACTTACTCAACTTGATACTGTGCAATTTTATTTAGCCGATGCATCCAACAAGACTATCCAATCAGCCCAAGCCATTGCTGAAGGAATTAAATTGACTCGTACGCTAGCCGATTTGCCTTCGAATATCTGTACTCCAACTTATTTGGGTGAACAAGCGGCTGCTTTAGCTCAATCCCATGAAAACGTCTCGGCTAAAGTGATGGGACCTGCAGAGATGCGCGATTTAGGCATGGGAGCCTTGCTTGCTGTAAGCCAAGGAAGCCAACAAGAACCCCGTTTCATTGAACTTCATTATTGTGGTGGTGGCGATACACCTCCCGTTGTTTTAGTAGGTAAGGGAATAACCTTCGACTCAGGTGGTTTGTCTTTAAAGCCTGCTAATGCAATGGATGAGATGAAATATGATATGTCCGGTGCTGCATCTGTGCTTGGAACTTTGAAGGCCTGCGCAATGATGAAACTCCCCATCAACCTGATTGGCTTGATCCCCAGTGCAGAAAACATGCCGAGTGGCACAGCAGTCAAACCAGGTGATATTGTCACTAGTATGTCTGGACAAACGATTGAAATCTTAAACACCGATGCCGAAGGTCGCGTGGTGTTAGCAGATGCTCTCACTTACGCAGAACGTTTCAAACCGAAACTGGTCATTGATTTAGCCACACTGACTGGTGCCATCATCGTTGCCTTAGGTTATGCTACCTCAGGTTTTATGACTGAAGATGAAGAGCTGGCAGAATTAATTCTGCGTGCGGGAAAAGAAGCTGATGATAAGATCTGGCGCATGCCTTTGGATGAACTTTATCAAGAAGCGCTGGATAGCCCACTCGCTGATATGATTAATGCCTCCTTTGATCGTAGTGCTGGAGCCATTACTGCAGCTTGTTTTCTCTCTCGCTTTACTAAAAAATATCGTTGGGCACACATCGATATCGCTGGCACTGCTTGGATCTCTGGTAAAAAACGTATCGCGACCGGCAGACCTGTTTCATTACTTATTCAATTATTACGCCATGCCACCGATTCGCGTTGATTTTTATTTATTAGCTAATAGTGACAAGCAAGCCCAGTGGTTGCTTGCTTGTCGTTTGTTGGAAAAAGCCTATTTACGAGGCCATCGTGTATTTGTTTACTGTAATAATCAGCAAGAAGCGGAATCCTTAGATGAATTATTATGGACCTATAAAGACAACAGTTTCATCCCGCATAATCTGCAAGGAGAAGGCCCTGAACCTCCTCCCCCTATACAAATTGGTTATCGCGATGAGCCACGCGGTTATAACGATGTTCTTTTCAATTTAGCCACTGAAGTTCCGATTTTTTATCCGCGTTTTCGTCGAGTAATAGAAATTGTCACTAATGATGAATCCGCTAAAGAAGTGAGCCGAGCTCATTATCGAGAGTATCGCGCTAAGCACTGTGAATTACAAACACATGAAATCATTTGATTTTTTATATCAGCTTTAACTCTTAGTCTTATTTCAATGAATTTAGCAAAGGTATTTTGAATGCCAATGTTGCATTAATTTGAAAAAATATAGTGCGATTTAATATTTACTTAATACTAAAATTTTACAATATAAATATTTTTATACCTCAATTTAAGGTCGACTTGAATGCGTAGTAAAACAGAAATTCAGATCAATGCAGATTCTTACATAGCTAGTTTTAATTCTTTTCTATCACAACAAGATCCTTCAGGTATGGAAAACTTGTCGCTTCTAATAGAAACAGTCAATTCTTTTATAGGAAAATTAAAGAGTATTGATGAAAAAAACGTAGAGGAAATCAATCTATTAGAGGAAGTCATTTCACCTTTAATAAAAGAGATTAAAGAAGAAATTATAGCGCTGATAAAGCATCAAACACATCATCAAGCTAGTGCTAAAAATGTAAAAGAAAAATTACCCAAATCGAATGCTCCATTTTCAATAGAAGATTTTTCTTCTTTAATTGAAGAATATAATAATTTTCTAAATCCAAATGCAAAACTGCAAGAGGATGCAAAGCTTATTATTGAAGATGTGCCAAAATATATTCAGCTTTTTAGTGATCTTCCCATAGATTTATCTAATCCTATTAAAGCAATAACTAAACTGAATGAGGCGTTAAAACGGATTGATAGCAAGCAGATCCGAGAATTAAAAGCCGCACACCAACAGCTTTCTCTCGTAATTAGATCAGCACAAACTGAGATGATGGAATATTTCTTAAAACAAGCTAATGACAATAAAGCGACAGCCTACATTAAGAAATTGGAAGAATATCAAGAGATTTTTAATCAGACTCGCTTTACCCGCTTAGCACCAGAAACCATGGTATCGCTAATTGAAGAATTTAAAAAAATTGTTCACTACGCGATGCAAATAGAATCAGCAACTGCCTTAGATAATAGCCCTACCCCTTCTGCCACCATTTCGGTTATTAAAACCGCAAGTGATAAAAAAAGAAAACCCAGAAGAACAACAATTACCTTCCAAGGTGATCCTCCTCCTGATGCAGATATAATCAAGAGAAGGGAAAAGGTGGTTTTGGTTTCTGAGCCTACTAAAACGACCTCTCCCTCTTATCAAGAACAAGTTGATACAATCGATGCAGACACAGCAGAGGTAAATCAAAAACTGCAGAAGCTAGATGCTAAAAATAAAGGCAGAGAGCTAGCATTAAACGCCTATAACGATCGGGTGATCAAAGATCAACAAGATAAAATTAAGAAAATTCACGAAAAGATAGCTGTATTAAATAGAGAAAGAAGTCCCTACAAACTTTATTTAAAAATACTTCTATCGAGAATTCTAAGCGATAGTGAGCAAAGAGAAATTAAGGAACTAAAAGAGAAAGAGTCTATTGCTTCGCAGATTGGAGACACTGTTAAATCGATTATTCCCTCTCAGCAAGAAACCTTGTCAAACATTACTCAATTCTTAGGTATAGCTAAATCATTAAATGATGTTAAGCGCGAGTTTTCCACATCTCACCATGGAGCTACTGTAGAATCTTTAATTGTTAAAGAAACGGAATACTTGGAAAAACTAACTCAACTTTGTAATGAAGCTGAGCAAGAAAGTGAGCGAATTAATCAACGAATTAATGAAATTCACCATCAAGAAATCCTTAGCTCCTTACCAGCGACTAGGGTTGAAGAAAAATATAAAGAACTAGTTGAGCAAGAAGGTCCACTCAGTAAGTCTGAAGAAGAATATAAAGCACTCTACGAGCAAAAAGCTGAATTAGCTAAGGCTGAAAAAGAATATAATGCTCTCTGCAAGAATTTTAATGAAACTTTTTTGACAACCAAAGAGCTGCCAAGTGCTCCTGTAGGTGCTAAGTTAACTGAGTTGTCTTCAACACTTAACAGCCTTAGAGCAGACCAAAATCTGGCTGTCATCAATGTAGGGACGCGTATTGAGGAACTTAGTAAGATCCCGATGCTGCAGATAGATGAACTTAAAGCACGAGCGACAACTTTTCAATCTGAAATTTCTTTATTAAATGATAGATTGAACATTCTTCACGATCATATTGAAAAATACAATGGAGCTGTTGACGCAGTTTTAAATGAGAGAACGCAATTTAATCAAGAATGTGTAGATGCGCTTCAGGCCGTCAAAGATTTATTTGAAAAAACCCAACCCCATGCCAAAGCTTATGGTCTGTCTGAGAACGATTTAGACAATATAAAATTACAAATTTCCAAAGCAGAAAAGCTTGGAAAATTTCTTCTCACTCAATATAACGCATACCCCCAACCTCTCATCTATGACTCTAAAAAACGAGATTATTTAAGTTTGCTAGCAATGGTTAAATTTGATTTAGAAGCTAAGCTATCTGCAGGGAATGGGGCTTTTCTGCAAAAAGCGGTTGAGTTACAAAAAAATCTAAGCATTTTAAGAGAGAAAGTTAAAAATAATTCCAATTTACTTAAGTTGACTCCGAATGAATTAGCTCATGCAGAAGAATGTTTAAATAAGATAGAAACAACATTGAAGGGAGTAGCTAGACCTCAAGTGAAAGATTTATCAAATCCTTTCCGTTTAGATTTCCAAAAATTAACGCGGCTAGATAGGCAACTTGGAGAGCAAAACCTAGCAATCGATGAGGCCATTGAAAAAGCAAAACAGATAAAAAAAGCTTCTATGGTACAAAATCGTACTAGACCCTCTGTATCTGCAAATCTAATACAAAAAAATTCAGAGAAGATATTAAACAGGCAAGCCTCTATTACCCCCGCTCCTCTTGAGCAAAAGACAGTTAAACCTAGCACTGAAGCACACCCTGTTATAATACAACCAGTCCGGAAAAGTGAGCCTCAAACAACTCCGAGTTTCGCCAAAGGTAACCATGGTAGTGATTCTGCAGTGCAAGAAGATATTAAGAGCATGTTGGAGAAATTGGGTAAAGAAGAAGCTACTTCCAGATCGCTTGACGACGAAATAGCCTCCGCTGCTCAAACATTACAAACACCAACTGTTATTGAAATTGCAGCAAATAAAGTCTCTGAAAGTGAAAATGCCCCTATAGAAGAAGTTCAAATTATTAAAACAATGATAGACAAAATTGCTAAGGAAATTGAACGTATTAAGGAATTTGATAATAATGATCTTCGTATTCCGATTCTCCAATGCATGAAAGATGAATTAGGTGAACTAGCTAATTCTCCACCGAATAGCTCAGATGATTTCATTACATTTTCCATAAAGTCGATAAGTCAAGCACTTAGATCAGAACAATCCAACTATCATCGCTTGTCTACTGAGGTCGCAGATAGCTTAAATAACTTTATCAATTGGCTTTTGCGACCAATAACTTGGGGAATTAAAGCCTGGAAAGGTGAAACTTATAGAGCGCGCTTTTTCCCCGATTTCTCTGAAACTGTTGTTGCTAATGCGGCAGAAGAAGCACATAAGAGTCTGAGACAGTTGCAGCAGCAAAGACTGGAATCGAAAGTGTCTCAGGATGAAGATAACAACTCTGATGCAAAACTGCCCCTTATAAGCTAGTTTGCTCCCCCGTGCCCCTCCGCGAAAGCGAGGGGCCAAGCATTTAATGACTACTTTTCTTAATAAGTAGATAGAGATCCGGAATCCTCTTTTCACAGAGGGTTTAGGGTCCAAATCTCTTTAAGGCTAAGACCCACAACATCTCATTAAAAATCCCCAAAAAACCACAGCAACTTTCTGTTTCTGCTAGTTTAATAATCCCATAAGTCTCTTATGCTATGATTAGCATAATGTATAAAAAAAGTAAAAGTGACTTAATTTTTCTCATCCTGAGATTGAGGTATCATGCCTAAGACCCCATACCAAGCAATGCTTGCTTATAATGAATTTTTGAAGAGAAAATTCATATTGCATGGAGCTGATGACTCAAAACTAGTTTTATTAACCCCATTCCGTGCAATCGGCACTCCACCAGGCGGCGGTTTACCTTCATTTAGTGAGCTCAGTGAAATAGCAACCCCCAGTACTTTAGAAAAGAAAAAGGTTTATTCCCATGGCGAAGCCAAGCTCTCAATAGTCAATCAAGATAATAACTATCAGACCACTGTCTATGTCACTACAGCAGAAAAAATAAGAAGCGCTCTGCGTAATGGCGTTTTTGAAGCAAGTAGTATTCAAGATCCTCTCGCTAAAATGATTGCACAAATCGGTGAATATAAACGCACAGTCTTTGAGCGCTCCACCGAATTAGGGTTAAAAGTCAGAAAAAACGAAGAAAGATTGGTCGTTGCCGATATGGCACAAAGGTTGATTGAGGCTTTACAGCCGCTGAATCGCTCTGTTAATCGCTATCAGTCTGTCAAAACACCTGAAGAAAATTTAGCAACGATTACTAAAAAGCTTAAAAAGCTCAGGGAAAATTTGCAAGAAAAAATTGACAGCATGAAGGACAAAAAAGAACAAGCCCCCTACTCTGGGCTCATCCATTGTGCAGCCACCCTGAAATACGCGACCTACCAATATGAAAAATCGCTAGCAGCGATAAAAAATCCCTCAGAAGAGCAGGTCAGAGCAATTTTAGGCAGTTATGGTAGTAGTGATAATTTATTAAAATATTTTTTACAGCAGCAAATAAATACGATCACTCAAATAACGATCGATACAAATTACAGCATTACTGGGCTATATCAAGATGCTAGCGGTTTATCTCAAGCTTTGCTTGATGCTCAATTCACTGGTGAAGGCTATTCCAGTCAAATGACGGATTATCATAACACCGTCACTAAAGCCCACAGTTTGGATTTTTCTGCAAAAAAACAAAATGAGCTAGTGACTGTTGATTTAGCTGAATATGGTTTCAAACCCAAATCGAAGGTCGATTTAGCAAAGCGAATTGCTTTAATCACACGAAACGAAGAGGGTGGCAAGCTATACAAAGACAGTGATGACACTGTCATGTTGATTAACTTCAGAGGGGAGAAGGGAAAAATACCCGGCTACACCGCCGCCAAAAAAGGCTTATTTGTCCTCGTTAATTTTGGCATCGATGTGGTTTCCTTTGGTCTTGATCTCATGTACTCAGGCGTCTTTGTAGCAGGAGGTGGAGTGAATCTTGCTCTTAGAGCCTTCGGTCGCGCGCCTTTTAAGATTCCTGCCTTTCCTAGCGAGCAAGCTTTCTTACAAAAATGGGATATTGCTGAGGCTAAATATAAAACACTGAGTGAAACTCAAGCCCTTTTTGATGACGAAGCGCTTACCCAAGTGCCCAATGGCGGTATCTTTGTAACAGGCATGCAATTTCTCGGTCAGCAACTCACTAATTTTACTCTGAACCCCTTAGGTGAAGTGATTAAAGGCGTCACGGTTCATTTTTGGGAAGGTATAAAAGATATTTATAATGATGTAACCATTGGCAGAAATCCAATCAGCGATAATGACCTACTACAACTACTCAACTCACGTCTAAAAGACGATGAAAGAATTACTCATCTCCATCAGCAAAAAATTAGGGACTTACATCGTACTTATAAAAATCAAATTCCATCTCACAGCGAAATATTTAAACAATTTGATCATTATATCGAAGCAACTGCCGATTATCGGTTAAATCCAGATAGTCCAGAAGATTTTGTATCCTGGGCTTCTAATGATTTTACGCGAAGTATCGTTGAAGTGTTTAGCAAAGAAATTTATCGTGCTCATCCCATTGGCAGTCTCGCCTTTACTTTAGCAGCCTGTACTGCAGCACCAATGGCCATGCCCTTCCTAGTAAAATACTCTTTCTTTCATTTTATGTACACGAAACTGAATATCCCCATAGCAAAAGCCTTGGTGGGCGAAACGCAGGGACTCATGTCGTCTTTCTCTACCGCTCTGATTAATGGGAAAGCCGCTTTTCTATTCACCGATTTAACCAGTGGTAAAAACAGTCTTGCTATCCGTGGTGCAGAAATGCTCATTGAAAATCCAGTGCTAGCCGCCATCGTTGGTACAGCCGCTATTGGATTAGGTTTTGAAATTGCTTATAAGGCCAATATTCCTTGGTTAAGTAGTTCAATAGCAGACGAAGTGAGGCACGCGGCTTTTCCCTATCTTGAGCTTGGGATCTCAGGCGCAAAATTAGCAGCCATCGTTATCGAAAGTGGTATTCGCTATGACTGGGAAGAAGAATTTGAACAAGAGCCTGAGATGGATGCAGGGGAAAAAGAATTAGCTATTCAACAAGCCAATACCAAAGCAGTTCATCAAGCCCGAGCAAGTATAGAAGATTTACGCCCTGAAATTAAAGCAGCGATTACGGTAGGTTACAAAAAAGAGCGAAATATCGAAAATTTATCCCCAGAAGAGGAAAAACAAATCGATGTCCAAACGACCCAATACCTCGACGCATTCAAAGATGCTCTGCGCTCAGATTACTCTGATTTGATGGTCAATTCGCTTGAAGAGGCCATTGCCGACTATGTCCACAGAAATACTTCGCCTTCCGAAGAAATGAAGGACAACATAATCCCCAAATTGCAAGACAACTTCAAGCGTGCCCGCATACGTCATCAAATTTTGCAACTTGAGCCAGATAACTTACCGCAAGATGAAAAATATAAAATAATGCATTATGTCAACACCCATTATGCAGACAATCCCGAATATATTTCTGCAGTAAAATATAAATTAATGGGTGGGCATGAACGAATTGGAGGATTAGCCGGCTCCATAAAAATGGCTCTTTCCTATATTCCTGCTCTAAGTCGAGCAAGCGTAGCTCTGATTTTAATTTCAGGATTGGCCATTGCCTCCCTTTTTAATCCCAAGCTCCGTGAACGCAGTTTTAGTTTTCAGCCAGTGCAAGATTTGCTGAATAAGGCAAGGGTTGATTTTGGGTTAATCGTGCGGGCAATGGCCAATGTGGTAAGAATGAGCTGGGAATTAGTGGGTGCTGTCTTACGAGTCCCTATCGTTATTACTTATGCTCTGGTTGCAAGTCCCTTACTTATTGGTCAATACCTCACCTCTTCTCATTATTTTCCGACTCCTAACGAAATGAATTCGGTGTTATCTGAGCTGATGTTTGCACCCGGCAAAATCAGCCAAATTTTTAATGCGGTGATTGGTTTTTTCCGTGCAGGCGCTTCTGCAAAAGACTTAGAAGTAGCAACAAATGATGTGATGTCGCAAGAAACCAGCGAAAATATTATGCAGCTTCAACCTCTAATTCCCCAGACAATTGCCCCTCAAAAGATCTTGGAGCAGCCGATGGAGGAGTTATTGACACCCGCTGGCGATAGCACATCCCTGATGAATAATCTCTTTGAACAATCTGATACCAAAGAAAAAGAACAGCAACAACCGTCCGGGCCAGTGACTAAGGCTCAGCCTGAAAAAGTTAAATCAGAGAGGGAAAAAGCACAATGGCAGCAGCTTCCAAGAGAAGAAGTTAGCGAAGATCCTCTTAGCACAACCATAAATCAGAAATCCCTGTAACATAGTTGATTTTCGCTTAATGATGCCCATAAGTTTTCTTTAAATAATGCATCAATGCTCGTAGAGCCATAGCTTCGCCACCTTCAGGCTTGCCTGGTTTACTCGCGAGATTCCAAGCCATAATATCAAAATGGACCCAGGATAAAGATTTCGGTATAAAGCGCTGTAAGAATAAAGCAGCCGTAATTGCCCCAGCATAGGGCGAAGGACTCGCATTCACTAAATCAGCAACCGAAGAATTAAGCATCTCTTCATAGCCAGAAAACAAGGGTAATCGCCATACTGGATCATTAACAGCTAAAGCAGATTCAGTAATACCCTGCACTAATTGATCATCATTTGAAAACATAGCAGCAATGTCAGTACCTACCGCAACTCGTGCGGCTCCTGTTAGAGTTGCAAAATCAATCAATAAATCGGGTTGATCTTCACAAGCCTTGGAGATTGCATCGGCCAATACTAAGCGCCCTTCCGCATCGGTATTATCAATTTCCACCGTTAAACCATTATGCATTTTGATAACATCGCCTGGTCTGAACGAATTAGGGCCTACTGAATTTTCAACAGCAGGAATATACAATCGCAAATAAACAGGTAACTGTTGGTCCATAATCCATTGTGCCAAACCTATCGCATGAGCAGCCCCGCCCATATCTTTTTTCATCAAACGCATAGCCGCAAATGGTTTAAGATCCAAACCGCCGCTGTCAAAGCAAACACCTTTGCCAATTAAGGTTATTTTGGGATGATTTTCATTACCCCAGGTTAGCGTTGATAAACGGGGGGGAGTCGCTGAGGCTCTACCGACGGTATAGATTGCATTTAAGTTTGAGCTGACTAATTGCTCACCAAGCCACCTTTTGAAATGGGCTTTATATTTCACAGAAATCCTGGATACCTCCATGGACAATTCCTGTGGTCCTAATGCATTCGTCGGTCTGTTGATCAAATCACGAACCAAAAAAATGGCCTCGGACTCCGCTAAAATCCCTGGTAATTCTTCTTTATTAACCAATAAAGTACGCGCTGAGGGCTCCTGTTTTTTATATTCACTAAAACGATATTGCGCCAAGGACCAGTTAACCTTTGCACTATGCGACAAAACTTCCTGAGCAATATAACAGCCTTTAGGTAATTGGGTTGCTGCATGAGCAAGCGCTAACATTTGATTACCCTTGCCCGCACCGATGAAGGCCTTGCTTACATGTCCATCCGCTGTATGAATCAGGCTGTAGTCACCCAATTTGCCAGTGAATTCACGACTCAGAAGACAAGACCTTTCTGCAGGAGCCAATGCTTCCAATCCTTGTTCCCAATGAGTTTCGGTCACTAAAAATAGTGGGATTGCTTTTTCAGATTGAATTTCATAAAACATGTCAGCAGGCATTATTGCTCCTTCATTTGACCACGGAATTGGGCTACACGAACGCCCGTTAATCCTAAACACAATAAATAAATAATGACTGCAACCGCTACATGGAATATTAACAGAACTAAACGCATCACAGCGGAGAGCTCTAACCAGTGCTGCACACCACCGACCATCAGGTATAAATACAGAGCAATAGCAACATTGGCAATCAATAACTGTATGATAAATTTTATCCATCCTGACGAGGGCTTATAGATACCTCTACGTCTCAGCAAGTACAACAACATCCCACAATTGACATACCCGGCCAAAGCAGAAGCAAGGGCAAGGCCTGCATGCGCCAAAGGCCAAATAAATATAGAGCAGAGAATCGAATTCGTAACCATAGCCCAGGCCCCTACTTTTACAGGGGTTTTTATATCTTGGCGAGCATAAAAACCAGAAGCAAGAACCTTCACCATCATAAAAGCGGGGACGCCCGAAGCAAGTGCAATAAGACTTTTTTGTGTTTGCAGAAGATCATTGGGAGAAAATTTACCATAAGTAAAACAACTTGCAATAAGCGGCATGGAAAACATGGCTAGCCCCAGGCCTGACGGTACGCCAATTAACAACAAGGAACGCAAGCCCCAATCTAAAGTTTTGGAAAATTTCTCCCCCCCTTCCTCAGCATGCCGTCTAGACAAATGCGGCAGAATGACGGTGGCTATAGCCACGCCAAAAACACCCAAAGGAAAATCAGTCAGTCTGTCGGTATAATATAACCAAGTTACGCTGCCCACTTTAAGAAAAGAGGCGAAAATAGAATCTATCATCAGATTAATTTGGGCAATAGACACCCCAAATAAAGCAGGAACCATGAGTTTTAATACGCGCCTAACACCCGGATCGCCCCAAGCCATTCGCGGTTTTACTAATAATCTGCGGTTATAAAGAAAAGGAATCTGGAAGAAGAATTGCACTATTCCGGCCACTAGCACACCCCAAGCTAAGCCCACCACGGGAACCTGTAGATGGGGACTCAAATAGATTGCAGCGAAAATCATACAAATATTCAGGAGCACCGGAGTAAATGCAGGAACACCAAAATATCCATAGGTGTTCAATATCGCTCCGGCCATTGCCGTCATGGACACCAGCATTAAAAAGGGAAAGGTGATGCGCAGCATCTCTGTAGCAAGTACTGAGCGCATGCTTCCCTCACCGAATCCTGGTGCAAAAAGAAAAATAATAAACGGCGCGGCAATTACCCCAATCACCGTAACCAAAGTAAGCACAGCACCCAACTGTCCCGCTATTCGTGCAATAAAAAGACGTACATCATCGAAAGGGCGTGTTTGTTGATATTCAGCAAGTACAGGCACAAACGCCTGCGAAAAAGCCCCCTCAGCAAAGAGGCGGCGCATAAAATTAGGAATCCTGAATGCAACATAGAAGGCATCCATCCCTGCTTGCGCGCCAAATAGTTGGGCAATGACCATATCACGTACAAACCCAACCATCCGTGAGATCAAAGTCATTAGCGATACAAGAGAGGTGGAACGTAATAGACTTTGCCGTTTAGGTACCATGGTTTCAATCGCAGACATAATTCGAATTAATTCACAAAACGAACCTCTATGATATACCCTATTAAGAATGTTTTGAGAAATTTTTAAAAAGTTTTTTCGAAACTGCCAAATTTTAAGTTTGCACTTGAAAAAGGATGCCGTGATGAACCCATCAATTGCTAGCATTGCGCTATATTCTCTTCTTCCCGCTTTTACGATGATCATTGGAGGGACCGTAGCAAGCCTTTATCAACCCAGTGACAAATTGACTAGCGCCACGCAACATTTTGCAGCAGGGGTAGTTTTTGCCGCGGTTGCCAAAGAGTTATTACCCAAATTAGGAGAAGGCAAGACCCCCGTCGCTTTAATTGTGGGCTTTAGTTTAGGGGTCATTTTGATGCTTTTGTTGAAGGCGCTGACCAACAAGCTTAATGAACAAGAAGAGCAATCCACGGGTCTATCTTTGGGATTAGTTTCTTCGGTCGGGATTGATTTATTCATCGATGGAATCCTCATTGGAATTGCCTTTTTGACCGGTAAACAAGGCGGTATGTTGATTGCAGTCGCCCTAGCCTTGGAAATTCTCTTTTTAGGTTTATCCACTTCCTCAACCTTAGGTAGACGATCGGTAAGTGTTAAAATAAGACTTCTACTCAGCCTCTGCCTCGCTTTATTAATTCCTCTGGGAAGTATTTTGGGGGCAACTTTGTTAGCTCAGCTTCCAAAAGCGATTACAGAGGGACTCCTTTCCTTTGGCGTTGCCGCTTTACTCTTTCTAGTCACCGAAGAATTATTGACTGAGGCACATGAACATGAAATTGAGGAAACACCGCTCATAACGGCGAGCTTTTTTATGGGTTTTTTAGGTATTTTAATTCTTGAGAATCTTGCTGGATAAAATGTTTGTTGACTGCTCTTTCGTGCGGCCATTTTACTTTGCTAAATTTAGAATTTTAGGTTAAGCAGGCAGAACGTTTTTTGCAATGGGTGGATCAGTCCTCACTCCATAATTAATCGCTCTTTTTAGTCCTTAAGACTTCACTCTCTGATTATAACTTGTTAATCTTATTGCTTATTTATCATAGTGTTAATAAAAATATCATGCTGTTTCTTGAGTGCTTGAGTTCGCCTGAGAAATACCGGTAAGACTATGTTTGAACATCTTTTAAGGGGAATTTATGGCCAATGTTTTTGTTCTTAGAATTGCAGCTCCTTCAGGAGGAGGAAAAACCACTGTTGCAGATGAGGTAGTTAAACACTATCAACTTCAAGGCAAGCGTTGTATTAAAATATCTGTGGATGATTATTATAAAAAAGACCCACAACCAGGCACGAACTTTGATCATCCTGATGCAGTTGAGCTGGAATTACTCGCAGCTCATCTTGAAGCCTTACAAGAGGGAGAGACTATTGAGGTACCGACTTATTCTTTTACAAAGAGTACTCGGCTAGCTGAAACGAAACCTATCACTCCCTCTGAAGGCATGATCATTGTTGTTGAGGGGATTTTTGCTTTAAATGAAAAACTCGGCGAAATAAACGATTTCAAAATTTATGTCGATACTCGCCTCGATATATGCCTTGCTAGGCGCCTTCGTAGAGATGAAATAGAGCGCGGCACGTCTATAGAAGAGAATCTAGCTTATTATGAGAAAAATATTATCCCTAATTTACATTTTGTTCTGGATACTAAAGCCGAGGCTGATTTTATAATGCCCACCAGCAATTCAGAAGATATAAAAAAATTAATCGAAGCAGTGGATTCGCAAGTACTTCAACCCGTTAAATCAAGTCAACCCTACACGACAGCAAGATTTTTTGCGACAGCAGAAACAGATACACAAACTCCCCGGATTCCCGAACAAACGACGGGGCAAACTACACTGATTTCAGAAACATTTGGACAAAGTTCAATGCCAGGGTTAGGCGGCAGCGTAAATTGAACAAAAAGGAGGCTGTAGAAACAGTAAAAATAATTTGTACTATACTCATTGCAGATCAAAAATCGTACTGATTAAAGGGAATTTTACATGAAAAAACAAGTCGTTCTCATTACTGGAGCCCTCGCAGGAATTGGTAAGGCAACCGCTTTAGCTTTTGCTCAACAAGGAGCAAATATTGTTATTTCAGGGCGCAAAAAGGAGTTAGGGATTTCTCTCGCAAAAGACCTCAAAGCGCTTGGCTGCGAAGTAGAGTTTATTCAGACTGACGTTCGTTATGAACCTGAAGTGCGCTCGCTTGTCGAACAGACTGCAAAACATTTTGGTCGTCTTGATGTTGCAGTGAACAATGCAGGAACAGAAGGTGCGATGATGTCTCTTGTGGAGGCAACCCTGGATAATTATCAATTGACCTTTGACACGAATGTATTAGGCGTCTTTTTATGTATGAAATATGAACTTCAGGTAATGATGGCGCAGGGTTCAGGTTCTATAATTAATCTGTCATCAGTTGCCGGAAAAAAGGGATTTCCAACAGCCGGAATTTATTGTGCATCTAAGCATGCCGTAGAAGGCTTTACAAAAGTTGCAGCCCTTGAAGCGGCGGATTCTAATGTGAGAGTCAATGCAGTGGCTCCAGGTCCGATTATGACCGAAATGTTTGATCGCTTTACCCAAACCGAAGAAGGAAAAACCACCTTTACCTCGTTGGTTCCCCTAAAACGCGCAGGAAAGCCTGAAGAAGTGGCGCAGACCATCTTATTTTTAAGTTCAGAGGCATCCTCTTACATTACTGGACAAATTGTTGGAATAGATGGCGGGTTAATGGCTTAAGAAACAGGAAAAATACCCTACTCCGAGTAGGGTATTTCAATGCTGCAAAATATTAAACTTTTGCACTTTTTCCTTAATTGGAAATACTAGCTTCTGCGTTATTAGTAGATTTAGACCTTTAAATTCAAAAGCCAGCATCTTCCGCTATCTTATAAGGCATCAAAATTTCTCTTTATCTTTGAATGTAAGATGAGCAGGATAAGGATTAGTAGTATCTTGTTGATATTTCTTTTCGGTGACAGCCAAAAACCTCATCGCTGAAGTGTACTTTATTGCCGATCATATGAAATGCCCCCCTAAAAATTGTATAATTAATAATATTTACTAGCGCCTGATTAAGAAAGAATTAAACTGGATAATAAATGATCATTTGGATTGATGGAGATGCCTGTCCTAAGGCAATAAAACAAATTTTATTTCGAGCAGCAATAAAACGTCAGGTTCCAATGACTATCGTCGCCAACCATTTAGCGATGACGCCTCCTTCCCCATTTATAAAAAAAGTACTGGTACAATCAGGTTTCGACAGTGCAGATAACTATATTGTCGATCAGGTTCAACCACGCGACCTTGTAATTACTGCCGATATTATTTTGGCGGATCAGATCATTACAAAACAGGCATTTGCTCTTAGTCCAAGAGGTACGCTTTACTCAGTTAACAATATCAAACAAATATTAACGATGCGCAATTTAAATGAATCTCTGCGAGAAAATGGAATGTTGCGCAGCAATTTAAATACTTTCAGCGCCAAGGATATTCAGCTTTTCTCAAATCATTTGGACAAAATGATTACACAACATCACAAATAGCTTAAACACATCACATTTAGACAGCGGCGAGTATCATTTAAATATTGACTTGTCCGATATCCTACTGTATCTAATTGAGAATATTTAATCAAAATGATTCAACCTTTAGGTTTAATATATTGACAAATTCAACCTTATTGGGCATGATCACCATTTTTTTGTGACATCTGATTGATGTGGAGATTTTTAAGTGGCAAATATTAAATCAGCGATCAAACGTGCTCGCCAAAACGTAAAACTGCGTCAACATAATGCTAGTGCACGCTCTATGTACCGCACTTACGTTAAAAATGTGCTTAAAGCCGTCGAAGCCGGTGACTCAGAAGCTGCTCGCGCTGCCTATGCTAAAGCACAACCAATTATTGATAAAGCTGCTGGAAAGGGTTTAATTCACAAAAATAAAGCTGCTCGTATTAAAAGCCGCCTGAGCGCACGTGTTAAAGCTATGGCTGCTTAACCCCGCGTTTCCGTCGCTCTAAGTCCGTAAACACCCGAACCGGTATTTTTTCCGGTTCGGTCCTTTATTGAACAAATCGTTTTTGATTGAACTCCGTCTATATAGCTTTGCCGTTGATCCAGGTACAGGATGCAACAACAGCATTACTCATGTTGACTACGTTCATTATATACTACCGAAAACGAAGCAGAATGCTGATTAAGCTGTTCATAAGCTCGTTTTGCTGGAACGTATTGTGGGAATTGAGTCATCAACCGTTTCAGAATCAAACGTGATAAATCTTCATCACCACGGTTCCATTCGCTTAGCGCATCGAAGTACATTAAATCAGCAGGTTGGCGGGCTAGAACAGGGGAGCGATTTATCGAAATTGGCTCGATAAAGCTGATCCTTTCTTGTTGTTGTGCATCTAGCCATTGCAGCATTTTACGTGCTTGGAAGCTACCATTATCGCTTGCTTGCTGTAATAGGCGTTTACCCTCTTCTGATTTATGATCAGGCGCGGCATTGAACAGCATGACTGCGAGTTGATATTGCGCATAACCATTATTGTTTGCTGCTAATTCACCATACAATTGTTTTGCTTGCTCATTATCTTGACTCACACCTAAACCATATTGATAGATCCGAGCCAGAGCAAGTTTTGCTGTATCGTTGCCTTTCGCAGCAGCTTCTTGGTAATAAGTTACTGCGCTTGGGAAATCCAGCTTGGTTGCAACACCAGTCTCAGAGAGCAGTCCAAGTTGATAAAGCGCATCGGGATCCCCTAGAGCAGCGGCTTGCTTATAGAGCTGCAATGCTTTTTGTTCATTTCTCTCTGCACCCAAGCCATTAAAATACATTCCTGCTAATTGAGTCATCGCTTCGCTATAGCCTTTATCAGATGATTTCGTAAATAGCGCTTGTGCTTTAGCATAATCAACCGGTAAGCCTTTGCCTTTTTCGTAGATTAAGCCTAGGTCGTATTCACCTACTGCATCGCCTTTTTGGGCTGCTAGCTGATAACTTTCCAAAGCCTTGAGGTAGTTATCTTCAACGGTATCATAGATGAACCCAAGAGCCACTGCTGCTTTTGGATAGGCTGCTTGTGCAGCAGCGTACCATTTTTTAGCTTCAGCATAATTTGGCTCTTTGCCGATCCGTCCTAATTGATAAAGTTGACCTAGCAAGAATTGCGCGATAGGTTGGCCCTGTTCCGCTGAAGCCAGATACCATTTTGCTGCTAATTCGCGATCAAGCTGTCCACCTAAACCAGTATCGTAGAGATAACCGAGTTTTACTTGTCCCTCTTTATCTCCTTTTTCTGCTAGATACTGGTAGATTTCGCGTGCCTGTTGCATGTTGGCAGGATCATCAGCTTGAGCTAGGTAATAATCGGCAAGCAGCAAGCTAGCTGTGGTATTACCTTCATCCCGCGCTTTAATTAAGTCATCAAGGAAGGATTCGCCTTGCTGATGTTTCAGCACAGCTAAATTGAGACTTGCATAAGAAAAACTAGCATCGGCAGCTTGTTGCAATAGTGCCAAGCCTTTTTCCGCATCTTTACTAAGACCAATTCCTTGACTGTAGTAAGTACCAAGAACAAAGGCATTTACCGGATTTAGTGGCGCTTGTTGATACCAATAAAGGGCTTCAACTTGGTTGGCTGGCACCGCAATGCCTCGTTCATACATCATTCCTAATAAGAGGGCTGCTTCGCCATTTCCACTTTTTGCCTCTTTTTTAGCGACATCGAAGGCTTGCATTTGTTTATCAGGATGAGCAGTATCCATTGCATTGTAATAAGCTAAAGGCAATTCGGCTTCTGCAACACCTTGAGCAACCGCACCTTGATAGAGTCGTCGGATCAATTGTGTGCGATTTTGCTTAGCCACTACACTCAATCCAACTTGCTTTTGTTTAACTAAATACTCGGCCAAACGATATTCTGCTGGGCCATAGCCGTTAGAAGAAGCTAAGTAATACATGGCTAAAGCTTGTTGAACATTAGGTTCAACAATAATGCTACCATTCGCATCAGTGAAGCCTTTATCATAAATATTAGCTAGCGTATATTGAGCATAAACATTTCCTTTAAACGCCGCATCAGTCATCCAACTCATACCTTGCTTATAATCAACAGGATTTGTTTGGCCCTCTAGATATAAAATACCTAAATTATACTCAGCGCGAACATCTTGCTGTGCTGCTGCTAATTGATAATAGATGATGGCTTGTTGCGGACTTTTAACCACGCCAATACCATATTGATAGAGCTGGCCGATTTCAAATTGCGCTGAGGAATTACCTAAAATGGCTTGACCATAAAGTTGGCTGAGAACTGCTTGATAGTTTGCTTTATTCTCCCAGCCTACTGTTTTTTCTTTAAAATAATTAAAATCTTGTGGTCCTGCTTTGTCAGGGAAAGGCGCACCTTCGTTAACCATGGATTCTCTTGGCTTATGCTCCACAGCAAGTGATTCATTTTTTTGCAGAGCCTCGATTTGCTTATCCAAGGGGTAACGAGGGAAAGTCCAGGTTGCGATATGATTTGCATTTAACATGGGGGCAATGAGATCAAAATAATCATTGATTGGAATCTCACTAGGCTGAGCCATGCTAAAGTTAGGTTTGTAGAGTTCAGCGCGTGATAAAGCTTCCATTTGAGGAGCAGAATTATAGCTATTTTCTTTTAAGGCGAGTGGATTTTGCCAAGCACTATAAATACCGCCTAAACTATAATTATCAGCCGCAAAACTATCGTCTCGACCATTGCTTAACCAACGTGCAACTTGAATATCCGCGGCAATTTCTGAGTCTTTTTTTGCCAAGCTTTGTTTCGCTTTTTGTTGCCATTGGTCGGATAATTGTTGGTTGGCAATCACTCCTTTACCGTCTTTATAAAGAAGTGCTAAGGTTTGCTGAGCTTCAACAGAACCATTTTGCGCGGCTTGAAGAGTCCACATAAATCCAGTTTGAAGATTAAAAGAAGCCGATTTAGGATCGGAATACAAGCGAGCCAAAGCCATCTCTGCACGTACGTCATGCGCGTTGGCTGCTTTTGTTAGCCAATCTTTACCAGTGTCCATTTGATTTTGTTTGATTGCCAATTCACCAAGCGTTACCATCGCTGCGGTTGAATTTTGTGAGGCTGCCTTCGTTAATAGCTCAACCGCCTTGCCCATGTCACGTGTCACCCCTGTGCCATTGGCATACAACTCACCTAATTTCGCTTGGGCGTCAATCTGGCCCTGCTCGGCTGCTTTAGTTAACCAAATGGCACCTAATTTTTTACTATTTTGATCACGGCTGTCTAGGAAATGAATACCTAAGGTATATTGGGCGAGAGCATTACCTCCTTTAGCAGCATCGATATAATATTTTCTTGCTGTATCAGAATTCTTTTTCGTACCTAAACCAAAGAGATAAGCCCCAGCGCAATACATTTGCGCTTGGATGTCCCCAGCTGCAGCCGATTTTTTAAACCAGTACAGTGCTTTTTCCGGATCTTTTTCTTCGAGGAGATAATAACGGCTAAGTAATTGCTGAGCCGGCAAAATACCTTTTTCAGCCGCTTGATTAAAATAACGTAAGGCCAAGGTATTATTTTTTAATTGGCCATAACCATATAAACGCATCCGGCCCATATAATAATCAGCCACGGGATCACTTTTAGACTGATTAAGTGTTTGTGCAGCAAGTGGATAATTTCCTTGACGATAAGCGTCTAATCCATCTGTAGCATAAGCCAGTTGGCTTCCGGCAGCTGCAACCAAGTAAAACCATGGCACGAATGATTTCATGGTAACTCCCTCTCATCTATATGTTTACTGCAAGAAATCTATTTGGGTACTCACTTATTTACTGCCCTGGAATAATGCCATAGTGCACAACTGCACTTACCGCGCCATTCCTGGTACTGCTATTCACTAACCAATAATTACCCCGATTATTTAACCCATACTTCACATTGGTGTACTCACATACTCTCAAACTTTGCGCACAATCAATGACTTGTCCATATTGAGATTTTTTATCAGGAATCGTGCAAATGAATTTAACCTTTTTTTCACTCGTCGATAAAATTCCCCACTCGTGAGCTCCAATAACATGATTTAAATACAAACTACGTGAACTTTCTTCATTACGCATCTGAAAAAGGTTCACAGGTTGGCCCAGGGTGTTAAATAAAAAATACATTGATTGATTCTGGCCATTTGCTCCGGTAATCAAATGTAAGGTTTGCAATTCAAATTGATATCCAGAGTTATAACAACCAATAGGTGGTCTATTATCATCTTTTTCCACTTTTTCTTCTTTCTGGACTCCAGCATTCGCAATGCCAGCTGACAATAAAGTCAAGAATAAGCTTAGGCCTAGATTTGGTTTGATTATGTTCATTCCTGTGGCTCCTCTTTTTCTTTTGTCAGAACTGGGCGAATCACTACTTTGGTACCCAAAAAGTGATTAGCATCATTAGATAAGTCGACAAAACTATGGTTTAGCCATTCCGCATCGCGGGTAAACATTCTCACACAACCATGACTTGCTCTATATCCAGGAATATCCGGCGAGCCGTGTAAAGCAAAGCCCTTATGGAAATACATGCAAAAGGGCATTTTTGCTCCGCCACGTCCGATAGGATACACATTGGATCGGCAGCGCTCATTTTCTTTGCTGAAAAAGCGGAAAATACCTGTCATCGTGCGGCATGAGCGAGCAGCATCTGGACATCTGTCCCTTCCTGAGGAAATGGGACCCCATTTCACTAACTTCCCCTCTTTATCATAAGCTCCCCAAGCTAATTTATCCTGATCAACAATCACTTGTTTTTCACCTTCGGCTTTAATGGTTAATGGGAAAGGAGAAAAATCAAGAAGATTTTTTTCAGCAAGATTACGTGGGACCACAATGACTTTACCAGCCCATAAATAGTTATAGGTTCTATTTAAGCGTTGAACAACATCACGCTGTAGTTCGTCAGGAAACAATTTTTCCCAAGTTTGCCCAGAACCAACCTTTATGCATTGATAATCTGGGTACGAACACAGAGCAGTGCCGTAATAATTTGCAGCATTAACTGCGGCTGCCTGTATCATCAGCGCAATCACTCCTGTTATTTTTTTCATGTCGTGATTCCCCTAATTCGTCTTCAATTTTTCTGATGCAAGAAGCATGCTTAAATGCAAAAAATTTCTTCTTACTCGTTATTATTATTTCAAATCCACATTGCTAGCTAAAAAACAAGCTCTAGACCCTGTGTCGGTAGAATGCTTAAAAAGTTTAGCTTTTGGGCAAACTTTATAACGAATAACTATAATTAGCTAAAGTGGACTTTAATTTAGACTCTATGAGCACAAAAAAATTCCTTATTAATGAACATCCTCCGCCAAACAAGGTTTTGGAGAATCTCATTGTGAATGAGGAAACTAAACGGAATTTACAAGAGACTAAAGATGGTGTGATTGTCTTCGATAGGCAGGGCATAGTGATTTTTCTGAATGACACTGCAAAAAAATATTTCCCTTCCCCACTTAGCCAAATCATCGGAAAACCGATAGAAAAATTAGTACCTCTGAACTCAATGGCCCAGAGACGGTTATTTTGCAAAGCAAGAAAATATTTTTCTCTGGCAACTACAGGCATCCCACAAGAATTTCATTGGGTAGAAGAAAAAGGGAAACACCCGATTCAAGCCTTTAATGTGATCTTTAATGCGACAATTCTTGACGATAAAAAAGTGACCATTATTCGATTTATAGACATCCTTCAAGTAAAAACCTTTGAATGGGCACTTTGGTCGTTGGCAAAAATTAATAATTACGGTTGTATAAACGACATCATCGATGACATAACTGAATTAGCCTCCGAAGTGTTTTATGCCGAGTATGGAGTAGTTAGTCTATTCGATCAGGAAATTACTCATTCCATTAGCTATTTTCATCAGGGAAAAGAACCGAATTTCTCTCATGCGCTAGCCGATACTCCTTGTCAGCAAGTAAGAAAAGAAAAGAAAATTTGTTATTATAATGGCGATGTTCGCGCTAAATTTCCCAAATTTCAGTTCTTAACGGATTTCAATATCAATTCCTATTTAGGCGGTCCGCTTATTAATTCCGAGGACGAAGTGGTTGGTAGCTTAGTCGTGATGTCTGAACAAAAGTTTAAAGTCAGTTCTCTCTATAAGACTTTGTTTCAACTGTTTATGGATAGAATAAGTCTAGAAATTGAACGGCTACTCGCGCAACGAAAATTACAATTCCTAGCCAGCTTTCCACAACAGGATCCCAATCCTGTGATACGTATCGACTCAGATGGTACCCTTCTTTATGCCAATAAATCAGGTTTTGAAATTCTTAACCAGTGGTCAATGCGGGACAACAAAACTCCCAACATCCTCATGGAAGCCTGTCAACGTGCACAACAACAAGAGGAGGGGATTCGAGAAGAATTTACAATCAATCATCGAGTTTATCTTTTCACTCTGGTCTGGATTGAAAGCTTTTCGCAAATCAATATTTATGCAATAGACATCAGCGAACTCAAATTGGCCCAGCAAAAAATGCGTAATCTTGCCAACTTCGACACGCTAACCAATGTAGCTAACCGAGAATACTTTAAAACGACATTCAATCATTGGCTAATCGATGCTAAAAATAATGCCCAACAATTAGCTCTTTTACTGATTGATCTTGATAATTTTAAATCCGTTAATGATACCTTCGGCCATCCGATTGGCGATCGCCTATTAAAAACAGTCACGCGAAGAATATCGGGTTGTTTAAGAAGCTCAGATTTTATTGCTCGTTTGGGTGGTGATGAATTTGTAGTTCTTTTAAAAATACATAAAGTTAGCGATATCTACAAAATTGCCGAAAAAATCAATCAAGTCCTTTGCTCACCGTTTGAACTCGGCGAATACCATATCGAAAGCTCTTGCAGTACCGGAATTAGTTTTTACCCACAAAATGGCGTCACGACAAGCGAATTGCTTAAAAATGCTGATATAGCAATGTATCAAGCGAAAAAAAATGGCCGAAACCAATATTGTCTATTTTCTAACGTCAGACATAATGGTGAGTCTAAACGGCGAACCCTTATAAAAAGGAGTTTAAAAGGCACCGACTTAGTCAATCAGCTATCTATTAATTATCAACCTCAGTTTGATTTGCAATCCAAAAAAATAATTGGCTTTGAAGCATTCGTTCGCTGGCATCACCCTAAAGAAGGTTTAATCTCCCCCTACGAATTTATTCCTCTTGCGGAGCAGACTGGCGCGATTTATTCCATTGGTTATTGGGTAATTAAGCAAGCACTGCAAGACTATCAAAAAACGATGATGTCCATTTCGGATGCTAAACTTTCGCTAAATATTGCTCTATCACAACTTAATGACCATCATTTTATTGAGCATTTGTGTGAAAATATCAATCGTTTTGAAGTCAGTAATGAGTTGGTTATCTTAGACTTAGCAGAGCAGATATCCACCATTCAATACCGTCATCTTGATGAGCATTTACAAGAAATTCATGCACTAGGTATTCAATTAAGTTTAGATAACTACGGCAGTGAATATTCCTCTCTCTCTCGATTACTCGAGGTGCCCATTAACGTTGTAAAAATAGACCAAAACTTTCTTCATACTTTGGAAACTCAACCACGTCACAGAGCATTTATTAGCGGTATCATCGATTTGGCAAATAAAATGGAATTACAGGTGATTCAAAAAGGCGTTGAAAACAAAAGTCAGAATGAGGCACTAAAAAATTTAGGCTGCCGCTATGCTCAGGGGTTTTATTATTGCCCTCCTCTTTCACTGAATGAGCTAAAAGAATTTTTAACAAAATATGCTCTGTTAAATTAGGGGCTGTTTACACTTCGCTAGTTTGGGCTTAAATAGCTTGATTTTGAGCACCCTAACCATTTCCGTGAAAATGCTCATATATTCGTGTAGCTAATTCGTTGTTTATCCCATTTACCTTCGCAATTTCACTGAGTGGTGCCTTGGCTAATTCACGTAATCCTCCAAAGCGCCGTAACAAAGCTTGTCGTCTTTTGGGACCGACGCCCTCAATTGATTCCAGCGAAGAATCAAGACTGGCATGTTGACGTTTTTTTCTATGTGAGGTAATTGCAAAGCGGTGCGCCTCGTCACGAATATGCTGGAGTAAATGTAAAGCTGGGGAATCCGAAGGTAGGGTTAGCTCCTTATCCTCGGCCACTAAAATTAAACGCTCCCATCCCGCTTTTCGGTCAGGACCTTTGGCAATCCCTAAAAGAGTCACTCCCTCGACCTGTAGAGACTCAAGAACCCGTTCTGCCACCGCCACCTGGCCTTTCCCACCGTCAATAATAAGCACATCGGGTAATTGTTGTTCTTGCTGAAGACGCTTAAACCGTCGCGTTATAGCCTGCTCCAGCGCCGCGTAATCGTCTCCCGGGGTAATGCCGCTAATATTAAAACGGCGATAATCGGTCTTTCGCGGCCCTTCTGCATCAAAAACTACGCAGGAAGCTACGGTTTCTTCCCCCTGCGTGTGACTAATATCAAAACACTCCATGCGCAGAATGCTCACTTCTCGCTGGAGCAGCTTGGCCAGGGCTAGATACCTCATTCTTATTGTCGATGAGGAGGCAATATGCTCGGCGATAGAAAGTCGCAAATTGTTAAGCGCAAAATCGACCCATCGTGCCTTTATGCCTCGTGGCTGAATTTGGATCTGACAATTTTTGCCGCGTAACTCACTCAACAGCTGCTGCAAAGCTTCGCGCTCAGGGACGGCTTGATGAGTAATAATAAGTGCCGGAATGCGCTCTGGTGTATCAATATAATAAAAAGAAATAAAAGCAGTAAACACTTCTTGCCACAGACTATTCTCATCATTTTCATTGTCAGTAAAACCTTGCTTCGGTACTGATGGAAAAAAATTATGACTCGTTAATACATGCCCTTCTCGAACAGTAACATATTGAATACAAGCAAACCCTGGTTGCGCCTCAATAGCGATCACATCAGCATCCCCACTAAGCTGTACAACCCCCTGCTGTTCTTGAACTAAGCGTAGGCTTTTGATTTGATCACGCAAAATTGCCGCCTCCTCAAACGCCAATTGCTTGACTACTTGCTCCATGCGTTTAGCCAGTTCTTCAAGAAGAAGCTGTGATTTACCCTGTAAAAACCGCGTTGCATCATCCACTGATTGTTGATAGTCCTCAGCGGAAATATAGCCGGTACAGGGTGCTGTACATCGCTTAATTTGGTATTGCAAACAAGGTCGAGAACGCGTGCTAAAATAACTATCGCTGCAATTGCGAATTTTAAATACTTTTTGAATCGTACCTAAAGTCTCCCGCACTGCCGCTGCACTTGGATAAGGCCCATAAAACTCCCCCTTGCGTGGTTTTTTCTTAGAACGGTATAACTCCATGCGAGGAAAGGGATGATTAGAAGTCACATGAATATAAGGATAGGATTTATCATCACGAAGAAGAACGTTGTATTTAGGTCGAAGTGATTTGATTAAATTAGATTCTAATAAAAGCGCTTCGGTTTCACTGCGAGTCACACTCAGGTCAATCGTCGCGATTTGGCTAATCAACGATCGTGTTTTTACCCCAACATTTTGCTTGTTAAAATAACTACTTACTCTTTTTTTTAAATTTCGCGCTTTGCCCACATAAAGCACTGTACCACTTGAATCTACCATCCGGTAAACACCAGGTTCAGTTGTCAGATTTGTCAGAAATTTGGTGAGATCGATTGTGATTTTATCAGTCATGTACTACAACCAGTCTAAATGCAGAGTTTAATCTATTAAAGTATAGACACTTCTAATAGGGCAAATCTCGATGGCTTTACCGCTTTGGCACCCCTGATCAAGCCAGCTTTATTGCCGGTGTCGTCACTGCGAGTGAGCGTAACGACCCAGGATTCAGAGTAAAAGAGTTAACCAACCTGGATAGGCGCGACGTCAAACTAACCTATCCTTCATCATGCAATGCATCATTAGGCTGTTCAATGACGCGGTGTTTCATTGCTAAGAAAGTAAGCTCAACATCATTTTTTATGGCTAGCTTCTCAAACATACGATATCGATAACCATTGATCGTTTTTGAACTTAAGAATAAGCGATCAGCAATATCTTGTACGGTCATGCCGCTGGTAATCATCAACATTACTTGCATTTCACGTTCAGATAGTAAGTCAAAAGGAGAATCTTGTACGGCTTCTAAGCTATTAATTGCCATTTTTTGCGCAATTTCCGCACTTAAATACTTCTCTCCTTTAGCTACTTTCCGGATAGCTGCAGCCATTTCTTCGGCACCCGACTCTTTAGTTAGATAACCCATAGCACCTAGTTGCAAAACTCTTGTAGGCAATGGTTCGGTACACATAGCTGTGACAGCAATGACTTTAACTTGCGGATTTGATTTTTTAAGTCGTCTAGTGACTTCCCAACCATCTATACCCGGCATTTTCATATCCAGCAGCACAACATCGGGCTTATGGGATTTAACCAAAGCCAAAGCCTGCTCACCGCTCTCAGCATCGGCAACCACTTCCATATCAGGAAGATCATCTAATAATCGTCGAATACCCATTCGCACTAGAGCATGGTCATCAACAATTAGTACTTTTATCAAGCGTTGCTCCTTGACTCTTTATGTCAATGAACAGAAAACATGCAACGATATTAGCAAGACTGACTTAGCATTACAATTAGATCTCATTTTAGCCGTGAGCTTTATCATCTTTTTGCTAAAATATTGCCTTATGAGCACAAAATTAGAGGCTGTTGATCATGAAAATTTGTCTCTCAACAGCCTCTAAACTAACAAGCTAAAATATGAATGTTGGGATTATTCGGATCGACCGGGAATAAAGGTGGGTATTCACCCAACTCTCTGGCACGCTCGATAAAGTGATTCATATCTGCCTCAACAAAATCATAAAGCTCATGGTAATCACTAATGACAAAATACACAGCCTGCAACATATCAATCCGATAAGGCATACGAAAAGCAACCACAGGATCAAAAATCACTCGCATTGCTTTATCACTTTCAACGCTATAAGCCGTCTCACTGATTGAGGACAAAATCCCCCCTCCGTAAGCTCGTAAACCTTGGGGCGTTTTAATCAACCCAAACTCCACGGTAAACCAAAAAAGTCGCTGCAATAAGGCCCATTTCTCTTCGGGTAGACTTAATACCTTACAGGCATAATTACAAACAAAATCCGCATAGACAGGATTCGTCAACATCGGGCAATGCCCAAAGATTTCATGAAAAATGTCAGGCTCTTTCACATAATCGATCTCTTCTTCACAACGAATAAACGTTGCGGCAGGAAAGCGTCGATCCGCTAATAATTCAAAAAAAGCACGTGCGGAAATCAATGCTTCCACTGGCTCAACTCGCCATCCAGTTAGGGAATTGAGACGACGACTCAGTTCGGGTAATTGTGGAATATGATTTGAAGATAAATTAAGACACTCTAACCCTTTCAAAAACTCATCACAAGCTCGTCCGGTTACTACCTTCATCTGACGTTCATAGAGTATTTGCCAGATGCGATGCTCTTCATTTGAATATTCCACCAAACCTTGTGCATTAGGGCGGTGAGCAACGTAACGACTGACAAATTCCATAGTAACTCCTAAAACTAACAAATAAGTTTAATCTGAACCTTATTGTTTAAATTATAGCGCTTTGCTTTAATGTGCAATACCATTCCGTATTCTTGTTTGTTTTGCGGGGCCAAGCCCAACGCTAAGGTCTGGCGAATCCCCACGGGATTCGCTTGAACTTAAGACTCAACTAAAATCTTACAGATTTTATCCTCTAAAGCCTTGTACTTCGCACTGGGTCCAGTAAAACCATTAATCATAATCGAAAAAATTAAGGTCTGCTTTTTGTCAGTCTCAAGATAACCTGACAAAGCAGTCACTGCGGTTTCTGAACCGGTTTTAGCATGTATTTTTCCTAAAGTTGCTACCTCTTTCATTCGATCTTTAAGAGTGCCATCGATACCTGAAACAGCGAGAGAGGCGATAAAATCATTGGCCCCAGAAGAGGAGTAAATTTTTTGCAATAAATTAACTAACTGTTGGGGCGTTAAAAAATTATAACGAGAAGCACCGGCTCCATCGATTAGCGTGGTTTTAGGAAATTTAAACTGTAGCGACTGAGCCAAAATATCACGCACAGCACGATGGCCATTCTGAAAACTGCCTGCTTCATGCGCATAATTAGAACCCATGGTCTTAAATAACGCATCCGCAATCGTGTTATCCGATTCTTTTAACATGATGGCCACCAGCTTTTTTAAAGGAGGTGAATCTTGACGAGCAAATGGTTTGGACGTCATTTCAAATTTTTTAAACTCGATCTCTCCAGAAGTAGCAATTTGGTTTTTATCGAATAAATATTTTAATAAAACTTGCACATTAGTACGTGGATTATTAATTGCCATTTCGATAGGATAAGGAGCAGCAGAAGTCTTAAGACAGCCGTTAATGACGTAGCTTGTCTCATCATGTCGTTTCACTTTAACGGCGCAATTTTTAACTGAAGTGGGTTCTGTTATCGCTTGATTAATAAATTGCATCGATTGAGGATAGTTCGGCAACTCAAGTTTTGCAGGTTGCCCCGCTTCTAAGGCTGGGACTAATGTCGCAGTGACACAATTATGATTAATAATCAAAGCACTAATGGGCGAACCCCAGCAAAAATCCTGATCATCCCAGGCTGTTCCGGGACTCATTTTCATTTCATCAAAGGCTGTATCATCGATAATTATTTTACCTTTGATGCGACGAAGTCCTATTTCTGCTAATGAATTGATGAGCTGCTCAAATTGCAGCGCGGTTAAGCTGGGATCCCCAGAAAATTGCAGATAAAGATTATCTTTTAAAATACCCTTATGAATTTTGGTGTAATCCAAAAATAATTGGGTGTGGTATCTAAAATCAGGACCCAGTGCTTGCAAGGCTGCATAGGCGGTGAATAATTTCTGAGTACTAGCTGGCGTAAAATAACGATCGACATCCTTTTTATAAAGGACTTTGCCGCTTTTTGCGTCTTGAACCAAAATGCCAATGTTTATATTTTCACCAAAGTCTTTTAAAGCCGTTTGTATTTTTTCAGCAAGCTGTTCAGACTCGACAGTTGCAGTTGCAAAACTCATTGTTGAGAAAAAAGATACAAAAAAAGCGAAGGCTAAAAAATACTTTTTCATAGTTATTATTCCAGTTATTTTTGTTGAATCAATGGGGGTCGCCATTAATACACTGCCATAAGTTGGGTGCTTCTTTCGTCCTCTTCCGGTCAAGCCGGAAGGACGAAAATTTGTCGCCTAATGCTAAAAAAAGGCATCCCATTATTAACCCTACCTCTGGTTTCGCCGAATTTGAGAAATAGGTATAAAGGTTTCCGTGCCTTTTTCCAATCGTCGCTGACTCCCCTTCCAGGCGTGCCCATACACTACTTCATAGCTCAGTGGGTATTTACCTTGTGGTGTACATAAAGCTTGGTACGCCGACTCAAACGCTTGCCACGAGGTCTTACCTGTCAAACCTTCATTGCGCGATTGATTGATATTACGCACTCCTTGTGCCTTTAAATTCTGCAATAAATGATTGAGGCTTGAATAGTGTACTGACAATAACTCCATATCGACAACTGGATCAAGAAATTGTTCCATCAATAAACAATCACCAACATCATGCATATCCATAAAATCATTAGTGTGTGCGTATTGGTCTGCTTGTAACCATGCTTGCTTTAATTCTTTGAAAGTATCAGGACCCAGCGTCGAAAACATTAAACAACCGTTCACGTTCATGACCCGATTTAATTCCTGAATGACCGCTGAAAGCGGTTGCGACCAATGAATCACTTGATTGGCAAAGACCAAATCAAATAAACCATCAACAAAAGGTAGCGCGACCATATCCGCATTGATTAATGGCCATTTACGTCGCCATCCTTGTTTTCTTTGAGATTGTTTCAGCATGGCATAGGATAAATCCAAACCAATGATTTCTGCTTGTGGGTAGAGTTTTTTTAACATTTTGGTAAAAAGACCCGTGCCACAGCCTAAATCAAGCACATAACGCGGATTAATTTTCAAATAATGGAGCCGTTCGAATAAACGCTCACCAATTTCATTTTGCACTTTTGCTGCTTGTTCATATTCTGCGGCATGTTTACTAAAAGCATTGCAAATTTCAGTTCTAAGATTCATCATGGATTAAAATTATTATGGAAATCCAACGTCGTGCGTCAGAAAATCGCCAGTATAACACAGATGCTGCGTTTGCCCTCCGTCTGTGTGCTTTGCTATCAATATCATCGTCAACCTTTTGCAGTTTGCGATAGTTGTCTTAATTTACTCAAACAAATTGGCCCAGCTTGTCGTTATTGTGCCCTTCCTTTACCCGATGATACCTTTTTAAGCTGTGGTGTTTGCAGCAAAAAAAAACCTGCTATTGATAAGACCATAACTGCTTATCTATTCGAAGAACCTTTGCGGACCTTAGTGCATGAGTTTAAATACCACGAAGCGCTTTATCTAGTGAGTTTTTTAGCGCGATTGATGTTGAATGCCTTACCCAATGGCGTCCTTGAAACACAATGTCTAGTCCCCGTTCCTTTGCATCCGAAACGGCTGAGACAAAGAGGGTTTAATCAAGCAGCCGAACTTTGCAAATTTTTAGCGCGAAAATTAGCTCTTCCCTACGAATTAAATCTTTGTAAAAAGATTATTCACACAGCACCACAGGCCAGTTTAAATAAAAAGCAAAGAAAACAAAATTTACAAAATGCTTTTCAAAGCCAATTGTCGCCTTATCAACATATTACTTTAGTGGATGATCTCTTAACGACTGGGAGCACAGCCAATGAATTAGCGCTAGCGTTTAAGCAACAAGGCGTCGCTCAAGTAGATCTTTGGTGTTGTGCAAGAGCGGTTTAATGGAGATAGCGCTGCAGGTCATTCATCAACAGTTGAACTAACAAGATAGCAAAGATAATAAAGGCCAAACGGTACAATAACAGTTCCACCGCAATAGACACGGGCTTTCCACGCAATTTTTCTATGAGAGCATAAATAATAGACCCGCCATCCAATCCCGGAATTGGAAATAAATTAACCAACCCCACCGCAAGACTTAAATTAGCAATAAAAGACAGAAAAACGGCTAGGCCTTGAAAGAATGAACTAACCGAAGCAGCAAATAATCCCAGTGGACCCAATAAAACAGCAAAAGGAAGCACTCCCGTGATCAATTGCTTAAGCATAACCACAAAGAAAGTAAGTAAATGGCCTAATTGCTCCATCGCATAGCGGGCAGAGGAAGCAAAGGATTTACCTGGGACATGCTGAGTGTGCAACTGGGCAGGAGCAGGTTCAATACCCAAGGCACTCAATAAAGAAGGCTCCTTTTTTTGATACCTCCACTGACTCAAATCTAAATTGACTGGGTGTAATGTTTCTTCTGGATTACTCACCCAAATAGGTACCTTGTTTTTTCCCAGCGCCATGATAAGGCTCATCCCCACTTCTTGCCAAGAATTTGTTTTCCAACCCGCCACTTCAACAATCCGAGTATGGGCTTGTAAGCCTGCTTGAGAAGCAATACTAGGTGTATATACTTTTTGAATAAATGGTCTTTGTTGTTCAAATCCCATCATAAATAGGAGGGTCAATGCTAACCAAGCGGTGAGCAAATTGGCTAAAGCACCAGAAACTAAAATGATACAGCGCACCCAAATCGGTTTTTTATCAAAACAAAGGGGATAGTTTTTTTTAGGAACTTTCTCAATGCGTGAATTGAGTAAGTGCACATAGCCACCCAGCGGCCACAAAGCCCAAACCCACTCACGGCCTGATTTATCCTTAAGAGTTAACAAAGGCTTGCCAAAACCAATAGCCACTCGCTTGATTTTTACGCCGAACAACGTCGCTGCTAACGCATGACCTGCTTCATGGATACCAACTACTACTACTAAAGTGATAACCATGGCAAGTAACGCCAAGATCATGTATTTCTCCCTGGTCAACTTGCTTCTTCATTTTAAATCCTTTTGGAGAAGACTAATTATTTAACCGTATTATCAACGACTAGTTGCAACAACGGCTGGCCTTTTCGCCCTTTTAACTCGTGTCCTCTTCGATAAACCTCAAATATTCGATAAGCCTGGCAGGTTTCGCTATCCACAAGTTCTACCTCATCCCCTTGATCATCTACTAAAGTAACCGTTAAATGCATTTCACGAAAATTTCCGATTTGATACCGCTCTTTAAACAAACGCAGCACACTCAATAAACTTTCTGCTGCCTCTTCACTATTGTGGTTACCTTGAAAAATGATATCCATTGCCACCCCTTATCAGGACAATACCTGTTCAAAAAGTGCCTACCCTTGTTAACGGCGATAAATAAAAGTACTTGAGAATAAATGCGCAAGTTTTATCAAAAAAACCTTTTTTTTGAGCAACGACTAATATTTCCTTAATTTTTACCTTTTAGAATAAATCCTATGAACAAATGACTGACAGCGGATAGTCGTAACTAGGTGCAACTATGTTAAATACTCAATCCGCTCAAATGCTTTTAAATTTAGAGCTAGAAATCAAAAAATTAGAGAAACTACAAATTCAAGTCACTGTTGAAAAAAGGAAGTTTCAATCTAATGCAAGCAAATTAACCGGATTAGTCGCAACGGATTTAGATAAGCTAAGAATCCAAACCAATAATATCTCAAGTCGTTTAGCGCAAATTACTCAGGAATTAAACTCTCTTTATTTAACAAAGAACTTATTGACCACAACAGAAAGTCCTTCTGTTGAGCGGATCATTATTGGTGCCGGTGTAAGCGGTACCGCTCTTTTTGCTGAGCTCCCCCAAACACTACGCAAGAAAGTCACTCCCCAAGGCTTTCCAGCCGTCCTTGTCCTTAATGACCCAGCAAATTCTAATCAATGGCATAAAGATGGCAACACTTTAATGGGACAGCCTGCAAAAGTACAAACTCCTCAAGTTTTTAGCAGCCACTCCGAAGATTTTGCTAAAGATAAAATAGAAGCTCGTAATCCTTATCAATATGTCATGGCTGATGATTTCGATCAGTCTTTGGTCTGCTCACAGGATGATTTAATGATGCAGGTTTTACATGCTTCTGCTAGCAGTTTAGAAACCTTTGATGCCCAAGCTATTCAACCTGACTGGGATGACCCTAAATCGCTTCACCGTATTAAAATAACCCTAGGGGAAGAAACCCGCTACATCTATACAAACCATATCGACCTTTGTACCGGCCCTGGGCCCACTCGAAAATTAATGGACAGCCAAATTGCTCCACCGACAGCCCAAAAATTAATCAAACAAAACAATATTATTTATGGACAAGATAAGGGAAATGCAGAGCTAGCAGGTAGGGTTGTTTTTTATGGCGGCGGCGGAAGAAATGCTGCGATGATTCTTGATATTTTAAATGGCTATCAACCCAAGGTAACAGAATTCAATTGGATTGCTCGTAATGGTGAAGATTTTGATACCAACAGCATGTTTAATCGCATGTTTCAAGATTTAGATGCAGACCCACGATGCAAAATGCAGTTAGGTGAACTTCTTAAAATTGAGGAACTAAGCGCTGGAGAATTGACCTTATCTTTTGGCAAACCTACCAAAGCTAGAAAGAATAAAACTTTAGATGAAGCGCAAAAAACCATCGTCTGCGACCACTTAGTAGTCTCGATTGGTCAGGAACCTCATCCCTTAACTAAAAATTTAAAGGGATTTCTAGCATGCCAATTAGAAAATGAATTTCCTGGAATTCCATCAGCAACCAGCACTAATAAATCGGAAACTGAAATTATCCCGCTGGGTACGTATTCTCCTGATGGAAGTATAATGGCTTGGGGAGCGGCCGGAGCACTTGGTACTGGTCTAGATCAAAACAAAGCCTTCATTGATGGCGTGCAAAAACATGCCGAGAAACTTCCTCGTGAAAGCCGTGCAACGGTTGGGATTTTTCGCAGTTCTTGGACCATCCCTAAAATGGTTGAGATCTTAAGCTCTGTCTTTCCTGATAAGTTTTCAGCCGAGACTCATCGTAAAGTCCACTCCCTCGATATGCCTGATATTAATCACGCGACTCGTGGAGAGCTTTTTGAGCTCATTAGTGTTTGTATGGAGGGTGATCTCACTCCGAAAGAATGCTTAGAATTGACAGATAAGATTCTAGATCTTCGTTCTAAAGAACCGTTGGGCATTGATCATCCTGATCGATTAAAAGACAAGGTGCCCGATAAGGTACTGCTTCAGTTAAATAAACAGTACTTTATTTTCCATAACGAACCGGCAATAGTTGAGCCTAAAGTCAAAGTAGCTTGGGTAGCACCTAAAAAAGCGGAAGAGGAAGTTAAAATATCAAGTAATCCATCCACTCTTTTTGGAGTTAAAGCAAAGGCCCCGCCTAAAATTGATGAGTTTGACGCAGCAATCGAAAAATATAATTCTGAAGAAGTTGACAGCAATATCGAACTGCCCTTCATTTCACAAGAAACGGAAGCAACGAGCAATCGGGAAGAAGAAACAAGCCACGCTCGGCTTGAAGTTACTCCTTTAGCAATTTAACGAGAGTCAATTGCAGTTTTTTAAACCAATTGGGATAATTTGCTGTATAATGGCCGAATTAAATACGAAAGAGTTTATTGATATTTATGGGAGTTAACGCTTATACACTGCCTTTACTTGCGCTCAGTCACTCAGAAAAGCTTGATACAGCCTCATTTATTGTATTCGCTACGCGATTAGCTTCCAGTAAGGAAGCTGCTCAAAGGGATGAGGGTTCTCAAGAACCAACCACTCAGTATAAGGAAGACCTTGCTCCTACAGAAGAGCTTCACCTGAGGAAGTTGCTTGAGAGTATCGAAAACTTTTCATCAGAGAAATCAAAAGTTGATCCTGAACCTTCACTCACTCCTGAAGACCTTCATTATTTGCATCAATTTATAGAAAATAGCGATGTTGCGCTGTTGATTAAGCTTTCTATCCAAAATCCTGCGGTCAATACCCTATGTAACCACCCCAGCTTAAATGATTTTTGGAATGAGAAATGGCGCAAATGTGGACGTAACCCTAGTGAGCGAGCCCAAACCAATCATAACCCCATTCATGAATATTTACCTCAGCCCACTATCACTACCTTTGAATTAATCAAAGGACTTTTTGTTTATAGCCAATATATTGAACTGAGCAAGACTAACTTAAAGAATCAAAAATCTAGCGAGCAATATTTAAAATTAGCGGCAGAATTAAACTATTTTCCCGCCTTGAATGCCCTTTGCGCTCGCGCTTTAAAAAAGAATGAACCTTTAAAGGCAATTATTTATGCGCAAATCGCTGCTCAATATTATTGGACGCCCGGATTCTTATTACTTACTAGCGTTTATTATTCATTTAAGCTCTATCCGAACGCCTTGCAAAGTTTAATGATATGCGAAAAGTTACGACCTTTCTCGGACGTAATGATTAACAATGCTTATCAAGGCAAAACTTTAGAACAAATTTCAGAACCCTTGATGACTCAATTAAAGGTTAGTCGTTGGGATGAAACCATTAGTCTGATGGCTCAACGTGCTAATTTTCCTAAAGTTTCTTTAATCCCCAATAGTTTTTTTAGTAACGCCCGTCAAACCGTAGCAGAACTTACTAAGGTTTTACAGCAGGACTTATCTCCGGAACTTGAACTGGCTGCGGGAGAAGCTGAACAAGGTGCAGAAGCAGAATTATTCCATCTTTAATGTACTCTTTTTGATTGAGGCTACAAATTTTTCCCCTAATGGTTTACAATTCAAGGATTATTCTGTGGGTCTTAAGTTCTTATGGTCTTTGTCGCTTGTGGGCTAAATCATAAAACCGCTCCTCTATCTGTGCGTGAAAAAATCGCATTGCCCCTTGCTATGCATGATAATCTGCTTAACAAATTGGTCAATATTAGCACGGTCAATGAAGCAGCTATTTTATCTACCTGTAATCGCACTGAAATTTACTGTGAAACCAATGAGCCAGAAAGTATTGCGCCCTGGCTAGCTCATCAGCATCAACTCTCACCTGAATCCTTGTCACCCTACCTTTATATGCATCATGGCCATGAGGGTATTCGTCACACTTTGCGCGTAGCAAGTGGTTTAGATTCTATGATGTTAGGTGAACCACAAATTCTCGGACAAATGAAGCAGGCCTATCAATATGCTTGCCAATTAGGTACGGTTAAAACTAATTTACGCCAAGTTTTTCAATACATTTTTAGCGCAAGTAAGCGCATCAGAAGTCGCAGTGGTATTGGCACCAATCCAGTATCCATTGCTTACGCAGCGGTGCAGCTTGTCGGTCAATTATTTTCTAATTTTAATGACTTAAATGTTTTTTTAATTGGCTCAGGCGAAACAGCCACTCTTGTTGCTAAGTATTTACATAAACAAGGGGTTAGACACTTCCTCGTTGCAAGTCGCACAAGTGAAAATGCCAGACAGCTTGCAGCAGCATTTGATGGGGAAGCGTTAACAATTGGGGATATTCCCCAACATCTTGCTCAAGCGGATGTCGTTATTTCAGCAACAGCTTGCCCCTTGCCCTTTATTAATAAAAGCTTAGTTGAGCACGCCTTGAGTAAACGGGCTAATGCGCCGATGTTTTTTCTCGACTTAGCGGTACCTCGTGATATCGAAGCCGATGTCGCAGACTTAGAGAACGTTCATCTTTTTAATATCGATGATCTCCAATCCAGGATCGAAAAAGGTATGGATGAGCGCCGCTCTGCTGCCCTTCAAGCTGAACAACTCATCGAATCCGAATTAGACAATTACATTCGCTGGCATCGTTCATTGCGCGCTAAAGATGTCATTTGCGACTATCGTACTCGCATGCAAGATTTAGCACAGCGCGAATTACAGCGGGCTCAAGAAAAACTGCTTGCCGGCTATGGTCATGATAATGTCTTACAAGAATTTTGTGAGCGCTTAGTCAATAAGCTAACGCATCATCCAACCGTTGGTCTTCGCCAAGCAGCGCAGGATGGGCGTGAAGAACTCCTCGATTTAGTCCATTATTTATTTAATTCCACAATAACTCAAACACCTTATGAAGAAATCTCTTGAATCGAAACTCGAGCAAATGCTCGAGCGCTTTCAGGAAGTAGGCCGCCTACTCTCCGAAGCATCCATCATTGCTGATCATGATAAATTCAAAAATTTATCCAAAGAATATGCACAACTGGAGCCCGTTGCTAATTGTTATAATAGCTATGTTCAAGCTCGCGATAACTTAAGCTCTCTCCAAGAATTATTTGAAGGAGAAGATAAGGAATTAGCGGCAATGGCAGCGGATGAAATAGACGCTGCGAAAGAAAAACTAGAAGGGTTGGATGAGCAATTACAATGGCATCTAATCCCTAAAGATCCAGATGATGAACGTAATATTTACCTTGAAGTAAGAGCCGGCACCGGCGGTGACGAAGCGGCAATTTTTGCCGGCGATTTATTTCGTATGTATAGTCGCTACGCTGAAACGCAAGGTTGGCAAGTGGAAGTGGTCAGCTCGAGTCATGGCGAACATGGCGGTTATAAGGAAGTCATTGCGAGAATAAGTGGTCACTCCGTTTATTCGCAATTAAAATTTGAATCCGGTGCCCACCGAGTCCAACGAGTTCCTGAAACTGAGTCGCAGGGGCGTGTCCATACTTCAGCCTGTACTGTCGCCATTATGCCGGAAGTGGAAGAAATTGATGACATTGAAATTAATGGCGATGAATTGCGCATCGACACCTACCGCTCTTCGGGCGCTGGCGGTCAGCACGTCAATAAAACCGATTCTGCGATACGAATTACGCATTTACCAACTGGACTAGTGGTTGAATGCCAAGATGAGCGTTCTCAACATAAAAATCGCGCTAAAGCGATGGCCCTTCTCAGAACTCGTCTACTGGATGCTGAGCAAACTAAACAGCGCCAGCAACAGGCTCAAACGCGTAAATCGTTAGTCGGCTCCGGCGATCGTTCCGAACGTATTCGCACTTACAATTTCCCCCAGGGTCGCTTAACCGATCACCGCATCAATTTAACACTTTACCAACTAAATGATGTCATAGCAGGCGAATTATCACCTGTTATTGATGCGCTGAAACGCGAATATCATGCCGAATTACTTGCCGAGCTAGGACGCCATGACTGAGATAAAAACGGCGCTATTGCAAGCTACGGCTCAACTTGCAGCTGAAAGTGATAGCGCACGTTTGGACGCAGAAATTCTGCTTGCCCATGTCCTCATGAAATCGCGCACCTACCTTTATACCTATCCTGACGAACAATTAACAAAAGCGCAGTGGCAAACCTTTCAACAACTCCTCTCTAAACGAGCTCAGGGTGTGCCGATTGCCTATTTAACCGGTACGAGAGAATTCTGGTCCCTACCTTTAACAGTTTGCGAAGATACCCTTATACCCCGTCCCGAAACCGAACTTCTCGTTGAACTTACCCTAAGCCTGCTTAAGGATAAATCTAAAGCTCAAATTCTTGATTTAGGTACAGGAAGCGGCGCTATCGCTTTAGCCTGCGCTTCTGAGCGACCTGATTGGCAACTCATTGCCTGTGATTGCAGTTTAGGTGCATTACAGACCGCAGAAGAAAATGCGGCTCGTCTTAACATCACTAATGTTGATTTCTTCTATTCTAATTGGTTTGAAAAAATCTGTGAACCACAGAAATTTGACGCCATTATTACTAATCCTCCTTATATTGCAGGCAATGATCCTCATTTAATAAAAGGAGATGTCCGCTTCGAACCACGCTTAGCTTTGGTCGCTGGCGATAATGGTTTAGCAGCGATAAAATATATCATTCAACATAGTCTTGCTAGGCTTCATCCAGGCGGGCTATTATTAATCGAACATGGTTTTGATCAAAAATCTGCTGTAGAGTCTATGCTTAATGATCATGGGTATAGAGAAACACAGTGTTGGCAAGACTGGCAAGGTAATGACCGAGTCAGCGGCGGTAAACGAAAGGGTTGATGGCTGAACGGTTTTTTGATATACCTAGCGGTTTTCTAGCGCACGCCATAAATGGCTTGTTGGAGAGATACAAAAGCAGGAGGCATAGATGCCAGAACAATTAATTGATTCAAATAATGAGAGTAAACAAAACGTGAAAAATGACGCCGTTAGCAGTATGGGAATAGCTCCTTATCAGGAAACTGAAGGCGAAGAGTACATGAACGAAAAGCAGCTGGCACATATTGAAAAAATATTGCTTGCCTGGCGCCAATCCCTTATGGAAGAAGTGGACCGAACTGTAACTCATATGAAGGATGAAGCAGCTAATTTTCCCGACCCTTCCGATCGTGCGAGCCAAGAAGAAGAGTTTAGTCTTGAATTGAGAACTCGTGATCGAGAACGTAAATTAATCAAGAAAATTGAAGATGCGCTCGAGCGCTTACGTGATCAAGATTTTGGTTACTGTGAAGCCTGCGGTATCGAAATCGGCCTCCGCCGTCTGGAAGCACGTCCTACTGCTACTCTTTGCATCGATTGTAAAACACTTTCTGAGATTAAAGAACGTCAAAACCAAGGCGGTTAGTTTTAACTCCCTAAATACCTGGATGGTCGCTTGCGACCACCGGGCGTTGTATGCTTTACCACAGTTTCAACACTACCGAGCGGCAACCTGTCTTGAATTTCGCGCTACCCAACCGAATCCTAAAAACCCACAGCTTGATCACCTCCACTTTCGCGGAGGTTGACGAACCTTATTATTTTCAGCATTCAGTCCCCCCGCGAAAACGAGGGGGGGGGCCAGTCACTCCTATGCTAGAACTCCAGAACTTGTGGCTTCACTGATTCATAATAGGCAGATAACTCCGGTGGCAGCTCTAAATGATGCTCATCAATAAATGAGAATAACTCATCTTCCTCACCCATCTCGACCTCAACTCTTTTTTGAGCAAGGAGACCTAGTATATTTTTTAACCTACTGCCTGAACCAAAGAGACTACTTGAACCAAAGTATTCATCCATAATTTTATTGTGCACCAATTCAACAGCTCTAATTCTTATAGAATCCGTGCAGCCTTCCGTTTGCGATAAGGTCTGCAGAAACTGAACTTCTAAGTCCCTTTCGCCTTGTTGAAATAGCTTTTTTACCCATCGCCAAAAGGAACTCATCGATTGATAGGCAGCCTGATAATTAGTACCAAGTCTCTCTAAACTGCTTTCTAAACTGTCATTTGGTAGCGGCACTCTTAACGAGCTTTCGTGAAAGTAGTCCGCACACTCCTCGAGATCAGCAGAAAACTTATCAACCTTTTTTGTTAGATCTTTGATATTGTGTATCATCCAGACATAATTTTCCTCATCATCCCCATGCTCTTCTCTACTTTCATACGCCAGAATCCATTTTTGATGACACTCATGCAGGATCTCAAGATGCCTCAGACAAATTTCCGCAGTTTGTTCCAAGTTGTGCAGAAAAGGACTATCTTTTGCATAAGCATCAGGTCGAGCCAGTTCTGATTTCATATTTTCAAAATCTCTAATGTACCGAACTCCACGATATGGTTTAGGTCCTGAAGATATAGTGCCATTTATTTTATCTATATCATCCCAACTAGGATTTTCCTTATCACTCCAAAGTTTTTTGTTTGCTTTATTCATCTCCTTATCATCGGATCTGAAATCACGACGCACACCTAGACGTCCATTAGCGCGAGGATCAGTTTTCGCATAAACTGCAAAGGGCTTAGCCAAATTTTGAAGCTTTTCTGTATTGATTTCAGAGGCACTTTTTAATTCTTTTATCCACTTTTCTTTTGACATAATTTTCCCAAATTGTATATAAAATATTACAAAAGTCAGCATTATAATCAAAGAAAATAAGATAAGCAATTTATGATGCAATAGAGTGGAAGTTAGTTCAAAAGAGTGTATATAGGTTTATAGACTGTTCTTGGAAGCATAGCAAAGCTATGCTGTTGGTGTCGCTGCAGTAGATAATGCTTCCTTTAACTCAGAACATGACTGGTTAAAAAAAGTTCCAGCAGCGGAGCTTACACGAACTATAGCTTTGACATTCATGGTAGCACCATGGAGTATAGCAGCAGACACAAGAACGGCAGCCAAAGCCGCTAATTTTAATGCCAAACCACCTACAGTAGTAGTCATTGTGACGGCATTGTACAAGAAAGAATCAGAAGAGTTATCAATAGGTTCTTTAAGCTCTAGTGCATTTTGAATGCAGTTATCCACAATAAAGCCTATTTCTGTTTCATAAGCTTCCATATCCGCAGCCCTTGTAGGCAAAGGAAGATGCTTTATTAAAGCCTCCGCTTCATGGTACATTGCTATTGTATTTGTGATTCTACGAAGTTCTCGACCCCATAGCTCAAAAAGTTCTTTTTCTGAATACATTACAACCCTAGTTCTTAAATGCTCTGGTAATAATTCGATAATGCGTTTTCTTGTATTTTCATTTGAGCTGTTAATGAATACCTTATCTAAGTTAGTAAATACCTCATCACCCATCGCGATGAGACTTCCAGGAAAAACGACATGTCTCAAGTTATCACAGCCCCAAAATGCATGAGTTTTAATCGAGAGCAGACTCTCTGGAAAATTGATTTGTTGAAGATTTATGCAACCGCAAAATGCCCTTTCTTGAATCAAGGCCAGACTCTCGGGTATAGTTATCTCCCGAAGATTTTTGCAATCCATAAATGCCGCTCTACCAATCGAGGTTAGGTTTTTAGAAAGAGAAAGATTGACTTCTTGCAGAGCTTCACACTTGTAAAAAGCCTCTTCATCAATCCAGAGCAGGCCCTCAGGACAGCTAATCTTTTTTAGACGATTGCGACAGGGGAAAAATGCCCGCTTAGCGATCGAGGTTACATCACTAGGAATCTCAAAAGAACCATCCTTGAGGTCACTCGGATCAACCCGAACTAAGATGCGCCCATGTTTACCTTTTTCAAATAACATTGTTTAGTACCTCGATATTTTAGCAGGTAGAACCTGTGTTGCTGTCAACCTACGATTATTGTTCACTGGCGATATCACAGAAATTACAGCCGGTAGGGGTGTAAACATTGCTCTTCACAGTGATTGTTTAACTACTTATACAAACAATATTGTTCTATTTTAATACATAATGAATTTAATGTAAACATGCGAATTAGAAGAAAATTTATACTACACACGAGGCGAATAGGGGAGGAAGCAACGGAGTCATGCAAACCTAGGATGGGTCAAGGTCCATAACCGTCAAGCTAATTGTTAGCCTACAAGATTGAATTATTAGCTAAAGGGTTTAACCTGACGGCTATGGGCCAGGCCCAACCTACGCTAGATCGCCATAGTTTCAGCGGAGTACACGGTTTTATAATAGGCAGCTAACTCCGGAGGCAGCTCTAAATTATGCTCATTAATAAATAAGGATAACTCATCTTCCTCACTCATCTCGACAGTATCTTCTTTTTGAGCAAATAAATTAGCTAATATCTCTCTTAACCTACTGCCTGAACCAAAGGTAGTTTCTGAACCAAAGGTTTCATTCGCAATCTTATTGTGCACCAAGGCAATGGCATCCATTCTTATTGAATCAGTGCAACCTTCCGTCTTCGATAAAGTAGCGAGAAATTCAATCTCTTGGTCTCTCTCACTTCTTTGAAAAAACTGTTTTATCAATCGCCAAAGAAAATTCATCGCTTGATAGCTGGCTTTGTAACTATTATGAAGGGTTTCCAAAATCTCATCTAAATTTTCTTCTGGCAGCGGCTCTTCCAAGGAATCTTCACTAAAATATAAATAACAGTCGTAGAGATGATTATGAAAATCATCAATCTCATTCTGTAATCCTCGAATAAAATATTCTAAGTGCCCATATTGGGCATGAGGATTCATATCCTCTTCCCCTTCTTCATAAACCTTAATCCATTTCTTGAGGCACTCATGCCTAATCTCGAGATGCCTTAGATAACGTTCCGCGGCTAGTTCAAATCTATCAAAAATAACATTATAACTACTCTCATCTTCATCCCTACGCTCAGCTAATATTTTTGATTTCAGCGCTTTAAACTCATCACGGTAACCCGGCCCACGATAGTTGCCCCATCCTCTATAAAGCGCACCATGGATTTCATCCATTCGCTGCCAATCAGGGACTTCATAATAAGGGTTCCAAATTTCATTTCTTGCTTTTTCTATATCACTATAATCTGATACGAACTCAAAGAACTGACCAGTTAGTCCTTGCGCACGAGAGTTTATGGTTCCATAAGTTGCAAAAAGTTTAGCTAACTCTTTGAGATTCTTAGCATTTGCATTAGCTATTACTTTTAATTCTTTTGCCCAGTATTCCTTTAGCATCATAATTACTCACATTGCTTACAAAATGAAAACTTGCTTAGTATAAACAAAACAAAAGATAAATCAATTTTTAAGCTAATGCAGCTTTGGATCTCAGAAACAGGTGACCCAAGACCTAAGATGAAATTTACTCTAGGCCAAAATCGCCTCCGCCTTAGCAGCATAACGATTCACAGCTCCTTTATTAGCTTCGAGCACGGAAGTTGCGCTGTTTATCAGGCTTCTTTTGCGATTTTCATCTTGATGTAGTGAAATGATGCGATCAATTAAATCATCTGCATTATCTGCTAGCTCAATAGCCTGTGCTTCCTGCAGATCGCGACATATTGTTTTAAAATTATGTACCTGTGGTCCACTAAAAACGGGAACACGCATGGCAATAGGCTCTAAAACATTATGCCCGCCTACTGGCACCAAACTTCCACCCACAAAGGCATAATCACTGACTTGATAAAAGCCTAGCAATTCACCTAAGGAATCTAAAACAACTACTTCATTCTGAGTGTTTAAGGTTTCGATTTTAGAGCGAAGACCGGTATTAAAGCCTTGATCGACACACAATTGATATACTTTTTGAAAACGTTCAGGATGACGGGGAGCAATTAATAAAACCATATTGGCTAACCCCGCCTGTAGCTTTTTTAAACGGGATAAGATTTGCTGTTCTTCATCATCATGGGTACTAGCAACCATAACAACAGTACGCTCACTACCCCAGCAATTTTTTAATTGTGAAAAGATTTCTGAATTAATATTTTGCGTTTGTAAATCAAACTTCATATTGCCTAATACAACAACCCTCTCTAAATCAGCACCGAGGGATTTAAATCGCTTCGCATCATCTTCGCTTTGAGTAAAGATAGCCTTAAATTGGTTGAGCACTGGCTTGAATAAAAATTCTGCTTTTTTATAGCCCCGGCAGGATCGCTCGGATAATCGTGCGTTGATAAGAAAAAGAGGGACTTTTGCTTTCGTTGCATAATGAATCAAATTCGGCCAAAGCTCTGTCTCCACAAATAGCCCTAAACGTGGTTTTGTTTTCTTAAAAAACCGCCTCACAACGATAGGCAAATCATAGGGAACATAGCGATGACTTACTTTATCGCCAAAACGAACTTTAACGCGTTCCGCTCCAGTAGGTGTCATTGTCGTAATTAAAACTCGCCATTTTTTGTCGAGCAATGCATCAATCAAAGGGGTTACTGCAATAACTTCTCCTAGAGAAACTGCATGCACCCAAATATCTACCTCTGGTGCCGGCCGCTTATCAAGAGAAAAACGTTCAGACATGCGCTGACGATAACTAGGCAAACGACGTCCTTTCCACCAAAGACGAATAATTAAATACGGGGTCAATAAATACATTAAGAAAGAATAAATCTGACGCATAACATTCTCAGGTGAAAAATCGCAATTATATCGTTATTTTATTGTTTTGAGCCAGGTTATGAGTCATTTTAAATAAGTTTGATGGTATTGACCTAATTTTTGGATTCAGGGATAAAATCAAAAATTACGCATATTAAGTAAAAATTAATCTTAATAACAGTGTCGTCTAAGCTATTTTAAAGCTAAAATTAGAAATAACTAAAATTGGAATGCGAGCTAATGAATTTTCGCCAATTTTTTATCAGCAATCAATGGTGGGGGAAACTGATTGGTGCCTTCCTAGGCTATATAGTAGGGGGCTCAGCAGGTGCTCTATTTGGCCTTTTAATTGGTAATTTTTTCGATCGCGCGCTCGTTGAATACTACAATCGACCTGATTGGTATTATTATTCAGAAAAACGAGATGCCGTGCAGAAAGTATTTTTTGAAGCCACCTTTTCCATTATGGGCCATATTGCTAAAGCCGATGGACGTGTATCGGAACAAGAAATACAAATGGCAAAAAACTTAATGGATGAGATGCGTCTAAATCGTGAACAAAGAACGGCAGCTCAGCAGTTTTTTAATGAAGGAAAAAAAATAACCTTTGATATGGTAGAAATACTTAATTCTTTAGAAAATGCTTGTCGTGATAATCCTGATTTGTTGAAATTATTTATGGATATCCAATATCGCGCAGCTCTAACGGATAGTTTCTCAGAAAGAAAAATTCAGGCGCTTGATGTAGTTTTTCAACGTTTAGGTTTTGCCCCTATACGTAACCAGTATCGCTTTTATGAAGATTTTGGTTTTCAAAATACAGGGAGCTCATCCCGGTCGGGCAATCAACGTTCTTATACCTATAACCGCAGTCGTGGTTATCAAGCTCCTCCTCAGCAAAATGGTTTAGCGTATGCATATGCAATACTGGAATTAAACCAAAATGCAAGTAAACAAGAAGTTAAACGAGCTTATCGACGACTAATCAGTCGAAATCATCCTGATAAATTGATAGCTCAGGGTTTACCTGAAGAAATGATTAAAATTGCTAATGACAAAACGCAGAAAATAACTAAAGCTTATGAACAAATTTGCACGAGTAAAGGTTGGTAATTTTAGAAAGTCAGCAAAATATCTTGATGTTGTCACCTCAAGAATGCCTAGTCGGAAAGCCATTCATTAGCGTGACTGGTGGTTTCGCACGCTCAGTGCGGCGTAAATGCTTCATCCATCCATGTAAATAAGCCACCAACATTCGCCTATTGTATAAATAATCATGAGTTGCTCCAGGAAGCTGTATGACTCTGTACTGTGGATTCTGATTAGTCTTCCGACGGGCTGCAATCTGATTTAAAACGGGCGTGTAATCAAATTGCCCCATGATATCCAGCACGGGAAATGCTATTTTTTTCAGTAACTCCGGCTCGTCTTTTGCCATAGGTTCACTAAACGCCGAGAGTAAAATTAATCCATTGACTTGTTTGGCTTGTAATTTGGAGAAATAACCTAATAAGACTTGTAATTGAGAACCATAATAGAGCAGCACTATCCGCTTATTCGTTTTTTGGCGTAAATTTGACAGGGCATCAGGTAATTGCCCAATCCAGGCCATTCTATCTTTTTGTTGCGCATCTAATATCGCAACAGACCAGCCTAGTTTCGCAAAACGTTTCGCTAAATTAGTCGATATAGTAAAACCTTCTCCAAATGGCTCTTCTTTTACAATGAGAATCCCACCGTATTGTTTTTTAGTTTGCGCAGGCCAATAGGCTAAGCTTATTTTTTGTCCATTGGCTTGAATCTCAAGATTTTCAGCCTTACCCTCAGAAATTGTCAAAATGACCAATAAACAAATTCCGATAAATAGTCGCATTGTTAATTAGTCTTAGTGGAGAATAGATTAATAAAGCAAAAATCCTGCCTTATTTGTTAGGAATTTTTCGGTTGTTCGGAGTGGTTGAATGGTTAGATAGGCCAGGCGTTTTTCGGTTGAACCGTAGCAAACTGTATTTACGATATCCCCGCGGCTTGATTGCGGGGTTCATAGATCTTGCTCGCTCTGCTTTCTAGCCCTATTGAAAATGGACCCCATGGTCAAGCAACGGGGTTTCGCCAGATCTAGCGTTGTTAACAATCTGCCAAGTTTTCATGTGTTTAACTATGGCATTTACAAAAACGGTTGGGCCAAGGCCCAACCTAGCTTACTCAGCAAACTCAACTCCTTCAGCATCCAAATTAGCTCTAGCATATTCAGCTAACAATTTATGAGCTGGGGCTGTAGGATGAACGGGGTCGAAAAAGAAATATCCCTCGCAAATATCATCTGAAGCTTTTAATTTTCCTTGGGCTGCAATCCGAATAATGGAATTTCCTGTGGATTTATCAATCTTTGCCGCATAGCAAGTCTCCTTGATATTTGTAAATCCATAACTCTCAGGAGAATTAAGTAACTTACTCATCTCGCTTTCGACATCTAAATAGATCCACTGCACTCCTGGATCCGTTTCTTTTAACTTATTCACAGTCTTACGTAAGAGTAAATTATGTCGTTTGCTAAAAAAAGAGAGCGCTTTTTTCTCTTCAAACTCGCTGGCAATCGGCGTCCTTCCTAAATCAGGAATATTGACAACCATGATATGTTTAGCTCCAGCATTCGCTAAGCGCTTTAGCCCCGCCACGATTCCCCTGTTGACTTCGGTTAAAGTATCTTCTGCGCTTTCTGGAACACCTAAGTAATTATTCGCTCCAATCCAAACGATATATAAATTATTCTCATCTGCTTTGCCTTGATGAGCGTTCAAATAAATATCAAGTTCCCGTTTTAAGGTCATTAATACATCACTTTCCTCATCAGAGATCCCTGCACCACCAAACGCATAATCAAATAAATGCTCATTCAGATTCGTGGGAAAATAAGATTCTGTTAAACGCTCAACCCAAATCGGCCCATTTGAGAAACGGCCTGCAAAATAAGGCGGGGATTGGGGGATTTTACGCCCCATGTATTCATAAAGATTACCATTGTCAGACAAGCTATCACCAAAAATAACTATATTATTCAAGGGACTAGCCATAATAAGACTGGAAAATAAAAACGCAAATAAAGTAAATAGGACTCTCATCTGCAACCTTATCAATTAGATTCATAAAACGTCGAACGGATTATAATATACAACATCCAAATCACTAGGCAATCAATTTTTTTTACACTATGAATATCTGAACGACTTTATTAGTGAATCACCCGCCTTCTTGCTTGGCTAAGCCCTTGTTTAGTTTCTGAATCTTTTCCTGATGCAACGCTTTATTCCCAATACCCTATAATTTAATTTAAGACACCTCTCATTGAGATAAATTGATGCAAATTTCTCGAACTCTTTTATCTAAGGCTGTAGAGGCAAAAATTATCACTAAGCCCCAGGCAAATGCCTTGTTCGACTTTATCGAAAATGAATCCAAACAAAGTCCCGATTTTACAATGACTAATGTGCTTTACTATTTAGGAGGATTAATTGCCATTGGGGCAATGACCTTGTTTATGAATCTTGGTTGGGAAATCTTTGGTGGTTGGGGAATTTTTTATCTGTCCCTGCTCTATGCCATCATTGGTCTATACCTATCTTCAAAATTTAAGAAAAAAAATCTCGTTATCCCAGCAGGTATATGTGCAACCTTTGTCGTTGCTTTAACCCCTTTAGCGATTTATGGATTGCAACGAGGTATGGGTTGGTGGCCTGATGATACCACTTATCGCGATTACCATACTTTCATTAAATGGCATTGGATTTTTATGGAATTGGGTACTTTAATTGTGGGCTTGATCTTGGCCTGGATTTATCGCTATCCCTTTATGATTATGCCTATTGCTGTGACGCTTTGGTATATGTCGATGGATCTAACTCCCATGCTTACTGGCGGTGATGCTAGTTTTGATCTCAGTTCCAAGGTATCCATGTATTTTGGTTTATTGACTATGCTAATCGCCTTCCTGACTGATATCAAATCACGTCATTCTGCGGATTATGCTTTTTGGTTGTATCTTTTCGGGGTAATGGCTTTTTGGGGTGGCTTAACTTGTCAACAATCGGATAGTGAGCTATCAAAATTCTTTTATATGTGTCTTAATCTGCTCATGATTGGTGTAGGAGTTATCCTAGTTAGGAAAGTTTTCGTCATTTTTGGCGCCTTGGGATGCTGTATATATTTAGGACATCTTGCCTCTGAAATATTCAAAGATAGCCTACTTTTCCCTTTTGCCCTTTCCTTGATTGGTTTAATTATTATCTATCTTGGAACTTTATGGCAAAAGCATGAAGCGTTAATTACGAAAAAAGTCCAATCCATCCTCCCGAAGGCAGTGCGAGAACTATTACAATCGCGACATTAAATTGAGCATGCTCGGCCTGACGTATATAAAATTAAGCTACTCAGGAAAAAAAAGCTTTTCTGATTCTAAAAACTACTGTATAGTTTTTTTATACGCATATTTTCCTGTTTCACAATGCAACTATATCGCCTCATCAACATTACAATTATTTCTCGTCCAATTATCGGCTGATAGCCGATCTCATACTCTCACATCAAAATTTATCTCCAAAACCTTTTTAAACACCAAGCGATAAGGTGACTTATGACTTACCAGAAAAACAATTACCTCCCCTACTCCATGTGGCTTTTGCCCCTACTCTTTTTTGCTTACCAATTTATCTTGCGCTTATGGCCAGGCTTGATGATGCAGCAAATTATGAGTCAATTTTCTATTAATGCCAGTCATTTTGGTTTTCTTGCCGCACTCTATTATTATGGCTATTCTGGTATGCAAATTCCTGCTGCTATTCTGCTTGAACGCTTTAGCGCTCGCTCGGTAATTTGTGTCTTTGCTTTGCTTTGTGGTATCGCTACTCTAACGTTCACCTACACCAATAATTGGTATCTCGCCTGCCTAAGCCGTCTATTGGTCGGTGCTGGTTCGGCAATTGGTTTTCTTGGGGTCTCTAAGGTTGTATCGGAATGGTTCCCAAAAAATCGCTATGCCAGAATGGTAGGTCTCTCCTTTAGTTTTGGCCTTCTTGGCGCAATTTATGGGGGTAAACCCATCAGCTTACTCATTGCAAATTATAGTTGGCAAAGCGTGGCCAGTTGTTTAGCTGTAACTGCAATTTTACTTGGTTTTATCGTTTATTTTTTCTTGTCGACTCCTGGTCAAAACCAGGGTTCAAGCACCGAAAATCAATTCAAACTTGGGTATTTTAAAACTCTACTTTCGTCGCCGCTCATATGGCTTTTAGCGATCGCTAATTTTCTGATGGTAGGATCCTTAGAAGGCTTTGCTGATGTTTGGGGGGTTTCCTACCTTATGACAGCCTTTCACTTACCTAAGGGAGATGCGGCACAATTAGTTTCGTTTATTTTTGTCGGTATGTTGTTTGGCGGTCCGTTGCTGGCCTTTCTTAGCAATCGATTTGGTAATTATTTAACGATAAGCTTAGCTGGCGTACTGATGGCGATTGTCTTCTTATTATTGCTATCCACTTCAGAATATAACTGGTTTTGGTTTGCCGGCTTATTCTTTGTCATTGGTATCATGTGCTGTTATCAAGTCATTGTTTTTGCTGCTGGCGCCGACTTAGTTAGCCCCAAGCTATTGGGCGTTACGGTTGCTTTTCTCAACTGCATAAATATGCTGGGCGGCTCGTTTTTCCACACACTTATTGGACATCTTATGGATTCCACCTGGGCCGGCGAAATGAGCAATGAAGGATTAAGGTTATACACTTTGAACTCTTATTATTCATCCTTGATTATGATTCCTTATTGCGCAATACTTGGAGCTTGCCTGTGTGGACTTCTTGGTTATTTGTTACGTAATCAACGAGGGCTAGAGCAACCAAAATTAAGTGTTGTGGAGCTTTGAAAGGCAAGTTTATACACGAGGCAACTGTCTCTTGCAGGGAAGCTCTTTAAAGGCTCAAGCCACGCTGTTTGCCCCCGGAAAGCGGGGGCTAGGAACTGTCTAGCTCGCGTAGCAACTGACTTGAAGACAGATGCTACAATATTTGCAGAAATTCGTTAAGTGATATTAAACAAGGACCGCTGTGAAGCATCGATAGCAGTTGAAATATCTTCATCCGAGTATTCTGGAGCTGGCTTAAGCGCAGCTTCCGCAGGGCGATTTCCTCCAACGCAACCAAATTGACTATGTCTATTCTTACCAACGCTGATTTGACTCTCAACGTTGATGTGGACCTGCATTGGATAATTGTTTAGTGTTCTAAAAAGTCTATTCGCTATAGTTTCAGTATAGTTATGTTCTACCTGCTTAAGGTAACGATATAAATAGGAAAACTCCCTTGGCATATCAATATAAGCGTCTGTCTTATGGATGCCATTCTGTAATGCGTTACCATAAAGTTGATCTAATGTTTCGAGCTTTTTTAAAGCGACTCGGTGAATTAAGGTGGCTTTTGTAAGATCTCCTTTCAAAATGCATTCATTGCAATCTTCCATCAACTGATAAGCATCAGCCATATATACCGTATTGATTAAACCATAATAGCTTAGTAAAGTAGCATGGAGTTGCGCATTGAACCCCTCCTCTGCCCCATAAACACTACTTTCAGTTCTATAAAAAGAGCTACGTTTCAACAGCTTAAATATATCCTGAAGATGTATATTCGCTGCTGTGAAGTTAGCTGATTTACAGAGTATTCTAGTTTCATTAATTTTTTTTTCTAACTGGGCAAGATAAGTTAAGTACATTTTCTTTTAGAGGTTGATGAAAAGATGCACATCATATAGAGAAAACCTTAAGGGAAGATTAAGGCGTTATAGCTCGCTTAGTAGCGAGCTATCAATGAGGATGCTTTTTTTGCGCAATGACTAGCTTGAAGTTCCAACACTAGCGCTCTTCGAGAGGCATAAAAGATTAATTTTTTTCCTGCGTAGCGCCTAAAGAAGTCAATTTTAATTGTCTACCACAAACCCATGCCTTATTTAAATCTTGGAAGACTTCTTTTGACATACCTTTAGGCAGGCGTACTGTCGAATGATCATCATGAATTTTTAATCCTGTAATAAAGCGGCTTTGCAATCCTGCTTCATTGGCGATTGCACCGACAATATTACCTGGTTTTACCCCATGAACTCGGCCAACCTCAAGACGGAATAATTCTTGCGGGTGATCGTCACGGAAATTCTTTTTATCGACTTTTCCACGCTCACTCATTCCTCGACTTGAGCCACCACGACCGGTTTTAAATTCGCCATCCCTAACTCGCGCTTCTTTAGCAGCACGGGGAGCTTTTGGAAATTCCTGCTGCCAAGGCTTATCTTGATTAAGCAGAAGCGCAAGTGCTGCCGCTACATCCACTGGTGATACTTCGTTATTCTTAAGAAATTCTTCAATAATCCGCTGATAAGCAGGAAGATTTTCATGCTGCAAACGTGAAGTAATATTCGCCATAAATCGCTGCTGTCGCGCGACTTGAATCATGTGATCATTAGGCACATTAATTTTTTCAATACGCTGACGAGTATGACGCTCAATAGTATTTAAAATACGTGACTCTTTAGGTGTGATAAACAAAACCGTCACCCCACTTCGTCCCGCTCTTCCTGTACGTCCTATGCGATGCACGTAAGTTTCACAATCATGAGGAACGTCATAGTTAATAACATGAGTAACACGTTCAACGTCTAAGCCACGAGCAGCAACGTCTGTTGCAACGAGAATATCAATTGCACCTTGTCTAAATTGCGCAATAATTCGCTCGCGCAACGCTTGAGTGATGTCACCATGGATTGCCATAGCGCGATAGCCTTGTTGCTGTAACAACTCAGCGACTTCTTCAGTGCTGCTTTTAGTACGCACGAAAACGATGACGCCTTGATAATCTTCAACAGACAAGACACGAAGCAAGGTATCTGGTTTCTGAGCTACAGAAGCAAAGACAAAACGTTGTTCAATGCTTTTTACTGTAGCGGTATCTGCGCGGATTTCTACGGAGACAGGGTCATTCAAATAATTATTCGCGATTTGACGAATCTGATGAGGCATTGTTGCTGAAAATAAGGCCATTTGTTTTGCAGCAGGTAATTTAGAGAGAATTGCTTCGACATCCTCAATAAATCCCATACGCAACATTTCATCAGCTTCATCAAGAACAAACGTAGAAAGTTGACCAAGTTGTAAGGTTCCGCGATCAATGTGATCCAGAATTCGGCCTGGAGTACCTACTACAACTTGCGCTCCATCACGTAATTGCTTTAATTGACGGCGGTAATCTTGACCACCACAAAGAACAGAAACGGTAATGTTCTGACGAGCACTTAACAACTCAAATTGCTCAGCAACCTGAATGGCAAGTTCGCGAGTTGGCGCTAAAATTAAGGCCTGCGTCGCTGATGAAGAATGTGACATATTTTGGAGAATAGGCAATGCGAAAGCAGCCGTCTTACCCGTACCTGTTTGCGCCTGAGCGATTAAGTCACGGCCTTGAAGTAATAAAGGAATAGTTTGTGCCTGAATTGGAGAAGGTGTTTTAAACTTCATATCCTCAAGTGCTTTTAATATATTATTAGATAAATTGAGGTCTGCGAAGTTTAGAGATTGTTGTGTCATATGAAGTTCCAAAAATAAAGCAATAATCAAAAAATGGGTTTAGTAATGTAAAATTTGCTCACTATAATAACAAAATATGCAAGATTATGCACGAAATTTTATTCTTTACCCCTCAGAATAGACTGAACAAAAAGAGAAAATCTGCAATTGCTCAACCGATTCGGCTGCGAAAATACCATCCTCAGCCTTTGATTTTTCGGGGCCTCATGGAATTTATTTCATCTCTTTGCATTTTGGCAAGATACATTGCTCGATCTGCTAGCATCATTAATTCCTCAATTGATTGAGTATCATCGGGATAAGTTGCCAATCCTATGCTAATCGAGCTGTAAAAGTCTTTATTTTTAAACTTAAAGACTTGTTTGAAGGCATGTTTAATTCGTTTAGTAATGACTTCTGAAATTTTTTCGCCCCGGGAGTGTACTACAATTGCAGTGAATTCGTCTCCTCCTAATCGCGCAATAAAATCAGCCTCACGAAAACAGCCTCTTAGCCGTCTTGCCGTTTCTGCAAGTAAATAATCACCTGCATCGTGGCCCCAATGATCATTGATATGTTTCAGATTATCAAGATCCATAAAAAAAATAGTGACACAGTGTTGATGAGATAGAGAAGCAACAATCGCCTCTAAATTAAATTTAAAATATTGCCGATTGGGTAAATCAGTGAGTTCATCAAAACAGGCCAAATAATGATACTTGTCTTTTTCAAGCTGTAAAGAGTAATTTCTATTGTATAATAATTGTTCATAGCGCTTACTTTCACGCATTAAACTGTCTAGCGTGGTAGCAATGATTACAAAGGCGAATAAATGGTTAACCCACTCAATAACCGACAAATAAGTGTCAGGAATAGAATAGTAAGGAGGGATTGAAACGATTCTGCATCCAACAATAATTAGAAAAACTAGTATTGAATATACATATAACCCAGAGCGTCCCACAAGCGCCACACTGAGGACAGGTATAATATAAAACCAGACTGAAAAAGTTGCCCCTATTCCTCGCACTAGATAATTAGCGATCAAAACCGTTAAAAAGATAATTAAAGTGATCACATGCCCGCAAAACAATGTGTTTTTACTGCGAATTAGTAGGTACAAATTCCCCAAGCCTAAGAGAGTTGCCGTACCAATTAGCGCCACTAAATACCAAAGCTTTAAAGAAATATAAATATATAAGCCAAGAGCGCAAATAATAAAGAATTCAACAGTTATATACTGAATTATATAATATTGACGACGATGAGCTTCTATTAAGTCAGAATTACTCTTGTACTTAAAAATGCTATTCTGTCCTTGCATAAAGTCCTTTTAATTTCATCGGGGATTTAAGGAGGTTGCTCTATTAATTATGAACCTAAATCAGGGATGGAGCAAATTGCGCAATAATTTAACAATTTAACGACGCATTGACAAGAGACCCAGTACTCAATTTAGCAAAAATGGTCAAATTTTTGTTTCACTAAGCAATTAACATTTGTTTTGTAATTAAGTGAATCTGAATCGAGAAAACTATGAATTATGAACATCAATTAGAAAAAGTCATTGCCTTTATCGGGAAACATCTTGATGAAAAACTGACTCTAAGCCAATTGAGTGATCTGGCCTGCTTTTCAAAATATCATTTTCATCGCTTATTTACGGTCTATACAGGCTTATCTTTACAGCAATATATTCGATGGCTGCGGTTAAAACGAGCGGCCCATCAATTACTGATTAATAGAGATAAAACAATTATTGAAATTGCAGTCAATGCGGGTTTTGAATCTCATGAAGCATTCGCTCGTGCATTCAAACAGAGTTGTGGTATGAGTCCTAAAGCATTTCGCTTGCATTCAAACTGGCAGCTCTGGGAGAAACAACCCTATTGTTTGCCTAAACAAGGTGAAATAATGATGAAGGTCCTAATTAAAAACATGGATGCTAAACGTTTGGCAGCCGTAGAGCATCGCGGTTCCCCTGAAAAGTTACAATCTAGCGTCAATAAGTTGATTAACTGGGCAAAATCTCAAGCGATGAACCTAAAACCAAAAGCGGGAGAATCGTTTGGCTTTGCTTATGATGATCCAAAGACAACGTTGCCAGCCGATTTTCGCTTCGATTTGGCGATTAAAGTACCAGAACAATTAAAACTCGAAGGCGAGGTCATTGAAAAACGTCTACCCGCTGGCCGATATGCAGTAGCAGTACATAAAGGCTCACGAGATTTAATTGGTGATACCGTCTATGGCTTGTATCGGGACTGGCTTCCTAAATCAGGTGAGGAATTAGGTGATTTACCCTGTATTTTTTGTTATTACAACTTCGACCATGAAGTGGCTGAAACCGAATTACTTACAGAGTGTTGGTTATTACTCAAGTAGCGCTGTTAGATTAAGACGAATGAAGTCACTTAAAGTGACTTCATTCGCTCGGAATTAACATTTCATTTCCAATGAGCTGTTTAACCAAAAATGCATTTGTTGACTCAAAGCCCATGCTGTATTAATATTGAGCCATTTTCACCTATGGATAATTGACATGTCAGCCGAACTCGACGCTATGACCATTCCCGCTTTTATAAAAATGCCTAGAGCAGGACAACATATCTTTCTTGATAAGATAAAAATTAGTGAACTGAAAAGTAATCTCCCTCTTTTGCGAAAATTCGTTGCATTAAAAGTATTAATGGAAGCTCGTTCCGCTGTCAAAGATAAGAGTTCATTTAATTTAACGGCACAATTTCGCAACTTCCTTGCCTCTTTTGGTGTCGATGAATTAAAACTACACGCTGATCGAGGTATATCAGACAAGAGGACTAATTATCCAGAGGAATACAGAGATGGTGAGCTAGCAAAAAATGGTTATCGCTTATTTCATATTAGCGATATGGGTCATCGTATTTGGACTCGTAAATTTTTCAATATAGGCATAGATAATTACGATAATATCGTCACTCAAAAAGTGAAAGTAAAAGGTAGACTAAATAAGGCGCCTAAATCTTATGTAGAAGACTTGGAAACTTGGCAATCTTTAAATAAGTACGATTTGGAAGCGGTATTTGCTGCAATTAAAGAAGAATCCAGCTATGAAAATAGCTTTGGCTATGATTTATTTTGCGCGGCTATGTTCTGCGCCAATGGATTACTTCTATTGAACTACCTTTGTGCTACGGAATTAAATTTGGGAATCGGATTACTTCTTATTCCCTTTGTTCTCACCTTAAATCTTGCTATCTATGCTGTAACTCTTCCACCTGCTTTAACCTTTATCGCGATAGAATACTGTCTAGTAAACCCTATTAAATGGGTAGTTAACGCAACTACTCCGGATCAATATCAAGCATTCATTGAAGAGGTAACTAGTGCTGTTGAGGGTGAAGAGAACGACGATAGAAGCTCAGTAATGACTTATCAGAACTGAGATAACTTGTAATTCATCTAATCTGGACGACCGCATACGCTAGATCCAGATTAGACCTCCCTCATTCTTTGTTATAAACACAATGGGAAGAAGCATCATCGGCTAAACTACCATCTTTAAATAGTGACGATGCATTGTTGTAAATGAGCTGTTCATTCTCTATTGACCAGCTAAATTTTCCTACCACCATCTCGACACCGCCCTGCGACAAATTGCCAGTTTGAAATAAATGAATTGAGAACCCACAATTTGTTGACCATCATTGCACCAACGGAGAGGGATCAGGTTTTGTTCTACTTCAAAATTTCCCTTAGTACTATGACTTGAAATGGCATCAATTGGAATGCCTTTATACAGTTGCTGGTAACGTATAATGCTAACTTGTCCAGTCTGACTAACTCGTTTTAAGTTGCTGCTTTGTGAAGTCGAAGAAGCTGCTTTCATCGTCGGTAAAAGAGAAAGTTGCTTCAATGTATTTAATGGTGCTTGATGCAAATTGACATATTTGCTGCCCCACTAGTCAAATAGAGCGTTAAATCAGGCCCTATAATTTTCTAGATCATATCATGACTCTAATAGAACGAGGATCTGATACAGGCCAAGGCCCATTAGCTCTATTGTCCAATAATTTTGACTAAGACTCTTTTATCGCGGCGTCCGTCAAATTCACCATAAAAAATTTGCTCCCAGGGGCCAAAATCTAAGCTCCCTTCTGTAATAGCGACCACCACTTCACGCCCCATAATTTGCCGCTTAATATGAGCATCGGCATTGTCCTCACCGGTATTATTATGCCGATATTGTGATATTGGTTCATGAGGAGCAATTACTTCAAGCCATTTTTTATAATCTTGATGCAGACCTTGTTCATCATCATTAATAAAAACCGAAGCAGTAATATGCATCGCATTAACTAAAATCAATCCTTCCTGAATCCCACTTTCCTCTAAGCACAGAATGACTTGGTCGGTTATATTCAGAAATCCCATGCGCTCGGAAATATGAAACCACAACTCTTTTCTATAAGTTTTCATTGTAAAATCCATGTTCAGGTCAGGCCATGCCCCGACCTGCTTTTTATATCAAAGCCGCCAAGCGACAAGCCTGATCAATGGCATGACGGGCATCTAATTCTAAGGCTTTGAACGCACCGCCAATCAGATGGACTGATTGCCCCATTTCTTTTAAAGGTTCAAATAAATCACGCAACTCATTTTGTCCAGTACAAATTACTATCGAATCGACCTCTAATAACCGCGGCTCGTCATCAATACGGATATGCAAACCCTCATCATCGATGCGTTCGTAACTTACACCTGCAAGCATCTTTACTTGTTTATGCTTCAAGCTTAAACGATGGATCCAACCTGTGGTTTTACCTAAGCGCTTACCATGTTTTTCTTTTTTACGTTGCAATAAATAGACTTCGCGTGGACTTTTTGTAATTTCAGCTTGCTTTATTCCTCCGCGATGGTTCATGGTGATATCAATACCCCATTCATCATAAAACTGCGGTTTCTCTGCTTGATGTTCATGAGTTAACCATTCGGCAACATCAAATCCTATGCCTCCCGCACCCATCACTGCAACACGTTCTCCCGGGCTTTTTCGACCTTGAATAAGCTCAACATAAGTCATTACTTTTTCATGATTTACGCCTTTAATCTCAGGAATACGAGGCGTAATTCCCGTTGCTAAAATTACTTCATCGAATCCTTTTAAACGCTCGATATCTGCAGCTGTTTTTAAACGAATATCAACTTGATATTTTCTCAACTGATAGTTGAAATAATTAATGGTATGTTGAAACTCTTCTTTACCGGGAATATTTTTTGCCAAGTTAAATTGGCCACCTAAAACCTCAGCCTTCTCAAACAAGGTGACTTTATGACCCCGTTCAGCGGCGACGGCAGCAAAGGCCAGTCCTGCTGGTCCTGCACCCACTACGGCAATTTCCTTAGGATGATGAACAGTCTGATAAACTAGCTCAGTCTCATTACAAGCCCGAGGATTTACTAAACAAGAAGCTGTTTTATTAACAAAAACACGATCTAAGCAGGCCTGATTACAAGCAATGCACACATTGATTGCCTCGCTTTCTCCCAATTTTGCTTTTTCTACAAATTGAGGATCAGCCAAAAAGGGTCTCGCCATAGACACCATATCGGCAACCCCTTGTGCGAGTAACTCATTGGCAAGTTCTGGCGTGTTGATCCGATTGGAAGTAATTAAAGGAATGCTTACTTCCGGTTTGAGATGTTTGGTGATTTGGGTAAATGCAGCGGCAGGGACCATCGTCGCAATAGTAGGAATACGTGCTTCATGCCAGCCAATGCCCGTGTTAATCAGAGTGGCACCCGCATTCTCGATGGCTTTAGCTAGCAGAACAATTTCTTCCCAACTTGAGCCTTCGGCAATTAAATCGAGCATGGATAAACGATATATGATAATAAAATTACTACCCACCGCTTCTCGCACCGCTTTTACCACTTCGACCGGGAAGCGCATACGATTGGCAAAAGTACCGCCCCACTCATCCTGCCTTTGATTGGTATGCGCGACAATGAATTGATTGATGAGATAGCCCTCACTCCCCATAATTTCCACCCCGTCATAACCTGCTTCTTTGGCTAAACGAGCACAGCGAGCAAAATGCTTGATAGTTTTTATCACGCGTCGTTTACTCATCACCCAAGGTTTAAAGGGGCTAATGGGTGATTTTATACCGCTTGGAGCAACAATGAAGGGATGATAGCCATAACGACCTGCATGCAAAATTTGTAAGGCGATTTTTCCCCCTGCTTCATGCACAGTATGTGTGACGATTTCATGGCGTTGCTGTTCTTTGCTAGAACTAAGCTTAGCTGCAAAAGGCGCTAAGCGCCCTGCCCGATTAGGCGCAAAACCACCAGTAACGATAAGTGCAGCGCCACCTTGAGCCCTTTCACGATAAAAAGCAGCTAAGCGATCCAGCCCCTCTTTATCTTCTTCTAAGCCAGTATGCATCGACCCCATTAACAAGCGATTTTTTAGTTGAGTAAATCCTAAATCTAAAGGCTGAAAAATAGCCTTAAAGGGAGTATTATCGATTCTCAGTTCCATGAAGCACTCACACTAAAGACGAAAAATCCAGTATAAAACTTTTAAGGGATATCATGAATAAATTATTTATTTTATTATTAACTTCTTTTTTCTCTGTTATCAGTTCTGCTCAAACTTCTGTACCTATTTACTCCACAGACGGGAATAAAGAGATTGGCAAAGTCATTTTCAATGATACAGAATATGGTTTACTAATCCTCCCTGCTCTTTCCTCTTTACCACCAGGCCTTCACGGCTTTCACCTCCATCAACATCCTAATTGCGCTGATCACGGTTTAGAAGCCGGCGGTCATTTTGATCCCAATCAAAGCAACAGCCATCAAGGACCTTATGGAAAGGGACATTTAGGCGATTTGCCTGTGTTGTACGTAGGCACAGACGGTAATGCAAATACGCCCATTTTAGCCCCACGATTAAAAACCTCGGATCTAAAAGGCTTAGCTCTGATGATCCATGCAGGGGGCGATAATTATAGTGATAATCCTCCCCTTGGCGGCGGGGGAGCTCGTATCGCTTGTGGGATAGTAAAGTAAAACAGGCGCACCTTTAGGCAAGAGAGTCGTTTCGAGTGAACAGCCCATTTAGCATGGCGCGAAGGCAAGTTTATATACCATCCTCTTAATAAACTCGCTAAATGGGAGAAACAGAGAAGTACGGGTATTGCAATACTTAGCAAATTATAATGACAACAATGGACTATAATTTAATAAATATAGCAAACATAAGGAATAGTGGTGCTTAATGAAGCAAACCTTATGGATAATGAACTACCTCTTGCTGTTTCAATCCTTGAAAGTTGTACTGAGTATTCCATAATTGCGACAGACTTAGATGCGAAAATTATTGCTTGGAATGAGGGGGCATGCCGTCTCTATAGTTATGACTCTGATGAGATGATAGGTAAAAAAAGTCTTTCCGATCTTCTCAGTCCAGAAGAAGTTCTATCAGGTAATTCACTAAAAATTCTGGATACTGCTAAACAAGCGGGGATCTGGCGGGGAGAGTTAAAATGCCTGAGAAAAGGTGGTACGCCAGTGCTTATCTTAAGCACGATAACCTTAAGAACAAATCCAACAGGAAAACCCATTGGCTATACTATTATTGATTATGATCAAACAGAATTCTCTAATAAATTAAAGACCTTAACAGAATCCAAGGAATATACTCGAAGTTTAATTGAATCGAATATCGATGTTTTAATTACAACCGATACTTTAGGCATCATAACTGATGTAAATAAACAGTTTTGTGAAATGACAGAAAGACCTCTCGAAGCATTGATAGGCTCTCCCTTTAAATTATATTTTACGGATCCAAAGCGTGCTGAGGATCTGATCCGAAAAGTGCTGTCTGCCAATCGAATAGCTAATTACGAATTGGTAATAAAATCACTGAGTAATAATCAAACGCCCGTTTCTTTTAATGTGCAACTTTCCATACCATTGATGGTCATTTGAAGGGAATCTTTACTACTGCTCGTGATATTACAGAGCAGAAACGTTTAGAAGAGGAAAGTAGCAAACAAAGTATTGCCCTATTAAAAACCACTAATTTACTAAACGATGTGCTTAAAAGTTCTATTGCTTACTCCATTATTGCACAAGATTTGGAAGGTACAACTCTTCTTTGGAACGAAGGCGCTAAACGCAACTATGGTTACACTGCCGATGATATGGTAGGCAAGAAAAATCTGTATATCTTAAATACTCCTGAAGATATTCAATCCGGTTTGGCCAAAGAAATGTTGGATGAAGCTCTTAAAACAGGCAGCAGTGATGGAGTAGTGGAACATATAAGAAAAAATGGTGGGCGATTTCCAGCGATGTATTCTGTGACTACTCGCCGAGATGAGGAAGGTAGACCGGTAGGTTATGTGATCATCTCTAAAGACATCACCGTACAAAAACAACAAGAGCAAGAGTTACGGGAGCAATTAAGCTATAACCGAAGCTTATTCGAATCGAGCATAGACGTTTTAATCGCTACAGACACCTTAGGGATTATCACTGATGCCAATAAACAAATGTCTGCTTTAACAGGCTATACCCTTCAGGAGTTAGTTGGTACCGAATTTAAGGATTACTTCACTAATCATAAGCAAGCTGAAAATTGTATCCGCAATGTTTTAGCCGATGAGATAGTCAAGAATTATGAGCTCACTATCAAGGCTAAAGATGGAAAGGAAACGGTGATGTCTTGTAATGCTACAACCTTTAAGGGGACTGATAAGACTCTTAGAGGCGTGTTTGCAGTGGCTCGCGATATTACTGAGCAAAAACGGTTAGAAGAAGAAAGCTCCCTTCAAAATAGAAAACTGAATGAAGCCACAGGATTTTTAAATAATGTATTGGAGAGTTCGACAGCTTATTCAATTATTGCTGAAGATTTAGAAGGAAATATTCTCGCCTGGAATGAAGGCGCGCGAATTAATTACGGTTATACAGCAGAAGAAATGGTTGGTAAGCAAAATACTCGAATATTGCACGCTCCTGAAGATATTGCTTCTGGACGTCTGCAAACAGTATTGGATTCAGCACTTAAAACGGGCAAGGAAGAAGGAGTCTTGGAAAGTGTTAGAAAAAATGGCGAACGGTTTACAGCGTCTCTTGCATTAACTTTGCGTAAAGATGCGAACGGAAATCCAGTTGGTTACGTGTTAATTTCAAAAGATATTACTAATCAAAAACGAGAAGAAGTTTTAGTAACCAAAAATGTGGAGTTAATAAAACAAAATCAGATGTCCCAAGAGGCTAATCGCTTAAAAAGTGAATTTTTAGCAAATATGTCTCATGAATTACGTAGCCCATTGAATGGAATTATTGGTTTTGCAGAATTAATGCATTTAGGTAAAGTAGGACCTGTTTCTCCAGAACATAAAGAGTATCTGGGCGATATCCTCTCCAGCTCCCGACATTTATTACAGTTGATTAATGATATTTTAGATTTAGCAAAAGTGGAGTCAGGAAAAATGGAATTTCATCCTGAAACAATAGATATTAATCAGGTAATCACTGAGGTATGTGATATTTTGCGGACCCTAATTGCCAAAAGTAAAATACATCTTAGCATCGATGTCGATCCTCATATTAATAAGATCATTATAGATCCAGCAAAATTGAAACAAGTTCTTTATAATTATATATCAAATGCAATAAAATTTACTCAAGATGAAGGCACGATCGCCATCCGCGTTTCTCCAGAAGGGGCTGATTTCTTTCGTTTAGAAGTCGAGGATAGTGGCATAGGGATAAGTGAAAAGGATATCCCTAAATTGTTTGCTGAATTTCAACAACTTGATTCCAGTCTTAATAAAAAATACCAAGGAACAGGTTTAGGTCTAGCCTTGACCCGACGTATAGCTGAAGCTTTGGGGGGAGAAGTTGGCGTAAAAAGTGTTGTCGCTAAAGGCAGTACTTTTTACATTATTCTACCTAGAGAGCCTAACAAGATAGCTCCGAAATTAAGTGTAAATACAAGCCCGGGATCTACCCCAGAGGAATTAACTATTGCCAGCTCTATTGACCCCATTAAACCCAGTCCTAATTTACCAACAAGTCTTATAAGTAATGAAGAAACTGTAACTTTAAATCAATTAACAACGGATCCTATTGTCAAATCACCCCTCGTTCTGGTGATTGAAGATAATCCTGAAGATAGTCAATTAATTGTGAACGCACTTACTGATGAGGGTTATGCCGTTGAAGTAGCATTTAATGGGGCTGAAGCCATTAAATTAGCTAATAAAAAACATTTTGACCTCATTACTCTTGATTTGTTGCTTCCAGATATGAATGGTTGGGAGGTGCTACGTGCTTTACGCGCCAAAGGCTCTAATCTTGAAACACCGAGTATAGTGGTAACCGTTGTGGTGTCTAAGGCCATAAGTTTTGGATTTATGATTCAAAATTTTTTAACTAAACCCATCAAATCTGAAGATTTAATAATAGCCTTGGAACAAACAGATGTTCATCCCAATGAAAATAAAACTATTCTATTTGTTGATGATGATCCGCAAATGCTCGCTTTATGTAAGCAATATCTTAGAGATCATGGTTCCGTTATTTTTTGTGAGAGTGATGCTGAAAAGGCCTTAACTCTGGCTAATATAAAACATCCTGATGTAATTATATTAGATCTTCTTATGCCCGAGATGGATGGTTTGGAGTTTTTACGTCGCTTTCGCTGCACAGAATATGGAAAAAATACCCCTGTAATTATTTGCACCTCCCAAGATATGGGGGACATTGATAGAAGGCGTTTGAAAGCGTCTGTAGCAGCTGTTGTACAAAAAGGAGGAGGATCGATGACTAATCTTCTAACAGAAATAAAACGTATTTGCCCTACTTCAGTGAGAAGTGAGTAATAGGCAACCAACTTATTCTTTATCTTTATATAGGACTACTATGGCTGGTGAAGAAATATTAGTTGTGGAGGATAATCCCACTAATCTAAAGTTAATGACCTTACTTTTGGCAGCAGAGCAGTATAAAGTGCTTTCTGCGGTAGATGCAGTTGAGGCATTACAAATTCTATCAACTCATCACCCACAACTTATTCTCATGGACATCCAGTTACCAGGGAAAAATGGTCTCGAACTGACACGGGAGTTGAAGTCAGACCCCCAATATAAAGACATTATTATTATCGCCTTAACGGCCTACGCCATGAAAGGAGATGAGGATAAAGCCAAGGCCGCGGGATGTGATGGTTATTTAACCAAGCCAATCTCTATTGCTACCCTCCCTCTTGAGATTGCAAAATATTTGCATAAAAAAAAAGAAGTAGTACCTCTCAAAAAAAAGGATTTGCCGAATGTTCTAAATAATATTCAAATTTTAATTATTGAAGATAATCCCATCTCCAGCAAGATGTTACGTTTGGCTTTGGAGAGTGATCATTATACCGTTTTTGAAGCGAAAGATGGAGCTACAGCGCTTAGAATAATTGAGAAACAAAAATTTGATCTCATAATTCAGGATTTATTTTTGCCTGATATTGATGGTTTTGCGCTAAATAAAGAATTAAGGGAGCTACCAGGGATACAAGGTATTCCAATCTTTGGCTTGTCAGGATTTTTAAGTCAACTCAATAAAGAATCAGAACATCCCGGATTTACCACGTTTTTATTAAAACCAATAGATCCATCCTATTTGTTGGATGTGGTTAAAGCGCATCTACCCATTTCTAATTCATCAGATGCCGACATTGGAAAAGGAAAACATATTTTGATCGCTGATGATAATCCAATCCAACTTAAATTATTGGATATGCAATTAAAAAATGCGGGTTTTAAAGTAACTACTGCCGTCGATGGTGTCCTTGCTCTGAAAGAAGCAAAAGTCAAAAGACCTGATGTGATTATTAGTGATATTTTAATGCCAAACATGGATGGTTTTAATGTATGTGTAGAAATAAAACGTGATCCTGAACTTTCCAGTATACCAGTGATATTGCTCACTTCGCATTATCTAGAAAATGAAGATCTAGAATTAGCGAAAAGCGTAGGAGCTAGCTGTTATTTAACCCGCACTCCTAATGAGGAAAAGTTACTTTATGAATTAAATAAAATTTTGCAAGAAAAATTAATTCCTTCCAAGGAGGCACCCCATGAGTTAACTAATAAAATTAAAGAAAAACATACACTTCGGACAATTCGCCAGCTAGAGCAACAAGTATTAGATAATACCAAACTCGCACAACGATATTCCATGCTCACTTCTCAATTAGCCATCATTTCAGGAATAGCGAATTCCTTAACAATTACGGGTCATGATATCAATGATTCCCTTAAAGAAGTACTGTATTTCTGCGTAGACGCTTCAGGGCTTTCTAAAGGTGCACTTTACCTGATGGGGTCCGATGGTAAAATGAACCTGTGTCAACAAATAGGGTTTAACAAGATACAAGAAGCAAATGTTGAAGACTTTTTTGGATTGTCAACTTTAATACCCCAAATAATAAAAGAAAATATAACGTTTTCAATTCCTTCCGAACGGTGTTCTGGTCTTGATCTAAAGTCTTTTCTTAATAATGCTAAAATAAAATCGGCTTTATTTGTTCCTCTGTTTTCAGGTACAGATTGTGTCGGAATTTTATTTTTAGGCTCGAATTTAGCTAACTTATCCAGTGAAATAACCAAAGAATTTATACGTACTTTGGGCGATCAATTAGGTCAATCAATCGCTTTGGCTTCCACTTTTGAGAAACTTACTTCTTCTGAAAAAAGATACAGACAAATCGTTGAAATTTCACCCTATGCCATTTTAATTTATCAAGATAAAAAGTTTGTGTTTGCGAATCAATCTGCGATTAATCTGCTACGCACTCATAGTTCAGAAGAGTTACTCAACAAATCATTGGATAAATTTTTTCCACCACAGTACTTAAAAATTGTTCAAGATAATTTGAAGTCGCATAATGATCAATTATCCACCTTACTTCCAGAGGTAAAAATCACTAATTTGAAAAATGAATTACTTGATGTGGATATTGTTGTAAGTCATTTTATCTATCATGAAAAACCTGCTGTTTATATGATAATTAGGGACATTACAAAAAGTGCCCAGTCTCAATTACAATTAGAGGTCCAATATGCGATAGCATGGGTTTTGGCTGAGTCTGCCACCCTTTATATGGCGACTTCAAAAATTCTAAAAATAGTTTGTGAACGTATGCAATGGGATTGCGGCGTTATTTGGGCTGTAGATCAGCAAGCAGATGTTTTGCGCTGCTCAAGGACATGGCAGACCGACCAAATAAAAGATAGCGATTTTCAAGAAGAAAACAAACTACTCACCTATTCCATTGGAGATGGACTACTTGGTCAAGTGTGGCAAGAACGAAAGGCGATTTGGCGATCAGAAATATCTAATGATGAATTATTTCTTAGAAAGAAATCGGCTCTTAAGATTGGTTTAAAAACGGGAGTAGCATTCCCAATTATTTATGAAAATGAGGTATTAGGCGTAGTTGAGTTTTTTAGTAGAAACATAATTGCGCCCAAAAATGATATGTTGCTCTGGTTCGAGTCTATTGGCAATCAGTTTGGACTTTTCCTAAAGAGAAAACATATGGAAAATCAAATGTTGTTTTTAGCCGAACATGATGTCTTAACAGGGCTTGCAAACCGAAGTTTATTAGAGCAATGTTTATATACCGCTCTAGAAGTAGCAAAGGAGAAAGATCAAAAATTAACGGTTCTGTTTATAGATTTAGATCACTTCAAATATGTTAATGATTCTCTGGGACACCAAACAGGTGACCTTTTATTGGAAGAAATAGCAAACCGCTTTCTTAAATGTTTTAGACCTCAAGATATAGTGAGCAGAGTAGGTGGAGATGAATTTGTTATTGTTCTTCCAGGAATCCATGAGAACAAAGAAATTATTGAAATAAATAGAGTACATCAACAATTGGCAAATCAAATTGTCTTAATAGATAAGCAGTATTTAATAACAGTAAGCATAGGAATCAGTTGTTACCCTGAGGATGGGGATTCTGCCCAGAGTTTAATTAAGGGTGCTGATATTGCCATGTATGCCGCTAAAGAGAAAGGTAGGAATAATTTTCAGTTCTGTACCCGTGAAATGACAGAAAAAGCTGAAAATAAAGGAACGTTGCAAAACAATTTACGCCTGGCGTTAGAAAAGAAAGAGTTTGTTTTATATTACCAAGCTAGAATTGATGTACTGACTCAAAAAATTGTAGGAATGGAAGCCTTAATTCGATGGCAAAAACCTGAAGGAATTATAATGCCCGCACAATTTATTTCTGCAATAGAAAGTTGTGACCTTATTATTCCCGTTAGTGAATGGGTTTTAAGAACCGCCTGTTTACAAAATAAAGCTTGGCAAAATGCAGGCTTTCCTAACATTATTATGTCTATTAATTTATCGGTTAGAAATTTAAACCAACAGCTATTAGGGGTCATAGAGCGTATTTTAGAAGAAACTCAACTTAACCCTAACTCATTGGAAATTGAATTAACAGAAAGTGTTTTAATGGACAATGTGGAAAATAATATTTTCATTTTATGTGGTTTGAAAGATATGGGCCTTAAAATTTCCCTTGATGATTTCGGTACAGGCTACTCCTCCTTGAGTTATTTAAAACGGTTTCCAATTGATATTATAAAAATTGATCAATCCTTTGTTAGAGATATAGAAACTGGGCAAGGCGGCACTGCTATTGTCATTGCAATTATTGCTATGTCACATAGTTTAGGATTCAAGGTTATTGCTGAAGGAGTCGAAACTGAGACTCAACTCAAATTCTTATGTGAAAACGGATGTGATGAAATTCAAGGATATTATTTTAGTCGCCCTTTGGAAGTTAAAGATGCCACTAATTTCATACAAAATGCAAACATAGCGGATTCATTTTTCACAAAAAATATACTTTAACTTACATAGAAATACCAAATATTAAATAATTTCTTGAACAGATTACAATTTTTAAAAAAGACCAAGATCGATTATTTTAATTATAGATAAACTAAAAATTGGAGTTATTATGGCTACCTCAAAAGAAGAGCTTAGGCGAGCAGCAGATCTTGAAAAGCTTGGTTTACTCCACAAAAGGACAAGAAATAAGCAGGAAGAAGCGGAGTATGAGGAGCTTATAACTAAATATGGCAATGACATCCTTGCAGATCCCTCGATAATAAAAGCGCAGAAAAAAGAGGAAGAACTAGCGAATTACACTCTGCCAATAAGAAAAAATAATCCGAACTGGGATGCGATTATTGAAGATTATGAAAAAACGGGTCGAAAAGTGATTAGAAAGGATGAAACTATTTCTTTTGTTTTTGCGAATAAAAACGATGCCATTAGTTTTTTTAAAGACCAAGCTAAGCAAGGTCGGGCCTTCCAGGTTTATAATGAAAAGAAGGATCATTGCATTTACTCTGATGGCAATAAATTCGTGCAAGGACCTCTCAAACAGATTGAAGACTACTTGGCAAATAACAAAGCTTATACAATTAAAGAGGATGGTACTTTAGAAAAAAATGAACCGGATCAACAAGAATCTATTGGAAAAAGCCTTTGAAAGTAGACTCCGAATTTGTTGGGCCACATGGCCCAACCTGATCTAAGCCATAGGCATCTGCCTATAAATTAAGACTCACATGCACGGCATGAATCACCGCTGCGATTCGACCAATACGAGCTAACGCTTGCGTCGATAAACCTTGCTCTTGCAATTGCCCAGTGTGGGAACTAATGCAAGTACCACAGCCGTTTAAAATCGATACCGCTAGTGAAAAGACTTCAAAAGTTAAACGATCAACTCCAGGATTCACTATCCCCTGCATACGGAGACCCGCTGGAACTTGAGCTAATTCGGCATGATGACTCAGATGCACAAAGCGATAATAAATATTAGTCATCGCCATTAAACTAGCGGCAAGCTTCGCAGCTTCGGTAATTTTTTCATCCCTTTTCATTTCGAGTAAATCAGCAATAACTAATTTATCGCCTAAATGATAAGCTACCGCTAATGCTGCACCGATAATTTGTTGTTCAGTTAGACCGTCGGTTTGCGTCAAATCCAATACTTTTGCCAGATTCAAACGTATATCTTTAGCAAATTCCGGTAATTGTTGTTTTGTAATTTCTAGCATGATTAATTCCTCTTATGCCACATGAATTGTTTCTTCGCCTTTTTTCCAATTACAGGGACAAAGCTCATCGGTCTGTAACGCATCGAGCACTCGAAGTACTTCTTGTGGATTACGACCCACATTTAAATCAGTTACCATAACAAAACGAGTGACTCCTTCTGGGTCCACGATGAACGTTGCGCGCTGAGCCACACCTTCCTTCTCATCCAATATTCCTAAGGCCTTTGTCAGCTCTCGTTTAATATCTGAAAGCATAGGAAAAGGGAGGGCGCGTAAATCAGGATGCTGATTTCGCCAAGCTAAATGAACAAATTCACTATCGATACTTGCACCGAGAATTTGCGCATCTCGATCATTAAATTCAGCATTTAATTCACCAAATGCTGCAATCTCTGTGGGACAAACAAAAGTAAAATCTTTAGGCCAGAAAAATACCACTAACCACTTACCTTTATAAGTTTCGTTAGAAATAGTTTGAAACGCCTCAGCTATTTCAGTACTCACTGTTGCTTTCAAATTAAACTGGGGAAATTGGCTACCTACTCTACTCATTTTTCTCTCCTATAAAGTTCTAAAAAAGCTAAGAACTCCAACCGCTTTAAAGTTCATATTGTTACTTTAGGAAAAAGAGAGCGATAAGTAAAATCGAATATCTCGATTACATCAATCAATATTAACTATGGTACTTTCTACATTGTGATCGACTTCTTTGGATGCTAAAAGAAGTGTACTCATGCCAATTAAGCTAAATACCACGGCAGGAACAGCTAAAGGTAGAGTCGAGTTTACCGTCTTATTAATTAGAAAATAACCTACAACTCCTGCAAATAAGAAACGTAGAGCACCTCCGGCTGCAGCCGCTGCACCTTTTGCTTCCTCGAAAGGTGCCATTGCGCCACCAGACCCCGCTCCCATACAAAATGAACCACCGATTCCGATAGCGAGCATAGGGTAAATAAAGTTATGAATACTTAAGCCCTGGGTGAGATACCAAACTAACATCCATAATCCGCCCATTAAACTCAGAAAATAACCGAGTAGGCAGGTCTTAAAAATGCCCAAACGCTCAACAATTGAACCGCCTATAAAACTACCAACCAATACGGAGATGCCCATAAAACAGAAATAAAAACCATATTGAGTTTGAGGAATTTCTAGAACACGTATAATTAAATAAGGAGATAAAGCACAGAATAAATAAAAATAACAATGACCAAAGGACGAAGCCAGAGTATAAATGGCAAACTCTTGGTTACGAATGACATGGAGATATTGCCCAAATACTTTGGTCGTTAAGGGGGTTCGCCTTTCGAGTGGTAAGCTTTCATCTAACCAAAACCCAACCGTAAATAGTGCTGGGATTGCAACGAATAATAGAGCCCAAAAAGTCGATGACCATCCTAAATATAAATCAAGATAACTACCAATAAATGTGGCAAAAATGGGCGAGAACGAAATCATCCCATTTAAAAAACTATAGGCTTTTGCACTTTTATCGCCGGCATAATGATCGCGAACTATCGCAAAGCCAAGTACCATCATGCCACAAGAACCTAAAGCTTGAATTATTCGATAAGCTATTAGCTCGTTAACATTGGTTGCTAAACCACAAAAAATCGACCCTAAAGCAAAACAAAATGCCATTAGAATTGCAATTCTTCTTCGCCCAAACTGATCAGAAATAGGACCAATTATCAATTGCATGAAACCCGCACTTAGCATAAACAGGTTTAAAGTCATCAGCATTTGCGTGTCACTGGCATGAAACTCTTGAGTAAGATGAGGAATAGCAGGCACATAAATATCCATTGCTAAAGGCAATGCGAGCACCATGGGGCTTAAAGCGATAATTAGTTTGGCAAACATTAGATTTAACCTGGATATTTTAAAGACAATTTATTTTAACTCGGAACACTCAATAGATTCCATTACTTAAGGAATAAAACAATTTTAATAATTTCTTGTCTCTTATCGACAAGGCATTTTAGATGACGTATTATCAAGGAACTCTTTACGCCATTAACGCAGGTGTAATCTAGATTCAACACGGCCGAAGAGCTTAAACAAAATACAACTAATTTAGTAACTTTAATACCACACTTTGGAGTGAAAGCCATGGCTGCCGAGCAAATTTCTGCTTCTTTTGTCAGCCCCCTGTCATTACCTGGCACTCAAAAAATGCCACAAGGCTATTATCGCTCTAAATTATTTATTGCTCCTTTTACGACCAATCTGTTAGTCGCTGCAGCTGGACCTTTATTATCTTTATTAGAACGTATGTATGTGACCCCCTCACTTCCTCCGATCAACAGCATCCGCGAAAATATTGAACATGAATTGCGCGCGTTTCATAGTCGTTTAAATAGCAAAGCCTACACTGAGGAATTTGATGCCATTGCGCATTATCTACTTTGCGCTACTATTGACGAATTAATTGGAAAAAACTACCTTCGCCTCTATGGAAAAATCGCCGAATTTCAAGCATTTACTCCTTTATCTCATGACGACAAAGGCCCGCAACGTCGATTTTTCGACATTGTTGACTACATCAAGCAAAGACCTAATCAATATCTAGATCTTCTTGAGCTTGCTTATTATTGCTTGATTACAGGCTTTGAAGGTGAACAACATGGTCGTGCTGATGGCAGGCAAGTTCTGGATAATTTAATTGAGGAACTGTATCAACTCATTAAGCAACATCGAGTTAATAAATCTCATCGTCTATTCAACGAGCAAAAAGGAGTTGAGAGTTTTCCTAAAAATCGTAAACCTTTGCTTGCAGTCTCTGTTATTGCTTTAGGTATACTAGCCGCAAGTTATTTTGCGAGTCAAATTCTCCTCGAAAAACAGGCTAAAACAGTCCAGTTTGGGCATACCGTAACTGCAAAACTGGATGATTAATGGATAGATCGCTGACCGCGCTTTGTGACGCGCTAAAAAAAATCCTTGGACATTTGAAACCTCAACATAATGCCATTTCTTTTTTACTGATGACTGGCAAAATAAATCAAGGCAAAACCACCCTCTTACGCCAAAGCAATTTAACCTACTATCCGGTAGACAATGATACCTCTGCGAATTTTTTTTATAATCAACAGGGTGTGATTCTAGAACTTGGCGAATCATGGCTTAATCAAACTGAAAATTTAATTGCTTATACGCTTAAACAGTTAAATCGCTGTCATAAAAACGTCAGAATTTCAGGAATTATTTTGTGTGTGGATTCGAGTGAATTATTACTCGCTGAACCCATTCATCTCTTGGATCTATGTAAATCGCATGCTCAATTACTTGGACGCTTTGGCCAAGGCTTGGGTTACACGGTCGACACCGCTCTTCTGTTTACTAAACTTGATGCCGTCGCCGGATTTTGTGATTTTTTTCAGGCCGATCATCCCAGTGATTTAATCAAACCTTTAGGTTTTTCACTAGATTACGCCAAACAAAGGAAAAAGTTACTGGAAAATTATCGCCAACAATTTGACCAAATGCTGGAGGTTTTAGGCCAGCAAATTATTAATAAAATGCATCCGGCTCGCTCAACAGTCAAACGTACCCTAATTAGAGAATTTCCCCTGCAACTCGCAAGCTTAAGAGTATCGGTTCAATCATTAATTCAGAATTTACCCTTGCAACTTTTTCGCTTAAAAGCGATCTATTTTACTAGTGCTGAACAGGGTGGCATGAGCGTCGATCGTTTAAATAAAAAGATTCAACATGAATATGCGTTAACCATCCAAGATAAATTTCCGCAATCGAATAATTATCGCGCTTATTTTATTGAAGGCGCGTTAAAAGCTTTTCAAGAGCAGACCAAACGTTATATTCCACAAATTAGTAATTCGCAAAAGTGGCTAGCCAGTCTCGCAGCTGGAGGCGTTGGATTGACGCTGGTTTGGCTTATCAGTCATCATTTTAAAACAACCAAGCTTCTAGATGACGCAAGCAAGGAATTACTGACTTATGAAGCGCTGCTTGGTCAGGATAAGGACCAAACTTCAGCACTCTATCATCTTTCATTGGCAACGACGAAACTGGAGCAAATTCCCAGCAATTTCTTCTCAGTTCCAACGATTGATCAATTAAAAGCACAATTACAAAATAATAATAAACATCGCTTATATGATAATTTTATTCCAGAATTGGTTGCTGACATAGAAAAGATTCTTTCTGATCCAACACAAACTCAAATGGCGCATTATGAAGCATTAAAAATTTATTTAATGCTGGCAGAACCTGAACATTACTCCGAATCAGAGGTCACTAATTGGTTCAGTCAATATTGGATAGCTCATAGCCAACAGAAAAATATCGATAAGCAACTAGTATTACTCAAAAATGCGCTAAAGCAACCTATCCAATCCCTAGTTATTAATCGACAATTAGTCAGTGACGTACGTAATTATCTCAATGCTTTGCCCGCTACTTATCTCTATTATTCGCTCGCTAAGAATCATTTGCCGCAAGAAAAACAAAAAATTTCAGCCCCAGGCTTTGAGTTAGCGACACAAGATTTACCTAAATTTTATACTAAAGAAGGTTTCAAAGAGATCACTACTGAGCTGCCTAAAATTGCACAGCAATTGCAACATGAAAATTGGGTTCTCGCGAGACAAGATCTTGATAATTTACCCGCTTTATTGGAAGAAGCTTATAGCTTTGAATACGTCACTTGGTGGCAAAATTTTATCCGCCATACTAAGCCACAGCATTATCAAGATTATCAGCAAGCTCGCCAGCTTACTTTAAGCATGCATCAATCGAATTCCATTGCCAAACTCATTGAGCTTATTCAGCAACAAACCAGCCCCGAAGTAAACGACGACTCGAGCCGATTTAATGAAAAAATTGCCAATCACTTCACCAATCTGAACTTGATGAGCGCTTCGGCTAGCAATGAATTGACCCAAAACATTAATGAATTGGAAAAATTCTTAACAACCTTATCCCTGGTTAACGATCAAGGAAAAACCGTATTTGAATTGACTAAATCAAGATTCCAAGACGTCACCCTCTCCGATCCACTCAGTACTTTGTATAACCGCTCACGCCAACTACCTGAACCCGTTGCAGCTTGGGCAAAACAATTAGCTGACGACACTTGGTTTATTTTTATCAATGAAAGTAAACATTATCTGAATAGGCAATGGCAACAGGTAGTTTATCGTGAATATCAAATGACAATCGCCAATCGCTATCCGCTGGATTCGACACAAACGAGCGAAGTTAGTATTTCCGATTTTGATCATTTTTTTGCACCACATGGCACACTCAACTCTTTTGTAAACAACAATATCAAACCATTCTTGGATACCACTATTCCCCAATGGCAACCCAAAGAGTTAAATGGTTATGTACTCCCTATATCAAGCAATATAACGAATGAATTGATACGTGCCAATGTGATTTCTAATATGTTCTTCCCGGACAATACCGAGACGAGTAAGATTGAATTTAGTTTACAAAAAATCAATTTAGATCCCGTTGTTGCGAACTTCGAGCTCACTATTGGACCGACTAAATTGACTGATAGTCAAAGCTCTGATTCTTTCACCCAATTCAATTGGCCACAAACTAATGCGAAGTTGGTGTTATATTCGATTGAAGGAAACCACTACGAACTGGAAGAAACAGGCCCCTGGGCGTTCTTTAAGATGTTACAGAAAGTGAATGTCTTGGTGGACAGTAATGACAGTTCAAGCTTACAGATCTTGTTTGAAGTGAATGGAAATTCGGGGCGATATGTACTGAAAACCCAAAACCAAATTAATCCTTTCAGTCCTGGGATTTTATCGGGTTTTGCACTTAAGCAAGACGTGGCCTAATAGATCCTCAAGACATAATCAAAAATAGGTGTTGCTCCAATCAATAGCTCGATCCGTTCGGGCTGAGGAAACGCGTAGCGCTGTCTCGAAGTCTTGGTGCAAAGCACCCTTCATGTGCCTCAGGACAGGCCCTTCGAGTGCCTCAGGACAGGCCCTTCGAGTGCCTCAGGACAGGCCTTTGAGACGTCGCTGGCGCTCCTCTTCAGGCTGAACGGTTCAGTAAAACACTGGATTTGGCTCCAAATATTATTCAAAAAAAAAGTGAAGATACCTCAGGACCAGGACCTTAGCCCAACCTACTATATTTTTGCGGGCAACATTTTGATATTCGGATCTTTCGCATAAGCATTGAGAATATCACTAACTAATTGTGACACAACAGATGCCTTTGCATCTTCCTCAATCAGCCCAGTTTCCGTTCTCATAGACGCTAGACGCATTTCAATTTCTTTTGCTACTGACCCATTAGGGAACAAGGCAGCGAGCAACCTTCTCGCTTCTCCAGGCCCTAAATGACGATATAATTGGTTGCGCACTGTCACATCTTCAGCAGTGGTACTAAAAGCCCATAACTCAACCGGCCCCAGTGTCAGAGTTAATAGTTGAACGTTTACTCCATTTTTGGTTGCATATTGTACAAGGAAAGTAGCCCCACCTTGGCGTGGACCATGGACTCGAGTCCGTAAGGCAACTTTAGCGGTGCTTGATAGACCGAAAATCTGAGCAGTTTTTTCCACTGCCTGTGAAGGACCTGCATCCATCACGTAGATAGCGGTACTAAAATCGATCATCACCGGATCAAAGTCATCTACGGATTGAGAAAGTAACGCAATTTGCACCTTCCATTTACGACCTTCCCGCATATCAATAATAACCTGATCACGAACCGCATTGGATTTAGCAGTACGGTGAAATTCATCGTAAACAATACGCTTAGGATCTTCTCTAATCTCTAGAATTCGCTCTTTATGATATTCTTTATATTGCTCAGGCATATTACTTACACTTTCTTCCGTCAAGTAATAATGTCGGGCTAGAACATAACGAGCCAACATATACATTACGGATGTTTGACGATCGGCCGCATCTCCCCCACTTTTAGCGACTTCGTCTAAGTCAAGGGATACCACACGCGCATCACCAATATCAAAGCTGGTTATCCGAGACAAAATTGAGTATTCGCGTACGGTTCCAGAAATCATCCGTGAAAAAGCATTGATTAAGGACTCACCTGTCGGTGCGGTCACTTTCTCATATAAATCTTCAATAGATGGAGTACGACAAATTGACGCGGCATCCGCTAATAAAGGCATCGCATAACGTTGAGCCAGCATCGCTTCATGAATAAAGCCCGCTGAGTAGAGAGAATCGGTCACTTCCCACCAAGTGGATTTTGAATCCCTCACAAAACCAATTTCTTCAAGGATACTATCAATAAATTCTTCCACTCCAGGCGCATAAGGCGTCGGATTATATTCATCCGCCAGGCTTTTATATAATTCATCAACAACCATCCCTGCCAAATCAGGCATACCATCATAGGGTTTAGCGGCACCAAGGGGAGTAGTCAACAAGGTTAAAAAGTTAACTAAAAACGAACGTTCGGTCGCTGTAGGGTAACGGCATCCTAATTGAGTATCAAAGGGGTTAATTGAATATTCCGGCGTCATTCTTAATCGATGATAAGCTACCAAATGCCTTTTCGGAGCAGGCAGCGCTTCTTTAAGAAGTGAAATCAATCCACTACTTGATGGGCCAATATCAATAATCGCAATTCGCGGCAGGCGCGTTAATCCACCAGAAAGACAAAGCGCTAAATTTAATGCATTGGATAACACTGATTTACCAGAACCTGGACGCGCATAAACCAAATCAATCCAGGTCGTTTGTTGGGTTGAACCAGGTTGAAAAGGCCAAGGTTTACCGTCAGGGGAGCGGAAAAGTAAAGCACCCTGCTCCCATGGGGATGCTGGTCGCGTGATTGGTAACATGGAAATCACATCAGATAAGGGGGCTACTGAGGGCACTGCAGCACTATTCTGCGTAGTAGCTAACATACTTGAAACAAACCCTGCAAATGCATCACCGCAAATTTCAGAGATATCTGTCGAACCCCAACCCTGAATGGCTTTAACCAATTCGGAACTACGGCGACGCAACAAAGGCAGCTCGCCTTCAGGAGCCCAAGTCGCCGCTACAACACGCAAACGGATAATGGCATCATCAGTATTCAGTTGTAAATATTTTAGCAAGTTTACCGAGTCGCTAATTAAGCGGTTTTGTGCTGAGGAGAAACTTAAAATAGAAGAAAGCAATCCCTTTAACTTTATCGTGTTTAAGCCTTCGCTCTCAAGAAAAAATGAAATTCGCCAGGGTATATGTGAAGGTAAGATACGTGAAAATAAACTAATAAAAGGCCGAATATCTTTTGGAAATAAATCAATAAAGACAGAAGAATAGATTTTGTTACCCACTCTAACTGTTCTTAAATCCAAAATCTCACCATCTCTAGGAATAACCTGTTTTGCTAGAGATGGCCAAAGTAAGTCAGAGGGGTCTCCATTATAGCTATTCACTTCACGAGGTATGATTTTATCGCCTGGCAGGCTAGCTCGCCAATCATCAGCAGTAAAATCTGGATCAGCTGTCATCCGTATTGCATGAACAGCATCATGAACATTCATTAATCTTGCATAGATATTTAAGGCATCAAGATCATTAAGAATGGAGCGCACATAAGCATCGTGTGTATCGCGTAACTCAGGAATAGCGGCAAAGATAGTTTGACTATTTTTAAACGAAGGCGCTTTTTTATCCTTGATCATTTTTAGCTTAGCTTTATTGGCCGCTTTGAGTTGCTCTTGCGGTAAATTGAAAGGTCTGGTAAATAAAGCAAAGTACAGACGTTCTTCTGCACAATACTGCGCAAGAAAGCCTACACGTTCATGAAATAAATCATCTAAATTGAGTTCAAGTCGCTTTGCAGTTGCTTCTGCAGGCGAATAAATATCTTGAATAACTTTTCTGATATTTTGTTTATCATGACTAAAATGCACTTGCAAAGCATGACCGGGTCGTCCCATTGCAGCCTGAAAAGCATTACTTAAGCCTTCAACCAGTCGCTCAAATTCTTCGGCACCAGCAAGCGCTGTGACCCCTTCAATTTTTATAACTGAAACTAAAGAACCATCGTGATTAACCAAAACTGTTGGGCTATCGGCCGTTTCCAAATCACAATAGGACTCTGTTGTCTGTTTAAGAGAAGTACTTAGCCAGGCAAAAAAAGTATCAACGCCTTCAAAAAAAGAATCTGCCCATTTTCCCATATCATTCCCTACCAATTCATAGCTTATCTAGGTTTTGCTCTCAGTTATCTCCTCCAGGGCACTCGCAGCCCAACGTTCGATTTGCTTTCGAAACTTAGCCCTTGAAGGTAATAATCGAACATCCTTAAATAGTTTGTCAGAAAGCTCTGTTGAAGTTATTCCTGAGTCAATGATCAACTGGCCAAATATAGCCGGGTCACTGGTTCCTTCACCATATTTCTCTTCAACTAACTGGGAACGGAATTTAAAACTTCGATAAATATTTTGCGCACTATTTTTGTAGCCAGTATCATTTGTAATAGCACAAAAAAGCACGTGACATAAACTATTTAACTCTGTCTGGGTAAGCTCAGGCAGGTAGACTAATGTACCACCTCCATATCCGCCCACACCTACAGACTCAATAAAAAAGCACTGGGCACAAAAGCAACATGCGGTCGCCAAGTTAGGCAATTTATTATTCGTGAAATCATGATCAAGATTAACTACTTCTTGAAATAACCTAGCCTGAAATCCACAAAATTGGCAGGTATACCGATCTCTCTGAAATACCTTAAGTTCGTAACCTTTAAAGCGTTCGTCCGCTTTTCTGGCTGAATATAATCGCCAGGAACCCGGGCTAGCAACGAGCTTCAACCTATTTTGCTCTTTAACAGCCATAAAATATGCTCACAAATTAGCAAAACTTTAAATAGCGGAGGCAAATATTTTGCCTCCTAACTATATTAACTACCAAAGATTGTACCTGATGGACCAGCTACAGAACCAGTAGTTCCAAACATAGTTTGTCCAGCAACACCTAGAATCGATGGTAGGAATAATAAAGCTGCTGCTATGAAAACTAACGCAATTGGCGTACCGATTGTGATTTGGGTTGGGTTATCTTTATGCTGCTTGAACTTCAAAATCGCACTAACAGCAAAACCCAAGCCTGCCAAATAGGATCCTGCGGTAATTAGTTTAGCCACGCTGGTAAACGAAGACGTTATACTTGATGCCATTGTACCAAGACTTGTCGACGCCGCCACTTCACCGGCTATGGCCATTAAGCTAAAGCAAGCAACCCACGTTAGCAAGGGCTCTAAATAACGCTTAATATTTAATGGCATTTTCACTGTTCTCTCTCCTTTTGTATAAAGACTGTTAACCTGTACCATATAATGTATTATTGATGATTTCTAGTGTGGCGACAATGTTCATGGCTAAAATTCCACCAAAAACATGCACTAAACCCTTCCCTGTACCGCCTGGAGGCTGTCCTTGTGAAGCAGATCGTGCAATAAGAACCCAACCTCTTACAAAAGCGATAACACCAATTGTTTGTATTATAATCGCTAAAGGCCTTCCAACAAGACTACCACTACCAAATACCCCACTAATAGTCTGATTATTACTATTCACGGGAGCATATTGCAAGATATTTGAAGACCCAAACGTAGTTTGCAGCATAATAGCTAGACCCGTGGGGAAATAGATAAAGATACCCGCGACTATCAAATAAATCATAGGTTCTTTGAGGCTCGAACTCGACGACATCATCGTGCGAGATTCCCCGTAAGATTTCAAAGTATAGATCGCTTTAAAAGCGAAAGCTAAACCAATTAAATAGGCCGCTCCTGTTATTAGGCGCTCAACAGGTAACAAATTGTTCGCTATATTACTTAGTATATCAACTTGATTTGTTAACCATTGTGGCAAACCAGTTCCAGACATAAAGCCCTCAACTATCTTGCTGACTAAACCTGATCACTCTTCCTGAGGTGGTTAGGATGCGCCCTTGATTTGGATCAATCAATTTAATAACACCGTAACCGGTAATTTGGGTTCCTTCTCTAACGGTAAGTGTAGACCCATTTGGAGCAATTAACCAAGCCCGGCCAGGTATAACTGCTTGGATATAATAAATCGGTAAAGTGATTGGTTTTGTAACAACAGGTCGAACCGGTGGAGGCTTTGGTTTTGTCCTTTCTGTGAGTATAGCAATTTGGGTGGATTGTTGATCAACTTTGCTAGCCAGAACACTAATTATTCGGTTAAGACTAGCAATTTTTTCAGAGAGATCATTCACATTTGAATTGATACCACCTAATTGATTATTCACTGAATTGATTTCAGAGCGAACATTCTGTTCCGAAATCTCTAAATCAGAAAGCTTCTGGGTGACTTGCGAATTATCCACCGTTGGCTGAGTCACTGGCGCAATCTGAACGGGTTGTACTGCCTGAACGGGCGGCGCTTCCACTGGGGGCGGAGCTTGTTGAGTCGTAGTAGTTATTGAAGGAACAATGGTATCCTCAGCTGCTTTGCGATGAGCCCAATAAGATCCAAAAAATTTATAACCTAGCATGACAAGAACAATGAGAATAACCGCAATCAATGCATTACGCAGAATATTCTTACCTGGGCGAGGCTGCCTTCTTTCTAGTTCCTCTTCTCCGCCGGCAATAGGTTCTTCATCTCCTATATGATCAGAACCCATTGAATCTAAGTCAGCGAACTGATATTCATCATTGTACTCATTATCTGCCATTTCTTACCTGCTCATCATGTTAAAGTGAGGTCACGTCTTGAGTGAATAATATCCCCAAAGCAGTGCCCGAATAAACTTCGACAGTCGTTGGCGTACTAAACTGCTGCTGAGCAACCTGTCCCCATGCTTTACCGAGTGTTGCCAATCCAATTACCGCATTTTGCAGCGCTGACCGGCCAATGCCATTCTGGACGGTTATATTTTGACCACCTCCAGTACCACCAATCGTTACAGTTGTATTTGCTGATTGGAAGGCATTACCAAAACCTTCCAGGAAGGAAGAAGCAAACAACGAACCATAGCGTAACAAATAATGATGATTGGTATTGCTTGATATGGCTGTACGCGCCGTATTAGGGTCAATCGCATAAGCACTGATTGAAGTCGTTTTAGGAGCACCAGGTACAGACATGGTATTGAAACTAATCACCATCTTTTCTGCATTAGTGGGTAAGTTAAAACTGCCAATTAATTTTGCACCTTTCAATTTACCTGAAACAATCGTTGCGAGTATAGGGCCTGGCTCATCGCTATTAACTGAAGTATCAAGCACTGCAAAAAGGACATCACCTGTTTTAATTAAAGCCCCTTGCGGTCTGAGTGGAGCATTATCTCCTTCTGCTTCAGGGCCTTGCGCAATTAAAGAGCGACCCTTAGCTATTCCAGTCATACTTGAATCCTTTTTATCCTCATTACCTGCAACATAGGTCTGAGTAGTCACTTTTTGCCAAGCGCTCAGGGATTGATTTGCTGTACCTAGCATCTGCGAAGTACGCTGTTGAATTTTTTGCTGATATTTCTGATCAGCCAATTGTTGATTTTGCTTTCTTAAAATATCTTGGAGTTTTTTAGCATTGGCTGCCTGAGCAGTTACTGCGGCGTTAGGTGTTTGTCCAGGTAACCCAGGGAGGCTAGGAATTGGGGAAACATTAGATGGAGCGGCCCCAGGAATATTAGCGCCTCCTAAACCTGCAACTTCTGTAGTTAGTCCCGCGTTCTTGATATCGGCATCACTATAACCTGCATTTTTTAAATCCGCAGCGGAATATCCTGCATTAGCTAAATCTTTAGCGGGATAACCAGCCTGGCGTAAGGCTGTGGCATCAAAACCAGCGTCTTTTAAATCTTTAGCACTAAAACCTGCATTTTTAAGATCGGCCGCACTAAATCCTGCATCACGCAACTCTTTCGCAGAGAATCCAGCATTTTTAAGATCCGCGGCACTAAAACCTGCATTTTTTAACTCACCCGCAGTAAAACCAGCATCTCTCAATTCCTTCGCGGTATAGCCTGCAGCTTTCATAGCTGCCGCACTACAACCTAAGGTTTGTTTGATCGTAGTAGCTGACACGCCCGCTGCACGTGCTGCTTGTAAAGAAGCAACACTACAATCGGCTGTCCGTCCTGCCGCGATAACTGCTGCACCGCCTACACCAGCTTGTCTAAGTTGATCTGGACTAAAACCAGCATCCAATAACTCTTTTGGAGTAAAACCGGCATCGGATAGTGCTTTTGCACCATAACCAGCATTTTTTAAAGCCGCAGCACTACAACCATTTAAATCTCGAATGCGTTTTGCAGATACACCAAGATTAAACAACTGCTTTAGTTTTGCGGGATCACAATCATCAGCCCGAATGGCATCATCAGTCAATGCTCCTCGCACCTGATCAGGCGTATAGCCTGCCGCTAAAAGTTGCTGAGGAGTAAAACCTGCTTCAGCAAGCTGTTTTGCATCATAACCGGCAGCTTTTAATTGCGCAGCATTACAGCCATTCAAAGAGCGAATTTTTGCAGCAGAAACGCCTTGAGCAAAGAGGACTTTCAATTTATTGGGATCGCAATCTGATGCACGGATGGCATCATCACTAAGGCTTGCTGCACGAATTTGTTCGGGTGTAAATCCTGCATTCGCTAAATCGGCATCAGTAAAACCTGCGTCTTTTAGTGCTTTTGCACTACAACCAGCATATTGTTTTATGAGTCTAGCGCTGACACCTGCAAGACGTTCTTTCTTGAGTGCCTCAACGTCACAGCCTGCACTCTTGATATCCGCAGGACTAATACCAGGCGGTAACTCCGATTCCGCTGATGAGATTTCACCAGGTGTATAACCTGCATTAGCAAGGTCATCGGGGCTGAATCCGGCATTCAATAAATCTCTTGCGGTATACCCTGCCTGTCTAAGTTCTGCAGGTGTAAATCCAGCATTTTTGAGATCAGCAGCACTAAACCCTGCATTCCTTAAATCGGCAGGACTATAACCTGCTGCTTTTAATTGAGCTGCACTACAACCATTTATCCGACGAATTGCTGCAGCACTAACTCCGGACGCACGTAAACGTTTTAACGCATCGACCTGACAATCTGCTTTGCGAACATCTGCTTCGCTGATGCCATTCGGTAAGCCACTTGCTTTCGCAATATCATCATCGGAGAATCCTGCTCCTTTTAACTCGCCGTCAGAAAAACCACCGTCTTTCATTTGCTGAGCCGTAAAACCAGCATTACGCAATTCGCAAGCATCGAATCCGCAAAGACGTAATCGACCTGCCGTAAAGCCTGCGTCTTTCAACTGACGTGCATTAAACCCAGATGCTCTTAATTCTTTGCAAGAGCAAATTTGTTGCAAGTCACTGATCTGATAACCATTATCTTTTAATTGAGTACAAGTACAACCTGCTTTTAAATCCGTCAGCTTAGCACCTTGACTTACTACATTAGCAACTTCCGCTTTACTACAACTGCTATTTTGTAATGATTGTATCCAGCTATTACGCTGTGTTCCGGCTTCATCTTCACGAGCGAGGGTTGCAAATCCCACTCCCCCTTGGCCGTTTGGTGGCTGATCTATCGGTTGTACACCCGCACCTAATTCTTGAGTGCGGATAATCGTGGGGATTGCGCTGCCCCCCGTTTTGAGTGCAGAAGTAGCTTGATCGACATTTTGTGCTTGTTGTAATTTCGCATATTGCACTGTTGGGTTTAGTGCCCCGGGAATGGATTGAATTCCTGGCGCATTAGATACATTCGATGAAACATTACCTATTTCATTTGATACTTTTAATTTGAAAAAACCAATAACTACCGCAGTAATCAGCAATATAGCAGTGAATACAATGATCACTCGTGTCCGAGTATTAGTAAATAGCGATTTAAGATTCTCTTTTCTACCTGCCATTTGATTATAACCCTTCTACCTTGAGCTGCATAACTTTTCCATGCCATGAAACGAGTAGCACTGGTGATTTTTGCATCTCATAAGCATGCATACCATCTGCGCTAGTCATACTTCCTATCCAGCCTGGAGATAAAATTGTAAGATTTGTTCTGACATACATTCTGTCATTAAGTATCCATGCCCTCGCATCGCCACCGCTTACTGTTAAGCGTTGGCTTCCTGCGGGGGGTACTCCATCTAGCACGTGCAAAAGAACATCATTTGCGCTAGGGGGTAAACCCTCTTCCATAGGCATCGTTTTAGCATTAGGACCAAAGCCTTGAATTCTTAAGTCTACTCGATAGTCTACCGCTTTCTGGCCAGGAATAAGGGTTAACATAACTGGGGTATTTAAACCACGTAGTCTTACAGCAAGGTTGCCATAATTGTATAATTTTAAGGCTTGAATCATGAGGGTATTACTTGTTTTATCCCATTGAATATTAAAAGCGGAAGGATCGCCTAAATCGTAGGCGCTAATTGGCCAAGGAGCTCCAGTTGAATCTAGAAAAACCAATGAAGACACAAATCCTTGAGATAAACGAATAACAGGTGGGGTAGAACCTGGCGATAAGTTAACAATTTGTGAGGTTGCTGTCGGTTTCGGTGGGGTTCCAGCTGTAGAGGCTTCAGCAAATTCGTTGGAATGATAGAGTTGCTTCAAGCGAAGAATCTGCTCCGGGGTAAGCGGGAATAATTGTCTAGTTACCCCTTCAAAAGCCTTAATATCAATTAATTCATTATCCTCAGTAGTTAAAACAGCTTCAGCATTTTGTTGTCCGGCTGTAGGACTGGCGCCTGCAGCTGCAAGAGGTGGAACAACCCTTCCTGTCGATGTTCTTGGATTAGGTGCATCAGCTAATTTATTAGGCTGAGCTGCTTGGTTAGCTCCCCCAGTTGGTTGAGGAGGAGTTATACCTGATTGAGATAAGCGTTGCTGTAAAAGACGAAGCTGCTGAAGGGCTTGCTGTGCGGAATCAGTTTCCGCAGTCGCATGCGCTAAAAAAGAGATAGAATTAGCCATAAGCACTATGGCCAATCCGATGTAAGGGAATAAATTCTTCTTTTTCTTCATTGACCTATTCCACCACTAGCAGGGCCTACCACAAATTGAGCTATACCAATGCCGCGTGGAGAATTCAAGGTCGATACGCGTGTTATCAACATTGTCACCACATTATTTTGTTGAGAAAATTCGCTAGCACTTTGATAAGTAACCAAAATGGGCATTTGTACCCGCCAGGAATAAACTCCATTTAATAAACCTTTTTGTAAAATGATCGGAGCACGAGTAGCCACCGCCGACACAATAAGTTTTTTTGCTTTAACCGCATCTAAGTTGTTGGACTGCTGTAAAGCATTCAAAAACTGTGTCCATCCATCCGAAGTAAAAAATCCAGATGACGCTTGTAGTTCATCGCGATAATTCACGAAGTTATAGGTAAATGCTGCAATCGCAGCCTGGTTTGCCCATTGCAATACTGCTGAGTCCGATTGATTAGGTTCGTCTAAAGGGTACAAGGGAGTAATTCGACCACTTATACTTGTCGCAAAATATTTGGGTGCGGGCGGATGCGTTAACATATAGACCAAAAGCGAAGCCAAAATAAAATTAATAAGAACAGAAAATAATAAAGCAAATATAATCTTACGTTGACCATCACGATAAAATTCATTTCTCAGTTTAACAGCAGTTAGAGCATCTTGAGCCATAAGTTCCTCATTATTGCGGTATGACCTTAACGGTATTATTCTCAATTGGATCAGGTGCAAGCAATGGCGTTGCCGAGTAATTCGGCTCATCCATTGGTTTTAATTGGATCGGTGGAGTAATGCCACTTGTCGCATAAAAATCACGTTCAGGTTGGTGGAAATAGAGGTAGTAAATAGCCAGTCCTAATAATATATTGATAATCAACGAAATAATAAGAGTTCTTCCTCCCATTCGATAAGTGCGAACATAAAAGGATTTAGAATTTATTATTGTATTCCAAGTCTCTCGACTCATCGCTGCCTCATCTAAACAATTGCATCTCTGAAAGTAATCTCGATGCGTGAATTAGGTGATTTATCACCACCCGAAGTGTACCCCATTATCGGTTTATCACTTCCCATTCCTTCGGTAAAAATAAAACGACTATCAATGCCTTGTGACCATAAATAATCGCCAACCGCTCTTGCTCTCGCTAATGTTAAAGCATGTTCACGTCTCTCGGAAACATATTTCCCACTAAAACCGGTAATATTTACAGCAACTTTACGGAATTGCTTTAAAAACCGCACCACATTATTGAGTAATCCATAAGAAGCCCAGGTTAATTGAGGGGATTGGTTTGGAAACAGTGAAGCAGAAGGGATACTGATTAAATAATCTTGACCTATAGTAATGACGGCAACACCGCAGCGCTTAAGACTTTTTTGCAATCCTATTATTGCTCTATCTTCTGCGCCTTCTACTTTATAGGGTAACTTCAAAGCCTCGCCTTCCAAAGGACGATACACCCTTAACTTCCCACACCCCGTTAGGATTATAAGTGCAAGTAGAGTAACAACATGCCATGTTGAAATAGCAAATAAACCAACACGCAATCGTCTCACCTAAACCCCTCAGATTCATTAAATATAGACCTACCCATAGTAATGAAATAAAAACATACAAATCATTGCGTTACAAGCAGTTCTTGAAAATTCTAATAATTAAGCTAAGTTCCATGGCAAAGAAAGCAATATTTGCTCTACCATGATTAGTTCCATTGTTTGGTATTTGTAAGCGCTGGGTTTTTGCGGCAATAATCTGCGTTAGTATTAGCTTAAGATTAGGTTTCTTCTTGAGCCTTAGCTTTTGCTTTTTCCCGTTCGCTGGCAATCTTATTTGCAAGCTCACTCACCATGAGCGTTAAGTCCTCAGGATTAATCGCATCACGTTCATAGGGGGGATAACTTGTTGCCATTTGGAAATCTTTGATTAATTCATTGGCCACGGTTCCAGCATATTTATCTTTTGCTCCACTGGCCCGCTCAACGGCAGAAAGATAATTCCTCGTCTCATTAATCGGCAGTAAGGGCATTGAAAATTGTTCAATATCTTTAACCAATAATGGTAAGCCAACTCCAGAACGACGCAGTCTACTAAAGATAGTCAATGCCCCCTCTTCCTCTTCTTCAACTAATTCTTCGATGGGCTCAGGTTCGTGGAAACCATGGAATGCCAGCAAGGCTGCTACACCCCGTTCAATAGGCTCAGTAATATTGGATTCGTGCAGCGCTTTAGTAATTAAGGTAATTTCTTCCGTTTCAACGGTTTTGTCGATACTGAGACTACCGCTGTCCAATACTTGTTGGAAGCCAGCAAGTTGTTTCTGTAATTTAATTAAATAATCATCGGGTGGTGGTTCAACTTTTAAGAATTGATTCAGCTTCAAGTGCTTAACTGGCGACGGATTAGCATAAAACATCCGCGCTCGCACAATCTTGGATTTGAAGAAGATATGCGCCTCACCTTCGGTTTGATCTTTTAAATCTAATAAATCGATACGAGAGCGTTTTTCAAAAGAAGAACTTTTCGTATCCATATAGCTATTGGCAATGCTCGTATCTTTGGTTTGGAATGAATCCACTTTAGTTACATACGCTTCGCCTGCAGTTTTGGTGAAAAAGTCCCAGGTTTCTCCTGGGTCCTCAAGCTTCATACAAATTTTTATGTTGGTATTCGCACCGATTGAAGCGGCTTCTTCTTTTGACGCTTTTTGGAATGCAGGTAAATCTTGTCCTGCAAAAATTGCGGAGAAGCCAAGCGAACGCGCCTGCGCAGGTACAACAGCAAAACCTTGTACGGCGTAATAACCATACTCATCCAAAATACACATATAAGGGGTAGGTGCATTGGTGGGTTTTCTTAAAATAACATCGCGATAATCACCTTCCACTTGATCGCCCAAACCTGCAGCCATCATTGCTTTTAAGGAAGAGACAATGACCTTGCCTAAGTTGGATAATTCATCGGGTGATTTTTCCAAAGCAGGTAACAACACAACCAGAATACGTCGGTTAAGTACAACGTCTTTAAAGTCCACTTCTGCTAAATTAGTTCTAATGATATGGCCATAAGTATCGGCAAGTGATGAAAATACCCGCACCAACTGCATGGTAATAAAACCATGCTGCTCTAAAACCTGTGAAACTTGCTTACCTTTTTTCTCTTTATTGTAACCTGGTAAGTTGAAAACATAGTTACGCAGCGGATCCGTAACTAGTTTAGGTACTGATTCAATATTGATGCTTTCCTGTTCATCACGTGGAAAGACTTTGTCGATCACTATCGCCTCTAAACGTTGTAGATCAAAGTAATTTCTTATGGTATTTGCATCAAGTAAAAGAGCGCCCTCATCGCGCATGTAGACGAGCAATTTCATCAGTGCTTCAACGAAACTAATCGCACGACCTTTCCACATATCGCCGTCAGATGACTGCTGAGAAGATCCCATCAAACTGACTACAAGCTGAGTTAACATGCTTGAGGAGCCCTGACAGAAAGGGTTAAGTGTATTGGATAGACGTTTTTCTTGAGGGCCAATAATATCTCGAGCACCTGTCATGAAGTTAATCAGCAATAAATCGTCTTCTCGACCCATGCTGCGCACCATGGAAAACACTTTAGCATAGAGAGAGTTATCTCCTTTTCCATCGACATAAATAAAACCACTTGCCTGCACTAAGGCATTGTAAGCGAGTGAAACTAAAGCTTCCGTTTTACCGCTACCGGTAGAACCAAAAATTAACGCATGAGTTCTTAAATCGTCGTTAGCAAACCATAATTCTTCATTGGTTTTTCGGTCATTACCAAAAAAAGCAATACCTCGGGCAATATTCGGAGTGCCCACTCCAGGCTTTAAGTCATTGTAATCTTTCACTCTGGCAATTTGAGGCAATCTAAAGGGTAATTTTTGTTTGCGGGAATAGCTAAAAAGAAAAAATAAAAATCCCAAGACCAGGACTAAACTTGCAATTTCAGGAAGATAGTAAGCAACGGCCGCTGCGGAAATTAAAAAAATAGATACATTAGTTGGGTCAGAAAAAAAATCACCCATACGTTGGCCAAGAGTACGAGTGTCCCTTAGCAATAAAGTAGGATCTATTTCATGACGCGAATCTATACCACGCATTACGGCTCTAACTCCTGCAACTCTTTTGGGGTCAATTTAACTTCTTTCACAGCCAGTTCGAGTGCTTTAATTGCTTCATCAATCATGGGTACTAACGAACGTCTACCCATTTCCTTCTCAGCCCTCCAATGAGCAAAAGGCCCGCCTACCTCTGCGAAAGGAGTTTGTCTACCAATACTATTAAGCATATACCATAATCGACGATCGAGGGGTTTTAACCACAAAAACTCTGCGGTTGGAACCACACCATCCTCACGTGCTCCTGCTAATAGAGAAGCTAACACAGTTAAAAGATAAGCGTGTTTCGCTATAATTTCCTGTACATTTTCCGAATTCTGGTACTTCCTTAATACCGGTCTTGCGACACTGAAGTCAGGTTTTCCAGCCGTACAGGTTTTATCTAGTGTTTCTAAAACTAAGGTGGCTGCATCCCTATCCCGATTCATACGAGCCATAAACACAGCCGCTAAAGCATAGGCTTGTGGAGAACAGCGCTCAAATCCATCCCAATAAGGACCTAATTGCAAAGTAAATACTCTTTTAGCATCCCCTTTTCTAATTCCGGCAGTCATTTCTTGCCCAGGAACGGGATTATCTAAAATTGCATCCTCTTTCTTTAGAAGATGATATCTACGCGCAAATTCCATAGGAGTTAGCGCCATTGCCCAGGGGCCTTTACTGATATCACTATTTGTTAAATCCTCTTTGATAATTGGCATAATCGCAAGCCAGTTATGTTGTTCCTGGGCGCGTAAGCTTTTCATATTATGGGCTTTACGAAATTTAAGGGTAATATCTGATTTATAAAGAAAAATAGCGAGTACAATGAGTATAACAACCACCGGATAGCGAATGTAATCGCCTACACTTCGAGTTAATCCAACAAATTGCTCCCAGTCAACTGTTGCGGGATCAATGGTCTGCATGACATAAACATTATTTTCTAATTGAGGATTACTAACAAAATACCCAACCAATTTGGCCTGCAATACATTCAGATAAAACACAAAGGCAACGATGTATTCATGCGCGCTTTTCCAAATGATAAAGGCAGTAAGGAACAGCAGCACCGTAATCCATACGGGTGCCATCGAATTATCACTACTACCACCGCCTTGCTGTTGTGATTGTTGACCCATGCAATTTTCAATAAACTGATTATAAATTCAAGTATATACTTTGTTTTACTGCCACGCGACTATTCAACTTACTCTGATTGAGTATTTTTGACTAAGCGGCCCTTAAAATAATGATAAGTACCGGATAGATGAACAAATCGCGTTATACTTTCCAAATTGATAGCATGACCTTTAAGAGTTAATAGAGGCTTGCCAAACTTATCTAATGGTATCTTATCTGGAGGCATCGTTAATATGTCTGCCTCGTTGATATAAATAGCCACATAGGCTTCATTAGCCTTGTTTTCTTTTGATTTAATAGAAAATTGGATTGCTTCTTCATCGGAATAGATTGGCCGGGCAATAATTTGCCGAGATAGATTAGCGAGGATACGCTCCCAACATTGTATGTTAGATCCCTCAGAAGAATAGAGAGAAATAAATACTTCTAATTGACCGGGGCGCGGTACAACTCGATTAATATGATGGGTTTCAATTTTTGGGGTATCTGAATGGGCACCACTAACATGAGAAGCAAATTTATCACGTATTTCTTGAAGATTCTTACCTATTACACGTAAAAAATTTGACTCTTCCCAAGGACCTGCCTCCAATGCTTCATCTAAAGCGGCTAGAATCGCATTAGCTTGTTCTTTCGTTAATTCATCTTTCATAGCATAAATAAAGGTAACATCAGATCCACACTGATAAAATTAAGTTTCTAAAGAAATTATAACAGTATTCAGCCTCTAACGCTGAGTAACTGTTAGCTACATGGAAGATCTTGGTGAACTTGAAGTTATTTCTTCTTGTTCAGCTTCGACTTTGACCTCTTTCTCGTTACCGCTTGTATTACCATGAATCGTATTGTAACATTTTTTTACAACTTGCTTTGCTAAATTATGTGTTTCATTAGGTCGAATCGCGTCCATTTTCTCTATTTGGGTCAATAATGTCCTAATTCCACGCGCTACTTCAGCACCTAGCGTCCTAGAAATTTGTTCAGTACTCTCTTGCGCAGAATTTTCTTTTTGTTCTCTGTGCAGATTACTAAAATGAGCATAAGGATTTATTGGCATAATAAACGGTACTCCAACACCAAATTCTAATTTAGTATAACGATACCAAATATTTCCTTAAGTTAAACTTAAAGAGGGTTAAACTTTCACTTTTTTTACACTTTGTTTGATAAAAACAACTAATCATACATTAACTCGTCTAAAGGGGTGTAGTCCTTGCTCGGACCTCCTTGAATTAACTCATTTAATACATCCGTCATACATAGTAAACGCAAGGAATTAGGTGTTACTTCATCAAACACCACCCGGATGCCTAACAATGCATTTTCTGCTTCATCGAAGGTTGCACCTAAGCCATACCCAAGACATAGCGAGCAGAGCTGGTCAGCACGCCGAGCTATCGCTGGTAGTAAGCCAGTATCAGCAAATACTTCTTCAAAACTAACAAAACGATCATTTAAATAGAATTTCGCATTTAAGGCGGCTGCAATTTTAATCAAAGATTTACGAATATCAGTTTCCATTACTTCCACCAAGGTTGTGATGAACGCATGGAGCCAGCCAGTAAACTTCTAAGCCAACGCAAAAAAACCGGAACGGTAAACCCATAGTGTTCAATAACGCCAAAAAAAACAGCAGAGAGAAGAACTAAAACACCGGTCCAAACCCTTATGTGCATTAAAAAAAGGAAAATAGGGAAAGCGGCTCTTGCATCGACTAGGAAGAAACGAGCATTTCTAGCTGAATCGCGCCAGTGTGATGTTTCAGCAAAACCTGCCATAAAAACCTCAAGGATGAAAAAACAATATAAATTAAGTATATCGTCCAGTGTTGAGAATTCAAGGGGATAGAAAGGGAACAAAGTTTAATGTGGTACTTTCTCATCTCAAAGAATTTGTTGGGACAAGGCCCCTGAGGTATCGTCACTTTTTTTTAACAAAAAAATAGGTGTTGCTCCAACCAGTAGCTCGATCCGTTCGGGCTGAGTCCTTCGATAGCCTCAGGATGCTCAGGTGCGCGTAGCGCTGTCTCGAAGCCTTGGTTCAGTAAAACACTGGATTTGGCTCGAAATATTATTCAAAAAAAAGTGACGACCTCAGGACAAGGCCCAACGCTGGCTACAGGATTTTGTGCCTGCAGGCTGATCCTTGGCACAACATTCATTAGTTAAATTTTGTAAGAGTACTTATGATTTGGGAGTAAGAGTAGGACCACCCTTTTTAGGTGTAAGAATCGCTTTTAATTCATCACCTAGGTTTAATTCATTTCCTTTTGGCTTGATAAGGTTACGAGCAAGGGCGGGTGCAGTAGCAGGATTTCCTAAAGAAGAATTAATAGTTTGTGCTGGAGCATGCTTTTTCTTTTTATCTGCTGCGGCGGCATCATGTGTATTGCTTTTTTTCTGTGCACTCGGTGACTTAGCCGGCTTTAATACTAAGCCTCCTAAAATATTTAAAGTGCTGCTGCCCTTTGCCATGATTAGCTCCGAAGAGAATTTTGATAATTTCATCATAACAGTAAAATATTAAGGTTTTCTTAAGATATCTTAAGAAATTACAAAAAATTTGCTTCTGCAGAAGACGAATCTGGGAAAAAGTTCGCTAAATTGCGCTCTAAAGAAGGGTAATCAATTTTGCCCGAGGCTAATAATGGAATTTTAACGTTTGAAAAAATGGCCTGAGGAACAAGTATTTCAGGATATTTTTGTGCATGCACATGATGAACAAAAGCCGATTTGCTAGCCTCAGAATATTCTGAGAAGAGAATAATCTGCTCTCCTCTGCGAGGACATTTTCTACTTAGAGCCGCATGCAACTGTTCCGGCCACAATGCGGAAGCGATTGACTCAACCACCGATAAAGAAATCATTTCACCGCCCAATTTAGCAAAGCGTTTCACTCGACCGTTAATAAATAAAAATCCATCCTCATCTGTACTGACAATGTCACCGGTGTCATACCATCCATCATTTTCAATGGATTTGCTCATATCCTCAGTCAAATAACCCGCCATAACATTGGGGCCGCGAATAAATAGCCGTCCTCCTTGCGCAATTCCTTCGACAGGTTCGATACGATATTCGATGGCTGGCAACACTAAACCTATACTATCTTCTCTCGAGGCGAGGGGGCAGTTGAGTGAAATCACTGGTGAAGCTTCTGTTGCACCATAACCCTCATAGATTTGGGCCTTAAATCTTTCTTGCCAATGATGTATTGTTTCGGGTTTAACTTTTTCCGCTCCTGCAAAAATATAACGTAAGGAACGAAAATCTTCTGGTCCAGCTACGCGAGCATATCCTGTTAAAAAAGTATTCGTGGCAAAGAAAATGCTCGCTTTAGTTTCATAAACTAGTCCTGCAATTAGTTTAAAATGCAAAGGCGAAGGATAGAAAAAACAAGAATTTCCTACAAGCAAAGGTACAATAGACCCTGCGGTTAAACCAAAACAATGAAAAATAGGCAAGGCGTTAAAAAAGATATCTTGAGAAGAAAAATCGACTCGCGACATCATTTGATAACAATTGGCCAAAATATTTTTATGACTTAAGGGCACCCCTTTGGGCACACCCTCTGAGCCTGAAGTAAATAACACCAAAGCGGTATCTGTTGGCTTAACGGCTTTACCAACCAGAGAGTAAGTTAAATTCGGCAATACCGCTTTTAACAAACCTGCAACTTTGTGAAATAAGTTAATTTTAGGGGCAAAATCTTCAAGATATTTTAATTTAAATCCCGCAGTGCGTAACTCTTCCACTAACCCTTCCAGTTTGGCTGTTTGAATGAATTGGCGCGAAGTGTAAATAGTTTTAATCCCCGCAATTTGACAGACTGAATAGAGATTATAAAAACCACTGCTAAAATTTAGCATCGCTGGAACTCGTCGATACACTTGTAAAGCAAAAAGACTAACTATTCCAGCAATAGTCGATGGCATCATCACACCAACAATTTCAGCAACTTGCGTTTCATTTTTAAATTGTCGTCCTAGAATAAAGCAACGTGTGATAAATTGGCGAAAAGAGATAGGCTCGCGCTTACTATCTTCAATAAGAGCTGATTGTTTACTGGCGTGTTTTGCACCTTGAAGTATCGCAGAAAAAAGAGATTTTTCTGGATTAAAATTTGCATAACTCATTTCGCTCATTAGTAGGAACAGCTTCCTGCCAATCCGTTTTTCATCTTTCGACCTGTTCGGTTCAGCAATAAAAGACAACCCTCTCATCACATGAAGCGTAATTTTGGGAAAAAAATGAACGGCGTACTTATCTTTAGCAAGCGAAAACAAACTGTACTGAGCGCCCTCGATCCGCACAGGGTTAACTTTCCTCTTCAAATGCCCCAAGACAAATCCATACTCATCAAAACTCTTCACTTCTTTTGTGAATTCTTGCGGGAATAATACCCAGGATTTTCCAGACTGAAGCGCATTGATTAGCAATTGCTTATCTAACAACTTCGACAGATCAAGAAAAATGACTTCAGCGAATAAGCACAGAATCCTAACCCATAGCTTATTCCTGAGTCGCGGAGGAAGTACAAAACTTAGTCGCTCAGAAAAAAATAAGGTCAACAATAGCGGATCAATCTTCGAGGCGCAATTTGCAATGATGATAGCGGGTCTGTCGAGTTGATTGTGGTCATTTTTGATTGTTACTCGAAACCATGCACTTAAAATGAGTTTAATCAGCCGATGCATTGGCTTTGCTAAGAATGTCTGCCAATTCCTTTCTAACATGTTTTTAATCCCAAAAGGGGTTAGTCTAAAATCTAGCATTTTTGAGTATATACCTAATTGCCCTAACCATTGCAATACTTGCCCAAAATACTGTGGTGTAATAAAGTGGAGGGCATGTGGCTTAAACATCAAAATCTAAAAACGCTTGCTCTTTTAATAATAATAGTAGCGTTCATCATCTGTGCGATAGTTTTTCAAGAGAAAGTGCCGATTATTCTTAATAAGATTAAAGGATTAGGTTGGCTAGCACCTATTTTGTTTCTGTTGATTTATTGTCTTGCTAGTATTTTTCTACTACCTACCATGGTTTTGACCCTTGCAGGAGGCGCTTTATTTGGTCCCTTGCTAGGCACCCTATTTAATTTGATGGGTGCAACACTCGGAGCTGCATCTGCCTTTTACATTAGTCGTCATCTAGCTATTGATTGGCTGGCCGCTAAACGTGGGCCTAAGTTAGAGAAGTTAATTTCACAAGTGGAACGTAGCGGTTGGCAATCGGTTGCTTTGCTACGTTTACTACCTGTACCCTTTAGTTTAGTGAATTATAGTTTAGGAATGACTCGCATCAAATTTAGTCATTATGTAATAACCACCTTCATTTTTTTAATTCCCGGTGAAATTATTTACACTTATTGTGGACATGTAGGGATGGATGCGCTTACTCGTCCAGCGCCATTTTATAAAAATATCAGCCTTCTTACCCTGCTTAGTTTAGTGATACTTTTTCTAGTATTTAAGCTTGTCAGTCATTATCACCAGAATTGTAAAAAATAATTAGCCCCGATCGTCAACCAATAATTGTGAAAGTAATGGCAGCATTGGATGATTCACATTAAACAGTTGCCCATCAAAAGAACGAACCGGTTGTAGTCCTTGTAATGCATTGCAAGTAAAAGCGGCATCCGCTTGCATCAAATTCTCTTTCGTTAATTCACGCTCTGAACAATTCACTCCGCGTTGTTTGCAAAGAACCAATAATCGCCCTCTGATTATTCCAGGTAAAACACCGCTTTGGGTGGGGGGAGTTATTAGACAATCATTTTTGATGATAAAAAAATTAGCCACGGAAGTTTCAGTGGCATGATCTTGAAAATTAAAAAATAAGATTTCATTGGCCTTCGCTGTCTCGGCACCGCGACGAGCAATAATCGCTTCTAAATAGTTTATCGATTTCAATTGATAAATGGGATTTTTTTCATCGCGTCGCCAGGGAGCACTAATAAGATCAAGTGCTTGTGAATTTCTGCTGTAGTGGAATGCGTTAAAAATAAGATAGGTTTCACTGCCTTGTGCAACTAAGCCCCGCGGTGCTCTACCGCCACTTAAAATAACTTTAACGCCCCCTTCTTGTATTTTTTTTAAACGAATACAGTGCTTAAGATTTTCGAGCCACTGCTCAAAAGAAACCTCGAATGTTATACCCAAAAAAGCGGCAGCTTTTTTTAACCGCTGCCAGTGAGCTTTGGGATAACAAGGCTTCTTTTCTACAATCCGAATTGTCTCAAAAAGGCCCTCTCCTATAAAAATGCGATCATCGAGAGCAAAAGAAAAATCTGCCTCATTTTCTTGAATAAAAATGAGCGTAGGCATTAGCGCTTAATAATCCTCATCAAACTCATCTTTAAGCTCAGCCTCTAAACGCAGGTCATCTAGCTTATTCTCAAGTCGTCGACGTGCATCCATTGTCGAGTTTTCGCTTATTTCAATATCCACCTCTTCAACAGGATTAGCAAACGCATCACTCTCTACTAAATCTTCATCTTCTTCAAACATATCACTCATTTCAATCTCTCAAGGGTTAACTTATTCTATGAGTTAGATAACAGCAATAACTTTGCGGTATATACCTTATTTTTTTCATTCTGCCTAGATCTGAAAAAAAAATCTTTCATTTTTCCTGACTTGAACTTAGACCCATCCTACCTGAAGAACCTGTCATTTGATTTTTGTGCCTGAGAATTTTTAAAAATGCGAGGAATAGCAAGCTCTATTGCGATTTTTTAGATTTCTCAGGCGCAAAAAGCGATAGCAAAAATACAGGTTCTTCAGGTAGGATGGGTAAGGTATCTATCTGAGCAATAATCGAGTAAAAATGCCGAAAAATCAAACCATGTCTAATCGCTTTAAGCTGGCCCTTCGACGAAGTTGCCGACAAGTACGTGAAAAATTATCACTTGAATACCAGCATGCAGCCTCCGCAAAAGTTTGCACACGTATAAGCCACTTACACCAATATCGTCATGCTAAGCGTATCGCTCTTTATCAAGCAAAGGGTGGTGAAATCAACTTAAATCGATTATGGAATTCAGCTCCTCTTCAGGGGAAATTTTGTTATTTTCCCGTTCTTACTGAGGGTAAATCCTTATTATTTTTGCCTGCCACCCCTGCAACCCCTTTTGTTAATAATCAGTACGGGATTGCAGAACCCGATGTGGATAAATCTCTAGCTATAGCACCTAAATTGCTCGATATTATTTTTATGCCCTTAGTTGTTTTTGATCTTTATGGAACTCGACTAGGTATGGGTGCTGGCTATTATGATCGGACTTTAGCGAATGAGGATCATCCTATGCTTATTGGGGTTGCCTATGAATTTCAACGCTATCCTTATATTGAACCACAGACCTGGGATATTCCCCTCAAGGCAGTAATAACTGAACGAAACACGCACTGGAGTAAAAGAGAAAATGACTAAATATTGGTTAATGAAATCAGAGCCTTCCTGTTTTAGTATCGACGACTTACGTGCCTCACCCAATCAAACCACTCATTGGGATGGTGTACGCAATTATCAGGCACGTAATTTTATTCGCAATGAGATGTCAATTGGTGATCAAGTCTTATTCTATCATTCGAATTGTAACCCACCAGGGATTATTGGGATTGCAGAAGTCACCTCTAAACCTTATCCCGACTATACTGCTTTTGATCCGACTAGCGAACACCCCGATCCCAAAAGTAGTCCTGATAATCCACGATGGTTTATGGTCGATATTCGTTTCAAAGAGAAATTTAAAGAACTTATTCCACTAGATACCTTAAAACGCTACCCTGAACTTGAAAACATGCCTCTAGTTCGTAAAGGCAACCGCTTATCTGTTTTGCCTGTCAGTCGTGATGAATGGTTATTTATCACACAGGAGTTGAATGCGGGATGAGTGACAATGCCCGCGGGGATTCGCTATTAATGAGCTTAAAGCGCATCCCCCCCTACTTCGCCTGTCCTTACCCTAACTACCTGTTGTAATTCATAGACAAAAATTTTACCGTCACCAATTTTGCCCGTGTAGGCTGCTTTGCAAATAGCATCAATCGCTGCCTCAACCATATCATCGGCTAAAGCCAATTCAATTTTTATTTTAGGCAAAAAATCGACAACATACTCCGCGCCGCGATAAAGTTCAGTATGCCCCTTTTGCCGGCCAAAACCTCTTGTTTCCGAAATAGTGATACCGGGCACGCCAATTTCCATCAAAGCTTCATGAACGTCATCAAGTTTGAAAGGCTTGATAATCGCTGTCAGCATTTTCATAATTTATTCTCCAAAACGACTCGCACTAAACGGCTGTGGATTAGTTAGTAATTCCTCTCCGGTCATCATTTCCGCAATTAATCGTCCAGTCACAGGACCTAATGTCAATCCATGATGAGCATGTCCAAATGCAAACCAAAGCTCCTTGTGACGAGAGGCTTTACTGATAATAGGAAGCATATCAGGTGTACAGGGTCTAGATCCCATCCAAGGCAATTCTTCAAGTCGTTCAGTAATAGGAAAAAGGCTTCGTGCAATCGGTTCTACGGTATTAAGTTGTACCGGTGTTTTTTTCGAATCTCGCTTAGCAAATTCAGCTCCTGTTGTTATTCGAACGCCACGTGCCATCGGAACCACCATGTAACCATTCTCAATATCTAATACTGGGTGCGTAAGGCGCGTGTTTGGCTTAGCATTGTAATGCATATGATAACCACGCTTGACCGCTAGTGGAAAACGATAGCCCAGTCGAGAGCTCAACAGATCTGACCAGGGTCCTAAAGTAATCACAGCCGAATCGGCTTTGATTTGACCTTCTTTTGTTTTAACAGTCCATCGATTAGCTAAGCTAAGCGCATCGCCGAAAAAGAAGCGACCACCTATGCGTTCAAAATAGTTTGCATAGGCAGCTACTAATCCGCCAGGATCACTCACTGATTCTGATTCAGTGTAATGAAGAGCTCCGAGTAAAGTTTGATCAAGATCAGGTTCAACCTGACGCAATGAAGCCGCAGCTAAATGTTCAAATTGAATGCCGTGTTCATCTTGGCATTTTTCAGCAAATCGTGTTTCTGTATCTTGTACTTTCGCAGTTCTGAACACTTTTAGCCATCCGCCCGCACGCAATAAATGCTTAGCCCCAGCTAATTCAGCTAAGCGATGATGCTCGCTAACACTGTGTTGGATCAATGTTGCATAAGCTCGAGCAATTTGAGCATGCCGTTGAGGATGAGAATTAAACCAATATTTCCATAGAAAAGGTGCCAATTTTGGTATTGAACCTGGATGATATCTGACTTCAGGCGAGCGATTAAATGCATATTTAATCAGGGAGCGCATATCTCTGGGAAAAGCATAAGGGTAGACACCCTCACGTTGGATCAATCCAGCATTACCAAAAGAAGTCTCAGAGCCAGGAACTTTTAAATCAACTAAAGCGACCGAACACCCTCGCATGCGCAAATGTATCGCAACTGATACGCCAACAATTCCGCCACCAAGCACCATGGCATCAAATTTCATAGTTTAGAATCTCCCTTTACCGAATGAATTTGATTTTGCAAAAGTTATTATTGTGCACTAATCCATGAACTTACAACCTTTCCATGAAAAATAACAATTAGATTGATTGAAATTAAAAAAAACACCGAGAATTTTTTAAGAACAAATTTATAAATTATTGCTATTGTAAAATCGATATGTTGAGATTAATATGAATTAAAATATAATCGCTTTGTAAATAAATCAATCTTTATCTAGGGAGAGAATTATGCCTAAAATATTCTATCAATCATCATTACCCGTCTCCATTCCTCAAAAAAAGACAAGCCCTCAATATGCTCAAAATTCTTATCCTGTTTTCTTTTCTCCAAAACAAGAAGAGGCTGCCAAAGAAAGCGAAAGAGCAGAAAGCTTAATGCATAGAGTTGACCCAGATAGTCCAATGACTTCCTTACCGTTGTCTTCTTGTCTAGGAAGTTAAGCCTATTCATCGAGAAATAAAGCCTGCCGCCGATCTGCTAGTAGAATTACTAGCTAAGCATTGCTAGACTGTGCTATCACAACTATCATGCGGGAGTTTAGCAATGTTCGATCCAAAACAATTCGATGAGTTAGCCAAAAAACTGTTTTCTAGCTTACCAACTAGCTTTCAAAATTTTGAAAATGATATTCAACAAAAATTTAAGGAAATCCTGCAAGCAACTTTTGCTCGTATGGATTTAATTACTCGCGAAGAATTCGATGTGCAAACCAAAGTATTAGCAAGAACCCGTGAGAAATTAGACGCATTACAAGAACAGGTCGATGCCTTGTTAGCTCAACAGACAGCAAAACAAATCAAAGAGAAAAAAGCAAAGCCTTAATCAGCTATGAGCTGCTCAAATTATTCGCTAGGGGATAGGAACTCTTCTTAGCAGAGTAAAATTAGTCCAATCTTAAGGAAGATTTATGAATCTCGCTTTTAGCAAAACCCGTTCGACGGTAGGCATTCAGGCGCAACCTGTTTCTGTTGAAGTCCATTTATCTAATGGCTTACCCAGTTTTACTATCGTTGGCTTAGCAGAAACTGCCGTCAAAGAAAGTAAAGACCGCGTACGTAGTGCAATCATTAATAGTCAGTTTGACTTTCCTTGCCGTAAAATCACCGTTAATCTGGCCCCTGCTGATTTACCCAAATCGGGAAGTGGTTTTGATTTACCTATAGCCCTTGGTATTCTTGCAGCTTCGGGACAAATACCTCTCGACAAATTAGCCTCCCATGAATTTATTGGCGAACTCGCTCTCAGCGGTAATCTACGAGGCGTCTCTGCAATTATCCCTGTTGTGCTTGCCGCTCGTCGAGACCAACAATTATTAATTATCGCCACAGCTAATGCCGAAGAAGCATCGCTCGCGGGACCAAACAATGTTTATGCAGCAAACAATCTTCGCGAAGTATGCAGTTATTTATGCCAAGATACTCCATTACAAGCTCTTCCTCCTCAACCTCAGTCCGATTCTTCCAAGAATGCAATTGATTGGTCAGAGGTAAAAGGGCAAGCTCACGCCAAACTCGCTTTTGAGATAGCCGCTTGTGGGGGGCATAGCCTATTGTTAAGTGGTCCACCGGGTAGTGGGAAAACGATGCTAGCCAGACGTTTTAGTACTTTATTACCTCAATTAACTGAAACAGAAGCCCTTGAGTGTGCAGCAATTAATTCAATACATGGGCGACTGCCCAATTATAATGAATGGCGTTATCCACCGTTTCGCTCACCTCACCACACGGCCTCGCAAGCGGCCTTGGTAGGCGGAGGTAATCCGCCTAAACCGGGTGAAATTTCACTTGCTCATCGTGGGGTTTTATTTCTTGATGAACTACCTGAGTTTCATACCCGTGTTTTAGAAACATTGCGTGAACCTTTAGAATCGGGCCATATTTGCATTTCAAGGGCAGCAGCTCAAATTGAATTTCCTGCAAAATTTCAACTTATTGCAGCAATGAACCCCTGCCCTTGCGGTCAATGGGGGAATCCACAAGCAAATTGCGTCTGCTCGCCGGATCGTATTAATCGTTATTTGGCTAAATTATCAGCTCCGCTGCTCGATCGAATAGATATGCAAATTACTGTGCAAGCCCTCTCACAGGCCGAGTTGGTAAAACCTAGTGATAAAGAAGCGGAGCAAAGCCAGACAATCAAGCAGCGCGTAGAAAAAACTCGTCTTATACAATTGAACCGTCAAGCTTGTTTGAATGCGGAATTAAACACAAAAGATTGCGAACGATTTTGCGCCCTGAAACAAGAGGAACAACAATTTTTAAGTCAAGTTTTAGAGCGACTGAAATTATCAGCTCGGGCCTATCATCGTCTTTTGAAAGTAGCTAGAACAATTGCGGATATGAATGAGCTAGAGAGCGTTGAACTTGGCTGTCTACAACAGGCCTTATCGTTTAAGCAAACGATTAAAGCCTCGGTTTAGGTGCGTTACAACCTATTAGGTTGGACTTCGGCCCAACCTATTTTACCATCTAATCCGTTTTGATGACTTAGTTTTTATTCCTATGACTACCCACTTCTAGCTTCCTAATCATTTCATTTAATAGAGTTTGTAATTGATCAATTTCATTATTTTTGCACTGACTTATTGCTTCTATATCTTTCATGCTCATCAGATCGGCGTGATCGATTTCATTTTTTAACATTAAGATGGTATGTTTTAATTGTTCTTTAAAATCCTCTTTGGTTCTCGCAAGTTTTTCTTGTGTATCCAAACAAATTTCTTCCAATTCTGAACGTAGGTCAATAACAACTTTACTTAATTTTTGCTCTCCCTTTTCACGTTTTACTAAAGACATCTTTTTCTCCAAAAAGTTCTCCGCCAGGTAAGACTTCGAGTTAATAAGATTAAACAAAACATTCTATATAAAATATAGACTAATTTTTTAATCAAAAGAAACTCAGTTAATTTTCAGAACGTTAGTAATCTAGTTATTAAAATAAAAAGTAACTTTTTTTTTTGTGGCTATAATTTTTATAGCAATCAATTAATAACGGATTATTAATGGCTTATCAGAGAAAGTTATTTACCCAGACATCTAAGATTGACCCTCAAGAATTTGAGCAGCATTTATTTGACGAAACAGCGCTGCTTGAAGAGTGGTTTATTAAGCAAGATTTCATGGAGCGTGAACTAGCTATTGGTGCTGAAATTGAATTTTTTCTTCTTGATAAACACTACACTCCTCTCCCAAAAAACTTAACATTCATTGACTTAGTCAATCAACCTTTTTTAAAACCCGAGGTGGGCGCAGCTCAGCTTGAAATCAATAGTTCGCATTTCAGCTTAATCGGTGATTGCTTTAGCTCTTTTCATAATAATATTTTAGAGTACTGGCAGCGTTGTCTGCAGGTGGCCAAAGACCATAATTATCATTTGGCTCTCATAGGTACGCTACCCACCGCCACGAGTGAATATAATTCACTCAAGTTTATGACCAATAAATCAAGGTATCAAACGCTGACTTCTAACATGAAAAGTCTTTGTAAAGGAAAGATGCCAAAATTGCATATTGAAGGTCAAGAAACCTTATCAATAGTACCTAAATCGTTGGCAATTAGTGGATTAATGTCAGCCTTCCAGTTACATATTCAAGTTGGGCAAAGCCAATCGGTTCAATATTATAATATAGCCCAAGCAATTGCAGGCCCCATTTTGGCAATCACTGCTAATAGTCCTTTTTTATTTGGCAAGCAACTTTGGAGTGAAACAAGAATCGCCTTATTTGAACAAACCATGGCACTGCATTTATTTGGTCAAGAAAGCGGATTTACATCTTGTTTATTTGGCACTAATTATCTCCGGGATTCCTTTTTCGAATTATTCGATCAAAACTTTCATTTTTTTCCGCGACTGATGCCCGAAGTTTTCTTCAATTTACCGCCAGAAAAAATGGATCATGTGAAACGACAAAATGGCGTAGTCTATCGTTGGAACCGCCCTGTCATCGATTTCAATTCAGATTTAAAACCTCATTTACGTATTGAGCATCGTGGCCCATCTTGCGGGCCAACTGTTATAGATATGGTTGCCAATGCGGCTTTTTTTTATGGCCTTCTTTATTATTATGCCACTCAGACTGTCCCGATTGATCATCTCTTACCCTTCTATGACGCTCGTCGAAATTTTTTAAATGCTGCGCGCTTCGGCTTAAAAGCTAAATTTAGATGGTTTGCTAATCATGAAATCTCTGCATTAAAACTGTTGGAAGAATTACTCCCTTTATCTCATAAAGGTTTAGAGGCACTTGGGGTTTCTTTAATAGATAGTAAATTTTATTTGGAAATTATAGAACAACGAGTGAAAGCAAAAACCAATGGCAGCGAATGGCAAATCAGTTTCATCGAAAAATACGGCAAGGATTTCCATAATATGATGGGATGCTATTTGGATAATCAATATGAAGATCGCCCCATTTCAGAATGGAAACTATAAGGGAAAAAGGGGAACATAAGGCCCTTAAAGACCATTCTTTGTCTTATATGTCTTCAAGAGGTCTATTTAATCACAAATAAGTGAATCCAGGATTGCCATGCGCATAAACACACCATTAGCTACTTGCTGTAAAATAAAAGACTGGGAGCCGTCAGCAACCTCGCTATCAATTTCTACACCCCGATTAAGAGGCCCAGGATGCATAACCATTGCATCAGGCTTAGCATAATTGAGTGCAGCTTGAGTTAGAGCATATTCGCGACGGTAAGTGGCTAAATCCATCTGCTCATGTTCCATTAAGCGCTCATGTTGAACCCGCAAAGAGATCACGACATCAGCGTCAGCGAGTCCTTCTTTTAGAGAGTTAGTCACTCGACCATAATGAATTGTTTGCGGTTGCCAAATAGTGGGTGCCACCAAAGCCAATTCACCAACATTTAAAGTGGCGCAAAGACACTGTAGTGAATTGGCGACTCTTGAATGGCGAATATTTCCAATAATAGCAATCTTAATTTGACTCAAATCAGGTTTTCTTTCGGCAATAGTCATCAGATCTAACATGGCTTGGCTAGGATGAGCATGTTGTCCGTCCCCTGCATTGACTATATGAACTGGGTTCGTCAGTTTGTCTGCTAATTCCTTTTGCAATCCATCCTGGCGGTGCCTTATCACAAATACATTGATACCCATTGCCGACAAGGTATCGATGGTGTCTTCAATCACTTCGCCCTTAGCTTCCGAGGAGTTGTGCAAATCAAGATTAATAACCGACATGGACAGCCTTTTGGCTGCTAACTCAAAGCTTACGCGCGTTCGAGTACTGTTCTCATAAAAAAGATTCGCTACTGTATGTTGAGAATAGTTAGGCAATTGCCCGCCTTTTTTAAAATGAAGGGCACGCTCTAAGAGAGAGTTAATTTGCTTGCTTGAAAGTTGACTAATTTCTAAAAAATGCTTCATTGTCTTCACTTGGATGCTGCAGCCACTGCTCGAGAATAATGCAAGCAGCAAAACTGTCGACTTTAGATTGCTTAATTTTACGATACCCGCCTTTAGCAAACAACTGGGCACGTGCCTCAACTGTCGACAGACGTTCGTCCACTAAATGCACCGGAAGAGAGAAGCGTTGGTGTAACTGACGTGCAAATTCCCTCGCTGCTTCAGTTGTGTATAATTCTGAATCATCAATGCAGGTAGGCAAACCAACAATTAATGCTTGGGGACGCCATTCATTGATTATTTTTTGCACATCAAGCCAGTTGGGAACACCTTGCTTGGCATCCAGCGTCGTTATTGGCCGCGCACTGCATGTAATTTGCTGACCTATAGCAACACCGATTCGTTTGTAGCCAAAATCAAACCCTACAAAAAAACCTTCTGGCATGAACTCCCCTTTTAGATTTGAATAGTATTATTGAACTGATGGAAACAAAAGTGAGAGCCATTATTCCTATGCGTGACCGGCATGACCAGTTAATTCATTCATTTTAACGCCTATTGTCAAACCAGCATATTCCCATCGCTCAGAGAATGGTACTTCATATAGAAGCTCGGAAGAGAAAGGACAAATTAACCAAACGTTAGCAAGTACTTCCTTCTCTAACTGGTCTCCATTCCAACCCGCATAACCCAAGGTCACTAAAACATCTTTTGGCCCTGCATCAGCGGCTATTGCTCGGATGATATCATTCGAAGTTGTAACCGTCACGTCATCTCGTAGAGACAGACTCGACCGCCATCCCCCAATAGGACGATGAATAACAAAACCACGTTCAGGTTGTACTGGACCACCAAAAAGAAGTGGCATTTGATTGCGTTCGATCGATGTGGGCTGAATTTGCATTTGTTCAAAAACCAAGCTCAATGGAAATTGCATCGGCCGGTTAATAATTAAACCTACCGTTCCCTGAATATGATGTTCACAGATATAGATTACAGACCGTTCGAAATTAGGGTCAGTCAGGGAGGGCATGGCTATCAGAAGGTGGTTGGCCAATGAGGATTGATGTGCCATGTCTACCTCCCTATATAAGATCTCACTAGATTTAATTTAAGTATATACCAAATAAATTCACCTAAGTGATTTATTTTTAATCACAAGCTGAATTGACTTTTTTAGGTTTGTTGCAGGGTTGAATTTTGCACCCATCATGTAGTGCTGAGCAAAGGCCCAAGGCTCAATTCAACCATGCAACAACGCCCACCGGATACAAACACTTAAAACAAGTTCTCATTCACTTAAAACACGGTGTATACTTCTTATTCTCGAATAGGTTGTATAAGGATATTTTCGTGGAATCTATTGAACTTAAGAAGCGGGATGTATTTTTTTTACGAGCGTTAGAAACTGATGAGTTTCTCATCGTATTATTGAGTGTTGCTCTAATTGCTTTATTGGTTTCACTTTATCTCTGGGATAGAAACCAAAAAGAGCATACCGTTTTACGTAATTTTCCTATTATTGGTCATTTTCGCTATTTCCTCGAATACTTAGGCGTCTTTTTGCGTCAATATCTTTTTGCTGATGATAGGCAAGAACTCCCATTCAATAGAGCTGATCGTTCTTGGGTTTATCGAGCAGCTAAGAATTTAGATACCACCATTGGATTCGGCTCAACACGTCCTCTGCACAGCACAGGCACAGTTTATTTTGTGAGCGCTCCTTTTCCTCCCTTAGGAACGAATACAGCAGTCATTCGACCTGTCACCATCGGACCTTATTGCAGACATCCTTACACCTCATCCCATATTTTTAATATCTCTTCGATGAGTTATGGTGCGATTTCAAAATCAGCCATTCGCGCTCTTGCAAAGGGAGCAAAAAAAGCGGGCTGCTGGCTTAATACCGGCGAGGGAGGCGTCTCGCCTTATCATCTTGAAGAAGGTTGTGACATTGTGGCCCAAATTGGCACTGCGAAATATGGTTTTCGGGATGCAGAAGGTAATTTATCCGATGATCGCTTACGCGAAATGGCAGCACATGACTGTATTAAGATGTTTGAAATTAAATTAAGCCAAGGAGCCAAGCCAGGGAAAGGCGGGCTTCTACCTGCAATCAAAGTTACAGAGGAAATTGCGGCTATTCGCGGGATCCCGCCTTATCACGATTCAATTAGCCCTAATCGGCATACCGATATCGCAAATGTGGATGAGCTTTTGGACAAGATTGAACACGTTCGCCAAATTACTGGTAAACCCGTAGGCTGTAAATTTGTATTAGGAAGCTATGAATGGGTTAATGATCTTTGTTACGCCATTCATCAACGAGGTAAAGAGTTTGCTCCCGATTTCATTTCCTTGGATAGCTCAGACGGTGGTACCGGGGCTTCTCCACAAGGTCTTATGGATTACATGGGCATACCTATTCAAGAATCCTTGCCTAACCTTGTTGATATTCTCATTCTTTATAATTTACGAGAGCGCATTAAAGTCATTGTTAGTGGAAAACTGATCACTCCTTCTGGTGTGACCTGGGCACTTTGTGCCGGTGCCGATTTTGTCATTTCAGCGAGAGGATTTTTGTTTGCTTTAGGCTGTATTCAAGCAATGCAATGTCATAAAAATACCTGTCCTACAGGAATCACCACCCATGATGCCCGCTTGCAACGTGGTTTAGTCATTGAAGATAAAGCAGAACGTGTTTATCATTATGCGACGAATATGGCGCACGAGGTTGCTGTGTTATGTCATTCTTGTGGGGTTAATGAGCCGAGAGAATTACAACGCAGTCATGCACGTATTGTTAGGGAAGATGGTTTTTCTGTTTCGCTGGCAGAAATTTTCCCCGATCAACAGCCCTTACCTGAATACTTATAAGCGAACTAACCGTTCTTTTAATGCATTAACCAGCTCGGTTAATACTTCTTTTCGATAAGGGCTTGCAGGCAAATTGGGCTGCCAGATACTGTGGGGCCAAGCGATATCTTGTTTAAACCGTGCAACAACGTGGACATGCAACTGCGAAACAATATTACCCAAGGCACCGACATTTAACTTTTCTGGTTGAAAATATTCTTGCATGATCTTTGAAATCTCTGCAATTTCCTCAGTAAGAATTTGGCGCTGAGTCGGTGATAATTGATAAATTTCTTGAATATTTTCTTCTCTTGGCACCAAAATAACCCAAGGAAAATGAGCTTCGTTTTTAAAATAAACTCGCGATAACTTCCAATCCGTCAGCCAAACAGAGCTTGTTTCAATTCGATTATCTGTTGTAAAAACCATTCTTTTTTATTCACTTAATTGAGAAGCATGAAAGCGTAAATGATCATCGATAAAACTAGCAATAAAATAATAGTTGTGACCATATCCTTCCTGCCATCGCAGATTTAAATTAACACCGGCAAGTTCGCAGGCCGCTACGAGTAACTTAGGATTTAATTCCTTCTCAAGAAAAGGGTCCTTTGTTCCTTGATCAATTAGGATCGTACCATGGGGCCAGCCTTTTTCTACTAGCAATTCACAGGCATCATAGTTTTTCCAAAGCGCTTTATCCTCGCCTAAATAACCTTTAAACGCTTTTTGCCCCCATGGCGAGTGCATCGGGGCGCAAATGGGAGCAAAAGCTGATAGAGAACGATATTGTTGCGGTCGTTTAAACGCTATTGTTAATGCACCATGCCCCCCCATTGAATGGCCAAAAATTCCTGTACGTTCTTCATCCAGGGGAAAATGAGTATTGACGATAGTTGGCAATTCTTCAGTGATGTATTGAAACATTCGGTAATGCTTAGACCAAGGTTCTTTTATTGCATCGAGATAGAAACCTGCTGAAACACCGAAATCCGCAGAGACTCTGTCCCCAGGTAATTCAATACCCCGTGGACTGGTATCGGGAACAACGAGAGCCAATCCCAATTCAGCTGCGACTCGTTGAGCACCCGCTTTAGTAATAAAATTTTGCTCATTGGAGGTTAATCCAGAAAGCCAATATAATACCGGAACTTTATGTTGCTTTGCCTGTGGAGGAAGATATAAGGCAAAACGCATCGTGCACTTAGTTACCAATGAAGGATGTGCATAAACATATTGCATCCCACCAAAACAACGATTCTCTTCAACCAATTCAATCGACATGAATTGTTCCTTTTAAAATGTGACAACTGTCCGTATCGATTCCCCATTGTGCATTTGCGCAAATGCTTCGTTAATTTGCTCTATGGGTAAGACATGAGTAATCAAATCATCGATGTTAATTTTGCCATCCATATACCAATCAACTATCTTGGGTACATCAGTTCGCCCTCGCGCACCACCAAAGGCAGATCCCTTCCATACTCTGCCAGTGACTAATTGAAACGGTCTAGTGGAAATTTCCTGACCCGCCCCCGCCACTCCAATAATGGTACAAACCCCCCAACCTTTATGGCAACATTCCAAAGCTTGGCGCATAAGATTTACCTTACCCACACATTCAAAGCTGTAGTCAGCGCCGCCTTTTGTTAATTCAACCAAATAGTTAACTAGATCTCCTTTCAATTCATTGGGATTAACAAAATCAGTCATTCCCATTTTTTCTGCCAAAGCACGACGGTTAGGATTGATATCCACACCGACAATTTGAGCCGCTCCAACCATGCGTGCTCCTTGAATGACGTTCAATCCAATCCCACCCAAACCAAAGACAACAACCCTTGAGCCAGGCTCTACTTTTGCAGTATAAATGACGGCACCAATCCCGGTAGTAACGCCACAACCGATGTAACATACTTTTTCAAAAGGCGCATCTTTGCGAATTTTGGCCACAGCGATTTCTGGCAATACGGTGTAATTAGCAAAAGTCGAGGTGCCCATGTAATGATACAATTTTTCACCATTCAAACTGAAGCGACTGGTGCTGTCTGGCATCAATCCTTTACCTTGAGTAGCTCGAATTGCTTGGCAAAGATTTGTTTTTTGTGAAAGACAATATTCACAAGCTCTACATTCAGGAGTATACAGAGGGATAACATGATCACCGGGTTTTAAAGAAGTCACGCCTTGACCGACCTCAACCACAACCCCAGCCCCTTCATGACCTAAAATGGCTGGAAATATACCCTCCGGATCATCACCGGATAAAGTAAACGCATCGGTATGACAGACGCCCGTTGCTTTTATCTCAATAAGCACTTCACCCTGCTTTGGTCCCTCTAAATCAACCATTTCAATAGTTAAAGGCATCCCTGCTTGATGCGCAACCGCTGCTTTCACTTGCATTTAAAATCCTCTTTGCTTTAAATAAATGCCTAAGATTATGAGCAACATTCAATAAAAAAGAAACCGGAGTTGATTTAGCAGATCATCTCCGATTGGAATCAGAGACTCCTCTTAAAGTTTTTTTGCTGAGTTTTTTTATAATTACAGCACTTATTCTGAGACTTTTATTCCAGCAACGCCCAATAAAAGGGGATTCACAAATTAAAATATATTAATATTAGTTAAAATTGAAATTAGATAAGTATAGCAATACCTTTTTTACCTTTAATTGCTAACCCAATCTTATAAGTTATACTTAAATTACAGCGAAACCCCTTATGCATAATATTAATATGGATCTCAATCAAATTCGCGCTTTTATGGCTGCTGCAGATTTTGGGTCCTTCACACTAGCAGCTGATTTTCTTTACATTACACAATCGGCAATAAGTAAACGTGTTGCCTCGCTGGAATCGGAAATTAAGACTCCATTATTTATTAGAGATCACAATCGTCTGATACTCACCGATGCGGGAAAAATTTTCTTACCCTATGCAATAGAAATACTACAAACCGTACAAACGGGTATTTCATCGGTGAATCTGTTTCTTGAAAAACAAAAAAAACCATTGAAAGTGGGTTTGGATTTTTTAATGGGCAGCTTCATGCTTCCTGACTTACTGGCTTTTTTTAACAAAGACCATCCTGATATTGATTTTTCTGTCAATTACTTATCCCCATTGATGAGTATGCGGGCATTACGCAATCGAGAAATAGAGATTTGTTTGAACTGTATTAGTAATAAAATCATCCACGAATTTGAGTTGATACCGCTATTTACTCTTCCGTTTGTGATTAAAGTAGCTCGTTCACATCCTTTAGCAAAAAAGAAAAAAGTAACGCTAGAAGAGATAATCAATTACCCTGGCATAGTCATGCCCAAATACGCTCCCCCTCGACAAGTTTTGGATAATCACCTTTTTCGGAAAAATTTATTTTTACATATCCAACATGAGGCAGAGCCTATTTTTGCTTTACTTAAGTTAAGCAAATTAGGGTTTGGATGGAGTTTTCTTCCCAAAAATATCATTGATAAAGAGTTGGTAACCATTTATGAGCACGAAGATTTATCAGTGAGATATTTCATAATTTATCGGAAAGGACACAAACTCAGCACAAATGCACAGCAGTTTATTAATATCTTGAAAGAAACTCCTTTTCTTGAATAGTCGGTTGGACCAAGGCCCACCCTACCCAATCTAGCAAATCGCAGGGGCTTGGCCGGCGTTCTTGAAAGATATCTTTCAAGACTCCCTTTCCAATTTCATCGAGCTAGGTATAAGATTTAAGAACTGAACGCCCAAAATTGCTGAGACAATTATGCATACTCTTTATCCAACCATAAAACCTTATAAATGCCATGAGTTATTGGTTAACGAACCCCATATTCTTTATATAGAAGAAGTAGGAAACCCTCAAGGAATGCCAGTAATAGTCCTACATTCAGGACCTGGTGAAGGTGCTAATAATCATTTGCGGCGTTTTTTTGATCCACAAATCTATCGCATTATCCTTTTTGATCAACGGGGCTGCGGGCGCTCTACTCCTCATATAGAACAACAAGAGAATAACACGCAAAATTTGCTAGAAGACATTGATAAGATACGTGATTATTTAGGACTTAGCCGATTTATCTTATTTGGTGGTGGTTGGGGTTCTTTGCTTGCATTATTGTATGCTCAACTTTATCCCCAGCAGGTGTCCACTTTAGTGTTGCATCAAATTTTCTTGGGACGAAAAAAAGATATCGACTGGTTTTATAAAAGCGGAGCAAGTCTCGTTTTTCCTGATTATTGGCAGGAATTTTTTAATTTTGTACCTTGTGAAAATCAGGATAACCTTCCACACTATTATGCCCAATGCTTACAAGGCGATAATGAATTAGTGCGAATGTCTGCTGCAAAAAACTGGGCTATGTGGCAAGCACACTGTAACAGCTTACAAGCTCATCTCACCGTCATTGATCAATATAGCGATCCTCATTTTGCCCTGGCCCTCGCTTGCTTACAAACTTATTACATTAACCACCATTATTTTATCGAAGAAAATCAAATTATCGCTAATGCCCATAAAATCAGGCACATACCTACTTTTATCATTCATGGCCGTTACGATATGATATGCCCGCTCGAAGGAGCCTGGGAATTATACCAAGCTTTACCTGCTTCTAGTTTAAGAGTTGTTAGAGACGCTGGCCATTCTGATCGAGAGATAGGAATTATTGACGCCATTATTGATGCCAGCAAAGAAATTTCACGCCAGGGTTTAGATGCATGTTAACGGTAGTTCAGCGAGTAAGTGAAGCAAAAGTGGTCGTCGATAAACAGACCGTCGGAGAAATCACTCAAGGCTTAATGATTCTTTGTGGCTTTGAAAGCCAGGATACAGAAGCAACCCTTTTGCGTATGTTAGAAAAATGCTTGAATTATCGTATTTTTAGTGATGCGCAGGGCAAGATGAATTTAAGTTTAAAAGAGGTTAATGGCGGACTTTTGCTTGTACCGCAATTTACTTTAATGGCTGATACTAAAAAAGGCTTACGTCCTAGCTTTTCCAATGCAGCTTCCCCTGATTCTAGCCTCACCTTGTTTCAGCGTTTAATAGATCTCGCTCGGGAAAAATATGCTTCTGTCGCGAGTGGTCAATTTGGGGCCAATATGAAAGTTCATTTATGCAATGAGGGGCCGGTCACTTTTTTACTCCAGTTTTAGGTATTTACGGCGAGGTTTTACCTTGAAAGCTGAAGAATATTCCCAAGACTAAGAAAGTGGTGTAACATCAATTTTCGCACTTAAAAAAAATAGAAGAATCATGCGATTAATTGCTACTCTTTCAATCTTAATAGGATCCTTACTGCTTTCTGCCTGCATTCATAAAGGCACTAACCCTGTTGATCCTTACGAGTCAATTAACCGAAATATTCACAATTTTAACATGGCATTTGATGCAACCATGTTAAAACCGCCTGCTAAGTTTTATAAAAAAGTCGTTCCTTCTCCTCTCCGTAGGGGTATTAACAACATGTATAACAACGTATATATGTTGCCCACTGTAGCCTCTGATGTTTTTCAGGGCCAGTTTAATCTAGCAGTCAAAGACAGTTGGCGTTTTCTAATCAATTCTACTATCGGAATTGCGGGTTTCTTTGATGTAGCCGATAAAGGTTTCAGCTTACCACCTCATTACAATGATTTCGGCTTAACTTTTGCTAAATGGGGAAATAAAAACTCAGCTTATATCGTTATCCCATTCTTAGGTCCAAGCACGATTCGTGATGGGCTAGGCTTACCCCTTGATTATCTCTTTACTCCCTATCCTTATCTGCCTAGTGGAGTAGCTATCTATTCCATTGCTGGATTAAGATACGTAGATCTACGCTCACAATTGCTTGAGGCTGAACCACTTATGGAGCAAGCCATTGATAAATATTCATTTATCCGAGATGCCTACTTACAACATCGTAATTTCTTAATTACGGGTGAGCAAGCAGACACCGATGCTTCATTATATGTCGACGGGGATGATGTTAATGGGTATGTGGATGAGGAAAACCCCGCCACGAAAAAACCAGTTATACAAGCTAAGGCGAAATAGTTTTTCATGAACACGATTTAGTATAATAGACATGTTGCATATTGCGTTACATCAACCAGAAATCCCGCCTAATACAGGAAATATCATTCGTTTGTGCGCTAACACTGGCGCACAATTGCATCTAATCCACCCTTTAGGATTTACTCTTGACGATAAGCGTATGCGTCGTGCAGGGCTAGATTATCATGAATGGGCCAATGTTGTTCATTATTCAAATGATCAAGATTTTATAGAGAAGAACCAACAAAGGCGGATTTTTGCCTGTTCGACAAAAGGGCAAAAAAATTATAACGACATTTCTTATCAAGACGAAGATATGTTGCTTTTTGGCGCCGAAACTCGCGGGTTACCTGTCGAATTAAGAGAAGGCTACACTGCGATTCGCATTCCGATGTGCCCTAATAATCGCAGCCTGAATTTATCAAATTCTGTAGCCATTATACTTTTTGAAGCTTGGCGACAGATTGATTTTATTGGCAGTGTTTGAATCGTCATATTATAAAAGGGCAGTGAAACGAATTCCCGTGGCTTCAACGCAGGATCTATTTTAAAGGGAGCTAATCTAGATCCATGGACCTCGCAGTCACCACCGCGAGGTTCTCTTGGCTGGAGGAAAGAACCGCTCATCAATTACGCTGTAAACGGCAAATTGGGAACTATTCCATCTATTGCCTGTTGATATGCAGCTTCTTTTGAAAAAAAAGTGCGATAAAAAGGTTTTAAACCTACGCTTAAAATATCGGTGAGTTTCTGATTAAAATCTCTTTCATGCCAATCTGCCCCATTCAAAGCACAAATTTCTAAAACTCCAGCGATCATTTCTCTATCTTTGCAATCAAACAATTTCTTACCTTGAAGTTCTTGACACAATACATGCAATGCTTGATATCGATTGATTAATTTTTGTTGTTTGCTAGTAGGCTCATCGGGTGAGACAACCTCTCCTTTCTCAGTCACTTTTATCTCTTCTAACATTAACTTATTTTGCAAACGCAATTTAAAACTCGTTACATTTTCTTTCAAAGCGCTTACGTTTTCAAAAGCTTGCACTAAAGGACAAAAAAAGTTAACCGCATCGGCATGCAATTTCAGCTGGATTTGCTGCACGCACCTGCGGAAATTTTCAAAAACATTGTCGCTCATAGCCGCTATGCTTTCTAATAACTCAAACTCATTCATTGGGATGGTCATCACGACCATCCATCCAGGCTGATTCATATTCCTTTCTACAAGCTTGGAAAAATCGGAGGTATCTTGAAGAAAACTTACAAATTGAGTTGAATCGCTAATAGAAGTTATATCAATGGTCGTTTGAAAATTCACATCCATCTTAATTGCTAAAACAATGTTGATTAGGGCAAGAAAAGTAGTAAGGGTATAGCCTATTTCGCCATAAGCAAGTGAGCGATGATATTGGATGTAGTTATATAAAAAATTAATTGGCAAGATATCCTTTTCACAGATATCGGTCTTGCTTAGCTCGTAGGCCCCCAGTTGAACTAGTTCATCTGCACCAAGAACCTTCTTCATCTGTTCGTATTTTTGATTTATAAAACGAGACAACTCCAGAGCCTTAAAATAATCTCCCTCTCTTAACGCATCAACAAACTCCTGGGCACCGTCCATCTTTCGTCCTTGATCTCGGTCAGTTTGATCCCAGTATATCGATAAACTCATTTTAATCGCAAAAAAAAATTAAGACCTGAGCATTTACCAAGAAATTTTTAGATTTAATCTATTTAATATCCTATTCTTATAGTGAATGAATCAAAAAATTATGAGAGAAAATAATCATGCCGGAATATAGTTATAGGGGATTTCAGATTTCCTATGAGATAAATTCGTCTAAAAATCGTTTATACAAAGCGGATGGGAAAGTGATTAAGCAAGGAAAAGAACAATCTTCCGCACCACAAAAATTTCATACGGAACATTTTAGTGAAAAAGGTGCAAAGATAGAGATTAAAAAATTAATTGAAAATTATGTAGATTTTGAATGGGAAGAGTTCCATGAAATGCATTGAGTAGGCTAGCTCTAGCCCATTCAAATTCGCGCAACAATGGGCGTTGTTTCATGTTAAATTTCCCGCAAAGAATGTAGCAGCTGTCTTGAAAAGACAATTGCTACATTTGCAAGCTGGATACTAATTATTTTCGCAAAAATAGTCGGCCTAATAGAAAACCAATCCCTGCAGCGACCGTTAAAGCTGATAGAGGGCTTTCATGGACCTTTTGTACAACTTTATCCGAATGTTCTTTTATATTTCCATGCAAATGATCAAATTGGCTTCTGCCTTCGTCATATATTTGGCCACCCAATTTTTTAGCCTCTTGGTAGACATGATCAGCTTGCTCAGCAATTTCTTCTCGGTGGGAACTATATTGATTAAGTTTGGATTTATTAGGTTCAATGTTCATTTTAGTTTCCTTAAAATAAGATATAACTAATCAATTCATTTTTCTCTTAGTCGTTTTTGGTTTCTTGCTCATGGCTGATTTAGCTTCCCGCATGGTTCGCTCAGCATTTTCTCGAATTTCTGCGGTAGCAGAGAACAAATTTTTCTCTAAAATTTCAGTAGCCTCTTCTAAATAATCAAGCACTTTATGACCATTCTCTATAAAAACACTTACTTGCTTTTCAAAAATATCTTGTGGCTGTCTTAACCGTGCCCATTCCTCAGGTTTAATATAGGACATACTTTGTACAGTCTTAATATTTAACTGAACCAATTCCTGCATAGGAATTTGAAGTCGTTTATAAGTATCTTTCATTTTATTTTGCATGGCATTCTCCTTATGCTGCAACGCACAATATAAGTTTAGTTGTCTAATATCACCTTGTCCAATTTATTCGATGAACCGAAAAAAAAAAAAGAAATAACCGCTTTCACTTGACGCAACGAGGGATAATATTCCTATAATTTTTCTCGTAATATCAACTATTCAGACAGACGAGGTTAAGTATGACGGAGCGATACACCTTTGCAGAGATTAATGAGCTAACTGCTGACCGCATCATAGAACTGGGTGGAAAACCGATTAATCTTTATCGAATTTTAGCAAATCAACCTGAAATGTTGGATGCCTGGTTAGAGTTTGCCTATAGCATACGGTTTTTAGCGAAGACAGCACGACCGCTAAGAGAATTAATGATTTTAAGAACTGCACAACTACAGAATTCGGCTTACGAATGGTATCAACATAGAAAGATGGCCACTGCCGCTGGAGTCGATGAACATCAAGTTGCTGAATTACCTATGTGGCGTTCCTCTAATGCATTTAGCGCAAAAGAAAAAGCCGCCTTAAGCCTAACAGAGGCGATAGTACAAGGCCAGGTCAGTGATGACATTCATGCAGAAGCCGCACAGCATTTTACCCAAGCAGAAATGATTGAATTAGTAATGACGGCTAGTTTTTACTCGATGGTGCCTCGAGTTTTATCCGCCTTAGCAGTAAAAATAGAAGGTAGATAATCAGGAGAAGTCGTCTTAAATCTATATTCCTGGACTCCCGCTTTCGCGGGAATCCAAGAATAACCTTGAACTACATTACTCAATGAGGTTATTCTAATCCAATTAATTTGGACGGGCAGCGATAAGCATTTCCTAAATTAGTTACGTTAGTTTGCTGAGAACCGCCACTCATGAAACCACCATGGCGATCAAATGATCCACTCATTGATCCGGTGACTCCTGCTCGATTAGTTACTAGTTGTATATAATTTGCACCTAATTTCACCGCTTTATTCTTAAGATCATTCATCGCACCTTCTTCTAGGTTACGATTGGAAGTAAATCCGCCGGTAAAGAAATTACCCTGGTTACCGACCACTTGACCTAGATACTTGCATCCTTTAGGAACGGGATTAGGCGAAGCAATGATACGAGCTGCCTGCGGATCGGGAGGAATCGATGCGCAACCACTGATAATAAGAGTAATCGCAGAGATAGAAAGTAATTTCTTCATTTTTACAACCTTATTGTTAGATATTTTTTGCACACTAGAATCAAACTAGCATCAAGATATTACTCTATTTTAAAACCAATAAACAGAACCTATTTATTCAATTTTACTAAGGAAGGTAGTAACTGTCATGAGATTCTGTCCTCCTGTCCAAGCGACTCTCCGCGGCGGTGACCGCGGGGTTGATTTGTTCAACAGAGCCACTTAAACAGTGGCACTCTTAACTTTTAACAGGAACAGGGCAGAAACTCAGACCTACAGCGCCTGGGATATTTGCTGGGTTGTAGACAGCAACATTATCATCTATATCCGCTTTATTGTTGGTAAATAAATTTAAAGCAAGACAAACCTGAGCTTGATTCATGGTCAATGGTGTACCTGCTGAACCACCTATTAATATTGCTCCCCCGCGATCAGGCTCTCCCACTGAGGAACTTATAGCAATATTTCCTGTAAAAGCATTACTAGAAATCTTAGCATTTCCAGAAAGATCAACAGCAATTGCTCCTCCTCCTGGTGCCATAGTGGTTACTGTACCACTGTTGTTATTACTAAATTGATTAGCTATTTGGTTAAAGAAGAATAGAGGCGAGGAGGTACCCGCTGGTACTCCCACAATTGCATTATTTGCAAAAACATTATTTACAATTCGCGATTGTGTGGGCAGAGGAACACCAAATACAGAATTCCCAAAATTAGAGGAAAAAATTGCCCCGCCTTGCAATTGCGCTGCATTACCAGAAAAAGAAGATTGCGTTACTGTTGTAGCGATGGAGTCCAAATAAATTGCTCCCCCAACACCCCCGAGATTGTGAGTAAATTCGCAGCCACTAATCAGTGCTTGTGAACCTGCATTGGGGAGTATTCCAAAAACATTGACCCCTCCTCCTCCAAATGCTGCGGCAAAATTATTTGCAAACTTTGAGCTTGTAACAGTTAAAAAATGAGGGCTACCATCATCAAAAGGAACGTGGAAGAAAATGGCTCCGCCACCGAAACCTGTAGAAGTAGTTACATTTCGTGTAAAAATTGAATTAGATACTGATAAATTAGTATTAATAGTACCAATGGCTCCGCCGCTAGAATCTGACTCAGGACCTAACAATGCATTATTATTGAAACTACAGGATGAAACAGTGAGGGCTGCAGAATCCTTACTTCGAATAGCTCCACCATTACGAAAAGCAGCATTTCCCTCAAATTGACTTGAACTAACGTTAAAGCTGGCACCAATCATAGCTGTCAAAGCCCCGCCACTTCCGCCCGGGAATAGAGCAACGTTATTAAAAAACTGTGAATAATTAATAGTTATTGAGGTACCAAAATCTACTGCTGCAGCAGCCCCTCCCCCTGAACTTAAAGCAAGAAGCACTCCTGCTAAGGTCTCTGTCACCGATGAGTTAACACCATCACTTGCATTCTGGTCAAAGAGCACTCTACTTAGTTCAACGGTTGAGCCATAGCGAGCTAAAAGACCTCCACCTGCAGCATGCGCGAAATCTAAACTTAGGAGTACATTGTTCGTTCCCAAAACTCCTTGATCCGGGCCATTGGCGAATCCACCTCTGACAATCAAGCTATCAAGTTTAACATTCTTAGACCCTGAACCCGGAGGAATATCATCGCCAACCATAATCACATGCCAAACTCTATCGTTGCTAGGGGTATAGGGAGTCAGGCAATTGGAAGCCATATCACCACATAAAATTGTGGGATGAAGTAATCCATTTCTTTCTTCGCGTAAAGTTTCATTCCCGAGAAAACCTCCATAGATGGCCGTATCAGCTCCTATACGGAAAGTTCTTAGCTTAGGAGTATTAACTCCAAAAGCACCACCCACAACTCCTTGAACGGAATAGACTTGAGTAGGTTTATACACCCCCCTTGCTACCCAAATTTCTACTGCACTCGCATTGAGCGCAGCAGCTTCTAGCGCGGATTGTAAATTATTAAATGCGGTAGCCCAACTCCTTCCATTACCATTTACAGCTAAACTTCCATTAACGAAGAGTCTTGTCGCCGCTGCTGTAGTGACGTTCAAGACATCTGAGGCGCTCGGTTGATAACACTGTAAAGGATTGCCTTGGCTGCAAACCACAGGACCTCCGGATAAATTATTTGGTATGTCGCTGCCATTCACTTGCAAAACTAAGGTACAGGATTGTAAATACCCTAATGGAAAAGGGTTACCACAGATTCCGAATCCTGACGACATTTGGGTGATACCGGGAATCGGTTGCATGACTAAAGTATGTGATTTATTTGATTGATTAGTTACGAGATACTTAATTGTTGCAGTTCCCGTTGGACTCAATGTAATTTTGGATGGAAAACTTGGATCTGGCGTAAATGTCCATAAAGGAACGCCAGCCTGAGCTACAGTGAAAAAATTCAAACTAATTAAACTAAGACCTAATAGAGGCAACAAACGCAATAATTTCATAATGTATCCCTACGCGACATTTCAGGCCGCAAACCTTAACCGGCTCTACAGAGGTGAAAATGGTAAAGCATCTAAACATAGAAAGTTATATATATCAATACCATTAACTTTAGTTTTACCGCCCAGTTCAGGGTAAGAAAAAGTATTACTTCTTTTGATAGAAAACAAAGTTAAGCACTATAGAAACTCCCAAACAGCAAGTGGAGGAGACAGTTACCAAACACTCCTTCGCGGGCCAAGAAAAATCCCTCCGGATATCTCGGTTTCTTTGATCAGGGGAACGTCTCAAAGCGGGCCTTTTGAATTCAGCTATCAATTTAGGTTCTTAAAATGAAAGCACTATTCCAGCTCATCCAACCTTAAAGACTGCCGAATAGTGTAAAACTCTTTCCAAGGATCCGATTTTAATTTCGCTAATCGTTTGGGGAGGGTACGAACAGTATAAAAGGTCTCTGCAAAATTATCGCTTAACTCATCCCAACTAATTGGAGTAGCGACTGGAGCGTGAAGCCTGGCGCGGGTTGAATAGGGGGCAATTGCTGTGGCGTCGTGTTGATTACGCAAATAATCGACAAAAATTTTCCCTTTTCTTTTTACTTTTGCCATTTTGCTAACGTATTTTTCCGGGTTCCTTTTTTCCAAATATTCAGCAAAAATACGAGTAAAATTCTTCACCTCATCCCAATGGAATTCAGGTTTTATTGGTATGACTATGTGAAGCCCCTTCCCTCCTGTCGTTTTTACAAAAGATCTAAGCTGATACTGTCTTAATTGCTCTTTGATATCAAACGCTGCCTCAACAACCATTTTCCACTCAACATCAGGCCCGGGATCCAAATCAAAAATAAGAATATCAGGATACTCAAGATGTTCGATTTTACTTCCCCAGGGATGAATTTCTAATACGCCCATCTGCACTAAATTAAGCAGCCCGGCTTTATTATCCAGATAAATATATTGCTCCACGGTACCATTTTTATTTTCAACAGGAATGCTATGCAATTTTTTACCGGATTTATTGAGGTGTTTTTGATAAAAACACTCTTCGTACCCAGAGGGACATCGCACTAAAGTTAATGGCCGATGACTTATATAAGGTAAAATATAATCACTGATTTCATCATAATAATGATAAAGATCTTGCTTGGTAATTTTATCCTCTTTATACAGAATTTTTTCTGGATGAGTCAGCTGCAAAGAACTCGATAAAGAAGCGTTCGATTTAATTGCTTCTATCGATGTTTCTTTCTCTGCGGTTACTTCTTTTGATTTTTTATCCATTCGCAATCCTTTGAAACTTGGATGTCTTAATCTCCCCTCCTGGGTCCATTGTGAAAACTCAACTTCAACAACCAGTTTTGGTTCAACCCAGGTGGCAACTTTTGCTTCTGGAGGAAGCGTCCTAAAAGGATTTTTTTTGCTAATTAGCGGTTTTAACTCATCATAAACCGCTTTTAAAGATGCCGCAGAGAATCCAGTTCCGACATTGCCGGTGAATACCAACTCGCCCTCTTCGTTAAATACACCTAGATAAAGTGAACCAAAATATTCTCGTGATCGCTTAGGTTTTGAAAATCCGCCCACTACAAACTCCTGTCGGCTTGAACACTTAATTTTCAACCAAGATTTATTACGTTTACCGATATAACGACTATCCACGCGTTTCGATACGATTCCTTCCAAATCAAACTCGCAGGCCCGTTCCAGCATTTCTTCACCGTGTCCCACAATGTGGTTGCTGTATTTGATGGAGGAAGGCGCTTCTTGCAACAGTGAAGCCAAAATCGTTTTTCGTTCAATAAGCGGTAAGGAACGTAAATCATATTTTTCAAGGTATAACAGATCGAAAATATAATAATAAAAATGAACATTTTTTTCTGATTTGATAGCGTTTTGCAATAATTGAAAATTTGAGCGGCTGTTTTTATCCAAAATGACAATTTCGCCATCAAAAATACCCTTCGTAAGGGGAAGTTTTTGGATATCGGGGATCAAACTTTTAAATTCCTTTGTCCAATCTTTTTCATTCCGAGAAAAGAACTGCAGATCCTTTCCTTTTTTCACAGCAAACATACGATAGCCATCTAATTTTACCTCATGCAACCACTCATCTCCTTGCGGCGCTTTATCGACTAAAGTTGCTAATTGGGCAGATATCTTTTGTGGAAATAGACTAGAAGAGCCTAACTTTGCTTTTAATTCGGAGTTAATATCCTTGGACTTATAACCTTTTTTAGTCCAGATGCCATCATAATGGAGACTAATTTCTTCCATCGATTGATGATGAAGCACACTGAGCGATTCTTCTTGAGTAATATCATAATTTTCTTCGGATTTAGCGTATTGATCCTTGTATTTAATCAAAAACCATTCTTTCTCTTTAAAACGAATTAAATCCCAACGACCTTGTAATTTTTTAGCAATTAATTCAAAACGAAGATGTCCTTTTTGATAGGCTTTGACGGCATCATCATCCAGCGAATGCCACTGTCCTTCATCCCATAACATGACAGTACCACCGCCATACTCTCCTTTGGGAATAATGCCTTCAAAGGTTCCATATTCAATTGGATGATCTTCAACATGAATCGCCAAGCGCTTTACTTTAGAGTCAAGACAGGGTCCTTTTGGAACAGCCCAACTTTTAAGTACCCCTTCCAATTCCAAACGAAAATCATAATGCAGATGACTTGCCGCATGCTTTTGGATGACAAAAAGGGAATTTTTAGTGCTATGCACTTGGCCCTTCGGTTCGCGTGTTTTTTTAAAATTCCTTTTTTTATGATAGCTATCGAGACTCATAGAGTATCCTTACTGCTAGGGCCATGGCCGAATACAGTAATTATAGCCAAGAGGAAACTAATTCAGCTAAGCAACGTAGGTAATCTCCCGCGATGTCTAAATTGGTTTCAGCTTCGATTTCGCGAATACAAGTTGGGCTAGTCACATTAATTTCAGTTAAATAATCGCCAATAACATCAATACCAACAAAGTAGAGGCCCATCGATTTAAGCGTCGGAGCAATCTGCTGACATAACCAACGATCACGCTCGGTGATCGCCACCACCTTACCTCGAGCACCTGCAGCAAGATTACCACGCAGTTCACCTTTGGCAGGAATACGGGCCAAAGCATAGGGAACAGGTTCGCCATTGATTAATAAAATTCGCTTATCGCCTAAACTGGTAATTTCGGGAATATATTGCTGCGCCATAATGTTAGCTGTTTGACCTTCGGTTAGCATTTCCAAAATGACAGATAAATTTTCGGCATTCTCATTGACATGAAAAACAGAGCTACCTCCCATGCCTTCGAGTGGTTTAAAGATCACATTTTGATGTTCTTTCCAAAAGGCACGTAGTCGCTTTATGTCGCGACTAACAAGAGTTTGCGGGCAACATTGAGGAAAATTTAAGGTAAAAAATTTCTCATTCGCATCGCGTAGGCTACTTGGTTTATTCGCAACTAAAACGCCATCTCGTTCAGCAAGTTGTAGGGCATAGGTTGAATAAATGTATTCCATATCAAAAGGCGGATCCTTGCGCATCAATAGGATATCGAATTCATTTAAAGCCTGTTCGCCTTGCTCTTTAATCTCAGCCCACTGACTAGCGTTTTCATCGCCTATTTTGATTGAAAACACGCGAGCATAGGCATGACCTTGCCGGCAGTATAAATCGTCTTGAGTAAAATAAACGCAGGACCAGCCCAAAGCCTGCGCACTTTTAAGCATAGCAACTGTCGAATCTTTATAAGCCTTAAGTTTATGTACTGGATCCATCAATACGGCTAGTTTCATTACTCGCCTCCAATCGCTGCAATTTCCCTTGCCGCAGCAAGAGCCGCCAATCGCGCTATAACTCCATAGGCATAAAACCGATTAGGACAATCCACAGCCGCTAAATCGTTACGTGGCATATTACAGGCTTGTGCAAAAGCAAGTGGTTCAAAATGCATACCCGGCGCATTAAGATTTTCATCGATACCACGACCTTGGTGTACTCGATAAAAACCTCCAACAACAAATTGGCCAATCATATAAACCACAGGTTCAGCCACCGCACCATTAGGCATTGTTTCAAAGGTATAGACTCCTTCTTGAATCATCACCCTCTCGACTTTACGGCTTCCCTTGCTTGCCGCCATCTTTGTTCTTTGTTTGCGATTAAGTTGGCGCAACTCATCACCTTCATGCACCGTCATGACACTCATACCATAAGTGCCGTTATCAGCCTTAACTACGACAAAGGGTTTGTCTGAAATATCATAAGTTGTATATTTGTCTTTGATCATTGCCAATAATTTATCCACATGATCAGCTAAATTATCCACGCCTTCTTGAGCCATAAAATCGACTCCGTCTACTGCATTAAAGTAGGGATTGATTAACCAAGGATCCATGCCAACTAACTTGGCAAATTCGGTAGCTACCTCATCAAAAAAATGAAAATGGCTGGATTTAAGCCTGGAAGCCCAACCTAATTTAGGTGTAGGTCTTATGCGTTGCTGCAAGTTTTCTAAAATTTGGGGAACACCCGAAGAGAGATCATTGTTAAGCAGGATCATACAAGGGTCAAAATTATCTAGCCCTATTCTATCTTTCTCACGATGTAGAGGCTCAATTAATAGAGTTTGTCCCTCTTCCGTAGTCATTTCTGTATCTTCGGTTACTTCAGGATCTAGACTTCCTATTCGCACTACAAATCCCGCTTTCATAAAAATATCACGCAGCATCAATAAACTGCTTAAATAAAAGCGATTTCGAGTATGACTCTCGGGTAAGAGCAAAATATGCTTACAACTTGGCATGTAATCAACCAAAACTGATTGAGCTGCCTGAATACATAACGGTAGAAAATCACGATTAAGATTATTAAATCCTGCGGGAAATAAATTAGTATCGACCGGCGCTAGTTTAAATCCAGCATGACGTAAATCCACGGAGGAAGTAATCGGTGGAGCGGTTTCTTGCCACTTTTCGCGAAACCAGGATTCAATGGTAACAATTTGTTTTAAAATAATTTTTTCCACATGATATAAGGGACCACTGTGGGCAGTAGTTAAATGAGGTACGGGGACATCCTCTGCATGCATAATTTCTCCAGTAACAAGCTTTATCAAAGGATGTTAACTCAGGTTAAGGATTGAATGAAATAAAACTTTATGAATTCATTTATTATAGAAAAAGTTAGAAAATTTTCTACTGATCGGTTCCCTCGCTGAAAGTTCCTACCAATTTTTTCCTCACTAAACCCGCTCTATCAACTCCCTTTTTCCAATAGGGTCATACTCTCTGTTCAAACCCTTCGCGGACGAGGGTTATAAAATACTTACTAAATAACCACCTTCCTGTCATAATTCTTCGTGGCTCTAATTGAGACTAAACTGTGAATAACGCCAAAACCGTGCTCGCCTTAATTATTTTAATTGTACTAGGATTTATCTGGGGTTCAGGATATACACTCGCCAAATTTGCAATGACTAATGGCGTACCTCCTTTAGGCTATGCTTTTTGGCAATCACTCGGACCCGCTTTATTATTAACCCTCTTCTGTCTCAGTAAGCAATCCTGCCCCCTGTTTCAACCACAATATTGGATCTATTTTCTCGTCTGTGGTTTAGTCGGTATTGCCATTCCCAATACGAATATGTATTTCATCGCCAGCCATATTCCAGCAGGCCTTCTTGCCGTATTGGTGAATACCGTACCTCTACTGGTTTATCCCATGGCGTTAATAGCAGGTCAGGAACGTTTCGATAGCTGGCGCATTCTTGCTCTTTTATTAGGTATGACTGGTATTTGGTTAATTATTTCTCCAACCAACCAAGACTTAGTCTCAGGTTGGACTTTACTTGCCTTAATCAGCCCTTTAGCCTTTGCGTTCTGCTCAATTTACATCACTGCGAAACAGCCATCGACTTTAAACGTTTTGCAATCAGCGAGTGGCATGTTACTTAGCGCCTCTTTATTACTCACTCCGCTGGTAATCCAGCAACATGCCTTCTACCCGCTTACTTTGTCTTTTACGCCTGTTGAGCGAGTTGTACTCTTAGAAATTGCCCTTTCAAGTATCGGCTACTTACTTTTCTTCAAATTAGTCAATCTAGCCGGCCCGGTTTTTTATAGTTTGACGGGTGGAATTGTCGCTTTAACCGGTTTATTTTGGGGATTTGTTATTTTTCACGAGAAACCCAGTTCGTTACAGAGCCTAGCGATTGCCTGCGTGCTTTCTGCACTTTTTCTGTTATCATGGCGGCAATCAAAAACAATTCAGGGCGCATAGGACATGCTAACCGACTATATTCAACAATATGATAATCAAATTCAGACCTTTCATTATTTATTAGTACTTATTAATGCAATTCTGCATGTCCTTTTTGCCGGCGCTGTAGCACGTGATGCAGGAAACCTTTATCAATTAGGCCAACGCCCTGCCTTAGTATCTGCAGGAACCTGGGCTTTTGCTACGCTGCTTGGCGGGGTAGTTACTGCTGCAATTTATTGGTTTATTCACCATTCCACTCTTACCAGACCTATGCTCAGAGAGAATCATTATGAGAGAAGCTAAAATCAATACCATCGATGTCCATGAATTAAAAAAACGACGTGATGCAAACCTGAACCTATGTTTGATTGATGTACGAGAATCACATGAGTGGCAAGCCCTACGTATCCCAGGTGCTTTGCATATTCCCAAGGATGAATTACCGGCTAACATCGAGGCGCTAATCCCGGAACGAGATAGACCTATTTATTTACATTGCAAAGCGGGAGTACGTTCTCTCTATGCTGCAAATTGTTTACTTAATATGGGTTATCAAGAAGTGTATTCGATCGATGGCGGGATTGCTGAATGGGCGATGGTTGGTTATCCAGTAGAATCCTTTGAATAGCCCCGTATTAACAATGCTAATACGGGATGAGGACACTAAGGCATTTAGCAATTAGTTTAGAGTAGCACCAGGTGCAGGCTCAGCATTGTCTTGCCTATTGCTCGGGTCGGTAGTTGACGCAGCAGTTGGGGCAGGTTTAGGAGTGGTATAAATGCCAAAAGAAGAAAGGTAATCAGTTAAGCCCCATGATGACCCACCTTTTTTCGCATCTTCCAGTTTTTGCATTTCGCGTTCTTTTTTCTTCTCTTCTTTTACTCTTGCCAATTGTGCTTCATGTTCCTCTTTAGCACGCTTCAGCTCTTCTTCCTTTCGAGCTTTTAGGTCTTCTGCCTGTTTAGCCACATTTCGCTCAACAATCCCAAGCGAAGCTTCAAGGATTATGTTAGAACTTAACTTAAGATAGGCACTTACATCGAGATCTTGAATATCAGAAAACGCATGCTTTTCCCTAAATCCTTGAGTGGATTGCTTATCCATATGTTCGTGTGGAACATAAACATAAGATTCAATAAAATTCTTCGCAGTTTGCATAAAGGTTTGCATCCGCTCATGGCTCATCTCATTCTCTTTAGTACGGCCAGAACTCGCGAGTAATCCACGGAAAAATTCACTTCCGTCCCCTATGTAACCCCCTTTGTAGGTAGTACTTGCCCCTTCGACATGCCTAGGATCCATAATGCTTTCACTATTGCCAGTTGCGATTTCTGCAGCTACCAGCGTACTAAGACTGGTGAAGATTATCCCCCTTAGTAACTCCTGCTGTTGTTCTTGTTCTGTAAGTTTATTGACTGCATCGCGATCAGATTCACAAAGCAGCTCCATTAACTTTTCAGTTTCAGCTTCGAGAAATAGCTCAGTTATTCGATTTAAAAATTGAGCTTGGTATTTACGGTGAGGAGGTAATTCTTCAACAGTAAGAACCTTCCCATGTTTTCTTCTTAAATCTTCAATAGCATGCACAAACCCTGGATTACGAAGCTGTCCTTCTTTAGGTACAGATCCGTTAAGTTGTTCACTATACGGCCTAATAACAAAATCACCCATCTTTTCTCTCCTTAGACTCCATGAAATAGGTTGATAAAGTACATCGAGGACTCAGTGTAAACTAATTAAATTAATTCGTCATGGATTTTCTTTAAACTAATTAACCAATTAGAAAGCTCATGATTAGACTAAAAAAAAATCGTTTGAGCAATGTTAGAGCATCGCATAAAAATCAATCTGAATTATTTAAAATCATTTTTCCCGTTTTAAATTGCTTTTTTGCTATTTACGCTCAACTGAAACTCATTTAGGATGCACACATTAATTTTTTCGTTAAGAGATCAAGATGAAAAAAGGGCTGTTTTTAATCGTATTGTTTTTCTCTTCTATATCATTCGCTAATCCGCCTAAACTCGTCGTTCAACTGGTCATTGATCAATTACGTGGCGATTTAATCAATCAATATCGCCATGAGTTTGGCAAAAATGGATTTAATTACTTGTTAGCCCACGCGCTTGACTACCATAATGCCCATCATCCTCATGCCAATACGGTAACCTGTGTGGGGCATGCGACCATTGCAACGGGTTCATACCCTGCATTACATGGCATCGTTAATAATGATTGGTATGATAAAAAAATAGCTAAAAGCCTTTATTGTGTCGAAGATGAAAAAAGTGCGATCTTACCGACAGCCCGCACGCAAAAAATGCTGGAAGGACGCTCTCCTCGCCAACTAATGGCCTCCACTTTGAGTGACGAGCTAGTCTTAGCACAGGCAGGTCGTGCTTTCGCCGTATCTTTAAAAGATCGTTCTGCCATTACCTTGGCAGGTCATGCAGGTAAAGCATTTTGGTTTGATAAAGAAAATGGTGGTTTTGTTACCAGTCAGCACTATTATTCCTCTTATCCTCAATGGGCAATCGAATGGAATAAACGCTATGAAACCAAAGATGAGACTTGGAATCTAAGCCAACAAGTGGATAGTTATCATTTTGCCAAAGCCCCACGCTTCATCAATCGCTTTCCTGGCTTTGGACAAAACTTCCCTCATCATTTGGGGACTCCGGGCAGTGCCGAGTATTTCAAATTTTTATCCATAAGCCCCTTAGCCGATGAATTAACCGCCGATTTTGCCATTACCTTATTAACACAAGAAAATTTGGGTAAAACTAAGGATAAAACTGATTATTTAGCCATCAGCTTTTCAGCTGTCGATGGAATAGGACATCAGTTTGGACCGAATAGCCTTGAATCAGAAGATAATTTATTACGCTTGGACAAAACCTTGGCAAAATTATTAGCCGCTCTTCAGCAACAGGTTGGACTGGAAAATACTTTGATCGTACTTACCGCTGATCATGGGGTCAGTGATTCGCAAGCTTACTTAGCTGCTCATCAAATTCGCCAAAATCATTCTTTAAAAACAGCGCAACTGCAAACCATCATCGAAGATACCTTAGCTAAACGTTATCACTTAGCTGCGAATACCTTGCAAGCAATCTCATTACCCTACATTTATCTTAATCATCAATTAATTCATGAACGGCAATTATCAGTTCATGAAGTGAGTGCTTACTTAGCTGATGTTTTGCGGCAACAACCTGGCATTTTCCAAGCTTATTCCCTGCCTTTAACCAATATTGAACGCGACTGGTTAAGTGCTAAGGTCGATAAAATGGCATTTCCTGAGCGTTCTGGCGATCTGTATTTAGTGCCGCCACCTTATCAAGCATTGGCTGATAAAAGCGAACAACGCGTCGCTCATGGTACACCCTGGCAATATGATAGCTACGTCCCTTTATTATTCGTCAATCCTAAGTTTAAAGCACAACGTATTTATCATGCGGTGAACACCACCGATATCGCACCTACTTTAGCGGCTCTCTTGACTATCAAACAGCCTTCTGCAGCGGTTGGGCAACCACTTATGGAAGTTCTGCACGAATTTGAGGTGAAAAGCTAAGGAAGTTAAAAAGTCATCTTGCAATTAACCTCGCTTCTGGCTACTTTTAAACAATAAGGGTCTAAAATCCAAGAGTAGGTTATGGAAAACAAAGCAAAAACCTTCGTTCTTTTAGCGGCCCTGACAGCCTTGCTTCTTATTATTGGTAATTTGTTAGGAGGACACATCGGGCTGCTCATAGCGCTCGCTTTAGCTGTTTTTATGAACTTTAGCGCCTACTGGTATTCTGACCAAATCGTATTGCGCGCCTATCAAGCACAACCATTGGATGAAAGCCACCCTGTTTACAACATCATTGCTCAATTAACAAAAAAAGCACAAATTCCAATGCCCAAAGTCTATTATGTTGAAACACCTGTGCCGAATGCCTTTGCCACTGGTCGTAATCCCGAGCATGCGAGTATCGCAGTGACTACAGGTATCTTAAATCGTATGAATGAAGAAGAATTAGCTGGGGTGCTTGCTCATGAAATGTCACATGTCATTCATCGAGACACCCTTATTAGTGCTGTGACAGCCACTCTTGCCGGAGCTATTAGTTCTTTAGCCAATATTTTCATGTGGACTTCAATAGGCCGCTCATCAGATTCAGACGATCGCGTTAATCCCATCGGTGCATTATTAATGACCATTCTTGGACCTATAGCAGCAGGACTGATTCAGATGGCTGTCTCACGCTCTTGTGAGTTTGATGCCGATGCCAGTGGTGCTAAACTGTGTGGGAACCCCTTGTGGTTAGCTAGTGCGTTAGCAAAACTCGAAGAAGCCAATCAGCAAGGCCAATTCCAAGCAGCAGATGAACACCCAAATACCGCCCATATGTTTATTGTTAATCCGTTAAGCGCAGAAAAATTGACCCAATTATTTTCTACTCACCCACCCACTGAAGAACGAATAAGACGTTTACAAGCGATGGCAAAAGAATCATGGGTAAGATGAGATAATGGAATAAATTGTAATCGCCCAGGTCAGCAAAAACTGAGCGCTTACAATAGAATTGCAAGTTCAACAGGAAGAAAAGATGATTACTTTTTTAAGGCCGTTGCTTGGATTAATCCAAGGGGTAGCTGCTTATTTTATAATCACAAAGGCTCATCTTTCTATAGCAGGTACTGTCTGCGCTCTTATTGTTTTCACCTTCCCTTTGCTCGCTTTGCAAATAAAATTACCTTCTAAAAAAACCCTTTTCCTGGGTCTGACGATTCTTATTTTAATGGGGCTCATTTACGGTTTTGCTGCCTATCATCTTATGGAAACGTTACAAACTTCGAGCGGTTTTCTTGCCTTTCTTTTAGCTGTCCAATGTGGTGTAAGTCTTTTTATCTTTTTTGTTTTTTATTGTGTGATTGTTGAAGAGGGAGATTTCCATTTTCCCTATTCCAGTTTATTTAGTGAATCTTGGCAAATACTTTTAAAACTATTTTTTGCGAAGCTACTTGTTTCTTTAACTTGGGGCTTATTTATTTTGGCAGCGAAGTTATTCGAATTGTTGAATATTACTATAATAAGTAACCTAGTTTTTAGTAAACCATTCACCTATATCTTGCCTCCTCTTTTCTTTGGTGTCGCAATGGCTATCTTGTATCATTTTGAAGATATTTTAACTAAATTACGCAATATTTTATTGGCTTTTTGTCAATTCCTTTATCCAATTTTCGTCGTCATTAGTTTAAGTTTCTTGTTAATCCTACCCTTTGCACACAAAGATTTCGCCGATTTTTGGCTAGTTATTGTCGGTTTAAGCATCATTAACATTCTCTTGTTTAATGGAATTTTTCAAGCTAGCTCTACCCAGTCACCCTATCCACGCTGGTTTTCTATTGTCGTCTATGCATCATTTATTCTTATCACAATTTATAGTTTTTATATTTTGAAATTCCCCCTTCTTGAAATACAGAATTATGGTTTTAAACCGCAAGTTTTTCTATTATTTCTATTACTTGCATTTATTTTTGCCTACCACTTTTGGTATAGCTTAGCCATTTTCTTTAGTTCTAAACCTTGGCTATCTATGATAAAAAATGCGAATACGATTATGGCCTTTGTGATCGGATTAATTTATCTCATCTTAGCTTTGCCTTTGATTAATATTGGCAAGATTTCCTCAAAGTTACAGCTCTCGCGACTACTGAACAAACAAGATATCATTAATCCAAATAATCCTTTTAATTCACAGGGTTATTTAGTGGGGGCAAACCTAAAAAACGCCAATCTCGAAGGCCGTGATTTACGTAATATCAATTTTTCAAATGCTAATTTACAAGGAGCCAATTTAGTCAAAGCTAATTTGCGAAATGCAGACTTATCTCAAGCAAATTTAATTGACGCCAATTTGAATTCAGCAAATTTACAATACGTCAATTTTAAGGAGGCAAATTTAACGCAAGCCAAATTAGCAAATACTAATTTAACCTTTAGTAAATTTGATAAGACAAATCTCATTATGACTAATTTCGCCGGAGCCAATCTACAACATGCCTGGTTTAATCAAGTCGTCTTTCAAAACACCAATTTTACTAATGCTGACTTGCGTAATTCCTACGGTTTAACCCAAGAAGAATTAAACAATGCCTGCGGTGGAATGGTGACACTGCCGGAAAAATTATCCATCTCCCCTTGTCCCAGAGAATGATTAATCAGCCTAGGAAAAATATTAAGTGTATAGAGGTTGATAACTTGCGTTGAAACACCATTCTAAGGATAATTCATTTTTTGTAGCTAGCTTACCGGGTAAAATATGGGATATATAAGCCAATTTATTACTAATCATTGGGGACTTTGGCTCGCCTTAGTCGTGATTTTATTGTTAATTTTCATCAATGAACTTCTCTCTCGTAAAAAAAGAGCAAAAGAAATATCTCCTCAAACAGCAGTCAATTTAATCAACCATGAAAATGCTGTGGTAGTCGATTTACGTGAGGTAGATGCTTTCCGTAATGGCCATATCATTGATGCAGTACGCGCTACTCCCGATGATTTTTCTCAACAACGCATGGATAAGTATAAAGCGAAAACGCTAATATTAGTTTGTGCTCGCGGTTTGCAATCTGCGCAACTCGCAGCTAAATTACAAACAGAGGGTTTTTCAAAATTCATGGTTTTAGCCGGCGGAATAGCCGCTTGGCAAACTGCTGAATTACCCTTAGTAAAAGGAAAATAGAATATGGCCACAGTAATTATGTACAGTACTGGTTATTGTCCTTATTGCCACTCAGCTAAAGCGCTGCTGGAAAAAAAAGGCGTACAGTATACTGATATTCGTGTCGATGAAGAGCCTAGTAAACGCGATGAAATGATAGCCAAAAGTGGAAGACATACCGTGCCACAAATATTCATAAACGACCAACACATTGGCGGTTGTGATGATATGTACGCCCTAGAAAGTAAAGGGCTATTAGATGAACTTTTACAAAAATAGGAAAAAAAATGTCAGAACAAGTCAATGCTCCTCAACAAGATGAAGCGCAATTTATGATCCAACGCATTTATGTTAAAGATTCTTCTTTTGAGACTCCAAATACTCCTGCGGTTTTCCAACAACAATGGGAACCTGAATTATCTTTAGATTTAAACACTCAACATGTTGAGTTAGAAAAGGGTGTATATGAAGTAGTTTTAACGGTCACTGCTACAGTAAAAAACCAAAATGCCGTCGCATTTTTAGCCGAAGTCAAACAAGCTGGTATTTTTACTATTCAAGGCGCTCCATCTGAACAACTCGATCATTTACTAGGCAGTTTCTGCCCCAGCATTCTTTTCCCTTATGCGCGCGAAACGGTTACTGCTCAGGTTATTCGTGGTAGCTTCCCACAATTAGTGCTAGCTCCGATTAACTTTGATGCGCTCTACATGCAGCAACTTGAAGAGAAACAAAAAGGTAAGCAAGTAGAGACAGAATCAACAACACACTAAACCACGAAGCTCTAACTCGAGGAGTGTAATGTTTTCACGAATGGCTGTTTTTGCTCGAAAGTGAGTCAGATATGGCCATTCCTAGGTGGGGCTGAGTACTTAAACCATGAAAAAATCAACGGTTGCCATACTTGGTGCCGGCTCTTGGGGCACTGCTGTTGCTATCCATTTAGCTAAAAATGGTAGTCAAGTTATGCTATGGGCACACAATCCCCAGCATGTTGAAGAAATGATTAAACTACGTTCTAATCAACGTTATCTACCCTCTATTCCTTTTCCAGATTTACTTGTCCCAACGAATGAACTCAAGCAATGCTTCACTGAAGCCACGGAGACAATTATCGCAGTACCCTCTCATGCTTTTGCGAGTTTGTTGCGACAATTAGATAAACCCAAACACGGCATTGCCTGGCTCACAAAGGGAGTCGACCCAGATAGTCATCGCTTGCTTAGTCACTTGGTCGCAGAACAATGGGGAGAAACCTTCCCTTTGGCGGTCATTTCTGGCCCTTCTTTTGCCCAAGAAGTAGCTAACTTTTTACCCACTGCACTCACCTTGGCTTCAAATAATCCTATCTATCAAAAAACAATAAGAACGTTGCTGCATCATGACAATATTCGTGTTTATTTGAGTAATGATGTTATAGGTGTGCAATTATGCGGGGCAGTAAAAAATGTATTAGCCATTGCCTGTGGTATTAGTGACGGTTTAGGCTATGGGGCCAATGCAAAAGCGGCTTTAATCACCCGAGGCATAGCTGAAATGAGGCGTTTGGGTACTAAAATGGGAGCACGCGAAGAAACATTTATGGGTTTGGCTGGTCTTGGCGATCTAGTACTCACCTGCACCGACAATCAATCTCGTAACCGACGATTTGGTATCCAGCTAGGCCAAGGCACGAATCTAATCGATGCAGAGAAACAAATCGGGCAAGTTGTAGAAGGCAAACATAATGCGGCACAAATATGTCATTTAGCAGAGCAATTTGCAGTTGAAATGCCTATTTGCTCGCAAGTTAACAGTCTTTTACAAGGAAAAATTACTCCTCAACAAGCAGTGACTAATTTGATGAGTCGCTCCCCAAGAGAAGAATAAAATTTCACCTCACTCGCTTGCGCTAGACTTCGACGAAAAAAATCAGGAGAGAGCCAACTAAGCCGTCAAGGAATGAGATTTTCAATATTGCTCTTTCTGAAATAAAATATCACAATAACAACAGTATCTCATTCTCCACACCCCCAAGCAGCACCACACCCCCGATCAAACTGCTGTAAATCTAAGCTATCTAAACGCTCAGAATCTTTTGCGGCTGCATATTGGACACGGATAGGATCTTTATACATTGACTTCCCAATCGCCTGCTCAAGCGTCTCTAGTCGCGTTATAGACTGCTCATCAAGGTAAGTTAATTCGATTGTTTGGGTGTGAATGCAGGGACTACATTCTAAACTTTGGTGAGGAAGAGGTTTAAACCCGGTTCTTTTGATTAACTCAGCAAATTCCTGATTATTCATTAGCCAAAGCGGGTGCCAAATTGTTCTGCCTTGATATAACTCCTCCTCTTTCTCAAACTCTTGCAAATTGGCATAACGACGAGAATCACATCTGCGCTTGCCGGATACGATGAGCGCTTCACAAGAAGGATCAGATTCATCCAAAAAATTTAGTATAGTTAGCCCTTTCAAAAAACTAGCACACCATTGAAACTTATGACTAGGAAACTGTTTACGATCCTTAACCATTTCAGAAAAACTTGCTTGAGCATCCAGTAAATGAACCTTTACCCCCTGACTACTTGCATAATCAGAACAAGCCAACACTCGTTCAGGCCAGGAAGTGGCTGCCCAACCAGTATTAACGCATACAAAATGAAGCTCAGCCAAATCTCTTTCAACCAAAGCCTGCATAACAGCTAAAGAATGATTACCGAAATTACCAATAATGAAGTGTGGCATGGATTAATTATAAAAACAGGGAAGGCAGTATTATACTCGAATAATTACCCTTTATGAGACTTCATTGCAAAGCAATATTTAAATTAGCGCCCAAGCTGAAATAAAAGGGGTAGTGAGTTAATGTGATTAGGTTGTAATTTGATACTTGCGAACAATTAATGGTGCCCAGGGCCGGAATCGAACCGGCACGGGATTTAACTCCCGAGGGATTTTAAGTCCCTTGCGTCTACCTGTTTCGCCACCTGGGCAAATCTTGGAGGCTGAGGCCGGAATCGAACCGGCGTACACGGCTTTGCAGGCCGCTGCATAACCACTCTGCCACACAGCCAAACTATAAGACTAGCAGTTCAGTTTTCCCGAACCGTCGTAAATCACTCAATCTACACTCGACGCGCCTGTTTTAGGGGGTCGATAATTGATTTGAGCTACTACTAGGAATTCTATGGGCCTAGCCTATAGTAACTCGCTAAAAAAAAAGCGACTGTCGTCGCTTTAATTTGGAGCGGGAAACGAGACTCGAACTCGCGACCCCAACCTTGGCAAGGTTGTGCTCTACCAACTGAGCTATTCCCGCGTCTCTACGGGGTGCAATTCTACCGAAATTTAAACTGCTGTCAACAAATAAAAATTAAAAAAATTAACTTATCGCATGCCCTTTTTTCATCAACTGTGGCCAAGCAATACTAAGGTAAATAATCATTGACCAAATCGTTAAAATCGCTGCCACGTAAAGCATAATAAACCCAAAAACACCCCACCAAGACTCTGAAGGTGAGAAAGCGATGAGTAAAAAAAGCGCTGACATCTGCAATGTTGTTTTTATCTTGCCAATATAGCTGACTGTAACACTTGCACGGCTTCCAATTTCTGCCATCCATTCTCGCAAAGCCGAAATAACAATTTCACGCCCTACAATGACAATTGCTGGAATAGTAATGTATTCCACATTCTTCGCGCCAACCAAAAGGAGTAAGCTACAGGCTACTAATAACTTATCCGCTACAGGGTCTAAAAAAGCACCAAAAAGCGACATTTGCTCCAGTTTACGGGCTAAATAACCATCTAACCAATCAGTAAAACTAGCCAAAGCAAAAATAGCAGCAGCGAAACCATGCGCCCAAGAAAATGGGAGATAAAAAACAATAATAAAAATAGGTATTAATGCGATACGCATCAAAGTCAATAAATTGGGTAAATTGGTTATCTTAGTCACTAAAATCCCCTTTAATCCAATTGTAAATACTTAGCAAGTTGCTGATAGTCATCAAAAACGGCCAAAGCACCTGCATTAAGGAGTGCAGCTTCTTGTTGATGATAAAAGTCCACCCCAATTGCATCCACAGCAATGCTTTTTGCCATTTCGATATCGCTCACTGAATCACCCACCATTAAAGTCTCTTTTGCGTTCACTCCATAAGTGTCCATAATTTCCTCCAGCATTTGTGGACAAGGCTTTGCAGGAGTCTGACCAGCGGAACGAGTCACCTTGAACAATTGATCTAATCCACTTGCTTGCAAAACTCGTTGTAAGGATTGATGCCCTTTATTGGTGGCAATTCCTATATCGATACCTGCGTGCTGCAAACGCTCAGCAATTTCTCGTGCGCCTGGAATCAAATAGACTTCAGTTGTTCGGGAAACTAAAGATTGATGTACCGCCAGCAAAAGCTGCTCTTGTTGTTCTTCATTCAAGTGTGGGAATGATTTTTTCAAAGCGAGAACCAAGCCAAGCCCTACCGACTGACGAGCTAGCTGTTCATCTAATTCACCAAATTGTAACCGTTTAGCTTCGGTGGATACACTATTTAAAATTTGTCCTAGGATATCGCCTAAGGTCCCTTCCCAATCAAATACCACCAAACGATATGGTTTACCCATGAGTCAACAAACTCCTTGCACGTAATCTTTTCAGTGTTTCGGCAAACCGTTCGTCTAAGTTTGCTTCGAACAGATAATTTTTTCCGTTCAGGTTAAATTGAATTGCCCTAGCATGCAAATATAGTCGCGATTTTGCTTCCAAACCTTCGATTGGCTCCGGTTTTCCATATTTTTCATCACCTACAATCGCATGGCCTAAATGGGCACTATGCACTCTGATTTGATGGGTACGCCCCGTTTTAGGTGATGCCTCGACCCAACAGGCCTGCTGGTAATTTTCGAGTAGCTTAAAGCGTGTCTGCGATGATTTACCCTCTTCATTCACTACAACAATACGCTCACCTGACTTAAGAATGTTTTTTTCGAGTGCAGCATCAACCACAATAGTTTTTTTGCCCAGCCATGGATGATGCAATAATGCCCAATACATTTTATTGACTTCTCGAGCCTCTAACAAGGCTTGAATCGCACGTAACATACTGCGCTTTTTTGCCAGCAATAAACAACCTGAAGTTTCTTTATCCAAACGATGAACAAGCTCAATATAGGACAAATCATCGCGGGTTTTACGAACCGCTTCAATGACCCCTAAACTCAAACCACTACCTCCATGGACTGCAATTCCAGCAGGTTTATTGATCACTAATAGACTAGAGTCCTCAAAAATAACACTATCTCGCAGACGCTGCTCCAATTTTGCACCCACATGAATCTCTTTTTCTTGAGCGGTGCGTACCGGTGGTATGCGTACACAATCCCCTTTAACTAATCGTGAAGAGACTTGTGCTCTTTTTTTATTAATACGTACCTCGCCTGCGCGTATTATGCGATAAATATGGCTTTTAGGGACACCTTTCAAAATTCGCATCAAGTAATTATCAAGGCGTTGCCCTTCTTCTTCGGCACTGATTTCAGTGTAACGTACGTCACTCATTGTACAAACCTATTTGCTGTAGCTGTTTTTTTTTGTTACTATTCAGAATCGTGTGAAAATTATCACACGACCGAATTATAACGCATAAACAAAGAAAAAGTTTATCGGTCGAAAGCAATTCGACCAAATGTTGGGGTTCTGTTATTTGCTCGCTAGCATGAGCTTTAAATAAGAGATTTTCAAGCACTGGAACCTAGTATTTCTCCTAGCGTTACAGTTCTTTCGATGAAAAGCGCTTATTTGAGGCTATAATTTAGTAGAGTAGAAAACAAACCAAACGCGCTTCCCCTTAAGTGTATGATATAAGGAAGCAACCCAATACCAGAGCTAAATTGAAAACGAATATATCAGATACCCACGCATGTCAGACATGCCTTACATCAGTCACCACTTATTTTGCAGATTTTAGGCAAGAGGGGGTTTCATATGCATGAAACAACCATTACACCTTATTTATCACGAAATCAGTTATTACAGATGTATCCTACCCAGTATGCGCCGCTATATTTACCGGTACCATGCGTGCGGTCTGTCTTTATGGTCTTGGGTGTTGCTTAAAGTGGATATTTTTTGTTATTGAGGGATTGTTGTCAGCTTACCTAAGTTTAAATTGACAATAGTTACAAATGAGATATGGGTTTATTGCTACATTAAGCTCTTGGAAATTTTCCAGTGAAGCTTCAGGCCAAAATCTGGCTCAAGCAAAACCTAGCCTCAAAACACTAAATAGATAGCCTTATACTATCTTTGCTTGAGTGTATAGCGCCCTTTTATGGGGTAAATAATGGAAAAAATGTTAATAAATGCGACTCAAACCGAAGAGGTTCGAGTTGCGCTGGTAAAAGATAATGATTTGTATGACCTGGACATTGAATGTCCTTCAGAGGTCAAAAAGAAAGGGAATATTTATAAAGCACTAGTAACGCGCCGTGAACCGAGTCTAGATGCTGTTTTTGTTGAATATGGTGCCAAACGCCAAGGTTTTCTACCACTTAAAGAAATCGCACCAGAATACCTCAGTAGAAATCCTGATGACTTTGGTGATGATAAGCCACCTATTACTAGTTTAATTCGTGAAGGCCAAGAATTACTTATTCAAGTTGATAAAGAGGAACGAGGAAATAAAGGCGCGGCGCTCACTACCTATATCACCTTAGCAGGCTGTTACCTCGTTTTAATGCCTAATAATCCAAATTCTGGTGGCATTTCCCGTCGTATCGAAGGCGATGATCGAGATGAGCTTAAAGAAACTTTAAATGCATTGCAGTTACCTGATGGTATGGGTCTTATTATTCGCACCGCAGGTGTCGGCAAAAATATAGATGAGTTGCAGGCTGACCTTGATATGTTGTGCAATCAGTGGCAAGCCATTCGTCAAGCTTATAATACTCAACTTGCCCCTTGCTTGATTCATCAAGAAGGCGACGTTATTATTCGCTCTATTCGCGATAATCTGCGCAAATCCATTGATGAAATTATCATCGATGACCAAGTTTCTTATGTTAAAGCGAAACAATACATTGAGCAGGTAAAGCCTGATTTTCTACCCAACTTAAAACTCTACAACAACACAATACCCTTATTTAATTTCTATCAAATTGAAAGTCAAATTGAAACCGCTTACCAACGTGAAGTCCTGCTTCCTTCTGGTGGCGCATTAGTGATTGACCGTACGGAGGCATTAATTTCAATTGATATCAACTCCGCTAAAGCAACCAGCGGTGCAGACATTGAAACAACTGCTTTAAACACTAATCTTGAAGCAGCCGATGAAATTGCTCGTCAATTACGTTTACGAGACCTAGGTGGTCTGGTTGTCATTGATTTTATTGATATGAGCTCTAGCAAAAATCAACGCGATGTTGAAAATCGCTTGAAAGAGGCTCTTAAAGCCGATAGAGCGCGCATCCAAGTGGGCCGTATATCTCGCTTTGGCTTGCTTGAAATGTCACGTCAGCGCCTACGTCTTTCACTGGGTGAAAATGCACAAGAAGTATGCCCACGCTGTGAAGGGCGCGGTACTGTAAGAAATATTCAATCGCATGGTTTATCAATCACTAGGCTTATTGAAGAAGAAGCCTTAAAAGAAAAAACCGCTGAGGTGCAAGTGCAATTGCCAGTTGAATTGGCTACTTTCATCATCAACGAAAAAAGAGAATTTATTCTAAATATCGAGAAGCGTCATAATGTGCAGGTACTAATCATTGCTAATCCTTACATGCATCCACCACAATACAACATTATACGTTTAAAAGAAGACAATGTTGGAAAAAATAAGAAACCCAGCTACACGCTGATTCAGCAACCGGAACTTACGGTAACTCGCTCCGATCAGGAAGCTACTAAGCATGATGAGCCTGCAGTGAAGGGTTTTTCTGGACAACAACCAGCAAAAACGCAACACAATAGTTTCATTAAGCGTCTATGGTCTAGTTTGTTCGGTAGTATTTCGGAAGCATCTACCTCCTCATCGGCACCTACTGATACGCCTACCTCCCAGGAGAGAAGTACTCGCAGCCCTCAACCGCATCGTCAAACAAACCAAGGTGCAAGTGGGGAAAAACGTCAGTCGAATCAATCTAACCGTCGTCGCCGCTCAGGAAACCAACAGCGTAATAATACCAGTGGTAATCCACAACGACGCAGAAATCAACCGGGTCAACAAGCCACAGGTCGTGTCGTGCCTTTAAAACCTGATTCCAATAAAAAAAAGGAATCAGTGAATAAAGAATAATTCATAGCTCGAAACCTGCTGCGAATCCCCATGGTATCAAGCCATGGGGATTCGCAGATTGGTATTGGACATTGGCCCATAGCCGTCAGGCTAAGCCTTATTTAGCGAATAATTCGATCTTGAAGGTTAACAATTACTTGTTTGGACTCTGAGAGTTCTGCAGCAATTTTTTCTCAGACCTTTGTTCTATCCCCTCCCCCCGAAGGAAATCATACTATTTATTGAACTTCTTTCGCAGGCAAGTAGATAGACAACCCGATTTACCCCTCTTCGCGGGAGGGAGTCCTACTCCGATTCTTTTAAACCCGTTGCTATTGGCGTAATACCAATATTTGGATTGACCCCACAATCATCAAGAAGCTTAAGTAAGTTATTGCCTCGACGAGTTAAGCGCTTAGTACAGTAGGCCTCTAAATAACTCTCCAAAATATAATAATATTCCGGCAGAGTGAGAATGGTAAGAATTTTCTCAGCACGCTCTACGTGGTGAGCATTACTATAATCACAAGCTTGAAAAAGTATTGCGCCCAGCATGGCTACAAAACTTGCTTTACGTACGTAATTGGCTAGATAAAACCGCTGGATACACTCATCCAGGGCGCGATCCTTATCCCATTCAACCCAGGTGTTATAAAGATCGATAGAGGCTTGAGTAGAAAATTCGCCAGTTAAATCGAGTTGTTGTAAAGCATAACCGACCGGTACAATGGCTTGTATATTAGCCCAAGAGCAGTTACCTGTAATCTGTGCACTGATAGGCATTTTAGCGACAGGTACTAAGCCTAATTTTTTATTGATCGTTTCATGAAAATAACTACGAGGCTGTTTTTTATAAAGAAATTCGAGTAAAAAATTAAGATTAAGGGCATCAGGGCGCGAGATACGATAAATATTAACCGTTCCTTCCTTTAAACTATTTTCACCTCGATCTATTTTGACCCACCAGTTTTTATAACGCAGAAAACCAAGAGCATGGCCACGACTCGCTGCTGGTAAAATTAACATGGGTGATTGTGCTAATAGACTTGCAAGCTTGGCTTTATGCTTATCATTTAAATTCAAATAGAAATTATGTTGTAATTTTAATAACTCGCCTGCGACAGAGAAAGCATCCATGATGGGATAAATAAACGGAAAATACTCTCTTAAATGACGTGTGGAATAACTGCTTATAAAGCGACGCAGAGAATCTTTAACCACAGCCACAGTAAATTCAAGCATAAAGCCTTCATAATTGAGCTCGACAAACTCATTTTCAGCATTAGCGATATCGACATGGCCCGTTAATTCATAGCGATGCCCTATCAATTTGCCATTAATAAAATCGAGAGCAAAATCAAGTCTTGCTCCATGTTGATAGAGTAAATGCTTGAGATTATCATTTCCCCTTAAGACAGGATAAACTAAAATAGAAAGACCAGAAGTCGTGTAAGCATTAGGATTAGCCCCATGATTTAATAACAATCGCGCTAACTCAATGTCATTGTTATCAGCTGCCCAGTGAAGTGGTGTCCTTCCTGTCATATCCCCTTTATTCACATCAACGCCACGCAACAATAATTGCTCAGCGATGTCGGTTTGACGAGCAATTGCGCATTCAACAAGTGGTGTAAAACCATATTCATCAATATCGTCTAAAGATTCACCTTGACGTAGATAATGGTCAAAATCAGGCATGCGTGAGCTGATAATATCATTGGCAATAGTCATTTAGCGGTCCTAAGGCTTATATTCAGGCGCTGAGCTTAATTTTGGTTGAAGCCCTAATTTCATACGATGTTGCAACTCTTGTTCATTTCTAGCATTTTGGGCTTTTATCAATGCTTCAGGATCACCCCTCGGATTTTCATTATCTGCAATTCCGTCAAAATAAGGATTATCTAAGAGCGGATGGCTCTGAATGGTTTCTTGAAAATTTTGTTCTTGCCCTGCTTGTGGTTCATAATGCTCACGATCATGAACTTTTGCACCCAATTTACGATGACCTGTTTTTTCCGCTTCACGTCGTTTATTTTCCATTTCCCAGGTTTCATCTTTCAAAATGGAACCGCCCCGATTATTACCAGATAATCGGGTTGGAAAATCAATGTCTCTTTTACTAAATTCGCTCATACGTTTAATTATAAATTATAAATACTCTCGTTGCAGAATTTCTGCAATTTGTACAGCATTTGTCGCTGCCCCTTTACGAATATTATCGGCGACAACCCATAAATTTAAGCCATTAGGGTGAGAAATATCCTTTCTAATGCGTCCAACAAATACTTCATCACGACCAACTGCATGGGTAAGAGGTGTTGGATATTGTAATTTAGATGTATTATCAATTAACTTAATGCCTGGGGCCTTTGATAATAGCTTACGGGCTTCTTCGACCGACATCGGTGCTTTCAGCTCCAGGTGAATCGCTTCAGAATGGCCATAAAGGACAGGCACACGAACTGTAGTTGGATTTATAAGAATCGACTCATCTTCCATAATTTTTTTAGTTTCCCACACCATTTTCATTTCTTCACGGGTGTAACCATTCTCTTGAAACTCATCAATATGTGGTATAACGTTAAACGCAATTTGTTGAGGATAAACCTCAGCCTTTGCTGCTCGACCATTCAATAACTCGCCTACTTGAGTCACTAATTCGGTGATCGCTTTCTTACCCGTTCCTGAAACCGCTTGATAGGTTGCAACATTGATGCGGCTAATACCTACTGCATCATGCAGCGGTTTTAACGCGACAACCATTTGGATGGTTGAACAATTCGGATTAGCGATAATTCCGCGATTTTTATAATCAGCGATGCGATGTGGATTGACCTCTGGGACCACAAGGGGAATATCTTTTTCATTACGAAAAAATGAAGTGTTATCCACAACAACACAGCCGGCCTTAGCAGCGATGGGTGCATACTCTTTAGAGACCAAGCCCCCTGCAGAAAATAATGCAATATCCACCTGGCTAAAATCAAAGGTAGCGAGGTCAAGCACATCTAAATTGCGATTGTTAAAGATAACCGTCTTACCTATTGAACGATGACTTGCAAGAGGATAAAGCTTATCAACTGGAAAATCACGCTCTTCCAAAACGGTAAGCAGTGCTTCTCCCACTGCACCAGTTGCACCCACAATTGCAATATTAAGTCGTCTACTCATCACTACCTCAAATTAGGAACCAAATTATTATCATTTCAAAAAAAATTAGGCACGTCATTTATTCTGTGCTTTATCCCGCAAATAATGATCAATTAACACCAAAGCCATCATGGCTTCGGCTATAGGAACAGCACGAATACCCACACAGGGATCGTGACGTCCTTTCGTTACTACGCTAACTTCTTCACCTTCGGTATTCATTGATTTACCTGGTTTAATGATACTCGACGTAGGTTTTAAAGCCATACTGACAACGAGGGGTTGTCCTGTGGAGATGCCTCCGAGTACGCCACCAGCATGATTACTGAGAAAACCTTTTTGCGTCATCTCATCTCGATGTTCGCTACCCAATTGGCTTATTGAAGCGAACCCAGCACCAATTTCCACACCTTTTACGGCATTAATTGACATCATGGCATAAGCTAACATGGCATCCAATTTATCAAAAACCGGATCGCCCAGTCCGATAGGTACTCCGCGTGCCATTACCGTCACACGAGCACCCACCGAATCACCTTGGCGACGCAATTGATCAATAGTGTCGGCCAAGACTTGGATTTGATGCTGATTGGGACAAAAGAAGGAATTATTGTTTATTTCTTTTTCATCAACAAAATCAAGAACAAGCGACCCCATTTGCTGCAAATAACCAAGAATTTCTATACCTAAAACACGTTGTAAATAAAGGCGTGCAATTGCACCCGCAGCGACCCTCGCTGCTGTTTCGCGAGCAGAGGAACGTCCTCCGCCGCGATAGTCGCGGTGACCATATTTATGATGATAGGTAAAATCGGCATGTCCCGGGCGAAAAATAGTCTTTATCGCTTCATAATCACTGGAGCGTTGATCACTGTTCTGAATCAATAAAGCGATGGGAGTGCCTGTTGTTAATCCTTCAAATACACCTGAAAGAATTTCAACTTTATCTTCTTCTCGTCTTTGTGTTGTGTATTTTGATTGTCCAGGTTTGCGTTTATCAAGAAAAGGTTGAATATCTTCGGCTGATAAGGCTAATCCTGGAGGACAACCGTCTACTATACAACCTAAAGCGGGACCATGACTTTCACCAAAAGTTGTTACGGTAAACAATTTTCCGAATGTGTTTCCACTCATTTAATTACCTGCAGATGCAAAATAGGCTTCCAATTGTTGACGAGTCAGTAAGAATACACCATGACCACCATGCTCAAAATCAAGCCACGTAAAAGGGATTTGCGGAAAAGCATTAGCCAGTGCTTCATCGCTATTACCCACTTCAACTACCAAAATACCATCTTCTGTCAGATAATCATGGGCGTTTGCAAGAATTTTTTCAACAATTGCCAAGCCATTATTCTCTGTTTCTAAAGCAAGTCGTGGCTCATAAAGATACTCTTCAGGTAAAGTTTGCATTTCCTCTGCACCAACATAGGGTGGATTGCTAACAATTAAATCGTAACGTTCTTTCGGTACATTCGACCAGCAATCGGATTCAAGCAGAGTCAATACCTCTTGTACACCGTGACGCTCTCGATTAATTTCAGCAACTTCTAAAGCATCTGCAGAAATATCGACCGCATCAACATGGGCATTCGGAAAGGCATCAATGCAGGCAATTGCAATGCAAGCACTACCTGTACAGAGATCCAAAATTCGCTCTACCCTCTCTGCTTCTAACCAAGGAGAAAATTGTTGTTGAATCAATTCAGCAATTGGCGAGCGCGGAATTAAAACACGCTCATCCACATAAAACGCTAAATCACAGAAATAGGCTTCATTCGTCAAATAAGGGACAGGAACTTTATCGATAATTCGTCGCGATAAACGATACACCAGAGTTTGCTTTTCTGCGGGGGTCAAGCGAGCTTGTAAAAGCATTGGATCGCAATCTATAGGTAAAGATAGACTATCAAGGATCAATGCAAGTATATCATCCCAAGCATTATCAGTCCCATGGCCATAATAAAGATTAGAGGCATAGGCTTGGCTTATACCAAAACGAAGAAAATCAATAATTGTTTCAAAATGAGTAGTCATTGTCGCATAAGAGTCAGTCATAAATTGCCTTGTACTATTAAAATGTGCTAGTTGATAGACACAACTTTAAAGGTGTTAATGTAACGAACATAATTATCACAAATTGTACGCTAACTTAGAGATTTTGTCCTCACTTTAATTGCCTAAGTTAGCCTTGGCCAAGCCTAGGTTAGCCCTCTCGCAACCCGTAAACTTAGGTTTATTTTGCCCAATACCTGCGTTTACCCTAATAAATACATTATAATTTTAATATTCTTGTTTCGATTTTATATCCGTATGTCTGATGATTCTTTGTCTGACGAAGACAAAGCCTTGTTTCGTAAGATGATGAGTGGCGTAAAACCACTGCAGAAAACCAATAAAATTCAATTATCCACTCCCCCCAAGGTAACCAAAATCCACAAAAGGGAGTCGATTCCAAGGCAGGATATACCGACAATTTATCTTTCGGATTACTACACCAACGAAGTCCAAGCGCAAACAATTTTATCTTACTCTAGTCATAGTATTCCAAGTAAACGCCTACGCGAGCTCAAAATGGGGTTAATTCCTTGGGAGGCGAGATTAGATCTGCATGGTCAAAAGACAGAGGCAGCTAGGGAATCTTTAATTAAATTTATTACACAGCAAACCAATTTAGCCCATCGTAGCCTTTTAATCATTCATGGAAAAGGAAGTCGCCAAGGCGAGACGCCTGTCTTAAAAAATTTAGTTAATCACTGGTTACCACAATTTTCGCAGGTGTTAGCATTTCACAGTGCCTTAGCTCGAGATGGTGGCGAAGGAGCTCTATATGTTCTTCTTAAAAGAAACAAATTGAATTTATTGTCATAAAGCCTTAACATTTGCACAAAATTTTGAATAGTGGCGTCATGAACAAACAAGCAATTATTATCGGAATTTCTGGCCCGTCAGCCTCCGGAAAAAGTCTTCTAGCAAATACGATTGTCAATGAATTAGGCTCTGAGCAAGTGGTTGTCATATCAGAGGATGCCTATTATAAAGACAATAGCCATCTACCCTTCGCTGAACGAGAAAAAATTAACTACGATCATCCTGATGCATTTGATCATGCCCTACTGTGCGAGCATTTGCGTAAATTACGACAAGGTGAATCCGTTGAGATTCCTATCTATTCGCATTCCAAACACCTACGATTGACAGAAACTCGTCGTGTTGGGCAACATGCAATTATTGTTTTGGAAGGTATTTTATTATTTACTGACAAGCAATTACGCGAAATAATGGATATTCGTATTTTTATGTCAACGCCTCTAGATGTTTGCTTAACCCGTCGCTTAAAGCGTGATGTCGTTGAGCGTCAACGATCTTTTGAATCTGTTGTTCATCAGTATGAGACGACAGTCAGGCCAATGTATCTACAATTCATTGAACCCTCCAGTCGCTATGCAGATCTCATTGTTCCACGAGGAGGAGAAAATCGTATCGCTATTGATATGATCCAGGCGAAAATGCGTGAATTACTGGCGAAACACTTAGACGGTTAGAGGAGATTAAGATGGGGTTTTTACAAGGAAAAAAAGCATTAATTGTTGGACTAGCAAGCAATCGCTCTATTGCTTACGGAATTGCTAAAGCATTTCATGAGCAAGGTGCTGAATTGGCGTTTACTTATCAAAATGAAAAGTTACAAAGTCGTGTTGAAACGATGGCAGCGGAGTTTAACTCCAATTTGACCTTTCCTTGTGATGTAGCCAATGATTTGGATATTCAAGCAGTTTTTGAGCAATTGGGCCGTCACTGGAATCAATTAGACATTCTTATTCATTCAGTTGCTTTTGCACCAGCCGATCAAATTAGTGGTGATTTTGTGGATTGTGTGCATCGTCAAGGTTTTCACATCGCTCATGATATCAGTGCCTATAGTTTAATTGGTCTTGCTAAGGCAGCTTTACCCTTGATGCAAGATTCACAAGGAGCAATTCTGACACTGAGTTATTATGGCGCTGAAAAAGCAATTCCTAACTATAACGTCATGGGTATTGCCAAAGCGAGCTTAGAAGCTTCAGTGCGATATTTGGCAGCAAGCTTAGGACCACGTGGATTACGCGTCAATGCTATCTCTGCCGGGCCTATTAAAACCCTAGCTGCTGCAGGTATTAAAGATTTTCGTAAAATGCAAGCTGCCTACGCCAATACTACACCAATGAAACGGAATGTTACTGCAGCAGAAGTAGGCAATACTGCTGCTTTCCTTTGCTCTGATTTAGCTTCTGGTATAACTGCTGAAGTAGTCCATGTTGACGCTGGATATCATGCTATAGCAATGTCTGATTTAGAATAAAACAATTTGTTATTGTATTCAAAGTATTCATCGCTTGGGAAAGCCCAAGCGATTTAAACCAAACAATTCATCTATAAAAGCCGACAAAGGTGTAAGTTGTGCTTTGCTCCAATAATTCATCATAAATGAAAAAATAAACAGATTGACCCAAGGCAACCGACTTTCATGATTCTCACTCTGTAAGCCTTAATAAGCAAAGCTTATCAAGGCCTAATTTGATAACCCTTTAACCAAAATTGTTTGGGTTCTGATATATAGGTTGTTGTCCGCCTGGTTGATAAGGATAACATCCTTGAGGAATATAAGGGTTAAATCCAGGATATGGAGGCTGCTGGAAGGGAACTTGCTGCTGAGTAGAGGAATAAAACTGCTGATGACCATCATGCTGCTGTTGTGGATAAAACTGCTGCTGACCGCCATGCTGCTGTTGTGGGTAAAACTGCTGCTGACCGCTATGCTGCTGTTGGGAATAGAACTGTTGCGGTTGTTGTGGATAGTAATGATGTCCAGAGTACGGTACAAAGTAGGGAGGAGGTACATCATCTGATGGTTCTATATCCTCTTCTCTAGTATCTTCTGATGAATTATAATGGTCATGATTAGAAGCCTGATATTGTTCTTTTGATAAAGGTCGCAAATCAAAATTCATTTGAACACCACCAACTTCTATCTCAATTTTTGCTAATTTACCACGCCGCAAGTCTCTAACTTGATCTAAAATCTCTTGCTTATCACTGTTAAATAAGCGAGTAATATAGTAAGGCATATCCCCCTTACCTAATTTCTGGCGAAGAGCTGCTATTGCACATTTTACTTTTATCGGATCAAGATTCTGCTCAATTAAATTGGCTTCTTCCGCTTTAGTAAGAGTAAATCGAGAATCTGTAGGATCAAGCGCATCAGAATTTCTTATTGTAAGGAGTTTAGTTTGTAGGGTATTAGTAATAAAACAACCGGCACCAGCACCGATTAATGTTAAGCAGATCACGCCTAAAATCACCATACCAACAGGATTTGCACCTGCAGCAACAGCCAAAGCGGTTATAGGTGCAGCAAGAAAGGCAGCAGTCAGCCAGCCTGATGCAGCACCAAAGGCTACAGCACTCAACATGGATATCATTGCCTGCCATAAACCTTCGTTATGCCACAAACGCTCCATAGAGTCAAAAAATTCAACAAAAAGATAAGCAAGGGCAATCAAAGTCAAAATAATTGCTACGGTACAAAGTAATAACAAAAGCAGAAAAGCCCATAAATTAGCTTTATCTTTATCATTAACATTGTTAAGAGCATCACCAGCAGAATGATCATGAACCCCGCCGACAGCGATAGCACCGACACCATGCAAATGATGATGATAAGTAAGACTATCTAGCAAAGACCAATAGAAAATGGCATCCAGAGTAGAACAATAACAGTAATCCTCATTACTTTTAAACTCTTTTATTTGGATAAGAGTAAACATAATTGGTGGGAAAAACAATTGTGGTGAACTTGCTTCTTCTTTAGGTAATACAGCGACTAAAAAGGTATCAAGTACTGCTTTCGCTTTTTGCCATTCTCCATCAGGTAGACCGTATAAAGAACTATCTTGATTATATCTTAGATTGAATTCAAATTTTTCACGTATAAACTTAGAAATCTCATTGATAGATTTCCCTTCCGCCTGTAATTTCTGAAAATCTTTTAACATACTCAGTTGAAATTGAGTAAGTAAATTGTCGGTAAACTTATCCGCCATTTAAATCTCCCTGGTAATTAAGGGTTCTGAATTTTTGAAGCGGCGACTAAATGGTTAATGTACAAATCATAATCCATAACACCATAGTTCGCTTCAATCTGTTGGGCTATACTGCCTTGCTGTTCTTTATCTAGTAATTTCAATTGTCCGTCATTAATTTTCTTTAAACGCACAATCACATAATTGCCATTAGTTAAACCTCGGCCATTATAACTATTAGTGCGAGGCAAGCTAAACGCTAAATCGTTAATCGCAACATCGGCTTTATCGGTATCGCGTGTTGCTTTTTCGATTTCGTGCCATTGCAATTGCTTGTCTTTTATTAATTTCTCTCGCAGATTACCATTTTCCTTATTTGATAATAATTCAGTGCCTAGCTGCTTTGCTTGTTTTTCAGCATCTATAAGTGCTAATTTTTTAGCAATAAAATCTTTGACTTCTGCTAATGGTTTTTCTGCAGCAGGAAGGTGTTGATTAACTCGTAAAACGAGAACAGAGTCATTATCAAGCTGTATTGGATCGCTATTATTACCAAGTCCCAAAACATCATGGCTAAATGCAGCATTAATTATCTGCTTATTTTTGGTTAAATCAGTACTGCCACCCTGACGCGAAAAAGCTTCGGTATGTTCAACTGGTAGCTTTAAAGCATCTGCAACGGGATTTAGTGAATCAGGACTTTGATAGCTCAGATCACCAAGTTGTTCTAGAGCTCGGGCATATTGTGCCTGAGTAAGATCTGAAACTAATTGTTCTTTTATATTGGCTTGTACTTCTTCCAGAGGCTTCACTGTTGCAGGCTTGTAAGCTATAAGTTTAAAAAGCTCATACCCATGAGGTGATTTGACCGGCGGAGTAATTTGTCCTGGTTGTGTTAAATTCGCCAAAGTTTTATCAAACCCTGATTGACCAGCCACTAACCAAGGAAGCAATCCACCATTGGCGATTGATAATTTATCATCTGAGCTTGCTTTGACAAAATCCGCGAATTTTGCGGGGTTATTTTGTAAGGCTTGATAAGTTTCTTCTGCTTTTTGTTTCACCTGATTTTGTACTTCTTCTGAAGCATCTTCAGGGACAGCAAAAAGAATATGTGCTACCTGCCACTGAGCTGGAGTCTGAAAACTACTTTGATTCTCATCATAATAGCGTTTTAGATCTTCGAGACTCACTTGAACCTTGTTTTTCATCTCTTGTGTGGATAAAAGAACAAAATCAATACTAACCTTTTCAGGAGTTAAAAATTCTTTCTGATGATGCTGGTAATAATCATTAATTACGCCGTCAGAAACTTGACTGTTTTGGGTAAACAAGCTGGTAGGAATTTCTAAATAATCGTAATCCCGTGTTTGCATATAAAGTTTAACAAAACGTTTAATCTCAGCGGGTAGAACAAAAGAGCTACCTATGAATGCAAATCGTTGTTGATTAAGCAACATGCCCTGTTTTACTTCGTTCTGAAAAGATTCATGAGTAAACATCGCGTTAGTCAAGGCTTGTTGATATCTTTCTTGAGAAAAATGACCATCTTGTTGAAACTGCGGAATATTTAGAATTGCAGCATTCGCTTGATCTCTACTGACTTCAAAACCGGCTTTTCTTGCGGCTTGCACACTGACTTCATTAGTAATCATGTCAGTTAGTACTTGCTTCTTGAGCGTTGCTTCAGTAGCAGCTGTGAATTGCGAAGGATCGCGTTGCTGGCGAGCTCGGCGATAGTTATTTTCAAAAGCCTGTTTGCTTATAGGATGCCCATTCACATCAACTTCGATATCCGAGGTTTGATGAGACTGCATGAAGTAATCTACTCCGAATAATGTAAAGGTAACAGCAATCAGAATAATAACTACCCAGGCTATAACACCCTGTATGCGTTCGTTCAGCTTCTGCAACATGTTCGAAATTCCATATTTGGTAAATTCGCAAGGAAATGCTTGATAAAAAAAACGCGCCATTCGGCGCGTTAATCTGGCGGAGTGGACGGGGCTCGAACCCGCGACCCCCGGCGTGACAGGCCGGTATTCTAACCAACTGAACTACCACTCCTATTCTTGGTGGGTGCTGCAGGGATCGAACCTGCGACCCTCGCCTTGTAAGGGCGATGCTCTCCCAGCTGAGCTAAGCACCCAAAATTTTAGCTTTCTTGTACAGCTTCTTTCAAAGCCTTACCAGCTTTAAATTTAGCAACTCTTGAAGCTTTTATTTCAATCGTTGCACCAGTCTGCGGATTTCTACCTGTTCGCGCAGAACGGTTGCCGGTGGAGAAAGAACCGAAACCTGGCAATACTACCTGATCACCTTTCTTTAAAGCGTCAGTAACTGTCATCATAAAAGTATCGAGAACTCGGCTAGCGTCTGCTTTAGTTAGACCAGAACCACTTGCAATTGCTTCAATCAATTCACTCTTATTCATCATTTCCCCTATCAGTTATTCTTCCTTTAGCCGAGGCGATTAAAACAGAATCATTTACCTCAGTCAAGCAGTCACATCCTTGCATCGCCCGCCAGTAGCGGGCAACGGAGTGAAATATACCCGGTATTAATGAGCGTGTAAATCCTTATTTTTATTTTTTTTAGAACTTTCGCTCGAAATAATCTTAGAAGAGCCTGATTCGGAAGAATTTCCAATAGGACTACGCTGTAAAGCGAGCTCTAAAACCTCTTCAATCGTTTTTACAGGATGAATTACAAGCTTTTTCAGCACATTATCTGGAATCTCTTCAAGGTCTTTGCGATTTTCCTCAGGAATAAGAACATGTTTGATTCCACCACGGTGAGCGGCGAGAAGTTTCTCTTTTAAACCACCAATAGGAAGAACTTGACCACGTAAGGTGATTTCGCCTGTCATTGCGACATCTGCGCGAACCGGTATTTGTGTGACCACCGAAACAAGTGCGGTACACATACCGATACCAGCGCTAGGCCCATCTTTAGGAGTTGCCCCTTCTGGAACATGGACATGGAAATCATTCTTTTCGTAAAAATCTTCAGCTAAATTAAACGATTTAGCCCGAGATCTCACCACAGTCATAGCCGCCTGAATAGATTCCTGCATGACTTCACCTAACTGACCTGTATGAGTCGTTTTACCTTTACCTGGCATCATGGATGCCTCGATAGTCAGTAATTCCCCTCCTACACTTGTCCAAGCAAGGCCTGTCACTTGACCAACCTGATCAAATTCTTCAGCAAGACCATAGCGGAATTTTTTTACACCAAGATACTTTTCAATATTAGTGCGAGTTACTGAGACTTTTTTGACGCGTTTTCCTGTTAAAATTTCTTTTACTACTTTTCTACAAATACTAGCTATATCACGCTCAAGGTTACGTACCCCAGCCTCACGTGTGTAATGACGCACGATCTCGCGAAGCGCACTTTCTCCAATACTTATTTCCTCAGGTTTAAGCCCATTTAGAACCAGTTGTTTGGGTACTAAGTAACTCTCAGCAATATTTATTTTTTCATCTTCTGTATACCCTGCCAAGCGGATAACTTCCATCCGATCAAGCAGTGGTGCCGGAATTTCTAAGGAATTTGCCGTTGCAATAAACATTACATCACTCAAGTCATAATCCACTTCTAGATAATGATCGTTGAACGTATGATTTTGCTCCGGATCAAGAACTTCCAACAAGGCAGAAGCAGGGTCGCCACGAAAATCCATCGCCATTTTATCGACTTCATCAAGCATGATAAGCGGATTTTTTACCCCGGCTTTACATAATTTTTGAATAATTTTTCCAGGCATAGAACCAATATAGGTGCGTCGATGGCCACGAATCTCAGCCTCATCCCTTACGCCCCCTAAAGCGATACGAATAAAAGTTCTTCCAGTTGCGTTAGCAATCGATTGACCCAAAGAAGTTTTGCCCACTCCAGGTGGTCCAACCAAACACAAAATAGGGCCTTTTAAGCGTTTTACACGCTGTTGAACAGCTAGATATTCAATAATGCGCTCTTTGACTTTCTCAAGACCATAATGCTCTTTATCTAGCAATTTTTCAGCCTTACGTAAATCAAATTGAATTTTGTTTTTTCTCTTCCATGGCACACTGAGCATCCAATCCAAATAATTGCGAATGACGGTTGCTTCAGCTGACATCGGTGACATCATCTTCAATTTTTGCAGTTCCGCTAGCGATTTTTCTTTCGCTTCTTTTGGCATACCCGCTTTGTTTATAGAGGCTTCCAACTGTTCTAATTCATTGCCTTCTTCCCCAAGCTCACCGAGTTCTTTTTGAATCGCTTTCATTTGCTCGTTAAGATAGTATTCTCTTTGACTTTTTTCCATCTGTCGTTTTACGCGTCCACGGACCCGTTTTTCAACATGCAACAGATCGATTTCGCCTTCAATAGCGGCCATTAATCGTTCTAAACGTGTGCCTACATCGACAATTTCTAGTAAATCCTGCTTATCATCTACTTTTAAGCTCAGGTGGGCTGCGATTGTATCGGCAAGGCGACCTGGCTCTTCAATGCTTGTTAAAGAACTTAACACTTCTGGCGGAATTTTCTTATTAAGTTTAATGTATTGCTCAAATTGAGACATCAAAGAGCGCATTAAAATTTCAATTTCCTGTTCTTTTAAAGAGTCGCTGATCTCATCGATCGGCTCTAAGTGAGCTTCCAAGAACCCATTTTCCTGGGTGTATTGAATAACTTTGGCACGTTGTTCCCCTTCTACAAGAACTTTCACGGTGCCATCAGGAAGTTTCAGCAACTGCAAAACACTGGAAACGGTTCCTATGTTATAAACATCTTCGGGACTCGGATCGTCATTAGAGGATTTTCGTTGTGCAACTAAGAAAATTTGCTTGTTATCCACCATAGCAGCTTCTAATGCTTTAATGGATTTTTCGCGCCCTACAAATAAAGGAATGACCATATGCGGGTAAACTACAACATCCCTGAGAGGTAATACAGGTAAAGGTGACATTACTTCATTTTTAGACGGCATGATTTCATTTTCGCTTTCGCTAGACATAATGAGCCCTTATTCAAACGACAATCTTATGAGAAACAGCACAGCCTTTGAGTTGAATTGTTTACTCTCACTTGGAGAGTAAACAGAAACTTTAAACCAACTCTACAACAGTTAAATGTAACCAACCGATAATAGAACGGCAACACGCTGCTACACGACTTCTTATTCCCTTCCACCTGCAGCAGATTGTTTGCTTTCCTCACCTTCATAGATAAGGATAGGCTTTCCAGTATTATTGATGACACTTTCATCAATCACCACTTTCTTAACCCTTTCAAGAGAAGGTAATTCATACATGGTGTCTAAAAGTATATTTTCAAGGATGGCACGTAAACCTCGAGCACCTATTTTCCTCTCTAAGGCCTTCTTAGCAATTATGAGAAGTGCTTCATCGCGGAATTCAAGCTCCACATTTTCCATCTTAAATAGAGCATGAAATTGCTTAGTAAGTGCATTTTTAGGACGAGTGAGGATGTCTACTAATGCTTCTTCATTTAATTCATGTAGTGTTGTCACTACAGGTAATCGTCCTACAAACTCGGGGATCAAACCATATTTCACTAAATCTTCAGATTCCAGTTGGTCTAAGATTTTTTCCAAGTCTTTAGAACTTTTTTGGTTTTTCAATTGAGCAGAAAAACCGATACCTGATTTGTCACTTCGCTCACGAATCACTTTATCAAGTCCAGCAAAAGCGCCGCCACAAATGAATAAAATATTTGAGGTATCAACTTGTAAAAACTCTTGTTGTGGATGCTTACGTCCGCCTTGTGGAGGTACTGATGCAATAGTCCCTTCGATTAACTTCAGTAAGGCTTGTTGCACTCCCTCACCTGAAACATCACGAGTAATTGAAGGATTATCTGATTTACGCGAAATCTTATCGATTTCGTCGATATATACAATACCCTGTTGGGCTTTATCGACATCGTAATCGCATTTTTGCAATAGCTTTTGAATGATATTTTCAACATCTTCACCTACATAGCCTGCTTCCGTTAAGGTTGTTGCATCAGCCATGGTAAATGGAACATTGAGTAATCGAGCTAAAGTTTGAGCCAGCAGGGTTTTACCACTACCTGTTGGACCAATAAGAAGAATATTACTCTTACCTAATTCGATACCATCTTCTGTTTTGTGATGTAATCGTTTGTAATGGTTATAGACAGCAACCGACAATACTTTTTTAGCATGAGGTTGACCAATAACGTACTCGTCAAGAAAATTGGAAATTTCTTTAGGTGTTGGCAAATGGGTTTCAGCTTCTTCAGGTGTTTCCTGAGTCTCTTCACGGATAATGTCATTGCAAAGCTCAACACATTCGTCACAAACAAAAACGGAAGGGCCGGCAATCAGTTTCTTTACTTCATGCTGACTCTTTCCACAAAATGAACAATATAAAACTTTTTCGCCATTGCCGTTACCGGTTTTACTCATCTACAAACCCCTTTCTTACTGCTATCTAGCCCAAACTAGATACTCTAGTAAAATTTTAGACAATTGAAATAATAACGCCAGTAAAATTGCCAATTTGTTAACAACTATAACAAATTGGCAAGCTTATTATAGACTATTCAACTGTAGCTATCGCTTCGCGATCGTAGAGTACCTTATCGATTAAACCATATTCACAAGCCTGAGTTGCACTCATAAAGTTATCGCGCTCAGTATCTCGCATAATTTGATCGGACGTTTTTTTAGTATGTTTAGCCATAATGCTATTCAAACGTTCACGAACAGCTAAAGTTTCGCGGGCATGAATTTCAATATCAGTCGCCTGTCCTCGGTAGCCACCTAAAGGTTGGTGAATCATTACACGAGAATTTGGTAAACAAAAACGTTTACCATCAGCACCAGCACAAAGCAATAAGGCGGCAGCACTTGCTGCCTGACCAATACAGAGAGTACTGACATCAGGCTTAATAAATTGCATTGTGTCATAGATTGCAAGCCCAGCAGTAACCACACCACCTGGTGAATTAATATACAGAGAAATATCTTTCTCAGGGTTTTCTGACTCTAAAAACAATAGCTGAGCGACAACCAAATTCGCCATATGATCTTCAACTTCTCCTAAAAGAAAAATAATACGTTCTTTCAAAAGCCTTGAATAAATATCATAGGAGCGCTCACCTCTTGAGGTTTGCTCAATAACCATAGGTACTAAGCCACTGGCACTTCTAATCAAGTTTTCTGAATAACCCATCTATTTATTCTCCTTTAGTTTCCTTGGCGGCAGCTTCATTTTCTTTAGTAGGATTCATTACAGCATCATAATTCATTGCTTTTTTAACAAGTTTAGCATTTTCACTCATTTTTTCGGCAACGACTTCTTCCATCACTAACGCTTCAATTTCTGCCAAACGTTCTTTGCTTCCTTGGTACCATGCACGCAGCTCATCAGGATTTTCGTATGCACTTGCGAACTTTTCAATCATCGCATCAACTCTTTCCTTATCAGCAACAAGTTCATGTTTTTTGACATATTCTGAGAACAGTAAACCTAAATGAACGCGACGTTTTGCCTGCTCTTCGAATAATGAACGAGGGAAATCTGGAATTTGCTCATTGTCTGAATGCTCATGACCGAAGAGACGGTGATACATATCATGCTTCAGATGTTCGATTTCTTTATCAATTAGTGCATTGGGCAAGTCGAATTGATTAACCGTAAGCAATTTATCAAAAATGCGCTCACGATTCATTGCACTCACGCGACGCTCAAGCTCACGAATCATATTTTCTTTAATATCTTTTTTCAGCGCATCCATACCGCCTTCTTTAATATTAAATTTCTCAGCAAAAGCATCATCTAATGGAGGTAACTTTCCTTCCAACACTTGATGGATAGTAATTTTAAAAGTAGCTTCTTTGCCAGCCAATTCTTGATGATTATAGTTTTCTGGGAAAGTGACTTTGATATCGAAGGTTTTATTTTTTTTACCGTCAATTAAACCATCTTCGAAACCTGGAATCATTGCACCTGAACCGATAACGATTTCGTAGCCTTCAGCTTTACCGCCTTCAAAGGCTTTATCGTTAATGAATCCTTCGAAATCAATAATAACTTTGTCATCTTTTGCGGCAGCGCGTGAAACTTCTTGCCATTCTTTGTTCTGCTCGCGCAATTTTTCTATCATTTGGTCTACATCACTGTCTTTGAGCTCAGCATGGATTACTTCAATTTCGTCCTTATTTAACTCAGTGATGCTCACTTCTGGGAATATCTCGAAAATAGCGGTGTATTTGAAATCTTTCCCTGATTCAATTTGCTCAGGCTCAACTGCCGGCGAACCAGCAGGCACTAGTTCATTCTGTTGCAATGCTTCGAACAAGGTCGATTGCACCATTTCTCTGGCAACTTCCTCGCGCACATTATCGGAAAATCGGCTCTTCACCAGGTGAAACGGTACTTTACCAGGACGAAACCCATCCATTTTTACTTTACGAGCAAGATTATGGAGACGAAGGCTCACTTCTTCCTCGACTTTTTCGGTGGGTACCGAAACTGTTACTTTACGTTCCAAACCTTTCAAGGTCTCAACAGAAACTTGCATCTAGTCACCTCTCGGATAATGTCATGAAATGGTGCGAAAGGAGAGACTCGAACTCTCACGGGTTACCCCACTGGAACCTAAATCCAGCGCGTCTACCAGTTCCGCCACTTTCGCAAATTAGGGTGGAATTATCAAACAGTAAGTCTATCTTGTAAAGACTCAGAATAAATCTTTAGCATAAACATTTCGAAGTCTGGGGTGAACGATGGGACTCGAACCCACGACAACCGGGATCACAACCCGGGGCTCTACCAACTGAGCTACGCTCACCATTTTTATCTTAAGAGAATCTTGCTCTAAGGCTGGCACGCCCGGCAGGATTCGAACCTGCTACCCTCGGCTTAGAAGGCCGATGCTCTATCCAGATGAGCTACGGGCGCAAAAAAATTTGGTCGGGGTGGAGAGATTCGAACTCCCGACATCCTGCTCCCAAAGCAGGCGCGCTACCAGGCTGCGCTACACCCCGTTTTTAAACCCGTCCCCAAGGACAGAGCGCAAATAATACTCGGAGCTGTACTTGAGGTCAATAATTTATTTCGATAAATTTTAAGTTTGCTGCTTGAAGTCAGAATAAGCTAGCATTAGTCTATTCTCTATCACCAAGTTTTACATGAAAATACAACTTTTACCTTTGTTTGATAGTCTAGATAATCTGCATAAAAATCTGGACAATGTCCTCTTACCCAATCCTATTTTTCACAAGGATTTTTATTATTGCCTCAACTTTCTTAAAAGCTACACCGGTAGCTTGGGTACGTTTAATAGTTATCGGCGCGAGACAGAACGCCTTTTACAATGGTGTTGGCATATAAAAAAAATGGCGCTAACTGCCCTTAAACGTGAAGATATCGAGCAATTCGTTCGCTTTTGCCAAAACCCGCCCGAAAGTTGGATTAGTTTAAAAAAGGTCCCGCGGTTTATCGAGAAAGAAGGAAAACGAGTACCTAATTTAGAATGGCGACCTTTTGTTGTTACGGTAAAAAAAGCAGCGAGAAAACAGGGCAGCACCGCATCGATTGAGGAATTTAATTTATCTCAGGGTGCAGTTCAGGAAATTTTTGCAATTTTAAGTACCTTATTTAATTTCTTAATTGCAGAAGAATATCTGGTATCAAATCCAGTCGCTTTGATCCGTCAAAAAAGCAAATTTATTCGTAAACGGCAGCAAAATGCGCCTATTCGACGCCTTAGTATGCTGCAATGGGATGCGGTTTTAAGTGCAGGCGAGAGATTGGCTGAAGAAAATCCTGAAAAGCATGAGCGGACTCGTTTTATTCTGAGCATGCTTTTTGGAATGTACTTGCGTATCTCTGAGCTTGCTGCCAGTGAACGATGGATTCCTACCATGAATGACTTTGCAAAAGACAGTAATGGTTATTGGTGGTTTACAACCGTGGGCAAAGGCAATAAGGAACGTCAGGTTGCTGTCAGTGACGCCATGTTGGAAAGTCTGATGCGTTGGCGAAGTTTTTTAGGTTTAACCCCGCTACCCTCTCCTTCAGAAAACTCCCCGCTCATTCCAAAAATTAAAGGGACGGGGCCAATGAGTGATACCGCCCCCATTAGACGACTAGTTCAACTTTGTTTTGATTTAGCGGCAGAAGAATTACGTCTAAAGGGTCAGACGGAAGCTGCCGATAGTTTAGCCTCTGCTACTGTGCATTGGTTAAGGCACACCGGTATTTCAGAAGATGTAAAAATCCGCCCCCGCGAGCATGTGCGTGATGATGCTGGTCATGGTTCTAGCATAACAACCGATCGTTATATCGATGTGGAAATGGAGGCTCGTTATCAATCGGCGCGTGAAAAGCAAATTGAGCATAAAAAACTTGGGAAGGAGAAGGAGTTGCTTCAATAGTTGAGCCACGTCATCCGGAGCATAACGCTTCCAATTGACCCTAAGTATTTGTTGCCAAATGGAATTGATATGTTTCTAATCCGTTCGTGCTGAAGAGGCGCATTAGCGCCGTTTCGAAGCATTATAGTCCAACACTACAAAGGAGTTCAGCGTGTTTTGTGTATACATTCTTCAATGTAATGATCGTAGCTATTATACAGGTCAGGTCATACTGATAATCTTGAACATCGTCTTCATCAACATCAAAATAAGATATTCCAAATGGTTACACAAGTACTCGCTTACCTATCCGATTAATGTATTCTCAATCCTTTAATACAAGGGAAGAAGCTCTTGCAGACGAGCTACGAATTAAAGGATGGAGTCGTAGAAAAAAAGAAGCGCTTATTTCTCAAGATTGGAGTACATTAAAACATTATGCTTCGAGACGGCGCTAATGCGCCTCCTCAGCACGAACGGATTAGAAACATATAAATTCCATATCTCAGGGCTAATTGGAAAGGTACAGCGAGGGATCTTCTGATTTAGGAACAGTGCTCCATGAAGGAGATTCCTCGTTGTGCTCGGGATGACGTAGGCATGTTGGCTAATGGCTGTGAGGGTTGGGGAGAGGGAAATCACCTTAGCCTGACGGCTAGGGCTTGGCCCTGAGGTATCTTCACTTTTTTTGAACAAAAATAGGTGTTGCTCCAATCAGTAGCTCGATCCGTTCGGCTGAGTCCTTCGAGAGCCTCAGGATGCTCGGGTGCGCGTAGCGCTGTCTCGAAGCCTTGGTGCAAAGCCCCTTCGAGGTTGCCTCAGGACAGGCCTTCGAGACGTCGCTGGCGCTCCTCCTCAGGCTGAACGGTTCAGTAAAACACTGGATTTGGCTCGAAATATTATCCAAAAAAAAAAGTAAAGATCTTCTAGGGCTTGGCCAACCTATATTCATAGCTTGTCTTTAAGAAGGGCTTTGGGCGTCCACTAGTTCGATCTGATGAATCTGCAAGGGTTCACCTAAAAAGATTTCGCCCACGGCTTGGAAGCGTTTTACCGAGTCAGTCACTAAATAATTGATTCGCTTGCCCGAAGGTTGCTCTTGGTTAAACAAATTAGCCTCTCCAAGCACCTTCTGTAGTGCTTTGGCTGTGGCTTCAGCAGAATCGACGATGGTAACCCCTTCTGGCAAAAGCGTGGTGAGTAATGGTTTGAAAACTGGGAAGTGCGTACAGCCTAAAAGCAGGGTATCTTCACTGCCAAAATCGGCTAGGTAATGTTTTAAAGTTTCTCGCGCGATAGCATTCCCAATCATCCCTTCTTCTGCCAAGGCCACTAGAAGGCTACAAGCACGCGCATTAATCGTCGCCTGCGGTAAATGGGCTGTAATTAAGCTCTGATACGCATTCGAAGCAATCGTGGTTTCAGTGGCTAATACGACGATGCGATGATTTTTAGTGGCAGCAACGACCGCTGAGGCTCCTGGAGTCACCACACCTATCACTGGCATATCAGGGAGCATGGCTTGCAAATGCGGCAACGCAGCAGTGGTTGCTGTATTACAAGCAATTACCAGGGCTTTGATTTGTCTTTCCACGAGAACGCGTGCCATCTGAATCGCGTATTGCTGGATGGTATTAGGACTTTTAGTTCCATAGGGCAGCCGCGCGGTGTCGCCCAAATAAATGAAGGACTCTTTTACAAGGGTGGTCTTTAAGGCACGCAGTACAGTCAAACCACCCATCCCTGAATCAAATACACCTATAGGCAAATTATTTTTATTCATTTTATTCTTCTTAATCGTTTAAAAATCCATTTTCCACTTTTAAACAGGCGGGGCTGGCCTGATAGTATCATCACTCTCTTTATTCTTTTTTTCTACACTTTCAATTTCTTCTCGCTTTCCTTTATAAAACCTCGTCAAATGAGTTGTATCTTTCTCAGTCGTTTGCTTAGATTTTTTATCTACTTTTAACTCATCAACTTTCTTTATGTTTTTAAGGAGTACAGTGACGCTAGGATGATCTTTAAAATAGTTTTCATAAGCAGATCCCTTTGCAAACCCGTATACGCTTCCAAACTCTTTTTCTGGATTAAACTGTGCATTATCTATAATGATTGATTTTTCATCAAATCTCATATTGGGATCATTTCTTCCGATTACCATTAACGCCGTCCATGCAAATTTCACTTGTTCAAGTGAACCTTTTAAAAGAATAGGATCATCGGGGGTCGGTGGTTTGCCACGTGCAGCAATCATTCGAGTTGCCATGTCCATCACCTGATGAACTTGAGCTCCCGTGTCTTGAGGAAACTTATTAGCCGTCAGCGTCATTGCTGACTGATATTGGGTAACCCCTTTACTGTCAACTATGGGGCTTAAATCACCCGCTCTACGTTCTTCTATGTAGGAACTTTTTTCTTCACCTGTGACAGCTCCAGTATTTTTATCTACTTTTTCATAAATCACGGTATATTCGCGAAAGTGACCTGGCTCAACCATGCCCACAAGATCAAAACAATCTGGAGACACCGCTGATATTAGCTTAAGATTTTTATCATCATCAGAGGGTTTACCTTCACTTTTCCAGGTCGCAGTAAAATGCCTTGCCCGATCAGAATTTGGATAATCCTTCGCATAACTTTTAGAACCCTTTATACGAATATCTGTTTTGCCTTCTTCCGCCTGCTTAAGGGTTTTTAAAATTCCTTGTCTGATAACAAGAGGAGCATTATCCGGAGCAGTGGGTTCTCCCCTAAATAAAATCTGTAATTTTTCGTATTCGTCTAGTTCTTTCTTAATTTGAGCTTGTAGCTTGGTTATTTTTGTTCTTCTGTCAGTCATTGCTTCCTGCATTTCCTCTTTATCTTGGATTGAGAGACGAGGACGAATATCATCAATATCCTTATTAGAAGGCAAACTATCTAATTCTTGCTGAGCTTGGTTAAATTGGTCTCGCAGATGGGTTATCATGGTATCGCAAGTTGTTGATACCTCGCGAAGTTGGCTGCCCATTTTTTTTGCATTTTCTTTTGAGGCAGCTTGAAACGCCGGATTAAGCCAATACAAGGGTTTAGCGGTAGCAAGTCGCTTTAGCGGCGAGAGAGAACTTAATTTTGTGTTAGTAAATTGTTCTGTTTGAGTTGTGAGCCTTCTATCCAGGACAGTAAGCTCTGCTACATACGAATTACTGTCCAGTAGAGCTTGCTTTCTTCCCGCAATTTTCATTTCGGCAAAACGTTTTGGCGTGATTTGTTTATCTAGAGAGGGGTCAAATTTCGCTAAGTAAGAAGGTGCAGGTTTCTTATTAATCTTCTCAAGAAACTCTCTGTAAGTCTCAGCAGCTAAAGCTGTGCGAAGCTCTGCTACCTCTCCCGGCGCTGGCGCATTTGATAGTTGAGCAGTTTTGCCTAAGGCAGCTATCATCGCATAGATTGCTTTATATTTTGCATTTGGAGCTGGTCGGGCATTATATGCTGCTAATACATGTTGATTATAGGTGTGTTGATTCTTAATACTCTGCTGAATTTGATTAGCGTTAAAGGCACCCTTTATCGTATTAATAGTTACCCTATCAGCTGGTTTAGTCAAACCCATTATGTTGTAAATAATATGTTTAACTCTAGTATCATATTCAACACCGTAATCAAAATTAGTTTGATTAAGACTTAAAACATAGCCAGTTACTTGATCGATTTGATCTTTATTTAAAGAGGGTTGTATCGTTACTAATACATTCGCCAGTGCACTATTTGGAATGCTAGACATAGCAGTTAAATATTTATTTTCTGCAACCAATGCAGAAACTATGAGAGCATCAACAAATTTTCCATCCAATATGCGATAAACTTCTTTATCTTCTTTCGCTTCGCTTAAAGCAACCACTGCTTTAGGGTTTGCGAGTAAAGCACGTTGTTTATCTAAGGGCAGGCTATCTACTAAATTGATTAATCTTGGATGTAGAGAACCAAAAAACGACAAACGCCGGTTCAGATCTAGTTTAACAAGCTGAGTGCAAGCTGCTTTTTGCATCTGCTCCATTGTTTTAGCGTTTACCCAGCTATGATCAGTGACCTGGAGCGTGGTAAGTGCTGCTTTAAACTGATCGATATCCGCTGCGTTGGCTAAGATTTCTAATACATTGGGTGAAGCTGGTGTAGCTACTGCAGGAATTTTTTCAGAAGGTAAATTGCGGATTAAAGATTCGACTAAACTTGTCTGAACTCTTTGTTGTTGCTTAGCGGGAAAGTCAGGAGTTGTAATTAGGGCATCGAGATGTACACTACTATTAGGATTATTAATCTTATCTAATAAGTCAGTTTGATTTTTATTACCAGTCGCCCAGTTCCGCAAATCGATTGGTTGTTTTGCCCGTCTTATTTCTGACTCGGCAGCAGCATAAGCACGAATTTGCTTTCCTATGTTTCTATCGTAATTTTTAATTAAGGCTGTTAACCCTCTATCTCCCGGAGATAATCCTAATAATTTATTAACTGGAGTAATTACACTTGCAACATCACTGGCATGAATCAAATTATCTAAGTCAGTAGTAGTTAAATCTGGAAGTTTTTGCTCTAGGTAAGTAAGCAAAGCTTGAGCGCAGGTTTTGTAGCTATTTTCAACATCTGCATCAAAATAAGCTTTTATCTTATCTTGCACCTCTTTAGGCTGGTTGATTGCAAGATGATTTAGGTAATTAGCAGCAAAATGACTAGGATTAGATACAAGCAGCTTCAGCACATCTAAACGATCATTCTTTTCATCGGTTGTTGGCAAAAAGGTTATATTCTTACGAATATGGGCTAGTGCGACGATATCTTCTACATGAGGATCGGTAAAAGCTTCACGGAATGGTTTTCCTATCACTCCTGAAAAACCAAAAGCCTCTTCAGTCTCTAGTTTTTGTTGTAGCTCTTTGTTGTCTTTTACAGCTATTAATGCATTAAGAGCAGCCTCGTCTTCGCAGGTATCTATTCTTATTTTTAGCGCTCGACTGGCAGCGGCCTGACGGATACTCGCAAAGGTAGCATCCGTTACTGCATGGACTAGATATGGACCATTTTCTGGCAGTCCTTTAATCGTATTTAGGAGCGCTGCAGTATTCACAGAACTAGCAATCGCTTCTAAGCCTTTAATATCTCTGGCGGGTAAGCTAGAGTAGGTTGCAATTAAATAGCGAGTACCTAACTGGCCTCTGAGCTCATCGACATCGCTATCTGCTAGATCTCTAGCCCCATCTATTCCTATACTACCCTTAAAGTCAGATGCCCTAAAGAGAATATTTTTGACCAATGCGCTCGTTACTTGCTCATCCGACGACGCATCAATCACTAGAGAAACTCTTCTTTTAGCTGCGGCATGGGTTATCGCCCCTTTAAGATCAGCATGGGACATATTATCGGTGAAATGAGCTCCTCCTGACGCAATCTCACAAACTGCTCTTGCTGCATTTCGGAAATCCTTATCGTTTTTACTAACAAGTAGCTCCCTTAGATAGTTAGTATCACGATAACCCACAATTTTTTTAATTAATAATTGACGCCGCGCTACTACTTTAATGTGGTCAACCCAAGGATTGGTAATTACTGCTTCAGTTGCTGGGTCCCATTTGCCCGCACCTGTGCTCGCAGGTTGGATTGTTACCTGAGGTTGCCCGAAAATACTTACTCCATCGTCTCCGAAAAGTTTTTTGCGTGTTTCAGTATGAGAATTGGCTGCTATGATCGCTTCAAGCTGCGCTTCGCTAGCTTCTTTAAGAGTGTAAAGTACACGCAATCCAGCTGCATAACGTTGCATCAGAGCAAAATCAGATACAGCCCTGTCCAAAAACTGCGCATCATTGAGATCAGCTGAACTTACTCTAAATGGAGCTGTTGTTCCTAAGCCATTCCAAACTGCAGGGTGGCTAAGGATGGCGGCTCTAAAAGCACCATCGTCATTACTAGCAATGGATTCTAATATCGCATTTAATGCAGAAATAGAATTTGGTCGGTTTGCCAATTGAGGGTCTTTTAATGCGTCAATAAATTCTTGATTTTTTGGCATGAGCTTACTCCGGATTTACAAATAGCAATTATATTAATTAATTTTAATCTTTATTTCTTAACTCTACCTTAAGGTTTTTGTAGAAAAGTCTTGAAATGAAAAAAAGTTCGTATAATTTGTATAGTATACCAGAGCTACAGGGTCGTGGCATGAACAGAATTTTCTCTCTTATACTTTTCCTTTTTCCAAGCCTTTTGTTTGCACAAGGTTGCATTATTGGTAATAAACCGGACCGTCCTCGTTATGTTTGTTTTGATGGCAGAACACTTGCCACAAGTTCGACTGGCTTTGTTTGGAATGCCAAACGCGGTTGTTTTATGAGCTCTATTCCCTGTTGCGCTTATGATGCGACCCATTATAGCTATTCGGAGGATCCGCAGTATGTTTACCATTCGTTTAAGCGCTGCCGTTATCAGTACCCTTTCCATTTAGGAGAAATGCAGACGCATTAATTTATTTAGCCTGCAATCTATAGATACTGACAGCAGCTAGAGCTCTTTGCGCTTGGGTGTTTTTAATTTGATTTTTATGAATAATAAAAATACAATGAAACCCCTGCTGGATACCATAGAACCTAATGTACGAAAAAACCGAAAAAGAAGACAATAATGAAGAGGCAAGAA
>NZ_LNXY01000027.1:603341-756619 GCF_001467585.1 Legionella drozanskii LLAP-1
GTTAGCTAGAATTATTTCCTATATACACCCCACAGAAATACTAAACGCTATAAAATTAGTTTCTCGGAAATTTTATTGGCTTAGTTATGATATTGCGTATTGGCGAAGGGAGTTCACGCAGAATGCTTCCACTTATTTCGAACGGACAATATCCTATCCAAAAACACAATCCGGTTTCTTGGAGTTTTGGCTTGAAAGTATTATCAAATGGGCTATACGTAATAAAAGTCAGAGCCTATTAGACTCGTTTTACCAACGGGTGATTATTACTCGTTATAAAGCATGGAAAGAGGAGAATCAGAAGAAACACTTGTTAATAGAGACTACCGATGCAGAGGGACGTACCCAAAACGATTGGGCAGCCATATGCAATCAATTGGCTGAATTTAAAAAATTGGATAGGTTGCAAACAGAAGAAGAAAAAATAACAGCTTTGGTGAGTGCGGCTAAGCATGGTCATCTTGACCTAGTCAAAGAAATTCTGGCAAAAATCGATGATGATAACGATCCAGTCAGTAGCGCAGCAAAGACAAAGGGAAAGAATTTAGCCTTGAGCTGTGCAGGTGCTGGAGGCCATTGTGACATTATCGAAGTGCTTCTTAACCATGGTGCTGAACTCGATGCTATTGAATGCGCAAGGGGAACGGCATTGATGGCAGCAGTTCAACGTCGTCATTATGACACGGTCGACTTCCTTCTGAAAAAAGGTGCCGATGTTAATGCGGCCCCGAGGGATGGGCTATCAGCATTGATGATCGCCGTTGACCGTGGTTATCTTGAGATCGTTCGGCTTCTGCTGAAAAATGGTGCCAATGCCAATTATATTACATCATACGATTATTCTGCCTTGTACTTCGCGATTATAACTAACCGAATAGAGCTGGTTAAACTCCTTTTTGAAGAAACTAACGATAGTTATGTTAAGCGCATGGCTTTTAAAGAGGCAGCTCTACGAGAGAGACTTGATATCGTTAGATTCTTTGCGAAAAATAATTCCTATGCGACTAATCCCGATATTTTTGAAGCACTCTTATTAGGCGCAACTTTGCGTGGAAATTCGACCATGCTAAAAGCTATTTTGACTAGTATTAATTCCGATGCAATCCGTTCTAGTTTGGATATACTCCTAACAATCGCCGTTTTGCGTGCCAATGATCTTTCGGCAACTCGCGCCGATGTTAATCTTAAATATTTTGAGATAATTGAAATTCTTAGTAACCGCGGTGCACAGATTCAAGATATCGATGATAGCAAAAAAGCCGCACTAATTTACTTGATTTCTAATCATGCAAGTCTTCAAGCAATGGATGAACAAAATTCTGAATTTAAGGACGACGAGTTACCCCTTTTATTTGGTCACTACTATACAGCAATTGCATTTCTTTTGGAAAAAGGTACCGATGCTAATACCATTGATGAATGCGGTGAAACCGCATTAAGCCTAGTCGCCAGGAAAGGAAGGCTGACACTCATTTCACTTCTCCTGGACTACGGTGCCGATGTCAATACTCCCTCCAGAGGAAAGAAGACAGCACTAATGCACGCCGCTCAAACAGGTCATTTGAAAGCGGTTGAGTTTCTATTGAAAAAGGGGGCCAATGTCAACGCCACCGATGATGAGAATAATACAGCATTGATATGTGCTGCTGAGGAAGGCCACGTCCAGATCGTCGCTCTCCTTCTAAAAAGCGGCGTTAGTCATGCTCAAAAAGCAGAAGCATTAGCCAGAGCAACTATGAAAGGTCAGCTTGAGGTCGTTAATCTTCTTCGAGTTGAAATGGTGAGTAGAGCAACAGTGGACTATCTACAATGGAGAGCAACTGAAGCGCCTGGACATCGTCTCCTTAACCGTTTCAATCATTGGTATCACGGAACAAGTGGTATTAAGCGCACAGAAAATATTTTGCACTCAATAGACGTAGGGCTTTCACCTACCCAATTAATGAAAAAAGTGAAATCAGCCGTTGAAGATTCAAGTCATCGCAAGCATTCTTATAGTCGTTATATTTTTGATGTATTTAAAGCGCCTCCAACAAGCACTGTTAATCATCAAAGCGATGAGGAATTTTTAGAATTAAAAAATGAGTTCTTAGCCAATTTTGATCAACAGTTTTTATCGGTTTAAAGTTAGCCTGCAAGGAATAGATACTGAGAGCAGCTAGAGTTCATTGCGCTTTGGTGTTTTTAATTTGATTTTTGTGAATAATAAAAATACAATAAAACCCCTGCTGGATACCATAGAACCTAATGTACGAAAAAACCGAAAAAGAAGACAATAATGAAGAGGCAAGAATTCTAACACTTCCAGATGAAGTATTAGCTAGAATTATTTCCTATATACACCCCACAGAAATACTAAACACTATAAAATTAGTTTCTCGGAAATTTTATTGGCTTAGTTATGATATTGCCTATTGGCGAAGGGAGTTCACGCAGAATGCTTCCACTTATTTCCTTACAAAATACTTTCCAAAAACCTTGACGTTTTGGCTTCGAAGTCTTATCAACTGGGCTATACGTAATAAAAGTCAGAGCCTATTAGACTCTTTTTACCAACGGGTGATTGTTACTCGTTATAAAGCATGGAAAGAGGAGAATCAGAAGAAACACTTGTTAATAGAGACTACCGATGCAGAGGGACATACCCAGAACCATTGGGCAGCCATATGCAATCAATTGGCTGAATTCCAAAACGTTGAGAGGTTGCCGCTAGGTATCAAAGATGCTCGTGGAAGAACAGCTTTGGTGATTGCAGCTAAGTTTGGTCATCTCGACCTAGTCACAGAAATCCTGGCAAAAATTGATGATGACAACGACCCAGCCACTCGCGCAGCAGGGATTAAAGAAAAGAATTTGGCCTTGAGATTTGCTAGTGATTGGGGCCATTTTGACATTATCGAAGTTCTTCTTAACCATGGTGCTAACCTTAATTCTATTGAGGATTCACATCAAACGGTACTGATGGCAGCAGTTGCAAACGGTCATTATGACATGGTCGAATTCCTTTTGAAAAAAGGGGCTGATGTTAATGTCCATGCGATGAAAGGGACAGCGTTGCTGCTAGCCGTTATTAATGATCATCTTGAGATTGTTAGGCTTCTGCTGAAAAAAGGTGCCAAAGCCAGGTTTGTATTGGACACCGCAGTTTTCCGTGGCCAATTGGAAATGATTAAAGTCATTTTTGAAGAAACAAACGATAGTCATTTGAAGTACAGGGCTTTGTTACATGCAATTCAACAAGAGAAACCTGATATCGTTAGATTCTTTGCGGAAAATACTACCCATAAGGATGCGATTGGTTCCGATAGTTTTGAGGCCCTCCTATTAGGCACAGAGTTTGCAAAACCAAGCATGGTTCAGGCCCTTTGTACTGGTGTTAATTTTAATTCCGATACAATCCGCTCTACTCTGCAAACACTCCTGACAATCACGGTTTTGCAGGTGAATGATTTTTCGGAAACTAGCGAGAAAACTAATCAGCTTTTTGAGCTTATTGAAATTCTGCATAATCACGACGCCAAGATTGAAGATATCAATGATAGCAAGGAAGCCGCTCTAAGGCACTTGATTGCTCATAGTGTAAAAATCACATCAATTTCAGAACAGAATAACCACTTTCACCTCCATTTTAACTACGAATTTACTTATGCTCAGTACCTGAAGAAAATCAAATTTCTTTTGGAAAAAGGGACCGATATCAATACTCCCTTCAGAGGAAAAAAGACAGCATTGATGCACGCCGCTCAAAGAGGTCATGTAAGATTGGTTGAGCTTCTTTTGGAAAAGGGGGCCAATGTCAACGCCACTGATGATGAGAATAATAGCGCGTTGATAAGCGCTGCAGAGGAAGGCCACCTCCAGATTGTCGCTCTCCTCCTAAAAAGCGGAGTTAGTCAAGCTCAAAAAGCAGAAGCATTAGCCAGAGCAACTACGAAAGGTCAGCTTGAGGTGGTTAATCTCCTTCGAATTGAAATGGTAAAAGGCGCAACAGTGGGTTATCTAGATTGGAGAGCAACTGAAGCGCCTGGACATCGTCTCCTTAACCGTTTCAATCATTGGTATCACGGAACAAATGGTATTAAGCGCACAGAAAATATCCTGCATTCAATCAATAGCGGGGTTTCACCCACTCAATTAATGCAAGAAGTGAAATCAGCCGTTGAAGATTCAAGTCATCGCAAGCATTCTTATAGTCGTTATATTTTTGATGCGTTTCAAGCACCGCCAATAAGCACTGTTAATAACCAAACCGATGAGGAATTTTTAGAATTAAAACAGGATTTCCTAGCCAATTTTGATCAACAGTTTTTATCGGTTTAATCGTTTTATGAGCTCTATTCCCTGGTGCGCATATGATGCGACCCATTATACCTACTCGGATGATCCACAATAGGTTTACCCTTCGTTTAAACGCTGTCGTTATCAATAGTCTTTCCATTTAGGAGAGATGCAGACGCATTAGTTATATTTATTGTATATTCTGTGATTAACCATCGTTTGATGGTTTTTTTTGACTTTTATGACCTTTCAAAATACCATTTGAATTTATCCTTACAACCAGGCTAATTTGTGTACGAAAAAACTGAACAAGAAGAAACTAATGAAGAAGCAAAAATTCTATCACTTCCAGATGAACTCTTGATTAAAGTAATTTCTCATCTGCACCCCCACGACATACTGAACAGTTTAAAATTAGTTTCTCCGAAATTTTATACCCTTTCTCATGAAATTGCTTTTTGGCGAATGGTGTTTAGACGTGAAGAAAACCCCTCTCTATGGAGCGCATCGTATTTCTGGGTATCTTCCGGTTACTTGGAGAGTTGGCTTAATCGTATTATCAACTGGGCTATACGTAATAAAAGTCAGAATATATTAGACTCTTTTTATCATTGGGTGGTTGTAACTCGTTATAACAAATGGAAAGAGAAGGATAAGACCTGCGATTCAAAGGGACGCACTCAGAATCATTGGGCAGCTATATGCAATCAATTGGCTGAATTTAGAAAAGCTGACCAATTGCTTATAGATAGTCGCGATAATGCGAACAGAACAGCTTTGGTAATTGCAGCTCAGCATGGTCATCTCGAACTAGTCAATGAAATTCTGGCAAAAATCGATGAAGACAACGTTACAGCCAGGAGTAAAGCATGGACTATAGAAAAGAATCGAGCCTTAAAATCTGCAACTCGTCAGGGCCATTTTGATATTATCGAAGTGCTTCTTAACCATGGTGCTAAAATTGAGGATCCACCTCAAACGGCATTGATAATAGCAGTTGAAAAGAGTGATTACGACATGGTCGATTTCCTTCTGAAAAAAGGGGCTGATGTTAATATGGGACGGGGGGAGAATGGGGAAACGGCGTTGATGCTAGCCGTTAGCAATGGCCATGTTGAGATTGTTAGGCTTCTGCTGAAAAAAGGTGCCAATGCCAATCATGTCACATACGACCATCAGACTGCATTGATGGCTGCGGTTATTCTTGACCAAGTGGAAATGATTAAAATCATTTTTGAAGAAACTAACATTGATCTAAGGACTATGGCTTTATTTATGGCTGTTAGCTGGAAGAAGTCTGAGATGGTTAGATTTTTTGTGGAAAATACTGCCCATGAGGATGCGATTGGCTCCAATATTTTTGAAGAACTCCTATTAGACACAGCGTTAACAAGACCAAGCATGGTCCTGCCCCTTTTGGCTGGTGTTAATTTTAATTCCGATACCATCTCTTCTACTTTAGAAACACTCCTAACAATTGCTATTTTGCATTGGGATGATTTATCGGAAACTAGCGAGGAAGCTAATCGGTATTTTGATCTTATTGAAATACTGAATAACCACGGTGCTAAGATTGAAGCTATCAATGATAGCAAGCAAGCCGCTCTAAGGCACTTGATTGCTCATATTGGAAAAATCTACGCAATGGCTGAACATAAATTCTTTAGCCTCCATTTTGATTATGTAAATATTTATGACCAGTACCTTAAGGAAATCAAATTTCTTTTGGAAAAAGGGGCTGATATCAATACTCCCTTTAGAGGAAAAAAGACAGCACTAATGCACGCCGCTCAAGGTGGTCATTTAAAATTGGTTGAGCTTCTCTTGGAAAAGGGGGCCAATGTAAACGCCACTGATGATGAGAATAATACCGCGTTGATAAGCGCTGCAGAGGAAGGCCACGTCCAGATCGTCGCTCTCCTTCTAAAAAGCGGCGTTAGTCATGCTCAAAAAGCAGAAGCATTAGCCAGAGCAACTATAAACCGTCAGCTTGATGTGGTTAATCTTCTTCAAGTTGAAATGGTAAGTAGAGCAACAGTGGATTATCTAAATTGGAGAGAAACTGAAGCGCCAGGACATCGTCTCCTTAACCGTTTTACTCATTGGTATCATGGAACAAATGGTATTAAGCGCACAGAAAATATCCTGCAATCAATCAATAGAGGGGTTTCACCCACTCAATTAATGCAAGAAGTGAAATCAGCCGTTGAAGTTTCAAGTCATCGCAAGCATTCTTATAGTCGTTATATTTTTGATGTATTTAAAGCGCCTCCAACAAGCACTGTCAATAATCAAAGCGATGAGGAATTTTTAGAATTAAAAAAAGAGTTCTTAGCCAATTATGATCAACAGTTTTTATCGGTTTAATAATAGTGCGGATCAATGGCAAGCAACACCGCAAAAAATAGCCATAGAACCGTAATAGTTAAACCCGTATACGGAAAACTGTGATAGCTTTTTCTTTTTACCCAATACTGCAATCCCAGCACTGGAAGAAAGGAAAATCCCATTAAAACCAAAATATTCGCCACATAATTCGCGCCAAGCCGGAAAGGCATCCAGCTCGCTAATTTTGTACTGAGTGACAATAGAAAAGTTTGAATGTGTGCAAGCCCTAGGTATACCCAATTCTCAAAATTAACGATTAATGCCGTGACTAGGAGTAAGGGTAAAATCAGCGTCATACCAGGAATAGCAAAAACTTTTTTGAAAAAATCACTAAATTCTTTCGCAAAGAACACAACAATCGAACTCGCTAACACAACTAATGCTATCGTTAGCATATTGTCCATAAGGTTATCCTCTTTCTTCTAAAGCTTCCCAGCGCGCATAAAGTTTTGCTAACTCTTCTTCGTCTTCTGCGAGCTGCTGGTTGTGAGTACTAAGTGCTTGAGCGTCTTGTTGATAAAACTCAGGTTTAGCCATTTTTTGCTGTAAAACAGAAATTTTTTCTTCTAATACTTCAATTTTCTGCGGTAATTGCGTTAACTCACGTTGCTCATTGAAACTTAACTTAGTTGAACTGCTTGTTCTTTTAGCAAGTTTGGGCGAACTAGCTTGCTCGCGCTGCTGTTTTTTCTGAGCGCGATAGTCATCATAGCCACCAATGTATTCGTCAAACCGCCCTTCTCCCTCATAAACCAAGACAGAACTGACAACTTGGTTAATAAATGCTCTATCGTGGCTAATTAATAATAAAGTGCCAGGATAGTCCATGAGCATATTCTCAAGTAATTCTAAGGTTTCGATATCTAAATCATTCGTCGGTTCGTCCATAACCAAAAGATTAACGGGCTTGGCAAATAATTTAGCCAGTAATAACCGATTTCTTTCGCCTCCAGAGAGCGTCGCTACGGTTTGATTAAATCGCTCAGGGGGGAATAAAAATTCACGCAAATAAGTGGCCACATGCTTTTGCTTACCATTGATGGTGACATAATCCGCCCCCTCACCCACGTTGGCCATTACGGTTTGTTGCTCGTCAAGCTGACGACGTAATTGATCAAAATAAGCGACTTCAAGTGAAGTCCCCTGCTTTACCGTGCCCGAATCAGGTTTGAGCTCAGCAAGTAATAAGCGGATTAAGGTTGTTTTGCCACAGCCATTCGGACCGATAATACCGACCTTATCACCGCGGGTCAGTAAAAGTGAAAAATTGCTCAATAAGGTTTTATCGCCGATACGATAGTTGAGATGCTTAGCATCAATCACAATCGCCCCGGAGCGAGTGACATCCAGTTCTAAAGACTGTACTTTGCCTAATTGTTCGCGCCGGGCTTTATACTGTTCGCGCAAGGCTTTTAATGCACGAACTCGACCTTCATTACGTGTACGGCGTGCTTTAATCCCAGTTCTTATCCAGACCTCTTCTTCTGCAAGACGCTTGTCAAATAGATCGTTATGCTTTTGCTCACTTAAACGCATCGCTTCTCGTCGATCCAAATAGGTTTCATAGTTGCAGTCGTAGGAATAAAGTTTCCCGCGGTCAATCTCGACAATTCGATTTGCCACTTGATTTAAAAACTCACGGTCGTGCGTCACGACCAACAAACTGCCGGTGTAAGATTTGAGATAAGATTCCAGCCATTCAATCGCATTCACATCCAAGTGGTTAGTCGGCTCATCAAGTATCAACAGATCCGGAGCGGCAATAAGAGCTGCTGCTAACAGAGCTCGACGCTTCATGCCACCGGATAGGCGACTCATTTCAGCATCGGCATCGACCCCTAATCGACTTGCCATCATTTCAACCCGTGGTAGTAAATCCCAGGCATGTAAATTATCCATTTGCTGTTGGCATTGAGCTAACGCTTCTAAATCATTAGATTTGGATAGGCGATGAAATTGAGTAAGGACTTCTCCTACTTCGCCTAAACTTTTGACTAAAAAATGATAGACCGATTCTTCATTGGCATTCAAAGGTACTTCTTGCATTAAGCCTGCAACTCGCAATCCATTGATTCGATTGAGTTGCCCTTGATCCGGGACTAACTCGCCCTGTAACAAGCGCAGTAAGGTTGATTTTCCAGCGCCGTTGCGACCCACTAGTGCGATGCGGTCCTGGGGCTGAATTTGCCAATCCACCTGATCCAGTAAGCGATTACCAGCCAAGTCTAAGGTGATATTGTGGAGGGAAACTATACTCATACAACCTTCTTATTTCTTGATAACTAAACGTTTATCCTGTTGTGACAGATTAAATTGGGACAATACATTCATACCCAATAAAACAAGATCCCCGCCACTGGGTACAATCACTGCTTTTACATTATTGAGGGTAAACCCCGCAAAACTCAGTTGTTGTAACCGTGTTAGTGAACCTGTCACTTCGCCACCAGCGGTTTGCAAATTAATCTGGTAACGACCGCGCAAATTCAATTCCATTGCGATATTTTGCGGAATCGCCACCAAACTAGCTCCTGTGTCCACTATAAACTTAACAGGAGACTCATTGATGTATCCATCAATACGGTAATGTCCCTGAGCATCAGGGGTAATAGTCACTGTTCCATGCTCAACTTGATAGGAGCCTTTTTCTCCCTGATTGTAATAGCGAAAAAAGGCAAACAATAGGACAAAAAATATTAACCAAGCAATAATGAACATGAAACGCCCGGTTTGGGCGTATTGTTTGTCACTCACGCGTTAGTCGGTTTGCTGCTTCAAGTACCATAATTCCATCGATTTCAATTTGGGCACCACGTGGCAGAGCAGATACACCTATTGCCGCCCGAGCTGGATAAGGCTCAGTAAAATATCGTGTCATTGCCTCATTAATTAATGGAAAATGATTGAGATCGGTAAGATAAACGGTGATTCTCACTAAATCCGCCAAACTTCCCCCGGCTGCTTCACAAACAGCAGCTAAATTATCAAATACCTGATTAATCTGCATACGAATTTCATCGCTACAGAGTTGCATGGTTTTAGGATCTAAAGGAATTTGTCCTGATAAATACACAGTATTATCACAGCGAATTGCTTGGCTATAAGTGCCAATTGCTGCCGGTGCCAAATCAGTATGAATAGGTTGCATCGATTAATCTCCCTGCTTTTTACGATAGAGGCGCATTACTACTTTATTGGCACGCAAACGACGCATCACCCGCGCCAAGTGGGATCTGTCGCGTACACTGATGGAAAAAGTCACTGCATTATGACGTCCATCTCTTGGATCAACATTGATATTACCAATATTGGATTCTGCTTCAGAAATAGCGGTAGCCAATGCAGCAAGCACACCGCGTTGATTCGCCACCTCAACGGTGATATCAACCCAATATTCACCCTCAACTTGCTCATCCCAGCGCAAAGAAATCAATTGGTCAGGATGACTGCGTCCTTGATTTATATTGGGACAATCACTGGCATGCACAATAATGCCACGTCCTTGTTGAAAGCGACCTACAATATTATCACCAGGAATAGGTTGACAGCAATCGGCAAAATGCACCACCATTCCTTCAGTTCCTTTAATCGCTAAAGGACGACTTTTTGTTGTTTTATCAAACTCAGTAATATCTTGGGTGCTCACCAAGCGTTTAGCAATCACCATGGGCATCTGATTACCTATTCCAATCGCATAAAGCAATTCATCCGCCGATTTATAACTTAAATCATGAAGCAAGGCCTGCAAGGTTTCGGGCGGTACTTTCGCATAGTCGCTCGTTAATTCGGTGAGAGATTGCTCCAATAAGCGCTTACCCAAAACAATCGATTCGGCATGCTGCTGGCTTTTGAGGAAATGACGAATGTTTGAGCGAGCTTTACCAGTTACCACAAAATTCAACCAGGCGGGATTAGGATGAGCGCTAGGAGCGGTGATGATTTCTACTGTTTGCCCATTAGTCAGGGGAATACTTAAGGGGACTAATCGACGATTCACCTTAGCAGCCACACAACTATTTCCTACCCCCGAATGGACGGTATAAGCAAAATCCACAGGCGTGGCGCCCTTCGGTAGCTCCATGATGTGGCCTTTGGGAGTAAACACATAAACTTCGTCGGGGAACAGGTCGATCTTCACATTTTCGATAAACTCTAATGAACTTCCGGTACTTCGCTGCATTTCGAGTAAGCGCTGTACCCATTCGCGAGCACGCAATTGTGCTTCATTGACTTCAAGGCCCGAGGATTTGTAAATCCAATGAGCGGCAACTCCATTTTCAGCCACTTTATCCATATCACGTGTCCTAATTTGTACTTCCAAGGGAACGCCAAAAGGACCAAATAAAGTGGTATGTAACGATTGGTAACCGTTTGCTTTTGGGATTCCAATATAATCTTTAAAACGCTGCGGCACAGGCTTATAAGTCCGATGCAAGGCACCCATAACGCGGTAACAAGAATCAATATCTTCAGTAATCACGCGAAAAGCAAATACGTCGGTGATCTCAGTGAACGACGCTTTTTTTTGGCGCATTTTTCGGTAAATACTGTATAAATGTTTCTGTCGACCAAAAACATGTTCATAAGGAATGTTGAGCTCATGCAAAGCTTCTTGCAAATCTTGTTCGATTTTTTGCGTTAATTCTCGACGATTGCCCCGCGATTTTTCAACCGCCGATTTAATCGCACGATAACGCATGGGGTAGAGTGCTTGAAATCCAAGATCCTCAAGGCCAGTATAAATGGCATGCATACCTAAGCGGTTCGCGATGGGCGCATAGATTTCCAGCGTTTCAATCGCTATGCGTCTTCGCTTCACGGCGGGCATCGCGCCAAGGGTATGCATATTATGAAAGCGATCAGCCAGTTTTACGATGATGACACGAATATCTTTCACCATCGCTAACACCATCTTGCGAAAATTCTCTGCTTGCGCTTCGGCACGCGATTCAAATTTGATTTTGGTTAACTTAGTTACCCCATCCACCAAGGCAGTAACATCTTCACCAAATTGCTGGGTTAAATCTTCTTTACTAATTGAAGTATCTTCAACCACATCATGGAGTAAGGTTGCCATGATGGTTTGATAATCAAGGCGCATACGCGCAAGAATGAGCGCTGCCGCCACTGGATGAGTAATATAGGGCTCACCTGAGCGACGCATCTGACCGTGATGTGCTTTTTCAGCGACCAAATAGGCTTGGTAACATTTTTCAATAAGCGGTTGCTCAAGGTAGCATTTAAGCTCTTCGTCTAGCTCCTTAAAGTAGCTCACGCCGCACTCCCCACATTCCACTACCACTCACTTCACCTAGGCTAAAGCCCCCAATCAACAGAAGATTATATTCCAATAAAAACTAAATATATGCAAAAACAGTGTTTTTCAAGCGTTTAACCCGAACCCAATGCTTATAAGCCTTTTATAGTAATATAGTAAATTGGGAGAGAGGGTCTTAATCCTTATTGTAGGTCTTTGCAGTAATTAAGCCTAAAGCTATCTCTCGGAGAGCGACTACAGTAGGTTTGTCATTCTCCCACTCCACTAAGGGTTGTTCTCCACGCACCGCTATGTCACGCGCGCGCTGAGTAGCCACCATAACTAATTCAAAACGGTTTTCTACATGTTCTAAACAATCTTCTACGGTTACACGCGCCATTATTAATCTCCAAAATAAAGAACTAACTCGAGGTGAGTTGCTTATTGTTACTGTAATAGCCCGTCGCTAAGAATTAATTCCTAGCAAAAACTGGCTAAAACATTCTATTTTACTGCGATGCAAGCAGGAAAGAAAGTAATTTTCCTTGCTCGATCAATTGACGTTTCATACGCAGGCGGTTAGCGATGACGATGGCCTGCAATTCTAAAGACGCTTTTTCGAAATTATCATTGACTATCAGATAATCAAATTCAGAAAAATGACTTAATTCGTCTTGCGCACGTTTCATGCGATTTCCAATGACTTCTTCATTATCTTGCCGTCTATCGAGCAGACGTTGCTGCAAAATATTCAGAGAAGGTGGAAGTATAAATACTGAAATTGCATCAGGGAAAATGCTTCTAATCTGCTGAGCGCCCTGCCAATCAATATCTAACACCACATCAATGCCAGCCATTAAACGTGCATTAATTTGCGCTACCGAAGTACCATAATGATGGCTAAACACCTGGGCATGCTCAATAAATGCATTCGCCGTGATCAGGTCAAGAAATTGCTGTTCCTTAATAAAAAAATAATCTACCCCATCTTTTTCACCAGGACGCATCTTACGCGTCGTGTGGGAGATAGATACCTCGACATCAGGCAAGGTACTTACTAATTTTTTAACTAAACTGGTTTTGCCGCCACCCGATGGAGCAGCAACAATGATTAAATTACCTGGATAAGAATCACCCATCTTTTTCACTCTATATTTTGAATTTGTTCACGCATTTGTTCGATTAGCACTTTCATCTCTACAGCACTCTGAGTCAAAGCTACCGAATCCGATTTGGAGCTTAACGTATTTGCTTCCCTATTTAGCTCTTGCATTAAAAAGTCCAATCGCCGTCCAGCGGCTTCAGAATTTTTTAAAACTTTTGCCACCTCGACAATATGTGTTTCTAGGCGATCTAATTCTTCACATACGTCTAATCGAGCAAGTTGCAAAGCAATTTCTTGCTCAATACGAGTACTATCCACTTCTAATTGCAACGATCTTAAGCGAGTTAATAATTTATCTCGAGCTTGCTCAGCATTAGAAGTAACATAGAGTTTCGCATTCTTAACCTCGCTGCCTAAGCTTAGTAAACGGTTTTGCACCAGGGATTGTAATGCTTGCCCTTCAGTTTTTCTCACCTCAATCAATTGACTAAGTGCTTCACCAAATAATTGTTCCCCATATTGACCTAGAATTTCAATATCTGGTTGAGTGGCTTGGATAACACCGGGCCAGGTAAGAATTGCGTGCAATGTCAGATCATTAGCTAAATGCTTTGCAGCGGATAGTTTATTGCCTACATCAATCAACCCATTCACCAAATTTTCATTAATATGCATTGCTTGATTATCACTAGTCATATCTTGAAATTTGAGTTGACACTCTAATTTACCACGACTTAACCGATCACGCAGCATCGCGCGCAAGGAAGTCTCTAGAAATCGAAAAGCATCAGGCAAACGAAACGACACATCGAGATATCGATGGTTCACTGATCTGATTTCCCAACAAAAAATACCGGTATCCAGTTGTTTTTGAACTCTGGCAAAGGCCGTCATGCTATGAGTCATAATAATACTAACTAGTCTAAGATGGCGCGACTATAAACTAAATTTGTTCAAATGCAAGGTTTTGACAATGCAAAAGGGTCTATGCATGGGGAATATGAAAGGTTTATACTTGGTCATTTTCACCGAGGATTATTATGCGCCCTAGTAACCGTGAACCTAATCAACTACGTCCTATTAAAATCACTCGAAACTTTACTGCTCATGCCGAAGGCTCCGTTTTAATCGAATTCGGTCAAACTCGCGTGCTGTGTAATGTTTCTGTCATCGATGGAGTGCCACGCTTTCTGAAAGGCAAAAATCAAGGTTGGGTTACCGCTGAATACGGTATGTTACCTCGTGCAACCCACAGTCGCACGGAACGAGAAGCGAGCAAAGGAAAGCAAGGAGGTCGCACTCTGGAAATTCAACGTTTAATTGGCCGCTCCTTACGTAATTGCATTGACTTAAAAGTTTTAGGTGAAGTCACTTTAACCATCGATTGTGATGTTATTCAAGCGGATGGGGGTACACGTACGGCCGCCATCACAGGAGCATGTGTGGCAATGAAAGATGCCCTGAATTGGATGGTTGCAAGGGAAAAAATACGCAAAGTGCCTGTGTTTAATTATGTTGCAGCAGTTTCAGTTGGTATTTATCGCGGTCAACCGGTATTGGATCTAGATTATGCTGAGGATGTGCTTGCTGAAACGGATATGAACGTGGTTATGAACGAAGAGGGCCATTTTATTGAAGTTCAAGGTACCGCTGAAGATAAGAGTTTTAGTCGGGAACAATTAAATAGCATGTTATTGTTAGCCGAAGGCGGCATTGCGCAACTCATTGAATTGCAAAAAAATGCTTGAGTAGGTTGAGCCTTTGCCCAACAAGTTCATGAGCCCGGAAGCGAAGGTGGAACCAAGCTCCAACCTTCGCTGATTGACTCAGGATCTAAAGCAATAGTCAAATTTCGGAGATTCGCTTTGCTAGGAGAGGATATCCTTAAGACAGTTGTTACAGGCATTTATTATGACAATTACTGAACGCATCGAAAAAATTCGCCAACTTATTGCGACTACAGCAATAGCCTGTCAACGTTCTCCTGAAGAAATTCAATTATTAGCAGTCAGCAAAGGGCAACCTGCGACTGCCATCCAAGAAGCATTTACAGCAGGCATTCACAACATCGGGGAAAATTATTTACAAGAAGCCCAAACAAAAATTCGCGCCTTAAAAAATCTACCGCTATGCTGGCATTTTATAGGACCCATTCAAAGTAATAAAACGCCAGCTATTGCTGAAGCGTTTACTTGGGTACATAGCGTTGACCGAGAAAAAATTGCCCGACTTCTTTCGCAACATCGACCCGAGCACTTACCTGAGCTCAATATTTGTCTTCAAGTCAACCTCGATAAAGAAGACACGAAATCAGGCCTTGCTCCTGAGAAAATCACTCAATTAGCTTTGCTGATCACTGAATTACCCCGCTTAAAATTGCGGGGCTTAATGACTATTCCTAAATTGCAGTCCGATGAGCAACAACAATATGAGAGTTTGATTCGTTTGACAAAGTTATTTAACCAATTGAATCAAGAACTTAATTTATCGATGGATTGTTTATCGATGGGCATGACCGACGATTTAGTTGCGGCAATTCGTGCAGGAAGTACAATAGTTCGTATTGGTAGAGCCATTTTTGGCGAGAGACTCTAAGGTTAGTGCAATGAAAATCCATTTTATTGGTTTTGGAAATATGGCTAAAGCCATCGCTCACAGTTTAGCTAACCAGGATGAAATCGCTCAGATTAGAGCGACCTCTCCTTCGTTGAAAACAGGAAAAACTCCGGAAGGAATTATCACGAATTCGAATAATTTAACGGGGCTTAAAGAGGCTGATCTCGTTATCTTAGCCGTTAAACCAGCGAAAATGGCTGAGATTTTAGCTGAAATTAAGGCAGAACTGCCTGAGCCTTGTCTACTCATCTCAGTCGCAGCAGGTCTCAGTTTGAGTTGGTTAGAACAACATTGTCGGCCCAACCAAGCTATTATTCGCTCGATGCCCAACATAGCAGTTACAGTGGCTAAAGGGGCAACTCCGCTGATTGCCAATCGCTTTGTCAGTCAAGAACAAAAACACTATGCTGAACAGCTTTTTCAACGCTCTGGAATCATTTCTTGGACAACAGAGGAAAAGCATATTGATGCCTTTACAGCCCTATCCGGCAGTGGGCCAGCCTATGTTTTTCTCTTTCTAGAAGCAATGATTAGCGCGGCACAGAAATTAGGTCTTAGTGAAGAGATAGCAAAAACCTTTGCTTTGCAAACAATGGGGGGGGCTATAAGTTTGGCAACGAACTCCAAGGTTGGAATCAGCGAATTGCGAAAAAAGGTTACATCACCTGCTGGTACAACAGCAGCTGCAATCGATATACTTCAGCAACAGGGATTTTCTGAATTACTCTTGAAAGCAATGGAAGCCGCTTATGAGCGCGCTAAACAGCTCGGTGCTTCACCCACTCTGCTATAGTTGCAGCATTAATTACTTATTGTGAGGATAACATGTCAGGATTTATAGCTGTTGGTCATTTTTTAGTATCACTCTTATTTAGCTTAGTTTTACTGTTGTTATGGGCACGGATGTTTTTGCGTTTTTGCAAAATTTCTCCCTTGCATTCAATTTATAAAATGGTTAAAACATTCACAGATCCACTGGTTAAACCCCTGGAAGGATTGTTCACTTCAAAGAAAACCAAGCCCTCTCGCTATGACTGGCCTTGTTTTATAGTCATCGTGATCGCTGAAATTATTAAATTTACGCTACTCAGCTTCTTGCTTTATAAGGTCATGATGCCTTTAAGCTATTTATTATTATTTGTCTTTGCAGATCTTATTGTACAACCCTGCAATCTTCTTTTTTACATTATTTTAATACGGGTCATCATGAGTTGGGTCAACCCAAGCTGGCATCATCCAGTTGTGGACGTGATGAAAAAGATTACCGATCCTTTATTAGCATTCGGGCGCTCTTTAATACCCGATATTTCTGGCTTTGATTTCTCCCCCTTTATTATCCTTATCCTCTTGAAAGTAATTACTTTATTTATGAGTGCTTCACTTCCGATAAGGCTTATTTAATCCTCTCTGATTAGTAAAAATTATCAATGTGAATAATTATTATAAGATGATAAAATTTGCTAATCAGTTTGAGAAAAACTTTCTCTTTATCAGCAAAAAATGAAGGGAGAGCTATACTAAAATTAAGTTGGGATTATTTGAGATGAACTCATGAGTAGCCGATTAGTGGTAGCTTTGGGAGTTATTTCTTTCTCATTGAATGCAATGGCTGATGTACAATCCTATTACTGCCCACAAAACCGCGGCTATATTAGTATTGGCATGACACCAGACCAAGTTATCTCTGCTTGTGGCCAACCAATCAGTCAACAACAATCAAGTCAACCCGTCATGCAAAGAGTACCTGTACAACAACTGATGTATAACAATGCAGGCGCCCCAACCGCTTTTTATGGCGTATGGCAAATACCAACAGGAACCAATACCGGTGCCCAAGTGCAAGTGAATGTCGTTGATGGTAAAGTTAAATCCGTCAACATAAATGGCTCAGGAACAAACGCCTTTTCCGTTTGCGGTGGTACTAGTATTCAAGTCGGTGACCCCGTTTCTAAAGTGTATGGCTCTTGTGGCACCCCTTCTGTAGTCAACAATAGCTACATCAATGAACCCATTCAGTCTAACCAAAAACCACAGGTATGGATCTATCAAGCCGGTGATTATCAATCACCAGTCACCTTGACATTTGTTAACGGCAAACTACAATCCATCGATTAAGTTATATTTTGGAATCAAACATGAGTGAATCAATCGATGATTTAACTATCGCTTACAGCGAAGATGGTACTACTGAAAAAACCAAAGAATTAGGAAAGCACGTTTTATCCAAAGGTGCTTGGACGACAATCATGTTTCGTTATCAAGATTGGGATAACGGCAAAAATGATTTTGGGCCTGTGAAATATTCAATTAGACGCTATCAAAAGCGAAACAATCAATATTGGATGAAATCAAAGTTTAATATTTCCAGTGAAGATCAGGCGCGTAAAATCATTGAGGTGCTGACCGATTGGTTAGCTAAAGATGAGGCTTAGATCGTTGATCTAAGATATGGACCTTCTGCGAAAGCGGGATCCAGGTTCAACCTACCTGGAGCCCGCAAATTCTCAGAATTTCACCATGTAAGATTCAGGCTTATCCTGATTTATCTTTTGAATCACATCCTTACTTAATCCTGTAGCACCTACGATTGTACCTATATTAAAATGTTGTACTCCATTCATCAAAGTGATTTCATTGATGTCATCAACGCGATTAAAACCTTCATAAACTTCTAAATCGTCATTGCCAATATTTAAGAAACTATGAAAATTTCCGATAGGAATTGAGATCAAATCACCGCGATGGATGAGCGTATGAAACACTTTTCCATCATCATTCATCAGAGTGAAAAAGGCATCGCCTCTTAATACAAATAACAGCACATCACCCGAAGTATACCAATGAGGAATACGTAAGACCTTGGGCTTCATAATCGTTCTTTGCAAGGCCATGGCCTTCATATTAGCGTTAATTTTCGGGTCGATTCGTGTGATTGAACCGAGTTCTGACTGGTAAATCGGTTTAGTCGTCTTAAAATTATTCGATAACAGGCTGTAGGCCTCAGCCTTTACAGGTGCCGCTGCCGGATCAAAAGCGCTTAATTTATTTACTGTTGTTTTTTTAATACTAGCAATATCGCTTTCTGAAAGACCAACGGCACGTGCTAGTATCGTATCAGGCAATGAAGCCCAAGCGGTCAAAAAATCTCTATCTGCAGCAATTGGCGAATCGTAAACAACCAGGAATTTCATCTTGTCTTGGCCCACATTTTCCAACGAGTGGAGCTTAGCTTTGGGAATAATCCAGGTACCATTTTTCTCCACGGTGTACATTTTTGTGGTTCCGGAACCTTCCCAAATGGTGACTCTCATTTTACCCTCGAGAACTGTACCTATCTCTGTAGCATTAGCATGCCAATGTGGAACACGCATCGCATCCGTGACCACTTCGTAGTAAAAAAGTAAGCCTGTTTTATTAGAAAGAAGCTGCTTGGCCGTCTCTGCAATTCTTATCCCGGCACTATTTTTATCAATCTGACCTTGTTTAAATAAATTGATGCGATAAGGAAAGTCAGCTTTTAAATTGGTAGATTCATCCTGTAAAAGCTTTTGAATGTTGGGCTCGGGACTATAAGCCGAGCTGTCAGGTCCGGATGTAGGAGGAGTCTCGCTTGGCTCTGCAGCCTGTGCTTGCGACATCAAGAGTCCAGATAGAAAAATAACTCTAATGACCGCTGATCGATATTTCCTTATCATCTTTCAGATTCCTTATTCTGGGAACAACCTTTCAATTTAGAATAGACTATTTTCATAAAGTTATTTATGAAATAATAGCGAGTTAACGTGTTATCCGATCATTGGAGAGCTTTTGAATCTTTATCCAAAGTGAACTATAATCTTTCGATCTTTTATTCTTGGGTGCTTATTGCATGAAATACCGATCTAAAGTCTTGCTTTCGACACTCATCATTTTTACGGCGCTCTGTTATATCTTCGCCAGTCATCATAAAATACCCAGCAAAAATACGAATGAATCAAAACCAATTACAGTAGAAACTGCGCCTGTTACTGAAAAAATTCTCGCTGAAAAATTTGAAACGATCGGCAGCCTAGCGAGTACAGATAACATCGATATTAGCTCCGAACTTGCAGGTCAAATTGCTGCCATTCATTTCACACCTGGCGCTTATGTTAAAAAAGGAATCTTGCTCATTCAATTGGATGATACCGTCTTGAAAAGTGAATTAGCGAGTGCAAAGGCCAATCTCACCTTGAGTGAAACCAACTATATTCGAACCAAAGAATTAGCGAAGCGAAGCCTTGCCTCCGAACAAGCTTTGGATAAAACGATGGCTGATTTACAAGAAAAAGAAAATACGGTCAAAGTGAAGCAAGCACAACTTGAGAAATTAAGTCTACGCGCTCCTTTTTCAGGCACCTTGGGATCAAGACAAGTGAGTGCCGGTCAATATGTAAAAATCGGCCAGCCGCTTGTCCACTTGGTTGCTAATCAAAAATTGCGCGTTGAATATAATTTGCCAGAACGTTATTTACCTAAACTTCTTCTTGGACAAAAAGTCAGCGTACGTTCCGATGCTTTCCCTAATAAAACCTATGTCGGTATCGTCAATTACGTCGCTCCCGCTATCGATAAAGAAACACGTACTATCGCTGTAGAAGCGCTAATCGACAATGTAGAGCGTTTATTGTCAACCGGTTTATTTGTACGGGTAAGTCATCAATTCGGAGAAAAAAAGAAACGGCTGCTTGTCCCTGAAGAAAGTCTAATCCCAACTATCAATGGTCAGAAAATTTTTGTCTTACGAGGCAAAAAAGCGGTCGCCGTTCGCGTCAAAACAGGGGCTCATCATGCTTCAATGACTGAAATTTGTAGCGGACTAAAACCTGAAGATATCGTCATTATTCGTGGTCAACATAAGCTAAAAGAAGGTAGCCGCGTGATTGATATTCATCAAGGATAGGCATGGTTAATTTTCCTGAACGCTGTATTCAACGCCCTGTTTTTACAGTGGTTTTAACCCTAATTTTGATCATCGCTGGTTTGATTAACTTCAGCAAGCTTCCTCTCAGGCATTTACCAAATATTGATAAACCCGTTGTTCATATTGCTACCGACTTTGACGGAGCAAGTCCTGAACTCATGGAAAAAGAAATCACCATTCCCATTGAAAACGCCATCTCCGGTATTTCAGGAATTGATACCCTTCGTTCGACTAGTCTTTTGGGCAAAAGCCGAATTAATATCGATTTTCAACTCGGCGTGGATATTAATGAAGCGGTCAACGATATTCGGAATAAGCTTTCTGCACTTCAAGCAAAACTGCCTAAAGACAGCCATCCTCCTACTGTTAGTAAAAATGATGCGGACGCCAATCCTGTAGCGGTCATTGGTTTTAATGATAAATCAAAAACACCACTCGACATTACCGACTATGTGACTCGTAACATCAAACCTATTCTGCAAGAAATTAAAGGAGTTGGGGAGGTCACCTACCACGGCGGCCGTGATTACGCGGTTAAGGTGGCTCTGGATCCTGTCAGAATGGCTGCCCATCAGGTCACTGTTGCCGAAGTGAAAAATGCTATGATGCAGCAAAATATTGACGTGCCAAGTGGACAAATTAAAAGCACCAATCGCTATTATACGGTGGTCACTCATGCCCGCTTACAAGATGCTAAGCATTTTTCAGATTTAGTCATCGCTCAACGCAATAATCAACTCATACGTCTAGGCGAAATCGCCAGAATTACAGTGGGTAGCGAAAATGAGGATAATTTATTGCGAATTAATGGCAAACCGGCCGTCGGCCTCGCTATCCTTGCTCAATCTACTGCGAATCCCGTTGAAGTGGCTGCGGCAGTGCGTAAAACCATTAGTTCTTTAAAACAAACTCTTCCTCCTGGCTTTAATATTCAATTTGTTTTTGATTCAACCCGATTTATCAAGCAATCCATTCATGAAGTGTATAAAACATTTATCGAAGCTATCTTATTTGTTGGCCTCGTGGTCTTTTTATTTTTAGGGAATCTGCGCGCTGCCGTTATTCCGATTATTACTATTCCTATTTGTTTAGTAAGTGCTTTTTGGCCGATGTATTGGCTAGGATTTGAACTCAATACACTGACTCTTTTAGCCATGGTTTTAGCGATCGGCTTAGTCGTCGATGACGCGATAGTGGTGCTTGAAAATTGTCACCGACATATGCAAACAGGACTGAGACCCCTGCAAGCAGCCATTAAGGGCTCCAATGAAATCGTTTTTGTAGTCCTAGCAATGACTATTACCCTCGCTGCCGTTTATGCTCCCATGGGCTTTGTCGCGGGTTTTACTGGAAAATTATTTTTGCAATTTGGTACTACTCTCGCGCTCAGCGTCATTATTTCAGGTATCGTTGCCTTGAGCTTATCACCCATGATGTGCTCGAAATTATTAAAACCAGAAGAGGGTCGCTATAGCCGTTGGCTCGATCGACAATTCGATAAATTAAGCGCTAGCTACCAGCAGAGTTTAAATTTTGCCCTTAATCATCCTCTGCGTTTGTCTACAATTTTATTATTCTCCTGCTTGATAGGTCTTTTTTGCTATTTCCATTTGGGTGCGGAGCTGGCTCCGATTGAGGATCAATCTTATATTATCGGTCCCATCTCATCGCCTACTAACTCGAGTACCAGCTATACCGATCAATACAGCCGTGAGCTTGAATCAATTTATGAAACCATTCCAGAAAAAGCAGCTTACCTCACCTCAGTCAAGCCCACCTCAGCCTTTACCTTATTAAAATTAGTACCCTGGGATAAACGAAAGCGTTCACAAAAAGAAATCTCTAATGAGCTTAGCGATAAAATGCAAAAAATTACCGGGGTGAGTGTATTCCCCGTAAGCCCCAATCCTTTTGGCCATCGAGGTGGAAACAACAGTCAATTTAGCGTCGCCCTTTTAGGTAATATTTCTTATTTAAAACTCAATGACATTAGTAGTGAAATTGTAAAAATATTAGCCGATGACCCCCGTTTAAGGCATGTTAAAAATAACTTAGCGCTGGATAGTGAGCAGGTTGATATCGAGATTGATCGTCAATTAGCAGCGGATTTAGATGTCAATTTAGCAGATGTCGCTGAATTGCTTTCGACTATGTTGGGTGGATCTAATCCTGTGAATTTTAATTTCGATGGTCAATCCTACAAAGTGATCTTACAACTGCAACAATCCGATCGAAGAGATGTTTCGGTGTTAAATAAGCTTTATGTACAAAGTGGTCGAGGTCGAATGATTCCTTTATCTACTCTTATTCAAATTAATAACACCATAGGCCCTGATAGCCTTCCGCATCTCAATCGTTTGCGTGCAGCTAATATTAGTGCAGAATTAACCCCGGGTGCGCGCCTCAATGAAGTGATCAAAGACGTCAAAACACTCTTTAAAGAAAAACTTCCTGATGATATTCAATACCGTTTTATTGGCGCTGTTAGAGATTATATTGAATCGTCTGATAGCAGCTTATATGCTTTTTTGTTAGCGTTATTGTTCATTTATCTTGTGCTAGCTGCGCAATTTGAAAGTTTTATTGACCCTCTTATCGTCCTTTTCAGTGTTCCTTTATGCTTAGTCGGTGCGATAACTGCACTCTATTTATTTGGTGAAAATTTATCAATCTACAGCAACATTGGTATGGTTACCTTGATCGGTCTGATTACCAAACATGGAATTATGATTACAGAATTTGCTAATCATCAAATTAATTTGGGACGAACTAAACGGGATGCAGTCGTGGAAAGTGCAAAAATACGCTTACGCCCTATTCTCATGACTACGCTAGCTATGATTTTGGGTGCGCTACCTTTAGCGTTAGCTTCAGGTGCAGGCGCTGAAAGTCGTCAGCAATTGGGCTTGGTCATTATAGGGGGAATGATGGTTGGAACGCTGTTTTCGTTATTTATCGTTCCTTTGGCTTATATGGTTATATCAAGGAGAGCGGTTAGGGTAGAGGTTGAGGAAGAAGCCCTCTCGGTCCGACCCGGATAGAACAATGTCCTTCGCGGGAGAGGGAAATGGACATATCCACACTAAGACAACATGCTCGTGATTTAGTGAAACTGCATCTCTTTCTTAGGGAGTAATTGACAATATAGCGCTTCTCGAATAAATTGTCCGCTGGCAATGCTGAGCAAAAATACCACAGCCAAAGTTCCCCATTGGCAAGATTCATTTCGTTGATATCGGCATCCCTAATTTTCATGAGCAATACTCTGACCAAGCTTAGTGTGAGTAGATTTTTGGTCTTTTTGAAGGATTCTAAATGGCATCATCTTATCCAAAATATCGTCCTGATATCGACGGCTTACGTGCGATAGCTGTTTTATCGGTTGTTTTCTTTCATGCCTTTCCTACACTATTGAAGGGGGGGTTTATTGGGGTGGATATTTTCTTTGTCATCTCAGGATTCCTTATTTCAACCATTATATTCGGTCACTTAGAGCAAAATAGTTTTAAAGTCACTGAATTCTATAGCCGGCGTATAAAGCGCATTTTTCCAGCGCTTTTACTTGTTCTACTCAGCTGTTATTTATTAGGTTGGTTCGCCTTATTTGCTCAAGAATACAAGCAATTAGGTAAACATATTTTCAGTGGCGCAGGTTTTATTTCTAATATTATTTTATGGACTGAAAGCGGTTACTTTGATAACACAGCAGAAACTAAGCCTTTATTGCATCTTTGGTCGCTTGGTATTGAAGAGCAATTTTATATTGTTTGGCCATTATTGCTGTATTTCGCTTGGAAGCGAAAAATGAATATTTTGCTCGTTATTGCTGCTGTTTGCCTTATTTCATTCTCATTAAACATTGGCAGAGTACATCGCGATATTATAGGCGCATTTTACGCACCGCAAACGCGATTTTGGGAACTATGGCTTGGTTCTCTTTTAGCTTATCTCAGCTTATATCCGCAAAAATTCACTGCGATTGTCGACAAGTTCAAACTTAAAGTTGCTTTTCCGAAACTTAGCAATGCAACTGCGATTTTTTCTGATGATGCGCGTTCGATTTTGGGAGGTATTTTAATTCTTTCAGGTATTCTTTTTATTATTAAAGAACGGGCATTTCCTGGTTGGTGGGCCTTATTACCAAGCCTAGGCGCTGTTCTAATTATATCTGCAGGACCTAATACCTGGATCAATCGAAAAATACTTTCTAACAAACTGTTAGTTTGGTTCGGTTTAATCAGTTTCCCCTTATATCTTTGGCATTGGCCTCTCCTCGCTTTTGTGCGTATTGTGGAGGGTCAAACGCCTAAGCCCGAAATTCGTTTTTTGATCGTCTTAGTATCTATTGCATTTGCCTGGTTAACCTATGAATTACTTGAAAAACCAATTCGTCATCGTGGCCAAAAAAAGATAGTCATTCTACTTTTGGTATTAATGGTCACCATAGGATGTATAGGACGTTACTGCTATAAACAAGATGGATTCTTAGCACGCCCTATCATGAAAAATGCTGCAAAGATTAACGAGCAATTTGTTGGCCCTTTATGGAAATATACTAAAAATGACTTTTGCTTAAACCGCTACCCTTTCGCCGAAACTAAAAATTATGGCTGGTGGTTTTGCATGATAACTCGGGATGAAAAACCTAGTTTATTACTCCTTGGGGATAGTTTGGCGAATCAACTTTATGCTGGACTTTCACAGCACAGTATTTTCTCCAAAAACAATATTCTTTCCATAGGTACCTGTGATCCTGCAGAAGTTGATCCAGCAACCGTAAATAAAGATTATAATCGCTCACCCTGTTCAGGTGATCGCCCGCTACATCAGCAGAAATTTATTAATCAAATTATTGAAAAAAATTCTGACTCTTTGAAATACGCCATACTCAGTTTAAGTGGTGTTGTGAATGATCCAAATTATATTCAACGCTTGAAAAAGAGAGTGGACTTTTTAGAGAAAAATCATCTTAAAGTGATCATTTTTATGAGACCACTAGCCTTTGCCGATAACATTCAAAGCTGTTTTTCAAGACCATTCAAAATGGGTTCTCAGACAAAATGTGAGAGCAGTTTGGAACAACGAAAAGACATTAAAACGCTTTTTAAACCACTTAAAGCTTATTTTGCTAAATCAAATCCTAAGGTTATTTTCTTTGATCAAAATGATTTATTTTGTGATCACGAAAAATGCTCTATGGTGCGTAATGGCATGCCGTTGATGAGAGACGATGTGCATATCTCAGAATATGCGAGTATTGAAGTTTCTAAAATTTTCGCAAAGTGGGTAAAGAAACACGTTCCAGAGATGTTGGCTTAATTAGGTTCATCTTAGCCCAACAAGATTTTTTAAAATAGCTCTAATCATTGGGAATGTTGGGCTAAGGTCCTGAGGTATCGTCACTTTTTTTGAATAATATTTCGAGTCAAATCCAGTGTTTTACTGAACCGTTCAGCCTGAGGAGGAGCGCCAGCGACGTCTCGAAGGGCCTGTCCTGAGACACTCGAAGAGCCTTTTGCACCAAGGCTTCGAGACAGCGCTACGCGCACCCGAGCATCCTGAGGCTCTCGAAGGACTCAGCCCGAACGGAGCGAGCTACCGATTGGAGCAACAGCTATTTTTGTTCAAAAAAGTGGATACCTCAGGGCTAAGGCCCAAGCTACAGAGTTTTTCAATTCAAGACAATTGGGTCTAAAAATAACAACCTACCCCTTTATCGCCTATTATTTGGCAGAGTTTAAACTGAGAATCATCTAAGCGATAACTGACAGCGCCATAAGTGGCTACTATTTTACCTTTGACTCGCTGTAATCGAGGTAGTGCGAATTTCGTTTCATTTTGACAGGCTGTTTTAATTTGCAACCATTGGGCATTATTCGCAGCTAATTTGCTTTTTAGCCTGGGTTGGAACGAATTTTCCCCACAGGGCTCAAGAGCCTTTTTAGATAAGGTTGGAACAGTAAAAACGGTGTCATACCTAGCCATAGCTGCTTTTACCGCATTTTCCGCGTCCAAAATACCACTTCCACAAGGTTTACTACCCACACAAGAGTTATTGCTATCGACAGTCTCTTTAAAGGAATGAGTCGTTGTATAAAGAAGCTGCTCTACTTTCTCTGGCGTTATATCATTCTGACTTACCGCATAGACCAAGCCTGCTACTCCCGCAGCATGAGGTGCCGCCATACTTGTTCCTTGATAAAAATCATATCCGGAGTTTTGATAACCACCCCCTGGGTTAACTGTGGAAAGAACACCGCCTTGTCTGCCATACATTAAATCTCCCCCAGGTGCTGCAAAACTTACTCCTGGACCGTAATTAGAATAATAGGCACGGAGGCCTTCAAGACCTGTAGCAGCAACTTTGATAGTATCATTACAGACAGCTGGAGCATTGTAATGTTCCCAGCGATTTTCATTGCCTGCAGCGACAGTTATTACTGCGCCGTGACGACGAACAAAATGGAGTGCTTCTTGTAAAGCAAGATCACAATGTTCAATTTCTTTACCAGGCTCTCTATCGACGCCAAAACTCATATTTATTATTTTAGCAGGATAAGGGTTCTCCGGTACGCCAGGAACACTTCCACCAACAGACCAATAAAGGGCATTAATTACCTGACTTTCATAGAACATGCCTGTCGCATCTGGAATTTTGATAGGCAAAATTTTTAAATGATGACCAACGCCGAGCATCATGTCACTGTAGGCAGCAATAATTCCTGCCACATGAGTTCCGTGATAAGTGCGCGTTTCGTCTAGAACATCCTCATTATTAGCAGCAAAATTCCAGCCCCAAACTTTGCCCTCATCATTTTTCATAAAAGTATTCATTAGACTCGAATGTAATGCGATACCGGTATCTAAAACAGCAACGACGACGGGTGGCGTCGCAAGACCATGGGTGTAAGCCCAAGCGCCGTCGGCTAGGCCAGCAGCAGACTCCAATCTTACGCCCCCGGGTGCCGCAAATTCATTCCATTGTGATTCATGTGAAATAAAAGCACCTTCTTCATTCAGGGGAGGATTTACCAGCGGTTTGAAATATCCTTTTCGATCTTTTAGAGCGTAGAGCACATTTGGATTTTTACGTAATTCCTCTAATACGATTGAGGTGGCATCCATTTTTTCTTCAGTTCGCTGTAGTTTTTTGCCATCGAAACTGGCTACAAACGCGCCACCTGCGATAGCTGTTAAGTGCTCAAAAGGTAAATTGGCGGTTTGGCTTAATTGGGCTTTTAGGGTAGCTAGAGTTGGCGTTTTCTTATATTTGATAATGATTTGTACCGATTCTTCAGCAGTAAATCCTTGAGTAGCCAATAAACACATTAATCCCGCTATACCGATTTGATACGACATTGTTACTCCTGTACTTAGGATAAAAACACACCGCTGAGGAATGAGAACAAAAATTTTAACTAGGCAAACCCCGCAGCTGGCTGCGGGGTTTATTATTAATAACGATAATGGTCAGGTTTGTAAGGTCCTTCGACTGAAACACCGATATAAACTGCTTGCTCTTTTGTGAGTTGAGTTAATTTCGCACCAATACGAGCCAAATGCAGCCGTGCTACTTTTTCGTCTAAATGCTTAGGTAACACATAGACTTGTTTCTCATAATTTTGTCCATTTTGGAACAATTCAATTTGTGCCAAAACTTGGTTGGTAAAGGAAGCCGACATGACAAAACTTGGGTGTCCGGTAGCACAGCCCAAATTCACTAAACGGCCTTCAGCAAGAATAATGATTCGTTTGCCATTTGGAAAAATAACATGATCGACCTGTGGTTTAATATTATCCCATGAGTATTGACGCAGACTTTGAATATCAATTTCTGAATCAAAATGGCCAATATTGCATAAAATCGCCTGATTTCTCATACGCAGCATATGTTCATGACGTACCACATGATAATTACCCGTCGCAGTCACAAGAATATCGACCTGCTCGGCAACCTCATCAAGAGTGACAACACGATAACCTTCCATCGCTGCTTGTAAAGCGCAAATAGGATCGATTTCACTGATCCATACCGTTGCTCCTTGACCACGCAGGGCTTGGGCACAGCCCTTACCTACATCACCATAACCTAGAATAAGAGCTACTTTACCCGCAATCATCACATCGGTTGCTCGTTTTAAACCATCCAGCAACGATTCACGGCAGCCATATAAATTATCAAATTTTGATTTGGTTACCGCATTATTGACGTTAATTGCAGGAGTTTTTAATTGCTCTTTTTTTGCCATTTCATATAATCTGGCAACACCTGTGGTTGTTTCTTCTGATACGCCTTTGATGTCTGGAAGCAGATCTGGGTATTTTTCATGGATGAGCTGAGTTAAATCGCCTCCATCATCGAGAAGTAAATTGGGCACCCAACCGTTAGGTCCAACTATTGTTTGCTCGACACACCACCAATACTCCTCCTCTGTTTCACCTTTCCAAGCAAATACAGGAACACCAGCCTCAGCGATTGCTGCTGCTGCATGATCTTGGGTAGAAAAAATATTACAAGAAGACCATCTGACTTCTGCCCCCAATGCTAATAAAGTTTCAATGAGTACGGCAGTTTGGATCGTCATATGTAAACAACCTGCAATACGCGCACCCTTTAATGGTTTTTTATCAGCAAATTCTTCACGCAATGCCATTAAACCCGGCATTTCAGTCTCAGCAATGGCGATTTCTTTACGTCCCCAAGCTGCAAGCGACAAATCAGCTACTTTAAAATCTTGGCTCATCTGATTTTTCATCACAACAGAATCCTGTTTCATGTTTATCCTCGTGTATCTGTTGACCTTATAGTGCTTTTGCTAAGGTCTCAACTTTGTCTAAGCGCTCCCAAGGAAAATAGTCGCGCCCATAGTGCCCGTAAGCGGCAGTTTTACGATAAATAGGCCGTAATAATTCGTGATGATCGATAATTCCCTGCGGCGTTAAATCAAAATGGGTATTAATCAAATCAATGATCACGTTATTGGGTAATCGTCCGGTTCCAAAAGTATCCACGCTAATTGACGTTGGTTCGGCGATACCGATAGCATAAGAAACCTGGATTTCACACTTATCCGCAATTCCTGCTGCCACAATATTTTTAGCGACGTAACGAGCCGCGTAAGCCGCAGAACGGTCAACTTTAGAAGGATCTTTACCTGAGAAACAACCTCCACCGTGTCGCGCCATACCGCCGTAGGTATCTACAATAATTTTACGTCCTGTCAAACCACAATCTCCCAGAGGCCCACCAATAACGAAACGACCTGTAGGATTAATGAAATAACGAGTTTTTGGTAATAGCCATTCGTTAGGTAAAATTGTTTTAATAATTTCTTCGCGCACTGCTTCAACGAGATCTTTTTGGCTAATTTCAGGGGCGTGTTGTGTTGAGAAAACAATTGTATCGACCGCAACTGGTTTACCATTTTCATATTTAAGCGTTAACTGACATTTCGCGTCTGGACGAAGCCAAGGAAGTTGATTCGTTTTACGCAACTCTGCTTGTTTTTCCATTAAGCGATGAGAATAAGCAATTGGAGCTGGCATGAAAACATCGGTTTCACGACTCGCGTAACCAAACATTAACCCTTGATCACCGGCACCAAGAATTTTAGTTTCTTCATTATCAACGCCGCGCGCGATATCAACGGACTGCTTACCAATCGCTGACAATACAGCACAGGATGCCCAGTCAAAACCCATTTCTGAGCTATTATAACCGATGTCTTTAATCACTTCGCGAGTAATGGCTTCGACATCAACCCAAGCGGAAGTCGTAATCTCTCCACCGACTAGTACCATACCTGTTTTGACAAATGACTCACAGGCTACGCGCGCTTTCGGATCTTTGGCCAAAATTGCGTCTAAGATAGCATCTGAAATTTGATCGGCTATCTTATCTGGATGTCCTTCAGAAACTGATTCTGATGTAAAAACATAAAAATCACTCACGCTATTTCCTCTTAAGTTATTAGATTAATTTCGATCCTTAGTCTTTCAACCTCGGAAAGCGAATAACTGAATTCAGCTCATCATTGTAATAAATTCATCAAATATGACTTCAATATCATGAGGTCCAGGGCTTGCCTCAGGATGTCCTTGGAAACCTAAAGCAGGCTTATGTTTATGCCTAATTCCTTGCAGGCTTTGGTCAAATAATGAGCGATGAGTTACCTCTAGACAATCCGGCAATGTCGCTTCATCAATGGCAAAACCATGATTCTGGCTCGTGATATACACTCGCTTAGGCTCATTCACTTCAACAACTGGGTGGTTAGCCCCATGATGACCAAATTTCATTTTTAATGACTTTGCTCCGTTTGCTAAGGCAAGTATTTGAAAACCTAAGCAAATTCCTAAAAGCGGCGTCCCTGCCTCTAAAAATTCTTGCGTCGCTTTAATCGCATAATCACAAGCTAGAGGATCGCCAGGGCCATTGGATAGAAAAACCCCATCAGGATTTAAAGCTAAAGCCTCTTGTGCCGAGGTTTTAGCCGGAACTAAAGTTACATGACAACCTTTATCACGCAATATACGCAATATAGTATGTTTCACCCCAAAATCATAGGCGACCACATGAAATTCAGAAGGTTTAGAGTCCGGTCCCCATTCACCTCGGCCCATATGCCAACGTTCTATAGTTTGTCGAGATACTTCGCAAGCTAAATCGCTTCCCTCCATGCCTGAAAAAGAACGGGCCTTTTCTAAGGCGAGTTTAGGGTTGTCCGTATCGGTGCTAATGCAAGCGGCAATTGCCCCCTGCTCTCGTAGGCGAATGGTAAGTTCACGAGTGTCTATTCCAGCGATGGCGACAATTCCCTGTTTTTTTAACCAATCTGGTAGGGATTGTTGTGAGCGATAATTACTGGGTAGTAAAGCACACTCGCGCATCACTAGGCCTGCTGCCCAAATTCGTGATGACTCCATATCATCGGAGTTGCAACCTGTATTTCCTACATGCGCTGTAGTTAGTGTAATAATTTGCTTTGCATAAGAGGGATCGGTTAACATTTCCTGATAACCGGTCATTGCGGTATTGAATACTAACTCCCCCACACAATCACCATTAGCACCAACGGAGATTCCGTCCAAAATTGTGCCATCGGCAAGAACTAATATCGCTGGTTTATTAAACATAACAGACTCATAATCAGAGTAGTATTATTGGACAAAGTAGATTGACGACCCACCCAATACTTACATGCTGAGACAAAATAACCGATTGTACCGTAGGCTAGGTTGACATTGCTACCATTTTGGCTGAAAACCCAATAATTTCTAGGCTTAACGCTTAAATAAAGCGTTTTAAATAGCCTAGCGTATTTATACCCCAGAAAAATTAACTTTTTTGACACATAATTTTCAACTAATACTCTTTTTGTAATTAAATACACCGCAAGTGATCAAAATATTTACATGTGTTAATTATTATGCTATTTTCGCCATTTTTTGTATTAAGAGTAACATTATGAAACAACCTATTATTCGTTTTTCTTCATTTATATTGGCGGCAGGGCTCTTTTCACAAGTCTTTGCGGAGATGCCTCCCCGACCTGATCGTTGCCCTAGTGCGGCAGTTATTAAATCCGCTGGATTAGCTTACGCTGAGTTAGATGAAGGCGAGTATACGGCCTATCAATTTCATAATTATGGAACGTCCAATATTTGGGCTTTTGGTATGACAGGAATTCACGCTAGTTCAACCCAAGAAGCTCTAGCTATTGGATACCAAGCCCTGATTTCCTTGAATGGCAATCCTGCACCAATACCAGTGACTACCGAAAATGTTTGGGCCTGTGTTTATTCTAACGGCGCTGGGTTAATGTCTTTAGCTTTTACTCCCCTGCCGGTCACTCGCTTAAATAAGAGCTTTAAATTGCAATCTCTTTCATAACCAATGACTTGAGAGATTTTTAAGCATTGAATTTTATGGGCCAAGGCTCCTTAGCCGTCAGGTATGCCATAGTTAGCTAATTATTCGACCTTGTAGGTTGATTACTCGTTCGGGCTGAGGAGGTACAAACTCCTCAGCCCGAGGGCACTCAATAAGAGAAGAAAATCATATTAGCCTTGGCTTAAGGTTTTAGATTTTAAAACTTCATATCTTCAAAAAATTTCTTGACGCCGTCAAACCAGCTGCTTGAACGGGGTGAATGGCTTTTACTGGAAGCCAATGAACCTTCTAATTGAGTGAATAACTCTTTTTGCTCACGGGAAAGATTAACAGGTGTCTCAACAACGACTCGACACAATAAATCACCGGTCGCGTATCCACGTACTGATTTCATCCCTTTGCCGCGCAAGCGGAATGTCTTCCCAGTTTGAGTTTCACTAGGAATCTTTAACGTGACTCGCCCCTCTAAGGTAGGCACCTCAATGGAACCACCAAGGGCTGCGGTCGTGAAACTAATCGGTACCTCACAATGCAAATCACTGTCCTGTCTCTCAAAAATAGCATGCGCTTTCACATTGATTTGTACATAAAGATCGCCTGGACCTCCACCATGTATACCGGCCTCACCTTCGCCTGATAAGCGGACGCGATCGCCATTATCGACACCGGCGGGGATTTTAACGGTTAACTTTTTGCTTTCTCTGACGCGTCCTTGTCCATGACAACTCGTACAGGGATCAGTGATCACATGTCCCTCTCCATGACAGCTTGGGCAAGTTTGTTGAATGGAAAAAAAACCTTGCTGGATACGAACCTGTCCCACTCCACCGCAGGTTTCACAAGTTTTTGGTTTCGTGCCCGCTTTTGCGCCTGAGCCATCACAGGTTTGGCAACTGATATGGCGGGGAACAGTGATTTCAATTTGTTTACCAAGTGCTGCTTCTTCCAAAGTGAGATTCACATTAAACTGCAAATCAGCACCACGCTGACCTCTGGATTGACGTTGGCCTCTTCCGCCTGAAAAAATATTTTCAAAAATATCTTCAAAAACATCTCCGAAACCACCAAAACCTCCAGCGCCCCCTCCCATGGAGGGATCTACTCCGGCATGGCCAAAGCGATCGTAAGCTGCGCGTTTTTGTTGATCAGATAATACGCCATAGGCTTTTTGTATTTCTTTAAATTTTTCTTCAGCTTCTTTGTCATTTGAGTTACGGTCGGGATGATATTTCATCGCTAATTTGCGATAAGCTTTTTTGATTTCAGATTCATCGGCCCCACGACTCACACCGAGAACTTCGTAATAATCCTTCTGATCCATAACTCAAACACCAAATAAAATTAGGGGCTATTATAGTTTTCATAGCCTAAAAAAGAACTAAGTGCCAATAATAGGCACCAACCACACGATAAAAATTCTGCCTCTTTAAAGAGGCAGAATTTATTTTCTATTGCTTCTTATCTTCGTCTTTAACTTCTTCAAACTCAGCGTCAACAACACCCTCATCAGCCTTAGGCGCTTCTTGTGATTGCCCCTCTCTTTGTGCGGCTTCTTGCGCTTCAGTTTGATTTTCAGTGGATTTTTTCGCATAGATGCGTTCAGCCATTTTGCCCGAAGCATTGGTTAAGACTTTTATTTTATCTTCAATTAAAGCCTTATCATTGCTTTTCACAGCTTCTTTCAATTCTGCGATCGCTGTTTCTATGCCTGTTTTTTCATCAGCAGATAATTCGCCTTCTAAATCTTTTAAAGACTTCTCACTGCTATGAATGAGGCTATCTGCCTGGTTGCGAATTTCAGCCATTTCTTTGAATTTTTTATCTTCCTCAGCATGAGACTGAGCATCCTTAACCATGGCATCGACTTCTGCATCACTCAAACCGCTTGATGCTTTAATCACGATAGACTGAGCTTTGCCCGTGGCTTTGTCTTTAGCAGAAACATTTAAAATACCGTTCGCATCAATATCAAAAGTCACTTCAATCTGAGGTACACCTCGTGGAGCAGATGGAATATCAGTTAAGTCAAAACGACCTAAGGATTTATTCGCAGACGCTTGCTCACGCTCACCTTGCAATACATGCACGGTAACTGCAGTTTGTCGGTCATCTGCTGTAGAAAATACCTGATTCGCTTTGGTTGGGATTGTAGTGTTCTTTTCAATCAATTTAGTCATCACACCACCTAAAGTTTCAATTCCTAAAGAAAGTGGTGTCACATCAAGTAAGAGAATGTCTTTGACGTCGCCTGACAATACAGCAGCCTGAATTGCTGCACCGACAGCAACCGCTTCATCAGGGTTCACGTCTTTGCGGGGTTCTTTGCCAAAGAAATCTTGTACTGTTTTTTGTACCATTGGCATTCTGGTTTGTCCGCCAACAAGAATGACGTCGTTAATTTGTGAAATGTTTAATCCAGCGTCTTTTAAAGCAATCTTACAGGGCTCAACGGTACGCTCGACTAATTTTTCAACCAGAGATTCCAGCTTGGCACGAGTCAGTTTGATATTTAAATGCTTAGGTCCAGAAGCATCCGCTGTAATGTAAGGTAGATTAACGTCAGTCTGTTGGGCAGAGGATAATTCAATCTTGGCTTTTTCAGCCGCTTCTTTCAAGCGCTGCAAGGCTAAAGGATCATTGTGCAGATCAATTCCAGAATCTTTTTTGAACTCTGCAGCTAGATACTCAATTAAGGCTAAGTCAAAGTCCTCACCACCTAGAAAAGTGTCACCGTTAGTAGCCAATACTTCGAATTGATGTTCGCCATCTACTTCAGCAATTTCAATAATGGAAATATCAAAAGTACCGCCACCGAGGTCGTAAACCGCAATGACTGAATCACCGCGCTTTTTATCCATACCATAAGCCAGTGCTGCAGCAGTAGGTTCGTTGATAATACGTTTTACTTCTAAACCAGCGATACGACCCGCATCTTTAGTCGCTTGACGTTGAGAATCATTGAAATAAGCAGGTACAGTGATTACGGCTTCAGTGACAGTCTCACCTAAATAATCTTCAGCCGTTTTCTTCATTTTGCGCAATACTTCTGCAGAAATTTGTGGAGGCGCTTTATCCTGACCTTTTACTTGCACCCAAGCATCGCCATTGTCTGCTTTGACAATTTTGTAGGGAACCATTTTGATGTCTTTTTGTACGACAGCATCGTCAAAACGGCGACCAATTAAGCGCTTCACGGCAAAAAGAGTATTGTCCGGGTTAGTCACTGCTTGGCGCTTAGCCGCTTGGCCAACTAATACTTCATCATCATTAGTAAAAGCAACAATTGAAGGGGTGGTACGATGACCTTCGCTATTTTCAATTACTCGAGGCTTATCGCCTTCCATAATTGCTACGCAGGAATTCGTTGTACCTAAATCGATTCCGATAACTTTTGCCATTTTTTTCTTGCTCCGATTCTATTATTTATATGCAATGTTTCTCATATGGGGGTGAAATTTACCAATTTCAAGCTTTTTCATTAATTGGTTTTGGTTTAGCAACAATCACCCTCGCTGGTCGAATCACTCTGTCATTCAATTTATATCCCTTTTGGAACACCGTTATGACAGTATTGGGTTCAACATCGGGTACTTCTTGCATCGACATTGCCTCATGTTCCTGAGGATTAAACACTAGACCTAGGGGATCAATTTCTTCCACATCCAGTTTTTTCAAGGCATCCATAAACAACTTAATGGTTAGCAATAATCCTTCCCGCATGCTTTCATCTGCATGTTTCTCGGTTAATTGCAGAGCCTGTTCAAGACTATCCATCACCGGTAAAAAGGAATGAATTAATTTTTCCAAACCATAGCGATGAGCATTCGCCACATCACGCTCGGCGCGGCGGCGAACATTTTCCAATTCAGCCGTTGCCCGCACCGCTTTTTCCCAATTTTCATGTGCTTTTTGCTCAGCTACTGTTAGCTTTTCTTCTAAAGACTCATAACTGGGATGTTCTAAAGCCGCTTCACCACCTTCAGTGCCGCCTTCATCTTCATCCTCTTCATTAATCTCTTCACTCATATCATCTAATTCGCTTTCTTCTTTAAATTTGTGCCAATCTTTGCCCTTATCTTTATTCATAGGAATCTCCCAAAACAGTGGTGACTGTAACTGGGGGTCGACAATAGAAAATTCAAGCCCATTCACCAGAATAATTTTATTATTTAGGTCTAAAGGTTTATTGACCATGGAGAGTCACAAAGCAAAAATGAGGCCAAGTTAGAGTAATTTTTTAAACTTGCAATAGGCATATAATTTTTTCTAACCTATTGAATTCAAATTAAAATTATCAATAATTGTTCCTATTTAAAACAAGATCTCCCATGATCAATAATTCCTAGCCTAGATCTAAGTACTTGCACGAACTGTTCATTCGTCGCATACTCAGTATTATAGATAATCAGTAAGTAATAACGAGGTTTGATTTATGCAAGAATGGTCGCCCGTTTCATGGCAGCAGTTCTCCTATGAACAAGCAGCCAATTATCCAGATCAAAATCAACTAGAGCGAGTTGTTGACCAATTAAGTCAACTTCCTCCTTTAGTCACCTCGGGCGAAGTTAAAAATTTAAAGCGGGCTATTGCGAAAGCTGGCAGAGGTGAGGCCTTTATTCTACAAGGTGGAGATTGCGCAGAATCGTTTAATGACTGCCGCTCAGACATCATCAGTAATAAGCTTAAAATTTTACTGCAAATGAGTCTTATCTTAATTCATGGTCTACGAAAACCTATTGTTCGCATTGGCCGAATCGCTGGTCAGTACGCCAAACCACGTTCTTCTGATCAGGAAACCATTGATGGCATTACCCTACCGAGCTACCGAGGGGATCTCGTTAACTCGCAGCAATTTGATGCCCCCTCCCGTGTGCCTAATCCTAAATTAATGTTACAAGGTTATAGCTGTGCAGCCATGACCCTGAATTTTATACGTGCCTTGCTTGATGGCGGATTCGCCGATTTAAGCTACCCTCAACGCTGGGACCTCCGCTTCGTCGAACATTCCCCACAGGCTGATGAGTACCATGATATTGTGCGCTCTCTCACCGAATCCCTTGAGTTTATGGAAGCAATTGACGGTTTTCGTTCTACTAATCTTAACAAGGTTGATTTTTATACCTCCCATGAGGCCCTGCATCTCCATTACGAGCAAGCATTAACTCGTCATTTGCATGATGGCTTATGGTATGACTTATCCACTCATTTACCCTGGATTGGCATGCGCACGGCAAAACTGGGCAGTTCACATCTGGAATTTTTGCGTGGGGTACAAAATCCGATTGGTATTAAGGTGGGCCCCACCGCGAGCAAAGAATGGCTCAAAGAAATCATTCAGACCATCAATCCTGAGCATCAGGAAGGTCGTTTACTGCTTATTACTCGACTAGGTGCCAAAGACATTGATCATTTATTACCCCCTCTTATTGAAGCAGTACGTGAAACGAAATCTCCGGTAACCTGGTCTTGCGATCCCATGCATGGTAATACAGAAACAACTTCGGATGGCATTAAAACAAGACATTTTGATAATATTTTAAGTGAATTGCAGCAGGCGGTGAGAATTCATCAAGAAATGAGTAGTTATTTAGGTGGCGTACATTTCGAATTAACAGGGGATAATGTTACTGAATGCATCGGCGGGGCGCGTGGTTTAAATGAGGATGACCTTAAACGAGCCTACCGTAGTCTAGTCGACCCACGTTTGAACTATGAACAATCCTTGGAAATGGCTATTCAGCTTAGTAAACAATTTAAATCTTAAGTTTGATGTAAGACTTCGAGACGGCGAAGACACCTCCTCAGTCCGAACGGTTACTTCTAGCCTTGATGGAGACGTCTCCATCAAGGCTAGAAGTCAACAGAAATAGTTTGTCGAATGGCTATCTTTAAACCCAGCCTTTTCATTACTTCTAAGTAATTATCTAAACTAATCAGTCCCGCGCAAGGTAGCGCTCCTAATGGAATCTGCTGACCTGAGGCGATTTGCTCAGAAAGATAAATAGCCGGAATACAGGGAATATAAAGTCCATCACCTTCCTGCGCAGTGATTTCAAAGCAAATTGTTTTATGCCTATTATCTGGGTCTAAACCCTGAAGCAGCATATAAAAACCACTGTTATTCGTTCCCAACCAATTAAAAAAATGCGATATTTTCAATAGCGGGCTTGCAAATTTATTCAGCGGTGGCAGTAATCGAAGACGTACGAGCCAAGAAAACAAAAACAAAAACACATGAAGAAATTTAAGTTCGAGTCCAGCCTGAAAGCGAAGAGTTTGCAATGTAGGATAACGTTGAGGAAAAAGCGCTAAATCGGGAATATCGCAGTTACCTAAAAAACGTTTATTTAAGCGCCAAAATTTTAGCAGGCGTAAGTCCTGCCAACCATATATTTTTTGAAACTGGCCATTAATCAATGTTTCAAAGGGCTTACCAGCATAACTCAAAACCCCAGTGGTCGTGGCTAAACCTTGGTTTGTCAATTGCGCAGTAGCAATGGCATAATCAACAGAGCTTAATTCTTTAAACTCCGGCAAATAATGCTCGATGATAGCAGAGCTTAATCCTGGAACAGAACTGGCACCGCTACAAATAAGCTTTTTATGCTCTAAAGCTTGTGCATGAAATTGGCTAATGTTGGTTACAAAATCACGGGAATCCGCTAAATCGATATAATGTGCTCCTTCGGCAAGACAAGCCTGAGCAACTTGATAGCCCTGGGTTTGAAAAGGGCCTGAGGTATGGATCACAATGTCTGGCTTTAGATTTCGCAAGACCGTCGCAAAATGATCAAAAATATCGCAATAAACGATCTCAACTGGCGTAGGAAGTTGTTTGCTAAATTCCTTCGCTTTTTCAATCTGTCGCCCACCGATAATCAGCTTGATTCTTGGATTTAAGCTCAGTGCTCTCGCGATATACTGTCCAAAATTTCCATAACCACCAACAATGAATACCCGAGTTAGTTCCATGATACTTTAGCAACCATCAAATAAAAAATAATGATCAAGCTAATAAAAGCAGGAAATCCCAACAAATACCATAGGCGAAAAAGGCGCTCATAGCGTTCTGGTAAAGGCTCTTGGTTAGCAAGACAGTGCGCGAGGAGATTTCTCAGTTTAATTTGCAGATAAACGACGGGAAGCCAAAATAAACCAATGACAACATAAAGTCCTAAGGAAAGTAGGATCCAGAAGGATGTCCAGGAATAACCCGTCAAATACATGAGCCAAAATCCGGTCAGTGGTTGGATTACCACAGCCGGTGTCGTCAATACCAAATCAGCCAGAACAGTGTTTCTGATGGCAAAATATTTTTCATTCATAGGGGTGGTATATTTTGAACGATACATAAAAAAGGCAATGCAAAGACCGCTGCCCAATAGAAGTGTAGAAGATAAAATATGTGCTGTTTTGACTATTAAATAGGCATTCATTGCTGCGTCAGTATTCTCGCGTTATTCCATTCTGAATTTTAAATTCTACTCTGAATACTTTTAATGGACTAGGGCTTCGTCGCCAAAATTATGCAAGTATTTGTTTCAGATAATCAGGAATTCTCTGCTCCAACCAATAAACCGGCTTCCCTGGTAAACGACCAGAAATAAAGCCGACATGACCGCCCTTCGCACTTAATTCCAAGGTAACATCTTGGGATAATTCCTCTTCAGCAGGTATTATATCCGGTGTCATAAAAGGATCATCCAAAGCGTGAATAATCAAGGTTTGCGTTGTAATTTTAGCGATGTAGGGCCTTGAGCTTGCTGCCTTGTAATAAGCATGCACATGCGGGAAACCATGCAGCGGCGCGGTTACACATTCATCAAAAGTCCAAAAACAGTGGCATTTATCCATATCTTTATAAATTTGCGGGATCTCTTTATCGGCAAAAAAAGCTTTTTTGCGTTCAAATACGCTTTTCATGCGACGTAGTAAATACGCTTGATAGATACGCGAAAAGCCTGAGCCGATTTTATCAGCAACTAAACGGGGTTGAAAAGGAACCGATACCGCCACCGCGGCACTGATTAATTGTTGTGTACCTTGCTCCCCTAACCACTTCAGTAAAACATTGCCTCCTAATGAAACACCCACTATCGCTTTTTTAGTTTGTGGTTCGCGTTCTGCCAATCTACGAATAAAGTAATCCACATCGCCAGTATCGCCAGTATGGTAAGCGCGTGGTAAACGGTTAGGCTCTGAACTCGCACCCCTGAAATGCATCAGTACTGCCCGCCAACCACAGTGATTAAACGCCTGCATTAAGCCAGCAGCATAAGAGGACTCAACTGAGCCGCCTAAACCATGCAGCAAAATCACGACAGGTGTTTGGCTATCTAAGCCATTAATGGCCCATGCTAAATCAATAAAGTCGCCATCGGGTAGCTCGATTCGCTCGAATAAATCCACTGGCGCCTTGATATTTCTGGTCAACGTGGGGTACAAGGTTTGACCGTGTGAGCTGATTAACCACCAAGCAGGTTTAAAATCGCTGTTGACTATCATCATCTTCACCATGATAACTAGGACTATATTCATGTACCGCCTCTAGCATCGCTGAAACATTCGCAGGCGGTACCTCCGGAGTAATGCCATGTCCAAGATTAAAGATATGTCCTGAACCGTGACCAAAAGAGGCTAAAACGTGTTTCACTTCACGCCTTATACATTCAGTATTGGTGAGTAAAAGCGAAGGATCAAGGTTTCCTTGTAAAGCAACTTTTGCTCCAACTTGCTGGCGAGCAACACTTAAATCAGTCATCCAATCCAAACCCAGTGCATCACAACCGCTCTCAGCCATCGGCTTAAGCCATTGTCCTCCACCTTTGGTAAAAAGAATAAGGGGGATGTGGGGGTATTTACTCTTTAAATGACTGACGATTTTTCTCATGTAATGGAGTGAAAAATCAAGATAAGCTTGCGTGGTTAATGTCCCACCCCAGGTATCAAAAAGCATCAGTGCATTAACACCTGCCTTCGCTTGTTCTTCAAGATAAATACTGACCGCAAGCGCTAGTTTATCAAGAAGAAGATGCATTGCTTGCGGTTCGGTATACATCAAATGTTTTACTTGTTTAAAATCACGACTCGAGCCGCCTTCCACCATATAGCAGGCTAAAGTCCAGGGACTACCTGCGAAACCAATGAGCGGTAAATGCTTAGGCATTTCACGACGAATTAATCGTACTGCATCCATCACATAGTTTAACTCTTCTTTGGGAATGACCAATGAATCGATGGCTTCTATGGATCGCACAGGTCTTTGAAAACAAGGACCCTCTCCCTCAGCAAAATAAAGACCCAGGCCCATTGCGTCAGGAATTGTTAAAATATCTGAAAATAAAATAGCGGCATCGAGCGGGAAACGTCCCAGGGGTTGTAAAGTCACTTCGCAAGCTAATTCAGGATTTTTACATAGACTTAAAAAATCACCGGCCTGAGCGCGCACTTGGCGATATTCAGGTAAATAACGACCTGCTTGACGCATAAACCAGACAGGTGTACGCGGAACTGGTTTCCGTTGTAGTGCCCGAATAAATAGAGATTCAGCGATATCTTTCATAATTCACTCATTTATTTCAAAAATTTTGCTCATTCTAGCATGTTTCCTAATTTTTAATATTGTGTTAATTTTTTACAGATAAAATATTCAAATGATTTGAATATGTGAAATAAGGACAGGACGTGGAAACTAGTGAACATAAACAAGTTGGCGATCAAATTCGAATAGAAACTTTAGGAAATCGCTATTTACAAGGCAGTAAAGATCTGTCATTAGAACCAACAAATAATCTCAAAGTTAAGATGATGCATACGGTGGATGGCATCCCTGTTCCACTAGATCCAGAATTAAGTGCCGGCGATTTAGTAATGGCCGCTGATTATTACACTAAAGCGGGCTGGGGATATGAGTTATCACTTCCTCCACGAACTGGCGATGCTGTTGCTGACAACGAAGCACTATTTAATCTACCTATTTCTGCAAAAGAATCACGTGCCTTCCGAGAGGCTTATGAGGATTTAGCTTCGCCTACCGTCAAAAGCTCAGATATCGAGGAAATTTATCGGATTGAGAATAAAACCTATATTCCTTTCTTTAAATCACTCAATAGCCTCTTTCAACAGGCAGTGTTTTATTTCACTGTCAAAGATTACGGCAATAAATTAAATCTAAATGTCGCCCATTTTACACCCTGGTCAACGCGCGCTTATCTTGTTGGTCATGAGTCTGCACTGCGTATGGCGGCTTTGGCCTTTTATTTTAAAAAATTAGCGGAAGGAAAACCAGAAGAAATACCTGAGAATTATCATGAGGAATTGAATAGCATTATTCAGAAAATCAAGAAGGGTGGTGCCTATGGTTTCACCGAAACCCAGCTCGGGGACGATGAAGCACTCTGTACCGAACTCTGGCAACGTTATCACGCCTTAGCTGTAAGTCGCGATTTGTTCGTTATGCATTTTTATTCGGACCATTTCGCCGGTGGACATATGGGTCGTATTGGTTTGTTGCGCGAAGTTATGCCTAAGAAGTTTGGTTTTTTAGGCGGCATTTTGATTAATAATATGCACAATGAAGATAATACAGACAGCGTTACGGTGACTCCACCCTACGATACAGACTCCGATGCCTACACCGAGATCCGTGATGACTCTCAAGCCTATGGCGATGGTACTTATCTTGGACGGGGTAATGACAACACGGCTAATTTACTCATTAATGGCATGGATAATTCTTTAGGTGATATTGCCAGACTCATGATGACTGGTGAGCGACGTGACGTTGAAGATTATGGTGGGTTAACCTTCTTACCTGAAATTGATTACAAGAAAGCTCAACCTCAGCCTCTATTAATTTATGGTCTTGATCAAAAAGTCTATTTTCGTGAAGATGTTAGCAAAATACTAAAACTCTCTCCGCAAGATTATCAAAATACCTTACAAAATCCGGCCGCCCATGGTTATAAAGAATTAACTTTCTTTCAAGCAATCAAACTGATTTTTAAATTAAGAGTCTTAGGTTTCTTTTACTCACCTGAGCCAACCAAACCTGAAGTTAAACTGGGTATTTCATATCAACAAAAAGCAGCAGCAACAAGTACAGAGCATTGGGTCGAAACCAACGATTCAACGATTCAAGTCGGATTATCATCCGCCGTCACTGGGGAACATCGCGGAGCATTAAGAACATCTTTTAGTGAGCAAGTCACTCACTCATTGCTTTCTCCACCTAAGAATGACTCAGGTCAAGCGATGCCTGTTGAGCCATCAGCAAGCTACGGTTATTGAAGGCGAGCATTGCTCTTATAAGCTCCAATTGCTATGCTAGCCCGCTCTTGTTTTGGAGCTTAGCAATTGGACTATCTTGATATTAAAGGCTTGACGATAGCGACACGCATTGGTGTGTATGCCTGGGAGCAGCAAATTTCTCAACGTTTAGTGCTTGATATTACAATCCCTGCTAATTTTAGCGCCTGCGAAGATAAGATTGATCAAACCATCGATTACAGCACACTCTGCCAGCTAATCACCGATTTTGTGGAATCCAATGCGTTTCAGCTGATTGAAACCGTAGCCAATCAAGTCGCCCAATTAATAAAAAAAGAATTTAACCTTGAGCAAGTGACTGTCTCAGTGAGTAAACCGCACGCGATTAAAAACGCCAGCGATGTGCGAGTAACTGTGACTCGCTAAGTTAGTGGTAACCTCTGTGTGGCAATTTAATACGAAGTAGCTTAATATTTGCCAACTTTTTCAAGCATTTTACGGCAATGACAAAAAGAATATTGGTTCAAAGACAAGTTTTCATCTCTGACATTATGTGTCATAGCGGATGTGGTTCCTCCCTTAACTACGCTCTTAACAACTTGTTTGAAGAATTTAAAGACAAAAAATATTTCCCGCAAGATGCTCAGTTGTCGATCTATCCTCAACCCGAAAAGCTAGGGGTTCACAGTTTAGAAATCAAAATTAAAACTGAAGAAGCAACATTCACTCCCCCAGAAAATCTTTGTGATTCTTTTTTTGATGAATTGAATAACCGCCTAGTTGAGATGGAAGGGCCACAAATCACTGATGACCCGCGCAAAGCACAAACTGAAACTTCGGGTAAAATCAACTGGATCAATATATTGATCAACTTATTGGCGATGGGAGTCATTACCCTTTTATGGTTTTTTTTTCCCCCATCCATACCTTTAACAATTGTTTTAACCACTATTTCCTTTTTAACCACAGGCTTTACTGCAAGAGAATATTTAATTAATTTTTTCCGCAATCTGCGCTCTAAAAACCTAGCTAATATGACGACTACTATTAGCTTTGGTTGGTTTTTATCTCTCGCACATACACTCTATCATTCGATAATGATGCCTATGGCTAGCAGTTTTTCCATGGCATTTATGAGTTTTGTCATGCCTGTTATGCTCATTACTCTGGTCAATGGCATGGATGAAATTAAACGCATCATTTTAAATAAATCGAAAAAAATGCGTTTGCAAGGAATGGATACTTTATTTCCAGAAATGAAAAAGGAATACCCTTGTTACCAGCTAAGTTCCACTGACCAAGTCAAGTTATCTGAGCTTATCGCCGCTTTTAATAAAGAAAACTCTCATGAGCTTAGGGAAGCAATTCAAGATTTGTTCACTGAGGAAGGCTTTGTTAAAGAAAGCACCGATGAATTAAGAGAAGGAATGTATATTGAAGTGGATCGCGAAGATTGCTTTCCTGTGGATTGTATTCTCATTCAAGGAAATACAACCGTTGACCCTTCAATTTTATCGGGAGAACATAAGGGAAATAAAAAGTTTTTAGATCTTATTCCTGCGGGTGCAGTTAACTTAGGAAATAAGGTCACCGTGTATGCTAAAGCAAATGCCTACGATAGCACAATCAACAAAATATTATTCCGTGCCAATCGTGCTCGTGAAAATAGAGCGCTCGAACCAAGCTCAAAATTTACCTATCTTTATACTGGGTTAATTATTGCTGGAATTATTGCTTCCATTGCAGCCCCACTGGCGTTTGGTGTATTTACTATTCCTTTGCTATTGCAAAACATAATGGGAATATTATTTGCAGTTTGCCCCTGTACTATTGCAATTGGCCATCAATTACCCACTCTTTTAAGTATTTTTCATCGTAGTAATAAAGGCATTATTTTACGGGATGACGAGCTCTCTGGGCGCTCTCACAAAATACATACCGTTGTGTTTGATAAAACTGGAACCCTGACTACCGGCAAAAGCCGAGTAACGCATTGCTCTGATACAATTTCTGAAGCGTTATGGGAAAGAATTTATTTATTGGAAAAGGAACAGGGAGGAGAGCACCCTATCGCTAAAGCACTCGTTAATTTTCGCGCAGGAAAACCTCAACCCATTATTAATAACGTCAGCGACGTTGTTCATGATTTCAAAAACCGTGGTTTATCCGCAAAAGTTCAAGGCGTTGAAATTTGCCTAGGAAATGCCACCTATTTCGAGGATGCGAGGATTAAAATTCCTTCAATTACAACGCCGCCAGGAGTAACATCCGTTTATGTTGCTGAAAACAATAGCTATAAAGGCGTCATTTTTATACAACATGAACCCAGGCCAGGCATCCAAAAAACACTGGAGCGTTTAAAGGAAAAGGGAGTAAATCTCATTATGCTGACTGGGGACAATCCTTCATCAGCAATGGGTTTTAATCAGCAGTTAGGGGGTGTTTTCGCAGATGAGAATATTCGTGCAGAAAAAACTCCAGAGAAAAAAGAGAAGTTTTTAGTTAAGCTGATAAAAAAAACAAAAAAACGAGGAGAAAGCTGTGAAGGAATTTGGTTTATTGGTGATGGTATAAATGACGCCCCCTGCGCCAGAATTGTAAGTGAAGAAGGCGGAACTAGTTGCGCCATGAACTCCGGTGATAAAGCTGCATTTTTTACCGATATTAGCTTAAATGGCTCATTAAAATATTTATTCAAACATCGCAAATTAAATCTTTTTTTGGAAAAAAATATCTTACAAAATCAATGGCTAATTGCTCAGAGCTCGGCAATTTTTTTAGCGTTTATTATTAGTTTCTCTATTGTAGGAATCGCCGTATCGCCATTAATTCCTTTAGCAATCATGCTATCAACCACCTTTTTGGTTTTATTCAATTCTTATCGCACCCAGCTTTCAATTGATAATGCACTCGATAAAACATCCTCTTTAACTAAAGAATTGCTAGCCTCGGATCTTTCAATCGGATTATTAGTGGGCGCCAGTACTTTGTTTATCTGCGCTGTACTCGTTGCAACGCTAGCAACTGGCGGTTTAGCATTCCCTGCGATTGTATTTACGGCAGGCGCCGCCTTGGCTGCCAGTAGCGCTTGTTTGATAACTGCAGGTCTAATGTTTGGCATATTTAGTTTAATTGCCACTTCCTATTTATTTATGAACAACTGCAGCTGTGAATCTGTGGAAACTGGTGAAGATTTCTCGGTGCACTCATTGGTTGAACCGTCCTCTCTTTCCGTTCAGGAAAGAGAGCCGAGTGTTCTCTCAGATTTTGGGATTACACGATATGCTCAACGGAAGACAGATAGTTCTTGCAATGAGGACAGTATAGTTGCAGATACTAGGCGTCCATCTTACGAATCATGCCCTTGACACGCTCGCTTTGAGCTAAAGAAAGTTGTGCTTTTTCTGCAGCTGCTCTAGAGCCAAAAGGTCCAACAATTACCCTGAACCAAGTACCTTGAGATTGGGAGACTGCAACAACACTGACATCAAACCCTTTCAAAGTCAGTCCTGCTTTCATTTGCTCAGCGTCTTGCTTTCTTTTAAAAGAAGCAATTTGAATTTGATAGTTGTCTTTGTTTGAGCCGGCGGGCGCTATAGGTTTACTTTCAGTCACAGCAATAGTTGCTGGTGAGCGAGCAGGCGCTGTCCCTTGCTTATTAGGAACTACAGCAGCAGCATTGCCCACCGCAACCGCCGGTTGGGAGACTGGCTTTGTGAGTACAGAGGCAGTTGGTTTTGGTGAAGGCACCACGACTGGTGCATTCCCGCCTTTCGCTAAGAGCGTATAAAATTCAAATTTGGGTTTTGGTAACTCTGGCTCTTTTTCTTTTGCAGCAACCTGAGTTTGAGACTGTGGCTTTGCCTCATGACGTTTTGCCAAGATATTTGCATTGACCCAACTACTTAAACTAGTAAAATCGAAGACCGTTGCCGTTAAATACCCCGCCAAAAAAGAAGCGAGAATCCAAAACAACTGCTTAGGAGCACTGCTTTTTTGTCTTATCGGCCTTCTTTTACCATAATCCTTTGCCATCACATGCTCTCAGGAGTTGATACCCCAATTAGTTGTAAACCATTTCTCAGTATTTGACGTACTGCCTTTAATAAACATAGGCGAGCTGATCTTAACAATTTTTGCTCGCATAGCAATTGTACTGCATTGTAATAACTGTGCAAGCCGTTAGCTAGGTCACGTAAATAATAGGCCAGCTGGTGAGGTTCGCATAATTTTGCGGAAGTCTCTATGACTTCAGAGTAACGAGTAATCAATGAAATTAAGGCAATCTCTTGCGGCTCGACTAATAAATCAAGGTGAGCAAGACCCTCTTCTTCATTCCAACTTAAACCACGCTCCTGCAGTTGACGCAACACGGAGCTAATGCGTGCGTGCGCATATTGAATATAATAAACGGGATTATCACTGGATTCTGATTTTGCCAGATCCAAATCAAAATCCATATGCTGCTCTGGCTTTCGCATTACATAAAAAAAACGAGCCGCATCATTTCCTACTTCTTCACGCAATTCGCGCAGAGTAACAAAGGAACCACTGCGAGTTGACATCTGCACGCGCTCACCGCCGCGATAAAGAATGGCAAATTGAACCAACAACACATCTAATGCATCCTGATCATGGCCTAACGCAGTTACTGCTGCACGCACCCGGGTTACATAACCATGATGGTCCGCACCAAAGACATCGATGACACGATCGAAACCGCGCTCATATTTATCCCAATGATAAGCAACATCCGAAGCAAAGTAAGTGGTTTGGCCATTCGCGCGAATAAGTACGCGATCTTTTTCATCGGCAAAATCAGTGGCACGAAACCATAAGGCAGCTTCTTTTTCATAGGTATGCCCTGCCTTTTTCAATGCTTGAATACCCTTGTTGATTGCGCCCCCATCCAGCAACGATTGCTCAGAAAACCACTGGTTATAATGCACACCGAATTCGGCCAAATCCTCTTTAATATCATCCAAAACAGAATCTAATGCTTGCTTATGGAATAATTTAAAACCTTCCTCGCCCAATAATCGTCTTGCTTGCTCAATCACCGCATCAATATAAAGCTCTTTATCGCCACCTTGTGGCTCATCAGCAGGTAATCCGTCTTTGATAAGCGACCAGGATTGAACGTAGGCGTTGCCATGTTGATTTAAAACTTGTTGCGCAATCTGCAAAACATAATCGCCACGATAGCCATTGGCAGGGAAAATAATTTTCTCACCCGCCAAGCTCAAATAACGTAACCAGACGCTAGCCGCCAAAATATTCATTTGTCGGCCAGCGTCATTAACATAATATTCACTACTTACATCATAACCGGCTGCGGTTAAGATATTGGCCAAAGTTGCGCCAAAGGCTGCACCTCGGCCATGTCCCACATGCAAAGGCCCGGTTGGATTCGCAGAAACGAATTCTAAAATAACCTTTTCTCTCTTTCCTAAATCACTACGACCAAAGGTTTCACCCTGCTTGAGTACTTCAGCAATGATTTGCGAACGCGCGTCGTCACGCATAAAAAAATTAATAAAACCAGGCCCGGCTATTTCTACGCGCTCGATTTGTGGATGAGTCGGTAAATGCTCAACAATTAATTGCGCAAGTTGTCGCGGTGCTTGGCCACAGGGCTTTGCTAGCATTAAAGCGAGATTGGTAGCGAAATCGCCGTGAGTTTTATCTTTTGCGCGTTCTATCTTAATTTCGACATCAAGATCTAGCGGTAATTGAGAAGACTTTTTGAGGGTCTCGAGAGCTTGTGTAATGATTTGTTCAACAGCAGCTTTCATGGGGTTTTCATTCATCAAAAAGCGGCTATTATGCGCTTTTTCGATGCCAGTTGCAAAAATCAAGGCAAGCGCTCAGTAAAAAAATCGATAAATGCTCTGATTTTTGCTAATTCAAAATCATAAGCTCGATAAAACATAAAAATTTCATAATTTCGAAACTTGTATTGCGGTAATAGTTGAATTAATTCACCACTTTCTAGCCATCGTTTGACTAAACTGTCTCCTGTTAAAAATAAACCAATACCTGCTAAACAGGCCTGATTGAGTGCGTCAAAATCATTCATATAAATAATAGGTTTTGCGCAAGCTAATCGTCCGCCTTCCGCTAAGGGTAAAAAATGAGCCGGCTTACGCAAACTATGGGAAACCATTTTAAAACGCGGCAAATCCTCCGCTGTTTCTGGTTTGCCATAACGATGAACAAATTCTTTTGAAGCACAAAGGATATTATTCATACTATACATTTTGCGATATTTGAGTGACTCGGTGGCCGGAGGAATAATAGGAAACCCTACCATGATATCAATATCAGAGCGTGAAATGGCTTCATCCTGTTCTGAAAAAATAAGCTCCAAGTGCAGCATGGGGTACTTTGCTATCAACTCTTTTAGATGCTTTAGAACCCAGTTCTTTGAAGTAATGGTCGATACTAGAACCTTCAACTCGCCCTGTGGTTGTTCGCGATTTGATTCGATAAATTGATTCACCGCAGTAATTTGCTCATCAATTAATTTGCAGCGCTCGTAGAATAAATGACCCAACTCAGTCAATTGCACTCTGCGTGTTGTCCGCAAAAATAGCTGCTCGCCAATGGCGTCCTCGAGATGCTTGATTTGTTTGCTAACTGCCGTAGGACTTAAGTGCATTATGTTTGCAGCCAAAGTAAAGCTTCCCAGTTCAGCCACTTTCAGAAAACAACTTATTTGTCGCTGATTATACATTAGACATTCTTATTATGAACCAAAAGTTCATAATGAATGAATTTTTAATCAATTTACAAGTTTTACTACTAAATAATAAAATAAAGATAAGTAAAAGGAGTAAAAATAATGACTATTAAAACGATAAGCTACCAATTTCACCACATGGGCATTCCCACTGATGTACCACAGCCGAATGAGCGCTATAGCTCAACTTTTAAAATGTATACTAGCGGCGGAGAAAATAGTGAGTACCGGATCCAATATCACCGCTTCGAAGCCGATTCGCCTTTGCATCCTTTAATAAAAACAAAGACCCATGTTGCCTTTAGAGTGGATAATCTTATCAACGCCATTGAGGGTAAGGAACTGATCTTAAAACCCTACGAACCGTTTCCAGGGTTTAAAGTGGCGATGATTGCGGAATGCGGAGCACCTATTGAACTCATTGAAACGGCGTTGAGTGAGGCGGAGATCTGGTATTCTGAGCATAAGAATTCGATCATTTATCCTGAAAACGAATAATTGGCCTAGAGCCTGGATCTTGTTCGCTTGCTGAAATCTTATCTATACTAAAGTTAAATTTTAAAAACAAGGATGGTTATCATGACAGCTTTCGACCCCTCCTCTAAAAATGAAGTGCTCAAAATAATCAATAATGTCGCTCTGTTTATGGGCATTGGTCCTCATGAGCAAGGGATGCTGGCTGATAAATGTTATATTAGTGAACACAAAGCGAATGAAATTATTATTGAGCAAGGTGACGTCGCTAATAAAATGTATGTCATTATCGAAGGTAGCGTACTGGTATCTGTGAAACATGGTTCAGCACAATGGAAACGAATTAACCTCCTCGCACCTGGGGATGTATTTGGAGAAATTGCCATTGTCCGAAATATTCCAAGAACAGCTCGTATTACGACTCTTACACCCTCAACTTTTCTCACAATAAGTGACAAAGATTTTTTAGCTGCCTACCAATATTTTCCGCCTAAAGCACGTGATAATATCCAATTAGTGATAGCAAAACGTCTTAAAGAAAACCAATCCTATGCCCAATAACTAAAAAATTTTAATTGTTGCAAAAAATTAACCAATTGTTTATAAAAACAAATTTTTGCTCATAATTTTTTTAAAACCTTATAAAAACACCATCATTTAAAAAACATGTTGAATTAAATTTAAACCTAGGTACAATTTTCCACGCTTATGAAGCGAATAATAATTTACATAATAACTGCTGTTGCTTGTCTTGTACTGAGTACTTTTGGATTTCTTCATTTTAAGAAAAACCCGAAACTAACAGTCACTGCAGGCAAAGAAACAATGCAAGCTGAGACTATAAAAATAGTGGCAGCTAGCACCTTAGCAACTGTTAAAACTGAAACTGCGAAATCAGCTTCGGCACTCGATGCCACATTAAAAGAAAAAGCGATTAAAGCAGGTTCTACAAAACTGGTTTTGTCGACTAATACCCATTCAAAGACAAAGGCTGTTGACGCTAATCCTACCAAAAAAGTTTTGACTACCCCTACGCTAGCAGCCAAAAACGAACCGAAGGACATAGCGCCCAAAAAGGTAACGATCAAAAATATTACTCTCAAAAAAGTATCTTTTGAGCAGCTACCTGGCTGGAATAAATCCGGTGTTAAAAATTCATTGGCTGCATTTCAGGAATCATGTAAGGTTTTTCTGAAAAAGAAACCCACTCATCCAGTTGGTTCTCAACTTATCAAGTTAAAAGCAAAAGATTGGCTTCCTGCCTGTAACGAAGCGGTAACAATTAATACCACTACAGAAGCGAGCGCAAAGACTTTCTTTGAAAAATGGTTTTACCCTTTAGAGCTTGTAAAAAGAAAACCAATTCGTGGTATTTTTACTGGTTATTATATGCCCTTGGTTAAAGGTAATCTGACCAAAACCAAGCAATACAATGTTCCTATCTATGGTTTACCCAAGCATCTTCCTTGGAATAGTCAAAGAACTCATTCTTATACTCGCCAAGCAATTGACCAAGGCGCTCTAAACAAACAAGCCCCCGTGATAGCCTGGATTCACAGCCCTGTGGAACGATTATTTTTAGAGATCGAAGGCTCAGGAGTTATTAGGCTTGCAAGCGGTAAAAAATTATATTTAGGCTATGCAGGTGAAAATGGCGCCCGTAATACACCGGTTGCCAGCGTATTGATTAAAAATGGCGTCATGAATAAGCATACAGCCTCGAAAAATGCGATAAAACGCTATTTTCAAAATCATCCATCCAAGGTCGATAATATCCTTCATCAAAACAAGTCCTTTGTTTTCTTTGAAAATTTAAAAAAGCCAGTTGCTCTTGGTGTGCAAGATATTACGCTCACGCCCGGTTATTCTCTAGCCATAGATAAAAAATGGATCCCTCTTGGTTCACCATTATGGCTCAGTACAAAGAAGCCACTCAGCCAAAATAACGAATTGAAAGATTTTCAACGCCTAATGATTGCTCAAGACACTGGCGGGGCAATTCGTGGTTTGATGCGCGGAGACGTTTATTGGGGTTCAGGTAAGCAAGCAAGCTTCCTTGGTGAGAACATGAAAAACGAAGGCCGCTATTGGTTATTCCTACCCAAGCACATTTTTGATAAGCTGACTAACCTAGGACGAATGGTCGGTTAGTCGATATATTGTGCGAATAACAAGCTTATTGGGCCAGGAACTAACCTTCAATCTAAAGGATGTGATATGAAAATAGCAGTTTGTAGTGACGAACTTTATCCTATAAACGATTTTGTGGTCGAAGAGTTACAACGCCTAGGCCATCAAGTTGTCCTCTTTGGAGCAATACAATCACGTCAGAATGAATCTTGGACACAAGCAACGAAAGCTGCGGCTGAATCAATTTGTCAAGGAAACTGTCAGGAAGGGATTTTTTTCTGCTGGACTGGAACAGGCGCTTCTATTGCCGCTAATAAAGTACCAGGCATCAGGGCTGCGCTTTGTACCGATGCGCAAACAGCAGCTGGTGCAAGGTTATGGAATCGAGCCAATGTCTTAGCCTTATCCAATCGACTCATTACGCAGGATTTGGCAAAGGAAATTTTAAACGCCTGGTTTAATACCGCAATGAATGAACAAAGCGACTTGGCTGCCGAAGAAATCAAAACCATCGAACAGCTTTATAAAGCAAAATGATTCAACTGAGGCATTTTGCTTAATTAGCAATTCGTTTTTACTCGCTTAGCGGTTTTGCCACACCCGTTGGCTGCGCACCTGGTTTGGATAGGTTCTGCGCTTCGACAATATTAATATTATCGACAAAGCATTTAGTTTCCCCACGCCAAGGCATTACAAATTCTTCGCAGTGATAAGTGAGAATAACATGATCATTATTCTGCATCGCTAGTTCTGCTTTTTTAACGAGCGACGATTTAAATTGACCTATGGTAAAATGGAATTCACGACCCGTAGCTCCGCTCGCGTTTTCTAAGCCCCCACGAATCAGTTCGCCTTCGTAAGTCCCCCAAAATTTACCTTCCTTTGCCACTTTGACTATAATTCCCGATTTTTGTCCCGATTTTATTGTCCAGCAGCCAGCTAAGAGGCCTGTCGACAATACCAGCAACAAAAATATAAATTTTCTGTTCATTTCTCACTCCCTTTTCCTGCAAGCTTAGTCAGGAAATTATTTAAAATCAATTTGTCATTCTTATATTTTTTCTAAAACTTCCTGCAAATGTTTTACCGCTTCCACTTGCATATCAATAGCTTGTTTAGGCGCATTAGCAAAAGGAACTATCGCTCTTTTAAAGCCATGTTTGGCCGCTTCTCGCAAGCGTTCCTGACCACTTTGCACTGGACGAATTTCCCCAGCCAAACCAATTTCACCAAAAATAATTGTTTCACGATCAAAAACTCGATTACGTAAGCTTGAAACAACCGCTGCGATTAGGGCCAAATCGCTACCTGTTTCCGTCACTTTCACGCCGCCGACTACATTGATGAATACATCTTGATCAAAAGTGGCTATCCCGCCATGACGATGAAGCACCGCCAGCAAAATAGCAAGTCGATTATGCTCAAGCCCGGCCGTTACACGTTTTGCTTGTTGGCCATGCGCCTCATCGACTAAAGCTTGCACCTCAACTAGCATTGGCCTTGAACCTTCCCAGGTGACCATCACCGCCGATCCTGGCGTACTCTCAGGTTGACGGGATAAAAAAATGGCTGAAGGATTAGCAACTTCTTTAAGACCCCGATCCGTCATCGCGAAAACACCAAGCTCGTTAACTGCCCCGAAACGATTCTTTATCGCTCGAATAACCCGGAAACGGTTATCAGTTTGTCCTTCAAAATATAAAACGCTATCCACCATATGTTCTAGAACTCTAGGACCTGCTAAAGCCCCTTCTTTGGTGACGTGCCCAACTAGAAAAACAGCTGTTTGAGTCATTTTTGCAAAACGAACTAACTGCGCTGTGGATTCACGTACTTGCCCCACACCACCGGGTGCTGAACTTAAACTCTCGGTAAAAATGGTTTGTACCGAATCGATAACCATAATGCGCGGAGTTTCTTTTTGCGCATGAGCAATAATGCTTTCTACCTGTGTTTCGGCTAATAAACGCAAACCCTTGATGGGTAATTGTAAGCGTTTAGCACGCATAGCGACCTGCTGCAAAGACTCTTCACCTGTCACGTAGAGAACTTTTTGTTCCTGCGATAAATTAGCTAAGGTTTGTAACAGTAAAGTGGATTTTCCAATCCCCGGATCACCACCAATTAAAACGACTGAGCCATCAACCAAACCACCACCTAAAACCCGGTTTAATTCGGATAGGCCACAATCCATACGGACTTCTTTATCGAGTACTACATCTTCCGCCGCCATCACTTCCGAACGTTGATTAGCATAATGTCCCATGCGAGCGCTACGGTTGGGTGAGACAACATTTTCTTCACTCACTGCATTCCAAGCACCACATTGCGTACACTGACCAGCCCACTGCGAAAAAACAGCAGCACATTGATTACAAATAAACCGGATCTTGCTTTTCATTGAACGAGGCTCGAGGCATTTTTAAAAAAAATTGAGCTTAGGTTGAAGCTAAAGTCTTGTCAACCAGAGTAACTCGTACTTGTGAAAATTTACGTTCAGTCATAAAATTTGCTATTGTCAAAGACTAGTTAGCAAATATGCAAATAAATCAAAAAACCTTTCAATGGGCAGTCGTAGGTGCAGGACCTGCAGGCATTGCAGCTCTAGGGAAATTATTAGATCATCAGGTCCCACCGACGGAGCTTTTATGGATTGATCCTCAGTTTAAAGTAGGGGATCTCGGGCAATTGTGGCCCAATGTCTCAAGTAATACGATTGTAAAACGCTTTGTCGATTTTTTAAATGCGGCCGATTCTTTTACTTATAAACAGGCGAAAATTGATTTTCAATTGAATCATCTAATTCCCGATCACACCTGTGATCTAAATCAAATTGTGGAGCCTTTACAATGGGTTACAGACCATTTAACCCAAAAAGTAGTTAGTGAAAAAGCAACAATTCGAAGTATGGAATTAAAAGAACGCAGCTGGTTTTTATCGTCTGAAACGCAAGTTTACAAAGCAAAAAATGTCATTCTCGCAACTGGAGCTGTCCCTGCAAATCTCAACTACCCGGGTGTGGATGTTCTCCCTTTTGAAATTGCTATTGATCTGGAGCGCTTGAAGCAATTTATCGATAAAAAACAGACCTATGCAGTGTTTGGTTCTTCGCATTCTGCAATCATAATTATTCGTCATTTGGTTGAACTAGGGGTTAAAAAAATAATTAATTTTTATCGTTCACCCTGTCGTTATGCAATTGATATGGGCGAATGGATCTTATTTGACAATACCGGCCTCAAAGGCCAGACAGCCGCTTGGGCGCGGGAAAACATTGATGGGATTTTACCCGATAATTTAGTCCGCTATAACACTAGCGAACATAATATTGCCCGGTTTTTACCCGAGTGTGACAAAGTGGTTTATGCAGTAGGTTTTGAAAAACGCTCCAACCTTATTATTGATCATTATGAACATCTCACCCACAATCCACATCTCGGAATTATAGGCCCTGGTTTATTTGGTTTAGGGATTGGCTATCCTGAATTAAAAGCCGATCCCTACGGTAATTGTGAATCACAAGTTGGGTTATGGAAATTTATGGTTTATTTAAGTCAAGTAATGCCAGTCTGGCTTAAGTATCCTACTTAAACTCCTACCCTTTTTCATGAAGCAATATTTCAAGACAAGGGCAGTCTCAATGCAGTATACTTTGGCAACTCTCAATCAGGATCATGCTATGACTAAACCCATCCATTTTGAAAAATCCATGACAGAACTTGAAGAAATTGTCATGCAATTGGAAAAAGGTGAATTGTCACTGGATGATTCACTGAAACAATTTGAGAAAGGAATTGTCTTAGCACGCAAATGCCAAGAAATTTTGCAGCACGCTGAGCAAAAAATTGAGATGCTTGCTACCTCAGCAACCCCTTTGAGCAGTGAAATTTCCGATGATTAATCAAGAAATTAATACTTATTTAGTCCGTCATGAAAAGGTTCTACAACAGTTGTTAGCGGATGCAGAAATACCGGCCGAACGCATCAGAAAAGCGATGACTTACTCTCTTTTTCCTGGGGGTAAAAGGCTTCGCCCCACCCTCATTTATTTATGCGGAGAAATTCTGAATACGCAGCTCGCCTGCCTTGATATCATCGCTGCTGCTGTCGAACTTACCCACTGCTATTCACTGATTCATGATGATTTGCCTGCCATGGATAATGATGATTTACGCCGCGGTAAACCCAGCTGTCATAAAGCGTTTGATGAAGCCACTGCGATTTTAGTTGGCGATGGCATGCAAGCTTTAGCTATTGATATTCTTCTCTGCTATTTACCTAAGTCCTTAAATCCAACGCAAGTTATTGAGATAACACGCGAATTAGCGCTCGCAAGTGGCCCTGCAGGCATGGTTAGCGGACAAAGTCTTGATCTCTCTGAATTAACAAATACCGCAATTAGTGAATCTCAATTACGTACAATCCACTCGCTCAAAACAGGGAAATTGATTTTAGCTTGCGTTAACATGGTCGTCGCTGCAAGTGAACCTGCTGAAATCGCAGTCAAAGCCTTGCGTGATTTTGCCGGCCATTTAGGTTTTGTTTTTCAAATCCAAGACGATTATTTAGATCATTATGCTCAGACTGACTTGCTCGGTAAAGGACGGGCCTCTGATCTAGCCAATCAAAAAATGACTTTTGCTAGCCTTTACACTCAAGAGGAATTGGGACATTTAATTGATCATCATTTCCAATTAGCTCGGGATGCTTTAATGCCTTTAGGTCATCAAGCAGAACATTTACTCGCTCTTAGTGATTATCTGCACCAACGAAATAATTATTAGCCTAAATGCTATTATTGGGTATAGTGTATGGCGCACATTCTAAAGACAACTGACAAGAGGTCACCGCAACATGGAGTTAGGACATTTACTTTCAGGAAAACCAATCAATTATAATTATTTTCTTCATCCAGACCGAACTATGAATTTTATTTACGCATTATGTCTGTTTTTTATTGGATATTTTATTGCCAAACGACTCAGCCTTGTTACCGAATCAAATCATGTTAGCTCGACGCTCTGTCTTCTATATAATTTTTACCATGTTTTTTGTCGCTAGTTTGCAGCATTTAGGGTTTCAATTGAGTGTTTTGCTGGGAGCAGCTGGGGTTTTTACGGTAGCAATCAGTTTTGCCTCGCAAACAGCCGCCTCTAATTTGATTAGTGGTATCTTTTTATTATTTGAGCATCCTTTTAAAGTGGGCGATACTGTCGAAGTTAAAGGCATTAATGGTGTAGTCGACTCGATTGATTTACTCTCAACAAAACTGAAAACCCCTGATAATAAATTGGTGCGCATTCCTAATGAAGCGATGATCAAATCCGAAATCATCAATTTAAGTTATTTTTCCACTCGCCGTATTGATTTAATTGTTTCGGTGGCTTACAGCTGTGACCTTAGCAAAGTTAAATCGTTGCTAATCAAGATAGCTAACGATTGTGCTCAAGTTTTAAATGACCCTGAACCTAATGTGACGATTAATAACTTTGCGAACGCCGCTGTTGAACTTAAATTTATGGTCTGGGTCAATAATGCTGACGCCTCTTCGGCCCGTAATAGCTTGCAAGAAATGATTAAACAACAATTTGATCAGGAAGGAATAGAAACACCGTTACCACAAGTTACAGTGCATCGAGTATAGCAAGATGGATCCAATTACCCACGGTGCCTTAGGTGCAGCCTGTGCACAGGCCTTCTTGCATAGACGCGATCAACGAAATGCTTGGATTGTTGGTGGTTTAGCAGCAATGGCACCTGATCTGGATATCTTCATCAACTCGAAGTCAGATCCAATGTTAGCCCTGCTCTATCATCGCAATTTTACTCATTCATTCCTGTTTATTCCTCTCGGAGCCTTATTAGTTGCTTTAGCGTTTATGATATTTAAACGATTTCGCCAACATTGGCGGCTCACTTTGCTAGCTGCATTTATTGGCTATGCCACCCATGGCTTACTCGATGCTTTTACGAGTTATGGTACGATGTTATTTTGGCCTTTCTCAGATCAACGCATTAGTTGGGATATTGTTTCTATCGTTGATCCGATGGTCACCATACCTTTAGTGCTGGGAGTCGCTTGGACTATTATCCATGATGATCAAAAAGGAGCATTTGTTGGCCTGTTTTTCGTCGGTTTATTTTTTCTATTTAATACGGTGCAACATTATCGTGCTCTGTCTACGATGCAAACTTATTTAGCCCAAGCTCATTTATCTGTGAAAAGAGTGCGCGCTTTTCCCTATCTTGCAAGTTCAACACTTTGGCGAGATGCTGCTGAAATCGATAGTCAACTCCATATAGCCGATGTGAAAACTCCATTAACTCAAAGCACTGAACTGAAACCGGTGGGAATTTTTCCTCTTTTCCAGCCTAGCGATTTACCATCAATTGTTAAAGACTCGCCAACTCAGATGCGAGATTTTAGGATTTTCTATTGGTTTTGTGATAGCTATGTGATTTTAGCTCAACAGCTACCATTAAGCCTAGCTGATGGACGTTATCTTATTAATACAAACCCAACGATTTCATTGTGGGGAATTCAATTTTTACCCGACCAACCACATGTAACAACCCTAAGTTTTATCAAATTGGAAGCCACAAAATGACAGTAGCTCTACTTGCGACAGGTGATGAAATTATTCATGGTGATATTCTTAACACCAATAGTCACAATCTTGCTCAAGCCTTAAGTTCAGAAGGTTTACCTTTAGGATTACAGCTAGTCTGTAGTGATAAAGAACATGAGCTTTATGATTGTCTTTCATTCTTGGCAAAACATCACAATATCATTATCATTACCGGCGGGCTTGGACCCACCTCGGATGATAGGACTCGTTTTGCTTTGGGCCGTTTTCTTAAAACTGATTTAGTTGAATTCCCAGCAGCGATTCAACATATTCAAAATCGCTTGGGTCTTAGTGAGCAGGCATTGAACCCAGGGAATCGGCAACAAGCTCTTTTCCCAGCGAATGCCACTATTCTTCCCAACCCTAACGGTACTGCTGTGGGTTGCTATTGTGTACATGAAGCTAAAATTTTTATATTACTGCCTGGCCCCCCGCGTGAATGCCTGCCTATGTTTAATGATCATGTATTGCCGTTGTTACAACAAATGACTCATAGTGATAAACAGATTCATAAATGGCGTTTATTTGGAGTTGCAGAAAGTCAAATTGCCCAAGAAATAGATGAGGCTCTCGCCAAGATAGATTGTAAAACGGGTTATCGTTTGGAAACACCCTATGTTGAATGCAAGGTACGATGCAAGAGTCATTTGATGATTGAGGTTATACAAATCGTTGAATCGATAGCAGCTCCCTATATTATTGCTGGTCCGGAACAAAAAGCCTCGGAATTATTGTTCGAAAAGATTGTGAAGAACCAAATACCCATTTCCATTATCGATGAGGCAACAGGAGGAATCTTACAAACACTAATCCAACAACCTAATAGTTATCCCTGGTTAAAATTTTATTATGATAAAGACGCCGTTCTTCATTTTCATCTACGTGGACTTAAAGAATACTGGTCAGGCGAGGGAAAAAAAGGAAAAACCCAAGTGTCTGTTGAATATCGCAATGCAAAAATGAGCGGCAAAGAGACCCATGATCTTCCCTATCGTAGCCCCCTTGTCGTTCATTATGCAGCAGAATGGCTAAGCTTCCGCCTCTTTCATCTCATCGATCAACTGCATTAGTGAGTAGCAAAGCTGTTGAGTGCCGACGCCACTAAGAGCAGAAATCGTAAATACTTTATCCTTCCACTGCAAACCATCAATAATGTTTTGCACTGCTTTTTGTTTTGTTTCCTCATCAGGAAACATATCTATTTTATTTAAAACGAGCCAACGTGGTTTATTAACTAGCTCTGGATCATAGATTTCCAGTTCATTGATAATTGCTTTAGCGGAGTCGACTGGATTTGTATCATCCAGAGGACAAAGATCAACCACATGCAATAATACACAAGTACGGGAAAGATGCTTTAAAAATCGGTGGCCCAGACCAGCACCGCTAGCCGCTCCTTCAATTAAACCTGGAATATCTGCCATCACGAAACTTTTATGCATAGAAACACTCACCACTCCCAAACCGGGATGCAGTGTAGTAAACGGATAATCAGCCACTTTCGGTTTAGCACTGGAAACCGCTCGGATTAGAGTCGATTTACCAGCGTTCGGTAAACCAAGTAAACCTACATCGGCCAGTACGCGTAATTCCAAACGCAAATGGCGCGCCTCACCTGAACTACCTTGAGTCGTTTGTCGGGGTGCGCGATTAACACTGCTTTTATAACGGGTATTGCCTAATCCATGAAAGCCGCCTTGAGCAACTAATAACCGTTCGCCAGCATGATTGATATCTCCAAGCAGTTCGCCTGAATCGATATCGTAGATCATCGTTCCCACAGGAACGTAGATGATTAAATCTTCCCCTTTTTTACCACTGCAATTGCTACCCATACCTGGTTGGCCATTTTCGGCTTTGTAATTACGTTGATAACGAAAATCAACTAAGGTATTTATGTTTGAGCTGGCTTCAAGAAATACAGATCCACCATCTCCGCCATCTCCGCCATCGGGTCCACCGCGTGGCACAAATTTCTCGCGTCTAAAGCTTAGGCAACCATGGCCGCCATTTCCTGCTTCAATTTTAATGATTGCTTCATCGACGAATTTCATGATTTACACCCCAAAAAAGTAATCGCTCAGAGAGGTTGAAGGGTTTTTAGGTTCATGAGGGGCCAAGGCCCAACCTACATTGCTAAGATGGTTTTCTTTCCCGCATCCTGAGACTTCGAAGGACTCAGTCGAACGGTTTAAGCTTGAACACAGCTTGCAAAATGAACACTAGATAGCCATTCCCAAATAAGACTAAACGCTTACCAAAAAAAAGCCCCGGAATGCCGGGGCCTAGTAGTAAATCAATCTTAGTTTTCTACTGCATTAATTTTGACGAATTTGCGATTTTTGGTGCCTTTGATGGTGAACTCTACAATTCCGGTCACTAAAGCATATAAAGTGTGATCACGTCCACAACCTACGCCTTCACCAGCATGAAAACGTGTGCCGCGCTGACGAACAAGGATTTCACCTGCATTAACCATTTGGCCACCATAGCGCTTAACGCCAAGGTACTTAGGATTCGAGTCGCGGCCATTACGTGTACTACCGCCTGCCTTTTTATGAGCCATTTCTTTCCCCTCTTACTAACCGATCGAAGTAATTTTTACTTGCGTATAATATTGTCGATGACCCATTTGCTTCATATGGTGCTTACGACGACGAAACTTAATAATTTTCACTTTCTTGTGGCGACCATGCGCAATCACTTCGGCTTTAACCGCGGCTTTTGCAACAAATGGAGTACCCCAAGTCATCTTATCACCATCAGCAAGCATGAGGACTTCAGAAAAACTGATTTCGTTACCTACATCATCGGACATTAATTCTAACTTTAGAATATCACCTTCTTTTACGCGATATTGCTTACCGCCCGCCTTAATTACAGCATACATAGCTATTCTCCAACTCGCCTGAATGGCTTTTACGAATTCAATAAAGTGGCATATTCTATGAAATTACGCCAATGACTTCAAGTTGATTTTAAAATATTGTATACTTCGCCACCCTATCTGTATTAGGGAACCTTGTTCCTGGTCGCGGGACAACGCGTTTTTACTCATTATGGAGACTGCTAATGTCAACAATAGTTTTAGAAGCTGAAACAAGAAAAGATATGGGGAAAGGTGCGAGCCGCCGCCTACGTCGTCTTGAAAATAAAGTACCTGCTGTTTTATACGGCGGAGACAAAAAACCCCAATCAATTCATTTATTGCACAATAAAGTAATAAAAGCGCTAGAAAGCGAGAGCATTTACTCTAGTGTTTTTGATTTACATGTTGATGGTAAAGTAGAACATGTCATTCTAAAAGATCTGCAACGTCATCCCTACAAACCCGTTATTATGCATATGGACCTGCAACGTGTTGGCGCGAAAGATGTATTGGTAATACACATTCCTCTTCATTTTATCAATGAGCAAACATCGAAAGGCGTTAAAGCAGGTGGCATAATTTCTCACACAATGAATCAAGTTGAAGTGCGTTGTCAGGCAAAAAACCTTCCTGAATTCATTGAAGTAGATATGGCCGAAGTAGAAATGAATGACGTCCTTCACCTTTCTGACCTTAAACTTCCTAAAGGTGCGCAACTCACAATTGATGTGAAAGATGGCAGCCATGATTTACCGGTTGTAAGTATTCATGCCCCTAAAGTTGCTGTTGTGGAAGAAGAAGTAGCTGCTCCTGCCGCTTCAGAAGAAACAGAAACTGAAGTCGCACCAGAAGAAAACGAAGAGAAAGGCGCTGAATAACGCGTTTCTTAGAAGTGTATGGGCCGAAAGGCCCATCATTGAACGAGCCCTCCTATGGCAATTAAACTTATTATCGGCCTACGCAATCCCGGATCTGCCTATGAGCATACTCGACATAATGCGGGTGGATGGTTTGTAGAAACTTTAACGCAGCGTCATAATGGCTCGTTTAAAGTAGAAAAAAAACTGCATGGTGAAGTAGCGAGTTTTACAATTAATACTATTTCCTGTAAGACCTTACTTCCTTTGACTTTTATGAATCATAGTGGATTAGCGACTAGAGAAATCGCTCAGTTTTATCGCATTATTCCTGATGAAATCTTAGTTGTACATGATGAACTGGACTTACCTCCAGGAAGAATAAAGATTAAAACAGGCGGTGGGCATGGCGGACATAATGGCCTTAGGGACATTATTGCCCAATTAGGCAGTTCTGAATTTCACCGTTTACGAGTAGGAATTGGCCATCCTGGTCATAGAGACTTAGTATTAAATTTTGTGTTGGGAAAGCCATCCCAGCACGATAGGCAATTAATGTTTGACGCAATCGATCGTGGCATAGCGGTGATTCCTACCCTTTTGACAGGCAATATTGCCGGGGCTATGAATTTATTAAACGGTTAGATGAATATTCTACCGATCTATATGTGATTTTGTGAGGTGCACAATGGGATTTAAATGTGGAATAGTAGGCTTACCCAATGTTGGTAAATCAACTCTCTTCAATGCATTAACTAAAGCAGGTATTGAAGCTGCAAACTATCCTTTTTGTACCATTGAACCGAACGTCGGTATTGTTACGGTGCCTGACCCACGTCTTGACGCTTTGAGTGAAATCGTTAAACCGCAACAGGTCGTTCCGGCTACGATGCAATTTGTGGACATTGCGGGACTTGTTAAAGGAGCAGCCAAAGGTGAGGGATTAGGCAATCAATTTTTAGCCAATATTCGCGAAACAGATGCGATTGCTCACGTAGTGCGTTGTTTTGACAATTCAGACGTTGTTCACGTTGAAGGTCGGGTTGATCCCTTAAGTGACATCGAAGTTATTAATACAGAATTAGCACTGGCTGATATGGAAACTGTTGAAAAGGCGCTTAATAAGGCAGGTAAAAACAGTAAAAGCGGTAATAAAGAAGCCCTTTTTGAAAAACAAATGCTTGAAAAAATAAAAACGCATTTAGATGCAGGCTTTCCAGTACGTACTTTGCCACTCACAACAGAAGAACAATCGCTTTCTCGTCGATTATTTCTACTCACCGCAAAACCTGTACTTTATATTGCTAATGTTGATGATAATGGCTATGAAAATAATCCTTATTTAGACAAAGTAACTGCTCTTGCTCAACAAGAAAAGGCTTCTATAGTAGCTCTGAGTGCAGCGACAGAAGCTGAGTTGGTCGACTTAGATGAGGCAGATCGTAAAGAATTTATGGATGACTTAGGTCTTGATGAACCGGGATTACATCGAGTCATTCGTGCAGGCTATGAGCTTTTAGGCTTACAAACTTATTTCACAGCTGGAGTCAAAGAAGTTCGCGCTTGGACTGTACACAAAGGCGCCACAGCACCTCAAGCCGCTTCGGTTATTCATACTGATTTTGAAAAAGGATTTATTCGAGCTGAAGTCATTGCCTATGATGCATTCATCACTTATGGAGGAGAACAAGGTGCCAAGGAAGCAGGAAAATTACGTCTTGAAGGAAAAGAATACCTTGTTTGTGATGGCGATGTAATGCATTTTCGATTTAATGTTTAAGGCTTTTTTTCACTATGGACTACTCTCTAATCATACTGTACAATGTCTTCCCTATTACAAGGCAGATGATTTAGAGGTTTACCTTGTCATTCATTACAACAACATTCTTTGGCGCCCATGGAAGTGGAAAAACTTCCCTAATTTATCGTTTGAAAAGCGGTCGATTTGTTTCGGATGAAGAGCGCAGATATACAAGGGATTATCCTGAAGACAATTCTCCTGTCTATTATACTACTGTACACATTGATGAAAGCAGCAGGCTTAAGATTTGGGATATATCAGAATCGGATAAAGTACCTCCGCAGTATATTCCAGAATTAAAAAAAGCTTACCTAAAAGATTGCCAGGTCTGTGTGTATGCCCTTGATTTATCAAAAAATTTCGACGAAGAAGCCTTTGCTGTCGATATTAAATTGATAAAAGAAACATCTCCAGATACAGCGATAGTCTTAGTAGGATGCAAAAGCGATTTGCAGGAAACTCGAAAAATCGATGATGCATTATTACACAAGATCCAAAAAAAATATGATATTCCTTATGAACCCATTATTACTTCAGCCCTCAAAGATGAGAAGGTACAAGAATTATTTACTACCATTACTCAAATTGGACAATATCAAAAAGCAAAAAACTACGTCAATCCTCATACGCAGCGCAAACCTAGCTGGCTTCATAGACCCACATTGACGGAGATGAAAGCGCTCCTCAAACCTAATTTACCATTTTACGAAGCCGTAACTAATCTTGAGACTTTAATTCAAGAATTACCCTTGCAGCAAAGACAGGTAATTGAAGATGCGCTCGTAGAATTACTCATTGGCTTGCACAACTCTGAACAAGATAAGAAAGAGGTCATCGAAACCTTCGTCAATAAGTGCAGTACAGCCTTGCAAGAAGCCAGCGCACTCGGCGTAGCAAAAAGCATCATTACAAAAGTAAGCCAAGGTATTCTCGTTGTTGCAGCCGCGTCTACAGTAACAGTGTTGCTTGGTTCATTAATTTTTGGCCTAGGTATAGGTACATTAATCATTGGGAGTCTTATAGGAGCAGGAATAGGATATCATTTAGTGAGCCAAGGATTCTTCAAATCGCCTATTAATCGAGCATTTGACGAACTTATTGGAGCGATTGATATCAATAGTAATTTTATTGAAGACACTACTTTAACGTCGCTTGGAAGTTAAAAAATTCATTGCATGATTTAATGAGTAAACATTAATGGATAAAACCTCTCTTTATCTAAAATCGCTAAATCTCAATTCATACCAATTACTCCATAATTCCGTTTTTATTAAAGACGAACAAGGGCGCTATTTATGGGCTAATGATTTTTTTGTGCATCAATCCGCAGGTCATAAATCCATCAGCGAAATTGTTAACAAAAATGATTATGATTTTTCCTGGCAAATCTATGCTGATGAGCTGAGGATTAATGATCAACTGCTACTTGAGCACCGGCAAAGTATTAGCGTCTATGAAAAAATTGTCCGTTATGATGGCCAGCAGGTGGATATTCTGACTCGAAAATGTCCCCTATTCGATCAACATCAAACTCTCATCGGTTTAATTGGTTTTTGTATTGAATTACCAAAACCAAGGAAACTTAATCTACTTAGTCCAAGAGAGCAAATCTGCCTCCACTATTTGTCTCAAGGACTAACCTATAAACAAATAGCAAAGGAATTAAACCTCTCGCCTCGTACAGTGGAAACCTACATCAACTCTGCTAAATCGAAGTTAGGCATTGAAACAAAAGCGCAATTGATTGGCGAATATTTCAGAGCTAAATCTCCGTGATTTTACGGATAGCTTCTCCTGATCGTATCGATTATTATTCCTATGCTTCAACTTGAAGCCTCAGTGAATCGTGCTTCATCTGGGTAACTTTAAAGTAATAAGGATTAGATTATGAGAGTTAAACATATCGGATATGCAGCAGCGTTGAGTCTTGCGATTCTAAGTCAAACAGGATTTTCTGCTCAAGAAACCATGGTTTTTAAGAATAATCATGGATCTACTCTAGAAATTACAGTCAACGAGGATGACAGTGTTCAAGGTTTTTTCACTACAACAGTGGCTACCAAAGATTGCCAACAAGTGGTTGGTCAAAAAAGACCTGTGGTTGGTTTTTTAACAGGCAATGCCTTAACGCTAAGTATCTACTATCCGAGTTGCGGTTCTGCCCTAAGTATTATTGGTAACTTAAAAAAGGACAACAAGATAATCGATAGCACTTGGGTGGCTACGCATCAAGTTGATCCTACTAAAGATGCTCTCAGTGCTCGATTTATCGGCCATAACAAGTACAAACGAATTTCTTAAAAGCTTACAGCGGAGCTTTAGTTCTTTCAGCAATTAAAGCCCCCCTAAGAAAATGCAACGATGGATCAAGCCAGGGGAATTCCGGTCGGGCGTAGCAACTGTCTTGAGGATATAGTCCATTATCAAAGTGAATCCCCGCGGCTACCAGGGGCTTTCTAGCCCTATTTAAAATGGACCCGGTGGCCCAAGCAACAGGGATTCGCCAGACGATTGCGCAAGGAAATATTGATTAAAAGAAAAACAACTATATAATTGTGCAATTCTTAATTTTACTTTGAGAAAAACAAATGAAAAAACTCTTTCTTGCTTTAGCCCTAACTCCTTCACTCTTGTCCGCAGCTAACATCCAGATACCTTATACACAATTAGCACCGAGCAAAGATCCGCACTGGGAACAAATTACAGCGCCGGATTATGGTACTTGGACTGGATCTGCAGTTATGCATCGAGCCGCAGTACCACACGGTTGGCTAATTACCACAGGATTTCATGATGTAACGGTTGTTTTTGTTCCAGATGAAAACCATGAATGGCTAAAGTAACTCAACTCTGCAATAAATAAAATAGACGAATTTGGAGCAAGCTTGATAAAGCACCTAATAACACTCTGGAATTATCATCAAATGCATCATGAAATTAATACAGAAGCAGATTGTATTATTGGCTTGGGTAGTTATGATTTATCTGTAGTAGATCGATGCGTGGAGTTATATCGCAATAAGCTCGCTCCAAAATTGTTATTTTGTGGCAAATTTGGCAATTGGACTAAGGGGCTATGGGAAAAAACAGAAGCGGAAACTTTTGCAAACCGAGCGATTGAAATGGGAGTTCCTCCAGAAGATATTTTGATTGAAAAAGAATCAACCAATACTGGTGAAAATATCAAATTTTCTCGCGCTATTTTAGCAGCTGAAGCTAATAACACAAAAAAAATTGTGATTATTGCGAAACCCAACAGCGAACGCAGAGCTTATGCGACTTGCAAGAAAGTATGGCCAGCAGTTGAGTTAGTCGTTAGCAGCACACGCAAGAATTTAGAGCAACTTCCCCCGGTACAATTGGAAAATTTAACCCATGAAATGGTTGGCGATCTGCAACGGATAATCCACTACCCAGAATTAGGGTACCAAATTCCCCAAAACATACCTGATGAAGTCATGTATGCCTATAATTCTCTTATCGAGCTCGGATATACTGGGCATTTGATGAAAGCAGCATTAGTAAACTGCCCATAAATTCAAAACTAATCTGCGCTACCGGTATTGGATCGTCCATGTGGACATGATGACTGCCATCAACTTCATAGATTGATAAGTCTTTTATTGTTTGCGCTCTACTTTGAAATAACTCATCCGGATAGAAAACACCTTGTTTAGCACGAATAAGACCTACTGGCACTTCAATAGCAGATAACATTTCTCTCAATTCATCTTCGCAAGGAAGGGTTGAACTGAGACAGCGTAATCGTTGGTCAAAGTTCCAATGCCATCCGTATTTAGTTTTAATTGTTCCTCGTTCAACCAAAGCCTGTGCCGCCTGGTAGCTAATATTTCCAATTTTCATCCTATCTTGAATAGCTGAGTTTTGATCAGGAAATAAAGTACGTTGCTTTGAGTTATAAAACAAATAAGTTTCAATGTCATGTTGGAAATAATTCATTCTCTGTTCAATAAAATTGACAGTCGGTCCTAAAATATCAAGAAAAATCATTCGCCCTACTTGCTGCGGCCGGGCAATCGCAATGGTAGTTGCTAATAGTGAACCAAGTGAGTGAGCAATGATATCAAAAGAGTTCCAGCCTAATTCTTTGATTAAATGCAACATTAAATAAGCGTCGTTTTTCCAGTGAGGCATCACGCCCTCAGGGTAGGAACTTGAAAATCCTGTGCCGGGGTAATCAACAGCAACCAATTGTCTATCAGGAAATAATGGAGCCAAAAAATCGAAACTTGCTGCATTATCCATTTTGCCATGCAAACATAGCACTGGTTTTGGAGATTTTGCATTCCAAATTTTTAAACCAATGGTAAAGCCTGGAATTTTGATACTTTTTTCTTCCCAAATTTTCACCTGTAAACCCACCCTAGTTGCTAAAACCTCATCCTGCGAAGTGAATTATAAATCTCAGCATTGGAATTAACTACAAGTATTTATCGTATAGTCTGGCAAAATTTACAGTTTTGTTAAACTTGTTGACTAAATAGAAACAATTAACTATCTTTGCACATAGTCACTTTGGTCATTGCTAAGAATAATTAAAAGAGAGCAAGCTATGTTAATTAGATTAATTGCGAGAGCATTAAAATTTCAAAGGGAAACCGTTCCTGAAATGGAAGATAGGTTTATAGAATTAAGTACAGGGCAAAAGCCTCCTGTTCTTTTCTTTGCCTGTTCTGATTCTCGTATTGATCCTCTCCTTATGACTGGCTCAAAACTTGGTGAGTTATTTTCCTCGCGTAATATCGGTAATCTTATTCCGCCCTATTCCGCTAATGAAAAAAGTGTTGCAGCTATCATTGAGTATGCTCTGAGCAAAACGCCGACAAAAGACATTATTGTTTGTGGTCATTCCAATTGTGGTGCAATGGCAGGCTTATTAACACCCGGGATTGAAAACCAATTACCCGCTGTATCGTCATGGATTGGCTACTCCCATTCTGTACTTAAAAACATGGAGAAAGCAGGAGAGATTACAGGTGATTTTCCAACAGATGTATTAGAATTGACTAAAAGAAACGCTCTGGCGCAACTGGAAAATTTAAAAACTTATCCGCTTGTGGCTGAAAAGTTCGAGCGTGAGGAATTAGATTTGCACGTCTGGTATTTTGACATTAAAACAGGTACCGTCAGTGTTTATTCAGAACAGCAAAAAGATTTTATTTCGCTAGAAAATGCTTTGCCACTTGCTATTGAGAAGAGAAGAAAACGTATTGTCAGCGAAGTTGCAATGAGCTATCTGGCCCAATTTACTAACCCTCAAACTGCAAAAGATTACCAATATGTAACAAGAGTTTTATCTTTGCTCGCTACTGATTTAAGATCAATTTGGCCGCAAATCAAAGCTCAGGTTAGATTAGAACTTTGGAAGGAATTAGCCGATCTCTACACAGACCCACTTGATCCTAAGTTCACCAGCGTGGTTGAACAGGGTAGCACGATTAGGCTAGAGAATTTAAAGGACTTCCAAAGAAATATAAGCGAATCGCCTGGTTATCACCAATTCTGTAGCAAATTCATCCATCGCAATTTGTTGTTCAAACCTGCTCTACCCACTCTACCTATGACAATAACTCTACCAAGCACAGTTTATAACGAGTTTTTGAATAATTATCCTAAATAAGATTAGATACTACTTGCTGCGGAAGAGTTTTGTAATCGTAGTTAGGGAGAGGAGAAAAATTGGAGGGGAACTCTTAGCTTGTAACGAGGGTTTGTTTAAAATTCCTCGTTGCAACTAAGTTACTCTAAGTTAGAGTTGTACTTCGAGTCTGGGGGGATTCTTCTAATTGTTCAATCTTAATCTTATTGAGTGAATTACCACTATCAATATAAGCAAAAGCATGAGAAAAATCACGTAGTTCCATTTTAAAAGTTGAGTGAGAAGTGGTAGACAGGACGAGGCTAACATTTCCTTTGCTATCAACAACTTCTTTAGCCTGACGACCGCCGGGTAAGAAAAACTGAGTAATCAACCGATCTTCTGCATAAGGATTACGCAAAATCACAAATTTTCGATGGGTGATTTTACTCTCAGTAAAACCTAGCACTGCATAACTGTGCTGGGCAATCAAGCCTTCAGGCGGCTTCGCTTTGGGCGAAGCAATTATGGGCTGTTGTGCTCTATGCGTTTCTACTAAAGTGGTATAAAGTGCTAATTCATCTTTACAATAATGGGTTGCTCCAGGTAAAAGTTCATTTTTAAGCAGCCACTGTTTGACCGCTAATATTGCCTCCACTGGGGCATCCTTAGATTTTTTCTGCTGGCAATCTATAAAATTGAGAACCTCTTCTTCAAAAAGAATGTCTTTCCCTGCAAGTAATTTTTTCCAACTTTCTGGATCTTTAGCCACCCAATCCCACCATTCTTTTAATAAGCATTTATCCTCTAAAAAAATGTATTTTATTAGCATAACCTGCGTAGCCAGCTTATCGTAGGGTTTTAATAAAAAGATAAATGAATAAATGTCCTCACCCGAACACCCATAAATTTTTTTGTTATATAATTCTTCGAGGGTAGTGCGAGATTGGACTGAGGGTGCAATGTAGTTGTCAAAACCACCAAGAAAGGTGCGAAGTGCAGTTCTAGCATCACCCGATTTCAAAGTCTTATCATAATCACCACTCATCAAGGCCACATAGGCTTTCTCAAAAAATCTCACCCATAAAGCCCCCGAACTTAAAAGCCCCCAATTGGTAGGTAGCGATTTTTCAATCGCTATCCATATTGGCTTATCATCCTTAAAAAAATGGACATGAATTTTGTCGGATTTTTCAATGAGTAATTGGCGGATATAGTTCTCTCCCCCTGGTAAAGTAAGAATGGCATTGATTACTGATAGTAGATAACAATTACCCGTATTCCCGCCTTGTTTTACTTGATCGACAGTTAATCGTGATGGGTAGATAGACTCTATTGTTTTTGCATGGCTAATAGAGAAAAAAAATCGCCCTCCTTTGGGATTTGGAGCGTCTAAAATACTATAGGGCATCATTTAATATTGTTTGATCAATAATGGGTCTAATTTTACTAAAAACCAACCAACTGGAAAATAGGTGAATAGAAAAATAACCGAGAAAAAAGGTTTTTTTTTGTAAATAACATGGCCATCCTCTTTTAAAAGCACAAATAGCCCTACTTCGAGCTATAGAACTTGTAGCATTCATATGATGAAAATATGTCTTTTTTGAGAAATAAATATACATTTAATCTATACTAAATAAACCTTGAGGTGCATTTTTAATGCTATCAGCAATTAATTTTTCAACATGCGCTTGGAGGTTATGGACAATTTGAATAAGGACATCTTGTTATAAACATTTTTTACGAGGTATGCCAACTGAATTTATGGATATGGCAAGTAGAAATGAATTAGAAATACACAGGAAAAACGAATGTACTTATTCAAACACATAGTGGAATGGTTTGGTAACAATAGCACTCCGCATATCGGTTATAGTCGTCAATACCGATTAATTAATGCAGTCAGTGTTGAGCTTATAATCCTTGGTCTTTTCCTAATTTACATTCATAGCACCTGGCATCTTTGGCGCTTAGTTTATCTTATCAGCGCAGCTTGTATTCTCGCTGCGATCAATCTTGTTATTCTTAAAAAAACTAAAAATACTATCTTCTGTGGTCATGTGTTGACTCTTCTTGTTTTAATCTCTACAACCTTGGCAAACTGCTGGATGGGAGGCATAGCTACTTCTTACTTTGGATGGTTTTATGTCATCCCTATCCTTGCTGCAGCTGTAATAGGCTGGTCTGGTTTATTAATCTATGCCTCCATTGCCCTATTCATGGTCGTTTTTTTCGCAACAACAACAGTCATACCTGTCTACGAATTATCTGCCTCAGACTTTTTATTAATGGGATTTATAAATCGATTCTTTTCGTTATTTGTCATCACAACCACTTTATATACTGTTCTTCGGGAAAACATGCAGTACGAAAAAATGCTTCACGAACACAATTATTTATTGCAGGCAGATAAAGATAAATTTCATTATCTTGCCCGCTATGACACTCTAACTAATTTACCCAACCGCTCTTATTTCAACGCTTATTTACAGAATGTTCTTGAATCAGCCAAAGCGAAAGGACATTGCGTTACCGTCTTTTTTATGGATTTTGATGGCTTAAAAGCAGTGAATGATCATTATGGACATGAAGCCGGCGATGCTTTACTGGCTGAAGGAGGTAAGCGTATGCAAGCTTGTCTCAGAGAAAATGACTTTCTCGCCAGACTAGGAGGCGATGAGTTCACCGCCGTCGTCAATCACCTTGAAAAAGACAAAATACCCAAGTCTATTGCAGGGCGTATTATCGAGGAATTTAATAGACCTTTTGTGATTAACGGTACAGAAGTTAATTGCAAGGTCAGTATTGGCTTAGCGACTTATCCCCATGACACTCGAAATGCTGATGCGCTGATTGCCAAGGCCGATCAAGCAATGTATACCGCTAAACACCTTGGAGGTAATACCTATCATAAGAATAAACGAACAAAAAAAATGTTTTATAACGAATATTCCATGCCGCGTTCAAAAAACTAACCTTAACCTACTTCTCCTCAATATGAGGAGAAGTCTACCGGAGTCCTCTGATATTTTCTCATTTGCCCTAGTTTACGAACTTGACATTAATCGAGCCCCCCCTTAGCATTCATAGATTCCCTGAATGAGGATTAACAATGACGGTAGACCGTTTAAAAACGCTAGTGAGTGATGATTTCGATGCGGTTAATGCTCTCATTATTAACAAAATTCAATCGCAAATTGGTTTAATTGATGATTTAGCCCATCATATTGTACAAAGTGGTGGTAAGCGCCTACGTCCTTTACTAGTGCTTCTAGCGAGCCATGCATGCCATTATAAGGGTAAAGATCACATCACACTGGCTGCGATGATTGAGTTTTTTCATACGGCAACCTTATTACATGATGATGTCGTCGATGAATCCACCTTAAGACGCGGACGCGAAACTGCCAATGAGATTTGGGGTTCCAAGGCGAGCATTCTTGTCGGTGATTATCTTTTTACACAATCCGTGCAACTTATGGTAAGTGTTAATCATTCACAAATTCTTCGCTTATTAGCAGATACCTCACATCAAATTAGTTGCGGGGAAGTAAAACAGCTTGTCAATCGCCATAACTTCTCGTTGTCAATCGAAGATTATTTTGATGTTATTCGCTCCAAAACTGCCCTGTTATTTGCTACTTCAGCCTCAATCGGAGCTTTATTAGCACATGCAGGTGAAACAGTAGAACAAAGCTTATATGCCTACGGTCTTCATTTGGGTAATGCCTTCCAGCTGATTGATGATGCTCTAGACTATTGCTCAGATGCAAAAACAATTGGCAAAAACATTGGCGACGATTTAGCTGATGGTAAAGCTACTCTACCCTTGCTGCACGCCCTGCAACACGGTACATCAGCGCAGCAACAATTGATAAGAGACAGTCTTCGCGAAGGAAGTTTGCAGCATTTGACAGAAATCCTTGAAGCGATTGAGGCCACTAAAGCAATAGAATTCACGAGAAACTACGCCGCACAAGAGGTAGATCGCGCATTATCTGCCTTAGAAATTCTACCCAATACAGTCTATAAAGACGCATTAATAGAACTTGCCCATTTTTCTCTGAAACGGGATCACTAATTAGAGTAGGTTGTTCCCTCCGGCAAGCCGAAGGATAAATTAATCGGAGTGTAGCTCAGCCTGGTAGAGCACTGTCTTCGGGAGGCAGGGGTCGCAGGTTCAATTCCTGTCACTCCGACCATTGAGCAAACTTTGAGTCATTAGCTTAGGTTCAAACTAATTCAAGATGATTACTCACAGCAAATGATAGAGAATTATTTGATGGTTATGAATTGTTCAATTATAATCCCCTACAATCCAATACCCTAAGTTCATTCCAATGCAAATAGCAGAAATACGTCAGCAAATTGAAATAAGCCCAGACGAAAAAGATTCTAAGATTAAAGAAGCCGTCTTTGCTGATCTGTCAGATGTAATTAAGAGTTATCAAGATCTTATTGATTTAATAGACCTATATCCAACTGAAAAAGATTATCGCATCAAAGATTTTATTTTTGCTAACCTGGTGAAATTTCTGAGATATGAGCAGGATGTTGATGCGCTAATTGCGTTGTACCCTGAGCAACAGAATTATCTCATTAAAGAGTTCACGCTTCAAAATACCCAAAGGGTACTTCAAGCTGCATCTGCTCTTCAAAGTCATACCGAAAGAGTACTTACAGCTGGAACTACTCTTGAAAATGCATTAGAACAAATTGATAGAAATATATATGCTCCAACTCAATCAGTAGAGATAAATTACCCTCCAACCACCCACACCAATATTAGCATGCAGATTTTAGGTGGATTCATTGCTGCCCTTGGTGTTGCTGCAGTAGCTATCGCCTTTACAGCATTAAATGCAGCTACTTTAGGGATTCCAGGATTGGTAGTGGCAGGTTTGGGAGCAGCCGCTATTTTAGGCGGAGTTGGATTATTTGCTTTTGGTAGCAAAAAACAAGAAGCACCTGTTGACGAATTGCTTTCAAACGATTTTTTTAATTATAAATAAACTCTGTTCTACATCTACTAATTAGCCTTGAGACGTCTCCATCAAGGCTACACTTACTAAAATGCAAAAAGCATCTATCTTAGGTACAGCCCTTAGGGCAGTTGCTCTTGTCCAATCCAATATTCATTATTTTAGGTTAGAGAAAAAGCAAAGAACCATAACCTCCGGCCCTAACCATTGATGCGTGAATTTATATCTATCAGATCATATTGTGAACTTAATATTCATTTAATGTTGTGATTGTACAATATGTTCAATTCACCAAAAATTGAACATTAGAGGCAAAAATGAAACTCCAAAATATACAAGCTTTATTAAGCAATAGCCGTAACCCAACTTTAACAAAACTTGATCCAGCCTATAGAAAAGAGAAAAAAACTGAAAAATTAATTTCAACATTTTGGGCTGACTTATCTCAAGCACATTTAAAATCGGATTCATTTTTTCAAACATTCGACACAGGGCATTTTCGCCGTCGATATTTCAACGAAAATGAACAATATCGACACACTTTATCCATGAATGGAAAAGGAAAATTCATTAATAAAAAGGGAAGCCTAGTAAATGGCACCTATCTTTACGTAGTAGGAAAAAATTCAGAGCTAATAGCTGTCCCGAATCAAAAAAACTTACATCACTCCTTTGCAGCTAATGGTAAAAAAACGAAAGGAGCTGGCTTCATGGTTTTTGAGGATGGGGTTTTAAAAGTTATTGATAACAATAGCGGGCACTATAAACCAACTGTTGAACAAATGATGGAGTTGTTGTCAGCTATTTGCCAGACTGTTCCTAACGAGGTGACTTTTGTTGATTACAGTCATGTGAAAGATGGAATGATTTACAAATGCCAGGTAAAGGATTTGATTTATATTATTGAAAAAGGTGGAACCTTGGAGGATGTTGCGGAGATGGCAGTTAAAGAAGCTTATAGTGAGCAAAAGCGGCCTAACAATAAATTCATAAAAACTCGTTTTCAATCTGTAAAAGATACTGAAAGAAATTTAAGACAAAGTTTAGCTTATCGCTTGGAAAGCGATGGAGAAGCTGATGAAAGTGGTTATACCTATGATATAGCAGACGCTGATGACTTTAATATTTCAGAAGTTGGCAATGCATCGGATACAAGTTTACCTCCAAACATTGGCGGGGATTCGGATGACGAAGAAAACTCGATGCAAGCGCGGATGCGTTAACACTATGAGGGCTTGATTCCTTTTTATTGCTCAGGCCCGTTTCTAATTATTCTTCAGTTGAGTGGCAAACTAATTGAGTTTCGTCAAATTTTTTCAGAACTATACATACTTTATTAATACCCACTCCCCGCAGCCCTCACTGCCATAAGTTGCGTCATCGTAAGTGAAGGCCCCCATTTTCGCATCCTCTCAAAACTCATCATAGTGCGATAAACAGGTACCATCGGGAGTTAGCTGGAGCTAGACCGCCAACCCCAGGTGCAACAGCGCAAAATAATTAAGAGGCTTGAATTAACTTAAGTCCTTGTAAATAAGGCTGTAATGCCTGAGGAATATGGATATTTCCTTCTTTATCTTGATAATTTTCTAAAATCGCAACTAAAGTTCGGCCGACAGCAAGTCCAGAACCATTGAGAGTATGGACTAACTCTGTTTCCTTTGTTTCTGGGTGTCTATAGCGCGCTTTCATTCGTCGAGCTTGATAAGCTTCCGCATTTGAGCAAGAAGAAATTTCTCTATATCTATTTTGACTCGGTAACCAAACTTCTAGATCGTAAGTTTTTGCTGCACTAGCACCCATATCTCCAGAGCATAAAGTGACTACACGGTAAGCTAAATTTAAACGCTGCAAAATAACTTCTGCATGTTGTACTATACGTTCAAGCGCTTCATAAGATGTTTCTGGAGTAGTTACCCAAACAAGTTCAACTTTTTCAAATTGATGCTGTCTAATCATTCCCTTAGTATCTTTACCGTAGGAACCTGCCTCAGAACGAAAACAGGGTGAGTGGCAAACATGGCGAATAGGTAACGACTCTATGGGTAAAATGGTATCGCGCACGGTATTGGTCACTGAAATTTCGGAGGTTGAAATCAGATAATAATCTTGTTCACCTCTGAGTTTAAATAAATCATCTTCAAATTTTGGCAACTGCCCTGTACCTAATAAACTATCAGCGTTAACAATGTAAGGTACGTAGATTTCTTGGTAATTATGTTCCTGAGTATGAATATCCAACATAAATTGAATCAAAGCGCGATGAAGTCGAGCAATCTGCCCTTTCATAACGACAAAACGGGAACCAGTGATTTTTGCGGCCAAACCAAAATCCATTTCACCAAGCGCCTCACCTAATTCATCATGAGATTTCACTGGAAAATCAAAACTGGGTATAGTGCCCCAACGTCTAAGCTCTACATTATCATTCTCATTATTACCCATGGGCACCGATTCATGAGGTAAATTCGGCAAACTTAATGTTATTATCTCTAATTGCTGTAAAACTTCTTCAAGCTCTACTTTTTTAGCATCTAATTCTTGCCCAAGACGATTGACTTCATCACGCATAGGCTCAATATCTTCACCACGCGCTTTCGCTTGGCCAATCGCTTTAGAACGCTGATTGCGTTCGTTTTGCAGGGCTTGAGTAGCCACTTGCAATGCCTTCCTTTTGTCTTCGAGCAAGATAAATGCATCAATATCAAAAACAAAGCCACGTCGTTTTAGTTGTTCAGCCACATATTGTGGATTATCGCGCAATAATTGAGCATCTAACATAATTACCTCACAATACCTCGAGTTGATTCATTCAATGCATCAATCATGAGTATTACTTCAGGACAATCATTTTGCATGAGCTCCAATTCCGCTACAGCTTGTTGAACGGTCAATCCTTTGCGGAAAATGATTTTATAAGCACGTCGCAACTGTTCAACAGCTGACACTGAAAATCCTCTGCGGCGTAAGCCTACTGTATTTAAACCACAAGCTGAAGTGGTATGTCCTGCAATCATGACATAGGGCAATACATCTTTGTTGATATAAGTTGCCCGTGCAATAAAAGCATAAGCGCCCACATGACAAAATTGATGTATAGCAGCATAGGCACCAATAATTGCAAAGTCATGAACAATGACATGCCCAGAAAGTGCTGAATAATTTATCATAGTGACATTATTACCAACCACACAATCATGACCAATATGAGCATAGGCCATTAAGTAATTTTGATTACCAATGCGAGTAATGCCACCGCCCTTCACTGTACCGCGGCTAATCATGCAATACTCACGAATAATATTATTGTCCCCAATTTCTAAACGAGTTGGCTCACCTTTATAAGTGATATCTTGCGGCTCATCACCAACTGAGGCAAATTGGAAAATCTTATTATTTTTCCCAATCACAGTTGGACCTTGAATTACCACATGGGGGCCAATCCAAGTACCTTCACCAATTTCAACTCCGGCACCAATTACAGAGCCTGGACCTATTGATACCCCTGCTGCCAATTTGGCGGTGGGATGGATCATCGCACGTTCATCTATCACTTTTTATTTCCTTTGCTGCACTCATTAAGTCTGCGGAGCAGGCTAGTTTGTCACCGACAAAAGCTTCGCCATGCATACGCCAAAAATCGCGTTTTTGACCAACAAATTTAACTTCTAAACGTAATTGATCGCCAGGAGTCACGACTTGTTTAAATTTGGCATTATCAATACCCGCAAAAAAATACAAAAACTCATGTCCTTCTTTAGGAGAGCGCGATAAATTAGATAATATCGCGCTTGCTTGCGCCAAAGCTTCAAGCATTAGCACTCCAGGCATGATGGGATTTCCTGGGAAATGCCCATTAAAAAAAGGTTCGTTGATAGTTACATTTTTTGTAGCAATCAAATAATCGAATGGGGCGTACTCCAAAACTCGATCCACTAAAAGAAATGGATAACGATGTGGCAACATTTCAAGAATTTTGATTATATCAACGGATTCAGTCATACATTAGTTCTCACTACATTCATAATTCTATCGCTTCCTCATACGACCCAGGTTAAAAAGAACCCGCAAACTCACTCTTAAACAAGCTGAATTCATGGGATCCCTTCATGTTAATTCTGAGAGATATGTTCCATATTTTTTTTGTTATATTCTTTTTCCAGTCTTGCGAGCCGAATAATGTAATCATCAAGACGGCGAAAACGCGCGGCATTACGACGCCATTGCTGGTGCTCACTCACTATAATTCCCGAAGAATAAACGCCGGCTTTAGACAGTGATTTACTTACCGTTGACATTCCAGTGATAACGACATCATCCGCCAAATGCACATGAGCAGCAATACAACTAGCACCACCAACTATACAATCTGCACCAATCTGCGTATAAGCACCAATCGCCGCACATCCAGCAATTGCGGTATTTTTACCGATGGTTACATCATGAGCAATATGAACCAAATTATCAATATGTACGCCTTCACCAATATACGTGTCGCCCAAGGAACCTCTTGCAACAACAGTATTTGCACCAAGCTGAACATAATCTGCGATCACTACGCCGCCAACTGCTGCACCACTATGCCAACGCCCTTGCTTCTTTATACTATTGAAAGGAGCAGCACCAAGGATGACACCATTTTCAATCACCACATGAGCACCTAACTTCGAACCACTATGAATATAAACACCACTTCCAATCGTAGAATACGGCCCTATATTCACTCCCTCTTCAATTACACAATTTGCTGCTATTTTTACACCATCACCCAACTTCACTGAATCAGCAATAACAGTATTAGCTCCTACAGCAATCTGTTCTCCCAACAGAGCAGCAGGAGAAATAGAGGCTTTGGGATGGATACCTTCATGATGATTAATTGCCAGCGCAAACAGATCTGCAGCAATAGCCATACTCTCTAAGGGATTAGCAACAACGATGGAATTTACTGGACAGTAATGAACATGCCCAGCTGTTAACAACACCACGCCAGCTTGAGTTTTATCCAACAACTGTAACATCACTAAATTGTCAAAGTAAGTTAGATCGGAACTTGTAGCACGACTCAGAGACGCTACACCCCTGATAGATTGCTCGGCATTACTATGCAAGCAACCATCAAGGTGGTGTGCTAATTCGGCAAGGGTGTACACAGATTTCACACTGATTAGCTAATTTGTTTGATCACGTTTTCAGTAATATCTAGCTTCTCAGAACTAAAGGGAGCTGCATCCTTTTGTAAAACGATGTCATATTTATCAGTATCAGCAACTTTGGCAATCGCTTTACGAATTTTGCTATAGAGCTCTTCCATTGCTTCATTGTGAGCTGTGCTTAATTCTTGTTGATATTGTTGACCTTCTCTTTCAAAAGTTTGTTGTGTAGCAAGAATCTTTTTCTCCATATCCTTTTTTTGTGACTCGCTCATAATAGAGCCATCACGTTTAAATTTTTCCATGTCTTGCTTTAAACCTTCTTCCATGGCGACTAATTTGTCACGACGGGGTTTAAAATCTTTTTCTAGTTTTTGCTGAATTGTTTTCATCTGACTAGAAGTTTGCATAATCTTCTGCAAATCAACTACGCCGATTTTTGCTTCTGCAAAGGCATTAAAACCAACTAAGCTCAACATCAACGAGATTATAATCCCACTCACACGCTTCATTTTTATTGCTCTCCTAATTAAAAGATCCTGATGCTATCACAGATCATCGTAGGTTGCGATAATTGTGAAAAGCTCTATCGTAAATTTTCTTTATCGAATAAGAGCTTGCTCTCATTTCACCTTAAAAGCCAGATGACAAGGTAAATTGGAATACCTGCTCATCATCAAAACGTTGCTTGTTTAAGGGCTTAGCTAAGCTAAATGCCAAAGGTCCAAAAGGTGAACGCCACTCTACAGACACACCAGCTGAATAACGCAAAGGCCCAGAATCGATACCTGTCAAGAAGGTCGGCATACGACTCGCATAAACGTTACCCGCATCAGCAAAGATTGTTGTCCTGACGGTATCTCTACTCAAGGGATAGGGCAAAATAAGTCCTGCACTAGCATTCAACAAGAAGTTTCCTCCTAAAGCATTAAAGTTATTATCTTTAGGTCCTAGGGAATAGCTGTCATAACCACGTACTTGCCCTGGGTAAGCAATACCACCTGCATAATAGTTTTCGAAGAAAGGCAAGCCATCTCGGTTAAAGGTATTTCCATAACCAACATTTCCTAATGCAGTTAAAATAAATCCTCGCAACAGAGGTTGGTAGAAGCGAGTCATATAGGATGCTTTGTAATAAGACAATGACTTAGCTGATGCAGGTAAGGCAACTAAAACGTTCGCTTGCTGGTTCCATCCTCGTGTTGGATAAGGCATTTGATCATAAGTATTGCGGCTCCAACCTGAGCTTAAGCGGATCTCATGGAAATTACGGCCATGCAAAAGTGCGAAATTGCGAATCTGCTCTACGAAACCAACGGATTTAATTCGTAAATCCTGATAACCATAGCCTAATTGCAAACTACTGAATTCGCTAAGAAGAATATTATAGCTGACATCGGCTCCAAAACGATCGGCAGAGTACACGCTAATGTCTTTTAGCCGCTTCGGATCAATGGTTTGGTAATACAGGTTAATACCACGCCCAACACCCGTTTTGGTGTAAAAAGGATTATAGTAATTAAAAGAATAATCTTTACCCCAATAGCTTGCGTTGAAACCTACTCCTACAGAACGACCTGTACCCATAAAGTTATGTTGATTAAACGCAGCATTAAATTGAGGACCGTTTGTTCCATATCCCAAAGAAGCGGTCGCTTCTGCAGAGGGGGCCTCTTCGATTTCCACATCCAAATCAACCTGGTTATTTGCACCAGGAACTGGGGTTGTTTTCACATTAACATTCTTTAAATAACCCAAAAGACGCATTTGTCTTTCAGACTCTTTAATATTGTGCAGTGATAGCAAGGAACCTTCATTTTGACGGATAACATTTCGTAATACATAATCCGCTGTTTTAGTATTACCATGGAAATTTATTCGTCGAACATACACATGACGTCCAGGCTCAACAATGAAGGTAATAAATACTGTTTTATTTTTTTCGTCAATACGTGGTTCAGCATTAATTGCAGGAAACCCATAACCGATGTCTCCCAGTGCTAAACCCATTGCAGAAATCGATTCAGTCACTTTCTTTCTTGAAAACACTTCACCTTGTTTGACTTGAACTAACGAATCAATTTTCCCTTTTGGTAAAATGGTTTTACCAATGACTGAATAGCCGGAAAAACGGTATTGCGGACCTTCTTCTATATGAATATTAATAAAAACATCTTTCTTATCAGGAGATAATAAAACCTGCGAAGAGACTATTCTAAATTTCAAATATCCACGATCGAGATAAAACGAGCGCAAGGATTCCAGGGATGCATCCATCGCTGCTTTGGAATACTGATCTTTTTTAGTAAGGTAGGTAAAGATGCTTGAAGTCGATAAAGACATCTGCGGCATCAACTCACTGCTTGTAAAATCGTGGTTGCCAATAAACTTAATCTCTTTGATGCGCGAAACACGGCCTTCCGAAATTGTCGCGTTAATTGCAACGCGGTTTTCAGTGAGATTTTTTACGCTAGTTTCAATGCGAGCATTATATTTACCTCGTGCATTGTAAGCTTGTTTTAGCTCTTTTTCTAAGCGCTCTAGCGACGAGCGCTGAAAGACACGACCCTTCACTAAACCAAGTTGTTTTAGCAGTTCTTTCATCTTCTCGCTGGGAATTTCTTTATTCCCTGCGACGGTTACCGAACCAATGGTTGCTCGCTCTACCACATTAACAATCAGTGTATTTCCCTGTCTTTCAAGTTCAACTGATTGGAAAAAACCGGTATCGTACAAAGCTCGAATAATTTGCGCCGTAGAAGCAGGTCCTACCTCTTCACCCACCTGAACAGGCAGATAGTTTAATACAGTACCGGCGCTAACTCGCTGTAACCCGGTAATTTTGATATCACGTACTATAAATTCATTTGCTGCACTAACTTGTATTGACCAAGTTAACATTGTCGAACAACAAATACCCAATAAAATTTTTCTACTGACTTTTTTCATTCTTATATTACGTCCAGCACAGATAATCTTATTTCTGGAATCAAAGGAATTATCCCAAGAATCCAGCGAGAAATAAATTGCAACCTTTTATAGGAACTGACCGACCCTGTCAAGAAATTGAATAAGACCTTACCTGGCTGTATACTTCAACTTAGTTCAGTTTATCGATTATTATCAATTAGTTAAGCGCGATATATCGTTACTTAACGCCAATAACATTAATCCCATTAACACCATCAATCCTAAATAAATACCTACCGATTTTACATTATCCGAAAGTGGCCTACCTCGAATCACTTCAATAACACAGTACAACAAATGCCCACCATCCAGCATAGGAATAGGCAATAAATTTAAGACACCTAAACTAATGCTAACCAATGCTAAAAATGATAAATAATAGGTTAATCCGCTACGAGCTGATTCACCAGCACCTTGTGCAATACCTACCGGACCACTAATACTCTGCAATGCCAATTTGCCGGTTACAAAACGTCCAATCAGCGAGAAGGTAGCGCCTGTAAGTTCAGCGGTTTGGGTAAAAGCCGTTCCGATGGCTTGCAATGGTCGCTGACGCTCCGTGCGTAACCATTGAGCAGGCCAATCCACTTTTTCTGAACGAAGACCTAGAAAACCCTCTTTCTTGCCATTATTAAGCTTGGATCCGATACGTAAACTAACAGATTGAGTTTCACCCTTCCTGCTAATAACAAGCGCTAATTGCTCATCAGGATGCTGCCTTACATACTCTACCAAATCCAACCAATCATCTACAGGTTTATTATTAATTTGTTTAACCACATCTCCTACCTGTAAACCCGCTGTATTGGCAGGTGATTCTTTTACTATTTCACCAATGACAGGGGGGATGTTCGGAATAAAGGGTTTTATACCTAAGCTTTTTAAAGGATCAGGTTTTTTAGGATCCAATTCCCAATTAGCGAGAGGCAAGGATAGGGTTTTCATTTGGCCGTTAGGTAATGATTTTACCGTCAGTGAAACTGTTTTATCGCTTCCGAGCAAAGGCATCAAGGCAAATTGAAAATCACGCCAACTATTTATTTTCTTGTCATCCATCTCCACAATTTCTTGTTTAGGCTCTAAACCTGCCATTGCAGCAATGCTACCCGCTTTCACCCCATCGATCATTGGTGCTAATGATTTAATACCAATGACTAGTACTAGCCATAAAGCGACAAAAGCAAAAATAAAATTAAATAACGGGCCGGCCACAATAATGGCAATTCGCGCCCAAACAGATTGATTGTTAAATGCCAGATGGCGCTCTTTAGCCGGAACCTCTCCTTCAGCCTCGTCTAACATTTTCACGTAGCCACCCAAGGGGAGCAATGACCATACATACTCCGTCCCATGTTTGCCGTGCCAACGCGCTAAAACTTTTCCAAAACCAAAAGAAAAACGTAAAACCTTAACGCCACAGAGACGAGCCACCAAAAAATGACCATATTCGTGCACTGTGATTAAGAGTAATAACGCCAGGAAAAAATAAAGTAGGGTTGCAACCATAGTTATAATCCCGGGTTTAGAAAAACCAACCCACAGTAAAATAAAGGTAACGCCGCGATTAAACTATCTAATCGATCAAGTATTCCGCCATGCCCTGGCAATATATGCCCAGTATCTTTAATATTAGTCCGCCTTTTTAGCATGGAAATAAATAAATCACCTAGGACGGAAATTAATGCAGTGAGGACTGCGATTAAGAACCAATTTACTATCCCCTGAGGCTGGAAATAAAAATAACCAGCTAATGCCACTAACATCGAGAGCAAAAATCCACCTAGCACGCCTTGTATTGTTTTACCTGGACTCACCAAAGGAATTAATTTGTGTTTTCCCCATTGCTTACCTGCTAAATACGCACCGATATCTGCGGCCCAAATTAGACAAAACAAATAAACCACTAAGTTTTTACCCTCATATCCATGATAAAGCCTCAGCATGCTTTGCGCAAATAAGGGAAGCAGAAAAAGTCCGGCAAGAAATACAATCCATGAATGCCCCCAAATACGCTGAGATTTAGGAAAATTGAGCACAGCGATTAAAATAGCAACCCAAACTAGCATCCCGGACAATAACCAATAATAAAAACCCAGATGATTTAGCCAGGTAAAAGCTAGCAAAAGAATCACAAAGACTATTTTCAACCATAACTGCTTAACAGGGATTAAAAATAACCACTCTAAACCACAAGCAACTAGCAATAGCAGAATCAAATCTATAAAAATCCAGTTTTTTGCATAATAAATTATGAATAAAACGAGCGGTACAAGCACTAAGGTGGTTAATAACCTTTGTCTAAACATGGTCAGCCTCTTTTAATTGCTGCGAAGTTTTACCATAGCGTCTTTCTCTTCGACTAAAACTAGCTAATGCTTTTTGAAATTCATTAGCATCGAAATCAGGCCAATGAACATCAGCAAAATACAATTCAGTATAAGCCAGCTGCCATAGGAAAAAGTTAGAAATTCGCTGTTCTCCGCTAGTGCGGATGAATAAATCTGGATCTATTAACTCGGCTGTGCTTAAGGCCTGAGCTAACATACCCTCATCAATCTCATCAACAGACAACTCACCAGCTTCTACTTTTTTTGCAATTGTTTTTGTCGCTTGAACTAAATCCCATTTGCCGCCATAGTTGACAACGATATTTAAAGTTAATCGGTTATTTGCTTCAGTCAGTTTTTCTGCAGCGGACATTTGCTCACAAAGTGCTGATGATAAAGCGGCTCGATCCCCTGTAAAGCACAAACGAACACCATGTTGATGTAACTCTCGTACCTCATGGCCTAAGGCTTCTATAAAAAGTTGCATAAGAAACTCAACTTCATTTTCAGGTCTTGACCAATTTTCACTACTAAAAGCAAATAAACTGAGAACTGGTATTTCGCTTTGCAAACAACAGCGAATTACTGACTTGACCGATTCAACGCCAGCACGATGACCTTCAACGCGCAATAAACCTCGGCTTTGTGCCCAACGCCCATTCCCATCCATTACTATGGCAATATGTTGGGGTAAGATATCATTCAACCCATTCATCCAACAAATAATAAAAGGTCATTAGTCTAACCGCTTTGGAGCAAAATATTAAGTACCAGATGATGGCTATTCCTAATCTCTCAATAGAAATTGTTAATGTCGAGGGAATACAAGAGTAATACTGTCAACTAAAAACCATTCGAACTATAAGTATAAGAACCAGAGATTACATCCCAGGAAAGATCCTCGTGTAAGATTGTTAGCAGGTTGGGATTTTCATCATCGTTTAAGAAAGATATAAATTTATCTTTAACCCTGTCAGGGCTTGAATTAGTTGGATCAGTTTTCTTAGAAAACCATCGTAGGTAGAAATTATTTAATACCTCCTCATCGACAGCTTTGATGGTTAGGTCTCTATTTTCAGAGTCGCATTTTTTACATAAATAATTAAGTATTACGCTGGCGACCCCTTTATGCTGATATTCTTCTTTAGTTTCAATCCATTGTAATGCTAAACGTTCAGGAGCTAAGCTTATAATAGCAGTACAAACCTCTGTACCTTTAAAGTTTGCAATTATATGAAACTGTTGTTCATCGATTTTCTTTTCTTTAATAATTAGATCTAACACAATTTCACCCATAAATAATCAACAAGTCAGAATCTAATTATATAACATTCAACAGAATGTGCTTATTTTGGCAAAAATATACATAAAATATTCAAAGAGTGCCCGAGGAGTTAAAAGGCTTCAATTATTTTAGCTGTTTTGAAGTAGGATTTAGTATTTAAACTTGGTTATTAAGGCCTTAGCAATTCATCACTATGACTATCATCAATTTTAATTGCTTCTTTCAATTGTCGATATAATTTTCCTAACTCTCCTTGCTCAACAATCTTTTGATCTGCTGTATCAGTAGCAATCCTATTACTACGCTGATACTCATCTAGAAGCTGTTGACTAACATTCCGTTTTTGGGTGGCCGAATGCCCGCCGAAGAAAGAACCCCAAAGATGCTCATATTCTATACCCAATTCAACTCTTTGCTGGTAGGTATAGTTTAATTGTCTAATCTGTTCAATTATTCTTTCAACTGCGTTTTCTTGTAACCCAACATCAATAGGATGCTCAGAAGCAAATTTGGTTGCTGCCTGCAATGCTTTGTCAGAAGTAAATTTAGCAGCGTTTTTTACTATCGGGCTGGCTCTTAATGCCTTTACACTGATCTCTTCATCTTCTTTATGCAGCAAGCCAACAGCCTGGCCGATCATTGTTGCGACATAACGCCCACAATTAACCGTATCAAAGTACCCTTGGTAAATATCTCTGGGATCGATGAGTTGACTTCCGTGCATATCAATTGGGTCACCTTGAGCAACTCGAAGCCTAATATGGTTGACACCAAAAACTCCATCCAATCGTCCTTTGCCAACTTCAGGGATGAGATGGGTTATCTTAATCGATTCATCAATAATTTCTTGTTCTTTCAACCTAGTAATTATTGAACTGGCAGAATTTTCTGGGGTTTTTCCCTTGGTGGTGTCAACTGTAGCATGAACAATAATTAAACGTTTTCCTATCAATTTATAACTACTATTGGCAATAGGGCATAATAAATCGTATAAGCTAGTAAATCGCTCAAAACCCAATACATCGGATAATAAATCTGCTTGAAGAATCTCAAGATCCTGCTCCTCAATATCTTCCTGAGCTTTCAACTTGCTATAAAATTCTTTTTTATGAGCATCTCGAATTTTACGAATTTTGCGATCAATCATACTTTGCTGTTCTAAAGTATAATTTTTTTTATTCGTAAAATTTTCAAGTATTTCTTGCCACTGTCTTGCCAAACAATAGGCTGCATGAGCTTGTTTCCAACCTTGCCTACTTTGGGTAATTAATATATTTTTGTCGCCTAGAGTAGACGTAAATCCTTCAAAAATTGGTTTCGGATAATAAAGTCGAACCTCATCTTCTTCATATAGAGCCTCTACCAAACATCTATTCAGATCGGATGCACTCAAACGCCCTTGCTCGTCTGCCATACTGTTACTACCTCAAAGGAACTATTTATAAATATCTCATGCTTATATTAACACATTATGAATACTAATTGGCCCTTTGTCGCGTCTCTTTTAAACTAGTCGCAATAAATTCAAACAAGGTTACCAAGAAAGAGGCGTCACCGATTCCTATCTCTAAGTGAAAAAGGATGATGATGCCATTCCTCATAGATCAAAACAGTTGTTTCTCATAATATTTTGGAATTTAGTATTAACTTCTACAGAGTAAGGCAAGGCATGCCAATATTTTGCATTCTCCTAATGGTATTACTGGCACAGTAGATTGAGCTTTCTTTATCTTTCAAAGTGGCAGCTCTTGATGCACAGCAAGCCGATATAGCTCCTGCTCTCTGGCTCTAATTTTGACTGCAACTCTAAGTATCCTCGCTATTAGCTCTAAGATTGAGATACAATAAATTTCCTGGTATCTCAAATCCATGATATAATTGATCAAAAATCAACCATACTGAATTAGGTATGACTGCCGATAACCTTGTTTATAACTCCCTAAATCGTCATCTCGCACAGAGCTTAGGATAAAAAAACTGATGGTAATCTATTAACAAATATTTATAAGGAAAAATAACATGAGTTTTGCATTATTGGGTTTAATAGACCCCCTACTCCGTGCCGTTAGCGAATTAGGCTATCTTGAGCCCTCACCCATTCAAAAACAGGCGATCCCTGCGATCTTAAGTGGTAAGGATGTGCTGGCCTCAGCTCAGACGGGAACAGGCAAAACAGCTGGTTTTGTCTTGCCTATTTTACAAAAATTAATAGATAAACCCCGTTCAAAAAATAACCGAACTAGGGTTTTGATAGTTACCCCAACACGCGAATTAGCTGCTCAAGTTCATGAAAGTATTGTTCAATATGGACGCCATTTGTCGCTACGCTCCGCTGTAGTTTTTGGTGGAGTAAAAATCAATCCACAAATGATGAAATTGCGTGGTGGCGTAGAGCTATTAGTAGCAACACCTGGACGATTATTGGATTTACACCAACAACGAGCTATCCAATTTGATGAAGTAGACACCATGGTATTAGATGAAGCAGACCGTATGCTTGATATGGGTTTTATTCATGACATAAAGCGCATTATTAAACTACTGCCTGCAAATCGCCAAAATCTCATGTTTTCTGCTACCTTTTCTGAAGAAATACGTTCCCTTGTGAAAGGTATATTAAAGGAACCTATAGCCATTGACGTAGCACCACGCAATACAACTGCAGCTGCCGTAAAACAGATAGTTCATCCCGTGGATAAAAGCCGCAAATCAGATTTATTAAGCCATTTAATCCATAAAAATAAATTGGGACAAACACTGGTGTTTTCTCGAACCAAACATGGAGCAAACAAATTAGTTAAACAATTAGCTCAAGACCACATCCATGCCGCAGCTATTCATGGCAATAAATCACAATCACAACGCACCAAGGTTCTGGCTGAATTTAAATCTGGGGAGTTACATATTTTAGTTGCAACAGATATTGCAGCCCGTGGTATTGATATTGATCAACTACCTTGTGTTATCAATTTTGATCTTCCTCAGGTTGCCGAAGACTATGTACATCGCATTGGCCGTACAGGCCGAGCTGGCGCTTCGGGAGAGGCAATTTCTTTAGTGAGTGCTGATGAAGTGCAGCAATTACATGCAATAGAGCGATTGATTAAGCATAAATTAAATCGAGTTGAAATTGAAGACTTTGAACCCAATCACAATCTCCCTCATAGTGCATCGCCCACTCAAACTAAAAAATCCTTTCCTCACAAAAATAGAACAGCCGTCGTTGCGAAAAAAGCTCAGAAACAACGGTTCGGCAAGCCTGCTTAAGGGGTAGGCTTGAATCTTGGATAGCGTTTTGATTTGAGTGTAGATTGCGTGAAAATGGTGCTGATAAAACGCATTTAAACGCAAACTGTGAACAACTATATACACTCTGGCGTGAACGCTTACTAATAGACAAGTTGTTGTATAGAGTACCATTTCGCCTGGCCCCTCTTTCCATTCCCGGAAGAGGGGTTTTATAGTTGGGCTTAACCTAGCTTTGACCTCTCAGTTTGAGAAAGTTTTTCTAGTGTAGATTGATAACCCTTTGTATTTAATTGACTCAATCAATATTTCTTTAAACGCTCGATTGTTTATCGCAATCTATAATAATTCTGGTATAAATTTCTCTGTTAAAGACTCCACTTAGAACTAGCTTCATCCTAGCTATTTTTTTGTTTTAATTTTTTTGCGTGCTATATGCGCTATAGTATACAAAACCTGATTTAAAAGAGATTTCCATGGTAGAGATTATTAATCTTAATAAAAAAAGAAAGGCTAAAATTCGTTTGGAGAAAGAAAAAAAAGCTTCCGAAAATCGTATTAAATTCGGAAGGACAAAACAAGAAAAGCAGGTAGAGAAACAAAAGAATGAACACAATGAACAACATCTCGATGGACACAAGTTGGATAAAAAAGAGGAATAAAGGAAGACTTATTTTGAGCTTTAATAATCGAATGGTGTTTTCAAAGTATAAAAGACTGTTTAACCGTTTTACAAATTATTTTTAAGGTTTGCTTGAGCTGATTGTTATCTTTTAAAAGCTCCATCAGAATAAACGGACGGAGCTTTTTAAAAGTTGACTATCTTACTTAGCAGCTGCGGCTTTCTTTTCTTTTTCTTTGGCAATCACTGCTTCAGCTACACTGGCTGGACAAGGAGAATAGTGAGAGAACTCCATTGAGAATTGACCACGTCCAGAGGTAAGGGTACGCAAGGTAGAGATGTAACCAAACATTTCTGAAAGAGGAACATCGGCTTTAATGCGGACACCTGCTGCACTAGGCTCCTGGCCTGAGATCATGCCGCGACGACGGTTCAAATCACCAATCACATTCCCTACATCTTCTTCTGTACTATAAACGTCAACCTTCATAATTGGCTCAAGCAATTGTGGGCCAGCTTTTGGTATTGATTGACGAAAAGCCCCTTTTGCAGCAATTTCAAACGCAATTGCTGAAGAGTCAACGGCATGGTAACCACCATCGGTGAGGTTAACCACAACGTCCAATACAGGGAAACCTGCTAAAGTACCTGTGCCCATCATTGAGCGAAAACCTTTCTCAATTGCTGGGAAGAATTCTTTAGGGACATTTCCACCCACGACGGATGTAAGGAAAGTGAAGCCTGTGTTTGGTTCGCCTGGTTGAATAGTGTAGTCAATTTTACCGTATTGACCAGCACCACCTGATTGTTTCTTGTGGGTATAGCTGTCTTGAATAGATTTGGTAATGGTTTCGCGATAAGCAACCTGTGGTTGGCCTACAATTAATTCAACGTCGTAAGTACGTTTCAGAATATCCACTTTAATATCAAGATGTAATTCACCCATACCACGAAGAATGGTTTCACCTGAATCTTCATCAGTTTCAACTCTAAACGTTGGATCTTCTGCAACCATTTTACCAATAGCAATACTCATTTTTTCAGTAGAGCCCTTATCTTTTGGCGCGACTGCAATAGAGATAACTGGCTCAGGGAAAACCATCGCTTCAAGTGTACACTCGTGATTAGGACTGCAAAGGGTGTGGCCGGTGCGAACGTTTTTCATACCTACGATAGCTATAATGTCGCCTGCTTCAGCACTATGTAATTCATTACGTTCATTTGCTTGCATCTCAACCATACGGCCGACACGTTCAGTTTTACCGGTAAAGGAGTTAAGAATAGTATCCCCTTTATTTAGTTTTCCTGAATAGATGCGTATGAATGTTAGCGCACCAAAACGGTCATCCATAATTTTAAATGCCAAGGCGCGAAATGGCTCATCAGGAGAAACGATAGCGAATTGACCGTTTGGCTCACCTTCAGCATCGGTCAAAGGCTGTGGATTAACCTCATGGGGAGCAGGCAAATAGTCAACTACTGCATCTAATAATAGCTGCATCCCTTTGTTTTTAAAGGCCGAACCGCAATAAGTTGGGAAAAAGGCTAATTCAAGCGTTCCTTTACGGATACAACGCTTAATGTCTTCTATTGAAGGCTCTTCTCCTTCTAAATAAGCCATTAGCAAATCATCATCCATCTCAAGCGCTGTTTCAATTAATTGTGCGCGATACGTTTCAACGTCGTCATGCATATCGGCTGGTACGTCAGTAACCGTGTAATTTTCTGGCTGACCAGTTTCGTCCCAAACATAAGCTTTACGGGTTAATAAATCGACAACACCTACGAAACTATCTTCAAAGCCGATGGGCAAAGTCATGATTAAAGGATTTGCACCCAATACTTTTTTAATTTGCTCAGTTACTTTCAAGAAGTTCGCGCCGATACGGTCAAGCTTGTTGACGAAAATCAAACGAGATACTTTTGAATTGTTCGCATAGCGCCAGTTAGTTTCTGACTGAGGCTCAACACCGCCAGAACCACAGAATACCCCGATGCCGCCATCGAGTACCTTCAGTGAACGATATACCTCTACAGTGAAGTCAACGTGGCCTGGAGTATCGATTACGTTGAAGCGAGTACCTTTCCAGAAACAGCTCACCGCTGCTGATTGAATGGTAATACCGCGCTCCGCTTCCTGTTCCATAAAGTCGGTTGTTGATTCACCTTCGTGAACCTCACCCATTTTGTGGATTCTACCGGTGAGCTTAAGAATACGTTCGGTAGTGGTGGTTTTTCCGGCATCTACGTGAGCAAAGATACCAATATTTCTGTACAAGTTTAAGTCAGCCATAGCACTCTTCTAAAATTCAAATGAATAAAAAATTGTCACATATTATACAGTATTTTAATCGGATTTGCAGCAAAACTTATGCGATTAATCTTTTTTTATATTATTTCGTTTATTAGTTTACTGCTAAACAATAAAATATAGTCAATTTTACGCCTTTTTAGTTCCTTTTTAAACATATAGACAACTATTGATCGCTTTTAAATTCTTATTATTAAAATAATATTGACCATTCACAATCGTATCAACAAACCGATAAAATTTAGCTCACTACTTCATTTTGATTGGGTATATAATCAAACTTTTTATTCAAGAGAATAGTATGCGTAAAAATACACCCCTCGTCTTAATGATTCTTGACGGCTGGGGTTACCGTAAAGAAAATGAGCATAACGCAATTTCTGCGGCCCATACTCCTCAATGGGATGAATGGTGGGCAACTCGCCCGCATATTTTACTCTCAGCTTCAGGACCTCAGGTCGGTTTACCAGATGAGCAAATGGGAAATTCTGAAGTGGGTCATATGCACATTGGCGCAGGCCGCATTATTAATCAAGATTTTACCCGTATTAATGCAGCCATTACTCAGGATGAATTTAATCACAATGCCGTTTTGGTTCAGATGATTGAGGACATGAAAGCAAGTGGCAAAGTCCTTCATGTGATGGGCTTGTTCTCTCCTGGTGGCGTTCATAGCCATGAAAATCATTTATTTGCCTTTCTTGCCCTCTGTGCGAAACTGGCATTCAATCGAGTTTGCCTGCATTTATTCCTCGATGGCCGCGATACGCCACCGCAAAGTGCCTTAGACAGCTTTGCCCGGCTTGAAAAGCAACTGGAGCTTTATCCCGTAGCCTCAGTTACATCAATTAGCGGTCGTTATTTTGCGATGGATCGTGATCAACACTGGGAGAGAATAGCGCCTGTTTATCATTTATTAACGGAAGGTAAAAGTAGTTATCATTTTGATACCGCAGAAGAAGCAATTCGATCTTTTTACGCAGAAAAGAAATTCGATGAATTCATTCCACCAACTCTGATTGGTAAAAGCCAAAGCATTGAAGATGGCGATTCTCTCTTCTTTTTCAATTTCCGTGCTGACCGTGCTCGCCAATTAACCAAAGCCTTTATTGACAAAAACTTCAATAGTTTTATTCAGTCAAGACAACCTTCTCTTGCTCATTTCGTCAGCATGACGCAATATGCAAAAAGTTTAGACACTGAATCAGCCTTCCCTACTATGAACTTAAACAATACCTTGGGCGAAGTGATTGCGGCCAATGGATTAAGCCAATTACGTATTGCTGAAACAGAAAAATATGCTCATGTAACTTTTTTCTTCAATGGCGGCTCAGAACAAGTTTTCCCCAATGAAGATCGAATTCTTGTTCCCTCGCCCCGGGTTGCTACTTATGATTTACTTCCCGAAATGAGTGCACCAGAACTGACGCGTGCACTAGTAGACGCCATTCATAGTGAAGCTTATGATGTCATTATTTGTAATTATGCAAACGCAGATATGGTTGGCCATAGCGGTGATTTTAATGCAACGATAAAAGCCATTGAGTGTTTAGATCAATGCATGCATGAGGTATGGGAAGCTTTAGTAGATACGGGAGGCGCTTTGTTAATTACTGCTGATCATGGCAATGCGGAATCAATGTATGATGAAACAACTAATCAAGCCCATACTGCTCATACTTGTCAACCAGTTCCCTTGCTTTTTGTAGGTGGCGATTGGCAATTTAACAAATCCAAGGGAAACTTAATCGATATTGCCCCTACTATTTTGGCTTTATTAGGTATTCAGCCGCCCGATGAAATGACAGGCAGCGTATTATTGGCAGAAACTCATGATCTCCCGAATTAGGCAATGGTTAAGTTCTAACAAAAACTTGAAATTTCTGGGAAGAACACCTCATCTAGAGATGCTGCTTGTCATTGGTCTTTTTCTATTTGCTCCCCTTTGTTCTTGGTCTGAAAACTCCTCAGTCAATCAAACTAAGAGTAAACTGAGACAACTTGATGAACAAATTGGTAAACTCAGGCAAACCTTAACCTCCGCAAACGATCGACGCGGTCTATTAAATAAAGAACTTGCTGGTACAGAAAAACAAATAGGTGAAGGAGTCCATCTGCTGCGTAACATTCAGCAAGGTATGAATTCAAAACAACAAAAAATCAATACTCTCCAGCAGCATGTGAATGATTTAAATAACCAACTGCACGCTCAACAGCAATTACTCTCTGAACATATTCGCACTCGCTATAAAATGGGTGAATATCAACCCTTAAAATGGTTACTTAGCCAAGATGATCCTTACTCCATTAGCCGCCTGCTTACTTTTCATCAATATTTAGTACGATCGCGGCAAAACATTATTGATCAAATTGATTCGACTAAACGCAATCTGACGCTCAATCAAGAAACCTTAAAAGATGAATTGAATAGTCAACGTCAACTACAACAGCAACTCAACAAGCATCAACAAGAACTTGAGCAAAATAAAAATTATCATCAGGCCGTTATTCAAACACTTAATAATGAGATTCAAACTAAACAATTGACTTTGTCTGAATACGAACGAAACAAAAAGAATTTATCGCAACTCCTTAAAACTTTGGCTCAACAGAGTATTACCCAAGTTAAGCAACCCTTTACTCAGATGCGCAAAAAGTTGCCTAGGCCGGTTCGTGTTGAAGCCTTACAAAAAATGAACCAGGGAGTGACATTTTTTGCCGGAGAAGGAACATCTGTAACCGCCGTTTATCCAGGCAAAGTTGTTTTTAGCGATTGGCTAAACGGCTATGGATTATTAATAATTCTTGATCATGGTCAGGGCTTCATGACTTTGTATGCTCATAATCAATCGTTATTTAAACATAAAGGCGCAACCGTCCTTCAGGGAGAACAAATTGCTACAGTCGGCCACAGCGGCGGATTGAAGCAAAACGGACTATACTTCGAAGTGAGACATCGTGGCAAAGCAATCCCTCCGCTAGATTGGTTAACTTAAGATTGCCCCTGGCACTTATATTGCAATATAGAAAACACGATACCGGAAAAAGCTGGCCCGCCTAAGCAGCGTCGCCAAACTTAGCCAAGGAGAATAGTATGCACAAGAGACGGTTTTATGTTGGGGCCATGGCAACAATAGTTACTACAGCCTTAATTTTTCCGGCGCAAGCATTTCCTGCCGAGGATCAAAGTGGAACAAAACAAATTCCTATGGAAGATGTACAACGTTTCTCCAATGCGATTGGCGAAATTAAAAAATATTACGTTAAACCCGTCGATGATAAAGAATTATTTGATAACGCTATTCGCGGTATGTTGAGTGGACTAGACCCTCATTCTACTTACCTGGACGAAGATTCCTTTAAGGAATTACAAACTTCAACTTCTGGTGAATTTGGTGGCCTTGGTATCGAAGTCACTATGGAAGATGGCGTCGTCAAAGTGGTTACTCCTTTAGTTGACACCCCTGCTTTCAAAGCAGGTATTAAAGCAGGTGATTACATCATCAAACTGGGTCCTAAATCGGTGCAAGGAATCAGCTTAAAAGATGCTGTTGAATTAATGCGCGGCAAAGAAGGTACTACTCTTGATCTAACAATCCTACGTAAGGGTCAAAATAAACCGCTTATTTTTTCTCTAGTACGTGAAAAAATTATGATTAAGAGTGTTAAAAGTAAAATGCTCGATGATGGTTATGGCTATGTTCGCCTCACTCAATTCCAGGCGATGACAGGTCAAGACATGGAAAAAGCAATTGCCCAACTTAAACAACAATCGGGTGGTAATTTAAAAGGACTGATTCTGGACTTAAGAAATAACCCAGGCGGACTTTTAGATTCTGCAATTCAAGTGTCTGACTCATTCCTCGCTAATGATAAAGATGGTAAACCAGAAATGATTGTTTATACGCAAGGACGTCTGCCGGGCTCAAAATTTACTGCCCTAACGACGAACTCTAATGATATTTTAAACAAAGCACCGATGGTCGTACTGATTAATAACGGCTCCGCTTCTGCTTCTGAAATCGTTGCTGGTGCGCTGAAGGATAATAAACGAGCGGTCATCCTTGGAACACAAAGTTTTGGTAAAGGTTCAGTACAAACTGTGCTACCACTTGATGAGAAACGGGGAATTAAGTTAACAACGGCTCTGTACTATACCCCATCCGGCACTTCAATCCAGGCTAAAGGTATTACTCCTGATATCGTCGTGGAGGAAATTGATGTACCTAAAGCTGCGCCTAAAACAGATGCCTTTGCCGGTTTCAGCGAAGCAGATTTGAGTGGCCACTTAATGAATAAAAGCGAAGAGCAAGCAACAAGTAATAATACAATAAAAGATGACGACACTTTATTGCATGAAGACTATCAATTGTATGCCGCTCTTACGATTCTAAAAGGTTTATCCGTCGCTCACCGATAATCAATCACCCTCCATAAACTGCACACTATCTCCTCGGAATTGGGGAGATAGTGTGAAGGACAAAGGAGGGTGTTTTTTTTACTCTAAAACCATTCTTGTTTGTTGACATGAATTATTTATGAGATAATTGCCATCCAACCAATCTCCCTGTGCTTTTATGAAACTGTTTAGAATAAGCTCCTTCGTCACTCTATTGCTCATCCATTCCTTTACGAATGCCACTGTGAGCAGCTATTTCGATAGTATCAAAAATCAGCCTAATGCCTTATACAGCTTTCTAAAAAATATGCCAAAAGGAGGGGAGTTACATTATCACTTGGCAGGTGGCGCCTACCCTGAAACCATGCTTGCCCTTGCTGCGCAGGGTGATTATTGTTTAGATAAAAAAACCATGACGATGACTAAGATGGTAGAGCAGCGTTGTCGTGACGTATCTGGAAAAGAATTGAGCAATTATCCTGAGCTCTATGCACAAACTATCCGTGCCTGGTCTCTTAAGGATTTTATAGAGGGTCAGGAGTCAAATCATGACCATTTTTTTGCGAGTTTTTATAAATTTATGCCTTTGGTTGCTGATTATAGACCACAGCTTCTTGCAGAAATCATGCAACGCGCGGCTAGCCAACATGAGCTTTATTTAGAAATTATGATTTTGCCAGACAATGCAAAATCAACTCAGTTTTCACCGTCAACGATTAGCCCCGATCTATTTTCTCGAGCCCAACAACAATTACTTGAAAATCCAGATTTTATTAAAAATATAGAATACACTGGCAAAGAAGCCAGTCGAATTTTAAAACAAGCTCGACAAGATTTGGATTGCAGTACCAATCCACAACAGGATGTTTGCCGAATAAAGGTCAAATTTCAATATTATATTTTGCGTGAACAGCCTATAGAAAAAGTATTTGCGCAAGCCCTGAATGGTTTTGCCGTAGCTGAGCGCTCTGAAGATATCGTTGGGGTTAACTTAGTGCAAGCTGAAGACGGCATTATTTCTCTACGTGATTATCGTCAGCAAATGCAGGTTTTTAATTTTTTACATGAAGCTTATCCGAAGGTTCATATTGCCTTGCATGCGGGTGAACTAGCTCCACCAGCAGTCGTTCCCGAAAATTTACGCTTCCACATTCGTGATGCAATTACTATAGGTCAGGCAGAACGAATAGGTCATGGTGTTGATATTGCTTTCGAAAACGATGCTGAAAAATTATTCCAGATCATGGCGCAAAAAGGAACTGCGGTTGAAATTAACCTCATCAGCAATCAAAAATTACTCCATATCTCAGGCTCACAGCACCCCCTAAATGACTATCTAAATCATAAAGTACCTGTTGTCTTATCGACCGATGATGAAGGCTTATTGCGAACCGATCTCACCCAACAATATGTTGAAGCCACACTAAAGCATGGCTTGGATTATCCTAGGTTAAAAATGATAAGTCGAAATGCAATTACATATAGTTTTTTACCAGGGCAAAGTATATGGGCCAACGCCAATCAAGGACTCCCAGTTGAGTCGTGTATAGAACTCGATAGCCCAGCATGTCGTCTTTTTATAAAAAAGAATGAAAAAGCGCGCCTGCAACGTGTCCTTGAAAAAGAGTTTAGGGGATTTGAAAACCTCTATAATTCATCTCAGGCTCAGGAAGCTCCTCTCCGAGAAGTGACTCATTAGATAGGTGAACTGTCTTTGCTTTTCGTTCTAGGGTTGCGGCATGATTTTCCAAAATAGTGACACACCTGTCGGCTAAGTAACTATTATGCATGATTGATAAATGGCCCACATCCTCAATAACGATGAGTGACTTTGGATTTTTTTCGACATATTCAGTTAAATAGCAATAACTAGGCTCTACGATCTTATCGCGTCGGGCTAAAATAAAATGATAGCTAGCCTGTGATTCCATTACCTCTTTTGCCACTTTTTTCAAATAGTCGCAACCAATAGCCATTTGACCCACGGAAGTAGAGGCTGAGGTGAGCGGTGGAAGGGCCAAATAAGAACCGCGATAAGGAGTACAGACATTAATAACGAAGTGCACTTTAATATCGCCTTCATTCTTTCCTGCTACTTGTGCATCCACTTGCTGAGCATCGAGCCCGCCTCTAGAATGACCTAAAAAACCAACATCACTATGACCATTCGTTATAATTTTTTGATAAATCTGCATCCCTTGTTCTTGAATAGAAACCCCTTCAAACCGATTGTCAAAAGTCACATTACAAATAGCATAGACATAGCTTGGAAGTTTTAGCAGTATATTAATAATGAAGTCATTGAAACCGTCGGGATAATCCGCTGTACCGTGAATAAGGTAAAGGACAATTCCTTTCTCGCTGAGAACAGATCTGCCTTTTTCAGGTGCTTTAAAATTAGGATTAAGATATAACATGTCATCAGAGCTGGATGTAATCCATTGCAGAGAATGCTTAATGGCACCAGCATCGATTGGAAGCAAATTGATTATTTGCTGTTTCGTCGGCAACATACCCACAAGTTTATCCCAACTACTACTGTACATAACTCACCTCCATTGTGATTCTTTTTATAACAAAATGATAAATATTTATTTATGTTACTCGTTTAATTCGTTGATGGCAAAAAAATTAATAAATTGAGTGGGGTCAGAGCTAGCTAATATAAGAAAGGTAAGGTGGGCCAAGGCCCAACCTATTGATTTAAACCTTAAATGGATCTCGAAGAATAATAGTTGAATCACGCTCAGGACCTGTTGATAGCATATCAATGGGGACTCCCAGCAAATTCTCTATTCGCTTTACATAAGCCAAGGCATTAGCAGGTAACTGATTTAATTCGGTTATATCCGCGGTAGACTCGGACCAACCTGGCATTTCTTCATATACCGGCTCCAAACCCTCGAAATCTTCGGCGGATTGAGGCGGACGAGTCAACAATTGACCCGTTGTATCGCGATAAGCAACAGCAATTTTTATTGTTTCTATACCATCCAATACATCAAGCTTGGTCATACATAAACCAGAGATACTATTCAGTTCAATAGAACGTCGCAATAAAACAGCATCAAACCATCCACAGCGACGTGGGCGCCCTGTTACAGCACCGAACTCGTTGCCACGAGCTGCTAATCCCTGACCAATGTCATCGCTAAGTTCTGTCGGAAACGGGCCACCACCAACGCGTGTCGTGTAAGCTTTGGTAATGCCTAAAATATAATCAAGATATTTAGGTCCAAAACCAGCACCATTAATCACGCTTCCGACACAAGTATTTGATGAGGTTACAAACGGATAGGTGCCATGATCAATATCAAGGTAAACACCTTGCGCTCCCTCAAATAAGATAGCCTCCCCTTTTTCTCTATGATTATGCAAACAAGTGGTGACATCACAAATCATATCGCGCAAGGCTTCGGCCCAACCCTCTGCTTCTTTTAATAAAGGCTCAAGTTCAACTTCGGGCTGATTATAGTAATTTTTTAATACAAAATTATGGTATTGCAGTAAATCGACCAGCTTGGTCTTAAAGCGTTGTAAATTTAAAAGATCACTGACCTTTAATGCTCTTCTAGCCACTTTGTCTTCATAGGCAGGCCCAATGCCACGACCTGTTGTACCAATTGGAACACTGCCTTTATGAGTTTCTCGCGCTTTATCCAAGGCTACATGATAAGGCAAGATTAAAGGACAAGCCTGGCTGATATGCAAGCGGCTACGAACATTCACTCCTTTATTTTCTAATTCTTTAATTTCATCAAGAAGTGCCTGTGGAGAAAGAACGACGCCATTGCCAATGTAACATTGCACATGAGGTCTTAATATTCCTGAGGGAATAAGGCGTAATACCGTTTTTTCACCCTTTATTTTTAGAGTATGACCGGCATTATGGCCACCCTGATAGCGGACGACAACTTGTGCATCCTGCATTAAGAGATCGACAATCTTACCCTTGCCTTCGTCACCCCACTGTGTACCTATTACAACAACATTTTTACCCATAATCGACTCTTTACTCTGCAAATTGATGAACAACGGTGAGTAGAACTACTCCCGCCAGCATGCTGAAAAAACCACTTATACGCATTACCTTCTCATCCTGTTCAATAACTTTGCGTAATAATCTCTTCACTCGCTTAGGAGCACTAAAAAGCATTAATCCCTCGAACACAAATACTAACGCGACTGCCGAGAGGAAATTAATGATCATATCTAGCCACTCCAATAAAAAAGGGTTAAGCGCACTTAACCCGATTTTCAGCAAAATCAATAATTATAATTAGGCTCTATCAACATTTCTACTATTTTGCACGAAAACACATGATTTTCTCTGTTAAATTCGAAATTCAGGTGTCTTAGCTCAATTAGTGAGCCTGATTTTTAACATTTGTATTAGAACCAGTCAAAGCATGCTTAAAATAATCAAAAAAACTAGAACTTTGATCAAGCACGAATAAATCTTGTTTATTATTAAAACTACCTTCATAAGCTTTTAAGCTATGATAAAAACTAAAGAAATCTTTATTTTGACTATAAGCAGCTGAGTAAATAGCTGCCGCTTCAGCCTGACCACGCGCGCGAATCATTTGTCCTTCACTTTTTGCTTTGGCGAGCATTACAGTAACCTGTGCGTCAGCTGCAGCTTGAATGGCTTCTGCAGCGGCATTTCCATCCGCGCGATGACGATTAGCGATCTTCTGCATATCCGCACGCATGCGTTGATAGATAGCATTACTAGTGTTTTCAGGTAGCTCAATTCCTTTAATACGCACATCAACGACAGAAATACCTAATCCGGCCGCTCGCTGCTCTGCATTGCCACGTAAAGACTCCATGACATCATCACGCCCTCCTGAAACCACTTCAGAAATGGTGCGTTTACCAAATTCAGCGCGTAAAGAGGTATTTAATTGCTGTTCAAGCAGAATTTCAGCCTTCAGCATATTGCCCCCCGTTGCTTTGTAATAACGGGCTAAATCATCCATTCGCCATTTGACATAATAATCCACAATAACGTCTTTCTTTTCTTTAGTGACGATGCGCGACGATTTAATATCCATGGTAAGAATGCGTGTATCAAAAATACGTACGTTCTCAATAAATGGAGTCTTAATATGTAAACCCGGCCCCAGCACTAAGGCATTGCCTGCTTTATCATTTACTAAACGGCCTAAGCGAAGCAAAATACCATGCTGCCCCTGAGTAATAGTAAATACACTCGCTAATACTATCATCAGTATGATAAATGCCAGGATGCTTAATATTGTCTTTGTTGCATTCATTTACTAATTTCCTCCTGGGCCACTACTATATGTTCTTCTACTAAAATCACGGCTACTTACTGCCAAGCTCTCAGCTTCAGAGCCTGTTGTCGGTTTAGGATTACCATTTGCGGCTCCCGCCATAGCAGCGGCTTTAGGCAGCAAGTTATCCGTATTTGCCAATTTATCGAGTGGTAAGTACAAGATATTATTGGCTTTATTATCGACAATAATCGTAGAGCTGTTACTTAAAACCTGCTGCATCATATCCAAATACATACGTTGAGAAGTGACCACTGGCGCTTGCACATATTGCGGTAGCAAAGCCAAAAATTCAGCGACCTCTCCTTTAGATCGAAGTACAACTTGCTGAGCAAACGCTTGAGCTTCTTCAATGATTCGTCTGGCATTTCCCTCGGCGATAGGAACAACACGTGCTTGATAAGCGAATGCTTGTTCTTTAAATCGCTTTTCATCCTCTTGCGCTTTAATCGCATCATCAAACGCATCTTGCACATTTTCAGGAGCACGAGCAGGTTGGGGCGATACGTTTACAATCACAATGCCTGTTTTATATTTCTCAAGAATTCGAGTCAGCGAGTCTTGAACATTAGCTCCCCAAGCTTCACGGCCCTCGGTGATAATTTGATCCAAGGTTGTCGTTCCAACAACCTGGCGCAACGCACTTGAAGTGGCCTGCTGCAAACTTTCCTGTGGATCGGCAACATTGAATAAATAGGCTTGTAAATCACCGATGCGATACTGCACTGCTAAGGAAACGGATACGAGATTTTCATCTTTGGTTAACATTTGAGCTGAATAAGAATAATCCGAAACTCGCTCTACATTTTTTACAATTTTTGAAAAAATAATACGAGGAATCCAATGTGGTCCAGGACCCACTGTATCAACATATTTGCCAAAACGAAGAATTGCAGCCTGTTCACCTTCGTCAACAATAAAGATTCCGGACAAGGCCCATAAGATAAAAATAATTAAAGCAGCCATCAGGATCAATAATCCGCCACTTCTATTCGTGGGAGGAGAGTCATCAGATTTATTTGAACCACCAAAAAAAGTTTTCTTTAGTTTTTCTTGAAAACGTTTTAATGCTTCATCTAAATCAGGTGGCTGATTTTTTCCACTCCATGGATCTTTGCCTTTATCTGGCTCATTCCAACCCATTATCTCCCCCCGCCTTTTACACAGAAAACTAGAATTCTATGGGGTATGCTTAGTTTAAGCAAGTAAATGACTAATATACCCATCAACTGCAATGCTATTTAAGACTATCTCTATCAAAATGGATTAAATAAATTCTCGTGAGTGGGGGTAGGTTCTCCATACATTGCATTAATTACTGTTCGTGTGGTCGTTGTCTCATTGCCTACTTTTCCTGAGTACTCACGCACCTGGTCAATGTTTGTACACTCACCTAAAGTCAAATTTCGATACATGGTGCTTGCTGGGTTTCTAAAAAGTCCACAAGTAACACCATAACGCCAAGTAAACTGTGCAAATTCACGCTCCCATGGCTTATAATCCAATTCTTCTCCATTTAAATTAATTTCTTCTCTTTGCTCACTAGCCTGGTCTTCGGCCGATATTTCTTCATTTGAACGATTCGTTGCGATCGACTCTAGGGGTTGAAATTCATTGTGTATAAAAGCAGGAGGTATATTTGATTCAGGACCATCGTATACTAAGGCTTCGACTCGAAACGCTTCGTCGCAATTTAGTCCCAATAAATGCCATATCCATTGCAAGGAGGAATAGCGCCAAAAAAGGTGCAGCCAGGTGTTCGCATAAATAATATCGTGTAAAGGATTGTTTTTATCATGGCAAGCCCGAACAAATAAGACAGCAGAATTTCCTGATTGTTTCTTGTATTCTTTCACCTGATCGATTAATGCAAAACGATTTTTTATTAATAAGCTTCTGAAGCCTTCATCTCGAGGCGCTTTAGCGCCATGACAAAGCAACATGGCAATGCCATATAAAGCCTCTTGTGGTTTTTCCTGATTTTTTAAGCGCTTACAAAGCAAATCAATGGCCCTATCAGATTCACTATTTTCAGCTTGCAGATCTAAACAATTTTTGCCCGCAGTTGCAAATAACAAAACTTCTAATGATTTTATTGTGCCTAACCGAGCGGCGAGTAACAGCGGCGTTTCTCTTAATCGACCGCAGGGGTTATCGACGATGGCACCATTCTCAAGCAAATAATAAGTTGCCTCGGGAAAATTAGTTGCCACTGCTTGATGCAAGGGTTGTATTGTTAGGGTTTGACCCTGGACTAGTATTTGATTTGGCGCATTCACATCAATTTTAAATCCGCGCCGAAGAAGAGTACTTAAAATTGAGGCATTTCCGGTACTTATAGCCCGAGATAATAGGGTCCGACCAGTAATAAGCTCAGGGAAATCTAATTCGACTTTTCGCCGAGCTTCGCTTTCCTCATCCGAGTCCTGAAAAAAAAGTGGAAACAAATCTAATTTCTTCAATCTCAATAACAAATGGATTGAGCAATCTAAGTTAAAATCTGCCCCCATAGAAAGAAGCATTTTTATATGGTTTTTCCTACAGGGCTTTCCCAATCCTACCTCATGAATATGAATGAGATAATTGAGTACTGTAATTTGCTCAGTCTCTTTAAAAAGAAATCTTCGCTCAAAAAAATTTTTATCAGCTGATGCTTCCTTATGGATAAACGCTTCAAAAACCTTTTCCCCTAACTCGATAGCCCGCTCTAACTCTGCAAAAGATTTCATAAACTAAGTCCTCTTTCTTACAACAATAGGTTAAGCATTTGCATGAAGAAATCAGTCATTATTTTTGAACTTGTTTGGTATAAATTAAGTCCCACACTCCGTGACCTAAGCGATTTCCTCGTTGTTCAAATTTAGTTAATGGTCTTGTATTAGGTCGTGGTGAAAATCCACCATCAGCCTGTGTATTTATTAATAACGTTTCCTGCGACAAAACAGTTTGCATATGCTCTGCGTAATCTTGCCAATCTGTAGCACAATGAATAAAACCACCGACTTGAAGTCGGTCTACTAATAATTTAATAAATTCGGATTGGACTAAGCGCCGCTTATGATGGCGTTTTTTATGCCAAGGATCGGGAAAGAAAATTTGGATCCCCGCTAAAGAATCACTCATAAAATAGTGTTTAAACACCTCTACCGCATCATGAGAAACAACTCTTACATTAGTCATTTCCTGATCGTGCAAATCGGCAACCAAACTTCCCACGCCTGCTCTATGCACCTCAATACCGATAAAATTAAGCTCAGGTTGTTGTTGCGCCATGGCAACTAAAGAAGCGCCCATACCAAAACCAATCTCAACGACTGTTTTAGCCTCTCTTTTAAAGACTGCCGACAAATCCCATGGCGTACTGGGCAAAGCTAATTCATAATCACTAAGAAAATGGTCTAAGGCCAACTGTTGTCGATTGCTTACTCTACCGCCGCGTAAAACAAAGCTCTTAATGGTTCGTTGCATGGTTCTACTCTCTTTGATTTGAGCAGATTATACTCATTTATATTTATTTTGCGATCATTTAAACTCTAAGTGGAAAAAATTTATGCAAATTCCTGTAAATTAGATGTGAGGAGCTCCCTTTCTGCTTTGTTTTTTATCTTTTTTCACGATCAAAATGACAGGAAAGAAGATAAGATCTTGCATAATTCGGCGTTTTTTGCTATAAAACCGCACTTGTATTCACACCCGACTGATTTGTCTGGCTTGTGTTGGAAATTCGCAATAACACAAGACGCGATGTCCCGATTTATACAAAGCTGACTTAAATCTACGAACACTTTGGAGTAACAATATGTCAAGAGTATGTCAGGTTACTGGTAAGCGACCAGCAACAGGCAATAATGTCTCTCACGCTAATAACAAAACTAAGCGACGCTTTTTACCTAATATTAAACGGCATCGTTTTTGGGTTGAAGAAGAAAAAAGATTCGTATGCCTGAAGGTAAGTACCAAAGGTATGCGTATTATTGATAAACTAGGAATTAAAGCTGTTCTCGAAATGCTTCGAGCTAAAGGCGAAAAAGTTTAATTTATTGAGGAAATACCATGGCCGCTGTTACTGTTAAAGTCAAAATGGAATCAACCGCTGGTACCGGTTACTACTACACTACCACCAAGAATCCACGTAATCATCCGGAAAAAATGGAATTAAAAAAATACGATCCCGTGATTCGTAAGTACGTTATTTTTAAAGAGAAAAAAGTTAAGTAATATCAATAGAGTCATCTCGAGCGCCTAGCAAGAGATGACTTATACGCTTAAAATACCTCCTCTAAATCCCAAGCAGATAGACTTAAAAACCAATACGATCGCGTTTTGGTTATGAATTGTGCCAAATTCCTACTGGATAATCCCCCCGAATCGGTTAAACTTAAGAAAAGGCGAGGAAAATAACAAAGAGGATTTGCATGAAACCGTCGTTGCAACTGAATATCAATCAACATCTAACGCTTACCCCACAACTACAACAAGCCATTCGTCTGCTTCAATTATCCACACTAGATTTGCAACAGGAGATCCAACAAGTCGTTGAATCTAATCCCATGCTCGAAATCACTCCTAATGAGGAGAAAGAAGAAAATCGGCAAGAAACCAAACAAAGTACTGATGAATTTGCCGATTTCCAATGGTCACAGCTTTACAACAATTCCAGCAAGAGAACTAATTTTGATGAGCTGGATTTTAACTATGAAAACCTCTATTCGACTACGACCAATTTACAAGATCATTTACGGTGGCAATTAGATTTGACGCCGATGAGTGATGTTGATCGAGTTATCGCCACCTCCATTATTGATGCGATTGATGATGACGGCTTTCTTACTTTGTCATTATTCGAATTACATGCAAGTTTAGACAGTGAAACACATCCCTTAGATATGGAAGAAATAGAAGCGGTCCGTCATCGTTTGCAACATTTTGATCCAGTTGGCTGCGCTTCTTATAATTTAGCTGAAACCTTGTTAATTCAACTAAAGCAACTCCCTATTGCTAATGCTGATGTGAATTTAGCAAAACGAATTATTCACGATGATATTGCCTTGCTCGGTCAACACAACTATCGACAGCTAATGAAAAACCATCAATCCAATGAAATACATCTGGATAAGGCACTGCAAATTATTCAACGCTTAAACCCCAAACCCGGCAACTTAATTCAACAAGAAGTTACCGAATACATTGTTCCTGACATTACCGTAAAAAAAATTAATGGTAGCTGGCAAGCCACCTTAAATCCGAATACCCTACCGCGGCTGAGTATTAATAATCACTATGCATCGCTTATTCAACGAGCAGACAATAGTGCTGATAATCAATTCTTGAAAAATAATTTACAAGAAGCTCGTTGGTTTTTGAAAAGTATTCAAAGCCGACAAGAAACTTTACTCAAAGTCGCTCGATGTATTGTAGAGTATCAACAAGACTTTTTAGAACATGGTGAAGAAGCAATGAAGCCGCTTATCTTAAATGACGTGGCCCTTGCTTTAGATATGCATGAGTCGACTATTTCTCGAGTCACCACACAGAAATTTATGCATACCCCTCGAGGAGTCTTTGAGTTAAAATACTTTTTCTCAAGCCATGTGGCTACAGCGAGTGGCGGAGAATGTTCATCCACAGCGATTCGTGCAGTCATTAAGAAATTGATTGCGGCAGAAAATCGGAAAAAACCGTTGAGTGATAGTAAAATCGCCCAGTTAATTGGTGAGCAAGGTATTAAAGTCGCACGCCGGACTGTTGCCAAATACCGCGAAGCAATGGGTATCGCCCCGTCCAATGAACGTAAAACAATCCGTAGTTAGATTACTTTTTTTTGAAGGAGAACGTTATGCAGATCAACTTCACAGGTCATAATATCGAAGTCACCGCCGCTTTGAGATCTTATGCTCAGGATAAATTGAATAAACTAGAAAAACATTTCGATAAAATCACTTCCATTCATGTGATATTCGATGTAGAAAAACTAAGTCAGGTTGTCGAAGCCTCTGTCATGATTGCAAAAGGCGAATTGTATGCGCGCTCCGAATCCGAAGACATGTATGCATCAATCGATTCTTTAATTGACAAATTAGATAGACAGTTGATAAAGCATAAAGAAAAAATCCGCGATCATCATCGCGATTAACGCCATCTAATCTGAGTCAAGTAGTGGGTTGGGCCTTGGCCCTGAGGTATCGTCACTTTTTTTGAATAATATTTCGAGCCAAATCCAGTATTTTACTGAACCATGCAGCCTGAGGAGGAGCGTCAGCGACGTCTCGAAGGCCTGTCCTGAGGTACTCGAAAGGGCCTGTCCTGAGGCAGCACCAAGGCTTCGAGACAGCGCTACGCGCACCCGAGCATCCTGAGGCTCTCGAAGGACTCAGCCCGAACGGAGTGAGCTACTGATTGGAGCAACAGCTATTTTTGTTCAAACAAAAGTGACGATACCACAGGCCAAGGCCCAACCTTCCACGGAATTGGATATGAACTGTTAATGATTATTCTTCTCTGCTTGTCAGCAAAGTTTAAGACACGTTAAAATACTTTAGCTCTTATTATGGTCAGTAAATATGCATATTAGTCAACTAATCAATGTAAACACCGTTTATATTGACAGTATTTCACAAAGCAAAATGGCTGTACTTCTAAAGCTCAGCCAATTAGTCAGTCAAAATCATCCCCATCTTAATCCGCAAGAATTATTTGATGCTTATTGGAAACGAGAATGTTTAGGAAGTACTGCGATAGGTCAAGGAGTTGCAATCCCACATATTCGCACAGCCGCATTAATCAAACCGCAAGGCTGCGTGATCCGATTATTAAATCCGGTTGATTTTGGGGCAGAAGATAAACAGCCCATCGATTTAATTATTGGTCTATTGGTTCCGCAGGAACAAGTTGATCAGCATCTAAAAATACTCGCTGCAATCATTAAGCAATTCAGCATTTCTTCTTTTCGTGAGGCTTGTCGGCGGATAAATGAACAGGAAGAATTTTATAATTTATTAATTTCAGCAGAAGAGTTGCCTGCTTAATGTAAGTTGAGTCAAGACCCAACTTACATTCAACAATGCAATAACGCCAGCCTATTTACTAACAGGTAGCTGTTGAAACTGGGGTAGGTTCCTGAGTACGTTGGTCACTAGTTATACTGCGTTTACTAGCTGCTCCCCAATGTCCATCTCTTGATAGCTTCGCACTTGATTCACTATTCCTCCATTGACCCACTTCTACAGGAACCTTTTCTCCCTCATGCTTGTCTTGGTGATCCTCATCCTTTTTCACAGTGACAGCTGTTTTCTTTGAGTTTGAAGCCGTTGATTCTTCTACAACGACGACCTTAATCTGTTTTTCCTTCCTAAAATCACGCTTGGCATGAGGCCCATGCTCATAATCATCCTTATCATTTGCCGAGCTACTCAGTCCTTTATCTAATTGAAGTTCCAGTTTAGGCTTAACAAAACTCACCATCCGGTTACGACTTGGATCCCCTTCACGAATCATTGGGACATCAGGACCCTCTACCTCATAACCCAAGCCGTACTCTTCCAGCAATGCCTTCCAGTGAGACATAGGGCGGAAATTCCTTCTCTCTGTCATTTCTTCTTTCAAAGAAGCGCCTGTGACTGCATTAAACACAGTGTGAGCCATATGAGCCATGCTCATTGAAGTTTCACCATACTCTACATCGTGATCAACCAGTAAGAAATGACCTCCTTCACGCAATACTCGCCTTACTTCAGTTAAAAAGGCTTCTAGTTCATCGTCAGGGAAATGATGCAGACCCACATAGCAAGTAATCACGTCTGCACTGTCTTCTGGTAAATCAGCAAGTGCGAGATGGGGTTTATTGTAATCTAACTTTCTATAGTCATCGTTAGGTCTGGGGTATCCAGTCTGAATATAGTCAGTCAAAGAAGGATCATTTTCATGAATCGCCACAATAGGCCCTGTGACTTGGTAATTCGCTTTAAATCCCCCAACAAAACGAGCAGGATAACCAATTTCTACTAACCCATTAATTTCAGTCATCTCTGAAGGCAATATGGCCTTAGCCTGGCGAGCCAGATCAGTTTTAATGGCCGAGAGTGAACTTAGGATATGGCGGAAATCACCTATTGCAGAAGGCATGATTTCTGGTAAACGATTGCATAATTCTTGGTAAATCTCAGCATGAGTATCGTTATAGGTCATAATGTCTTCGAGCAAGGCGAAAAATTTATCCGCATCGACACGCTGGAGGACATTTTTCAAGAAACCAGCAAATTCTTCTTTGTTCTCTTCAGACTCCATAATCACTTTAAAATGATTAACTTCTGTCTGAGGAGCGAGGTATTTTTGATAAAGTCCACTCGAGAAAACCCCTTCAGGATCAACTTCTTGCTTAAGCGCTTGCACTTTGGCTTGAGCATCTGGATAAGCGCGGTCAAAATCATCTGGAGAAGAGACTTGTTGATAAGGCAAATAATAGCTTCCACCTCGCTCTACTGCCATATGCTGGGCTTCTCGTAACCATTTTTTCGCCTTTATAATTTCACTGGGCTCAAGCGATTGGTTAAAACATAAAACCACTGCAAAGCGATCTCCTGCTCTTGCATAAGATAAGGGTGATTGGTGTGTTTCTTGATTATGTTTAACAAAACGTACAGAAGCATTAAGCAAAGGCACGCCGTTTGTCATCAACAATTGCCCTAATTCTGCTAAAAAGCCGTCGAGTTCATCCCCTGGTAAGAAGTACTCCTGCAACCACTCCGCCTCAGACACTGAAGGATTAAACATCGCATTAATGGGGGGTTGCATAATCTCATTGGTGGTCGTTGCCGGCGCATTATTGGCTAAAACGCGATCACGCTCGCTTTCCCAATAGTATTTGCGTACATAAGGAATTCGTCGGGCAAGATTAATCATCACCTGATTAAAGCGCGTGCCACGGTTGCCTTCCTGTTGCAGATTAGGAGTAACACAAATCTCGTCCTCTTCTTCTTTAATCCGCTCCTTTCGTTTGGAGCGAGGACGTAGTTCCTCTTCTTTTTCAACGCTATCGTCTTTTTGTTTTCCTTTTTCTAAACGAGCTTTGTGAGCTTCATCTTCAACTGGGCCATAGGGACTTGGGTCTTTCACATAATCAACTGCGACACCAGCGCCTAGTAAATTCTTTGGATCTAAGGACAAGCGATATAAGTGCATGTGCACGTTATCATTGTGCTGAACTTTCTGCTGAAAATGCTCAACATATTGAGCAGGCGCTACCTCTACTCCACGCTCATAAAGTTTCTCATTTTTAATCAACTTCAACTTCACTTGGGTAATAACACCATAAAGGCCGAATCCACTGGTAAGGTGATGGAATAACTCGTCCTCCGGCGTTAAGGTATGTTGCTTGCCCTGGGCATCCACAAAATCTATTTCCAAAATAGAATCAGCCAGTGTTCCAGTTATATTCCAACCATGAATATCCGTTCCTATAGAGCCGCCTACTGAAAACACATTAGAAGCCTGCATGAATTGTAATGCTAAACCTAACTTGTTAGCCTCATTTTGCAAATCAGCCCAACGTACGGCCGCACTAACCGTTGCTACGCCTTCTTCTGCATCGATAGAAATAGGACCACCTCTTAGCTGCAACTGACTCAGATCAACCACTACAGCACCTTTACCTCCCTCCGGCAGAAACTGTTTACCTTGACTGAGACCCGCTCCTATAGGCATTACTTTTTTGCCAGCTTCAGCTGCTTCAGTAATGATGCTTTGCAACTCCCTAACCGTTGTTGGTCGCTCAAATTCTGCTTCCTCATCATGATGGTAGCCACCACCCGCAGTGACACCCTTCTGCGACGTTTTTTCTGGAGTAAAATAAAAAGCCACCAGCTTTGGACTAATTAAACCAATTAACGAGGCAAAAATGGCATAGAGGTTTTTACTAAAAATAGTGGTGTACTTTTTTTGCTGAGCGAGACGTTGATCTTGTAAATTATCAGCAACAAAAAATGTACTAAAGGAAAAACGAATGCCTAAAGCGCCGGAGACCAGTATATCAACCAGCGTCAATGGCAGGAATAAAGTCAAAAATATTGCTCTCACTTTAAAAAACTGCCAGGCTTTACTGAAAAAACCTTTTGAATTCGCCAAATAGGCTCTATCAATCATTCCTGCGGGCCATGAGTTTAAACGGCCGAGCTCGGGTAATGAATTAAACATTTCTTTCAATTTCGACATGAATCTACTCCCTTAAAAATTATGAATGAATCTGACTTCAGCACCTTGCTCGTCAAATTCGTCTAAAGTTTCTTCTAATTTCATAACAGGAACATCGAATAAACACACTTGGCGTGTTTTGTCATGAATCCTGTCACCATAGGTGTACAATGGTGTAGCGTCTGTAGCCCTAGCCCTAGTGTTGAGGGTTTCAATTTTATGTTCTAATTGCTCTTCAACCCCTGCATCCTCATCTGCAGACCCGGTGACCACGCATTTCACCTGTACCCGATCCTGTCCTGCAATTTTTTTCACATGAATCTCTTGATCGGCTAAAGCACGGATAACGGGTTGAAAAAGAGCATAACGCGGTGTTCTTAAACGAGCATAAACATAAGTGGATGAACTTTCTTGTTCTTGAGAGTTATCCATTTTCTTCCTGGCATATACCTCGTTATCGACAATTGAAACTTCTAGATCCTGGCCAATCTCATCGTCACTAAGATGGTCTTTTAACTGTCCATTAGCTTGTGCTAATAAATCCCTAAATTGTGCTTTAGCATCTTTCTTCCTATTTACACCCTCTGCACGATACTTGACGATGATATCGGTTACGGGTTCAACAATATTGGTGTCTTGATGAAACCAATAACTTAAAGGTTTAGAAATCCAGCGTCTTGCCCAAAGCTCGATCGATAACGATTTCCAAGTGAACCAATCAACCCAAGTTTTGTTTTCGCAAGAGTTATAAGCTTCTGCTAAGGCCGCACGATTTTCTTTGTAATGATGATCATAAAACGGAATCGTTTGTAAATCTTGAGCATAGCTCTCAAAATAAGCAGCAACTTTTTGTTGCATCTCCGAGTTATTATCTTTTTTCAAAAAAGGATAAAGTATAAGAGAAATCAATCCCTTAGGAATCATTTCCAGAGTAGTAAAAAGCGTAATGAAGATATCCATTACCATGTATTCGGAAGTTAATATGTTCCAAGCACTATCGTATTCTCTTGCTACTGAATAAGAGTTATAAAATACCCGCCATAAGTCAGCAACTTGACGAAAATAAGGAAATTGAAATATAGAATTATTTTCTCGTAAAAACGCAGCAAGCTCTTCGGCCATTTCAACGTTACGCCATTCGGGACCAGTCATAAAACTCTGATATTGATAGCGCGGATAGCTTGCTTTTGCTATTGTTTTTAGCTTTTCGTCCAATCGTTTTACATACCTTCCCATGTCTTCTCCTATGAATTAATCGCTGAAATTATCTTGAATAAAGCTTAAAATAGTATTAAGTGAGAGAATAAATATTAAAAAAATGCATTCAAGTGCGCAAAATGTTATCACATTAATTAATTAATAACCAACACTATTTTTTTAGTCATCACTCTTTTAAAACTCTTCCTCGCTAAGAAGCAATTTGATAATTCTTTACTATAAAAAAACACCTGCTTTTTTGTGCTAATAATGAACAACTAGGGCTTTAACCATTGTAGAAAATTACAGCACATGCTAAATTGCTCGCCATGATAGAAACTAAAATTAAAATTATCAATAAATTGGGTTTGCACGCTCGAGCTTCTGCGAAATTCGTATCGACCACTGCACGATTTTCCAGTCATATTGAGATCACCAAGGATTCTCAAACTGTAAATGGCAAAAGTATCATGGGTGTCATGATGCTTGCTGCCAATAAAGGCAGCGAATTGACTTTGTCTATAGAAGGACCCGATGAGGTCGAAATGGAAAAGGCTGTTGTTGCATTGATCAATGACTGCTTTGGCGAACCTGAATAAACCCTCGTGCAACTTAATTAAGGCTGCTTTTCCTTCGCAAGCTGTTTGCGTTGTTTACGCATACGGTGCAAAGCAACTAAGGTTTGCAATGGCCCCGATAAGGCGTAAATTAGCGCGCTCATAAATAAGACCAAGGAAGGATAAACCGCAATTGCGACAAACAAAATGATCATCAGCAAGAGATAGAGAAACGGGACTTTTCCCTTGAAATCAACTTCCTTAAAACTGTAATAACGTATATTACTCACCATGAGCACCGCAGCAATCACAGCAATGATCGCTGTTATGATAGCAATGGCAAAATGTTCCAGTTGATTTTGATAACAAAACCAACAAAATGAAGACACAATAGCTGCTGCCGGGGGGCAAGCAAGGCCCTGGAAATAGCGCTTGTCAGCGACTGCGAGCTGAGTATTAAAACGCGCTAAGCGCAAAGCCACCGCTGCAGTGAACATAAACGCAACCAGCCAGCCAATTTTACCTAGTTTGTGAAGATTCCAACTGTACATTAATAAAGCAGGCGCCACACCAAAAGTCACCATGTCAGAGAGGCTGTCGTATTCACCACCAAATGCTGTTTGAGTATTAGTTAAGCGCGCGATACGTCCATCCAAACCATCAGCAATCATGCCAATGAAAATGGCAACTGCCGCTACTTCGTATTGCGCTTTTAGTGAAGCAACAATAGAGTAAAACGCAGCAAATAAACTGGCTGTAGTAAATAGGTTTGGTAATAAGTAAATCCCAGAATGACTTTCTTTTTGACTCACAGCTTATGCCCACCGTAAATTTAATCAGCTACATGCTAACATAATAGTCTACTTACTCGCCATTGTTTCGTTGTTTCAGCAAGATGGTGCTATAATAGGCATACTGATTTTTAAATGCATCAATCATGGCTGATTCTGAAGATAAAAAAATTATTATCGAAGGCATTACCCCTCAGGGTAAAGCTTTCCGTCCTAGCGACTGGGCAGAACGCATGAGTGGCTCTATGGCAAGCTTTAAAAATAGACGAATTCATTATTCCCCCCTTCTGCAACCGAGTGTAAATACCGAAGGTTATAAATGCGTTTTACTCGATCCTAAACTGAAAGAATCAAGCCCCCAAGTCTACAAAGCAATTATCGATTTCGCTAGGGCAAATAATCTTAAAATTTGTGGAGAAGAAGAATAACCTAAGACCTATTTTCATTTCGCTTGTGCTGAAATGGCTTGATTTTTGAGGCCAATATGGTAGAAAGGGAGAGTAAACAAGTCTTAGAATCCTTGACTGTTTTTTAAAGTCATCGTCAATGATTCCAAATGCCCCATGACCGTATTTAAAAAAGCAGCCGTCCCCTGGAAATTCACCGCTAAAATGCCAGCAAAAAGAAAAGCCAGTCCTTTAGGCCCGTGCTGCACGCCAGGACTACTTGCGCCTACCAATAAAACACAGCCGCGAATGAACCAAATAACTCCAGCAGTTTGAATGATTAACCCCATAGAACTGTAGATATTGTAAGGATTGTAATCCGTATAGGAGAGGACATTACCTACGCCAAAGGTCGAGTTCGCGAGAAGACTAACAGCCGATGGCAGAAAGACCAATGCAGCACCTCCTAATAAAAAAGCGAGAGGTCCAAACATTTTTTCCTGAGACTGTTTTCCTGCTGACTCCCCTATTTTCTTAAATTTTGCTATCGCTACCAAAAAAAAAGCAATACCAATAAGGTAGGCAAAACCTGAAATAAGATGTTGAACAGGAAACAATGATCGGCTCAAATTGCCGAGCATTGCAACAATATCAGTGGTACTATTCATAGTCTAATTATATACTCAATTGTTACGCTACTCTTGCAATGCAGAATTTTTCCCCTATATTAGTAGGTTTTCTAAAATACGTTGTAATCAATTATGCAAGTCAGTACCTTTCCTATTATTCTAGAAGAAGCTTATATGCTCTCTTCTTACGTAAAACATTTCGTTTTTAAAGCGGAAAAATCACCACCCTTTAACTACGCTCCTGGTCAATTTATTACCATTCATTTTGAGCGCGAGGGTAAAGTTTTAAAACGTAGCTACAGTATCGCTAATGTGCCGACGCAAAACAATCTTATTGAATTCGCGGCAGGTTATGTTGAGGGGGGCCCAGGTACTGAATTATTATTTAACCTAAACCCTGGGGATCAAATCAATATTAATGGTCCTTTTGGGCGTTTAATTCTTAAAGACGAGATGCCCAGACGCTATATCTTAGTAGCAACGAGTACGGGTGTAACCCCTTATCGTTCAATGATAGAAGAGTTAAAGCGCCGTTTACAAGCCAATCCTGAATTACGTGTAGTCATATTGCAAGGCGTTCAGAAGAATAGCGATGTCCTATATGCTGAAGAATTTATTCGCTTAGCCACTCAATACCCACAAGTTAGCTTTCGTGCTCATTTGAGTCGTGCCAACGAGGATTTAAAACAACATGAGTTCCCGGGATACGTCCAAAGCGCCTTTCCTGAGCTTAAACTTAACCCAGAAGAAGACATGATTTATTTATGTGGGAATCCAGGTATGATTGACGAGTCCTTTAATTACTTAAAAGAACAGGGCTTTAGCCTGCAACAAATTATCCGCGAGAAATATATTTCAGGACCATCGAAATAATTGCGCCGCTGTCTAAACAGCCAATATACTAAACCGTTTATTATGTAAGTCACTAGGAGAATGAATATTATGCATTACGAGGAACTATCAGTCACGATGGAGCTTTTATTACAGGATGGCAAAGGCATTTTAGCGGCTGACGAAAGTGGAGGCACCATCGGTAAGCGATTTGACTCAATTGGTATCGAAAATACTGAAGAAAATCGCCGTGACTATCGCGTTTTACTGGCAACTACTCCTGATTTAGAGCAATACGTCAATGGGGTTATTTTATTTGAAGAAACCTTTGATCATAAAGATGAAAATGGAACAGCGGTTGCTGAACTATTCGCTAAGAAAGGGATTGTCCCGGGGATTAAAGTCGATAAAGGGTTAGTTGACCTAGCTAACACAGCTAATGAAAAAGTAACTCAAGGTTTGGATGGTTTAGCTGAGCGTTTACAACACTTCAAAAAACTCGGCGCAAAATTCGCAAAATGGAGAAATGTTTACTCTATTTCTGAATTCACCCCCAGTTTAACTGCTATTAAAGCAGGCTCTGAAATGCTCGCTCGTTACGCTGCAATCTGCCAAGCAGAAGGCATTGTTCCAATTGTTGAGCCCGAAGTACTTATGGATGGCGATCATTCTATTGAACATTGTGCTGAAGCTTGCGAAATGGTTCTGCATGAGCTCTTCAACTCACTCTTCATTCATCAAGTTGAGCTAGAACACATTGTTCTTAAGCCAAGCATGATAACGAGCGGTAAAAGCGCAAACCCATTTAGTCCACCCGAAGATGTGGCTGATTTCACCATTAGTGTTTTCCGTAACAATGTACCTGCAGCGGTACCGACAATTAATTTCCTTTCTGGCGGACAAACTCCAGAACAAGCAACCGCTAACCTCAATGCAATTAATAGTGCTGGCTATCAACCTTGGAACTTAAGTTTTTCTTATGGACGCGCACTACAAGAAGATTGTTTAAAAGCTTGGGGAGGCAAAGCTGAAAATATTAAAGCCGCACAAGATGCTCTGTTAAAACGTGCTCGTTTAAATAGCGCTGCTTGTTTTGGCGAATATAAGAGTAATATGGAATAATTTGTATATTTCATTCGTAGCAACTGTCTTTTCAAGACAGTTGCTACGAATAATCCACTCATATAAACTCAAACCGAGCCAATAAAGGCACATGATCTGACAACATCCGCCAGGGCTTTCCTTGCAGACACTGAACATCAGCAACTTCCATTCCTCGATAATAAATACGGTCAACGCAAAATGCTGGTTTGATTGCGGGAAAAGAACGAGCATGCCGTCCTTCTAAGCTAAAAAAGGCTTCTTTAATACCTAATTCATCAGCCAAAATTGACGACAAATGGTGACGCCAATCATTAAAATCACCCGCCATTAATAATGGTTCATGTTCAGGCACCGCTTCAGCGATTCGCTGGATTAGAGCTCGACATTGCGAGATTCGCTCGGCTTTGAATAAACCCAGATGCACACACAGTAAATGCACGGTGATTGGCGTTGCTTCTTCAACTTTTATTTGGCCATGCAAGATAGATCGTGAAGCACGATTCATGGAAGATAAATTAATATTCTCAAACCGATCAAAGGCGAACTTACTTAAAATGGCATTGCCATGATGACCTGATTGATAAATCGCATTTTTTGCATAAAGGAAATGGGGCCAAATTTTTTCTGCAATATATTCAAATTGCGGTAAATCAGGCCAAGCATTGATCCGTTTTTCTCGGCGGCGGTGCTCTCCTTGCACTTCTTGCAGAAAAACAAAATCAGGATTTAGACTAGATAAAGCCTCTCGCATCTCTGGTAATAAAAAGCGAACCTTGCCAAGGCCGAATCCCTTATGAATATTATAAGTTATCAGAGATAGGCTGCGTCGCGATTGCTGCATATCGTTAATAATTATGGGTTACATATCCTAGCATATCATTTTTTATTCATGTCTGTCGTCTTGAATGTTTAGCTCTGGAGCAAACTATGATCAAGCTAGTTCTTGACACCAAGCGCCAGTCCCGACGACAAAGCGCTTTAACATGAGTTATCATTTATAAATAATAGTCCATTACACCAATTATAATGAATGCATCAACTATCGCTATCCCGGGATTTATTATCGCTTATCGGACTTGGGGAGAGCCTGATTTACCGCCTCTTATTGCACTACATGGATGGCTTGATAATGCCAACTCCTTTGCTTTATTGGCCCCCTACTTAGCCAAACAATTTCATATTGTCGCTATTGATTTACCTGGGCATGGTCTTTCATCTCATCTACCTGAAGGCTGTTATTACCATTTTACCGACGGTATTTTTAACATCCTCCAAATTACCAAAGCTTTAGATTTCAAGCGCTATCATTTACTAGGTCATTCCATGGGTGCTTGTTTAGCAAGTCTCATTGCAGGGGTTGTGCCTGAGCAAATTCTTTCCATGGCTTTAATAGAGGCTCTGGGTCCTTTCGCTAATCCTGAAGAAGATTGCTGCGAACAATTGGCTAACTATGCTCGACAAACCTATAAAACATTTGAGCAAGAAACAAAACCTTATCCATCAATGGAGTTAGCCATACAGGCTCGAGCGAAGCGTGGGTATTTAGCCCAAGAATATGTCTCTATTCTTGGCCAGCGTGGAGTTCAACGAAAAAACAATAGTTTTTATTGGCAACACGATAGGCGTTTGCTCATGTCAACTCCTTTGCGTCTGACTGAAAATCAAGTGTTATCCTGTTTAAATAATATCCGCACAAAAAGCTGTTTAATCTGGGCTGATAAGGGTTTTGATTTCAATCAAGAAAGCATAAAACGGCGTGAGGCAGCAGTAAAAAATTTAGAGGTGTATCATCTTGAAGGGGGACATCACGTTCACATGGAACATCCAGACACTGTCGCGCAGTGCCTGGAAGAATTTTATAAAATACCCTAACCGATATCTGTACAAGAACTATAGTTAACAGCAACAGCGTCCAGCGATTTTTTCACATCATCAACTGAAAAACCTAGATCGTGTGTCGCATGAAGCACCCCACAACCTGCTTCATCAAAGGTTGTATAAGGACTCCAATAATCCATGTTTGCTTTCACCATGACATCAAACGATTTTCGTGGGTTCCAATTCGTGGTGGTTGATATTAAATAATACAGTCGATTAAAAACACCACTGGAGTAATGCACATCCAATCCATCATAATACTGATCAGTTGAATCAATGGAAAGCCCATCTCGGCTAGGATGATCCATGTAACGCAGCGGTTCATCAGACTTCATGATTTCTTCACCAATTAACCAACTGTTTTTACCAGTAGAGTAGAACTCGGCTGCTTGAGCAGCCATATCTGAAAACGACTCATTCAAACCACCAGAATGCCCTGTATACACAAGATTTGAATGTTGCTCAGTAAATCCATGACTAATTTCATGCGCACCAATTCCTAAAGAAACTAAAGGATATAAGCTAGAATCCCCATCCCCAAAAGTCATTTGCTTACCATCCCAATAGGCATTATCGTAGCCCTCACCATAATGAACTCGCATTACTAGCTGCATTGGCTTCCCTCTTTTGGATAGCACTTCAACATCATACCAATCATGGTACATATGTTTAATGACATAGCCCGAGTATAAGGCGTCATTCGTGGGCGAGAAGGCTCCATTTTCTCTGTCATAGCCATCGCCCTTGTAACCCATCCAAAAAGTGAGCGGATTCGTTTCCTGAGATTTTTTGCACTTAAATTTCATTGCCCCATTCAAAGAAACATATTTATGGTGCATGTCAACAACCTTAACTGAATTATTTTCCATGTAGCAGTTTTTCAGCAATCGATCATAGGTTACATCCAATAAAGGATAGTCCTTACCAAAGAGATATTGACTCGTTTTAGTGTTTCCTCCATAACCCATCCCTTTCACTGGAATACGCAGCGGGTTGTTGAGCTCATTGAGTTGCGCTGTTTTAATATCATTCCACTGCATAAACGGTTTATAGGTTTTTGCATCAATAATTGCCGTAGGTCTTTCAGGTATTTGATGATCATGACGAATATAAACACTCACCCGATAAGCCCAATGAGCCTGATGTTGTTTATCAATATAAACAACAGGAGTCACATGCTCTTCACTCAGATCCATATCGGCATATTGTGCTTTAAATTGTTGCAATGCGAGAGGTGCATTTTTAACAAAATCAGCGATTGGCTGACCTAATTCAGTTTGTAAACCACGATATAAAGTACCATTCATCCATACATTATCCTGCGCAGTCAACAAATGATTTGCGGTATTCTTGGTATGCATAATGGCATAACCGCCAAAGACCTCAAACCCCAAATATTCTTGTTGCATACGAATATGGGTAATTTGGTTCTTATCCGTCCGCTGTTGGATAAATTGCAAAGTATCTGGGGAAACCACAGAAGTTTGCATCATACCCGGTAAAGCGAGTTGAAATTGCAGTTGAATCGCTTTAAACGATTGTTGCTGCAGAGGTACTGGTTCAGCTGCTTGCGCATTTGTAACCATAGATAACGCTAAACTAGCCGCTAAGGTCGATAAATAGGAATTTGATTGCATTAAACTTTCTCCTTAATATGCATGTGGCAAACTCTTCCGGGAGTGGCCCAGTTGTACTACCTGTTCGGCTAAACCAGTACAATACAGCAACAAAAAGAGGCCCATGTTGATTTTTAGCGCAAAAAATACAGCGCGTGCTAAGCCTTAGGAGACAATCTACGCGTATTTGCACTATTAAAATCAAACAAATGGGACTATTCTTGTTGGATTGAACCAGCCCACTACATCCAATGTTATGTAAAGCCTGGTAACAACATAATTGGAACTTACCCGTTGAGTTTGAATTCCCGAATTTAAGGCAAGCAATTATCCTGAGGTTGGCCTTACCTAAAATTCGCGATGCAATCCTACAGGTATTTTACAAACTAGCATAGTTTTTCTTTTATTTGAACTTTCAATTTGATCTTTTTGACGAATAAAGAGGTTAACTATTTAATTTTTATGCATAAATTTTTATTCTAATCACGAAATTGGAGCAATATGAGTACCATCACAACCAATATTGAATTAGCTATTTCTGAATTAAGTCAAGGCAATATTGTGGCTATACCCACCGAAACAGTCTATGGTCTTGCAGGAAATGCTGAAGATGAACAAGCTATTCGAAAAATTTATGCAATGAAAAATAGACCTTTGAATCATCCTTTAATAATGCATGTGGCCGAGGGTTGGGATTTATCTCGATGGGTTGACAATATTCCTGATTATGCTCAGATTTTAATGAAAAATTTCTGGCCTGGCCCTCTTACACTGGTAATGAAGTCTAAAGCAGGTGGTTTTTGCCCACTGATAACAGGAGGCCAAGATACCATTGCCCTGCGTTGTCCTAAGCACCCCCTAGCACAGACGCTTTTACAAAAACTTGGCTTTCCATTAGTCGCTCCTTCAGCCAATCCTTTTGGAAAAATTAGCCCAACCACCGCTGAACATGTTCAACACAGCTTTAAGCAAGAGGAACTTTTAATTCTTGACGGCGGACGCAGCCAAGTAGGCATTGAATCAACGATTGTGGCTGCTATTCAACCTGAGGGATATGAAATTCTACGTCATGGTTCCATCGATGAATTGCAAATTAACGCCGTTTTATCTACAAAACAATTAAAAATCGCAAGCCAGCTTAGAGCGCCTGGTCGCTTAGCTAGCCATTATCAACCCGAAAAACCTCTCTATTGCTTTCTTGACAGCACCGCAATAAAGCAATTTTGTCAACAAACACCCGATCCTGTTTATGTGATTTCCTTTTCTAAAATACCAGAGATAGTCAGCAACTTGTCTTATCAGCTACCCGATTCGCCCGAGAAAGCCGCTTTTGAACTGTACCATCAACTTCGACAGGCCGATAAGTCAAAAGCCAAATTAATTGCAATTGAGTTACCACCAGAAGCAGAACAATGGCTAGGAATTAGGGAACGTATTTTAAAGGCAGGGTATCGCTAAACTAATGTAGGATGTGCTTTGGTACAAATCCGTCAGGTTGAGGGGATTTCCCTCTCCTCAACCCTCTCCTGCGAAAAACATAATCCTACTCGTCAATTTGATTCACTTCCTCACCCGCGCAAGGAATCTGAATAATTGCATCATGCTTATCGCGGGAAAGGGCTAATAGATAGCTGAGAAACCTCAGAGTTCTAACAGGTAGTTTTTAGCCTACAAGATTGAGAATATTTGTTACGTACATTATGAAAATAAACTCTATCCCCTGTTTTTTTATGAAAAGATAGCCTAATCAAATTTGGAAGGGATCTCCGTTTTTTTCCGCTAAAAAATATTAATTAAGATGATCTATGAAACTTCCGGCTATCATGCTGAGATCATGCCGAGATCATCGTACATCTAGACATTATTGCAAAGATCAGGCAGAATCCGAGGAATTTGGGTAAACCAGTATATGATGAAAAAAATACTTGTTCTGCACGGGCCAAATTTGAATCGTCTTGGAATACGCGAGCCTTCAGTCTATGGCTCAACAACTCTCGAAGAAGTCAATGCATTTCTTAGGAAAGAAGCTAAAGAGGCAGGCTTTGAACTGAACTCTAAACAAAGTAACTCCGAAGCGGAGATTATTGATATTATTCACCAAGCGATTGATAATAAAATAGATTATTTTATTATCAATCCCGCAGCGTTTACCCATACTAGCATTGCTATTCGTGATGCTTTAACTGCTGTAGCTATTCCCTTTATTGAGGTTCACATCAGCAACATTTATGCGCGCGAAGTGTTTCGTCATCATTCTTACTTTTCTGACATTGCCCGAGGGGTAATTTGTGGGCTTGGTGTTAAGGGTTATTCCTTGGCATTGCAAGCAATCATAGAAGAATTTAATTAATAGAGAGTTATTATCGATGGATATTCGTAAAATTAAAAAATTGATCGAATTACTTGAGGAAACAGGGATTTCTGAAATTGAAATCAAAGAGGGCGAAGAGTCAGTTCGTTTAAGCCGTCACCATTACACGATGGAAGCACCTGCTCAAATGCGTTATGCAGTGCCCCAACCTGCGTCACACCCGGCAGTAGCTCAGGTCGTTGCTCCCGCAGAAAGTTCAGAGACTAAAAGTGGAACAGGCAAAAACGGCCATAAAGTACGCTCGCCAATGGTAGGAACCATGTACACTTCGCCCTCACCTGACGCACCGCCTTTTGTCACCATTGGTCAAAATGTGAAAGTGGGTGATACCTTATGTATTGTCGAAGCCATGAAGATGTTTAACGAAATTGAAGCAGATCGCACCGGTAAAGTGGTGGATGTTTTAGTCGCTAATGGTGATCCGATTGAATATGATCAACCCCTATTTATTATCGAAGAATAAAGGGTATATTAATGCTCAATAAAATTGTTATCGCCAACCGTGGCGAAATTGCACTTCGTATATTACGGGCTTGTAAAGAATTAGGCATTCAAACGGTGGCCGTGCATTCGGATGTGGATAAAGATTTATTACACGTCCGACTAGCCGACGAAACTGTTTGCATCGGTCCTGCGAGCTCGCAAAAAAGTTATTTAAACATTCCAGCCATTATTTCCGCTGCGGAAATCACTGATGCAGTCGCTATTCATCCTGGCTATGGATTCTTAGCAGAAAATGCTGATTTTGCTGATATTGTTGAGCAAAGCGGTTTCCGTTTTATCGGCCCAAGAGGCGATACCATTCGTTTGATGGGAGATAAAGTCTCTGCTATTGCAGCCATGAAAAGAGCCGGCGTACCTTGCGTTCCAGGCTCTGATGGTCCCTTACTTGATGATGATAACCACAATCTCGAGTTAGCTCGGCGTATTGGTTTTCCAGTCATCATTAAAGCGGCTGGCGGCGGCGGCGGTCGGGGTATGCGAGTTGTCCATAACGAGGCAAACTTGCTCAATGCCATTGCATTGACCCGAAGTGAAGCAAAAGCGGCCTTTAATAATCCCATTGTTTATATGGAAAAATTCTTAGAAAATCCTCGTCATATCGAATTTCAAGTATTGGGTGATGGAAAAGGAAAGGCGATTCATTTAGGTGAGCGTGATTGCTCTATGCAACGCCGTCATCAAAAAGTACTGGAGGAAGCACCCGCACCAGGCATTACTCCGGAATTACGTCAGGAAATTGGTGAAACGGTGGTTAATGCCTGTCGTGAATTAAAATACCGGGGTGCAGGTACCTTCGAATTCTTGTATCAAGATGGTTGTTTCTATTTTATCGAGATGAATACGCGAATTCAGGTAGAACATCCTGTGACCGAAATGATTACCGGTATCGACTTAATTAAAGAGCAAATCAAAATAGCCAGCGATATTCCTTTTACCCTAAAACAAGAGGATATAAAGATAAAAGGCCACGCCGTTGAGTGTCGTATTAATGCAGAAGATGCGAGAACATTTATGCCTTCTCCAGGAACCATACGTCTGCTACATCAACCTGGCGGACCTGGTATTCGCTTTGATTCTCATATTTACAGCAGTTATACTGTGCCACCCAATTATGATTCCATGATAGGCAAATTGATTAGTTACGGGGAAACTCGTGCGGAAGCTTTTGCAAGAATGCGTAATGCCTTGGACGAGATAATTATTGAAGGGATTAAAACGAATATCGAATTGCATCAACGTATTCTAAGAGACAAAGCCTTTATACAAGGTGGAACAAACATCCACTATCTGGAAAAAATGCTTAAGGAATAACCTGTGTGGTATCAGTTACAAATCGAACACTGCCATCGTGATGAAGTGGATTTAATTAGCGAAATGCTGGAAGAAGCAGGTGCTTTATCAATCACTTTAACTGATAAAAACGATGATCCCGTTCTTGAACCTGAACCGGGTACCACGCCGCTTTGGCCAGAGATCATTATTAATGCTCTGTATGCGAGTTGCCAAGACGCAGGCCTGGCTAGGTCCTGGTTAAGCACTCACTATCCAGATTTAACCTATTCTATCAACGAATTAGCTGATAAAGATTGGGAGCGGGTTTGGATGGATGATTTCAAACCCCAGCGTTTCGGGCAACGATTATGGATTTGTCCTTCATGGATTGAGCCTCCTGAGCCGAATGCGGTGAATTTAATCCTTGATCCTGGGCTGGCTTTTGGTACCGGAACACATCCAACTACTTCTCTTTGTTTACGTTGGCTTGATCAAACTGATTTAACGCATAAAACGGTAATCGATTATGGCTGTGGTTCAGGTATCCTTGCTTTAGCAGCATTAAAATTAGGTGCAGATAAAGTCCAAGCTGTGGATATTGATGAACAGGCTTTGCAAGCTACTCAAAATAATGCGCTGAGTAATGCGATTAATTCACAGCAATTAAGCATTGGTTTTCCTCAAACCTTAACAGCGCCCGTTGATGTCCTTATTGCCAACATTTTATTGGCTCCTCTACTGGATTTACGTTCTAAATTTAAAGAATTGCTTAAAAATACAGGTATTTTAGTCGTGTCAGGCATTCTTGATGAGCAAGCCTCAGCATTAATTGCCACCTATCAAACTGATTTTAATCATCATTCGTCAATGAATTTGGAAGGTTGGTCACTACTTACGTTTACCTGTCGCTAATCATTTAATAAGAGCAAAATAATATGAATAACCAAACGTCCTCTCCCTTTACCCCCAAAAGGGCATTATTAAGTGTTTCTGATAAACGCGGTCTAGTCCAATTAGCGAAAACTCTGCACAAAGAAGGGATAGAATTGGTTGCTACCGGCAACACAGCAGCTCTGTTAACCCAACATCAACTCCCTGTTATCGATGTAAGCGAATGCACCAAGTTTCCTGAAATGTTAGATGGACGTGTTAAAACACTTCATCCAGCAATCCATGCTGGGTTGTTAGCACGCGATCTTGCAGAAGATGACGAAGTTTTAGCCACACATGAGATAAAGCGCATCGATTTGTTGATTGTCAATTTATATCCTTTCGAACAAGTCATCAGCCATCATGATTGCGATTTCCAAAAGGCTATTGAAAATATTGATATCGGTGGGCCAGCCATGGTTCGCTCCGCTGCCAAAAACCATAGTCGTGTCTTTGTGGTCGTAACACCGGATGATTATGGCTTGTTAGCTAAATATGTGCGCGCAAAAAAAGCCCCCACGAATTGGGGCTTTGAATTAGCTAAAAAAGCCTTTGCGCATACCGCGGCCTATGATGCAGCCATTTCTAATTATTTAGGCACTTTAGACGAAAAGCATTCCCCTTCCGGGTTTCCATCCACACTCACCTGCCAATTTAACAAGAAATATGAATTACGCTATGGTGAAAATCCTCATCAACAAGCCGTTTTTTATGCAGATAAAAATCCACCAGCAGGCTCCTTGGCTACTGCACAATCCATTCAAGGCAAACAACTTTCTTATAATAATCTACTCGATGCGGATGCTGCTTTTGATTGCGTCAAATCATTTCCGCTTGAAACACCGACTTGTGTGATCGTCAAACATGGAAATCCTTGTGGAATCGCCTTGGGTAATACTCAAGTAAATGCTTATTTACGTGCTTTCCAAACCGACCCTACTTCCAGTTTTGGTGGCATTTTGGCCTTCAATCAGCCGCTCATGGCAGAAACAGCTAAAACTATTCTCGACAATCAATTCGCAGAAGTGATCATAGCTCCCGCAATCAGCAAAGAAGCACAGGAAATTCTGGCAACTAAACCCAACATTCGCGTACTCAGTACGGGAGAATGGCAAACTAACTCTGATTTTAAATTGGATATGCGGCATGTTGACGGTGGATTGCTTGTCCAAGAACATGATGATTTTCTCGTAAGTAGCGAAGAATTTAAAACCGTTACCACCAAAAAACCCTCCGAACAACAAATGCAAGATTTACTATTTGCTTGGACAGCAGTCAAACATGTGAAATCCAACGCCATTGTCATTGCAAAAAATAGCGCAACCATCGGCATCGGGGCAGGACAAACCAGCCGTGTTATGAGTACTCGCATAGGCTTATGGTTAGCAGAACAAGCCAACTTTGCCACCAAAGGCGCAGTGATGGCCTCAGATGCCTTTATTCCCTTTGCAGATAACATTGAATTAGCAGCCAAAGCAGGCATTAGCGCCATTATTCAACCCGGCGGGTCAATAAGAGATGATGAAGTAATCGCTGCAGCAGATGCCGCCGGCATTATCATGGTATTTACCGGATATAGACATTTTAAGCATTAACTAAGCAGCCTAGATACTGCATAGGCCACCCAGAAATATATATTAAAAGAATTGATTTCTCAGTTGGAATAGGCAGGAATAGATCATTCCTATCAGAGATTTGAGCTTAAATCTGATAGTTGGTGCAAATACTCACACTCCTATCAGATCGATTAGCTTAAGAAAATTTCCTGCGAATTACTAATTCCCTAGGGCATCCATTCTTACGTAATAATTGCCATCAGATTCCTCTGCTCGTCTTGGCAAATAGGATTTAGGTTCATCGTATTGCTTAAACAAGGTTAATGATGATTCTGAATAAATTTTTAACCGGGGTTCCTCTTCTGCGGGTTTAGTTTCTGGTGCTTCGGATGCTGCTTTTGTTGTTTCTTGTTCATCATAATTATCACTCCCCCACTCTCTAGAGGGCTCATCACTGAGGGAGGCAGAGCAATATTCGACTAAGGGTTTATCAACAGGGTTATCGCTTTCATTGTGTTCAGGTGTTGAATAACAGATTTCTGCTACTTGAGGCTGCTCTCTTAGTTGAGCTGCAAATCTAGATGGTGTTTTCCACGGGAGTGGTGTCAAATTTTCCAAGCCACCCACTTTTAATAAATGTTCTGTTACAGTGACACAGTTATATATCTCTTTAGGATTGATGAAAAAGTTAGCTACTTTTACATCGGGTAGAAGCTGGTAACGCACATCTCCTGTATCTAATCCTTTTTTGATTCGATCAAATTCTTCTTTAATCTTTATCTTATCAATACCCTGTACTACAAAAACTTGATCAGGCGGAACGGGCAAAATTTCTGCTGGCTCCATAAGATTGGAGAAATCTTCTGGGGATCTAATTGCTTCTTGCTTGCAGTCATCTTCTAAACCTCTAGACGAAGTTCCTTTTAAAGGCCATATTGATGTAAAACCTCCAGCCACAGTTGAGCTTGGCCAAATACTCAAATAATCACCTCGATCATCTGCCTTATATTTGAAAGTCTCTCCATCAAGCTGTAATGAAACATGGCCTAGGCTATTCAATCCACTGGACCAAACATACACTGTTACTTGATTTTCTTCTTTTGGTTGGACAGATTCAGAGGTCGTTGGCGAGGTTTGTTTAATATACATTTTATTTCCTTATTGGTTTTTAAAAAGTGCAACACCAATGTTAGATCACAACAAAAACACTTTTGTTAAAAATTAATCATTCGATTATATAAAACATGGATTTTATTGCAAGGTCTCTACTGCTCTTATAAGAGCAGTAGAGTAGTTCGAACCGGATTATAATCTTCTAATTAAAAATTGCATCGATTCTACTTGTATAAGCTTCATCAGACTCTAACGTTCTTGACCCAGCGCCCTGAGCAAAAAAGGATGAGGTAGACTCTGAAGCTCTTTGGGAAGAGGCTTCTTTCTCTGGTTCTTCATCATTCGATGATAGTTCTACTGCCACCTCATCGGCGAAATCATCGAAGGTATACTCTGAAGATCCTGTGGCAGATGCCTCGCTCTCTGGTTCCTCATCTTTCGATGATAGTTCTACTGTCTCGCTAGACCAATCCTGATAGCTAGTCGAATCATTAGTGCTCATAGGGTATTCTTCTACCGTTTCGCTCGGTTGAGTTTCTTGTGGACTAAAGAAATCTTTGACTTTACCGAAAAAGCTGCGCATAAAACCGGTCTCTACCTCAGTTGAGCTTTCCTGGCTTTGTTCTAGCTCAGCATTTTCCGCTTCCTTCATCTTAGATTCAAAAAATTCGTGGATTCCTGATGGAGTGGCATAGGACAAAAGACCTGGCGGCCTTTCCATACCCCCTTTTTTCAGAACTCTACTTGTTGCTTCTGCGCAATTAAGGGTTTGAATTTTATCTATTTCCTTTTCAATTTTATCTCTTTCAAATGTTTTAAATCCTAACATCATATTCGAAGTGGAAGAATTTGGATTAAACACTGCAGAGGTTGTCTGAGTAACAAAATTAGGCGTTATGCTAAAAGTGGCGTGTCCTGAATCTATCCTTCTGCTTATCTCTTTCATCTCTTCTAGAGCAGCCGCCTTATTCGGTAACAAATCAGTAATATCATAGGATGCATAAATTGGGCTGTCCCCTTTACGTGGAGTATCATGATTTTCCGCTAAGCTAGGAAATACATACATCGATGAAACAACCACAGGAGTTGCCACAGATAGTTTCTCACTGGGATATACACTGAGATTGACCGTTTCACCATTATGAGTACCTGTTAGTGAGACATGGCCCACACCACCTTGGTTTACATGTAGGTGATAGTTCAAAACGAACTTAGTTCCTTTGGCATACTTTTCTTTCATGACACACACCTCAATTGATTTCCTAAACTTCAGTGTGTATTGTAAATGATCAATATTAAGAGGGTATTAAGAGTTTAAACTTTGATCTCAACTGTTACCGGGTAAAGTGATATAGAAAACGCCATGGAGGTATTTCAGCAAAAAATCCTGTCCTAAAGACCGTCATGTTAGATGTTAGATCTCATGCTCTTAAAATAAAGTGGACTGCCTATTCTTAAATATAATTCAAAACTCATTCTAGTTACCAAACTCTGCATTGCATAAGACTAGATCTCAACGCATTATGGCTTTATAAATATCGATAAAAGTAGATACCCTATCGATACTGAACGGCACATGTAAGCGCCGAGCAATATCTGAGGAGGAAAAAATGCCGCGGATATGATGTTCGGCGCCATCGATAACAAGGAAATGTTGTTTGCCTTCGTTTTTGAGCGTTTCGACAATATCGCCAACTCTTGCTCGTTTTACCTCAGTAAATTTAATTGCTTTCAAACAAGTTTTTGGTGTCATTACCTCTGATACTAAAATGTCAGCTCGATGGACGTGATTGGCGCGAGACATTACCTTTTCGCTGATCAAATCCTCATAGGCAAGAGTGCCAACAAACTCCCCATGGTCGAGGACTAATTTTAATCTTACATGTGTTCTTTTCATTAAATCTTCGGCGGTGACTACATCTAAGCATTGCTCAATCACCAAGGGAGACGTTTTTTTAAAATCTGTAAAAATATCCAGCGCCGGTGAATCCAAAGTTATTTCATAGTTTTCATCGGGGGTAATAACATGATTAACATTGTTAATATCGCAGGTATTTAAAATCATGGTAGATTCCTTTCGCATAAATTTGAATAAAAACAAAAGATTAGTTTTAAACTTGTATATAGCTAAATTTAGAACAGAATGAGAGACAACACAAATTCCAATAATGAAATATTTGCATAAAATATAATAGTGTTGTCCCTCTGTCGTTGCTAGACTGTAGCTAGGGATAATCAATCGTAAAATTGAATGGTGAGCTATGGAGCCTAATCAAAATAAACCCCAAGCTGAGAAACACAGTTGCTGCCATTCAATGAATAAATCGCAAACTGCTGCAAAATCTTCTGACCCTATCAACGGACCGGTTGTTTATACCTGCCCCATGCATCCAGAAATTCGCCAAGAGAAACCGGGTACTTGTCCTCTCTGTGGTATGGGATTGGAGCCTGAAGCGATCAGCATCGAAGAAACAAGCAATCCAGAATACCTGGATATGAGCCGACGGTTTTGGATTGCCTTAACCCTCAGTCTTCCGGTGTTTATTTTAGCGATGGGTGAGCATATTTTTGCGCAATGGCTTCCTATTTCTTTATCCATGTGGATTCAATTGATTTTAGCAACTCCCGTTGTGCTCTGGTGCGGTTGGCCCTTTTTTCAACGTGGCTGGCAATCATTAAAATCCCATCATCTGAATATGTTTACCCTCATTGCCATGGGTACGGCCGTCGCTTGGGGCTATAGTGTTATAGCTACCCTATTACCTAATCTATTTCCTCTGAGTTTTCGCAATATGGATGGAATGGTAGGTGTTTATTTTGAAGCCGCTGCAGTCATCACAACCTTGGTTTTACTAGGCCAAATGCTCGAATTAAAAGCAAGAGAAAAAACAGGAGGCGCGATCCGAGCCTTATTAAAACTAGCTCCCGAAACTGCACATCGTCTTCAAGAAAATGATCAAGAAAGCGAAATAGGACTGGAGCAAGTCTTAGTCGGTGATCGGCTTCGCGTGCGTCCGGGGGAAAAAATCCCCGTTGATGGCGAACTGATAGAAGGTCAGTCGAATGTCGACGAATCCTTGGTTACTGGTGAACCTTTAGCAGTCACGAAAAAAATCGGCGATAAATTGATTGGCGCTACGATCAATTTAACGGGTAGCTTTGTGATGAAAGCAGAACATGTCGGCAGTGATACGATGCTTTCAAGAATTGTGCAAATGGTCAGTGATGCACAACGAAGTCGGGCCCCTATTCAACGTCTTGCCGACTCTGTGTCTGGTTGGTTCGTACCGATTGTGATTTTTTTTGCTCTTTTAGCTTTCATTTTGTGGGCAATCTTCGGCCCACCTCCCGCTGTTAGTTATGGGCTTATCGCTGCTGTTTCGGTGCTAATCATTGCCTGTCCTTGTGCTTTGGGACTGGCGACGCCCATGTCGATTATGGTGGGCATTGGCAAAGGCGCTGGAAATGGAGTACTTATTAAAAATGCTGAATCCTTGGAGCGCATGGAAAAAGTCGACACCTTAGTTGTCGATAAAACTGGAACTTTGACCGAAGGTCATCCGAAATTAACAAGACTCATCCCACTGGGAAATTTCACAGAAGAAGAAATCCTAACTCTTGCCGCGAGCCTTGAAAATCATAGTGAACATCCGCTCGCTTATGCCATTGTCACTGCAGCGCATGAGAAAAATTTATCGCTGGCTTCAGTAAATGATTTTGAAGCGCTCACTGGCAAAGGTGTACGCGGCACTATTAATAATCAGGTTATAGCGATTGGTACTGCCTCATTAATGCAAGAATTAGGAATCAATCCGCAAGCCAGATCTAGCCAGGCAGATGAACTTAGAAGCGAAGGGGCCTCGGTGATGTTTATGGCTATTGATCAGCAAATAGCAGCTATTTTAGCCATAGAAGACCCCATCAAATCGACTACGATCGCTGCGATTAAAACGCTACAAAACATAGGCATTGAAGTTGTCATGCTCACCGGGGACAATAAAAAAACGGCTGAAGCTCTAGCCAGCAAACTAGGAATTAAAACAGTCATTGCGGAAGTTTTACCTGCCGATAAGAGTCGTATTGTGGCTGAATTGCAACAGAAAAACCGCATTGTTGCTATGGCCGGTGACGGTGTCAATGACGCGCCAGCGCTGGCTAAAGCTGATATCGGTATTGCCATGGGAACGGGGACTGATGTTGCAATAGAAAGTGCTGGCATTACCTTGCTACATGGCGATTTACATGGCATCGTTAAAGCTCGCCATCTCTCTGAATCCACAATGAAAAATATACGGCAAAATCTCTTTTTTGCTTTTATTTATAATCTATTAGGCGTCCCTATTGCTGCAGGAATACTTTATCCTTTTATAGGACTGCTCTTAAGCCCAATGATTTCAGCAGCGGCAATGTCGCTCAGTTCTGTTTCCGTCATTCTGAATGCGCTACGCTTACGCTGGACGAACTTATGAGAAAATTGGATTTTAACGTTAGGGTTTGGTGTTTAATTTTCAGCCTTATCGCTAAAACATCTATCATTATGGCAACACCAAGTTTGACTATCAACCAATTAGCTCAAATAGCTATTCAAAATAATAATGACTTAAAAGCAGCGCGTTATAATATTGCAGTCGCTGAAGCGCGTTTAAAACAAGCCGGTTTATGGCCTAATCCTAGTTTAAGTTTGAGCAATACCGATGACCGCCTCATGACCAATGAGGGCGAATACACACGCAGTGCAGGATTTATCCAAAATTTTCCAATCTCCGGGCGGATCGGGCGACAAAAATCAGTGGCCCGCGTTGATGTTGCCATCGCTATCCAAGAAATTAGAGATGCCAAACGCAAGCTGAAAGGTTCTGTTGCTGACAGTTATTACTCCCTACTAGTTACCGATTATCGTTTAAAACAACTCAATGATCTTTTGGCAATCAATAAAAAACTGGTACGAGTTACCCAAAATCGTTTTCAGGCGGCAGAAGTCTCTGAACTGGATACCAATACCGCGAGTTTAGAATATCAACGCATACTTCAAGAAAAACAAATTTTAGAAAGCCAACGCATAAGTCAAGCAGCGTTATTGAATCAACTGCTTGGCCGTGACGCTACCTCCGCTTTAGAACTTGATAAAACGCTGCCAAAACAAGGGCAATCAACCATGAGCTTTGCGGACGCAAGCGCTCTCGCACTCAAACAACGCCCTGATATGCGGATACTTCAGCTCAATTTAAATCGCGCTCAAGCGACAAAACAGCTTGCTTGTTCCGAACGATGGGCCGATTGGACACTCGGTGTTGCTTTCCAACAAAGTAAAATATTCGTTGACGGTGGCGATCCACAAAAACCTAATCGCGCCCTAAGTTTGAACGTGAATATTCCTGTTCCTTTACTGAATGGAAATCAAGGAAAAGTCATGGAGGCAAGCGCTTTAGGCACACAAGCACTGAGTAAGATGCAAGCGCTTAAATTAGTTATCGAAACCGAGGTGACTAGCAATTATGCGCAGTTACAAGCCTTGGAAGCGGCACTTAAATTATCGCGCTTACGGACAGTTAAGCTCACCTTGCGTAACGTAAAATTGGCTAGAGATGCTTATAGAAACGGTCAAGTATCACTGCTTGAGGTATTACAAATTCAACGCCAGCAAAATGATCTACAGGTCGCTTACCTCAATATGTTAGAAAAATATTTGCAAGCTCTAGTGAAATTTTGTACAGCTCTTGGTAATAGCGGCAATATTTCTTTATGTCCCTATTCGACTGATAAAAGGAATTTCCATGATTTCGAAAAATAATCAATGGGTTATGCTAAGATTTCCAGGCGCTATTCTTTTTTTAACGATTGTGTTTGCTAGCCCTATTCTTTTTGGCCATGGCGAACATTTTGAAATTTCAGGAAAACCTAAAAGCGCTTTCACACTCGATCCTGAGCAAACAAAATTCATTGATCTAAAAATAGCTCAGGCGGTAAACAAACCAATTGAACAGTCACTTGGATTAAACGGCGAGCTGCAATTATTACCCAATGCTCAAGCAGACGTCAGTGTGAGGATCTCGGGAAATGTGACCGAACTTTATGCCAACTTAGGCGACAAAGTTAAGGCGGCTCAGCCACTTTTAAAAGTTCAATCTTTGCTTATTGGCGATCCTCCCCCAAGTGTAGTGATGAATGCACCTATGGCAGGCATCATTGACGCGCGGAACGTCAACCTAGGCCAGGCCGTAGCGCCCAACACGGTGCTCTTTCATGTTTCAGATCGCTCAAAACTAATTGCCCTTGCGAAAGTTTATGAAGAAGATCTTGGTAAAATCAAAGTCGGACAAATCGCCAAAGTACATGTGCTAAGTTACCCGCAGCAAACCTTCGTGGGCAAAGTCACACTCATCGAACCTAATCTTGATCCACTCACTCGCAGCGTCAACGTACAAATTCTTCTCAATAACCCAAAGGATTTATTAAAACCAGGTATGTTCATACGCGCCAATATCATCTTGCAGGAGAATAAAGACGCCTTGGTTATTCCCAATTCTGCCATTATCGAAGCTAACAATGAGAAATTTGTTTTTAAAAAACAGGGAAATGTCTACGAACATGTTATAGTAAAAACGGGTATCAGTGATGATGATTATACGGAAATTTTAAGTGGTTTGGTTGCTGGCGATGAAGTAGTTACTCAGGGTAATCGTCAACTTTATACTTACTGGTTAACAGGCGGGAAACCTCAACCAACAGAAAATCAAAAATGATTAATGGCTTCAAAGAGGAGTCTCAACCTTTACCATTTTTGAAAACTGAAATAAACCGTTTGGGCTGAGACGACGTAAACGCCTCCTCAGCCCGAACGGTGTTAACTCAATTTAGCTTGACGGATTAAAAATAGCCAAAGTCGATACTTACAGGGAGCTCAGCTCTGATGTTTCAATATCTAATTAGCTGGTCTTTAAAAAATCGCATCTTGATCCTAGCCATAACTCTAGGCATCTGCCTCTTTGGTGTTTATAACTTAAGGCACATGCCTATTGATGTCTTTCCTGAATTTGCTCCTCCGCAGGTGATAGTCCAAACGCAAGCTCCCGGATTAGCTCCACAAGAAGTAGAAGCCTTAATCACTTATCCTTTAGAAAGTGCCATCAATGGGACCCCTGGCGTCACTCGTGTTCGTTCAAAAACTGCAGTTGGGCTTTCCACAATCACGGTGGTTTTTGCTGACAAAACCGACATCTACCTAGATAGACAGTTAATTAATGAACGTATCCAGCAAGTGATAGGACAGTTACCACCCGGTTCAAACCCAGTGATGTTACCGGTTATCTCTGCGGTAGGCTGGTTGATTAAATATGCCCTGGTCAGCAACACCGTATCCCCGGAAGAATTACGCACAATCTCTGATTGGGTTATTCGCCCGCGCATACTTGCCCTGGGAGGCGTTGCCTCTGTCGTCTCGCTGGGCGGTGAGGTCAAACAATATCAAGTGCTTTTAGATCCCTCCCGCATGCTTGCTTATCGAATTAGTGTCGAAGAAGTGAATCAAGCCTTGCAAAATTCCAATCGAAATGTTCCAGGCGCTTTTTTACAAAAATCAGGTACCGAGCTGATTATCGGTGCAATCGGCCGGGTCAAAAATTTAGATGATATCAGAGCAACTCTCATCACAACCCGGAACGGCATTCCAATTACCATCGACAACGTTGCCACCGTGAGTTTCGGAGGAGAAATTAAACGAGGGGATGCAGCTTATAATCTGGATCATGCCGTAATTGGCACCATTTCTAAAACCTACGGCGCAGACACTTTAGCAACGACCTTCAAAGTTCAACAAGCCTTGGATGACATCAAAGCCTCTCTTCCAGCTGGAGTTAAATTGTATAACTCGGTGTTTCGTCAAGCTAATTTCATTGAATCGGCGATTAAAAATTTAAGCTGGGCATTGTTAGAAGGGGCTTTGATCGTCATCCTGGTATTGCTCATTTTCTTAATGAATATTCGTGCCTCATTGATTACTTTTTTGGCCATGCCAGTTTCTTTCATACTTGGTATCTTGGTATTGAAGTTTTTCAATTTCGGCATTAACGCAATGACTCTAGGTGGAATTGCGATAGCCATTGGAGAAGTGGTCGATGATGGAGTTATCACCGTAGAGAATGTATTACGACGTTTACGTCTCAATCGCCAATCGGCTTCACCTCAACCCGCGATGGAAGTTGTTTTTGATTCTATTCTTGAAATTAGAAATTCTGTCATCTATGCGACACTCATTATTAGTATGGTATTTCTTCCCATCTTTTTTCTATCAGGAATTGCAGAACGAATTTTCAGCCCTCTTGCTGTGGCCTATATTGCCTCAGTAATTGGCTCACTCGTGGTTTCTATCACGATGATTCCCGCATTGTGCTATTTCCTTTTAGTCTATCGTCGAGAAAAGGAAAATGACCGAGAGCTTGTTTTACATCCAATGACGAAAGAAGAGCGGGTAGCTCAAATGACCCAAAATACTGACAGAGCTGAAGAAAAAGAAACAAGCATTGCCCGATGGCTTAAAGCAGGTTTTCGCCGCATCTTAAGTTGGGCTCTGAACCATTTTTGGACTGTGGTAAGCTTGTCCGGTTTGGCTTTTGCATTTGCGCTTGCCTTGCTACCCTTTTTTGGAACTGCCTTTTTACCTGAATTTCATGAGGGTAATTTTATAATTGCCATGACCACCCTACCCGGCACTTCGCTCGATGAGTCCATGCGAATTGGTGATCAAGTGCGCAAAGATTTACTGAAATACCCGCAAGTCATTTCCATTTCTCAACGTGCAGGTCGTAGTGCAGTCGATGAGGATGCTCTCCCGCCCAATGTTAGCGAATTCGATGTTAATCTTAATTTTGATAAAGATAAATCAATGCCGGCAGAGGAGTTAATAATACGTATCCGTGATGACTTAGCCAATATTCCTGGGGCTGTTTTTAACGTAGGTCAATTTATCGCTCACCGAATGGACGAAGTTCTTTCAGGAGTTCGCTCACAAGTTGCAATAAAAATATTTGGCGATAATTTACCCACACTGAACCAATTAGGGCTGTCAGTAGAATCCCTGTTAAAAGAGATCCCTGGTGTAGTTGATATCAACAAGGAACAGCAAGTTGATGTACCTCAATTGATTATAAAAATCGATCGCGAAAAAGCTGCTCGCTACGGCATCAATGTGGGACAAATTTCCGAAGATGTTCAAACTTTGTTAAACGGTATGCGTGTTTCAAGTGTGTTGGAAGGCCAGCGTAGTTTTGATCTTTACGTTCGCATGGCTGAGTCAGGACGTGACACCGTCAAAGCAGTGCAAGACATGCTGGTCGATGCCCACGGCGTTGGCATCGAGAACGGGGATAAAATCCCGTTACGTGCAGTTGCCCAAATAGTCGAGGAAAACCAACCTTTCTCCATTAGTCGAGAAAATGCTCAACGCATGATTTCCGTCGGCTTTAACGTGCAAGGACGTGATTTAGGCAGTGTAATTGGCGAGGTTCAACAAAGAATTAAAGAGAAAATTAAGTTGCCAAATGATTATTTTATTCAATTTGGCGGACAATTCGAGAGTCAACAACAAGCGACACACACTATTTTATTTTTAGGTATTTTAGCTATTATCGCCATGTTACTTATTTTGTATAAAGCATTTGGTACATTAAACGAAGCTCTTTTAGTGCTTTGTAATTTACCCCTGTCTTTAATTGGCGGTGTTTTGTCACTTTATCTCGCCAATGGTGAAATGAGTGTTGCTGCAATGATTGGTTTCATCACGCTCTTTGGAATTGCTGCTCGCAATGGTATTATATTGGTCAGTCATTACAATCAACTACGAACAGAAGGTAAGCCCTTAGAACATGTTGTTGTACAAGGAACCCTTGATCGACTGGTTCCTGTTTTAATGACCGCTGCCACTACCGCTTTGGGATTAATACCTTTGCTGTTGGGCTCGCCGGTAGGTAAAGAATTAGAAAGACCCTTAGCACAAGTTTTATTAGGCGGACTTTTTACCTCTACCCTGCTCAATATGATTGTTGTCCCTACAATCTATAACGCAATGGAAAACCGACGAAAAAAACGTTCAGCCTGTCAATCTGGAGATTAAACTGCGATGAATTTTCAAACCTTGGCAAAACCCTTGCTCACCATAAGCATGTCTTTGATGGGATTGCTCTACCAACCTTTCAGCTTTGCGCATGAAATGCATCATCCAGCAATGTCCCAACAAAAAATAGCCGATCCAACGATTAAATTATCGGTAGAAAAAATTATTAATGGACCCAAGAAACATGTCGTTTTCATCAAATTAACTCACATTAAAACGAATAAACCCATTAACTTACAGGATCTCAAAGAAGTTCATACGCAAAAAATTCATATGCTAATTATCGATGATAGTCTCAATGATTATAGCCATGTTCATCCTAGCCCCACCAAAGAACCTGGCGAGTATCAATTCTCATGGAAACCGAATAAAAAAGAAGCCAATTATCGAATTTGGGCTGATCTTGTGCCTTTGGATACCAATCAACAAGAATATGTCATTGCCGATTTATATAAAACCAAATCGAATATGACACAAATTGTTCCGCGGATTACAACCGAAACGGTTGTTGACGGCTATAAGTTTAAATTATCTTTTGATCAACCCAAATTGGAGCTAGGTAAAGCGACAATGGGTAAAATTGAAATCACTGATGCTCAAGGTAATCCTGTGCATAATTTAGAACCTCTCATGGGAGCTTATGCACATATCGTTGGTTTTAGTGATGATTTTAATACCGTCGTGCATGTCCATCCAATGGGGATTGAGCCGCAACAAAACTCCGATAGAGGTGGTCCAGAGCTTGATTTTCATATTGAGCCACAGAAAGCGGGAGCAATTAAGTTATTTGCTCAGGTCAAAATAAACGGCAAAGAATTATTTGTCCCGTTTAGTTATTATACTTCTGTCGGTTAATTAGGATAACTCATTGACTCGGAGCAAATCTCGTCTTTGCTCCCAATATCTAGGGTTTTGGTTGCTGCTGTTCAGAACAATTTTGTACCGCACAGTTTCTTGCAAATTCTAAGCCCTGAGAGCAAGCGGTTATTGCGCTGGCTTCGGCAGCTTCAAGATCGACACCGCTACCAGAATACACATTATTTTTAGTATCAACAGCAGTGCAGGTCCAGGTAGTAATTGCGCTAGCTAGGTTAGCAATGCATAAAAGCATAACTGTTAACGCTATTTTGATAACTTTCATTAGCAATCTCCCTATGAGTCATTCTCGCGAAAGTGGGAATTACCCTTAACTCTCGCGCGAATGACAACATAAATCAAACGCAATTAATCCAGTAAGCCTAATTCCTTCACTGTATCGCGTTCTTGGCGAAGCTCGTTTAGAGTTTCATTGAATTTAACTTGGCTATACTCGTTAAATTTCAAATCCTCCACAACACGAACTTCATTATGCTCGTATCGGCAAGGAAAAGAGAACATTAAACCTTCATCAACGCCATACTCACCTTGAGAACTGAGGCACATTGAGAAAGATTCCATCGTAGGCGTATCATGGGTTAAACAATTTACCCCATGGATAATTGCATTAGCTGCTGAAGCCGCAGAAGAAGCGCCACGCGCTTTAATAATTGCAGCACCACGTTGTTGGACTGTTGAAACAAAGGTATCTTTTAGCCATACCTCGTCATCGATAACAGTAGCCGCTGAAAAACCATTGATTTTTGCATTATAGAAATCAGGATATTGGGTCGAAGAGTGATTTCCCCAAATTGTCATTTGGCTTATACGAGTAATATCAACGTCTGCTTTTTTTGCAAGTTGAGTACGTGCACGTAGCTCATCGAGGGTGGTCATTGCATAAAAACGTTCATCAGGAATGTCTCGCGCATGATGTTTAGCAATTAAACAGTTAGTATTACAAGGATTACCGACCACAAAAACACGAACATCTTGAGCAGCATGATCATTGATAGCCTTTCCCTGTTTGGTAAAAATTCCACCATTAATTTGCAATAAGTCAGCACGCTCCATACCTTGTTTACGTGGAACAGAACCTACCAATAATGCCCAATTTACACCATCCATAGCCCGGTTTAAGTCAGAAGTGCAAACCACATTTTTAAGTAGCGGGAATGCGCAATCATCGAGCTCCATTGCCACACCTTCTAAAGCAGGTAAGGCTTGATCTAATTCCAGTAATTGCAATTCGACATCGGTGTTGGGACCAAACATTTGTCCTGATGCAATTCTGAATAACAATGCGTATCCAATTTGTCCCGCAGCGCCTGTAATCGCTACTCTAACTCGCTTATTCATTTTTATTTTTCCCCTTCTAACCATTGTTTTACTAATAAAAGCGCAGCAACGCTACGCGCTTCAGAAAAATCAGGACGTACCAACAATTCATTATAGGCACTTAAAGGCCATTCCACTACTTCAAGAGGCTCAGGCTCATCCCCGGAAAGCGGTGAAGGATATAAGTCTCTGGCCACAACCAGCTCAAGTTTTGCACCAAAATAAGCAGGTGCTAAACTAAGGGTTTTCAACCAATCAAAGCGTTTTGCAGCCAAGCCAACCTCTTCACGCAACTCGCGATTTGCTGCTTCGAACAAAGACTCTCCTTTTTCAATTAAACCTTTAGGAAAGCCTAATTCATAGCTATCGGTTCCCGCAGCATATTCACGCACCAAAAGCAGCGATTCGCTGGCAGTAAGCGTAATAATGAGCACAGCTCCATGTCCATGACTGCGAATTCGCTCAAAAGAACGTTGAGCACCATTCGAAAAACGAAGATGCATCTCTTCTATCGTAAACAGTCTTGATTTAGCAACAACTGTCTTCTGTGTACAAACTGGTTTTTTTCGCATTCTGGTAGGTTACCCCTCTGGCAAGCCACTAAGCTACTCAGCAATTCAAAGCAAACTATGATACTATTGCAGTCTTGAACAAGCCAGTCTGATTTAAATAATGTTACCAACCTCTTTGTATATCCACATTCCTTGGTGTATTCGCAAATGCCCCTACTGTGACTTCAACTCACACAAAAGCCCCGAGATTTTGCCTGAGCAGCAATATATCGATGCGTTAGTCGCTGATTTTACAGCAGATTTAATTCATTTTCCTGGGCGTGAAATTCAAACTATCTTTATTGGCGGCGGGACGCCTAGCCTACTCTCTGCCGACGCTTATGTCTCTTTGTTCACTCGCCTACAAAAGTTAGTCACTTTTGCAAAAGATATTGAAATCACTCTCGAGGCAAATCCAGGTACAGTGGAACAACAACGATTTACTGATTATCGACAATTAGGCATCAACCGCCTATCTATTGGCATTCAGAGCTTTAATCCGCTGCATTTAAAAGCCTTGGGCCGTATCCATGATGATAAACAAGCTCATAAAGCAATTGAAGCCGCTCGCAATGCTGGTTTTACTAATCTAAATATAGATATTATGCATGGTTTACCCGGCCAATCAATTTCGCAAGGACTGGAGGATTTAAATATCGCTTTATCACACAAGCCCGAGCACTTATCTTGGTATCAATTAACGATAGAACCTAACACCCTTTTCTACAAGCAACGCCCTAGTCTACCCAACGAAGATGAAGTTTGCCTGATAGAAGAACAAGGCCTCGCTTATTTAGCTGCAAACAGCTATCAGCGTTATGAGATTTCTGCTTTTTGTCAAGCCGAAAAATATGCCCAACATAATTTAAATTATTGGCTCTTTGGGGATTATTACGGCATTGGCGCTGGTGCTCATGGCAAAATGACCCATGAGAACAGTAATCAGGTTTTTCGCACCCGCAAACAACGCCAACCCAGTGATTATCTACACCCAGAAAAACCTTTCCTCGCTGCCAAAGAACCCGTTGATAATAGTTCCTTACTCTTTGAATACATGCTCAATACAAGTCGCTTGGAACAAGCCATTCCAAATGCCTTATTTAGTGAACGAACAGGATTGTCATTTGCTACGCTAGAACCTTTCCTGAAGAAAGCCGCCGAAACCGGCCTTATTTCAAAGAATGAGCATTTCTGGCAAATTACGCCATTTGGCCGTCGTTACACGAATAATTTACAAGCGATGTTTTTACCAGATTAAGCTTTTACACTTCACATCCAGCTCGCTTTGCTGAATAATATATCTCATTAAAGGGTAGGAAAAGGGCCTAATTCAGGTCTTTACAATGTAGGAGGCATACAATGGCAGTCTTGGTCTTTATTTTTTTTGTAGCCCTTGGCTATTTATCTGGCTCCGTTTGTTCTGCCGTCATTGTTAGTCGCTTGTTTTCTCTCCCTGACCCTCGTATTTCCGGTTCACAAAATCCTGGTGCTACCAACGTTCTTCGTTTAGCAGGTAAAAAATATGCCGCCATGGTTTTAATTGCCGATATGCTAAAAGGGCTTTTACCCGTTCTTTTAGCCAAAATATTTGATGCGGAGCCCATTACAATTAGCTTTACCTGCCTCGCGGCTGTGCTGGGACATATGTACCCCGTTTTTTTTGGTTTTCATGGAGGAAAAGGAGTTGCCACAGCGATAGGTGCTTTACTCGGATTGCATTTTATTCTGGGTGTCATAGTCATTGCCACTTGGTTGTTGGTAGCAAACTTTACCCGCTACTCTTCTCTTGCATCAATCATTTCGATGGCCCTTGCCCCTTTGTATGCACTGCTTACCATCGGACGATTAGACATTTTTCCGCCCCTATTTTTTATTGCCTTATTTGTACTGTACAAACATCGCAATAACATTACCCGCTTAATTGACGGCGATGAACCGAAAATTAAATTCAAGCGTAGTAATTTGGATGAAGAAATAATCGCTGCCATTGAAGAACAAGCGATAGATAATCAACTTGATGAAGAAGAGCCGGAATCTTTACCCCCTTCCCTTGAGGCAGAAAAAGAAGAATTATTAGCGATACATGATGCAGAAGAAGAAAAACTACCTCCTGCAGTTGAACCTAGGCCGAAAAAGACATCCACCACTAAAAAGAAAGAAACCTTAGCGCCAAAAACACCAATTACTAAAAAACCAAAGGAGTAGGTTTTGTCGAGGAACTAATTTACTCCGACCTTTATCCCCCTTATCTGGCTTAATTCTCGTCATTCTGGCTTGACCGGAAAATCCAGGACTTAGATAGGTCGCCTTGACCCTCCAAGTTAAGCGGTAGGATGAGGGATTTCAGGTAAAATTAAAAGAACACTGCCTAGGTTACTCAGGCATTTTTCGCAAGAGGCCAGCGCGCCTTAACATCGATAGCAGAACTTAAGTCCTTCCTACCCTGCAATAAATGCAAACAGCCTGCATAAGCGACCATAGCCCCATTATCCGTACAATATTCTGGACGAGGGAAATAAACCTCTCCTTTTAGCTCACTCATTAAAGCGTTCAATGAACTTCGTAAACTGCGATTCGCACCTACTCCACCAGCAACAACCAATCGTCGACTAGCGGTTTGCTTTAACGCTCGTTTACATTTAATTAAAAGCGTGTCCACAATCGCTTGCTGAAAAAGTTTTGCAATGATTGCTCGAGCATGCTCATCTTTTTTGCTAGCATTCCAAGTAGTTAATGCATGTGTTTTTAATCCACTAAAACTAAAATCCAAACCGGGTCTATCGGTCATTGGTCGTGGAAACGGGGGGAATGATTGAGTCACTTCTGGCGGACAGAGATCTGCTAACCCCGCTAAAATAGCTCCCCCGGGATAAGCTAAACCCATTAATTTTGCTGTCTTATCGAAAGCTTCTCCAACAGCATCATCTAAAGTATCGCCAAGTAATTGATAATCACCTAAAGCCTGCACTTCGATTAATTGTGTATGCCCTCCTGAAACCAATAAAGCCAAGAAGGGAAAATCAAGCTGCGGAGAGTCCAGTTTTGCTGCCAATATATGCGCTTCTAAATGATGAATTGCTAATGCGGGTATATTAAGACCTAAGGCTAAGCTTTTTGCAAAACAAGCACCCGTTAACAACGCTCCGATTAAACCAGGCCCCGCAGTATAGGCTAAAGCATCAAGTTCGGTCTTATTGATTTCCGCTTGTTGCAAAACCTCATCAACTAACGGAACTAAATATTTGACGTGATCGCGCGAAGCAAGCTCCGGCACAACCCCACCGTAAAGCTGATGAATAGCTATTTGTGAATGGAGTACGTGAGCGAGTAACCCTTTTTCAGAATCATAAATGGCTACCCCTGTTTCGTCACAGGACGACTCAATGCCTAAAACGCGCATCAATACCTCAATTCAAATAATGTCTGACAATTATACAAAGATCTGCGATACACAATCTACCCGATCCTTGTAAAACCTCTTCTATTTTCAACTTTTTAGCTACATCTTTTACTTACAAACCAACTAAACTATAAATAAACTTGACGATTACAAGAACTGGCACTAGAATTGCCAACCTATTGTATTCAATTAAACCAGAGGAATAGTTAATGCCTACCGTTCGTGTGAAAGAGGGCGAAAACCCTGAATACGCACTACGCCGTTTCAAGCGATCCTGCGAAAAAGCAGGAATTTTGACTGAGTTGCGTCGCCGAGAGTTTTATGAAAAACCAACTGCTGAGCGTAAGCGCAAACAAGCTGCTGCGGTAAAACGCCATCTTAAAAAGATTTCTCGTGATACATCTTCTCGTCGCAGCCTCAAACACCGACGTAAATAATCATGACTATTAAAGACAGCATTAGTAACGATCTTAAGGACGCTATGCGTGCCAGGGAAAAACAGAAACTGGACACCTTGCGTCTTATCACTGCTGCAGTCAAACAAGTCGAAATCGATGAGCGTATTGTCGTTGATGATGAACGCATGTTAATCATCTTAGACAAGCTTGCCAAGCAACGCAAGGAATCTATTGCTCAATTTGAGGCTGCCGGTCGAGATGATCTGGTCGCTCAAGAGCAATATGAATTAGGCGTTATCGGTCATTATTTGCCTGCCCCCTTATCAGATGAAGAAATCGAAGCACTTGTTGCCCAAGCCTTTACTGAGTCAGGAGCAGCAAAAATGAGTGATATGGGCAAGGTCATGGCTATTCTAAAGCCACAATTACAAGGTCGAGCCGATATGAGCAAAGTTAGTCTCTTGATCAAGGCAAAATTGAGTTAGCCGCGTTCATGTCTGGCTTAATTCCACAGCCATTCCTCGATGAACTGCTTGGCCGAACAGATATCGTAGAGCTAATTGACGGCTATGTTCCATTGAAAAAGCGTGGAACTAGCTTCATTTCCTGCTGCCCTTTCCACAGTGAAAAAACACCTTCCTTTAATGTGGTAGCAAAAAAACAATTTTATCATTGCTTCGGATGTGGCGTGAGTGGCAATGCCATTAGCTTCATCATGAGCTATCTGAATCAAGGTTTTACTGATGCGATAGAAACTTTAGCCGCGCGCTTAGGCATGAAAGTACCGCGTGAAGGCAATCCTGAAAAAAATCAACAGTCGCTCAGTTTGTATCAATTGCTGACGCGAGTGAGTCAATTCTATCAACAAACCTTAAAAACCAATGGAGAAGTAGCTATTAACTACTTACGAGGACGCGGTCTAAGTGGAGAAATAGCGAAGCTCTATCAAATAGGATACGCACCAGCAGGTTGGCAAACTCTTGAGTTACAATTTAAGCGCAATCGAAATGAACTCATAGCAACAGGCATGTTGATAAAAAAAGACGATGGTAAAACTTACGATCGGTATCGCCATCGCATTATGTTTCCCATTCATGATCGACATGGACGAATCATTGGTTTTGGCGGGCGAGCAATTGATGCGGAACAAAAACCCAAATATTTAAATTCCCCAGAAACAACTATTTTCCAAAAAAGTCGTGAACTTTATGGCCTGCACCAAATTCTCCAGCAGCAGAATACCATCGAGAACATTGTGGTTGTTGAAGGCTATATGGATGTCATCGCCCTAGCCCAACATGGCATTCGCAATGCTGTTGCCGCTTTAGGTACTGCAACCAGCGGCTTTCACATTCAACTATTAGCTAAGCATACTAAACAACTTATTTTTTGTTTTGACGGTGACGCAGCAGGAAGACAAGCGGCCTGGAGAGCTTTAGAAAGTTGTTTACCTGAGTTAAATACAGGTCTCGATGCCAGTTTTATTTTTCTACCTGAAGGGCAAGACCCGGATAGTCTGGTGCGAGAAGAAGGTAGTGAACAATTCAAAACCCGGTTACAGAATGCGACTCCTTTAAATCGTTTTTTCTTAGATAGCATCGCGAATGGAATTGATACTTTCAGTGTGGCAGGAAAAAGCCAGCTGATTAATGCCGCAAAACCTTATCTGCTAAAAATGCAAGATGGACCCTATAAACAGCTATTGATTCATGAATTGTCGCGCATGACGCATATTGAGAATTACCGAATATTGCAAATCTTGCATGATAATTTGCAACAAAAAGTGCAAGAAACCAGTAAAAAAATTGCCAACTCACCGATTCGCTTAGCCATTGCGCTGCTTGTTCAAAATCCCGAAATTTATACTGCCTGTAAAACGAATATCAATCCCGAGCTGCTTGACGGCCAAGGACAGGAAATATTGCAAAAACTTCTAAGACAAATCGAAAATTCACCTGAGGCCAACACAGCAACCCTCATCGAAGCATGGCGTGACACCGCCTATTTTGAGTCATTAGGAAAATTAGCAGGCTGGGACCATCAAGAACCAGAGGAAGAGCTAATTAAAAAATTTACTGATATTATATTATTTTTGCAAAAACAAAATTTAGAAAATAAAATTAACTTATTCCTTGCAAAATCACGAAATCAGGGCTTAACTGTTTCTGAAAGAATAATATTGCAAGAAATGATGAAACAAAGACATCAAACTGCGCATGATAAAAATTAACACATAATATGCTAGCAAGTTTATGTTTGCGGGTTTATAATCAAACCCTTTTGTAGCTTTTAATCACTCACCTGATAAGTGCCTATGAACATGAATGATCAAGAACAACAGCGCTCGCAAATCACCAAAGTTATTAGCTTGGGCAAAGAACAAAATTACCTGACGTATGCTCAGATTAACGATCTGTTACCCAACATTGTTGATACCGAACATTTTGATGTCATTATCTCTATGCTAGAAGGCATGAATATTAAAGTATTCGAATTGCCGCCAAGTGATGATGAATTAGCGCTCTTAGGTACTACCGAAGAAGCCCCAGAAGATGTTGAGGAGGCAGCAGCTGTTCTAGCTTCTGTCGACAAGGAAACAGGTCGTACAACCGATCCGGTGCGCATGTACATGCGTGAAATGGGTACTGTCGAACTCTTAACTCGTGACGGCGAAATACGAATTGCCAAACGCATTGAAGAGGGAATTTACCAAGTCCTAAAATCGCTGGCTCATTATCCTGAAACCGTACAACTCGTATTAGAAGATTATGACCGAGTGCTCGTGGAAGAAATGCGGTTAAGCGAAATTATCAGCGGTTTTGCCGATTCAGAAGAAGAGGCTCCTCCTACAAGTATCGGTTCTATGCTCGACGAATCTCAACAAAATGACGAGATAGCTGAAGAAATACTTGCTGTCGAAGAGGATGAAGATGGAGAAGGTGGAGGAATCGTCGAAGCCGATGATGGCCCCAACCCAGAACAAGCAAAAATTTATTTTGATGAGTTACGTGTGAACTATGAACACGCGATGACTGCATTAAAAAAACATGGACGTACCACCAAAGAAACAGTCGTTTTACTAGATCTTATGTCTGAGTCTTTCTTAAAATTGAAATTAACCTCACGACAAGTCGATCGTCTTACCCGACATTTCCGTCAATTACGAAATCATATCCGTGAATTTGAGCGTACTATCATGCGGATTTGTATCGAGAAAGCACGCATTCCACGCAAACTCTTTATCGATACTTTCCCAGGCCAAGAAACTGATCTCAACTGGATAGTAGATTTGGTTGCTAAACATGGCAAAAAACTCGATATGACGCGCATAGAAGATTTCAAAGAAGAAATCCTACGCCTACAATCAAAACTTACTAGTTTTGAGGAAGAATATGGTTTAAGTATCAGTGAAATTAAAGATATCAATCGTAAAATGTCGATTGGTGAAGCCAAAGCAAGACGTGCGAAAAAAGAAATGGTCGAAGCCAACCTGCGTTTGGTTATTTCAATCGCTAAAAAATACACCAACCGCGGCTTACAATTCCTTGACTTGATCCAAGAAGGAAACATTGGTCTGATGAAAGCTGTGGATAAATTCGAATATCGTCGTGGTTATAAGTTCTCAACTTATGCAACCTGGTGGATTCGCCAAGCAATCACTCGTTCGATTGCCGACCAAGCTCGCACCATACGTATTCCAGTGCATATGATTGAAACGATTAACAAGCTCAATCGTATTTCACGCCAAATTCTCCAGGAAACCGGACGAGAAGCCACCCCTGAAGAGTTGGCTGAGAAAATGGAACTCAGCGAAGATAAGATACGCAAAGTATTGAAAATCGCGAAGGAACCTATCTCCATGGAAACACCTGTTGGTGATGATGACGACTCTCATTTAGGTGATTTCATTGAAGACAACAACATTGAATCACCAATCGACAGCGCAACCGCTGAAGGTTTACGTGAAGCAACTCTTGAAATCTTAGAAACCCTAACGCCAAGAGAAGCCAAGGTACTCCGCATGCGCTTCGGTATCGAAATGAACACCGATCACACCTTAGAAGAAGTAGGCAAACAGTTTGACGTAACCCGCGAGCGGATTCGACAAATCGAAGCCAAAGCCCTACGCAAACTTCGCCACCCTTCCCGCTCCGAAAAGCTACGCAGTTTCCTAGAAGGAGACGACACCTAATTTGTGAGACAGACTACCTGTCTCACAAAAAAATTGTAGCAATTAACCGCATAAGCCATTACAATGGCACTCTTCCGGGCCTATAGCTCAGTTGGTCAGAGCAGCGGACTCATAATCCGTTGGTCCTAGGTTCAAGTCCTAGTGGGCCCACCAATGAAATCAAGTAGTTACGAGTAGTTTTAGAAAATTCAGAAAATCGTGTAGACGCAATGTAGACACTTTAAAGGAAGTAAATTTAATTTTAGACAGTTTGGATTGTTAAATATGTATTCTGTAAATAGTAAATTTCAAAAGTTATTTCTTGCCCTTTCAATAAGCTCTGTTATATCTTCATGCACAATGATAGATAATCAAATATGTGCCGGTTGCCAAAGGCCTTTATCGAAAGAAGCTGCTCTAAAATATAAAAACACTTCATTAGCCGACTTTATGAGAGAACGCTTTACTGATCAGCTTGGTCGTACTACAGGCTTTTATAATAAAGAAACATCCAAAAACTCTATCAATATTCGATTGCTCGCCAGTAGAATAGAAAGACCACATGATGATATAAACAATTTCTGTCAGGTTCAGGGAGGAAATTTAGTAATTAAACAGGCCTATTATAATCCACCTCCAGGTTTATATATTTCTGAAGACGATATAAAACAAGCCGTGTTTTACACCTATAAAAATGCCAAAGCATCTGCGCCATCCCAAATAACTATTAATAATATAATTGGCTCTGAGAATTATAATGTTAATAAACAGGATTATGCTTTGAACGCAGCACAAAACGAATATTTAAGACTGAAACATAATGCCAATGTCACCAATAACTCATTTGAAGCTCAAGATTACAGAAAAGCCCTACGTGGGGGGAAAATAGGGAAGTATTCGTGCATAAACAATAAAAATAACTTATGGTGGGTTTCTATAAAGCCTTTCAGTGTAGAAAAAGATGGCAGTTATACTTGGATAAACACTCAATTAATATTTGGTTAAAATAGTGCGAATTAATGGAATTCAAAATCCAACCAAATCAAGTAATAAAAGAATGTACCGCAACGTCCAATAAAAGGAAAAATAATGAAAAAATTAATCTTAATCGGAGCACTTGTTGCTACATCATCTAGTTATGCATTGGAACTTAAGGGTGCTAAAATACTGGAGCATCATTCCTGGTTCAGTAGTCCTGATAATAAAATCACTATAATTGCAGGCCATATAGAAAATACCCCTAATATTTATTTTTCATCCGCTTCAACCAACGCACGCGCAGATAATGCTAGAGGAACAGTGAACAGCAATATTTATACGAATGGCTCACATGGCTTCTCTATTCACAACACCTCTGGAAGCTACCAAACCTATACTGTAAATATTAAATTATGTGCTAATTCAACCTATTGTTTTCATGATCAAACAACCGTTGGTGTTTCCAAGGGAGGCTCATACTCAAACAGCTCAAATAGTTATCTAACCTGTTCTTTTTCTTATGCCGGAAGTTATACACTGGAAGCAACAACAACGATTTCAGGAGACACCTCTTCAAATGCAAGCGGTCGTGCCTCTATTTCTGTAAGTAGATAATGCTCTAATATAGAATTATTATAATAAGGAACAATTATGAATAAATTAGTTTTAATCTTTATATCCTTAATTTTAACATCATCTGCATTCTGTATGAGTTCAAATAAAGCAGTAATTCTCGAACATAAAACAGAAGTTACTGGCGCTGATAGTCAAGGTAGAGCGGTGAGCGGCCATCTGGATAATGGCCCTATTATTTATCCTTCCAAACCAAAAGACTCATTAAATGTCGCTTCAAATAAAAAAAAGAATAAATCGACTCTCACAAAATAATCTTGCTGGATATTAACGTCCGTGAGGGTTTAAATTAGAATATTTAAATCCTCACAAAAATGGCTCTTCCCCATTTCCAGGGGCACTAATTCAAGAACACAACACCTTAACTCTTAATCTGTAATTTTCAAAGTTTCTAAAATCATAGGGTAATCCCCCCATTTTTAACTGAATCTAAAAGTAGAGGATTAGGCCGCTAGAGCCAATTTTTGCCTTGGAGGA
>NZ_LNXY01000028.1:0-22592 GCF_001467585.1 Legionella drozanskii LLAP-1
TTTGACATCTGTAACTCCTCGTTATTCAGATTATATCTGTTAAACAAGGTGTACGGTTAATCGAGGGAGGATCAATTCTAATAATTCGGCTGCTTGAGTATCCAAGGCATAAGTGATTTATTGAAATATAATGCAGTTTTTTGGTAGAGCAAAATGTTAAATTATAAGGTGAGGAAAAATTTCGACAAAATAATAAACCCACAATGACCAAAATTGCTGTGCTGGTATGAAGTTGAGTAACTTATTGAATTATAAGGGGAAAAAATGGTGGCCAGAGGCAGAATCGAACTGCCGACACGAGGATTTTCAGTCCTCTGCTCTACCGACTGAGCTATCTGGCCACAAGAGGTTGCTATTAAACTCTGAGAACGCTTTGGAGTCAAGCAGAGTTTATTAGTTTTTTATAAAAAATTAATCGCTATTGTAAGACTGAATAATTGCTTGCCTGAACGTTTTGATTTTGCTCTATTTTTAGTGCTTATGTTTGATTTAAGATGCAGTTCCTGTTAAGCCCGATTTTTTGTTGATAAGCAATAGCGATTTGAGCTCCCAAAATGGCATTGCTTTTTATTAACTCGATGTTGGCTTTCAAACTTTGGCCTGAGGTTAACTCTGCGATTCGCTGTAATAAAAAGGGAGTAATGGCTTTGCCATTAATATGTTTCGCCTCATTTTGCGCTTGTTTAATAATCGGCATAATTTGTTCATCGGGAATTTCAGCAGTTTTAGGAATGGGGTTGGCAATGACAATTCCATTGTTAATTCCTAATTTATACTGGTAATGCATGGCTGTCGCGATTTCTTCGGCACTTTCCAGGCGGTGGAGTAGGGGGATGCCACTTGACTGGCTGTAGAACGCTGGGAATTCGTCGGTGCGATAACCAATTACTGCTACACCGTGAGTTTCAAGAACTTCTAATGTTTTTGGTAAGTCTAAAATTGATTTTGCTCCAGAGCAAACGACAGTGACCGGGGTCGAAGAGAGTTCAATCAAATCGGCTGAAATATCAAAACTTTCACCGACATGATGGTGGACACCACCAATTCCACCGGTTGCAAAGAGCGGCAAGCCTGCTAAATGAGCACAAAACATCGTTGCTGCAACCGTAGTACTGGCTGTAAGTTTGCGACTTAATACGAAAGCAAGGTCTCGGCGGGAGGCTTTAATCACTTCAGAGTGGTGGGCAAGTTGTTTCATGATCTTTTGATCAATACCAATATGAATGTTCCCTTTATACAGAGCTACGGTTGCAGGTACTGCACCGTTATCACGAATAAGCTGTTCGACTTCCTGAGCTGTGGTCAAATTATCAGGATAAGGCATGCCATGGGAAATAATAGTCGATTCTAGCACTACGATGGGGCGTTGTTTACGAATTGCTTCTTCAACTTCCTCACCTAAATGCAATAATTCATGAACCATGTTGATTGGCCTCATTCTTTAGGGACATAGCCTACCGGTGCCGCTGAGCCTTCTCCGAAGAAATATTTCTTCATTTCCTCATTAAGAAATTCTCTTGCCTTTGGGTCTATTAAGCTTAGACGATATTCGTTAATTAGCATCGTTTGATGTGCTAACCACATTTTCCATGCTTGTTTTGAGACCTGATTAAAAATCTTTTCACCTAAAGGACCAGGGAAAGGTGCTTTATCTAAACCTTCTGCTTCTTGATTTAATTTAGAACAAAATACATATCTTGCCATGCTTTATCTCTCAAAAAACTTCACCTTTTTCTTCTTCAATCCAGAACAGAGAAGAGGACCTAGGAGGCAGAAATTGCCTCTGAGGTTAGGTTACTTCATTTAAAGTTAACAATGCATGATTATGCGATAATGAAACTTGTAATACCAGGCTATTTATCAATCAGCCCGACATTTGGCTTGCTGAGCTAGGATAATATGTTGAGAAAGTAATTGCTCCTGCTCTTTATCCAACTCTTCAAACTGCACTGCAGTATGGTACTGTTTTTCATTATGATATTGACTATATACAACTGTAGCATTGACAACAATAGGCAACATTTTTGGTTTGGTATAAATAATTATTTTCATGTGTGTTTTTTCTTTAATTCGTTCTTTGCTTTTAAACGCCATACCGCCCAAGCTAAGATTGACTTTGCGGAGATGTATATTGTCACCCAACATAAGATGACGTGCTAGATATTCAATTTTTGCATTAATTAAATTCAAATAATGGGCGAGAGCCGGTTCTTCCATTGCAAGCGTTTGGGTTAATCCAGCGAGTTCATAATCGATACTTTGAAAATATTGTGTCGCTTCTAAATAACGTCTACCGCTTTGACCTAATAGTTCATCAGTAATGAGTTTCTCAGAATAAGGTTCGCCGGCTTCAACTAATTTGTAATCAAAGTAAACTTGATCCTCTATGCGGAAATGCTGGCGTCTTTCGTGTATTGGCATGATTACTCCATAAAGTCCATTTTAAAGAGGTACCTGATTTCTCAGGATGCCTGTCAAGTCATTCTCTGTTGCAATAAGCGTCCAAACAGGCAACCTTAATTTCCATAAATGATTCTGTTTGACTCAATCTATCTTAAATATAGACGTATATTTTCATCTATTAATAAAAATATAGATTAAATTTTAGATCCAGTGACTTAATAAATATAAAATATATAAATGAAGGGGGTAATAGTAATAGAAAAAATAGGGAATACGAGGGACTTTGAGGTTAATTTGTGTGGCTAGAAAAATGAGGGGTAAAGTGGCTAGAGCCCAATTATTACCATTTATATTATCAAGAAATAAGTAGGCGGCAAGCCAAGCTAAAAGACCCATTAAAGTAGATTTTCTGCAATAAAACCAAGAACTAAGGCAAAAGAAAATTCCAACCCAAGTGTACTCTACCAAAAGCCCGCCTAGTAAGAAAATCAACAGAGCAAATGCCCGGTTTCTCGTTCCACCTATCTCAAAGCAATAAAGAACAGCTGTAGCGACCGCTAACATGAACATAATGTTCAAAGGCCACAGGTATTGCAAATGGCGCATTGCAATATAACCTGGGGTGGCGATGATTCCAAAAATGATTAAACGAATTAAAACACGTTTATGAAGTCCGCGAGAAAGGACATCGGGTTGGGCAAGATTATAAGCAAAAATAAAAGCGAATAAAGGCATGGCAAGTCTGCCTGCGCAGTAAAGCGATTGAATGGACGAGGCAAACAAAAATCGATTGGCGTGATCGATTGTCATAGAGATTAAAGCAACCCATTTAACAACTTCCATGGTTCCGCTACTAATTTTAAGAGGAGGAAGGTTATTAATCTTTGCCCAATCGAGGTGCTTACCCAACGTTTATCTCCAATTTGACTCATTCTTTCATTCTTTGTGACCGAGCAATGGTAACCGTAATGAACGGCTCGATGGAATAAGTTTTGAAAATTTATCAACAAATAACCACCGGCATCTCTGGACTCCCACGGACATGCCGCGGGACGACGGGGGGAGGGAGCAAAGGTTAACAGCACCTAATGATCGTATAAAGGTTGGTTATGAAGAAGCCATATCGGCTTTGAGTGATCCGCAATGGGAAACTGTGGAAGCAAAAAAATTGTATCCCACCCATTACGGATACTGTTGAGCGTGACTCCCAGGGACGGCATACGGAGTATCGGGTTTAATCACAATGGGTTTCTAACCAACATTCTCCATATGAATTGCAGACTTCAACCCGTTCACATAATGGAGCATAGTAGCGTCTAGTCGGTACATTGATCACAATATTAGGACCACCCCAACCACCTCTATAGGAATAGCCACCACCATAGCCACCCCAGCCATAGCCACCACGATGATCATGTTCATGACCACCGTACCATCCCCCGCCACCATGACCATGCCAGGCTGTGCAAGTTGAGCTCGCAAGAAGGCCTATAACAAACACAAAAGTGCCTATTGTATTGCGCTTGCTGTTTGTAATCATGATTATCCTCAAAAAATTTATTATTAACATTGAGTTGCAGCACAGTGCTAGGAAGAATGATTCTTTCAGTTGACAAGGATAGCCTTTTTTCTTAGCTAAGTGCCGTCAAAGTATACAAGAGATTAGAAGAGTGAGCTATTGTTTCATTAGTTCGGCAATCTTGCGAATCCCCGTGGCCTTGACCACGGGGAGACTGTATCATTTAAAAAAGAGCTAACTCCTCATGCACCTCCGGTGCCCATACCCCACATTGAACTTGTCCGATGTGTTGTTGTTTCAACAGCAACATGATTAAACGTGATTGTCCAATTCCCCCGCCAATCGTTTGCGGGAATTCTCCGCGTAGTAATTTCTGATGCCAATCAAGATTTAAACGCTCTTCATTATTAGTAATGAGTAGCTGATGTTTTAAGGTGGCCGCATTGACACGAATACCCATGGAAGAGACTTCAAAACTATCTTCGAGTATTGGATTCCATATTAAAATATCGCCATTTAAACCCTGAAAACCTTCCTCATTTTGACTTATCCAGTCATCATAATCGGGGGCACGTAAATCGTGAGGTTGGCCATCTGAAAGTTTGGAGCCAATACCGATTAAAAAAACAGCGCCTAACTCTTTAGTAATGGCGTATTCGCGTTTTTTAGGGGGTAAATAGGGGAAGCGTTTAAGCAACTCTTCACTATGCACAAAGTTAATTTTTTCGGGTAAAAAAGACCTCAAATCAAATTCTGCGCAGACGACGTCTTCGGTCTTTTTGATTGCCTTATAAAGTTTAACGACAGTATGCTTGAGATAGGGCAAATTACGCTCCTCCTCTGTCATTACCTTCTCCCAATCCCATTGATCGACATGCACAGAATGAGTCGCGCTGAGATAATTTTCATCGGGTCGCAAGGCTTTCATGTGAGCATAAAGTCCTTCTCCGGCTTCAAAATTAAACCGGCCTAGCATTTTACGCTTCCATTTTGCCAGAGAATGTACCACCTCGAAGGATGATTCAGGTAAGGCTTTGATTTTCACCTTAACTGCTTTTTCAATCCCTGAAAGATTGTCTTGCTCACCATCGCCCACTTTACTCAGCATGGGCGCTTGCACTTCAATCAAACCCAATTGCTGTTCTAATTGCTGAGAGAAAAAAGATTTCACAAAACTAATTTGCTGTTGCTTTTCAATAAACTGTTTTTTCATCATAATACTCGCTTAGTGTTTTGAATATTTCACAACAAAAAAGGGTATAAATTCAATATCGTTTAATAAATTTTACTTTCAATATCTATTATATGTAAAATATCGACTATTAAATTAGATTTTATCTAAAACAAATGGGGCGATTAGATGGAAAATTATGAAATTGATAATTTAGACCGTAATATTTTGAATGCTCTTATAAAGAACGCACGTATCCCCTACGCTGAATTAGCTAAAAGTTTTGATGTAAGCCCGGGTACTATCCATGTGCGGATAGAGAAAATGCGGCAGGCTGGAATTATTACCGGTGTCTACGCTCAGGTTGATCCAAAGAAATTAGGTTATGATGTCTGTTGTTTTATTGGCATTATTTTAAAAGGGGCTAAAGATTATTCCTCTGTTTTGGCAAAATTGAAAAGCCTGGATGAAGTGGTGGAAGCTTACTACACAACCGGTTCTTACAGCATTTTTATTAAAGTGATGTGTCGGTCAATAGATGCGCTGCAGAAAGTTCTTATTAATAAGATACAGGCCATTGATGAAATTCAATCCACAGAAACTTTAATTTCTTTAGAAAATCCTATTCTACGTTCCATTATTCCCTAGGCTGTTTAAAGGGTAATTGTATTGGATAAATAATTCGAAAAAAATAAATGGAGTCAAGACTGGTTTTTTATTATTTATTTGTTAAGATTGTTAGCCCAAAGATATTTATCTTATTTACAATCCTGTGGATATCTTTTCTTTAGTACATTTCTCTTTCGTTATTCCATTTATTAATTTTCTGGATACTCCTTGTGGAGCAAGGCTTTTAGCTTTTCATCTTGATTTTCATTCACTTCTTTTATCCACAAATTCGGTGGATAACTCTGTGCATACACTGTCGAATAGCATATAGAGAAAGGGGATTTCATAACTGTTTAGGGTTTCTACAATCTAGCCTATCCCCACGGCTGGGTTAAATTGTAGATTGAGCCAAGACCCAATCTTTTTTGTTTTGTGCAAAATTAAATCATTCTACAACATCGGCTTGATTATAAGAACCGTTCAAGAGAGTTGTCGGTTCATAATGATTAATTACTACACAAAAACAACCCATCGAATCGCCTCGGCAAGAAATTACTATCCACAAATTCTGTGGATAACTGTGTGTATTGCCTGATAATGAGTGTGTACTACTCGTTAAGATTTATGAAGGAAAGCTGTTTTTGCTATATCTTGACCGGCTGAATTTAACTACAATAGATCTTTTACAAAGTTAAACTAATTATGTTTAAGCCACTGGCATTTTATATCGGATTACGTTACACACGGGCAAAGAAACGAAATCATTTCGTTTCTTTTATTTCCTTAAGTTCCATGCTGGGCATTGGACTTGGGGTTATGGTATTGGTTACCGTACTCTCCGTAATGAATGGTTTCGATGAGGAAATCCACAAGCGTTTTTTTGGTATGGCGCCGGAAATTACCGTAACTGGTAGGGATGGCAAAATTGCTGATTGGCAGAATTTGCAAAATCAACTCAAAAGTACTCCAGGTGTTATCGCGGTTGCTCCTTATATCGGTGGGCAAGGATTGCTCACTCACGAAGGTCAGGTATTACCTATTGTCCTCACCGGCATAGATCCAAAGGAAGAACAGGCCATTACTCATATACAAGATAAATTGCTTATGGGTGATATTGCTGATCTCCAACATTTTGGCATTCTTCTAGGCCGCAATCTTGCCGATAGTCTTGGGGTGATGGTTGGCGATAAGGTGACCATTATGATTCCCCAGGCTACGGTCACTCCTACAGGAATGATTCCTCGATTTAAACGTTTTACGGTGGCGGGGGTATTCTCAGCTGGTAGTGGCTTTAATTTTGATGCCAAACTTGCGTTTATTAACTTGAACGATGCGCAAAAATTAATGCAATTAGGGTCTGATATAACCGGCCTCAAAATGAAGATTAAAAATATTTATGATGCACCTAAAATTTCTGAGCAATTAGCAGATAAACTAGGTGAACAATATGAAGTGGGTAACTGGACACATCAATTTGGCCCGTTTTTCCATGCGGTTAAATTGGAAAAAACAATGATGTTTCTTATCTTGCTGCTGATCATTGCCGTAGCAGCATTTAATTTGGTTTCATCCTTAGTGATGGTCGTGAACGACAAACAATCTGAAATTGCTATTTTGCGAACGATTGGTGCAACTCCATCCACGATTCTTTGGATCTTTATCGTACAAGGAATGATGGTGGGTGTGGTCGGGACTATACTCGGTTTGATCGGAGGTCTAATCCTTGCCTCAAACGCAACGTCAATCGTTAATTTCTTACAATCAATTTTTCATACGCAACTTTTATCCTCGAATGTTTATTTTGTCGATTATTTACCATCTAAGATTATGATCAGCGATTTAGGGATAATTTGTGCTATAGCCTTGTTGATGAGTTTTGTTGCGACTATTTATCCGGCTTGGCGCGCCTCAAAAACCGTGATCGCGGAGGCTTTACACTATGAGTGATATCGTTTTTGATTGCCAAAATCTAAGCAAAACCTACCATGATGGAACAGAATCGATTGATGTTTTGAAAGGAATTAATTTAACAATTAAACGTGGGGAACGAATTGCAATTATCGGACCTTCAGGCTCAGGTAAAAGCACTTTATTGCATTTATTAGGGGGGCTGGATAAACCGACCTCCGGACAGTTATTAATCCAAGACGTTAACTGGCATACACTTTCCGAAAAACAGCGCTGTAAGCTACGCAACAAGGAATTAGGTTTTGTTTATCAATTTCATCATCTTTTGCCGGAGTTTACTGCTTTAGAGAATGTGTGCATGCCTTTGCTATTAGGGAATCAATCGGTGGCAGATGCTCAAGCGCGAGCAGAGAAAATCTTAGAGCAAGTTGGATTGGCACATCGATTAGAGCATAAACCAGCTCAGTTATCAGGTGGGGAGCGGCAGCGGGTGGCAATTGCCAGAGCGTTAGTGCATCAGCCCCATTGTGTTTTGGCGGATGAACCGACTGGAAATTTGGATAATGCTACTGCTGCGAAAGTTTTTGATCTGATGCTTGATATCAATGAGCATATGAACACTGCTTTGGTGATTGTGACCCATGATCAACAATTGGCCGGCCGGATGCATAGAATCCTGACTATTCAAGAGGGGAGTTTAACCTAACTCATAGGTTATGAATGGCTTACTAAGATGCCCCGCGGTCGATGCCGCGGGTCATAGAATCTTCGTTAGTTAGGGAAAAACCGCTATTAATAATCCGCATGCCCAGGAGTACGTGGGAATGGAATCACATCACGCACATTGTTAACTCCCGTTACATAGCTAATCAGCCGCTCAAAACCTAAACCAAAGCCAGCATGCGGAACCGTACCATAGCGACGTAGATCTCTATACCATTGATAACTTTCTTTATTTAAATTGCACTCATCCATTCGTTTATCAAGGATCTCTAAGCGCTCTTCCCGTTGACTACCGCCAATTATCTCTCCGATTCCTGGGGCTAAGACATCCATCGCGGCAACGGTGTTTTCGTCGTCGTTCAAGCGCATATAAAATCCCTTGATATCTTTCGGGTAGTCAGTAAGGATGACTGGTTTTTTGCAGAGTTCTTCAGCAAGGTAGCGCTCGTGTTCAGATTGCAAATCAAGCCCCCAACTGACAGGAAATTCAAATTTGTGATTGGTATTTTCCAGCGCTTTGATTGCGTCAGTGTAAGACATGACTTCGAAATCAGAGGCGACAATATGTTCTAAGCGCTCAATGCAACCGGGTGCTACGAACTCGTTAAAAAAGTTCATATCATCCGCTCGTTCATCTAAAACTGTTTTACACAAATGACGTAACATCACTTGGCTAAGCTCGCAAATATCATTTAAGTTTGCGAAAGCAATTTCAGGTTCGACCATCCAGAATTCAGCTAAGTGGCGGCTAGTATTGGAATTTTCAGCCCGGAAAGTAGGGCCGAAAGTATAGACTTTAGACATGGCTAAGCAATAAGCCTCGACATTTAATTGGCCTGAAACGGTTAAGAACGCCTCGCGCCCAAAGAAATCTTTAGAATAGTCAATTTGTCCTTGCAAAGTTTTAGGGATATTAAATAGATCCAGAGTGCTTACCCTAAACATTTCCCCCGCGCCTTCACAATCACTTGCTGTGATAATGGGGGTATGAACCCAAAAATAACCCCGGTCGCTAAAAAATTGATGAATTGCTTGGGCTAAGCAATGGCGAACTCGAGTGACTGCACTAATCGTGTTTGTTCTTGGGCGAAGATGCGCGACCTCACGTAGAAATTCCAAGGTATGGCGCTTTGCTTGGATGGGGTAGCTATCTGGATTTTCTACCCAGCCGACGACTTCAATTGATTCCGCTTGAATTTCAAACGCTTGACCTTTTCCTTGTGATGCCACAAGTTTGCCGGTTGCAATAATAGCGCAACCTGCCGTTAATTTAATAATTTCCTGATGATAATTCGCTAAACTATCCGTAGCTACAATTTGAATAGGTGAAAAACAAGAACCATCATGTAAGCTGATAAAGGATAAGCCTGTCTTTGAATCGCGGCGAGTTTTTATCCAACCACGAACTGTGACTGTCTCATCAACGTGAATTTCACCATCTAAGCATTGTTTTACTGTATAGACCTCTGTCATGATGTACTCCAAAACTTAATAAGCTTCTGTCCTCGTTTATATCACATAAATGTCAACGAGATAAAAACTTGGATAATACACTAAATAAAATCAATGGGGGAACATATGCTGCGTGGAGTGCTAGGATTTTTTACGTTAATGCTGTCGTTTTACTCATTTGCAGAGGATACTGAGTTAAAGTTATACCGACCTTTTGCTGATGGCACACCCGTCGCTATAAAAGAAGTCATTCCGGGTCAATGCTGGCAGCAGTCGCAACGTATTAAACGGGAAGATGCTTGGCGTTGTGTAGCGGCGAATAAGGTTTACGATCCTTGCTTCGTTAAAGAATATGGCTCTCACAAAGAAGCAGTCTGTCCGCAATCACCTTGGATTGGGGATAGTGTACAAATTAATTTATCCACCCCAGTTGATAATAGCCAAAATGTCGCTTTGGATATGGCTGAAGCTTATCCATGGGCTATCGAATTAACTTCTGGAGAAAAATGTCAGGCAGTTGATGAGGGTGAAATTTACGATGGTATGAAAGTTCACTATCTATGCAATAGCCAGGCTGTCTTAGTCGGAAGCGTACAACGCTGCCAAGCAAGATGGAGCATTTTGCAACGAACTTCCAGTGGGGTTTCGACGGCTTTAGTGGCAAAAGCATGGTTTTAAGCCTGGTAAAAGAGATTGTTTTGAGTCATAATAGACATATTTTAGTCAACTTAATATTTAGTTAATAATTTTCCAATAAAATTATTAACTATGACAAAAGTAGCGGACTTAGAGTTATATGAATATTAGAGAATTGGAAAATTGGTTAATTGAATTAGCAAATTTAAATTCAAAAAATAAGCGCTTAAAAGAAGAAATCGATAATTTGCGGTTGCTTATAATTTCTCCTTCTAGATCTGATATTCTTCCTAGGTTAATGGCGGGATTAAATGCCATAATAGAAATAGCAAATCCTTACTTGCCAAAGGAAGACCTTTTGGCATTAGCGACAAAGAAGAAAAATTTTCAGGAGGTTGTTTACCCCCAAAAAGTGACCGCCGGGATGATGTTGGAAGAAATCAGGAAAGGCGAATGGAAATCCCTTGGTAAGTTGAAAGAAGCAATTGAGAATCATAAAGCTAAGTTAAATAGTATATTCAGTCGATATAATCCATTCTTAAGTTCTCCTGAAACAAAAATTCAGGCTCTTGAGAAGCTTGAAGACTATCTCAACAGTCCCAACGTATTGGCTCCAAATGCCCGATCAGTTCATGAGCTCATTGAGGCTTGGAAGAAGGGCAGCTTAGCTTCTAAGGACGAGTTCATTGAAGAAAGTCAAGGCGAAGATGAAAGTTGCGCTGTAATAATAGGTAAGCATCGGAACCGCTTTTACTTTTTTAGTCAGCCCCCTCGTGATCTAAACACTTCAACACAAGATTTCATCGACTCAATTGACAAGGCCTATGGGAACAAGTCCCTAAAAAACGGATCTTAATAAAGTAGAACGAGTTTTAAACTAAAAATAATTGAAGGGGAGTGATAGGCCAATCATTTCTCTTTTTCTTAAGATTATGAAAAACAACCATAAAGAAACAAAATCTCCATCATCGACTATAATTTAGTTACAAACCTCGTTAAAGGAAGAACAAAATGGTCGATACCTTTCTTCATTCCCTCATTATTGCGCAAATCGCAGGGTTGTATCTTCTTATCATGTCTATCATTATGCTACTTCGGCGAAATACTTATCGCCAATTTGTAGCTCATTTAAAGCCCAGTTCTGGACTGATTATTATGACTGCTTCTTTTGCTCTGATTCTCGGTTTGTTCATAGTAGTCATTCATAATCGCTGGGTATTGGAGCCTGATGTAATCATTACGCTCCTAGGTTGGATAATTGTTATTAAATCGATCTTATGGCTAGCAGTTCCTGAAGAAATGCTAGCGTTTACTAGAGGGCTGTATCGAAGCAATTGGTTTTACGTCTTCGTTATTGTACTGGCGATTATTGGTATTTTCCTTATTTTGAAAGGGTTTTATCCGTTCATGTATTAAGGAAGTTATTGAGCGGCTTGATATTGCTGCTCTGGAACGGCGTCTTTAAAAGGCTCCAGAGTGCAGCAATAATCATAAATCTCATTAATCAGGGGATAATTTTCCATTGGAAAATGAAAGCGGTGAGCATTATAAACTTGAGGAATAAGGCAGATATCCGCTAGACTGACTTCGCTGCCATAGCAGACCTTATTTTTATGCGGCAGGGCTTGCAAGCGACTTTCTAGGGCGTCAAAGCCTTGTTTTAGCCAGTGGTGATACCAAGTGGTAATTTGCTGTTCATGGGCATTAAATTCCTCTCGCAAACGATCCAAAACCCTTAGATTGTTAATGGGATGAATGTCACAGGCAATGATAAGCGCCATACTTCGCACTTGCGCGCGTCCAAGTGGCGTTTGTGGCAAGAGTGGGGGAGTTGGGCTGATTTCTTCCAAATACTCAATAATAGCTAAGGACTGAGTAATAATATGACCATTTTCATTCAAAGTAGGAACTAATCCTTGAGGATTGAGTTGTAGATAATCGGGATGATGTTGCTCACCGCCATTGTTAATCAAATGGACTGCTAAAGTTTCATAACTTATATTTTTGATATTCAGCGCGATACGCACCCGATAACTGGCAGAAGAGCGATAATAGTCGTAGAGTTTCACTTTTTAACCTTTATAGTTAGTCAGAGTTTGCTTAATAGCACCAAAATAAGATTGTCCTTCTGGACTGAGCATTTCAATACAAATGCTATCTCCATAACGCATAAATTCTGTTTTTGCTTCCCCTTCGGCAAGAATTTCCAGCATACGTTTTTCTGCTATGCAGGATGAACCTTTGCTTCGATCCTTATTTGAAACTGTTCCTGAGCCAATAATGCTGCCGGCAGTCAAATGTCTTGTTTTAGCAGCGTGGGCAATTAATTCAGGAAAAGAAAAAGTCATATCAATGCCCGCATTGGGTTGGCCGAATAATTCATCGTTTAGATAACTCAATAAGGGAAGATGAACGCGTTGACCATCCCAGTGGCCTTCCAATTCATCGGGAGTTATAGCCACGGGAGAAAAACTGCTAGCAGGTTTAGATTGAAAAAATCCAAATCCCCTGCTAATTTCGGCTGGAATTAGATTGCGCAGCGAAACATCATTAACGAGCATTAATAATTTAATATGCTTAGCCGTATTTTTGCTGTCGATGCCCATGGGCACATCGTCAGTTATGATTGCTACTTCTGCCTCGAAATCAACGCCATAGCCTTCATCTGCAATTTCAATGGGATCATTAGGCCCTAAAAAACCATCAGAACCACCCTGATACATCAAAGGAGTAGTCCAAAAATCAGCAGGCATCTCCACGCCACGTGCCTTTCGCACTAGTTCGACATGATTGACATAAGCGCTCCCGTCAGCCCATTGGTAGGCACGAGGTAGGGGAGAAGCCACTTTGGTCAAGTCAAAAGGAAAGCAATGTTCTACGTTACCTTGGTTTAAGGCAAAATAAACCTCATTGAGCCTTGCTTCAGTTTTATCCCAGTGATCTAAAGCCTCTTGCAGGGTTCGGGCAATATAATCCACTTTAGTACATCTTGTTAAATCGCGATTGACCACATAAAGTTCACCATCGCGAGAGGTAACTGATTTCATACTAGCTAGTTTCATATTAGTTCCTAAAAACTTTTGGTTTCTTGTAAAGTTCCGCGTTTTATTTGATCACGCTCAATGGCTTCAAACAGAGCCTGGAAATTACCTTCGCCAAAACCCTGATTTCCGCGACGTTGAATAATTTCAAAAAATACGGGGCCAAAAATATTTTCAGTGAAAATTTGTAACAATAATCCATTCTTAGGATCTTTTTCGCCGTCTATTAAAATACGTTCTTGCTTTAATTTCTCTAACGGTTCTTTATGCCAAGGAATTCGGTTATCAATCATTTCATAGTAGGTGTCAGGAACATCAAGAAACGCAACGCCTTGCTGTCTCAAGCTATTCACTGTCTTGTAAATATCCTCGGCATTTAACGCTATATGCTGAATGCCTTCACCCTTATATTCATGTAAAAATTCTTCGATTTGTGATTTATCGTCTTTGGATTCATTCAAGGGTATTTTAATTTTATTGCAGGGGCTGGCTAAGGCTCTGCTGATTAATCCCGTCATTTGCCCGACGATATTAAAAAACCGAATTTCGCGGAAATTAAAAATGGATTCATAAAAACGGGCCCATTTATCCATATTGCCCCGAAAAACATTATGGGTTAAATGATCGATAAATGTCAGACCGCAGCCCTGTTGAGTTTGCAAAGTCAAGGGATTGGTTTGCCAGTCATTAGCAAAAGGTTGGTGCTTGTCATCAACAAAATAGATGACACTACCGCCAATGGCTTGGATAGCTGGTAAGCCATGCTCGGCATGTTGGCAATCTTGAAAAGGAGTCGCTCCATGTTTGATGGCATGGGCATAAGCTTGATTTGCATCTTTTACGCGAAAACCCATCGCACAGGCCCCCGCACCATGAGTCTTTGCATGTTCTTCCGCTTGGCAATTACTGGCGGCATTAACAATGAATTGAATATCCCCTTGTTGATAGAGACTGATATTTTGGTTTTTATGTTTGGCAGTCTCTTGAAAGCCCATTTCAGTAAATTGCGTATCTAAAAAGCTTTTATTGGGGCCGGAGAATTCCAAAAATGCAAACCCGTCTAAACCACAGGGATTGCTAGCAGCGTTCTCGTACATTGACTCACTCCTTGTTGGTCTTTAGCAGTATAGACTGCGTTTTATGCTTGAACTCAATTTAACTAATGAATTTCAAGAGAATCTAGGCTAAAGACGTGGTTTAACCAAAAATAATCCATCAGCAATTGCAAGAAGACTGATATCGACTCGCTTATCCTCTTTAAGAAAGGTATTCAGACGACGAATTTCACGAGTTTGCCCGCCAGTTTCTTGAGCATCAATTACTTTACCATCCCAAAAAATGTTGTCTACCGCAATTAATCCTTGAGGGCTAATCAATTGCAATGCTAATTCATAATAATTCATGTAATTTGTTTTATCAGCATCAATGAAAATAAAATCGAACTGATGTTTGTAGCCTTCTTCTAACAAATGATGAAGTGAATCTAAGGCGGGTGCCAAACGTAATTTTATTTTCTTGTCTTGTTTTGCTTCCCGCCAATAAGGCTGTCCTATTGCAGTCCATTCCGTGTTGATATCACAGGTGATCAATTCCCCGTCTTCGGGTAAAGCCAAGGACATTGCTAGCGCACTATAACCGGTAAAAGTGCCTAACTCTAAAATCTTTTTAGCACCGATAAGCCGAATCAGAAACTGCATAAACTGCGCTTGCTCGGGCGCAACTTGCATGATAGCAAGTGGCATTTTGGCTGTCTCTTCGCGTAAGGCCTTTAAAATGGGATCCTCGCGTAGAGAGATATCAAGCATATAATCGTACAAAGCTGGGGTGAGACTTAAATGTTTCATCGTGAGGCCTCAAAATTTATTGCGCTAATCGTGGAAGTGATTAGCGCTTACTTGATCTCATTTTGTCAATAATTCTTGCTAGCTTGGAAGTGGTGCAAGACCTAATTTTTCTTGAGCCAGGGTGTCAGCAATCTCGCTAGCTGGAAGATTTTCACGCATTGAGCGAGTAAATATTGCGAAGAGAGAGGTATGTATTCCATCAATTTGCTGATTAATTAAATGCTCAGGAGTATGGAGGTATTTGCTCGCTGCAAAAATCAAACCGCCGGCATTGATCACATAGTCGGCAGCGTAAAGAACTCCCTTTTCATGCAATAATTGACCATGGTAAGTATGAGCTAATTGATTATTGGCCGCCCCTGCAACAATTGAAGTTTGCAACTGACCAATCGTGATATCGTTGATAATGGCTCCTAAGGCACAGGGAGCAAAGACATCGCAAGGGACTTTATGAATTAACTCAGTTGAAACAACTTCTGCACCAAACTCTTTTACTGCTCGTTCCACATTAGCGGGTTTGATATCAGCGACAGTGAGTCTTGCGCCTAGTTCATGAAGATGAGAGGCGAGTAGATACCCCACATGACCAAGACCTTGAATCGCGATATGTAAACCTTCTAAGCTATTTTTTCCTAATTTAAATTCCACAGCAGCTTGAATACCACGCAGTACTCCTTTTGCAGTGGAAGGAGAGGGATCGCCATTATAACTGGACAGACTTGCGACGTAAGGCGTGTGTTGGGCAATAATGTCCATATCGCTTAATTGAGTACCGCTATCCAGCGCAGTGATGTAGCGGCCATTTAAATCATTCACAAATTTACCGAAGGAATGTAAATAAGCTTCCCGGTTGAACGGTTTATTTGGTTTAATAATAACGGCTTTACCGCCGCCAAGTGGCAGATTAACGGAAGCCGCTTTAAAACTCATTCCTCTTGCTAAACGCATGACATCATTAATCGCACTGATTGTGCTGGGATATTCTATAAAACGACAGCCGCCTAATGCTGGCCCAAGTTTGGTACTATGAATAGCAACGATTGCTTTCATTCCCGTATCGGGATCGACTTTAAAGTGCAGGTCGCCAAACCCGTGCATCATGGCATAATCTAGGAAATCATCTTGTACAATGAGTGGCTCATTGGGTTTTATTTGTTCAACAGACTTCATTAATAAAGCTCCAGTAGAATTCATGTTCACAAGTTATAAATCCATTCCCGATTGAAAGCAATGCAGTTGAGAGCAATTTGATTGTAATAATCTCCTTATTATAAGTTAAGTATAATGCATAGAATCATTGGAAGCCCTTGCAGGCTAGTGTAAACTGCCTTTAGTTTATATCGGAGATAATGATGAGAAAACTAGCTGCAGTCGTAATGCTAGCGGCATTAAGTCCATTGTTAAATGCTGCTAATTTCCCTCACAAAACAACGTTGGATAAGGTTGTATTTCAAGTTTCTGCTAAGCAATGGGTAACAACCCAATCGGCATTATTAAACGTTAATATCAATGCAACTTTAACCAATGCGGATCTGGTAAAAGCTCGTGCAGAAATTATGAATAATTTAAATAAGATTGCTACGGGTGAATGGCAATTGACGCAGTTTGATCGTTCCCAAGATAGTTCAGGGCTTGAGAAATTATACGTCGCAGCCCAAGCAAGAGTCCCACAGGCGAGTCTAACCGATATCTATCAAAATGCTAAAAATGTCAGTAAACCAGGCGCAACTTACGATATAAATGGGGTTGAGTTTAAGCCAAGTCTTGAAGAGACACAGCAAGTAAAAGCGCAATTGCGAGAATATTTATATCAACAAATTAACAGCGAATTGAATCGCTTGGATAAGACTTACACCAGTCAAAATTACAGCGTTAATCGTATTTATTTTTTTGAAGGCGATCAGGTCATGCCTATGGCAAAAGCTTATCAACCGCGAGAAGTGAATACAATGGCTCTTACTGCAGCAGCAACACCTGCCCCTGCAGTGTCTGTTAGTAATGAATTGATTATGAATGCGATTGTCGAGTTAGCGTCAAATCGTCAAGAGGAAAATGCCGGTGGAAGTAATTGAACGAGTAATTGGCCATCGAGGGGCCTCAGCCTATGCGCCAGAAAATACGATTGCGGCCTTCGACAGAGCTTTGGCAATGGGATGCAGATATTTAGAATTTGATGTCATGCTCAGTGCCGATGGCGAGCCCTTTGTTTTTCATGATGAAACACTTAAAAGAACAACGAATGGTCAAGGGGAAATCGGTTTAGTGACTGCCGAATATTTACAAGGTTTGGATGCTGGTGGTTGGTTTTCCAAGCGTTTTCGTGGCGAAAAAATTCCTCATTTTCGCGACGTATTGCAGTGGTTAACTTTTTCTGGCATCCGAGCCAATATTGAAATAAAGCCCTATCCAGGGACTTCGGAGCAAACGACCGTCGCCGTTCTTTCGCATATTAATCGTTATTGGCCTCAGAATAAGCCTTTACCGCTGATATCCAGTTTCGATCTGGCTGCTTTGACCTTGTGTCGTAGCCTTGCGCCAGAAATGCCGATCGGTTTACTTCTCGATGAATGGGATAAGGATTGGTTAGTGAAAGCAAAAGAATTGCAATGTTATTCGGTGCATTTTAATAAACGAGCACTCTCAGCAGTCCGCGCGCAGCAAATTAAACAACAAGGCTATCTACTTTTTGTTTATACCGTCAATCGCAGTAGACAAGCTAAAAAACTCTTCGATTGGGGGGTCGACGCGGTGTTTAGTGATTATCCCGATCTCATTTCATGAAACGCCTTATCGTTTTATTGTTGCTGCAGTTTTTCTTTACTTTTCTCCAAGCGAAGCCGGTTGAACTTGTCATGTGGCATTCGCTTGCTGGGCAATTAGGCGAAGAAATTAATCTATTAGTTGATCATTTCAACCAAAGTCAGCCCGATTATGTGGTCAAACTCGTTTATAAAGGCGAATATACGGAGTCGTTGACCAGTTTTGCAGCAGCCTTTCGCGCTAAGCAACCACCAGCCATGGTACAAGTTTTTGAAGTCGGTACGGCGACTATGCTCTATCCTAAAGGCATCATTAAATCCGTCCACGAACTGATGCAAGAACAGGGACTTTCATTACCCATCGACAGTTTTTTACCGGCGATAAGTGCCTTTTATAGCGAAGGCAATCGTCTGCTTGCGATGCCATTTAATACCTCAATTCCAGTTATTTTTTATAATGCAGATGCGCTAGCTCAAGTCGGTTACAGCGAAAAAAACTTTCCCCGCACTTGGGATGAAATGGAGATTTTAGCTGAGAAATTAAACCGAGCAGGCTATCCCTGTGTCTACACGAGTGCTTATCCAGGTTGGATACAAATTGAATCTTTCTCGGCTATTCATGGATTAGCAATGATAGACACTCATGCAACTCGAGCGAGTTATAATAACAAAGCGATTGTTGATCATCTTGAACGTTTGAAAAAATGGCAGAAAAACCATTATTTCGAATACGGTGGCAGGGCGAGTGATGCAACTGTTTTATTCACCAGTGGTCGTTGTGCTTTATTTAGTCAGTCATCAGGAAGTCATAATAGTTTAGCCGAGCTGGTAAAATTTCGTTTGGGCGCGGCACTACTGCCTTTAGATACGCAGGCGAGCCAACATCGCCATAATAATGTGGCTGGTGGCGCTGCCCTTTGGGCTGTCTCTGGACAATCAGCGCTTGTCTATCAAGGCATTGCGCAATTTTTTTCTTATATTGCTCAACCTAAAACACAACAGTACTGGCATAAAAAAACGGGCTATCTTCCCTTAGGAACAGCAGGGGTTTATGCCTTTGCGAATGAAGATAAACGCCATCCTATTCTTGCCCTTGCCGAAGCTGATTTAGGAAGCCAACGGGACGAGCAAGTCCGCTTACATATTGGTCCGCAAAATCAAATAAGAACAATTAATGATGAAGCGATAGAAGCTATTTTTGCAGGGCTTAAAACACCTCAACAAGCCATGGATGAGGCGGTTCAGCGAGCAAATTACGCTTTATTACGCTTTGTTCGTAACACAGGGATCTAATTTAAGTTAACAGCTAGTCTGTACCCGAATCTCCGTTTTTAATATTTTCTTAATAATTTATAGTTATATTAATCTTACTTAAATTTATAGACGTTGCTATGGCCCGTTCTTTTCTAAAAGTAGATCTTCAAACTTGTCTTGCTAGCATCAATACAATTCCAATCTCTGAGCTTAAATATTATTTGTTGCTAACCTATCACTCACTAAAAAATGCAGATGCAGAGAAGTACCAGGAATTTCTCGACGAACTGATCGTATTCAGTCAAAAGTTGACTGAATTTCTGAATCCTAACACCGATACCTTAGATCCTCGTTTATTAGAAGAAATTCAGCTGTCTTATAAACGATTATGTGATTTTTCTAAAACGAATACAGTTTCTATTAAAATTGGCTACGCGCTGATCGACATCGGTTCAGTACTATTAGCTGTGTTTACTGGCATACTTGGTGGGCTTATAGGGGGGGGAGCTGGGCTGGTCAGAAGTTTATTAACTTTTTCTAATCCTTTGCGCCATCTGGCGGATGGGTTAATAACAGGTTTATCTTTTGGTGCAGCAATTGGTTTTAGAGCACCAAAAAAAATATTCAAGGATGAGTTATCAAGACAATTAAAATTTTGTTTGAATAGTATCGATAGCAACATGCAGGAAGTGCAAGCACAGATCGTAAAACCACTTCCCCATTATAGAAAGCAGGTGGAAGAGCGGCTTTTAACGGATTGTTTTAGTGGGGATAGCGAAGCTTACGAGGCGTTTTTAAGGGGAAATCATGATTACCAGATTGTAGCCCTGAGTGCTCGATTTGTTAGCCCAAATCTAGAGGGCTATTTAGGCCAGCATGCTTGTATTGCTTTTTCATTGCCAAATCAGAGTGAGCCGGAGCTCATTGAATTTTCACTAGGGAAATCTGACGTGAAAAATCGCGTACCGACAGAGACAGACGAACGAACAGTCACTGGTGAAAAACTTGTTGAGATGATGGCCTTACATCAACAACTTCAAGTCACTCAAACCTGTACCTATGGTTATGCTTTAACCAAAATGAAGGCTGGAGAGAATGATTGTTATCGCTATGTGGAAAAGATTTTAGTGGGGACTGGTCAGGAGACAACTACTGTTAAACGTTTTAATGGTGCTGAAAATTGGGTAGGGAAAAACATAGTCGGTTTTTTCGTGAAAAAATTAAGTCCTTTTAGTCAAGATGTTTTACAAACAAGCCTTGCTGTTCCATCCACGCTAGAATAGGATAAAGAATTTCTCATTTATAAAACAATGAGCTAGTGAGCTAGTTGATGAAAGGATTCAAAAAAATAACTATTCGCCACCACACTATTCTGTGGCTTTCATTGCTCACCTGCATTGCCTTTTTTTTCAGATTTTTTCTCGCATTTCAAGAGATCGCTTATCTAGATCGCTTATTCATTCCTGACGATGCTTATTATATTTTGAGTATCAGTCGATCGATTGTTGCTGGCCTCGGACCTAGTGTGGATGGTGTGCAATTAACGAATGGCTTTCAGCCACTTATTTCTTTATTTCAATTACCTATTTTTTTATTAGGTTTTAAGGGTGATAAGGCCGTTAGCTTTGCGGTCTGCATAAGCGCTTTTTGGGGAGGGCTATCAACTTTTGTTTTAGGTTATTTGCTGATGATATTAAGTTCTATCCGGGCAGCAGTTTTTGGCTCAGTTTTATGGATATTTTGCCCCATTATCATTCAAAATGATTTAAATGGGATGGAAACTTCGCTTGCTGGATTTTTAAGTTTGCTACTCATTGTATTGGTTTTATTAATCGATAGAAAACTAACTTTCTTGCGGTTATTTACTCTGGGTTTTGTTTGTGGTTTAGCCTATTTAGCAAGGGTAGACACCTGTTTTTTACTCATGGTCATCGGTTTTTTTGCCCTGCTACGTTGGGGTTTTTACGCCACCTTTTTTTTCGTTTCAATCGCATTTCTTGTTGTTTTACCTTGGTGGTTATATTCCTTTAGTCATTTTGCTACAGTCATCCCCGAAAGTGGGCCTGCGATAAAGCAATTAGTTAATTATATTCATCGATCAACTAGCTATAATATACTGGCTTCTTTGTATGCACTGATTGAATGGTTTCCTTTTTTTAAATGTTTAATCATCACTGTTTTTTTAGGAATTATTTTAACGTTTTATATTATTGTCAAGGGTGCAGCTCGTGCAGGTCTATTGGGCTATGTTTTCGTTTCAAGCATCGCATTGCAATGGGGATTTTATACTTTTTATTTGCCTGCATTTTGGTTTTTTACTCGTTATTATTATTTCATTTACTCAATAATTCTTATCTTACTTGCGCTCCTTCTTGATGAAAAAAAGGATAGTCAATCGAAGCGAATATCGCTGGGTTTATTTTTAATAATCCTAAGTGCTTTCTGTATTCACTTGCCGCAGTTTTTAGACAAACCTGAACAAACAAAAGCAGCTGACATTTCTAGCTTAAAAGGGTATCGCGATGTTGCTTTAGATTTAAGCACCCATCTTTCGCCGGGAGATAGGGTAGGGGCTTTTCAGAGCGGCGCGCTTAGTTATTATGCACCTTCGTCAGTACGAGTCATTAATCTTGACGGGGTAGTCAATGCTGCTGCGGCAGAAGCTTTTAAAAATAAGACAATGAAAAATTATGTTGATTCGCAACAGATGAATCGTTTTGCCGATTGGGAATATAATGCTTATCTGTTTAAAGATCGTTATGGAGCCTCTTTTCCTGGAGGATGTTTTAATACAATCTATGAGGCGCAAAAACAAGGAAATCAGCGATTTACATTGCGTAATTATAATTCAAAATGCAATTAATAATTAGAATTTATCACCGCGATTTTTTTGAATTAAAAACTCGATATTTATATCTCTGCTCTAAGGCTATTTGTTGCTTCCGTTGTCAGCTCATTGATTGCTCGCGACCCAACTGAGGGTTCTTTAAAGATACCAAAGGCAGTTAAACCTCCTATTAATGCACCACAACCCCCACTAACAGTGAGTAAAGTGACGGCAGCGGCAGTGCCTGTTGAAATACCGGTTAGCAAGGCGAACGGTCCAGACCAGGAACCTAATGCGCAGCCTACAGCAAAGCCTATGGCAAACACAAAAAGAGTGACAAGCACTGCTGCCACAATACCCTCGATGGCATTAGTTACTTTTGAGGGTTGGTCATTTAAAATTAAATGGCAGTTTTTATTAAACGTTTCGATAGCCAAACCTTTAGC
>NZ_LNXY01000028.1:22654-137815 GCF_001467585.1 Legionella drozanskii LLAP-1
CGATTAGTGCGTTGGTTTCTTGGCCAAGTTGGGTCAATTGTTCTTCGGATATATCAAGCTCTTCTGTAATTAGAATAAACCGACCTATCGCTTGATGTAGAAGCGATTCAGAGGGTAATTTATTTCTAGCTTTCAATAATGGGGCTCGAAGTTTCTCTTGCTTAGGCTGAATAGCTAGTGATTCAAGTTGATGTGTTAGTTCTGCTAAATCGTCATTATCTTGGGCTGCAAAACTAGTATGCCCTGCAAGACCTTCAATATTTGCATCCTCAAGTCGAGACTGTAGATCTGAATAGATTAAGGAGATAAGCTGCTTCGCATCTTCTTTGCATTGATCTTTTTTTGTTCCCACTAAAACTATGGGAGCATAATGATTATGTTCTCTAAACTCGCTAATCTCTTTTTCTATTTGCTGCGCGTCATAAGACTCTGACAAATCAACGCAATAGAGAATCATATCTGCTGAGCTATAAAAGACAGAAGCTAGAGTTTTGTGAAACTTATTAATAGTCCATATCTCCCATTGAGCTGAAGAAGCAAATTCAGCAGGAGCCGGATCTGAGTTAACTTTGGATAAGTTAACGGGAGTTTTAGGACGAGTCATCCGCTCAGTAAGTGTTGTTTTACCCGAGTTTCTGTTACCAAGAACAACAAGTTGGATAGGCATAATTCTACTCTAAAAGTGTAACTTGCTCGATTATAATACATTTTGTATTAATAAAATAGTGGGTTGAGCCTTGGCTGACATTTCTACCTTCAAAAGTATCGCAATGTTGCTTCATCACCGCGATATTTTCGATTGAAGAGTCGATATTTCAAATATCTGCTGCAAGGCTATTTGTTGCTGCCGTTGTCAGCTCATCGATTGCTCGCGAACCAACTGAGGGTTCTTTAAAGATACCAAAGGCAGTTAAACCTCCTATTAATGCACCACAACCCCCACTAACAGTGAGTAAAGTGACAGCAGCGGCAGTGCCTGTCGAAATACCGGTCAGCAAGGCGAACGGTCCTGACCACGAACCTAATGCGCAACCTACAGCAAAGCCTATGGCAAACACAAAAAGAGTGACAAGAACTGCTGCCACAATACCCTCAATGGCATTGGTTACTTTTGAGGGTTGGTCATTTAAAATTAAATGGCAGTTTTTATTAAACGTTTCGATAGCCAAACCTTTAGCTGTAAAATCCTTATTTTGAAGATCATAGATTAGTGCGTTGGTTTCTTGGCCAAGTTGGGTAAATTGTTCTTCGGATAAATCAAGCTCTTCTGTAATTAGAATAAACCGATCTATCGCTTGATATAGAAGTGATTCAGGGGGTAATTTATTTCTAGCTTTCAATAGAAGATGGGCTCGAGGCCTCTCTTGTTTAACCTGAATAGCTAGTGATACAAGTTGATTTGTTAGTTCTGCTAAATCCTCATTATCTTGGGCTGCAAAACTAGTATGCCCTGCAAGACCTTTAATATCTACATCTTGAAGCCGAGACTGTAAATCTGAATAGATTGAGAAGATAAGCTGCTTCTCATCCTCTTCGCATTGATCTTTTTTTGTTCCCACTAAAACTATGGGCGCATCAGGATTATGTATTCTAAACTCGCTAATCTCTTCTTCTATTTTCTGCGCGTTATAAGGTAGGGACAAATCAACGCAATAGAGAGTAATTTCTGCTGTCGTATAGTAGACGGAACCTTTCCTTTTGAGAGGCTTGTTAGCAGTCCATATGCTCCATTGGTCTGAAAAAGCATATTCAACAGAAGGTGTCGGTTGTGAGTCAACATTTGATTGTGAGGATAAGTTAATCGGAGTTTCAGGATGAGTCAGCCGCCTGGTAAGCGTTGTTTTACCCGATTTTCTGTCACCAAGAACAACAAGTTGGATAGGCATAATTCTAATCTAAAAGTACAGGTTGCGCGATTATAATGCATTATACGTTGATATAATAGTAGGTAAGGCCTTAGCCCAACCTTGTTTGAACAAGCGCGCTATAAAGGCTCCATAAACGAATGCAAATCAGGTTTTTGTTGTAAGCGGTATTGGTAAACAGCATAAAAGGCAATAATATTTTTCAAGTAATTACGGGTTTCATGCCAGGGAAGGGTGTCTATCCAAATATCCATTTCTTTGGGAGGATGATTTTTAAGCCAATAATTCACTTGCGTTGGTCCTGCATTATAAGCAGCAGCAACTAAAACGGGATGTTGATTATAACGAGTGATTAATTGTTTTAAGTAAGCGACGCCAATATTAATATTTTTTTGAGAGGAAAAAAGTTGATCTTTATGGTTGTAAGCAATTTTTTCTCGTTTTGCGACCACTGAAGCGGTGGTAGGCATAACCTGCATTAAACCTCTGGCTCCGGCAGGTGACACAACGTCTTCGCGAAATCCACTTTCCTGACGAATAATGGCATAGATCAATTCTGGTGGAACCTGATAATTTTTTGCATATTGCTTTACTGTCTCATAATGAATAATGGGGAAACGAAGTATTAATTGATTATTCAATTCCTCGGTACTACTTAGATAGACTGATTTACCGTACCATTGAAGTCCAGTCGCCACCCAATAAATTAGAGCACTTTTTTCTTCTTTAGGAAGTTCACTAATAAAGTCATTCAACAATCTAGACGCTTGCAATGATTGCCTAGTGTAATACAGGGACTTTATAGTATCGGTAAAAGGTTGATAGGGTCTTAGTAAAGCCAAATCGTTCGCGGGTTTTTCATTTTCAAAGCTTGGTGTTTTATTCAAGCGCATACTGGCTAGAAAGCCATAGTAGTGCCTGTTTTGGGCAATGGCTTGATAGAGCATTTTTGCTTTAGCTTGCTCCCCTTTTGCTTCGAGAGCTCGTGCTAGCCAATATTGCCAGCAAGGTTTGTCTTTGTCGGGTGAATGATTCACCAAAAACTCAACCTGATCCCAATGTTGATGTTTTAGATTAAAGCGAATCTGCCAATCAAGAATGGCCTCGGTATAAAAAATAGGTTTTATCTTAGCAAACCAAAAGGGCTCATCTTCATGACCGCGCATCGCCTTATATAATACAAGTTGAATTAGGAAAGCTTGTTGTTGAGCTTCATTGAGAAATTGCTTGGTTTTGTTGTCCTGCCAATAGCGTATAGCTTGATCCATTTTTGTTGAAATCATGCGCTTTAAACCAAACAAATAAAACTGATCATGGAGCTCGCCTGGTTCGAGCTGGGCGATACGGGTTGGATTTTGATAAATAGCCACTAATAACTGCTCATCGCGATGGCGAGGTTGTTTGTATAGTTTTAATAAATAACGTGCTAGACCAAGATTACGATTTTCTAAGGCAAGGATGATTCGCAGAGTGATTAAATGTTCATCAAAATCATCCTTTTTTACCATTAAATCAAAGAGTATATTGCAGGTAGGAGGTTGCGAGTTACCCGAAAGCCATAATAATCGAGTTGCATTGAAGGCTTCTTCTGTTCTCCCTTCATTGAAATTCGCAATCTGCGCAAAACATTGCAAATTTATATCGGTTGAAGATCGATAGTATTTAGAAAAACTGGGCCAATCTTTTTGGCGAGCTAATTGATATAACCATTTTTCACGTAACTTTGTTGCTAGTGGGGTTTCACTATCAATGAAAGTAAAAAACTCAGGTCCAGGCTGTTGAGGTAGATTTTGACTCCATTGCGTATAAGCCATAAAGCGATCTAAGTAGGCCTGCCCAGAGATTGCATAAGTTATCGTAGATATGCTTAGAACCGATAGTATTAATAATATTTTTTTCATAGCCTGTTATCGACAAAGTCATCGCTCTACTTTAGGAGCAAATTTGCTCGCATGGTTTTAATCGTTTTAGCATAATCATCGCTAGAAAATATTGCAGAACCCGCGACAAACTCAGAGGCGCCTGCCCGAGCGATTTGAGCAATATTGCTCGCGCTTACTCCACCATCGACACAAATAGGCAGCTTGGCATACTTTTGTTTAATGAGCGAGATTTTATCAATGACTTCGGGTATTAAAGTTTGACCCCCAAAACCTGGATTGACCGTCATGATTAGAACAAAATCTAATCGATGAATACACCATTGAAGACAATCAATTGAGGTTGCGGGATTTAATACGAGACCCGCTTTACATCCTTGTTGACGAATCAATTGCAAGCTGCGATCCAGATGAATGGTGGCCTCTGGATGAATACTGATGCGATTAGCACCTGCTTTAGCAAATTGCACAATTAATTCATCAACTGGGCAGGTCATTAAGTGGACATCAATTACATACTGAGGAAAGCGTTTGTGCAAGGCTTGGCAAATGGGCGGGCCAAAGGTTAAATTGGGCACATAATGGTTATCCATGACATCAAAATGAATCATGTCTGCACCAGCTTCCATTACCGCAAGGACTTCATCACCCAGCTTTGTCATATCTGCTGAGAGTAATGAAGGGGCAATCAGGTATGTCATAGAGTGACCTTTATCAATCCCTAGTCAGAAAAATAATAATTAAAATTCAGGTTGATCGTATGTGTTTGCAAACGTGAATTAGTGCCTGAAAGTGATTTGGTTGTAAGATAACGATAATCCAAGCCAATGGAGAGGTCATCAGAGGTAAAATAACTGATACCTAAAATGGCTTGACCAATGGGTGAACTTTCATTGTTTCTGAAACTAATACTAAAAGCGTCTGTGAAAAGAAAAGGGACGGTAAACGAGATTGTGTTGCGCAGGTAAGAATAACCTATACCTAAACCGACATAAGGAACCCAAGTGGGGTCCATTTCTTCATCGTAAAAATCATAATAGCCATTAATAAGTCCCGCACCCAAAACTGTTTGGCCGCTCAGGCGTACTGGATTAGTAAGCGTCACATGCCTTGAAATTGAGGCACCAGCGACTTTGACCGTCGACAGGGGGGAATAATTGAATAGTAATTCACCTTCGGCACGGAAATTACAAATACGATAGCCCAGGTGTCCACTGAAATTACCACCTACCCTGTAATCCAGTGTTCCACGAGTCAAATTCGAGAATGTTGCTTGTATAATATTCGCATTAGGATTAGGCAGTCCAGCCTTATAGTTATTAATTAATGAATTGGCAACAACAGGACTAGGGTTTGGATTAATTTGATTGTTTATATTGATAAAGGGCACAGGACTAGGCGCAAAAACACTGGTGCTTGTTGTATAACTTGCACCACCCATTAGTCCCCAATACCAGCCTTCAGATGGAGTCACTGCGAAGACGGAGTTCGTAAACAATAGACTAGCTAAGGCGAATTTACTCGAACGTTTCATTTTGCTCCCTTACTTATAGTTGTATTCATTAAAGCGATACACCACACCGACACTCGCTAAATTAGCTTGTAAGACTTTACCTAGTGCCCCTATTCGCGTCGAGCCTATATAGCGATAAGCGAGATTCAGAGAATAATTTTCGGCAAAATTGTAAGTAAAACCCGCTGTTCCTTGATAAACGAACGCGCTGCTTGAGTTCGAATAGTGAAGATTTCGATAAAATGGATTTTGAAAAATAGTCGGATTAAGGACAAAATTAGGATTGTCCAAAAGGTTACGATTGCGAACTACATCGTTGCTAAAATGAATCCCAAACCAACCAAACCCGACGCCGACCCCTAGGAAAGGGGCAATACAAGGAACCATCTCAGGAAAATCATAATAAAGATTGGCTATACCGGTCACGGTGTTGGTTTGTCCATTGACATCACGAGCTCGTATTTCCCCTACTGTTGGAAGCAAAGACGGCAGAGCAAAACGAAATGCACTCACTACGGTTCGCATGTAGGTTATTTCAGCTTCATAACGCCAATAATTGGCTTGATAACCCAAACGTCCGCCGGCATTAAAACCATTGTTATAAACCCCATGAGTAAATTTAACACCGTTTTGGAATTTGCTTAAGTTGTCGGGGATATAAGTGTATCCACCAAAGAAGCTACTGTATAAGCCATCAATAGGAGTTGCGGCCGTTGCTAGACTCGATGCAAGCAACATGCTCGAAAAAAAAGCAATTCTCATGAAATACCTTGTTATTATTATTTTGCAACTCCATGTTAGCGATTTACTTTTATTTTGCAAGCAGCTTTTGTGTTTGAAACTCAGCTCTTTTCTAAAAAATTTCACTTTCCACAGTTATACCTGTCTCTTCTCTTGCGCGACTGGTTTATTATTATGCTTTTTTTACTTGAATTAATCAGATATTCGTTTAAGATGGATGAAGTTTAGGACTCACGGAGCAGGGACATGCTAACAAAACAAGAAAAAACTATTGATAAAATAGAAGAAAAAAAAGAAAGAATTATTGATAATTTAAAAGGTTTTGCTAAAGATTTTGTTAATTGTATTGCAAATGCATCATTCGATGTGCCATTAGAAGATGAGGCTCTGGACGCAAGTCAAAGCTCAGAACAACAAAAAGTTACGACTACTGAAGAAGCCACCAAAGACGGTAACTCAACTCAAGAAAAAGCCCCTGAAACTGTAAATAAACAAGAAAATCCCGGTGAATCTTACTCTTACGTTTGGTCTTGGTTATCAAGTCTAGTGGGTTATGGTTCGCCTACACCACCCAGTTCACCCGATAAAGTGCAAGCTCATAGCAATAAAGCGGTTGAAAAAAAAGCTGAGAGTAGTTTTAAGGAGCTGAATAAAGACAGTAGGGCCTTAATAAAAGTATTTGAAATGGCAAATAGGAAATATAGCAATGAGGATTCCTATTTTTGGTTGATATCCAGATTTTTTCGTCACCGCTCATTTGAAAAAACAATTAATGACTTAAAAAGTTTTCCAGATCCGATTTTAAGACTGCAAGCTTTCTATCTATTTATTTCTGAAGAAGGCGGAACTTGGCATATCGGTTCTGCGAATACCGCTATATATATTTCTGCAATTAGAGCAATATTGGGTTATGAAAATGATGAGCAATCGGTTTCTGATGAGTTTATTCATGGAGTAATCATCCCTAACCTAAGACCGTTGGTCAATCTTGAAATCATTGCTCGCATTGAAGAAAGAGCTGAGTTTTTAAGACAAAAAGAAGAAGAAAGAAGAAAGGTTGAAGAAAATTGTCGAGCTTATCTCAATCAAGCGGCGGAAATCGAATTATTTGATGACGCAGAGCTAGCTAAAAAAGAAGCAGTCGATAGCCCTGCAAAACAAGTATTTCATTTATCGGCAAGAAAGTTAACCCTTAAAGAACTGGAATTAAAACAGAAAAGGACAAAGACCAAAATCGACGAAAATGAACTGGTTTGGCAATTCACTTGGTATGATTTTACTGGCAATCCCAATTTTCTTGAAATGACACCTGGATTAGAAAATTTATTAACTTCGTTTCAATTGGTCGAAACTCCGAAAGAGGATGAAGATTCGGAAAGAACTTCGCCGGTTGAGATCAAACTTAAACTAGCAGAATTTTCACGATTAGAAAAAGAATATGAAGAAAGAACCAATGTTGTACTAGAACCTTCTGCTGAAGAGCTTGAAGACTTAAAATCAAGCTATGCTATCACTAAAAAAGATAAACAATATCAACTGACTTGGTATGATAATCAAGGTAATCAAGTTCCACTAACGATAGGTCATCACTATTTGTTAGCCAATTGGCTTGCCTCTAAAGAAAATTTGACAAAGGAAGATTTGCCGGTTCTTAAAATATATTTGCAACCTCAATTTGCTAACCCGCAATTAAGTATCAAAATGTGTTGCAGCCAATTGGCCGAAGAGCATCTTACACGAACTAAAGTGCTCATTAACCCAACCTCAAGAGAGCTCGAATACCTAAGCTTAACTTATGTGCTAACCCAACAAGATGAGCAATACCAATTGACTTGGTATGATAGCTTTAGCAAAGCGCATCCCGTTAATTTAGAACGATATGAATCTTTTTCAAAATGGCTGAAAACTAAAGCAGCGTTCACCAATGAGGATATGCTTAAGCTGCGAACTTATCTACAACATGTCAAAATGCGTAATGAGGTTAACCAAACGGCCCAAAAAAGCTTGGGAAGAGAAATACTTGTAAAAAAAGGAGTTACATTAATCTGTACTGATAATTTGCAAGGAATTCCTCCCTATAAACTGTCTGCTGGAATCTATATCCTTACGCGTACCCCTGATCCAAAAACAGGCGAATGGATTTTATATCAAAGACAAAAAGGGGGGGTGAATATACCTGTTAATATCAATGATGAAGGGGGCAAGGATTGGGATAACTTTCATAGCTTTTTAACTGAAAAACAAACCCCTTTTTCTGCAGCGCAATTGACCTCAAGCGATCAAATAGAATTAAAGAACAAGATCATGGCCGCTATGCCTATGCCAAAAGAAACAAATCTCTGTGCTGCTGTCGAAGAATTTAATGTAAAAGAAGCTCGTAAATTTCCTTCTTGTACTTTTGTTGTGACAAAGAAAGATTCAGAATGGCAACTATTTTATATTGACACCTTGCAACATGCTGTGTCTGTAACGGTGTCTAGCGATAAATTACCCCAGGTCTATGCACTATTTAATCAATGGAAGGATGACCCTCAATCATTAACCGATATACAGTTAAAAGAACTATCTAACCAGCTAATTGATTATAAACCGGCTAATCAAATAATATTGTCTAAATTTTCTCTGATTGCTAAGTGCGTAGCAGGCCATAAAATATTCATGCCTGAACCAGGAAGAATAAATCTTAGCGATTTTGCAAATATCACCAAACTTTACGGGGAACGGCCTGTTTTAAAACCAGAAAATCACGCCTCTACGAACCCAACTACTGAGGAGCCTTCTGCTCATCAAACAGTTTATAATTCCTAATTATCTATAAGCTGAGTCTAAAAGAGTGCTCTTATTAGTCTCAAAAAAGAGTTTCTTCTCTCTGACTCAGTTCTTTTTTTCTTTTTTAATTGTTTTTTCTTTATACTATCCTGTCCATTTTTTGAATTTTTTCTTCCCTTTTTTCTCGTTGATAGACGGCTGAATGAGGTAAATAAAATCGGGGATAATTGGATACCTTTTCTTTTGGATTTTCCCATTTAAATACTTTATGACCAGAGGAATCGTAGTAATTATTACCAAAAATAGCTTTTGCCAATTTGCGCAAAGAAGCTCTGGACAAATCAACGTCTAATTTATTAATAATATAAAATAAAATTTCGGGTGGTAAATTAAAAAAAGGACTGCCAGATTGCCCTCTACCTTGAGCAATTACACAAATAGTGAGCACCAATTGATTCACTTTGTTTTTAAAATTAGTTTTTACTTTTTCATCAAGTTTTTTTATGGTCAAATAACTGTATTTATTGCCCTCTATACTGATTTCATCTAAATAGGAGTTTTGTAAAAATGCTTGAATTCCTTTATCAGTTATATTGTTTTTTCTAAGATTTAAGTGATTCACTCGTAGATATTGAGCTAATAGGCAAGCTCCTTCATCATCGATTAGGTTAGATGCTAAATTTAATTGCTTTAATTGGTTGTTAGTTTGGAGAGCTTTTATTAATAATATAAGGTCTTTTGAGTTTATTTGATGATTACTTAAGTCCAAGGCGCTCAGAGTACTATCATTTTTTGCTAATCTATCTAAAATATTCTGTTCAATTGGCATGCTAAATTAACCATATAATCCATTATGTTGGATTAAATATCATACTTTTTTTTTAACTAATAGTACAGACTATGACACCTGCAAAATAATAAAAACAAAGAAATTATAATCGCTTGGACAATAACTATTTGAAATAGAAAACAAAATATTTATTCACGCTAAAATAGTTGAAAAAAACAGCGGATAAAAAGATGTCTATAATATTACTAATTAGTCTATTTTGGATAGTCCCATATGTTTACTTCTTTTTTTAGATTTACCCCAAAAAAGAAAAGTAATAAATCGAATCAACCTTTCTCTTTTGAGAAACAAAAACAGCAATTTGATCAAGATAAATCTCTATTAAAGAAATCTGTAGTTAACCAAATCATGGAGAGGGTAAAACAACACCCTGAAGTACCTCCATTTTGTTTGCAGGCAACACTTCAAATACCATTTAAAGTTTTATACGATGGAACAGATTATTATGTTCTATCTAACATTGTATTGGGTGAAGGAGGAGAGGGTGTAGTCATGGCGGCAGCGCATTTTTCTGAAGGCAAAACACCTCAATGGGTTGCCATTAAAGAATGCTTTCCCGCAAACAGAGAAATTCGCGACATGGTTTCTCTTTGTATGACTAATGAAGAACAATTTATTGGTCAGTATGAAGATGAATTAAAAATATTATATATGGATGAGTATCCAGCTGCAGACTATGATGTGGAACCTCAGGAATTAGTCAATTTTTTTAAAGATAAAAAATTACCTGCTCTTCTGAGTTCAATAAAAGAGATAGCGCTGAGTAATGCCCAAAAAAATAAGGCCATTATGGATGATCTTGCCTTAGATTCTTCCATTTTAGTGACCAATGAATTTGTCTATTATGCGATGCCTCTACTTCGTGGAAATGATTTACTTCTATTAAGCGGTGGAACCAAGGAAGATGCGACGGAATTTTTGGAGAATTTGGCGAGTCAAATTGACAGGCCTAATGCTCAAGAAAAATGTGGTCCTTTTGTGACAGGTTATGCTCGCGTGATTGGCGGCATTCTTGAGCAAGTATCCAACTTTCATAAAAAAAATTATTTGCACCGCGATATCAAACCACAAAACTTTATGCTACTTGAGACAGGTGAAATCCAGTTAATCGACTTTGGTTCATCGCTTAGCATGGATGATAAAAACCCGCTAGCCTATAGTGGGACAGCTGGATACAAATCGCCGCAGCAACAGTGGCTTGCTGAACATCATGATGAGCCCTATCATTATTCAAAAGCTGATGATATTTACAGCCTAGGTGTAACCTTAAATAACAATCTTCACGTTCAGCTCTTAATTGATATTATTTTTGAATTATATCCTCAAGAACTGTCTGCGCAATTTAAGGGGATGCAAGAGGCATTGGCTGATTTAAGTGATGAAGACCCTGAACTTCGGATCAAAGCAATGAGCTATCTCGAAGAACAATATAGCCATTTTATCCAATTGCTTGAATTAAGACAGGGATTGCTATTAATCCATGATGATAATCTTCATCATTTAATTAAACACATCGATCAATATCGAGTTGCTTATTACGAAAGTAGTAAATTGATTCCGCTGGATGAAATTCTTTTACAAATTGATGGACTTAAACTCCCGTCCCAATTTGTTCACGGCTTGCTGATGAGTGATGCAAGTAGTGAAGACATTGCTAATAATTTGTTATTAATAAGGCAGCAATTCGAAAAAAATCCCTCCATTAAAGCGGAGGAGGTAGTCGATATGATAACTCAACAGGAACAGCCTTCTATTTCTCCTTCTAATATCTGAAGCATCGGCGCTAAAATCCAGAGGTAATCGGATATCGCCAATCGCGTCCAAAAGCGCGAGAACTGATTTTAATTCCAGGTGCTGCTTGGCGACGTTTGTATTCGTTGCGTTGAATGAGACGGACTACTTGTTGAACCGTTTCGGGATGATAACCTTTGCGAATTATATCAGCCGCAGACAAGTCATTTTCCATATAATCTTTTATCATAGCATCTAAAACCGCATACTCGGGTAGACTATCTTGATCGGTTTGATTGGCACGTAGTTCGGCGGAGGGCGCTCGTTGAATGACGCGTTCAGGAATGACTGGTGTTAAACGATTACGGTAGTTCGCTAAGGCATAAACTTGGGTTTTTAACACATCTTTTAATACTGAAAAACCACCTGCCATATCGCCATAAATAGTGGCATACCCCACAGCAGTTTCGCTTTTATTCGAAGTGGTTAATACAAGTTTACCGCTCTTGTTGGATAAAGCCATCAACAGCATGCCACGGATGCGTGCTTGTAAATTTTCCTCCGTGACGTCCGGTGCTAAGCCTTGAAAAGAAGGAGCTAAGCTACCAATAAAACGATCAAAAATCGGCTCAATGGCAATTACTGTGCTTTTCACACCCATGGTTTTAATTTGTGATTCTGCATCTATAAGGCTGATATCAGCCGTATATTGTGAAGGCATCATGACGGCTTCAACTCTTGAAGAACCTAAAGCATCAACTGCAATGGCTAAAGTGAGGGCCGAATCAATTCCCCCGGATAAACCAATGAGCACACCAGAAAAACGGTTTTTCTCAATATAATCGCGTGTACCACAGACGAGTGCTTCATAGATTAATTTTGGTTCTTCGTAGCTTGGAACAATTTCAGAGCTTAGTTTTTGACCATCAAGGAGGATAGTTTGAAGATGCTCTTGAAAGGCTGGTGCTCGGGCACACAAAGTTCCACTACGATCAAAGGCCAAAGACTGGCCATCAAAAACCAATTCATCTTGACCACCAACCTGATTGACATAAATAACAGCCACGCCCTGTTGTGCATAGCTACGCACTAAATCTTCCCGTAATTTTGGTTTATTATAAACAAACGGTGAAGCATTGATGCAAATAATCCCATCCACGCCTGTAGCAATCGTGCGGTTCACAGGTCCTTTTTCCCAAATATCTTCACAGATGCAAAGTCCTAAACGATAACCTTTAACTTCAAAAATGCAGGTTTCCGTAGGCCCGGGAATAAAATAGCGTGCTTCATCAAACACGCCGTAATTAGGTAAGACTTGTTTCCGATAAACTGCCCGTTGAGAAGCCTGATAAAAAACAGTTGCGGCATTATAGCAATCCTTACCCACGAGATGAGGATGACCCACAATGACATGGCAATCGCCAGTGTTCTCTTGAATAGTCAGTAAAGCTTCTTTGACTCTTTGATGTAATTCATCACGAAAAAGTAGATCTTCCGGAGGATAGCCTGTCACAGCTAACTCGGGGAAAACAATAACCTCATGTTCTTGCTGATGTTGCTGAATAATTGTAATAATTTTATGTGTATTGGCTTCTATAGCCCCCACTGTTGGGTTAATTTGAGCCATAAGTATTTTTAAGGGATGCATAGAGTTAACACTAATCTCATTAAAATAAGTTCAGAATAATACCTATACTTGTCAACTTTCGCCATTTTTATAATGAGTAATCCATTCTGTTCCTCTCCCGCGACAGAAATTAGAACGATAGGAGGATAATCTTCAGGGAAGAGGGTCGGGGGAAGAGGGGGGCGGCTACTGGCCTAGAATACAGAATTTAGCGATTAAGATCCTTAAAAATAGCATTTTGATGAAACTTAGGTATATCTCTTAACCTTTAATTTGCTATAATCTCCCGTTGGACTGTTAATTTGTTGTAGGTTTTCTATGCTAAAAGAAGCATTATCACGGATGGCTGATGTTTTTTTACCCACCGTGTTGATGCGTGGACAAGAGTACCAGCAAAAGGGGTTTGTTTTAAATATTCGTCTTAGCGATGGCTTATTAAAAGCTCGCGTTAAGGGGCGTTCGAGTCAAATTTATGATGTCCATATCGATCTTAAAACTTGGCCTGCAAATCCTGCGCGTTGCAGTTGCGCTTATAGTTTAAACTGCAAGCATGCTGTGGCAAGTTTGTTTGCTTTGCAGGTTAGAGAAAATTATGAAATTCCTGCTCCAGTCCCCAATAAACCCAATCTATCTCTGAACGCTTGGCTTTCTTCTTTGCGTGAAAAAGAGTCTGACGAAAATAAACCCCATAGCAGCCATGAAGTTGTTTATCTGCTCGAACCTGAATTTGGTGATTTTGAACATCGAATCGTGGTCCGACTTGCGATTGTAAAACGACTCAAAAAAGGGGGCATTGGTAAAAAATCCGTATTTAATACCATCACTGAAAGCCGCAAACAATTTTTCCAGGAAGAGGATGAAGGAATCATCGCCTCTTTGCTTTTTAAAAATGGTTCTCGCGGTTGGTTCGATCGGTTATATCTTCGCAATAGCGATTTACTAGAAAAAATTCTGGCGACCAATCGCGCTTATTTGACAAGCGATGCAGAACCTTCTTTAGTGCTTGGTGACGAATTATCAGCACAATTTAATTGGCAGCTTGAAAAAGATGGTACACAATATTTAGTACTCACTTCGGAAAAAGAAATTATTTTGCCGATAGTGTTGGATAAACCTTGGTACCTTGATCAAGAAGAAAATATTATCGGTCCTTTGGACCTTCCTTACAGCGCAAGTCAATTAAAAAATTTATTGAACGCACCGCCTGTCGAATTGGAACAAGCGCCATTTATCGTCAAACAATTGGCAACTACTCATCCTGAACTACCCGAGCCTAAAATTTTTGAACAGCGAATTGTGCATAAAAATACGCCTCAGGCGATGCTAATTTTTGATGCAATCGAATTAGAAACCAGTCAGTTGTCAACTGATAATAATCGTTTATTGATCGTGGAACTTGCCTTCGATTATGAAGGAATAGTTATCGCCAAAACGGAAGCTTGCTCTACACTTTATCGTACTGATGGCAATGAACTATTTGAAATCCAAAGAGATTTAGCTTTCGAAGAACAAAAAGCAAATGAAATCAAAGAAATTCTACAGATTCGCAGTCCTAATCTCTCTGAAAAATTGCGGGCCTGTTACACTTTGCAAGATGAATGGGTTTTAAACCATTATCAAGACGAAAATGATTTACCTCGTTTATATAATCAGGTCATTCCGCTACTGAAAAATAAAGGCTGGCTCATCGAATTTATTCATCCTTTTTATGAAGAATTAATTGATGCCGACGAGCTTGAATGGTTTTCCGAACTTGATGAAAAGGGAAATGATTTTTTCTCTTATCAATTAGGAATTTTGGTGGACGGAAAGCAAGTCTCCATTGTACCTTTGGTAGCTGAGCTGATTGGTCGACTTGGTAAAGATAATCTTGATAGCTTACCTGAGAATGAACGAGTTAAATTGCCTCTATCCGAAGGTAAAGTTCTGCAGGTTAGTCTTGGGCGAATTAAACCGCTACTTCGCTTTCTATTACAGTATGGCCTGCGTCATATTAAATCCGAAAAATCGCTGCAAATAAATCGTTACCAGCTGGTTTTGATGCAAGAAACTGAGCAAGCTATGGCCTGCATTTCCGCCCGTTGGCAGGGTGATACCACCTTGCGCAAACAATTACAGCAGCTCATGAGTTTGATTAATCTTCCCGCTATTGAAATACCGCGAGGCTTGAAAGCTACGCTTCGCGATTATCAACATCAAGGCTTAAATTGGTTACAGTTTTTGCGCATCAGTCGTTTTGGCGGCATTTTAGCGGATGATATGGGCTTGGGTAAGACGGTTCAAACTCTCGCTCATTTACAAGTTGAAAAGGAACAGGGTCGCTTAACAAAAGCGAGTTTGATTGTTGCACCAACCAGTTTAGTGGGTAATTGGTTTGAAGAGGCCAAACGATTTACGCCAGAATTAAAGGTATTAATTTTTCACGGTTTGGAACGCCATGCAGATGATTTTGATAATTATGATCTAATTATTTCCACCTATGGACTTATTCAGCGTGATAAACCGCGATTTATCGATTACCCTTTTTATTATCTCATTCTTGATGAAGCTCAATCGATTAAGAACGCTAGAACAAAAACCACGCAAATCATTCAGCAAATTCCAGCGCTACATCGACTCTGTTTATCCGGAACGCCTTTAGAAAATCACTTAGGAGAACTTTGGTCACTATTCCATTTTTTAATGCCGGGTTTATTAGGCGATGCAAAACAATTCCGTCAGTTTTTTAAGACTCCCATTGAAAAATTGAATGATACTGAAAAAAGACATTTACTCGCAAAACGAGTTCAGCCATTCATGTTACGGCGAAGTAAAAATCAAGTGGCTAGCGAGTTACCCGAAAAAACGGAAATGACTCGTATTATTGAGCTAACCGGTAGTCAGCGTGATTTATATGAAGCTATTCGGATGAGTATGGAGAAAAAAGTTCGTGAAGCGATTGCTAAACAAGGCATCAACAAAAGCCATATTGTTTTACTCGATGCCTTACTTAAATTACGACAAGTCTGCTGTGATCCGAAACTACTATCGATGCCTGAGGCAGAAATTGCCCACGGTACTTCGGCTAAATTAGATACATTAATGGAGTTGCTTGAAAGCTTGGTTGATGAAGGACGCCGAGTCTTAGTGTTCTCCCAGTTTACTTCAATGTTGGAGTTGATCGAAAAGCAGCTCATTGAGCGTCACTATGCTTATTTGAAATTAACAGGTCAAACGCAAAACCGCCAAGCCTTAGTTAATACCTTCCAAGAAGGTAATACCCCTATTTTTCTAATTAGCCTAAAAGCAGGGGGCACTGGTTTAAATTTAACGAGGGCAGATACAGTTATCCATTATGATCCTTGGTGGAATCCAGCGGTTGAAGATCAAGCGACCGATCGAAGCCACCGGATAGGTCAAGAGAATCCCGTTTTTGTTTATAAATTGATTACTGCAGGAACCGTTGAAGAAGCCATTCTTGCAATGCAAAAGAAAAAGCGCCAATTATTTGATGGCATTTTATCGAATAATGCGAGTGGCATGATTAGCTTGACCCCCAATGACGTTGAGCAATTTTTTATGCCTTTATCAAATGATTGAACACTGAATTTTTATTCCGAGGATTGAGGAATTGCAATCCAGATTCTCATGACCTATCCTGTCGAGTGAGCAATTTACGGAGAAAGACTCATGAGACAAATTAAAGCTTTATTGGCCTTTTTGATAACGCTGACCGTTATACCTGTTGGTTTCGCACAATCACCTGCTGGGACATGGACATCAATTGATGATAAAACAGGTAAAAAAAGAGTGGTTGTCGATCTTAAGGTATCAGGGAAGACCTTAACTGGCACAATAGTCAAAGTATTTCCTCAACCCGGTGATACCGGGATTTGCTCAAAATGCTCGGGCAATTTGAAAAACAAGCCCATCCAAGGATTAAGAATAATCTGGGGATTAAAAGATAAAGGGAATGGCGTTTGGGAAGATGGGAAAATTCTCGACCCCAAAAGCGGTAGGGTTTATCACGCGAAAATGACCTTAGAAGGCAATAAACTGCATGTTCGCGGATATGTGGGTTTTTCTGCATTCGGACGTACACAGATTTGGGTGCGCTAAGAGAGATTTTAAGGAGAGGCTTCGAGACGGCCTAACGGCCTCCTCAGCCCGAACGGGATTATAAAACCAGCTAGATGGCCCAATAAATTCATTATTCCTATCCAGTAGAATGTTGGCCCAAGGCTCCACCTAAGAAACCCGTTCGGGCTGAGGAGGCCGTTAGGCCGTCTCGAAGCCTTGGTGAAATGACACAAAAAATCTCTACATTTAAAAGATTCCCTTAGGTACAATAGCAGTCAAGACTCTAGACTCTGCTAAAAATATGACCGAAGTTCAAACACGAAAAAAAACCACAATCGACCCCTTAAAGCGCCCACCGCACTCAGCTGAAGCCGAGCAATCCATCATTGGTGGATTAATGTTGGACAATCAGGTTTGGGATAAAATCAGCACAAAATTATGCGAAGCGGATTTTTATCGTACGGAGCATCGCATTCTTTATCGTGCCATTATTGATTTAGTTAAAAAAGGACAACCTTTTGATGTAGTGACTTTACTCGATATTTTAAAATCGAAAAATGAACTTGATGACGCCGGAGGGGAAACCTATTTATTTGAATTAGCTAACAATACGCCCAGTGTCGCCAACGTTTCGGCTTATGCAGATATCGTGCGCGAAAAATCGGTGCAGCGGCAATTAATTGCAGTGGCTAGTGAAATTGCTGATTCTGCTTATAACCCAGGGGGGCGGGAGGTTAGCGATTTACTTGATTTTGCAGAAACTAAAGTTTTTGCTATTGCCGAGCAAACCGGTGGAGATGGTGGGCCTGAAAGTATTAAATCCATCCTAGTTAAAGCAGTCGAGCGAATTGACGCGCTTTATCATAATGGAGACGTCATTACTGGGTTGGCAACTGGTTTATCCGATTTGGATGAAATGACCTCAGGGTTGCAATCCTCTGATTTGGTTATTGTTGCAGGTCGTCCATCGATGGGTAAAACGACGCTCGTGATGAATATGGCAGAGCATGCAGCCATTCACGCGAAGAAACCTGTTTTAGTTTTTTCTATGGAGATGCCTGCCGATTCTTTAGCCATGAGGATGATGTCATCTCTGGGTCGAATCGATCAGCATCGAATTCGTACAGGAAAATTGGATGATGAGGATTGGCCTCGTGTTACTTCCGCTGTTCACATGTTATCGGAAGCGCCTTTGTTTATTGATGATACGCCCGCCTTAAGTCCCTCGGAAATGCGTGCTCGTTGCCGTCGTTTGGCTAAAGAACATGGGCAATTAGGACTTATCGTCGTGGACTATTTGCAACTGATGCAAGTGCCAGGCTTGAAAGCCGATAATCGTACTGCAGAAATTTCAGAAATTTCACGTAGTTTAAAATCTCTAGCAAAAGAATTAGAAGTTCCGGTGATTGCCTTATCACAGTTGAACCGTAGTTTGGAGCAACGCCATGATAAACGACCTGTGATGTCGGATCTACGGGAATCAGGCGCGATCGAGCAAGACGCGGATTTAATTTGTTTTATTTATCGTGACGAAGTTTATAATGACGACAGCCCGGATAAAGGGGTGGCGGAAATCATCGTTGCAAAACAACGTAATGGTCCAATAGGAAAAGTGAGGGTAGCATTTCTTGGTAAATATACCCGTTTTGAGGATTTGGCATTCAATGGTTATCAAGGGGTAGATTGACGTGGCAAGACCCACTCGCGTGCAAATTGATGAAAATGCACTCTTACATAATGTAAATAAAGTAAAACACTGTGCTCCGAATAGCAAAATTATTGCTATGGTCAAAGCGAATGCCTATGGTTGTGGTATTCCGGCTGTAGTTCCTGTGCTTGAGGGACAGATTGATGCTTTTGGTGTCGCTTGTTTGGAAGAAGCACTGGCTATCCGTGCTCTTGGTATACGTAGCGATTGTGTATTATTTCAAGGTGTGTTTAGCGCAGACGAACTCCATGTGGTTGCAGAACATCGCTTTCAATGCGTGATTCATCAATCTCATCAATTGCAATGGTTATTAAATACTCCACTAACGAACAAGATAAAAGTCTGGGTGAAGGTCAATACGGGAATGCATCGTTTAGGTTTTGTTCCTAATGATATAAACGAGCTTATCACTGCGGTGAAAAATTGCCCCTGGGTTGATGATGATCTTGGCCTCATGACCCATCTAGCTTGTGCGGATGAACCTGATCATCCCGCCAACCAAAATCAATTGCGAGCGTTTAAAGAACTCCATTTACCGCCAATTGAACTGACCAAAAGTATTGCTAATTCTGCGGCTATCTTGGCCTTGCCCGATACTCACGCGAATGTGGTTCGCCCGGGAATTATGCTTTATGGTGTATCGCCTTTTGCTAATCAAACGGGAAATGAATTAGGTTTACTCCCGGTTATGCGCTTTGTTTCAGCAATCAGTGCTATCCATTATTATCCAGCGCAAGCCCGTATTGGTTATGGCGGAACTTGGCAAACCACTAAGCCCTCAGTGATTGGCGTAGTAGCAGCCGGTTATGGGGACGGTTATCCTCGTCATATTGCTCAAAATACCCCCGTATGGGTCAATGGCTATCATGTCCCCATCGTGGGAAGGGTGTCTATGGATATGTTGACTGTCGATTTAACCGATTGTCCACAAGTCAATATTGGTGATCCAGTGGAGCTTTGGGGAAAATATATTCCTGTGGAAACGATAGCTTTGTCTGCCGGAACCATCGCTTACGAATTGCTTTGTCAATTTTCTCCGAGAGTGCGCCAGGATAAGCCTTGATCTCTATCCTTTTTAGGCCTAGTGGTGCGATTTACAAACTAGGCCTATTTGATTTTCTCAACCTAGTGTTCAAGCAACTAATTAATTACGAAAACAGTTTGGACGTACGCAACAGACCTCTAAGAAAGAACTATTTGGGAGTCAAGATGTATGTCACTATCTGTAGTGATCGCGGCTAATCGCGCTAGGCTGCTTGTAAATTGAATGCCAGTCCTAGCATCAATATAATTAAAATTACACTCAGGATTGAAAGCTTGCATGAGGTTATGAAGTTCAGTTATATATTGGGAAGATCTAAGGTTAGTAGTACTTATAGCTTGATCATAAACAAACACCTGTTGCTTCGCTAAATCATGTTTCCACTTTGCGAATGATAATGCACTATGTTGATTACTACTATCGATCAATATGACGAGCGGGAATTGTTTTAATTGATCCATTTCAAATGGTAAACTCAATCCAATATCAAATACTCCAATTGTTAATTCTCGTTCATTAGCTGGGATTTTGTTTTTTTCATTTATCAAAAACTTTAATTCGTTATTAAGTATATTAATCGATCGTTCAGCATCGTCAGTAGCCGTTTCACTTTTTTGTAATTCAGCAAGAAAAGCCCAAAATTGTCTGCGAGTCTGGTCTATCTTTAATAGGCACACTAGATGATTGTTTATACTAAATCTATCAAAGTTAGAATAAGTAATATTGAGCTCTTTTGCGCTGCCAAAATCTATTATTTCGAATTGTAATTTAGCAGGTACATACATGATGTTTTCAGAATGTGAATCATTGTGGGATATATTATTTTGATGAAGATGTATTAATTTTTGTATTAAATCGATTGCAAGTTGAACTCTGGTAAATTTTGTAAAATATTGTATTTTCCCGGTAAAAAAATCCTTGAGATTTATGCCATCAATATGATGAATCATAAACTCATGGACCATCTTACCTCTTGTTTTTGAATTTCGAAAAAAGGATAACTCTGTATGAGTTGTATTTGTTTCAACGACAAGTCCTAATTTACTCAGGGTTTTTACCTCATCTTCGCCATGAAAGGATTCTAGCTTTTTTACAATCCATTTTCCTGTTTGAAGATCTTGTACATATTTAATATTATTGTGTCTAGACAATTTATTATCTGATTGCTTGGGTCTACAATAAATCGCGAATAGCTCTCCATTTTTCACCAAGATATTGTACTTGCATTGAGTATCCTTTTTGCAGTTTAATCCTTCCTTTAACTCGATTGCTTTCAATCGTTCGATTTCGATTAGTGGAAGTAACATGCCTTGTTCATCTATATCAGCTGCATCTATCATGGACGGAATGCAGGGGATTGATATAACAGAGCATTCGTCGGGTCGGGGATTGAAGAATGATTGTAACTCGCGTGTGCCCTGTTCTGATTTGAATTTCATCTTACCTCGATGCATACATTTTATACGATTGACAAATCCGGTGTCCGTGCGTGGATTAAAAAGAAACTTATTGTATTTTAAAGTGTCTTTTGTGTCAAAGAGATTGGTTAGGTACATCCGTAAATTTTGACCCGAGGGGGCCGCACACCTAATCGCGTATTAGTAGAATAATTTAATTCAACCGTGGAATAATAAATGGTTTCAAGGATGGGATAGGGACGAATATATCGAATGGACTAGCCCTAATACCTGAAGTATGGATAATATCTAGACGTGATGGTAGAATGGCAACCGGATTTATGAACCATTACACAGGTGAATTTAAAATGAGAAAAATAGTTTTGGTGTCATCACTTTCTCTCTCAGTCTTACTTACAAGCTGTGCTCAAGTCACAAATGAAGACGTAGGTACCGTGACCGGAGGGGTCGTTGGAGGTCTTTTAGGCAGCCAATTTGGTGGTGGTTCAGGGAAATTTGCTGCAGCTGCCGGTGGTGCGTTAATTGGCGCTTACCTTGGTGGTAATATCGGTCGTACTATGGACCGTCTTGACCGTTTAGAAATGCAGAAGGCGCTTGAAACTGCGCCAACAGGTCGTGCTGTCGGGTGGTCAAACCCAGATACCGGTAATCGTTATACCGTACAGCCTACCAGAACTTATTACACTAACGCACAACCCTGTCGTGAATATATCACCAAAGCAATTATTGGTGGTAAGTCGCAACAAATTTATGGAAAAGCTTGTCGTCAAGCAGATGGCTCATGGAGAGTGGTAGGATAAGATTTTAGTTTGAGCTTGGTTTTTCTGGGTGAAGAATTCTTCATCCAGATATTTTGAATAATATAAAATCTACCTAAAAAAATAATTAAAGATTGCGCCTAATACAGCGCTTCAAAATCAAGTTGTTCTTATCCTCTTAATAATTGTGCCTAATTCTTAATAGTTTCTTAAGAAAATATTGTTAATATGGCGCACAAATCCCGATGAGAGGATGATTTATGAAGTTTATACAATTAGCTTCCGAACTGATCGCTGGTTATGATTTATTACCTGCGCTCATCCGTTCGAACTTTGAGAAAAGCGACGCTGGTCTACTTTTTTCTGCTGCTATTACTGAGGCAGAAGGCGTTATCGCTGAGCTGGAAAAACAAAGAGATGACAGCTGGATATGGAAGGCCTATTATCAAAAGCAAATTGATGAGGCAATAAAAACACTAGCGGGCAAGGCGTTGACGCCGGATGTTACTAATTCTGAAGAATATAATGACCTAATCCACCAAATCATTTTAAAAGTCCTTCCTACTGTTTATCCCGACATTAAATTTTTAACTGCTGAGGAGCAACTTCAGGTTGCAAGTGCTAAGTTCTCAACCTCTTTGCAAAGTAAATATATTTCAGCTAATAACGACGTTAAATTCTACCAAAATCCCTTAATTCCTCATTCTGGTGATCAGCTGTTTTATAATGTAGTGGAAGGCTATAGAGATTCGATAGTTGCAAAATGGCATGACCACTTAGCAGCGGATGAGAACATGTCTCTCATACGAACCCGAATTGCGGAAGGGAAAGGATTTGAGCGTTCTAGAGCACTAGGTGTTTTTTTCCCCTTTCTCAGGGATCCTAGTTTGGCTAATCCTACTTTGCCCGCCGACCAACTGTATAACGCTTATCAAGCGGAAATTGAGACAGCAGAAGAAGAGCATCGAGCACCTAACACAGAAAAAATAGAAGAAGAGTTCTTAACTCAGTTATTATTTCATCAGCTACAAGCGAAAGCCGGTCAGTATATCGATGCGTTACAAATTAACTCTCACAATATCCTCGATGAGTTTAACCAGACTCAAGCTAATTTTCTTGCTAACAAAATTCTTGACGCCTTTAATAACGGCGAAACCTTAGAGATGCATGATTGGCTTGATGATTACCAGGTTGAGTTAAGTAGTTATATACGAAAAAAGATCGAATTAATTGATGGCAAAATATGGCCTTCTCCCAATCTAGATTTAGCAGGGCTAACTGAGCCTTTATCTGCTCTTTGGAATAATTGGGTTACTAACGGTTCAGCTGAGTTTGCTGCAAAAGTAGGAGAGGCACACTATTTTGTACAATACATGGGCGGTGCTTCACAAAATGATAACCCATTTTTTTGGGGGCTCGATGCCTATAACTTATTGCGTAATAAAGACGAAATTGTGGAAACAAAAAATACTTTATTTAATTTATTAATAAAGCCATTTAAGCCACTGATTCAAGAATATCAAGAGATTGCTAAATATGAGAAAAGTTTTTTAAAGCAAATTGTAAGAACAGTAATGCCACTATTGATCATAGCTGCTTTGCTTGTTTTAGTTGGTATGTTATTAACTCCTTTCGGTCTTCCCGAGTTAGCATTTATAGTTATCGCTATACCGACTCTATTTATTGGACTTGCTTTAGCGACTAAATATGTAACCTTTAAAAATAGCCTCACTCTATCATTGCGCCAATGGTGGTATGGCGGACCTTTTGAAATTCCTGAACTTCAAGTCAGTGACAGAATGATATGTGTTTTTGCTGATAAAGAAAGACTTGATGCGGCTCAGACTGACCAAGAAAGAGCGGAGTTGCTTGAAGAATTTCGACCAAGAGCTGAAAAAATTAGATCAATCTACATTGAAGAAATGCAGAAATGTAATGAAAATGAGGCTTATTTTGCTCAACATGAAGTAGGGTTAACTCAAGAAGAGATTCAAGCAAGAAAAGATAATCTTAAAAAAATATACGCCTTAGGCTTCGAATGGTATGACATTCATAGTAATACTAATCTTGGAATTGATGTTGTAAAAGCAGTGGCAGCAAAACGTTTATGTACGATAGCTAATAACGACTATCGATTGTTGCAAGATTATCTTAAAGATTCTGAGGGTGCTTTAATTGATGAGGCTATAAATAATTTAGCCGCCAATTTGAAAACTACTTTATTGCCTCCCATTGATCCATCTGCTGGGCCAGAAATGGGAGATGATGAGGAAGATCGCACTGTCTTTAACCATGGTAGAGCGCCTCAAGTCAGTCTTGTGGCGGTAAGAGCCCCCCTAGTTGCTGCTAGTCAAGCTGATGATATAGCTGCAGAAAGACGTCCCTCTAGCGAAGACGCTCGTTCTGCCTCAGCCCAGCAACCATCGGGTACAAGTCCGTTTAGGCTTTTTTCGCTAAAATGTGCACAAAAAAATAACAAGATTAAGGAAGTTAGCAACGCATTAGAGGAAATAGGCCATGAAGTTAAAATGACGGATCCCTCAAGTTCAAGTTCGCCGGTTATAGGTCTAATGTAGTCTTTTTCAGAACAAGCCCGGACCATGAGCTACTATTATTTGTGCTATATTTAAAGCAGTGGTTCTGTTCATTTTATGATCAGAAACCACTTGTCTTTGCAGAAATATCCGAGACTTAGCATCTTGAGAAAAGTTATCCAGGAGGAAGTATGGCCCACTTAATTTATTCAGCTTTGTCGGAGCCTAGACGTCCTATCGTTTACGTGAGTCCTAAGACTACCGTTTCTCAATGCATTAAGCTGATGATCAAAGAAAACATTGGTGCTGTTGTTGTGCTTGAAAGAAATAATCTAATTGGTATGGTAACCGAGCGTGATATTGTAAGATCTTGTTTATATCGTGATTTGGATCCGCTTAAAACTACAGTAGCAGATGTTGCTTTTTCTAATATTAGTGTGTTGAATCTTTTCGATCCCATCGAAAAGGCGATGGAAACAATTACTGAAACGAAGCGACGTCATGTTTTAATCGAGGAAAATGGAAAGCTTGTTGCTATACTATCAATTGGTGACTTACTTTTTCATTTACTTGAAGATAAAATCCGAGTTATCGAGCAGCTTGAAAATTATATCCATACCTATTAACAGGGAGAGCTTCAAAGCTATCGCTATGTAGTATCTTATGTATTGCTTCATAAGCAATAGTGATTCCTATAATTGATCGTAAACTGTATAGTAAATAAATCAGGATATAGGGATACAAAAATATGCAAGTTTTGTTAAAAAATACGTTGGTTGTTTTTCTCTTGTTCTTTTCTATTCTTGGCTGGAGTGAAGATTTATCTTCATGGTTTAGTAAAGGAGAAAATAATCAAATTAAACTGCGAGTTGATTTATTTTTATCCTCTACTTGCCCGCATTGCCAAAAAGCGGATGCTTTCTTTCATAGTATCGAATCCCAGAAACCTTGGCTTGATGTTCATCGTTATATTATAAACCAAGATAAAGCTGCCTTAGACACTTTTCACCAAGAGTTAAAACAACTTAATATTGACGATTATGCTGTTCCCGCTGTCTTTTTTTGCAATTCACGCTGGGTTGGTTTTGATGACACGGGAGTTGCGGGACAAAATTTATTACGTGGCCTGAATTACTGCTATCACCAAATTAGTCAAAAGGGAAGTCTGGAGCCTGAAACGGTTAGTTTATTAGGGCAGTTATCTAATGCGAGTTGGTTTGATGCCAATATATCTAGCAAGCCATCCCTAGCGCTCTTTACCCTCACAATGGCTTTAACTGACGCATTTAGTCCCTGCTCACTTTTTTGTTTCTTCGCCTTATTTTCTTTTCTCTGGTTGCATAAAGAACTCAAAGAAATGATTGGCTTTACGATTTTGTTTTTATTAGCTTTAATGATTGTTCATCATTTTCAACAAGATCACACCATCTTTTTCTATCAAATTCTCAATTCATTGCGTATTTTTGCTCTGTTAATAGGTTTGGGTTTAATCGCTTATTTGGTAATTATTTATTCGAGAGGGAGCAGTGCTCATCCTAATTTTGCAATTCCGGTTTTGGTTTTTTTAACGGCTGCTATGACTCAAGCTTATCAACAAAATTGCATTCCTAATTTCGGTTTAGTGTATCAACAATGGCTGGATTCTCAAGGATTGACAACGTTTCAAGGTGAAATTGTTGAGATAATCTATCATTTTATTTACGTTATCCCCTTGGCTATTTTTGCAGCTTTATTTATCTATTTCCGTGAGCATAAAATACTACAAAAATTTGATCTGCTTTTAACGCATACCTCATGGTTTTTATTACTCATAATTGGCGTTTTTCTTATTCTTTTGCCCGAGGGACTCTCCTCTTTTATTCTGTCATTGGGAGCACTTGGTTTATCGCTGTTAACTGGATGGTTAACGATAAGAAAATCTTCTCGGTTAGAGCGATGAAAAATAAAAATTCACCATCTGATTTTTTTCCAGTTGCTTATGATGTTGAAGAAGGCAAAAACTATTATTGGTGTAGTTGTGGGAAAAGCAGAACTCAGCCTCTTTGCGATCGCAGCGATTGTGGGAGTAAAGCGGTGGCCTACCATGCTGAGCTCACTGAAACAGTTTTTTTTTGTGGTTGCAAACTAACAAAGGATCCCCCCTTATGCGACGGCTCACATGCCCAGCTTCTTTTTGACTATTTAAAGAATAAATCAAAGAAATAATTCGCAGGTTAATGGTGTTGTTACATCTAGGATGGGCCAAGTGCAACAACACTAGAAGAATTGCTGGTTTTTTTTGAATTAACTTGATCTCGCCTGGCTGATTTGGGATTATCAGTGCATCAAGTAATATCGGTGCTACCATGAGTAAATTAATAGATATTCCAGTAGTGATTGAAAGCGGACGCAAATACAAAACTACACAGGGTGTGATTGCAATTAAAGACGGTGTAAAATCAACCGAATCTCCCTCCGAACGTTTACCAAAACCAAAATGGCTGCGCATAGTCAATCAGACAACGCCCGCATACAGCAAAGTCAAAGAGCAAGTGACCAAGCATCGATTGGCAACTGTTTGCGAGGAAGCCAAATGCCCTAATATTGCCGAATGTTGGTCGCATGGCACTGCTACCATTATGCTTATGGGCGCAGTATGTACACGAGCCTGTCGCTTTTGTTCGGTAGATACCGGCAATCCTCACGGTTGGTTGGATGCTCAAGAACCGGAAAATACGGCTAACACTGTTGCTTTAATGAACTTGGATTATGTGGTCCTAACTTCGGTGAATCGCGATGATTTACCCGATGGTGGCGCTAAGCATTACGCAGATACGGTTCTCGCAATTAAAGCTCGATGTCCAAACACCAAAGTAGAGGCATTAACGCCCGATTTTCAAGGTGTAGAGAAAGATGTTGCTACGCTTTTAGACAGCGGTGTCGATGTTTTTGCCCAAAATGTAGAAACCGTTGAACGCTTGACTCATCCCGTACGTGATAATCGCGCAGGCTATTGGCAAACATTGAATGTTTTAGCGTTTGCTAAACGCTACCGTCCGGATGTGTTAACCAAAACAAGTTTAATGTTGGGGCTGGGTGAAAGCGATGAGGAAATCATTAAAACTATGGATGAACTAAGGGCTCAAAATGTTGATATTTTGACTTTGGGACAATATCTCCAGCCGACCAAAAATCACCTCCCTGTTGCACGTTATGTAACGCCAGAAACTTTTGTTGAATTACGTGAAATTGGCTTACAAAAAGGCTTTTTTGAAGTAGCATCTGGTCCATTAGTACGTTCTAGTTATCGTGCTGATCGGGTTTTCAAGCGAGATAATTTAGGTTTGTAAAGGAAAATAATCAATGCGTTTAATACCAACAATTTTATGTGGTGGTGCTGGATCAAGACTCTGGCCCGTTTCACGAGAATTACATCCTAAGCCGTTCATCCATTTAGCAGATGGACAAAGCTTATTACAAAAAACCTTCTTACGTGGTGCCCACTTACCCGGTGTGAAAGAGATTTTAACGGTAACGAATCGTGATCTATTTTTTAAAACCACGGACGAGTATCGTGAAACGGATCAGACTGGATTAACGCTGTCTTATATTTTAGAGCCTTTTGGTCGCAATACTGCAGCGGCTATCATCGGGGCCGCTTTGCAAATTAAGCATTCTTTTCAAGATGAAGAAGCACTCATGCTTGTATTACCTGCTGATCATCTCATCACTGATCAAACAGCGTTTGCTGTGGCTATTGCAGAAGCAACTAAGTTGGCACAGCAAGGTAAACTAGTTACTTTTGGAATTCAGCCTACAGGTCCTGAGACAGGATATGGCTATATCGAAGCTGAAGGTAATCAAGTACTTCGATTTGTAGAAAAACCCAGTTTAGAGAAAGCGCAAGAGTATCTTGAATCTGGACGTTTTCTGTGGAATTCAGGCATGTTTTGTTTTAGCGTTAAAACCTTACTGCAGGAAGTGGAACTTTGTTGCCCGAATATCCTTGCTGCCACTAAAGCCTGTCTCGATGCTTCAGATACTGCAACAGGTAAAGATTTTATGCAGCTTGAACTCAATGCCGAAGCGTTTAGTTTAGTACCAGAAGATTCTATCGATTATGCGCTTATTGAGAAATCTAAACAGGTTGCAGTCGTTCCTTGTCAGATTGGCTGGAGCGATATCGGATCTTGGAGTTCTTTGGGTGAGTTAATTCAGTCCGATAATGAAGGCAATCGCATTGAAGGCGAAACCTTATTACATGAAGTTAAGAACTGTTACATTCGTGGAAAGGATCGCTTAATTGCTGCTGTTGGCATCGAAGATCTCTTCATTATCGATACTGCTGACGCTCTTTTAGTTGCCGATAAAACACGTGCTCAGGATATTAAGACCATCTACACCCAATTGAAAAAACAAGGACATGATGCTCATAAAGTACACCGCACTGTCCATCGACCCTGGGGAACCTATACAGTACTAGAAGAGGGCGCACGTTTTAAAATTAAGCGAATTGAGGTAAGGCCTGGAGCGACCCTTAGCCTGCAGATGCACTACCATCGCAATGAACATTGGATCGTCGTGAGTGGAATGGCTAAAGTGATCAATGGCGACAAAGAGCTTTTTGTGAATACCAATGAATCGACTTATGTCCCTGCAGGGCATAAACATCGCTTAGAAAACCCTGGACTTACCAATCTGGTTATGATCGAAGTACAAAGTGGTGAATACATGGGTGAAGACGATATCGTCCGTTTTGAAGACGTGTACGGTCGCGCTTAAATACGTCCGGTTGAGCCTGCGAGGATCGCGGCTTGACGGCGCTGTTGCATAGGTCGAATGGAGGTTGGATCGTGGTCCATAGCCTCAGATGATTCCCTCTCCCGCGAAGAAGATGATCTAATTGTTCAGATTCCTTGCGCGGGAGAGGGAAAATGTCTATCAAAGCCTAACCTTCGCCTAACGACATTTATAATAAACTAATCCCTTTTTTACCCAACCTAAGCTGTAGCCAAAAAGCGAATGCAAGCATCATAAGCCCTAGCCCCAAAGTACAAACCCCCATAATAAAATAGTAATGTTGATAGATTGCCAAACTTTCTATGGCTGAATGTAAGTCATTTGGAAGAGCCACATAGCCTGCTAATCGGCCAGAGATAGCATTAGATAGCGAAGCCGCTAAATACCATACGCCCATCGCAAAGGCGATACCTTCACTAGCGCAATAAAGACCAATCATACTTAAGCCAATCGCAGAAACCCATAACTCGGCAAGTGTAATTAATACATAAGTAAGACCTATATAATTACCGTTGACATAACCATTATTTGCTTGAGTGGTAGCAAAGGCCATTAAGAGCAGTGCACCGCCGGCTAATAAAGTCCCCGAAGCAAATTGGTAGGGAATAGTAAACCGAGGAAATAAACGATAAAAACGAGGTAATTGTGTACCAATAGCAATAATTAGCAGAGGATTTAGGAGTTGGTACTGAGCGGGTGAGAGGCTTAGGCCAAGAAGTTGCAAGTTAGAGTTATTTTTTGCAAATAACACTAAAGTAGTATTCATTTGGTTATAAATAATAAAAAAGATAACCGCTTCGATAATTAGAAATAAAGCGACTAATTGTTTTGACCGAGCTGCGCCTGAAAGTTTTAGGGTAGTAAGAAAAAACCAAAAAATTCCCAGCAAGCAACCAACGCCAACGATTATACCTGCAAGGTAAACGTATGAGTAGGCGAAAAGGGTAAAGCAATAAATTCCTAAAATATAGAAGATAAGCCGTGCTTGATTTTTAACGCCTAGTCGAAATTTATCTTTTCCCCAGACTACATTATCGTAAAGTGAATAGCGTTTGGCAAAATTAAGAGCAGCTATCGATTTGCCAGCAAAGGCAAGTGTTAGTACTGATAAAGGACCATAACGACTATCGAGCAAGGCTGGGGAAATAATGGCTGCTAACAGACCGCCAATATTAATAGCCATGTAATAGAAGGTCATCGCAGATTTTGCTTTAACTGCATCATCGGAATAGATGTGCGAAACCATTGATGAGGTAGTACCCATTAACAGAGAATTTGTTGCCGGTAATAATGCATAAGCGGCAATAAATAATTTATCCCCATAAGATTCGAGGGTATATCCGCTTAACATCACCAATAAATAAGCTAAAGCAACTAAAAGACTACCCAGAAAAATTGCGCGTCGGATACCTAATATTTTGTCTGCCATAAATCCGCCAACAACGGGCATGAGATAGGCTGTCGCTTGACTGACGCCGATAAAGGCATAAGCGGTTTTTTGATCATAGCCTAAGCCATGCATGAGGAGCGGGCGTGTTAAAAAAAGAATCAATATGGTATTCAGCGAATAAACTGAAAACTGACTCCAGAAGGTAATCATGACAATATTATTGGTTTGCAACTGCCGAAGATCCCAGCGGGGGAGGTAATTTTTAATCGTTTGATAAACCACCATGTGAGCTCCTTGCAAAGACATGGGCGTCATTCCCTGGAATCTTATTTTTTAGCCAAGACGACGTCAATAATATGAGTATCATGGTAAGGGAAAGTAAAAATCTGACCAAAAAGGCGTTTTAAGCGCTGTATTAAAAAATTCTTTGGCAGCATCCGCATGGAGATACTATTTAAAAACCAGGTGCCATCAATGCCAAATTCAGCAAGTTCATCGATATTTTGTATTGTGACTGGAATATGTAAACGCTGGTGTTCAACCACTTTAAATTTGTGCTGTGCAAAGATATTCATTAATTCATCTTGGCCAGAAGCAACAGTGGTATTTTTTACCATCGCTTTGTAATAATGTCCTACTACGCTACTTAAAATAGTGCCTTCAGAAATAAATTTGGCTAAATGTTGTTGGGCGACAGGGAATGATTCATAAGTCGTGCTGATGAGAGAAAAATGACCATTTGCGCGCGTAAGAAGATTAGCCTCATGAAACAAGGTATGAATAGGGATATAAGCATTGATAAAATGGGCAAGCACTAAATCTTGACTATGATGAGGAAGATAGTGACTGGCTTCTGTGGCACTCGCTTCAATGGTTGTTAGCGAGATTAACTTACGTGCATGGGTTAACATTTCTTGCGAAATATCAATTCCAGTAAAATTGGCTTCGGGCATGTAAGGCTTGAGCTTTTCTAAAAAAGCACCGTCACCTACACCAAAATCTAGTACTTTGTAATTGGGTCTTAAACCTAGATGATGTTTTCTAATCTGTTCTATTGCAGCGAGATGACTTTTACTAATTGAGCCAAATCGATCTGCAGTAGCATAATGTCCCGCAATTTCGTTATACATGGCCTTTAAGGACATGTAGCCTTCCGATTTATGAACATCAGGACAGTATATCTCCAATTGGCCCAATTATGCGAATTTTCTTTTAATATTGGGCCACGGGGATTCGTTTGGCTAAGTTTCTACAGTTATTGTTTTGTGCAAAATAATGATATTATCCAGCCGTTTGGCCTAGCTTGATTAACCCTAAAATGAGGAGAATTTAGAGTGGAAGGGCAGCAATTAAAGGAAGAACCTATTAATAATGAAATGACCTTGATAGATTTTCTACAAGCGATATGGAAGCAAAAATTATTAATAACTCTGACAGCCATTTTAGGTTTATTTTTAGGGTTTACCTATATTTTGCTCAGCAGCCCCGTGTATGAGGCAGCAACAATCATTTCGCCACCTTCTCAAGGAGACATTGCCGCCCTCAATCAGGGGCGTTTATTGCTAAAAAAATCGCTGTTGAGTCCCTATGAAATAAAAGATGTCTATGACAATTTTACTAAAGAACTCCAAGCCGAATCGACGAAAAGACTTTTTTTTAACACAATTATTTTGCCTTCGATGGAAAATAAAACAGCGCTATCACAAGGTCAACTTTATGCGAATTTCTCCAAATCATTAATGATTAAAGAAATTAAATCGTTGCCAAATGCCTTCACTCCTCCTCCTTCAAATTATATGGTCACCATTCGGGGCGTATCTCCCCAACAAGATGCAAAATGGCTGGCAAAATATATCGCTTTAGCTAAGCAAAAAGCGCTCGAAGACATCTTAACGGATATCGATAGCCAACATAAAAATGTGATGCGCGAGTTGCGGGAAAAAATCGATGCAATTAGAGAAGCGGCAGATATACATCGTCTTGATCGAGTTCAGCAATTGAAAGAGGCAATTAAAGTTGCGCAAGCTGTTGGAGTAAAAGGAAACGCTGTTTCAAAAATAATAACGGATGCCTCAACGGTTAATGATCCAAGTTTGATGTATTTACGCGGTAGTGCTGCTTTGCAGGCAGAGCTTAATAATATCGAAAATAGAGGTTCTTCAGATGCATTTGCACCTGCGGAGCTTAAATTGCGCGAAACCCAATCCATGCTTGATTTGTATAAGAAAATTATAATTAATCCGAGTATAGTGGTCCTGTTTAAACAGGACGGAGAGGTTATCGTTTCTGATTTACCGATCGCGCCTCATAAAAAATTAATTTTAATTTTATCCTTGTTTGCAGGATTAATTTCGGGAGTTATATGGGTACTAACTCGAAAATCATTAACTCTTATTTTTAAGTAAGAGCATAGTTTAGCTCGATGAAAATTCTTCTCTTTGGAAAAAATGGTCAGTTAGGATGGGAGTTACAGCGCGCCTTATCCCCGCTTGGTGAATTAATTGCGCTGGATCGCCATGGTACTGAGGCGCTTTGCGGTGATTTGACTAATTTAGCTGGAATTGCCCAGACTATTCGCAGGGTGGCACCTGATGTGGTGGTTAACGCAGCAGCTTACACAGCAGTGGATAAAGCTGAAACAGAGACGCAGCTAGCAAATCTAATCAATTCCCAGGCTCCCCAAGTTTTAGCGCAAGAAGTGGCTGTTTTAGGTGCTTGGCTGGTGCATTACTCAAGTGATTATGTGTTTGATGGAAGCGGCTCCGAGCCTTGGGGAGAAAGTGATCTTGCCAAACCATTAAATCATTATGGACAAAGTAAATTAGAGGGAGAAAAAGCAATTGAGGAATCGGGTTGTAAGCATCTAATTTTTCGTACAAGTTGGGTTTATGGTTATCACGGTAATCATTTTGTTAAAACTATTATGCGCTTAGCACAAGAGCGGGAATTTCTAAATATAGTGGATGATCAAATTGGTGCACCCACTGGGGCGGATTTACTTGCCGACATCACCGCGCACAGCTTGCGTACGGCTTTCATGAAAGCTGCAGTAGGTGGTTTATATCATTTGGCTCCTTATGGGGAAATTTCCTGGTATGATTATGCAAATTTTATCGTCAATACTGCACAGACGCTTGGACAAAGGTTTTTAGTCAAAGCGATTAATCCCATTCAGAGCAGTGATTATAAGACAGCAGCAAAGCGGCCATTAAATTCAAGATTAGCAACAGCAAAATTAGCGAGCAATTTTTCTCTGAATCTGCCTCATTGGGAGTCGGGTGTGGTTAGAATGCTTAAAGGAATTTTAGGAAATATTTAATGAAAATTTGCCCCATATTTCTTAAGCAATGGATGGGAGTTTAGGTATGAAATTAACGCAAACGGATATCCCTGATATTGTTATTATTGAGCCGAGGGTTTTTGCTGACGAACGAGGTTGGTTTTTTGAAGGGTTTAATGAAGATCAGTTTCATTGTGAATTAAAAAATTTGGATCTCGAAATTCCTCCTAGCTTTGTACAGGATAACCATTCTCTATCTCGAAAAGGTGTTTTGCGCGGGCTTCATTATCAGTTACCGCCTTATGCTCAGGGGAAACTCGTTCGAGTCGTTCACGGCGCTGCTTATGATGTCGTCGTTGATATTCGAGAAGGTTCACCCACCTTTGGACGTTGGATAGGCCATCATTTGAGTGCGGAAAATAAAAAAATGGTTTGGATCCCTGCGGGATTTGCCCATGGTTTTGTCGCTCTCGAAGACAATACTCATTTTCTTTATAAGACTACCGATTTTTATAATAAAGAATCCGAAGCAGGTCTTCGCTGGGACGATCCAAGCCTAGGAATTGATTGGCAATTCAGCGAGGAGCCTCTATTAAATGAAAAAGATAGCATTGCTCCGCTGATGGATAAGATTATTAAAATGCCCTATGCGAAACCCGAGAAGGTTAGCAGTTTAATTGATATTAAGGTCATAGGTGATACGCGAGGAAGCCTAATTGCTGTGCAACAAGGCTCTAATATTCAGTTTAATTTAAAGCGTGCTTACTACATTTTTGGTACAAAATCGGGAGTAAGTCGCGGATTTCATGCTCATAAAACCCTGCGGCAACTTGTTGTTTGTGTTGCTGGAAGCTGTCGCATAGTTCTTGATGACGGTAAAATCAGAAAGGATTTTTGGTTAAACTCGCCTACAAAAGGGTTGCCAATTGGCAATATGGTTTGGCGAGAAATGCACGACTTCAGTGCCGATTGCGTTTTAATTGTATTTGCTAGTGAGGAATACAATGAGACAGATTATATTCGTTCTTATCAAGACTTTAAAAAAATGGTGAATAAATGATTTCTTTTCTTAGTTTAAAAAATATAAATCAAGCAATGCGTGATGAATTAGTCGCAGCCTGTACAAAAGTGATCGACTCTGGCTGGTATATTGGAGGAACAGCGCTGGCTGAATTTGAAAAAGCTTTCGCAAATTATTGCAATACCGAATATTGTATTGGCGTAGGCAATGGCTTAGATGCCTTGACCCTAACCTTGCGCGCTTGGAAAGAGCTTAAACGGCTAAAAGAAGGCGATGAGGTAATTGTCCCGGCTAACACTTATATTGCTAGTATCTTGGCGATTACTGAAAATCGCTTAATCCCTGTTTTTGTCGAGCCGCAGGCTCACAGTTTTAATTTAAATCCGGAGGAAGTTGAAAAAGCTATTACTAGTAAAACGCGAGCAATTTTACCGGTCCATCTTTACGGACAATTGGCAGAGATGCCGGCTTTATTAGATATTGCTAAGCGTCATCAATTACTCGTATTAGAAGATTCTGCTCAAGCGCATGGGGCGAGTATTGACGGACGCAAGGCTGGAAACTGGGGAGATGCTTCGGGTTTTAGTTTTTATCCGGGTAAAAACTTGGGCGCCTTGGGTGATGCAGGTGCAATTACGACGAATGATCCTCAATTAGCCGAAGTAGTACGTGCTTTACGTAATTATGGTTCACATGAAAAATATAAAAATCTGTATCAGGGAGTAAATAGCCGCTTGGATGAAATACAAGCAGCAATGCTTAGTGTTAAACTAAAATACTTGGATGCTCAGACGGCTCATCGACGCCAAGTGGCTCGGATGTACCTTGCGAACATAAAAAATCAAACCATTAATCTGCCTAAGCTAGTTAAAGAAGAGCAGCATGTGTGGCATTTATTCGTGGTTAGTACTAGCAATCGAGCAGAGCTTCAGCAACATCTCACTCAACACGGTGTCGAAACGCTTATTCATTATCCTATCCCTCCACATAAGCAACTGGCCTATGAGAATTATAATCAACACTCTTACCCTTTAACTGAAACTATTCATCAAGAGGTGTTAAGTTTACCGATGAGTCCGACGATTTCTTTAAGCGAAGTTGAAAAAGTCATCGAGGCTTGTAATGCTTTTGAGCCGAATAAGATGAGTTAGGGTATGACCTTAATAAGAACGAGTTTAATCAATGCCATAGCAGTAATCGTGAAAATACTGACTTTGCTTGGCATTAATAAACTGCTCGCTATCTATGTAGGCCCAGCAGGTTATGCAGCCTTGGGACAATTTCAAAATGCAATAACCATGATAACCACCTTTGCTAGTGGAGCAATTAATACCGGAGTCACTAAATATACCGCTGAATATTATGATGACGAAGAGAAGCAACATGCAGTTTGGCGTACTGCAGGAACGATTGCTTGTTTCGGGGCTTTACTCACTTCTTTGATCATTATTTTATTTTCTAAGCCCTTAGCCTCTTGTTTTTTGCATGATGTAGCTTATTCCGGGGTTTTTCTTTGGTTTGCCGCATCCTTAATATTTTTGGTGTTTAATGCGCTTCTTCTCGCCATTCTAAATGGAAAAAAAGAAATTGAGCGCTATGTTGTAATAAATATAGCAGGCAGTATTTTTGCTTTACTTATTACTAGCCTATTGGCAGTACGTTATGGACTCTATGGTGCCTTAGTGGCCCTAGCCCTATTTCAGTCACTTACTTTTTTTGTCAGTTTATTGCTTTGTTGCAGGGTTAAGTGGTTTAAATTCTCTTATTTACTAGGCAAATTCGATAAAAAAATTGCTAAAAATTTGGCAAAATATACGCTAATGTCCCTGACTACTGCAGTATCAATTCCCCTTTGTCATATTTTTATCCGTAATCATTTGGGAGAAACGCTAGGCTGGGATGCAGCAGGTTATTGGGAAGCGATCTGGCGATTTAGTTCTGCCTATCTTTTATTGGTGACAACAACGCTTAGCGTCTATTATTTGCCTCGACTTTCAGAACTACAAAATTCTTTTGACTTAAAAAAAGAAATAATTCAGGGTTATAAAATCATCTTACCTGTCGCTATTGTGGCTGCACTACTCATGTATTTGTTGCGAGATTTTATTATTGGCTCACTATTCAGTTCCGAATTTTCGCCTGTCAGAGAGTTATTTTTGGGCCAGGTTATCGGCGATATCCTTAAAATTGGATCTTGGATTTTATCTTATATGATGTTGAGTAAAGCAATGACAAAATATTTTATCTTAAGTGAAATCCTATTTTCCATCGGCTTTTATATCGCAGTAGTCTTAATGACGGATAACTGGGGGCTTCAAGCAGCGACTTGGGCTTATGCCGCCAGTTATTTTGTTTATTGGATAGCGATGTATCTTCTTATTTTTAGAAATCTTGAGAGTGATTTAGTCTTATGCACCCAATCATAAGTTATTTAATTCCGAGCTATAATCACGAACAATATTTGCCCTTTCTTCTAGAGAGTCTTCGTTTAGATATTGAGCAACTCACCGTCCCCGCAGAAGTGATTATCGTCGATGATGGCTCAATCGATGATTCCATGACAGTGATCCAAGCTTGGGCTGAAGCAAACCATAATAGATTCGATATCTTTTATTCTACTCAAGAAAATAAGGGAATTGGAGCGGTACTTAATCGGATGATTGATAGTTCCAGAGGTGAATATTTAAGAGTTTGCGCTTCTGACGATATGGTTGTCTGCGGCAGCACTCAATTACTTTATGAGCAATTTAAAGATAGACCCAATTTACGTTGCGTTTTGGCGGATGCCAAAGTTATCAATGAGTCTGGAGCTGTCCTGCACCCAAGCTCTATTAGTTATCATGGTGGCAATATTAAACGATTGGCGGATCCGAAGTCTTTAGCTAGGGAAATTATCCAACATTGGTGTGTGGCTGGGCCCACGCATCTGCTAAAAAAGAGTCATCATCAAACAATGCGCTATGATGAATCTTGTCGCATCGAGGATTATGATCTATTTTTATCCTTACTAGAAATCCCTGACGCTGTTGTCTATGTTCCTGAAATTGTGAGTTTGTATCGACTGCATTCAACAAATGTCTCTAAAACCAAAAATCTTAAGCGAAGAATCGAAAATATAAAAACGTTTCAGCTGATTATTGATCGTTATATCGATAGACAGATTTTAGCAAACTATTTAACCACAGTGAGATACAAAACTAGAGCTAAAATTAATTTTTTACAGAAACAATATGTAAGCTGTTTTTTTAGTCTATGCATGAGTGCATTTTTTAAATTAAAACCCGAGCGAAGGTCTTGAAAAAATTAATTAATTCCATTGCGTTTTATTTCTTACTACCAGCCTATTTTGCGCTTGTACTTTTATTTATTTTTTTCTATATCCCTGAAACCTATTATTTTGGTCTATTCATTCTTTATTCTATTATCACAGTGCCTGTTTTATTGAGTATGGTTCTTATTCCGCTGAACATGAGGATGAATGATTATTATGAATACCTAGTCGCCCATCCTCGATATCGTTTGGTGACGCTTTCTTTATGTCTGCTTATTTTTATTTGTGGGCCGATTGATATCTATGTCAATGGCTTTAAATTACTTAATCCTTCAACCTATGCGGATTTTAATGGGGTAGGGCGCTATGTCCGACACATCACCACTTTATGTTGGATTTTTATTCCTATCGCTTTTATTTTTCTTCAGTCCTCTAAGCTAAAAATTCTTTTTATCAGCTATGCAATTTTGTTCCCCATTCTTATCATTGATAGAAATCGTTTCTTTCTCTCCTGCTATGCTTTATTTCTTTCTGTGGTACTGATTTATGGCTCAAGCAATACAACCAGTGCAAAAGTAACAGCTAAATTTTTATTTTGCTTGATTCCACTAGCCTGTCTATTTATTTTTTCCATCATTGGTTATTTTAGAAGTGGCTCAGCATTTATAGTGTCTTCTTCGGGAACGATGCTACAAGAAAACGCTTATCCCCTCACGACGGTATTTGTCAGCTTGCCAGCGCTGTTGCAGCAAATTATTTTATATATCACCACCCCAATTTTTAATTTTGCAACGATTGCTGCTGAAAATTTTATTAATCAAGATTTCTTGATTAGCCAATTTTCTCCTTTCGGCCGCGAAAACTTTGAAAGTTATCTCTACGCGCCGACGCTCGTGGCTCGGTATACTGTAGGAACTGAGTTTTATCCATTTTTACTTTATGGTGGATTGACGCTTGTCGCCTGGGCTTTTGTATTTATGTTGCTATGTTTTATCGTAGCTTTCTACCTATTTAAAAAATGCCCCAACATCTATACTTTTCTCATTTTTATTAAAATATCCTACAATGCCTTATTTATGGGATTTGCACCGCAATTCTATATTTTATTAAATCTTATCTTTTTAATGATGATGTTTTTTTTATGGTTTTTTGCAGAACTGCTACGAATTTCAGCGATGGAAAATAATTGTAATAGCTCGAATTTTGATAAACTGAGTTGTCAACAGACCTAAGCTAGGAGCGATTTGTTTTGGTTTTAACTAACGTAAATGCGCCTAAATGTGCAGTACTTTTGGCTGTATATAATGGTATGCATTATCTTGAAGAGCAGATTGAAAGCATTCTTAATCAGGAGAATGTGAATCCCATCTTATTTGTGAGTGTCGATTTGTCGACCGATGGCAGTGAGCCTTGGCTTCGTGAATTAGCTGCGCGCGATCAAAGGATTAGAGTCTTACCTTATGGTGAGAAATTTGGTGGAGCAGCACGAAATTTTTTTCGTCTCATTCGCGATGTTGATTTTTCCGCATTTGATTTTGTAGCTTTTGCTGATCAAGACGATCGTTGGAACTTAGATAAACTGTCTCAAGCAATTCATAGTTTAAACTCTTCTGGCTGCGATGCGTATTCCAGTAATGTCACTGCATTTTGGGCCGATGGCAAACGTTTTACCATTAATAAAGCCCAGCCTCAAAAACAATGGGATTATATTTTTGAAGCTGCAGGGCCTGGTTGTACCTACGTGATGACTGCTAACCTGATGCATGCTTTGAAAGCGCGGATGATTGAAGTTTGGAATTTGTTACAAGAAGTCAGTTTACATGACTGGTTTTGCTATGCTTTTGCTCGAGCAAATGGATTCAAATGGTATATTGATGAAAAATCTTCCATGCTTTATCGGCAGCACGCGTATAATCAAGTTGGTGTGAATTTAGGGATAAAGGCTTATCTAAACCGGTTTAAAAAAATCAAAAATGGCTGGTGGTTCACGCAAGCTCTTTTGATTGCAGAACTGGTTGGCGTCAGTCAAAGCAGTTTTATTGACAGCTGGTCTAAGTTAAATCGCATCGATTTATTTCGTTTGTCCTTTCATGCCTTTCAATGTCGTCGTCGCTTACAAGAACAAATTTTCTTTTTGTTGATATGCTTATTACTTAGTGTTACTGGTGGGTTGGGCAAATATAGAGCCAATTTGAATGGTATACTAGCAAATTATACGATTGATCTCACACTGGCGCAAAAAGATGGATAATAGAGCGTGGTTGTTTACTCAAGCCTGCGTCATTGCGAACAAAATGAACTATCCAGGGGGCGAAGCAAAAGATAAACTCAAGTTCGTTAATTCGTTTATTGACTCCGAACTCCTAGATTGCTTCGTCGCTATGGCCTTCGCACTGACAGCAAGATAAATAACGCTAGCTCTCCGAGGCGTTTTCTGTACTCAAGTTCACAAGACCTTCAGGTTTTTCTCGAAGCTCAAGCCAAACTGCATTTACAATCGCAAAAATACAGGCCAAGCCTGTGCCTAAAATCCAGGAAAAATACCACATAGAATTGTTTCTCCTAATATGCTGTATCAGCGTTTTCTTTAATAGAGTTTTCGGTCACTTTGCCGCGTAATACGCGATAAACCCAAGCGGTATAGGCAAAAATAATAGGTAAAAAAATGGCAGCGGCGACCAGCATGATAAATAAGGTGAGCTGACTCGAGGAGCTATCCCAAACAAGTAAGCTAAATCTTGGATCAGAAGACGAAGGAAGTATAAAAGGAAACATAGAGACTCCCACAGTCGCGATAATACTACCCACAGAGATGCCGCTCAAAACAAATGAAAAGATAGTTTTTCTTGCAAAAATAAACGCGAAAAAGGCTGAAAACAAAGCTAATAGAGGAACAAGCATCGTAACAGGATAGGTTTTATAATTATTAAACCACGCCCCGGCTTGCGAAGTAACCTCTTTATAAGTCGGGTTTGAAGGTCCATCATGAGCTAGAACAGATTGCACTGTATAGCCATTGATTTGGAAATAAGTCCAAAATCCTAAAGTAATAAATAGCAATATAACTAAAAGAGCACAGATCCGCGCTTGTTTTCCGGCTCTGATTTGTAAGGCTCCTTCGGTTTTTACTTGCAGGAAAAAAGCACCGTGCATAGCTAACATCAACACGGATAATAATCCACATCCGATAGCAAAAGGATTGAGTAGGTCTAAAAAGGTTCCCGTGTAAAATATTCTTAAGCTTTCATCAAAATAAAATGGAATGCCTTGCAAGACATTACCAACTGCGACACCAAAAATTAAAGAAGGAACAAAACCTCCAATAAATAAGGCATAATCCCAGATTTGTCGCCACACAGGATTATCGATTTTAGAGCGATATTTAAAACCCACTGGCCTTAATATCAATGCCAGAAGTACCAATAACATCGCAAAATAAAATCCTGAGAAAGATAAAGCATATAAAGTAGGCCAGGCTGCAAAAATAGCTCCAGCACCTAAAATTAACCATACCTGATTTCCTTCCCAAGTTGGCCCTATGCTATTGATCATGATGCGTTTTTCAGTATCGGTTTTAGCCAACCAGGGCAATCCCATGGCGACGCCTAAATCAAACCCATCCATGACGGCAAAGCCTATTAAAAGTATACCGATCAATAACCACCATATCATTCTAAGTGTTTCATAATCTAAAGGCATTGGGCGACCCTCCTGTTAATGGCTCATGTTGTCTGGGCCAAGGCGAATATATTTGACCATTAAAAACAATTCGACTATCGCAAGTACGCTATAAAATAGAACAAATCCAGCAATAGAAGTTAAAACCTGACCTGAAGTCAACGAAGAGACTCCCATAAAAGTGGGTAATACACCTTCAACAACCCAGGGCTGGCGGCCATACTCAGCAACTATCCAACCAAGCTCAGCGGCTAACCAAGGAAGAGGTAAAGAATAAAAAGCGATTCGGTGATACCAAGTGGTTTTTTCTAAACGATGCCTGACCGAAAGATAAAAACCAACTCCAAAGAGAAGAATAAAATACATCCCGCAGACGACCATAATTCTAAAGGAAAAGAAGATGGGTAAAACTTTCGGTTTTAGGTCCTTGGCGGCTTTATCAATTTGTTCCTCAGTCGCGTCGTTCACATTCTCGGTGTACTTTTTAAGTAACAAGGCATAACCCAAATTCTGAACATGACCCTCAAATAAGGCTTTGGAGATTGGATTGTTAGGTTCGGTTTGCAGGGTTTTTAAAGCGCCGTAAGCGATCATTCCATCTTTAATTCGCTCTTTTCCTTTCTCGATTAACGGCATAATCCCTTCGACCGGGGTGTTAAATGAACGCGTTGCAATAATTCCTAAAAGAAAAGGAAGATTGATCGCGTATTTATTAGATTGTGATTGTTCATCAGGTATACCAATGAGCGTTAAGCTTGCTGGGGCCTTTTCGGTATGCCACATTCCTTCGATAGCGGCAATTTTCATTTTTTGGTTTTCGTTAGCAACATAACCACTTTCATCACCTAACACGACTACGGATAAAGCGGAGGCAAGTCCAAAAGAGACCGCAACCGTCATGGAGCGTTTGGCGAAAGGAATATTCCTTTTTCTTAAGAGAAAATAAGCGCTAACAGAGAGTACGAACATCGCGCCAGTAACATAACCTGCGCTGATGGTATGAACGAACTTGGCCTGCGCAACAGGATTGAAGAGTAAATCATAAAAACTACTGACTTCCATTCTCATGGTTTGATAGTCAAAATAAGCGCCGACGGGATTTTGCATCCAACCATTCGCAATTAAAATCCAAAGTGCAGAAAGGTTAGTCCCCAGGGCCAATAACCAAGTACAAATCAAGTGCTGCAATTTTGATAATTTATCCCATCCAAAGAAAAATAAACCAACAAAAGTAGCCTCGAGGAAAAAGGCCATCATTCCTTCAATAGCTAAGGGCGCACCAAAAACATCTCCCACATAATGCGAGTAGTATGCCCAGTTCGTACCGAACTGAAATTCCATGGTAAGACCCGTTGCCACTCCTAAAACAAAATTAATTCCAAACAGTAGACCCCAATATTTGACCATCTGACGCCAGATATCTCGACCAGTCATTACATAGACTGTTTCCATAATCGCTAACATGAGAGAAAGCCCAAGCGTCAGTGGGACAAACAAAAAATGATATAAGGCAGTTAGAGCAAATTGTAATCTTGATAAATCAACAAGTTCAGCTGAAAAAGTCATGGAACGGCCTCTTTTTTAGGGTGTTAATACTTGCTGTTCGGTTTTGCCAAACAACCATTCAGTGCTACTAGATAAATTAGGATGCATATCTTTTACACAGAAATACCATAATAAAAAAAGCAACGCTAATTTGACGGCCACTGTACGTAAAATATCTTTTGTGTAGGGTTTCATTATAAGTTAGCCTGAGGTAACGACGAAATTACATATCGAGCTTTTTTATATTTTTTATTCAAATAATTTCTAAATCTGATTTCAACAAACTGATGTGAAATTGTGGAAATGGCAATTAATATAAAAAATGCAAGGGTAGCTAAAATAACATTGTTGGTCAATAAAGGAAACCTGCTAACGATTTCATTATGATTGCTAACGACGGTCATTAATATCAAGGCTTGAAATGAATAAAATGAATAGCTAATTCGCCCAAGATAGATAAAACTTCGATGAGTCATGAACGCGTATAAGCGGCCAGAGGTGAGTGAAGCGAGGCTAAAAATTAGAATGGTAATTAAGGGGACAGTTGCAAAATTTTGAGCGATTGCGATGTGACCATAGGCGGGTCCCCGGGCTAAATAATAATAAAGTTGAAGCATAGAAAGAATTGCACAGATACTAGAATGAGCCACGCGAACCTCTCGCGCAAAAAGAAGGCCACAAATGACGCCAATTAAAAACTCCGAAACCCTAAATATTGGAAGAGAATAGAACATGATATTACTAGGGATGGGATTAAATAAGAGTAATGAAAATCCCGGCAAGGCAGAGCTCAAGTAAAAAACGATAAGCGCAATAAAAAGCTGTTTAGTACTCAATTTTTTTAAATGAGCAATAAAAAAAGGAAATAAAGCATAAAAAAACATTTCTACACAGAGTGACCAACTTCCACCGTTATTCCAAGTTGTAAACAGCTGCGGAATCCACGCTTGAATCATGAGTAAATTAGCAAAAATGACGTAGAGATAACGAAAGGTTTGATTAGATTCAGTAAAGGATAAGGAGCTGATTAACCAGGGGATAGTAACTAAAGCGGCTAAAAAATAGGCGGGATAGATACGCGTGAAGCGATTGAAAGCATATTTTTTATAATTTGAGACACCATCATGAAATCGATACCCTAATACAAAGCCGGATAAGATAAAAAATAGGCTCATCCCACAGGCTCCTTCGCTTAAAAAACGGGCAATACTGCCATGAGAAAAAAGAGGAATGTAAAGTTGAATATGAAATAAAAATAGATAGAAGGCCGCAACAAATCTTAGACTCGTTAATGTCAAAATTTCGTTCTGCATATCTAGCCTTTGTACAATCCGTGGTGAGAGTTTAAAGGATTAGCGCAGAAATTGAAATGGATTAATACTTATCCTAAAGAAGTAAAATGAGAGGATAAAATCGAATAAAAAAACCACATATTTACTTTACGACAACAAACTCGCTAAAATGTAATTTAGCTTGGCAAGTTATTAAGCTTAGATCAGAGGAATGTAAAGTTTGTTCAAATAATGTGCTTTCTCTGAGCTTAAATAGCTCTGCTCAAATGATTTTAGCCATTATTAGTGATTCGGAACTTCATGAAAATTCTTCATGTTTATAAGACATTTTTAGGTGATGCTTTTGGTGGGGTAGAGCGTGTTATTGCTCAAATTGTTCGTAATCAACAATCCAATTTCCATCATACAATTTTATCACTGTCACCTGATCCTGAACCAAGAGAGTTAGAATACCTTGGTATCAAAATTATTCGTTATAAAGAAAGTCTTAATATTGCATCGAATAGTATTTCTTTTTCTTTATTAAAAGATTTTCGCAAAATTGCTGAGCAAGTTGATGTAATTCATTATCATTTTCCTTGGCCATTTGCTGACCTGTTGCATCTATTTTCAAGGACAAAGAAACCATCAATCTTAACTTATCATTCTGATATTGTTCGACAAAAAACTTTATTTTATTTTTATCGTCCTTTGATGCATTGTTTTTTAAAGGCCGTAGGCACTATTGTTGCGACCTCGCCTAATTATTTTTCTACAAGTCCTGTATTGCAGAAATATCAGGATAAAGTGACAGTCATTCCAATTGGTCTCAATAAATCAAATTATTCTATCCCCTCTGAGGAACGTCAAAGCTATTGGCGAAATCGTTATGGCGATAAATTTTTTCTCTTTGTTGGGGTAATGCGTTATTACAAAGGATTACACATTTTATTAGAGGCTGCTAAGGGCACTTCATTTCCTATTTTAATTGTAGGAACAGGGCCTATTGAAGAAGAGTTAAGAAGGCAGACTGAAGAATTAGGATTAACTAATATCCATTTTCTAGGTCGCTTAGCAGAAGAAGATAAAATTGCCCTCTTGCAATTATGTCTGTCGGTCATATTTCCATCTCATTTGCGCTCAGAGGCTTTTGGTGTTTCGCTGCTTGAAGGGGCAATGTTTAATAAGCCTTTAATTTCTTCAGAAATTGGCACAGGTACCAGTTATATTAATATTGATGGCGAAACAGGGCTTGTCGTACCCCCAGGGGATTCAGAAGCTCTGCGTACTGCAATGCAGTATATTTGGGATAACCCTGAGCAAGCTAAAGTTATGGGACAAAAAGCAGGTGAGCGATACTGGAGTCTTTTCACTGCTGATAAAATGGTCGCTGAATATGAACGACTTTACCGAGATGTTGTAAGTAAGAAAGAAGGAAGCTCAGTGTTGTTGAATAAAAATTCAATGACCAACCAAAATGTATAAAACTATCAACTTTAGATACTTAGCATTGCGAGCACCTTATTGCATGTTCCTCCGCTCGCAATGACGGCAGTTTTGTTTCATTTTAAGTTGAGGTATAAAACTCTTTTTGAGAAGCTAATGGGAAGTAGAAATAATTCATTCGATTTGATTAGGCATTTTGCTGCACTTTTAGTTCTTTTTAGCCATCATTTCGCTTTATCAAACTTAGCGGAACCCACTTTTCTCCATTGGGATACCTTTGGGTTTGTTGCTGTAGTTATTTTTTTTGCGATATCGGGCTATTTTATGCCAGCGAGTTTTACTAACTCAGGTAATTTTGCTGTGTTTATGGCAAAACGTTGTCGACGTATTTTCCCCGGCTTAATGGTTTGCTCTTTAATTATGGTTTATTTAATCGGCAGCATTTTTACGTCAAGCCCTACTAGCAATTACTTATTTAGTTTATCCACCTTGAAGACCAGTATTATGTATTCTTCATTTATGGCTAAACCTATTCCAGGTGTTTTTTCTGATTTTTTATGCAAAGACGTGATTAATGGTAGTCTATGGACCCTGCCGGTAGAATTCGCTAGTTATATTATTATTGGTGTTGTTCTCTCTTATATAAACAGTTGGAAGTCAATTTTACCCTTGCTACTGTCCTGTATCGTCATCACGATGATTTTGACTAAAACAGGTAAAAATTACGGGTTTTATTCAATTCCTCTTAATTATTTAGCGCTCTTTGGAATTGCCTTTTCAGGCGGGGCGCTCATGTCGATGACTAAAGATTATTGGTATGCAAATAGGATCTATTTAGCGATTGCAGCGATAGTATTGTTAACCGTTTTGCAGAGGCGTCCCGAAATGCAAGTTTTAGGGACCTTAAGCCTAGCTGCATTAACAATAATCGTCGGCATTTCCTTTCAAGAAAAGTGGATTAATGGAAAATTTGATATCTCTTACGGGATTTATATTTATGCTTTTCCAATACAGCAGTTAGTTATCAATTTAATTACCTCAAGTTTCTGGCTTAGTATGGTTATTGCCACCTTGTTCACTCTGTTGGTAGCTTATTTATCGTATCGCTTTGTTGAGAAACCTTTTTTATATGCGAACACTCATCGACAACCTGCCGATCAACTGAAGGTAATAGAGTTTTCGGCTTCAGCCTCAGTCCATTGATAAGAGAGGTAAATACTATGAAACCGGCAGAAGTCCTGCTAACAGGGGCAACGGGGTTTGTCGGAGGGCAGTTAGTTAAGCGACTTCTGCAGAATGCCGAAGTCTCCTTACGAATAGCCCTACGATCTTCTGGAGGGCAGTTTAGAGACTCGCGCCTAACTGTTTTTTCACCCGTCGATTTATCCATAAATGCAGATTGGAGCGTGATGCTGCAAGGTTGCGATGTAGTTATTCATACTGCTGCTCGCGCTCACATCATGAAAGAGACGGCTAAAGATCCCCTTAGCGAATTTAGAAAAATAAATACTGAAGCTACCTTAAACTTAGCAAATCAAGCAGCTCAACAAGGAGTGAAACGATTTATATTTATTAGTTCAATCGGTGTAAATGGAAACATCACAACGGGTAGCCAAGTGTTTTCTGCAGATGATTTGCCAAATCCTAGCACTCCTTATGCGATTTCTAAATATGAAGCAGAAAAAGGGTTACAAGACTTAGCAAAAGAAACCAACATGGAAATTGTTATTATCAGACCTCCTTTGGTCTATGGAGCGAGTGCAAAAGGGAATTTCCATCGTTTAATCCAATGGTTAAAAAAGGGAGTTCCTTTACCTTTAGGTGCAATAAACAACAAACGCAGTTTTGTATCGCTTGATAATCTGCTTAGCTTGATTCTCACCTGTATTGAGCATCCTGCCGCTGCTAATCAAATTTTTCTAGTCAGTGACGGAGAGGACATATCAACCACGGTTTTATTAAAAAAGATGAGTCAGGTAATGAATCAACCTGCTCGTCTGTTACCCGTACCGCAGAGCATGCTAAGTTTAGCAGCATACCTTTTAGGTCGGAAAGATGATTTACAACGCTTATGTGGATCTTTGCAAATTGATATTTCTAAAACTCGTAAATTGCTTGGCTGGAAACCAGAAGTTAGTATAGAGGAGACCTTGCGCTTGATCATGGAGGAAAGTGGATTGGATCAATGAGGTTTGGTTTGAATATCAACTGTGGTGATTTCCCAGGTTCAACCCAGGTAGCAACTGGCTTGACAGACAGTTGCTACCTGGGTTGAACGCCTTACAATACAGCCAAAGTTTCGTGTTGTTTAACTTGCTTATCAAAGATCGCTTTTTGACGTTTAGCGCTTTCAACACCTGGCTGATCAAAAGAATTAATCCCCCAAAGTACGCTTTGGACGTAGACTTTATGTTCATAAAGAGCGACCAATGCACCAAAGCTAAAAGGAGAGCATGATTTGAGACTGATATGACTAACTTGTATGCCCCCGGGAATATAGCCATTTGGATTCTCGGGTGAACTAATTCCCTCGCTTAAAACCCGAATTTTGGCATCGCAGAAGGAATTAATCAGTTCATCATTATATTCTTTAGTTGAAATAAAATCGGCTGCAACTTGATGAGTTCCCTGACAGAGCAACTGATAATAACTATGTTGAGCCTGATTCCCCAGGCCTCCCCAGACAATAGGTCCTGTGGCATGGTTGACTGAGCGCCCCTGATTATCAATCGATTTCCCATTACTTTCCATATCAAGCTGCTGGATATAAGGTACTAATTGTTCTAATTGCTGAGCATAAACGAGAATGAGCAGACTTGAACTATGAAGGAAATTAATATTCCATAAGCCTATAAGAGCCATGAGCACAGGAATATTTTCCTGGAACGCTTTAGAGCAAAAATGTTCATCGATAGAGTTCGCACCGGCAAGTAGCTCATTAAAGCGATTATAGCCAATCGCAATACAAGTGATTAAATTAATAGCAGAACAGAAAGAATATCTTCCACCCACCCAATTCCAGATAGATAAAACATTAGGAATACCAAAGTTTTTAGCTTTTTCTACATTAGCAGTGACTGCGATAAAATGCTTATCTATATCTTGATTGCGATTAATCCAAGCCAGAGCTTTTTCTGCATTGTATAAGGTTTCTTTGGTAGTAAAGGATTTAGATGAGATAATAAATAAGGTGGTTTCAGGTTTAAGCTTGGCTACCGCATTTTCAAACGCTTTTGGGTCCACATCAGATACAAAATGAAAATTTAAATCTGGGTTTACATATTCTTTAAGTGCACTAAGACAAAATCGAGGACCAAAGTCAGAACCACCGATACCAATATTGACTATATCAATGATAGGTTTTCCTGAATAACCAAACCATTGTCCGTTTCTAACTCGAGCTGCGATTTCCCCCATTTTTTCTCGAGTTGCGATGATTTCAGGCATAATATCATGCCCATCTACCCAGATTGGCTTTTCACCAGATGCACGGAGAGCGGTATGTAGAGCAGGTCTGTTTTCACTTTGATTGACCTTGACGCCCTGGAGGAGGGCATTAATTTTCTCTTTGAGATTACGCTCATTGGCTAAGGCAAGCAGTAACTCAATTGTTGTTTCATTAATGCGCTGATTGGTAAAATCGATGCTAAGTCCATCGGTGTGTAATTTAAGTTGTTTATCTCGATTGACCGAGCTTTTTTTTAAATCACTAAGTGGGGTTAAGCGTAGTGATTCGGAATGTTGTTCAAGTGCTGTCCAAGAATTTAGTTCTGTTAATTGCTTCATGCTATTTATTATAAATTTTTTGCCTAAGATATCACTTATGAATCTTCATTGAAATAAGGAAATAAAAATTTTAAATAAGTTGTCAAGTAAATAGCAAAGTGGTTTTAAATCAACAAATAATTAATCTAGATTCAATAATTCTAAAGGACTTAATGACAAGGATTTTGTTTGCCGTATAATTGAAAATTTTCTAATAAACTTAGGCCTTGCACGGCGGAAAAGAGATGGTGTGGTTATATTACTTCTTAATTTTTGGTTTATCTTACACCTTGACCTGGGGGCTACGTCGCTATGCCTTAGCCACTAACATGCTGGATATACCGAATCATCGCAGTTCACACGTTATAGCAACTCCTAGAGGAGGCGGGTTATCCTTTGTGGTTTGTTTTTTAATAGCAGTGTCTTTGCTCTTGTATTTTAAACTAATTAGTCCATCGATATCGGTTGCCTTACTAGGGGCTGGTTCTTTAATTGCGATTATTGGTTTTGTTGATGATCGAAATAACATCCCCGCAAAATGGCGTTTACTTGGACATTTTGTTGCAAGTTTTTTTGCTTTATATGCTCTAGGAGGCATGCCAACAATTCCTTTTTTAGCATGGACCTTATCGGCTGGAATAATTGCAAATATTTTTGCTGTTTTTTATCTGGTCTGGTTGTTAAATTTATACAATTTTATGGACGGAATAGATGGTATTGCGGCAATAGAAGCGGTCTCAGTTTGCTTCGGAGGAATAGTTCTGTATTACTTGCAGAGCGATGTTAATGCAATGTATTTGCCCATTTGCTTGGCTTTTGCAGTGGCGGGTTTTTTATTCTGGAATTTTCCACCAGCAAGAATTTTTATGGGAGATGCTGGTAGCGGTTTTTTAGGTCTTATTTTAGGAATTTTGTCAATCCAATCTGCGAAAATAAATTCAACTTTTTTTTGGGGTTGGATGATACTTTTGGGTGTTTTTATTGTCGATGCTACGGTAACATTATTAGGTCGTGGAATGCGAGGTGAAGTTATCTTCGAAGCACACCGTAGTCACGCCTATCAACATGCCTCACGCTATTATGGTAAACACTTACCAGTAACCTTGGGGACCTTAGCCATAAATCTACTATGGCTGCTGCCTATGGCGATAGCAGTTGGGCTTGGTTTTATCAATAGTGGTTTAGGTTTGCTGATTGCATACCTACCGCTTGCTATCCTCGCTTTGAAGTTTAAAGCAGGAAAAAAAGAGTGATTTTGCATTTTTAAACATTAAGAATTCAAAATTCAATTAAACTTAATATTACGTTAAGAATGGTTGTGTAAAATAACAATCGAGAGCTATATTTTGATTTTATTTTATACAAAGTGTAGTTGCCGAGAGTGCCATGGAAGATATCTATGGAATTTTAAAGGTAGCTGTTATGTAGAAGGGAGATTGTGTTATGTTGATTTTAACTCGTCGCATCGGCGAAACATTGATTATCGGTGATGATGTAAATATCACTGTTTTAGGGGTGAAAGGAAATCAGGTGCGCTTAGGTATTAATGCACCAAAAGATGTTTCAGTACACCGTGAAGAAATTTATTTGCGCATACAGCAAGAAAAAGAAACGCCAGATACAGAAGAAGAAGCAGTATAATCGGATTTTATCCGCAGTCATCCAGTCCCGAGTCGACAGGAGGTCCAATGCTCGGGACACTCTCTTCCCCCAATAAGCCACCGATTCTAATCCGTTTTCAATGAAGTATCACCCGAAGAAAGATGGTGTAGTTTTCCGTCGCTATCCTGAAGGCACAATTGACCTAATTCATTCACACCACAAGCATAGCCACTTATTATACCAGTGGGTTGCGACACTTTAATAAATTGCCCTTGCAAATAATCGACCTCTTGCCAATCAGTCGCGAAAGTAGCAAATCCTGTTGCTAAAAATTTATTTAAATACTGATCTAATTGATGGATAAGATTGGCTAAAAGCACATTGCGATCAAAATGTTTTCCAGTGATTTCATAGAGAGAACACCAAGGTTTATCAGGAAGAGATTGTTCTTGAGTTGCTGTATTTACATTCATGCCAATACCGATAATCACCTGCGCACAACTATTGGTTTCGGCAATAACTTCAATGAGAATTCCACATAATTTTTTGTTATTCCACAGCACATCATTGGGCCATTTTAGGCGAATGCCCTGTTGAACTTGGAAATCTTGCAAACTAGTCAAGATCGCTAAACCGACAACAAGACTTAAGCCTGATAAACGAGATAAGCAACAATTTAATTCCCAACGACTGGAAAAATAAATATTTTCGCCAAAAGGGGAATACCATTGGCGGCCAAAACGACCCTTTCCATGCGTTTGTTTCTCAGCACAGCAAACACTAATTGAAGAAGTAGTTGCTAAGTCTTTCAAAAAACGGTTGGTCGAATCGATCGTTGCAAAAAGATGAATGTCTGGATTCTTATTAAAATGCCTATCTTTTAAATGCAGACGAATCAAAGATTCATCAAGAGGAATGACTGGTTTGGTCAATTGATACCCATGTTGTGGGATTCGTTGGATGGAAAGGCCAAGTTCAGCTAATTGGCTAATGTGTTTCCAAATGGCTGTACGTGAGACGCCAAATCGCTCTCCAAGCATTTTACCGCTGTGACAATTCCCATCAGAAAGTTGATGAAGTAACTCTAATTGGATCTTACTAAATTGTTTCATCATGATATCCAAGACATGACTCTATTGATCGGAGGGTTTCAGACCTGCCTATTTGGGGTGCAATCTGTCTAAATGATTGGAGTATATCAGATTTTTTAATTTTAATGGTAGGTTGGGTTTTGGCCCACAAATTCATTAATTTATTCGCATTTGAGAGGTATGTTGGGCCAAGGCCCAACATAGGCTTTTGCAAGGAGTTCGTTATAAGCTGCGGCGGATTCCAAGAGCAAGAAATATGTAAGTCCAGCCATCGACAATCATTTCAATCGCAATAAATAGCCCAATAACCCATAAACCGCTTATAGGCCATTTTATTAAGATCAGGATACCTAAGATAAGAGCAGTGAGTCCTGCGAACAATAACCAAACCCATCCAGGAGAACCCTTAAGTTTTAAAGCCATGACGAAACGTGTTAGCCCAATAATAATTAACACACTACCTAATAAAGCGGTAATTAAGGTTGAGGCTAAGAAAGGATCATAAATAACGATGCAGCCACCTATGATGTATAAGGCTGCAATAAGTGCGTGCCAAGCTACAGCCTTCCAGTATTTGGCTTTAAAAACATCAACAAACTGCGAGCAGCCTGCAATGATAAGCAAGACACCTAAAAAAAGCATGCTCGCTAAAGTAAGTCCCACAACCATTCCTAAACCAATGCAACCTAAAATGACAAATAAAATACCTAAGGCTAATAACCAACCCCAACTATGTCGTAATTCAGTTGCCTCGACCGCTAAGTCATTCTTTGTCTTTGCCATACAATATCCTTATTAACATCCATGTCCAATTTGAGTATATAGCTGGCCATGGAAAGTTACAATCGAGTTTGTTTAAAAGAGTACAGCAGGATTATCTAAGCGAGCATATCGAAGTTTTTTTACTTCTGGATGATGGCAGAGAGCAGCGCTGCAAGCGACTTGGGGCATAAACGAATTCATTAGCCATTCGCAATGATGCACAGTATCCGTGATGCGTTCCGCAGTTGTAGAAAAAATTGGCACAGTAAACAGTTTAGTGGGATAACTGAGTCCTAAGCCACTTGCCTTGATAAACGCTTCTTTTTGTGCCCAGATTTGGAAAAAAACATGAGTTTTTAAATGGTTGGGTAGTGTTAAAAAAAACTCTAACTCCTGTTGTGAAAATAAATTCTTTGCAATGCCATCATAAGGTCTTGCTGAAAAAAACTCCAAATCAACACCAAGAGGGAACTGGCATCCTACAGCTAATAACGCAAGCTCTCCTGAATGGCTGAGATTAAACTCCAAGCCCTGTGAATTCCTAATCCCAGGCTTCCCATGTGAATTATATTGAAAGCTCAATTGACCGCCGTCCTGTTGAAGATAACGGCCTAAAATAAGCCGCAAAGTCGCCCGCGCTATAGTAAAGCGGCGGCGATGACGTTCAAAATGGTAGCGATTAGCTCGAGCTAATTCTGTCTCATTCAGCAATGACTTTGCTTGGCGAAAGGGCTTATCCAGAGGAAACTCCCAAATATCAATGCGAGTTTTTTCTAAATGACAGTCATGAGCAGCAGTAAATTGAATGTTTATTGACATAGAAGGTGCGGAACGGTGGCGTCAAAAAGCAGTTACAGGTATCATAGCGCATGAAAATTAATTCGCCAAACGAGTAAGTGAATGAGCCGACAATTTTTGGATTTTGAACAACCCATTGAGGAGTTGAATCAAAAAATTCAAGCACTGCGAATGGTAGGCAGTGATAACGAAGTTAATTTGACCGAAGAAATAACACGCTTGGAAACCAAATGCCAAGAGTTGACTGCCAATATTTTTTCCAATTTAGAACCTTGGCAAGTTGCGCAGATGGCTAGACATCCTCTACGTCCTCAGACTACCGATTATATCGAAAACATTTTTACAGATTTTCAAGAACTACATGGTGATAGGCATTATTCGAGTGCGCCTGCAATCATTGGCGGACTAGCTCGATTGAATGGCGAACCTGTGATGATTTTAGGTCATCAGAAAGGCAAGCGAACCAAAGAAAAGGTTTATCGTAACTTTGGTATGGCTCGTCCCGAAGAATATCGCAAAGCTCTACGTTTAATGAAAATGGCAGAGAAATTTAAGTTACCTATTTTTACTTTCATTGATACCGCTGGAGCCTATCCAGGTATCGGTGCTGAGGAACGTAACCAATCTGAAGCTATTGCAAGAAATTTGCTAGAAATGGCTAAGCTAAGAACACCTGTAATTTGTACCATCACTGGTGAAGCTGGCTCAGGCGGTGCTTTAGCCATTGGGGTAGGGGATAGGGTATTGATGCTGCAATATGGAATTTATGCGGTTATTTCGCCAGAAGGATGCGCATCTATACTTTGGAAGGATGCAGCAAAAGCAAGTGAAGCTGCACGCGCCATGGGAATTACCGCTCACAAAATTCTTGAGTTGGGTCTAGTTGATGATGTCGTGGAAGAACCCTTAGGTGGAGCTCATCGAAACGTTGCTGATATGACTTTTCGTCTGAAAGAAATTTTAATCAGCGAATTACGTGTGTTAAAAAATCTTTCTACCGATGAGTTATTAAAACAACGATACGACAAATTTATGGCTATGGGCGCTTGTGACTAAATCATTGCTAGATGCTGATTGGTTAAGGAAACTAACTCTCTATAAAAAAATATTTGTTGGCTTTAGCGGTGGACTTGATTCCACCGTTTTGCTTCATAGTTTGGCAATTCATCCTTCTTTGCATAATCAACTAACTGCGGTACATATTCATCATGGTATTAGTCCTAATGCCGTTGCCTGGCAACAACAATGTCAACAATTCTGCAAGGAATATAAAATTCCATTTATCACCCAACAAGTCGAATTTGAACGTCATGCAAATATTGAAGATCAAGCAAGAAAGGCGAGATATCAGGCTTTTGCCAATTTGTTAACTAGAGAAGATTGCTTGCTTCTAGGTCATCATTTAGATGATCAAGCCGAGACTTTGCTTTTACAACTTTGTCGCGGTGCTGGTATAGATGGTTTGGCTGCGATGCAAGCTATAAAAACATTTGCTCAGGGAGATTTGCTCAGGCCTTTTTTGCAGTATTCTCGCAAAATCTTGGAAGATTATGCTCTCGATCAGCAATTAAAATGGATTGATGATGAATCTAATCTCAATACGGATTTTTCCAGAAATTATCTTCGTCATCAGGTTTTACCTCTATTAGAGCAACGTTGGCCGGCAGTGATAAATAATTTAGTACGTACTACCCACCATTGCCAACAAGCACAAGCTAATTTAGATGATTTAGCAAAAATAGATTGTCCTGTATTGAATCAATGTTCAATGATGCTACCGCTTAGCCAGTTAAAGAGTTTAAGCCATGCTCGACTTAGCAATGTATTACGCGTTTGGTTGAAGGTTAATAAAATTAAATTACCAAATACCTTGATTTTCAATCGAGTCATTAGTGAAGTAATAGAAGCAAAAGAGGATGCCAAGCCGCAAGTGGTGTGGAAAGAAGGTTGTGTTAGACGTTATCGGCAGGTTCTTTATCTATCAAACAATGAACCACCGGTTTTTTTTCAGTCGCAGCGTTGGATTTCTTTTCCTCAAACTTTAATAATAAATGGTTTAATTAGGCTTCAAGTAAAAAAAACGAATAAAGGTTTAGTACTGCCTGACTCAGCGCAAATTGAAATTCGATTTCGCCAGGGAGGCGAGTTATTTCATTGGCATGGGCAAACTAAGCATTTGAAGAAATTATTTCAAGAATGGCATATTCCTCCCTGGCAACGGGATAGCATTCCTTTGCTGTATGTCAATAGACAATTCGCAGCGGTAATTGGTTATGCAATCTCTGATCTTTTTTATGGGGAGACAGATTTAAATTCTTATCAATTATCAATGGAGCCCAATTCACCTTGATGTGGTCTTCTCGGTTGATATAGACAAAGATTCATTTAACCCAAGTTTTGTTAACAACTTATCTAAGATCATGATAGATTAGTAGTAATTGGTAGTAGCCTGCAAAGGAATGTACTTAGTGTCTAGGCCCATAACAAGAACCATCATTGGGGTTATTTTACTGTCATTGTTTTTATCTGCTTGTATGGTTGGGCCTAATTTTCGTACGCCTAGCGGATTTAGGGTTAAACGTTATACAGAAAAACCACTCCCCAAAAAAACGGCTAGTGCTCCATCACTTGGTGGGCAATCACAACAATTTATTAGCGGTAAGGATCTACCTGAGTTGTGGTGGGAATTATTCCGTTCTCCGGCGATTAATTCGCTAATCCGTAAAGGCTTAGCAAACAGTCCTAATTTATCGTCTGCGATGGCTGCTTTACGCCAGGCAAAAGAAAATTTGAATGTTGAAATTGGTAATACACTTTGGCCAGCAGTGGATTCTCAAAGTTTTGCGCAAAGACAACGTTATTCTACAACGAATATCGGTAATGTAGGTGGTGCTAAGGCCTTTACTTTTAATCTCTTCAGTACCACTTTGAATTTATCCTACAACGTGGATGTTTTTGGTGGTTCTAGACGAAAAATTGAGTCATTACGAGCGACCGTTGATAATCAACAGTTCGCAGTGATAGCGGCCTATCTCACACTCACCTCAAATATAGTCACTACCGCGATTAATGTCGGCTCTTTCCAAGAACAGATTAAGGTAACTCGTGAGTTAATTCGAGAACAACAAACCTTACTCAACATTCTGAATAAACAATTTGAGTTAGGTGGTATTTCAAAAGCCAATGTGTTGACGCAACAAACATTATTAGAGCAGACAAAAGCGACTTTGCCTCCTTTGGAAAAAAGCTTGGCGCAAAATGAACACGCCTTATCGGTGCTCGCTGGTTCGTTTCCCGATGAACCTCTACCAAAAATTGATCTCGATAAATTAAAATTACCTGTCATTCTGCCGGTAAGTGTACCGTCTCTCCTTATTCGCCAGCGTCCTGATATTCGTGCTGCGGAGGCTACACTCCATTCAGCTTGCGCTGAAATAGGAGTTGCTACTGCTGAATTGTTTCCTAAATTGGACATTACAGCTTACTATGGCTTTATAAGTAGCTCATTAGGAAATTTGTTCTCCCATCAAAATAGTATTTGGAGCATTATGGCTACAGTGACGCAGCCAGTGTTTCATGGTGGTGCTTTGTTAGCTCAGCGACGTGCGGCGATTGCCGCGTATCAACAAGCCGATGCACAGTATCGGCAAACGGTACTGCAAGGCTTTCAAAATGTAGCAGATGTTTTACGTGCTTTGGAAACGGATGCTCGAGCCTTACAGGCACAGGCATTGGCGGAAGAATCAGCTCGGCTCTCGTTAAAATTGACGTGGGATCAATATCGTTTAGGGGGAGCTAGCTACATTAATCTATTAAACGTGCAACAGCAGTATTTACAAACTCGAATCAATAGAGTGCAAGCTCAGGCAGCACGTTATGCTGATACGGCAGCATTATTTCAAGCTTTAGGTGGCGGATGGTGGCATAAACCCTGGTGTGTTAAAGAGTGTTTATGATTTAATGGTATCTTTAATTAGAAATAATTTTGTCTTTTAAGAGAGAGATTTTCTTGAAAAAACAAATGATTATTATGTTGGTTTGTGTAGGGCTCTTGTTCGGTCTAATTTTCGGCTGGAAAGAATTTAAAGTCGTTATGACCGGAAAGTATCTAGAGTCTAAGCAAGAACCCGCAGTTATTGTCTCAACAATGCGAGTAGAGTCCTCCCTTTGGCAGCCTCAATTAAAGGCTGTGGGTACTTTACGTACCCGTGTTGGTGTGAATGTGACAACTGAACTTGCTGGCATGGTACAAACGATCACATTTACTCCGGGTACTAAAGTAGAGAAGGGAACTGTCCTGGTGCAGCTTAATGCAGGCTCTGAGCTTGGTCTATTACACGCGCTGCAAGCTCAAGTCGAGTTAGCCAAAATTACCTACAAGCGCGATAAAGCGCAATATGCTGCCCACGCAGTAAGTAAACAGGTCGTTGACTCTGATGAATGGAATCTCAAAAATTTACAAGCTCAGGTGGAGCAGCAGAGTGCAACAACAGAAAAGAAAACGATACGTGCTCCCTTTACAGGTCAGCTAGGCATTAATCTCGCTAATCCAGGTCAATACCTCAATGTAGGGGATACGGTCACGACCTTGCAAGCGCTTGATCCAATCTATGCTGATTTTAATTTACCACAGCAAACACTGTCACAGTTAAGACTAGGCCAGATTGTTTCTATAACTAGCGATACTTTTCCAAAGCGAAAATTCAGAGGTAAAATAACAACGATACAACCAGCAGTCGATCAAGCTACTCGCAACGTATTGGTGGAAGCGACAGTTCCGAACGCCGATTTTGCATTAAAACCAGGGATGTTTGTCCACGGAGAAATTGATACTAAAAAACCACAAACTTATTTGACGTTACCTCAATCAGCAATCAGCTTTAATCCCTATGGAGATATCGTTTATATCGTTAAAAATAGTGGTAAAACAGATGAGAAAAATCAACCTATCCTTGTTGTTCAGCAAGTTTTTGTAACCGTAGGGGAAACACGTGGTGATCAAGTAGCTATCTTAAAAGGGTTAAATTTGGGGGATGTCGTAGTCACAAGTGGTCAGCTCAAACTCAAAAATGGAAGTCGTATTGAGATAAACAATAAAATACAGCCGAGTAATCAAATGGCACCCAAAATAATTGAAAAATAATAACCATTAGAAAATAAGGACCGCTGTCAGATGCAGTTTACGGATATTTTTATCAAACGACCAGTACTTGCAACTGTAATCAGCCTGTTGATTTTAGTATTGGGCTTGCGTTCGATAAATTTATTACCAATTATGCAATATCCTTTTACTCAAAAAGCAATTGTTACAATCACAACCGTTTATACCGGTGCTGACCCAGCAGTTATTGCTGGTTTTATAACTACTCCAATAGAAAATTCAGTTGCTCAAGCGAGCGGTATCGACTATATGACTTCAACGAGCACGCCAGGTGCAAGTACCATCACAGTCAATCTTCTCTTAAACTATGATCCGCTGAAAGCTTTATCGGACATTACTACCAAGGTCAATGCGGTTCTTAACCAATTACCAAAAAACTCTCAACAACCGATCATTACTGTTTCTGTAGGGCAGACAATTCAATCCATGTACATTGGATTTTATAGTGAAGACTTGCCTATTAATAAAATTACTGACTACATAATACGGGTCGTTCAACCTAAATTACAATCGATAAACGGTGTTCAGAATGCCCAAATTCTGGGCAACCAAACTTTTGCCTTACGGGCGTGGCTAGATCCGGTAAAATTGGCAGGATATGGAATTTCGGCTGGCGAGGTGGGGACTGCTCTTTCTAACAATGATTTTATTTCGGCGGCTGGTCGTACTGATGGCCAAATGTTCATTCAAAATTTGACCACCAGCACTAACCTCACGAATGTAGAGCAATTTAAAAAAATGGTACTGAGGGCCCAAAATGGTGCAATCATTCGTTTAGAAGATGTTGCTGATGTATCGCTAGGGGCGCAAAACTATAATTCGACAGTAAGTTTTGATGGTCGTACCGCAGTGTATGTTGGTATTACTGTTGCTCCTTCAGCAAACCTCTTAACGGTGATTAATGAGATCAAAAAAATATATCCCTCCATTCACGAGCAATTACCCAAAGGTTTGAACTCTAATATAACCTATGACGCCAGTCTTTTCGTCCAATCCTCTATTGATGAAGTGATTATTTCCTTAATGGAAGCTTTTTTAATTGTGACCGTCGTTATTTTTCTTTTTCTAGGTTCTTTACGCTCGGTTATTATTCCACTCATAGCGATCCCTTTATCGATTATTGGGACATTTTTTGTGATGTTGGTACTTGGTTATTCGATCAATTTATTAACTTTATTAGCTTTGGTGTTAGCAATTGGACTAGTTGTTGACGATGCGATTATTGTGGTTGAGAACGTGCAGCGCCATATTGAGGAAGGGCAAACTAAATTTAAAGCCGCAATTCTCGGTGCCAGAGAGTTAGCTAGTCCCATTGTAGCGATCACCGTAGTGTTAGTTGCGGTTTATGCACCTATTGGTTTTATGGGAGGATTAACCGGAGCTTTATTTACTGAATTTGCTTTTACACTGGCAGGTTCTGTCACTGTTTCAGCCGTCGTCGCGCTGACCCTTTCTCCAATGATGTGCTCCAAATTTCTTAAGTCAGAAAATGAAGCAGCAAAAAGTCGCTTTATGGCTAAAGTCGATCATTTGCTAAAAAAATTGGAAGATGGTTATAAAAAATTGTTATCTAATGCATTGAATTATCTTGCGGTTATTGTTGTTTTTGCTGTCATTATTTTGCTAAGTAATTATTTTCTATTTGTCACGTCTGACTCAGAACTTGCTCCGCAGGAAGATCAGGGAATCATCATCGCGCAAGTCACAGGACCTGCAAATGCTTCCTTGGCACAAACTCAGCTTTATTCAAAACAAGTGAATAAAATATTTAGAAATTATCCTGAAACGGATCATATTTTCGAAGTTAATGGTAATAATAATGCACTTAACCAAGCCATTGTTGGAATGGTTTTAAAGCCCTGGAATCAGCGGAGTCGCACAACAAATGACATTCAACCTCTAGCTCAGGAGCAACTCGATAAAATTGCAGGGGCAAAAATAGCGGCATTCCAATTACCTTCTTTGCCTGGGGGAGGTAGTGGTTTACCCATTCAATTCGTTATCACGACAACAGAGCCTTTTGAAAAGTTAAATGTAGTGTTGCAAAATTTCCTAGCCAAAGCTCAAAAAGCTGGTATTTATGCTTATATAGATCCCGATCTTAAAATTGATCAACTCCAAACTAAGGTTGTGATTAATCGAGATAAAGTGTCGGAATTTGGATTAACAATGCAGGATATTGGTAATATTTTTGATTCAGGTCTTAGTGAAGGTTACATTAATTACTTTGATTATGCGGGACGTTCTTATCAAGTTATTCCACAGGTTAAACGAATAACACGATTGAATCCGGATCAGTTACTTAATTATTATCTAAAAACGAGCCAAGGGACATCCATACCGCTTTCAACCGTTGCAAGTCTAAAAAGGGAAATTGTTCCCGAATCCTTAACTCATTTTCAGCAGCTTAATTCTGCAACTATTTCGGCAGTGGCTTTTCCCGGTGTGTCGATAGGGCAGGCATTATCAACTTTTGCGAAGATTGCGAAAGAGATATTGCCGCAGGGATACAATATTGATTACGCTGCACAGTCTCGTCAATTTATTCAAGAAGGTTCAAGTTTAGTTGTTACTTTCTTCTTTGCTTTACTCATTATCTTTTTATCACTAGCGGCTTTATTTGAAAGTTTCCGGGATCCACTCATCGTGTTAATTAGTGTGCCTATGTCAATCTGTGGAGCGATGATTTTTATTAGTCTGGGCGTCGGCCAGGCGACATTGAATATTTATAGCGAGGTGGGCTTAGTAACCTTAATTGGTTTGATTAGTAAACACGGTATTTTGATCGTGGAATTTGCCAACGAACTACAGGCCGGTGGTAAAAAGAAACGAGAGGCCATTCTAATGGCTGCTGTTATTCGCTTGCGCCCAATTTTAATGACCACGGCAGCGATGGTTTTAGGGGTCATCCCTCTCATTATCGCCAGCGGTGCTGGTGCTGAAAGTCGCTACAACATTGGTCTTGTGATTGCGACCGGGATTTCGATCGGTACACTGTTTACTTTGTTTGTGGTGCCAGCTATGTACATGTTGCTAGCAGAAGATCATACCCAGAAGGTAGTCGTGGGCAAATTAGAAGACGAAGAAATCCTACCTTAGAAGAGTTTATTAACTTTTAGTTAACATACGTTAACAATTACCTATATTTATTAAATATTTGTTAATAATTATACTGAAACCATCTTTTTCAGTGAGGAGACTGTCATGGTTTCAAATCTTCGAGTGGCATGGTTACTTAGTTATATCTCTATCGCTTCTTTTTCAGCGACAATTGTAACCCCTGCTCTTCCATTCATTCAATTGCAATTTGGTTTAGAAAATGGCCAGGTTGAATGGGTCGTTTCCGCTTTTTTGATAGGCTATGTGATCGGGCAATTAATCTATGGTCCATTGGCTAATCGTTGGGGTAGAGTCTATGCCTTACGCATTGGTTTAGTCATTAATTTGATAGGCATTTTACTATGTATAACAAGCTTATCTTTTTATAGTTACTGGCTACTCTTAATGGGTCGTATGATCTCGGCTCTAGGTGCTGCGGGTGGTTTGGCTTGTACGTTTATGCTAATTAATGAGTGGTTAGCTGAGGAGCAACGCAAAACTGCAATGGCTTATACCATTTTGTCTTTTACCTTTGGAATTGGTCTAGCGGTTACTTTGGGTGGCATACTTACGGAATATTGGAATTGGACTTATTGTTTTCTATTTTTATTAGCTCATGGATTGATAATGTTTTTGGGGACTTGGGTTTTTAGTGAAACTTTGCAAAAATCCCAAGTGATCGATCTCGTCACCATTTTTCATAATTACAAGCAAGCACTCTCCTCTAGAACTTTAGTTTTATTTGCTTTAGTTGTGGGTCTCGGTTCAGCAATTGGCTATTGTTTCTCTGCTGCTGGGCCACAGATTGCTAACGAGGTACTGCATTTATCAGCTGCTAGCTATGGCTATTGGAATCTGATCAATATAGTCGGCATGTTGCTAGGAGGGTTATGGGCTAAGAAATTACTTAATCAAATCCCAGCGGTTCAAGTCATAAAAATAGGTTTAGCTGGTTGTGCTTTAGGGATTATAAGTATCATGGCGATGAGCTATATGCACTCGATGTCAGCCGCTTGGTTTTTTCTGAGTACTTTTGCACTCTATGTGTTTAACGGCTTGTTGTTCTCAGGTGGATCATTTATTGCCTCGAATGCCTTGAGTGATAAAGCAAGTAGTTCATCCATGATGAGCTTTATCAATATGTCCACTGCTACATTCGCAGTCGTGATTATGGGTTATCTTACCTCGAGTCCCTTACAAGCGTTTGCAGAAATTCTTACCGCGATGTGGATTATCGTTGCGAGTTTATTATTGTTGCATAGTTTATTGAGAAGAGTTCCCGCGAAGCTCAGTAGGATTTGATATAAGCTGGGCCTTAGCCCAGCCTGTATTCTCCCAATTCGTACGATTGTTAGCACTCAGGCTGATTGACTGCCAAACCGCCCAATGAAGTTTCTTTGTAGATACTCTGCATGTCTTCACCTGTTTTTTTCATGGTTTTAATCACTTTATCCAATGAAATTTGATGTTGACCATCGCCGATAAGCGCCATACGCGAAGCATTAACGGCCTTCACTGAACCCATGGCATTGCGTTCGATGCAGGGGATTTGCACTAGACCTAAAACCGGATCACAGGTCATGCCGAGGTGATGTTCCATAGCAATTTCGGCAGCATTCTCAATTTGAGCAATAGTGCCGCCTAATACGGCTGTCAACCCTGCAGCGGCCATTGAAGAAGCAACGCCGACTTCCCCTTGACAACCTACTTCGGCACCAGAAATAGACGCTCCTTCTTTATAGAGGATACCAATAGCTGCAGCAGTTAGAAAATAAGTATAAATATCTTCATCGCTGAGGCGATCATGGGCTTCTTGGCAATATTTGAGCACAGATGGAATAATACCCGCTGCACCATTAGTTGGTGCGGTAACGATTCGTCCTCCAGCTGCATTTTCTTCATTGACTGCCATAGCGTATAAATTGAGTCGATTCATAATATCGGATTGCTCAAAAATACTCGGTACACCTTTATGCTCGATTAGTTTTTTGTATAAATCGGGAGCTCGACGTTTTAAATTCAATCCCCCAGGGAGTATGCCGGGGTGTTTGCATCCATTTTCAATGCATTCATTCATTACTTTGGCAATTGCTAGGATGCCTCTATGAATCATGGCCTTATCTCGCCAGGTTAACTCATTGGTCATCATTAATTCGGCAATAGTTAACTGATTATCTTGGCAAAGTTTTAATAATCCACGCGCTGTAGTAAAAGGATAGGGTGGGGGGCTAATGGTCGAGGAAGTCTTTTCAAACTCTTCTTCAGTAGTGATAAACCCCCCACCAATCGAATAATAAATTTGACTTATTAGACTTGCTCCGGAGCTATCGTAAGCTGTAAAGCGCATACCATTAGTGTGTTTTGGTAATAATTCTTTTTGAAAAAATAAAAAATCACTGGGTTCATGAAACGGAATAATCTTATTCCCGGCAAGAAGAAGTGTATTCGAAGCAATAATTTCATGCATGCGAGGTACCATGCTATCTGGCACAACCGTTTCAGGTGCTTTGCCCTCCAAACCATTCAAAATTGCTTTGTCGGTGCCATGTCCCTTGCCAGTTAAAGCTAAAGAACCGTACAGTTCGATTTTGACTCTTTCTGTTTTATCAAAATATTCAGCGTTCTCGAGTAGACCTAAAAATGCATTAGCTGCAAGCATAGGACCTACAGTATGTGAACTTGATGGACCGATACCTACAGAAAACAAGTCGAATAGACTGATGCTCATAATGAAAACCCAGGACCAAATATGCTAATTTTAGAAGGAAAACACCCCATAAACAATACAAATCATCTAGTGAGTAATAAGTTAACTCTAAATATTATGAATTTACAGCGTTTCTTAAACTGCTTTACTAGTAATTTTATTTAAATTTAGGCAGAATGGTGATGCATTTTTGCAAAGTTCTATTCTGACGAAAGACAAAAAGGGGAATTGTTTATGAAGATGAGATTGGTCGCTGCTGCTGCCATGAGTTTGGCCATGTCAACGACAATAGCTGCAACTGCTGATACAGCAACATCTGCACCATCAGCGACATCATTATCTACTGATACGGATAAGCTGTCTTACAGCATCGGCGCGGATTTAGGTAAGAACTTCAAGAAGCAGGGAATTGATATTAGTCCTGCTGCAATGGCAAAAGGTTTACAAGATGGAATGAGCGGCGGTCAACTATTGCTGACTGAAGATCAAATGAAAGAGGTATTAAATAAATTTCAGAAAGAATTAATGATGAAGCGAAGCGCTGAATTCAACAAAAAATCTGAAGAAAATAAATCCAGGGGAGAAGCTTTTCTCAAAGATAATAAATCCAAAGATGGTGTAGTAAGTTTACCCAGTGGTTTACAATACAAAATCCTTGAAAAAGGGGATGGCGCTAAGCCAGCTAAAGAAGACACGGTTACTGTTGAATACACCGGTCGATTAATCAATGGTCAAGTATTTGATAGCACAGAAAAAACTGGCAAACCTGCAACTTTTAAAGTTTCACAAGTGATTCCGGGCTGGACTGAAGCTTTACAATTAATGCCTTCTGGTTCTACTTGGGAAGTTTATATTCCATCTGATTTAGCCTATGGTCCACGCAGCGTGGGCGGCCCTATTGGACCTAATGAAACATTAATTTTCAAAATTCGTCTGCTTTCAGTTAAGAAAACTGAAGCCTAATCGATGTTTTTCTACCCCAGTGATTAACAAAGCTGGGGTAAATACTACCTTCTAGTTGAGCACTGACGCATGAATAAACGCCTACTCATCGTTTTCTTGCTGGGTTTTTCTTCGGGGCTTCCTTTAGCACTTACGAGTAGTACCCTACAAGCCTGGTTCGCAGATGCTGGTATGTCAGTATTAGCGACGGGCATGCTAAGTTTAGTAGGTATGCCTTATGTATACCGTATTGCATGGGGTCCAATACTCGACCGTTATTCCCTTTTGCCATTAGGGAAACGTCGCAGCTGGATTTTAGTTATGCAGTTTGCATTACTGCTCGGCTTTAATGCCATGGCATGGCTCTCACCTACTCAATCTCCAGAGTTGATGGCCATACTCGCCTTCGCCTGTGCCTGTTTTTCAGCGACTCAAGATGTAGCAATCGACGCACATCGCGTTGAATATTTGCCAACTAAAGAACACGGTTTAGGAGCATCGTTAGCCACATTTGGATATCGCTTAGCTTTATTGATTGCCGGTGGATTTGCACTCGTATTAGCTAAACATCTCGGTTGGTCCTATACCTATCGTTTGATGGGGCTTTTAATGCTAATAGGCGTTATAGCTACTTTATGGTCTAGTGAACCTTCAAGGCCTTCAGATAATCAGCCCGCAAGTTTTGTTGAGTTTTTTATTGCCCCAATGAAAGAGCTTTTTGCTCGACGCGGAATTATCCCCTTATTATTTTTTATTTTATTCTACAAACTGGGCGAAGCATTCACTGCAACGACCAGTGGAATTGTGATGCCTTTTTTAATCCAAGGTGTGGGTTTTTCCATCGATACTATTGGTTATGTTAATAAAATGATGGGCATTAGTTCGATATTATTGGGTGGTTTAGTGGCTGGAATTTTATTAATTCGTTGGTCATTATACCGCGCTTTATTCGTTTTTGGTCTCTTGCAGGCTTTCACCAATGTCTTGTTTATTGTTTTAGCGATTGTGGGGAAAAATCTCTTTCTCTTTGCCACGGCAGTGATTTGCGATAATTTCGCTGCAGGTATGGGGTCTACCGCCTTAGTTGCTTTTTTTATGAGACTTACTAAACAACCTTACACAGCGACCCAATTTTCTCTGTTAGTAGCCATTGCTGCATTACCACGAATTTTCTCCGGCCCCTGTGCAGCAGTGTTACAAATGTGGCTAGGTTGGATTGGTTTATATCAACTGGCTTTTCTACTGGCGCTGGGTTTCATTCCTTTTCTTATCCTGATTCGTGATCATACTAAAGTGGCAGAGGATTCACAGATTGATGAAAGAAAAGGTTTAAAAGAGGTTAAGATTTTGCAAGAAAATTGATGTCTATTTCTTGAGATTGAATTAGTGTAGAGATTGTTCAACGAGAAGCAAAGGGAGCTTATATGCAGAAAGGATATCAACTAGAGTTTTTTATGGAGCAAAATGAAAGGCAGGGAAGGAAGCCGCTCCATGAATGGCTTATTGAGGCTGCTCGAGAAAGAGGTATTGCCGGAGCCACTGCTTTTATAGGATCAATGGGATTCGGTGAACATCGCAAAGTTCATAGCGCTCATTTTTTCGAGCTTTTAGATCAACCTGTCGAAGTTACAATGATTGCTACAGAAGAGGCAGCTAAAGAATTATTGAATTATCTTATTCAAGAAAAAGTGAAACTATTCTATGTCAAAATACCAGTAGAATATGGCAGGGTAGGAGAATGAACAAATTGATATTTTGCTTTGAATAAAGAGGTTAGCTAGGAACTAGACTAGCTAGGTTTCTTGTTTATGATTATCCCTATCACAAAGTTTTACTACACTTCGAGATAGGGATAGGTAATAGCACCCTCAGCAAGTAAAGGAAGCATAGTAGAGATCCTCTGGAATAGTTGAAGGCTCAATTTCTTTTGTTAACCCTAAATATTCAGCTGCTGTTATATAACTATACTTTGATTTTATCAGTCTCATCACTATTTTCATTGCTGCATCCTGACAGGATAAGTCTTGAACGGAAGTAGAATTTAAACCGAAAATAGACTGTTCTGTTGCTGAGTTGCAATTCGCGGCACGAATATAGCGATTACCACTAGGATGCAAAAAGCTGAATAAAGTATACGGCTCTTGTGAGCCCAGTAAATAATTCACATTTGATTTATAGGTTTCTACATCCAATCCTAATTTGTCATGGAAAGGAATGATATGAACAAAAAGTGGGTATTCTTGAACAGCAACTGAGCGTTTGTACCACTGCTCTAATTCTTCGTGGATGGTTGAAAAGCGAGGAGTGAATAACCTGGTTTTCCCTGATTGATTTTTAAATCGTGTATCAGGTACTCGTTGGTGTTCTCCCAGAACAGTTGTTGTATTAGGACGTTTGCTTATAAAACAAACCGTTTTACCCTGTTCATCGGTTACCGATGAGAAAGTATGACCTGGGTAGATTGAGTCCTCGTAATTACTATTTAAGCGAGTGGTTGGTGTTGTCCAGATAAATAAGCTATTTTTATTTTTCTGGATTATTGAGGTTTGCAAAATTTCTAAAACGGATTCTAATTTGGTGTCAGAGCTCGAGTTTACTTTTACCAGTTGCCCGTGAGTATTTTCAGGAGGCTGTTCAGAAACTTGCTCCGTTAATTTAAATGATCTTGCACTGATTGATATTCCTCTTGATTGCAATTGGTACATGCCTGAATGAGGTAATCGCGCATTTCGACAGAATAATTGGCGCATGTTGTTCTCCAAATCTTGAATAAAAATGATGTTTTGATTCGCTAGAGACCCCTTGAAGGGGCGCGCATCAAACTATCTCTTCAAGGGTGGAGAAAGGCAGATGATAATCACAAGTACGAAAAGGGTAACTAGATTGAAATTAGAAAAAGAAACGCCATAAGCAACTAAATTTCTGGGTGTAGAAATGAGGTTAGTTTGCATAATGGTAGAAAAATGGCGATTCATTATTTTTTAAGACTCTGACATATTTTGTACAAGCTAGCACATTAATTTGCCTTAATGCAATAAAAAATCACCTTTTGCAAAAAAATAGTTGCGCATTATGCAATCCTAAAAAACAATGCTATAAATTTTGGTAAAAAAAAACAAAGGAGCATTTAGGTTGAAAAATCTTCGTTTTTCTACGCTAATTTTTTTTATGATTAATCTGTCAGCTAGTTATTCTGCTAATTACTCTACAGTTACGTGGAAAGGAACTTATTATGACGCAATACCTAATCAGGCTGGGGTGAGTAAAGAATATTGTAAACGGCATGTTCCTGGAGCATTTATTCATGTGGTTAATCAAGTTTTAACCCAACCCATCATTACTGACAAAGGTATCATCTTAGATCAGGCAGAATTTGCTATTAAAAAAGTAAACGGGGTATATCTCATCAATGGCAGTTTTCGTTCAAGAGGCAAAATGAACAACCAACAATGGGAAGAGCATATTCAATATTATCTTTATAAGCTGACTGAGTATGGCATGACACAAGGAGTATGGAGCAGCAAGGACTGCAAGGGTTTATATGTGGGGAAGGTCGTAAGTAAATAATAACCCTTAGATTTGGTACCGAGGGTGGGACTCGAACCCACACGGTGTCACCACCACCGGATTTTGAATCCGGCGCGTCTACCAATTCCGCCACCCCGGCACACAGGCGGCCATTATAGCAAAGATAGGTTGCGAAACAATGGGAAAGTTAAATTTATTTGCTATGCTTGTGTAATACTTTCATTTAGTTAAAAATAGTACCATTCTGTAAGATATAATTGCCTAAGACTCGAAATTTGATGAGGTGGTAATGAATAAAATGTTATGGATAAGTATTCTACTAGGTGTGGTTAGTTTTGCTTGCCAAGCCGAAGTGAAAACTTGTCCTGATCCTCAAACCTCCTCTTTGAAAGTGGGGAAAGTTCCTGAGCCTTGGAAAATCAATCCTTACTCACCTAATCGGCCACAAGCCGACGCAAACACTCAATTTGCTCGAGCTAATATTCTAATTGCAGGTATGGGGCAGGGTGTGGTTTGTACTTATAAAAACTCTATAGGTCTTTATTCGATTTGGTGGCAGGTTAGAGTAAAGGTTCCTGCACGTGAGGATTATAATTGGATTGATACACTGGGTGGTTTCGTATGTAATGGTTCTATTATGAACTGCCAATTTAGTGTGGCAGAGTGAGTAACTCAGTTAAAGAAAAAATTGATTTCCAAAAACTCGCAAAATTTGAATTAATCGGCTAGGCTGAAATATAGTGCAACGCAACAATACGGAGATAATTATGAATCAGGATTATTTAAAGAGTTGGGCAGTCATGTCAAATGAAATGCAAAAACCATTTCAGGAGATGCTAGAACTTCAGATGACCACATTAAAGAATTTAAGATATCTAAGACCCGAAGATCTTTCAAATCTACGTAATCCTGCAGAGATATTGAGTAGACATTTTTCTCTTGCAATGGAAAATAGCCAAAATATTTTTTCTTTTATGCAAAAATCTTTTCACATATTTGAAGAAGCCTTGTTATCCGTATCTCAAGAAATGAGAGAAAAGACTGAGCAATCAATGAAAGCTGCAAAAACTGGGCTAACAGCCAAGGAAAAAATGCCTGAGGTCAAAAGCGCTATTCGAAAACCCGCAGCTAATAAAAAGTCGTCCTCTAAACTTACTAAGTCTGCTAGCACAAAACCTCAAGCTAAAGCTAAAAGTGAAATGAAATCGGTTAAAAGTAAAACTTTAGCTGCTAAGGCAAAGCCAGTCTCAGATAAGAGGAATGTAGCTGAGAAAAAAATGGCTAAACCCATAGCTCAAGCTGGAAAAAAACTTGAGACAAAGGCTAAGCTATCCATGCAAAAGAAAACAGCTTCTGCACCAAAAACTGCTAAGCCAGAAAAAAAATCAGCACCTACTAGTCAATCATCTATGGCAAAAACAGCAGCAAAAAGGAAAGCCGGCGCAGAACCTAAAACGAACTTATTCACAAAAAAAATAAATGCTCCAGTAGCTCAGAAAACCATGTCCGAAAAAAAGATAATGCCGGAAAATAAAATGAATATGCCGCTGCAGAATCCGAAAGCTCCTCTTATAGATCCAAAAATGAATTTCTCGGAAAAGAAGATGCCCGAACCTAAAATTAACATGCCACACCATAAAACAAATGCTTTAGATAACAAAATGGCTCAAGAGTCTATAGCTCATGGTTTTAAAGATAAAAACCCCTTTCATAAGTAGTAAGTCTTAGTTTCTAAGCCTGGTACCGTTTAAAACGGCAACCAGGCTTATTTTTTCTTACGGTTTATATCGGAGTCGTAGATGTCCCAAATGGTGGAAGAGAAGAAATCATCCTATTATAAGCCTTAGCTGTAAAGGAGATTAATGCTGGTCCTGTCTCAAGACGCGGGTATCTTCGGAAATTAGGCGAATCCATGGCTTGAGTAGGGGACCTATTTTAAATAAAACTAGAATCTGAAGAGGTGGTCAAAGCCCCGGATTCTCTGGATATAGAAAACAGCCAGTAAACAGTTGCTACGTTTATGACAAAAAAAGAAAATTCAAAAATTATTTGTAGCGAGAATCTATTACTCGATTACTTACCCCAATTTTTTTCTAAAAACAAAGCTGATGACTATTTTCATGCGCTTTTTAATGCGATTTGTTGGCAAGAAGAATCGATCTTTATCATGGGAAGACAGGTAAAAGTACCCCGATTAATGGCATGGTATGGCGATGAAGATGCCATCTATAGCTATTCAGGTGTTAAGCATGAACCTAAAAAATGGATTGAACCTTTGCTGGAAATTAATTCTTATTTACAAGAGTATTTCGGTATTCGCTTTAATTCAGTATTAGCCAATTTATATCGAAATGGACAAGACAGTATGGGTTGGCATGCAGACAAGGAGCCTGAACTTGGAAATCAACCGATTATCGCTTCAGTTAGTTTAGGTATAAATAGACAATTTTGTTTGCGTCATAAAAAGCAAAAAGCTGTTTTAAAACTTTCTCTTAATCATGGTTCCGTTTTGTTAATGTCTGGAGAGACACAGCATTATTGGAAACATGCCTTGCCGAAATCAAAGCTAATCAATCAACCGCGAATCAATTTAACTTTTCGTCAAATAGTAGATTCGCGGTAAAAGAGACTCAAATTAACCCTCAGCTGCTTCGGTAAGAAGCAAATTCGAAGTCAGTTCTTCGTGTGCTTTAGTATCAACCAGAACACACTGAGAGAAATGAAGGACAATAATACTAATCGGTAAAATTATTAAAATATCGATTGGAAACTCTAAACGATGAATACCGCCAAAAGAACCTAAATAAGAGATCAGCAATATGCTTGCCATATAAAAGGCAAACCAATATAAGCTGCGACTGCAATGAGTGATGCTGCGTTTTTGGTAAGTCATATTAATAATAAAACCTAGTAATAATGCTAAGTCCAGCTTCCATATAATATCAAAACCACACCAATACAACATCAAATTACAGAAATAGAAGGCTGCATGACAGAGTAAGAGACTTGCTGAAAGTCTAAAGGGTCTTTCTCGATTAGGCTGCAGCTTGCGCATTGCTAATAAGCAGATGGGTCCGATGCCGTAAGACAAAATACTGCAGGAGGAAAGAAAAGCGACCATCTTTTGCCAGCCCGGAAAGGGAAGGAAGGATAGCATACCAACCAACAGGTTAGCATAAAGGGTAATATAAGGAATTTTATGACGGTTTAATTTGGTAAATAATTTAGGTAAATGATTATTTAAACTCATGCCATAAAGAATGCGGGAGGTTGCAGCAGTATAGACGAGCGTTGTTCCTAAGGGGGAGAATGCTGCATCAAACATAAGTAATATGGCTACAAAACCTAGGCCCACTAATAAGGTTAGTCCAACTAAAGGACCGCTTTCGCCAGGAAAACTTAAATTTTGCCAACCTTGACTCAAATACGATTTAGGAATTGCCGCCAGAAAACTCAATTGCAACATAAAATATAAGACAAAACCAATAAGGACGGCACCTAAAATGGCTATGGGAATATTGCGTTGGGGATTTTGTACTTCACCAGCAAGCATCAAGCCATTTTGAAACCCAGTAAAGGCGAAAGCAATACCCCCTGCTGAAAGCGCGGTAAATATCTGAACCCAAGAATTCTTATCCGTTAAATTCAGCTGAATGTTGCTCATTGATGGTGCTGTATAAAGTAAAGCGACAATTGCAATACTTGGAACTAAGAATTTAATGATGCTGGCTATTTTATTACATTCAGCTAGCATTTTTATACCGTAGGAATTGAGTAATACAACGAAAAGCATAATGAACATCGCCACTATATAGCCAAGACCCGAAAGGGAGAAAGCAGCAGCATCCTGAATCACTAAACTAGGGAAAAAATGACTGGAATATTGCAAAATGGCTTGAATCTCAATGGGTGTCATGACGACATAAGATAACCATGAGGTCCAGGCGAATAAAAATCCGACATCATTACCATGCGTAAAACTGGGGTAATTAGTCATCCCTCCTGAGATAGGAAACATTGCACCTAACTCACAAAGAGGTAAGGCTATGAATAACATGAATAAGGCAGCAATAATCCAACTGATTAAAGCATTAGGACCTGCCATCTGGGCGCTAATAAATGGACTAAAGAGCCAACCTGAGCCAATCATCCCGCCGGCAGCGGCGACTAATACATTTGTCCTTGAGATATCGCGTTTTAGCATGCTCTTTCCTTGTTCACGTTAAAATATGAAGCAACGACCTAGATTTATACACTTATTTTGTCATTTCACGAAGAAATAATTACAAATTTCTTCTGTCAAATGATGATAGCTCCATTCTAGCAAAAAAATCGTCTTGTAAATAAGTTGAGGCTTCCGCCCGATAGGTATAGGCTTATGATTTTATAAACGATCCTCTGTGATATTAATCATCATTTCTAAGGCTTTTTTAGCATTGTCGATGACCCACTGTTGCTCTGTTTCAGACAAGCGCTGACGAGAGCCTGTGAATTCATTCACCAGGTCACCCGCTTTTACTTCATTGTAGGCCATTGTTTTCCCTTGTCTTAACAGCTCAACTAAACCGATTAAATGGGGTGGGTCGTTTCTTGACATCGTAGCACAACCACAACCCATCCCTTTTTCATGGTCCTTTTTCGGAGCTTCTGCAAGATTAACCACATTAATACCCAAACCTTTGCAGTACTGCCTCAGATTTTCAACCATGTGATTTTCAGTGCCAATTGCATAGCGTTTGGTGTTGGCTCTATCGTTGACTACGTAATCCCAAATAAAGGCAGTTGAGCCTGCCTGTTGTGCCACTTTAATAACCGAATTGCGACATTCTGGGTGAACGATAGTGGTATAACCTTGCGAATGCCAATATTCACACATTTCCGGTTGATAATAGGTGTGAACTGCACATTCGCTAGAAAATAATATTACTTCAGCTTGGTCAAAACGAGATAAGGTATCTTGAGATTGGTCGAGCAATGAATACTGTGCTCCCGCAGTACCGCCTGGCCAATAAGCTAGATTATTAATACCTAGCCAGTAAGCGACATTTTCTCCCATGTGTTGATCGGGAATGAAGAGAATTTTCTTATTTTGCTTTCTTGCCCATTCAAAAATCTTTTTCACGTTTGAGCTTGTACATACCGCACCACCCTGAGCACCTGTCATGGCTTTCACACGCCCCGAGGTGTTCATATAACAAACCGGCAGAATATTTTCAGCACCATACCGTTCATTAAGATCTAAAAAAGCAGGTTCTACCATAAAATCTTTGGCAAACATTTCCATGGTACAGCCAGATTTAGGGTTAGTGATGTAAACTTGCTGTTGTGGGTTAGCCAAGATGCTAATTGATTCGGCCATGAAATGAACCGCTGATTCAATGATGACGGATTTTTCGGGATGATTGGCAGCCATTAATGCTAATTGATAGGAGTCTCCAATTTTCCCGCCAAATTGTTCGACAAGTCTTACAATATCGCCTCCCATGTAATAATGAGCAAGCAAAAGTAAGTTATCACCAAAATACGCCTGTGCTTTTTTCATATAAGGCGTCATCCAAGCAAGAACTGTTGTCAATTTTCGATCGGGTAAAGCCTGGTATTCTTCAGCATAGGGAATAAAATCTTTTTGATACCAATCCAAAGGATAATCTGCTTGGCAAATACTCATGTCGTTGCGAATATGCATGAGTGTTTTTTCGGGCTGATATGTAGAAACCTGGCTATTAAACATGGGTTGCAACCTCATTTAAATGAAAGGGTTTTGCGGCGTAGTAAGACGTGCAATGCTTTCTTGAGCTTGAGCATTTTTATAGGGAAAATCTTCACGATAATGCCCACCCCGCGATTCTCTTCGTGATAATGCTGCGCGAACGATGAGTTCAGCATTCAATACAATATTGCGTAGCTCAATAAAATCGCGAGTGATGCTGTGTTTCCAATAATACTCTTCAATAATTTTTTTCCGTTTCATGATTAATTGTAGTAGATCTCTCAAACCGGCTTCAGTGCGTACAATGCCCGCGTAGGAAGTCATTTCACTTCGCAGTCCACGCCAATGAGCATTAATTTGGCTTGCTCGTCTTGTATTGACTTCGCCCGGGGAGCTCCAATTGGGAATGATTTCAAACATTTTGGAGGGGCTTGCGATATCTTTTAGTGAACAGCGAGCGGCATTGCTTGCCATAACCAAGGCTTCCAGTAGCGAGTTAGATGCCAGGCGATTTGCTCCATGTAAACCGGTAAAGGCAACTTCACCAATGGCATACAAACGTTTCAAATCAGTACGTCCATCGACATCGGTTAGTACTCCACCACATTGGTAATGTGCGGCAGGGACAACTGGAATCATGTCCTGACTCATATCAATCCCAATTGAAAGGAGGGTGGTGTAAATTTGCGGAAAATGTTTTTTTAGGAAGGATTTGGATTGATGAGTAATATCGAGATACACAAATCCTGATTGACTTTGCTCAATCTCGCTAAAAATTGAGCGCGCTACTACATCTCGCGTGGCTAATTCTAATTGCTCCGGAGCATAGCGTCTCATAAAGCGCTCGCCGGTTTCCGCATTTTTAAGCAGAGCGCCTTCACCCCGCACTGCTTCCGATATTAAAAAGTTATTTAAAGAGTGATGGTGTAAAACAGTCGGGTGAAATTGATAAAACTCCATATTTCCTATCCGAGCGCCGGCTCGATAGGCCATTGCGACGCCATCACCCGTAGCAATCATCGGATTGGTCGTATAACGATAAGTTTTTCCAGCTCCACCCGTAGCAAGAATGACGCAGCGAGCTGCAAAGGTATCTATTCGATTACGCTGACAATCTAAAATATAAGCGCCCATCACTTCGCCTTGATTATCGGTGCGGTGGGGGTGGTAATGAGTAATTAAATTAACGGCAATATGATGCTCAAAAATGTGGATTTGTGGCTGTTGTCTGACTGCTTTTAACAAAGCTTCAGTGATGGTTAAGCCAGTATGATCACTACTATTGAAAATCCGTCGATGGGAGTGTCCTCCTTCTTGCGCGAGAGAATATTCACCATCGGGTAATTTTGTAAAATGAATTGAATAGGAAAGCAGATCTTCAATTACCTGCGGTCCTTGGCGAATAATAAATTCAACAGCGGGTTCATAACATAAACCATCGCCAGCTTGCAGCGTATCGGCAATGTGCGATTCGAGTGAATCTTCGGGTAAAACTGCAGCAGCAATACCCCCTTGTGCGTAGCGACTATTGCATTCACTCATCTCTGCTTTAGAAATCAAAGCGATTTTTATATTGGGCTGTATTTTTAGGAGTTGCAAACAATAATTGAGACCGGCAAGCCCAGTCCCCAAAACGAGGACATCAAACTCTAAAGCTTTGCCTTGTTGGGATAAGTTTGTGCTCATGAAAATGCTTTCACTAGTAGTGCGGCTAGTCCAGTGTATTTTTCCGGTGTGAGATCAATCAATTGCTCTTTAACATCTTCTGGGATCTCAAGGGATTTAATGAATTTTTTCATACTATTAGCATCAATTCCTTGGCCGCGAGTTAAGGTTTTTAATTGTTCATAAGCATTAGGCACTTCATAACGACGCATTACGGTTTGAATGGCTTCTGCGAGGACTTCCCAATTGTTATTCAAATCATCTTTTAAAATGTGTTTATTGATTTGTAGCTTATCATTCCCTTTGGCGATTGATTGATAGGCAATCAAGGTATAAGCAAAGGCCACACCGATATTACGTAACACAGTGGAATCCGATAGATCGCGCTGCAAACGGGATTGTGTAAGTTTATTTGCAAAATGATCAAAAAGCGCACTTGCCAAGCCTAAGTTGCCCTCGGCGTTTTCGAAATCAATAGGATTGACTTTATGCGGCATCGTGGATGAACCGACTTCTTCAGCTATCGTTTTTTGCTTAAAATAATTGAATGAGATATAGGTCCAAATATCTCTGGTGTAATCTATTAAGATATTATTAGTGCGGATCATGATATGGGCTACTTCTGCAATACCATCATGGGGTTCGATTTGGGTGGTGTATGCACTAAAAGATAGACCAAGAGAATTAACAAAATTAGCACAATGTTTACGCCAATCCACTTGAGGATAAGCAATCATGTGCGCATTATAGTTACCCACTGCACCATTAAATTTCGCGGGAATTAATACTTCCGCCAATTGCTGTTGGGGACGTTTCAAGCGAGCAACAAAATTCACTAATTCTTTGCCCATTGTCGTGGGAGTAGCGGGTTGCCCATGCGTTCTAGATAACATAGCAACGTCACCATGTTGCTTACCCAGTAGGGTAATGCTACCAATAATTTCCGCTAGTGTAGGTTGGAGGATTTGCGCTATCGCTTCTTTTATCATCAAGGCATAAGCAACATTATTAATGTCTTCGGAGGTGCAAGCAAAATGGATAAATCCAATATATCGACTTAAGCCCTCGTGTTCTTGTAATTTATCTCGAAGATAGTACTCGACCGCTTTGACGTCATGATTTGTTTTTTTTTCGTAGTCTTTTACTTTTTCCGCTTCAGTTTCGTCGAAATTAACTAGTACGTCGGCTAAGAATGCTTTGTCGTCACTATCAAACTCACCTACTTCGGGAATTTCTTTATTTGCTCCAAGCGATTCTAGCCAACGAATTTCTACCATGAGACGGTAATAAATGAGAGCGAATTCACTAAAATAAGGGCTCAATGAACTTGTTTTTTTAAGGTAGCGCCCATCAATAGGAGAAATTGCATTTAAGGAGGTTAAAGTCATATCTAGCTGCCACAATCAAAAAGGTATAGGGGATATGATATTAGATGCAGCGACAGATGTGAATGAAACTGTCCATCAATTTGTTTGTTAGCAAGCTAAAGGGATGATTATGATCAGTATTGATGCATAATTCGTCTTGTTTTGCTATTATTTAGTCCCATTTGACAGTTTAAAAAGATTTTAAGATGGCAGTAGACGATTTAACTAGTTCCCCGCTGGGTCAGCGCAGTATTTATATTGATAATTATGATGATACGCTGTTGTTTCCCATTTCAAGGCAACCTAAACGAGATGCCATTGCTATCCGCCACCCCTTGCCTTTTAAAGGCTATGATATATGGACTGCCTTTGAATTATCTTGGCTGAATGAAAAATGCAAACCGGTGGTTGCAGTGGCTGACATCATCATTCCCTGTGATTCCCCGAATATTATCGAATCTAAATCCTTTAAGTTGTATTTGAATTCATTTAACAATACTCGCTTTTCTTCCCCGGAATTAGTTCGCGATCTAATCCAGCGTGATCTTTCTAAAGCCGCAGGCCTTCCTGTTGAAGTGATTATGTATTCGCCTCAAGAATTCACTAATTCACCGATTGGTCAATTTGATGGATTTTATTTGGATGAGCTGGATATTGTTTGTTCAGAATATAAAGTGAATGCCGAGCTACTGCAAACTAGCCAGGTCTATGTCAATAATTATTCGGCTTATAGTCATTTACTTAAATCCAACTGCCCGGTGACGGGGCAGCCTGATTGGGGCTCTGTCTCAATCAACTACTCAGGTCCACAGATTGAACCTAATACTCTTCTGCAATATCTAGTTTCGTTTCGTAACCATAATGAATTCCATGAGCAATGTGTCGAACGAATATTTATGGATATCATGGCCCGTTGTCAGCCTGAAGAATTAACCGTATATGCGCGATATACGCGGCGAGGAGGGTTGGATATTAATCCAATTCGGTCCACTAATTTAATTGCCCCTCCTAGAAATTCGCGTTTGTACCGACAGTAATAGAGTTTTTCGTAATAGCTCTCTCAGAGCTATTACGATTATCGCCATTGAACCAAGTTAGCTAGATCTATTTTATCCTTATTGTGAAAAAGGAGAGAAGTTCCCTCTAATAACTCGATTTGAGCGATTTGAGTAAATTTGGCCAGGAAACTAGGCGGAAGTTGTGGTAATTCAGATGAACTAATGACTAAGTAGCTATCGGGATTGACTGCAAATAAGTAGGCCAAATAGTAAAGATTTCGAGTAGTTAACACTCTGCCTTCTGAGTAAAATTGAGCGGAGTACTCAAGCCGTGTAGCCCAATAGAAAAGTTTTGAACTTGTTGAAAGCGGTTGTTTTTTCCACTCAGACACTATTATTTTCTGCGATTTAGCTACCTTACCCGGATTCAGCATAAAAATAGTTGTTACTACAAAAAAAGAAATTGCAACTAAAGTGGTTAGATAGCTAATTTTTATTGCCCATAGTTCAGTAATCCCAGAGCGTTTCCATAATTCGGCAAATAATAAAGCAAAAGCGGGCAAGCTAGGAAAAACATAAGTATAGATAATATTCCTTGAAAAAGTGAAAAAAAGGAAGGGAATATAAGCCCAAAGAAGAAGATAGAGTAACCACCCTTGATCATTTTGGCGTAAAAAAGAGGGTAGTTTTTTGCCATGGCGAAGTAGCCAAAAGCCTGCAACAAGTGACCAAGGAAAAAGACCAACTAAACCATAACCCCAAATTAAGCCATAAGGTTTTGCATGAGAATAGCCATATTTATTACCAGTCCAAGAGGGTACATAAAACCGACTAAAATGTTCTCCAATAATGAAGTAATTGATCAAGCCAGGGGTGCGAATTTCCGCTAAAATATACCAGGGTAATGCAATCGATAAGCTAATCAAACTGCCTTTAATCCAGGGCAAATTATGCCAAAGAGCTCGCCATTGACAGCGTATTAAGGTCCAAAAAAAGATGGGCAATCCTGTGAGAACTATGCCAATCAATCCTTTTGCTAATAAATTCAAACCTAACGCAATAAAAAAGAGATAAGACCAGAGTTTTGATTGATCAATCATGCTCCGCCAAAAAGCAATCAGCGCAAGCGTGGTGCAGAATAGAAGCGATGCATCAGTCATTATAGTACCGGCATTTAAATAAAAATATAAATTACCCGCTAAAAACACGACGCTGATAATAGCCACGACGGAACCACTTTGTTTTCTTGCTTGAGCCCAGACTAGCCATAGAATAGCAACAGATAATAGTAAGCTCGGTAATCGTAAGACTAATTCATTAAGGCCGAATAACTGCATGAAAAAAACAGAAAGCCAGGTTGATAATGGAGGTTTTGCCATAAAAGGGATTCCATTATTGTGGGTGAGGGTAATCCAATTATGTGAACTTAACATCTCTCGAGCGATTTCACTGTATCGTGCTTCAGTCGTATCAATTAATGGCACAAAATACATTGCAAAAAGTCGAACAATAAGAATAAACAATAAGACAAAAGCCACTTGATAGTAGAAGTTTTTACTAAAATTAGGTCCGTTTTTTACATCTGTCATGAATAATAAAACCTCTTTTTAATGCTTAAACCTGGCGCTCTCTTAAAACGATTTATGCATAGGATTTAACTTGAGAATGATGGCTTAAGTTGTAATCGACATTGCGCATCATCTAGATCACTTAAAAATTCACTACTCATTAAGTAATTCAACTCGTAATGGCGATAAGGATGCAGCGCATCTCGGTGATCATTTGAGTGCAGACCAGGATGGCACATAATTAGTCCGCCATTATCACTCTGGTATAAAAATTTTTTAAAGTAATAACGATAATTTTTAGCTCTAGCAAAATTATAAATCCCAGCAAAACTTGAATTCGCTGAGATGAGTTGTTGTCTTAATAGTTTTTTGAAAGAAAAACCACCTAGGAGAGAAATCGCCTGAGCTTTAGGAAAGTTAGCGCAGAGTAAAAAATCTCGCCAATGACTACTAGTGTTGCGACAAAAGGCAGTTAATTTTTTTTGCTTATAAATGCTGATTAATGCATCGCGAATAATCGGTAATTGATGAATGTGTTGATGACCATCAATAAAATCAGGAAGCCTACCGGTGGAATTGCTAAAAGCATCAAGTTGAGCACAAATTTCAGCTTCAACGCATTCTTTATTGAGAAAGCCCAAATAACTTTGTTTAATGGTTAATGAATGACTATTAAAATGGGGAGAGTATTTTTTTCGCCATTTTGTGCTGAGCGCTTGACCTAAACTCAAATTTAAATGCAATCCAAGATAAGTATCCTTGTTCACCTGTTTTAACTCATGATGAGTGTTTTTCCAGTCCGGTAAATTAACTAAGCAACTAATGGCATTTATGCGTTTCTTTTGTGCTAATAATAGAATGCCTTCACTGATGGTTTCATTTTGCGCGTAATCATCGGCACAAAGTATCAACTCTCTAATCATAAATTGCCTGTAAAAATCGAGCCTTAGTGAATTTAAGAAAGGTTTTCGAAGGTTTCATGAGTTATTTCTTGTTTAATGTAATATAAAGGTCGATTTTTGGTTTCTACAAGAATTCGACTAATGTATTCAGAAATTATTGCCAAAAATAAAAACAAAACTGAAAACAACCCCGAGGTTAAAAAAATAATTGACGCAATACCATCTGCGAGTTGCTGATGAGTAAATAATTTTTCAATTAAAATGAATCCAGCGTAAAGCATCATAATCGCACTAATGAAAATGGACAGGAAGGACATTGTGCGCAGTGGTCGAGCTGAGAATGAGATAATTGAATCTAAAGATAAATGAATAAGTTGCTTTAAATTATACTTTGATTTTCCTCCTGCTCTTGGAGGGCAGTGATAGGGTAGTATCGCAGTCTTAAATCCAACGTAGGCAAACATCATAACAAGATGGCGATTACTCTCTTTCATTTTTTTAAGAGATTCAACTACTTTACGACTAAGAAGACGAAAATTTCCCGTATCACCTTGCATATCAAACCCAGTCATTTTTCGCGTAAAACGATAGAAAACTCTTGCCGAAACTCGTTTAAATCGGGTTTCATGATCACGATTAGTGCGTGATGCGCAAACGACGTCATAGCCTTCTTTTGCTTTTTTAACTAAGTCAGGAATGAGGTGTGGAGGATGCTGTAAATCCGTATCCATCAAAATGACGAAATCACCTGTTGCATGATCAAGGCCAGCTGTGGATGCAATTTCATGTCCGTAATTACGAGAAAATGAAATTAAGCGAATATTTTTATTCATTTTAATAGCGGGGGTGCAACGCATCAAAGTATGATCCGTTGAGCCATCATCGATAAGAATTAACTCATAATTTTTATAGTGCGTTTCCAATACCTCAATTGTTTCTTGAAGATAGGTTTCTATAACCATTTCTTCGTTATACATTGGAGCTATTACAGAGATCTTGCTGTGCTGAAACATAAGTAGAAGTATAAGATAAAGAAGTGGCCATCAATCTAGCGATAATCAATTTATATTTCAAGTGAATGAGCAATGTTTTTTAAAGTCACCTGGCAGAGTAGAAATTCCTAGAAAAATGAGAATCTTATAACTATGTAATGTTGTCATTCACAACCTACAGTAATTTCAGTAGAATGAAGGTCATTTTTTAAGGATTAGAGGGTAACTTATGGCTGTCAGCGTACATACAATAGATTTACGACATTTAGGCATGAAGGATCTGGAGCAGGTTGGAGGCAAAAATGCTTCTTTAGGAGAAATGATTAGCCACTTATCTTCTGCAGGCGTCTCTGTACCTACTGGATTTGCGACAACCGCTGATTCTTTTCGTGAGTTTTTAGCGAATGACGGCTTGGATAAGAAAATTTATGAGTTATTGCAAGCCTTGGATCCCGATGATCTGTCCGCCTTAGCCTCGGTTGGAAAAACAATTCGCGAGATGGTTATCAAGGCCCCATTTTCTGCTGACTTTGAAAAGGCTGTGCGTAAATCCTATGAAGAACTGACGAAAACAATCGGTCATAATGAGTTTAGCGTCGCAGTTCGCTCATCAGCAACCGCAGAAGACTTACCAGAAGCTTCTTTTGCTGGCCAACAAGAAACCTATTTAAATGTACGTAGTATAGAGGATGTGTTAGTCACTATTAAACAAGTCTTTGCCTCACTCTACAATGATCGAGCCATTACTTATCGTGCTCATCATGGTTTTGCCCATAATGATGTGGCTTTATCTGCTGGTATTCAACAAATGATCCGCAGTGATTTGGCTGAAAGCGGTGTTATGTTCACTATGGATACGGAATCAGGTTTCGATCAGGTCGTATTTATTACTTCTTCTTATGGTTTGGGTGAAATGGTTGTACAAGGTGCAGTCAACCCCGATGAATTTTATGTCCACAAGCCAGGCTTAAAAGCAGGTAAGCCTGCTGTGATTCGTCGTAATTTGGGTTCGAAAGCGCTAAAAATGGTTTATTGCAATGACAAAACACAAAATCGTCGCGTAAAAACAGAAGATGTTCCTCCAGCAGAACGGTTAAAGTTTTCTTTAACCAATGCAGAAGTTGAACTTTTGGCCAAACAAGCATTGATTATCGAAGCACATTATGGTCAACCAATGGATATTGAATGGGCAAAAGATGGAGAAAGCGGTAAATTATATATTCTGCAAGCTCGCCCAGAAACAGTAAAAAGTCGAGCAAACAAGCAAGTTTTAGAGCGTTATACCTTAAAGCAAAAAACAAAGGTGTTAAGTGAAGGTCGCAGTATTGGACAACGCATTGGACAAGGGCGAGCAAGAATTATACATGACATCAATGAGATGCATCGTGTGGAGCCCGGTGATGTATTGATATCGGATATGACCGATCCTGATTGGGAACCAGTAATGAAACGTGCTGCAGCTATTGTCACTAATCGTGGCGGTAGGACTTGTCATGCGGCTATTATTGCACGAGAGCTAGGAATCCCTGCTGTGGTTGGTTGTGGTGATGCGACACGCGTGATTCGCGACGGCGATGAAGTGACTGTCAGTTGTGCAGAAGGCGATATCGGCTATGTCTATGAAGGTTTATTGCCTTTTGAGCGAGTAACTTTGGATGTTAACACCATGCCCGATTTACCGCTGAAAATCATGCTCAACGTAGGAAACCCTGAGCGTGCATTTGCTTTCCAATCAGTACCCAATTCTGGCGTTGGCCTGGCGCGTCTCGAGTTTTTGATTTCAAATACTATCGGAATTCATCCCAAAGCTTTACTGGAATATGATAGTTTACAAGATAAAGAGTTGAAAAAGCTTATCGCTGATAAAACCGCGGCTTATGCTTCGCCAGTAGAATATTATATTGAGCGTTTAAAAGAAGGGATCGCTACTATCGCTGCAGCGTTTTATCCAAAACCAGTGATTGTAAGGCTGTCCGACTTTAAATCCAATGAATATGCCAACCTTGCTGGCGGTAGTCTCTATGAGCCTCACGAAGAAAATCCTATGCTTGGTTTCCGGGGTGCCTCACGTTACGTCTCAGACAATTTTGCAGATTGCTTCGCGTTAGAATGCCAAGCTGTTCGTCGGGTGCGGGAAGACATGGGACTTAAAAACGTTGAAGTGATGATTCCATTTGTTAGAACTGTTTCAGAAGCCAGGGAAGTCATTCAAGTGCTTAAAAAGCATGGACTTGAGCGTGGTAAAGAAGAGTTAAGAATCATTATGATGTGCGAACTACCTTCAAATGCTCTTCTGGCTAGCGAATTTTTAGAGTATTTTGATGGATTCTCTATCGGCTCAAATGATCTCACGCAACTTACCCTGGGCTTGGATAGAGACTCCGGTCTAGTTGCCTCTCAGTTTGATGAACGAGATGCTGCGGTCAAGGCTTTGTTACATATGGCCATTTCTACTTGCAAGAAAGCAGGAAAATATGTAGGAATTTGCGGCCAAGGACCTTCAGACCATCAGGATTTTGCGCGATGGTTGATGAATGAGGGAATTGATAGCGTGTCCTTAAATCCTGATTCAGTATTAGAAACTTGTTTATTTCTTGCTGAGCAATAGTTATGTTGCTAGGTGCTAAAACTTGGGCTTCGTTAGCAGGGTATGTTCCTGCTGTTTTTGCAGAAAGCCCAACAACGCAACATCATGATCCCATTGCGCCAGTCATTTTATGGGTAACGCTTATTTTTTTGTGCGCACTGATTGGACGCTATCTTGCCGCGCGCTGCAAGCAACCTGCGGTATTAGGTGAGTTACTCATGGGAGTTTTATTAGGTAACCTTTGTTACTTTCTAGGCTCCAATCTCATGATAGTTTTACGCGAAGGCTCTGCGGTTTTTAATATTATGCGAGATATGTTGAGTGGATTTCCGCTCGTGCAAGCAGTAAGCGACAGCATTCATAATCCCTATTATGCCAATCAAGTCACTCAGGCCCTTAGCCAGGGTAATGGGATTGATTTAATGAAGATTGCTTATGTTTTAGATATTTTCTCCCGTTATGGCGTTATTTTCCTTCTGTTTAAAGTGGGACTTGAAACATCCATAGAGGAGTTAAGGCATACGGGGCGAGAGTCACTCCAGGTGGCTGTCATTGGTGTTATTGCTCCGATTATACTCGGGTATGGTGTCTCTTGCTTGCTATCACCTGGCTCCAATTATAAATCTCATCTTTTCGTAGCAGCAACCTTATCAGCCACAAGTATTGGAATTACTGCTCGCGTACTCTCAGAAATGAAAAAATTACGTACTCGGGAAGCAAAAACCATTCTTGGTGCGGCAATGATTGATGACATTTTAGGTCTAATCCTCCTTGCTGTAGTGAGCTCGGTCGTACTCAGTGGCGTGGTTGATGTATGGATGGTGACGAAAATTATTATTTCGGCCATTGCCTTTTTTGCAGGCGTTGTATTAATTGGTCCCTGGATGATCCGCAAGTCGATAAAATTTTTTCAATTTTTAGAGCTTTGGGAACTGAAGCTATTTATTGCTTTTATTTTTGTAATGATGCTGGCTTGGTTAGCAACACTTGTCCATCTAGCAACAATTATAGGCGCTTTCGCCGCAGGACTTATTTTACATGAAGGATTTTTTGAGTCTGAAAAACATGAGGCCCGATCAGAGAGTATTAAAAATCTCATCGCCCCTCTCGAGTCCATCTTAGCTCCTTTATTTTTTATGCTGATTGGCATCCAAGTGAAGCTGGAATCCTTTTTTGATTGGCAGGTATTGTTGATGGCGAGTGGGCTAATCGTTGCTGCAATACTTGGAAAACTCATAAGTGGTCTGGGGGGAGCGGCAAAAGATGATCGCTGGTTGATAGGAATTGGCATGTTACCACGTGGAGAAGTAGGACTAGTGTTTGCATCAATCGGTAGAACCCTTGGCGTGATGTCAGATCAGCTTTTTTCAGCAATCGTCTTTATGGTTATTGTGACGACCTTTATAGCCCCTCCACTTTTAAAAGCACGCTATGTGCAGAGAGGCTTAAAGGCAAGTAAAAGCCGTAAAGGTGTTAAAGAATGAAACCACAGCAATCCGAAATTTTAGCCGATGTTAAGCGAGCCTTGCATGAAGATGTTGGTACTGGCGATGTAAGCGCTGCGCTTATACCCACTACACTTATCGCGGATGCTGAAATTATTTCACGTGAACCGATGCTAGTTTGCGGTCGTTCTTGGGTTGAGGCTGTTTTTGCTGAAGTTGACTCATCAATTGAACTAAATTGGTTGGTAAAAGAAGGGGAGTGGCTTGCTAAACCCGCAACCTTGTGTCAAATCAGGGGCCCTGCGGCAGCAATATTAACGGCAGAAAGAACTGCTTTGAATTTTTTCCAAACCTTAGCTGCCACAGCAACCCAAACTTATCATTATCTCCAGGCGCTTAAAGGTACTCGTACACGATTGTTGGATACCCGTAAAACACTACCTGGTTTACGTCTTGCACAAAAATATGCCGTTGCTTGTGCTGGAGGTGTCAATCATCGCATGGGCTTGTATGATGCTATTTTAATTAAAGAAAATCACATCAAAGCCTGCGGCTCCATTAACAAAGCTATCAAACAAGCACGTGCACTGAAAGAGCATTTATTTATTGAAGTCGAAGTGGAAAATTTTGATGAATTGCAGGACGCTTTAAATGCTAAACCCGATCGCATTTTACTTGATAATTTTTCTCAGGAAATGATCGCAAAAGCAGTAAAAATAAATCAGTCTTATCATTGTGAATTAGAAGCTTCAGGGGGCATCAATTTATCAACGATCGCTGCTATTGCGCAAACTGGAGTAGACTATATTTCAACAGGAGCAATGACTAAATCAATCCAAGCGATTGATTTAAGTTTATTAATTAGGGACATCCAATGAATCCACGAATCGTTTTTACCGGCGGAGGGACTGCAGGTCATGTAATTCCCAATTTACCCTTGATAGAGGCCTTGCAGGACGAAGGCTGGCAAGTTGATTATATCGGCTCTGAGGATGGCGTAGAAAAAGGAATCATTAGCCCTTTAAATATTTCTTATCATGCAGTACAGAGTGGAAAATTAAGACGCTATTTTAGCTGGCAAAACTTTCTTGACCCCTTCAAGATTTTTCTTGGCATCGGCCAAGCCTATTACTTATTGCGAAAACTCAAAACAAATGTGGTTTTTTCTAAAGGTGGATTTGTTGCTTTCCCTATCGTTTTTGCCGCTTGGTTAAATCGTATTCCAGTGATTGCTCATGAGTCTGATATGAGTCCTGGGTTGGCAAATCGTCTAAGTTTTCCTTTCGTTAATAAAATTTGTGTGACTTTTGCTGCAGCAAAACAACATTTTAAAAATCATCAAGAAAAAGTAGAGATCACCGGAACACCAATACGCCAAGAATTATTTAACGGTTCCAAAGAAGCTGGTTTAGCTTTATGCGGTTTTAAAGCAGATAAGCCTTGTTTACTGGTTGTAGGGGGCAGTCAAGGTTCTATGAGGCTGAATAAGGTAGTCAGAGACGCTTTACCCTCACTGATTGAACATTATCAAATTATTCATTTATGCGGCAAAGGAAAGTTGGATGCTAGCCTTCAGAGTCAAGGGGATTATTGCCAGTTAGAGTATGCTAATAAAGAGCTCGCTGACTTGTTAGCTGCCGCTGATGTGGTGGTTTCGCGTGCAGGTGCAAATTCAGTTTATGAAATTCTCGCTTTGCAAAAGCCGCATATACTGATTCCTCTGTCGATTCAAGTTAGTCGCGGTGATCAAATTCAAAATGCTCGTTATTTTCAAAAACTAGGTATAAGCCAAGTATTAGATGATGATACCCTGACGGTCGAGCTGTTTTTGCAAGCAATTAATGAAGTCAACCAAAACAAAGATGAAATTATCAAAAAAATTAAAGCGTTAAGCATTCAATCCGCAACGCTAAAAATCGTGGCCCTCATCAAGGAGCAGATGCATGTTGAATCCGCAAAAGCTGTATGACTATATCAGCCGTGAATGGAAAGAAACCATTCTGCCTAGTTTATGTGACTATATAAAAATTCCTAATAAATCGCCTCATTTTGATAAAAATTGGCAAGAGCATGGTTACATGGATCAGGCAGTGGATCATGTGGCAGCTTGGTGTAAGCAACATGGTCCGACCAATATGAAATTGGAAGTGATACGATTGCCGGATCGTACTCCTTTATTATTTATGGAAGTACCAGGACAAACCGAGGAGACTGTATTGCTTTACGGGCACCTCGATAAGCAACCCGAAATGACAGGATGGCATGAGGATCTCGGTCCGTGGAAACCCGTTATTAAAGATGGTCGTCTCTACGGGCGAGGAGGGGCGGATGATGGCTACGCTGCCTATGCCTCAATTGCGGCGATAGGTGCTTTACAAGCACAGCAGTTATCCCACGCTCGTTGCGTTTTAATTATTGAGGCTTGTGAAGAAAGTGGTAGTTATGATTTACCTTATTACATTGATGCCTTAAAAGACAAAATTGGCGAACCTTCATTGGTCATTTGTTTAGATTCCGGTGCCGGAAATTATGAACAACTTTGGATGACTACTTCTTTACGCGGTAATGTTGTCGGTGAATTATCGGTTGAATTACTCACTGAAGGAATTCATTCAGGCTATGGCAGTGGTATTGTGGCTGAGAGTTTTCGTGTGGCTAAGCAAGTGCTTAGCCGCGTTGAAGACGAGGATAGTGGTGAAATAAAGTTGCAGGAATTGCATTGTGATATTCCGAAGGAGCGTATTCATCAGGCTGAGGTTTGTGCGGAGGTTTTAGGCGAGGAAGTCTATAATGGTTTTCCTTTTCACCCTGGTGTTGAACCAATTACAAAAGATAAAAAGCAGCTTATATTAAACCGTACTTGGCGCCCAGCTTTAGCGGTTACTGGTGCTGAAGGATTTCCTGCACTCGCCGATGCAGGCAATGTATTGAGACCCAAAACGGCACTAAAAATATCAATGCGCTTACCTCCAATGGTTTCTCCAAAAAAGGCAGCAAAAGCATTACAGAAAGCGTTGATCGAAAATCCACCCTATCACGCAAAAGTTACATTTCGCATCGATAATGCGGCCGCAGGATGGAATGCTCCACCCTTGGTGCCTTGGTTAGAAAAGGCAGTCGATGATGCCTCCATGGCGTTTTACCAGAAGCCCGCAATCTATATGGGGGAGGGGGGGACAATTCCTTTCATGGCGATGTTAGGTGAAAAATTTCCGCAAGCACAATTTATGATAACTGGAGTCCTCGGACCTCATTCAAATGCTCACGGACCTAATGAATTTTTACATTTAAAAATGGTAGAAAAATTAACGAGTTGTGTGGCCTATGTTCTAAATCGTCATTATGAGCAAACAAGGCTCGACAGTTAGAAAAAATACTGCGATACTTTGGTGCCTCTACAGTGTGTAGAGGCAGCAAACGTGGTAAGAAAACCACATTAGTCCAATCAACAAGGAGCTTCAGATGAAAGCAAATTTATTTGCTATTGTTTTGTCATCATTTATCGTTTGTCTTTCTGTTCATGCAGCAAGTGAACAATTGAATAAATCCTCCACAGCACCCGTGCAAAAATCGCAAAGCCAAATTGATTTAAATAAAGCAGATACCAAGGTTTTATTTAGAGCAGTTAAGGGGATAGGCCAAAAGCGAGCTGAGGCAATTGTGAAATACCGCACGGAACATGGTCGTTTCAATTCAATCGAAGACTTAGCGAAAGTACCTGGATTTGGTGAGCGATTTGTTAAAAATCATCTTATTCAATTGCAAAAACTGTTCACAACCAACTAATTTTTGCTACAGTAAATTTTAAGGCGGCGATGCCGCCTATTTTTTGATTTAGATTGAAATAAATCTTTCTTGATATCAGTCGATTTTTATTTCAATATAGGTTAAAGTGTTCGCCAAAAAAAGAACGAGGTAATTAGGCTCATGTTCAGGAAATTGCGGGGCGTTTTTTCCAACGATTTATCGATTGATTTGGGAACTGCTAATACGTTGATTTACGTACGAGATAAAGGGATAGTTTTAAATGAACCTTCAGTCGTTGCATTACGCAATGAATCAGGTCAGAAACGAGTAGCAGCCGTTGGCCTAGAAGCCAAACGCATGCTTGGAAGAACTCCTGGAAATATTAATGCTATTCGACCAATGAAAGACGGCGTGATAGCCGATTTCTTTGTTACCGAAAAAATGTTGCAACATTTTATCCATAAGGTTCATGAAAATCGCTTCCTAAGGCCAAGCCCGAGGGTACTAGTTTGTGTACCATGCGGCTCGACACAAGTCGAAAGGCGTGCGATTCGTGAATCAGCAATGGGTGCTGGAGCACGCGAAGTATTCCTTATCGAAGAGCCTATGGCTGCGGCCTTAGGGTCTGGAATGCCAGTTGAAGAAGCAAGTGGCTCGATGGTTGTTGATATTGGTGGCGGTACAACAGAAGTAGCTATTATTTCTCTAAGCGGCATTGTTTATCACCAATCTGTACGCATTGGCGGTGATAAGTTTGATGATGCGATCGTTTCTTATGTACGCCGTAATTACGGTACTTTAATCGGTGAAACGACGGCTGAACGTATTAAACATGAAATTGGTTCTGCCTACCCAAGCCGCGATCTTTTTGAAATAGAGGTAAGAGGTAGAAACTTAGCTGAGGGCGTACCTCGTAGTTTTACTCTAACCAGTGCAGAAATTCTGGAAGCGTTACAAGAACCTTTATCAGGAATAGTCGGTGCAGTAAGAGCTGCTCTAGAGTTAGCACCACCTGAGTTGGCAGCGGATATTGCTGAACGCGGAATGGTTTTGACAGGCGGTGGAGCACTCTTGAAAAATATGGACACCTTATTGATGGAAGAAACAGGCCTGCCCGTGCTGGTTGCAGAAGATCCGTTAACCTGCGTTGCACGTGGTGGTGGTAAAGCCTTGGAAACAATGGATCTACGCGGCGGTGATTTCCTCTCAACAGAATAATTCTAAAAACAGGCTATTTGCCAAAGGCAAACATAGAGCATTTAGTTTTGTGTTTGCCTTGATAATATCAGCCTCGTTAATGTTCTCAGACTATCACTATAGATATCTCGATAGTGTCCGTAGTGGTTTTGCTTTGCTGGTTTCACCTTTGCAATATGCAGTGGACTATCCAGTGCGGGTTATAGGCTGGATCCAATCATTAGTTAGTGCCAAAAAAGCACTTATTAGTGAGAATATGCAGTTACGCTATCAACAAGCGATGCTTGAAGCAGAATTACAAAAACTCTTAGTCATTAAAGAAGAAAACTCACAACTTAGAGAGTTATTGCTCACTTCATCGAAAGCGAGTATGCGCGCAATGGCAGCGCAAATTTTAGCTGTAGATACCAGTATTTCCCGGCAATTGGTTGTGTTGAATAAAGGAAAGCGAGATGGTGCCTATACCGGGCAACCTGTACTTGATGCAAAAGGTGTAATGGGTCAGGTTATTGACGTAGGGTATATGACAAGTACTGTTTTGTTGATCTCCGATGCGAAATCTGCTGTTCCTGTAAGAAATAATAGAACAGGTGAAAGAGCTATTTTGATGGGAACCAATAATATGAGTCAGCTGTCTTTAGCCAATTTGCCTAGAACTTCATCGATTGAAAAGGGTGATTTACTGGTCACCTCTGGGCTTGGTCGTCTTTATCCCGAAGGTTATCCAGTTGGGCGGGTGGAAAATGTTAAGAGTATACCTGGTGAGGCCTTTATTAAGGTTGACGTGAGCCCTATTGCGCTGCTTAACCGAAATCGATTAGTTCTTCTCATCTGGCCTGACAAGGAGCAAGCAGAATTAACTGCTCAAATTAATGAACGTATGGATGCAATAGGAGCAAATGCATGAGTTCCTTAAGTTTGCGTTTGTTCATCGCTACTATTTTTGTACTAGCTTTAACTATTTTACCTTTTCCAGAGTTTTTTTTAGGGCTTAGGCCACCATGGGTTTTAATCCTTATTTTATACTGGCAGTTTTTTTTACCTGATCATTTCAATGTCATTATTTTACTGATTATTGGTTTGGCTCTTGATGTTTTACTCTCAACAGTTCTGGGAGAACATGCCTGTGCATTGTCATTAGTTACTTGGTTAGCAAGCTCCAAAGCCCGGCGATTTCGTTTATTTACGATGGGACAGCAAATGGCGTTGGTGGGTTTCTTCTGTTTACTCTATCAAACAATAATTTTAATGATTGATGCCTCACTTGGTTATTATTATGGTTTCCTCATGTCTTTAGGCAGCACAGTGATCTCTATCTTACTATGGCCTTGGGTACGACTGATCGCGGACGACACCTTAGGAAGCAAAGTGCCTCGATTGGGTGGTTAATTCGAGCACTTATCTCGGTTTATTTCTAACCCCTTCGGAATACGCGAAGCATTTAGCGCCGACGCGAAGCCTTATTTGTTTTACTAGCATGCGTTACCATTCTACACTCACCAGGTTGTAAGTCTCCTAAAGACCACTCAGCAATACGGTGTCGCACTAAGCGTAGGGTCGGGAAACCAATAGCGGCCGTCATTCTGCGGATTTGATGATTTTTCCCTTCTTGTAAAATGATTTCAAGCCAGCTGGTTGGTACTGTTTTACGGAATCGTACCGGAGGTACTCTTGACCATAGCAAAGGTTCTTCAATCAGTTTAACAACCGCAGGCAAAAATTGCGTTTGCTGAATAACTAAACCTTGGCGAAGTGGTAATAAGTCTAGATCACTAGGAATTCCTTCCACTTGAACCCAATAATATTTTTGTTTATTAAAATTTGGATCCGTTAGGCGATGCTGTAGTTTTCCATCATCAGTTAGGAGTAACAAGCCTTCGCTATTCTTGTCTAAACGACCTGCGGCGTAGAAATTTGGTAACTGAATATAGTTAGCTAAGGTTTCCTCTTTAGCGTCACCAGTGAATTGGCTTACTACACCAAAGGGTTTATTAAATAATAAAATCGAACTCATAAATACCTTAAATCTTAGATACCCAAGTTATCTTGGGTATTGAGATTAGAAAAATTAACAAATGATGAAAAAAAATTATTATGCATGCGAACGCATTTGGGACAAAGGGTTTTAGCATGCTATTATAATCGCTTTAATTTAGACGGAGTTGTCGATGACATTCGAAAAAATTCATGTACCTACAGATGGCCAAGCCATTACTATTGCCGCCGATCAATCATTACAGGTACCAAATTTTCCGATTATTCCTTTTATTGAAGGGGATGGCATCGGTGTGGATGTGACTCCTCCAATGCGGGAAGTCGTTGATGCAGCTGTCAAGAAAGCTTATGGCGAAAAAAAGAAAATTGCCTGGATGGAAATCTATGCTGGAGAAAAAGCCAGCAAAGTTTACGGTGCTGACCAATGGTTACCTAAAGAAACCCTCGACATATTAAGAAAATATGTGGTTGCCATCAAAGGCCCTTTAACAACTCCAGTTGGTGGCGGTATTCGCTCACTTAATGTAGCCATTCGCCAACAGCTTGATCTATATTGTTGTTTACGTCCGATCCGCTATTTTGAAGGTACTCCAAGTCCACTGAAAGAGCCATGGAAAACAAATATGGTGATTTTTCGGGAAAACTCTGAAGATATTTATGCTGGTATAGAATGGCAGGCAAACACGCCGGAAGCAAAAAAAGTTATTGATTTTTTACAAAAAGAAATGGGTGTGACAAAGATTCGTTTTCCTGAGAATTGCGGTATAGGAATCAAACCCGTGTCTAAACAAGGTACTTCCCGCTTAGTAAAAGCAGCGATTCAATATGCTATAGATAACCAACGTGATTCAGTAACCTTTGTACATAAAGGGAACATAATGAAATTTACTGAAGGCGCGTTTAAAGAGTGGGGTTATCAAGTCGCTCGGGATGAATTTGGTGCGAAGGACTTTGAAGGTGGTCCTTGGATGCAAATAAAAAATCCGAACACTGGAAAGCCTATCATTATTAAGGATATGATTGCAGATGCTTTTTTGCAGCAGATTTTGCTCAGACCGGAAGATTATAGTGTGATCGCGACACTCAATTTGAATGGTGATTATATTTCTGATGCCTTAGCTGCACAGGTTGGCGGGATAGGTATTGCACCAGGTGCTAACATTGGCGATAAAGTAGCAGTTTTTGAGGCGACTCATGGAACTGCGCCAAAGTATGCTGGACAGAATAAAGTAAACCCTGGTTCAATCATTTTATCTGCTGAAATGATGCTACGGTATATTGGATGGCCAGAAGCGGCAGACCTTATTATTAAGGGAATGGAAGCAGCCATCAAAGCGAAAACCGTGACTTATGATTTTGAGCGTTTAATGGACGGAGCTACTTGCTTAAGTTCTTCCGAATTTGGCAAAGCAATTATTAAGCACATGTAAAAGGATTAAAAATAACATCTTGAGTTGTGCCGCAGATTGCTAAGTGTTTCTTTAAGAACAGAATCTGCGGCCAAAGGCTACCATCTTAGTAAATAAACCAAATTGGTTTTGCTCGAAATGGTTGTCATAAAGACCCCTCAAAAAAAGTTGTGAAAATAAGCCCCCCCTAGAAGGGGCGTTTTGTGTTTAACTGTCGTATTGAAAAAGGATTTTTAATTTAAGGACTAAAAAGCTGAGGTCTTTTTTTTGCCATGCAATAAGATCAATTTGGATGTGATCTAATCAAGATGTTGTTGATTATCACAAGGTTTAATTTTTTCATTAATTAAATCATCTTTTTACTGGCCAAATGCTCACTGTCAGTCTATAAAATTAATAAAGGGTGTATGTTATGAGTGGGTGGTCATTAGAGGAGATAGTTGAGCGTAAAACAGCAGAGTCAGAAGCTCTGCCGGCGCTCAAGAAGCCTAAAAAATATAAGGTTATATTGCTTAATGATGATTACACCCCTATGGAGTTCGTGGTAGATGTACTAAAGCGGTACTTTCATTTTAATGAGGAATTAGCAACACAAGTGATGTTACAGGTTCACATTTTAGGAAAAGGCATATGTGGAGTGTTTACTAGGGATATTGCAGAAACAAAGGTAGCCTTAGTTAATGATCACGCGAGATCTAATGAACACCCACTGCTATGTACTATGGAACCCGAATAATTTGGTGTTTGTGGCTGGAGAGAGGAGCGACAAAATGTTAAACAAAGAACTTGAATTCACCTTAAATCTAGCCTTTAAGGAAGCGAAAGAGAAGCGTCATGAATTCATGACTGTTGAGCATTTGCTATTATCTTTGCTAGATAACCCTGCAGCTGGAAATGTACTCCAGGCTTGTGATGCTAATATTGATTCATTACGTCGTGATTTACTTGAATTTATTGATGAAACTACTCCAAGAATTCCTGAGGATGAGTTGGATCGTGAAACTCAACCCACACTTGGTTTTCAGCGGGTATTACAACGCGCTGTATTTCATGTTCAGTCAGCTGGAAAGACTGAGGTAACAGGCGCTAACGTCTTAGCTGCGATTTTCAGTGAACAGGAAAGTCAAGCTGTTTATTTCCTCCGCCGAGAGAATATTACTCGCCTGGATGTGATTAATTATATTTCTCATGGCGTTTCCAAATATCATAATAACGAACTGAACGAAAATATGAACTCGTCTATGGATGAGGATTCTATGAGTGGTGAAGGCAACGAGTCTCCACTTGAAAGCTATTGCATGAATCTTAACAAACGCGCCAAACTCGGAAAGATTGATCCACTGATTGGTCGTCATGAAGAAATCCAACGAACCATTCAGGTTCTCTGTCGCCGCCGTAAAAATAATCCTTTGCTCGTGGGTGAAGCAGGGGTTGGCAAAACAGCAATTGCTGAAGGATTGGCAAGACGCATCGTCGATGGGGAGGTGCCTGAAGCCATTAGCTCTTGCGTCGTCTACTCACTGGATTTGGGTGCTTTGCTCGCAGGAACAAAATACCGTGGCGATTTTGAAAAACGTTTAAAAGCTGTTTTAAAACAATTAGGTCAGCAAGATGGCGCTGTATTGTTTATTGATGAAATACATACCATCATCGGTGCAGGTGCCGCTTCGGGTGGTGTTATGGATGCGTCCAATTTGATAAAACCTTTACTTGCAAATGGTGAGTTAAAATGCATTGGATCAACCACTTATCAGGAATATCGGGGTATTTTTGAAAAAGATAGAGCGCTGGCTCGACGTTTCCAAAAAATTGATATTAAAGAGCCAAGTATTGATGAAACATTTGAAATACTCAAAGGTTTAAAAGGACGATTAGAGGAGCACCATGGTGTAAAATTCTCTATACCAGCCTTGAAAGCCGCTGCGGAATTGGCTGCGAAGTATATCAATGACCGTTTCTTACCTGATAAAGCAATTGATGTGGTTGATGAGGCCGGAGCTTATCAAAATCTACTCACAGCGACTAAACGTAAAAAGATAATCTCTGTGACTGAGATAGAAAGCGTTGTGGCTAAAATTGCACGAATTCCGGTTAAAAAAGTATCTGCTCGCGATAAAGATACTTTACGTAATCTAGAACGCGATTTGAAATTGCTAGTTTATGGACAAGATATTGCAATAACAGCTCTTGCTTCCGCAATTAAACTTGCTCGTTCTGGATTGCGAGATGCTCTAAAACCAGTAGGTTGTTTCTTATTTGCTGGCCCAACTGGTGTCGGTAAAACAGAGGTCACTAAGCAATTAGCGAATGTATTAGGCATTGAGTTGTTGCGCTTTGATATGTCTGAGTACATGGAAAAACATACTGTTTCACGACTCATTGGAGCTCCTCCCGGCTACGTTGGTTATGATCAAGGTGGATTGCTGACAGAGGCTGTCACTAAAAATCCGCATGCCGTATTGCTTCTTGATGAAATCGAAAAAGCTCATCCCGATGTCTTTAATTTGCTTTTGCAAATTATGGATCATGGTACTTTGACTGATACCAATGGACGACAGGCTGATTTTCGCCATGTAATTATGGTAATGACTAGTAATGCGGGTGCGAGTGAAATCACAAGAAATTCAATTGGTTTCAGCTTACAGGATAATAGTAACGATGGTTTAGAGGCCATTAAGCGGCAGTTCAGTCCTGAATTTAGAAACCGCTTGGATGCGATTATTAACTTTGCACCGCTTGATAGCATAACAATTGGTCTGGTAGTTGATAAATTTATTATGGAGCTGGATGAACAGCTTAGTAATAAGGGTGTCACTTTCAAAGTGGATAAAGCCGCTCGCGATTGGCTCATTGAACATGGTTATGATAAGGCTATGGGTGCTCGTCCAATGGCAAGATTGATCCAAGAAAATGTGAAGAAACCTTTAGCTGATGAATTGCTCTTTGGTAAATTATCGAACGGTGGTCATGTTACGTTAAAAGTAAAAGACGGCAAATTGCATTTCGATAGCCATGATCATAGAGAAGGTGTTTGCTAAGTTCTCTTTTTGACCCAGAGTTATAACCCCCGCGACATCGACGCCGCGGGGGTTAGGCCCCGCTAATTGAATAATCATTGATTTCCCGCGACCTCGGCCACGGGTCCATTTTCTTTTAAAATCACAGCAAAAAATGCATATCCTAGACTCACAGTTTCATTTATGCGTGTATCTGGTTAGAATAGGACAATTTATTTAGCTGGCTATCCAATGCTTAGTGTTATCATCATTGCTAAAAATGAAGAAGCAAATATCAGGCGTTGCCTTGCTTCAGTTCAATGGGCTGATGAGATCATCGTTCTTGATTCAGGAAGTAGTGACAATACCATTGCTATCGCGAAAGAGTACACCAATAAAGTGTATTCTACGGATTGGCAAGGTTATGGTATTCAAAAGCAGCGAGCTTTGTCACTGGCAACAGAGAACTGGGTATTAAACTTAGATGCCGATGAAACTGTCGATGACCAGCTCAAAGCTGCAATTGTTAAGGCGATAACAAGCGACGACGCTGATGCTTATCGAATTCCCATATGCATGAATTTTTATGGATTTCCTTTACGCTTCTCTTCAAGCCCTAAAAGACATGTGCGACTTTTTAAACGAGCAGGGGCGCGCTATAGTTCAGATATAGTGCACGAGAAAATAGTTTTACCTCACGGGGTAAGAATTAGCAGAATAAAAAAAGCAATCATGCATCATTCCTTTCAAGATGTCAGTCATGCCATTTATAAGATCAATCGTTACTCATCTTACAGTGCCAAAATTAAAATTGAAAAAAACAAAAAACCTAGTTTTGCAAAGACTCTTCTTGGAACCTGTTGGATGTTTTTTCGTTGCTATTTTTTACAGCGTGGATTTTTAGATGGAAAAGCGGGATTCCTATTGGCTGTTTTTAATGCCCAAGGGACTTTTTATCGAGGAATTAAGCAGTTGTATCGTGATTCCCAATTGAATAAAATACCTGCAACTAACGAGGATAATTAAAGAATGGATGCACTTGCCGGCGTATCAACTAAATTTTCGATGCAGAAATGGGTGCCTTTACTATTAGCAGTCACGCTTTTCGTCTTGCCCCTTAGTTCCTCTGCTAAAAGCATCTGCTTGAGTTTATCGGTAGTGGTGATTTTATTAATTCCTTCTTTCCGTGCTGAAATCTCTAATTTACTTACTAAAGACTGGTGTAGAGCGGCTATTATTCTCACTTGTCTTGCGCTTATCGCTTGTCTATGGAGCCCTGCTAGTTTTTCAGAAAAAATGCTTATTCTTGAAAAATATAGTAAATTTCTTTATCTACCTGTTCTGGTTGCTGGATTTCGCAGCGAGAAAACAAGAAACCTTGGTCTCCATGCGTTTTTATTAGCAATGCTGCTTACCTCTGGCATTGCCGTATTAAGATATCGAGGTTTTCTACCTACTTTTAATATCAATCCAGATCATATATTTCGCAATCATATTATGGTGGGTTATATGTTGGATTTTGCTGCTTATTTATCGGCATTATTTGCTTATCGGCAGCGAGGTATGCAGCGCATAGCTTACAGTTTGTTATTCCTTTTGTTCAGTTATCATGTTCTTTTTATTAATGGTGGACGGATGGGATATATTGCTTATTTTCTACTGATGTCTCTTTTAATTTTACAAATCTGCTCTTGGCGATTAGCAATTGCTGGATTCCTAATGATTTGTACCACTTTTTTCATGATTTACAATCAAAGCCAATATATGAAAGATCGTCTTAGTTTGGCGGTGACAGAAGTTAAGCATTATCAACAAAACGACAAAGATACGCCCGTAGGTTATCGGTTACAATTTTATCAATTCGCTTATCAACTTTTTTATAAGCATCCGCTGATAGGGAATGGAACTGGCAGTTTCACTTATTACTTCCGTACCCTGAATCCGGTGCCTTCATGGCTAAACCGGCTGTTAGAACCCCATAATCAATACTTTTTCGTGGCCACAGAGTTTGGTTTTGTTGGCGTTATTATCTTATTCGCTTTCTTTTTTAGTTTAATTAAAGCGAGTTGGCGTTTAGATAAAATGCGCCCAATTGCTTTTGCAATGCTACTTTGCTTTCTTTTGGGAAATTTGACTGACTCACTGTTGTTATATTCCGGTTCGGGTTATTTCTTTATCTTATTTATGGCGCTTTGCCTGGGAGAGCAGATAGAAAAAAGCGCCGAAATGGTAGCTCTATTAGATGAGAAAAAAAATGGACTTAAAACCCATCATCAATCTTTAGATAACTCATCTAGCTCAGCTAAATAAATTTCCATATTTTGGAGCACTTGCTGAGTTTAAAAGAAATCTGATTCGAGAAAGAAGTCATGCAGATATAAAGTGGCGAAGATCGGCTGAATCTTTAATATTATCTGCTTCACTTAAAAAAACGATTAAAGGAAACGAATAAACCTTCAAGAACAGATTATGTTCATGAAATTTATCTACTCATTAGACAAAAATTTAAAAGTTGCAGAAGCTTATCTAGTAGAAAATATTTACTTTGATGAAGTTAGCAATCGCATAATAAAAACTAACCTTAATAGTTTACAGCTTTGGCTGGTGATGCTGAAAAAACATTTCATTCACTTTGAATATCTGCAACCCATTTCAGAATCTTTCTGGCTGATTCAATGGGAGTTATATTGGTAACATCTAAGGTGAGTTCGTGAGACATCTCAGAGAAAAAAACTTTCTCCGCATTATAACGATTTTTAATTAATTCAATATCTTGCGTCTTTAAATATGATTTTCGATCCGGCTGTTGAAGCCGACTCAATAATTCATCCAAATCACATATTAATCTAACAGGAATTAATTTCGCTTCACGTTTTTTTGCTAAAATACAAACCTTTTCAAAAAATTCTCGGTGATATGGATTATTAGCTAACATTTCAAAAGTAATAATAAAATTACTAGTTTTAGAACAAACATTAGCAATAGTATTGAATATAACGTCTCGAGCCTGATTAAGCGCTGCCCAGCCCTTTTCATCTATCTCGTACCATACGGACGCATCAGTACCAAATAATTTTAATACTGGATCTATCCACCCATGATGGTGGGCTAATTTGAATGTATTGTCTTGATGTGTAATTGCTTCGCCAATCGTTTTTTTACCTGTCCCTGCTATGCCCATCAGCAGGATAATATTATTTTTTAACATATCACTCTCTTAAAATAGTACATTCAACAGATAGATGAACTAAATTTATAGTTATTGTGAGTACCAATCTATTCCATTTATGAAATTGATTGGTTATTAATATTCCACTCATTGACTTTAAAATTCGCCTTGTCCTTTTAACAATGTGTGTTACTAAACAACTTTTTTCAGACATTATTCATTTAAGCTTACTACTTTATTTAGAGCACTTACTAAAAACAGGAAAAACATTGAAGAATATAATTAATGTATGGATATGTTCTTAATTGGGTTTTAGATTGAAAAGGTGCTGTATAAAAATCTACTCCTCAAAAATTAAAGCCATCGATAAATGGTTCTCGTATTTCCCTTCGATACATACGGCGTTTCTATGAAGACCTTCTACTACAAAACCAACTTTTTCATAAAGAGCGATAGCAGATTTATTATTTTCACGAACTGTCAATTCTATACGAGTTAATCCTTTTCTTTTCGCTTCTTCTAGAGCGCCTTTAATTAAAGCTTTTCCTATGCCTTTTCCACGATAAGGAGCTAATACCCCCATGCCCAAACTGCCAGTATGGACAAAAACAGGGCGATCGAGTGGACTAATATCACACCATCCAACAATCTTATGGTCATGTATTGCAACCAACTGTGGCCAATTATCACTAATTTGTTGTAAAACAAACTCCCTGGTGCTCTGGATAGGAGGACCTTCCAAAAAAGCAAGGTAGTTACGTTCGCGAGCAACACTATCTATTGCAGACCAAAAATCTTGAATATGCTTTTCTAGAATGGGAACAATTTCAAATTTCATAGTTAATTCTTTAAAAATTTTTCATCTCATTTACTTTATCAAAATTTATCATCATAAGCCTTAATGAATATTGTTTTTATTTATCTGAATCATCATTTTCTAACGATTCAGAGAAAACCGGAAACCATACAAGGCAACTTCAATTAAGCGCACCATGGCAACCATTCGCCACGCAGGTCGATGGCTTCACCAACAACGCCAATTATTAGGAGGTGATCCATTAGCGCAAGTGAAAGATTTACAAACCGATGCGCCTGATTGGAATGGCTTAACTTCACGCCAACTAAGGAGAATGAAATCTGCATGTGAACAACGTATTAAAAGTGGTACTCGCAAAAATCAAAATCCATTAATAGAGACAGCACTGCTTTATTAGTTACTCGGTACAGGACTTCGTGAATCTGAAGTGTTTCACTTTATATAAATTAGTATCGCTAACAAGGGTTATGTGAGGTACTATGTCATAAGTCAAAACGTATTAGTCAAAAAATTACTTTGCCACAAGAGTTAAACAGTTGCATATCTAAAAGGGAAGTAAGATGAGATTTGCGTGTAATATAGATAAAACAGATAGGATAAACCGGACAATAATTGGTTCAGCACTCTGTATTGCGGCTCTGATTGGAATGGGAAAGTATTTTTATGTCGCATTAGGACTAGCATTGATTATAGAGGGCATTGTTGGATGGTGCTCTATCCCTTATTTGTTAAGTAAAGAAAAGGTCAAACAGATATTTGCTAGCAAATATCAGCTTTATTTGCCTACAGAAGAACAACTCGAAAATGAAATTAGGCGTGAAGTATTAATTATAAAGCAAAAGAGGACTGAGCAGTGCTAGGTTAAAATTTGATGAAATGAAAATTTAGCGTTAAGTCTGGTTAATTTAATAATCAGAGCGTAGCGTATGTTATTGTTTTTATTATATTCTTATAAACCATCATTCGCAGAATATCGTGAGTAGAGCCGAATGTGTTCGCGAGTCCTAATAGGTACTCGACAAATCCTCTAGCTTGCCGACTTAAAAGGTAGGGGCCTGAGTGATGGCGGTTGATCCTTTTCCGGCACTACGATTATATCTGCGAACTTGATTGCATTTCCCTTTTCCATTTTCTCGAAATAGGATGGGCTTTCGTCCTGCATAGAGTTAATCACAGGTAACCTCTTGCTTGAGAAGAGCTCAAACCTTGGGACTAACCAGCGTGCTGTAGTTTTTTTCATAGTGACAGCTTGCAATCGCGTGAGATCGCTTGTTAAAAATCGCTCATAGGAGAATGTTTGAGGATAATTGCAGGTAGCCCAAAGCGAAAAAGGTTTAGCATAACGATCAGTCGCTTGGGCTTTTATAAATAAATCATCACCTTCTCCAAGGTGGACTCGAAGTTCTCCATAGGGTTTGAGAGCCTGATGATAAAGCTTCAGTAAATCTAATTTACTTTCAGAATAAGGATAGGCACCCCAGACATCCAGGATCAAATCAAAAGCATTGCTAGTTTCAACTGCTTTCGACAGAACATCCTGAGCACTACCCCGATAATATTTGAATCGTTTGGAGTGTCTGCTCATTACTTTTTCTATGTTATTAAAATAATGCAATGAGATCCCCGTAATTTGGTCAATATAATTATTCAATTCCTTATCTGCTAAGAGTTCATTAATGACAGAACCAGAACCACATCCTGAATCGAGGATAGTAATTTTTCGATTTCTTTCTTTTGCCAATTCGATAATAAATTCTTTCAAGGTTTTTTTTAACCCTAATAAACAGGCATAATCTTTAGATTCTCTGTAAATATTCGTTAAATTGGTTTCATCTTCAGCGAAAAAGGAAGCGTATCGATGGCTTGAACGGGGTGTAACCCTTGTATAGGGTTTTTGAGGAACAGTAGTCTTTTTTTTGGTTCTTGGCATGGGCTTATACGAGCATTGAATTGTATTAATCAATATTTTAACAAATAATACCATTTTTAATCAATGAAATTAATATTTACCTCTTACCATTAAGAGTACTGGAAATTTTTTCTAAATGGGGTTACTTCCATCAAAAAACTCCTTATTGGTGCTAAAGGTGGGATCACTAAACACTTTTTTGGATTAAAGGAATAGATAAATGAAGGAAAAATTATTAATAGCGCTAATGTCAGTTTATATTCTCTTTTAAAGCAATGGCAGATGTTCAACCTACTATAACTACTGAAGAAATTGACAAAAGAAACAGAGCAATGCTTGCTAAAGCTGGTATTGAACTACTGGACTCTATTGAAGTAAATAGGGTATCTGCAAGTAAATACATTGAAAGCAATAGTATTAAACAAAATGCAAACGATGCTCATATGGCAAATAAGATGAAAAAGTATTTAGCCATGAATAATGAGCAACAAAAAAATGGTTATGTTAAAGATAATGAGCCACGAGCAAAAGAGTTAATCGGATTAAAACACGTTGCTATATATCATAAGGAAAAATATAAAGGAGTTCTTTCTTCTGAAAGTACCTGGCTGCCGATGTAAATGTCAAAAGCCCCTAGATATCTTTTTTGTTATTTGATATTTTACCAAAGTGCGTAATAAATAGTGCACTTTGTCTTACAAAAACACGAAGATCAAATATTTATAATTAACTCGAGGATTAGCCATGACAGCAAAAATTATAAGTGCAGCTCTATTGTTTTCATTATCTCAAATTAGCTTTTCTGCTCCAGAAAAACCAAATAATTGTCCAACAGTAGCCGCATTACAGGGAGTAGGTATTAATTTTATGCATAAAGATGGAGATATTTGGTATGGCAGTGTCGCCTCAGTTAATTTTGATACAAACGAAACATGGTCTCTTGTAATTGGCGAATTTAAAGCAAAACACGAAAAAGATGCGCAAGCTAAAGCTAACGAAGCTCTATCTTCTTTAACATTAACACAAGGACCACTACCTTTTAATATGAATGGAAAAGATAGCTGGGTATGTCTTTATAAAGATCAATCTGGACACTTGGCAAGTGCTGTAACACCTTCTATGGATGTTGCTTCTTTAGCTAAACAGATAAGATTTTAGGATCCGTTTGGGGAGAGATCTTCATCACCTTGTCAATATGATCCATGACTTAACTGCAAGAAGCATTGGATTAAAAGTGCTCACAGGTCATAGTGCAGCGATTGATACACAACTGCTGCTGGAAAGTTGGTCTTTGCTAATTTTGCAGCGCTTTCACAGTTTGAACGAGAAATGATTAAGGAACGTATACTTGCTGGAATGGCGTCTGCCAGGGCGCGAGGACGTAAGGGCGGTCGTATAATATGACACAAGCGAAACTCAGACTTGCAAAGGCTTCATTAGGACAACTAGAGACTAAAATGGGCCCTCTATGCGAAGAGCTTTAATGAATAAACGCCTAAACGATTCAGAAAAATCACTGCTGACACAGTTGAGAAATTAAGGGTTGAATTTAAATTGAAATTAAAAGTAAGCATTATTGGCCTTTTCGTCAGAATCCCGGCCGACCCTCATTCTTTTCAAAACCACCGCGGAAATGTCTTTTGGTCTGATTATCTATATTAAAAGAACTACAGATCAATCGTATTCGAAGTATTCAAAGATACACAGCTCATTTATCATAAACAAAAGGTTCGTTTTTAGTGAATCATGACGATGATATTTATTTTAGAGTAGAGTGATTATTGATGGTAGATGAGCAAATTAAAGACATTCTTAATGAATTAACAAAAGATATTAATCAATTGCTTGGTTTCCATGGTGATATTCCAAGAATTAATTATGGTCCCTGCGGTGTGTTTGCAAAATTATTTTATGATGCATGGAATCATCGCTTTCCAATAAAGGTTCACATCTGCTTTGTAATGATGCCTGAGCGTGAAGAATGCGACCATGTTGTCATCAGACTACCAAATGGCAATTTATACGATGGCGGTGCCGGTGTACATTCTGACAATTTCTATGCAGCACACTTCATTATTGATGATATGTACCAATATGATCAGGATACTTTGGAAAAATGGTCTTATGGTCTTGACCGTACTTATCCGCGATTTTGTCCAAATTTTGATAAAAGCAGGGTTCAAAATATCATTGACCACCACCTTAATCGTTTAGTGAAGACTATAAATCAAACAATGTGAGAAATTCAAGTCGATAAAAACAAAGAATTTGGGCAATTTTCAGATAGTTACATTCTTGCTTAATTTTTTAATCCATTCTTCACGGGCTTTCCAAATTAAATCAAACTTTATATTTTGTTGTTTTCCCCAATCCCTAATAAATGCTTGATGTTTTTCTATTTTAAATTGGCCAATCTGATGCGGATTGATAGTAAGTTCTTGCTCTAAATCTATATTAAACGAAAAATCAGTGCTTTCAGGAAAGGTAATGTCGACCGAGTGAATTTCGTATTTTAAGAAACAATGTGCTTCTGGTATTTTGTTAATCTTATGACTATCTAAAATAGGAGCAATTTTAGGCATGTTCTCTCTAGTTAAGAAAAAAATACCAAGCACTAATTTTAAGGGAATAAATTGTTCTTGAGCCAAGTCTGCAATTAATGCATGCTTTACACTGCAAGTCCCTCGTTTTTCTTCCAATACTTGAAAATAATTTTCTCTATCTGTAGTTCGTTCGTAAGGTAAGGCGTGTATATAGTTAACAGCATCCCACAAGGTTAAAATATTGTGCTTTAAAAATAAATGACTTACCTGTCCCTTAGATTCGATTTTTTTATTAGGCAACCCAATTTCTTCTAAATAATCTGATAACTGCATTTATAAATCCAAATTATTGTCAGTTTAAAGTATATCCGATAGTGTTTAGTTGGGACCACCTCATCAGGCTTGGACATAGTAACTATTGAGATCAGGTCAATATCATAAAGATATCGATTTCATTTTGTTTAATTTTTGGGATTTCTGGCATCGTACTTTCTGCTTTGTTCTTCAAGATTGTCTATATCGTTATCGCAAATATACTTTTTCAAGCAATTAAATTTTTCTTTATCCCAGGAATAAACATCTAAGTTGAGAATCCTTTGTATCACGCTGTCCTCAAACCGTTTTTTAACTAGTCTTGCAGGACTGCCCGCAATAATACTGTAAGGTTCAACATCTTTTGTCACGATGCTATTTGAAGCGATGATTGCTCCTTCCCCAATCGTAATACCAGGCATAATTATTGAGCGCATACCGAGCCAAACTCCGTCTTTAATGTTAGTATCACCTTTCCCTTGATAGGCATTGACATAATTATCTTCAAAAGGATATAAGCAAAACCAATCCACTCGATGATTATGATTTCCTCCTAACATAATAATCACTTCGGCTGCTATACAAACATAATCACCTATATAGAGCTGATCAATTTCCCATTGTGGCTGCCAGTTTTTTAAACTGAATTCATCTCCATAGAGATATCTCACAACAGTCTCTTCAAAATTTCCTGACCAGGCATTGCTGTAGTAGCTATGTGTGCCTTTTATATGGATATTGGGATTCTTTACATGTTCATGAAGGTACTCTACTCGAGACCAATGTTTTTCTATTACGTTTATCATAGTTATCATTTTTTTAAATCAGTATTATGTTCTCAAATAATATTGAAAATACAGGTCATTTTAGGGTATTTCCGCATATCTGGCTCAAACTAATAGTATGGACTCCACCACTTTGACCAGGCTTCGTTATGAGCCAGAATGAAAATGTTAAATTCATTCAATAAAAGTGAGGGATCCATAATGAAGGATATTAAAGTATAGGGAGTTGATTTGGCAACGGATGTTTTTCAATTACACGGAACAGATGCTAAGGCAACACCTAGAATTAAAAATCAGCTTGAAGTTCAATGCTAATAGCTTTATGCCCTGCGAACTCGCTACCATTATCGGAAGTTAAGTCAATTGCAAACTTTCATCCGACATATTATTCATTTTGTTTAATTGAAAATTAATTTCTCTTAGGGTCTCAACTGATTCTATTTTGCGGCTGATAAGCTCATAAAATTGACTAAGTTCCTCAGGAGGAGCTTGCCTTTTATCGACCTCTTCGGAGAAGAATTTAAGAGGAGGCGAAGGGTGGTTTAATTTATTAAGTTCGCTAATGAAGGTTTGTAAGTCTATTTGATAGTTTAAAAATTCAGTGATAAGACCTTGATAGGCAACAGACCCTTCCTCAGAATAATTTTTTAAGAATAAATAACTTGCATAGTACATCCTTTGTTCTAATATGCGTCTTTCCAAATTGTTGACTGCTTTCTCTCTTCTTGAGCCTGTACCAGAACGTTGATGATATGAATACCAGTCGCTGATTGCTTCATCAACCTTATTAAGTATAGCTATGGTCAACTCTGGCTGTTGATAGTCAGCAAACTTTGAAAATTGTTCAACGGCTTCAGTAAGTGCAAGAAGCTGGGGTGAAGGCCTATCCCAAATAACTGCTTTTTCCCTTCCCCAAATATTGATTTGTTCAATGATATTTGATTGCAACATATAAGGTACATAAAATTTAGGGGCAAGTTCCTTTAAAAAATGCTGAGTTACCTGTCTTGAGTCGATTTTATTTAAAACACAAAAATCCAATAATTTGGCTTCTAATTGCGTACATTTAATTGGAGTATACTCTTTTTCGTCACTTCCTTTCTGTGGACGATAATAAGAGAGAAGGCTGTGATTATTAACAATACCCGTCGTTTTAAAAAAGGAAATTGCCTGGGAAGTTTGTGCATCGTCAGGGGCATAGTGGCCGCTCGCCCCGTCAATCATCAGAACATTTCCCTGGCTCACTCTTGTTTGACCAGCCATAAAAAGAGGCATGCCTGAATAGTTATCACTATAGGAAGGATGAAGAATAGCCTCAGGGTCAAAAAGTGTAGATATTCGTTGAGGCGCTAAGCTGCGTCCGATAAAAATACCCCCATTGACATGAACAGTGTAAATCCCTGTTTGAGGATAATTTTCAGGTTTTTGTACAAGGGTATCATAGGCCTTAATTGAGAGATTTGCAGTATCAAGATAATTAAAAGACAAGCGTCTATTATCACCGCTATGTGCTACTTCGAGTTTTAGTAATTTGGATTTATGCGGTATTGCCCGAAAAGCTTCAAGCTCCTCTACATCATAACTCTTTTCTTCCACATTGGAGCGAAGTGCTAAATAGTCGATGTCTGAATTTGTATTTCTACCACCATATTTTAATAAATTAGAACTTTTTTTTAGTTGCTTATGAAATTGACTAATCTCATTTAGCATTACATCCTGAGCTTCTTTTACAAGACTAAGCATATCGTTACTGACATCAATCGGGTTTGGGCGTGCCCAAGGCATAAAATAGGGATCGTAGCGACGAATCTTTTCTCGTGCAGTTATTTTTTTCCTGATGGAGTCTAGCTTATCATCATCAATGATATGACCTATGATTGCTAATACTGAAGAAGCTAATTCGCTATAGTGTGTCCCGCCTGGCTGTTGTTTTTCGCAATGATTAAAGAGGTCGATTAGACTATCAAAGCGCTCATAAATTGTTTTAGAATCATAAATGGCACTTAATAAGCTCTCAACTTCTCCATCAGGATAACCTTTTGTATTTTTACGCCAGTCATTTACTGATAACAAAACTGGAAAAGCCATTATCAGTCCATAAACTATTAAGATAGTCTAATTATAGACAATTAATGGCTAATTTGACCCAAAAAATATCTTTATGGATTATTTTGATTCAAGTTAAAATTTTATATTTATTGTCCCTATAAATAGACGAGGAAATTGATGAGTAACTAAATGATCCTATGATTCGCTAGTTTTCGGACCAGATTATTTCACCTTAGTTTATAATGGTTGGCACTAATCATTTGCTTATTGGCATCCACTTTCGTGAATACGGCCTAGCGTGTACGTTGGAGCTATTTTCCGATATTATTTTAGTTCACCAATAAATTTGCAAGTGTGTGTAATGGTCATTATGAAAAATATAAATCTTTGAACAGGTTTATATTGTTTGCATTTCGCTTTTGCCCCAGATCTGTAATTTACCCCGCTGTTGAGCTTTAGTGCTCAGCATCCTGTACCCACCATTAGAACTGTTGGGGCGAGTTGCTCTTGAAGCAAGTTATAGGTTTTATTCGGCATGACATCAACCCAGTTAGTCAGTAAATTAGGTTTTGTCTTTCCTTCTGACCATACTAGAACTCTGAAATGTTTTGCACTTTCGGGAATACTTAACTCATTCATACCTAGCTGTAAAAGAACTTGTAAGGAGCTAGGATTCAGTTTTAAGCCATACATTAAGGCCTTGTTGCTCTTCTGAATATCTTTAGCACTATTTGCCCATTGAATAGCAATTTTTGCAGCCTTATTTTTATTAGGAAAGTTTGTCTGGTTGTTAACAACAATATTCTGCGCGAATACTAGTGAGGTTATTAGTAAAGAGAGAAAAGAGAGTATGAGTTTTTTCATCTTATCACCTAAATGTTATGTAATTGTAATTCCCTCTTGAGGTTTGCAAGGAGCTTTTGCAGTGACCTTTGGGATCTCTAAAGGAAATTTTCCTGCAGAACTTAGTGTCGAAGTTTTGCCTAACCCCTTGAATTGTTCTTTAGGAAGATGCACTGTTACGTTTTTAATAACGTTGACTGCCTCAGCAATCTCAAAACTGCCAACCATACTTAAGAATTGATAACTCTCCTGCGGTGAGAGCCCTTGGGTACGCACTAAAAAGTCAATCGCATTTTTAGAAGCCTGTTGCATCGCCTCCAGAAGATCTTCATTTAAGCCAACAATTATCCATTCAGACGCATTTTCGATGATTGGCCAGGTAAACAAATTACCACCGTTGCGTTTCGTTTTATCGAAAACACCCTCGGCTTTGAGGTCTTTTCTTACAATGAATTGTAGAGTTATGCCCTGATAGGAGGTCTCCAAAGCCGTTACGTCAATTTCGCCATTACTTTGCATTGCATGTGAATCTCCAGTCCAAACCAAGGCTCCTTTTTGAAATACAGGTAGATAAAGAATGGAACCTACTTGTAAACTTGGTTCATCTAAATTGCCCCCAAAGGGCCCTGGAGGCACAGAATTAAATTGCCCTGCTACTGGCTGTCCCATATGCTTTTGCAAATTGACTGGCCAACCATCAGGCCAATCAAGTGGAGGAGCAACGGCTATTATCCCTGGGAAAGGTTTCAACTGTAAGCACATACCTTTAGTGAATTCTGTATTATTGTTTTTTAGATCATATTTAAAGTATTTAACTCTTGGTTTGGTAAATTCCGATAAAATACCTTGGGATGGGCTTAAGAAATTATATCCAAAGTCATTCAGTTTAATATCAAGAATCCGAATCTCTAATACATCTCCCGGTTCAGCCCCTTCGACAAAAACAGGCCCTGTGAGAGTATGCATTCCACGCCTATTCTGAATATCATATTTGACATAGAATTTTGCTAGATCGTCAGGTGTTGTTTTATTAAATACCATTGCATGAAGACAACTATTCCATGTTTCCAATGAGACCGAATCGCCTGAGCGCACTTTTACGACCGGTGTTTTATCAAGTGTAAAAAGACCTAAGGTTGTTGTTTCGGATGTTGCTGGAACACGATAGGTTTCTGCCAAAAGAGAAGATACCTGGATAGCTGTTGCGAGAAAAACGAGAGTTTGTAATTTTTTTAGCATTCTAGTCCCATTAAAATGGCTAATCAGACATAATTATATGTATGGAGGCAAAAAGCAAGACAGCTAACCTAATTACTTTAATAAGCAAGTCTTAAAATTGAATGGAATTGCAATACGAAGAAATATGAGGCTTACTAAGAGGGCTATTCAGAATCTATTAAAAGAAAAATTATGTACCTTTTGCGCATCACTACACTGATACTTTCCTTCTTTTGTGTTTTTAATCTCTATGCTGATTCTTCCACGCCGGCGAAGTCAGAAATTCCCCCAGCCTCAACTAACGACTCAAAGCAGAAACCAAAAAGCATCAGTTCAAACCCTGCGGCTGTCAACGTGACTACTGGCTCGGGACTCCTACAGCATTTAATAGAAAAAAAGTTAGGTATACATGACAATCATGGCATTGAAGTACAAGGGGCGTGGATCGGAGATACGAATGGTCTATTTGCAGGAGGTCTTCCCAATGCAAAAAAGTCGACTTCAAATAGTGTTGGTCTTATTGATTTAACCATTGAAATGGAACGATTCAACGGTTGGAAAGGAGGGTTGTTCAGTGCTCAATTTCTTCAACAGAATGCACAAAACACTAATGGACCAGCTGGTTTGATCCAAGGGTATAATTCTTTGCCTGATGTTCCACCCTATAATCGGTCTGAACTCTATGCACTTTGGTATAGACAAGCACTTTTTGAGGATCGATTCTTTATTCGTATCGGTAAAACAATTACAACCTTAGACTTTAATAACGTGATTAAACCTGTCGCACTTAGTCAGGGTGCCCCTAACATTCCGGCTGTCACTAGTTTAATTTACACCCCTGTATTTATTAACCCTGCAGTGGATGGAGTCATGCCCGGTTATACAAACTCTGCCTATGGCATCACAGCGACTTACACTCCTATAAAGCAATGGTATCTTTCTTATGGAGTTTATGACGGTAATTTAGCAAGCGGAAAACAAACCGGGTTAAGAGGGCCACATTTCAATGGTAATTATTTTCACGTGGGAGAAACAGGTAAGGCCTGGCTACTGGGAAAAAATAAAATGCCAGGCACAAGTAGTATCGGATTATGGCATCAGACTGGGCTTATTCGGCAGAATAATTTAAGCGAGTTGGATGCTACAGGGGCTTATTTATTTGGTTCTCAACGCTTATGGTATCGGCATCCAGGTTATGACATCAGTGGCCTTTCAGCCTTTTATCAGTATGGGATTAATAACTCTAGCGTATTACCCATGAAACAATCAGTTGGGGCAGGATTAACTGCATTTGGTTTAGTACCAAATCGTGAATCAGATTCCATTGGCGCAGGTTTCTCTCTAGCTTGGTTAAATCAACGAGTCACGGATCGTAAAACAGAATTGATGTTTCAATTATATTACCAAGCTAGCCTATTGACGAACATCTTTCTCGAGCCAGCTCTGTCTTATATTCCTACTCCTGGTCAAAACAAAAACTTAAGTTCCGTCACAGCCGGAACGCTACGAGCAATAGTATTATTCTAACGACAGAAGCGACCCTCCCAGTATACTACATTGATGTAGCAACAGAATTTGAATCTAATCAACAGGATTGCCCCAGGATCATTAGCCCCTTAACTTATTAATAATGTGTACCCGCGCGATAGAGTTATTTCCATTCTCCTTTTATCTTGATGTAGGTTTCATCCCAGCGCCAAAGTCAAGAATAATGTTTCTTATGCCATTCAAGTCGTTTTTTAAGCTCAGGTGCATAAACCTGAACCCAGTGATAAACAGTAGTGTGATCAAGCTCAGACCGCCTTCCCTCAGCATTTCTTCCAAATCTCTTAGCGGATGTTGTATTTACAATACCACCGTAAACATTGCATGATCACTTCACCGTGAAAATGACGCCATTTAAGTGCAATAGGTTTTGTTGATCGCATTTTGATATTCCATTATGGGATGCAAGCCTAATTTTGTAGGTATAAAAAAAAATCATTTACATCAAGGAGATAGTCATAATGATCATCGAAGTACAGGTTGTTCTAGGAGGAATTCTTCTTGGAGTTGCCGCCGCAATAATGCTCTTGGTTCGAGGTAAAATTCTTGGTTGTAGTGGCATATTATTTCGTGTATGGGATTTTGCAACGTATCGACCTAATATCGAAAATATTTTATTTATTCTGGGACTATTTTTAAGTGGAGTAATCTTTAATTTTGTTCAGGTTGTTCCTAATCCCATAACTATTTTTAAAACGAGTTATTGGCTACTGTTTCTGGGAGGTATATTGGTTGGTGGAGGCACCTATCTTGGCAATGGCTGTACCAGTGGACACGGACTTTGTGGAGTATCTCTCTTACGCAAACGCTCTATAACTGCTGTTAGTATCTTCTTTCCTGTTGCAATAATAACGGCTTGGTTAATACACTAAGGAGTTAAAATATGAAATCTTTAATCTCATTAATGGCTGGTTTGGTATTCGGTTTAGGTTTAATTTTAACAGGAATGTATAGCCCAGATATTATTATATCAGGTCTAAGAATTGGTGCTGAAACATTCAAAGTAAATTTATATATCACTTTCTTTACGGCTTTATTGGTTACTTTTCTTTTATTTCAGTTGCGTAAATGGTTGGCCAAACCCTTACTCAATAAGGGCTATGAATTACCTACCAAAGAAAGAATTGACTGGCAACTTATTCTTGGTGCGGCTGCTTTTGGTGTGGGCTGGGGAATTACTGGAATTTGTCCTGGACCCAATATTGTAGGACTTGGAATTTTTTCTTGGCCGTTTTATTGGATAAATTTTGCAGGCATTATTATTGGTTTTCTAATCACACGATCTCTTATTTTAAAACGGTAACCTTGAGAAATATCTGTTTTCTTTCAGGATTTTTGTTTTTCTATATTCTCTGGAAAGAATATGAGATAAATGCCCATAACCTATTTTGTTAAATATGGGCGATTTAAGATGGATAATATCCCCCAAGAGGTATTAATGTACGATCGACTATATCATTGGTTTTCTACTCTATCACAATATAGTAAAGCTCTTTACGCTTCGTTCTATTCTTCTGTTTTATATGCTGATGTGGTGAAGCGTTGGCATGGATTGGGGATGGGGCACCTTTTATTTCTTATTATTTTAGGAGTCATTCCTTTATCTGGGCGGGTAATCGTAGCATTTAATCATTTTTTTAATGAGGAGATTCTATTCCCCATCCAAGCGCTTCCTTTACTGACCATACAAAATGGTGAGGTCACATACAAACAACCGATGCCTTATTTAATAAAAAACAACAAGAAAGAAGTGGTTTCAATA
>NZ_LNXY01000028.1:137825-138286 GCF_001467585.1 Legionella drozanskii LLAP-1
TAATGAGGAGATTCTATTCCCCATCCAAGCGCTTCCTTTACTGACCATACAAAAAATGGTGAGGTCACATACAAACAACCGATGCCTTATTTAATAAAAAACAACAAGAAAGAAGTGGTTTCAATAATAGACACGACAGGAAAGGTGTCTGAAATGAATCAGGCATACCCTCAACTCACGGTTTTAATTAACAAAAACAAAATAATTTTAAGACCGCCTAGTTATAAACAATTTTTAGGTTTGGCTAAAGACAACATTGGCAACCCCATTTATACACGTAATTTTGACAAAGGGCTTAATGGGCTGCTCTCTGGCTCAGAGTGGATTCATTCCTCTGGGGTTTCCAGATTAAATTCGCTGATGCAAATCCTTGTCTTTCCCTGCGTGACTTTATTTTATTTTGGTGTTTTTGGGGTTATCTTACTCCTACTGTCCGCATTGGTTCAGCTGTACTCTGATAT
>NZ_LNXY01000028.1:138296-200385 GCF_001467585.1 Legionella drozanskii LLAP-1
GATTTTAAGACCGCCCAGTTATAAACAATTTTTAGGTTTGGCTAAAGACAACATTGGCAATCCCATTTATACACGTAATTTTGACAAAGGGCTTAATGGGCTGCTCTCTGGCTCAGAGTGGATTCATTCCTCTGAGATGTCTAGATTAAATACGCTGATGCAAATCCTTGTCTTTCCCTGCGTAACTTTATTTTATTTTGGTGTTTTTGGGGTTATCTTACTCCTACTGTCCGCATTGGTTCAGCTGTACTCTGATATTTTTTTCAACCTTAAACTCCCCTTTAAAGCCTCATGCCGTCTATTGGTCGTAGCTGCAACGCCTGCTTTGGTGCTATTCTTTTTTATGCGAGGCGCTAATTTCGCTGGCCTGTCATAATGTTATCCTATAATTTATCTACTATTTTTCTCACCTCAGCTGGGGCAGAATAATGATTGCCTTTTATAACAAGGCTAGTAGCCTCAAAAAAATGCGATGCTTTACCTTTCGCCATTTTTTTTAGCCATACTAATGACAAGCCGTGACACCAGCCATTTTTTCTTCCGAATCTAATTCACGTATTAATGCGCTTTGAGTGGTAAATTTGGGGGTGACGATGTCTGACTTCTCTAAAATCTCATCCGCCGGAATGCATGGATACTCCGCTACACTTGCAAAAATAGCTCTGGTTGCGAAAGGATCCGATTGAGAGTTTATTTTGAAGATATCACCATAAGTTTTTTCTTTCTTCTCGTACATTGTTAACCTTAACTGTTATTTTAAGTGAGACATTGTGCATCGTGATCAAAATATTTGCAATTACAAGTTGAATTATAGCTTTTATTTATTTTGCGTCAGGGCGTGAGTTCCGTAGCCCTAGGCCAATAATGAACAATCAAACCTTGCGATTGGTTATTTGTATTGGGGACGAAAATAAGACCCGAGTCCCGACTCGCCTTTCAAAATTTCTTTTACCTCACTCCAGGTGTTAGGTGCGGTAAATATATTATAAAACTTATTATCGCGATGATAAGTTAAAAATGGCTTTTGATTTTCCCATTTTCGCATCGAATTAAATAATTCAATTTTATCGTTCTGGTTCCAGTTTTTGGTAAAAAATTTAATATAATCTATAAATTCAACCTTTAATTCTCCAATTTCTAAAAATTTTTGTTTTTTATCCATCGTTGATAGCTGAACAGCAGTAAATTTTGATACATACTCATCATAAATATGCTTAATGCGTTCAACTGCTTCATGATTATCCGCTCCTTTAGACGAATAAAAAGCTTCGTGCGTTTTACTATAGTCAGGTGCGTTTAATAAAAGTGGAATTGTCTCAGGAAATTTAGTTTCTCTTTCCGAAGAACCGCGCAAGTCTTCACCTTCTAAATATTTTTCTAATAAAAAAGGAAAAATTTTCGATGCAGCTTGAGCGGAGATTTTATATTCATTCACCTCATCTTCCAATTTGAGCATAATATCCTCAAATAAATGATAAATGTCATCATTTTTTTTTAGGAAATCTAACTTGTCTAATTTTTTTTGGTACCAGGCCAGCCTATGTTCAGTCGGGAATTGTTTTATCTCCCGTTTTAGTTCGGTTAAATAGATTAGTTTAAAACAATCAAGATAATTTTGTGGTGCCGGTGAGATGAGTTGTAAAGGTTTGATTGGTTTACCCATTAAAACTCGATGAATGTTATAAATTAAACTAGCTCGAATAAAGGGATCCTCCTCAATATCCAGCACCGTTATATCCCTTAAATCCAGGTTTGGAATTGAAAGAAGCGCCGAAACGCCAGGAGCTCTCGATTCTTTCATACTAATATTATGATTAGCTCCCACAAGTGCGATATATTTTTCGTGGCTTTGCGAAATAATTTCAGCGGCGGTTGGATTCATTGCCAAGGCACGTTTTTTCGGAAATTTAGTTTCACTTTTTTTGGCATAACCAGTTATGCCATCATAAGCCTCAGTGCTATCGAGAGGGGTAACCTGTATACCAAGCATTTGCGCCATTACAACCAAACCTAAATTGGAATAGGGGTTAGTCCTATAGCTATATAAAAAATCATCGGAATTTTTTCCCGCTGTAATACGATTCTGGATATCCTGATCAATTAATTCGGCTAATAATGCTCTAGGTAATAAGCCTGTTCGGAAAAATTTTTCGTATAAAACCGTTTGAGTATCATAAAATCCTAACTCAACAAATAACTGTTTGACTCCAGAGGCTGCAAGACTAGGTAGAGAAGTAACTAAAAATTTTTTATGTAAAACTTCAGAATGAGTCTCGCCAATACAGACACCTTGATGTTCCGATATTTTTTTTAGTAAATGTTCTTTTGCAGAGGAAGCCGAGTTACCGCTAATTTCAGTAATTTTATTATCAGACAAACTGTCAAAATCCAAATTTTGTAGGTCATGCTTTGCTTTGCGAATTTTATTTCTTAGCTTCACTGTGACGGGTTCTTCGCATCGCTCAAAAACAATTCCCGCTTTTTCCTGGATAAATTTTTTTTCAAAAACAGTATCTTCATTTAATGAAATGGGTTCACCTGCTTTTTTAAAATCCAATATCAGCGGTAAAAATTCTGAAATAAAAGCACTAATTTCATTTAAATTATGTCGAAAATAAATGGCATTGTGTTTGAAAACAATCGATTTTTCAAAATTATTTAAAAATCCAGCTTGTTGTAGATGAATGACTAAGGCGTCAAAAATGCTCGTAGAAGGTTCAGAACCCGGTTTAATCACATAAAGATACCCTTTATTTTTTTCTTCGCGAGCTTTCAAATTATTACTCACTTATAATGTCTTGTATAATTATAATGCATTGCATGAGATTTCGCGCCCTTAAAAACATTCAGTCAAAAAGTAGCTCAACAATAGTATCAAGCAGGTATTGGGGATTTTGCTTTGGTAACCTCGCTCCAGATATCACTGATAATTTGGAATACCCACAGCTGCAGAATTATTGTGGCGAGCTATGTCTTTTTTGTGCTAAGTTTTGAAAAAGGAGTTTATTTATCACTACCGTTGGGACAAGAATTGCAACTTCGTCAGCGCTTGAGATTATCATTGAAGTCAGTCTTTAAGTTTGCTGAAACCATACAAAGCCGGAGGGCGAAACAATGGATAAGTACATTCATGATTTTATGGCGACAACTATTGATGTTGCTGCGACCAATCCAATGGCTCCTTATGGTGCGATTATTGTTTATGATGACAAGGAAATTCTTTTGAAGGCGGTCAATAGTGCGCATATTCATCCCTTGATGCATGGTGAATTATCGGTTATCTATACATTGTATAATAATGGATTTAACGGTGATGTGAGTAAATTGAGCCTTTATACTACCGCCGAGCCTTGCCCTATGTGCGCGGCTGCGATTTACTGGGCGATGATTCCTAAGGTGATTTACGGATCTTCCATTGCATTTTTACATGGGCTGTTTGGCCGACAAATTCAGGTTGGTGCAGAAGAAATTTTGTCGAAAACACCGAATTTTTATAAATGTCAATTGATTGGTGGTGTAATGGAAGAACAGTGTAACAATCTATTTATTCAGGCAAAAAAACTCGAAACAATCTAATATTATTTTATTTAATTGGAGTCTACACAGCGCGAGAAATTGCACAAAGACTGGAGCGCTTGAAACCGGCAAAATTTTCGAGCTACTATCGCTTACTTATTCTACAAAATAGATTTTTTAAAAATCAATGGATTGCTTGGCAAAGAAATAGATCGCTCCCTTTTCTGCACAGAGAGGTGTGTTAATGTATTTGTGTCTTGGCGTCAAATTTCGCTTGGCTCTGATGGGTCTTATTACCTTAGGTGCTGTCTCGTACGTGCAAGCGAACTCTGCAAAGGTGCTTCCTAGTTTTAAGGCTGCAGCGGTCGCATACGATCCTGCATGGGGTGATCTGGATGGTAATATTGAGCGCATGGTGATAGGTGTTGAGAATGTAGCAAAGCAAGACGTGAAGCTTGCGGTGTTGCCCGAGACTGCAAATATGGGCTACATTTTCGATGATTTTGCGATGGTACGACCTTTCCTCGATACGGTACCTGGTAAAACGACCGATGCGCTTTTGAAAGTAGCGCAAAAATATGTATGTGGTAGTGGGACTGGGCGAACTAGATCCAGTGAGCGGTTTGGGTTACAACACTTCAGCACTGATCGGTCCAGAAGGTTATATTGGTAAATATCGTAAGCACGGACTAAATTCGCAAGATCAGCGCTGGACATCGGTGGGCAATGTGGGGTTTCCCGTGTTTGACACCGAGCTTGGACGGATCTCATTACTAATTTGCTACGATGATACGTATTGGCAATATGCTCGTTTAGCACTCCTACATCAAGTTGATATTATTGCATGGTCAAGTGTTTCCGATAGAGTTATGCCTGGAACACCGCCTGAGCAGGCTAAGGGAGATCACTCTACAATAGCAAGTGTTCAACATCTTTCTGCTGATACTGGAGCCTGGGTAGTAGCAGCAACGCGTAATGGGATAGAGACAAACCCAATTACTCAACAGCAGCTATATTATAACGGTGGCTCCAGCATCTGGGATCCCTCAGGCAATAAGGTTGCTCAATTACCGGTGCTAAAACCAGAAGTACTTGCCTCTGGTGTGCACGGTGTGGCAATTGCGACGATAGAGCCTGGAAAATCCGCACCAGTTCGAGAAGAGCTTCTTAAGCGTCGGCGACCAGAGATGTATGGTGTACTTGCTCTTCATCGTGCCCCTACAGATCCGACAAATGGAACGGGTCAACCTCAGTCCATAAATCTCACTATTGAAGCTGGGGATTTAACAAATCCTATTGCTAAAACTCTGTGGTCTGTTCCCAAAAGGAATGGTCTCGCTGTTTTACCAATGCTGTTTCACTATGGACCGAATTTATCTGCTGCTGAATATAAACTGCTTAGTGAGGCACAGGGTGGGCCATCGGAAAAAACTATTAGTTATCTTGCACAACAAGGAGAAGGGTACGTTGTCGGCAGTTATCCAGAACGTTCTAATGAGGGCATTTATCACACTGTCGCATTAGCTGATCCATCGGGCAAAATTATCGCTCGTTACCGTGCCACGCATCTTGGCTCAAATTCTTGGGCTATGGCTGGCGATCACTTTGTTGTAGCTCCTACCCCGATAGGGCGTATTGCTCTTGCACTCGGTGAGGAACTTTCAGTGCCAGAGGTCTATGGTGTTTATTCTGCGCTGCGCGCTGATGTGCTAGCGGCTCCTTCTGGCAGCTGGGAAAATGAAACTTTATTGCAAATCGACCCGCAGTTGTATAACACAGCTTACCCCCCTGAAACTCCTTACGCACCTTATTCTGCTGCTAAGATGGGACAACTTTGGGTGGCCGCAGCGGGATGGGGGCCGAAATCGAAACTATCTGCTTTTTTGATGGGCCCGGAACCAGTCATTGCCACTCCACCCCGTGCGGTAAACGCAGGTGAAATATTGCATGCTGAAATAACTGCACCTTGGCGCGGCACATGGATTAATCAACAACAACTTATTGGTGGTCAGCAACCATGGAATACGATGCCTCTTGTTTTGGGAAAAAACAATCCTTGTCTAACGACATGGAGTCGCGAACCAGGATGGAGTCAGACTTGTTGGTAATAGGCTTCAATGAGAGAAATTTAATAGCAGCTTATAATTAAGCTGTTATGAATAATCATTAAAGAGGGGCTTGTGGAGCAACCCCCACATACTGGGCTTTAGGAAAGCACGGCACATGATTTAAATCCCTTTATCGCAGTTAGCAAATAGATAGAGTTTTACTACTTGAATAATTTTTCAAAAACAAATTTTATCAGCCCTTTCTTACTGAAAAGTCAAGCGCCCTAAATAGGGCGGCTGAATTGAAGATTACTACAGGCTGGTTACCTAAGGGAAGCTGTGAGAATTTTCTTTTTCTTTGCCTTTTTCTCCCTCTTCTAAATCCACCTTAACTTCTTTAAACAGCGTCGGTAGTTTTTTTAGTGTTATTCCGTCTCTCTTAATCTCTTCAAATAGTGGAGTATGTGCAGATTGATCCATCGGTATAAGGTTGTCTGCAAGCTTTTTACTGGTAAAGAATGCAATTTGATATTTCGTTTGTACTCTGTTTTTAGTTTCTTGATCCGATACAGGAGCAATACAGAGAATTTTTCCATTATCAAACTCAACCTTCCCAGGCTTTGTGGGGTCCATTTGTAAGGCTATGACTAAATCTGCTAAAAAACGGATAGGCTGACCATTGACTCGAACCACACGATCACTTACACAACTTGCCCCGCTGGTTAAGGCAAAATTATCATAGCCATCGGTTTCTTCTGAGGTTAGGATGGAGTGCAGAACAACTACCTCACCGAGATCCTTACTACGTGCTAGAGTCTCAAAATCATTAAACATTGGAGGCCTTTTTGAGTTATCTATAATAACAGTGCCTCCTGCATTATAACGCGTTGTGTAGCCCTCTATCATTGCCGTTGTGCACTGAGTAAAAACAAAAGCGCCATCTTTCCCAGCAGGCTGGATATGGTATTTTATGGGTTTATCTTCTTTGAAACCAAGTAAGCGTTGACGCCCTAATTGTCGATTTAATATAACACTCAGGGTTAACTCACACAGCTCTGTGTCATCTTCTCCAAAGGTACTAACATTTGAGCACTCCTTTGGGTTTTCTAATTCTTTCTCACCTTCATTCACCGACTCAATCTTTAATTGTTTTCTTAAGACAACAAGGTTCAATTTACTGCCGTATTCTTTTCGTTGAATAAGATAACGAAAATGTATCGAATTCTCTAACTCGTCAACTTCTACATTACCGTCAGCCTGAATTAGATGTTCATCCATTCTTAGAATAATATCCCCTTTCTTTAATATATCGTATGCACAGGAGGATCTGGGTACGCCAGTAACATAGATACCCGTTAATTCTTTGCTGGTATCTTTCAGTCCTAGGGATGCACGTAGAGCAGGATTTTTTAGTGCTTGCCATTTGAATGACAAATCTGGCACCGTAACAAAATCAATAAAACCTGCTTCCTTCAATTTACCAAATTTTCTATAGGCATCGATGGTTTTTACTACTGTGATCGCAGGAATAAAATAACCCACGCTACTAAGCGAAGCAGTACCTTGAGTGACTATTCCAATACATTTTTCCACCCCAGTTTCGCTGTCTTTTATGGTTATTGGCCCACCACTGTTACCGGGATTAATAGGCGCGCTGGTCTGTACTGTTATGCCCGTAAGATCGGATAAAACAATTGTCGACATTTGAGTTCTTGAAATATGTCCCTTCGTGAAGGATAAACTCGTTCCTCCTGTAGGATAGCCATAAGCATTAACTTCGGTGCCTTTTGATTGAAAGTCCGTTTCGATTTCTAAGGCTGTAGTTTTACTTTCAATATGAGCTTTGTCTTCCTCATTTGTTGTTTCAAGAATTGCTAGATCCATTACCGGATCAATCCAACAAGCACGAACAGGCACTTGTGCGGAGCTTTTATCAAATTTAATTTTTAAATAAGTAGCGTTTACAACAGCATGGGCATTAGTAATAAGATAGATTTTATTTTTATGCGAGACTACTGTAACAGTTGCACTGGTCTGAGTAGTTTGCCCTGTAGACCATACTGCCGCATGATTGATTGTTTGTTTATTTGCTTCAAGTCTTAACGTGGAATTTACTAACAAGGTTATCTCCTTACAAGATATAATTAATGCGTAACTTAGCGAAGTACGAGGTTTAATAACTAATTTACATATAGTCCAAAAATGGCCATGATATCTTTCAAAAATTCAATTAGCAAATTATTTGGGCAGTAATTACACTTAGTTTAGATGCAGTTTAGGACTGATTTTAATAAAAATTTTTTTAATTTTGGCAAAATAGTGGTTTTCTAGCATTTATCATCAATACAAGAGAATACAAGCAATGAGAAAGTGCGCAGAGCGAATGCCGACAGGAATAAAATACATTTTAATTAAAAAGTATTTTTTGTTGTCACTGGCTTTTAGCGAATGCCCAATCGGAAGAATCATGGTTAAGGTTTACAAATTCTGACAGAAAGTCATCCACATTCTGGAAATGATCATCCCAAGTCGGCTTTTTAAAATGCTGCAACCGCATCATTTGCGCGGATCTGCAGGAGCTGTTAGGCTGCGCATAATCCATAATGAGCTCTTCCCAGCGTTTTCCATCTAGAGGATCAACGTACTCTGGTATATTACCGGCTATTTCTCGATAAACAGGTACATCACTTGCAATAACTGGAACACCTAGCGCAAGCGCTTCAACTAAGGGTAAACCATATCCTTCTATAAACGAAGGAGTTAGTAAAGCTTGACTATGATGAATAAAATTTAACAATTCAGAGTCCGCACAGCCCGAAACTTCAGTGACAACCCCTTTAAGAAAATGACAGCGGTCTAACAGGTCTAATACATTTTCACACTGCCACCCACGATAGCCAATAACGAAGAGATGAGGAGCTTTCTCCCCTAAACGTTGAGATAACTTACGCCATATTTGCAAAAGCAGTATATGATTTTTACGTGGTTCGATGGTGCTTAAAATAACAAAATACGGTTTATCGATCGGTCGCTTTCCAGAATGCCCTGAGGGGATCCCTGATGCTAATAAAGCAACTTTAGCGGGGGGCATAATTTGGTTAGTTAATTTTGCATAGCTTTTTAAATCTTGGAGGGTCGCATCAGAATTAGTAATTACTCCACCTGCAATTTTTAAAATATAATCCATTTTTTGCCGCTGTCTTAGGTCTTCTCCCGGATCACAAAATTCAGGATAGTCTATAGCAATTAAATCATGTATAAAAAAAATAGGTTTAACGTGTAACTTGCGCTTCATCCGAAAATAATCGGACTGTCCAAGCCCAATATGCCCCGTGTTGATTAAAACGGTATTTTCTTTATTTTTAAAGTTTGAAAAAGAAAGAATTCCTTGGGCAATGATCCTTGTTAAAGCTGATTTGGAGCTAGGTCCTGCTAGCCAGGTAAATAATTCTTTGGATTTCTCATGAGATAATATCCAGCTGCGTCCCCACCAACGTACCAGCGCATAAGCGCTAGATTGATAATGTTGTATATAGGCTATAGCAACGCGATCGATACCCGTCAACATCTTGCTTTTAACGCGACGACGAACTAACCGAGTAACATCAATAATAACATTCATGGAATTCCCTTTATTAGGCTCATGCAAACATAATTTGCCAGTGCTGAGCTTTCAGAATTTTAGAATAATATGTTAATTGTTGCATTAACTTAATGTGAAATAACTTTGAATAAGTAAAGGTTCAAAAAAATTAAGGCAGCAACTGATTGACTAATTGCGTTGGATTAGGGAATCGCTCACCGCACCAGCTGATATGCCAGTCAGGGCGAATTAAATAGAATGCTTTAGGATACATGATAGAAGATTTTTCTGTCTTGTAATGATTTAAATTTAGAATAAGCAAGGGCATATGTCGCCCTGCAAAAGCCGTCTCAATAGTTTTAATATCAGCCGAATCCGTTTTATTCCATACTAGTAAACTGTGATTAAGCGATAAAAAGTCATATAAACATTTTTCCTCAGTTAACCAAACATGAGGCGCAAAATAACCTGCTTTTGCCAACTTAGGATCATATTGATCGCCCTCGCTTAAATCAGTGAAGACAATCGGTGATGTATCATAGGCATCTCCCAACACTAATTTTAAATTAGCACTCATGAGTTCAGCAATTTTTTGATTTTCTTCAGCAAATTTTTCTGGCATGGTTTGCGGAGGATAAGCTTGCCGGATTGTCAGCATTTTTTTTGTATTATCGGTAATATATTCTAATTTTTGTATGGCTATGCGATGTCGTTCTATTTCATAACTATCTAATAGCTTAGATGTTGCTTGCTGTTGTAGCACAGCACTTAATTTCCAGGCTAAATTAACCGCATCGGCAACGCTAGTATTAAATCCATGGCCCCCAATAGGTGTTAAAACATGAGCTGAATCTCCCACGAGGAAGATATTTTTTTCACGAAATTGGTCTGCTATTAAAGGTTTCATATACCAAAAACCTACACTTTCTATCTTTTTTTCAAAATGAAAACCAGCTAATTGATCGAGCAAAATGGGCAAATCAAAATCGGATATCTTTGCAGTTTCTGGACAAGCAAAATCCGCTGACCATCGTTTACTACCATCGATTGCCCCTAAAGCAAAAAATTGCATTTGTAATAAATTATAATAAAAGGTCGCTTCAGGCACAGTCATTTTTGACTTAAGTTCCTCTGACTCAAATACAATTTGCAGCATTTTTTGTTCGGGAGGATAAAATGTTGTAGTGAAATTCGCTAAGCGACGTATGGTGCTGTCGGCACCATCACAAGCAACAAGATATTTTGACGATATTTGTGAGGTATTGCCCTTGTATCTAATCTTAACCCGAACACCCTTGTCATCTTGGTCAATATTTAATATTTTGCAATCTTCAATTAATTGAACACAGTTAAACTCAGATAATTTTTCGCGTAAAGTATCTTGTGTTAACCACAATGGAATACGGACATAATTTTCAGGTGATAAATCAGAATTAATAGTTTCTGACATATCATCGGTACTTGCAAAAACCTTTCCATTAAGATTTGCGCACCAAATATAGCGAATGGGATAGCCATCGCGTATCAACTTTTTCGCTTTTAACGATTCACTAATGCCCCATCGACGAAAAAATTGAATAGTACGCGGATTTAAACCTTGCGCTCTTGGATGGGAGCGATCCATCTGCTTGGATTTTTCAATAATTAATGTATCAATGCCCCGTAGACCTAGTTCAACCGCAAGACTTAATCCGGTAGGACCTGCACCGACAATGATCACATCCTTATGGTCCATTTCTGGCATCCTTTTATTAATTGAGAATAATGCATTCCACGCTAAGCAGCCGTTTTTGGTGCAGCAAATTTATGTAATGCTGACCACTCACTTGCCGCCTGTTAACCACCAGTGTACTTTAAACACAAGAATTTTAAAAAAGGGTGCTTAGATGAAGATTACGGAGATTCATATTGCGCAATTGACTATTCCATTAATTCGCCCATTTATAACTGCCGTAAGACGTACCGAATGCGTTGAAGATGTGGTAGTAATAATTAAAACCGATAGTGGCAATCTGGGTTATGGTTCAGCAGCTTCAACTCCCGCCATCACTGGAGACAGTACGGAGTCTATTATCACTGCAATTAAAACCATTATTGGTCCACCGTTAATTGGACGAAGTATTTCTGAATTGAATTTATTACTCCAAATGAATAACCAGGCTATAGTAGGTAATACTTCTGCAAAAGCGGCCATCGATATCGCATTGCATGATTTATTTGCTCAATACTGTGGCTTACCTCTTTATAAATTGCTGGGAGGTAATAGGAACAGCATTAGTTCCTGTATTACGCTAAGTGTTAAAGACATTGACGCTATGGTGCAGGATGCTATTGACTTAGTCCATCAAGGTCACCAAACACTAAAAATAAAATTAGGATTAAATCCGATTGAAGACATCCAGCGCGTCCATGCTATTCGTCAAGCCGTAGGCAAATCCATCACTTTACTTGTCGATGCCAATCAAGGATGGTCTTATGAAGATGCCTTAAAGGTTATTGATTCTTTGAAACAACAGCAGTTGAATATCGCTTTGGTCGAACAACCTATTAGTGCTCAAGATCTATTGGGCTTAAAGGCTATTAGTGAAAAAGTTGATTCTCTAATCATTGCAGATGAGGCTTGTTTTTCTCCGGAAGATACTCTAAATATTGCAAAAATTAATGCTTGTGATGGCATCAATATTAAGTTGATGAAATCGGGTGGCATTGCGAATGCTCAAGCGATTTATAATATTGCTAAAACAGCACAAATGAAAATAATGGTCGGCTGTATGCTGGAATCACCCATTGGCATTGCTGCTATAGCCAGTTTTGCTTTAAGTAAGCCTGATATCTTCTATGCGGACCTTGATCCTATTTATTTGATTCGAGACAATTATATTCTTGGCGGAGCACAACTTCTTGGCAATAAAATTATTTTGTCAGATAAACCTGGTTTAGGAATTGAAGGCATTAGCCAAGGATTAAATCAGATTGGAGTGATCCATTAATGTCTTTTTACATTCAGTTAGCCAGTTTATCCATCATTGTTCTTTATGCCGTCATGTTATTTCGCAATGTTGATCCCTTAGTAGCAACTGCGCTCTGTGTTGGACTGGGCTATTTGTGGAATCTGAGCAGTCCAATTGCTATCGGAAATTCTATGGCCGATGCTTTAGGCTCATTCATGGCCTTAGTGGGCTTTATTATCATGCTAGGCCATGGCTTAGGTGAGGTCTTAACGCATACTCAGGTCAGCCATACTTTGGTGCACAAAATTGTTTATGGGATTGGGGTTAATACTCAGCGACGTGCCAAAATTGGTATTGTGCTTTCATCGTTTATCATTGTAGGTTTGCTTGGCACCTTGGCTGGAGGATTAGCTATTTTAGCACCCAGTTTACGCCCTATTGCAGGTTCTGTTGGATTATCACGCCCCAGTTTGGCTGTATTAATGCAGGCTTCAGCTGAGGAAGCTTTAATCCTTGGGCCTTTTGCCCCTCCAGTAGTGGCTTTGCTGGGTGTTACTGGATTAAATTATGAAACCGTACTTCTTTATGCCTCTCTTCCAGTGGCCCTGGTCACTTTAATTACTACATGGTTTATGGCTAACCGATTACAACGAAAGTATGCGAATGAATCATGCGAAGATGAGGACTGCTCAGAACCATTTGTTCCCAATAAACAACAAAAGCGCGCGACATTGCTCTTTTTAATCTCTTTTATGGCTTGTGTAGTCTATGGCTTAATGGCTCAGGCAAAAACCAGTTATGTTATTTTTGTCATGCTATTTCTAGCGCTTATTACGGGATTGGCGAATAAATTAAGCTTAGATCAAATTTTTAAATTGTTAGTTAAGGGAATGCGAAAAAGCCTGCATATTTTCTTTTTGTTTATTTTATTTGATCCTTTTATGGTTTTAATTCATCAGGCTGGAGGATTTAGTGCATTAACAGAACTAGTAACTCCATTAATTAATTTAGGTGGAAAACCGGTATTATCAATGTTAATTGGCTTCACTGGCGCTTTTGGCATGCCAGGCGCTGCAGAAGCAACCATTAAAATGTTGCATCAACTCTTTTTGCCTAGTGTGCTTCAGATGCAATTGCCCATGATAAGTTTCGCTTTGTGCATGATCTTTGCGACCCGTGTTACGAATTATGCCTATCCTGGGGCTAATATGTTTGCTGCAATGGGTTTTGCTGGAAGCAAAAATGTCAAAGCAATGATACAAAACGGACTAGCAGTGACTGGGATGCAAGTTTTGTTTCTAATTGTCTATAGCTTATTCCTTTAATTCTAAGACAGAATCAAAAGTGGGGGTGAATAAAATTTAAACATCCTGTAAAATGGTGTGTTTTAATTTACCTAATTGAAAAGGTAGTATGCCTACAAATTTAACTCTTTTGCCGCATAATAATACCATCTTAGTCAAAGATATTACTCAGAAACTTCATTATATTCAGTTAATGCAACAACTGGTTGAGCATTTTATCACAGCCATAAATTGTTTTGAGAGTAATATGCTTTCAAGTTTTGATGCTCAAGTAGGGGAAACGCTCTGCCAAGTGCGTGCTTACAAAATTTATGCATTGAAAGCTTATACTTCAGCTCAATTTTCTCTGAGCTTAAAACAGCTAAAGAAACAATGTACTATGACAAATGAGATTTTAAAAGGCGAAGAAAAAAATTATCAGTATTACATCGCTCATAATAAAAATTTAAGGCCGGAATCAGTTCGAGCACAAGTCACTCTAGATCGTTTTTTCAAAGAAATGGGTTGTTTTTTTACGATTTCTGAAGATGCCCTTTTTTTATTTTTATCTTATTTTTTATGCGTGTACCATATTGTTGATAGAGAGGAAATACCAATGGCTATTAACTATCCGGTCATTGCTGAAACAATAAAGTTATCTCGAAGTTATTCTAAAAAAGTAGGTCATTATTACCAAAAACTACTTTCCGAATTGTCTTGCCAATTCATTTTTAATCTTTTAGATGAGCTACCCCAAAAACAGGAACTAAGAAAAATTCTTCGTTGTTTGCACCGACAATCTGATGAAGGACGAATGGTGCTTCCTTGTTATAGTGTCACTGAGATCATTGTGCTTCATATGATTCGGAACAATGCCAACTTAGCTTTTGTGGTGGATATTCAATCGGAAAATGATAAAGAGCGGTTCGTTTTTCCATTTCAAGGATCAGTAGATTCAGATGATTTTGAGCCTATGCTACAGCTTAAACCTTACGAGCCCTGTGTGGTTATGAAGGGAAGCTGTCGCTCTAATAATTTAACTCAATCTTCTTTGTTTATTAAATTACGTTCTGTAGGGATCAAAAATATTCTTTTAATCAATAATGCAGCACATCCACAGTATTCGGGAGAAACTTTAAAAGAATACAGAGATAATCCTTTTCAAACCTTAATTCAACTATTTTCTAATGAGCTTTCACCTTTTGAACAATTCATTACACAAAAATTGTCTTCTGAATTAATTGAAAAGAAACAATTGGCTTACAAGCTAGGTTGTACCATTGAGAACCAACGCTTATTTTTGTTAAAGCATATTTTTTGTAATTCGCTTGCTGAGTATGAAATTTCAAAATTTCCGTTAATGCTAATCAAGTCAAAAGAAAACCTAATAAGAAAGTTTGTATAGAACTTAAAATAAGATTTACCTCCAAATTGACTATTATTAATTTATTAAAATAGAAATTTCGTGAGCAAATGGACAGATGTCAACTGTTTACAATTTTCGAATCACTGGTTTCAATGCTTCCAGGATTGGCTTATTTGATCGATCGAAAAGGTATTTATCGAGCGTGCAATTCCCAGCAAGCAATCTTACTTGGTTTTGAAAGCCCAAATGAAATTATCGGGAAGAGCAATGATACGCTATCAAGTTTGGCTAGCTACCCAGAAATTATAAATCTTATAAATCGAAATAATCAGAAAGTGTTTGAATGCGGAATACCTGAACAATTTAGCGAACCTATTTTTACTCTCAACAGACAATTTTTTCTAGCCGATTACTATAAAATACCAATCAAAATTAACGATAAAGTTACAGGTCTAATCGCAATCTCCTTTCCTGGATCAGGAGGACAGGAATATCAAAAATCAGAAATTACATTAAAGCACATTATTGATAATTTACCCGAGCATGTTTATTGGAAAGGTATAGATGGAAATTATTTGGGTTGCAATTTAATGCAAGCTTATGACTTGAATCTTAAGTCACCCGAAGAAATAATCGGTAAAACTGATTATGACTTATCTCCCAAAGATAAAGCAGACGCTTTTCGTGCAATTGATGAGAAAATTTTTAAAGAAGGAAAATCTATTGATACCGAAGAAATAATAGAAAAAAAGGGGCAGAATGTGGTGGTTTTATCTAAAAAAATTCCTCTTTATGACGATAATAAAAAACTCATTGGCTTGCTTGGAATTTCTTTTGATATCTCTGAACGTAAAAAAATGGAAGAGTCTTTAAAAAAATCGCAAATCGCTGCGGAAGTAGCAAATCAAGCAAAAACCGAATTTATTCGAAACATGGAACATCAGTTAAGAACTCCATTTTCAGGAATGTATTCAATAGTTGAATATTTAGCCAGAATAGAGACAGATCCTGAAAAGAAGGAGCTTCTTGAAGTGACTTATCAATCCGCGGAGGAATTTCTTGAGCTTTTGAATGATATTCTTGATTTTAGCCGAAATCAAATTGAAAGCGAGCCAATACTGGCTAAAAAATTTGACCTTGATAAAACACTAGCCAAAGTAATTAACTTAGAAAAGCCTACTGCTTCTTTAAAGCAGATTCAATTAAACTATTTATTTCCAGCCAAAATCCCCCGAATTTATATGGGGGATCCTCGAAGAGTTACCCGAATTCTCATTAACTTGTTAAATAATGCCATTAAATTTACTGAGCAAGGCCAAGTTACGGTTCAAGTAAAAGTGCCCAGAGTTCAAAAAAAATTATGTGTGGTCCAGTTGATAGTTAGAGACACTGGCATCGGAATTACTGAAGATAAACAAGCCTATATCTATCAAAAATTCTATCGCCTTCATCCTGCGAATCAAAACAGATATAAAGGAGCAGGCCTTGGCCTTTATATTGTTAAAGAACTATTGGATGATTTAGACGGTGAAATTGAAGTAGAGAGTGCACCTGGAAAAGGTTCAATCTTTATTTGTACTCTGCCTTTGAAACGCCCTTTATTAGATGATTTTGTTGATTAAGAATCTAACTCTCTTCTTGCGAAATAGAAAATCATCTACAATAAAATTAGATCAGTATGCCAAGGAAGATAAATGCCAAATTCTCTACATGTACTTGTAGTAGAAGATAGTCCTGTAGCTCGAACTGTAGCAAAACTACATTTCACAAAGTTAGGTTGCTCTGTTGATACTGCAGAGAATGGAAAAGCGGCCTTAGAAAAAGCTCTTAATACAAAATATAACGTCATCTTGATGGATATTGGTTTAGGTGAAGGACCAGATGGGTTTGAAGTAACTTCAGAGATAAAAAATAATAGCGGCATTAATCAAGCAACTCCAGTCATTGCAGTAACTGCTCATGGAGAGCCTGAGTATACGGATAAAGCTATGGCTTGTGGTATTGAGCGTTATTTTAATAAACCCTTTACTCCTATTGCTGCAAAGGAAATCATCGATTATGTCAATAATAAATATCCCATGGGTAAATAATTTAAATCATCAAAAATCCCTCATTTTCAATGAATTGTAGTTTCTAAAAAACCTAACCTAAGGTAATTTATTTGCAGCTGTAGGGGGAGCCTTGGATCTAAGGTTGACTTACTAAATTTACTGCTTTAGAGAGTGTGAAGACATGTGTCAATGGTTGATGGCAAAGATTTATGACAATATGATGCGAGATGCCGAAGATAAATGCTTAAAAGATTGGCGTCAGCAATTGTTGCAAAATATATCTGGCGATGTGTTGGAGTTGGGTTGTGGGACGGGGGCTAATCTTGAGTTTTATCCAGATGCTGTCCAGCACTTAGTTCTGATTGAACCCAGTGTTCATATGCGAAAGATCTTGCAAGCGAAAATAGCCGATAGTAAACATGCTAATGTTGCGATATTACAGGACAAAGCTGAGTTTATTTCTTTACCAGATGCTAGCTTTGATGCGGTTGTATGTACATTAGTGTTGTGTTCAGTTGATCATTTAGAAAAAACCTTATCTGAAATTCATCGTATTTTACGGCCTCAAGGGAAGCTTTTTTTCATTGAGCATGTTGCTGCAACAAATAATCTTAAGCGATATAAATGGCAACGCCGCTTAGCATTTATCTGGAAATGGATTGCAGCAAATTGCCATGTTACTCGTAGAACAGAACAATCGATAGAAAAAGCGGGTTTTGAAATCATTGATATTCAACATCAAAGTATAAGAGGTGTCCCACCTATTGTACGGCCTAGTATCCGCGGTATTGCTGTACGATCTTAGGGGCTAAGATAGGAAATCTCATGGGGTTTGTTTACTTCCTAGAGGATTATCTCTTTAAATTTTGGGTTGTAGAAGATGCACTTGAACGGTTAACGGAGACGTAACATAGGGCGCCGGTCGCTAATCTATAATCAATTTAAAATTCCTCAGGCAAGTTTGTCTTAACCTGACTCCTTATTGTGATAAATAAAGGTAATGATGGCGGAAGATAAGGCCAATATTACTAACAAAAGGAAAGCAGCTTCAAAGCGTCCGGCTATTGAAATGATAACCCCCGTTAAGGTTGGAGCTAGAAATCCTGCGATGGCAAAAATTGCGTCCATAATACCAAGCGCTGAACCGGCCCATTCCTTGGCAATGTCAATGTTGACCGCATAATAAGAGGCATTAGCGCTTAATACGAAGCCGACAGCTAAGGAAATAAAAATGAGAGCAATAAAAATATTGTGCGTGGAAAAAATAGGAATAATGCATAAAGCTGCTAATAATTGAGAAATAAAAATTGGATAGGAACGTGAGAGGCGTAAGCTACTTGTTTTCTTAAAGATGTAATCGGACAGCGTACCTACCCCCCACATCATAAGTGCTCCTAACAACCACGGGGCTATTGAATATAAACCGATTTGTTTTAAATCGAGATGGTATTTTAGGTTCAAATAGCGTGGAAGCCAAGTCATGAAAAAGAAAAGGTAATAGCCAAATACAAAAAAGGCCCAATTATTAGCGGCTAGTGTTTTGTTGAGAAATAAAAATTTCCAAGTTATTTTGCTGGGGGCTTGAGCGTTGGTTACCGTTTGCTCATTTAAATAGCTCAACTCAGCTTGGTTAATATAAGGTGAATCCTTAGGGTTATCTTTAAACAACCAATACCATAGAGGAAGCCATAAAATAGCTAATAATGCTAAAAAGTAATAAGCACCTCGCCAAGAAAGATGCAAAATGAGCTGCGATACGATTGGGCCGCTAAGTGCTAAAGAAACAGGGACAGAAATTAAAGCCATGGCCAATGCACGATTGCGTTCTGTTTCTGAAAGCCAATCGCTAATTGCTCTCGTTAGAGCAGGGAAGTTTGGACCCTCGGCGATGCCCAAAATAACTCTCGATAGAAGAAGCATGAAGAAACCTGTAGCCATACCAGTAAGAAGTGAAGCAACGCCCCAGAATAGAATGGATATAGCTAAAGTTCGCTTAGCTCCGAATTTATCAGCGGCAATACCCCCTAAAAAGGTAGTAATGACATAACCTATCCCAAATATTCCCAAGGCCAAGCCAATTTCCGGGTCGGTTAGGCTGAATTCTTTTGCAATACTATCAATTGCATAAGAAAAAGAGGCACGATCCACATAGTTAATAAAGGTGATTAAAAATAAGATGGAAACAATTACCCAGCGAAAATTTGATCGATTTTGTTTCATATAACGCTCATCCCCGAGCTCTACTCATTAATAGTTGCCCAATCCTTTTATGGTGGCAATATCTTAGCATTTTATTGTTTTCTTTAAATGAAATTGTCGACCTATTCTTAAACTTTTATCAAGTAATAGTGAGTTTTGAAGATCTAATCATCAAGCTAAGATAAAATCCGTTCGGGCTATGAGAGCCCGAACGGTTTACTTAATCAACGCCACCAAGATTAAGAGACGGCGGTTATTTGAAAGTCGTGCACATTAGCCAAGACGCCTTTTTCCCATCCTTCAGCGACCAGCTCGCTAGCCCTATTTTGTAATTCAGCGGCTACTTTACCTGCAAAATGTGTTTTTAGAGCATCATGATTTGGAAACGTATCAAAGATTGCAAAAGTATCGCTATTCGTTTTTAACGCAAGCCACAAATAAGTATTGGGTTCGGTTTGATTAATAACCTCAGCAGCCTTCTTTAAAAACTGTTCAAGCTCTTGGCTTTTACCAGGTGCCGCTTTCAATACAATATAGGCCGCATTTTTTGCGCTTAGTACTTTTTTCATGGAAAAATTGTTAGTAGCAATAATGTCAAAATTATTCACATTCTGTAACACCCCTTGCTCCCAGCCATCTTGCACCAAATGCGTCGCATTAGCTTTTAATGCAGCAGCCACTTGACCTGCAAAATGTTGTTCTCTTCCTTTTTCATTTAAGAAAACGTCGAAGATGGCAAAATTATTTTGTTCTTTTAGAGCAAACCATATTGGCGTGTTGGGTTCAGTTTGACGCACAAGGTCAGCCCCTTTTTGCAGAAAATGTTCAAGTTCTAATTGAGTTTCTGGTTTGCTTACTAATTTTATGTAAGTGGCTTTTTTAATTGTGTTTGTATTAGTCATAGTTATTTTACCTGCTTAGTTAGAAGTTATTAATCCTAAAGTTAGGGCTGTTGTGCTCAATAGATGTTCAAGTTTCATCATTTCTCCAAGGTATATCTACTAGTAGATAGATAAGTTATATAAAAAAATTAAAAAGTAGCTTTTATAAATTGCTTCACTGTCCCAATATAAGAAAAATCATCATATAAGCGAGACAAAAGTAATCCGCCTTCCAATTGCACCAATAAATATTTTGATAAATTCTCATTTGAAACGGGCAAATTCAACCCTTCAATTTTCGAATTTTCTTCCACTAATACTTCGTTGATCCATTTATCTAAGCTGTTAAAAAAAAGGCGTACCTTTATTTTTACCTTTTCCGGTAAAGAAACAACATCGGATGCAAGCATGCCTCCCAAACACATTTTCATGTCATTATTTAAGGTGACCGAAATGACAAGGTCCACTAGGTTCAATAACTTTTGCTGTAAAGACAGAGAAGCATCAACTTTCAATTCATTTAATGAAAAGGTTAAGCGCTCCAATTGCCATTCAATCACTGCAACCGCTAAATCTTCTTTAGTTGGATAATAATAGTGAATACTGGATGTTTTAATTCCTACTACAAGGGCAATATCTTTGTAGCTAAACGCGTTATAGCCCAGCTTTTGGATTAAGCTTTCTGCAGTATTCAGTATCTTTTCTTGCATCGTTGTAAGTTTCATAACTCAGCATTCTATCTACTAGTAGATAAATAGTCAAATGATTTTTACTACTATTTTGTGCCTAGTCAGTTTCTTAAGTATTTAAGCATCAGTTATGCTATTATTTTGCTTTAAAGTTAGTTGCTCATGAACGATGAAATTAAAATTTTTTTTTGCTAGTTTATTAGTTAGTATCCAAGTTATCGCAGCTCCTCGTTTTATTGCTGCTGAGCCAAGATCTTCGACCCATTATGATATTAATGCCCCTGTTTTGTGTAAAACTGCTACCGAAACACTCGCTTATCTAAATAAAGGTAGTCAGTATGATCCTCGTGTTATTCACGGTGGCAAAGTGTTTACAGTGCCACTTTCGCGAGTCAAAGCCACTCTAGCATTTATATGCCAACATCAAACAGAACTGCAGGATCCTGCTTTTGTAAAAAAACATTTTGATTTTGTTCGCTGGTATCCCGATCTTGAGCAAACCAAATTACTCAGAGTAGGTAAACCATTAATCGCTAACTTACCCAATGACAAGATTTTAATGACTAAATATTATGTTCCGCGCGCTAAAGTATTGGACCGTTCTACGGCTACCCATCCTTATGCGTTGTACGGGCTGCCGAGAGATGAGGAAGCGCTAACGCTTGAAGAAGCGGATGCAAAGCCTGGGCTTATTCGTTTCCAATATGGTAAGCAGGCAATATTAAATGGCGCATTGGCCAATAAAAATATTCCGGCTTTAGCCTATTTAAAGCGAGATGACTTAGAGGCCGCATTAATGCAAGGCACAATTGTGGCCGATTTTCCTAACCGTCAGTCAAAAACTTTTAATGTCCATCGTTGTAACAAAGTTCCTTACGATAAAGCGAAAAATCCTTACAAACAAGAGCGCTACTGGTATTTTAAGCCAGTAGATGGTATCAAAGGATATGGTAAGGATGCTGACCATAAAATCACTGTTGATAGCGAAGTCACCTTTGCCGCGGATCTGGAACAGTTTGGTCTGGGGAAACTGCTGATGGTGCAATATCCCGATAAAACAGGAAAAATGATGACGAAAGTAGGCGTGTTTGCGGACACGGGTGGGGCTTTTCAGAATAATCAATATCAGGTAGATTTTTTATCAGGCAGCTATACGAGCAGCGATGCTTTTTATCAGGCAAACAAAGATTTGCCTAATTACGTAATGGCTTACTTTATGATTTTAAAAGAATAATATGAAAATTTTGATAGCTTCCTTATTGTTGATCAATTCACTGGCGCATGCGTTTTCTTGCTATGAGCCGCAGGTTATTCATCAAGCTCCGATTAAGTTTAATGAAGAAAGGATTGCGTTAACGCGGCAATATCAATTAACTCATTATGGAATTGATTCCCAGTCAATTGAAATCGAGCCGAAAATGATTGTCTTGCATTGGACAGGTATCCCCACTTTTGCAGCGACCTTCCGTGTTCTCGACTCAGCTACTTTTCCGAAAAATTCACCGCGAATAAAAGAATTACCAGGATCTTTAAATGTTTCCGCTCATTTTTTAGTTGATCGTGACGGAAGTATCTACCAACTCATGCCTGAAAATTGGATGGCAAGACATGCCATCGGTCTAAACCATTTTGCAATTGGTATTGAAAATGTGGGCGGGGTCGATAGCATAGACGACTTAACCGATGCGCAGGTCAAAGCAAATGCTTTTTTAGTTTGTTATTTAAAAAAGAAATATCCAGAAATAAAACAGGTGATTGGTCATAATGAATATTTACGCTTTAAAAATACACCGCTTTGGCTCGAGCGAGATCCTAATTATCAAACCGACAAATATGATCCAGGTCCCACGTTTGTTAATAGGGTAATGAAATTAGTCCATTCGAGTAAAGCCCAATTAAATTAAACGGGCTTACCTGAACTCACAAGTGATGTATCCCAGTGAGCAAGTGCAGCGCCTGCTTTGTAAGTTGATTCCAAGAATATTAATAAATCTTTTTCTGGTGTTTTAGATTTTTGTAGGTCGTCATAGTCAAGAATAAATAAGCCCATGCTCTTATCCCAGCGTGCTGAAGCAGGTTTGATTGCACTGTTTTCAATCCCTTTAGGCTGTGGGAATGTAAATGAATAATAGGCCGGACGAGGATAGTTCGCGTTGCCACTCCACCATCCAGCCTCAACTTGAGTTTCATTCATGGCATTTCGGCGAATGTATCCCGCGTTAGGTCCTTCGGTAGAAACCGCAACACCTTGATAGCGCGCATCTCGTAAATCAAACGTTCCCCACATAAAACCTATGGGCGGCGTTTTGCCAGTAAATTGAGCATGATATTGCTGCATAATCCGATAAGAACTCACTAAAATTCTCCACCAGGCATTAGCGAGATCCCGATTATAGCTTTGTTGTTCTGTGTCTTCATTAAAGGGGATGGGATGGGGGACTTCCTGCGGCAGAGGATTTATTTCTATAGTTATACCGGCCTGAGAAAGCAGTTTAAATAGGGCTTGAGTAAACTCTGATACAGACATGGATGTTAAATTTAATTCTCCCACAAATTGCCAACTCGTTGAACAAACGACTTTGTGAGCGATGAAATCAAGATCTATCGTAAAAACGCCCGTGCGATAGGGAATAGGACCAGTGGTTAAACCACGGGCATTTAGCCAAAATGGAACATTAGCCCATTGCGGCTCAAACGGAGTGGTTAATTTTAATTTTCCAATCAGCTGCATGCCCATATGTAATAAATGGGATGTCGATTTGAACTCCTTATAAGGTAGCTGAGGCCAAGCTTCATGGTTAGATTGCTGTAACATATTAGTACACTTCCTTATGTGTTTGATTTAATAATAGACATAATAATGAAATTATGTACGATGATTATGCAAGATTTTATGCGGTGGAAATTTGTTGTACTTGTTATTTCAATGAAAGCTATTAATTATCTAATACCTATTGTGAAATGATTAAAAATGATAGCATCCATCAAGTACTTAGCATCGATTATTGATAAATTTTTCGAAAAAAGTATACTGCTGCGACTAAGTAATGTTAAAGGATTTACATGAAGTATAGAGCTGATATAGATGGTTTAAGAGCGCTAGCCATTCTATCTATTCTTTTATTTCATCTAGGATTTAGTTTTTTACCGGGCGGGTATGTCGGTGTAGATCTTTTTTTTGTAATCTCCGGTTACCTAATTTCAAAAATTATTTATAAAGAAATAAATAATCATAGCTTTTCTTTACTGCAGTTTTATGAAAGAAGAGCTAGACGCATTCTTCCTGCTTTACTCTCGGTGATGTTTGTAACAGCGATAGCCGCATATATCGTGTTTTTCCCTACTCAGCTCGTTGAATTTGCACGTTCAGCTCTTGCTTCATTACTCTTTTCAGCCAACATTTATTTTTATTCCACTTTAAATTATTTTTCACCTTCTGCAAATGAAACTTTATTATTGCATTTATGGTCGCTGGGTATTGAAGAGCAGTTTTACATTTTCTTCCCTTTGTTGGCCTTGCTCTTTGCAAAGAAGTCATATCGCGCGTTATTTGTTTTTCTGCTGTGTGGCTTATTATTCTCTCTTTTTGCATCTCAGTGGGTGCTTAGCTTTAATCCCCCGGCTGCTTTTTATTTGCTGCCTTTTAGAGCTTTTGAACTGCTGTTTGGATGTATTATCGCTTTTGAGCATTTGCCCGCCGTATCAAAAAAACTTAGCTTAATTTTTAGTGTGCTCGGTGTAGTCTTAATTGGCATTGCACTATTTAAATTAACTAGCACCAGTGCGTTTCCGGGATTTGCAGCGGTTTTGCCTTGCTTGGGTTCAGCGCTCATTGTTTTTGCTGGAAGCCAAGGCAATTACTCCTTTATTCATAAAATGTTTAGCCTAAGGCCTCTCGTTGCGACGGGGAAAATCTCTTATTCTCTCTATCTGGTACATTGGCCAGTTATTATTGTGGCTAATACTCTCTATCCTGATGCACAGGGTTTTGGATTTAAGTGCAGTTTATTGGTTCTTTGCTTTGTTTTGGCAACACTCAATTATTATTTGGTGGAACGCTATTTTCGCTACGCAAAAACTAGCTATTCAGCAAAAAAATATCTTAGTAATTCGATATTTGCTCTTTGTGCAGTTGCCCTAATTCCAACGGTAATGATTTATAATCAGGGATTTCCAAATAGACTTGATGATAGAGTCAATAAAGCTGCTTCTTATCTGAATTACAGTGCTAAGAAACTTTATCATTATGGTTCTTGTTTCTTAGAATATGATCAAGATCCGCGCCAAATAGATTTATATAGCTGCCTTCCTAAAGACTCAGAAAATACGGTAATCATTTGGGGCGACAGTCATGCCGTTCATCTTTACCCTGGTCTTCACGAATCGTTGGCGAAAGAGGGCTACGATTTAGGTGCACTGACCTCGTCTGCCTGTCCTCCTATCAAGGATTTTGAATTGGAGGTACGTCCCTACTGTAAAATTTTTAATACTCTGGCATTGGATATTATTTTAAAAGTTAAACCAAAAATCTTAATCATGACTGCCTATTGGCCGTCAACACCGCAGAACATGGAGTTGCTTGATAAAACTATTCAATTAATTGCTAAACAAAATATTCAGATTCTTCTTCTTGGTCAGAGTCCTGTCTATACAGAATCTGTCCCGACCTTAGTTGTTAAGCGAATAAAAGCAGGTAATCCCATCGTTTCCTCAGCTGACATAATGCAGACGGAATACCTAATACATACCGAAAGTATTATGAAAAAGATGTTTGCAAACCGTTCAGATGTAAAATATATTTCCGTTTTAAACTCAGTGTGTCCTAATAAGGTTTGCCCAATGGTATCAGCTGATGAAACGCCTCTTCATTTTGATGTTGCTCATCTAACTGAAGCTGGCTCAAAACTTTTCGCGAAAAAATTGACTCCCGAGATTTTAAAAAGTTATGGATAAAAAAGGGTTGGCCAGCCAAAGGGCAGATGGTTTTGATTTTAAATCGGAGGTACTTGGTGCGGAAAAGAGAATTAGGCCCTTTGTCCGAGAAACTGCTCTTGATTATTCCATTGCCCTCAGTCGTGAAACTAAAGCAAATGTATTTTTAAAATGCGAAAACCTACAATTTACAGGATCTTTTAAAGTACGAGGCGCAATCAATAAACTACTGAGTTTAACTTCCTCCAGAAATGAACAGGCGATAGTCACCGCTTCATCAGGTAATCATGGGGCAGCTGTTGCATTTGGTTTAAGTAAATTAAACAAGAAAGGAGTTGTTTTTATTCCGGAAAATACATCTTCGACGAAGGTGGATAACATCCGCAATTATACAGCTAATCTTGAATTTTATGGACAAGATTGTGTGCAAACTGAATTGCATGCCTTGGAATATGCAAAACAACATAAGATGATTTATGTCTCCCCCTATAATGATCTCCAAGTTATTAGCGGTCAAGCGACAATTGGTTTAGAACTCATGAAGCAACTCGATACTATTGATGTTGTTTTTGTTCCTGTGGGTGGGGGTGGATTAATTTCGGGAATTGCCTGGTATTTAAAATCAGTTAATCCAAACATCAAAATCGTTGGATGTTTACCGGAAAATTCTCCAGTTATGTCGGAATCAATACAGGCTAATCATATTATTGAAATGGAAACCTTGCCTACTCTATCCGATGCTACTGCTGGTGGAATAGAACCTGATGCTATTACCTTCGATATCTGTCGCCAATTTGTCGATGATTATATTTTGGTTTCTGAGGATGAAATCAAAAATGCCATTATTAATCTAATGAAAACACAACATCTTTTGGTCGAGGGGGCTTCTGGAGTTGCTCTTGGTGGATTCTTAAAATTCACAGGCTCAAGGGAATACCAAAAATATCAGGGAAAAAATATAGTGATTGTGCTAAGTGGTGCCAATATTAGTTTTGAAACATTAAAACAAGTTATCACTTCGTAAATTAAATTTGTCTAAGACTCAAACTTGCTTTGTAAATCCTTTCTCCATAAAAAAATTTCCAGTTTTTAATATTATATTAATATTTTGGCTGTATAATGTCCAAATAAATCTCCATTAGACTTAAATATGACCATAATTATCAATTCAAGCAACATCGCCCAAAATCCTTGGATGTGGGATTATCTCGAGTCAGAGCGCCAAAATAATTATGATATTTTGTATAAAGGCAAAAAATTTACCTACAACCAACAAGAATACCAATTGGGAGAAACTATCTTTGCTCGAGAAAGAAAAAAAGGGAATGGTTATGCCTACGAAATGGTATCAGCAATCCGTCTTGGCAGTGGGGCTTATGGTTATGTAATGAAGATTTCTTGTACCATTAGTCAGGGGAAAGAGAATAGCGCATTCCAAGCATTAGACAAAGACAGAGTGGTGAAATTTGAAAGGACTAAGGATGCAGCAAAGGAGTATTCCGTGGGTCAATATGCCGAGCATATGCATATGAAAAAACCTGTGGGAGGTCGTCTAGTCATGCGAAATCTCGGAGACCAGACTTTTAGTAGGTTTATTAGAAAGAATTTGCCTGCAGATTGTCAAAAAATGCTGGCTTTAACAAACGAATTAATTAGAGCTTATAAAGAACAATTGTTAGAGCAAAAGCTAGTACACCGTGACTTACATGATAATAATATTCTTATTAAATTAAATCCCAAGCAAACCGGTAAACCATTTGAATTGAACATCGTCGATTTTGGCTTAGCGCAATATATACCAAAGGGAAATGAAAAGGAGATGACATTTTTTACAGATTTCTGCAATCAAATAATTCCTCTTATTCGCATGTTATGGGATATACCGGATGCGCCTAGATCAGTAAGAAGGTTTTTGGCGAAACCTCATTCTTTCCTTGATTATACGAATTTTTTTGAAAATTTACTCCTAGCACCTGCCGCACATACCCAAAAGTCACTTGATGATTTACTCGACTTCTTTGAAAGGCTCGCCAAAAATCAAGGTGACTTGAGTGCAGAATTGAGTGGAAAAGTATCGGAAGCAGTTAAGGCATCTACTGCGAATAATATGCAACCATTAAGGGATCTTGTCCTAGAGTGCAGAAGGTGTTTAAAAGAACAAAATATCGAGAAACCTAATTTTCCTATCGTGATATTTGATGAAAATGAAAAAAGACAACGTTTATATTACCAAATAGAGCAATACTATAATGACCTGGAAAACAAAGGAAGGTCTCTTTGTAAGACTCCTCAACAGAAAGAAGGCCAGGAACTGTGTAAACTAGTCAATCACCTTAGAACGAAAACGCTAGATGCGATTTATAATGATGATGCTTCAATACAAGTTCAGCTTTTAGACTGTCGAGATTTTTGTAAAGAGTTATTAAATGACAACAAGGAACTTTTAGATATCCGACGTGATAACAATTATATCTGGGGGGAAGTGGCTGTTGTATTGACTTCATTAATTGTTCTTTATCCCGTGGTTTTAGGCGTTAATTATCTTTGTACTGGCAAAATAGGTTTCTTCAGTGAAACGAATAGTGCGAAAGGTGCGGACAAACTCAATAGAGATTTTGCAGCATTGCAAACTACTTTCGTTTGTTGACACCTTGGCTCTGATAAGGCGATTTTTGGGGCTTAAAGAGATTCCGGTCAGAAATATAATTCTAATAAGCTGAGCTACAGTGCAATGCCTCCGATAGAAGTGCATAATGTGAGCTGACATAGCTGTATGCTCCCGCGCAACAATTGCTAATAATTCCCCTGAGTTAAATGCCTTCAAGTAGTAGATCGAGATCAAGTGACGAACGCTGACCGAGATCTTTTGCATGCTCCCTGAGAAAGGCTTCAGCAGCTCGACGACCTTCGTCTCGTAATAGGATAAAAAAGTCCCATTCTGCATTGAGTTTAGAGGAATAACCAAGTTCTAACATCATATCGCTATTTATTCGGTGTATTCGCATACCAGCCCATTTTGCTCCTTCGGATTCGCCTGGATAGGCTAATTGCCGTAATAAAGCAATCATCCGAAGTTCCTTGAGTAACACAGCATTGAACGAAATCTCATTCTGGCGATTGAGTATATCTCTAGCTGACCGAGGAGAGTCTGGTCGCATGACAGGGTTAATCTGTACTAAAATCGTATCTTGCGATTTACATTCACGTACAAGAGGTGTGATAGTGGGATTTCCTGAGTATCCCCCATCCCAATAGTGCTCTCCATTAATCTCGATAGCCTTGAAAAGACTAGGTAGGCATGCTGATGCAAGAAGTACTTCAGAGGTGATTTCGTTATTGCGAAATACTCTTCCTCTACCAGTACTAACGTTTGTCGCAGTCACGAACAATTTGATAGGGCTTTGTGACAATCCTTTGAAATCAATAAGTTTCTCTAAAATATTATGAAGTGGATTGGCCCCTAAGGGATCTATATCGTAGGGAGAAAACAATCTAGAAAAAATATCCATAGTGATAAAAAAAGGAGAGTAATCGAGCGACCATTGACCCAAAACGACATCAAGAAAACTGCGTTGTAAGGGACTAAAACGAGCTACTTCAGAGATGGTTTTCCAGAATAATTCGAGCGAATTGCGGGCTTCATCAGGACCTCCTTTGGTATATCCATCGGCGAGGACCACAGCACACATTGCTCCAGCAGAGGTACCAGAAATGCCCTCGATCCGTAGCTTTGGTTCTTCTAATAAACGATCTAAAACACCCCAGGTAAAAGCGCCATGAGCACCACCACCTTGTAAAGCTAAATCAATAATAATGTTGTCATTTATTTTTGGAGAATAAGTCATATTAATGCCCTCCTTGTCTGCTTTCAACTCAATGAGATTAGACCTCAAGTGAGTCGGGATAGGTATTTACTATCACTTGTTTTATGAACTCTGGTTACCCGATAGTGAAGGTACTTCCGTACTCCTGTTTGTAGAAAATACTTCCTTGTTAGTAACCGCTTAAGAGTCCAAATTCTCCGGTTAACTTGTCTAGCTATTAAAGGGCCAGATAGAATTATGTGGTGCATAATTAGTGCCCGTCAATCAACTTGTTTTTCTTGATTTGCTATATTGTTTTAATAAAAAGCCAACTGTTATTTTTCTGTGTCAACTATTTGTTAAAGAGCAACTTGAGTTAGGCTCCTCACTGCCTTTTTGTTTTAATCCTAAGTCAAAAAAAAATTTTGAATTAGTTGCTAAAAGTCGACTCGAGAATAATTGCGTGATTTTGCTCGTAAAAGCGACATCGTTTGCCGATATGGCGGAGAGGAATTTATTTTTGTTATGCCAGAAATTTTCGCAAAAAAAGCATTGCAGCGTGCAAAATCTTTGCGTGAAGCAGTCGGTCATATTCATTTGCGCTATGGAGGTGTTGCCCTAACTCAAATTACCATTTCGATAGGCTTAGCCACTTATCCGAAGCATGGCGAGAATAGGCATGATTTAATTGCAGCATCCGATTTGGCGCTTTATAAAGCAAAAAATACGGGACGCAACAAACAGAATTGTATAAAAAAGAATAGCATCTAGCGCTGTGCTAGCTATCCATTGATAACAGGGCAGCCGCAGCCAGTTTTTTAGCGATGTTTTCATTACCATATATCTCTGGTCGGCTCTTGTGCTGATATTTTTCTGAACTAGCGGATGCAGAAAAACCACTAGAAGCTACAGCCCTAAAAAAGCGCTGTGTTTGCTGTTTTGTCTGCAGTGAGTTGCTCTTCACAAGCTGCGTTGGCTTAATGCTTTCTGGCATTGAATTCCTTGCGATTCAGAAAATTTCAGCGCATTATATTAAAATTTAACTAATTTGCAAAATTTATTTTCTATATGGTATAAAAATACCATGCATGCGTTAATTTTGGCTGATTGGTCAAATTGTGATTAGGCGAACTGAGTTTCATGGATAGCGTCAACTCGATCTGAATAAAAGGCAATATAGCCTTCAATTTTTTTTACAGCAGGGAAAGGGGCCTCATAAGACCAGACTGCATTTTTCGCCTTTTCTCCTCCTATGGGTATATCATAATAAAAGCAATCCCCTTTATAAGGACAATAGGTTTTATTAGAACTTCGTTTAAGCAGTGACATATCCACGTCTTTACGTGGTATGTATTGGACTGGGGAATAGTTGGCCTCATATAAGGTCAAAGCTCGCTCCGTATCAGCAATAATTGTTCCGCCAACTACCACTTTAATGCGATTTGGATTTCGTTCAATTGTAATCGGATGATCAGGCCCAGGTATTTTGATCTTTTTATTTTCCATATCCAATGTCCCTCATTGCGTTATCTTATCCTAAAGTATAGTGATTTTAGGATGAAACGCTTAGTCTGCTGATTTGTGTGTGGAAAAATCTAGAAACCGCAACTATTCTTTTTGTATCAGATTATAAAAGGGAAAGTATAATCATGTTTAATAACCTATTTTGCAAGATAACCACGGGCATAGGTTTTCTCTATTTTTCCACTATTGTATTGGCTGATGGCACTCCTAAAGATACTTGGCTTCGGGGGCTTAAGGATTTAGCACCTGAAATAATTTGCAAGAGTTTTATGCAGGATAGTGATTTAAACAAAAAACTAAAGGCTGCAAATATTAGTTACGATAAATGCTTAACCTTAATTCCCGCAAACTTTGATAAATGCCAAGCCAAATACTACGCTAAAATGCCAGATACCATCGATAAAAAGGATGCTGATAAGTGGGGAAATAACATTGGCATGTGTATCGGGGGAGAGTTTACTGTCGATTATTTATTAATCCCTCAATAATCTAAATTTTCTATTCTTCGAATCGAACGGGTCCAACCCACCCCGTCGTCTGGCGAATCCCGGCCGTCAAAGCCGTGAGGATTCGCTTTAACAGGGAGAGAGAAGTTCAAGACGTTACTTCGTTAGCCATAAAACGTTTATCTACAACAAGATACCGAATCATAGACATCCATTTTCGTTCAGATTATACTTCACCCCCAAAGCAGCTTAGCAATTTTTATTTGTTAGGGATAACCTATGAAACTTATCAATAATATGTTGTTCGATTGAGAACACATGAGTTTCAAATTAAAGAAGTAATATTGATAAGTCCATCATTTTAACAGTCAATAGATAGTTGGTGAAGATGAAATATTCCGTCATTATTCCAATTTATAAAAACGAAACCTCTATCCTGGAATTACTTGAAATATTAAAGAAAATGAATCATGAGCTTGCGGGGCACATGGAGGCGGTTTTCGTTATTGATGGCAGTCCAGATAAATCCTATGAAATTATTCGGGATAATCTTGAGTATTTAAATTTCCCAGCACAATTACTAGTTCATTCGCGTAATTTTGGTTCTTTTCCAGCTATACGTTCTGGATTAATTGCGGCTAGAGGAAAGTTTTTTGGAGTTATGGCCGCTGATTTGCAAGAGCCTCCTGAATTATTAATAACTTTTTTCAAGGCGCTTGACGCTGATGAATGTGATGTTGCTATCGGCACACGCAATGGGCGTCAGGACCCGTTTTTATCACGAATGGCTGCGAATCTTTTTTGGGGTTTATACCGTCGCTTAATCATCTCCGATATGCCACCAGGTGGCGTAGATGTGTTTGGTTGTAACCAACAATTTCGTGATCAGTTATTACAATTAGAAGAGTCTCGTTCTTCGCTTATCGCTTTGATTTTCTGGCTTGGGTTTCGCCGTAAATTGGTTCATTACGAACGGCAAAAACGCCAAAATGGCAAATCCGCATGGACTTTTCGAAAAAAATTGGATTATATGATGGATAGCATTTTTGCATTCACAGATTATCCTATTCGCTTACTTATTCGCACAGGGGCAGTCGGTACAGTTTTTGCGCTTGGTCTAGGAGCACTCATTTTTTCCGCACGTATTATGGGGATGATTGTTGTGCCTGGATATGCAGCGATTATTCTCACCGTCCTCTTATTGGGCGCTCTTAATATGTTTGGGCTCGGATTAATAGGCACCTATGCCTGGCGAGGTTATGAAAATAGTAAACAGCGTCCTTTGGCTGTGGTCGCATTGAAGCACATCAATGAATGGGGTCATTAATGAATAATTCGATAGCCAAACATCCAACCTCTGATGTTCAATCACTAACCATTGGCGAAGGAACAAGTATTTGGCAGTTTGTTATTATTTTGCCAGAGGCTAAAATAGGTTCTGAGGTTAATATTTGTTCACATTGTTTTATTGAAAATGATGTCCAGATTGGTGACCGAGTAACCATTAAATCTGGCGTACAACTATGGGATGGGATTCGCATTGAAGATGATGTATTTATTGGCCCGAATGTTACCTTTACCAATGATAAATTTCCTCATTCTAAGCAATATCCCGAAAAGTTTTTAGAAACCCGCATTGAAAAAGGGGCTTCGATAGGGGCTGGTGCGGTAATTTTACCAGGCATTACTATTGGTGAAGGGGCAATGATAGGGGCTGGCGCGATTGTCACTAAATCAGTCCCTCCTTATGCCATTGTGACTAGTCCTGCGAGTAAAGTAATAGGCTATATCAAAGCAGATACAGCTCTCTCTTCAATGCAACCCGATGCAAAGGTCGCAGAACCAATTGAAATCGGCGTAGGGAAAGTGAGTTTACACCAATTTAAACTTATGCAAGATCCACGCGGGGATTTATCAGTGGGTGAATTTATGCGAGAAATACCTTTTTTCCCAAAAAGGTATTTTTTGGTATTTAATGTTCCTGCGGAAAAGGTTCGTGGCGAACATGCTCATCAAGAATGTCATCAGTTCCTTATCTGCATTAAAGGGAACTGTTCTGTCATGGTAGACGATGGCAAGACCCGCAAAGAAATCATCCTTGATGCACCTAATAAAGGCCTCTATCTACCGCCCCTAACTTGGGGGGTCCAATATAAATTTTCCCAAGAAGCAGTGCTTTTAGTTTTCACCTCTGACTATTATGAAGCGAATGATTATATTCGCAGTTACAGCGAGTTTTGTGCACTTTTAGACAATTAAAAGTTTGATGAAATGATTAAGGAACTAACATGGCGGTTATCCCTGTATTGAAACAGAATTCATCGGTATCTTACCAAAAACAGCGCAGTACACTCTATGGATGGTTCCTCCTACTACTGACAATCTCATTAGTTATATTTGCACTTTGGCTGCCTTTCGGATTTAGCCTAACTGCACTCATTGAAGAATGGGGTGTTTTAGGGACTTATATTAGCCATGGCTTGTATTTTATTGTTGATTTAACTAGCCCTCTCGCTGCACATAGCTCTCGTCCATTAACTGTATTTCCTCACTCGCTTGCTTACTATCTTGATGCGAATTCATTTGATTACTGGCATGTTTTATTGATCTTGTCCTTGCTCATCAAAGGATTTGCATTTGCTTATCTCATCGAGAAGATTACCGGATCGTTGCGCTGGGCATCGTTAGCAGGGATTTTGCTTATCATTTATCCAGCGGATACGATGCAAATCGCTTTTCGGGGCTTTCATATTAATTGGGCCCTTTCATCAGTACTTTTAGGAAGTTGTTTTTTTATGATGGCGACTCAAACCGAACGGTTGATTCGTTATTTAATCGCTTGTTTTTTAGCAGCGGGACTCATGTTTTCTGCAATATGCATGTATGAAGCAGCCATTCCACTTTTAGCGTTACCTTTTTTAATCTTATACGCTAAAGAAGGATTTCGGCGTTCTTATCAATGTCTATGGAATCGAAAAATACTAATCCTCGGTTGGATTGCCAGTTTAGCCATTTATTTGCTTTATCTACATTACATCAAATCAAAAATTAATACTTATCAAAGCAGTCTCATTGATGGACGGAGTTTTTGGCAGCTTATTACACAAACGCCCTATTCTAAATTGTTTTCAATTGGCGCTTTACGCGGTTTAATGGGTGGGTGGTTTGATGCTTTTTCTATTCTTTTTAAAGAATTTAGTTTCTATGGTTATATTTATCTTTTGCTAATTACAAGCTGCATTTGCGGGTTGTTGTTATTAGCGAAACCACTCGCACAAAATGAACAAGACAATCAATTATCAGTAAGCTTACTACGTCTCGGGGTTGCAGGTTTTCTATTATTACTTCTGGGATATTCGCTGTTTCTCTTCTTACCTAGTCACATGGCAACGACGCAACGAACCTTTTTGTTCGCCTCTCCGGGTTCCGTCATGGTTTGGTTAGTTACCTTAATGTTAATGGCTAAGCGAGCAAGAAAAACTGCTTTTTTTCTCAGTTTTATGTTAATTTGCGCTGGCTTTGCCGCACAATTATTTTATTTTCATCATTATATGAAAATTTCTACAACTCAACGATCGTTATTAAAAGAGATTGTAGAAAATTTTGATGGTCGAAATGAGAAGACCTTGCTCATCTTGGATAAAACGAGCCAGCTCAATTATACCTGGATGTTTTTGGTTTCCGATTTACAATTCGCCTTATCCTATCTGTATAATCACAGCTTCACCAATCCAATTTTAGTTTGCCGGTTACCAGGAGAAAGTTGGCAATTACCTGGTACGAGAGCTGGTTCCTGTGTTGAAAAGGAGGACAATTGGGTTTTTTCATACCCTAATGATTTTCCAAATAAGGCGCAGTCTCCAGATAAGCTTATATCTAAAAAGGACTTATTTGTTCTAACCATCAAGCCTGATGGGAGAGTGCACCCTGATCCTAACTTAGAAGCGCATCGATATGATTTATACCATGGTCAAAGCCAAAGAGCTTTGCGTTTTCGCAATATATTGACCGAAAAAACTTGGCTTTCTTATTTCAATCCAATATGGAAAACACCAACTTCTGATCGATTTCAATGGAATTTTGGAGATTGGTGGGGGCTAGAAGACACTATCTCTGGAAATGGCTGGGGTGAGGCTCAATGGCTGATTAATATTTTTCATCACAAAGCCATAGCGTGGAAGATAGCAAAAGATGCCAATTTGCAGTTCAAACTAAGACCCACTTCAGATTTTTATCAATTAAAAATTCGTTTAGCAAATATGGTGAATGAAAATGTTCGTAATAGCCTCAAAATTCGTATTAACGAGCATGAAGTATCATTTCGTTGGTTAGACTTTGAGTCAAACCCTTTTGTTCCTAACAGCATGGTCTTAGTTGCAACTATACCCTCTAAAGATTTGCGCTTTGGAGTTAATTCAATTGTCTTTAATTCTGAGGTAGTTAAAGAATATTATGGATTATCATTTCAGTTAGCTTCAATTGATTTATTCCCTATTAATTCATTAAATAAAAATAATATAAATACAGATATAAAGGATAAAGCCTAAAATGATTTTAGTGACAGGCGGATGTGGTTTTATTGGTAGCAATTTTATTTTAAATTGGTTAGCGACAAATAATGAACCTGTTCTTAATTTGGATGTATTAACTTATGCTGCCAATCCCCAAAATTTATTAACTCTAAAAAATAATAAAAACTATTTTTTTGTGCAGGGTGATATAGAAGATAGAGGATTAATTAATCAATTGTTGGCTAATTTTCAGCCACGAGCAATTATCAATTTTGCTGCTGAGAGCCATGTTGATCGTTCTATTCACAATCCAGAAAAATTCATTAAAACAAACGTAGAAGGAACATTCCAACTACTAGAAGCAGCGCGACATTATTGGTTAAATATGCGTGGTGAGGCGCAAAATAGATTTCGTTTTTTGCATGTATCTACGGATGAAGTATACGGTTCTCTGAATGCCACTGGTCCGGCTTTTACTGAGGAAAAAAAATACGAGCCAAACAGCCCTTATTCTGCAAGTAAAGCAGCCAGTGATCATTTAGTTCGAGCCTGGCATCACACTTACGGTTTGCCCGTTCTTACGACCAATTGTTCTAACAATTATGGACCTTACCAATTTCCAGAAAAGCTGATTCCTCTGATGATCACCAATGCATTAGCAAACAAGGCATTGCCCTTATATGGTGATGGAAAAAATGTTCGCGATTGGTTGTATGTCACGGATCATTGCGATGCAATTGAGTGTGTTTTAGAACAAGGACAAATTGGTTCGACCTATAATATAGGCGGCCATAATGAAATGACTAACTTAGAAATTGTAAATACAATTTGTCAATTATTAGATGAACTCCAGCCAAATCCAGAAGGAAGTTACCAACGGTTGATTTGCTTTATCAAAGACCGACCTGGGCATGATAGACGATATGCAATCAATGCTCAAAAGATAGAAAATGAGTTAGGATGGAAACCCGCGGAAACCTTTGCCACCGGCATACGTAAAACGGTCCAATGGTATTTAACAAACAGACAATGGTTAGATAATATTATCTCAGGCCATTATCACGACTGGTTTAAAAAACATTATTCCGAACAATAAGAAGGGTTGAGTGTATGAAAAGAAAAGGTATTATCCTAGCTGGTGGATCGGGAACGCGTTTATATCCTGCAACTCTTTCGATTTCGAAACAACTATTACCTATTTTTGATAAACCAATGGTTTATTATCCCTTAACAACCTTGATGTTAGCGGGAATCCAAGAACTTTTAGTGATCTCTACACCCCGCGATTTACCTCATTTTCGTGAGTTAATGGGCGATGGTTCACAATGGGGTTTAAATTTGAGCTATGCTGTCCAGTCTTCTCCCGATGGATTAGCGCAAGCGTTGATCATTGCAAAAGATTTTCTAAATGGTTCTCCCTGTGCTTTAGTGCTGGGTGACAATATATTCTACGGTCACAATTTAAAAGCAACCCTAATGGAGGGGCAGCAAACTGAGGAAGGTGCCTGTATTTTTGCTTACCCAGTGCATGATCCAGAGCGCTATGGAGTGGTAGAATTTGACAAAGATGGCCAAGCAATTAGTATTGAAGAAAAACCTGTGCTTCCTAAATCTCGTTATGCGATAACAGGATTATATTTTTATGATCCCCATGTGGTTGAGATTGCTGAATCTGTTAAACCTTCACCGCGTGGCGAATTAGAAATTTCTGATATTAACCGGCATTATTTGGATAGCGGATTACTTAAAGTAGAGATTATGGGTAGAGGGTTTGCTTGGTTGGATACAGGTACTCATGAATCAATGTTAGAAGCGTCTCATTTCATTTCGACTATTGAGCGCCGACAAGGGTTTAAAGTCGCATGTCCTGAAGAAATTGCTTGGCGACAAAAATGGATCAGTGATCAACAATTAGAAAAAGCAGGCAAATTATTGGCTAAATCAGGTTATGGTCAGTATCTACTAGATCTACTTAATGATTCAGGTTTCAGCTCTGGTTGGTAGAATTATTGAAGTTATCTAAAGTTTAATTGCCCTATCTAGGATGAAGATGAAAAGAATAATATTTCTTGACTGGTTGAGAATTTTTTCATTCAGTAGTGTTCTAATTGGACATAAGTTCCATTCGATTTTGCTTAATATTTCTAATGATGATTCTGTACACGAATCCTCACGGTTTCTGATTAAATTAATCTTGCCTCTTGCTTATGCCGGAGGAGCTGGCGTTGTTGTATTTTTTCTTGTTTCGGGATATGTGATTAGTCATGTTTTACAAACTGAACAGCCTTTAGAATTTCTTATTAAGCGAATTTTCAGAATCTATCCGTTGTATATTTTTGCTGTTTTATTTCAGTACTCTTTACTCTATTTTGTTAATCCTGCTGCGCTCAATTTAAAAATAATCATTCAGCAATTACTCTTGGTCGGTGATTTTTTTCAAACGCCTTGCACCTTAGGTGGTGTGGAATGGACTTTACGAGTTGAAGTTCTATTTTATCTATTTATGTTTGTGTTGCGTTATTTTAAAATAATTGGTCAACATAGATATGCACTGCCTTGGGTTTTAATAATTACAACTTTAGCGCTCGGCTACATTCCCGCATTTCCTTCAGGGGCTCTAGCAGTAGGTTATTTAAATATTTATGGTCCTTTTTTGTTTCTAGGTGTGTTTTTTTGGTTATATGAAAATAAACAAGTTAGCTTTGCTCAGATGGCAGTTTTCACAGGTTTTATTTTTATCCAGCACTGGCATCTCATCGACACAATAAGTCCATATTGGCGACATGACCATTTTGCAGCCCTGGCTTTTCTTATATTTTTAGCAGTTTGGACACTCAGAGATAAACTATTTTTTAATCGCGTAATACTTTTTATATCCGAACTGACTTACTCTGTTTATCTATTACACAACTGGCTCTTTGATCACATCAAGCAGTGGACGATTGCAGGGGGACTTTTTCACCAGAATAGGTACGCTTTAATGATGTTGCTCGCTATTTCTGCGGTATTAGTAAAGGCAATTGAAAAACCAGGTATTAAACTCGGACGTTTATTAATTCAACACCTCAAAACACCAGCTCCTAACTATCCTACTGGAGCTGAGGAAGCGCTTGTTAATGTTAAATATTAATTTTATTGGTTGTGGCAATTTAGGAAAAACGCTGGGTCGGTTGATAACACAAGCTCAGGTAGGTACTGTAAAAGGAGTTCTGACGAAATCTCAGGAAACGGCAGATGCAGCTGTGGAGTTTATCGGTGCTGGGAAAAGTTATCTTAAATTAAACGAGCTACCTAGGGCTGAGATTTACTTTATCACTACGCCTGATGATCTTATTGAAGCAACTTGTAAGCAATTGCTTGCTGAAGCCAGAATTGAAACCGGTGCTATTTTTATTCATTGTAGTGGCTCACTCTCCGCGAAGGTATTTCAACGCGCTCGTGACCAGAGCTGTTATGCGATGAGTGTGCATCCCATCAAAAGCTTTGCTAATCCTGAGTTGAGTGCAAAATCCTTTTCAGGTACCTACTGTGGGTATGAGGGGGATTTGGACGTTTTTCCTGTGATTAAGGCATTGTTTGAGGGGATAGGTGCTCATTTATTTCCTATAAAAAAAGAACAGAAAATGATTTATCACGCCGCTGGGGTGCTTGCTAATAATTATTTAGTAACCCTTCATCATATCGCGAGCGAATGTTATCAATTAGCAGGTCTTAGGGAAGATCTAGCCTACAAAATTACCAGCATGCTAATGAACGATGCGCTGCAAAATTTACAGAATTCTAGTCATGAAAAAGCGCTTACAGGACCTTTGCAACGAGGAGACATTAGTATCATCGAAGAACATCTTTCCCAGCTCATTATCAAGCCAATAATAAAAGAGGCTTATGCTGTATTGGGAGAAGCTACGCTTTCTATTACTAAACATAAAAAAGAGTTAAAACAAGTGCTTGCTGCTCTTTTGCGTAAAGAAGACGGAAAGTGAAACCGTTAATCTAGCCCGGTAGCTGGGAATGTCAAGAATAGTTATAGGTGATGGCCTTTCGTCTTAGTTACAAAAGTGGGATTCAAGCCAACGCCTCCCTGCTAAAGTCTTCAGCTTTTAAATTGAGATTTGTCTTATAAAATTGTGCTAAAGCCTGGCGAAACAATTTTGCTCGCTCAGGAAGCCCTTTTCCACAATAAGTTAACACCTGCTGATAGATAGCTTCTTTGAATGCATTTGAATCCGATTCTGTACCATTTAAATTATCGATGCTGACTCGAAATGGGTGATCTGCGGCGGTTGCAAGGATCCATTCCATAGCTTGTGGTTTTACCTCCACGATTTCGAAATGTTTTTGCTGTTCAGCATTCCGTCCATCCGGCTCATACCAGTAACCAAAATCGACCAATTTTCTTCGCTCTTCCCCGGCGATTAACCAATGAGAGCATTCATGTAATGCACTACTAAAAAAACCGTGCGCAAAAAAAATCGCATGGTAGGGGCGATTTTCATTGGCAGGAAGATAAAGCGGTTCATCGCCACCTTTCACTAATTGGGTATTGTATTTTTCTGTAAAACATTCATGAAAAATAGTGATTAAATCTTGGTAGTGATGCACTGAATAACTCTAAAATGATGTAAAAAAAGTAGCGTCTATTTTAACATTGTCTTACTGTCTAGCAAGGTTTCTAAGTAGATTGAATTATTGGCGCATTTAAATAAGAATAAGAAACTATTATTCTGGAGGTTATTTTTTGAAACAAGTTTTTTATACAACCAAGCAAGCCATTGCGGTCAGTAATATTTTCTGCATCGGACGAAATTATACTGATCATATTGCAGAATTAAACAATAAACCAACCGGATCGCCTCTTGTTTTTCTAAAACCTACTTCCGCATTAATGACAGAAAATCAATTAATCCAGTTACCCGAATTTTCTAATGAAATCGATTATGAAACTGAATTGGTACTGTTGATTGGTCAAGAGGCAAAGAATATAAACATCGAGCAAACACTCGAAGTAATTTCCGGGTATGGCGTTGGCTTAGATCTCACTGCTCGTGATCTGCAGGCTCACGCAAAAGAGCAAGGTTTACCGTGGGCTTTAGCAAAAGGGTTTGACTGTGCTGCCTGTATTTCAAAATTTGTACCCGCTAGCAGAATTGAAAAACCTCAAGATCTGCACTTTGAAATGAAATTGAATGACGTAATTCGTCAACGTGGTTTTGTCCAACAGATGTTATTTGATATTCCCTCTCTCATTCATTATTTAAGTGCAAAATTTTCACTTCAGCCAGGGGATCTTATCTTCACCGGAACACCTGCCGGTACTGGGCGTCTACAGAAAGGGGATCGGATTGAACTAAACTTAGCCGATAAAGTCAGCGCTCTCTTTTCAGTCGCTAGCTAAAAACAGTGACTGAAGAACCTGCTGTACAGGGCACAGGTTGTATCGAAGCATCGGCCACTATCATTGACGTTTCAGTTACAAGGGGTAGCAAGGTTAAGTTTTTGCCTGCAATCTGTGCATATTCAGTTAAAGCTTCTACCTCGTCAGTAAAGCGGGTGTGCTGAGGATAAATTGCATGAGCAAATTTATAGGCGGCTGTTATGGATAAGGTAATTGGAGTAAAAATTGTTCCAGCGGTAATACCTGCAGATAATACAGTTCCTGTAATCGTGACGACATACAAGACGACAGAAGCCAGAGCTAATAAACTGGCAATAAAAAAATCACGGCTAATAATTTTTCGAGTTTCATAATCCCGTTCACTGACTAAAGTCACTAATCGATTAATTGCTTCAAGATTATCAGGCTCCATGACGATGATATTTGCAGCCTCCACACACTCACGTAGTTTATTAATTCGCGAAAAAGAGGGTGAATTTGCTCGAAGTAGATCGATAGCAAGTTCTTCTCCACTTTGTAAAACTGCGCGGGCTTGAGGATTAATTAGCGTCATTTGGGTTTGATTTATATTGCTGCGTAAATCAGCAAGTGAATTAAGGAGACTATTTATTTCCTGATTTGCTTGTGCGAATTTACTTATATTCAATTCAATAAGAATTTCTTCTCTTCTATTTTCTAGATTCGTCTTATTATGCCAGTCCTCAGGGTTTGATCTTATTCGAGCAGCTTGTGATAAGTTCCCCATCGAATCAGCAAATAGAGTATTTTTGACCTTACCATTTGAGAAATAATAAAGCTGGCCACTACCGACAGCTAAACTTCCTGCTTCTGCACAAATGACCCAAAGCTGAGCAGCCAGTGAAACTCCGTAACTCGTTACAACTTCATATATTGCGTAAGCAAGAAACAATGCTGAAATTAAGATACGAAAGATAGCATAAGTCGATTTTTCTTTATCACAGTGATAACGCTTATAATCACTTTTCTCAATCAAATGTTCTAATTTTTTTAGATCTGCTCTTTTACCAGGATTTTGAATAACGTTAGCAGCTTGTTCAAGGCAAGCAGTTAATCGCTGCATGCGTTCGGTCGGGGGGAGGGCTTCACTTAATAATTCCATAACCAAGTCTTGGCTTGCTAGAAATGCTTTTTCAGCATAGTTATTAATAATTAGATTATCTTTTGCTAGCAGAACTTGTTGACCAAAACGGTCGAGGGATTCAAGCATAGCTTTCGCCACAATGAGAAGGTCTTTATCTTGTGCATTGCGAGTATAGAATTCCTCATAGATAAAAGATATTCGCTCATTTAAGTGCAGAATAGTTGCCTTATTTTCATCAAGAGAAGAAAAACTTAATAACCGCAATTGAGGACGTAGAGAAGATAAAAGTTTGCTAGTAGTCGATTGATTTTCTGCTACTAATAAAAAAGCCTGTAATGTTTTCCCAATAATCTCTCTAGTGGCTAAACGACTGCGGGGATAAGGAGTATTGAATACAAATGTTCTGCCTCTATTGATTCCATTTAGAATTTTATCCAAGCCAGAAAAAAAATAATGTTTCCACGAGTTATAGGCCTGTAGCTCAAAGAGGTCAGAATAGAGTAATTCGTCTAATTGCTCGAAGATCTCTTCATTAGATGGTTGAGCAAGCAGTATTTTAATTAAGTTTGTGCAGCGAATTATCCCATTTGCTACTTTAATTCTTTTTTCATCCGAGTAAGGGGCATTTAAATCCATTATTCCTATACTGAGTAAATAAAGCCGAACCAATAGAGGGTTTGCCGCATCATTTAGCCTAGTTTCTTCTGCATCGAAACAATCTTCAAGTTGCTCTCTTAGCGAGTTTAGCGTTGGTGCTAAGTCAGTGGGAAAGTTTGGAATAATCGTACTATGATTAAATAACTCATTGAATTTAAATTCAAATGCTAAAAGTTCTTCTTTTTTATACATAACCAAATTCTATTTTTAGAAGCAATTGAGCCTGCGGTAAATTTTTGGTTGGGATTATAGCAAAGAATTCTCATGGATATCTTATTTTGATAAGTTTGATACAAATAAATTTAGTTTGGCTTAAATTCTATCATTTCGAAAAGAAGGAATTCTTTGAAAATCACAACCTATTTTATGAAGAGCAATCTTATATATTTTGACCTTCATTGAAAAGAAGATAATATAGATTGTTATGCGCTAGGATTAATTAAAGAGTGAATTATGCCTTCTTTTGATATTGTTTCTGAAGTTAATAAAGTAGAGTTACGTCATGCAGTTGACAATGCGGTTCGAGAGTTAGGAACTCGCTTTGATTTTCGTGGAGTTGAATCAAGTATTGAATTAAATGAATTAACCGTAACGCTTAAATCAGAATCTGATTTTCAGGTGCGACAGCTAGAAGATTTATTCTCGAATCATTGTACTAAACGTAATTTGAGCACTTCAGGCGTAGACATAGAAGATAAACCAGTTCATAGCGGGAAAACCTTTTCACTCAACATGACATTTAAGCAGGGTATCGATCAACCTGCCGCAAGAGAAATTATCAAATTCATTAAAGATAGCAAACTGAAAGTACAAGCTTCGATTCAAGGCGATAAAATCCGCATCACTGGAAAGAAGCGCGATGATTTACAAGAAGCGATTGCCTTACTCAAAAAAGCAGAGATTAAATTGCCTTTGCAATTTGAAAACTTCCGCGACTAATGTGATAAGGAACTGGAGCCACCAGTTAATTCCTCATCTTCTACCCGAGCAGAGTCTGTTTGTGTTTTCCTTGCTGTAAGTATAGATTGACGAGCAAGTAAAAGTGCTCGGTTAGTATTAACAGGAGTGGTAAGTTCATCCCATCGTAGTAGGTTTTTATGCCAATTATTAAAACTAATCAGACAGGGGCAATCTAAGCGGTGCACGAGTCTATTTAAAACTTCATGCTTCCCGTCGCATAATTGAACTAAATCGTTATTTTGCAAAGAAAACAGTTTTAGTCTGGCATTGCATTTTTCTATAAAATTATCCATAGCTACCCAGGACTCAACATCCAATTGATGCATTTGATTATTGTCCATTAGCAATTTTTCGACTGAGCTGTCAACTAAGCCATCAAAGAAAGCGATCCAGCATTCAGGAGTTATAGTAGAACCCAATTCATTGCCTTTGAAATAAAGCGAGGTAACGCCAGCTTGAGTTATTTTATTGAGAAAATCAGTGATTTGTTCTTTAGTATAAGCGTTTAAGCGTAAATTTAAAAAACTAAGTTCTTTTTTTCCTTGTTCTAACTCCTCATTAATATATTTTTCTAAATCATCAATTGAGGTGAGTGGATTCAGTAAAAAATTTCTCATGTCTATCCGGATATTTGGGGTTATTAGAGCAGCAGCATAAACATTTTTTTATGCGCTTGTCTATTTATTGCAAAATAAGATCAATTATTTCAAAAAAAGTATTCTGTGGTCTATTATAAGACATATAGGTAATGACCTGAACCTGGCTGAACCAAAATTCAATTGTAGATAAGGAGATCGGTTTTGAAGTGTGGTGTGTATATCTGTTCAAGGCAGAAAACCTAAAGCACTTCATAGGTCGCCATATATTGTGCGTTCATTTTGCGGCTCAGATACTCAGGCTTGTCATTGCCTGTATCAGTTTTCCCTCCTCGATAAAATAAAATTAAGTCGCTTTGTGCAATTTATATTATTGTTGTATAATTAAAATGCAAACCTAATAAGGAAGCAAACATGAAAAAAATAACAATTGCAGCATTAATGTTTGTACCCGCAACCTTTCTTACCGGCTGTACGATTTCAGAAACGACTTACTCCCCTGGTTATAATAATGATTATGTCTATGCGGTAGGCTATTATGGTTATCGGCCTTATTGGAACAGTTATTATTCAGGTGGTTGGGGTAATGTAGGTTACTGGCGTGGTTACCGCGCTTACTCTAACCGAAGTTGGTTTGAAGGCCGCAGATGGTAATCTGCGGCGTTAACGCTCTAGCAAGGATGTATCTTATTCTTTCGCGCGGGAAACGTATTCACCTTTGCGAGTATCTACTTTGATCAGTTCGCCAGTTTGCACGAATAAAGGTACGCGAACTACGGCACCCGTTTCTAAAGTGGCAGGTTTGCCGCCACCGCCAGAAGTATCGCCTTTTAAGCCAGGATCAGTTTCTGTAATGGCTAAGATTACGAAGTTGGGGGGTGTTACTTGAATCGGCTCATTATTCCACAAAGTGACTATACAAATATCTTGCTCTTTAAGCCATTGCTGGGCATCGGCTAAAGCTTCGGAGTTTATTGCATATTGCTCGAAATTCTCAGGAACCATAAAGTGCCAAAGTTCACCATCATTGTATAAATATTGCATCTCTACGTCAGCAACGTCGGCTGACTCTAAAGACTCATTTGATTTAAACGTTCGTTCAACCACGCGTCCTGTTTTTAAGTTACGAATTTTTACCCGAGTAAATGCTTGCCCTTTTCCAGGTTTGACAAATTCGCAATCAAGAATACTACAAGGTGCATTGTCAACCATGACCTTTAAGCCATTTTTAAATTCATTTGTGCTGTAGATAGCCATCAGTGCTCCACTGTTGAGATTTTGTTGCTTTTTCGTTACAGTTCGCAGTTTATCAATTTTGGATACCTGTTGCGAGTGAATTTTTGGGCAAACACGAAACCGAAACTTCATTCCTGCAGATAGACATAGCTTGCGAGATTTTCTGTGACCTGGGAAAAAATTCTGGCGCAAGGATTTGCTTCCGTCAATGAGTTGCTAGAGTTTTTATCATTACCGTTAGAATTAGGTAGTGAGCTAGCTGAGAAACAATTTAAAACACGAGTCCCTCGAGGCTTTGCTGCGCGCATGCAAACTGGAAATCCACAAGATCCCCTTCTTTTGCAAGTCCTTGCTGTCAATGAGGAGGTGCAGCCTGTTGATCATTATATAAATGACCCGCTTGCTGAATCGAGCGTAAACCCCTTGCAGGGACTTATGCATAAATATCAAGGACGGGTGCTACTGACTTTAACAGGCGTTTGTGCTGTTCATTGTCGTTATTGTTTTCGACGTCATTTTCCTTATCAAAAAAACAATCCTGGTCGAAATGGTTGGCAAGAAGTTCTTGATTATATTCGCCAAGATTCAACTATTTTTGAAGTCATTTTAAGTGGCGGTGATCCCTTGTTGGCGGCAGATAAAGTTTTGGGCGAGTTTATCCAGCAATTAGACACAATTCCTCATGTCAAAACACTACGTTTTCACACTCGGATCCCAGTGGTTTTACCAGAACGGATTAATGAGACTTTGCTAGCAATGCTTGCTCAAACCCGATTGCGCAAAGTGGTTGTATTACATGTTAATCACGCTCAAGAATTAGATGAACAGGTACAGCGAGCTTGTGTTGCATTACGCCAAGTTGGTTGCCATTTACTGAATCAATCCGTGCTATTGAAGACAGTTAATGACGATGCAAAAACCCTAGCAACTTTAAGTGAGCGTTTGCTTGACTGTGGTGTCTTACCTTATTATTTGCATGTACTAGATAAAGTAGCAGGCGCTGCTCATTTTGATTTGTCAGAAGAGTCTGCACGCGCAATTCATCTTCAGTTACAAGGGTTGCTACCAGGCTATTTAGTACCACGTTTGGCGCGTGAAGTACCTGGCAAAGCGCATAAAATAGTATTGTCATAGCTTGATGCAGATTTTCAATCTTCTTCCGCTTTGGCATACAGTTCTAATAATTTCTCCTGAGCACTATAAGTACCATTCCCTATCCGCTTATAGCTGCCATCTGCTTGCATTTCCCACGCATTGCAATTATCTCTTAAATAATTTTTAAAGATTTCTTGTTTAATACGTTTACAGCAAGATTCATTGAGAATAGGGAACATAATTTCAATGCGGCTATAGAGATTACGCTCCATTAAATCCGCACTCGCGCAGTAATAACGCTCCTCTAGTCCAGTACGGAAATAAAAAACGCGATGATGCTCAAGGAAACGACCGACGATTGAAATAACGCGGATATTGTCGGAAATACCAGGGATACCAGGTTTGAGGCAGCAAACGCTCCGTACCAATAAATTAATTTTCACTCCTGCTTGCGATGCCTGATACAGAGCTTGAATCATGGTTTTATCAGTTAATCCATTCACTTTAATATTGATTTCAGCCTCTTTACCTTCGAGGGCCGCTTGACGGCATTCATCAATAAGGTGCAATAAATTTTTCTGCAAGGTAAAAGGTGAGTTAGAAACTGCTTTGAGTTTTACGGTCTTACCTAAACCCGTCAATTGCTGAAAAATGATTTGGATATCAGCAGCAATAGTTGGTTCAGAGGTTAATAAACCTAAATCAGTGTAACGTTTCGCGGTTTGTTCATGGTAGTTACCTGTTCCTAAATGAACATAGCGCTTTAATTTTCCATGTGTACGTCGCACAACCAGTGTCATTTTAGCGTGCGTCTTATATCCCATAACCCCATAGAGAACCAAAACACCGGCTTCATGCAAACGATTTGCAAGTTTTAAGTTCGACTCCTCATCAAAGCGGGCGCGTAGTTCAATCACTGCAGTGACTTCCTTGCCAGAACGAGCCGCCTCTACTAATGCTTTTACCATAATAGATTCAGAGTGAGTCCGATAAAGTGTTTGTTTAATGGCTAGAACATTAGAATCAGCGGCGGCTTGGCGAACAAAATCGATCACTACATCGTAACTTTGATAAGGATGATGCAATAAAATATCGTGCTCATCGATGACGCTAAATAAACTCCGCTTATGTGCTACTGCAGGGTATTGAGCAATAAGAGGTGGATAATTTAACTCTGGCCTATCGATCCGATTAAGTACACTGTAATAGCGTTGTAAGTTCACCGGTCCATCACAATAGTAGGCATCTTCATGATGGAGATGATGTTTTTGCAAAAGAAAATCAACAATATGTGGCGGGCAGTGAACATCGACCTCAAGACGCACCACATGACCGTAATGCCGAGAAAAAAGCTCGCGTTGTACGGCAACGGCTAAATCTTCTATTTCTTCTTCCCGCAAAAATAAATCGCTATTCCGTGTTAAACGGAAAGGGTAGCAGCCATCTATTTCCATGCCTGGAAATAAACTGTAAATATGCGTCTGAATAATGGATGACAAATAAACAAAATAACTACCCCCATCAAGACAAAGTTCAGAAGGTAGGTGGATCATCCGAGGCAGCGAGCGAGGAGCATGGACTACCGCATAATCAATATTACGATCAAAGGCGTCTTTGCCTCGCAGGGAAATAATGAAATTCAAACTCTTGTTAAATAATCGTGGGAAAGGATGAGCTAAATCAAGTGCTATCGGACTTACGATCGGTAAAATTTCGTTTTTGAAATAATGTTTCGCCCAAAGATGAATATCCTCATCCCAATCTTCCACAGAAAGGAAATGAATATTGGCTTTTTTCATTGCTGGTAGCAGTTCTCTATTAAAGATGTGATAGAGTTCATCCGTTAATAGATGGACTTTTTTACTTAACTGCCCAAAAATTTCATCCGCTTGCAGGCCGTCTATATAAAGTTTTCTGGAGGAGAGTGCTATCTTTTCCTTTAATCCTGCGACACGGATTTCAAAAAATTCATCGAGATTACCGCTGCAAATACAAAGAAACCGCATTCTTTCAAATAAGGGGAATCGCTCATTTTTTGCTAGCTGCAATACACGTTCGTTAAACGACAACGCGGTGAATTCGCGATTGATATAGTACTCAGGATTATCTAAATCACTATTCACGGTCTATACCTCTCGGAATGAAGTTGTTTGAATTGCATAAAATAAGATTGATTAGTTAATTTTGCCAGTTGCTCTTAAAAAATGCGAGTTATTCCGCGAGGCAAATTGAATAAGATTTCAGGGATGGATTTTTAGCAAAAAGAGGGTTTAACTTGGCTTAACAAGGAAGAAACAAATCGCTATAAATGCGATAAACCCCCAGAAGGGCGAAAGTTGAAAATAAACTAATCCCACAAAAAACAAAGTCGTAGCAATAACGATGGGCAGAGAATAATACATCCCAATCACGCTTTGAGCGACAGAATAAGAGGCTGCGGCTAACAAGGCTAAGGCGCCATACTGAACAGCAATCATAATTTTTTGGGTTATTGGGCCATTATTTGAGCTCAATAATTGATAGCCTAAAATAGCTAAAATAAGACCGGGCAGATTTAAACAGGCTAAGGCTAAAATTAATCCCAACATTCCTGCTGCTTTGTATCCAATTAACGCCGCAAGTTTTACAGCCGTTAGGCCAGGGAAAAGAAAGCTTGTGCCGACCATGCTGACAAATTCTTCTGGGCTGATCCAATGACGATTGGTCACTGCCTCATATTCCAAAAGTTTTAGCATGGAGTTGCCCCCACCTAAGGAAATGATGCCAATTTTGCCAAAGCTGAGTACGATGGCGAGCAGATTATTCATCGTAGTGCAAAAGTTTGTTTAAGAAAGCTTACATAGTCGCAGGAAAGCTGTTCTCCCAGCAAGTGTTTTGCGATCGTAGAAACTAAAGTTTTAGAACGGCCTTCCACGCAAGCACTAAAGTATATTTGTTTGTTAATTATTAAACGTGCCAATTCAAGTTTTATGGTTGGCTCGCTTGGCAATTTATAAACCAACGCATCTTTTGCCACCTGAATTTCTATTTGGTTTTTTTCTATTTCCGCTAATAAAGTTGGCGCATCAAGCGCTTTAGTTCCCGGTAGGATTTCATTGCTTGGAAAATCAGCAAGATCAATTTTTTTTCCATAACCCCGTAATAAGTTGGTCTCTTGTAATAAAGGTTTATATAACAACTGCATTCGGCGATGTTTAATATTAAAGTTTTTGTCAGCTAATAGAGCGTAGGAGTCTTGTCGATGTTTAATAGCGTAGTTTGAAAGGAGTAAAAATCGCTCATCTAAACCCTTTAAGCAAATTATGGTATTTGCCGGCCAAAAATAGCGAGCTTCCCAACGTATTTCATCTCGCGAATCGCTCAAGTTTTGCAAATTAAGCAAATTAACACTATCAATTTCAAAATTCCAAACTAGACGTGTCTTCATAATAATAATGATTAGATAAAAGATTTACGCTAGTTGATTCATGCGAGTAAATCAAGTAATCCTCTGTTAATAAACTATTTTTACTTGCGTTGAATGACTCGCAAAATGATTCAAGACGGGTATATACTAAGATCTCAAACGCCTAATCAGTAAAGGAAGGTATTCTTATGGCTACTCTGCTATTTCTTATTTATCTGGTTTTCACTTTAGTCGTACTCTACTGTGGTATGAGCGCAATAACTTGGGAAATAGGGAGTGCTGTTTTCTTGATTCTTGCCACATTTTGGACTGGTATGAACTGGTTTCTCGGTTTGCTCATCTGGCTAGTAATTATTGCAGCAGTGGCCCTGATAAATATTGAGTCGTTACGGAATGCCATAAGCGATTTCTTATTTGATAGGATAGGTAAATTAGTACCAAAATTATCAAAAACGGAAGAAGAAGCCTTAAATGCCGGGGATACCTGGTTCGAAAAAGATGTATTTACCGGTTCTCCTAATTGGGACAGCTTAATGAGTGTTTCTTCAGAATTGAGTACTGAAGAACAAGCGTTTCTTGACAATGAAGTACAAACTTTATGCCAGATGCTTGATAATTGGAAGATTAAACAAGCAGGGGATTTACCAGAAGAAATTTGGAATTACATTAAAGAAAAAGGCTTTTTAGGATTGGTAATTCCCAAAGAATATGGCGGAAAAGGGTTTTCAGCGCGTGCACATTCTGATGTGGTACTTAAAGTAGCGAGTCGTTCACCTGCGGCTGCAGTCACCGTGATGGTGCCTAATTCTTTAGGCCCTGGCGAATTACTTAATTATTATGGAACGGATGAACAAAAAGCTAATTATTTACCCAACTTAGCAAAAGGCGTCGATATTCCCTGTTTTGCTTTGACTGAGCCTGGCGCAGGAAGTGATGCAACTTCAATCCAATCTGAAGCTATTGTCGTTAAAAAGAAAGTCGACGGTAAAATCGTGCTAGGTCTTAACATTCGTTTAAACAAGCGTTGGATTACCTTAGCTCCTATTGCGACTTTAATCGGACTTGCAGTAAATTTGAAAGATCCTGAAGGCTTACTGAAAGGCGAGGGTAATGAGGGAATAACTTGTTTATTAATTCCGCGAGATACTGAGAATTTAATTATTGGCAATCGTCATCTGCCAGCAGATCAACCTTTTATGAATGGAACGATACGGGGCGAAAATATTTTTGTTCCTATTAGCACTATCATCGGCGGACAAAAAAATGCAGGCCATGGTTGGCAGATGCTCGTTGAATGTTTATCCATCGGTCGCTCTATTTCTTTACCGGCTTTAGGTGCGGCATCTTCTTCTGTGTCTTATCTAACCTCAGGTGCCTTTGCGAGGATTCGTCGACAATTCTCGGTTGAAATTGGAAGTTTTGAGGGAATCGAAGAAAAATTAGCCGAAATCGCTGGTTTAAATTATTTGGTTAACGCGACTCGTCTTTTAACAGTTGCTGCAGTTAATCAACATAAAAAACCCTCCGTTGCTTCGGCTATCACCAAATATTTTAATACCGAGCTTGCACGCATCACGATAAATAGCGCGATGGATATTCACGCAGGCCGCGCTGTGGTGTCAGGAGCACGTAATTATCTTTCCGATTTTTATCAAAGTATTCCCATCTCAGTGACTGTTGAGGGAGCAAATATTATGTCCCGCAACTTGCTTATTTTTGGCCAAGGATCCATGGCCTGTCATCCCTATGTACGAGATGAGTTTTATGCCATCTCTCATGGAAATAAAGCGGCCTTCCGTCCGTTGATTTGGCAGCACATTTATTATTCCATGCGAAATTTTGCCAAAGCGCTCTGCTCGGCCTGGACTGCAGGATTATTTATTATGGTGCCAGCTAATGATTTAAGTTACGAATACAAACGTTTAACTCGTTTAAGTCATGCCTTAGCATGGTTATCTGATTTATCGTTAATTTATTTAGGTGGCGATTTAAAACGTAGAGAGCGTCTATCGGCAAGATTAGCGGATGGTATGTCCTTTCTTTACATGGGGATGGCGGTACTTCGTTCTTATCATGAAAATAAAGAGAACCCAGACGAAAAATTGCATGCTCAATGGGCATTAAGATATTGCTTCTATCAAGCACAAAAATCGATGATCAGTTTTTGCCGTAACTTCCCATCCCGAATCTTGGGTGTACTAATGCGTATCATCGCTTTCCCACTAGGACAAACGATGGCTTATCCTAGCGATAAATTAGATCATCAATTAGCCCGATTGATGATGAAAAATAACCACTATCGGGATCGGATGATGAAATTACTCTATTTAAGTGGTGATCCTAATCAGCCGATTGATAGAATGGAACAGGCTCTGCAAATGATCATAAAGAGTGATGATCTGTATAAGAAAATACCTGATCTGAGACGCTATAAATTCGGAGCTTTGAAAGAGAAACTTGCCGAAAAAGTAGCTAAAGGGGAGCTAACGCAAGTAGAAGTTGATAATATCATTAACGTGGAAAGAGCTTGTTGGGATGCGATCCAAGTCGATGAGTTCTCTTTTGATGCGATGAAAAAGAAAAGTTTTGCTTCACTGGCTGATAGCTTTGCCAACCCGATGGATTAAGCTGAGGCTTATAGAGGAGCACCCTAGATTGGGCTAAGGTCTAATCTATGCAAGTTCCTTCCCCGTCCTGAGAAGGTTCGAATCGCATTTTTTACTTTCTCTTAACGATTATTAGAGAAAAGCAATGACCGCTAAGCAAGCTTCATTTGCTATAATGATCAAAAGTTATTATTTTGATTAATTAATCAGTCGATTGTTTTACTAAATTGCAGTGAGAGATAGAATGGTCAGAGAAAAAAAATCATTGCCTCTAACACATCGCGGTAGCGGCGTAAAGCAGTTAGCACCTGGAGTGGATGCAATAGAAAATGCGATGGAGTTGGCTAGATTCAACTCTGAAACTGCCGATTATTTAGTAGGCAGCTTCAAGAAGAGCATGTTCAACTTAGGCAAAAGTATGATTGAGAGATCAAAAGGTATGCTGAAAAAGTTGGAAAATTTTCGAGATTTTGTTTTCCTCCAAAATGATTCAAAAGGCGGAGCATGGGCAGGCAAACCGGTTAAAACTGACTTTAAAAATTTCCAACAAAATGTGGCTGATAAAGCTGCGGAAGAGTTTACGACAGCAGTTACCAACCCAGTTAAAATTGATTTTGCTGTGAGCAATGAATCTGAATTTATTCGGGGTTTTAGCGCTGACGGTAAGAAATTATCCAAAGACTCAGCGAAGCCTCTGGATACCTTACTTAAAGCCTTTTTAGCTGAAAATGATTTGGTCGATAAGAAGAGTGTTCTTTATCAAGCAAACGATAAAGGGGTTATCAACCAAATTGATGGTGTACCGCAAAAAGCAGATCCTCAGGATGCGAGAGATACAATAGAAGATGGTTTGCCAGATTACCTTGATGATAGAGGCATTACCGTTACAGTAAAGAGCCACACACATCCTGCAGACCGTGCTGGAGTTCAAAAGGGTGCTCAGAAAGATGCAGAACCAGCACCGACTCCGGAAGACGAAGGGCCATCAGCAGCTCCAGCGGCTTAACCTCTTGCTTGGTAGCGAAATCTGTAGCTCGTAAGGAAATCCTCGCGGCTAACGCGGGGTCCAGATTCTATGACCTCGGTTCGGTCTTGGCTAACTCATTCAACAACACAATGAATTCGCAAAGTTGAGCCGTTCCACTGAACCAATGTCAACCCATAAACCTTGATAAAGCTCACCTGTAGCCAAATTTTCTTTAATTAATTGATGGAACATGGGAACAAGAGAATAACGTCCCGGTTTATATTGCTGAAAAGCTTCTGGATGGTAGCAGGCTATGCCCGAGTAGGTGTAGCGTTTACGCTGATTACTCAATCGATTGTGATGAACTAAATCAAAATCCCCCTGACTATTATGTTGAGGATTATTAACCAGTACCAAGTGCATTTGGACACCATCCATTATATGAAGCAAATTAAAGTCATAATCAGTAAAAATATCTGCATTGACCGTCACAAAAGGATCTACCCCCAGCAAAGGCAGCGCATTATAAATTCCTCCTCCGGTCTCAAGTCCGCCTGGTGGTTCGGGGGTATAGCAGATTTCTATTCCCCATTTTGCCCCATTTCCCAGATGTTCGCGTATTTTACCGCCAAGATAAGCATGATTAATAACAATTCGCTCAAAACCAGAATTGACTAATTTTTCCACATGATATTGAATCAGTGGTTTATGATGAACCAAACACATGGCTTTAGGTAAGCTGTTTGTAAGGGGCTTCAAACGTTCCCCTCTCCCTGCAGCTAAAATCATCGCGGTTTTCATGGTAAATGAATCCTGTTTTGTACAAACTGATAAAAAGGGGCAAATTCCTCGTAGCACTCAAGGCAGGCTATTACGTAATGAAGCGTCAAAGGTAAATCCTGTAAATAATTAGGTTTACCATCACGCAAGTATAAGCGAGAAAAAACACCTAACACTTTGAGATGACGTTGTAGGCCACAGTAGTCAAAAGCGCGAACAAAAGCGGGAAGAGAATTTGGTTTGGCTATCGATGATTCCTGATAGAAATAAGTCAACCAATTCATGACTTGCTCTCTCGGCCATTGAACATAACAATCTTTTAGTAAAGAAACTAAATCGTAAGTAAAGGGCCCATACATCGCGTCCTGAAAATCGATAACCCCTAATTGAACAGGCTCGCTATTAGCAAGCAGCATAATATTGCGGGAATGATAATCACGATGAATAACCACTTTGGGCTGCTGCAAAATTTCATTACTAAGCCAATCAAAGGTCTGATTGATTAATACTTCCTCCTCCGCACTCAGTTCGATTTTTAAGTAGGCTTGCAAAAACCATTCTTTGAATACATTTAATTCATATAAGATAAAATTCTTGTCAAAAGCGGGTAATTGCTTTGCTGTTGAAAGAGTGCCCAGTTGAAGAGTATTTAAAGTATTCATCGCTGCTTTATACAGCGTGTCAGCCGTTTCATCGGAAAGCGCTTTGAGTAGTAAAGTATCTCCAAAGTCGTCCAGGATAGCGAATCCTTCTGCGATATTTACGGCGTAAATGTGCGGCGTATTGATACCTGCAGCAGATAATAAATTAGCAATCGCTAAAAAAGGCTCGATCGTTTCTTTATCAGGCGGTGCATCCATGACAACCTGAGTTTTCCCTTTATAATGAAGACGAAAATATCGCCTGAAACTAGCATCACCTGCTAAAGGAACGAGTGTAAATTGAGATGAGGCAAGTATTTTTTCAAGCCACGTGTTAAGTGCGTTTTGTCGATCATGCATGCTATACTCCTCAGCTTTAATTCTTGAGCGCTCTAGCGCATGTGAATCATAAGGTATTTTGGTGGCGGTGAAAATTAGCTTTGATTCGATAACTCAACTTTTCCATAAAATGTTCTGTCATCGCTATTTGCTTGTGGGATTGGCAACTACAATCGGAATAGCTGCTGGCACGTATCATGTCGTCACTCATGCATCGGAAGTGATGGTTGAGCCTATACAAGCTTGCGTAGTAGCAAGAGAAGCCGATTTGACTGCCGCTAATCGAGCTAAATTTGCTCAATGCTTGGGTTGGCAAGAGAATAGATCATCGCCCTCACTCTGCGGAGGCTCTTATAAACCGATCGCCATAACCCCACTATCCAATGATGAGGTCCGCATTATGGCGGACGACGTGTCCTTTTACCGTGAAGGTCGCTCTGAGTTATCTGGAAATGTTGAAGTACAACAAGCTGGCCGCGTGGTTAATGCCCAAACAGCCTATGTTTATCGTGATGCGAAAACCAATAAAGTTAGCAAAATTGAATTACTAGGCGAGGTGAAGTATTTAGAGGCTGAAAGAATAATGATTGCTAAAAAAGCAACCATTAATCCGGAGAATAAATCAGGAAAAGTTGAAGATGTTTTATACCGTTTTAATATAAGGAAAAGTGGCGCTATTCAACCGGCTTGGGGGCGAGCCAGTATTATTGAGCGTTTTGCTAATAAAGATTATTTTTTGCAAAAAGCCACTTACACAACCTGCACTCCTCAAGACAATGCCTGGCAAATTGAGGCCGATAGTATTAAATTGGATGATGCAAGATCGATAGGTGTGGCGCGCAATGCAAGATTACGCATCCGTAACTGGCCGATTTTATATACTCCCTACCTAAGTTTTCCAACCTCGAGAGAACGTAAGTCTGGGTTTTTAATGCCCGTGGTTGGTTCTTCCAATGTGGGTGGATTTGATTTGGCACTACCCTATTATTGGAACATCGCCCCAAACTATGACGCCACTCTGATCCCCCATCTGTACACAAAACGAGGCTTCATGATGGGCGGGGAGTTTCGCTATTTGACCAAAAAATCCTTCGGAAATATTCGCGCACGCTATCTGCCTCATGATCGTGCGTTTAATCGATTTTTACTAGAAAATCGTGATAGGTATCCTTTATTGCGTCCCAAGTCTGCTGATCGTTGGTCTGTTCAAGTACAAGACTCAACACTGATTACCCGTGACTTGCATTTTGGTTTAAATTTTAGTCAGGTCTCCGATGATTATTTTCTGCAAGATTTCAGTACGAATTTAGCAACCCTGACGGAAAGACAGATGTTACGTCAGGGTGATTTATCTTATACAACGGATCATTGGTTTTTCCGCGGGATGCTACAAAGCTACCAAACTCTTCATCCGATTAATGAAACGCCGATTAACGATAGCTATCAACGTTTACCGCAATTGTTAGCGAATGGAACCTATGACGAATTACCTTTTGATAGCACGTTTTCTGTACAAGGACAGTTTGATTATTTTCGCTGGCCCGGTAGAAATCTCTTTGAGCTACCTCAGCCGGGAAGAAGTTCGTTTCAACCTCAAGGTAGCCGCTATCATTTAAATCCAATTCTTTCCCTCCCACGTTCGAGACCCTGGGGGTATTTAACCCCTTCAATGGAGTTAGTCGAAAATTATTATGACGTGAATGGGCCAGCCTCTTATAATTACATTGATCAACTTTTTTATAGTGGTCAATTTTTTTATAGTGATCGATTTTCTCATGGCGATCAATTTCTTCGTCAAAAATCTAAATTTAATCGAGTTATCCCCCGTTATGATGTTGATAGCGGTTTGTATTTTGAACGTTCAACGTCGTTTAAAAACGAAAGCTTCACACAAACTTTGGAACCACGACTTTTTTATCTCTATGTTCCTTATCATGATCAAACACAGATTCCAGTTTTTGATTCAGGTTATATGATCTTCAGCCATGATCAATTATTTAGAACCAATCGGTTTTCTGGCTTTGATCGGATTGGCGATACCAATCAACTTTCGTACTCACTGAGTTCGCGCTGGTTATCCGATGAATCAGGTCGAGAAAAGGCAATTCTCTCTATTGGTCAAGCTCGTTATTTTGCTAAAAGACGGGTCAAACTCTGTCAAAGTGTTACGGGATTTTGTGAAGAGAGTCCAGAGACTTTAGGGGTGTTATCATTGACTAATAAATTCTCGCCCGTAGCCGCTCGCGGAGAGTACCATTTTAACCCTAATTGGGTCATGGCAGCAGATTATGTTTGGAATCCTGCGACCCGGTCTACTAATAATGGCCATGTCAATTTTCATTACCAGCCTGAATCAAGTAATAATAAAATTGTAGGAGTCGGGTATACCTATTTGGTCAATGGTGATATTACTCAAGTGGCTTTCACCAATATTAAAAATAATCCTTTACATCAGGCCACTTTCGCATATGCTTGGCCTTTCAGCATCCATTGGAGTACCTTGGGCGCTTACAACTACAACATTAGTAAGCGATATGAGATGATGTCTTTCCTAGGGGTGCAGTATGATAATTGTTGTTGGGCTGTCCGATTAATAGGCGGACGTACTTTCCAAAGCTTGGACTCTCTATCGCGGCCCCGATATAATAACAACGTATTTTTACAAATCTTATTAAAAGGACTGGGTTCCGTAGGCAATAGTGATCCTTCGAGTAGAGTACGAACTTACATTCCTGGTTATAATGATTTGTTTCATAGGTAAGAAAAAATAAATAGGGGTATTTGGTTTAAATTAAACAAGGTTGCTTGTATTTTGTTTAAGAATAACCTAAATTTGCCCTGATAAATAAGACTGACAAGCCACAAGTCAATTGAGCATAAAAGTCAGGTAAATGAAGGGGGATATAGCGTGTTGAAACGAATCGTATTTTTTATATTGCTATTGCCGGCATTAATAGTGATGGCACAGCCTTTAGATAAGGTAGTTGCTGTTGTTAATGATGGGGTTATTACTGCCAGTGAATTAGATGCGCAAGTCAAACTCCTAAAAGAGCAAATTACTGCTAAAAAGATGCAACTTCCGTCGGATACAGTATTACGTAAGCAAGTGTTGCAGCATTTGATTGATGTTGATTTACAATTACAGCTTGCAAAACGTAATGAAGTCAGTGTCGATAGTACAGATCTCAATGATGCAATTGCTAAAATCGCTAATAATAACCATTTAACTCTAACTCAGTTGCGAGAAGAACTGGTTAAGCAAGGCTTAAGTTGGGAAACGTTTAGAGAAAATATTCGTAAAGAAATATTAATTAGTCGAGTACAACAAAAAGCAGTAGGCCCCGATGTTGCTGTTACGGCTGAGCAAGTTGAAGATTATTTAAAACATTCTAAAAATGATAATAAAACTCAGCAAACCTACCATTTACAAAATATTGTTATTCCTCTGCCAGAAGAGCCAACGACTGAACAGTTAAAAAAAGCACGGCAGAAAGCAAGTGATCTATTAAGTAAAATTAGGCGCGGGGATGATTTTAATCGTGTAGCGATTGCTGAATCGAGCGGTGAGTTTGCTTTAGAAGGGGGTGATTTAGGGGAACGGCATTTAGCGGAACTCCCTGATATTTTTGCTAAACAAGTTATCAACATGAACGTTGGACAAGTTGCTGGTCCTATACGAACTGGAAACGGTTTTCAATTGATCAAACTCATCGCTGTCAATGGTACTGAGCAACATCATCAGGTGACTAAAACCCATGTTCGTCATATCTTAGTAAAACAAGATGCAAGCATGACTGGGGATGAGGCATTGAGACAAGCTAATAATCTGTACCAGCAAATAAAAGCAGGTAAGGATTTTGCCCTGTTAGCAAAACAATATTCTTTAGATGCAGCAAGTGCAATCAAGGGCGGGGATTTAGGTTGGGTTAATCCAGGTGAATTAGTACCCGAGTTTGAAAAAGCCATGGGTACCTTAGCAATTCACCAAGTGAGTCGACCCGTAAAATCGGTTTTCGGTTGGCATTTAATTGAAGTTTTAGAGCGCAAAAACATTGATGATTCTGAAGCGTTTAAACGCCAACAGGTTAGACAATTTTTACAACAACGCAAATTTACAGAAGCGGTGCAAAATTGGCAGCAACATATGCGTGCCGATTCCTATGTGAAAATTGTAGATAAAAGGTTGGCATGAAACCATTACTCGTAAGCAGCGGTGAGCCAGCAGGAATTGGTCCTGATTTATGCCTCACCCTTGCTTCTTGTGAATTACCTCTAGTCGTCTTGGGCGACAAGAATTTACTCGCCCAACGCGCGAAAGAATTAAAAAAAGACCTTAGATTTATTGATTATAATGCGCGTGATCCAGTATCGCTAGAACCGAACCACTTAACCATACTTTCTATTCCTTGTAACGCACCCGTACTCACCGGAAAATTAAATCCTCTCAACGCGCCTTATGTAATTGATATGTTAACCCTGGCAATTAATAAATGTTTGCAGGGAGAATTTGCTGCCCTCATTACTGCACCTCTCCACAAAGCCGTGATTAATCAGGCTGGAATACCTTTTACAGGGCATACTGAATTTTTAGCGAAGAAATGTAATGTTGAAACCGTAGTGATGATGTTAGCTTGCGAAATAATGAAAGTCGCTTTGGTGACCACTCATTTACCATTAAAAGAAGTACCTGATGCCATAACAGCCCCACTGATTTGTCGAGTAGTTGAACAACTGCATGCCTCATTACAACGAGAATTTGCTATTGCTAGTCCAACTATTTATGTTGCCGGTTTAAATCCACATGCGGGAGAAAGCGGTTATTTGGGACGAGAGGAAATTGAAATAATCAATCCTGCGCTGACCTTATTACAAAAAAAAGGAATTAACGTACAGGGATCTTTTCCTGCAGATACTCTATTTACCCCGCAGAATATAAAACAAGCCGATGCTTTCGTTGCCATGTATCATGATCAAGGATTAGCTGTATTGAAATACGCAGGATTTGGTTCGGCTGTAAATGTCACTTTAGGGTTGCCAATTATCCGCACCTCAGTCGATCACGGCACTGCCTTAGAGTTAGCAGGAACCGGATTAGCCGATTCCAACAGTCTCTTGGCTGCAGTCAACATGGCCTATTCTATGGCGAAGGCGAGGGAGTCTGAATGACAATTATTAGTTTAATTGCCGCGATTGATGAAAATAATGGGTTGGGAAAAGATAATCATTTACTTGCTCATCTCCCTGCTGATCTCCAATATTTTAAAAATATTACAATGGGGAAACCGATTATTATGGGTCGAAAAACCTATGATTCGATCGGCAAACCTTTACCTGGACGTCTTAATATAATATTGAGCCGTCAAAACCTTTCAGTGGCTGGTGTAGAAATAGTCGATACCTTACCCAAAGCTCTGGCTTTAGTTGATGACGTTCCCGAAGCAATGATTATCGGCGGGGCCTCTCTGTACGAAGAAGCTCTAGCTTTTGCATCTCGAATTTACCTAACGGTCATTCATCATCAATTCGCAGCAGATGTTTTTTTCCCAAAATTAAATGAATCATCATGGCATTGCGAGGAAACGATTTTTCGTGAGCGCGATGATAAGAATAATTACGATATGACTTTTTATCGTTATGAACGAGTTGTATGAGTTTAAAGATGCTGGGCTTGGCCCAACATCTTTATTGAAAAAAGATAAATTAAGGTCTAACTTCAATCCGTATGGATTCAGGCCCCGGATAACCATGACGTTCTTCACCCTGGATTTGTCTATTAGCCCCTAAAACCAGATAGCTATCTATTATAATTTCACGGCCGCCATAAGAAATATTGCAACGATTATATCCCGGCCAGGTTTTACCTGGTTGCCTGCTACCCCGGAAATAAGCTTGGCACAAAAATAAAGGTTTACCATTCGTATCCGTTCCTACTCTAATAGCAGTCCTAGGATTGGCTTGCCAATACGCTCCTTTAAATCTAGCACGAGAAGGCACTTCAAAACGGTCAACTACAAATTCCTTCCCACCATAAGCTACATTGCATCGTCCGTACCCTTCCCAAGTTTTCCCGGGCTGGTCGCTATTCAATAATTTTCCTATGCACAGGTATAAAGGTTTCCCATTTGTATCAATTCCTGTTTGAAAGGCATCAGCAAATGAAAAATTATTATAGCTGTGATTGTGGCTATCATACTCATAAGGAGTATCGTGGTCATGATGATGTGAGGTACCAGCCCAAATCGGATTTAAAAATAAGAAAAGAAGAAGCAAATAAAAGGATCTCATAAAAAAGCCTTAAAAAATGTTTATAAAGTGTGCAAAATCATAACTTATGATGTAAAATAGGTCAATGCGCGTTAGGAAAATCCAATTTATCTCCGAAAACACCGCCACTATTGAATAAATATTGAATGCTTATTTTACAGTTCAAATAAGCGGATGAATTTTTTTAAAAAAAATGCAAAAAGTGTTTGACAAGGAAGTGAGGATGAGTAGAATACGCATCACGCCGACGGGGCGAGTTCCT
>NZ_LNXY01000029.1 GCF_001467585.1 Legionella drozanskii LLAP-1
AATGATCTAACAAGGAGGAAGTCATGAGCATATTTGGTAGCATCGTTTCCAAAGTTTTCGGAACTGCAAAAGCAGCTACATCAGTGGACACCGGCGGCATTTCCGGCAACACGGCTGTAGCCCCCTCCACCCCAAAGCCGATGACAGGAGCCGAAGTCGAAGCGATGATCCAAAAGGCCGCCGATACTGCTGGTCGTAAGGACTACAATTGGAAACAATCCATCGTCGATATGATGAAGCTACTGAACCTCGATTCAAGCCTTAGCGCCCGCAAACAGCTTGCCCAGGAACTTGGCTA
>NZ_LNXY01000030.1 GCF_001467585.1 Legionella drozanskii LLAP-1
GATCTCAAAAATCATTATTTTACAATGAGATATCTTGCTAGAGTATCTTTTGCTTCCAATGATTGTCCTGCCCCTCATTGGACTACTACTTCTGTAACCTGGATTTAATCCACCTATTAGATGGGTCACAAATGACAATTATAAAAAAAACAATAAATAATGAAACTGTATTGGTAATATTGGAAAATATTTTCCAATCAGTTGGCGCTTCCCAATAAATAATAGATAAAGGCAAAGTCCAAAAGGTAGTCCACAAAAAATTCTTCGCATAAAGATTGTCCTTACAGGAAGAGTTTGAAACATTTTAATGATCTCATATTTATAGAATCTATATAGCGCCCAACAAACAATGATGGTACCCGGGATAAAAATAAAAAAGGGTGAAATATTGAAACCTTGAATAAACTCACCGATATCCCCCATAATAAATGTGCGATTAAGGTATGAAAACATTTCCATCAGATTTATATCTGCCAACCAAAAAAAGAAACTTAATAAAAACGATCTCTCTTGTATACATTTTCGGCTTAAAAGAAATAAGGAAGTTAAAAACAATATTAACGTTACCGTGATTCCACTAATCCCAATTAATGCTTCATGAACACCATGTCCTGAGGCTAATATGCTTGCATAATCCACGGCTTCCGATACCGGCACTAAGTACCAGCTCCCATATTTAATATCAAATGGGGATGATTTATAGCCAAAAAGATACGCCGTTGTAGCATGAGCATACTCATGCATTAATACAGCCACATAATAAGATAAAATAATACTTAAGACAGTAAACAATGCTATCTTTAGTGCTCTTGGGGTCATAATCATTTAGCTCCTTGCTTCTAGGAGGTTGCAGTTCTCGTCTCTGGTTGATTTTCTTCGTCGCATTGAAACAGAAGCACCATAGTCATCTGAAAATCCAAATTTTTTATAAAATGGAATCATTTCTCTACGACAAATCAATTCAAT
>NZ_LNXY01000031.1:0-11827 GCF_001467585.1 Legionella drozanskii LLAP-1
AAATTTTTCCCATTGACATGAACCTCTAACCCGCACCAGGACTGGATCCATCATTAAAAAACAGCTTGATTTTGACACTTTACCGCACGATCCTTAGTCCCAGGCCTAATTACAAAAAAAGAAGCAGCAACCAAATGGTGTAGCTATGCAAAAGATCATGCAAGAACGTATAACGGCAAACCGTGGTGTTATTTGCTTGTTCCTCATGATGAGATTGCAGAGAATAATACTCTTGATGGCCTGGCTACAAAATTTTGATTAAAGGCTTTAGTTGAAGCATTAATATCTGAGAGAGCTCTACCCATTCACTTTTGGGTAGTCGATCTCGTAGAGCTGAGAATTTATCCCAATGACACCGTCTAAATCGTTTACCGTTCCTGCAAGGACATAGGACACTTCTGGTGGGTTTTGTAGAATTAATATACTGAAAAAAATCATAAAGACACAGCACATTTTTTAAATTCAACTGAGTTAAAAAATATTGCACAATACCCTCATTACCATGAGCCCATTCTCCGAACGGCCATTTTCCTTTTAAGTCATAATACGCCTGCGAAAAGAAAAATTCTTTTACTACTCCATTTAAAAATACGTCAATACCTGAGCCAATAGGCCATCGCACCCATCTTTCGGGCTTTACAAACAAACAAGCTGACTCATCTTGTGGATTAAAGTGCCGGTCTTGGGTTTTCGGTATCTGATTACTAAGCTCAAAAACTTTTGGGATAGTATATGGATAATCATTAGGAATAATAACTTTAATATTATATTTTTTTATTAATTTGGTTGCTCCATGCACAGGCCATTCACCATGCAAAATAATATCTTCGTTTTCTACATCTAACTTTAAATAAAAGAAATCTATGAGCTGTGCCTTAAATTGTTCAAATAATAAGGGACTCGATTTCCACCAAATCATATTATTGTGCCCAAGGTTTTGCGGGATTCTTATAAGATGGAATAGCCTTTTCCATATCTAAAATATCTGCTGCTTTTAGTTCTTCATTAGTTAGCTGTTTGGCTTGTGGTTGAATTATTTTTGAAAAATCATCGCCAAAATGTTTTGCCATCACATTAATAGCGTTCATTTCTGACATATTAGATATTTGCTCTAGATCTTCTTGCAACAATCTAAACCGCTCCTTCAACTGAATCATTGCTTGCTCATCTAGCTTACTAAAAACATCTTCATATTGTGGCGTGGGCTTATTAATAATAATCCTTCCTGACAGCCGCGAAATCTCTCGAGCAATTAGTAATAATGCTCCAATGTCTTCACTAGCTCCGACATCATTAATACAGGGGGCAGATAAATATTGGATAACAAGCAATAACATCGCTAAGCCAGTTGGTTTATCAGGGGATTCTTTAGCAATAACTAAATCATTCCACCTTTTAAAATAACGAGTCACTCTTTGAATCTGATCTGCACCACTTCGATCTTTTGTAGATATAAAATTTTGACGTGCATTTTCAATATATTTTTTTAATGTCTTAGGGTCAGACTGATTCCATGTGCCATCTTTTCGAGCTAACTGATAATTTTCATGATTAACATCATCATAAAACTGAGCATAAACAACCAAATCAACATGATAACCCGCAGTGTATCGTACTCGAATGCAAGAACCACGATCTTCAACATTGCTAGTATGATTTTTTACAGCCTCATATACCCAATTTTTTACATTTTTTGGTTTGTAATCAATGGCTCTTATCGGAAAAACTAATCCAACATCAATATCGTATTCTTGACTCCCTAAAGGAATAACGCCAACGCCGTAAATATAACTACCTTGGTTAATTGTATCGCATGTTGAATGACCAGAAGCTTTAAGTGATTGTTTAATTTTATTAATTAAGATGTCTCTTTTTTCTCGTAGAGTTTCTGTATCAACTTTAATTTTTTGGTGAAAGAGTTCTAATTGCTTTTGAATACTCATCATTGTTTCCCGCTGTGTAAGGTTGACATGGATTTAAAGATTGGAATTAATTTTTTATATTGATCTCGACCAGATATTGCCCTTCCATGAATTTCAAGAGCATCTGCATTCCCAAGCTGAATTAATGTGTTACATGATTTTTCCGAGGCACCATCAAGGTTAAGATATTTTTCTTGATGTGAGGAAGGAGCTGATTGATCAAACCGAAGAATATCGATTTGTTTTTCTAACGTTATAAAATGATCCGCCAAAAATTGAGCGATAAATTGATACCCACTTGCTTGGGCATCCATGGATAACTCTAGCGCTTTAATGCCAAAATTCCAGCCAAATAGTCCGCGTTTTGTTTCATGAGATGTAAGTGCTGCCCCACTTGGAGGAGGGCAAGTTCCTATTGAAATTATCTCAATAGGTTGAGAGGCATAGCTCATCTGTAATGCTTCTATTAAGCTAATTAATACGGGGTTGTTCGCCCATAATCCACCATCCACAAAATATGATTTAGCTTCGTGAGTATGAGGATCATTGATTTCCGCAATAGGAAAAATAATGGGGGCTGCAGAAGATGCAAGACACACTTCACTCAGTTTTCTATTATCATCCGCATTTTTTTTAGGATTGTGCGCCGTCTTAAAAACACGTGCCTTATGAGTAGAGACGTTTACGCTAGGGATACAAAGTCCTATTTTTCTTCTTTGATATACCTCACCTAAAGTTTCATCATTAAATACTTCTCGAAGAATACGATCTAAAAGTTCATTTCCATTCGCAGGTCTAGAGGAGTGAAGCAGTCCCCAAATAAATTTTAAACATATGTTATTTGGTATGGGGCTTCCAAATATCTTTGCCCCATTTTCTCTATAAAGATTAATTATTTGTGGCAACGGTATACCAGCTACTAACCCAGCAGCAAGAATACTACCTGTGCTTGTACCAACAATAAGATCGAACCCCTTCCCTACATCAAGTTGATTACCAAATCTATCAGAAAGTGTGTTTAGTAAAGACGCCGTATATAAGCCTCTCATACCTCCACCATCTAGAGATAATACTCTATATGGTTTTGTTGTTATTTCATCAATAGTCACTATTTATCCTAAAATATGCTACAATTTTATTGTCGATATAGACAACTTTATATTGATGATTATAACAGAACTTGTCGATTATGTCAAGTTAACCATAGTATAGGCGACAACATGGATACATCGGATAAAAATATTTTTGCTGAACGACTACGTTTTGCACGTGAAAAAATACGTAATCTCACACAAGCACAGCTTTCGGAAAAATCAGGTCTTCCTGCAACATCTATTTCTCATTTTGAAAATACTGAGGGATCTCGAAAACCATCTTTTGACAACTTAAGACGTTTAGCAAGAGCATTAGATGTAACAACGGACTACCTGCTCGGTTCTACAGAAAGTCCTATGGGAATAATTGATGATACGGATGCGTTATACAGAGATGTTAAATCACTTTCAGAGGATGATAAGAAGTTTGCAGAGGATATGATCAAAAAAATGATAGAAAGAAATCGAGAAAAAAATAACAAATGAAAAATAAAACGTTACAATTAGCTACTGCCGCGGCTGAGAAAATCGTTAAAGATGAAAAACTCGAGCTTCCGATCGATGTGTTTGCGCTCGCAGAACAAAATAATATTATTGTTGAACCAAAACCAATTGAAGCCAAAGGCGTTTCAGGGATGCTCCTTCGATATGGTGATGATTTTACAATAGTATATGCAACACATATAAAAAATGAGGGCTTCCAAAGATTTAGTATTGCTCATGAACTTGGCCATTATTTTTTACCATCTCACCCTGACAGTGTATTCCGAGATAGCAACATCCATGAGTCGCATGCTGGTTTTTGCTCACATAACCAGATTGAATTGGAAGCAGATCATTTCGCCGCTGGATTATTAATGCCAAAATCTCTCTTTATTAAAGAGGCAGGTAAATTTCAAGATGGGCTAATTGCGATTGAAAATCTAGCAAAAATATGTAAAACATCTTTAGTAGCCTCATCCATTAGATATGCAGGACTAACAGATGCAGCTGTTGCTATTATTATAAGTTCAGGGGCTTTTGTAGAGTACTCCTTTGTTTCGCAGGGCATGTACGAATTTGTTGGATATACGCATTTAAAAAAAGGCATGAAAATCCCAAAAAATTCTCTTACTTATGCTTTCAATCAACACTCCGCCAATATAAAGCTAGTAAAAAGGGAAAATAGCGATACAGACCTAATACATTGGTTTCAAACTGATCATGAGATTTCAGCAACTGAGGAGGTTATTGGTTTAGGCACTTATGATAAAACTTTAACTATTATCACAGCCAATAGTATTGATGCAGATGATAATGATGAATGGGAAGATCCCAAATTTCGCAGATAACGGTAGAATAGTATTTTTAATATAAATTAAATCATGGCGTCATGGCCACCCATCCCTTCCAACCATTGAAATAAATTCAACATACCAATCTGCCCAATATTCATTGGACGCGCTTCAGTAATGCTTGGGCTATAAACAACAATTGCCAAACATTGTGCCCGGGAAATAGCAACATTCATTCTATTTTTATCAAACAAAAAATTCATCCCTCGCGCAGACTCATTGGCATTACTAGTACACATACTTAAAAACACTATAGGTGCTTCTTGTCCTTGAAATTTATCAACACTGCCAACTTTGGCCTGTTCCCCCAAAGCTTGCTTTAATTTATTTACCTGATGATTGTAGGGTGCAACAAATAAGATATCGCTCCATTCAATGGAGTGCTCTATACCATCTTTTGCGGTAAAAATACGCCCGATTAGCTGATTAGCCAACAACACAATTTGCTCAACTTCTTCATCACTCGCTTGTGTATTTCCTTCATGAAAAACTGGAACCGTGATAATGCCTGCCTCTTTATCTAATACCCCCTGATAATCATCGGGTATTCGTATACGTTGACGATCATTATCTGGCGCTGACTCCAACTTCCCTTCATAAATAGCATCACTAATAAATCGATTAACCGCCGAATGCATGCGATAAGTTGTTCCAAGAAAAACTCCCATGGTATCTGGAATAGTAGGTGTTGCATGTAACAAATAATCTAATAGTGACAAACCGCTGTCTTCAGGGTGACTCCCCTGTGACGGCTGTCCTAACTGCATTTGATCACCCATCAAAACAATGTTTTTCGTCGAACGACTCATTGCAATTAAATTAGCAACACTAACCTGCCCTGCTTCATCGATAAAAAGATAATCAAATGCATTCTCCAGATCTTTATGCGCAAATCCCCAGGCTGTTGTTCCAATGACACAACTGGCTTGCATATGACTGGCTATATTTTTATTTTTATAGATATCTATACCAAGCTGAGATAATGCCTCGTCTGTATCCTTAGTACAGGCAAAATACGCATTGATACCTTCCTTCTTGCAATACTGAGCGGTATTGAGGAGTAAATGATTAATTGCCTTATGACTATTCGATGAAATACCAATTTTTTTACCATGCCGTAGCAAATCAGCAATCACATGTTTAGCCGTATATGTTTTACCCGATCCAGGTGGTCCTTGAATGGTCAAATAACTATTGTCCAAACAACGTACTGCTTGGATAACCTCTAAAAGTCGTGATGCTGGATCATGACTCGGAGCTATTGGCTGGCCTGATTCATGACCTGTAATACGTGGGGGATTACGCATCAAGAAATCAAAAATAGCGGTGCCGGAAAGCAGTCCATCCTCAAATGCCTGGACTTGTTCCATAATTGCTTCTGGAATAGGATCAACAGATATATTTTCATCTGGAATCAAAGTAATCACATCATCTAATGATTCTCCTGTTTGCAGTGCAATACAACCCTCACCAAGACGCGAATATTCTTTAATGTGAGTCACACTCACATTTTTTCCATCAGAGCGCTCCTTATCCAGAACAAAGTATTTTTCACATGTTCCTTTAAATTCTTGGTTCGGATCAAATGTGTATTCATATACTAAGTTTCTTGCCTTTGGTGTTGGTTTATAAGGAGGTTTTTTACTACGTACACAATGCGCCAAGCAATCAATATCATCCACTAACTCTTCATCATTTAAACCCATGCGATCAAATAAACGCCAATACATCGGTTTTTTTTCGCGTCGATGAAACTCTAATGACCAAGCCAGTAATGAGGTCACTTTGGCATTTTCTATCGAATCCGCTTCAAGCAATTGAGCAGCCTTCTGTAATAATTTATCGCGTAACAGAACCCGATCTGTAACCTTTTCTTGCAATTCAGGCTCTGTAACCTCTGTTTTACCAAGATAAGAAATACCCTGCTCTTTTTGCCGTAATCGCAGCCAATCAACCAATTCCTGTGTTGAATTACAATCATCAATATTGTAGTCACGAATGGCCTTTAATATTTTTGATGTTTCCCATGACTCTCCATCTGGATCTTCTCGCCAGCGCTCATAGACAACCACTGAGTCACCACCAGAACCAACCTCTGTGGAACGTTTTTCTCGATAAAGATGCTCCACATTTTTAATTGAATAACGCGGTTCGCCCAATAATAAACAACCTTTAACGACCTTGTACAAATCAACAAACACCTCATTGCGCAACAGCTGATCAACTTCATATTCGCAAATACCATATCGTCCCATCAGTTTACGACATGCCGCAATCTCATAGTTAGCGTAATGATAAATATGCATAGTTGGATCTTTCAGCCAACGTGCATATGCCCATCCAATAAAGGCTTTGAACGAGGTTTTTTCTTGATCCTCATCATGCGCCCAAAAATCTTTATATTTCCGGGTTCCATTCTCATCAAAATACACTACACCCCATAAATACTCCAAGCCCCCTTCTTCAAGTGGGAAACCTTCAATATCAAAATAAATATCGAGTGGTGACGCCGGAGGAAGTAATGATAACCCCATTTTTTTCTGAGCATCATGGGGCAGAATTTGATATAAAGGAATGTCTTTCCCAGTACTCTCTTTTTGAATTTTAGCTTGTGCTTTTAATCGCGAAAATACATCGGTATTTATGCCCTTAATGCGATCACAAGTCGTTTCAACCAAAGCCAACATGGTATCAATACCCGTTCTATTCAACTTTTTAATTTGGCTTTTTGTAATGGTTGCGATTTGGCATAAATGATCCACTTGTTTTAGCAATTCTCCAGCATGGTTAGACCAGCGACCCCAACTGCTAGAATCAGCAGGATTTGGCCTGTTTTGCGCAGAAAAATTTTGATGCGTCTGCAAAAATCGATGTTTCAGATTTTTGTAATAATAAAAATAATCATTTGTACGCAAACGAATTTGGTCGTTATTACCAAGCACTACCACAATATGCTCTGGTCTTCGCCCTTGTAATGTCTCCAGCATTTCAGCATAACAACTCAACTGAACAATAAAATAGGGCTTTACTGTTTTAGCCAGCTTGGTGTCCCAAACGTCATAACAAAAATCACCGAGACGACTTTTCCCTTCTACTTTTACCAAGAAATCTGCACATCCCTTAAATGGCAATGCTGACAATGCGGCTTGATAAATAATATCCGCGCCCGATTGCATCGCAGCCAATGTATCTTCCGTGGCATGAGGGCTTCTCATAATTTGAGCGACCGACAGCCCTTTCTTAACAAAAGAATTTAAGACCTCTTTTTCATGCTGGAGTCCTTTATGCTGCAATAACCCCATCAATTCATCTTCTTTATCTGCGGGTGGCAACAACTCAGGGTTGGTGAGTGCAAAATGCTCCATCCATGAAGAAAAATGGCTGTCCATATACATGGTTAAGTCTGAAGGAGAATAAATTATTTGATCTGATTCAATGTACATAGTAATCAATACCCAGCCATTTTATTAAAAACCGTAGACAAGGATGGCCTTGCTCGTAGGTAATTATAACGGATAATGCGAAGTCTTGCTTTTAATCAAATTGGGAGTTTAGGAATATGGTATTACTGTTAATGCAATAAAAATCTCAAGATCTTTATCAATTCTGGCAAATATAAATCACAATACAGAGTTCTTAATAAATCAAGTGTGATCCTAAGAAGTATTGCCCAGAGAAAAACTCCAAGAAGCCAGATATGAGTTAAATTTCTTAAAATAGCTTGATCTGGAATACAGATGCTACATTACAATCCACTTATGAAGGAGGTTTTTCCATAAAAAGCCCAGCCCGTTCAACTAGATTGATCATCTGAGTCGCCGCATGTACCGTCAAGGGATGATGGGTAAAGCCTGGACGTGGAGAGATATAGACTGCCATTTCGCGAGCAAGGTCGAGCTGACGATCAGATGCTCCTGCGAGTAACGTGATCATCAAATTTTCCAGCGCGATCACTCGAACACGGAGCTGCACTAACTCGGCATTTGTCAACTGAGGAACAGATTGGACTTCCTCAGAAATTGGACTCTCCTCTTGACAGCGTGATGCCGCACCGCCTTCATTCTCCCACCTGGATAAAGCTTTAGCTGTAGAGTTATTTTTAATCGACATGTTTGATATTTTAGCCATTATGTGTCCTCCTCAACGATATCCAATGCCTATCACGTAATAACTCAGAGCATCATGTTGGCCAACACAATAAATCATCTATTTAATTTAATTGTCGACCTAAATTTTATGATTACAAGATTTTAGCTAATTGCCTTACATACATTAGTTGCATATCTGTGCTGTAATTACAATTTTGTTTGTAAAACAAATTTATTTATTTTATTCCTAATACAACGAGCTATCATTATCAGTATAGTACTATGCATTGTTTATAAGAGGCCAAAATGTCATTAATAATTGTAAAAAGATGGATATATGACATTTATAAAGATATTCATACGAAGAAATAGTCGCGGATAGCATAAAAAAGTGGGTACGTCCATATAAAATCTTTCAATGCTAGGATGATTAGTCAAGACTTATACTAAGTTGATAGTGTCGGTTCTCATGGGAGGACAAATTCAAACGGCTGCTGCTGCGGTTCGAGCACCACAGCATTCATCATTACGCGATGAAGCTTATGACCTACACGATGATTAATCTTAGGCACTTTTGCAAACCACCATAACCACCTACAACACCACATGCCCCATTTATAAATTGGCAGAAATAGTTAGCCAAGGTTCCCCGTTGTTACAGGATGACTGATGCGTTCTAATTTGATGACATAAGTGCAAAAAAAACTAATCAAAAAATAGGCTCTGCATATCCCGATAAAAAAATAGAATGGTGGGATATGAAAATTTTATCTGCTAAAAACTAGCAACGAGGTGTTCAACTAAGTCGCGGAGCATTTCAATTGCATCATCTCTACAATACAGTGCTGTAATCGGACTTAAAACCTTAAGTTTGATAAATTAAATTTTCATGAGAGTAAGTTAGCAATGAATATCACTAAGTATCCAATTTAACAAATCGTCACAATTGAAATAATAAAATCATCTGTATCCAACGTTCATGACGTAATCACGTAATATCGAACTCTCGAACTCCGCTTTCTCCATAAGAACCAGAAGAGCATCACGTGCGTTAATTACCCCCAACGGTTTGAAATGTTCGTCTACTATAGGGACATGCAAAAGATTGTTCTCTTTCATAGTCGTCCACACATCTCCCAACAAGTCGCTTGGACGACAGCTCGTAACATTTTTGGTCATCACCGTCGCAACAGGGACTGTACAACCGCAACCCTGGCAAACCGCCATCATGCGAACAATGTCTGTTCTAGTGACTATACCTACCATTGTTCCAGCCTTGTCACAGATAACGATAAGATTGATGTGTCGACCATCAAGAAGTTTGGCAGCCTCTATTAGCGGAGCATCATCTCTTATAATAGCAAGACGTTTCTGCGCTACAGCAACTATTTCCTCTACTAATGCCATATATTCACCTTTCTGCAATCATTGATACGTAATGTAATGATAACTATAGTCTAATTTTTTAGATTAAATAAATAAACAGGTTCAAAAATGAAATTGTAACCTCTTGTTAATAATTCAGATTGATCCGATATCCAACAATCCCTTATCATTTAATTATCGTTGGATAATAAATTTGAATAGGTCTCTTCTTTCTATTAATTACCGCGAAGTCTGTTAATTTATGAGGATGAACGGAGGTCTTGCTCATAATTTCCAAAACCACAAAATGTCGAACTACTTCTGCATCTGCAATAAGAGAGCGATGACATCTCCATGGTACGGCTTCAGCGCACATTATGACGACTCTATGGCTATTTTTTATTAAACTATTTAATTCTTTCAGCCCTTCGAAAAATTCAGATGTTTGCATATAATCTGCAAAGCCACGAAAGCTTTCATTGCGCCACCCCATATTGATGGAATTATGAGTCGTTCGACGTAAACCACCTAATTTTGATAAATGAGTATAGGCAATTTTTTCTTTTCGAAGTGATTCTTTTAGTTCATTTTCATTAAACCATGGAACATGGCGAGATTTAGGTATTGTGCGTACATCCACGACGTGCGTAATTTGATACTCATGTAATATATCAAGAAACTCCTGCAGAGTATGGGTTGAATGTCCAATTGTATAAAGTTTTGGCATGGATTCTATTAAACTCCTCAGTTTAACTTAATATCTTTCTATTGTTAAAAACGATGTTTTTAACTTACCTCTCAGTACATAGTGCAAAATCCCATCATTTTTTAAATTGAATGGTAGTGAGTTTTCTTATTCATAGTTTAATCTGTTATCTTCTTGAGAGCCGACCCTTTATGCATTGCCATATGGTCTGTTTTGTCGCTTTTAATCAAATATTGTGGCTCCTCTTTTGAGGCATGAACCGTATAACTCTTAAATTTAATTTCAGACGTAATTATTTTTTTGATTGTTCCTCTTACTCTTCCTGCTTCTGAGTTCCATTCAACATGATCGTCAATTTTAAACTCTTTTTTCATTGATATAATCTCCTATTAAAATTTCAAATTGCGCTGGTCTCCAGTAACCCCTTATTGTTTAGTTTCTGCAGCAATAAATGAAAATAAATAAATCCGGCATAGGGATACCATTTTTTGGTAATTTTTGAAATTTGCTCATAATCCAATTTTGTTTTGAGATGTAACAATAGTTGTAAATTTTTTGCCGCACCTACATCATCTCCTGGGAACATTTCAATTTTTCCCAGTCCACGTAACAAAACATATTCTGCAGACCATCGTCCAATCCCTTTAAATTGACATAAAAATGTCACAATCTCATTATTGGTCTTTACTTCTAAATCATCAAACAAGGTTTCATCAGCAAGAATTCTGGACGATAACTCAATAAGTGTTTTGCATTTATTGGTGCTAAAGCCTAATTTTTTTAATTCAGGTATTGAACAGTTAACTACATCTTTTGGAATAGGAAACGCATAAAATGTTCCCTCTGTGTCATTTATACTTTGTCCAACATATTGAACAAAGCGGTTTTGAATTTGTAATCCTGCATCAAGTGATAATTGTTGACAGGAGATAGCATTCACAAGAGTCTCAAAAATACTTGGAAATCGAGGCGGCTTAAGTCCTTTAAATTGCATCACCATAGGAGTTAAATAAGGATCTTGTTCTGCAATACGATAAAAATCGAGTAAGTTGCGATTAAGACCTAACATCATTTCTAATAATCGAATTAATTCTATTTTTATTTTTGGGCTAATTTTTTTATTGGTAGATACTAAAATTTCTTTTTCATTTTTTTGTTCTACATTGACTTTAATCAGTTGATTTTCAATGAAAAATAACCGCGTATAGCGTTCATTATTCCATAAATCAACACCATTTTTGCTTCTTCTACGTAAAGCCCAAACGGTGTAATCTAGTCTGAATGGATGTGTTGGATGCAAAAGAAATGACGTATGCAT
>NZ_LNXY01000031.1:11895-13095 GCF_001467585.1 Legionella drozanskii LLAP-1
GTATACTCTTTCCATTGGTTTCAATGGGTCTACAAAATTGGGTTTCATATTCACAGGACGATATTTAATCTGTTCATCTAAAAAAACAGCTATGTGTTTTAACCAATGCTGATCATCGCGTTTAGGGTAATCTTCACGACTATGTGCGCCTCTACTTTCCTTACGTGTTAATGCTGCTGTAGCAGTCATTAAAGCGACGTCCATCAAATTGTCTAATTCCAAAGCCTGGATTCGTGCCGTATTAAAAATTTTGCTCGTGTCCGTTAAAGCAGCATGTTTAAGACGCTCACGTAATTCTTTCAATTGTTTGAGTCCCTCTATCATGTGTTCTTCCATGCGAAATACGCCAAAGTTATTTTGCATTACTTTTTGCATTGCTTGTCGGATGAGTCTGTAATCTTCTCCCTTTTTAGAATTATTCCAGTGATCTACTCGTGAACATGCTGTTTCAATATCACTTTCAGTGATGGAGTGGAGCGGTAAATCTTCTTTAATTGCTTTTTCAGCATGCAATCCCGCAGCTTTACCAAATACAACCAAATCTAACAAAGAATTACTGCCTAAGCGATTGGCACCATGAACAGAAACACAAGCACATTCGCCTATTGCATATAGTCCTTCTACGATTTGATCTTCATCAGCAGATCCGATAGTAATCACTTGGCCATGCACATTTGTTGGAATTCCACCCATCATATAATGACCTGTAGGAGTTACTGGAATGGGGTCAATAATCGGATCAGTGTGTGCAAAAGTGATAGCTAACTCTCGTATTCCAGGCAATCGTGAATTGATAACATCTGCGCTTAAATGATCGAGTTTAAGTTTTACATAATCAACACCTGTTGGATTGAAACCATTACCTGCGCGGAGTTCTAAAGCAATTGCCCGAGAAACAACATCACGCGAAGCAAGATCTTTGGCGTGTGGTGCATAGCGCTCCATAAACCGTTCACCGTTTTTATTGATAAGATATCCACCTTCACCCCGAACAGCTTCTGTAATTAAGATGCCAACACCTGGCAAACCTGTTGGATGAAATTGCCACATTTCAATATCTTGCAAAGGAAGCCCAGCCCGTAATGACATTCCTAATCCATCACCCGTATTAATCAATGCATTTGTGGAAGTTTCAAAAATCCGGCCTGCTCCGCCTGTTGCAAGAATAGTAGCTTTGGCATTAAAAAATGCTTTTTCACC
>NZ_LNXY01000031.1:13105-16599 GCF_001467585.1 Legionella drozanskii LLAP-1
ATTAGAACTGACCACGAGTTGCCCAATGAAAGATGGTAAATATTAATACTCTCTTAATCTTCAATCTTTATAATTAAGGGTTGTCAAAGCAATGATTAAGAGAGAATAGATTTGAAAAGATCCAAAGCCGACCAAAAAAAAGCTCCTCCACACCAGAGTCAAGTTATGCGATTTCCCAGCCAGGAAGACAGAGAACAATATCGTCGTGGTGGAGAGGCCGGAAGAAGAGCAGCTAAGTTTGGCCGCCAAAAAAGTAAAGATTTTAATAATAAGCCTATACCTTACCAAGAAGGATATGATGAAGTATATGCTCGGGTTAAAGCGACAATGAGTCAAGCCGAAATTGAAACAAACAGAGAGCAAGACAATAGAAGTAAAAAGGTCAGCGTACAGCAAATAAAACGAAGAAAAACAAATCATTTTGATCAATCACCAATATTTACCCCTAACCGAGAACAAAATAGTCTTATGGGAAGCTGGGATATTAAAACCTCTATTCCACAAAGTTCAGTCTTACAAACTCAAGGTAATCCTGTTGGATTTTTTGAGGGTGAATATTTTTTTGAACAAAATAATTTAGAGTTGAACTCAGAGAATAACCCCGAAGAGGAAAAAGACTTATTAGAAATACTAGAGGGTGAAAATTATCTAGATCAAACCGATTTAAACACCCTATCAGGCAATCCTTTAAAAGAGGAAGAAGAGTTAATAGAAATATTAAAACAGTTACCCCCCCCCAATAAATCAGGTGAGAAGGTTCCAAATCTTACCTCTTTTGAAAAGACAAAAACAGCCATTCATTCCCATAGGGGATTTTATGAGCCTATTCATTCCACTTTACTTGAGCACGGTCTCTTTTCTCCATCAACCGCTAAAAATTCAAGCGATAACAAAAAAGAAATGGATAACGGCAGCGAAATTTCTTTTTATTAAAATTTTCACAAGGAAGTGCTTTGACTGCTTTCATTCTTAATTCTGACTACAGGTTTAAAAATCAAACAGGGTTCTTTGTAGGAAGGTACGAAATTTCCCAGTACACCGATACAACCCTTTAGCAGCATGAGCTGTAGCCAATATTTGCCATCTCTAATTTAGCGCAGCTGCCCTTTGATAATGAAGAAACACTTGATAGTGAAGGCAGTTACCACCAACCAAACTAATTGGGGTATGACTTGCCATCTGGATGTTGCTATCAACCTAGTAGGGTATTAGGGTTATTAGATGTTGTTGGACTATCTACATTCTTTGCTGGTGCCGGTTGAAAAAATGCACATAGTGGTAGCCGTCTCGTTAAATCAGTGGGTTCTGATGTGAATTCCTCTTGAACGCAGTCCTATTTAGTAGTATTGCATTGCGATCATGAAGAATCAAATTAGAGTAAAAAGAGCCAGACCGACTTCCAGCCGATTATTGAGATATTTTATCTGCAAATGAGTCACGTGGGGAGCCAGATTTCCTTCCTGTTTAAACTCTTTAATAGCTTGGATGGGATTAAATTATAAACTACTATCCGTTTTTGCAACGGAACCATATTTATCGTTGGCTCAAAATCCTTATAAAGATATCGATTTCATTTTGTTTAATTTTTGGGATTTCTGGCATCGTACTTTCTGCTTTGTTCTTCAAGAATGTCTATATCGTTATTGCAAATATACTTTTTCAAGCAATTAAATTTTTCTTTATCCCAGGAATAAATATCTAAGTTGAGAATTCTTTGTATCACGCTATCATCAAACCGTTTTTTAACTAGTCTTGCCGGACTGCCCGCAATAATACTGTAAGGTTCAACATCTTCTGTAACGATGCTATTTGAAGCGATGATTGCTCCTTCCCCAATCGTAATACCAGGCATAATTATTGAGCGCATCTACAAATGTCATATATTCACCTTTTTGTCATCATTGATACGTGATGTAATGATAATTATAGTCTGTTTTTTTAGAAGAAAATAAATAACAGGTTCAAAAATGAAATTGTAACCTCTTGTTAATATTTGAGATTAAGCCGATATCCAGCAATCCCTGATCATTTAATTATCTTTGGATAATAAATTTGAATTGGTCTCTTCTTTCTATTAATTACCGCGAAGTCGGTTAATTTATGAGGATGAACGGAGGTCTTGCTCATAATTTCCAAAACCACAAAATGCCGAACAACTTCTGCATCTGCAATAAGAGAGCGATGACATCTCCATGGTACGGCTTCAGCACACATTATGACGACTCTATGGCTATTTTTTATTAAACAATTTAATTCCTTCAGCCCCTCGAAAAATTCAGATGTTTGCATATAATCTGCAAAGCCACGGAAGCTTTCATTGCGCCACCCCATATTGATGGAATTATGAGTCGTTCGACGTAAACCACCTAATTTTGATAAATGAGTATAACCAATTTTTTCTTTTCGAAGTGATGCTTTTAGTTCATTTTCATTAAACCATGGCACATGGCGAGATTTAGGTAATGTGCGTACATCCACGACATGGGTAATTTGATACTCATGTAATATCTTAAGAAATTCCTGCAGAGTATGGTTTGAATGTCCAATTGTATAAAGTTTTGGCATAGATTCTATTAAACTCCTCTGGTCTCCAGTAACCCCTTGTTGTTTAGTTTCTGCAGCAATAAATGAAAATAAATAAATCCTGCATAGGGGTACCATTTTTTCGTAATTTTTGAAATTTGCTCATAATCTAATTTTGTTTTGAGATGTAACAATAATTGTAAATTTTTTGCCGCACCTACATCATCTCCTGGAAACATGTCAATTTTCCCCAGTCCACGTAACAAAACATATTCTGCAGACCATCGTCCAATCCCCTTAAATTGACATAGAAATGTCACAATCTCATTATTGGTCTTTACTTCTAAATCATCAAACAAAGTTTCATCAGCAATAATTTTGGACGATAAATCAATAAGTGTGCTGCTTTTACTGGTGCTGAATCCTAATTTTTTTAACTCAGGAATTGAACAGTTTGCTACATCTTGTGGAGTGGGAAATGCGTAAAATGTACCATCTGCGTCATTTATACTTTTTCCTACATATTGAACAAAGCGGTTTTGAATTTGTAATCCTGCATCAAGTGATAATTGTTGACAGGAGATAGCGTTCACAAGTGCCTCAAAAATACTTGGAAATCGAGGCGGCTTAAGTCCTTTAAATTGCTTCACCACAGGAGTTAAATAAGGATCTTTTTCTGCAAGACAATAAAAATTGAGTAAGTTGCGATTAAGACCTAACATCATTTCTAATAATCGAATTAATTCTATTTTTATTTTGGGGCTAATTTTTTTATGGGTAGATACCAAAATTTCTTTTTCATTTTTTTGTTCTACATTGACTTTAATTAGTTTATTTTCAATGAAAAATAATCGCGTATAGCGTTCATTAATCCATAAATCAACACCATTTTTGCTCCTTCTACGTAAAGCCCAAACGGTGTAATCTAGTCTGAATGGATGTGTTGGATGCAAAAGAAATGACGTATGCAT
>NZ_LNXY01000031.1:16668-295922 GCF_001467585.1 Legionella drozanskii LLAP-1
ATATACTCTTTCTATTGGTTTCAATGGGTCTACAAAATTGGGTTTCATATTGACAGGACGATATTTAACCTTTTCATCTAAAAAAACAGCTATGTGTTTTAACCAATGCTGATCATCGCGTTTAGGGTAATCTTCACGACTGTGTGCTCCTCTACTTTCCTTACGTGTTAATGCTGCTGTAGCAGTCATTAAAGCGACGTCCATCAAATTGTCTAATTCCAAGGCCTGGATTCGTGCAGTATTAAAAATTTTACTCGTGTCCGTTAAAGCAGCATGTTTAAGACGCTCACGTAATTCTTTCAATTGTTTGAGCCCCTCTATCATGTGTTCTTCGATGCGAAATACGCCAAAGTTATTTTGCATTACTTTTTGCATTGCTTGTCGGATGAGTCTGTAATCTTCTCCCTTTTTAGAATTATTCCAGTGATCTACTCGTGAACATGCTGTTTCAATGTCACTTTCAGTGATGGAGTGTAGAGGTAAACCTTCTTTAATTGCTTTTTCAGCATGCAATCCCGAAGCTTTACCAAATACAACCAAATCTAACAAAGAATTACTGCCTAAGCGATTGGCACCATGAACAGAAACACAAGCACATTCGCCTATTGCATAAAGTCCTTCTACGATTTGATCTTTATCAGTAGATCCAATAGTAATCACTTGGCCATGCACATTTGTTGGAATTCCACCCATCATATAATGACATGTAGGAGTTACTGGAATGGGGTCAATAATCGGATCAGTGTGTGCGAAAGTGATAGCTAACTCTCGTATTCCAGGCAATCGTGAATTGATAACATCAGCGCTTAAATGATCGAGTTTAAGTTTTACATAATCAACACCTGCTGGATTAAAACCATTACCTGCGCGAAGTTCTAAAGCAATTGCCCGAGAAACAACATCACGCGAAGCAAGATCTTTGGCGTGTGGCGCATAGCGCTCCATAAACCGTTCACCGTTTTTATTGATAAGATAGCCACCTTCACCCCGAACAGCTTCAGTAATTAAGATGCCAACACCGGGCAAACCTGTCGGATGAAATTGCCACATTTCAATATCTTGCAAAGGAAGCCCAGCCCGTAATGACATTCCTAATCCGTCACCAGTATTAATCAATGCATTTGTTGAAGTTTCAAAAATCCGGCCTGCTCCGCCTGTTGCAAGAATAGTAGCTTTGGCATTAAAAAATGCTTTTTCACCTGTCTCAATGCAAAGGGCAATGACACCTGCAATTTTATTTTGAGAATTTTTTACAAGATCAATAGCAAACCATTCATTGAAAAAATGCGTTTTGGCTTTGATATTATTCTGAAATAAAGTATGTAGTAATGCATGTCCGGTGCGATCTGCAACTGCGCAAGTACGATGAGCAACTCCTTTTCCATAATCTATCGTCTGACCACCGAAAGCACGTTGATAAATCTTTCCATTATCAAGGCGTGAGAATGGCATGCCCATATGTTCTAAATCATACATCGCACCAGGTGCCATTTTACACATATATTCAATGCTGTCTTGATCCCCTAAGTAATCCGATCCTTTAACGGTATCAAACATATGCCAACGCCAATCATCAGTATGAACATTACCTAATGCGGCAGCAATTCCACCTTGCGCAGAAACAGTATGCGAACGTGTGGGATACACTTTCGAAATTACGGCAACCTTTAATCCTGAATGAGCAAGTTGTAATGAAGCGGTCATCCCTGCACCACCAGCGCCTACAATCACCGCATCGAATGTATAATTTACCAAGTTCATTTTTAATACTCCATTAAACTATTTTCCACAAAATTTCGACGCCCCAAAAAAAATAAATAATCAAGGTGAAAATGACTAATACCTGGATGATTAATCGCATGGCAATAGGATTGATGTAATCGGTGATGACCGTCCAAATGCCAACCCAGGCATGCAAAAATAAGCTTAACAATGCTGTTAGTGAAAACACTTGCATCCAGGTGACAGAGAAAAAATATCGTAAAGTAATATAATCAAGCTTTGGGTGGAGAAGAAAAAATCCTAATAAGACTAAAAAATAAATTGCGATTATGAGAGAGGAAAAACGTTGCGCTAACCAATCTCGCAAACCATTCCCAGTCAAACTCATACTAACTATTAATTTGTTTACCATAACCAACTCCCTAATAATATTGCCATAAGGACGGTAATGATTAAGGATATTCCTCCACTTATGCGTGCACTTCTGAGACTTTCTCCTATCCCAATATCCATCAATAGATGGCGTATCCCAGCAATGAGGTGATAAAATAACGCTACTAAAAAAAGCCACAATATCAATTTAGCAGGTAGATTTGTTAATAGGGTCTTTACACGTTCAAATCCTCCTGTTGAACCTGTAGCAATATCTAGCATCCATAATAGAAAAGGAATCAATAAAAAGACAAAAATGCCTGATAATCGATGTAATAGAGAAATAATAGCAGTGAATGGATATCGAATAGTGAATAAATTTAAATTACGAAATTGCTGCTTAATCATTTTTAATTCCTTTTGTTGAATCAGAAAAATTAAGACTTTTTTTTCGTCATTATTCGACGAATATCTGCTATAGCTGCAGAAGGATTTAAATGTTTGGGGCATACCACAGTACAATTCATAATCGTGCGGCAGCGAAAAACACTAAATGGATCTTGTAAATCAGCTAAACGTTTATCCGTTGCTTTATCGCGGCTATCTTGAAGAAAACGATCAGCCCATAACAAACCTGCAGGACCAATAAATTTTTCCGGATTCCACCAAGATGAAGGGCAAAAACTAGTACAACAAGCACATAAAATGCATTCGTATAACCCATCTAATTTGGCACGTTCTTCAGGTGTTTGTAGTCGTTCTGTAATAGGTGGCTGGGTGTCATTTTGTAAATAGGGCTGGACGCGTTCGTACTGCTCAAAAAATAATGTGAAATCTACCACTAAATCGCGAATAACGGGCATATTAACCAACGGCCTTATCACTATGGGAGGAGTCAAAGACGAAAGTGAAGTGATGCATGCTAAGCGATTCAATCCATTAATGTTCATGCCATCAGAACCGCATACACCTTCTCGGCAAGATGCACGAAATACCAGGGTCTCATCTTGCTGGTTTATTAGCTGAAGTGCATCCAGCACCATCATGTCAGAACCTGGCGGAATTTCCAGCTCATAATCCTTCATATAAGGAGCCGAATCGGCCTCTGGATTGTAGCGGGAAATTGAAAATCGCATTAAAGACCTCCTGTCTTTTAAGATACGAATACAACCATATATACTCAGTATCGCAAAAATAACAGTAGCAATATTGGGGAATAATTAAATATGATATCAATATCTCACTTTATCCTATTATCAATAAAAACATAACTCCCCAGCTACCCTTCGATGATAAGGTCAATCCCATTTTTTTTTGAGTTGATAAATCTAACTTCTTAATAAGTTGATAGAAATAGTAGTATCGTGTCATTTTGTTAAAGAGAATCATTTGGCCCAATTCAAACATGACAGTTTCAATTTTTTTAATTGAGCACACATTTATTATTTGGCTACAAAATCGAAATAATACACAAATCATTGCAATACAAGATGAGTACTAAGGACGGAACTTAATGATAAAGAGTAATACAATGGATAGTAAGCTTAATATGCCAGTTGATCCCGTTTCAAATGTCCTGAAATGGGTTCTCTTAATCACAGCAATACTATGTTTCCTTGTCATAATTTGGGGAACGGTGAAAACCTATCAATTAGCACCACCCTTACCGCATCAATTCGTCTCGGCTTCAGGAACAATTCTCATGACTGAAGAAGATATTGCTGCAGGAAAAGCAGGGTTTCAACGTGCGGATCTTATGGATTATGGCAGTATCTATGGAATGGGATCCTATTTTGGAGAAGATTATACCGCTCAATATCTTGTAGAATTAGGGCGTAAAACCGAAGAAAATATTGCGAATCTAAAATTTAAAAACTCTTTTGCGAATTTATCAGAAGGTGATCAATACATCACTCGAAAAGAAATGCAGCAGGCCCTGCAACAGGTCGATCTCAGCCATGATACTTCGATAATACCCGAAGTAATTGCAACAGCGATAACCCAACTTCAGGAAGAAATAGCAAATAGGGTTCTTCATCACGATCCAATTAAGGGCTGGACAAAAGCGTACAGCTTAAACCAGAAAAGTGCTATTCAGGTAGCTGATTTCCTGATTTACTCCTCATTAACCACTATTGCACATCGACCTGGAAAAGATTTTTCCTATACTAATAACTGGCCATATGAACCAACCATGGGTAATGTCCCTACTCCGGCAACCTTTTATTGGACATGGGTATCCTTTTGTTTCGTTTTTTTTGGTTTTGGCGTGATTATCTATATTTATCATCGTTATCTAAACGAACCAGATAATGCACCTATGACGCCCATTTTGCTAACCTTTAAAGAACTAACAATCAGCCAGAAAAAGGTAGGTAAATATTTTTTAATCGTTGCAATCATTTTATTAGTTCAAATTGCAGTAGGTGTCTTACTCGCACATTACTATACTGAGCGCACTGGATTTTATGGATTTAAAATCAACTCATTCTTGCCTTTTAATTTCTTACGCGACGTTCATACACAAACACCAATAGTTTGGATAACCCTTTCCTGGATTAGTTCTGCTGTTTTTCTAGCCCCTATCATTAGCGGCAAAGAGGCTAAAAGGCAGGGATTTTTTGTTGATTTATTGTTTTGGGTAACCCTGTTTATTGTAGCAGGCGCCATAATCGGCGATTACCTTGGCATTATGGGGGTTATTGATACAGCATGGTTTTGGATTGGGAATCAAGGATTATCCTATCTTCAACTTGGAAGACTTTGGCAGATAGGGTTTTGTGTGGGTCTTTTTTTGTGGAGTTTTATCGTTTTTCGAGGCATGTGGCCTACTTGGAACAGGGTAAAAACTGCAACTTTTGAGTTTTGGACAGGAAAAATTAAACTGGAACATTTGTTTTGGGCCAGCACCGTTAACATCGCCGTTTTGTATTGTTTCGGAATGATTCCATTAACGGGAATTGAAAAATCATTCACAATTACTGATTTTTGGCGCTGGTGGGTAGTACATCTTTGGGTTGAGCAATCCTTTGAATTCTTTGCAGCTTGTGCCACTGCCTATCTATTAATGGGCGTTGGATTAGTATCAAGGCCTTTGGCAGAAAGAACTATTTTTTTCGAAGCGATTCTAATTTTTCTAGGTGGCGTCATCGGGACAGGACATCATTGGTATTGGACAGGAGGTCCTGATATGTGGGTTCCACTAGGTTCAATGTTTTCATTTATTGAAGTACTACCCCTGGCTCTTCTAATCATCAATGCAATCCAGGAACAACAGAAAATTAAAAAAGATACGCATTTTCAACACCATTTGGCTTATCTATATATCTTAGGGGCTGCTTTTTGGAATTTCGTTGGTGCAGGTGTATTTGGTGGTGGCACATTAAATGCGCCCTTAGTGAATTATTATGAACACGGAACTTTTTTAACATTGAATCATGCACATACAGCTTTATTTGGAGCATTTGGATTACTTGCATTAGGAATGATCTATTTTTGCCTGCGTTATGCAGCAGGAGATAAAGCCCAGTGGAGCGATCGATTAGGCACCTGGGCGTTTTGGTTATATAACCTAGGGGTGATTTTGTGGATTTTCCTGAATTTCTTCCCTATAGGCTGGCCACAATTACAAGCAGTTTATGAACGTGGGCTAACCTTTGCACGTAGTCTTGAGTTTTACAATACAACTCTATTATGGCAGTGGTTGCGTATACCTGGGGATATTGCATTTGCCATAGCTGCTTTGCTAATGGCATATGATTTTGTAATGAAGTTCAAACTCTTTTTTGTAAAAAATACCGAAAATCAGCAAAGAAGTTAACAGTCAATCGCCAGAAATGGCAATTTGGCTGTTTCAACAAAAGTCTTACAGAAAAGGATCACTAGAATAAATATCATCTTTTATCTTCTTTGTCAGCTGATCTTTTAACCCAAGCTCTTCGATAATTTGTTGAATCATTAACGTTTTGATATAAGCCATTGATAATTGCAAAAGATGTAGGGACATTACAGATAATGTTTGGGCCTTTTCATGGTTAGATGAAAATTTCCCCAGCGCGGCCATAGAATAGAATAAATTAACCGTTGGTTGTTCTATTTTATTAAACCCCTAACTTAGATTGAGCATTGATTGCTTTGGTTTTCTTATTATACAAAATATCATTATAAAATATGGACTTGAATTTTATACATGGTATTTTAGTCGTTGGGATTTAAAATTCAGCTTATTCAATGAGAGCATAGAGGCTATTGACAATTCGCTTAACTTCTTAGATTCAGCAGCTTGTCCGCGGTGTCCCTTTCTTTCTTGATAAAACAAAACATCCTCTTATGTCCAAAATCCACAGATACCGTGGTATATCGACGCAGGATGAGTCGTCAACGACCTAACCTTAGCCAAAATCTGAACGAGTTAGTTATGCCAAAAAAATATCCAAACACAGCAAAAAATCAACGTGTTAATGCTCAAAACCAACCTTATACTAGGGTATGGCAAGCCATCGATGAAAAAAAATTTATTCAGGGCCTAAAACTTCTGCAAACTATTCCCAAGGATAATCAGGCAAAATGGTTTCCTGCACAAGCAAGATGTTTGTTTGGACTTAAACGATATGATGAGGCAATCAGGATCTATCAAGACATGCGCGGTTGGAGAACAAATCGCACCTCACTCCTCGGTATTGCCCGTTGCTATCAAGAACAGGGATTGCATGAGCTTGCGCTAAAAACAATGAAGCAAATACCAAATTGGAAAACAGATAAGGATCTTCTAGTTAACCTTGCTTGTCTTCTTGAGGCCGCAAAAAAATATAAGAAAGCTATTCAATTTTTCAAACGAATTCCTAATTGGGAATATGATAAACGGGCGCGTCTAGGTCTTGGTTATTGTTATGAAGGAATTGGCGATTTTGAGCAAGCAAGAGTACAGTTTGAAAACGCTCCGAATTTAGCAAATGACAAAGAATCTTTATTATGTCTTGGATACTGTCATCAAAAGATGGGAAACTATGAGCTAGCTATCTCTACTTTCAAACGGATCAGAAACTGGCGGCATGATAAACAAGCTTTATTAGGTATTGCTTTTTGTAATCAACACATGGGGAGTTATGAGGAGGCTGTTGATACGTTAAATGAAATTGGAGCAACTGATGTTGATGCTGCAATAGCCCTTGCTCGTCGCTTGGAAGATGAGAGAAATTATAATAAGGCCTTAGAAACACTTCTGAATGTCCCAAGTAATGAGAGAACTAACGCATTTTACATCAGTCTTGCCCGTTGCTATGAAGAAATGGGAAATTATCCAGAGGCATTGGCGGCTTATGAGCAAATACCTAATTTAGACTATGAATCAGATGCCTTGCTAGGCCTTGCTATTTGTCATGAATTAATGGGGAATTTTTCTAAGGCACTGACATTTTTTGATAAGCTTTTAAATTTAAAACGCGATCAGAATACCTTGTTAGGCCTTGCCCGTTGTTATGAAAAAATGGGCGATTATGCTCAGGCACTTGGTATTTATGATGAACTCCTAAGTTGGCGATCCAATAAGACGACCTTATTAAGCCTCGCCCGCTGTTACGAAGCAATGGGGCTTTTTGATGAAGCACTCAATAGTTATAAAAAAATCAACCATTGGAATCTTGATAAACAGGTCTTATTAGGACTTGCTATTTGTCATGAATTAATGGGGGATTATGATGAAGCTCATAAATATTACCAACACATTAACAATTTTGAGAACGATAATGAAGTGAGCTTAAGTCGCGCTCATTGTTACCAAGCAATGGGCAACTACGATAAGGCATTGGAGATTATCGATACAATTCCAGCCTCAGAACGAACTAAACCCGTTTACATCTTTTATGCTCGCTGCCTTGCGGACATGTTGAATTTTCCTTCTGCACTGCAGGCCTATAAGCAAATTTTAAACTGGGAAAATGATAGACAGGTCTTGCAACACCTTGCAATTTGCAAAGCCGACATGGGACATTTTGATAAGGCAATTACTATTTTTCATAAAATTCCACACTGGCAAATTGATAAGACGATTTTAATAAGCCTTGCTCATGCTTTTGTAAAAATGGGGGATTATAATCAAGCCCTAGCCACTTATCAGCAAATTGCTTACTGGGAAACTGATAAAAAGGCCTTATTAAGTATTGGCCGTTGCTATGAAAAAATGGGTGAGTACACCAAGGCGCTTGAGACTTACCAGAGCATTCCTAACTGGGAAAATGATAAACAAGCCTTATTAAGCATTGCTGTTTGTAATGGGCCCTATCATGACAATGTAAACGAGGCGTTGTGGACGCTCGAAACGTTTCTTAATCTTGACCATTCTTTTGCAGAGGAACAACCGAGCTCACTAATCAGTGAGGAGGCCGATTTGTTGAGCCTAAAACAACAGGTACAAAGAAACCCTCGCTTAGCGGATGTTGTTGTTGAGAGAAGTGAGCTAGAGGTAAAGGGATCGCGTATTGACGGCTTAGATTTGGCCTCAGCAAATCCAGATTTTCATCCAATAGGGCAACAACCAACTACCGAAGTAGAAACACCAAAGCACCCTTCATCTGTCGACTCACAAATACCCATTAATCCACCAGCTAGTAGGGCCTTATCACCAACAATGCATGACCACAAATCAAGTGCTTTGAATGCGATAAAAACCGACTGTAAGCCTAGTCTCTCTCAAGCGACGGAACAAAAAACCAAACCGAAATCGACTGTTAGTGGGTCTAAGCAAGGGTTTTTCCAACCAGCAGCAGAGAGTTTATCTGACTTTAATCACCCTAATGAAACGGACTCACCTGAGTCCAAAGTCCCGTCCTCGAAACGACTTTCAAAAAAAAGACGTACCGCCCTTCGGGCACACTCGAAAGCGTCTGAGGTCATGGATATTCCCTATGATTGTTATGATTCAGGTCAAGCGGAGACTATTCCAAAATGCACTTTGTTTTAGGCCTATTTTTTATTCTTTGGGAATTCTGCTGATTTTGATCCAACTTTGATTATATTTTTCAACAGGCTGGAGGGTTTTGTTAACCGCACTGCTATTTATGCAAGCCCAACAAACAATTAATGCACATTGATAAAAAATAGGGTTGATTTACCTAAGGAACGGTTTAACTACTTGGTTAAGCTAAATTAAGCTTTGAACTTTCTTCACTGGAAGGATTTTGCTCACTTGTTAAAATGCTTTCGAGCAACTTTCCAGTGCGGTTGCTGAAAAAACCTTTGTCAATTTGAGGATAGTTTTCTTTTACTTCCTTAATCGCATTTGGGACGTCCATGAATTTTGTAAGACGTAATAATTCTTGCAAACCTGCAATTTTTTCCTCTTTTCTTTCTTTATGTATACATATATAAAAACTGCTTATTTCTGCATTAAGCTCGTCTATGCGTGCCTGTACTAAACCCACTTTTTCGGGACACAGTCTTGATGAGATGACATCATAAGAATAATGAGTACTTTTAGCATCCATTAGGCCGTGTACTTTTCTTCCATCATATTCTGGTACTGCGTTTAACTCCGCAAAGTCATTTTGATATTGTTCAACTTGATTTTCATTAAGATAATCATTGGCTACTAATGATTTAAACAGGGGATCTAAAGTTTCTTGCTCGATGTAAAAAATGCCGCGATACAACCGCATAATATTTTTTAACATTTCAAAGAAGTATGTTGCTTGGTGAGCAGGTACACCATGCATGCCTGAATCGGGAGAATAACTAACGGGTAATTGATAATGGCCCTGCAAAGAGTGAACCGCTCTTTCTATTCTGCTACGCAGGACGTAATTAACCTGATACATAGAAAATCTAAACAAAATACTATCAGGATAGCTCGCAGTGTAATGAGTAAGCGGCGCTAAGCCGTATACTTCATAAGCGCCAATCACTGATTTTTTCTTTTCAAATTGCAACTCAATTTTGGATTTCATTTTTTTTCTATCAACAAGTAATTACGGACAGCATTATATCAAAAATAATTACAGAGCCTATATAAATACCAAGTTATGGTCATTGCGAGTACAATTATATTTAAATTAAGTCAAAATCAGAAAATAATAGCAGTTCTCAATCGATACATTTATTGTCTGTGAATCATTCTCTTGAGGCAGTTAGGGTCATGGGGCCTCGTCTTTTTGCGATCACATAAAGCCCCTTAGGCCCCGCTTTTAGGTAGGCTCTTGGGGCTTTGATGAATCTGTTGGACGAAAGATAAATAAAAAAGGCCTTTATATCAAGGCCTATCGGATGCTTTTGGATGTCTCGGGAAGTCAATATGGTGGAGGCGGCGGGAATTGAATTCAATTCCTGTGGTGTTGATTTTATTGATGAAATTATTGGTATATTTTAAATATACCAACAAAAGTACCAACAGATGTTTTTGAATCATCTTTGACGTTAAGAACCTAGATCTTCGAAATCTTGGCGCAGCATAACAACCCCGCAAATCCTTTTGAGATGATTAAGAGCCTTGTACTCTATGCTGTTCTTGATATTACACTCTCATAATAATTGCCAATTTAGAACGTCATTTGTTACTGACAAAGTAAACCAATTTTTAAATACTACCTGCTTTCTCTATAACAAGTATTCTTGCAGCCCCTTGTGGATGAGCTACGTGCTCACATCCTTCTTTCAAATAACATATATCTCCAGCCTTTAATTCTTTTTGATTTTCTACACCACCCTCAAGGTAGTGCATAATTACGTGCCCTTCCAGAACAACAAAAACTTCATCTCCATCATTTTTATGCCAGATGTATGGTTGATCTGTCCAATGAAGTCTAATAGTCGCACCGCCAGATATTTGAGCAATATCCAGTGCTTGCCAAGCAAAATCGCCAGTAAATAATGATGATTTGATTATTTGCATAATGCCCCAAGTATTCCGATAAAAATTTTTAGTATAATACCGAAATTCAAAAATTTCTCCAGGTTATTCGATTATGCAGCAGCCAGAATAAATAACCCATTTTGTTCTAATTGTCTGATTGAAAGATAATCACTTTCAACTTGCTCTCTTGATTCATGACTTAGAATTAATAAACCTGGCATGGAAAAGAGGTCGACAGTTTTCTTAAGGTAAGTCCCAGGTCGGACGTTAAGTTTAAGTGTTACAAAACTATTTAATTTTTTAATATATTCCATATTTTGATGCTCATCTGATATATAGCTTTCAAAATGAGAGATTAAAAAGACTATCCTGGTATGTTTTATGAGTTTAAATCCAATTTTATTTTCCGATATTTTAGATTTGTTTAATATCGAGTCTAGTGTTACGTCCAGATGACTATTTCCAGTAGCTAATCTACATGCAGGAATAGCAACACCTCCATGAGGGCGAATTCCTGTTTCAATTAATTGTGGTCCTTTATCTGTAAGCATAATTTCTGAATGGGCCGGACCGTATTTAATTCCTAAACCATCAAGTACTTTGTATGCATATTCAGCAAGTGTATGCTGTATATTTCCTGTTTCAGGTAAAAAATCTAAATAGTCATAAACAAATTTTGAATTATTAGCATTGGTTTTTTTATAACAACAAATATTCGTTATTATATGATTACCTGCAATACTTGTAGAATCTACTACATATTCTGTGCCGGTTAAGTATTCCTGAGCTATTAAATCGTCATTTTTAAAATTAAGCTGATTAACTTTGCCTAAATTCTGTTTGACGGCGTCAATTAACTCATCTTCATTAAAGCAAACAAGTACGCTATCAGTTCCTGCACTTTTTAATGGTTTAATGACAACACCGCAGTCAAACAAATTATTACTATTAACCCAAGCTAAGAATTCACCAGGCAAGTTACTTTTAATTGCCCTGGGAACATCTACATGAAGTTGACTTAATTGTTGCGCCATTTCATATTTATTTCTTCTACAGCTGCTTAAGGCTGTCCCATTTGAATACTCGGTGCAAAATCTTTCAGATATCTTATCCGCTAATTCTACCCCAGACTCAGCACCGGCTAGAACCATCGTTAGATCTTTTTCTTTTAAGAACTCATTTAATTCGCAAAAAAATTCTGAATTTTCAGAATAAGTAAAAATATATTTAAAATCAGAAGGTTTAAAAGAGTCCCTATATACTTCAATAATTGGATAATGTGACAAAATGGCAACGGGAATAATGTCTCGTTTTATTAGTGCTTCAGCATATAAAGCTCCTGAAGAAAAAGGGTCAACAATTAATGCATATTTATTCATATCGATCTCACTTTTACGTAAATTAAATTATTACTAAACCGCAACAGAATAGTTTGGTGTTTGTTGTTTTAGATTTTTATTTGTATAGAAATATAATATAGTCTCTACTATTAACATTCCTGCGCTCACCCCAATTCCAATTACCATTAAATCAAAAGAAGGTTTGGAAACAAAAAAAGCTAGGCCAAGCGGTGCAAGAGCTTTTATAATTGCAGTCATCGCAGTTATGCGACCAGTCCATTCGAGTATTTCGTCGGTGTTTGATACGGCGTCATAAATAAATTCACGTTGCTTTATACGAAAACAGCTGACCAAAAATCCAAGAAATAATGTAGCTGTGCTTATTAGGTATATATCCGTTATTGCAAAAAATAAAATATCGACCAATAAAATACCGAGGAAAGCTAATATCCATATCTTTGAAAAGGTTCCTTTTTCTAACATAATAAAAGTGGCTAAGAATCCACCAAACTCTGCCGCAGCATCAATAAATCCATATTGTGATGCTGACCACATTTTTTCATGTTGAGCAATTAAAGGTACCAAAAAATTAAAAGCAGAAATTTGTGTCATTAGTAATGTTAGACCGATAAATGCAAGTCTTAAAACTGGTAAATTAGTTTTTTGAGTCATTTTCTGATAAAAGGCATTTTTTTTATTTTGGCTTGTACTGATGCTTTGCTTGTTTACATCTGACTGCATTCTGAAAAACATTGCACCGATTAAATAAGTAACAATGCAAAAAAGCAAAACAGCAACCATATTCCCTAGCCCCAATATTAGCCCAAGCAAGGCAGCGCCAAGAAAAGACGAGCTAAGAGTAGCTATTTGTAGAATGCGAGAGGCTTTGTTCGAGCTTATTCTTTTTTCGAGTACTTCCTGAGCCATCATTGCTTCAAGAGTTATTGTGCTCAAAAAGTTAATCATTGTTGCTACCATACCTGCGAGATAAAGAAGCCAAATGGTTTCGTGCCATAATAACGGTAAGAATATAATAGAGAAACTAACCCCGATGACTCTTATCCACATAAAAGAACGACTAGGTGTTTTTTCTAGCATCCGTCTGAAACCAATGCTCGATTTTTGTAATGCAAAAGTTACGATAGTAATCAAACAAAGAAAAAGACCTAATGTTTTTGCTGAGCCATCTAACGTTAAAACTCTCCAGATAATAGCTAGTCCAAATAATATGTCACCTGAGAGAGTAAGCGAGAGGGCGATCATAAGTTTTAAATAACGTATCATAGTAATAATCCTAATTTTAAATATTTAGAGATAAAAAATCTGATCTTTAACGCGAACAGCTGGGATTGAGTTTTTTAGTAAGGAAACAATCTTGAAGCGTCCATCATGCCAAGGACATTGAATCATTTGTGATTCTCGACATACCTTCCCTAGACTTAATGGACCACCTCGGTGAGGGCATTTATCAGGTATTGCGAAGCGTTTATTATTTGATTTTACGATAAAATAATTTTCATCGTTTTTACAGAACCTATCTTTTATGATGCGTTTTTTATTAATCATTTTTATGCTCCAGTTGAAATTGCAATTGGCTGAACTACATATTGAGTATTTTCTGATTGCGAGACCGTGGAGTGTAACCGACCTTTAGGTATCACAATTTTAGTGCTAGCTTTTAATGTAATGGGGCTTATGCTATTAGGATAGAAAATTAACTCCCCCCTGGTTACTTGAAACAATTCATCTTCTGTATGTAAGTGAGCGGTAGTGGTTTCAAGTTCGGTCTCATTAAATGTTAACTTTTCCTTAAGAGGAGCGTAATTGCCAGGAAAATAGTTTTCATCTAATTGATCGCTGAACTGAATTTGCTGGATTAAATCGGTATCTGCCATGCTTTGCAGTAATCTGAATGCTTCAAATCCAAATAAAATATCCTCAATTACTTCTTCTCCATATTTATCGATACTTGTAGCTATTATTTTTTCAAGAACCATACGTCTATGATGTTTGTCTATATGGACATGTTCGTCAAAATATTTTGTATTAATATCAGGTAAAATGTTTTTTAAAATTCCACTAACTTGCTTGTTAAAATGGGGAATACTTGCTTCGGTGTAATATAACGTCCCTATATATTTGAACCAATCAGATTTATTTTTGCATATACAATGAAAGTAATTAACTAACATAAGTGATGTAGTTAGATAATCATTATAGTAATGATGTATAGCAGGGCTTAAATTAGCTGAAAGCATAGTAGCTTCAAATAGGGTAGAGTGTTTTGTTTCATGAATTCCATAACCATACTCATCTATGAATACTTTCATTAATTCTGATTGTTCAGGCCCGAAGGAACCTGGTAATGCTCTTGCCATTGCTGAAGCTTCACTAAGGAAATCAGGAGCCATTTGAATAAGCAGCATTTTGGCGGCTCGTATGGGATTTTTGGAATTAGATATAACAGAGCAAAGCTCACTAGCCTCTTTTTCTTGGCCATGAATAGTATTAGTTAGGTAATCTAATAATTTTGGTTTAGTCCAATTACCTATTATTTCAATTTCATTTTTTAAAAAATTGAATACTAACATTTCAAGTTTAGGTAACATTGCTTTGCCAATAGCTACATAATATGGATCATAGAAGTTAGCGAAGTCTCTTTTGGCTTCGTTCAAGTTGTTATTGCCCAAAAATAAAAGATCTTGCTCGTAAATATTAAGCAACAGCTTATTGATGATAAGGTTTTTATTAGTATTTACTTCAGATAGTGTAATTGCAGAATCATAGTTAATGTTTAATGCATCATTGGTTCTCAATGGTCGTATATATGGATTTGGAGGGGTTAGAAATGGTGCATCACTAAAACAGGGGTTGAGCAGATATATATTTAACCACTCCTTAAAGTTTTGCTGAATGAGGTTGCCAGGCATATAAGATCCTTATTATTATTTTAACAGACGACAAATTCCATAAAATGAAAAATACCATACAGTAAAAATATGTCAACAAATTTAGTGATTATTAATTCTGAATATAGAAATATTTTACAAATAGTTGAGTTATCCGCGAAGACCAGGCTATAATCTACAAATATTGTATAAAGTAGATGACTAATATAAATACATCTTTTTGGATTAGAGAAAGTAAAAAATGATTAGAAGAAAAGTGAAAAAAATTGATTTTACAGTTCTTGGTGAAAATATTACTCGTCTAATGAACGCCTGTGGCATAGATGCAACTGAGCTTTCTCAACAAACAGGCTTACCATGCAGCACTATTAGTAGGTTGCGATCTAACTCCTGCGAGTTTAGTCCTAATATATCTTCTCTATTACCAATAGCTGAATATTTTTGTATCAATTTAAGTCAATTAATCGGGGAAGAGCCTATTAAGCAAGATATGTATGCCACCTTCAAACCGATTAAAGTTCGAAAATTACCAATTCCAATTTTGCAATCAGAAACTATTCTTACTTACTTAGATAGTATGGAGTTAGGTGATAATCCATTGCTAAACATTGATTTTCCATTAAGTGAAAGAGCATTTGCTTATTTACTACGTGGTAATTCAATGGAACCGCAATTCCCAGACAAAACGCTATTGATTATAGATCCTTATATTGAAGAAGAAAATTTAGACCATGTATTGGTACTTCCAGCAGGAAAAAAAATACCTCTATTTAGGCAAATTTTAATTGATGGTGAAGAAACATATATTAGAACTTTAAATCCGGCTTTTAACGAGTTCGTAAAACTGGATGATAACACCCATAAAATATTAGGTGTTATGGTGCAAGCACGAATGAATTTTAAAGAAGTTAGCATGACCTCTTTGCAAAATGACATGGATAAGAAACTTAAAGTTTCAGAGAAAAGTTGAGTGTAATATGAATTCCAATGCTGTACCTATAAAACCAATTGTTTTGCTTAGCATGCTTTACATGTCCTTATTTTTTGCATCAGTAACAGTGGGGTATAAGATTGTAGCTTTTGGCAATCAACTTTATTGTGCGTCGGTTTTAATATTCCCATTATTATTCCCTTTCAGTGATGCTCTAACAGAAATTTACGGCGTACAGATTGCTAAAAGCATGGTTTGGTATACGGTAATTTGTGAAGCCGTCTTTGTCGGATTAACGAATGTTGCCATTAGACTCCCATCACCCCCAAATTGGCATCATCAAGCAAAATATGATTTCTTTATTGGTGGGTATACTCATATACTTTTGGCCAATGCCACTGCGTTAATAGTAAGCTTTTATTTAAATATTCTATTAGTAAATAAATGGCGGATACTATTAAAGGGCAAGCATTATTACATGCGTAGCCTTGGGGCCACTGCTGTGGGAGAGGTTACATACACGATTATTACTAACGCTATAACCTATTATGGTGTTTTGCGTTGGCAAGAGACCGCAAATATTATTATTTCTGATTACCTTGTTAAGTTAGTTTATTCTGCAATTATAGCGTACCCTGCTGCGCTATTGGTGGTTTATCTCAAGGTTAAATATAAAATAGATAATACCCAGGTGGTGTTTAATCCTTTTATGAAAAATAAAATAGTTAAAATAGCGGACTATAGATAATTTTCTAAATGACTCTTCCCACCAATAGATTGATTTGCCATTTTATTATTTTTTTAACATTTATATCACCCCATGTAGAAATGAATTTTTCTTCCAGTTGAGAAAGTATATTTGCATGGGTGTTTTTTTCGTATTCTAATAATCCAGGCCACGTTGCAATGTATCCATATAATTCTTTTAAATTCCATTCTACGGATAGTTCAAAATTAGGTGTTGGGACCCGTTTAAATGGAAATGGTATTGTTTCATAGTGGTCATAGACATATTGTCGCTGTATTGATCTATTTTCTGGGCTGCTAATCAAACTATAAATTTGATTTATTAAAGCATCTATTTTGGAATCAATTGTGCATTGGTTGTAGCACCATGCAGCAATAATACCGTTAGGCTTCACTATTCGATTAACTTCACTATAAAATTGATCTAAAGAAAACCAATGAAGTGCTTGGCCAATAGTTACCATATCAACCGTATGAGACCGTATTGGCAAATATTCTGCTGCTGCTTGTACATATATCAAATTAGTTTTTTTCTGAGTCGTTTTTAATAAATCATAAGATAAATCAGTAGCAATAACATATTCAAAATGTTGTGTTAAATCACAAGCTACTTGTCCACTGCCAGTACCACAATCTATTACTAATTTTGTTTGAGAGATTAGAGTCGTGAGATAATCATATAAATTTAAGGGATAGCGAGGCCGATTATCCGTATACTCTTGAGCATTATGTAAAAATTTATTCATGATTAGTTAGATCATGCTTTTTTATAACCTTCAAACGTAGTGAAGATAACCATGATTGCTCCTGCCCCGCCAGGTATCCCAATTTGTAGGCGTCGTGCGAGGTCAATTTCTCTATAATATCCAGGTCATTAAAATCTTTTAATGTTTTAATAATTATGTTACCAGTCTTTTTGTCTCTTAATTGGATCGATTTATTACCATCTATATTTTTAGATCGGATAAGCTCAAGTGATTTTTTTACTTTTTCTTCCGCAAGAATAGCCTCGTATTTGTCACTTGTTGCCAAATAGACGATTGTTCTAATGTCAGTAGAACAAAATCCCAAAAGAAAATTGTTATCTGAAGCAACTTCTTCAGCATAAAAATTTAAGTTTTGCCCTTTACCTGTAACTTTAACCTCAACGCGATGTTTATTAGTAATAGTGCAGGGAGTAATGGCCTTTAGCTCATAAGCATATTGATTTTTAAATTGCCTGAAGGTAGCCTTAATATTTTCTAATAAAGACTTGGCATGTGAGGTTAAAGCTTTATACATTATGTGCCTAAACGTAAATTGATAGGATTATAGCCCTCATCGGAGATGTGAGCAAATAAGAGCTTGTCATATATTAACCATGTTTGTAATAATTTTTAGGCAATGAAGAAACTAACTTAAATCAGTGACATCTCCAATTTGTATTTTCGTTGCATCCAATCGGGCAAGGAAGCTTCTAAAAGCTTAAAAAAATCACGGCTATGGTTGTGATATACCAAATGGCACAGCTCATGAATAATAACGTATTCGATGCATTCTTTAGGAGTTTTAATTAGTTGTACATTTAAAGACAAAGTACCTGCTTTTGACAGGCTCCCCCAGCGCTTTTCCAGCGAGAGTATTTTACAAGCAGGTTTGGGATGCTCTTTATTCTTGAATTTCTCCCAACACTCATTAAAGATATTATGCAAATGGATGTGAGCTTTTTCTCGATACCATTTATTTAATAATAGCTTTATTTGTTCTGGGTCGGTATTTTTCGTATCTATTAGAAAATATCCATTCTTTAAGCAAACTAGATTATTTTCGGCCTTTGAAATTTTCAGGCGGTATCTCTTGCCTAAGTACAAATGCGTTTCACCCCCAACATATTTTCGTGAAGGTGTCCGAGGATCGAACTGATCAAAATAATGAATCTGGCGTTTGATCCAGCGAGCACGTTTTTGTACTCGTATTTCAATTTCATCAATATGTGTGCCAATAGGCGCTTTAACGAAAATAGACTTGTCAGGGTGTACCGCTATTTCAAGCGATTTTCGTGAAGAAAAACTGACTTGAAAAGGAATAATACTCTCTCCATATGTGATGCTATGAGTCCTTTCGAGCATTAATCACGCCTCCTATGCCTTGCAATTTGCATCGCTTTTTCAATTATTTCATCCATATGTTCTAAGCTTAATGACACCCCACATTCCTCTTTAACTTTATCATAGAGAAAATCATCAATATCATTTTCGGTTTTTCTTTGCGCATCGGTATCATCCCAAAAATCAACCTTCCAATGTACATCAATAATTTTCTGAACAGCTAGGGAGGTTGCAGCAGAAACAGAATCAATTAACTGCTCTTCTAAATTATGCTGCATGAAATAGGGTTTAATTAAACCAAAATAAGCACAGGCTTCATCATTTGTTCGGATGCTCTCAGGCACGTCATCATGCTGCCGTGTAGCCACCTTATCACGTAGATCAACCACACGGTTAAGATAGTCTAAATCTGAGATTCGCTTCGCTCTAAAGTCCTCTATAGCGGCTTGAATTAGCTTTGAGAATTTCTCATAGAAAGCAGGATCTTGATCCATATTTTCTGTGATTGTGCGTTTAGTAGCATGGGCAATAGTATCTGCTTTAGATGCCGTGGTCTGCGTTTGATAAACACCTTGATTCTCTTTAACCATGTTAAATGTTTTTTCATCAAAAATGTTCACAGGCTCATTAAGCTGCGTGACTTCATTCGCTTGAATATGAGTATCAAGTAGTTTTTTAATCTTGGGGGCATAATCCCGATAATCAATCGCCTCAGCGTAACGTAATTTCACTGCAGCTTTTAGATTTTGGAAGCGCCTTAAGTCGGATTTATAGTTTTGTAATTTTTTCTCGTCTGTTCCCATAATGAACTGTTCAGATGAAAGAGCAATTCCTAGTGTCTTGCTGTAGGCTGATAGGCATTCATAAAACTCATCTCGCAGTTCCTCGTTCGCTAATAATGCCTCATAGGCTTCTTCATCTTTGGAATTTTTAACCGATTTGAATAAATCCCACAACTCAGAATATCGCTGGGGTAATTTAGCGACTTCCACATTAATTGATGTTAGTGTACCCGCTAGATCTTCCTCATCATAACCTTCAAATGCTTCATACATAGTTAGTGCTTTATCAAGCTCACCTAAAACACTTGCATAGTCGATAATATAACCAAAGTCTTTGCCTTCGTATAAACGGTTAACACGCGCTATTGTTTGTAATAGGGTATGCTCCGTCAATGTTCGGCAAAGATAGAGCACTGTATTACGTGGAGCATCAAAACCTGTAAGCAATTTATCAACAACAATTAAAATTTCCGGTTCATCACCATGTTTGAATTGATTGATAATTTGCTTGGTATATTCTTCTTCCGAACCAAAACGCTTCATCATTTTGATCCAGAATTTACCGACTTCATCCGAAGGACCAGCATCTACTTCGTCATGCCCTTCGCGTGTATCTGGACCGGAAATAATAACTTCTGAACTTACTATCCCAATTGTGTTTAGAAACTCATGGTATTTAAGGGCAACTTCTTTTCGAGGAGCGACTAACTGTGCTTTAAAGCCAGTGCCTTGCCAATTTTCTCTATAATGTTCGCTAATATCGAAAGCTTGCATATAGACCACTTGATCGGTTTTATTTAGCATTTCAGCACGCGCATATTTTTTCTTTAGATCCGCTTTTTGCTCTTTATTGAGATCGGCTGTGTGTCGATCAAACCACAAATCGATAGCTGCTTTATTTTGCTCCATTTCCACAAGTCTACCTTCATATAGCAAAGGTAACACGGCTTCATCAGCAACTGCTTGCTTAATAGAATAATGAGGCTCTATAAGTCCACCAAATTTAGCAAAATTGTTTTTTTCTTTTTTGAGTAACGGTGTTCCAGTAAAGCCCAAATAACAAGCATTGGGTAACATTTGACGCATACGCGCAGCAAGAGAACCAAAGTTAGTACGATGGCTTTCATCTACCAGTACATAGATATCAGGAGATTCATCGACATATTTTTCAGCAGTCCAACCTTTGTCAAACTTATGAATTAGAGTAGTGATGATGCCTACTTTATTTTTTAGATGCCTCACCAAATTACGCCCAGAAGTCGCTCGCTCTTTGCTAAGCCCACAGGCGGTGAACGTATTCCCTAATTGCTTATCAAGATCATCACGATCTGTTACCAAAATAATTCTAGGGTTAATTAGCTCTGAATCTAAAACCATAGCACGAGCAAGCATAACCATTGTTAATGATTTTCCTGAGCCTTGTGTGTGCCAAATGACACCCCCTTGACGTGTTCCATGCGTTTCTATTCTTTTGATACGAGCAAGTGTTGAACGAATCACAAAAAATTGTTGATAGCGCGCGATCTTTTTTATACCACCATCAAAAATAGTAAATTGATATACTAAATTAAGCAGACGCTCAGGACTGCATAAACTAAAAATAGATTGATCTTGTTCTGTTGCAAGCCGTTCACCTTCTTGCTCAAGTGTATCAAAATATTTGCGAGCAATTGAAAATTCACCTGAATAAAGAAGATCTTTGTTTGTTTCACTTAGAGGAGTATTGATACTTAGATCAACTTCATTTTTATGTTCCTCTAGCTCTTTCCAAACACTCCAAAACTTTTTAGGCGTTCCGGCAGTAGCGTAAAGTGCTGCATTTTTATTAACTGCTAAAACCAGTTGAATATATGTAAACATCCGTGGAATATAATCATCTCCCTGATTACGAATACTCTGAGAAATTGCTTGATCAACTTCAATTTTTGGCGATTTACATTCAATGATGCAAAGAGGAATACCATTCACAAAAAGAACAATATCAGGCCGTGTTGTATCAGTACTACGAGAGCGTTCAACGGAGAACTCAGCAGCAACATGAAAAACATTATTTTTTGGATTTTTCCAATCAATATAATTCAGTGTGAAACTTTTAGAATCACCCTCAATCGTTTGATCCATTGCTGTGCCTAGAGTGATTAGATCATAAACAGCTTCGTTGGTTTTTTGTAGACCATCATATTTCACGTTTTTAAGCTTTTGAATAGCTGTTTGAATATTTTCTTCACTGAATAGATAGATATTATCTTTATATTGAATACGATTAATCTCTTTTAGTTGCTGGCGAAGAATATTTTCCAGTAATACATTAGATATTCGACCACTTCGTTCAACAAGGATCTGCTCCGGTTTCAGATATTGATAGCCTAAATTAATTAATTGTTGAAGTGCGGGTATTTGGGAAATATATTTTTCATTAAAGCGAAAGCTTTCATCCTTAGTGTCGCAATTTTCAATTTTCATATCATCTTTCATGATGTATATCCTGATATTCTTGGTAAAAATTGCGCAATAGTTTCTTCTGCCGTAGCAGGGTATCCATCCCTATCAAGCTCTTTTGCTTCTTTAATAATTTTTTTTGCTTTATTCAATGTATCCTGTTTCCACTGGGGTGCTAAATAACAAACCTCCAAGCCTTCCATAAAACTAAAAAAATAATTTTTAAGTTGTGGATTACCAAACAAACCTATTAAGGAAAATTTATGCTGTACTATGCGCTGCTCCAAATCGAACGACTCGAAAGGATAATTATTTCGGGCATTCCAATACTTTACTAAACGTATTAATGGTTTTATTAGGCTTTGATTTGACTGATTTGTTGAGGAAAGTACTTGATTAAATCCAGTTGGGTCAGTTTGCATCCAATTTTGATAATTATTGACTTTTCCTGGAATTTGAAGACCTCCTAAATAACTTTCAATAGCAGGGACTAATTCAAAACGTATGTGGTTCATCGTCAATACCATGGTTGGATTAGATTGTGTTATTTCCGAACGACTATAATGATATTCAGCAAATGATCGAAGCTTGTTCAGGTAAGTTTGCGGTTGGTATTGTGTGTCTGAAAAAACTATCATGTAGTCTACATCAGAAAGGATATCCATAACTCTTGGCAATATAGTGCCTCGACTATAAGACCCAAAAACAAATTGTTTTTTAATGTCTCCTGAAAAATAGGTGCTTAATCGAGTCTGTATGGCAATGAGTGAACGTTCAATACTGAGTTTTTCCGAATCTTTAAGTATTGCCTCATTAGCTAATTGTGTAAGGTAGCTGTTAATAGTCACTTGCCCTCCTTATCAGCCTTATATTGACTAAAACCAGCCTCAATATCGGATCTTGCTAACTCATAGTCTTTTCGATTAGGACTTGGTGAGGATAGATTTAAATCATCACGATGTTTCGCCAACTCTATAAGCCTATTTTTCGTTTCATCATTGTAACCAACTTCGATTAATTCAATCTCTCGAAAGAGACGAGTTTGATTTCTTAACGCCAGATATTGGCCCGCAATCGCTTTATGGTTTTCAGCATGCTCTGAGGGTTTAAGAAAGGTCAGAACAGTGGTTAAAGCAGTTGCCAAAATTGCTAAAACACCAGCAGTTTCTGGCATGTTATTAAATGCAGTTCCACTAGCGATAGCAGCTAAAATAGCTGCTGGGAGTCCTATAGCTAGATGATAGCGCTTCCAACGATCAGCAGTGTTATAATGTCCTTTTGCGCTGTGCTCGCTATCTTCTTCAATGCGCAAAGCTTCTTTTTCTAACTGAACAGTTAAATTATTCAATTAAGCGACCTCCTCTTGTAGCTTCAGAACTTGCCATGCACCTGTTAATAATTTTTGCATCAAACCACGTTTTTGATGAATATATTTATCAGTCAGTAACTTAAGTATAGAAATTTCTTTTTGTGCTTCGCTTAGAATTCGGACAATTTTTCTTTGTTCAGATAATTGTGGGTATGCAATTTCTAATTTTTCGATATCTCGTCGCTGGATATTAGGCAGACCTGATCCAACACGTAAGCTCATAATTTGTTTTTCATGTGCTTTTAAAAAATAAAAGAGAAATTCAGGGTCTATTTCATGACTAATTTCAAGAAGCGCATAACAATGCCCCCCGCACCAGAACTTCTCCTTGCAGTAATTCACAAATCCACATGAATTTCCTCCTTCACTAATGGTGACAGTACCTTCTGGTGTGTTCCATGTATCTGTATAACCTGATGGTGTAATACCCCCATTCCATGCGGGAAATAAATCTGTTTTAGTAAGTAATATGCGATTTAATTGTTGACCTTTTTTGAGTTTAGATAGATTTGATAATTTTCTTGAGCTCAAGAGGTTATTGGATGGTTTAATTATTAAATTATTCATCAACCATTCAAACTGGCGCTCCTTAACTGTAATTAAGGCTTTAGTTTTGTTTATGGTTTTGTCCCATACATTTAAAGTATCCACAATAATGTGTTGTATCTTTAACGGAGGAATAACAATTGGCATTTCTTTCAAATCGACTAGATGAAGGTGTTTTACTGCTATTCCTGAAGTTATGGACCAAAAATACCGTTTAGAAAATGGCGAATTAAGATACTGATTTAAAAAAGAAGGCATTAATATATCTTTTTTTATTTTTAATAGGGCTAAGCTTTCAAAGATGCTAAAAACAAACTCTAACTTTGGTATTACAACAGCATCACCTAATGAACCACTTTTAGACAATAACACATCGCCTTCCTCTGGCTTACATCTCCTAGTGAGATCATTATGCTCTTTTTCAGAAATAAATTTATGGTTAGAAAAGCATAAAGCCCCATTTTTAATGTTTCTTGCTGACAAAAAGACGATACCATTATCTTGATAAATCGGAGTTTTATGCGTTCCATCAGTAATTTTATGACAAACATCTTTTAATTTCGCTGAAGACCAAGGCTTATTCATCATAACCCTCTTCTTTTCTTATAGTTTGAATTCTAAGTTGTTTTTCTAATGCCCTAACGCTTTCTTCAGGATTAGGTAAATTTTCAGGCATAGTTCCACCTAACTCTTCAATCGTTTGTCGTACTTTCTGTCCAACAACAAAATGAGCATTATTTGCATGATGCTTGCCTTGTATATTTTCTCGTCGTAGTTTTTCTTCAGCTTGCGTGGCACGAAATAGGTTTGCAGCCAATTCTGTACTACCCATGTGGTCCAAAATTTGCTGACTTTTCTTCAAGCCTTTTTTACGATGAATGCCTTTAGCATCAAGACCACCGTATAGTCCTTGGTATCCATGGTTTTGGAATATAGCGAAGTCAATACTTGTTTCAACACCAGCCTCGGATGCAGCAGCAACTAGTTGTTTATTATGTTCTTTTAACTCATGCCGTAATAATACTCGTTTTTTTGCTTCATCCAGTTCTTGAAAACTTGTGTTATCAGCCAGCTCCTGGCGACGTGTTTGAATTGCAAAATAGGTTTGCCCATTAGCAACAATTTCTTTCGATGGATCAGCATTTTGAATAATTAAGTAGCACGCATATCTTGAGAAATGATAGTTTTGTGTGCTTCGTTTCGCACCAGAGCCTATTTCAACCATTTCGAGGATCTCCTCGAAATGGTCTTCAGGATCTTTTCCACTGTTTTTACAAGCGTTTTTCGCCCGCTCAATTACAGGCAAGAAATGTCTGTATTCAGAATATTGTAATGCTTTTGCCAAATCTCGTGCAGACCAAAACTCATCCCCATCTTGCTCTTGTCTAATTTTTTCAAAAATTGAATGATGCTGATTAATTAGCTGACTCATTGTCTCTTTCTCCCTTCCATTATTTATGTTCACCCATATGTTCCAAAATGGAACTTGTGCATTTTTTGGCAAATTTTTTCGAGAGGTATTTCACGAAAAGAGGTTTATGCATAAACAATATCCTTTAATAAAATAGCCATTTGGCTACGCACCTCTGCAAGCTCTTTTTCAAGCGTATCTATTTCCAGCTGTACAGCGTGAATATCAATTTCGGTTTCTTCTTCAAATGTATCCACATAGCGGGGGATATTGAGATTAAAATCGTTTTCTTTCATCTCATCAAAACTGGCAAGATGAGCATATTTTTCTATGGCTTGGCGTTGCTGATAAACATTAACAATTTTATCGAGATGTTCATTTAACAAGGTATTTTGATTTTTCCCTGCCTGATAGTCATTGCTAGCATCTATAAATAAAACATCTTTGCGGTTTTCGTTCGCCCCACCTTTTTCACGCGAGCGATCAAATAATAAAATTGCTACTGGAATACTAGTTGTTGGAAATAGATTGTTAGGTAATCCAATGACTGCATCGAGTAAGTTATCTTCTATCAATTTTTGGCGAATTCGACCTTCTGCAGCGCCTCGGAAAAGAACACCATGAGGGACAACAACCGCGACACGTCCTTCTTTTTCAATAGCCGCTTCAACCATATGACTAATAAAGGCAAAATCAGCTTTTGACTTAGGTGGCATGCCTCGCCAAAATCTGTTATAAATGTCGCTTTCAACATCATCAGAACCCCATTTATCAAGAGAAAATGGGGGATTGGCGACCACATTATCAAACTTCATCAATCGGTCATTCTCTACCAATGCGGGCGACGTTAGGGTATTACACCATTCGATGCGAGCAGAGTCCGCACCATGAAGAAACATATTCATGCGAGCTAATGCCCACGTGCTTCCGTTAACCTCCATTCCATACAATGAGAAATTCCGATCACCGACTTGTTTCGCTGCTTCGATAAGTAGGCCTGCTGAACCGCAAGCGGGATCACAGATACGAGCACCGGATTTGGGGGCGCATAATCGTGCGACAAGCTCTGAAACTTTAAAGGGAGTATAGAATTCACCAGCCTTTTTCCCCGCATCTGAAGCAAAGCGTTCAATTAAATAAATGTAGGTATTACCAATCACATCCTCTGAAACACGACTCGGGCGCATATCAAGTTCGGCTTTATTAAAATCTTCCAGCAATGTTTTTAGGCGTCTATTCCTATCTTTCGTTTTGCCTAGGCTAGATTCGCTATTAAAATTAATATTCCGAAACACGCCCTCTAATTTAGTTTTATTCGTTGTTTCAATTGCATCTAAAGCAATATTGATTAATTCTCCAATATTAGGTTCTGAACGCTTATCATAGAGGTCATAAAAACTGCTCCCTTCAGGTAATACAAAACGCTCACGATCCAATTTTCTACGAATGCGCGTGTCATCATCACCATATTGTTTACGATATTCTTCATAATGGTCATTCCAAACATCTGAAATATATTTCACAAATAGCATAACAAGGATGTAGTCTTTGTATTGTGCTGGATCAACTACGCCACGGAACGTATCACAAGCAGCCCAAGCCGCGTTGTTGATATCTTTTTGGTGAATTTGAGTTGTCATGTATTAATCCTTAGTATCAATAATCATTGAATTGTTGTTGCAAGTTCTAACAGAACTTTATTCATTATTTGGCGCTTTTTATCGCATAATTTACTCATTAAGTACTGTTCTTGAGAAGATAACTTCTCTAACGTCACAATACGCTGTTGAATCTCAATGGATGGTAATACGACCTCCAAATCCTCAAGAACAGATTTCCCCGTCATTCTCATTGCTGCACTATTTGATTTACTCTGAATGAATATTTGAGAAGATCGCTGATTAATAAACCAACACAAATAAGCGGGAAGTACCGAGTCTTTTTCTATACGAATACGTAGCAAAGGAGCAGCAACAACAGAAGGGCCGATGTTTTCATCAATTAAAGCAGCAGTATTTATTTGGCCCCTAGAGCGAAATACCAAATCATTTAGTTCTGCTCTGTGGTGCTCTTTAAAATCAGTTAATTTAACCAGGATCAGATTTTGATGATCGACAAAATTATCTTCAGTTAGATTTTTCATTTGAATAACAGCTATGTTACCTTTTTGATCAGGTTCTAGTCGGGAACGAAATGAATAGCCCATCTGAACAGAAGCAATATTTTTTAATTTTATTTTCATTTTTTGTGCTGTAAAGGGATTACTGTAGTAATGAATATTAGGTGGGTTATCATCGTCTGTCAATATAAAATTGCAAAAAACTTATTACTACAAAATTTACTTATTTTTAGCTCTTCTTTTATTACTCGCACTTATAGCAGCACGCCCTTTTTCTGTGCGAGGTCCAGTAGACATACCACCGTGCAATTTACATCGCCCATTTTTGGGCTCATTATTAATTGATACAGGGGGAGCTTGACATCGGGTACCTTTTCGCGTCGTAGCATTACAGACTACACGATTTGCTCTTGATTTTTGGGGTATCTCAGAAAGTAAAGACTTCTTGCCGCAAATGTAACCAACTAATAATGGCATTATTGTCTCCTTAATAAATGAAATTTTCTTATCATTATAAATAACCCATACCCCATGACGCACGCGCGCGTTAATAATATGAAGTAATTATTACCATGCTACCTACATTACATCTTATAGAGTGATGTAATGTAGGTAGCAATCCTGGCGTGCTACATATGCTATTTGTAGCTGAAATGTAGAGAATGTAGCCATCATGGAGCAGCAGGTGGTAATTCTTGTAATTCCCATGAAATATACCCATCACTTTCTTTGTAATAGCCACTTTTAATTAATCCCTTCAACGCTCTGGAAATACAGGCTTTTCTTTGATCTCGCTTTTCATTGTCTGAACTTTGAACATCGTACTTGATAACTAATTCAATCAATTCTCTTTTGGGAATACTACTTTGAACCGTTGAGAGTTTTTGAATCGCATCAGCAATCATTTTCCGCCATCTTCCTTGTGGTTCTGATCTACCCTGATTAGCTGGGTCATATCGGATCACGACACAACTAGTTATTGGATCCCCATCATCATCTTCTCCAAGCTCAATTTGTAATATGTTAAAATCGAGAGAACCGTTTGTCTCTCCATCTTTAAGTTTAGTAATACTCATCTTAAACCCATAGTCCGCAGACTTAAGCTCCATTTCAGCATCAACAGCAGCTCGAATACCTGACCATCCACGTGCGCCTTTGCTCTCATTCTTGCCCATATGATGAACAATCATAACTACTGCACCTGTTAATTGATGCAGTAATTTACAATTCCCAATAACTTTACCCATATCAGCACTTGAGTTTTCATCTGCTCCTGCAGCTACACACGCTAGTGTATCTACAATAATCAAGCTGGCCTCACCAATTGCCTCGCTGACCTGCACAACATCATCGTCATTAAGGAAGTTAGGTGCTGCAGGGATAATGCCCAATGGAACCTCATCCAGATCAATATCATGGTGAACGGCATAGGCTAATAATCGCTTTCGAACTCCCGCTCCGGCCTCTGCAGCAATGTATACAACCCGGCCCTGTGATGCTTTAAAAGCTTGCCATTCAATTCCTTGTGCAATTGCAAAAGCAATATCCAATACAAAAAATGATTTACCAGATCCGGAGGGACCATAAACCATAACTAATTCTGCTTTGGGAAGAATATTCTTTATGAGCCATGGAGAATGATTTAAGCCTGCGTACTCTGATACTGGAATAATGGGAAATTTTTCGGTGCAGTTCGTTTTTATGTCATTTTTCAGAGATGGTTGTGATTCAAGTGTGGCGCGCTCTATTCTTTTGGCAGGATTTATCCAGCCATTTTGCTGAGCCGTTGCAAATATGGTCTTATAACTCGTTCGCTCACCACTAAAAGTATCCCAACGTGCCAGATCTTCCTTACCTTTGAACTTAGGGCTAGTTGTGCTCCATTCACTCCAAAGTTTAAACCCTACAATCCCCAAAGGCTTAAGTCCTTGACCAACAGAAATCCATGTATGGTAATCATCAGGTGAAATACAATGTAAAGCGGCTCGTAATTCATCAATTAACTTTGAATTTATATTTGTATTATTTGTTTCGAGAGTATCTGGTTTATTACCAATTGCTTTTTTATGCAATGGATTTAAAATTTGTTCAATAACACCTGCAAGATCTTGAACATTATCTATTATAGGATAAAAAGCGTTATCGCCGGTTACTGTAAAAAATCGGCCTGAGCAATACGCCTCGATACCACTTTTATTACTCCCCAGTGGATTGAAACGCCGTCCATAACCAATGGCATGTATTCCATTTTTGCTGGGGCTGGTTTCAATATATCCTGGTAATGATGTTATAAGAGACTGTAATTCAGGCTTATTATGAATGTCATCAAAATCTATACCTTGCCAATAACCACCATGATTATCTGAGCCAAGCGCAAACCCTAAACCAGTGTATTTACCTTGCAAAAATATAGCATGAGCCTCTTCAAACGATACTAACCGTCCTATATCTTCAGGGCTATCAAGTTTACCACCACGTCGTTGACCATTGGCATAATAAGGCACTTTTTTTGGTTTGGAGTTGCCTTGAGATTCTGATTTCCATAATAACCAACGTCGGCAATCTTTATTGATCATATAAGGAGGTAATTTCATAGTTTGCCTCCTGCCTGATTCACTTTGGTATTTTTTGTTTTTTGAATATTCAATTGATGCAGGGTATAATAAAGCTGTCTTGTGTAGCCTGTTTTGTCGATAGATGGAATGGGCTTTTTCATTTCTAGCCCTCACTTGATTTGCGAAAATCAGCAATACGAGTGGCAACCCATTCTTGCACTTCTGACTCAACCCAAGCTACTGACATTGGGCCAAGATGTATACAATCAGGAAAAAGACCTTCTTGCATCAATGCATAAATTCTTGATCGGGATAGGGATGTTTGCCGCTCAACTTCTTTTCGACGAATCAGGATTTTTGGTGCGTCCGGGTGTGGCATTGGTATTCCTTAGGTATTTTAGGGAATACGTATTTAATAACTTCTTTTAGCCAACAAACACCAATGTACTAAGTAGAATAAGGATCCTGGCCAGCAAAATAACCATTCTACTTGGTAACGATTCCACTATTTTTATTTTTTCTCCATTCTCTACACCAACTCTCTATTGTATTTGGATTAGTTAATACGGGAAATTTTTCTAGCATATCCAATGCAAACGCTATCTGAGTATCATACAGGGTTATTGTTTCTTGCCATTTGTCCCAATATTCTTTTACCGAACTTTTAGCTGCCTGTTTTTTCTCTGAATCCTTATTGCGTTTTGTTTCACCACCTTTCCTTCCATTTTGAATTCTTTTATTTTTTTGATGAACATTGAGTTCATTCACCACCTCAGTAGCATTAAATTGAAATGCTGCAACTGTATTTTGAGTAATAATTTCTTGGTATTGAGGAAATTGATTCGAAGCAAATTTCGTTTTTAGATTGGCATTTTCCGCCTCTAAATATTGAACTGTTTCATTTAATATTTCTGCAGTAGCCGTTGCTTCTGCTGCATAATTGATTAACTTCTCATATGGAATATTTAATGAGAGCAAAGATTCTTTATGTAATTTAATTTTTTCTGCCTGATATTTTTCATAATATTCCATCTCATCTGAAAAAGTGCTCATTCTGTCTCTCTCATTGTACTGTTAATTGAAGTTCGTTTTAATTCATTCAGATAATCCGCCCATTTCTGCATCATCTCCCTTCGCTCTGGTAAATGTGTAGTACGGTTATAAGCACGTCCATTAGGATCACGGACAGCATGTGCAAGTTGGTGTTCAATATAATCTGGTCTGATATGCAAGATTTCATCAATAAGCGTTCTGGCCATTGCACGAAATCCATGCGCACTAATTTCACTCTTGGCAAATCCCATACGACGCAAAGCGAAATTCAGGGTATTTTCACTCATTGGGCGAATGCTGGTCTGTTCACTGGAAAATAAATATTTCCCTCGCCCAGTAAGCGGATGGAGTTCTTTTAATATAGCTATAGCTTGTTTCGACAAAGGCACTAAGTGTGCAACACGCATTTTCATCCGTTCAGCTTTGATATTCCATTCCGCTGCATCCAGATCAATTTCAGCCCATTCAGCGGCTCTTAACTCTCCCGGACGGACAAATACTAACGGCGCAAGCTGTAAAGCGCATTTTGTTATAAAGCTCCCGTGGTATTCATCAATTGCTCGTAAGAGCTCACCGATAGCCTTAGGATCGGTCATCGTTGCAAAGTGTGTTGTTTTTGCAGGTTGAAGTGCACCCTTTAAATCAGGTACAGGATCGCGTTCGGCTCGACCAGTTGCTATGGCATATCGAAATACTTGGCTACAATTTAACAAGGCTCGGCGAGCTGTTTCCTTTACGCCACGCTCTTCAATACGCCGTGCAGCAATTAATAGTTGCTGCGCGGTAATCGATACAATAGGACTGCTTCCAAGCCAAGGAAAAATATCTCGCTCAAGACGGCGAATGATTTTATCTGCATGGGTAGGAACCCAAATAGGGGATTGATTGGCAAACCATTCCCGAGCCACAACTTCAAAGCTATCCATATCCTGACTGGTCTGTGATTGTTTTAAGGCTTTGCGATGCTCACTCGGATCGACTTTCGTCTTCTTTAACAAGGCACGGGCTTCTTCTCGTAAATCTCGTGCTTCCGCTAAACTTACTTCTGGGAAAACCCCCAATGCGAGCGTTTTCTGCTTTCCATCAAAGCGATAGGAATAGCGCCAATATTTTTTCCCGTTTGGTTGGATCAGTAAAAATAATCCTTGGCCATCAGAAAGCTTTAACGGTTTATCCAACTCTCGCTTTTTCTTAACATCTAGAACAGATAATTTCATTTTGTTGGTATCACATAGTGTTGGTATCGAAAATACCAACGATAGTACCAACACATAGCGCAGGACATCAGGGAATTATTGGGAATAGCTAGGAAGCCAAACCTCGTAAAACCTAGTGTTTACAAGGCTTAAAAGGACTTTTCAGGAACATCTAAGATTAGTAAGTGGTGGAGGCGGCGGGAATCGAACCCGCGTCCGCAAATCCTCTGCCGTCAGCTCTACATGCGTAGCCTTGTCTATTAAGTTAACCGTATCCCCTCCGACAGGCAGGATGGTTTACGGCGATTCCCTTGATTTAACAACTTGATGCGGGACGTATCAAGATGCGAGCTTATCTCTTATGACCGTTGATTCGATACCGATAAGCGGGCTCGGTCAACGGGGCGCTGGTTTTAAAGCAGCGCACGGTGCGGTGAAAAAACTATCAGAGCTTACGCAGCGATAGAGCCTTCACCTGCAAAGTTTTCTTCGTTTGCATTTATGTTTAGTGAGTCTGATTTACGAGAGTTCTCATTCTCGGCATGCACTTCAGGTTTCGCAACCCACGTCGAAACCAGGTCGCCCCCTTTGTCGTACACTTTAATTATAACACATCTTTATGCTGAACTATACCGACAAAATTTCTGGTTTTTGGTATTTGCGTGGATTAGGTCTCTGAATTTTTATCGCTCTTATCCCTCCGACAAAAATCGGAGGGATAAAAAAATGTCCTATTTAATCCCGTTATGCCTCAATAAAGCATCTACTTTCGCTGGGCGGCCTCTGAACTGCAAATAAGCATTTGCTGCTTTCTTTGAGCCGCCTATTTCTAAAATTGAATGTAAGAAATCACGCCCGGTTTGAGCGTTAAAAATTCCTTCTTCTTCAAACCGAGAAAAAGCATCACTAGAAAGCACTTCTGCCCATTTATAGCTGTAGTAACCCGCCGCATAGCCTCCCGCAAAAATATGAGAAAAGCTATGTTGGAAACGATTATATGGGGCGATAGGAACAACCGTAGTTTGTTTTCTTACTTCATTGAGTATCTTTGTCACTAAACCTGAACTTTGCGGCTTAAACTCTTGATGGATACGGAAATCAAATAGAGAAAACTCCAGTTGGCGCATCATTGCCATGGCAGATTGGAAATTTTTAGCAGCAAGCAATTTTTTAAATAGCTCGTCAGGTAATACCTCTCCACTATCTATATGTTGAGTGAGTAATTGGAGCGCATCTTGTTCCCAGCACCAATTTTCGAAAAATTGACTGGGTAACTCAACAGCATCCCACTCGACGCCATTGATCCCAGAGGCATTCAGATAATCGACCTTTGTCAACACATGATGTAAGCAGTGGCCAAGTTCATGAAATAAAGTTAACACCTCATCATGTGACAAAGCAGCCATTTTTTTGGCTGACGGCTTTGCAAAATTGCATGTTAAGGTTGCGATAGGCAATTGAGTATCACCATTAGCTAAAATTCGTCGACCTTGCAAAGAATCCATCCATGCCCCGCCGCGTTTGTGTTGCCGAGCAAACAAATCAGCGTAAATATAGCCGCGTAATTGTCTATTCTCGTCCAAAATACGATAACATTTTACATCGGGATGCCAGGTATCAACGTCTTTGGTTTCTTCCATATTCATACCGTAGAGTTTATTCACTATGGTAAATAACCCTTCCATGACTTTATTGAGAGAAAAATAAGGACGTAATTCTTCCTGCGAGATAGCGTATTCTTTTTGGCTTTTTTTCTCAGAAACAAAGGCTAAATCCCAGGGAGCTAATTCATCTAGATCATATTCTTTAGTAGCGAATTCCTGCAAAGATTTAAATTCCGTTTCTGCTTGATGGTGCCCGCGTTTAGATAAATCTTGTAAAAAACCTACAACTTGTGATGTTGATTCCGCCATTTTAGTCGCTAAGGATAATTCTGCATAATTAGCAAAGCCAAGCAATTCCGCTTTTTCTTGTCGAAGAGTTAACATTTCATCGATTAAGCTTGTATTGTCATATTTTCCTGCGCTGGGCCCTTGATCGGAGGCACGAGTGACATAGGCCTGATACATTTCCTCACGCAAAGCCCTATCTTCTGCATAAGAGATCACAGCGAGATAGCAAGGAAATTCGAGATTTAGCATCCAACCTGGCAACTCTTTTTCTGCAGCTAACTCGCGTGCCGTGTGAATAGCATGCTCGGGTAAACTAGCTATTCGTTTTTCGTCGGTGATGTGCAAACTAAAGGCCTGGCTTGCGTCCAAAACATTATTGTCAAATTGATTCGCCAACTGAGATAAATGAGTTTGAATTTCCTCAAAACGGTGTTTCTTCTCAGACGATAAGGCAACGCCAGACAATTCAAAATCACGAACGCTGTCTTCAATGATCTTTCGCTGGGTTTCATTCAAAACTGTTTTATCTAAGGATTTAATCGCATTGTAGAGCTCTTGATTATGACCAATTGCAGAGTCATAAGCCGATAACTTCGGCAGACAAGCCTGATAACAATCGCGTAATTTTTTTGTATTAACTACCGCATGCAAATGCGATAATGGGGACCAAAAACGCTCAAGTGCATCATCCATCTCTTCTAATGGTCGCATGAGATTGTTCCAAGTAAACTGCTCATTCTCTCTAAGAATTACTGCTATTTGAGCTAAGTTATCTTGTAAAAGTTTAGCGAGATGCTCGACAAAATGATCCGTATCTATAGAAGTAAACTGCGGTAGGCTAACTGCTGACATAATTCCTCTCAGTCATAACAAATTCTTTAAGAATATCATTGAATTGATATCTACTCTATTATAGCGGTGTATTTGAATACATAAGATCGGAAAGTGGACCTGGCTCGCTCGAGACGTGTAAAATTTTTCGTCGTTGCTTCTCATCCATACTAGACATATTAGCTTGAAAAAAAGCCGAGCTACTTTCAAATAATGACTTACCAGGCGTTTCAATTTTTTCTACATTGTTTCTGGGAACGTGACTATCTATCCAACGGTTAGCAAGAAAGGTAGCGAAAGTTATGGTAACAACCAAGATTGCACCAATAAGCGGAATAATTGGCATACTAGCTAGAGCTGGCATAGCGAAACACATTGCTAAAAACAAAGCGCTTGTGCTAATAACGCCCAACATTACTCTTTGTTGCTCACAAGTAAACTGCTCCTCCAACTGTCGTTGATATTCTTCTATTTCATCAATTTCTTCTTTTGAAGCCCCAGAGCTGCGTAATTTTTTTGCAACATTATTATATTGTTCACGGATTTCGTTGATGCGGCGAAGCTCAATAAGAGCTCGGATAGTCGCCATTATTACGTCAAAGAAAAAGATGGAGATAGTGATATACATACCAACCGGCGCTAGACTGCCAGTCAATACAAAGCAAGCCAAGATACCACAAATGAACCAAGCCGTATCGTTACCTAAGAAAAACCAGCGTCGTTGCAACTGGGCTTCGACACGAATCAACCAATATAGGTCCTTTTCTTTTGCCCCCATCCCTGCCCATTCAGTAAGAAAAAGATGCTTTAGCAACATAAAAAGATTAAGTGCTAATCTAGGAACATAAAATAGCCAGGCCACGTAATTTAAGGTCGGTCCAAGAATGAGGTCTATACCATTTATCGAATCAGTCAGATGATTCCAATCTAAGATAAAAGGAAGTAAGGTGATAAAGACTCGTCGTATGCGGATAGTAAATAATCGGTGCCAGTTATATTGTCGCGTGGTGTCTCTCACATATTGAGAAAAAGACCCCATAGGATCATTTTCCAATTTCTCAGTATTGGGAAAATCATAACCGCGTAGCCTCAATAACTCTCGGTAATATTTTTGCTCTTTCTGCAAGCGTAATACTTCGTAGGGCACATCCAAATAATAATGATAAATATGTGCCAAAAGCTCTGCCATTGTTAAAGCAGCGACTAATTGATCGGTAAGTACATTGAGTTCGTCTTCAGTGACTTCTTGTTGCTTGGATTTATCCGCAAAGCTATGCATCAGATGTACGCAGTGCACATTGTATTCGAGAGTCAATAATTGATGAATACGTACCAGTGGCTGAAAAAGTTCAACACCTTTCTCTTCCAATTTATCTCGAAACACCCAAGTTTTTGTCCCTTCTTCACATGGTTCGAGAGTATCACCTATAAGAGACTGTAATCGCTGCGAAACTGCTGACATACAACCTTAGATTAGTTGAAGCTGGTAAATCATCCCAAAAAATAGTCAAGAAGTAAATTTTTCAAGACGGATTTTATCCAAAAAAAAATATTTGAACATTATTGCTACAATAAATAGAGAGCTAACTTGCTGATTAATAGCTTCTGAGCGACAATAGTGCCCCTGATGACAGCAGAAGAGAACGATGAGCCTTTCCAATGATTTAGCCAACGCTATCCGCTTTTTAAGTATTGATGCCGTTGAGCAAGCACAGTCTGGACATCCGGGCATGCCCCTGGGCATGGCGGATATTGCGACCGTACTTTGGAAAAAATTTTTAAAGTACAGCCCCAAAAATCCCAACTGGTTTGACCGGGATCGCTTTGTGGTGTCCAATGGTCATGGCTCGATGCTACTTTATTCTTTATTGCATTTAACGGGTTATAACCTAAGCATCGATGAGCTAAAGCATTTTCGTCAACTTCACTCAAAAACGCCTGGTCATCCAGAATATTCAGACACTCCTGGAGTTGAAACGACCACAGGACCTTTGGGGCAAGGTTTAGCTAATGCAGTAGGTATGGCGATTGCCGAAAAGCAATTAGCCACTCTTTTTAATCGTCCTAACTCAAAACTCATTAACCATTTTACTTATGTCTTCGTTGGAGATGGTTGCCTCATGGAAGGCCTTTCTCATGAAGTTAGTTCTTTAGCAGGCACACTAGGTCTCGGAAAACTCATTGTTTTTTACGACGATAACGGGATTTCCATTGATGGTAAGGTGGAATCTTGGTTCACCGATGATACCGCTTTACGTTTCAAAGCTTATAATTGGCAAGTGATTGGTCCCATTGATGGCCATGATCCACAAGCGATTGAAAAAGCCATTGTGCAAGCTCAGCAAGAAACAGCTAAGCCTAGTATGATTATCTGCAAAACGGTGATTGGTTTTGGCTCACCCGTCGCAGGCAGTGAAAAAGCACATGGAGCGCCACTTGGTGCAGAGGGTGTCGCAAAGGTACGGGAAACCTTTAATTGGCCATATGAGCCTTTTGTCATTCCTGAGACCATTTATGCCGAATGGAATCATATTGAGCAGGGACAACATGATGAAAATCAGTGGTTAGCTCTCTGTAATAATTACCAACAACAGTATCAAAGCGATTATCATGAGTTTTTACGCCGTATCAATCATGACTTACCTGATAACTGGAACAATTTTTCAGAGCATTTTATCGAACAATGTCGGCACAATGACAAAGCCTTAGCGACTCGCAAAAGCTCGCAGCTTTGTCTTCAACAATTTGCTCATCTGCTGCCCGAAATGTTAGGCGGCTCAGCTGATTTAACAGGCTCGAACAATACGGATTGGTCTGGCACGAAAGCAATAAAATCAACTGATTTTTCTGGTAATTATCTTTTCTATGGTGTGCGTGAATTTGGTATGGCAGCCATCATGAATGGTTTAGCCCTCCACGGTGGTTTTATCCCTTATGGTGGAACTTTCCTAGTATTCGCAGATTACGCCAGAAATGCCATCCGCTTGAGTGCGCTCATGAAGCAGCGGGTTATCTATGTCTTCACCCATGATTCAATCGGTTTGGGCGAAGATGGCCCGACTCATCAACCGATAGAACATGCTGCGATGTTGCGCATGACCCCGAATATGCAAGTATGGCGACCAGCTGACTTATTTGAAACAGCGATTGCCTGGCAACAAGCACTCGAACATCATACAGGACCTTCTTCCCTGTTATTATCAAGGCAAAATTTACCGGAGCTCACTCACGCCCCGGATAGTGCAAAAAATATTAAAAAAGGAGGATATATTCTCAGTGATTGTCAAGGACAACCAGAGGCTATACTCCTAGCAACCGGTTCAGAGGTTCAATTAGCCCTTGCTGCGGCAACTCAATTGCAAGCAGCCGGGAAAAGGATTCGCGTCGTTTCAATGCCTTGTTGTGAGCGTTTCCTAGCTCAAGATAATGCCTATCAAGAGCAGGTTTTACCAAAGGCCATACGCAAACGGGTCGCTGTTGAAGCGGCCACTACCGCTTATTGGTATCGTTTTGTAGGCTTAGACGGAGCAGTGATTGGTATTGATCGCTTTGGTGTTTCTGCACCAGCTGCTCAAGCATATAATTATTTAGGCATCACTGTTGAAAATATAGTCATGACCTTAGAGCACATCTTGAATTGCTAAAGAGCCTCTTAAACGTAATTTTAAAAACTGACTCAAGAAGAGTCCCTGTAATTTCGGAGAAGTAGTATGACGATACGAGTCGCAATAAATGGTTACGGTCGCATTGGCCGCTGTGTCTTACGATCCATTTTTGAATACAAGCGCCAAAATCTATTCAACGTGGTTGCCATCAATGATGTATCGGGTATAGAAACCACTGCGCATTTAACTCGCTATGATTCAACGCATGGTCGATTTGGCAGTGAAGTACGCGTTGAGGGAAACAATTTAATTATTGATGGACACCCGATTCGGGTCACTTCCGAGCGCGACCCTTCCTTACTTCCTTGGAGTAGCTTGGATGTGGATATCGTTTTTGAGTGCACTGGACATTTCACTCATCGTGAAGGAGCAATGAAGCATATTCAGGCCGGAGCTAAAAAAGTTTTAATCTCCGCCCCCGGTAAAAATGCTGATGCAACTATAGTGTATGGAGTTAACCATCAAATACTGCAAGCAACTGATGTTATTGTATCCAATGCTTCCTGTACAACCAATTGCTTAGCTCCAGTGGTAAAACCGCTTAACGACGCATTGGGAATTTCTTCCGGCTTATTAAACACCGTGCATGCCTACACTAAAGATCAAATGTTATTAGATGCTAGTCATATCGATCTTCGTCGCGCACGCTCAGCAACACAATCCATTATTCCAACTAAAACAGGTGCTGCACAAGCGGTTGGTTTAGTACTCCCAGAATTGGCTGGCAAGCTCGATGGCTTTGCTATGCGAGTTCCCACACTGAATGTTTCTGTTATTGATCTCACGTTTATTGCTCTACGTGAAACCACGGCAGCCGAAGTTAATGACATCATGCGTAAAGCAAAATCTGAAGTTCTCCATATCAACGAAGAACCCTTAGTCTCTTGTGATTTCAATCACTATCCTGCTTCAGCTGTTTTTGATACTGCCCTGACGAAAGTGCTCGGCAATTTAGTGAAAGTAGTGGCTTGGTATGACAATGAGTGGGGTTTCTCTAATCGTATGTTAGATACCGCAAACTGTATGATGAATCGTTAAGGACAGTATAAATGAATCTAGTTCAAATGAGCGAGCTCAGTCTTCGTGGTAAACGAATATTGATTCGTGAAGATTTAAATGTTCCGATAAAAGATGGCATTATCACGAGCGATCAACGCCTACAAGCCGCTTTACCCACGTTACAAGCAGCTCTTGATGAAGGAGCGGCTGTAATGGTGTTATCGCATTTGGGCAGACCAGAAGAAGGTAAATTTGAAAAACGTTTTTCTTTAAAACCAATTGCTGACTACTTGGAAGCTAATCTTGAATACCCTGTTCGCTTTGAAACCAATTATTTAAATGGCATCGAGGTCAATCCCGGTGAATTAGTAATTTGTGAAAATGTAAGATTCAATCCGGGTGAGAAAGCAAATGATGACGACCTGGCAAAAAAACTTGCAAACCTATGCGATATCTTTGTGATGGATGCTTTTGGCACTGCCCATCGCGCCCAAGCTTCTACCTATGGCGTAGCAAAATATGCGACGGTAGCTGCAGCAGGTCCACTGCTTGTTCGCGAATTAGAGGCCTTACAACATGTACTTAAAGAACCTGCAAAACCGATTGTGGCTATTGTTGGTGGTGCCAAAGTATCATCCAAATTAACTTTACTGAAGCAACTAGTAGGGCGAGTTGATTATCTAATCCCCGGCGGTGGGATTGCCAACACTTTTCTTCGCGCTCAAGGCTATGAAATTGGCGTATCGCTTTGTGAAGAAAATTTACTGGATGATGCTCGGGAGATCTTGGCTTTAGCTAAAGAAAGTGGTTGCCAAATCCCGCTACCTTCCGATGTCGTTGTGGGTAAAACTTTTTCAGACAGCTGCCCGGCGTTTAATAAAACACTTAGTAATGTAGCCAGTGACGACATGATCATGGACATAGGCCCAGAAACAGTGAGTCGCTATGTCGACATCGTTAACCAAGCCAATACAATTATTTGGAATGGCCCCGTCGGTGTTTTTGAATTCCCGCAATTTGCTTATGGCACGAGAGCATTAGCGATAGCGATTGCTGATAGTGACGCCTTTTCTATTGCTGGCGGTGGAGATACACTTGCTGCGGTCGATCAATATGATCTAACCCATCAAATTTCTTATATATCCACAGGAGGTGGTGCTTTTCTTGAATTTCTAGAAGGTAAAACCTTACCTGCCGTAGCGATTTTAGAAGAGCGTGCCAATGCGTCGCCGCACTAAATAATTGCAACACTATTACTTTAGCGGATTTCAACCGTTACTGCCGCAACTTGTCGTGCGACTACTACAGCTAAAAGTATTTGGGCAGGGTAGGAAGACTCCGGGTGCGGCAGTGCCTTGGCTGAAGGTTTGAGTTCCTTGAGAGCAGGTAGAGAGAACGCCACCACCGGAGCATCGGCAGGTTATATTGCTAGCTAATATACACTGCCCATTTAGCGTTATAAGAGATACGGCAAGAGGCGAGCTGGAGGATGTACAATTATCACATCCGGCTAGCTGCATTCCGCTGGCTGAGAGGATAACAAGTAATGTAAGTTTTTGCGCCATTGTTGATTTATTTAACCAAATCATCCTTGTACTCCTTTCCTGAAATCGTTTGTTTTTATAAAAAAATGCTGTGTTTATATCTAAATTATTATCGGTGTATAGCGTGGTTAATTTTATTCCACAGTCGCATCAGAAATCCCTGGGTTTTCTAAACTTAAGATTCCAGTATTAAAATCATAAGCAAAAAGTTCGGCGTAGCGTCCCCAGTCAATCATCGTGCGTAACACACGCTCAGCTTCTTTTTCGCTTAAATAGTCTTCAAGTTTAGATAAAAATCGTTCTTCAGAAACACGATGACCCACTTTCTCATCTAAGACGCGGCGAATATAACGTGCCAAAGGCACTTTTTCTAAAAGTCGTCCTGCGAATAATTGCTTACGTGCTTGTAAATCGGCCTCTGAAAATTGTTTTCCTAATTCACTGAGTTGAATATCGCCATCGGATACTTTAGCAAATCCTAAAATCTCCAAGGTTTCTAAAATGGGAAATAAATCATCAATATTCATCATCAATTCATCAGCTAACTCTGGAAGATCAATCTGTTCCTTGAATGACTTCATAGTCTCAATCAATCCAGATAACTCTGAAGGCTCCACATCTGGTAAACGATAACCCAACCCAATTTGGCGCTCACGTTGCGCACCTTTTGCTTTTTCCTTAGGGCCTGTGGTCATCAAGGTATAGATTTTATCAACTAACGCACGAAACTCAGGCGCTTCTGAATCACGAGGTTGCTCCAGTGCAACTTGTAATTCTGCGCGAATATAGCCAGGATCACTGCCAAAAATAATGATTCGATCAGCTAGAGTTGCTGCTTCCTCAATATTATGAGTAACTAATAAGATCCCATTGGTGTTGGTTTTCTTTTCTTGCCATAATTTCAACATATCTGATTTTAAGTTTTCAGCCGTTAATACATCGAGAGCAGAAAAAGGTTCATCCATTAGCAACACGTCTGGATTAATAACTAAAGCTCGAGCAAAGCCAACCCGTTGACGCATTCCGCCGGATAATTCTTTGGGGAAAGCTGATTCAAATCCATCAAGACCGATAGTATCAATTGCTTCAATTGCACGGTGTCGCCTTTCTTCGCGTCCGACACCTTGGGCTTCTAAACCTAGCTCCACATTTTCGAGCACAGTTAACCATGGCATCAGCGCGAAAGATTGAAAAACCATCGCTATACCGGGCACCGGACCTGTCACGGGCTGACCACGATAAGTCACTTTTCCTGCTGAGGGCGGAACTAGACCTGCAATAATACGCAAAAGGGTGGATTTGCCCGAGCCAGATTTACCAAGTAAGGCAACAATTTCACCTTCTTGTAGACGAAAATTAACATCTTCGAGCACTAACAAATCTTGAGCAGATGCTTTTTTAAAGGATTTACGACAATTTTCAATAGCAATAATAGTTTCTGACATAGCATCCTCAATTGAAATGGAATCGCTCTTCCGCCAATCGATAAAGCGGACGCCAAATTAAATGATTAAATGCCAGGACATAAGTACACATCATCGCAGTACCTAAGGCTATTTTTGGGAAATCACCTGCTATCGTACTTGCATGAATATACTCCCCCAAGCCTGTCGCTTCCAAGGTGGTGTTTCCCCAACTAACCCACTCTGCCACAATACTGGCATTCCATGCTCCGCCGGCAGCAGTAATGGCTCCAGTAATATAAAATGGGAAGATTCCTGGCAATGCCAAGCGCTTCCACCATTGCCATCCTTTGACACCGAAATTATCCGCTGCCAAATAAAGGTCGCGTGGGATTGTTGAAGCACCGGCAATCACATTAAATAAAATATACCACTGAGTCCCCAAAATCATTAGTGGAGTGACCCAGATTTCGACACTCAGATGAAATTGTACAATAGCAATTACAAACAAAGGATAGAACAAATTGGCGGGAAAAGCGGCAACAAATTGAATAATTGGTTGAATTTTCTGTGCCAATCGTGGTCTTAACCCAATCCAAACGCCGACAGGAATCCAAATCAAAGAACTAAAAATAATTAATACAATAACTCGTGTACCCGTAGCTGCACCAAGAAGAAAGACATGCAAAACTTCTTTCAACTTAAGTTCAGTTAAAATAAAATTCATAAGCAGCCAACCACCGCCAAAAATTGCAAGGAGTACCACGGTATTCCATGTCCAATCGAGATGTTTTTGTCGGCGTAAATCGATTTCTTTTGCGACTTTAATACTCCGACGAGATAACCAACGCGCATTCACAAAATTATCTTTTACAACGGCTGCCATTTTACCAAAATGTTTGGTTAATCGACTCCCGCGAATTAAATCAATTAACCAGGATTGATATTCTTCCTCATCCGGTGAGGGTTCCATTTTAAATTTTTCTGACCAGGCAATGAGGGGTCTAAACAAAATCTGATCGTAGAGAAAAATAACGATAACCATGGACAAGATGGCATAGCCCACTGCATGCAGATCACGCTGCTCTATGGCTAGAGCAATATAAGAACCTACCCCAGGTAGGAGAATGTCCTGGTGAGAAACGGAGATAGCCTCGGATAATACGACGAAAAACCAACTAGCTGACATCGACATCATCAAATTCCACAGCAAACTCGACATCGAAAAGGGAACTTCAACCTTCCAAAATCGTTGCCAAGCAGATAATTGGAACATCGCCGACGCCTCTTTTAAATCTTCAGGCAAGGTTTTTAAAGCTTGATAAAATCCAAAAGTAATATTCCATACCTGAGCAGTAAAAATAGCAAAAATAGAAGCACATTCAGGCCCCAATAAACTGCCAGGGAATAAGCGAATGAATCCAGTTACGGTAATCGATAAAAAACTCAGAACGGGAACCGACTGTAAAACGTCAATCGCTGGAATAATCACTTGTTCAGCTCGCCGATTCTTCGCAGCCAACGCGCCTACAGCAAAGGTGAACAGCAATGATAAACCCAGAGCAATAAACATTCTTAACACGGTGCGCAATGCGTAAAAAGGCAGTTTGCTCGGATCTAAAGAAATGACTAAGGGCTCTCCTAATTGATAAGGACTCGCCATTTGTTTTCCCGCCCAACCGAGAAAAAACAGAACAAAAAAAATCAGTATCAGTAATAAAATATCCAAACGATTGATATAACGACTTACATTTTCACGGTTGGCAAAGTAAAAACGACTGTTGCGCACAATGCCCCCTATTTTTTACCTGGTTACGCCGATGGAATATTTGACTGGCCTTTGCTTAAACAAGTATTAGACCCCTTGACTTTGCTAAAGCTCAAGATCGCATAAAATAACATAAATTATGAGGGCTGTCGCCGAGGAATCAGAGTTTTCCTAGCGTCAATTCGGTTTTATTTGAACAAGATAGGCCTCCAAATCCTTTTCAGCCTGCGAGGGAATAAAATTAATCAGCAAAATTGAACTTTTTTTGACCACGCGTGTCTAATGATATGAGCATAAATTATAATGCTCTGCTCCGCGCTCCCCTCTTTACGCGGAGTAGTGTCATTACTAATTAAAGTAGGACACAATCACTTCCCCGGTTTAGGCCGGGGTTTTTTTCACCTTGAAAACGACTACAATTAGAATATATTTCGCTATGATGACTTTGAGGATAAATTCCATGAGGAAAATCAATATTTGTGCTGCTTTCATGCTATTTGCTTTATCCTTATCAGCTAAAGCACTACCTCCTGATAATACTCAACTTGCAGTTTGGGCTAATGAAGCCATTATTGCTACCTATACTTTTGATTATAAAAACTTCCTCGAAAACCAAAAAGGAATTGCTAAATATTTTACTGCAGGTGGATGGACTGCTTATAGTACGGCAATGACTAGTTCTAAACTTCCTGAAGCAGTGCAAACCAACTCTTATTATGTGAGCGCCGTAGCCACTTTACCCCCGGAAATTAAGACCCTCGCCCCTAATCAATGGCAAGCCAAAATGCCGATATTAGTGGTTTATAAAAATCCTCAATATCAACAAAAACAAAATTTGGACGTTACTATCCATTTCACACAAGCTCCTGCTGGACAAGGAGTTCGCGGTTTTGCGATTCTGAGTTTACAATCCAAGGTCAGTACGCCTCCTTGTCAGTGTTCTGATAAAACTAATGAGACTAATACCACTAGCACAGCAACACCAAGGTGATGAATTTTTACAATAAACGGCTAATCACCACCACCAGATGCAAAATAACTAATGCAATCAATAAAGCAACAATTAGATTTAATTTCCGGGGGAGGGTGATATCCAGAGCCGCTTGATTGGGATCATTCGGATTATAAAAAACATCAATTTCGGCATCCTTTTCGTAAGCAACTGCAGCTTTGTAGGCGACTCTTCGAGCATATTTACTATTAGGATTATTATGAGCGGTATCTAGAAAAAGGTATTCGCCCTGGAAATCCTGATCAAAGACCTGATAAGTATATTGAATTCTTGGCCATAAGCGCGGACCCGCGCGAGTCCATTCAAAGGTAGTGATACGACCTTTAGTTATTAACCAAGAACGAGCTTGGGCAAGCGCTGTTCTATCACGCCAAAAATGCCTTAGCATGAACAATAAAAATAACAGCCATGCTAAATCAAGCAGACTTTGCCCAGATAATAGTCGACTTAACACCAAGGGATCCTTTTGCCAGTTAATATCTTATCCTAATGCAAATAGCCCTCGTTTCCAATTCCTGTTGAAAACAAGGGCTATCACTGAATTCTGCGCGGTCAAAGATTACCAGCAAGCTCTATGTCTGGGTATCCAGTAGCCATTTTGCCAGTAGCCTCCGACCCGTCCACAATTATAATAAACAGGGCTCGGTCCTATATAGACTCCACCGCCACGATAGAAACCGCCATAACCCCAACCTGGGCCCCAACCAACGCCTGGCCCCCAACCCATACCACCACCTCTCCAGCCTCCCCAATGCCCCCCACCCCAATGGGCATCACTAGGAGCAGAGGCGAATAAACACAAACCCAAAAGCATGGCACCGAGTAGTTTATGGCCTTTAACATTAACGTTCATAAGAATCTCCCCTTTAGACCATTTGCCCCTTTTATAATTATAGACTTTGGGCAAATTTTATTCAGAGATAGTTGGTCGATTTTTCAGGGAAATACGGGAATGTATTGGGTGGCAACTGTCATGGCTCCCGCGGTCAAGCGGGGATTCGCAAACCGACTATTAAACTTCCACAACAGCTCAATTTCAGCTTATTTCTCTTTTGATTCCCAGAATGCGATATGTGCTCCTGTGGGGTCAACAACAACGATAAAACGACCCATGTCACCGACTGGAGTCACGGGCATTTTTATTGTCGCACCAAGACTTTTTGCTTTTTCTAAGGTTTGTTCAATATCATCAACTAAGATATATCCCATCCAATGAGGAGGAATTTGGTCCTTTTGCTCGGTAGGAATTTGCCAAATACCACCGAATTCATGTTCTCCGGCATTAATCATGGTATAAGTCATGTCCCCTGCCTCGTGTTCAATAAATTTCCATCCGAGTAATTTACCATAAAAATCTTTGGCAGCTTTAATATTCGTTGTAGCTAACTCATTCCAACAGAACTCTCCTTGCTTTGGTCTATTCATTACTTTAATTCCCATGATATTTATACTTATCCAGAAAGAAATTAACTCCTTTCCCCTACGCCTCTTAAAGGCTACAACAATTCAAAATGAGAAAATAGATTAACTAAGCTAAAGTTTAGATAAAGATGTGACAGCACTCTTGTCGTAATGACTCATCTCGGTATAATCATCAGCACCAACGCGCGAAATGAGGGAATCGCAATGATCGCAAAAACACCACTCTATGCCAGTCATTTGGCAATTGGTGGAAAAATGGTAGATTTTCATGGCTGGGAAATGCCTTTACACTATGGTTCACAATTGGATGAACACCACAGTGTTCGTCAGCATGCGGGAATGTTTGACGTCTCGCATATGACCGTCGTCGATGTGCTTGGAGCCGGCGGCAGACAATTTTTACGCAAATTACTTAGCAACGATGTTGACCTGCTTGAGCATACAGGACGTGCACTATACAGCTGCCTGTGTAATGAGCATGGAGGCATCATCGATGATTTGATTGCTTATCAACGCGCCTCAGATAATTACCGTCTTGTTTTAAACTCTGCAACTCGTACTCGTGACCTGGCTTGGATTCGCAGTAAAAGCGAAGGTTTTGCTGTTGGATTACAGGAAAGAAATGAACTTGCCATGTTAGCAGTTCAAGGCCCCGAAGCAGTCGCAAAAACTATGAGTGTTCTTACACCGGCTCAAATCGATGCCGTATCAACTCTCACGAACTTTGAGTGTGTCGATGTTGAAAACTGGTTTTTTGCCCGCACAGGTTATACAGGTGAAGATGGTTTAGAAATCATTTTACCTACAGAAGCAATTACTCAATTATGGTCCTCTCTATTAGCAGCTGGCGTTAAACCTTGTGGTTTAGCAGCGCGCGATACTCTTCGCCTTGAAGCCGGAATGTTGTTGTATGGACAAGATATGGATGAGTCGACCACTCCTTTGGAATCAGCTCTTGAATGGACCGTAAAATGGCAGCCCGAAGAACGAGATTTTATCGGCATGGGAGCTCTTTTATCGCAAAAACAACAAGGTGTTCGGCGCAAATTAGTCGGTTTAATTTTGCAAGATAAAGGCATCATGCGTAGTGGCCAGCGCGTTATCGTTGAAGGCCATGCCGATGGCCTTATCACTAGTGGAACTTATTCGCCAACGTTGGGTAAATCAATTGCTTTAGCGCGAGTACCTACGAAAATCGGTGAGCAAGTTATGGTTGAGATTCGCGGAAAACTCATTCCCGCTCAAGTCGGTAAACCAAGATTTGTTAAACGAGGACAAATATTATAACGATCAAATAAATTTGAAATTTAGCAACTTAATAAAAAGCCCTGATTATAATTATAAGAAGAGGACAAGAATAATGGCAGATTTAAAATTTACTCGAACCCACGAATGGTTGGAAAGCAGCGCTGATGGGATAATGACAATTGGTATCACTGAGCATGCTCAACAATTATTAGGGGATATGGTGTTTGTCGAGTTACCTGAAGAAGGTGATGAAGTAAAGATTGGACAGGAATTAGGCGTTGTTGAGTCTGTTAAAGCTGCTTCTGATTTTTATGCACCCATTAGTGGAGTCGTTGTCGCTGTCAATCAAAATGTGAACGAAGATCCTGCCCTTGTTAATAGCGATCCTTATGGAGCAGGTTGGTTAGTTAAAATAAAAGCGCACAACCTCGCTGAATTAAACGATTTATTAAATGCAGATCAATATCAAAACGAGATAGCTGAGGAACATTAATATGCCTTATATTCCACATACTGCCGAAGACATAGAAACTATGCTGGCTCAAATCGGAGTCAGCAAAACCCAAGATTTATTTGATGAAATTCCATCTTCACTACTCTATGGTGAACTTAAAAATATCCCTACCGGGTTGAGTGAAATGGCGATGCTTAAGGAAGCTCAACATCTCGCGAATAAAAATCAAAATGGACTTTGCTTTATGGGTGCTGGTAGCTATGAGCACCATATTCCGGCCGCGGTGTGGGATATTGCCTCTCGTGGGGAATTTTTAACAGCCTATACACCTTATCAAGCAGAAGCAAGTCAGGGCACTTTGCAGCTACTTTATGAATTTCAGACCATGATTGCTGAATTGACCGGCATGGATGTAGCGAATGCTTCGATGTACGATGGAGCAACGGCCTTGGCGGAAGCTGTCCTGATGGCTGTACGCGTCAATAAAAGGAGCAAAACCAATCGTGTTTTAGTGGCAGGTACTATTCACCCCCTTTACCGTGAAACCTTGGAAACCATTGTTCGCAATCAGCATATTGAGGTTATTACCTTAGCTTTTGACGAAAAGCAGGGGATTACAGCCGTCTCCGCGTTGGATAAATACCAAGGCGAAGATATTACTGCTTTAGTTATTGCGCAACCTAATTTCTTTGGCTGTTTAGAGTCGGTTAATGAACTTACTGATTGGGCACGTGCGAATCAAACAATTAGTATCGCTTGCGTTAACCCTATATCATTAGCGCTTTTAACACCACCAGGACAATGGGGTGAGCAGGGGGTTGATATCGTGTGTGGCGAGGGACAACCCCTGGGCTCACCCATGGCCTCTGGCGGACCGTATTTTGGTTTCTTTAGTACGCGCATGGAGCATGTGCGACAAATGCCGGGACGTTTGATTGGACGTACTTTAGATAAAGACGGTAAAACGGGCTACAGCCTCACTCTGCAGGCTCGAGAACAACACATTCGACGCGGTAAAGCCACTTCCAATATTTGCACTAACCAGGGTTTATTGGTCACGGCGGCAACTATTCACATGAGTTTATTAGGCGCTGAAGGGATGCTACAAGTTGCCCGTCAATGCCATCGTAATACTCAGGCCCTTGTATCTGCGCTAACACAAATTGATGGTGTAGAGGCTGTTTTTTCAGCACCTACTTTCCATGAGTCACTTCTACGTCTTGCTCAACCGGTTGATGAAGTACTCAGGCGCTTACGTGATGAAGGACTCATCGGTGGATACGCCATCGAATCACATTATCCACAATTAGCAAATACCTTACTCGTTTGTGCCACTGAAATGCGTACGGATGAGGACATTGCTCATTATGCCAATGCATTGAAGCGAATTTTAGCGAAGCGAGGTAGCTGATGTTTATAATACAGTTAACTTATAAAGCACCGATTAACGAAGTAGATAAGTATTTACAAGCTCATCGTGAGTTTCTCGAATACTATTACAAGCAGGGGCTACTCATCGTTTCAGGACCAATGAAGCCTCGAACTGGTGGAATTATCATTGCAGCAACCAACGATAAATCTAAGCTGGAAGAAATTTTTAAGCAGGATCCTTATTACCTCGCTGAGATTGCAGATTATCAAATTATCGAATTTACACCCGTTAAACACTGTAAAGAACTCAAAGATCTGATTCAAAGAACGGAGGGGGAATTATGCTAATCTTTGAACGCTCCAAACCTACCCGTCAAGCGACCGCACAGGCTCCGGATAATACAGCAGGGAAATTAGCAATTCCTGAGCAGTTTTTACGCTCCAAACCACCGCGATTGCCGGCTTGCTCTGAATTACAAGTGGTCCGTCATTATACAAAGCTTTCGCAAAAGAATTTTGCTATTGATACCAATTTTTACCCTTTAGGCTCCTGCACAATGAAATACAATCCGCGTGGAGTGCATAAAGCAGCCTCTATTGCCGATTTTATTAACCGTCATCCTTTGGCTCCAGAAGAGGCAAGCCAAGGCTTTTTGCAAATTATTCATGATCTGCAAACTAATTTGGCTGAAATTACTGGCATGCAAGCAGTGTCATTAACACCTATGGCGGGTTCTCAGGGTGAATTTGCCGGCGTCGCTATGATTAAGGCTTATCATCAATCACGTGGCGATAGCCTGCGTGATGAAATACTGATTCCTGATGCCGCTCATGGTACTAATCCCGCCTCCGCAGTGATGTGTGGTTTTAAAGTGGTTGAAATTGCCACAGCCAATGATGGTGACATTGATTTAGAAGAACTACGTCGCAAAGTCGGTCCTAAAACAGCAGGAATTATGCTCACCAACCCATCCACACTTGGGTTGTTTATGCGTCAAATTAAAGAAATAGCGCAGATCGTGCATCAGGCTGGCGGACTTCTTTATTATGACGGCGCCAATTTAAATGCTATTTTGGGTAAGGTAAGACCAGGCGATATGGGTTTTGATGTCATGCATTTAAATTTACATAAAACCTTTGCAACGCCTCATGGTGGCGGAGGACCTGGAGCAGGGCCAGTAGCCGTTGGAAAACGTTTACTGCCTTACATCCCACTGCCTAATGTTATCAAAGAAAATAACGCCTATCGTTGGGCTACTAGCAGTGATTTTCCTCAAAGCATTGGCCGTCTATCTTGCTTTATGGGTAATGCTGGTATTTTACTTCGCGCTTATTTTTATATTCGTGTTTTAGGTAAAGAAGGGCTACTGCGTGTTTCTGAGTTTGCCACACTTAATGCGAATTATTTACTGACTAAACTTGAGAAAGCAGGCTTTAATCCCGCTTATCCTGGACGGCGTGCAAGCCATGAGTTTATTCTTTCTCTGAACCAAGAGAAAAAAAAGCATGGCATTAATGCGATGGATTTAGCAAAACGATTGCTGGATTATGGCTTTCATGCACCAACCACCTACTTCCCATTGCTGGTTCCCGAATGTTTACTTATCGAACCGACGGAAACAGAAAGCAAAGAAGAATTGGATGGTTTTATTAGCGCTATGCAAGCCATCCTTCATGAGGCGGAAACCAATCCGAATCTTTTGCGGGAAGCGCCGCATACTTTGCCAGTGAAGCGTTTAGATGATGTAAGAGCGGCAAGGGAATTAGATTTAAATTATTTTAGTCATCAAGATTAATCAGACTCAGCCCTACTCCCTCAGTTTACTCTGCCCTTTAGTCGAAAAAGACTACTAGGTCAGGGTTCTACGGGATCGCTGGGGCTGTTTGCGTTATACTTAGATTACCTCTTTCTATGATCTGATTAAATTGAAAAAACAAATCTTACCTGCAATATTCGCCAGACAGGCAATTTATGATACGCAAGGCTCTGTATGCGCTTATGAACTTCTCTACCGAGCAGGTGATCTCAATCGTGCGAATATTGATGCCACAGATGAGCAAGCTGGAGACAGTGCAACTGCCCACGTACTTTCCAATCTTTTCAGACACCTCGATCTCAATATGATCATCGGACATCATCCCGCCTTCATTAACTTTACTCGTAATCATTTGCTACAAGAGATTCCGGCTTTGCTTCCCACAGATCGAATTGTGATTGAGTTATTAGAAAATATTCCTATCGATGAGCTGTTATTGGAAAATATAAAAACATTTTCTAAACAGGGTTATAAAATCGCACTCGATGATTTTATTTTTAGCGAGGATTTAATCCCATTGATTAATCTTGCTGATATCATAAAAATTGAGGTGTTAGGCTTAGCGAAGCAAGAAATTAACAAACAGCTAACCTTACTTAGCGCATCTGGATTTAAAGGTAAATTATTAGCTGAAAAAATTGAAAATCGCGAACAATTAATTGTATGCCGCGATTTAGGCTTTGATTTTTTTCAAGGCTTCTTTTTAAATCACCCCAATCTAGTCCAAAACCAGACGCTCTCAAAAGATAAAATCCTTCTACTCGAATTATTCGCTGAGCTTTATAACTCCGAAACCCAGATTGCCCGAGTTGAGGAAATAATTTTGCAAATACCCAAGTTGGGTGAGCGCATCCTAAAACTATCCAACTCCGCTTCAATGTATCAAGGTAAAATGATTGACTCTCTAATCGAGGCTATCCAACGCTTAGGACTTTCAGAAATCCGAAATTGGATGAGCCTACTTTTAATAGCGGAGCTCAACGATGTGAAGGATGATTTACTCGAAAGAACACTCATTAGAGCCAAAATGTGTCAAGTCCTTACCGGTCATTTTGATGTAAGTAATTCTCATCAAGCATTTACGGTAGGTATGTTTTCTACTTTAGATGCTGTACTAAATGAGCCTATGCCTTTTTTATTATCTAAAATCCAATTAGACGATGAAATTAACGCTGCTTTATTAACTCGTCGAGGTACTCTTGGTTATTTAATAGACATGACCCAAGCTTATGAGCAAGCCAATTTTAATAAACTAGAGTACTCGAAATTTAGTGCGCAAGATTACACGGATGCTTACTTACAAGGGATTTCTTATGCTAACAATACCATGGCCTTAATTCGTTAAGATTAAGCAGGATAACTGATTGTTTTTAAAAATAAATAGAAAAATACTTTGCTATGGAAAGAAAATAAGTTATAACAGACATACCTGTATCAAGGATAGATAGGTATAGGTTCAAGTTCAAATTCTAGCCGGGTTAAACCATTCATTTTCAGTGCCGCAACGGAGTCGCTATTACCCATCTTCAGATAGGAGGGGTATGTGCAAATGCGAGCAGATCTGCAGAAAATCTTGCGTCTGGCCTGCGATAGTATTGAGTAACTGAACCAAAAAATGGTAATGGATTCAATCCTACAATCTGTGGCTCAAGTCTGACCGTTTACAGAAATTTTATTTTATGGATCTTTGGCTATTACCCAATAAGCTGTCAGTCTAAGCTGACAAAATTATTTTTTTCATGGAGTGAAAAAATGAACAGTAAAGTATTTTCACAACGATTCAATCGTGAGTTGTCATTGTTAGGGTTCCCAGAAGAATTGTCTGATAAGATTAAGGCAGTTTCCAAAGTATTTGGCGTTACTCGTCATTTAGCAAACGCTATGATCTTTGGCCATATGCTGCCCTCTCCAGAACAACTAGACAAGATAGCAAAAGTGTTGGAAGTCTGTCCCCAATGGCTGAGTGGCGCGACAGATAGGAAAAAAGCTTACCCCGGCCAAGAAACCGCTGATAGCGTATAAGTTGACTGCTAATTAGGATATACTTACACTAATTGAGCCACTCGCAATACAATAAAGAAAGTATTGCGAGTCTAATATTGTGCAAGGATTATTTTTACCATGGAATGCTTAAGTTATTGCATTGCCAACGCGATTGATTTGTCACGCCTAGATACCTACTTCAAAACCAGCTTACCTGGTTATAGTTCTATCCGATCTCGAGACGTCTTAAAATTAAACCGCTCTGATAAAAATAACACCTTAATTTTTGTTTTCAAAAATGGCACGGTGGTTTCCTGGGGTGTTAAACGTTATCAAGTTAAACACTATCTTGATATCATTAAACAATTTGCGGATAAACCCATCTCCTTTTTAGTACGTGATGAATTCAGTTATAAGCTTGGAGATAAAACCGCCATAGAGCCTCATGGTTTCTTTGATGTAGACTGTTTAGTTATGGACGATGAGGATAGTGAGGACTTGAAGCTGAGTTTTTCTTACGGATTTTCGCAATCTGTAAAGTTACAGTACTTTGAAACTATTATTGATGCCCTCATCGATAAATATAACCCAATGATTCAAAGCCTTTCTCATAAAGGCCATATGCCTATTAGTCGTAATCAAATTCGTCAAGTTATCGGTGAAATTCTTGGTTCTAAAAGCGAAATGAACTTGATTTCTAATTTTCTTTATCATCCAAAATATTTTTGGCAACACCCTAGCTTGGAAGAATACTACACGATGCTTGAGCGTTATTTACACATTCAACGACGGGTAAATGCCATTAATCATCGCTTAGATACTCTCAATGAAATCTTCGATATGTTTAATGGTTACCTTGAAACTCGTCATTCTCATAGCTTGGAAATCATTATCATTGCGTTGATTACAGTCGAAATTGTTTTTGACGTTCTTAACTTTATTTTTTAGCCCTATAACATGAATAACCTCAAATCTTGGTTGTCTAATCATTCTTCTTTTAAAACGGAAGTTTTAGCAGGGATTACGTCTTTTCTAACGATGGCCTACATCGCGTTTGTCAATCCAAGCATTTTACATGAAGCAGGGATGGATCAAGGGGCAGTTTTTACGGCAACTTGTTTAGTCACTGCGTTTGGCTGTGCTTTAACAGGATTTTTAGCTAATACGCCTATTGGGATAGCGCCTGGAATGGCTCTCAATATTTATTTTGCGTATTCTGTCGTTCTTACCATGGGCATTGATTGGCAACATGCTCTCGCGATGGTATTTATTTCAGGCTTATTATTTTTTCTTATTAGCCTTACAAGATTGCGACGCTTATTGATCGAAGCGATTCCTCATAATTTGCAAATCGCTATCTTAATTGGAATCAGCTTACTTATTGCAATGATTGCTTTGCAATCTAATCAATTGATTGTCAGTGATAATCACACCATGATCCGCTTAGGCGATCTTAGTCGACCGCAGAGTGGCTTGTTTTTTTTGGGGTTCCTAATGATCTTAGTACTTGATTATTACCTTGTTCCTGCTGCGATTATTTTAGGGATCCTGAGCGTCAGTGTATTAAGTTTATTATTAGGTTTGACAACTTGGCAGGGTTTGGTGGCCTTACCACCCTCCATGGCACCGAGCTTTTTAAAGCTCGACTTTTCTGGTCTTGCTAGTATTCCCTCACTTAAAGCAATTTTTACCTTCTTCTTAATTGCTGTTTTTGATGCGACAGGGACGCTTGTTGGGCTTCTTAATCAATCTGTCTTTAGAGATAACCCCCATTATCAACAACGTCTAAGTAGAAGTTTAACCGCTGATGCAGCCGCATCTACCTTAGCCGGTCTTTTGGGCTCAGCAAGTACTTCTCCTTACATTGAATCAGCCGCAGGAATTCAAGCAGGAGGGCGTACTGGCTTAACCGCTTACGTCATTGCAATAGGCTTTGTGTTGATGTTATTTCTCTTTCCTCTTGCGCAAATGATTCCCAGTTATGCAGTTGGTCCCGCTTTGCTCTATGTCGCTTGTTGCATGATGAAACATTTAGGGGAGTTAAAATTAGAAGACATCAGCGAGACGGCACCTTGCATGGTCACTATTATGTTAATTCCTTTTACCTCATCCATTGCTGATGGAATTGGGGCTGGAATTCTACTTTACAGTTTACTCAAATTATTCACGCGTCAAACCATTAATCCGCTATTAATGACCTTAAGTTTCATCTTTGTTGTATTTTTCCTTATTCGCTAGATTGTGTTTTTTTTGTACTTTATGCCCTTATTGGTTGCTTCTTGTTTAATAAAATGGTTTACTATAAGCTAAAATAGAGATAATTCGTTTTTTCTTGGCTAAAATATGTGCCCTCCAAACCCAGAAATTGCTAGCTTTTTTTTCCTTGGTACAGGTCAACATAGAGTGACCAATAAGAATGTTATAAAAACCTTTTATGAGGCAACTGAGGACTATTATGCAAACACTGATTCCGACGAACTCAGTAAAACTCATGTTTGCCTTTTCGATGGAGTAGGCTCTAATCCAAATGGGATGAGCTCTGATCTTAAATATTCGCAGCAGGATAGAGAAGAGCATCCTATCCCAGGAAGCTATATTTTCAATCCTGAAAACAACAAAAAAATACCAATAGAAACAACGATATTACCCCAAAACATTAAAGAATTAATGAGGCGTCTTAATGGCACGGTGGCTGGCGAAGGGATAGATGAAATACTATTTGAAGCCATTTTGCGTTTGGAACAGTTAAGAAAAGAGAATAAATTCCCCAAGGAAATCAATCTTCATGGCTTTAGTCGCGGGGCAGACACCTGTGTCAGACTCGCAAATCTTTTAGATGCCCTTTATCCCCAAGCTCCCGAGCTCAAAGTTAATCTTTTCCTCATCGACCATGTGTCCGGTCCAAGACATAGTGAAGATCCTCAAGCTTATACAATCCCCGCTAATGTTCAACATTTTGAATCAGTGACTATGCTGCATGAATACAGGCCCTATTTTAATCCCCAGGATAAATCCAGATATGTTTTTGCCAGTCCAGGTACCACTCAAACAACCTTTAAGGTTTACCCAGGTGGACATGGTAAGGGAATGAACCTCGGTATTAATGACGCATCCAATCAAGTAGCCCAACTTCTGCATGATGATCTGTTCCGTTTTGCTAAAAAGACTGGCAGTCTTCCTGACGATGAACAAGATCCTCCAGACATCAATAAAGAAGTTCAATTTCATGTGTATGAAACTAAGCCAACTCACGCCCTTGAGGACGCAGAGCGCTTTACACTTTATAATGAAATCCTAGAAAATTGGCCGCATTATTCAGCAGGAGTTCGCCTTAATAACCGTGACATCTTGCAGCAGTACGAACTTAATCCTCAGCATCATTTATTTGTTAACCAAGAACATGCTGAGTTATTCGAAGCTCTGTATCCTAGAACTTATAATTGGTTTTACAAAAATTCTGGAAACTCCCCCGGGCTGCATAAAAAAGAAATCGAAGAGCTTGAAAAAGAACTAGCTCAACTAAAAGAGTTGGAAAATACCTCTAAAACAGGTGCTCTTTTTTATAAGCGATTTTGTGGATATTACAAAATAAAAGATAATTCTTTCGGTCCCTCTCGCTTCTCGCCTGCTTATGACGATCATAGATCGGGAACACCGTTAGTTACAGACGAATTATCTTATTTAAAGCATGCAATAACTTCTATTATTAACTATGAAACCCATCATCGAAAATACCATTCGTTTGAGAACAATGTAACCTTAAAACTATTAAATAATTCTCTTAAAAAGGCAGAATTTCTTCCTCGAGATCAAGCCTGCAATATCATAAAAAACTCGATAAATAGTTCACTTAACTACTTAAAAAGCGAGGATCATAAAAAATATTTATATCAGCAACTTTTTAAATTAAAATTAGAGATTGGTCCTAGAAAATTTGAATTCGATAATCTTATTAAAAGATATTCTGAGCATATTAGTAATCAGCAAAAAATACATCTTGATAAAGCGAGTCAAGATCTAGCGCTGATAGAAAAAACGGAGTTACCTTATTTACAAAAATTTGCAGAGTCAAAAATAATAATAATCAATGCTATTCTCCATTTACAAAAACAAAATGAGAAAGAAGATGAAGAACCTTCTCCACAGGTGAAAGAATTAATTAGCGAGCTCAATCAACTAACCACTTCAAGTTTTGCTGCGCCCAGCCTAGCTTCTGAGACTGCCAATTTGTTTGTAGCGTACAGCAAACGTAATCTGTTTTGGGAGATGGCTTACCAGATTTTATCGAAGATTATTCCAATCGAATCACCTTTTGTGTCACGAAAAAAATCTCTCATTTCAAAAGAAATTTCAGATCGCTTGGAAAATTTAGATTCGCAAGGTGAAGGTAATAATTTAAATAAAATATACGAAATTTTAGCGCTTGGCGAAAGACTATTGCATAAGCATCAACAAAATTACTTTAATAAAAATCATTATTTGAACAAAGGAGATTTTGATAAGATACTTATGGTTGCTAAAAAAAGAGTGATTGAACAAATGACTGGCTTTGGCCTTGCAAACAATACTGATATTATTGAGTCTGGCGCGGATTTTGATGAGAATGATAACAAGCCTAATCCTCTTAGCTTTTCATGACCAATTTCCACGCAACCCATTCATGATGTTCATTACCGTAAAATAAAAAACTATTTATAATTTTTTCCTGAAAATCATACTTTAGGACAAACGAATTTATTCTGCTAATTATTACTATAATAATGAAAGTATGTAAGGAATTTTGGAGTACATTATGAATGGTAAAGATAATCAGAATGATAGCGTTAGTATTATCGCAATTATTGTTATTGTTATTTTAGCTGCTATTGGCCTCTACTTTTTTTTCTCTTCTCATCGTCCCCCTACGGCTTTGACAACAGATAATAGTTTACCCCTAGAAGCTCCTGCTCCAGTATCTGGAAATACAGGCAACTAGTATTAAGAGCAAAAAAATCTAAAAAAAGAGGCTAACAAAACTTTTCTAGACACTAACTGCATAAAATGTGAGATACTAATTTTTATTTTAAATAATTTTAAACAAGATTATGCTCATTTTTAATAGCCAACTAAATCAAACCCAGTTACGTGAAGTGCAGGAACTAACTGCTTCATGCCGAGAAACTGATGGCAGTTCTCCTCCTTTATATCCTCATATTCTTGAACAAAAAAGAGCCAATGATTCTAATCTACTTTTTTTTGAAGAGGACAAGCTTTTAGGCTTTTTAAGTGTTTACTTCTTCTATGCAAACGCTTGTGAGGTAACTGTTATCATAGCGCCTTCTCATCGTCGGCAGGGCATAGCCAAACGCTTACTTCAAACAGTCATGCCTTTATTGTTAGCCAAACAAATGGATACGCTGCTTTTTGCTACGCCCACAGCGGTTAATGAGCGCTGGCTTTCGCAGCTTGGATTTAGCTACCATAACAGCGAATATCAAATGCAGCGCCATAGCTACGAACCCATTTTAATAACAAAACAAAGACTGCAAATTCGCAAAGCTAGCGAAAAAGATATTTTCGATCTCTGCACCATCGATGAACTTTGTTTCCCTGAAGAACAAGACGATATGCTCACACGATTTAACAGTTTACTCGAGGAAAACAATTACACCATTCTGCTCGCTTTCTATCAAGGAAGAGCCATTGGAAAAGCACATATTCGTTGGCAAACTGACAGTGCTATTCTATCGGATATTGCTATTCTCCCGCATAGTCAAGGTCAAGGTTTGGGGAGTGAGTTATTATCTTTTTGTATCAATCATGCCTTATCATTAGGCACGACTAAATTGATATTAGATGTGGAAACTTCTAACCACAATGCCCTTAACCTTTACATGCGCCATGATTTTAAAACAATCAATGCAACCGACTACTGGGCTATTTCTACCGATAAGTTACATGCTCTTTTGGAAGCACAATAATTTAAAGTCGAATTTGATCGTCAATTCAATGAGTTAGAATGTAACTCTTGGATGTTGTACAATCTATTCTATCTACCCGGTAATCAGGTTATCATTAGCGGTTTGGTTAAGAGCGTTGCCAATTCATTCTGGTGAATTGTTATTATCTTTGCCTGCATTTAAACAAGATAACACGCTAATTTCAAACAAAATACCTCAATACAGTGAATTCGGCTTGACAGCTTTTCTACTGCACATTTAGTATTGCGTTTTACTGCGGAAGGAAAGCGCTACGGGGATAAGGAATGAAGAAACGGGTTGTAATAACTGGGATGGAGATAGTCTCTTCCATCGGCAATGGGCTTGAGACTTTCTGGCAGGCCGCGATAAAAGGGCAGTGCGGTATTAAACGGGTTGAAAGCTATGACCCAACACCCTATCCTACTCAAATTGGTGGCGAAATTACTAATTTATCGCTCGCCCACCTACCTGAGTTTGATAAAAGCAAACGCTACCCCCGTGTTGCGCAGTATGCACTTTTCTGCGCCCACCATGCGATTGAACGCTCAGGTTTGACTGCTGAAGAATTAGCAAAAACCGGAACCTATATCGGCACAAGCCTAGGCGGCACGCCTGAACTTGAATCTGCCTATGAATCCTTTTTTAAAGAAAGTTGGAAAAAAATTCCTGCCTTAAGTGTGATTCGTGGGATGCCTAATTCGGTCGCCAATCATATTGCAATCGCTTTTGGTTTAGGTGGACCCAATTCAACCACTTCAAATGCCTGCGTATCCTCTGCTGAGGCCATTGGGAATGCCTATCAGCAGATCGCTTACGGCAAACTCACCACCGCTTTATGCGGTGGCACAGAATCACTGCTATGGGAAACTCTCATGGCCGCTTGGTGTAAGCTTCGCGTAATGTCGACTCAAAATGAAAACCCGACTTTGTCATGTCGACCTTTTGATAAAAATCGAGACGGTATGGTCATGGCTGATGGAGCTGGCATTCTAATTCTTGAGGAATTACAACAAGCTAAAGCAAGAGGGGCTAAGATTTATGCCGAAATCATTGGATTCGGTGCTAGCTGTGATTCATACCATGTAACCGCACCTACTGTACAAGGCCAAGTACGCGCTATTCATTCCGCTTTAGATGATGCTAAGCTCGCTGTCAGTGATGTTCAATATATCAACGCTCATGGTACAGGCACCCAGTTAAATGATGTCACTGAAACGGAAACAATAAAAGCAATTTTCGGCCAACGTGCTTATGAGATCCCAATTACCGCGCAAAAGGCAATGACTGGTCATGCTATTGGTGCAGCAGGAGCCATGGAAATTATTGCAACCACATTATGCTTGCAACATGATATTTTACTCCCGACAATTAACCTGCATGACCCTGATCCAGCTTGCGACTTAGATTACGTGGCAAATTACGCTCGACCCAAGCAAATCGATATCGCTTTATCTAATCATTTTGCCTTTGGTGGTGCAAATGCCGCTATATTGTTACGTCGGCTTTGATTTCCGATGTAGGTTGGACGTTGGCCAACCTACATTTTACCCCTCTCATTCGTCGCTCACAGCTATTTAATTCCTATATAAATCAAAGGGTTAAGTGGTTGACTCTATGGAAATTCAAGAAAAATCTAAGTTTTATCATTCCATTCAAAATAATGTAAAATTTCTGCATAATCTTCTAAACATAGTTCGCAACTGAAGCTACATCGCGCTATAATCGCCCTATTTTGCATGATTTTATAAGGTCAATAATGAATGCTTCGTTGTATGAGATAGCCAATTTAGTGCAAGGGCTGGTTGTTGGTAACGAGAAGATTATAGTTTCGTCACTATCACCTATTGATAACATAGTGGCTGGAGCTCTTGTTTTTGCCGACGGACCAGAAAATCTGCGGTTAGCAGAACATTCTCAAGCTGCAGCGATTTTAGTGTGCAGCAGCGCAAAAAGTGAAATTAAACCGGTTATCCAGGTTTCCAATCCATTTAAGTCATTTATTCAACTCCTTAGTTATTTTTATCCGAGTAGAAAACCTACTCCTGGCATTCATCCCACAGCGTCTGTTGCTGACGATGTAACCTTCGGTAAAAATGTTTTCGTCGGCCCTTACACTATTATCGAACCTGGTGTAAGCATTGGAGACAACTGTATTATCAAAGGTCATGCAAGTATTGGTGCAGATGTTTCTATCGGCTCAGATACTGTTTTACATCCTCATGTGACAATTTATGACCGCTGCCAAATTGGGAAACGAGTTTGCATTCACGCTTCCTCAGTGATTGGCTCAGATGGTTTTGGTTATACTTTTATTGATGGTCAACACATGAAAGTTCCCCACGTAGGACATGTGGTAATCGAGGATGATGTAGAAATTGGTGCTAATACAACGATTGATAGAGCAACCTTAGGCGCAACAATTATTGGCGCCGGGACCAAGATCGACAATTTAGTGCAAATTGCTCATTCAGTGAAATTAGGTAAACATAATATTCTCTGCGCTTTTACAGGTGTAGCAGGGAGCACCACGAGTGGTGATAATGTGATTTTTGCCGCGAATGTGGGCGTGAGTGATCACGTACGAATTGACGATGGCGTTATTTTAGGCGCACGCGCTGGAGTGCCCCCAAAAAAGCATCTTAAACAAGGCAATATCTATTTAGGCAGTCCAGCTCGTCCTAAAGATAAAGCAATTGAACACGAATTGTCCGTCACGCGAATACCTATTATGCGTAAAAATTTAAAAGCATTAAGTGAAAAAGTAGATGACTTGAATCGACGGCTAGCGCAATACGAGGCCCAAAAATAATGTCTGGCCCTTTAATTCTGATTGATGGATCCTCTTATTTTTTTCGGGCTTTTCATGCATTGCCCCCTCTTACCAACTCCAAAGGCCTGCCAACCGGAGCAGTCTACGGAGTAGCTAATATGGTAAGAAAAATAATGAAGGATTTTCAACCAGAAGAAATTGCCGTCATTTTTGATAGCAAAGGCAAGACATTTAGAGACGAATGGTATCCCGAATATAAAGCCCATCGTCCTCCAATGCCTAACGATCTTCATTGTCAATTTCAACCGCTAATGGAGTTATTGGCCGCAATGGGCTTACCCTTGCTTATCGTTGACGGTGTAGAAGCGGATGATGTTATTGGTACACTTGCTCATTTAGCAACTGAAAAAGGACAGGCAGTACTCGTTTCGACCAGTGATAAAGACATGGCTCAATTAGTCAACGAGCATGTCACCCTCATTAACACCATGACGAATAAAACCCTCGACATCGCTGGTGTTATTGAGAAATTTGGCGTTCATCCTAAGCAAATCATTGATTACCTAGCTTTGATTGGCGATAGCGTCGATAATGTTCCGGGGGTCACTAAATGCGGACCTAAAACAGCAGCAAAATGGCTGCAAGAATATCAAAACCTAGACAACTTGATGGCCAATGCTCAGGCAATTAGCGGTAAAATCGGCGAATATTTCCGCGCTAGTCTTGCGCATCTCCCTTTATCAAAAAAATTAGTGACGATTAAAATCGATGTCGAACTCCCCTTAACTTTAGCGGATCTAAAACATAAAGCGCCTGATCGCGAAAAACTAATTGCGCTGCTGCGTGAATTAGAGTTTAAAACCTGGTTAAAGGAACAGTTAGAGCAGCAGTCGACACAAGAGGCAGGCTCCGCTGAAGAAACAACCCCCATTGAAGAAAACCATTTTGTCGTTATTAATACCGACGCTCAACTCGATGAGTTGTTAAAACAATTAGCGTCTTGCCAAAGCTTCTCCATCAATGTAGAAACGACGAATTCTAACGTCATGGAAGCTGAAATTGTTGGTATTGCTTTTGCTATTGCAGAAGGAGACTCAGTTTATATTCCTTTGGCTCACAAAGATAATAGTCAACAATTACCCCGAGACATCGTATTAAAGGCCTTAAAACCTATTCTTGAAAATGAGGAAATAGGGAAAATAGGCCAAAATTTAAAATACGATTACAACGCATTTAAGCACTACGGTATTCATGCTCAAGGCCTAGTTTTCGATCCCATGCTGGAATCTTACGTTTTAAACTCCAACGCTAGCCAACATGATCTAGACTCGCTCTCGTTAAAATACCTCGGCCATAAACCGATTAGCCCGGAGACCATTGTCGGCAAAGGGGCAAAACAATTATGCTTTGATGAAGTACCTGTCATTAAAGCAGCAGCCTATGCGACGGAATTCGCCGACATTTCTTTAAAACTACACCACAAACTCTACTCCATGCTCGATGACAAGCTGAAATCAGTGCTCAATACCATTGAAATACCTTTACTCACTGTTTTGGCTGACATGGAATATGAAGGGGTTCTCATCGATAAGTTAACCCTCGCAAAGCATGGTGAACGACTAAAAGAACGCATGATTGCACTTGAAGCAGAAGCGCTGAGTCTTGCGGGGAAACCTTTTAATCTTAACTCCCCCAAACAACTTCAGGAAATTTTATTTGAAGTGTTAAAAATCCCTGTCTTAACCAAGACACCGACGGGGCAGCCTTCGACAGCAGAATCAGTATTACAGGAGCTCGCTTACGATTTTCGCCTACCTGCGGTGATCCTTGAGTATCGCAGCCTTAGTAAGCTAATCTCAACTTATATCGATGCCTTACCAAAATGCATCAATCCGCAAACCAATCGCGTGCATACTTCTTATAATCAGGCGGTTGCTGCAACCGGACGTTTATCTTCGAGTGAGCCTAATCTACAAAACATTCCCATTCGCAGCGAAGAAGGACGGCTTATTCGTAAAGCATTTATTGCTCCTCCCAATCATCTGTTATTAGCTGCTGATTATTCGCAAATTGAATTGCGTATCATGGCGCATTTGTCCCAAGACGAAAATTTACTAACAGCGTTTACTAATAATTGGGATATTCATGCCGCAACCGCCAGTGAAATTTTTCAAGTTCCTCTGACAGAGGTTACTACCGAACAGCGGCGTCGTGCTAAAGCAGTGAATTTTGGTTTGATTTATGGAATGTCTTCCTTTGGATTAGCAAAACGACTTGGCATTGAACGCCAAGATGCGCAATACTATATGGACTGCTACTTCCAACGTTACCCTGGTGTTCTTGAATACATGGAGCGGACACGTCAACAAGCTCATCAACAAGGTTATGTGGAAACACTTTTTGGTCGACGCCTTTATTTACCAGAGATCAATACACAAAATATGATGCGTCAAAAAGCAGCCGAGCGAGCTGCCATCAATGCACCTATGCAAGGAACTGCCGCAGACATTATTAAAAAAGCAATGCTCGCTTTAGCCGACTGGCAATCCACTCTGGAAATGCCACAGGCAAAAATGATTATGCAGGTTCATGATGAGTTGATTTTTGAAATTCCTGAAACTGCTATTTCTAGCGTAAAGGAAACTATTCGAGAATTAATGGAAAACGCGGCACAATTATCTGTACCTTTGTCAGTATCAGTTGGAGTAGGAAAGGATTGGGATGAAGCTCATTAGGAGATAATTTATGCGATTTACTATTGCAATTTTTACCATCACATTAAGTTTTTCTTGCGGCGCAGTAGAAATACCCGCAACAGCAACTAATAAAAATAATGCAGTAGAAACCTTGCGCTTAGATTGGCGCGACACCACTGCATCTCCCACAACCGACTTCTTCGCCTATGCCAATGGCAGCTGGCAAAAAAACAATCCAATTCCGCCCGAATATGCAAGCTGGGGTAGTTTCAATATCTTGCAAGAAAAAGTACAAAATATAATTCATCAAATGCTCATCACCGCAGCGAATGACAAAAAGGCAGCGCCAGGTAGTATTGAACAAAAGGTTGGCGATTTTTACTACAGCGGTATGGATGAAGAGTCCATAAATAAACTCGGAATTAACCCCCTAGTGCCTGAGTTTGAACGCATTGCTGCGATCAAAAACTTAGCTGATTTACAGCAAGTCATCACTCATTTACAACTTATTGGCGTAGATGCTCTCTTTAATTTTGGCTCAATGCAAGATTTTAAAAATAGCCAGGAAATGATTGGCGCTGCTCAACAAGGGGGTCTCGGTTTACCTGATCGCGATTATTACCTCAAAGAGGATAAAAAATTTCAACAAATTCGCGCAACTTACGTTGAGCATATGACCAAAATGTTTGAGCTACTCGGTGACGCGCCAGATAAAGCGGCGGCAGAAGCGGCTACGGTTATGAAGATTGAAACCATTTTAGCAAAAGCTTCCATGTCGCAAACGGAACAGCGAAATCCACACGCTATTTATCATATGATGGATTTGCAACAACTCGAAAAAGTCACCCCTAATTTTATCTGGCCTCAATACTTAAGCGAGCTTGGTCAACCGTCAATTACACATATCAATTTATCGACTCCTGAGTTCTTCAAAGTGATGAATGAACAGCTCCTAGCCCTTCCGCTGGCTGATTGGAAAACCTATTTACGTTGGCATTTAATTGACGCATTTGCTTCTTATTTGTCAAAACCTTTTGTCGACCAAAATTTCAAAATGGTTTCCTCCTTAAGCGGCACCAAAAAATTATTGCCGCGTTGGAAACGGGTCGTTAATACTGAAAATGGAGCTCTAGGCTTTGCTATCGGTAAATTGTACGTGGAAAAATATTTTCCGCCTGAATCAAAACAAGCAGCACGGGAGATCTTGGGTGATATTCGGCAAGCCTTAAAGCAAGATCTAAAAACGCTTAGCTGGATGACCCCGGAAACAAGACAAGCTGCCTTGAAAAAGTTAGATCTGATGGAAGAGAGAGTGGGTTATCCGGATAAATGGTGGGATTATTCGACCTTGAAAGTTGACCGCGGCCCTTACGTGCAGAATGTGATCCGAGCCAACCAATTCTTGAATCGCCGCGATCTCAACAAAATTGGTAAACCCGTTGATCGTAGCGAATGGGCGATGCCTCCACAAACGATCAATGCATATTACGATCCCTCAATGAATAACCTCAATATTCCAGCAGGAATCTTACAACCACCCTTCTTCGATCCTAACGCGCCTGCAGCCATCAACTATGGTTCAATCGGTTTTGTGATGGGTCATGAAATGACGCATGGATTTGATGATCAAGGGGCTCAATTCGATGGCTATGGAAATTTAAAGAATTGGTGGACTGAGGCTGATTTGAAAAAATTCCAAGCGGCAACAAATTGCATCGTGGAGCAATTCTCTAAATATAAAGTGGATGGCGATTTAGCTGTGCAAGGAAAATTAGTCGTCGGTGAAGCAACAGCTGATTTAGGCGGCCTCACCTTGGCTTATCATGCTTTTCAACATTCTAAGTTTTATAAAAACGCAGAAACAATCAATGGAATCACGCCGGCTCAACAGTTTTTCTTAGGAACCGCCCATGTCTGGGCCTCCAATATGCGTCCTGAGCAAGCACGTAATTTGGTAACAACCGATCCCCATCCACCCATGATATATCGCGTGAATGGAACACTCTCCAATATGCCACAATTTCAAATGGCCTTTTCCATTCCAGCGAATAGTGCGATGGTAAATGCCAAGCGCTGTGTTATCTGGTAATTAATAGGTTGGGCCAAGGCTCAACCTACCTACTTTGTAAAAATTTAACCTTATGACAATGCCGAAAAGTGGAGGCCAAAACACCCACCCATCTGCCTGCCCTTGAATCGCCGCATCAACTCAAGTGATTGACACAAAAACAACACTAATTGTATAATATTTATCCAGCCTCATGGAAAGCTAGGAAATATTATGACTAATTTTAGCGAAAACAATTCTGAAAACGAAAATGTTTTAGCGATTAATCCCACTAAACTGTCTGAAAGTGAGAGAGAACTTTTAGGCGACTTCTTAGATGGCGATGATGACCCTGAAGTTTTTTTTAAGGATAAAAATTATCCTTTCGACGAATCCGTCATCAAACTTTCTAAAGAAATTTCCTGGCGTTTAAGTAAAGATAAAGAGAGCCAATGCTTTGAAGTGATTGGCAAACGCGTGGGTAACGGAAATTATGGATTTATCGACAAAGTAAAAGGAAAATTATTTTTTAAAGACGCTGAATTGGTTTATATGCCCGTACATCAAAAGCCTAATAAAGCCAGAATCAGAAAAGAAATACCGCGTAAAAAGCATGTGAGTGAAAATCAGTGGCGAAGAGATGTTAACAAAGAATATAGGCGCACTAAACAAGCCGGCCATCTCTTTATTAGAAAACCAGTCTTTTTCCAAGATGATGGTAATCTACGCGCCTATCTATTCATGCGCAAAATGCCAGGACAAACTTTAGAGCAGGTATTAAAAGGCGATCTTGATGAAAAAACACGCTTAGCCATTTGTCTTTCCATTTTGCAGGCATATACGCAACAGGTTAAAGCTAGAAATTTAGTCCATAATGATATTTCTCCTAGAAATATCATGGTTGATCTTAGCGACCCACATAATCCCCGGTGCTTTTTTATTGATTTCGCTTTTGCTAAAAAACAAACCACTAATGATGCAATGAAGTTCCCCATAAAAGGAACAGCTTTATATATAGCACCCGAACGTTTTGAAGGAAAAGGTTCAAGTACTAAAAGTGATGTTTTTTCTTTAGGTCACATCCTTGCTCAGGTTATGGGTGAAAAACCCCCATCTTTCAACACAGCTGAGCCATTCTATCAACGTGCTATGAAAGGTGAATTTGATAGTGAGTTAATCCATTTAAATAATCAGCAAGTAAAAAAACAAATACAGGCCATGTTAAATCCTAATCCAGGAGAAAGAGCGCTCATTAATGAAGTCTCTGCAACAATTTCTACTGCACTGAAAGAGGATGGGCTTGATCTCCAAGTCGCTGCATTGACAAAATAATATGGCAATTATCATACAATTAACTTCGCAAGCATTTCGAGGACTAATTTCTGCCTTGTAATCAAAATTTGCCTGGGTCGAGTAGCGTGAAGAATTTTTTGACTTCAGTTTTCTATCAGTAAATCTGACTGAGATGATATTTTAGCAGCCAGTTACTTACTAAAGACAAGTGTTATAGACTTGTCAATTCAATCTGAGACTCAACTTCTTTACTCACTACACGTTCTTCCAACCAACTATTAATCGCTTGCTTGGTCTCGCCTATCACTTGAATTAATTGATAATATAATTTCTCAAGTAACTTGCTATGACCTGCCTTACAATATCGCTCAAGGTATTGGCAGGCATACTGTAACTTGGTTGTACAACAATAGACTGCGCCACTTTTTAATTTATGCGCTAAACTTTCAATCTTTATCCAATCACCTTGAATATAAGCCTGACGAATACCGAGCTCTTCATGGGGCAAGTCATCAGAGACTAAGGTCAATAAAAGATCGCTAAATACCGTTAAATTTCCTAAAGTGGCGATACCTTTCTCGATATCGAGAAGAGAGAAGTTATTCAATGCAAAAAGCTCCTCTTCCGTATTAGGTAAGTCGATTCCTAATGACAAAATGGTCTTGCCGCCTCCATTTTCCCTGGATTGAAACGATTCTAACAAAGTCCTCAAGTTAATCGCTTTCATAGGCTTGGTGAATAGACCATTCATGCCTACTTGTAAAGACTCAGCTTCTGCAATTTGTCCGGCATGGCCCGTTAGACCATAGATCAACAACTGTGAAGTCGAACCCATTTGTTTTTCCCAGTCGCGGATTTGTCGCGTCATTTCATTACCTGAGATTCCAGGCAAGCCGACATCGGTGATAATTAAATCAAAGGGTTCTGTTTTGGCTAATGATAAGCCTTTTTCTCCTGAAGAGGCCGATAAATAACGGCAACCCGCTTTCATCACCATTCGTTCAAGAACTTTTAAGGCCACAATGCTGTCTTCCACCAGCAGTAGATAAGGAGAATGCGAGGGCGTAATCACAGCAGGAGACGAAACAATTTTCTCTTTTTCATCGATTTCAGGTGCTACACCCGGAACTAAAGGAATGGCAAAATAAAAAGTAGTTCCTTTACCTTCTTCACTGCTGATACCAATTTTACCCCCTAATAGCTCAACATATTTTTCGACAATGTGAAGGCCCACGCCATGTCCATGATGATTATTTTTATAGGAAGGTGAAATGCGATAAAAGCGTTCGAATACTTTTTCCTGCGCTTCTTTGGGGATTCCTTTTCCCGTATCAATTACCTTAAACATTAACGATTTTTGTTGATCGTCAGAGCTTATTAAATCGACAATAAGTTGAATCATACCTTGGTCGGTAAATTTAATCGCATTGCCTAATAAATTGAGCAAAACACGGCTTAATTTGAAACGATCAGTGCGGATATATTCAGGAATATTAGAATCAATTTTTAATTGGAAACTAATATCTTTTTGCATCATTGCAGGTTGTTCTAACTGATTGAGATCCTCCAAACAATCTCTCAGATAAAATGACTCTAAATAAAGGTCGTCTTCATTCATATCATCAGCAGAAACCACATCAAGAACGCCATTTAAAAGCTTTAACAGCTGCTCGCCGCTTTCATTGACCCAGCTTGCATATTGCCTTTCTTCTTCGCTTCTGGCTGTTTCCTCAAGCATTTTGGTCATACCAATAATGCCGGTTAAAGGAGTACGAATATCATGACTCATGTTAGCCAAAAATTCAGTTTTGGCTTGACTCGCTTTTTCAGCAGCTTCTTTAGCTATTTTTAAATCGGCCTGAGTTCTTTTTAATTCAGTAATATCTGAAGAATTTCCCAAGATACCAATGATATTTCCTTCATCATCGATGAGAGGCATTTTAATCACAGTAAAGTACATTTTTTTACCGTTAAGAGTAACGGTTTCTTCAAAAAGAACAGGTTTTTTTCCCTTTATCACTCGTTGATCGTTTTTTCTTAATTCCTCGGCATGTTCTGGCCAAAGATCAAGATCTGTTTTTCCCACGAAATCATTCATGGAATTAAGCCCCAGTGTTTTGAGAAGAATTTTATTACAACCTAGGTATTCTTCATCTTTATTTTTCCAATAAAAATTACCGGGTACACAAGCCGAAATCTTTTTTATTTGATCAAAAATAGTGACATTCTGCAAAGCCAATCGTTTCGTATCCGTATTATCTTTTCCTAGTAGAATGATCTGATTCGATTGACGTTTAAATTTCCAAGTAAAATAGCGTTTTGTGTTATTTTTATATAACATGCCCTCAAACTCACCATGCTCATTTTGCAAAATAAGTTCATACTGATAAAAAGGAAAGGGAATTTTGTGACCTAGCTGGAAGTAAATTGAGGCAAAAGGCTGGCCAAGCATTTCCTTGTCTTTCCACCCCAGCAAGGATGTGCTCGCTTCATTAAACTCAAGAATACGATAGTTTGCATCCAAAACAATAATACAATCCTCGGACAATAGCAAAAAGGCTTGCAATTGCGGATGCAAAGAAGATTTTGGTGTTGATTCTTTTCCCATGATTAATCACCCCCAACTATTGGTAGCGTTCGGTCCCATCCACACTGCCATTAAGCTGCACTTTTTTTGTCATCCTCCAGCTTGACTGGAGGATCCAGGCGATCTGGCTAAGTCCTTGATCTTCTGGTCAGGCCAGAAGATGACGAGAATTAGTCGCTAAAAATCCCCTTTGCTCTAGAAAACTAAAATAATTATCTAGAAGTTGCTTATTAATGAATGGAAACTCCATACCATTTGCTTGAAAAGCATAATGCGTATTCTGATTATTTGCACTAGATATTCGATCGAGTTTTTCCATCCAAACATTATCGCTTCGATTAATATATAAAGTGAGTAACGAATAAAGTGTACTCTCAGGGCTCATTTCAGTAAGTAATTTCGCTTGCCATTCATGAGGAGAAATGAGCTGCAAATTATAGCCCCGCTGATTAAGGTAACTTATTAAATTCTTCCAAGATAACTTATTTGTATTCACTAAATTAAACAAGCTGTACGGTATTTTTGTATTTAATGATGTTTTAACAATCATTTGACTCACATAATCCACCGGAAGAATATCGAGTTCAATATCCCATGAGGGTGCATAACCCAATTGACAACAGCCTTTAATTAATCGCAGTAAATGATTTTGCTCAGCGGCAATTAATCCTGAAATAGAGTCACCTAAAATCCATGCCGGTCGATAGATTTTGATTGGTATTTGTTGTTGATGAGCTTTCGCTAGTATTTGCTCCGCAACCCATTTGGTTTGACTGTAACCATCTTCTGGAGGGGGGTTAGGATGGGAATAAATAAAATCCTCAATAATCGTATTAAAATTATCAACATGATTTCCAGCAGCGGATAAAGTTGAAACATAGTGGATTGGGATTTGCTTCTTAATGGTTGCTAATTTCAATATTTCTTTAACGCTTAGCACATTGGCAGCACGCAACATTTCATAGCTATAGAGATGATGAACAGCGGCACCATTATGATAAATCAGGTCGATTTTTTCCGATAACGTCATAAATTCTTCAATAGATAAACCCAGATAGGGTTTTCCCAAATCGCCAACTAGTAACTGAATACGCTCCCTGTCCTCAAAATGCAGATCGTAGAGCTCGATTGACTTTTGTAATTTATTTTTGGCATCGTCTAGATTAGTTCCTCTTACTAAACAGTAAATCGTCGTTGACGTTAACTGATAAAGTTGGTTTAAGAGGCTTGCGCCTAGAAAACCATTTGCACCCGTTAATAATACTGCTCGAGGCTGAACATTTATCGTGTCCAACTCAGCCAAAAACCTTCGTTCGGTTTCTCTTCTCGAAGTAAAGACAGAAGAAGTACTTGGCTGGGTTGTTCGTAATGAACGCGTCAAATTTAGCTCAATATCAAATTTCCAATGAGCCATGAATGAGGAAGGTTTTATTTCTTCGTTGGTTTCAATCAGTTGGGCTAAATGAAAAATGGTCGGTTTTTCCAAAAATTGTTGCAAAGATAAATCATAGAGTAACTGCTCTTTCACTTTTAAAACCAACTGGGAGACCATAAGCGAATGCCCGCCGAGATCAAAAAACGAATCATGAATACCAATTTGGTCGAGCTCAAATAACTCACTCCATATTTTTTCTATCTCTTTCTCTGCCTGAGTTTGTGGTGCTACATATTCGCTATTCAGCGTATTAGTTGAAGAATCGGGAGCTGGTAATTTTTCAAAGTCGACTTTTCCATTTAAAGTGAGAGGGATTTTATCTATCCCTATAAAAAAACAAGGTATCATGTATTTAGGTAGTTGGCTTGCCATGTACTGTTTGATATTAACCATTGGGATTTCATGCTTCAGCACAAGATAGGCAACAATTGATTTTTGTCGCTTCTCATTTTCATATACCCTCACAGCACATTGATCAACTGCTTCATGATGCAATAATACGGTGCAAACAGCCTCTAGTTCGACGCGAAAACCACGTATTTTTACCTGATTATCTTGGCGACTTAGGTATTCAATATTGCCATCAGGCATCCAACGAACGATATCTCCCGTTTTATAAAGCAAAGTTTCATCGCTGGGATCAAATAAATTGGGAATAAAGCGAGCCGTTGTAATTTCAGGGCGATTTAGATAGCCCAAGGCCACACCTGCTCCTCCCGTATATAATTCGCCGGGAGCGCCAATGGGTGTGGGACGTAAATATTTATCCAGAATATAAACTGTTGTATTGGCAATTGGCTTTCCGATCGGGATGGACTGATAACCTTCTTTCGCTTTAATCAGGTAGGTTGTGGTAAAGGTTGTATTTTCTGTGGGTCCATAGCCATTTAAGATATGCCGCGGCGCCCCTTTTTCGCTACGAATCACCCTCATCACTTGTTCCGCATTTAAAATATCGCCACCGATTAACAAATAGGATAGGCTTGCGAACATCGATGGCTTAACCGACGCGTATTGATTAAATAAAGCCGAAGTCAGCCATAGTACTGTAATTTTTTTCTTAATAAGAAATTGACTAAATTGCGCCACATTAAACAAGGTTGCGTGAGGTACTGCAACCAGCGTTGCCCCATTTAATAAAGCACCCCAAATTTCAAAGGTTGCTGCATCAAAACTAATACTTGCGGCCTGGGCGATGCGATCATTTTCTGTAATTTTAATATAGTTTGTTGAATTGACTAAGCGAACTATTCCTCGATGAGGGATCATCACTCCTTTGGGTTTCCCCGTGGTTCCCGACGTGTAGATAATATAAGCGAGACTATTAGAATCAAAAGGGGCAAGATTAAAATTTTCTGAGTTTTCAGAAGAGGCGCTCTTGATAAAATTCTCAAAAATAATCAAAGGTACTTTTTGATTATCGCAGCAAATTTGCATTTTAGCTTTTAGCGATTTCGAAGCGATCGCTACCGTCGCGCTACTATCACTTAAGATGAATTGAATATGGGATGAGGGATAATTAGTATCGATGGGAACATAAGCTGCGCCGATTTTTAAAATCGCTAATAAACCAACGATCAGATGAATTTCCTGATTGGTACAAATCGCTACATGATTGGCTGATTTTATTCCATTTTTTTGTAAAAGACGGGCAAATTGATTGCTTTGTTCGTTGAGTGCTTGATAAGACAGTACTTGCCCTTCATACGATAAAGCAATTTGCTCCGGTGTTTTCTGCACTTGCTCGACAAAAAGTTGCACCACATTTTTATAAGAAGTAGAAATTTGCGTTTTGTTCCAGGTCATTAATAATTGGCTAGTCTCTTTTGCTGATAGCAGGGGAAGTTGTGAAATCAGCATTGTCGGATGTTCGAGCATACTGGCAATTAAGATAGGCAAATGTTGAATGCTATTGCGCAGAATTGTGTTTAAATCCTCATTTTTTTCACGACTAAACCATTGAATTTTGTAGGTATTAGAAATAGTCACCACTACTGAGGAATTGATATGTTGAATACGTTTTAAAAATCCTTTTTCATGGCCAATCATTACGGTAATAGGATAGAACGACTGCAAACTTGGCGATAACTCCGGATAGCGAACAAAAATATCGCGTGAAAAACTTAAATGTTTATCAAATTTTAATAGTCGATCAAAAAATTCTTTTAAGGTTTCTTCAACCGTAAGATCTTCATTGAGTTGAAAAGAAAAAGGAATAATCTGGGCAAATAAAGGTTTGATCGCTTCAGGTAATTGTTGCAAAAGAGGATGAGAAAAACCGACACCGAATTTTTCTTTATTTCCCAAACGATAAAGGTAAATATATAAAGCGGCAAACAAAATATTGCAGGGATTATTGGGGTATTCATTCGTAGGAAATGAAAATAGTGTTGACGCATTAAGCGTAGCAATATGTTTCAGAGGATAATTTTTTTCTGAGCTTATCGATAGCGTTTGAAAAGGCAATGTTGCTGGGATAAACGATTTCTCTTGCCGCACCCAAAAAATCTCATGAATGGCATAAACTTCGCAAAAATATTTATATTCAAGCCGCAACTTCTCCGAGACATGGGGCAGAACTGATCCTTTCTTTAAATGAAAACGCTCAGCAAGTTCTATAAAATTCACTGTTTCATTGTGGAAGGAAAGGAGCTGCTCTAATTGCACAACCCGAGTTTTGGTTGCGATTTGCCAATACTGCGGTGTTATCTCCAAAAGAGTACCCGGTGCATGATAAGTTTCCTCATCCAAAATATGCAATTGAAGAATGAGAAAAAAATCCTTGCCGATGTTAAATTTTGGCAATCCGAAGCGATTGCGATGATGATGCCCCAAATTCAGTGCGCGACACATTCTGTCAATTGTTTCCGCTGAATCATTCCAACTGATCCAGCCTCCATTCGCCGGTTTCTGGCAATAGTCAAAATAACTCCGATGTTCTAGGTTTTGTGGAATCGATCGAAGCTGTTGATAACTAATTTCATAAACTAATTCTTTGAAGGTATTTATCGCTTCTTGATAACATTTTACGCTTAAACTTAAGCCCGTTTCATCAGCTTCTATTTCAATAGGCGCCTGTATTAAAATATCGCCGGCATCAATTTCTTCAACCATTTGATGCCAGGTCACACCATAGACTCGTTCCTTATGCAAAATAGCCCAAGAAGGCGCATGTAAACCGGCATACCTGGGCAAGGGGCCATTATGATAATTGATAGCCATGCATTTGGCTTGCTCTAGTATGGAACGCGGTAAGACCGACCCATTGATGATGCTAAATAAATAATCAAACGCAGTCACTGATAAAATCGGTACCGCATCGCTAAGTTTAAAAAAGTAGGGTATTTTTTTTTGAATAGAAAATTCTTCAGCGGCTGGAAGAGGAGAGATAATACCCAGGATCGAATGATTATAAGATAGAAGAATTTCTGCACACTCTAACAACAGACGATCTTCACCTATCAAATAGCAAGTAAGTAGTTTCTTTTCCAAAGAAAAATCCTAAAGTTTCTGCCTATTGCCGACTATATTACCTTATAAGATAAATAATACACAGAGTGATCTAGAGCCTGTGGATAAAAATTGAAATAAGCATTTTTTCCATGAAAAATACCTTTTTAGCCTTGTGCCATAGCCGTCAGGCTAAAATGATTTTCCCTCTCCCCAGCCCTCAAGTTGAGCTTCTTGCGCGGGCACGGGAGTGGATAGACAATTCGATTTACACCCACTAATTATCTACAAACAACGCAACATAATCAGAATGTGCCGTGTCTGGTAATTCCATAGCATTACCAGGCAAGGGGTAGATTTTCACGCTCAGTTGATTGGCCTCACTCTTATATATCGGCTCACCCAAAATGATCGAGTAGCTCGCTGATTGCCCTGATTGATTAATTGTATTTAAACGAACGACTTCTAGTAGGGCTTTGGGTGGTTCTTTTTTATATAAACCTTGATTCCATTGGTTTAAAAAAGTTTTCAATTCGAGTTGCCCACTAAAGCGTGCGGGTCGATCAGCGAAATAAATAACCTGAGGATTCACCTTGTTTAAAATAAGAATAAATTCTCGCTTTTCTCTATTGGATATTTCGATGGTTCCTTCTTTCGCCAATACGACAAAAAGAAAGTGTAAATTCTTAGGAGTTCCTGGAGGACTTTTATTATCCATTTTTGGACTAGCATTGATTGCAGACCATGCATTGACTGTAAAAAATGCTAAAACGAGCAGCAATAAACTTGCAAGGTATTTTTTCATGCTTTCACTGTTATAAGGGCTTTCAGAGTTAAATTGTAGCGCAAAATGATTTCGCCCATATTTGCTATAATTTTACCCATATGGACTTTTAATTTGCAAACAGCCACAAAGGACTTGCTCTATGAAACTCATCGGAATACTTATTATTCTTTTCTTTCCTTTTACTTTACAAGCTTCCTGTGCCTGTACTTGCAATCTCATGGATCAGCGTTTATGCGAACCGGACTATGATCTGGATAATCCTTGCCCTAGTATCTGCCCTTCACATGCACCCACTATGCCGCCACCAAGAACGGCTTGCCCAACCCAGAAAGTTTATATTCCTGAGAAAGGAGCTTATGTATGGATTACACTATGTAATGATTGATTTAGGCTCTTCTTTAAACAATAAGTAACTGACTATCATGGCAATCAGAAGACCAGCCATTACATTTAGAAAACGACCGACAACTACTTCTAACGCAGCATCAGGCAGTCCGGCTAAAAGCATTATCGCCAGCGCACTGCCTGCATGATTGCCGGTAGCCGAAAATTTGGTTTCATTACCAATCAAAAACCCACAGAGAAAAAATCCGCAAGTTAAAACTAGACCAATAACAATCATATTAGTTGGAAACAAAATTGCGACAGCACCCCCTAAAACAGCGGCAAAACATTGACCTAGAAACCGCGCTAGTGCTTTTTCTTTAGTGCCTTTTGTTGTGTCCTCCATAACAACAAACAGAGTAATTGTTACCCATACACCTTGCGGATAACGAAAAATTATCCAAGAGAGAAAGGTGAGAGAAGCAGCGAGGCTTATAATCGCTGCATTGATTAAATCAGGCTTGGAAAAACCAATTTCCTTAAACGATCGAATAATTTTCTTCGTCGCCTCAGGGTCAATTAGATGGAAATCACTGGGTACAAAATTCGATAGACTCCAACCCACAACAGCTACCACAATAATCCCTACACAGACCTCGAGAGTACGATAAATTGCGACCGCTTGCATATCACCCAATAAAAAAGAGGCGATAACAATAACAGCGCTAAAACCCGCAACGACGGATAAATAGTTATAAGGCCTGGTTTGCAAACCAATATAGGTCGTAGCGAAAGAAAAGATTAAGATAGTAAAGAAGAGTTCAAAGGGTGCATAGCCGATATGCTCAGCGAGGATAAAGCCAACGAATGCGCCGAGTAAAGTACCTCCCAATCTTAGCGCTGACTTGATGAAAGTTGCCGAAAGATTGGGGCGAGTAATCGAAGAAACGGTCACTACCGACCAAAATCCTTCATGCAAATGAAAATATTGCAAAAGCAAGAAGCAAATTAAGCCACTCAAACCCATTTGCAAACCAACGATTGACGCTTTGCTCATTCTTTCAGTCATGCTATTAATTTCGCTATGCTATACTCCAAACATCTGTCCCAAAAAGGTCATAGGATATGACAAACTCCTCATTCCGTATAGAAACAGATAGCTTGGGTGAAGTACAAGTACCTAACGACAAATTATGGGGAGCACAAACGCAACGCTCACTCTTTCATTTTAGTATCGGTGACGATCTTATTCCTAAAGAAATGATCACAGCTTATGCCATATTAAAAAAAGCTGCCGCAGTTGCCAACCATAAAGACGGACGATTATCCCATGAAAAATGCCAATTGATCGCGAAGGTCTGCGATGAAATTCTTTCTGAACAGCATCACGATATGTTCCCCTTGCATGTTTGGATGACAGGTAGTGGCACTCAATTTAATATGAATATGAATGAGGTCATTTCCAATCGCTGTGCTCAATTAAAAGGTTTTCCTTTAGGCAGCAAAAAACCGGTCCATCCTAATGACGATGTCAACATGTCTCAATCATCGAATGACTCCTTTCCTTCAGCTATGTACATGGCTGCGGCAATCGCTGTAGTCGGTCAATTAATTCCTGCATTAAACGATTTACGCAATTCTTTAAATAAAAAATCGAAAGCTTGGATGGATGTAGTGAAAATCGGTCGCACTCATCTGCAAGACGCGACGCCTCTCACTGTTGGGCAAGAATTTTCTGGATATGTTGGAATGTTAGATGATAATCTAAGCCGCCTTCAATATGCCTTAAACGGTGTTTATTGTTTAGCCTTAGGTGGTACTGCGGTGGGAACTGGGATTAATGCAGCACCCGGTTTTGCTAAAGCGGTCGCTGAAGAAATTGCTAAACTAACGCAGCTCCCTTTTATTTCTGCCCCCAATAAATTTACTGTCCAAGGCGCGCATGATGCTCTGGTTGAGCTATCGGGGACACTAAAAACCTTAGCTGTATCACTTTATAAAATAGCCAATGATATTCGTTTGTTGTCTTGCGGACCCCGCGCAGGTTTTTATGAACTTCTTATTCCATCCAATGAGCCCGGTTCTTCTGTTATGCCTGGCAAAGTCAATCCGACACAGTGCGAAGCCATGACCATGGCAGCTGTGCAAGTCATGGCTAACGATGTGGCGGTAACTTTTGGTGGCGCAGGGGGTTATTTAGAAATGAATGTTTACAAGCCCTTAATGATTTTTAATATCACTAAATCAATTCGCATCCTTACAGACAGCATGAAAAATTTCCGTGAATTTTTGGTCGAAGGAATGCAGCTAAATGAAAAGAAAATTGCCCATTATGTTGAACGCTCATTAATGCTAGTCACCGCTTTATCTCCTATTATTGGCTATGATAAAGCATCACAAATCGCTCATTACGCTCTAGATCATGATCTTTCGCTTAAGGAAGCCGCGTTAAAACTTAAATTCATCAGCAGCGAAGATTTTGACAAAGCGATGGATCCTAAAAAAATGACTCATCCCTTAGAATAATTTCTCATCAAGCTCTCGAAAAAAAGACGAGCCCAATTCTTTTTTTATTCCTATTAAATCGGAATTAATTCGCGAATGATATTGGGCAAACAATCCCATTAATTTTTCGCAAATCATTTGATAGGAACCCTGCTCTGAAAGCGAGGGAGACAAGCCAATTTGATAGTATTGCTCTAATGAATCAGCATGCATTTTATCAAGTACACCGAAATGAATACGCTTGACTCCCAGTTGCTGTAAAAGTGCTGAACAGGATTCTTCTTGTCGATATTTTAAATCACTCAAACAAGGCGATAAAGTCACCACAAAAATTGCCGAGGGCGATGGTTCGCTTGCATAAAGTTTCTTAAATTCAAGATAAGCATTCTTTTCTGCATGTTTCCAAAACGGGACATTTCTACTACTGGTCGCAAACGCTTTTTTATCGCCATCCACGATACAACAGGCCACAATTCCTGTGTCTGAGTTCAGCCAGTTTTTCCGTAAAAACTCTAGCGTTTCGCCTAGAATGACATCACATTCACCCAAACTTAATAAATTAGACATTGAGAAGAAAAAATAAGTTACTATCTGTCTATTGTAATAGTAAACCGGCGATATTTTAAAGCCGCCACAAGGTCTAGGAATAGGCGTATCCTGGCTCTAATTGGTCCTGAAAGTAGAATAAGCAGTTCTTTCTGACGCGATAGTTTCAAATAGCTCTTGCAATCTTTTATGGCCTGCCACGCATTGATCAAAAATGGATACTCCAGAAAGTTCCCCCATCAAATCCTCTAAAGACTTTTTAAATTTTAATTGCTCATCTTTTGCTAAGGGTTCAATAACAAAAATTTTTCTTAATGAAATTCCGTTGTTATCAGCAATCTTAAATGCAAGTTGTTGCATTTTTCTATAGGTTTCGAGACATCTATCTCCAACGAAGGTATTACAAATTCCGTCTTGGTGTTCGATGTATTTCACTAATACCAGATCTTCATCAGCAAGAACATGCTTAATCGTGCTCTTTACTTGGGATAATTGAGTTCCTTGCAATTGCAAAGGCCGGTTGAAATGATCAGAAAGCTTATTCTTTGAGGCTTTGATATCACGTTCGGGATCGATATCTATCCATTTTAAAGTAGATATAATCACTGCTGCAGGACAGTGTAAATATTCTTCTGGAATAAGACCTTCTTCATCGATAATTTCTAATGAAGCTCCGAGTTCAATAAGACGTGTCGCTAAATCATACCGCCCAAGGATGATCGCGTAATGTAAAGCAGTTTTTCCTGTCATATCTTGATAATTTAAATCAAGGCGATGTTTATAAAGCTCAATGAATTTAAGTGCGACAGAATGACTAGGAGGCAATAAACAGAGTAAAATTAATAGCGATTTTCTTCCAAATTCCTCTCCATCACAGAGATTAGGATTAATACGCTTAGGAATTAAATCCATTAATTTCTCAAACGATGAATATAATTCATTGGCCAAAATAAGATGTAAAAAAGGATTATCTTTTCTCCATAGCGCATTAGGACTAAATAGATTCTCTTTCATGAAAGACAATAATTTTTTATCAGGAAGAGAGAGAAACGCTAAAGAGCTGAATTTGGGATTAGTGTAATAATAAGTCATACTTTATCTTTAGTGAGCAAATACCCTATGATATCGTCCTCACATTAAGAAAAGATTAAGTACAGCTCACAACATCCTTATCTTGTTTCTAAATCGGCTGGCCTTATTCCGATTAAACCAATCAGTTCTCGCATCGCAATAAAAAACAGGGGGTAATCAACACTACCACTCGCATGGAGTTGTTCTAACAGCCTATTCCAGCGCCCTAACATTCGCTCATTATGCTTCATCCATTTTTGGATGAGGGTAGGAACATCATCGGCTTTGTTTTTATCTGATTTCAATATTGATTCAGAAAGTGCTCGCTGGGCAAAATCTAATTCATCACGAATTGCTAGGCGCGATAAATTGTTCCAATGCCCTTCGCGAGAATCGCGTGCGATCTGGTCTCGGAACCAAAGCAAATTAAATTGTTCGCCAATTAAGAAATATACTTCTGCTGTTCTGATCAAATCAAAACGATTTTGCGTTGCCACTTCGATAATGTTTAGACCTGAATAAATAGCTCGATAAGTAGCAATGCGCTTCGCGGTTTCTGTAGGCAGTCCGGCCACTGTAAACTGCTGAGTAAGCGTTTCATAATATTGTTTGGTTGCGCCCCCCATTAAAGAAGGCGTTACTTTTTCAATGATTTTTATTTGCTTAGAAAAATAGTTCACCAGCGTACTCAAATCTTCCTTGAGATGATTAGTGTTTAGAAACCATCGCGTAGCTAAGTTAAGGAAATTGCGGATATTGTAGAGCATGTTATATTGCTCGTTCATTTGAATTTTAAAGTCTAGCGATAGAACGAGTTTTTGTACTTCGCGTGTTTCAAAAATAAAGGTAGTAATCATATAAGCACGAACGATTTCACTCACTGTCGCACTATTTTCCATTTGTAGCCGATAAATGAAGGTAATCCCCATTTCATTGACCACTTGATTACTTAATTGAGTGGCAATGATTTCTCGATGCAAACGATGCTCTTTCATTGCTGATTTATACTTTGACACAATAGAAGCGGGAAATGCCGTTTCAACCAATTGCTTAAAAATAGGCTCTTCGGGTAAAGATGAATTTAAGATTTCATTTTTAATATAAATTTTACTATAGGCTACTAAAACAGCTAGCTCAGGTCGAGTTAATCCTTCATCGATCGATTTTCGCTCTATCAGTTTTTTATCGTCAGGTAAAAATTCTAATTTTCGATCTAAAAGCCCCTGACTTTCTAATTCTTTAATGTACTGAATATATAAAGTACTATTGATTTTTGCTCGCTGGGCTGAATAACTAATTAACAAGGCTTGTTCATAATTATGATGCAATACCAGTTCAGCCACTTCATCGGCTACTTTCGCTAATAAGGTATTACGACTTTTTTCTGATAATTTTCCAGCCGCAACTTGGTGGTCTAATAAAATCTTTAAATTAACTTCGTGATCTGAAGTATCAACCCCTGCTGAATTGTCAATAAAATCAGTATTGATCAGCCCCCCGGTTAGTGCATACTCCACACGCCCCAACTGAGTAAAGCCCAAATTTCCGCCTTCAGCGACTACTTTGCATCGCAGCTCTTCACCGTTAACGCGACAGTAATCATTGCTGTGATCACCCACATCAATATTAGTTTCTGTGTTGGCTTTTACGTAAGTTCCTATACCACCATTAAATAAGAGTTGCACTGGCGCTTTAAGGATGGCACAGATGAGCTCATTGGGGTTGAGTGTGTTTGCGGTGACACCCAATAGTTTTTTTATTGCTGCACTCAGCGTAATCGATTTCAAACTACGGCTGAAAACGCCACCGCCTTGGGAAATTAATTTCGGATTGTAATCTTCCCAGCTTGAGTGGGCTAAGTTAAAAAGTCGGACACGCTCCTTGTAAGAAGTGGCAGGATTGGGGCTAGGATCAATAAAAATATGACGATGATCAAAAGCAGCCACTAATTGAATATGCTTAGAATACATCATCGCATTGCCAAACACATCGCCACTCATATCACCAATACCGACAACGGTGATATTAGCGCTGGTTGCATCAATATTTAATTCGTGGAAATGTCGTTTTACAGATTCCCAAGCCCCTCTCGCGGTAATGCCAATCTTTTTATGATCGTAGCCAGTGACGCCTCCTGAAGCAAACGCATCGCCAAGCCAGAAATGATAACTTTTGGAAATTTCATTGGCGATATCAGAAAATGCAGCCGTCCCCTTATCCGCTGCAACAACCAAATAAGGATCAAAATCATCATAGCAAATAACGTTCTTAGGATGCTGGAAATTTTTTCCTTTAATATTGTCCGTTAGATCTAATAAACCTGAAATAAATAACTTATAACAACGAATCACTTCTGCTTGAAGGACTTCGCGAGTGGGATTTATAAGTTGTTTTTTTAATATAAATCCACCTTTCGCACCGGAGGGAACGATAATCGCATTTTTCACCGTCTGTGCTTTCATTAATCCCAACACTTCTGTGCGAAAATCTTCTAAACGTTCCGACCACCGAAGACCACCGCGAGCAACTTTCGCGCTACGCAGATGAATCCCTTCAAATTGAGGCGAATAAACAAAAATTGCATATAAAGGGACAGGTAATGGAACCCCTGGTATCTCTTTCGAATAAAATTTTAAAGATAAATATTCTTTTGGTTTTTTATTGGTCGTTGACTGAAAATAATTGGTGCGCAATGTGGCGTTAACCAGAGCCAGAAATTGGCGTATGATCAAGTCTTCATCGAGGCTTGAAACCGATTCAAGCATTTGTAAAACCTGTTGTTTCATTTTATCGTTTTGGTTTTTCGATTTTTGATTGGGATCATGCATTTTTTTGAATAGTTCAACCAAAACCTTAGTAATATCTGCGTTATGAATGAGCGTTTTTTCAATATAAGCCTGCGTATAACGAAAATGAATTTGCTGAAGATATCTCGCATAGGCTCGCAAAACCATCACCTCATGCCAAGCGAGAGACGCACCTAAAACCAGCTTATTGAATCCATCATTTTCTGCGAAACCGAAATAAACCTGTATGAGCGCTTCCTTGAATAAGGTAGAGATCTTGTCAATTTCAAGTGTATCTTTTCCATAACAAACTGAAAAATCGAGAATCCAGATGGAGTGTTTGCCGCTTAAAGTTAATTCATGCGTTCCTTCACTGTAGGTACATAAACCCAAGTTTTCGAGCATGGGCAAGATGACTGAAAGCGGTTTTGGCTGCTCCCATAAAAATAAACGAACACTCAAGGGATAGGTTTGTCTAGTGGTGTAATAGAAATCGATTTCAATGGGGTTTTTTGCCGATAATTTTTCTATGTAAGGAAGATCATTGATGGCAGTCTCAATAGGATAGTCATCGATATAGCAATGCGGAAAGATATTTGCATAATTCTTAATAAGAGCAGAGGATTTTTTACCTTTATATAACTCAATAATTTTTTTTTGAAGCGTTTCTTTCCATGTCATCGCCATAATTTTCTGTCCTTTGGGTCGATTTAACTTCGTTTAAATCTTTAAGCTATTTGAATGCTTACTTAATCCCTACTCTCTTCTCTTTATCTGTTTGATCCTATACATTTATTTTAATGATGTAAACTGGAGCCTATTTATGATTATCTCATCTCCCTCTGATTATCGCAAAGCTGCAGAACGTAAATTACCTCGCTTCTTGTTCGATTATATCGATGGTGGCTCTTATAATGAACATACTTTACAGGCAAATACTACAGACCTGGAAAGAATTATCCTTCGGCAGCGCGTTCTAAAATCAATAGAACATTTGAGTCTAAAGACGGAATTATTTGGTCAGAAATTAGCAATGCCAATTATTTTAGGTCCTGTCGGGATAACAGGAATGTATGCTCGCCGCGGAGAAGTACAAGTCGCTAAAGCGGCTGCAAAACAGGGCATACCCTTTACGCTATCTACGCTATCGATTTGTCCGATAGAAGAAGTGGCCTCGCAAAGTCCGCAACCTATTTGGTTTCAACTTTATGTTCTCAAAGATCGTGGGTTTTTAAAAAATATGCTTGAGAGAGCCCAAGCAGCAGGCGCTCAAGCGCTGGTTTTCACCGCAGACATGCCTGTGCCGGGTGCTCGTTATCGTGATGCTCATTCTGGAATGTCAGGGCGTTTCTCAACAGGAAAACGATTTTTACAGGCACTAACAAAACCTTCTTGGGCTTATGATGTGGGTATTATGGGACGTCCGCATACGATGGGTAATGTTTCAAGATACTTCGGTCGGGCGATGACCTTGGTAAAATATATTGATTGGTTGACTAATAACTTCGACCCCACAATTAGCTGGAAGGATCTTGAATGGATACGTGATGTTTGGAAAGGACCAATGATTATCAAAGGAATTCTTGATCCCCAAGATGCAAAAGATGCCGTTCAATTTGGTGCCTCTGCCATCGTTGTCTCTAATCACGGCGGGCGACAATTGGACGGGGTGATGTCAACAACTAAAGCACTGCCTCTCATCGCCGATGCTGTAGGCAATGTTATCCCTCTTCTTGTTGATTCAGGCATACGTTCCGGGCTTGATGTCATAAGAATGCTGGCTCTTGGGGCGAAAGGCGTGCTGCTCGGGCGCTCGGTAGCCTATGCTTTGGCTACCGCAGGCCAAGCCGGTGTTGAAAATCTCTTAGATATTTTCGCTAAAGAAATGCAAATTACCATGACCTTAACGGGAGTCACTTCTATCGCCGAAATTAATCAAGATATTCTTGCTTAATGCAAATTAGTTTATTAGAGTTTTAACTCTTTTTTTGTCGTGCGAAAGGGATTGACGGCTAAACCACCTCTTCGCGAATAACGTCCGAAAACAGTCAATTCTTCAGGTTGACAAAAACGCATAACATCCATGAAGATTCTTTCGATACAATGCTCGGCAAATTCATTGTGATTTCGAAAGGAAACAAGATAACGTAATAATCCAGCATGATTTATTTTTTTCCCTGAATAAATAATCTGCACGCTAGCCCAATCAGGTTGATTTGTAACTAGGCAATTTGATTTGAGTAAATTTGAATAGAGCTTCTCATTAACCTGCGTTTTCTCCACCGTTAACAATGAAGGGGTAACGGTATAAATAGAGCAATCCACATCCAATTCGTCAAGGCATTTACCTTCAAAATAAAGAGTTTCTTCTCTACGAAATGGATTAATTTGAACAGCAACCCTAGCACCTATTTTTTCCTCTATATCGTATATTATTTGTCGCTGAACGGCCTGTAAACTAGAGAATTTGGTGTTGTTAAAAGAATTAAAATAAAGTTTCAATGACTTAGACTCAATAAGAAAGGGAGAATGACAGGAATAAATAATTTCAGCTAGAGCGAAAATAGGTTTTCCTTTTTCGTTTAACCATGAAACTTCATAATGATTCCAACTGTCATAGCCAAAGAAAGGCGGAGTAGATGAAATACTAAGCTCATCTCGCTGTGTTTTTCTTGAAATTGGAAATAATTTATTAGGATTATAATAAGGTTCATAGAACGTTTTTTTTCCCAATGAAGAATCGTTAACCTCTTTTATTTCAGCCATAATATCACCCTAATTCAATCAAATATCTGGCACTATACGATAAGAAAAAATCCATAAATACCGTATTAATACCCTATTGTTTTTCAATGATTACTAAGGTTTTTTTTTAGAATATCGTTTAACTTTATAATTAATTCAGTCTTATTCTGGCAATGCAATTTCGTTTTAAGATTTTCGATGTAATGCTCTACCGTTCGATAAGATAAATTAATTTGTTTGGCTATCTCTTTAGCCGTTTGCCCCCGAACTAAAAGTTGCGCGCACTGCCATTGTCGAGGAGTCAGATTTAAATTATTTGAAAAATACGCACTCTCCTCACCGCCTAATAAACCAATTCTAATCAGCGTAGAGAGAGTTTCGGCCAGTGGATTTTCTCCTAATACAATTGAACAACCGAATAAACCTATCAGTTTATTTTCTGCATTAAACCAAGGACATTTAAGGGAAAGAGTCCGCAAAATCCCATCCTGTTCAGCACAAATTTCTTCGTCAAAAATTTTGCGCTTAGCGAATTCCATGACTTCTTTATCATTAACGCGAATAGCGTCGCTGGTTTTTGCTAAACGCAGCCCAAAATACTTTTGGCCAATTGCCTGCGTTGGAGAATCAAATCCACAGAAGTCTGCATTGCGTTCATTCAATTGATAAATGACCCCTTCCGTATTTTCAAAATAAACACTACAGCGCCATTGCAATACTTCGCCAACGGTATGCCGGGTATCGAAATCAAACGATTCCTTTCTATAAGGGTTTGAACTGCTCAATTTGATACCCTGATTAAATCGGTAAATAGATAACTCTTTACTAACATCCAATTTTACTGCGCTCATTGTTTAATTAGTCAGCTATGATTTCTGGATAGTATTTTATCATATTAGCTCCACAGTGCTGAGAGCCCGCAAGATCTGCAAAATTGTATTATAATTAAGCAAAGGATTTCTAAGAAACCAGTCAAAGAAGATCATTCCAGGAGATTAACTATGAATAATTTTATTAATGAAGTCATTGAATGCCAAAAAGATCAGGAGGATTCAGCGATTGTTCAGGAACAATTTTCGATTCCAACGGATATCGTTTTAGATGGCATTGATATGATTGCAACAGTGCAAGCACCCGCCTAAGGTTAGATCATTTAATTAAAAAATGGATAACTATTTAGTTGAACCTAATCCTAATCAAACTGGTGCAGTAATCCTGCATCAGCTCTTTCGGGAGAAGCTCAAGAATAGTTTTATTGTTTTAATTCAAGAATGTGCCCGTGTTTTTCATCAATCTTTTCAACAGCAACTCGATTTTATAAATAATTTAATTGTCGCAAAAAAATTTTCATCACATATTTACTCTAACTATTATTCCTTATTGGCATTTATGGTCAAAAACGAGCGGCAAAGTTGCAAGAAATTATGTGAAGATTTATGTGCGCTCTTATCGAGAGAAGAGCTTTATGTGTCAGGGATTAATATTATTAATTTTCAAAATAGAGAATGGGAAATAAACTTTCTGAATGACATTTTAAACCAAGGGAATCAAGGGGTTTACAATTGTATTAGCGATGGTAATTTTGAGTTAAATAAATCTCATCTTTCTCAAGCATTAGAGCAGATCAAATTATCATCTAATGATATGTATTATGAAATTATGGACCATCTGAATTTAATAGAGTTGGTGGAGGGAGTTTTCCATATTTATTCGGGATCTAGTGTGAAATATTTAGGTGCATTACCCGTTGCACTACCACCTCAATCCATTAATCCAATTTATTACTATTTTGATGTTATTATCCATGAAGGATCTCATCAACATCTCAATATTTTAATGGGTTTGGATCCCATTGTCTTAAATAAAGCAGATCAAACATTTATTTCACCTGCGCGAAAAGTCCCACGGCCAATGAAGGGTATTTTTCATGCTCATTTTGTATTTTATCGGCTGATACTCATGTACAAAATGGCTTATAATTATTTTGATACTAGAGACAACAAAACTGAGCAAGAAAACAATCATCTTGATGACAGGCGAATTAAAGAATTACCCTGGGATTTCAATCTTCGCCTTTCTGCCTATCAACATAAATTTAAAGAAGGTGAAATTATTATTCGAGAGCATGCGCAGCTTACTGAAGCGGGATGGGAATTGTTTAATAACATGTCAAGAAATTTTAAAACTCAATTGGAATGAAATTTAAAATGAATATAAATCAACAAGAAAGAGCAATCATTCAGACCCTTCGTCAATTTTCTCCCCAACCTAGTTCCTTATTAGATGTAGGATGTGGTGAAGGAGCTGTCATCAAATACTGTCAAAAAAACTTAAAAATCGAGGTAATGGGAATTGATCAACATGAAGAAACCGTTGAGCAATTAATAACTAATGGAGTTAAGGCCAAGGTGGGTGATGCCAGGGTACTTCCTTTCTCGGATGAGCAATTTGAATGGGTTATTATTGCAAATGTATTACATCATATTCCCAATGCCAATAAAGCATTAAATGAATGTCTCAGAGTCGCCCAATTTGGCGTGATAGCGAGTGAGCTCTGGTATGACAGAAGCATTAAATTGCAGCAATACGGCCATGAAATAGATACCTGGTGTAAAACACTCCATCAAGCGCTGGGTTTCTATCATCGAAGATACCTTAATTCCGGAGAAATTATTGCTTTAATCCACAAAATAAATGTCGCATCCATCGACGTTCATTATGGCTTAAATTTAATTGAAACAACTATCGATTATTGGCTAAACGACCAACAAGATTATCTTGAACAACTGCCGAAAAATCATGTTTTGCTCTGGGAGTTAGAAAATTTAAAAGCAAAACTTAAAAATAAGCCTTTATGTGAGCCCGGTTGGTTGCAAGTTATCCTAAAAAAAGCAACTTAGCCCCACCCTGTTTGCTTATCCATTGGTTTTTTTTTATAAAAATAGCTTAATAACAATAATTGCATCAAAGTAATTACCCAGGCGAAAAAAATTGGCGATTCTTCAGGAATTGAAGCAACAATATAGACCGTAATAAAATTAGAAATAATATTTAAAGTTGCAAATAAGGAGGCAGCAACAAGTGCATTTTCTTTGATATTTTCATAGGAATAGGCCGTTAAATTAGGATACAAAATGGCTAAGCCAAAAGTAACAATAGCAAAAGGCACTACAATACCCGAGACAGAATATGGCGTTAAGTAACTACAAATTAAAAATAAAGCCATTCCAATCGAACTGATTATTAAACCAATTTTTACTACAAAATTTATATTGTATTTTTTTATCAAACCACTGTTACAAAACGCCCCTAAGCTGAACATAAATCCAATAAATGCTGCAAGCCAACCAAAAAAAGTTGCCGAAATTGCCAGATGATTTTGTAATAAAAAAGGACTTGCCACATTGTAGCTAACAATAATATTGACTATCAAAATTGAATAAACAGTTTGAGAAAAAAAATGTTTGTCCCTCAAGTATTCTTTAAGATGACTAATATAGGATTTTTGCAGCTCTGCGCCGCTTTTATTTTTGATTTTAGGGAAAAATAAAAAAGTTGCTATCATTAGTCCAAAAGAAATGACCAATAAAATAAGAAAATTACCTTTCCAACCATAAATATCTTGGACATATCCGCCAATAAACGGAGCGACAATTGGCACTAATGCCAAGGCAGACAATAAAAAAGAAAAGACTCTTATCGACGCTTTTTTCTCATATTGTTCCCTGATAATGACCATAATTATAAACACCGACCCTAAAGAGCAACCTACACCTTGAAGAACCCTTAAAATCAAAAAAATTGATATATTATCAATGAGAAAAATTAAGGCCGTAGCTAGGATAAAAATGAGATTATTGATCAGTAATAATTGTCGATAACTGATTTTTTTAATGAAATATCCCGAAAAAATAATTGCTAATCCCATACCTAACATAAAATAGGAATAGGTTAATTGAATGTGAGAATTATTAGTATGCATTGCAATTTTCATTGCCGGCATCGAGGCAAGGTACAAATAAATTGATAATTGTGTTAATAACGCATTCATTACAAACGTCAAAAAAACAATCCAATTAGATGGAGTCTTAAAGCGAGTCCGCATTATTTTCCTCTGCATGAGACAGATGAGATAGGTATTTGTGATAATCATCAATAAAATCATCGCTATTTTGATATTTCAATATAGCCATGTTTAGCGCAGGGATGAGATTCTGATCGGCAGGACTGACAGCGACCCCTAAACCAAGTCCATAAATCATCGGCTTACCTTGCGCTTCTAAAGCGCCGGATGAATGTTCTTGCCAATAGATTGCACTGGGATTATCAATTAAACCCACAGCAACCTTACCGTCATTCAAGGCTTGTATTAGGGCATCATCTCGATTAAAGACAACAAATTGGGAGTCATCAAGCCCCATCGCTTTAAGTTGTTCAGCAAAAACTTTATCCGCTAAACCAATTTTTTTATTGGCTAATGATTGCAAGGTGAATGGTTTTTCTTCAGGCTGTTTTACTGCAAGGAAACGGGTTTTACTGACTAAATAAGGCGCTGAGAAATTAAATCTTGCTGCACGCTCTGGTGTGATAATAATTGAACTAATTGCGAAATCTATTTTATTTGAGTCGATGGAATCAAGTAGCTCATTAAAGGGCATAGGATTAAATTGGCATTCATAACCCATGGTTTTACAAACATGCTCCATTAATGAGATATCGAATCCAAAGAATTGGTTATTCGCACCCAAGATAACGAAAGGAGGATCATAAAATGAAACGCCCACTTTCAAAACCTTAGCTTGAACCTGAAGAGATAATCCCACACACAAAAAAAGAAACGCAAGACGATAGATTCTCATTATTATTCCATTAAAGTTATTGTACATAGAATTTATTTTCGCTCTTGTACTTTTACTATATAGGGGAACTCGTTTCGCAGCTAGTGTTACAGATAATGACTCCCATTCTGGAGTAGAGAATTGGTTGGGCTTAAGCCTCAATCTACTTTAATCATAGATGCAAAAACTAAAATCGTGCTAGAATCCATCGCCTCTTTAGTGTTCTTAATTCTTCTTTTTAATTTATCGACTTAGGATTTTTATTGATGACATTCGTTATTGGCCAACGTTGGATAAGTAATGCCGAATCACAACTCGGCTTAGGTATTATTACAAGTGTCAATGGTCGGCATATTTGCCTTAGTTTCCCTGCCGCCGCTGAAGAACGAATCTATGCAGCAGTTAATGCTCCATTAAGTCGTATTATTTATCGAGAAGGCGATATTATTTTTACTCACGATCAACAACAAATTAAAGTGACTAAAGTAACAGAAGATCAAGGGATTATTGTCTATAGCGGCATTGACGAAGCTGAAAATGAAATAGAAATTGATGAGATCGATTTAGATTGTTTTATAAAATTAACCACACCGGAGCAACGGCTTTTTAGCGGTCAATTCGATAAGTTAAGTTCATTCAAATTGCGAGTGGATACCCTAGCTCATTTAAGCCGCCTGCAACAATCGAAAGCACGAGGCCTATTAGGCTCACGCACTAATCATCTACCACACCAAGTGTATATTGCTCATGAAGTTGCCCAACGCTATGCACCGCGTGTGTTACTTGCCGATGAAGTGGGGCTGGGTAAAACAATCGAAGCAGGCATGATTCTTCATTATCAACAGCAAATTGGCCGCGCGACTCGCGTACTCATTGTGGTTCCTAATACCCTCATTCATCAATGGTTAGTCGAAATGATGCGCCGTTTCAATTTAACGTTTGCCATCTTAGATCAAAGTCGTTACGAGCGACAAGACGATGACGATAGTCTTATTGAGGAAGATTTTGACCTTATTACAGAAACGGTCAAAGACAATCTTTTTGAAACTGAACAGCTTGTGCTCTGTAGCTTAAATTTTCTGATGGAAAATGAACAAGCACAACAACATGCGATTGATGCAAATTGGGATCTCTTAATCGTCGATGAAGCACATCATCTACATTGGTCAGAAAAAGCAGTCAGTCCTGAATACAAGCTCGTTGAACAATTAGCGGAGCATAGCAAAGGTTTATTACTACTCACAGCAACTCCAGAGCAAGTCGGGATTCAAAGCCATTTTGCACGCTTGCGTTTGCTAGATCCTGCAAGATTTTATGATTTTAATGAATTCAAAAAAGAAGAAACCAATTATCAGGCTCTCAATAAATTAGTACAGCAACTATTGTGTTATCAGGAAGCAAATCAAACTGATCAAATAAGTAGCGAATTAGAAACAGAAGTTAAAAAATACCTTGGAGAGCGTGGCTCTTCCAGCATCGATACGATTATTAATCAATTAGTTGATCAACATGGAACAGGTCGAGTACTGTTTCGCAATACGCGAACAGCAATTCATGGCTTCCCTAAACGAAAATTGCATGCCTATGCTTTGCCAAAACCAGCCATATATTCTACAGGAACAGAACTAGAATCAAACCTCTATCCTGAAACGACAGTTGCTCAAATAGAATGGCTAAAAAATGATCCTCGCGTGGTCTGGCTCATCGATAAGCTAACAGAGCTTCGTCCTCAGAAACTACTAATTATTTGCGCCAAAGTGGAAACAGCGATTGCCTTGGAGAATCATTTAAAATTATATGCCGGCATACGTAGTGCCTCTTTTCATGAAGGATTATCTATTATAGAGCGCGACCGTGCAGCCGCGTATTTTTCGGAGCAAGAACAAGGGGCACAAACGCTCATTTGCTCCGAAATAGGTAGCGAGGGAAGAAATTTTCAATTCTCTCATCACCTGGTTTTATTTGATTTACCACTAAATCCCGATTTACTAGAACAACGGATTGGTCGATTGGACCGCATTGGTCAACGCCATGACATTGAAATTCATGCCCCTTATCTACTTGGTACCGCCCAAGAAAAACTCTTTCGCTGGTATCATGAAGGTATAAACCTGTTTGAAAAAAGCTGTTCCGTTGGTTTTTCCATTTTCGAAGAATTTGAAAACCGACTTTTACCAGATCTTATCAAAGCCGATGGGGAAGAAACGATTAATCAACTTATCGTTGATACGAAAACCCGTACCAAACAAATTACAGAGGCTCTGCAGGAAGGCCGTGATCGTCTATTAGAATTAAACTCCTGTAAACAACCTGTCGCGAAAGAATTAATCGCCGACATTGAGTGTGAAGAAACTAGCTTAGAACTTGAAAATTACATGGCCGGCGTTTTTCAGGAATATGGTATTGAGCATGAATACCACTCAGAATCCTGCGAAATATTGCGCCCCACGGATCACATGAAAACCACTCATTTTCCAGGCTTAAAAGAAGATGGAGTGACAGTGACTTACTCGCGCTCAAAAGCCTTAATCCGTGAAGAGATGGAATTTTTAAGTTGGGAACATCCCATGGTCTCTGAATCCATGGAGATGATTATAGGTACTGAACTTGGCAATGCAACCATCTGCTCAATATCGCTCAAAGGTGTGATACCGGGTACCCTCTTGTTAGAAACCTTTTATACAATGAACTGTGCTGCCCCTAAACAACTGCAAATTGAACGCTTTTTACCTCTCTCTCCCATTAGGGTATTGGTTGATCTAACCGGCAAAAATTTATCAAAAACATTGAATTATGAGCAACTTAACAAGCTATGTGAACCCTTAAAGCTACATATGGGCCAAGCCATTATTAAACAAGTTCACCATGAAGTTGAAAAAATGTTAGTACACAGCTGTAAAATTGCGGAAGAACAAGCACCAGAAATCCTTGCGAATGCAAAAAAGTTAATGCGTGAAACCATTAAACCAGAGATTCAAAGGCTGCAAGCCCTACAACAAATTAATCCGTCTATTCGCAAAGAAGAAATTCTATTTTTCAAAAAACAGCTCGAAGATTGCGAGAGTTTTATAGATCTCTCTGCAATAAATCTTCAGGCAATAAGAGTTGTTGTCAGCAAGTAGATAAAACCAAGTGGCTTTATCTACTTTTATTTGAAATTGAGATTTTTACTTTGAAAATTTATTCTTAAATTTAATTAAGTAATCAAGCGCATCAAAAGCTTCTGTCACTCGCTCACAATTTTCAACTCTTGTCGTCAATACATCCATATTAGGCGCAGAAATAATGCCGTTTCCAAGCAATATTCCATCCCTAGTAAATTGGATAAAGCACTCTTTCACATGCTCCCAGATAAACTCATAATGATCCGTACTGCCTTTAAGAAGTAGACTCAGAGGTAAATAGCCAGCATGCGGATTATGGCGATGAAAATACTGGATAACCACAGGAATCTCATAGGTTCCCGCTTCCACTGTTTCAACGGCATATTCATATTCCGATTGATTTAACAGATTTAAACAACTATCTAATTGTTTTTTTGCTAAATCTTTATAATAATTTGACCACACAACCAATATCTTATTCATCGACACGATTTATTCCATTTGTAAATTTTTATATTTGTGAACGCCGTTGTATATTAATGGATTTTAATAAGTATTGTCCATGCGCATCTTGTCTTTTTTTTGTATAAAAAAAACAAATAAGCCTCTGTGTTTTATATGTATTTAATATTTACATCTTGTAATTGAAACACATTCTTTGCAAAATCTAGCCGCATAGTTGTAATATACACCCAGGTTTTTGCTCTTTTAGGCTTTAAATGGTATATCCTATTGTCAATTTGGTTCGTAAGAGTTTAACTTATGAGGGCTAACAATCAGACTTTTAGTTTCATATAAGGATTTATATGTCTACAGAATTTTTTAAAAAATTAAAACTCCCTATTTTATTGCTCGTAATTCTGATTCTACCTATGATTTTAGGTTCACAGATTCCTGTAGCTCTAAAATCGCTTAGCTATGCTTTAAGCTTAAGTATGAAAAGCATACTTGAGTTTTTATTGCCTTTTATTATTTTTAGTTTCGTTTTTTCTTGTCTTTCTAACCTACAAAAGGGAGCGCTCTTTTTTGTCTTGCTACTCATTGTGTGCGTGTTTGCATCTAATTTCACAGCACTAATGTATGGCTATACCTCAGGTTACGTGGGACTTAATCTTCTGCATTTTACTGCCGCACCGATTGCTAACTCACTGCAGTTAACACCTACGTGGCAATTTCACCTAACTAAGCTCGTTACGAATGACGTTGCTTTATTAATAGGTTTTGCTACTGGTATTTTCTTTTCTTTTTGGCCAAATGCTGCTGCTAAAAATATCGCCGTTAAATTAAATAAATTAGCGAATGGCTTTTTGAGAAAGGTATTTATTCCTTTGTTGCCTGTGTTTATTTTAGGATTTATATTCAAACTTGAGCATGAACAACTTTTACAAACCTCACTAACATTATATGGTCCAGTTCTGGTTTTAATTGTTCTTAGTCAATGGCTATATCTGACTTTATGGTATTTTATAGCTAGCCAATTTAATCTTAAGAAATTTCTTTCTTACATTAAAAATGTATTACCAGCCAGTTTAGTGGGCTTTAGTACGATTTCAAGTGCAGCAGCAATGCCTGTGCTTCTCCTCTCTACAGAAAAGAATCTTAATGATGCTGATCAGGCAAAGATGCTCGTTCCTGCTATCATTAATATCCATACAGTTGGCTCTGCCATCGGTATTCCTATCTTAAGTCTAGCCACTATATCCACGTTTGGATTACCGCTTCCTTCCCTTTCCACCTTTGCTATTTTTGCTCTCTACACTGCCTTAGCTAAATATGCTGTTGCAGCAGTACCTGGTGGGGTGATTATAGTCGTTGCGCCTATTTTGGAGGCTCATCTTGGTTTTTCCAGCGATATGGTGGGATTAATCACCGCTGTTTATCTCATTTGTGATCCTTTTGGAACAACAGCGAATGTCACAGGAAACGGCGTATTTCCTATCATGTTCACCAAGTTACATAAGAAACTCTCGCAGCTCAACCTGGGTGGAAAAAGAGCCGAGCCCCTATCGCAGCTCACTGGTATTGAAGAAGTTGAAGCAGGTTAATTGATCTTCGCGCATGCTCTAAGCATGCGCTTTCTACACGATGAAAATACTGCCTTTAATCCCCTAAAACCACTTATCAATCAGCCTGCTAACGCACTAGCCATAACCAGATTGTCCATGTTTTCAGTGTTTTGTGCGTCATCAAAATGATTAAACGTATTCTGAGTCATTAAAAAAGGTAAAGATTGTTGGATTAAATCCAACTTCACTTCTTTTTTCCAGCAACTATAGTCATTAAATTCTTTGTTGTGCTGAGTAAATACGCTCGAAAAAGCAGTTCGCATTTCTTCCGAATCAGACCAGGCAATAATAGGGATATAGGGATGATTTAACCAGATAAGGTCAGCAAGAGCTGGACCATTGCATTTTAAGTCCTGTCTAGCACCAAGATCACCATCAAGAATAATTAGGGAAACCTCATATTGAGCTATGTAGCATAACGCGCTCAGACTATCGTTAACTACCTTTACCTTGATTTGTTTATTAATCATTTCCAACAAGCTAGACAAGCAAAAAGCATTAAAGGCATTGTCTTCAACAATTAATATACGCATGATGAACTCCTTTCGACATTGCAAGGCAGTATATCGATCGATCCTTAAGATAAAATTAAGCTTGCATAAATAAAACAATTATGCTTGTTCATAAAAAACACTATGTGATACTATCGGAGCCATTGCATTATTTTTTTCTACTCTAGCTATTACCTCGTCAGAAATTAGCATGCTGAGTCCGGAGCTTATCGATGGGAAAACCGAATTTGATCAATTAATTGATTTAGCAACAAAAGCCTTTTATGCCAAAACAGAGTCAGCCGTCGAAAACATTGATTTACTGCCCGAACATCTTAAAAAATTTGCGACAAACTATCTTGCCGAACTAATTGCGTTATACGCAGCTACTGAATCTAAAATCAATAAAGAATCAATTGCAATTAGTGTTAACGAATTGCCAGCTTTACATGTCCAAGAAACCTCTACTATTTATAACGAAACGGATGTGTCACTCAGTGGTGATGCTGCTTTGGGTTTATCCTATTTCAAAGGATTAAACGCTGGATTAGAATCACTTGCCAAATACTTTGCAATAATGCGACCTGCTATTGAAGAGGGGCTTGATGACAAATCACTTTTGCGCGAAAAGCTTGCTGATTATCAAGCATGGTACAGACCTTATGCCGATAAAAAAGTAAAAGAGGTAGAGCAATACAGTACTTTCCGCGTAAGAAGTTTGATGAAGTTGGTTAAAATATATCGTGAGCTTAAATTTAATTTTTCCCAACAAGAAGTCGTATTTGATCATGAAGGAGTGATTGATAGCTATTATAAATTACTTGGTCAACCTTCTCCTGACCAAGAAGTTCGTTTTAATTTTTATCCGCATCGCAGCTATGACCCGGATATTAAGTTAGGCCAATTTGATTATGTTCCCCTTACTTACTCAATGAAAAAAATAGGAAAGCTATTTACCAGTTTTTTTCGGCCCTATCGCGATGATTACCAATTCGCTCAAGATTTCAAACAGCCATTTGTTGGTCTAGTCAATGTAACCAGCGGAATAGTTAAATTAGTTGCCGGAACATTTACCTTAGATATTTATCGCTTTGGTGATGGATTGTTTAGTTTGATCCGAGGTCTATTAGAAATCGCAACAACGCCACTTGCTTGGACTGTGAAACCAATCATTCGATTAGCAATAACAGCAGCATTCGACTCACCCAAGATAGAAGAAAACTCGGGACTTAAAAAATTAGTTACTCTTGGTGAGGAGCTTTTAGAGGATCAAACGGATGATGATTTTTCTTTCGAAAAAATGCAGCGAATTCTCGGGCTTTGCAATGACTTACATCGTAAATTGAGTAAACAAGTTCATCGTGAGCAAGAGACAGAGATCGATTTAGCTACCGAAGATAACCTCATTAAAGAAATCACCTCTCCATCAACACCGATGAAACTAGAAAAAGTTAAAAATTATTTCACGCTTTTTGGTGGAAAATTCCAAGAGCCGGGAAGTCTTTTTACACCTGAAGAAGAGGATATGTTAGAAAGGTCTTATACGGCTTGATTATCGGCGTAGGTTGGGCCAAGCCCAACCTGGCACAATCTGACATCAAAATACCGTCACCCCAGCCTTAGATGCGACGACAACTTTATCAGCAAGACGCTTTGCAAATAAACCATTATCCACCACGCCCGGGATGAGTTTGATCGCCTCTTCAAGAGCAATCGCCGAAGTAATTTCTAGATTATAAACATCGAGAATAATATTACCGTTATCAGTTACAAAATCCTCGCGATAAACTGGATCTCCCCCCAACTTCACTAATTCACGGGCAGCGAAACTACGAGCCATGGGAATGACTTCTACCGAAAGAGGAAAAGCACCCAACTTTTGAACAATTTTCGAGTCATCGACAATACAAATAAATTGACGAGCAACTGTAGCAATGATTTTCTCGCGGGTAAGCGCTCCGCCCCCACCTTTGATCATTTCATAACGTTTATTCACTTCGTCAGCACCATCCACATAGATAGGGAGATCAGAAGTTGCATTTAAGTCAATGACAGGAATTCCAGCCGCTTTTAAACGCGCTTCAGTTGCTTTTGAACTGGCTACGCAAGCATCAATACGATGTTTAATGCTTGCCAATTCATCGATGAAATAGTTAACCGTTGACCCTGTGCCCACACCGATAATCATGTCATCTTCAAGATAGGCTAGCGCGGCTTTTGCTGCTTGTGCTTTTAATGTGCTCATTATTAAATCCAACCCAAAACTTGAATTCTAACGCCATAAATTTGTTTTCACCAAATCCAATACTTCCGTACCTTGACCATTAATAATGGCCTTCATTACATATAAGCTGAACCCTTTGACCTGAGCAGCATTGATCGTAGGTGGCATCACTAATTCATTGCGATTCACTTTCACGTCGATAAGAGCAGGGCCCTCGTGAGCAAAGGCATTTTTTATGGTCTCTTGAAGATTGGCAGCATCATCCACGCGATACCCTTTTATACCTACAGCTTCAGCCATTTTTCCAAAATTAGGATTATCCAGCTCTGTACTAAATTCCAACATGCCGCCAACATGCATTTCCATTTCAACAAAACCGAGCGTACCGTTATTAAATATGATTATTTTAACGGGTAACTTCTGTTGAACCAGGGTCAAAACATCGCCCATTAGCATACTAAAGCCACCGTCACCACAAAGCGCTATAATTTGGCGTTCCGGGTAGGTCGCCTGAGCACCTATAGCTTGCGCCAAGGCATTAGCCATAGATCCATGATTAAACGATCCCAATAATCGGCGCTTACCATTCATTTGAAGATAACGTGCAGCCCACACGGTGGGAGTGCCCACATCAGTAGTAAAAACCGCATCTTCGGTGGCTTCTTCATCGATTAAACGAGTGAGAAATTGCGGATGAATCAATTTACTATCTGCACAAGCGAGCGTATCTAAATCAGCGCGAGCACGTTTATAGTGACCTAAAGCCTGCTCCAAATGACTACTATCATTTTTCTTTTTTAATAAGGGAAGCAACGCTTGGACCGTACTATTCACATCACCCACGGCACCCACAGCAATATTGGCTCGTTTACCAAGCTGTTCACCATTTAAATCAATCTGAATAATGTCTGCTTTGCTGGGATAAAACTGTCGGTAAGGAAAACTTGTTCCCAGAAGCAACAAGACTTCACAGGCCTCCATGGCATAATAACCGGAAGAAAAACCGATTAAACCTGTCATACCCACATCGTAGGGATTATCGTATTCTATAAAAGGCTTGCCCCGTAAAGTATGAACTATTGGCGCGCTCAATTTATTACATAAAGCTATCAAAGATTGGTGTGCGTCGGCAGCACCATAGCCGCAAAAAACAGTTATTTTGTTTGCAGCATTTAAGCGATTGGCAATATCTTCAAGCACCGATTGCTCAGGAATCACAATAGGTTTGGTGGTTATTGGCCAATTTGAAAAAGTTTGTTTGCGCATTTCTTGTAAAGCAACGTCCCCAGAAATCACTAAAACGGCTACTCCACGCTTCGCAATAGCAGTTTGCATAGCGATTTTTATTAACCGAGGCATTTGCTCTACTGAGGAAATAACTTCGCAATAGCAACTACATTCCTTAAACAAGATATTGGGGTGAGTTTCCTGAAAATAATCACCGCCTATCTCCGCTGTTGGGATATGGGCTGCTATAGCAAGTACGGGGGCGTTACTGCGTTGGCAATCATAAAGTCCATTGATTAAATGAGTATTGCCAGGACCACAACTTCCTGCGCAAACAGCAAGTTCACCAGTCAATTGCGCCTCTGCACCAGCAGCAAAGGCAGCGACTTCTTCATGGCGGGTATGTATCCATTCGATCGTCTTTCTTTTCTGTAAGGCATTAGTAAGACCGTTTAAAGAATCACCTACGATACCGTAGATACGTTTAATGCCAGCATGTTCTAGAGCATCAACAAAAACATCCGCTATAGTACTCATACTAATTCCTTATAGTCCAGCTAGAAAAACGTCTTAAACACTAACTTACTGAGCAACAGGTGCTGTCATCGTAGGTGCTGTTGCTGGAGCTACAATTGGTGCAGAAGGAATTGCTACTGTGCTACTAGTGGTTGAGCTTGGAGAAGAACCTGAGCTTGCACTTCTGCTTGACTCTACATAGGGTGCACTAGTGGGAACCGAGCTTTTCACTGATGGAGGCTCTACTGGCACGGAACCAGATGATGCTTTGTTTACCGTTCTATGTACCGTTGAAGCTGCTCCAGAATTAGAACCACTTGTGGTTGCGCGAGAAGATGACGATGAACTAGAGTCCGAACCATGATGATAAGAAGAGGTTTGATTACGACCATAAGTAGGGGGTTGTCCACCAAATACATCATCCATCATTTGGCAACCCGTTAATAGCAAAGGAGAGGCCAAAAGAGTTGCACAAGCTAATTTAGACAAGAAAACTTTTTTTTTCATGATGTCATCCTTGAAAATAAATGAATTATTCAATTCTGCATTCTATCCATACTTAAGCTACTTGTAAAATCTGCATTAAATTCAATCATCCCGGCACAACAAGAGCAGGCCTTATTAGCTCATCAGGAATAACCCTTGGGTAAATTCGTATAGGACAGATATCTTTTGTACTCCAACCGCCTCCCAAGGCTTTCACTAAACCAACCGCTGCAGTCATTTGCAATCCAACCACATCATAGGCTGCTTTTTGCGCGTTATAGGCTGTAATTTGCGCAACAATAATACTGGAATAAGGCACTATACCTGATTTATATTGATTGAAAACAAGCTGTAACGCTTTTTTTGCACTTGCTGCCGCTGCATTTTGTGCGACACTTTGTTCTTTTAGTAAACGCAAAGCAATGAGGTTATCTTCTACATCTTGTAAAGCCGTCAAGATGGCTTGGCGATAGGCAGCGACTTGAGCATTATAACCGGCTTTTGCGGCCCTCACGGTCGCGTCGCGCAACCCTCCGTCGAAAATGGTCTCAGCTAATTGTAAACCGGCAGACCAACCCACACTCGGATGAGTGAAGAGCTGATGCAGACTTCGACCAGCCGCACTGATATTAGCTGTTAAATCTAAAGTGGGAAAATATGCCGCAATGGCGATGCCGACCTGGGCATTCGCCTGCTGCATCAAACGCTCTGCTTGAGCCACATCTGGTCTACGCTCTAACCAAACACTAGGAACTGTCACTGGAATAGTTGGCGGCGGCGTTCTCAATGGATTAAACGCTAAGGAAAAATTGGCAGGTGGGCGGCCGATTAGCACGGCAATCGCATGCTCATATTGCCCGCGCAAAATACCGTTATTAATTGCTTGCGCTTGCGCTGTCTCTAATTGACTTTGTGCCTGAACAATATCGGCTCGCGAAGCGACACCCACAGCATATTGATTGCGTGTTAACTGCAGCGCTTTTTTATAACCAATCACCGTGTCATTCAATAGTTTTTGATCCGTATCAAGGGCGCGTAATTCAAAATAATATTGCGCTAACGAACCTTGGGCTGATAAGCGAGTTGCCGCTAATAAGGCTTGATTAGATTGTGCTGTCGCAGCATCACCCTCAACCGTACGACGAACTTGTCCCCAAATATCAGGTTCCCAATTGGCTGCTAAAAAAGTTGAATAAGTAGTTACCGTCACCGATTTAGAGACTGCACTTGAAGCGGCCGTTCCAGTCGTTGTTGACACACCTGAGGTCGTAAAAAATGAAGTCCCCCCACCGCCAAATTTCTGCCTAAAAAGGTTAAACGTACCGATTAAATTAGGGAAAAAACTTGCCCGCGCCTCATCCACAATGGCAAGAGATTGGGAATAATTTGCCCAGGCATTCATAATATTTAAATTGCAATGATTAAGCTCATCTTCCAAGCGATTTAAAGTAGGATCATGAAATATTGTCCACCACTCACCTCGCTTAATATCGTCACAGGGTGATGCTATTTTCCAACCATCAGGAGGCTGTTCAGGTTTGAACGCTTTTCCTTTTGCTTCTTTAAACTTGTCTGAAAGTTTAACGCCTGGACGAACATAATTGGGCCCAACAACACAGGAAGCCAATAATAAGCTTATTATTAGAGTTGAGAATTTCCCCATTACGGACATCATGAATCCCTTAGCAAAAGCATCAATTTAAAGTTGCCTCATTAACACAAAAATAAGTTACAGGCTTAAGTTTGCTCTCATTAGAAACTAATATACGGATAGTTATCAATAGCGATTATGCGCTGCATGCCTCAGATTTTTGCAAATGAGCACTGCTTTTCCATCCCATGGACTAATACATTAGGCCGTAAGGCTTTTTTTCCTAGACTTCCAAAAACGATGGAACCGAATATTCACATTTTCCATAGCTAGATAAATAACTGGGGTTGTATAAAGTGTTAAAAGTTGACTACCCACCAATCCACCGACAATGGTGATTCCAAGCGGTTGACGTAACTCTGAACCTAGTCCAAGACCAAATACAAGAGGCAAAGCCCCAAACATGGCAGCCATTGTGGTCATCATAATCGGCCGAAAACGCATTAATGCCGCCTCATAAATTGCTTCACGTGGTGTTTTATTGTGATTACGTTCTTCATTTAAAGCAAAATCAATCATCATAATCGCATTTTTCTTAACAATTCCAATTAGCAAAATAATACCGATTAAGGCAATGATACTGAAATCAGTACCACTCAACATTAATGCCAATAAGGCGCCCACGCCGGCAGAAGGTAAGGTTGAAAGGATGGTAACCGGATGAATCAGACTTTCATAAAGCATTCCTAATACAATATAAACGGCTAGAAGAGCCGCTAAGATCAGATAGGGTTGATTGGCGAGAGAATCTTGGAAAGCCTGCGCGGTACCTTGAAAAGAAGCTTGGATTGACGGGGGCAAATTCATATTAGCAACCGTCTTCAGAACATCATTTACCACCTTATCCAAAGGGGTACCCGGAAGCAAGTTGAAAGAAATAGTAACCGAAGGCGCTTGACCTTGATGATTGACAGACAATAGAGTAGAGCCAGGAGTAAAACTAGCAAAGGCCGATAAAGGTACTTCCTGTCCGGCTGGGGAAATCACATAGATTTCATTTAAGGTTTCAGGTCGTTGCCAATATTTCGGTGCCACCTCCATCACAACATAATATTGATTCACAGAGGTATAGATAGTCGATACTAGGCTTTGTCCGAAAGCACTATAAAGTGTGTTGTCAATTTGCTCTGCTGTGATGCCAAAACGGGATGCCGTATCTCGATCAATATTAACAAAGACCTGTAAACCACGATCACGCTGATCACTATTTAAATCCGCAATACCTGGTATTTGGTTTAATTTTTCAATGACCAATGAAGCCCACTGCCCAAGCTCCTGGATATCATTGCCTGTTAAAGTATATTGAAACTGTGCACTGGTCTGGCGACCACCAACTATCAGATCTTGAGAAGCTTGTAAGTATAAATAAACACCGACCACTTTTGCCAGTTTAGGACGTAATCGACTAATAATCTGGTCGGCTGAAATTCTACGCTCGCTAAGTGGCTTTAAGGACACAAATACAGAACCCGTTGTCGTTCGGGTATTACCACCGATAAAACCAACGATATTCTTCACTGCTGGATCCTGCAAGATAATATCCACAAGCTCATGAAATTTCTTATCCGTAGCTTGGAAAGAAAGACTTTGATCAGTCTGGATTGTCCCGGCTAATTGACCAATATCTTGTTGAGGAAAAAAGCCTTTGGATATCACCACATACAAAAAAATATTTAAAATCAACGTTAGCAACGCTAAAAATAGCATAAACTGGGAATGCCTTAATGACCAATTCAAACTTTTCCCGTAATAATGACGGGATTTTTCAAGAAAAGAGGTAAAGAAATTGCGATTCTTCTTGTCTATATGAGTCAGAATTCGAGAGCACATCATCGGGGTTACTGTCAGTGACACCACCATAGAAATGAGGATGGCAACGGATAAAGTAACGGCAAACTCCCTAAATAGCCGGCCAACTAAACCTCCCATAAATAAAATAGGAATAAACACAGCAATCAATGAGAGGCTCATCGAAACGACGGTAAAATTCACTTCTTTCGCGCCGTCTAATGCGGCTTGCATACGGTTTGCACCCATCTCTATATGGCGAGCGATATTTTCAAGAACCACCACCGCATCATCGACAACAAATCCTGTTGAAATAGTGAGCGCCATGAGTGAAAGATTATCAAGGCTATAACCTAGAAGTTGCATCACTGCAAAAGTCCCTAATAACGATAAAGGCACTGCAACGCCCGCAACTAACATGGCGCGCGTACTACCTAAAAAGAGATAACTCACCAAAATCACAAGAATCATGGCGATTACTAAAGTGATTTCGACATCATGCAAAGAAACTCGAATAGTTTGGGTGCGATCAAGCGTGACTTCCAGATCCATCGCGGCGGGAATGGAAGCCTTAAGCTGAGGCAAGGCAGCTTTTATCTGCTCGACAGTGTCAATCACATTAGCCCCTGGCTGTTTAAAAATGACTATTAAAACAGCGGGCTTGCCATTGGCTAATCCGGCATTGCGCACATCCTGGACTGAATCATGAGCTTCCCCGACATCAGAAATACGTACCGGACTATTATTACGGTAAGCAATAATAATTGGCGCATACTGGGCAGCTCGTGTCATTTGATCATTAGTTACTAGTTCTGAACTCGTTGTCTCACCGAGTATAATTTGGCCTTTGGCTTGATTCACGTTGGCTGCGGCAATCGCGTTAGCCACATCAGGTAGACCTATTTTATAACTATTTAAGACCGTCGGATTTAATTCGACACGGACTGAAGGTAAAGAACTTCCCCCCACAATGACTTGCCCGACGCCACTGATTTGCGAAAGTCTTTGCTGTAATATCGACGAAGCCACATCGTACATTTCGCCCCGACTGTATTGCCGGGAAGTGAGTGACATCACCATAATTGGCGCGTCAGAAGGATTTATTTTGCGATAGGTAGGCTCGGTAGGTAAGTTGGCGGGCAATTGTCCCGCCGCCGCATTAATTGCAGCTTGCACATCACGTGCAGCCCCATCAATATTCCGTGATAAATCAAACTGTAAAATGATTTGGCTTACACCTAATATACTGGCGGAAGTCATTTGGGTAATACCCGCAATACGACCTAGCTGTCGTTCAAGCGGAGCGGCAACAGAGGTTGCCATATTTTCCGGACTAGCACCCGGTAAAGTCGCAGTCACACTTATTGTTGGAAATTCAATCTGCGGCAAAGGGGCAATCGGTAATAAGTTAAAGGCCACAATTCCTGCAAGTGCCAAACCTAAGGCTAACAAACTTGTCCCAATCGGTCGATGAATAAAAGGAGAAGACAAGCTCATTCTTTATTCTCATGCGAAAGCTTAGTGTGCGAACTCAGTCTGACTGAACCTAGTTTAGATTTTAGCCTATCAAAGTAAAGATAAATAACCGGCGTGGTATACAGGGTTAATAATTGACTGACAAGAAGACCGCCGATGATCGCAATACCAAGGGGTTGACGCAATTCAGCACCCATTCCAGAGCTGAAGGCAAGAGGAACCGCACCAATCATAGAGGCTAAAGTGGTCATTAAAATTGGTCTAAACCGCAGCTGACAGGCCTGAAAAATCGCATCACGCGGGGCTTTAAAATATTTACGCTCCTGCTCCAGCGCAAAATCAATCATCAGGATCGCATTTTTCATGACAATACCAATAAGCAGAATAATACCAATCAGCGCGATAATACTTAACTCATTTCCTGTGAGTAATAAGGCCAACAACGCCCCCATACCCGCTGAAGGCAAGGTAGAAAGAATAGTAATGGGATGAATATAACTTTCGTAGAGTACCCCCAAAATAATATAAACAACGACAATAGCCGCTAACAACAGCCATCCTTCATTATTCAACGAAGCCTTAAATATTTTAGCCGCACCTTCAAAACTAGCTTGAACACTCAAGGGAATATCCAGTCCCGTGCTTACTTGCTCAATCGCGTTCATAGCGTCACCTAAAGAAGCCTTCGGCGCTAAATTAAAAGAGAGCGTGGCCACAGGAAACTGATTTTCCCGGTTAACCACAATGGCACCCACTTTTTTTGCAATTCGCGAGAAGGTTCGCAACGGAATCGATCCGCCAGTGGCCGAAGTTAAATAAGTACTTCTAAAGGCTTGTGGATCTTCCTGCAACTTAGGAAGCACTTCGAGAACAACACGGTATTGATTACGCTGGGTAAAGATAATCGATATTTGCCGCTGACCAAATGAATCATACAGGGTGTCATCAATCGTTTGCATAGTGATTCCCAGACGCGAAGCCGTATCTCGATTCACATTCACTTCAGTTTTTAAACCTAGATTTTGTTGGTCCGAGGCCACATCTAATAATTGAGGGAGCTTATCCAATTTTGCCAACAGTAAATTACTCCAGTACGAGACCTGCTCGGCATCTGGCGCACTGACACTGTATTGATATTGCGTACGACTCACTCGCGTATCCACTGTCAAATCTTGCACGGGCTGCATGTACAATCTAGCATCAGACACCTTGGCCAATTCATTTTGTAATCGTCGAATGACGTCAACCGCACTAATTCCTCGTTCTGAAAGAGGTTTTAAAGTAATCAAAATACGACCGCTATTCTGGGTAATATTGGTACCATCAATCCCAATAAACGATGAAATATTTTCAACAGCAGGATCCGCTAACACCACTTTGGCTAGCGCTTGTTGCCGCTCTGCCATGGCATTAAACGAAATCGATTGTGACATTTGCGAAATGCCTTGAATGACGCCAGTGTCTTGCGTGGGGAAAAAACCTTTGGGAATAACATAAAATAAAAAAAGCGTGTAGAGCAGGGTAATTATGGCAATGATAAGGAATAAGGTTTGATGCTCAAGTACCCAACTCAAGGAGCGACTATAGATTTCAATCAGTTTATTGATAACCTGAGTCGATAAGCGTTCAAAACGGTTCAAATCGCCTGGCCCCCGATGACGCAATAGACGAGCACAGAGCATCGGCGTGAGCGTCAATGAAACAAAGGCCGAAATGAGAATAGTGACGGCCAAGGTCAGAGCAAATTCACGAAACAAACGTCCCACTAAGTCACTCATAAAAAGAAGAGGAATGAGTACGGCAATGAGAGAAACCGTTAAGGACAGGATAGTGAAACCAATTTGCTTCGCCCCTTTCAACGCTGCATTGAGCGGGGTTTCGCCTTCCTCAAGGTGGCGAGCAATATTCTCAATCATGACAATCGCATCATCGACAACAAATCCTGTGGCAATCGTTAGAGCCATCAGCGTGAGGTTATTTAAACTAAAATCCAATAAATACATCGTTCCAAAAGTGCCAATTAACGATAACGGCACAGCGATACTGGGAATCAAGGTTGCAGAAAGATTACGCAGAAAAAGAAAAATCACCATGACCACTAAAGCAACCGCAAGCACTAGCTCAAATTGCACATCATTAATGGAAGCACGAATGGTAATCGTGCGATCCGTCAATACCGAAACATTAATCGCTTCCGGTAAGGTGCTATGCAATTGTTTTAACAACGCTTGCACTCGATCGACAACTGCAATGACATTCGCGCCAGGTTGTCGCTGAATATTTAAAATAATAGCCGGTTCTGAATTCATCCAAGCCGCTTGCCGGACATTTTCGGCGCCATCAATCACATTAGCGATGTCTTGCAGGCGAACTGGGCTGTTATTTCTATAGGTGATAATGATTGGTTTATAGTCTGCGCTAGTTAGTAACTGATCATTAGCTCTAATGGTGTAGGCGAGACGAGGACCATCAAAATTACCTTTTGCCAAATTCACATTGGCAGTCGAAATGGCTGAACGCACCTGCTCCATGGAAAGACCATAGGAAGATAAGCTATCTGAATTGACCTGAACACGCACAGCCGGTCGTTGCCCTCCACTAATACTCACTAGCCCAACACCCACAAGTTGTGAAATTTTGGGAACAAGACGCGTCTCAGCAAAATCTTCCACCTGCGGCAAAGGCAGCGTTTTAGACGTTAAACTTAGGGTCATTATCGGTGCGTCTGCGGCGTTTACTTTGTTATAAACTGGGGGATTAGGAAGATCGAGGGGCAAATAATTGTTTGCCGCATTGATAGCCGCTTGCACCTGTTGCTCGGCTACATCCAGATCCATTGTTAAGGTAAATTGCAAATTAATGAGTGATGAGCCGGTTGAACTGTTTGAGCTCATCAAAACCAGTCCTGGCATTTGCCCAAATTGTTTTTCCAAAGGCGCTGTGACTGTAGAAGCCATTACATCGGGGCTTGCCCCCGGATAAAATGTAGACACTTGAATCGTTGGGTATTCAATTTCTGGTAAAGCAGAAACAGGCAACAACTGAAAAGCCAGCACGCCAACTAACAAAATAGCAAACATGAGGAGCGAAGTAGCAATTGATCGCTGAATAAAAGGAGCAGAAATATTCATCAGTTATTCCATTATTCTTTATCAGCCGGTGCGGCTATACTCACCTTCGCACCATTCGTCAATTTATCGGTACCATCGACAACGACTTGTTGGCCAAAAGACAATCCTTCTTGAATAACGGTTTCATCACCACTCGTCACGCCTACTTTAATCGGTTGAGTTTTTACTGTGAAATCAGAGTTTAATAAATAGACAAAATTCCCTTTCTCACTATGTTGAATCGCAGCTGTAGGAATAACAGTAGCATTATTTATGGTCGTCACGAGGAGTCGTATATTCACAAACTGATTAGGAAAGAGCATACGTTCTTTATTGCTGAAAACTGCCCTTAGCCTTACTGTTCCTGTTGTGGTATCAATTTGGTTATCTATAGTCAGTAAAGATCCTGTAGCCAATAGTTTATATTGCCGACGATCAAAGGCTTCAACTTTAATGTTTTTATCGGTAAAAGCGCGGGGTAAAATTTTTGATAGATCATCTTCAGGAATGGTAAAAATAACGGTCATCGGCGTGATGGTCGTAATCACAACGAGACCAGTCGTATCCGAGGTTTGGACAAAATTGCCCGGATCCACTAAGCGTAATCCCACCCTTCCATCGATGGGCGAAGTAATATGGCAATAAAGCAGGTTCACTTTCGTGCTTTCTATCAAACCTTCATCAATTTTCACGTCGCCCTGATATTGCCGGACTAATGATTCTTGAGTTGCCAAGGTTTGTTGCGAAATAGAATCTTGCTTCCATAAACGTTGATAGCGCTGAAGGTCGACCAAGGCATTTGCCAGTAAAGCTTGATCACGGACCAATTGTCCTTGGTATTGTGTCAGCTGGGCTAATAAGGGGCGCTCATCAATTTCTGCCAGCAAATCTCCTTTTTTGACTACCTGCCCCTCTTTGTACAGCACCCTCATTAGCAAACCGTTAATTTGCGTTTTCACAGTGATAGTATACGTGGCTATCACATTACCTAAAGCCGGAATATAGATGGGTACATCTTTATTATGTGCGACGGCTAAAACCACCGCTGGCGGTCTTTTTACTTCAGCAGGCTTGGTAGATCGATATTTAAAAAAATAAATGAGGAATGCCAAAATAAATAGCAACAAAATCCACCAAAACAAAGAGAATCGGCTAGACAACCTGGATTTTGCTGTTTCATTAGGCGTTGTATCATCCGGTGATTGAGGTTCATTCATTTCGCTTTCTGCTTGTCCCTCGCCCAGTATTATTCATAGTCTATTCACATAGATAACGAGTATAACGAGGGCCTCCTAGCAAATCTACTAGATCTTAAATGTTGGGCCTTGCCCCAACTGATGATGCTGTAAATTTCAAGAACAAGGAATAACAGGAAATTTGACGACTAACCCCGGTTTCAGCGTATACTGACTAGCATATTGTTTATAAGGGCCTGTCATGATCTATCCAAACATTCTAGCCACAATAGGACACACTCCTGTAGTAAAAATTAATCAATTAGGAAAAGATTTACCCTGTGAGATCTATGCTAAATGCGAATTTTTTAATCCTGGCGGCTCGGTTAAAGATCGTATTGGCTATGAAATGGTTAAAAATGCACAACGCAGCGGACGAATTAAACCAGGCGATACCCTCATTGAACCAACTTCCGGTAACACCGGTATTGGCATTGCTTTGGCTGGCGCTGTAATGGGTTATAAAGTCGTTATTACTATGCCCAATAAAATGAGTCAGGAAAAACAATCTGTCCTCGAACGCTTAGGCGCAACCATTTACCGTACACGTACCGAAGCAGCCTGGAATGATCCGGATAGCCATATTTCTTTAGCTAAAGAACTACAACGCGAGATACCTAATTCTCATATTCTTGATCAATACGCCAATCCTGATAACCCCAATGCCCACTATCATGGTACTGCCGAGGAAATTATTGAGGATTTTGGTAAGGATCTGCATATGGTTGTCGCTGGTGTGGGAACTGGGGGGACGATAACAGGCATTGCTAAACGCTTAAAAGAATATAACCCAGCCATTAAAATCATCGGAATTGATCCCATTGGTTCTATTCTTGGTGGCGGTGATGAAATTAAACCCTACCATGTAGAGGGAATAGGTTATGATTTCTTCCCCGAAGTATTGAACAATAATTTAATTGATGCTTATATCAAAACAAACGATAAAGACTCTTTCCACATAGCAAGACGTTTAATCCGTGAAGAGGGGTTATTAGTCGGGGGGTCTTGCGGAGCGGCAATGTGGGGCGCTTTGCAAGCGGCTAAATCCCTGCAAAAAGGACAAAAATGTTTAGTGATTCTGCCCGACTCAATCCGAAATTACATGTCAAAATATGCCAATGATGAGTGGATGAAAGAACAAGGTTTTCTTTGAAAGCTTGGTTGGTTAAGCCAACCAAGCTTCAGGCATTAAGAAACTTTGAAAGAACGAGTTTGTTCTAGATTCTCATAAACAGAATGCGTTAAGTGTCCGATACTTATCGCTCGAGCAATAGCACGCACTAATTCCTTAGTGATTTGATCATCAAAATCCCCTTTAGGCAAGCTAACGGGTTCCACACCCTTCTGTGCTCTATCGATTGCTTTTTGAAAGAAATCTTGATTACCATGTTCAATGCCAACTTGCTTCACTCGACCTGCGAGATAATCACTTTTATTCATTCCAGCGATATAAATTTTCATCAGAACATCATTAGGCGAATCACCAAACTCACCAAGATTTACCATTAATTCTAGGCGTTTTAAGGTTTCTTCATATTCTTTTATTAAATCTTTATCTGCTTGCTCAATTATAGCTAAGATTTCAGATAGTTCAGGATCCTTCGGAGGCGGATTAATCGGCTCAGCAGCCTGAACGCGATGAGTACTAATGATTACTTTATTAGGGTTTAATAACGCGAACTGTTCAGGGTTAGATACTAGGGGCAGATAATGCTTGTTCTGCAATTGCAGAGTAATTGGACTGCCTATAGCATCCTTCAGTTCTTCATTGTAGTTTAAACTTAGATGCAGTTCTTTACCTGGCTCAACAACTTGCACGGTAATAGGTATTTTCGTTACATTTGATAAGGCAGCAATAGCAGATTCATCTATCCAGGTATCTCGCTTTCTCATATTAGCAGGGTCTGTTTTTTCATTATCGCTAACAAAAGCACCTGGATATTTATCTGGAAAACGACATAATTCATCTACTGTAACTTGACGCAAAGCATAAGATAATTCTAAGACAAATTTTGCGCGATTGTGAGGAGCTTCTACTAATTTTGATAAATGCTCCACAGGAGTCATTAAACGATCAAAAATTGGCTGTTGAGAAAAATAAGAAGCGTGAATCTCAAGTATATATTTAGCTAGAACTTGATTATCCCGTGCTGGTTCGTCCCCAATATTACTAAGGATTGCTGCAGCCGCTCCTCTGAATCCACAGTCTCCCGTTCCCCCCACATCAACAAAGCTTGGTTCTGGTTTAGATACAGTCTGATAAAGTGGAGCACCGGCTCTTACATTGGTTTTAAAAAAACCTGATTTACTCCGCATGGTACTCTCTCCCGCATGTCTTGATCTAAATTTTTAATCACTAGTTACATTTTAAGCAATTAAGATTAAGGGAATATTAACGATTAGAGTATAATGCATAAATCAAAACTAGTAAGTATAAATTAAGCGCAGTGTGAGTGGATAAAACGATAACTCCAGAAAGAAAGTGATTATTTTAGATCAGCCCGCCTTTTATTTACCTCGACATTCCAATAATAAGCCACCAAATTCAACCTAAACCTGAAATATTTCCCTGCCATGTATCTCTTTCGCGGAGAAATAACTAAGTTCCCTTTGTGAAAAATACATGATCTTCTTCTTCTCAAGAGCTACCATATCAATACGATTCTTATTCAAAATTAATTATGTGGCTTGCATTTCTGTTTTTAATCGCCGGCAGTTTTGTCTTAGTTCTATACATGAGAAGAGAGCACCGACGTGTAAAACGCTGGAAAAATACCTTATCCCTTGATAAGCATTTCGCAGTTTTTCAACATCTTTATGCCAATATCGATGGTTTTGCCCTATCTAAAGCAGAAAGGATTCAGGGAGATGCCTTTGAATATGTTTATGGCGAAATAGAATTTGAATCTTTTATCGCTCTATTATCATTAGGTAATCCAAATTCAGCCACTGTATTTTATGATTTAGGCAGCGGCACAGGAAAAGCAGTATTAGCCTGTGCCATGGTTTTTAATGTCAAGAAAAGTTGTGGTATCGAGTTGTTTTCCTCTCTATACCAAACTGCAGAATTACAGCAAGGACGTTTAAAAGAACTTCCGGATTATTTTGAAAAAGCAAAGCGTATCGAATTTAAAAAAGCGGATATTTTGCAAACCCGATTTGATGAGGCCTCATTAATTTTTATTAATGCCACCGGCTTTTTTGGCGATAGTTGGATAGCCGTCTCAAAAAGCATTGAACAAATCAAATCCGGCTCACTTGTTATCAGCACGTCTAAATCTCTCTCATCCGAATTATTTACCTGCCTGCGAGTCACTCAAGTCGCAATGAGTTGGGGTATTGTTAATGCTTTCATCCAACAACGCCTGTAAAATGGGCAATAAAGCCTGCAACAACACCACAAAAGACGCCAAATTACCTACAAAACAAGAGAATTCTCATCAGATCCCCAGAAGGGGATTGCATTGCAGAATAAAATGTTGATACAGTTGGTTGATAAGATTGAATAATTTCTTTACCTGTCTATACTAAAATAAAGTGGTAAAGAAAGTCAGCACCTGCTGTGTCTTGGTGATGACGCCCCAAAAACGCGGCTAACCGAGGTGGGTATGATCAAATCGGAACTGATTGCAAACCTTGCTGCAAAAATGACACATCTTCCTGAAAAACAGGTAGCAGACAGCATTAATCGTATTCTTGAATTAATGAGTGAAGCACTTGTTGATAATAAGCGCATTGAAATTCGTGGCTTTGGCAGTTTTTCTTTGCATTATCGCCCCCCACGTAATGCACACAATCCCAAAACCGGTGAGAAAGTGGTTACGGAGGCCAAATACAGCCCTCATTTTAAACCCGGTAAGGAGCTTAGAGAACGGGTTGACGCTTCGCGTTCAAAATTTCCGTTAAAAGACGAAGATTAAAACCTAGCAACTGTCTTAAAAGGACAGTTGCTACACTATTGAAGCTATCAAGTTCGTGGCAAAGTCACCCCTGTTTGTCCTTGGTATTTACCACCTCTATCACGGTAGGATACAGCGCAGACCTCATCAGACTCTAGAAATAACATTTGCGCCACCCCTTCATTGGCATAAATTTTAGCAGGAAGCGGGGTGGTATTTGAAAACTCTAAAGTCACATGACCTTCCCACTCAGGTTCTAAGGGCGTGACATTCACGATAATTCCACACCGTGCATAGGTAGATTTGCCTAAGCAAATAGTCAAGACCGTCCGAGGAATACGGAAATATTCCACTGTGCGCGCCAGAGCAAAGGAGTTCGGTGGGATAATACATACGTCTGATTTCACGTCCACAAAACTATTTTCATCAAACGCCTTAGGATCCACGATTGCTGAGTTAATATTCGTAAATATCTTGAATTCATTGGCACAACGCACATCGTAACCATAGCTTGATACGCCATAGGAAATAATCCGTCCGCCCTCGTTTTCACGCACTTGTCCGCTCTGAAATGGAGAAATCATTCCATGTTCCAGCGCCATTTTTTCTATCCATCGATCCGATTTAATTGCCATGAACGGCCCCACATAAATTACTTGACAAAAAATAACCTTCTACCACAAAGTGTCCACCAGATCCAATATTTACTCGCCGAGGCGGTACACTATAATTAATGGGTTAAGATTTTATGGATGGAGAACTTCTATGCCCTTCGCAACAACTACGCGCATTGAACCTAAAGAAAACTCTCTAATTGTCTGTGCAGGTACGGTCACTTGTTCTAGCGTGTCCGCTATGGGCTCAGGTTTTATGGTGTTTAAACGATTTTTCAATAAAAATATTCATCAAAACAATATATCCGGTGGCTGGCAGGAGGCTTTGCAACATATTTTAGATAGCTACCACGGGGGGCAGGAAGAAATGCCAGCTTATGTGCGTATTGCTCAGCAAGATAGTTATCTCGGTGGTGTAGCCACAGTTCCGTTCATAGCCGGTGGTACCGGTTTAACCTTTGAGAAAATATCTACCCCAGCAGAAAAAGAAAAGCGGTTTAAAGAGCAATATAAAAGAGCAGTTGAAGAGGCTGTTATCGATGCAAAAAAATTACGTCGGCCTCTTTTTTTACAACCTCTAGGCATTGGTGTTTACGGCTGGGACGCAAAAGAAGCGGCAGAAATCGTTGTTGAGGCAGTTTGTGAGGCAGACCCAAATGACGAAGTTGAACTCACCATTCCTATTTTTAACCCAAGTCCAGGTTCTGCCAATGAATTATTTAAAGAAACATTTACTGCAGAAATGGCAAAAAGAAAGCGCCAACCCTATCTCTAGAAACGTCTCATTTCACAAAATTCAGCTCATTTCTTTGCTACTTTTCGTAATAACTCACCTAGCTCGATAGGCATCGGAAAGACAATCGTCGATGTATTGCTGTTTGCCAAAGCCGTCAGCGTTTGTAGATAACGTAATTGCATCGCCTGAGGCTCGCGCGCGAGTACTTTTGCTGCCTGAGACAATTTTTCTGAGGCTTGTAACTCACCCTCTGCATGAATTATTTTTGCTCGTCTATCGCGCTCAGCCTCCGCTTGTTTAGCGATAGCACGTATCATACTTTCATCTAAATCAATGTGCTTGATTTCTACGTTAGAAACTTTAATGCCCCAGCCATCGGTTTGTGCATCTAAGATTTTTTGTACATCGGAATTTAACCTCTCACGCTCGGCTAACATTTCATCCAATTCATGTTGACCTAAAACGGAACGCAAAGTTGTCTGGGCAAGTTGACTCGTTGCCTCTAAATAATTGGCTACTTGGATAATGGCTTTCTCAGGATCGACTACACGAAAATAAAGTACTGCATTGACGCGGACTGAAACATTATCTCGCGAAATCACATCCTGACTCGGCACATCCATCACCACCGTTCGCAAGTCCACACGCACCATTTGTTGTACTATAGGAATTAAAATCACTAAACCCGGTCCTTTGACGCGCCAAAAACGACCCAACATAAAGACAACGGCGCGCTCATACTCTCGCAAAACACGAAAGGTGGACATCAGTAAAAATGCAATAATAATCACTAAAAATCCGAAAAAAGCGCTCATCTTTTTTCTCCTAATGTTTAATTACGCTGAGAACTACCTATTTCCTCTACCTCCAGTTGTAAGCCCTGAGCAGCGATTACTTTTATTCGTTTATCAGCTGCAATTGATTTTTTTGTATGCACACTCCAAATCTCGCCTCGAATTACCGCCTGCCCATAGCTATCAATTGCTCCCAAGGCCCGACCTTCTGCACCAATAAGTATCTCCACTCCATGTTTTAGCTTAGATTTCCGAGATCTTATTATCATGCTAATTAATGTAAATAAAATCAGTAGGTTAACAGACGCCATAGCAACAATTGCGGACCAAGCAATGTGATAACCTTGTGTATCACTATCGATTAGTAAGATTGAACCTAAAATAAAAGCAATAGTTCCGCCTAGACCTAAGGCTCCAAAGGCGGGGGCAAAGGCTTCTCCCGTGATAAAGGCTAAGCCGAGTAGGATAAGAGCAAGGCCGGCATAATTAACCGGCAATAATTGCAAGGCATAGAGTGCAATTAAAAATGCAATCGCACCAACGACTCCAGGCAGCATATATCCTGGATTAATTAACTCAAAGAAAATACCATAGACACCTAATAAGAGAAGAAAGTAGGCGACTGTGGGGTCGGTAATAATCTCCAAGAAGCGGGTGCGCCAATCAGGTGGCCTGCTTTCAATTTCTGCTCGGTCTGTTGCTAATTGGATTTTTTGTCCGTCTTGCGTGACTATTTGTCCATTAAGCTGAGTAAGTAAATCATTTTTGTCTTTGGCAATAAAATTAATTACTTTGGTTTGAAGTGCTTCGTCAGCAGTTAAAGTCATAGCATCTTGTACCGCTTTTTCCGCAAACTCTGGATTACGATTGCGTAATTGAGCGAGTGAACGGAGGTAAGCAAGCGAGTCGTTGGTTACTTTTTTTTCCAAAGTCGTTTTCGCTGCAGCGGGTTTGCTTTCACTACCCATCGCAGCCGTTAAATCAATAGGGCTAGCGGCTCCTAAATGCGTGCTTGGTGCCATAGCCGCTACCGTGCTGGCATAGACCAAATAAGTCCCTGCACTGGCCGCTCGTGCACCACTAGGCGCGACATAGGTCACTACAGGGACTTTTGAATTTAAGATGCTTTGTATAATCTGCCTTGTTGATTTATCTAAACCACCCGGGGTGTCGATAACAATGAGGATTAGAGTTGCTTTTTGGGCATTATCTATCCCACGCGACAAGTAATCGGCAGTGGCGGGGCCTATCGGCCCGTTTACCGTCAATTCAACAATCTTATTAGCCCAGCTGACAGGCGCAAAAAGGATCATAAAGCCCATGACGATCCCTATGCGAGCTAGGTAATTCCATCTAATCATCTAACAACCTACTTAGATTACCTCTTGTGGATAAGCATAGCAGTTTTTGCTAAAGGATCACTTTGTCGTTTAGAAGAACACGCCAATTTGAGCAATCAGTGCATCTGCTTTACGGCCTGTGCCAAATGTAGGTAAATTAAATAAACCTGGAGGCGCTATACCATTAGCAAACTGATAGATATTGTAATCCACATCATGGCGATACTCTAAACTCTCAATAGTATCTTTCCATATCGAAATATTGAAAACTCCACTAAAGCGGTGTTTTGGTAAATGTAAAGCTAGAGTATCTTTCGACCATTGATAGCCCAGAGCAAAAGATGAGGGTTTATTAAAGGCCATAAAGGTTAACGCCCCTTCAATTTGCGCTGCTTGGGGTTTTGCTCCTCGCCAATTATAGCTTAGGTCTTCGAATCTAAAGCGACGTGATACGCCTACCCATTCCGCAGTCAAGCTGTACCGATCAAAGCTAATATTTCCATGGACGTTGACAGCAGGCACCTTACGAATTAATTCGCTTCCATTAGTATCCGACGCAAACCCACCAAAGGTTGTAAAAGGTTGCGAACCGTTATCTTGCATTCCGGTAGAATCGGATATAGAGCTAATGAAGCCTCCGCCTATATCACCTGAAATATTGCCTGCTCGAATGGTATATCCTAAATTTACCCCGCCTATTCCAGAATGGCCTAAATTGGTATCCGATTTAAAGCCATAAATGGCTGCATAAGGACCCCAATCCTGTTGTGATTTATATCCTAAAATGAATGGTCTTGCCTTTGTTCTTGCTAAGCGTTGTGGCAGAGTGGAACTAATCATTGAACTGGAGTAACGACCATAGGGTACATACATTTGACCTGCAGTAAAATAAATTGGTGAACGATCTAAATTACCAATATTAACAAAACCCATGTTGAGGCTGAATGCCGAGTTTGAAACGCGCTGCCCTACTGGAGGTGGCGTTTCATCATAGGCCATTGAAATAAATGCTTCGACTTTATCGTTTAAAGCTGCTGCAACATCAAGCTCACTCGATCCAAGGTTAATATCACCTGCGTATCGACCTACATAAGGTTGATTAATCATTGCTACGGGTTCCGCTTTGCCACTGATTGCAATAATTGGCATATTTGGCTTCGGATAGCCAATGCTTTCATAAGCACGATATAATCGACGACGCTGTTCCATCAAACGAATATCACGGTTAATACTTGAAATATTGACAATATAGTCTGAACCATCAAAAGCGGGTCTAGCACCTAGATAGGGCGAGCTCACCACTGGCGTTCCAGCAATGTAGCTAATTACTCTTCCATCCGCAATCAAAGCAGTGGGGTAAAATCCTCTTGCCCTATGATCTTTATCCGCTGTATGTACGGATAGTACACTAGTGTGGAAAGTTTTTGCTTTTTCTGTTTCCACAACTCTATTGATGCCTGGCTGATTATTTGTTTTGGCCCGCTTATTAGCAGCTATGACTGCAGGCGCTTTTTTTACTGTAGGTTTTGCGATAACAGGTTTTACCGCTGGTCTGGCTGTGGGTTTGATTACAGACTGTGCAACTAATTGTTTTTGCAAACGATCCAACTGTGTTTGTAATTGTTTTGTTTGCTCTTGTAATCGTATAATTTCTTGCTGTAGCTCATCATTGTTGGCGGCAAAAACTGAGCTGGATAGAGCAGAAATTGCTAATATTAAAGCTTTATATTTCATACTAGCTACTCCTAATTATTCTTTTTTCTTCCTAGTTAAAACGAAAGATCCATCTCATTTTCTTGCTTCCAATTGAGCTTTAGTTTTGAACTTTGCTCAAAGAAAAAAAGCCCACATAGAGTAGCCAGGCTTATCCCTTTTCTCAATCTCAAAGTGAGAATTTATATCAAATGTGGACAAATAATGGATACATATTGAAACCGCAAGCAGTATATCTTGTACTCTACTCAGTGCCTAGTGTTTGGACACACTTTTTTATACCCAGCAAGTGATAAAAAAAAAGCCCATTATAATGGGCTTTAATAATCAGTTTAGCTAAACAATTAAACAACATCTCCAACCCAAGCTGCGCCAAAATAGGGGCCCCAAAGTCCGAAATCAGTTGAAAAAATGAAATTAGTTTGTCCGAAAGGTCTTCTTGCTTCTAGTGCATTAAAGTAATTGATTCCTTGGACCCCACCTTCTAGGTTGAGTGTTCCTTGAATCCATTCATGCGTATATTTAAGTCCTACTTTTGCTTCAATACTAGGTACTACAATTCTTAGGCTGTCTTTATCGACTGCGTTAACTACGCCTGCAGGTCCAGCAATGTATGCTGTAACATACCGATTTACACCATAGATAAGAGAAGTAGCAGCATTACCTGTTACACTAAAACCATTTATCAAATTGTAGGAATAATCCATTCCTATAACTGGGCCCACACCCTCGAAATCGGCGTTACGGATTTGTTGTAAATTTGAAACCGATTGAAGTCTAAGCGCTGGAGGTACGGCCAAAAATTGTCTAGTTTGATCCAGGCGAATTTTAGCAAACTGGAAACCACCATAAAAACGCATTTTCTTCCATGCACTCATGTCAACCTGTTGGCCAACTAGAAGGTTAACTTGATCGAATTTATTTTGTAGACGCAATCTATACGGCTCGAATGCAAAAGCAAATGGAATTGACCCAGAATAGCCACCACGATCAGAATCTTTATCATAGTGTATATAGGTCATAGTGATATCATTTCCTGTGTTGAAATGATAAGACCCTTGTAAGCGATATCCCCAACCCCATCGTGGTCTAACACTATTAAAACCATAATCTGGATTGAATTCATAAGCTAGACCACTTGTATACGCTGGCTGCCAGTAAAGCGCTTCTGCCCCAATGTCCCATTTCTTGGCTTCACAAGGAACTGTGACGTTACCAGGGGTGCAAACAGGACCCATGGTACCAGCTAATGCTGCACTGCCAGCTAAAGCAAGAACAGCTGCTGCTGTTGTTCTTTTCAACATGATCACTCCGTTAATCTAAAAAAAAGCCCATCAACAAGTGATGGGCTTTAATACAGCATAAGCTGACTAATTATACAACGTTACCAACCCACTTTAGACCAGCATAAGGACCGTTGAAAGCAACGTCGCTTGAACGATCTTCGAAGCCTAAGTGACGACGGATTCCAAAGCCATCAACAAATGTGCCATGGTTTAACACAGTGTGTCTAGCATTGAAGTAGTTAACCCACATGTAACCAACGTCCAGAGTTAAATCACCTGATGCCATAGCATAACTGTATTTAGCACCCAATTTACCTTCTAACTCAGGAACCATAATAGTTCTGTTATGACGGTTGCCAGTGTTGAAGTTATTCAAGCCTAGGCCAGCTGGAGCTAATGCTGGTAGTGCTGGGAAACCAACAGCTACTGGGAGAACTGACACAGGGAATGCTGGATCAAATTGGAATGAAGGTCTGCTAGAGCCAATCAACAGAGATGTTGCACCGTTAGCATAGACGCTGAAACCATTTCCAACAACATAGTTCATGTCAAGACCGAAACGAGGACCGAAACCGTTGAATCTTGCTTCACGTCGGTTCTCATTACCATTCAACAAGCCACCATTGAAACCACCGAAGCCACCATTGAAACCACCTAGGCCGAATCCACCAAAGCCATTGTTGTTGCGGTTACGACGTTGGTCAGCGATACGAGCGTACTGAACACCACCATGGAAACGCATGAACTTCCACTCGCTGAAGTCAACATGTTGTCCTAATTCAACGTTAACAGCATCCCAACGAGGACCTCTGTTATTGTTGTCATTATCAAAACCGAAGAGACCATTGTTATGATGACGGCGGTTATTGCTGTTAGTTGTATGGTACCAGTTAACGTTAATGTCGTTACCAGTGTGGAAATGGTAAGAACCTTCTAATTTGAAGCCCCAGTTCCAGTCGTTACGATAGCTATTGTTGAATCTAGTTTCATGCAAGTAAAGGTTGTTCCCACCCCACCAATTAGAACTTCCATTAGTGTATGTGGTATCCAAATAAAGGGCTTGTACACCGAAGTCCCAGGCAGTTCTTTCACAAGGAACTGTGACATTACCAGGGGTGCAAACAGGACCCATGGTACCAGCAAATGCTGCTGCACTGCTAGTCAAAGCGAGAACAGCTACTGCTGTCTTCTTTAAATTATTTAACATGCTTCATCTCCACTTTTTTATTATTAATTTCCCGTTTAGCCGTCAAACCACATCATGGGATTGACCACAGTACGCAATCATCGCTCTATCCGAGAACGTACATAGGCAAATTATCAAGTGCTACTTTCTCAAAGTCAACACTATTTCCACAAATTTTCTTTATTAATTCCTTAAATTATCTAGCTCAGTGATCGACAATGTTTCTTTTGTGTTCACAGTAATTAATTCGCCGTCATATGCTTAATCCAGCGACAAACTGACCATCTCGGGCGAATCAATTTCCAAGCTATGTAACTATTTTGAATCAATAAGTTGACTAAACTTGCTTTACTTTATCAGAAAAGAAGTAGTGGAGACAATATCTTATTAAGGGGGATCAGAGCTGACAGGTTATTTAATAATTTTAACCACTACGCGACGATTCACTCTCTTACCTACATCAGTGTCATTGGGAGCGGATGGATTTTTAACGCCATACCAAGTTATAGCTAAGTCACTTTCTTTTATACCAAGGCTCAATAAGTACTCTCTTACCCTTTTTGCACGTGCTTCAGATACTGCATTATTATAGGATTTTCGACCCGTATTGTCGGTATAGCCAGCAATCTTCACCTTTTTCACTAATTGATCTGCTAGGCAATATTGCGCAACTTTTTTCAATTGCTCTTTCGAATCATCACTCAATTCAAAACTATCTGTATCAAAAAGCAACACTGATATTTTTATATCGGTATAATCAAAGGGTAATAAATTACCTAAACAACGTTGATAACGTGAATAAACTTTTTGGAAGCGAATTGGAGAAAGTGAAACCGATATGGGAAAACCTTGTTCAGATAAATATTGAAAGCTGGTTTGGTATCCTTCCGCGAGATAATTTAATAGCTTAATCGTCTCACTCCTCGGTAAATAAACTGCATATTCTCCTGGATTAACTGAAGTTTTGGTCACTAAGAAAACTTGTCCACTTGGTTTCCAAACCGGAGGTTTTGCAAATACCACAGCGGGTCGTTGCCTATCAACTTGTTGCCAATTACTGAGAACAAAATGGGCCGGTTTTGCGGCATACTGTTCAAAATAGGCAATGCCATAATTTGGAACAGTTAAAGCCAATCCGCAACGTAAACGGTTACCCGTCATTCGCCAATTCTCTTCACCCATAGGACTTGCATAATAAAGAGTCAATGGTGCAGCAAAGCTATCTACTGCTGCTACACTTAATAAGACTGCAATATTTACTAACCTAAGGATATTCCTTAGCTTACAGTGGCTATCTATAAATTTTTGTAGATTTAGGCTACTCATTTTTTGCTCGTCCAGCTTCTAACCGTGTTATCCTTCTCGAGTATCGGCAAATTTATCGGAATCTTTAGTATGAAAACGCTCACCATTACTCGTCCAGATGATTGGCACGTCCATTTTCGCGATGGATTAGTTTTACATCATACTGTTCCGGCAACCGCCCGTCATTTTGCACGTGCATTGATCATGCCTAATCTAAAACCTGCATTGATCACCGTGGATGCGGTCATTGCTTATCGCGAGCGAATTCTTGCCGCTTTACCAAACGAATATGATTTTGCAGCTTATATGACACTCTACCTTAATGAGAAGGTAAGGCCAGAAGATTTGGAAGAGGCAAAAAATTTTCCTTATATCTTAGGAGCAAAATTATATCCCGCTGGAGCAACGACTAATTCGGATGAGGGTGCCCGCTCTTTGCGCGAACTTTATCCTTTATTTGAAATCATGCAGCAACAAAATCTGGTATTACAGATCCATGGTGAAGAAACAAAAGGAGATATTTTTCACCGGGAAGCAGCGTTTATTGAGAATTATTTAATTCCTTTGACCCAAAACTTTCCTAAACTACGCATCGTTCTTGAGCATATTTCGACAGAAGTTGCCGTCGATTTTATTTTTCAAGCACCGCAAAATTTAGCAGCGACCATAACGCCTCATCATTTATTGTATAATCGAAATCACCTTTTAGCAGGTGGGGTTAGACCTCATTATTATTGCCTGCCAATATTAAAGAAAGAGGGTGACCAACGGGCGCTGCAAAAAGCGGCTATGAGTGGCAATCCTAAATTTTTTGCAGGTAGCGACAGCGCTCCGCATGCGAAGGCCAATAAAGAAACTGCCTGTGGCTGTGCAGGCATCTACTCTGCTCCTTATGCAGTAGCGATGTACGCACAAGCCTTTGATCAACGCGATCAATTAAACAAACTTAATTCCTTTCTCGGTCGTTTTGGGGCTGAATTTTATCAGCTTCCACTCAATCAAACCGAACTTAGTTTAGTAAAAACACCTCAATCCATTCCTGAAACACTACCTTTGGGGCAGGATCATGTCGTGCCCGTGGCTGCAGGCGAAAGCTTGGAATGGAGTGTTTATGAAGCGGTTTGATAGCATTTTATGTAATGAGCTCAAAGATAGATTCAGAGGTTTTCTTCCTGTGGTAGTTGATTTAGAAACCGCCGGAATTGATCCACAAAAAAACGGCCTTCTCGAAATGTGTGTCGTTTTAGTTGAACTTAATAAGAAGGGTTATTTTACTCGTAGTTCAACTTATTTTGAGCATGTTTTACCTTTTGAAGGGTCTGAGCTGGATCAAAAATCACTTGAGTTTACTCAAATTGATCCTTTCCAACCTCTTCGTTTTGCGATACATGAAAAACAGGCATTACTAAATTTATTTGGGCCTATTAATCAAGCCTTGAAAAAATTCAAATGCCAACGAGCAGTCTTAGTTGGGCATAACGCATGGTTTGATTTATTGTTTATAAAAGAAGCAGTTAAGCGCACAGGTATTGTCTCACCATTTCACTCATTTACTTGCTTTGACACTGCAACCCTGGGCGGCTTTATTTATGGGCAAACTGTTTTAGCGAAGGCGGCGAAAGCCGCTGGCATTGATTTTGATACGAAGGAAGCTCATTCAGCCATCTATGACGCAGAAAAAACTGCAGATTTATTTTGCGCCATGCTTAATACATGGCGCGATACACAGGTTGGCTAATGCCTTCAAAATGGACAAATTATAAGTTATCAGAATGCTCAGAAAGATATTCTGCGACACCTTTAGGAGAAGCTTTCATACCTGCTTGTCCTTTTTGCCAGCCAGCGGGGCATACTTCACCGTTCTCTTCAAAAAATTGTACAGCATCGATAATACGTAATAATTCATCAATATTTCGACCGATAGGTAGATCATTGACGATTTGTGAACGCACCATACCATTCTTATCAATAATGAAAGCACCCCGGAAAGCCACACCCGCTACTGGATGTTCTACTCCATAAGATTGACAAATTGTGTGGGTTACATCGGCTGCCATTGTAAAGCTCACTGGTCCAATACCACCTTCTTTTACTGGGGTATTACGATAGGCATTATGAGTAAATTGTGAGTCAATAGAAACTGCAACTACAGCAACACCACGTTCTTTGAACTCATTCATGCGATGATCTAAAGCGATGATTTCAGAAGGACAAACAAAGGTAAAATCTAGAGGATAGAAAAACACTAAACCATACTTACCTTTTAATTCTTCATGTAAATTGAATTTTTCTGTGATTTGACCATTACCTAATACAGCTGGAACTGTAAAATCTGGGGCCTTTCGTCCAACCAATACACTCATCTCTATTCTCCTTGATTAAGCAAATTATTTGCTAATTTAAAAAACTACGCTACTGCTTCACGCAATAATCGTTCTAATTCGCCTTGCTGATAAAGCTCAACGATAATATCGGAACCACCGATTAATTCACCCTTGACATAAAGCTGGGGGAAAGTAGGCCAATCGGCATACTGTGGTAACGTTTGGCGGATATCAGGATTAGCTAGAATATCCACATAAGCAAAGGTTACACCACAAGCATCGAGACATTGTACCGCACGGGCTGAAAAACCGCATTGAGGCATTTTGGGAGTGCCCTTCATATATAAGAGTATTGTATTTTCAGCAATTTGTTGTTTGATTTTATCAATTGTTTCCACCAGGTCACCTTTTTTAAGAATTAAAAAGCAAGATCAATTATGTCGAAAATAAGACCAATTAGCAACTTGAAACCCACGCGCTAAGTAGTTTTGAAGCTTTAAGGTACACTAGTTTTAAATTGGCTATAAGCAGAATGAAAAACAAACTGTGTATATTTCCTTCGATATTCTTCATTATAGATCTTTGCGGGTGTTTTTTCAGCGTACAGTTGGGAGCCGGCCCTGGTACTTCTTATGATTCCTGATAAACTTAGCACTTAACTAAAAACTAGGAGTTTTTTATGGCATTTACTTTACCCGCTCTACCTTATGCGAAAAATGCATTAGCCCCCTACATTTCTGAAGAAACTTTAGAATATCATTATGGTAAACACCACAATGCTTATGTGACTAACCTCAATAAACTTGTTGATGGTACTGAATATGAAAATCTAAGTTTAGAAGAAATTATAAAAAAAACGGGCTCTGGCGGGATTTTTAACAATGCAGCACAAACCTGGAACCATACCTTTTATTGGCATTGTCTAAGTCCTAAGGGCGGCGATGAACCAACTGGAAAATTAGCGGATGCTATTGCTAAAACTTTCGGTTCTTTTAACGAATTTAAAGAACAATTCACTCAAACTGCGATTGCAACCTTCGGCTCTGGCTGGGCTTGGTTGGTGCAAGATAATGCAGGTGCACTCAAAATTACCAGTACTTCTAATGCAGGTACGCCAATGACTGAAGGCCAACAGGCATTAATGACTTGCGATGTATGGGAACATGCCTACTATATTGATTATCGCAATGCTCGTCCTGAGTATCTCAAAGCGTTCTGGTCTTTGGTAAATTGGGACTTTGCTGAATCTAATTTACGTTAATTAGGAAGGTATCGCACATATTTCAATAAATTTGTGCGATATTGCCAATTAGTCAACCTGTTAGTTGACAGTTTTGCAGGATTTGATGAGTGATAAGGAGTTTTTTATGGCATTAATTACCAGCTACAATCCCTTACCGGTATTCTTTACTCATGGAGAAGGAGTTTGGTTATATGACGAACAAGGTAAAGCTTATCTAGACGGATTAAGCGGTATTGCCGTTTGTGGCTTAGGTCATGCCCACCCGGATATCACTCGTACGATTCAAAACCAAGCCTCTAAACTCTTACATACTTCAAATAGTTACCACATCAAAGAACAAGAACAACTTGCCGAAAAATTAACCACCCTTTCTAATACACAGCAGGCATTTTTTGCAAATTCAGGCGCTGAAGCGAATGAAGCGGCTATTAAACTGACTCGTCTTTATGGCCACAAGAAAGGAATTGAAACACCTTCTATTATTGTTATGGAGCGTGCCTTCCACGGGCGTACCATGGCGACCTTAACCGCATCAGGAAGTCGTAAAGTACAAGCGGGTTTTGAACCACTAGTTCCTGGTTTTATTCGCGCACCCTTTAATGATATTGATGCGATTCGTACTATTGCAGCTAATCGAGATGATGTCGTCGCCGTGATGGTTGAACCCATTCAAGGTGAAGGCGGTATTTTTGCTGCAGAAGATTCTTATCTCCGCGCCTTAGCCCAACTTTGTAAAGAGCATGAATGGCTATTAATTATCGATGAAGTTCAAACTGGTAATGCACGTACAGGTAAATATTTTGCTTACATGCATGCTGGTATTCAACCCGATATCATCACTACAGCAAAAGGCTTAGGTAATGGCATACCAATCAGCGTCTGTTTGATGGCCAATCAGGCTTGTAATTTATTTAAACCAGGCAATCACGGCTCTACCTTTGGTGGAAATCCTCTGGCTTGTGCCACTGCTCTTACTGTTTTAGAAGTTATTGAACGAGACAATCTTTGTGAGCAAGTTGCACAAAAATCTGCTCTTTTAAAAGATAAACTAATGCAAGAACTGGGTGAACATCCCAGTGTGCGTGGTATTCGAGGAAAAGGGTTTATGTTAGGAATTGAATTAGATAGACCTGCTAATGATGCCCGAGCGCTAGGTCTTGCTAACGGCCTACTGTTTAATGTCACGGCCGATACCGTCATTCGACTTTTACCGCCTTTGATTATAAGCGAAGATGAAATTGATGAATTAATTTCAAGACTCAGCAAAACAATTAACCAATTTGTTGAACATAAATAAGCTATTGGATAGAACATGAGAATAAAACTGCTCAATAATCTCCCCGAATAGAATTTTCTTATCCTAAGTAGAGAGGATTCTTATGAATAAATCAAAATATACACACAGCCAAATACAGCGATTCTAAAACAAGCTGAAAGTGGAAACCCCTGCTTGGGACTGTCGAAAACAGTTCATCAGTGCGTCGTTATTCTACAAATGGCGGTTAAAATTTGGCGGAATGGATACCTCAATGATCTGCACTTTAGAGAGTTAGAAGTAGAAAACAGCCGTCATAAAAAGATGTATTGAATTTGTCGATTTATACATTATCATCCCTTTTTTTTACCAATGCCTAGGAACTACTTATGTATCCGCTACCTACAGAGCAATATAATTTTTTATCACGGAGTATTAATAAGGATATCTCAAGTTTTTTTTACTGCGAGAACCATCCTATCCGAACGGAACATCAGCTTAATAATAATGATTTAACTATCTTAATTAACATCTATACCGATCAAATTCAATATTATAAAAATGAATCTATCCCGTCACTTGAGAAATTAGCTGAGCTTGGTTTAATAAAGAGAGAACAAGAATTATATTCAAAACCCTATTTTGTATTAAAATTCCAAAGCCTAACAACTTGTGCCATAAATAACCTTTTCGATAGCTGTACAGACTCCATTTATGATACCCACAATTGGATTACATCGGTTCCTAAGGATGATCGAACTTATATCGAATTAAGAAAGACATTTGAATCAAAATTGAGACAATTAGAGGGACATACTAAATTTTTATTAGCGCTAATCGAAGTTGAAAAAGAACACGAACTGAGTAGAGAACCAACCGCTACACGTATATCTTTAGCCCCCAATTCGACATTTTTTCCTATTGAACCTCAAAATAATGGAAGAAATCCCACAACAAGGAACGAATATGGTTTTAACTACTAGGAGTATCGATTCTGGGGATGCCGATATTATTCTCTTCCTCAGGGTTTGGAGTAGTACAATTCTCCTCTAAATAATGAAGGATATCCCGCAAATCTTGTGCTTCACTCACAGTCTGTGGCCTTGAATCATAACTGCAAAAAATTGTTTTTAGTATCATGTCTATTAAACGAGAGATTAAAGAACGCTTATAATTTAAACTTAAAGCATCAAGGTCTGCAGCAATCACTTGAATAGAGCCTGTTTTTTCTATACGCGATTGTTGCTGGCTCAGTAAAATTATATTCTCTTCGCTTTGCAGAAAACGATTTTTACTTTTCTCGATTAAACTAAAACTTTGCTGCTTAGCAAAAAAAGCCAAGAAATTAGTATTTAAAGCCAATTTTCTCGGGAGTTGCTTTTCTTTATCCTCAATAAGCTTTAAAAATAAAATTTTATAATTATTAAAACAAATCCCACATAACTCTTCATTGCTAGCCAATACTGAGCAGGCTAGCTTGGATTTTTTAGGATTTATCCAAAATTGAATGAACAGATCACATGCCTTTACCGTTTCATTTTCAATAGCTGTATTGAGTATGTCTAAATCTAATTTTATTTGACGAATTTCACATAATAGATTAGTAGCAAATTGCTTCACTGCATCATTATCTTGCCGGGAGGGATCAGTTACTCGATTTTTTAGTCGTTCCTTAGACGTAGAATATAATTTGAACGCAATAAATGAAGTGAGTTGATTGAGCAATCCTGTGGTATGACCCAACTCGCTATCGATGAGCATCCAATTCTCATTATCACGTCCATATAAAAATTTAGAGTAATCTACAAGGGCAATATTTATCCCTTCGATTTGTTTTAAAATTTGAACATTTTGGGGAAGAGGACACAAAGCATCAAGTTCAGTGAAGAGATTGACGACATCTTCTGAAGAGCCATAAATATTTTGCTCTTTAAAGTACTCCGTCAAAGATAAACGAAAATTCAAACAAACTCTTAGCAAATCAATTTCAGGATTCGATTGAAATTGATTCAATTGTTGAACAAATAAATACCATGATCCTCTAAGGCTGGACATAAAAAGAACCAACTACTCATAAAATGAGTCATAATACAGTCTATATAGCTTCATAAGCAAGATTAGAAATTATTACGTTGACGAATTACTTCATACAAACCCACCCCGGTGGCTACAGATACATTTAAACTTTCTACGCTACCTAACATCGGCAAAGAAAATATGCCATCGCAGTGCTCTCTTGTTAAGCGCCGCATGCCCTCACCTTCTGCGCCCATAACCAAAGCAATAGACGAGCTGCAATCGAGTTTATAAATTGTTTCAGTGGCTTCACCAGCCGCCCCATAAACCCAAACGCCTTCTTTTTTAATTGCTTCTATCGCCCGAACCAAATTGGTAACTCGCACTAAAGGTATCGATTCTGCAGCACCACAAGCCACTTTACTCACCACCGGCGTGATGCTGGCACTTTTATCCTTAGGGATAATAACAAAATCAACGCCCGCAGCATCAGCTGTTCTCAGACAAGCACCTAAATTATGTGGATCAGTTACTCCATCTAAAATCAACAGCAAACACGGTTTCTTGCTTGATGCCAGTAAGTTGGGCAGATCACTTTCACCATAATCAGGTAAATTTCCGGCACTGGCTACGACACCTTGATGAGTAAATTCTGCAAAGCGCTGATTCATTTGCTGAGCAGATAATTTTTCCACTGAAATCTGCTGAGCAGCCGCTAAGTCAAGAAGCGTTTGTAATCGTTTATCAACACGATCTTGATTGATGTATAATTTCTTAGTTGGCCTGTGTGGGTTGGCGAGCAGAGCCGTTACCGCATGAACACCGTAAACATAATGCTCAGTCATCAAAAAGCCCTTTTTCTGCAGGTTCAAAGTCGATTTTACGCTCATCCAAGTCAACTCGGGCTACTAATACCGTCATCTTGTCACCTAAACGGTAGACATGACCACCACGCTCACCGACTAAACGATGTTTAACCGCATCAAAGGCATAATAATCATTTCGTAGTGAAGTCACGTGCACTAAACCTTCTACATAAATATCATCTAATTCAACAAAAATACCAAAACCAGTTACCGCGGAAATTGTTCCTTGAAATACTTGTCCTAATTTATCTTGCATATATTCACATTTCAGCCATGCAACCACTTCACGGGTGGCTTCATCAGCACGTCGCTCGGTGGATGAACAATGTTTGCCCAAGCGATTCATGTCTTCGGAATTATAATCAAATTTTTCATCGTTGCTGTTGTTATCAATTAAATGAGCAATAGCCCGATGAATTAATAAATCAGGATAACGGCGAATCGGAGAAGTAAAATGAGTATAGGCAGAATAAGCTAATCCGAAATGACCATCATTTTCTTCAATATATTGGGCCTGTTTTAGTGAACGTAACATGACCGTTTCGATTAAATGTTTTTCTGGTCGATCACCAATTGTAGATAACACCTTTTGAAAATCTTTAGGGTGTGGTTTTTTACCCCCGCCTAATTGCAAACCAAGTTCACCCAAGAATAACCGCAAAGCTGCAATTTTATCTTCGTCTGGAGTTGCATGAACGCGATAAAGTATCGGTAGTTTTGCCTTTTCTAAAAAGCGAGCAGTTGCCACATTCGCAGCTAGCATGCATTCTTCAATCAAACGATGTGCATCATTGCGGATCACCGGCACAATTCGTTGAATTTTCCTATTCTCATCGAATTCAATACGCGTTTCAGTAGTTTCAAACTCCATTGCGCCACGAACTTTACGAGCCTTTAGTAGGGTGTTGTAAAGCGCATCAAGCGATTGTAACAGAGGCCATAAAGCCTGGTGCTTGTCCTCTGTTCGGCCATCTTTCAGCCATTGCGCTACCTGTGTGTAGGTAAGCCGGGCATGTGAGTGGAATACTGCTCGATAGAAACGCGAACGACCTATTTTTCCATCTGCGGTAATTGCCATTTCCGCAACGATACATAAGCGATCAACTTGTGGATTAAGCGAGCAAATACCATTTGATAAGGCTTCGGGTAACATCGGTACAACCTTACCAGGAAAATAAACTGAGTTACCGCGGCGCGCAGCTTCCTTATCCAATGCGGAATCAATGGGAACATAATGGCTCACATCCGCAATTGCGACATAGAGCTGATATCCTCCTTTCGGCTTCTGATAACAATACACTGCATCATCAAAGTCCTTGGCATCCTCACCATCAATGGTAACAAAAGGCAGATTTCTTAAATCAGTACGGCCTTTTAAATCGTCCTCAGCAACTTTTTGTGGGATTTTAGCCACTTCGACAAGCACATCATCCGGCCAGTCAGCAGGGATAGCGTGCGCATGTATAGCAACCTCAATTTCCATTCCTGGAGCCATATGCTCCCCAAGAATATGAATCACCTTCCCTATTGCCTGATTTCGCTTACTCGGGTAGGCAATCACTTCAATCAGCACCATTTGCCCATTTTTAGCATCAGCTGCGAACTCTAAAGGAATGGAGATATCTTGAGTCAAGCGTTTGTTATCAGGAATAACGAAACCGACACCGTGTTCGGTAAAAAATCGGCCGACGACACTTGCATTCGCATGTTCTATAACTTCGTGTATTTTTCCTTCAGGCCGGCCTCGTCGGTCAACACCACTCTGATAAGCAAGAACTAAATCACCATTCATTACGGAGCGCATTTCTTTGGCGGATAGAACCATATCATCCCCCCCTTCATTGGGGATGAAAAAGCCATAACCATCTGGATGGCCCTGGACAGTTCCTCGTTGCAAATTGATACGTTTCAATAAACAAAAACGACCGCGACGATCTTGCATCACTTGGCCGTCACGTAGCATAGCTTTCAAACGAAAACCTAAGGCCTCTTGCTCAGCTTCACTCTCTACTTCAAGTTTAGCTAGCAATTGAGTACGAGTCATGGGACGTCCAAATTCCTCCAACTCTTGCATAATCAATTCCCGGCTGGGTATGGGCATCGCGTATTTTTCTTTTTCCCTTTTATAAAAAGGATCCTTTGATTTTTTACTCACATTCACCACTTTTTTTTAACATAAATTTATTTATCATTTATTCAGGTGAGCCAGGTAATTCGAAACCTCGCCCTCCCAAATGCTCTTTTAAATTGGATAAGGTCATATTTTCACCAGCCCAATAAGTACCAGTCTCTTTAGCAGGCATGGTCACCTTTGCCCAACTGCACAGAGAAATAGCGCCTTGACAAGGCACTTGTTGTTCATGGCCCGGTTTTGACTCAATACAACTTAGTTCAAAGTTTTCTTTGTCCAGCGCGAGAGCTGACCAGTTATCCGCTTGTAGACGGCTACTCCATCCTGCGCTTGCACCCGGATCCGAAACTGGATGTGTGATCCATAAATCAGAATTGGACAAATTATGAATTATTACTAAAAGCGGCTTTTTTGCAGATACCATTACGGACTCACCTTTTACTGCAACGGGTTTGCAAGATGATGGAAGGTTATCGCCCGCAGTGACCATGCCATTAAACAACAGCAATAAAATGGACAAAGCAAATTTCATAATTATCTCCAATAAACAATTCAGAAATAGTTGCATAAAAGCGAGAGTCTGTCATTAATTCACGCTTCTTTTTTTATTTCATTTTTCAGGTAGTAAATCAACTACGACAAAAAAAGCTAATTGATGACTTCTGATATTGTGCATCGTAGATTGGTCTTGGCTCAACAATCCATTCAAAGAGCTAACCCTACGGCCTGCAAAGCATCATCAATATGATCCTCATCAAACACTTGAACCCCCTCTTTTTTTAATAAAGCTGCCGTAACTCCATCTCCCTGAATAAGAGTTCGCGTGAAGGTCCCATCATAAATCTTATCTGACCCACAAGACGGGCTTTTAGCTTTTAAAATTGCTACAGAAATATGATGTTTTTTTACAAGTTCAAGCGCTTTTTCTGCCCCATTTATAAAACTCTGAGTTACATTACGCTGAGTATTTGTTTTTACTAGCGCTCTATTTTCTAACACAGCATTACCAGTTTGTTTATCTTGGATTTCTGCTGGCGCTCTTGGGGTAGGTAAACCACCCGCCATTTCTGGGCAAATTGTAACTACTCTTCCTTCTTTGAGCCACTGCTGCAAGACAGGGTGATTTTGGAAACAATCGCCACCATCATAACGAACTTTTTGTCCTAAGAGGCAGGCACTCATCAGTATTTTGACCATATTCATTCTCTGATTGTTTAACGAAATTGTTTTAAACAGTTTGATTATAACGCTAGAAATTCCACCTGTAGTATCTTTGGTAGTTCTGGTAAATTATACTATTTTAGATTAAAAGCTAGCTGATTAAAAAAATGAATAAAATCATTTCCTATAAAAATGCAATGACTAAATTTATTCTAGTAATCTTTATTTCCTTAGTTTCTATGACGCAAACACATGCTTTATTACCCACGGAAAAACAACAAACTAAGGCAGCCGAACTTCAAGCTAAACACAATGGAGAAGTCGTGGTATTAATCCATGGCCTAATGCGCACTTCCTTGAGTATGAGTTCGCTTAAATACTTCCTCCAAAGCTATGGTTATCAGGTTTATGTTTATAGTTATCCTTCGACACAACAGGATATCCATGCGCATGGAGTTGATTTATATCAATTTATTGCAACTTTATTAGAAAAAAATCCTGATATAAAAATTCATTTTATCACACATAGTCTTGGCGGCATTATTATTAGAGAATCTTTAGCAAAATTGACAAGAAAGGAATTAAACCAGGTTGGTTGTTTGATTATGTTAGCTCCTCCTAACCAAGGTTCTGTACTTGCAAAATTAACTGTAAAAATGTTTCCAATAATTAGCAATATAATCAAACCACTTGCTGAATTAAGTTCTGATGAAAAGGCATATGTACATCAGGTACCTATACCCAATATCAAAATGGGCATCATTGCCGGACGATTCGATGCAAAAGTTCCCCCTTCTTCAGCACGTTTGCCGGGACAAACTGAGCTAGTCGTTATTAATACTAATCATGCTTTGATAATGAATAATTCGAAATCAAGACAGCTCATTTTAACCTTTTTAGAAAATGGAAAATTTGAAGAGTGAGGATCGTTGTTGCATAGAAGATTGGGCCAGGACTCAACACGCAACAGTGACAGATAAGTAGAGAAATTAATCTTATCGCCAATTAATTAATTTAGATGTAATATACCCGAGCTATTAAAAATGCTAAGTTTTAGCGAGTTGATTTTTACGGATTCGATGGAGTACTTAATGACTGATTTTGTCACTGTCACTGAAATTGCTAATTTGCATCGCGATTGCATTATCCGATGGAAAAATAGTGGACTCCAATTGAGCTATCAACATTTTTTAGCCCTTGTTGAAGAAAATCATGCTTTTAACTATCAGTTGTGGCATGCAGAAGATAGAGCTAGACGCGACGATATGGGACATGAATTCGTTTATTTAGCAAAACGAGAAATTGATCATTATAATCAACAGCGAAATAATCGCATGGAAGCAATGGATGAATGGTTTTACAACACGCTTCAACCTAAAAGTTCGATTAGCTGCCCAGTTCATTCTGAAACGCCAGGAATGATGATTGATCGGCTATCTATCCTTGCCCTCAAAGCCTACCATATGAATTTGCAAATTGATCGAGATAATGTTGATGAAATACATCGAGAAAACTGTCGGAGAAAATGGGAAACTATCCTCGCTCAACAAAATCAATTATTAAATTGTTTACAGCAGCTCATTGAGGAGATCAAAACTGGATCACGAACTTTTAGAGTTTATCACCAATTTAAAATGTATAATGATCCTGCTTTGAACCCCCAACTGTATTTGGCTGCAGAGGAACCTCTCTAAACCCTATTGGGTGAGCAGAATTTTGGGTTCTAGTACTGAAGAAGGAACATACTGTATCCCAAACCGAGGTCGGACGTTGGCTCTCTCTTTCAGTTTCTTCAGTAGACGATTCCACTTCGCTGTTTACTACATCCAGTTCATGGCCTTGCGAGCTCTTATCGCCTCGAGCTTGTTCTTTTGGTAGGGGTTCATCAACGACACCATTCTTCTTTTGTCTTAGAAGTCGAAAAGAGTAATCAGGGGAACTATTTCTACCTGGACTCTGTCTACCCTCAAATGAATCAAAATCCGAATCGGATTCATCTAGTTTATTTACCATAAAGGGCTTTTCAAGAGGATCTTTTCCCATTCGAGCGTAGGCCCTGGCAGCTAAGGTAATGGTATGGATAAATGCACTAAATGCGATAAATCCCATCATAATCAGTGACTCATGGTAATGCCCTTTATCATCAGCCACTTCTAAGGGATTCATCATCAGCCCAACAGCTTTAGCCCCTTTTCCAAATCCAGAAAAAAAGGAACGAAACACTTCAAACCATTCTTCAAAGAAATACTGAGGCGTAGGATCAATTGCCATTCCTTCCAAAATTGCTACCTTTACTTTCTCAGGTTCAAGATTTTGAGCATTACGACCCTCCTCATAAAGCCATTTGATATGAATTAATTTTTCATTCTCAATAGGGCCCACAGTATTAAGTTCAGCTTCTATCAACTCTTTTTGTTTAAGGCGATGTTGATGAGCATTAATTAGTGAATGGGCTATAAAACCAATTAGAAGGAGCATTCCAATACTAATGCAGCTAATCAATAAAAAAGGAGGAAAGGGCATTGAAGCTAAGACAAGAATGGTTCCTACCGCAAAAACAACGCTAGCCAATGCTGAATAAGCATATAACCCTCTCTTTGCGCCGGCTAAAACTGCTGAGGAATAGGACAGAGTGGTTATAGAACGGTAATTTTTGCGTTTCTCTTCGAATAATTGTATTGCTTGATTGAATTGGACAACTAACTCTTGCTGTTCGCTTAGTAAGGCTTCGTTATTATTTCCGCGAGCGATTTCCACATGTAATCGATGTAATTTTTCGACCATCAATTCGATGGTTTTACCACTGTGGGCTAGCTCTATTTTAGCCTCAGCAATGCGCAGCTTGCGTTGATAATCATATTCCTCATAAATACGTGTAGCGATACTGGCTAGCATATAAATGCTAGAAAATACTGTCATAGCAATTAATACTGGGGGAGCAAGGCTGCAAAGACCAAAAACACCAATATATAAGTAGAGGCCATCAACAACACCGCCATAAGCAGCTGAGAGTAACGCCCCTAATCTGACTGACTTGCTTTGTTTTTTAATGGGATTTGGATTATTGAGATCCGTTGGATCATCGGCAATTCTGGGGAGAAGGTCGAAGTCTGTTGCGTTTTGAATTTCTTCTAATAATCTGGCATTTTCCTTCATCATCGTTTTGCGCTGAGTGAGCATTCGACGATACCAAATACGATTTAAAACCGATAACCCCCCCAACACTAAACCGACTGGTACAAAGAGGTGAGCCAGACTTTGTCCGCCACTTAAGGTCTCAACCAATTGAAGCGTGCTGCGAGCGCCTTTATAGGCGTTTTTCAGTCCCTTCATCGTATCGCGACAATAGGGCCAGACAATAGCTATATAGCGTTTAAATAAGTTTTCATCATCATCACTAAAATGGTTAGCGAGCATGGAGAAAACAATTAGGGTAATCGAACCGCTTGCAGCAGCCAGAATGCCTTCAGGTTCTATTAGCCAATCATGCATGTCGTCCGAAACAGAGGGACTTCCAAATAGCATATCCCAAAGGTATTTGAGCATGCTGTAGGACAGACTTAAACCATCTAATGCGCCATATATTCCATAAATAAGGTGCCACTCGTGTAATTTTTTTGCCAGGGGCGGTGGGCTCTGATCCTTTCTCCTGACTAACAGCTCCATATACTCTGCTGATTCTATAGACATGGAATTCTAGGCATCGACTAAGATGCGAGGAATTGTAACCTACTCTAGGAGCAATTGACAACTAAATTTTCATGTTGAATTAAATTAGAACAAAATATATATGCCCATCGACAATTTTATCATAAAGTTTACGGGAAAAGCTCTATCTCTAATGCAAAGTTTTGGCAAAAAATGAACTTACTACCTATTGCTTGGGCATTTTGGACCCCGATGTAAATAGTCTTTTATTAGTTAATAATTCAAACCGTATTCTCAATTGGCTTATCTCGCTAAATTTGAGTGCTTCCTTTTATAATTACCACTGTGCGTTAGCCTACAAATCTGCTAGCATTAGGCTATTTGCAAGTTAGTTTAAAGGTTTGTTAATGAATTTGCGTAGTTTTTCTTGTGTGATTTTATTATTGCTATCAGGATTTTCCATGGCGGCTGATACAAAAATAGTTTATGGCTATGTTGAAAAAGCAACACTTATTGATAAAGGAATGACCTTGTCGGCAAAATTTGATACTGGTGCAAAATCAGCTTCGCTGAGTGCAGTAGATATCCGAGAAGTCGAACAAAATGGCAAGCCTTATTTACGCTTTAAAGTTCCTGGTAAAACAGAGGAAGTAGAATTTACCTCAGAGTACTTGGGTAAAGTAAAAATTAAAGTACGCGTCGGGGAAAATTTATCCTCACAAAACAAAACTGCCCCGATTAAACGGCCGGTTGTGCTGATGCGTATTCAAATCGGCAATAAGGTTCGTAATATTCCTGTCAATCTAACCAATCGAAAACGCTTTAATTACCCACTACTTCTAGGTAGAGATGCAATCATTGCCTTTGATGGTCTAGTTGACCCAAGCCATGCATTCTTGATCAAAACCCAGAAAGTGGTAAAAAATGAAGTCAAATAAACGTCATGTGTATGGCTTAATAATAAGTCTGTTTGTCCTAGGTATAGGACTTTTTCTATATCGACATCTTGTCCTTGATGTGCCCCTCACCGATACGGAAACGGTGAATAGCTGGATGGTGGAGGCTAATTTACGTTTTGTTGCTGATCGCAACACGCCAGTGAAAGCAAGCTTTACTATCCCTTATATGCCGCCCTATTTTGCTATTTTGGATGAGTACTTTGTATCCCACAATTATGGAGTAACGACTAATTTAAGTGGTTATAATCGTCAAACCGTATGGTCCCTTCGACGAAGTTCCGGTGACCAATCTCTGTACTATCGCGCCATTTTTCGTGAAATAGATAACAATGAATCGTCTCTCACTAATAAACCACCCGTTGTAAAAGCGCAACCTCTTATAGAAACGCAACGTTCTGCAGTTGATGCTATTACGAACCAAGTCCGTCAATCATCGGCGGATATTCAAACGTTTGCGCAAGGAACAATCAAAGAACTCAACAAACGCGACGGTAATGCGAAATTGTTGGTGGGTAATGATTTTACCGATGACAATGTCATCACTGCGGCCATTACTGTTTTAAATCAAGCCAAAATTTATGCCATGCCCGTTAAGGGCGTCTATTTAGGCAAACAAAATAAAGCCGACTTAAAATCATTCATGGTCGTTCATAACGGCAAAGAATGGACCTATATTAATCCCCGTACTGGCGGAGCAGGTTTTCCTAAAGATTTTTTAGTCTGGCAATATGGCTTTGATCCAGTCCAGGAAGTAGTCGGTGGTAAAAAACCGGTATTCAACCTTACTGTCTCTCCAACACCGATCAATGCCTTAACTATTGCCAAAGCACGGGGCTTACAAACCGACTCTCAATTATTACGTTTTTCCTTATTGCAGTTACCCGTTAATGTGCAAGAAATTTATAAAATCTTGCTTACCGTCCCCATTGGTGCATTTATTATTTTGTTATTACGTAATTTTATTGGGCTAAAAACCTTTGGTACTTTTATGCCAGTGCTGATTGCTTTAGCTTTTCGTGAAACTCATGTTATTTGGGGAATCACTCTTTTCACCATTATTGTCTCTTTTGGCCTGCTAGCACGTTTTTATCTAGACCAGCTTCGTTTACTTCTAGTGCCGCGACTTGCTGCAATTCTTACGGTCGTTATTTTATTAATGATCTTTATCAGTGTGATCAGTCAAAATCTAGGCTTAGATTCAGGCTTATCGGTCGCCTTATTCCCCATGGTTATCCTCACGATGACTATTGAACGCATGTGCATCACCTGGGATGAACGAGGTGCTTCTGAAGCCATTAAATCGGGCGCAGGAAGTCTCATTGCGGCGGTAATCGCCTACGGTGCAATGAATTATGCACCAATGCAATATTTAGTCTTTGCATTCCCTGAACTTTTACTCGTATTGCTTGCGTTGATTTTGTGGTTTGGCCAATACCGTGGTTATAGGCTTTTCGAGCTATTTCGCTTTAAAGCACTTGCGGGGAAAGAGTGATGTGGAAGTTATATAGTCGCTTGCGGCAGCGGGGTATTTTAAGTATTAATCAACGTAATAGTGATTATGTGCTTCGATATAACAGTCGCAAACGTTATCCCCTTGTTGATGACAAACTCCAGACTAAGCGCTTAGCTCTTCAAGCAGGGATAGCCGTACCCAAACTCTATGAAATTATCGAAAGCGAACATCAAATTAAGAATATCGAAAAAATCCTAGAGCCTTATAAAGATTTTGTAATCAAACCTGCACACGGGGCCGGAGGTGACGGTATTATAGTTATTGCTGACCGTGTTTTCGGACGCTATCGCCAAATCAATGGCAAACTTATAACCACTAATGAAATGAGTCATCATTTATCTCGCTTACTCTCAGGCGCTTATAGTTTAGGTGGACATGCTGATTACGCCATTATTGAACATCGCGTTGTGGTCGATCCTGTATTTAAAGAAGTCAGCTATGAAGGAATTCCTGATATCCGCATTATTACTTTATTAGGTTATCCCGCCATGGCAATGGCACGTTTACCAACACGCTTGTCCGGCGGCAAAGCGAATCTTCATCAGGGTGCTATCGGTGTAGGTATTGATTTGGCTACTGGAAAAACTCTAGGCGGCGTTTTCCATAATGATGCCATTGACTTTCATCCAGATACCTTAGCGCCGATTGTCGATATCACCGTGCCTTATTGGGACAAAATTCTAGAAATTGCAGCAAGTTGCTATGAATTAACTGGGCTTGGTTATCTCGGTGTTGACATTGTTCTTGATAAAGATCACGGCCCTCTTATGTTAGAACTTAACGCACGCCCTGGTTTAAATATCCAAATTGCTAATCGCGAGGGTGGCCTTTCTCGTTACAAACTCATTGAAGGCAGAGCCGCACACGGCCCAGAACCTATCGCCGCTCGCGTCACCTATAGTAAGGAACAGTTTGCCCGTTAAGCATTGCGAGCCTCCTTAGAAGGAACACAATCAACAGATAGCCAATTCGACCGTTATGTTTTTTTCACAACTGAGCGCTTACTCTCCTCTCTAAAAACATCACAATAAGCTGTCCATTTTATCGATCCCTCCTTGGGAAGGGATCAGTCTAATAGTTGCCTTAAATATCCAGAAATGAAAGGATATGTGCTTCTACCTCCGCAGGTATTTGATTTACAACGGAGTTGCTTTGTAATTTAAAAAAAGTTTCCCTCGTCAACACCACAGATCTAGCATGATTCATCAATGATTTAAATTCCTCGCTCATTACATCTGTTTTGCCATTATTTAGGATTAAACATAAGGGATGATGAGGATTGTCTTTTAAAGCTTTTAAAAAACGAAGACTTGAACCTTGAGGGGCATCTTTTAAACGAGAAATAATCGTATCTTTGCAATAGGCGCTTAAATTGCTAATAGTTGAGGGAGAAAAAGGTTGTCCTGCTATTAGCTCATCCCAAATTAAATTTAGTAAATCTTGAGCTAACTCCTTATCAATGGAGTTGTATCTTTTCCCCAATTCAGGGTCTGAGCATCCAAATCTTTCTGCTTTTTCATAAAGCCAAATTGCTTTTGCTAAATTGAATATTCCCCATTTTTTTTCTGAGTGCATTTTAGCAAACATCAACATGGCTTTTGGATTTTCTAATTGTATGGCGGTCTCCAGAAGTAGGATCGCTTCTTCCACCGCCTTTTTGAATTTAGGTGAACTAGCTACATATTTATTATTGGCTTTATTTGTGTTTAGTAAAGCGTGCACAAACATAGCCTCTGAGTCTCCTAATTCAATGGCTCGTTTCATAAGCTTAAAACCCTCTACTTTATCAACTTTTGTTACTACAGTATCTGAGTCTTCGAGATACAACATGGCGCGAATAATCATAGCTTTTGTATTCTCCATCTCGATAGCTTTATCGAACAAAGATATCCTCGAGGGAAGGTCTGGTGCAAATATAGCGGTTAGATACTGAGCATTAGAATTAGTGCTGGCTTGCTGCTCTATTTCTCTTTTTTGATCTTGAAAACCATTTCGCATATCTGTATCAGAGACGATTAACTCTAGCAACAAATCATGATTGGTGTAATCTCCTTCTAATATTTGTTTAGTAATAAGTTCCCATAAATGTTCTGGGGTATAATCTGATTTATTCAATATCATATTTGATTCTCTAAAATAAAACAGTATTATATCAAAAAGATCAGTTTGATCAAATAGATGTCACTTTATTGATTGCCAAAGGCAAGATATAAAAAATTATCCTCTGCTGCCTCTATATAGATTTTTTCATTGGGTTAGACTGGTTCCTCTCTCGGTTTGATAAGGCTTTGTAGTCTGTTGCTTCTGGTTTCTTGATAATGCCACTTATTACTCATTCAGATTGATCAACAGAAACCATATGCTTTACTTAGGCTGTGGTAGAAATTGTAACCGGCTAATATGAATGGGCATGGAAAGCAATTTTCCTGTGTCTTTGTGCCTCACTAAGACACTCACTGTTTGGCAAGCTTGCAGTAAAGCAATTTCAATATATTGTTTTCCAGCTACATCAATTTCCAGTGTCATTTGACCTGAACTTGTTTAGGACTTTATCTGTTAGCTGCGCGATGATTCGGCGAATCTTTTGCTCAGGGCGAGGTCTGTAAAGTGTAAGGTTGTAATAGTCTTTGCCTTCAGGGGATTGTTCAGAAAAAAAATAATTAAAAACACAGCAGCGAGGAGCATCGCATAAAACTCGATTCACGGAATGCCAAGAGCGATGATTTGTTTCCATGACAAGTAGACGATTGAAAAGGCAAGGCACGACAATTTGATTTTGAATTGACTCATCCCACAACTCATAATTTCCGCCATTTTCAAGTGTCCAATTTGGCGAAACGTAGAAAAGAATATTGACAGTACGATAGAATTTTCTCTCCACATCGTGTGAGTTATCCAAATGAGGGTTAATATAATGCCCTTTGAGCAAAGTACTAATCCCACCAGCAAAGCGAGAGGGGTCTGGAATTTGGTTTTTAATCCCTGTGATCTCTTCTACCTCAGCAACCACTCGCGGATCCTGAATAGCAGAGTTAATATCTTTGATAAGAGGAGAGGTATCTTTAAGATGGCTAAACTTTAATTTCAATTGACCAAAACTGCTTAATACATGCATTTTCTTTGGTTTAGGAAAACTAGCATAAATTTTCTCTGCAATTTCAGTCGGAAGAACATTATCGAGTACAAAATGGCGCACAACTTTAATCGGATGTTCTTGGGAAAATTGCCTTTTTAAATCTTCCCGCGTCTCTTTTAACCTTTGAACAATCAAATCGGTTAATTGATCTTTCATATTGCTGGTCCTAGTACTGAGGGGCTAGTGCCCCAATTTTTGGGTCGTAGCAACTGTCTGAGAGATTTCTCTAATAGGCTCAAGCGTATTCCTTTGGTCAAAACCCTGGGGATTAGTAGGCTAGAGTAACAAGATGCTCTCACTCTATACAGTGTAACCTTTAAACTGCTATACTGCCACGCAAAGTCTCTGTTTCTATACAATTAATTCGTGAAAAAATACCGAAGCATAGTTGCTTGCATCATAGGGAATGCGCTTGAATGGTATGAATTTAGTTTATTTGCCTATTTGTCTCCGGTCATTGCAAGTTTATTCTTCCCCGATCAAAATCCCATCACTAGTCTACTAGCTACCATGCTAGTTTTTGCTGCAGGATTTATTGTTCGTCCTTTAGGCTCCATTGTTTTAGGGCATTTGGGTGATCGATTCGGGCGTGCGCAAACACTTAAATTTACTATTTTGCTGATGTCCATATGCTCTATGCTCACTGGATTACTACCTAGTTATCAGCAAGTAGGAGTAGTAGCTCCTCTATTATTAATTATTTGCCGGTTGCTGCAAGGATTTTGTATCGGTGGGGAGTTCGCTGGCTCAATGATTTATCTCTCAGAATCGGCACAGGCTAAACATCGTGCACTAATTAGTAGTATGACTAACAATGGCTCCAATATAGGCGTCTTAACCGCTATTCTTGCTTGCACGACTTTGAGTACAATAATTGGCAAGGAAGCATTAGCGACCTACGGTTGGCGAATTCTTTTTATCTCGGGAGGAGTACTAGGGGGGATAGGATTGTGGCTAAGACGCGACCTGTCTGAATCAGAAACTTTTTTGCAGCTACAGTGCAATATCCACGAAAAATATTTACCCCTTAAATATGTATTTAAGCAACAGCTTCGACCTATGATTCATATCATCTTATTGTTGTTTATTAGTGCTTGCGGTAGCTATACCTTGATGGGCTATCTCTCCACCTATTTACACGAATTTTTGGGTTTGCCCCTGCAACAAGCTTATGGAATACAAACCTTATTCATTGTTATTTCATTATTATTTGTACCTGTATTTGCGTATATTTCAGATAAAATGGGTCGTAAAACAATTTTAATTTTCTCAACGACGGGATATCTAATCTTTGCACTCCCAAGTTTCTGGATGCTACAAACGACTCCGGCTTGGTGGGTATTACTCCCACTAATTATCTTTTATAGCGCCGAGCAAGCTGTCACGCCTGTAGTAATGGCCGAAATGTTTTCAGGCAAAGGTCGTTATACAGGCATTTCTATGGCTTACAACATCAGTATGGCTTTGGTAGGCGGTTTTTCTCCGGCAATTAATACCTGGTTAATTAATCGTTTTAATACCTTGATGATTGCTTATTACGTTATGTTTTGCGCCTTCATTTCATTGCTTGTTATTTTAAAGCATTTGCCGAAAGAATATGGATTGGAAAGAAATTTAGCAACTGCATAAATAGGCACAGGATTAACTGATTATTTCATTTTTACCTGTTTTTAAACGCAATTTTTCCATTCCCGAAATTTCTAGCTCGGGCGATGAGAGTGTATCTAAACTCCAGTGTGATTTGGAAAACGCCTCAAGAATTACTGGAATGTGCACATAGGGAAAGCGTTTCAAGAGCATATCTTTTTGCATAAAAAGTGAAAAAGTTTTGCCATGTAATAACGGAATTTCTTGAATAGTCAGTTTCTTTTCGATGATGTTCAGTGCTAACCAGGCTGCGGTAAAACCTTGCTCCATACTCGAAATTGCAATGGCTAGCATGCCTCCATCAATAATAAAAGCTTCATACACCCCAACAACAGGAATAGAGCTATGTTCGTTCATCCAGCGGACTAATTCTCTAGGGTTGACCTGCTTATTGCCATCGATGATGGTGTAATAGACTGAAACCAATAAAATATCGGCTTTTTTTTCTGCTTCTTGTACCGCAGCTTTCCATTGATCAAAAGTCTTCACTCGCTTATGAGCAACTAATTCAAAAGACCCCCAATCTGCTTTCGTAATTGATTTATCGAGGGTTTTAGCGACCGTAGAATTGTCCGATAAATAATAGATGCGTTTTTGGTTGCGAAACATGAGGGATAAAATTTCTCGAATCGCTTTCACTGGTATTTGCTCGGTAATTCCTGTGACATTAGGCGTATGATCATACTCTAGCCAGCGTCTAGAATCTGTGATTCCTGCCAGAATGACCTTAATGCTTGGTGAATGCCCAAATTCACGAACGGCTAAACTTTGAGCATCATCATCAAAAGCGATAAGAATGTCAGGTCGCCAAGCTTCTATCGTTGACTTAATAACTTTAGAGACACGTTCCATATAATCTTTCGAATTCGGCTGCCTAGTATTCATATAATAATGACGTAAGCTGATATAAGCTTTATCACCAAAAACCGCTCTAACCCCCTGGTTTAAACTTTGTACCCAAGGCATATTGACGTTGTAGCTATGCAAAACAAAAATTCGCGGTTTATGCACCCGCTGATAAGCTAGAAAAGAAAAAACAATTAATAAAAATAAACCTGTGCATAAGGTTGTTAAATTTTTAATGCTCATAGCACCCCAATTCTTTGCCAGAATGGAATACTCAGTAAAATTGCAAGAAGACGCAATACAGAAAAACAAGCATTAACCGACAGCGTTTTTCTAAGATCATAAGCTTGGCTTTCCTTAGCCCATTCTTCAAAACATAGATAATAACTGGATTGATAAGGAAAGACCCATGCTTCTGTTGCCATTAAAATAATGAAAGCAACAAGCCAAGCATTCACCATCGCCTGTTGCGCAACGGGCATTAAAAGGGTAAACATGAGGGCCGGTGCAGCCATGGTGCCAAATAATAAACCACCTAGCCAACTAATGAGATACACTAAAACAATAAATAAAATCTGTTGATGATAGGCAATATCACCAAGCCAAGATAAATAATTAATTATCCATGCTTCAATACCAATTTCCTGGACACAGCGCATAATGCCAATAATCGCCCCCAGATAAAACAGAAAAGGCCAATTAATGCCGTTTTTAAAATCCTCTTTATTCAAAACACCTGAAGTCAATAAAATAAAGAAAATTGCAAAACTAACCCAAGCACTCGGAATTTGATGTAAGGATGAAAAAGCTAAGCCTAAAATTAAGGCAACAATACTTAGAATGGCAGCCCACTCATGGACTGTTAAGCTGCCCATTAAATCGAGTTCGCGTCTTATTTCTAATGAGTTAACTATTAAAGAATCATGACTGCGAAATTGAATAAGGAGTAAAACAAAAAAGGAAATAACTAATAAAGCACCAGGAACAGAGGAAACTATAAGCCAATTCATCCAACCATACTGCCATTGCGCCTGTTCTGGTAACATCCCAAAAAGAACGAAATTGCTGGATTTACCCGTCAGAAACATCACCGATAATAAGATACAACCATTAAATGCTGAACAAGCAAGGCTATTCGCTGCAATACTGCGCGGGCTAAGTCCTGCCGTTTTCCGCATATTTTCAAGAAGTGGCGCAATTAATGACACACGAGCACTTTGCGCGGTCATCACTGGTGTTAGCAAAACGCCGATAAAGAATAAAACGATCTGGAGTAAAAATTTATTTCTAGGTAAATGATTTAGAATAAGCAAAGATAATCGATAAAAAAGCCGCGATTTCACTAAAACCGCACCAATGCCAAAAACACCCAAGGCTAAAAAGAAACTATCGGAACCAAAACCTGATAAAAGAACTGTTTGCTGGGCTAATCCCAACAACATTGTTGCTAAAATCACAAAAACTGCTGGAACATATTCCGGAAGTAATCGAAATATCCACATGACCAGAGCCGCTGAAAAAATAACCACAAAATTGGTGCATGCCCAATTCATCGTTGTTTCACGGAGAAAATAGGCAAGGAGAGCCGGGAGAATTAAAGCGGTTAACCATCCAACAACTTCAAAAATATAACTCGGGTAACGCAATACTCGCATTGAAAATCGCACTAATAGCTAATAGTTGTTTATTTTATTTGCAAACTGATAAAAATGCAAAATAAAACATAATAAAGATCTGCAAATTGGACTATACCCATTCAGATAGGAATAGTATGCTTGCTAACACAGGACGTCACTCACTCATTAAATTGGAAGCAATGATTATGCATATCAGGACCGATCATCCCATTATTCTTCATCGAAATAAAATAACTCATAAAATTGCTAATTACTGGGATCAATTATCTGAAGGCTGGCGTCTTGTCTGGGGACCACATATTCATCACGGATATTATGAGGATTCTCAGGCGATTGATCCGCAAGACGCACAAGAAATACTAATCAAAAAATTAGCTAACCTGCTTGAAATCACGGCAAATGATAAAATTTTAGACGTTGGTTGTGGTATGGGTGGCTCTAGTCTTTATTTGGCGCAAAATTATCAGGCAGAAGTGACAGGAATTACCCTCAGTCCCAAACAAGTGGGGATAGCAACCCAACAATCTCAAGAAATGAATATTAAAAATGTCAGTTTTATCGTAGAGGATGCGCTGGATTTAAAAAGTATGCCCAATGAATCCTTTGACATTGTCTGGTCTTTAGAAAGTTGTGAGCAATTTTTTGATAAGAACCTATTTCTTCAAGAAGCCTATCGTGTATTAAAGCCTGGAGGCAAACTCATGTTGGCAACTTGGTGTTCGAGTGAAGAAGAGTATTCCGGCAAATTTGCCAAAAAATACCAAAAACTCTGCTTGGCTTTCGATCTTCCTTATATGCCAACAATTAAATGCTATCAGCAGCTCATCAATAAACAGCAATTTATTTTAAAAACCGCAGAAAATTGGTCCTCTTTCGTCAAACAAAGTTGGGATGTAGGAATAACTCTTTTACAAGCCTACAATTTTCTACAGATTATTAGAGTTGGGGGCTGGCGTGGCTTTCGCTTCGCGAAACAAGTTAAATTAATGCGAGAAGCCTTTGCGCAAAATAGGGTCCAATATGGGGTGTTTCTCGCTAATAAGCCAGAATAGGCTGGACCTTGGCTTGAGAGATCTTCACTTTTTTTGAATACTATTTCGAGCCAAATCCAGTGTTTTACTGAACCGTTCAGCCTGAGGAGGAGCGCCAGCGACGTCTCGAACGCCTGTCCTAAGGCACTCGAAGACCTGTCCTGAGGCACTCGAAGGGCCTGTCCTGAGGCACTCGAAGGGAGGCTTGCACCAAGGCTTCGAGACAGCGCTATGCGCTTCTTCAGCCCGAACGGATCGAGCTATTGATTGGAGCAACACCTATTTTTGTTCAAAAAAAAGTGAAGATACCCCAGGATCTTGGCCCAAGATTCTGGGGGTTAATGAATTGTTGAGCCAAGGCCCCCATCTACGATGCAATATATATACCCTAGAGGCCGCGTCAAAACCAGCTTAATTAGCCAAAAATAGAGCAATTGTTTGATTAAGTTGTTACAATCCCTTCTCTTTTTTACATTAAAAATTAAGAGAATTCTCATGAAAAAACTTACTTTTTTCTTCAGTGTATCTTTCTGTTTCATATTATTTTCTTCTTTCACCTATTCTGAAAATAACAAACCATTTTCAATAAAAACTTATAAATTTACTTTCTCTAAAGAAGATCAATTTAAGGTTTCTTTTGCCGATTATCCTAATGGGGAAGAAGATTTTTATGAGCTGCAATTTGTAGAAGAGGCTCCCTTGCCCACAGAGATTACGACTACCTCACGGAGTTTAAAAATATCAGGCAACAATCACAGCGATGATTTATTTATGTACGCTTATAAGAAGTTAGATGGGCTTAAAGCGAATACAAATTATCAAGTGCATTTTTCTGTCGAATTTGCGAGTAATGGGGCTGCTGATGGCATTGGTACAGGCGGTTCGGATTCTTCTGTTTATCTAAAAATAGGTGCAGTTACTGAAGAGCCTCAACGATATTTAGATGAAGCAAATTTTTATAGAATGGTCCTTGATAAAGGCAATCAACTAGCTGATGGTAAAGATATGATCTTGTTAGGCTCTATTGGCGTGGATACTCAAAACTCTCTTTATAGGCTCAAAACCTTGGCCAATCAATCAAGTAACTACAGAGTGACCTCTAATTCAAAGGGCGAGCTATGGTTAGTGCTGGGAACTGATTCTGCCTTTGAAAGTAAAACGACTATTTATTACACCAATATGCTTGCAACGTTTAAGGAAATAACCAGTGACTAAGAAAAAATGGGAGCACTTTGCCCATAAAGCGGATATTGGCATACGAGGAATAGGCCCCTCTCTAACAAGTGCTTTCGAAATGGGAGCGCTTGCGCTAACCAATGTAGTCACTGACAGCAATACCATTCATGCCACACAAGAAATATGCATCTCGTGCAGCGCTCCTGATGTAGAAATTCTATTTGCTGATTGGCTAAATGCTATTATTTATAAGATGGATACTCTTAATCTATTGTTCTCTGAATTTCATGTGCAAATAAATGAGTTAAGTTTGGAAGCGCTTATTAAAGGAGAAAAGCTCAATAGACTTCGGCATCAACCTGCAGTCGGTGTTAAAGGAGCTACTTACGCTGAATTAAAAGTTTATCAAGAGAACGATACATGGATTGCCCAGTGTATTGTTGACGTTTAGGATTAACGATGGATCTCAAGTTATTCGAAAAAATAAGCGATTACGAATGGCAAATTGCCCCGCACCAATCTATGCGAGTACCGGCTGTTATTTTCGCATCTGAAGCACTGCTTAGCGACATGGATTTGAAAGTTTATGAACAATTAGCCAATGTCGCCAAATTACCAGGTATTGTCGGTGGCGCATTAGCAATGCCGGACGCGCATTGGGGCTATGGCTTTCCCATCGGGGGCGTCGCAGCTTTTGACCCTGAAAAAGAGGGAATTATTTCTGCTGGTGGAGTGGGTTTTGACATCCTCTGCGGAGTGAGACTATTAACTACAGGCCTTAACCGCACAGAGTTTGAGCCATTTAAAGAACAATTAGCGGACGCCTTATTTGCGCGCATTCCGGCAGGGGTTGGTAGCAAAAGCCGTATTAAATTAAACAAAAAAAGCATGGAGGCTATGCTGGTAGGAGGCGCTAAATGGGCAGTGCAGCAAGGCTATGGTGAACGTGAAGATCTTGAACGAATTGAAGACCGAGGCTGCCTTGAAGGGGCCATGCCAGAGCAAGTCTCTGAGCATGCCAAAGAGCGACAAAAAGAAGAAATGGGTTCTTTAGGTTCTGGTAATCATTATCTTGAAATTCAAGAAGTTACTAAAGTATATCATCCAGAGGCAGCGAAGGCATTTGGTCTGAGACAAGGGGATATAGTAGTGAGTATCCACTGTGGTTCACGAGGCTTAGGCCATCAAATCGGGACAGATTATTTACGCTCGATGACCATTCATGCAGAACGCTACGGAATTAAATTAGGTGATCGCGAATTGGCCTGCGCGCCAATTCTATCCCCGTTAGGTGAAAATTATTTGGGGGCAATGCGAGCCGGGGGTAATTGTGCTCTAGCCAATCGTGAAATTTTGACCCATTTTCTGCGCGAAACCTTCCAAGATATTATGCCCGGAACCAAAATCGGCTTGGTTTATGATGTCTCTCATAATATTTGCAAAGAAGAATGGCATGAAATTAATGGGAAAAAAACACGACTATTCGTTCATCGCAAAGGTGCCACGCGGGCACTAGGTCCTGGGAACCAAGAATTGCCAAACGATTTCATCCATGTTGGCCAACCGGTCATTATTGGAGGTAGCATGGGCACCGCTTCTTATGTTTTAGTGGGAACAACAATGGCTGAAAAAAAATCCTTTAGCTCTGCTTGTCATGGTGCAGGACGAGCTATGAGTCGTCATCAGGCAATGAAAAAATGGCGTGGCAATCAGATCATCGAACAATTAGCAGAGCGAGGGATCCTGATTCGAAGTAGTTCCTATCGTGGGGTTGCCGAAGAAGCACCTGGGGCTTATAAAGATGTTACTCTGGTTGTCGATGCGGCGCATCATGCCAATTTAGCCAAAAAGGTGGTGCGCCTAGAGCCATTAGTTTGTGTTAAAGGTTAGGTAGTTTAAAACTAATCCAAATATTAAGATGGCGAGAATGACTAGCGAATAATGCTTAATTAATTTGAAAAGCGCTTGTTTTATACCATTGCGAGCAAATACTCTTAATGTAGTAATTCGTTGCTCGCGGTTATCAGCTAATTTTTCATCATTAAAATTAACCAAATTACCATCTAGTTTAAACTTAAAAAGTTCCATCTTATCAAAATATTTTTTACTGTAATTAAACAATAATTGCTCCCCTTTTTTAATATCTCGAAGTGCAAAAAAAGCCATCACTTCTATACCGAAAATAGTATAGCTTGTTGAGATAAGGTTCGCTGCCATAAAAGTAGAAGTAGGAATATCTTCCGCATTAGGGGCATGATTTATAAATCTTGCTATATTTCCACATTCTCTTGCATCAATACCCATATTAAAACTATCTAACTTTGGATAGAAATAATAATTTAGATTTTGGGGCCTTATTTTTTTCATCCCGTAATAAAATGAAACACAAGCTCCTTTGCTAATTTCTTGTCGAGCAAAGACACCAAATCCAATAAAATGATTGATATAGCGTAACTCTAATGCTTCAAAATTATCGGCTTGCTCGAGTAATTTCATTATCTTATCATCTTTGCTATACAGTGAATCACCATCCACTTCAGCAGGTAAATCCCTATAATGAAATCGTGATTTAATAATTAATTTATCCTGAAACTGAAATTGAAAAGCAGAAAAATTACTTACAATATTATTTAATTGATTGACGCTGATTTTCTCATTCGCTTCCTTATGATAATCAAGAGAAAATGGAATTTGATAGCTTGTTTTCAATTTATAAAAGGATGGCGAAGGCAAAATCTCAAACTCACTATCAGTCGAATCATTATTATGAATAAGAGTCCCATAAACTTGTCTTGGCGCTAACCATAAATCGGCAAAATTATCAAAGTGATAGCAATAGGAATTTGTTGGTGAATGGTCTGAGGTTTCACTCAATAAAGGATGGGAAAAATCCAATTTTTTAAAATAATATAAATTAATTTTATCTTCATGGTTGAGTAAGCAAGTGCGCTCAGAAAGATCCACAATCGCCGTTTTATAAGGCGAGTTGCTGTTTTGATTAGTCAGAGCAATTCTTACCATATCAAGTCCTATTAAGCTCGAATTTGTCCGTCCCCTACAATCAACCATTTATAACTGGTTAAGGCTTCTAAAGCCATTGGGCCTCGAGCATGTAATTTTTGTGTACTTATCCCTATCTCAGCACCCATCCCAAATTCGCCTCCATCGGTAAATGCGGTTGATGCATTGACATACACGGCAGCTGCATCAACTTGAGTAAGAAAATAAGAAATGGCTTGATGATCTTCAGCAATAATTGCCTCACTATGTCCCGAGGTATACCGCATGATGTGCTCAACCGCTTTCTCTATGGAGTCTACTGTTTTTATTGACATTTTATAAGAAAGAAATTCTTGCCCAAAATCTTCAGGGCTGGCTTTATGAAGTAAGTTACTAGGGTAAGACGATTGAAGCGCTTGATAACTTAATTCATCCGCAAAAATTTCAACCTGTTTTTCAGGCAATAATTCAACTATTTTAGATAAATGGGCAAGGGATTTTTCATGGATTATTAAGGTGTCTAATGCATTACAAACGCTTACTCTTCTTGTCTTTGCATTGTTGATAATTAATCGAGCTTTTTCTACATCGCCGCTTGCATCAAAATAAGTGTGCACTATCCCAGCGCCTGTTTCGATCACTGGAATTTTGGCATGTTCCCGCACAAAATTAATTAAGCTTTGACTACCTCGAGGAATACAGACATCAATTAAATTTCTCGCGTTCAACAATAAACGAGTTGCCTCGCGCTGAGCAGGTAATAAATAGATGACCTGACTATCAATTTCCTGGTCTTCCAACGTTTGTTTGATGAGCTCAGTAAGCCATTTATTACTATGATGTGCTTCTTTACCGCCTTTTAAAACGCAGGCATTTCCAGTTTTGAAGGCTAAAGCAAAAACATCAATGGTCACATTTGGCCTCGACTCATAAATGACAGCTACGACACCAAGAGGAACTGTAATTCGTTGAATTCGTAAACCATTTGGCCTCGTTTTATCTTCGATGATTTTATTGAGTGGTTGGGCTAATGAAGCAACTCGCTCGACATCATCGGCTATAGAAAAAATTCTCTCTTCGGTTAGCAACAGCCTGTCATATCGCGGATCTTCTATGGGCATTAGAGCTAAATCTTTTTGGTTTTCTTCTATTATTTTTGCAGCTTGTTTTCGCAAATTCTCTGCAAGTCTCAATAAAACGTTTGTTCGCTTTTCCTCATTTAAAGCAACCAAATCGTGACTTGATTCTCTAACAAGGTTTAATTGGCCTATTATTTCATTTTCATCAATCACTACAATCTCCTAGAAAATATGCAAATGATCATAATGTATAAAATCGGGCCTATCCTTCTGCCCCAAATATTCGCGGAGTTTATTAACATCATATTTGGCAAGACCAACACCAATTTTTTGGCCATCTGGTGTTAGAATTTCTACCACGTCACCTTTTTTAAAGTCACCTTTGCATGATTCTATCCCTACAGGCAAGATACTAATTACTCGTTTATTTTCTTTTAGAATAGTGAATAAACCTGAATTAATTGAAATTGAACCGGTTTTTTTTTCACCACTATAAGCTATCCATCGTTTGATATTTGATTTTTTCTTACTTGGTAAAATCGTTGTCCCTAGTTGTTCTTCTGCGATGATACGCATAACAACCGAAGGTTTCTCGATGGTTGCGATATGGGTTGTGATGCCTAAACTTGACATTTTTCGTGCAGTTCCAAGTTTAGAAATCATACCTCCACGACCCTGAGTGCTTTTCATGGCAGAAACTTCAGGCCAATCCTCTTCGTAACGAATAACAGGAATAAATTGAGCCCCTGCTTCATCGGGATGTCCGCTATATACGCCTTCAACGTTACTTAAAATAATTAACTTATCCGCATTCATTTGAGCGGCAATCAGTCCGGCGAGCTCATCATTATCGGTAAACATCAGCTCTTCAATTGCAACGCTATCATTCTCATTGATGATAGGAATAATATTTTTTTGCTCTAAGATCTCGCGCAGTAGCCTGGCAATATTCAGATAATGTTGTCGCGTTTGAAAATCCTGCTTGGTCAGAAGTAATTGGGCTGCGAGGAGATGGTGCGTTTTAAACATTGCAGCATAAACATTCATTAATTCATGTTGACCTAAAGCGGCTAAAACCTGTTTTTCTCCAATAGAACTTCCATATTGACGGCTCAAAAATTGCCGAGCTATTTTTCGCCCTGAACCCACAGCACCTGAACTTACCAAGACAACATGATGCCCCGCTTTTTGCATCGTTGCAATTTGCTCAACTAAGTGTCGGACAATTGGTTCGTAAGGTGTTCCATCATTTGCTAAGATACTTTGCGTTCCGACCTTAATTACAACTTTCATCAAAAACCTACCTCAACTCATCATAATATATATCAGAGTATCACAGTGGAGGCGGCAATTCTGCCCGGTTTTAAGCAACCGGGGCAGACGATAAAAGAGTAGTAGGGTCTAAGCAGACTTAACTGCAGTATTTTCATATACTGACAAATCACGGACTCTAGCCACTTCGAGAGCAAGCAACTTGAAGTAATCATAAGACATGTAAAAATCGCCCTGGTTTCCTACTTTTTTACCCCATGAGTTACGTAAGGTAAACAGACCACGATGCTCACGACCTTGATCATCTTTTGCAACCGCATTATCGTCATAACCGGTGATTACCATTTCATGACCACCAAAATTGGGTCTTAAATAAACATCTCTTGCAATTTCTGGTGTTAAAACCCAAGTATCACCTTCAGTTTGATTTTTACCCACAGCTCCCATAAATCCTAAATCAAAATCAAGTAATAATATGCCAAAAGTTAAGCGATCACCGGCATTTAACGAGGCTTTAATGTTATTAATTGTTTTATTAGTATCAATACGATCATTTAGTGCTTCATAAACATCTAGAACAGGGGACCAAAGAACTTTTTCATTTAAATCTTCGCTCATTTGACGATAGTCTTCTACTGACATAGCGCCTTGAATATCGGCAGTGTCATTCATTGGATAGGTGTTCAATCCAGCACAACCCTGAGTTTGTTGCTGTTCTTTGTTAACAACGCCAAACATCTCAATCTGACTTAAAACATAACGTCCCCAAGAACCTTCCCAACCACTGATGAAATAAGCATTTTGCTCTAAGTAGTTACCCAATTGCAGTGAACATAATTGACTCACATAGTCGCCTTGTTTAAGTGCTGCATCAATCGCTGCGGTCACAGCAAAAGTTACGCAAGTTCCATGCATTCCTTGATTTAACACGGGCACGTTATTCATTCCCAACTGCACTTGTTCAGGATAGGTGGACTCTAGTTTAGTCGCAGCAAATTGTCGTGTATGGGATAAAGCATTGTTTGCTTTGTTAGCAAGGGCTTGCTTTGCTTTATCAGAAAGTTCGACTTTCAATAAAGAAATTTTTTCAATTGAATCAGCAGCATCTCTAGGCGCATTTTTCAGGGCTTGCGCATGAGGAATTTTCACTGACTGCGTGAAAGTGCCCACGATTTTTACATCCTGTGCTATTAAGCTTCCACTAAACATCGCTGATAAAAGAGCAAAATGGACTAATTTCATATATGAATCTCCAAGAGAATCCACGGGAGCGTGGGGTGGGAGGAGTATATCATATGAGTTAATTTTATCCATTAAGATCTAATCAGGTTCCATATCCAGGAACGGAAATACGTTGCCTATCTTGTAGGCGCAGAGCGGTTAAATTCCCACCCCATAAACAACCGGTATCAATAGCAAAAATAGTAGAATCTGGAGAGAGTCCCTCTAAAGCAGCCCAATGACCGAAAACTATATCCGCATCAATTTTTTTACGTTCAGGCACTTCATACCATGGAATTAAATTGGCGGGCGCATCCGTGAGAGTACCTTTGTAGCTCAAGACTAAGTTGCCCTGTTTATCGCAAAAACGCATCCGGGTAAAATAATTAGTAATGACGCGCAACCTTTCTATACCAGTTAATTCAGATGACCAATGATCCGGTTTATTACCATACATATGTCTAAGGAAACTGCAAAAATTATCACCGGCTAAAACAGCTTCTAACTCCTGTGCGCAAGACTTTGCTAAAGCGAGATCCCAAGCTGGAGCGATACCGGCATGACACATCACCACCTTGAGTGTTGGATCATGGTATAAAATGGATTGTTTTCGTAACCAATGACCTAATTCCTCACTATCATCCGCGTTTAATACTTCAATTAAGGTATCATCTTGATTTTCAAGCACGTGTTTGGCAAAAAGGCTAGCCAACAAATGCAAATCATGGTTACCCAAAGTGATGCGTGAAGGAATTGGTAAATTTTTGATGAAACGAAGAACAGCCAAGGATTGTGGACCACGATTCACTAAATCCCCCACAAACCACAACCGATCCTCTTTATCATTAAAGTCAATTCGCTCGAGAAGACGCTGTAAAGGGTCATAACAACCCTGTACATCGCCAATCGCATAATCAGGCACTCGTCAATACTCCGGGCCGAAGAGAGCTCTGAGGTGAAACAGAATTTTCAGCTACCCATCGTCCGGAAGCATCCAAATGAGGTATGGGATTAGCCGCAAGCACTGTTTGTTTTGAGGTAAAATAGCTAGAGTTAAACTGAGCTTGATAGATGAGTTCCGTTGAGGAAACTGTGCTGATTTTACCCGTATGAATATTATAAAGTTGAATCGATTCAGGCAACGCAACCGCATAATTCTCAAAAATGATTCCACTATGCATTTGCTGGTTAGACGCTTGTTCAAAGCGAAAAACAGCATTGCCATCTGCTCCAACGCGATGCATACCTAACGATAAAAATCCGTTACGTATAGCTTGTAAGGAGTTATATTGCGGGTTTCCTTTCATAAATAGATCCCACATTTCGGCAGACATCAATAATCCACCTGGAACCATAAGCAAAGGAGCCTTGTTGATCATAATCAATCCAGACTCCAATGATTTAGTAAGCCATTGGATAAATTCCACACCTATTTGTTGTTCTATTTCAGCAACAGATTCTGGGCTGCGATCGGTAAATGTACCCATACGCCCATATCGTCCACCACGACCTGAGCCATAGCCTTTTAAAGCTAGGTGGTTGAAATACCGCTGAATCGCAATCGCATCGGCGCGTATTAAAATAGCACCAAGAGTTCCTGCACCTTCGATATCTTCATTAAGTAAAGCAAGCCAAACCGCCAGCACTTCGGGATTTGAGGCAATCCATGCAAAACCATTGGCTGGCATTAACAGTCGAGCAAGCAACAAATTAAGACGACGACGAAAGTCTTCATTGGATTCTTTTTGAAATTCATAACCATAATAACTTCCAACAGACACCAAATTGTCTAATAAAGGGTTCCATTGTTTTAAAAATTGCCCTTGGTTGTCATACAAATCGATATGAAAATCGATTTGTAATTTACCTATACCTTGCAGAATTGCCGCAGAAAGTAGGGCATATTGCCATAATTTTTGCTCTTCAGATGGCCCATCTTGCCCGTCTTGAATTAAAAAATGTTGAAATAGACTCAAGGCAGCTTCAGTACGATTTAAGGCATGATCTAATAAACCACCTGGCTGAGGATAATAACTGGATGAAGTTTCAGGTAAATTTTGGCAATGATTAACCAAATTATGCACAAGACTGGTGCATAGACTATCGTAACGCACTTCCTCTAAGGCACAAGCTTCTTGAATTTGTCGTAATAAAACACCGCGCTTTTCATCACCAAGCAATAGTGATGCAGCAACGATTCGTGTTAAGTCTTTTAGTGACTTAGTTTGCGACGATTTTACTCTTTTTCCATAACGATGAAACAAAATCAACCTCCACTAAGCATTACTGTATTAATTTTACACTAATTAGCGATTAATTTTGCTATTTGGACATATTCCATTACAGAAATCTGCTCCGGTCGGGCAAGCGGATCTATGCCTAAATCGCATAATTGTGTTGCACTAAGCAAGGGCTTTAAATTATTTGCAAGTGTCTTTCGACGCATTGCAAAAGCCTTTGCTACTAATTGCTCAAGTGCATTGACATCCACTTTTGGATAAGGTGATATCTGATGGGGAATTAAACGCACTATGGCCGAATCAACTTTTGGCACAGGATAAAAAGCTTCTGGCGGGACATCGAATAAAGATTCAACCTCACAGTGATACTGTATCATCACAGTTAATCGTCCATAAACCTTAGTACCCGGTTGAGCAGCCAAACGAGCAACTACCTCCTTTTGTAACATAAAATGCATGTCCTCAATGAAAGAGGCATAATTAAGCAAGTGAAATAATAAAGGCGTAGAAATATTGTAGGGCAAATTACCAACGATACGGAGATCAGGCCCCCATTGACTATAATCAACGGTTAAAGCATCAGCAGCGACTAAATTTAATTTGCCGCTAGTCCTTGACAAAGCGCCAAGATGCTCCTGTAAATCGGTATCGATTTCAATAGCAGTCAAATTTTCTATGCATTTAAGCAAAGGCTGAGTTAAAGCCCCTAAACCTGGACCAATTTCAACTACTTTGTCATCCTTTTGCAGATGCAAAACATCAAGGATTTCACTAATAATATGCTTGTTTTGCAAAAAATTCTGACCAAATCGTTTACGTGGACGATGGCTCACTTTGATCTCACCTAAAAACACAGCGGGATTATACCTTTTTTTGCCATAAAGTGTACTATAAACAGCAAGAAACATTGATTTTTGGCTTCATTATAACCTTTTTTTTAAGAATAGAGTGTTTTTGACGTCAAAAAATAACTTCGTGCAGCTTTTTTTTCCAATTTGAATATATTTTTCCTTTGAAATGACAGATTAGAGTACAATATTGTTAAAAAGGCAGCGTCGACTTATTTGATCGGAGTTTTAAATGATCGAACAATTTCAAAATCATCCTTCAATTCTTCATACCACAGAAATTAATCTTTTATGCGAACCGTTAAATCTCCTTGATATCACTCGCTTTTCTCATCTTCGAGTGTTTAAAAATAATCAACTGACTGTGCAATGTAATCAACCCCAATTCTTGCAGAACTATTTGGATAAAAAATATTATGCAGCTGATCCCTGTGTTAATATCAATCCTGAATCGACTGATCTAGGAGAATACCTTATCTGGGATGCAGTCGATTGCTCAGGTAAAACTGCTGAAATGCTGGCTGACTCTGCTGCTTTTGACTTCAAGCATGTCTTTACCATCATCAAAAAACAAGCTAATTACACTGATTTTTATCATTTTGGCACCCATCTTTCTAATCCAGCTATTCATCAAATTTATATCAATAATCTTGAGATTCTCGACCGGTTTATTAGGCTTTTTAACTCAAAGATTAAGCAGTCAAAAACACTAGCTCGCGCCTATGATATTGTTCTTAATACAGATCATATTCCCTCACAAGTGGAGCTAAATTTATTGCTGAATAATCATGTAAAACGAGACTTACTTCTAGAAATTTTGATGTCATCCGAAGAGCAATTTTTGACAGCAAATGAAATTAAATGTGCAGAATTAATACTGGAGGGTAAAACTGCTAAAGAAATTGCAAAAATATTAGAGTTGTCTCACCGTACAATTGAGGATCGAATTTATGCTTTAAAATTAAAATTAAATGCAAAAAATAAAGCAGATTTAATTGTAAAATTAATTAGAAAAGGTAACTCACAATTCAAAAACTAAGCGTACGATTAAAAATATACTGAGTGATCAATTCTTGCATCTGACGTAAGTAAATCGGCTTAGAAATTACTTTATTCATGCCAGCCTGCAAACATTTACCCTCTGACTCGCCTAAATCATGAGCGGTTAATCCGATAATTGGAACTTCAGCTTTTTGTAAGGATTTTTCCCACTCGCGAATTAGGTAGGTTAATTCAATTCCAGAGATTCCTGGTAGGCCGATGTCAGTAATGATGAGATCAAAAAAATCATTTTTCGCCAATTCTAAGGCATTTTCACCATTCATCGCCGAGATAAAGCGGCATCCTGCTTGTGAAGCAATGGTTTCTACACAACGCAAAGCAATAAGATTGTCCTCCACCAAAAGAATAAGAGGAGCCTCATTTGATACAGCAGTTTTTTTAATAATAGCCATTTTTATTGTACGAAAGTAATCAAGTCCTTAATTTGCTCTATCTTACAACTCTGAGCTTTTGGTGGATTATACTCGTTATCTTGATAAAAAAGATGCTTAAAATAATCGTTTTTTTGCAAAAAAGTTGAAAATAATTAACGCTAAGCAATAGATTTGCTCAAATTTAACAATTATAAAATTGCCATCCTTTCTGATATGGTTTATTTTTAATACATAGATGGTATTCTTTGCTCAGCTAACATCATGAACTAGGAGGCCAGAATTAGAGGTACGGTGTGCAAGCTTAACTCGTATTAAGAAGCCTAAAGTATCTTAAGAGGCATCCACAATGAACTACAGAACTGTAGCAAGAGTACCATCCCTCATTTCAGACTTTTAGGCAAATCTGGTACAATTCTCCCATAAATCAAACTTATTTCTGGTTACTGGCCTATTTATATCGCTAGCTAGAGCTGAAATGGCATGATTTTTGAGCACTGATGTGCTGAATGCACGTTGTAGGCAAGCATCTAAGCTCAGAAAATCAACCTTTAGCCAAGCAATCATAATGGTAAACGGGTCTAATTTGCCAACGAGTAAATCGGTTATGCTAAGCCACTTGCTAGAACTTCGAAGACGCCTTCTACACGTTATTTTATTTTTTCTCGTTCTTTTCTGCATCTTTTTTTTCTATGCAAACAACTTATTTCACGCTTTAGTAAAACCTTTACTTAGTGCTTTATCGAAGCAAGATACTATGATTGCTACACAAATTACTTCGCCAGTGCTAATACCAATTAAGCTTGCTGCGAATACAGCAATGCTTTGCTCCGCTCCTTTTGCTTTATTGCAACTATGGTGTTTTGCAGCCCCCGGACTTTATAAGAAAGAGCGCTTCCATATACGCAATGCGATTATTACTAGCTTATTATTATTTTGCCTTGGAATATTATTTTGTTTTTACTTAATTTTGCCTTATATGTTCCAGTTTTTTGCTAAATCCGTACCTGAGGGAGTTCATCTCATGCCAGATATGGCTGAAACCTTGGATTTTATTACACGAATGCTACTGCTTTTTGGCGTTTGCTTTCAAGTGCCTCTTCTTTGTTTAACTGTAGTTCGTTTAGGCTGGGTTGAGCTGGCCGTGCTAAAAAAAATTAGACCCTACATTATCGTTGCGGCATTTATAGTGGGAATGCTGCTAACACCACCTGATGTATTGTCACAAATCATGCTAGCAGTGCCGCTATGTTTGCTCTATGAGCTTGGTATTTTCTTAGCGGCTCGTAAAACTTACAGCTCAACAGGCGACTTAAGCGGAAAAGACATCGATAATCGAGAAATTTGAAACTGTACCATTTTCTTAATCATTTCTTCGAAATTGATGGAAGGTTTCCAACCCAAAAGTCTTTTTGCCTTTGATGGATCTGCTACTGTTTGAGTCGTTTCTAGTGGTCGCACCAGGGCCGGATCGCTGATTACATGATCACGCCAGTCTTTACCCACGTGATGATAGGCTACTTCACATAACTCTCTAAGCGTATGGAGTTGTCCTGTGCCAATAACAAAATCACTAGGCTCATCTTGCTGCAACATTAACCACATTGCTTCGACATAATCAGGCGCATAACCCCAGTCTCTAGCGACCTCAAAATTACCTAAAGCAAGTTTGCCCTGTGAAACAATCGGCAATCCTCGCTCATTACGATCAGGAGAATTGATGACATCAAGCGCGGCACAAGCAGCGCCATAGACAACTTTCTGAGTTACAAAATGTAAGGGGCGACGCTCACTTTCATGATTGAATAAAATCCCACTAGCGATAAATAACCCGTAGCTCTCCCGATAAATCCGCACCATTTGATGGGCATAAACTTTCGACGCAGCATAGGGATTAGTCGGGTTAAAGGCAGTCTCTTCATTTTGAGGACTGATTTTACTCTGTCCAAACATTTCCGATGAAGAAGCGTGATATACCTTAGCCGTTGGACAGGCTGTTCTTATCGCTTCAAATAGACGAATTGCGCCTAAGCCGTTAATACAAAGTGTTTGTGCTGCTTGAGCCCAGGACTCTCCTGGCCTTGATTGAGAGGCAAGGTTGTAAACCTCATCGGGTTTAATTTGTTGGATTGCAGAGGTGATGTCTGCCTCTTCAGCGATATCACCGCAAATAAGCTGCACCTCACCAGGCAATTGAGCAATTATTGCTGTTTTTTGATGGCTTGCACTACGCGCAAATCCAAATACACGATAGCCTTTCTTAAGTAATAATTCAGCTAGAAAATAACCATCTTGCCCTGTAATACCTGTAATTAAAGCGCTACGCATTCAGTATCCTCATAATACCCTAGCCCCTGTATAACAAAGATCGGATAAATACCCCAGAGCAGAGCACTTAACTTGATAACCTTCATTGGATTGAAAAGCTATCTCAACTATAAAGTCAGCAATCATCCTTATTGATTTGCCTTTTTCACAATTTTTCGCCAGAGTACTTTTTTCATCAAAAAAAGTCAATTAGCATAACTATGAGATCTTTTGTGCCATCTGATATACTATCGCGTTCTGAAAAATCGAAATAATATAATTTTTATTCAATGAGACAGGTTATTCCACAATCTAAAGGAAACAAGGATCGAATTTCATGCTGACTAATCATAAAATGCATATAGGCTTTGATATTTCCCAGACCGGGAGTGGTAAAGCCGGTTGCGGTTTTTTTGCACATGCAATGATCCAAGCGATGTTAGAAATTGCTCCAGAACATCGCTATTCACTTTATCCAAGTTTTGGCGATTTCTATTTTGACGCATTAATGCCCCTACAAAACCCTTATAAAGTAGGGCATTATGGTCCGCGACATCTTACTCGTGATCTGGCCTCATCCTTTTGGGCAAAACAAGAGCTGGAAAATTCATTAGGAATACCCGATATCATCCATGCCAATAATTTTTGGTGCCCGACTCAACTTAAATCAAGCCGACTTATTTATACTTTTTATGATATGGGTTTCGTGGTGAATCCCAGCTGGACTACTGAAGCTAATCGTTTAGGCTGTTTTAATGGTGTTTTTCGCTCTTCTCTTGCGGCTGATTGGATAGTTGCCATTTCTGAAGCCTCAAAAGCACATTATTTAAGTGTATTTCCTCATTTTCCGGAAGACAGAATTCGCGTGATTTATCCTTGTTCCCGTTTTGCCAATACTCAATTAGAAGGCAAGCGACCCAAAGCACTTAAATCGATTTCTCCCGGCCAGTTCTGGCTCAATGTCGGTACGATTGAGCCGCGAAAAAATCAGCGTTGCTTAGCACAAGCCTATGCTCGCTACTTGGCTCTCAATGGAAATCCCATGCCGCTTGTTTTCGCGGGTGGTGAGGGTTGGCTAATGAATGATTTTAAAGCTTATTTGCAGGAGCTAGGCATTGAATCCCAGGTTATTTTTACTGGGTATATTTCCGATGAAGAATTGATTTGGCTTTATCAAAATTGCTATGCAAATCTTTATTGCTCACTATTTGAAGGCTTTGGTTTACCTATTTTAGAAGGCATGCAATTTGGCGCCCCCACGATCAACTCCCTTTCCACTTCCATGCCAGAAATAGCAGGGGATGCAACCCTATTGCTCTCACCTGAAAATGCTGAAGATTGGGCTCATGCAATGCTGAGGATAGCAACAGATTCCGTGGAAAGAGAAAGACTCAGTGTAGCTGCACGAGAGCAAGCGGGCACCTTTATCTGGAAACAAAGTGCGGAAGCCTTATTAAATCTTTACAGCGAAGCACTGGAAGCGCCAAAACGAGAACAGTTAGCAAAACGTACCAGAATGGTTGAGATTCTTTAATGATGAAACAGTCTTATGAAAATGCAATTAGTGCTAGGGATTTTCCTAGCAAAATAAGTATGTCATTCCCTACGAAGAAAGGAGAGTAAATGCGCAGATGCTGGTGTGGTAATCATTCACTTATTTCTTTTAATGAAGAATATGTTGTTTGCCAATCCTGTAAGACCTTGATTTCACAAAGCGAACTTAGGAATGACCAATATTTAGTAACCAATGATGAGACCGATTTTTACGGCAAACAGTATTGGCTTAATCATCAAAGCGAGGATTTGGGGAATAGTGATATCTATGCACGTGCACGTTTAGATTTGGGTGAAAGAAATCTGCATTGGCTCAAAACGATTTTAAAATATAAATTGCCTCCAGCCAAAATTTTAGAGCTAGGCTGTAGTCATGGCAGTTTTGTCGCTTTATTACGTCAAATTGGCTATGACGCTATTGGCGTCGAACTTAGCTCGTGGGTTGTAAATTTTGCCCAAACAACCTTCGATGCCCCTGTCTCTCTTGGCCCGCTAGAGAACTTAAGCCTTTCCGCAAATAGTTTTGATGTCATTGTTCTAATGGACGTTCTTGAGCATTTGCCTGATCCGCTAGCAACAATCGATTTATGTATGAACTTGCTTAAACCTGAAGGTTTTTTGCTAATACAAACACCCCAATTTCAAGAGAATGTAAACTATAACCAATTAGTTGAGGAAAAAAGCTCTTTTTTAAATATGCTTATTAAAGATGAGCATCTTTATTTGTTTAGCAAAAAATCAATTAAACCTTTTTTTAATCGCCTTGGGGTTCAGCATCTTGAATTCGAACCGGCTATATTTGCACAGTATGATATGTTTTTTACCGCTAGTCGCACTCCGCTAAAGTCTAATTCATCCGAACAAATTGAAGCCACTCTTCTTGCTAATCCGAAAAATCGGTTTGTCTTAGCCTTACTCGATTTACGCGAGCGCGAATTAAATTTGAGCAAGTTGTTAGCAGAGTCTGAAGCGGATCGAGCCGCTCGCTTAGAGCAAATTCACACACTGACCGCTATGATAAAAGACCATGAATTTGCGAGCTCCGCCCGAAAAAAACAAATTGAAATGCACAAAGGCAGCTTAGATGCTTTATTTTCTCGACGAATGTTTCGCTTATTAAATCGTTTTGCTAAATGGCCAGAACTCAAAAAATTACAAAATACTTTTAAAGATAGGGGACTTAAAACAATTGCCGTTGATATGACTCCAATCCTTCCAGGTGGAGAAAATGGAGGGGCAAAGATTTTTGTTCTTGAGCTACTTAAGCAATTAGCGGAATTAGCGCCTGAAACCCAATTTGTCTTACTTACCCAAGCCGCTTCTCACGAGGAACTTACCTCATTAGAAAGCAGCAACATAAAATGTATGATGGTGCTCGATAAACCTGTAAAAAGCTCTATTTGGTATCGCTTGTTGTCTGCGAGCGCGCGAAGAATTCCTTATCTGCCGCGAAAATTATCCTATTTAGGCTATCGTCTCAATGTTTTATTAAAGAGAAAGGGAAGCAGCTCTTTATTACACAATCTTGGGGCTGATTTACTTTTTTGCCCGTTTACTGCACCCACCTATTTCGAATTAGGTGTCCCGACTGTCTGTACACTTTATGATCTGCAATATAAAACTTATCCTGAATTTTTTACTATCGAAGATGTTGCTCATCGTCAACATACATTTGCTGAAGCCTGTCGTCGGGCTTCGATGCTTACCGCTATTTCAGAGTATTCTCGCCAATCCGCCATCACTCATGGAGGCCTTAGGCCGGAAAAAATACGAACAATTTATTTGCAAATGGCACAGCGTATTTTGCCTGAAGCGGCTCAAGATAAAAGTATCCTGACGAAACTTAAGCTTAGTGCAAAACAATATTTGTTATATCCAGCTAATTTTTGGAAACATAAAAATCACGAAATGCTGCTAACCGCATTCGGTATGGCTTGTAAACAAGGCTTAGCCTCCAACATTCAATTGGTTTGCACCGGAGCTGAAAATGCGCGCTCAACTCTCTTAGCCGATGCGGCAAAAAAGATGAATCTGGGTGAACAAATTGTATTCCCAGGTTATTTGAGCAATAAGGAATTATCAGTCCTCATGACGCATAGCTCTGGGGTCATTTTCCCCTCACTTTATGAAGGTTTTGGTTTACCCGTTATTGAAGCAATGGCAGCTGGTATTCCTGTTGCCTGCAGTAATTTAACCTCGCTACCTGAGGTGGTAGGTGACGCCGCTATACTGTTTAACCCACGTATCCCAACGCAGATTGCTGAGGCTATTATATCTTTGCAAAATGATAAAAATTTACGCGAACAGCTAATTGCTGCAGGAAAAGAACGGGCAAAACTCTTCTCGGACTCACAACGTATGGCTCAAGAGTACTGGTATCTATTTCAACATGCCGTCAAAGAAAATCATCTTGAAGATGAACTTACTGGCACTTATGAAGATGGTTGGGTAGGTTCGCGCATGAATATACAAGTTGCGCCACACACCAGTAAACAAACGCTCGAAATGGAATTGTATGTACCCGATTGGCTACCGCAATCGAAGATCGTAGTCAAAGCAGTTCACAATGGAGTAGACCATAACAATCTTCTTGAGATTGGTCGAGGCAAAAAAGCCTTATTGACCTTGCCTCTAACCAACGAAGGCGGACATTACGAAATCAGAATGGAACCTACTTTCGTTCCTGCAAAAACCGGGTATAGTAGTCATGATCAACGAGAGTTATCCTTGATCGTTCAACGTTGCTCTGTTGTTCGCAAAGGGGAATCCGTCCAATTAATTGCAGAGAAAGGACTAGCATGAAAATAAGTATTATCACGCCTTCTTTTAACCAAGGACAATTTATTGAACGCACCCTATTAAGCGTTGCTCAGCAAACAGGGGCAGAAATTGAACATGTTGTATTCGATGGTGGCAGCACCGATAACACCATTGAAGTTCTGAAGAAGGCAAGCTCTTTGGTTAATTGGGTATCCGAAAAAGATAAGGGGCAAACTGATGCCGTTAATAAAGGCATCAACGCTACAAAGGGTGAAATCATCGGTTGGCTTAACTCCGATGATGTCTACTACCCCGGCGCGATCGAAGAAATTGTCAATTTTTTCTCAGCAAATCCTGAGATTGATGTGGTTTATGGTATGGCGGATCATATTGACATTAACGATCAGCCCTTTGAAACCTATCCTACTGAACCCTGGAATTTCGAGCGATTAAAACAAACCTGTATCATCTGTCAACCCGCTCTTTTTTTTCGACGTAAAGTGGTAGAAGAGCATGGTTTATTAGATGAATCATTGAACTACTGCATGGATTACGAATACTGGCTACGATTAGGTAAAGCAGGCGTACAATTCGCATACCTTGAAAAAAAACTGGCTGGCTCCAGACTCTATGCCGAAAACAAAACGCTCGGAGCAAAAGTCAAAGTCCATTATGAAATTAATAACATGTTTAGAGATAAATTTGGCAAAGTTCCCGATCGTTGGTTATTCAATTATGCGCATGCAGTAGTAGAAACAAAGACCATTAGGCAAAAAAATCCTAATCGGTTTATGCTTTCTCTTTTCCTGTCTTCTGTCTGGTCTACTTTTCATTGGAACAAAGGCTTCTCTGCTAATTTTACCAAAACCTTATTCGGTTGGAAAAATTCATAGCTGGTTATAAGTAACCAGCTAGCTCTCACTCTGCTTGAGGATTTACCGGAAGAAAAGCCGATCGCCGGCGCATTTTCAAGATGGCTGAACTCAGCTTCTTACCCAAGTTATTTGATGGAATTTCGATCCACCGATAAGTTAGACTTGAGAGGAAAATAACGAGAGCTAAATAACGAATGATAAAACCCAGCATATTGGGATAAGTACCAGTGAAGGTATACTCAGTCTTCATGTATAAAAACAAAGGGAAATGAATTAAATAAATACTAAACGAGATTTTTCCCAAATATCGTATCGGAGCAAGTCGTAGGAAAGCATTAAAGTAAGAGTGCCTTTGGGAAGTGATCACTAATAAAATAAATGAGCAAGCTAGGATCTCAGGAAAAACCCAAGTTTGCCAATGACCATAATTCCAATCTCTTAGACCAAAACTAAATTGCGGCGCTAATAGCAACGTCATCGTTGCCAAGCCCAAAAGTAGTAAAATATAGCTTTGTGGCATAAACTTCGTCACTTTAACACTGAATTTGTCAATAATCAGTCCAGCATGAAAGAAAACAAGAAATTGAACATAGATAGGATCCTGCCAATAAAAACTTAAGTAGGTCAATAATACAAACAGGGCAAAGTTAACTATTTTGCCCCCAAATTCAAACAGCAAAAAAATGGCTGGAAAAACAATACTACAATACAACTCAACTTTTAATGACCATAATGGGACATTAAGATTTATATCATTTAGAAACAGAGTATTAAATAGAAGGGAATACTCGAGCTTACCCATTAAATTCAATAAATAAAACGCTAAAAAAGTAGTTGCCCACATCAATGGAATTAATCGAAATGCGCGTCGACAAAGGTAGGCAAGAAACGAAAACAGGTCGCCTATAGGTTCCTTCTTAAGTTGACGCCCCAAAACAAGACCACTAATCGTAAAAAAAAGCAGTACCGCAGGCTGAGGATCAAACAGACCGGCTATGAGAACACCAATGAGATCATGATGAGAAGGGATCACTGGACGTCCAGGATACAGTACCGGTAAAAAAAGAAGCAGGTAAAGATGTCCCATGACGACCGCAAAAGAAGCAACACCCCTCAAGGATTCAATCTCAGGAGAAAAAGAGCTCGTTTTTGGTCGAGGAATTATTTTTTCTACAGCACCTACAGTAGTGACCATAATGCGTATTAAACCATATGATTGGGGTTACAAATTTAAGGGAAAATCCATTTGTGCTTCAGAAAATAACCAGTACTTCCCTTCGACAAGCAACTTAAGTTGAAGATTTCCTATAATAATCGTTTGCTCTATACTCCACAAGCTATAGCGTAGGTAATCCAACCTAACTTAAGTTACACAAAATAAGGGAGAAAATTTTATTTTACTCGGCCCTACAATTAGGTGAAATATGGACAAAAATCAGTATAATCCCGTATCGACTTTAAATTCTCCATTTAAGAATTAGCAATTAAAAATGAATATCGCTACACTCTTGGCTAATTCCTGAATAGAAAATACCAGTAGATGATAAAAAATAAATAAGGCACCCAATAAACTTGGGTACTCGTACGACGAAGTAACGTTGTAGATAAGGGGATTTTATGAAGGCAGTCATTTTAGCAGGCGGCTTAGGTACAAGGATCAGTGAAGAGACATCTGTTCGCCCAAAGCCTATGATTGAAATTGGAGGCAAACCTATTTTATGGCATATTATGAAGTTATATTCTGCTCATAATATTCATAATTTTATCATTTGCTTAGGCTATAAAGGTTATGTAATTAAAGAATACTTTGCCAATTACTTCTTACATATGTCGGATGTCACTCTGGATATCACCAATAATAAAATAGAAATCCATCAGAATAATGCTGAGCCCTGGCTCATTACTCTCGTAGAAACAGGTGAGAGGACAATGACCGGCGGGCGAATTAAGCGAATCGCTAATCATCTAGGAAATGAGGACTTTTGCCTCACTTATGGCGATGGCGTATCCGACGTGAACATTAGTGAATTAATCTCATTCCATAAAAAACAGAAAACGCTGGCAACTTTAACTGCCATTCAACCTCCCGGTCGCTTTGGCTCACTCCTCATGGAGGGTGACAGAATTACTGGTTTTAAAGAAAAACCTCAAGGCGACGGTGGTTGGATTAATGGTGGTTTTTTTGTTTTATCTCCTAAGGTTATCGATTATATCGAAGGAGATGACACCATTTGGGAAAAACATCCTTTAGAACGGTTAGCGGAAGAAGACCAATTATCTTCATTTAATCATGATGGTTTTTGGCATCCGATGGATACACTTCGAGATAAAAACTATTTGGAAGAATTATGGGAATCCGATAAAGCACCATGGAAAACATGGTAATTATTCGGGATATCTAGTCTTTAAATTTTTAGAGAGAAAATAATAATGAGCACTCAGCAATTTATCCATGTACCTTACGGAAAAACTGTACACGGCGAAGAAGAAATTGAAGCAGTTGTTTCCGTATTACGCACGTCCACCCAAATGGGCAAGCATGTGCGCGAAATGGAAGAGAAAGTTGCCACTTTATTTAGCAAAAAACATGGAATAATGGTTAACTCCGGCTCTTCTGCTAATTATTTGGCCATTGAAATCCTGGGTTTGCCTGCAGGCTCCGAAGTCATTACACCAACCTTAACGTTTTCCACCACGGTAGCTCCTCTAATTCGCAATGGTTTAATTCCTGCTTTTGTTGATGTTGAAGAAGGTACTTTCAATATCGACGCTAATCAGGTGGAGGCAATGATAACGCCTAAAACTAGAGCAATGATGATCCCTAATCTGCTAGGAAATCTACCCAATTGGAAAATGCTAAGAGATCTTGCTGATAAATATAATCTCATTATTATCGAAGATTCTGCAGATACACTGGGTGCAACCATCGGTGGCTCGTCGGTAGGCCGATTCAGCGATATTAGCACCACCAGTTTTTATGGTTCACACGTAGTTAACTGTGCTGGTAACGGTGGAATGCTCTGTGTTAATGAAGATACTCTAGCTTCTCGTGCGAAATTATTACGCAGCTGGGGCCGAAGTTCTTCTTTATTCGTGGAATCAGAAGCCATTGAAAATCGTTTTAATATTCAAGTAGATGGTATTGATTACGATGCAAAATTTGTTTTCGAAGCACTCGGTTATAACCTAGAGCCTTCCGAAATGGGTGCTGCTTTCGGTTTAGTACAACTTAGCAAACTAGACCAAAATATTAATGCGCGTGACCATGCGTTTCAATTGCATACCGAGTTTTTTAGCCGCTATAAAGAGTGGTTTATTCTACCAAAACAATTGCCTAACTCGCATACAGGTTGGTTAGCATTTCCATTAACGATTAAAGATAGTGCGCCATTTTCGCGCAAAGAATTACAAATATTCTTAGAAAAGCGCAATATCCAAACTCGTACTGTCTTTACCGGCAATATCTTACGCCAACCAGGTTTTAGCAACATTGAACGACGTGAATCTGCGGCAGGTTATCCTAATGCCGATCGAGTCATGCGTGGTGGAATTCTGCTTGGTTGCCATCATGGCTTAACTCCTGAAATGATGGACCATATTCACCAATCATTTGAGCAGTTTGCTAAGACTCATGCTGAGGTAACTGCCTAAAGCATTCCAATTTTAATGGAAGATGAGAGGGCCTTACTCATCTTCCTTCACTGACAATTAGTTGAGAATCTCTTATGAAATTAATCAGTATTGTTACGCCTTGTTACAATGAAGAAGGAAATGTTGAAGAAATACATCGACAGGTCAAAGCAATATTCGAAGAAATCCCCAACTATCGTTATGAGCATATTTTTATCGATAATGCTTCGACCGATAACACGGTAGCCCTCTTAAAAAAGATTGCCGAACAGGATCCTCATACTAAGGTCATTGTGAATGCAAGAAACTTTGGACATATCCGTTCACCCTATCATGCCATGTTGGAAACGAATGGTGATGCAACCATTTTGATCGTCGCTGATCTGCAAGATCCACCCGATATGATTAAAGAATTTATTCATAAATGGGAGCAGGGCTACAAAATTGTAGTGGGCGTAAAACCCGAAAGTCAGGAATCAAAATTGATGTTTGCAATTCGCCGCGCTTACTATAATTTCGTAACACGAATTGCCGATGTTAAGTTAATAAAAAATTTCACCGGTTTTGGATTATACGATAAAGAAGTGGTTGATATCTTACGTACTCATAAAGATCCCTATCCCTATTTTCGCGGCTTAATTGCCGAGATTGGACTTGAAATCGCAGAAGTCCCCTATAATCAACCTCGCAGAGCGCGGGGTGTGACAAAGAATAATTTCTATTCCTTGTATGATATGGCGATGTTAGGAATTACCAGCCACTCCAAAATTCCTTTGCGTTTGGCAACGATGGCTGGATTTTCGCTTTCTATCATTAGCTTACTAATCTCTCTTAGCTTTTTTGTTTTGAAGTTATTTTTTTGGAACAGCTTTAATCTTGGTGTAGCACCTATACTAATAGGTTTATTCTTTTTTTCATCAGTACAGCTATTTTTTATCGGCTTATTGGGAGAATACATTGCCTCAATCCATACACGGGTTACTAAGCGTCCTTTAGTCGTCGAAAAAGAACGTGTTAATTTTTCTCAATAATATGAACAGCAATCCTTTAGCTCATGATTTAGATTACATCCTTGATAAAACCTTGCCACTGTGGGAAGAATTACGTGAACAACGGATTTTTATCACAGGTGGAACTGGTTTTTTTGGCTGTTGGTTATTAGAAAGTTTTGCCTGGATAAATAATAAACTTGATCTAAATGCTGAGGCCGTTGTACTCACGAGAAATGTTACTCGTTTTGCTAATAGACATCCTCAACTCTTTCATTCACCCTCACTTAGATTTCATGAAGGTGATGTTAGAAATTTTGTCTACCCCTCACATCATTTTTCGCATGTTATTCATGCAGCCACAGATACGAATGCAAAACTAAACCAAGAAGATCCGCTTGCTATCTTCGATGGTATTTTACAGGGCACAAAACACACACTTGAGTTTGCTAGGAAATGTAAGGCAAAAAAGATTCTTTTGACTAGTTCCGGGGCCATCTATGGCAAACAACCTTCTGAGCTTACCCATATTCCTGAATCCTATCCTGGTCAAGCTTATTTGACTACTCCTAAATCCACTTATGGAGTAGGTAAATGTGCAGCTGAGCACCTGGGCTATTTATATGCTAGCCAGCATGGATTAGATATAAAAATTGCTCGTTGCTTTGCCTTTGTCGGTCCCTACTTACCGCTAGATGAACATTTTGCAATTGGTAATTTTATTCATAACAGTTTGCAGGGACAAACCATAGAAATCAAAGGAGATGGGACCCCGTTCCGCTCTTACCTTTATGCCGCGGATTTAGCTATTTGGCTTTGGACAATTCTTTTTAAGGGTAAAACTGCTTACCCCTATAATGTTGGCTCTGATGAAGACTATAGTTTGGCTGATGTTGCCCAGGTTGTAGCAAATACGAGTAATAAATCGATTGCAGTCAATGTCAAGCAAGCTAAACCAGAAAATCACCAAGTTGAGCGTTATGTTCCTAACATTGATCGAGCCCGAGAAGAGCTTCAATTAGCTCCGCACGTCAAACTAATCGATGCTGTTAATCGAACGAGAGCCTGGCATTTAAAATCGTTAGAATACAAATCGTCAGATCAAGAGGCTATATTGACATGATTCCAGATGAACACCTGCGAATTTTGTTAAGACACAATTGGATAGAATAAGATGAGTTCAAAAGAAGAGCTTGTAAGATATATTTTAGTGGGTATTTTAAATACTTTATTCAGTTATTTATGGTATGCCATTTTTATTACTCTAGGTCTGCGATATCCTCTCGCATTATTATTCTCAACTGTTCTAGGTGTTTTATTTAATTTTAAAACCTTTGGTAAACTTGTATTTAAAAATTCCAATAATCAGCTGATTTTTAAATTCATTGGTGTCTACACTTTTCTCTATTTTTTTAATATCACGCTAATCGGTTTTTTAAAACAAATATCAACGGATCTTTATATCACAGGATTTATCTCAATCATTTTTTCTGCCGGTTTAGGTTTCGTTTTAAATAAGCGTCTTGTTTTTAAGCGCAGTTACTAAGCCTTATTTTTAATCAAAACCCTTGATACTATTTTGAGGCATGGTAAATTTGGCTTTCCATTTTTTAGGAGCTAATAACAATGAAAAAACGCTTAATTGCAGCTGCCAGCCTAATTATGTTAATCCCTATGTTTTCGTTTGCTGGAAAACTAGACTTCAAAAAAACTTTCTGTGGCAATGAGGAATTTTTGGGAAATCCAGCAAAAAAACGGCCACATTTGCATTGCGGCAGTACCTTTATGGCTTATAAAAAACCCACTGGTGACCATTTGAAAATTTCTGAGCCTGGCGATTGTAATCGAACCAATTTAGCCTTTGATGACTTAAAAGCGAATCGTCGAGCTTTTGAAAATTACTCGGCTATTTATACTGCACTCGTATCCTATCATCAAGCTGGTTGTCCAAATCAATAACCCGTTTATAGGTATCCTTTGACACCTAACGCGCAGATTGGGTCTTGGCCCATCTGCGCGTTAGTAAACAAGAGCTGCTTTAGGTTGCTTCCATGCCCACTGGCGTAGTAAAAGGTTCCATTTCGGTTATCGGTCGGCCAAATGCAATTTTAGGATAAGCGTTTGCACGCATATCTACCATGACTTGTAGCAAAGCAGCTTCTTCATTATCCCACAGCCACTCGAGGCTCGATTCAACTTCCTCAGAAACTACAATTGTTTTGGCTGGGATACCATAAGCATTGGCAATTGCCTCAAAATTAGGTGCACTATATCCCCAATAGGTTGATAAATAACGACTGTTAAAATAGCTATCCTGAAATTGTCGAATCATCCCCAAGCAATTATTGTTTAGAACAATCATTTTCATCGGAATTTTATTTCTTACTATGGTCTGTAATTCTTGAATATTTAATTGGAAACAACCATCTCCAGCGATGACTACAACCGGACTCTTATTATGTGCTAAGGAAGCGCCAATTGCGGCAGGTAAAGCAAAACCCATTGCCCCCATGCCTCCAGAAGTCATAAAAAATTGCTGGGAGTTGATTTCCAGGGATTGAGCCGACCACATTTGATGGTTACCTACATCGACAACATAGCCCTTCGTTTTTTGAGAATATTGCGATAATAAATGCATAAAATGATTAGGGTTAATTCCGGATATATTTTGCAATTCTTTGGTGTCCGGCCATTCGCTTTTAAGCTGAGCAATTTCATTAAACCAGGGCTTATCTAGCGCTAGCTTTTTATCGTCAAGAACCGTTAGTAGCTGCTCAATAAAATCTGCCACATCCATCACAAAAGGTACGCAATGTTTAACTCGATTATTAATTTCGCTCTCGTCACAATCAACATGGAATATTTTCTTGTTGTGGCGGAATGATTCTACATCGGCGCCAGTTTGACGTATATCTAAACGACTACCGAGTACAATTAATAAATCGCTATGACCTAAAGCAATGTTTGCCCAGCGATTACCATAACTACCGATAAATCCAACGCGTAAAGGATGCTCAAAATCGATTGCATCAACCGCTAAAAGAGACGTAACCACAGGAATCTGTAATTTATCGATTAAATGGCGGAATTGTTTAATAGCACCAGCACCATTAATACCACCACCCGCTAAAATTAGGGGTTTTTTCGCTTGCATAATCGCTGCCAATAACACATCAAATATACCGCTATCAACTGAGGTATCAATTTTTTTCCTGGTGATTTTTTCTATAGGAGCGACTTCGATTTCTGCTCGTTGCAAATTCATTGGAATATCAATTAGTACTGGACCCGGCCTATCGCTAATCGCAATTTCATAAGCTTCTTTAAGGACGGATTCAATCTGATCTGCTGACGTGATGTTGTAACTTTTCTTGGTAATAATACGAGCCATGGAAACAATATCAGTTTCCTGAAAACCAAGCTGTCGGATTCCTTTATCCATCTTTTGTTCATGAGTATTTACTTGGCCTGTTATAAAAAGACCGGGAGAAGAATCAAAATAGCAGCTTGCAATCCCAGTAATTAAATTGGTTGCACCAGGTCCGCTTGTAGCCATTCCAACCGCCACATTACCTGTGCACCGTCCATAAGCATCGACTGCAAATGCAGCCGATTGTTCATGGTGCATGCTGACAATATCAATGCCGCCTTCTTGATCAATAGAATCTAAAATCTGAGTGATCATGCCTCCTGACATTTCAAAAATAAATTTTACGTCTTGGGCTTTTAAAAATTTGGCAATGTAATCACACGCTTTGATTTTCATTTGGTTGTATACCCTTAAATACAATAGGAATGACTTATTTTCTCATACTCAAGCGAGCAAAGCGTACTTTTTTAATTATCTAAAGTCAATTGAGCTTATTTTCAACAATAATTAGGGCGTATTTCTATGTAAATCAATGGCCTTTAAGAAATCGATCCTTATTTTGACTTACTAACTTGGATTGGTTAGTCTTAGCTGCATAATTAAAGAGAGCACTAATTTTTTAACAAATTTAAGAAGTTATTTGGGATAATTTAATCAATGGACAATAGCTATGTCTCATCAATAAGAAAAAATCATGACGTGACTCTAACCATTTCACTACTCATCTTATTTTTCCTTATTTCCTCTATTCCTCTATTTCAATTTGGCTTTTCAGGTGATGATTTATATAACAGTCAGATTAAGGGCATGTTAATCACCCAAAATAAAACCCTGTTTGCCTTTACAAAAGGTATCATTATCGAATGGATAAATACTGGGAGATTCTATCCTATTTCCTTCATCACAACCTATCCGCTGTTTTATTTAATTGGTGATAACGTCATTCTTTATAATTTGATTCATTGGATTGCAACCTTAGTTAGTTTAGGATTCGTCTGCTTATTTTTATTCAAGCTCAGCAATAAAAAGGAATACAGCTTATTGTTTTGCAGTTTAGTGCCGTTCTGTTGGTTTCTTTCCCCTAACTCACCTTGGGTAGCTCAGGCTTTTTTATTACCTCTAGTTATTTCATTTATCATGCTGACTTTAATTAATTACATTAATTTTATTCAACAGTATAAAATTAAATATTTGTTTTATATGTTACTATTTTTTAGCTTATCGCTGCTCACCTATGAAGTGGCCGTCATAGTTCCTGTGCTAATACTTGCCTTACATTGTTGGGCAAAAGAATATGATAATAAATCTAAATTAATTGGCACTACTACTATCTTATTACTTACGCTCACTTATGGGGTAATTATTTTTTATCTTCGCCAATCTTATGGAGTACATTACGAAGGAACTTCCCTAGGTAGTATTCATCATTTTATCCCTACTTTTTTCAATCAATTTATGGGTGAATTTCCGCTAGTGAATCTTTACCTATTCCATGAAGGATTATTTTATTTTCCGTTTTCAAAAAGCACTTATTTTATCGCATTATTACTACTTTTTTATTCAACAGCGCTTATTTATAGGCAGCTTAATAAGGTCTCTACAATTCCGCATTCGCGATACGTTTTTTTAATAAGCTTGCTGTTACAAATCACTCCTGCTGTAATGATAGGGCTTAGTAAACGCTATCAACTCGAATTGAGATTAGGTATGAGCCACATTCCTGTTATATTGCAACAAATTGGGCTCTGCATGATGCTGGCATTAATTTTCAACAATATTATTTCATTTTTATCAAATTATTTTAAAAAGAAATTAACCTATCTAAAATTATTTTTTGCGATCTTGATGAGCAGCATGATAAGCATCTCGTTCGTAGCAAACCAACTATCTACTAATTGGTATAATCAGCTTACTCGCTACTCACGTGATATCTTTGAAAAATCGCTTAAAAACGGGTTATTTAATAACTTACCTCCCGATGCGATGATTATCACTCATTTTGCTGGAGCCGAATTCTGCTGGAATTCAACGCAATTAAGAGCACAATTAATTAATCGTGGTGATCTATTAGTTTTTGATTTAAACGGCAAAGCTCCGTTTACCGATAAACTCTATGAAACCGATTTTGCAGAAAAGTTTTCTACTCTTCCGCCAAATAATTTTTATTATCTCGATTACGAACATTTAATAGAGTCACCGAAATCAGGTTATGCTTTACTTGCTCATATTAATAACTATTCTGGTAAGCAACCCCAGTTAACTTTTGAATTAGAAAATATTAAAATATTTTATTCCTCAGAGTCTAAAAAAGATTTAAAAAATTTACTGAATAAAATCTCAAAAAGATATCAGCTTACGGACTTTGAAAATCAGGATACAAATTTATCTGGATTTATTAAAGTTCCCATAAAAATAGCTTTCAGTACTCAAGCTCTATCTAATCGATAGTTGGCGTCTTGATTACGCAATTAGTTAGGAATTACAATGCAAGAAAATCTTTCTCACCATTTATCTTTTTGGCATCCTATGCGTCATGATTGGAAATGGCTACTTATCGGTTCCGTTTTTTCTGTTTTATTTGCAAGTATCTTACTGTCTGGATGGCCATCAGGATTAATTCCTCATTTAGATTATCCTTATACTTATGGCGGTGATACAAATTTTACCTCTTGGCTAGTTCAAAGAGTAAGGGAGGGATGGCTTTTTGATAACCCACGGAGTGGCTATCCTTTTGGTTCGAATTTTTTGGATTATCCGCAATCTGATAATGGCAGTATATTTGCTCTTAAATTGCTTGGAATTTTAACTAACTCTTATTACGGCGCACTCAATATATACTTGCTTCTTAGCTTTCCCCTCGCTTTTATTGCAAGTTTTTTAGTGCTTAAGGCACTCTCATTCAGAAACGTATATGCCTTTTCAACAGCGCTTCTTTTCACCTTTACTCCCTTTCATTTTTGGCGCTTTTTTGGTCACATTTTTTACACTTGGTATTTTGTGGTTCCGATCTATTTTTACTATAGCTGGAAAATATTTTTAGATGCACCCTCTATTTGGCCTTTCAGTAGCCTTAAGAAATTTATCCTCCTCTTTGGGGCATTTATTATTCTAAGTTCATTCGGCGTGTATTACGCATTTTTTGGAATTATTAGTTTTGTGGTTTGTGGCTTCGCTTCCGCAATTAAAGATAGAACACTTAAAGGTCTAACTTTATCGATCATTTTTTCTGGCATGGTTGCCTGCGGGGTCGGTCTCAATATTTTACCTAACCTAATCTATCAGCATAAGCAGGGTCCTAATGTGGAAGTGGCGCACCGTGAACCCAAACAAACGGAAACTTATGGACTTAAAATAGCACCATTACTCTTCCCAACGTCTAATCATCGAATTGCCAAACTTTCACAATTTGTCAATGCATACAGCAAGTATTATGAAGTAACCGAAGCCGTTTATTCAGAATCCTTAGGTATCCTGGGTTCTGTCGGATTGCTTGTACTGCTTGTAGCGCTTTTTGCTGCAACACTCGGTAAACAAGTTGATCCTAGACTTCGCTTCTTCTCTCTCCTAGTGCTCGCTTATTTACTGATTGCAAATACGGGAGGTTTAAGTGTTTTATTTGCTTTAATTGTTTCCCCTGCCATCCGTGGCTGGAATAGGATAAGCATCTTTATTTCTTTTGCTGCCCTCGCTGCTTTATTTTTGGTTTTACAACAAAATAAAAAAATTGAAGCTTTATATAAAGGTAAAAAATTAGTTTATTCCGCTATTCCATTAGTTCTATTGTTGCTCGGTCTTTTTGATCAGACACCTTCATCCTATACGGCCTTAACTACCAGCGCCAAAAATAGGTTTATCGAAGACAGGGATTTTATTAAAAAAATTGAAGCGATGCTGCCTCCTGGCTCAGCGATTTATCAATTACCTTATATGGGATTTCCTGAGTATGGCAATAATATAAACTTAGCAGATTATGACTTGCTTGCTGGTTACCTAAATTCAAACACTTTACGCTGGACCTATGCTGGTATGAAAGGTAGAAAAGGGGATTTATTCTATCGTTATCTCTCCAAGGAATCGATTGATAAACAACTTGAGGTAATTAAGCGTTTAGGTTTTGCAGGTATTTATATCGATCGCAACGGATTTGCAGATCAAGCTAAAGCGTTAGTCGATAGACTAAATGCTTTAGAAGGTGGTCCGACCTTGGTAAGAAAAGATGATCGAGTGCTTTTTTATCGCATCACACCATCCACCCATACAAAGCTTGATTCCATGAGTTTTAGAGAAATAATGGAACAAGCAGGTTATATCATTACAGAATCGGGGCCATCCTATCCTGCGACACTGTCTGAGGGCATTGATTTTTCTCACAACGGGGTACCTATTTTTATTAAAGATATTAAAGGCTTATCCGGAGTTGAATCCTGGGGGCGATGGTCTGATGCCAAATTAGCGCCTTCAGTACGTTTGGATTTTACCGAACCCTTACCCAATCAATTTGATTTAGTATTATCAACTACCGCTTACGGTCCTAATGTGGACCATAAATTAAAAATTGTCGTAGGAACAGAAACTTACAATATTACCCTCCACGATAAATTATCAAAATCAAAACTCGCCATCGATCTCAAAGGAGAAAAAGTAAGTTCAATCGAATTGACGCCTCCTTTTCCTTCAAAATTTGATTCAAGAATTTTAGGGTTTGGATTAGCCCAATTGAAAGTTATTGATAAGCTTGGAAGAAAATCACTCTAGCAACTTTGAAGGGGGCATCGCCAACGAACCCCCTATAACCAAGCCGGCGTTTTGGTATGATTGCTCTTCTGTGTCGTTCTCGCGCAAGCTTAGAGCGCAGATGAAAATTCTTCTCACCGTTATAGAGTAATTTGACTAAAACAATCTACAATAGTTAGAATATAAAAATTTTTCTTATAATAACATGCATAAATTAACCTCCTACAAACTGACTCTTCTCCTAATATTGAATTTATTCTCTATCTTAACAGCCTCGGCTGGTGGAGACGTATGTGGTGATAATTCTTATCATGCACGTACCATTTATAATTATTCTACACAAACCTGGTTTATTGATGGCTGGGGTAACTCGATTCCTGGTTTAGGTGGTAGTTCAGTTTGGTTTGAACCTTGTAATGGAAAAACAAGTGTTGGTTGCCCTATACCCCCTCAGAGCCAAATAAGCATTTCCTATGTTGGTACTGGTGGACTGGTACCCCGTCCTCCTGCAGGATCCATTAGACTTACTGATAAAAATGGGGTTGCTCATGATTTTTGGTTTGAATGTCTTAGGAGAGATCTTCAACTTGAAGGCTCCGTTGCTTCTACTGTGATGTCACTTAATCAGCCTAGGGGTGGAGATATTCACATCAGTGGTAATCAATATTAAATAAGCTTGGGTTGCTTTACTTCGATCGCAAACTTAACTTTGATCGTAAACTTACTGCTCTGGAAGAAACAAGATGCAACAACGCTGGTCAAAGGAAGATTTGGCCAGTTAGATTAGGCTAAGGCCCAATCTACATTTAAATCTGAATCCCAGAGCGCCAAGCGTCGATCTGATTTAAGGTTAACTCTTTTACAGCCGTTGGGTTAGCGTAATAATCTCGATACCAGGATGCGGTTTCTGCGATAATACGCTGAGTGTCCCAAACAGGTTGCCATTTGAGTAGAGCCCTGGCGACTGAGCTATCAAGCGCAAGTGCGTTGGCTTCAGGGAAAGGATTTTGCATATAAGTCAATTCTGGGCGTTGCCAATATTGGCTCATTAGCTCAAGCACATCACGCACTGAATAAGATTGGGGATCCTGTGGTCCTAGATTCCAAGCACGGGCATACGTCGTTGGATCTTCAGATACCAATCCTGCCAATAACATTAAATAACCATGTACCAGTGCAAGAACATGCTGCCAAGGCCGAGTTGCATTCGGATACCTTAAAGTTAAGGTTTGATTTTCGAGGATAGCTCGCACAAAATCTGGTATTAATCGATCTTCTGACCAATCACCTCCACCAATGATATTCCCACCTCTCGCTGTAGCGATGGCTGGTCCTTTGTTTTCACTCCAGGGATAAGAGGCAGCATAACTTTGAATAACCATTTCAGCAGCGGCTTTAGAAGCACTGTAGGGATCTTTCCCTCCCAGAGGATCTTCTTCGCGATATGGCCATAACCATTCTTTATTTTTATAAACCTTATCAGTGGTTATACACAAAACGGCGCGCACGCTTTTCACTAAGCGAGCTGCTTCAAGTACATGCACAGTCCCTTGAGAATTGACCGCAAAGGTACGAACTGGTTCGTGATAGGAGCGTCGCACTAGCGGCTGAGCAGCTAAATGCAGAATAAGTTCCGGTTGAAAATTCTCAACTGTGGCCAGAAAATTGGGATAATCACAAATATCGCCGAAAGTGGTCTGAACAGAATCTTTTAAGCTTAAGGCATCAAATAAAGAGGGATTTGTGTTTGGAGGTAAAGAATAGCCTGCAATGGTTGCTCCAATGGATTGTAACCAGAGGCAAGTCCAGCTCCCCGTAAAACCGGTGTGCCCTGTAATTAATATTCTTTTATTAATAAGTGACTGCTCAAAAGCCAGCAAACTCCTCATTAGAACTCCATCTTCTGATAAAGAAACCAAATTCCTATTTACTTACTCTTAATTGAGTGATAAAAAGAGCCCATTCAATTTTTATAGGTTCGGATAGTACGATAACTAAGGTAGTAAATGCAATTTTTGTTAGTTCTTTATTTTTATCCCTTTTGAGCAGTTCGTAAGGCAAAGACGACTATAAAAACTGTAAAAAAATTCGCTTATCTACAACAAAGTGCTAATATGCAACACTTAGGAAATTCAAACCTTATCATCAATATTTGGCAGTACGCATTGATAACTAGAAAATAGAGACTAGGGAGAGTTTATGTATTTAATTCCTACAATTCTATGCGGTGGAGAAGGGTCGCGTCTTTGGCCTGTTTCGCGCGAATTACACCCTAAACCTTTTATCCGTTTAGACGATGGATACAGCCTGTTACAAAAAGCATTCCTGCGAGGCACAGCGCTACCCAACATCAAAGAAATTTTAACTGTAACAAATCGAGAACTTTTCTTCAAAATTGAAGATGAATTCCGCGAAGTTAATGAAACAAAAATTTCTACTTCTTTTATTTTGGAACCTTTTAGACGCAATACAGCAGCCGCCATTGCTGCCGCTTCATTGCAACTCACAAAAACTTATGGTGAAGACGCTTTGATGTTGATATTAGGTGCAGATCACTTAATTAATGATCAAGATGATTTCCAGCAAGCAATTTCGGATGCTATTATTCCTGCATCAGAGGGCAAATTGGTTGTTCTGGGAATTAAGCCTGATGATGAAAACACCCATCATGGTTATATTGAAGTAGACGATAATAAGGTCCTTGGTTTTATCAAAAAACCGACCTCTGAACAAGCTCAAGAATCACTTAAAACAAACCGTTTTCTCTGGAATTCTGGCATATACCTATTTAAAGCTGGAACAATTTTACAATCCATGGAAAAATACTGCCCAGATATTTTATCACCGGTTAAAGCGTGTATAGACCAATCGCAAACCATCGAAGGAAAAGATTTTGCCCGTCTGGAGCTTGAAGCCAATAGTTTTTTTAATGTTCCTGAAAAAGATATAGAAGATGTAATTATGGGAAATTCTGCTCAAGCGGCTGTTGTACCTTGTAACCTTCGTTGGACTGCTGTGGGTTCATGGGACTCTTTCGGCGAACTTATCGAAGCGGATGCTAATGGCAACCGCATTGAGGCTGAAGCCTTCTTGCATGATGTAGCCAATTGCTATATCCAAAGTGATAGTCGTCTCGTTGGCGCGGTGGGAGTTAAGGATCTTATTATTATCGATACTCCAGACGCTTTACTGGTAGCCAATAAATCTCATGTTAAAGATATCGAACAAATCTATACGCAGTTAAAAAACCAAGGGCATGATGCACAGAAACTCCATCGCACAGTCCATCGTCCCTGGGGAAGTTATACCGTTTTAGAAGAAAGTACTCGCTTCAAAATAAAACGGATTAAAGTAAAGCCCGGAGCAAGTTTAAGCCTACAGATGCATCATCATCGCAGCGAACATTGGATTATAGTAAGCGGAATGGCCAAGGTAGTTAACGGAGACGAAACTTTCTTCGTGAATACTAACGAATCCACTTACATTCCTGCTGGACATAAACATCGCCTGGAAAATCCAGGCGTGCTTGATTTAGTCATGATTGAAGTACAAAGCGGCGAGTATCTTGGTGAAGATGATATAATACGCTTCCAAGATATATACGGGCGAATTTAATAGATCTCGGATTTAAAAGAGCTCTGTAGTTCCGAGAAAAGTATGCATATCCCAGCTACTTCGAAAACCTGGCATTTCGAAGTAGCTGGGGTATAATTCCCTGAACTTGATATGATTCAAAGGAAAAAAATGAAAAAAGCGTTAATTTTAGGCGTTACAGGACAAGATGGTACTTATCTCGCCGAGCTATTACTTGAGAAGAATTATATTGTACATGGTATTAAGCGCCGCGCATCTTTATTTAATACTGATCGCATTGATCACCTTTATCAAGATCCACATACCACTAACCGTAATTTCATCTTACATCATGGCGATTTAACAGACTCCACAAATCTCATCCGTATTATTCAAGAAGTACAGCCTGATGAAATTTATAATCTGGCGGCCATGAGCCATGTCGCGGTTAGTTTTGAAACACCAGAATATACTGCAAACGCAGATGGCATCGGAACCTTACGTATTTTAGAAGCAATCAGATTGCTTGGACTTGAGAAAAAAACACGTTTTTATCAAGCGTCTACCTCTGAACTTTATGGTTTGGTACGAGAAACTCCTCAAAAGGAAACCACGCCCTTCTATCCTCGTAGTCCTTATGCCGTCGCTAAATTATATGCCTATTGGATTACGGTTAATTATCGCGAAGCTTATGGTATTTATGCTTGTAACGGTATTTTATTCAATCATGAAAGCCCCCTTCGTGGAGAAACCTTTGTTACTCGTAAAATTACTCGTGCTTTAGCACGGATTAAATTAGGGCTACAAGACTGCGTTTACCTCGGTAATCTCGACGCTTTAAGAGATTGGGGACATGCTCGCGACTATGTCGAAATGCAATGGCTAATGTTACAGCAAGACGAAGCTGAAGATTTTGTAATTGCTACAGGCGAGCAATACAGTGTACGTGAATTTCTTGAGACCGCTGCTGCCGAAATTGATCTTAAAATTACTTGGGAAGGTACAGGAGTAGATGAAATTGGTATCGACCAAAATGGCAAAGTGATCGTACGAGTAGATCCTCGTTACTTTAGACCCGCAGAAGTAGCCACCTTGCTAGGTGATGCAACTAAAGCGAGAGAAAAGCTTGGATGGGTGCCAACAACGAGCTTCCAATCTTTAGTTGCTGAAATGATGCGTGGAGATCTAAACGCTGCCAACCGCGATGAGTTAGTAAAACGTCACGGATTTGCGGCCTATGATTACCACGAATAAGGAGCCGCAAGTGAATACCCCTAAAATATATATTGCCGGCCATCGAGGCATGGTGGGCTCTGCCATTGTAAGAAGACTGGAAGAAGCCGGCTATACTAACTTATTAGTACGCACTCATGCCGAGTTAGATTTAAGCAATCAAGCTGATGTGATTGATTTTCTCGCTCGGGAAAAGCCAGATTATATTTTTCTAGCGGCTGCTAAGGTAGGCGGTATTCATGCGAATAATACTTATCGAGCCGAGTTTATCTATCAAAACTTGATGATTCAAACCAATATCATTCAGGCAGCTTGGAAAGCGGGCGTGCAACGATTACTATTTCTCGGCTCAAGTTGTATTTACCCAAGAAATTGCTCTCAACCTATCAAAGAAGAATATTTACTAACAGGTTCGCTAGAATATACCAATGAGCCCTATGCCATTGCTAAAATTGCGGGCATAAAATTGTGTGAAAATTATAATCTCCAGTATGGCACACAGTACGTTAGTGTAATGCCGACTAACCTCTATGGACCGAATGACAATTATGATTTAAATAATAGTCATGTATTACCTGCGCTTATCCGTAAATCACATGAAGCAAAAATCCGTGGTGACAAGCAACTGAGTGTATGGGGCTCAGGTACACCCATGCGTGAATTCCTTTACGTGGAAGACATGGCCGATGCCTGTGTGTTTCTAATGGAAGAAAAAACATCCGACGGTCTATTTAATGTTGGCACGGGGATAGACATCAGCATTCGTGAATTAGCTGAAATCGTTATGGATGTGGTTGGTTTTACAGGTGAAATTGTTTTTGACGAAACTAAACCTAACGGTACTCCGCGTAAACTATTAAATGTTGAAAAAATGAAAAATCTTGGCTGGAAAGCCAAAACTGATTTGCGTACCGGCATCACCAAAACCTATAAAGATTTTTTAAAAGCTGAACAAAATACCTATGCCTGATCAACCACAAATCACCATTGCTGTTCCCTCCTATAATCAAGGGCGTTTTTTAGATAAAGCACTCTCTTCGATTTTTATGCAGGAAGTTCCCGTTGAAGTGTATGTCTTGGATGGTGGTTCTACGGATAATTCCGTTGAAGTCATTCGTAAATGGGAAAGTCGCCTAGCGGGATGGCGCAGTCATCCGGATCAAGGGCAATCAGCAGCCATAAACGAAGGAATCGCCAAGGGCAAGGCTGATTTTGTATGTTGGCTAAATAGTGATGATTGGTTCTTGCCAGGTAGTTTAGTGAACTTATTAGAAGTCTTGAACAATTTTCCCGCAGCGCCAGCCGCATATGGAAAAGCATGGAATTTCCTTGAAAAGGATCAAAGCTCTCACGCGGTTTGGGTAGAATCATTTAATGCTCGACGTCTTGCTTTACGCTGTATTATTGCACAACCTGCCACCCTTATGAGACGCTCTGCCTGGGAGGCGATAGGCGGGCTCAATGAAAGCTTACATATGGCAATGGATTATGACTTATGGTGGCGCTTATTTAAAACATTTGGTCCACTGCAATTCTTGGATGAATTTGTCGCTGTTAATCGCGAGCATGACCAGACAAAAACAAAAAATAATCGCCGTTTACATTATAAAGAGGCGATGCAAATTGTGAAAAAATATAATGGATCTGTGCCATTAAAATGGTGGTTAGCTCAACCCTATAAAGTGTGGTTCCAATCCATTATAAAATGAAGTCGACTGGCCATTTATGTTTAAACCCAATCAAACATAGCCTCGCAAAGCGAAAATCCATGGGTAAATTGTCGCCCAAATAGTGGATTGCCATCTCAGCGCGATAAACCATGGCCTAAGTCAACAAGGAGCAACACTTTGATCTTAACTGAATCATAAGGAATGAAATTGAAAGCAAGTCACCAGCAAATTGCATTAAGAACGGAAACTATATTTCTCCTTATGCTAGGTATTGCAATATTGTCTAGCTTCTCTTTAGTCTATTTGCTAGGACATTTCACATCACAATCATCAGCCGCTCTCAATTTATTTACTCAAGGGGCTCAGCTCTTAGTCTACCCAAAAGCAACAGAGCGCAATACTTTTCTGATTGTGGCTGTAATTCTTCCAATTCTTATTTTATTTGCAACTAGATATCAATCTGGTTTCGACAAAATGGTTTATTCGAAATACGCTTCAATTGCTCTTCCATTATTAGTAGCAGCTTTTTTATTTTTGCCCATCTATAAATCGGATTTTTTAAAGATGATTATTTTTGGCAAAGTTTTTTTCATGCTTCATCCCACTGCTTTACTTTTTATTTGTTTAAGCTTAGCGACCCTTTGGTGCTTTAGTATAGGGAATTTTCAACCCCTAGATCTTGCCCCGAAAACAACAGCCTCTGTGACCTGGGTTATTTTTATTCTTGCTATGCTGCTCCAATTATTATCTTGGCGAATAGCAAGCATTAACTCCGTATCCTATGATCCAGCCTGGACAAATCATGCAGATGCAGCCTTTTATGCTCTGAGCCAAGTTGTTGCAGGAAAAACCCTATTAGTTGACTTACCTTCCCAATATGGTCTGTTTCCCGAATTAATCGCCCCCCTTTTTAAATGGGTCGGGGCAACTGTTTTAAATCTAAGCTTGTTTTTTGCGACTTTGCAGATAATTTCTCTCCTTGGTTTATTTTTTGTTCTCTTTAAATTGGTTAAAAACCCACTTTTATTAATACTGGGCGGGATAAGCCTACTGACCTTAACCTTTGGTACAACCATTTATTTCACAGGTTCGCATGACCAATATTTTCAGTATTGGCCCATTCGTTTTTTTTGGCCGGCTTTTTCTGTGCTTGTATTTTATTATTTTGCTCGCAAAAAAACATTGTTACGAGCTGCGACAGTTTCACTGGTGAGTGCTATTGGCGCATTTTGGATCATGGATACAGGCTTATTTATTTTCTTGTCTTTTGCGGCTTATCTTAGCGCTCGATGCATTATTTTATGTACTAGCGATAAATCTAACAGGCTGTTTCATCTTAAAAAATACCTTATTGCAATAAGTTTACATCTTCTAATTACTGCGGCAGTTATTTCTGTCCTACTGGGGGGCATGTGGCTTAAATCGCATCAGCCCCTACAGCTGCATCGCCAATTTGAATATCAAAAGCTTTTTTATGGCTTAGGTTTTGCCATGTTACCACTTCCTAATCAAATTCATCCTTGGATGTCCGTTTTAGGGATTTATTTACTGGGAATAATTATTTCATTGACTGCCTGGTTCCAAAATAAGAAAGATAGTATTCGAGTAGATCTCATTTTATATCTAAGCCTGCTCGGTGTTGGACTTTTTATTTACTACGAAGGCAGAGCTCATGTAACCAATTTAATCACCGTGTGCTGGCCCGCATTAATGGTAATGCTCATTGCTACGGATTGTACGATTAAAAGGATTCGTGAAAAAACCTTAGCATTCACGCAAATGGTTATACCCATTGCCGCAGTTAGTTTTTTACTCCTCTGTAACGCTAATTTTATTGCTCATGTACCGAATATGTTTCGTGAAATGCAATATGTTTTTAAAACACGACATGACGTTTATTTCCCCTACATTGTGGGTGAACTTGCTTTCATTAAGCAACATGCAGAATCAAAACAGGAGTGCCTTATTCTGGCCAAACGACAAAGTATTTATTATGCAGAAAGTGGATTAGCTTCACCAATTAATGGCCCTGGTATAGTAGAAACCTTACTCAAATCGGATGAAGAGCATTTCAAAAGAGAATTATTCAAGGGGCAACTTGACTGTGTTTTCCTAGGTTTAGGGGAAAGTAGCCCTTTCTTAGCCATCGATGCAGAGAAATTAACTCAGGTTTACAAGGTATCCAGTGTAAATGCGGAGCATACTATGCTCTATCTCACTCCTAAGACTTAAGCCATTTATTAAGACTATCGTTGTAACCACGATTGGTTTGCTAACCAAATGACCCAATGATTTAGACATTGGCGGAATACAATAACTAAAAATAACAATCCTAGAACTGCATATCGGTCAATATAATAAGCTATTCCGAGTTTAGAAGGGAAAATTGGCGATTGCTTCATTAACCAATTTTTTATCGCTAGACAAACAGGTAAATAGAGTAACACAACGATTTCACTAAAAATTCGCGGCTCCATAAAATTCCCAATCAATGATAAAGCCAAAAAATAAAAGAGAGTAAGATAGCGTAAAGGCCTAAACTGCAAGGGAATGTAATCAAAAAAAGCAAACCAAAATAACGGTAAACCAACAAGACCAAAAACAAGTAACAAGATATTTTGCCCTTCTAATAACCAAAGCCAATTCACTTCAAAATAAGTATGAGTAGAGGAACGAAAATACCAATCCATTAATTGGCCTGGGACCTTGTGCAATAGAGTAAGAATCAATAAACGTGCTAATACATAGGATAATAGGGCAAAAAAAAGTGGTTTTATAACCCTATGAATTTTATGCCAATACAGTGCCGGAATGAGTAATACCAATAGAATGCTGCTCTCCCGATTTACTGTAGAAATAAACACCCACGGAATAAAATAAACCCATTTTGCTCGAAGGCATAGTAAGAAACCTAGAGTCATAAAAAAAAGGGCAGCGGTATCGGAGGGGTAGAAAAAAGGGGCACTTCCATATACTTTAAAACGATAATTAATCACTGTCATTAAAGGCAAGAGCAAAATACAGAGCCAAGATAATAATTGTGCTTGTCTTTGATTAAATTCTAGTTTCAGTAATTGGAATAAGCTGAAATAAAATAAACTAATAAATAACCATTCCAGTAAAAAAAATAGTTTATCCACCGCAAGCGGAAAAACCCGAGACAGTACATTAGCTAGAGCTGGGACTAATATGCGCTGTTCATAGGGCAACTGCGCAGAAAAATTCATGAGTTGTTCTAAGGTAGTTTCGCTATAGATTCCAGAGAGTTGGGTATGAATGAAGGCATAGCCAAGAAGCAAAATTACGCTTATAAATCGATACTTATAATGCAAGATATCCCTATTGATCATCGTCTGGAATCCTATTCAAGATTTATCGAGGCTAACCGATATTAGAGAGGTAAAGCAAGTTCTCCAGAAGATCAGGATAATTAACTGGTTCAACCAGGAGGCATGATGAAAGATACAGCTAAGTTTAATGTGGGGGAGCGTGTAATCCATTTAAAATTAGGTTATCGCGCCGTTATTATCGACGTTGACCCCCTTTTTCAAGCATCTGGTCGGTACAATCCTCAAGCTTATAAACGCGAATTTGCAACTCGCAATCCCTGGTATCGCTTACTCGTTGATGGCAGCAGTCAAATGACTTATGTCGAAGAATGTTTTTTAAGAAGCGACCCAAGTGAGTTAACGATTGATAATCCGCAGATTAAGCAATACCTTAATGAATGCCAAGGTGGTTATCATGCTATAACGAGCCGTCATTAGAAATGATGTTGCTATAGGCTTGACAATTCTTGGCCCCCGCGCAAGCACGGAGGATTCGCTAAAAATTTACAAATGCCGAAGCATAAATACCAATAAAGCGATGAAAGCAATTAAAATGAGCGCTAGAAAACCCATTGTAGAAAAGCTTTTACTAAGATTTTCCCGACTAAATTGCTCGGGTCGGCCTTTTATCATTCGGTATAAAATCCAAACAATAAGTCCTGCTCCAATGAGCCCGAGTATTTGATACAAAGTTTCCATCACTTAATCCCCTTTACCTCAAAACTAAACGCATCTGAAAATAATTGCTCAGATGACACGCCCTTGGCAATCAAAATATCTCTTGTGGCATACACCATATCAAAAGGGCCGCCAATGACAAACTGCCAGTCCTTCAGATCAACAGGATGCTGACCGAGGATAATAGAAGCCAAGGTATCTTTGGAGCTATTTGATAATAACGAAAAATATTTAAATTGAGCGACATGCGATTGCCATTGGCTCACTTTTTCATTCATATACAAATCGTTTTGAGCGCGTGCGCTCCAAAATAATTCAAAAGTTCGACGATCACTCGAGGCTAATAATTGTTCAATCATAGCCTTAATCGGTGCAAACCCAGTGCCGCCAGCAATAAATAAGATGGGTTTATCTGCCTGTAGCTTATCCAGATAACAATCACCAAGTGGCAAATGGAGTCTTAATTCGCCTTTCTGTTTGATTTCATTAAGTAATTGTTGATTGTAAGGATTATCCAAGCTGTGACGGATATGTAATTCATACTTATGTGAACCTAAAGGAGCATTGGCTATGGAATAACAGTAGGGCTCACCTGCTGACAGAATTTCTAAATATTGTCCGGCCCGATAGTCGATATAGGTTTCTGGCGTCAAAATAAGCTGCAAAATACTATCTGTAAGCGGAGTAATACTCTCTACTTTTGCACGAATTGATTTATTCTTCATATATCCAATCCAAGTTCCGACCAATAATTATCAACTCGTTGCACAATTTCTTCATTCATCGTAATCGCTTGCCCCCATTCTCTTTGCGTTTCACCCGGCCATTTTGAAGTCGCGTCCATTCCCATTTTTGAGCCTAGGCCTGAAACAGGTGATGCAAAATCAAGATAGTCAATTGGTGTATTGTCTACCATCACCGTATCACGCTGAGGGTCCATCCTTGTAGTAATGGCCCAAATCACATCTTGCCAGTTACGCGCATCGATATCATCATCACAAACGATAACAAATTTAGTATACATAAATTGTCTTAGAAATGACCAAACCGCCATCATGACCCGTTTTGCATGCCCAGGATACTGTTTCTTCATGGTGACAACTGCTAAACGATAAGAACAACCTTCCGGCGGTAAATAAAAATCAACAATTTCTGGAAACTGTTTTTGCAGCAAAGGTATAAATACCTCATTCAGTGCTAACCCTAAAATTGCAGGTTCATCAGGTGGACGTCCAGTATAAGTACTGTGATAAATAGGCTGTTCGCGATGGGTCAGGCGCTCAACAGTAAATACCGGAAAAGTTTGTACTTCATTATAGTATCCTGTGTGATCACCAAAAGGGCCTTCTGCAGCTTCTTCCCCAGGCTCGATATAGCCCTCAAGAATGATTTCAGCACTTGCTGGCACATGCAAATCATTACCAAGGCAACGAGTAAGCTGGGTACGTTGCCCACGCAATAAACCAGCAAAAGCATACTCCGACAAACTATCGGGAACAGGAGTGACTGCCGCGAGTAAAGTCGCTGGATCGGCTCCTAAAGTTACTGCCAAAGGAAAACGCTCGCCCGGGTATTCCTTTTGCCAAGCTTGATAGTCTAAAGCACCTCCGCGGTGAGATAGCCATCGCATGATTAATTTATTCTTGCTCAGCAATTGTTGCCGGTATATTCCCATATTTTCACGAGCTTGATGAGGTCCTTTAGTCGTCACCAATCCCCAGGTAATAAGCGGCGCCACATCACCTGGCCAGCAAGTTTGAATAGGTAGACGTGTTAAATCAACCTCATCTTTTTCCCAAACATATTTTTGACAAGCCGCATCGCTAACATATTTGGGTGCCATATTTAGCGCTTGCTTCAGCAAAGGTAATTTTGCAAAAGCATCCTTAAATCCTTTCGGTGGCTCTGGTTCTTTTAAAGCCGCCAACAGCTTTCCCACTTCACGCAAGGCGGCAACAGTATCCTCGCCCATTCCCAGTGCTACTCGTTCTACGGTTCCAAATAAATTAGTTAGCACAGGCATGGTGCTGTTTTTAGGATTCGTAAAAAGTAAGGCAGGTCCACTTGCACGCAAGACCCGATCACTAACAGTGGTCATTTCGAGATAAGGGGAAACTGGAAAGTTAATTCGTTTTAGTAAGCCGCGAGTTTCAAGTTGCGCGATAAAATCGCGTAAGTCAGCATATTTCATGAGAAAAATTTAAGAAATTTAGTTGCATGGATTATGACACAGGCGACAGTTTAACAAAATAAAGCCGTTAGTCTGGTTTGATCTAATCTAACTTTCCGCCTGCAATCAGACGAATCGCTGGGCATGGTCGGCATTGTTCATCAGTGTCGTCATTGCAAGAAGCGTAGCGACAAAGCAACCCTGGGGGTTCGGAGTTAATAAAGAATTAACCAACTTGAATTGATACCTTGCTTCGAACCGCCTCGGTTGCTTCACTTCGTTCGCAATGACGAAGCGGAGGCTTCCTCTTCATGGTAGCCCGCGGTTAAAGCCGCGGGAGGAGGTTCGCTTGCGATAGTTATCTCTACTCTTGGCGCTTCATTGCCTCAAAAAACTCAGTATTGGTCTTATGATTTTTCATCCGTTCCAGCAAAAATTCAATCGCATCGCATTCATCCATAGATTGTAGTATTTTGCGAAGTATCCAAGTACGGTGCAATTCTTCTGGAGATAGTAGTAAGTCTTCACGACGGGTACCAGAGCGGTTGATATTAATGGCAGGGAAGACACGGCGTTCAGAAATATTACGACTTAAGTGGATTTCCATGTTACCGGTTCCCTTAAATTCTTCGTAAATGACCTCGTCCATTTTAGAACCAGTGTCAACAAGTGCCGTCGCAATAATCGTTAAGCTACCACCTTCTTCAATATTACGTGCAGCACCATAAAGACGCTTAGGTCTTTGTAACGCATTTGCATCCACACCTCCAGTCAGTACTTTACCTGAAGATGGAACGACGGTGTTATAAGCTCGTGCTAAACGGGTGATCGAATCGAGCAAAACAACTACATCTCGTTTGTGCTCAACTAATCGTTTTGCTTTTTCAATAACCATTTCAGCCACTTGTACGTGACGATTCGCTGGCTCATCAAAAGTACTCGCCACGACCTCACCTTTTACAGAGCGCTGCATTTCAGTCACTTCTTCAGGACGCTCATCAATCAGCAACACGATCAAATAACACTCTGGATAATTCCTCTCAATTGAATGAGCTAGATTTTGGAGCATTAAGGTCTTTCCTGCCTTCGGCGGAGAAACAATAAGACCACGCTGGCCACGGCCAAAAGGAGCACAGAGATCAACGACTCGAGCAGTTAAATCTTCTGTACTGCCATTACCTTGTTCCATAACCAGACGTTGAGTGGCAAACAATGGAGTGAGGTTTTCAAATAAAATCTTACGCTTTGCGCTCTCAGGGGAGTCAAAGTTAATTTCATCCACTTTTAATAAAGCAAAATAACGCTCATTATCCTTCGGTGGTCGAATTTTACCGGTAATCGTGTCGCCGGTACGCAAACCAAATCGTCTAATTTGACTTGGGGAAACATAAATATCATCAGGACCAGCCTGATAGGATCCATCTTCAGAGCGAAGAAAACCGAAACCGTCTGTTAATACTTCTAAAACACCACCGCCAAGAATGTCTTCACCCTTGTGTGAATGGGCCTTGAGAATGGCAAAAAGAATATCTTGCTTTCGCATGCGGGCAGTATTTTCAGCCCCCATATCCTGTGCGATGTTGACAAGTTCGGCAATAGGTAATTGCTTAAGTTCACTAAGATTCATACTTCTCTCTTGATGGGTTGGTTAAACGAAATGGGTTTTCCGGGATAATTTAATTGAAGGTCAGTTGGTAAGCCGCTGTCCACAGGCAATCTCTCAAACTCTCCGGATTCATTACCCTATCAGGTCAACTGCTCATCAACGATTAGTGTTCGATAATATTTCAGTTGAAAAATAAATTGGGTAACTTGAAACGGCAACCTGAGAAAGTGGCTACACATTGAGATAACAGCCTAGCATAGCTTTTTAATGAGATCCAGACTTTTTTTCTCTTCCTAACTTAAAAAATAAACTAGAAAGAGAAAAAAGAGAGTGATAATTATACATTGCTCTCAACAAAAGCACTTAATTGTGATTTTGAAAGTAGACCCATTTTCACTGCCTCAACCTGACCATTCTTAAATAAAATAAGAGTTGGGATACTCATAACGCCATATTTAGAAGGAGTTTGTGGATTTTCATCGATATTAATTTTGGCAAAAACAATATTATCACTATGGTTTGCGGCCACTTCTTCGAGAATTGGAGTTAATGCACGGCATGGACCACACCACTCAGCCCAAAAATCAACCAAAACCGGCTTGCCTGAATTCAACACATCCTGTTCAAAACTAGAATCAGTGACTGTCTTTATATTAGCACTCATGGATTAAACCTCAGTTATTTAAAATTAGGTGATCTGAGAAACATTATAGATCACCACAGACAGCTTGCAACACGCTTAGAGCAGTAATTGCTGCCGTTTCGGTACGTAATACTCTCGGTCCCAAACATAAGGGGTTAAAATTAGCAGCAAATATCTGTTTGAGTTCCTCTGGACTAAACCCTCCTTCAGGACCAATCAGGAGGCTAAGTTCAGCTTGAGCAAATTGATAATCTCGCCAGGATTTAGCGCCTTTTGGATCTAATACAAATTTTAACTGACCCTCATTTTTCTGCAAATACTCAGCGAGTGTCATTACAGGATTTACTGTAGGGACTTGATTGCGTCCGGATTGTTCGCAAGCAGCGACAGCAATGGATTGCCATTGAATACGCTTTTTTTCCATTCGCGCCTGATCCAATTTCACCACAGAGCGCTCAGTAATCAGCGGGCTGATGCTTGTGACGCCCAATTCCACCGCTTTTTGCATAACAAATTCCATCCGCTCGCCCTTGGACATCGCTTGAGCGAGATGAATTGTGCGTGACGACTCTCTGTTCACTTCTCGTTCTTTCTCGATATTCACGCTTACTTTTTTTTTGTTCACGCTAAGCAAAGTCGCATCAAATTCTCGATTATCACCACAGAATAAAACAATTTTATCGCCGGCTTGCATACGCAAAACGACACCTACATGCTGGCTTGCTTCTGGAGAAAGTTCTATAGTTTGGCCAAGAACAAAAGGACCCACCTGATAAATACGAATTTTTCTCACCACTACTCACAAAATTGAAGTTAAATTCTCATTTTACTATACCCAAACTTCTCCAAAATGCTAGGTTTTAGTTAAAGGGTATGTACTGCAAAAAATCTTGATGCTATGTTAGCGCTTTTATTTTTAAGGGGATTAACCGTCATGAGCAATACACGTATTGAGACTGACAGCATGGGCGAAATTGCTGTGCCTGCCGATCGCTACTGGGGGGCGCAAACCGAGCGGTCTCTACATCATTTTGATATCGGACGCGATATTATGCCTCGCGAAGTGACTCATGCTTTCGGTATTTTAAAGAAAGCCGCTGCAATGACTAACCTTGAGCTAGGTAAGCTGCCACAAGATAAAGCGGAGCTGATTGTTAAAGCAGCAGAAGAAGTTTGCTCAGGTCGATTAGACGAGCATTTTCCCTTACATGTTTGGCAAACGGGAAGCGGTACTCAATCTAATATGAATGCCAATGAAGTCATTTCTAACCGAGCCATCGAAATGGCTAAAGGAACAATGGGCTCTAAAGCACCCATCCATCCTAATGATCATGTCAATATGTCACAATCGTCGAATGACACTTTCCCAACCGCTATGCACATCGCAGCAGCAATAGCTATTTATCATAAATTGCTTCCCGCGGTGCGTAATTTGCGTGACGCACTAGCGCAAAAAATGAGTGCGTTCAAAGACATTGTAAAAATTGGCCGCACTCATTTGCAAGATGCTGTTCCAATGACTTTAGGACAAGAATTTTCCGGATATATTGCGCAATTAGACGCCTGTATTCAGCGTATAGAAAAAACATTGCCTGAATTGTATGAACTTGCTTTAGGGGGTACTGCCGTAGGTACTGGATTAAACACTCATCCCCAGTTCGCTGTTAAAGCCGCAACACATATTGCTAGCATTACCAAACTTCCTTTTAGTTCCGCTCCGAATAAATTTGCAGCCTTAGCCTCTCATGAGCCCTTAGTTATGGCTCATAGCGCTTTTAAAACCTTGGCTTGTGCATTAATGAAAATAGCGAACGATGTTCGCTGGCTTGGTTCGGGACCTCGTTGCGGTATTGGTGAACTTATTCTACCCGAAAACGAACCTGGTTCATCTATCATGCCGGGCAAAGTCAATCCGACTCAATGCGAGGCCATGACTATGGTCTGCACTCAAGTCATTGGCAATGATACAACGGTAGCTCTTGCTGCTAGCCAAGGAAATTTTGAGCTGAATGTGTTTAAGCCCGTTATTATTTTTAACGTTTTACATTCTTTAAATCTCTTGGCGGATACCTGCCGTTCTTTCCAAGAGTTTTGTGTTGAAGGATTGGAAGCAAATCACGCGGTAATTGATTATTATTTGCATCATTCTCTCATGTTAGTTACCGCACTTAATCAGCACATTGGCTACGATAAAGCCGCTAAAATTGCTAAAACAGCTCATCATGAAGATATTTCATTGCAAGAAGCAGCTATTAAACTTGGTTTTTTAACTGCTGAGCAATTCAGTGAGTATGTTAAACCTGAGGAAATGGTTAACCCTTAAGATCAAGTGTTGACGCCTTTCGCGTCAGCGGCGTTGTTGCATGATTGGGTTTCGGCCCGACCTATATGCAACAACGTCCGCGTCAACCTGGTTGGTACCGATCAGTTGAATGGTTTCAACTCTTCTAACGATTGAGCGAGTAAACTGACATTATTGCTAAAAATCCATTGCACACCCCGATTTAATTCTCTGTACAAGCTAAATTTTGAATCAATCATTCCAACGCCAACTCGTTTTTTAGCTGATCTCAGACGTTCAATTTTGTTGTTATTAAATAAAAGATAATGGCCTAAAACACCGCCATATTTTTTTTGTAGGCAAAGGTTTAAGAACTGGCTCACATTATTATGTACAGCAACTAATAGCAGACTCTCTGGAAGAAAAGACTTGAGAGAAGCAAAAATGGGCTCGCTGAGACTAAGCAAATGATAATCGACACAAGGCGTGAGTAATTTTAAATCATGATAAAGACTTTCTTCGGCACCAAGGGGTTCTTTCAACTCTATAAATAAATGAAGACGTTTGCCATACCGCACCACCACCTCGGCCAAGGTTAATATTTCGGGAACCAATTGTCTTAACTGGTTAAAACTCAAGTCTTTGATAGCAACATTTTTTCCCCATAGCCGCTTTAAGGTAGGATCATGATTAACAACTAAAACCCCGTCAGCGGTTGCGCGAAGATCAAGTTCAATGCCCCAACATCCTAAATCCAGTGCAGCAGCAAAGGCTGCATCCGTATTTTCAATAATATGATTTTTGCTGTTATGCGCACCACGGTGGGCGATGAGACAGGTATCCGAAATTTTAAAACAATCCGGCTGCTTTTGCGGCAAAAAGGAAAAAAAATAATCCACTGATTTTTCAAGGGTTTTTAAAAAACACATAGTTCTAAAGAAGCGAGAAGTTTGGGAAATTCTGCAATTTTTTTTGTATAAAAACTACAGTTATTCGCATCAACTGACATTTAATTTTGAAATTTATTTAATAACAGGGAGTTAACACAATTTTTTCCATCTTCTCAAGCAAGAAACTGATCAATAATTGTACTGCTTAATATTTCCATAACTTTGGCATTGTAAACTATATTAGTAAGAGAAAAATGCCGAAAATGGAATTCTTTATAGAAGAGTGGTGATCATGAAAGAAAAAGTGCTTATCAACCTCAAAGAACTTAAAGTCCTAGCCGAAGCTGCTGAAAATAATGCTCAGATTATTGAGCTTAGAGAGACTATTGAAGCGCTAATTGGAGAGCTACCCGAAGTTAAAGATGAAAAGGATTTGGCGAAGTTTAATCTTATGGACAATCCAATTGCATTAAGACTCAAATTACTAAACGAATTAGATGAAGCTTCTTCAACGATTAGGTCATTCCAGCAGGTTTTATATAAAAATGAAGATAGAAGCAGCGCTCAAAGATACTTAGAAAATATCTCAGAATATGTATCAAAAACCACCGCCATCGATGCGCTTGACGAATTAACAAAGATACAATCAGAATTTTATTCAGCTACAAGAACCATACAATTGAGTCTAATTCAGAGCATGATTCAGCATTTAACGGATAATACTGAACAGAGTATAACGACCACAGCTCCTGAACCTGAAAAAACCAGTGTTTCTAAAACAGCTCAACCCAGCCAAACTTCTGCAACAGGAAAAGGTCAATCAGGCTGGACAGGATGGACTAGCAATTTAGTCACAAAAATGACCTCTTTGGCCAGTGAAACAAAAACTAAAATAACCGATTTTACAGCGGAAAAAATAAATTCGCGCTTATCGCAAGCCTCCTATCTAGAACAACTTAAAAAACAGATAAAGGACCTTGGCGACAATGAAGACTTAACGCTTTCTTCATCTACTATGCTCAGCCTTTTGAAACAATACCAAAATTATGCGCCGAATTTAGACGTTTGGCCCACTCCTCCTGAGTTTAAAGAAAAGCCAGGGGGCAAAAAAGAAAGAAAAAAATCACGGTTCCCGATAATTGTTGAGCGGAATGCAAGAGAGCTCAGTCAAGAAGCACAGGAAGAACTGCTACAATTCTCCGAATTACCTCAAAAATACTGTGAAGAATTTAATAAAGCGGGTATTAGCGAAAAAACACGCCTCGAATTTAAAAGATTAAGCTCTTTTCTCAGCGATGAAAGTACAAAGGAATTTAAAGTTGCAGGAATTAGTGTTCAAACTCTCGAAGAATTAAAAAAAGGGACGCTTAGCCGAAATGCTATTAGTGAGTTTGAAAAGATAAACGTCAGCGAAGAAGCCCTTATCGCATTGCTAGCATGGACAAGAATAGAAAGATTTCAAAAATTGGGTATTCTTAAGAAAGATCTTCACGATCTCACTACAATCGACGAAGAAGCTTTAAAATCGCAGGGAATTACAGTCAGCCCCAAAGCCCTCAGCGAATTACACCAGTCTAAATTAAGCTTAATTGCTCGCAAACAATTAGAGAGTTTAAAATCAAACTTCGATATTGGTGAAACAATATTACAACAGCAATCAGAAGAGCGGAAAGCACGCCGTAAAAATGCCTCTGTGGAAGAGAAAATTGAACAATCTTCTGAGGAAACCCAGGTTGTCCAAGAATTGCTACGCGAATTAGGGATTAGTGATGAGAGTATAGCCCTTCAAGAAGCGGAAAAGAAAACTGAACAATCCTATGAAGAGCGACTACTAAGCTATCAAAAAAGTAGGGCTAGCCAAGAAACGCTAAGCGAATTACAAAATACTAATCTGAGTCTAGAAACCATTCAAGAATTTGAAAGAGCGGGAATTAGCAGTGAGACACTTGCTAAAATTCAAAGGGCAGAAAGCTTTCAACTAAGCGAGCTTAATGACCTAGCACTCAAAGAACTAGGAAAACCTAAACTAAGTAAAAAAACTATTGATGAATTGCAACAGCGAAAAACTCCTGCAGAATTAAGAGAACAAAAGGATGAACTCGATAGAAAAATTGAACGCAGATTAGGGGATTTAAAAGGGCTCTTTAACTTTGCCATAGCAAGAGAAATGTCCTTAGGAAAAGCATTAGACAATCCATTAATTAGTGCTCAGCTAAACATAATTAAAGATTTAAAAGAGCATGTTAATAGACTTGAGGTACTAAAAACTGAAAATCTTGGCTCAGATGCATTGCAAGCAATAAATGATTCCCTTAAGGACTCTCTGGAAAAAGTCATTGCGGCTACCAATCTAATCAATGAACAACTTAAAGATCTAGCTGAAGAAGATGAGACCAAAGAATCAGAGGAGCATCCCCATCAACAAGCTTCTGAACTAACAAGATCTAGCGACAGCGACAATGACAATGACAAGGACGACGCTGAGAATAAATTGCAAAATGAAATTCGTCTTGCATTTAGTCAATTTGCAACAACCCGAGCAATATTAGAAGACGTCCTAGCCCAAACCTCTAAAATAAAAAAAGAACCATCAAAACAACCAGAAGATTCCGCTTTTCAAGTCATAAAAGAGGTAGGGAAAGAAATAGGATCCAAAGTTAAAAGTAGTATCACAACCCTATTTGAAACAAAGGAAGACTCCAAAATCGAGAGTAAATCATCAGAAACAATGGTCGACTCTGAATTTTCAGAAAACATTGCTTTAAAAAATCAGCTAGAGTTAACAAGGACAAAGTTAAGTAATAATTCAGTGTTTATGGAATGCCTAAAAAAATACGATGGCCTTTTGACCGAATTTGTTGAAATTACAGACAAGAAAGAAAAAACTCTTAAGTGGCTAGCTAGTAAAGACGCTATTTCCCAAATAAACGATAGTGAAAGACGCAAACAACAAACTACTGCCATAGAATTGGCTAATAAACAGTTAGAAGAAGTGAAGGCTTCACTGAATGAAACAGTGGGAACTCTTAATAGGCTCATTGATGAAGCAAATACAGAAAGACTTCAGATAATAAATACAGAAGAAAGAGAAATCTATTCATTGCTAAAAAAGCTAGAAGTTCTAACTCAACAAACTAGCCTATCAGTCTATAAAGACATTATTGCCAAAATAAATATGACTATACCTTTTGACTTCGTACAAATCGAAAAAGAAGTTAACGAAATTGTTGCAACTTTTCCCAATCTTTCAGAAACTCGAATTAGGTTCAAAGCAGAGAATCAAAAAGAAAAATTAAATCAATATATATTAAGCTTTGAGACCCAAATTACTAAAGTAAATCAAAATTTTTTATTGACCTGGGATGCCGCTAAAAGCCAATTAACAATACTAAAAAATTCACAAACCGAGCTTAGCCTGGCTCAAATAAAGGCGAAGAATCCCTCAATAGAAGACAATGTAGCCCAAGCTCTTGCTAAGGAAATGGCCTTAAACGCTGTTGAAGATTTAAGTAAGCGTTTAGACGCACTGAACCCAATCGAAGAATCTCGGGATAAACTAAATGTTTGCTATACCTTAGATAACGACGAACTGAAGACAGTTTATGAAGAAATTAATGCTCGCCAACTAGTAATACCGGGAAAATTTGAAATGGTAAAATCCCGAGCAGAATCTCAAGAAGTAGGTATAGTTCGTAAAATGATGAAAATTGCAGCAGAAAAATTACCCCAATCAGGATCAGAGGTTTCTATTAATATTCTTAAGAATATTGGAGAGGCTCTAAAAAAACAACTGGATGCCTACCTGACTTTAGACACTGGAGATGAAACAACCCAAGAGAAGTTTATTAGTTCTTGTATAACTAATATTTGTGATGAGCTTACAGAAGAAAAATTAATGCAATTATCCCAACTTAATACAGTAGAGACATTTTTAATGGAAACCATTCATTCTTTAATGGTTGCGCTTTCTGATCTAGCTCAGTTTTTAAGGATTCCAGTGTCACCTCCAAAAAGCAGTTTTAGTGCTCAATTTTTTGCCAGCCCAGTAGAAAAGGATATAGCTGAGGCTGCAAAAGAGGCTCATAGCAAGTTGACTAAACTGCAAGGTACAGTAGCTGCTCACATACCTCAAGAGGATAACCAACCAAGGAACGGTACTGCCGCAACTTGATATAAAAAAAGCTGATCATCAGAATAATTATTGACAGCTTGAGCATTCTTAAGTATTTTAGCCACCAATTGCCGAGGTGGTGGAATTGGTAGACACGCTAGCTTCAGGTGCTAGTGGGGGTAACCCCGTGGAGGTTCGAGTCCTCTTCTCGGTACCATTTTTTATAGGTTCTCTTGCTGCATTCAAACCAGTTAAAGAAAAACCAGCAACCAACTGCATTTTTCAAACAAGCCGTTTAGACTTTTTGCTTACACTGAGAAAGTTAAATTTTCTGGTGGCTGAGCATCAGTTGTGTCTGTTAGCTGAGCAGAGGACTCTAGCCTTGCCGTGAGTTGTCGCAAGCAGGGATTGGACGACGAAACAAACTCTTGACACGCAGCTAGCATACCTTCACCACGACGCTGAGCAACCCCTACTTCCCAACCTCTTGCCCAGTCGATACTTCTTCCCCAGACACAAAAAGCCAGGCCCATACAAATAAACATTCCTAAGAATGGCGGCAAAAGACCAAACAAAGCCATTTCTTCACTACTCAAAGTCTTCATGTATTCAATTAAATAAAAGGGTATGGCAAAACCTAAGAAAAGACCTGCAACTCCAAAAACGCCGACCAAACCGAGGCAAACGCAGCAGACAAGATCTGAAAAAGAAAAACTGTGATTTAATAAACTCCAGCAACTCTCTGCTTCAGAGGTCGAACTATCCTCAGATTGAGGGAGAGCTCTATAAGCTCTTCGATCGGTTAGGTCGTCAGAGTTTCCCTCAACACGTGGCCCTCTCTCAAAAAAACTACGCATATCCATTCCCTAGTTTGTTTATATAAAAAATTAACAAGCCAAAATATAAATGATATTTAATTAAAAACAAAGACGCCGTCAACTGACTGAAGTGGTTGATTTTTCAAATATAAAACGATATCAACTACTCCATCTTTCCAAAAGCTTGGCCATAGCGAATCGTATCCCCGGCACGTAAATGATCAAGCCAATGCACACGATTACCATCCGCGAATAAAAGCACCACTGTGGAGCCTAATTTAAAATAGCCCATTTCTTCGCCTTGTTTGACAGCGGTAGCTGATTCGTTGAGCTCAGCAAAATCAAAGTATCGCTTTCGTTTTGACCGTTTAAGATCACCTTGCCAACGCGTACCAATGGCGCCAACGATAGTTGCTCCCACCAATACCATGGCCATTAGTCCCAGTTTCGTTTCAAAAACAGTGACTAAGCGCTCATTGCGCGCAAACAAATGAGGTACAACTCGGGCAGTAGTGGGCTGCACTGAAAATAACTTACCTGGGACATAAATCATTTCTATCAACTTTGCATCAATAGGCATATGGACACGATGGTAGTCTTTGGGTGAAAGATATAAAGTCGCAAAGCGCCCATGAGTAAATTGCCCGCTTAAACCTGCTTCACAAGCTAATAACTCAGCAACCGTGTAATAACGACCTTTGGCTTGTAAAATTTGACCCTTTTCAATTGGACCCAACTCGCTGATTGATCCATCCACAGGTGAAACAATATCGGCCTGAGCCAAGGGTCTGCATTCTGGTTTTAAGTGACGGATAAAAAAATCATTGAAACAGCGATAGGCATTCGGATTCTCGTTTATTGCCTCACTCATATCGACACTGTATTGTTGGATAAAGGCATGTATCAATCCATTTTTAATAATTGGTATTTTTACATCAGCCATTAAACCAGCAATATGAGTCAAAGTATGTTTTGGTGCCACAAACTGAGGCATTGTTTTTAAAAGGTCATTTAGCATAAAAATCAAATACAATTCAATTAATTCTGAATAATACCGCGAAAAGACTGGGGTTGTCATTTTAAGAATAGCAGACTGGCAATTTTAGTAAAATCAGCACAAGCCAAGAAGCATTCTCTTTAAGTGAGAATGCCTTTGACTCTTCAGAGTACAGGCTGCTCTGTCTCAGAGTTAGTTATGAATACAAAATCTAAATCTATCTCTCCTTCTCCCTTTTTGAGAGCGGGTAAAGTATAGGATTTTTCTTTAGCATAGGGTTCTAACGATCTAAGAAGAGGACAAAGAGAAGCTTCGCTAATTTCTGCCTGCAAAACAAGGTTTTGCTTTAGCTCTATCATTGTTTTTTTATTAAGCTCTTTTCCAACCTCTTGGCTTCTGAGATCCCCTTTATCAGTACTTTCTTTTTCCTCATCTCTTTTTTTCTTTATGTCTTTTTTCATCGCATCCAAAATGGTCTTAAATAATAGTGGATTTAAAGAAGTTGAAGTCATTTCGCCTTCGGCAAAAATAAAGGCGAGAATTCTTTCGTTACTGAGACCAGGATTTTTTGCTTCATCAAAATAGCCTCGAACTGTCTCACCTCTAATACGATTAGTTAAGATATTCCGCCACCAAGGTCCTTCATAAGCGGATACTGTCTTTAAAACCAATTCTTGGAATTCAGATTTAGACAGTTTAGCGACCCACTCATACATATAATCCTGCAATAGAAAGATATTTCTTTTTGCATAAATATGAGCGAATCGTTCATCATTTAAAACAAATTCTCTTGCTTTTTGCACATAAAAAAGGCTATCAAACTCATCCTTATTAAAGGCGGTGCGAACACTCAATAGATTCACATCAATTTGCTCTGTATCTGCAAGCATTTTTGGAATTAAATGGGCAATTAACTGTGTGTTTAATGAGTTAGATTTAAGACCACTTACACTCAAAATCGTTGCCAAACGATCGGCACCATTTTCCTTCACTGATTCTTCCAAAAAATCTAAAACTGGGTTTTTACGCCCACGATTGGCAGTCACATTATAGAAACTCGGCTCATAATCTTGCTCAATGATTTCTTTAACATATTTATCAAATTGACCTTCAGGAAGCTTTGATGTCCAATTAAATAATGCTGTTAAACAAGAGATTACTACTTCTTCTTCAGTATGCTTACGTTTTAATAAGGCAGGATAATCATGCAGCGCCTCTGCATTAAGCGATTGATCTTTTTCTAATGATAAATGTCGCTGAAAATTTAGTCCGCCATAAATACACTGTAAGTCCTCAAAAAATTTGGTTAATTGACCCGACCAAACATTCAGTTCCTTATTGCCTAAAATTGAATCAATTTCTTTTTCACAATTCTGCACTAACTTGATCATCTCTTCGAGGAAGATATTATTTTTTTCTACAGTCAAATCCTCTTGATCTAAGTTTTTATAATCAGTGAACAGGATATGAAACTGTCCAAAAAAATGCTCGAAACGAATCAGCGCTCGCAGCAAATTATGCTCTGGATGACAATCAATTTGCTGTGATTCATTAATTTCTTCAGGCTCTCCTAAGAGCATCCAAGCTTTAGTTATTTCTTGATCTTCTCCCTCCAGGCGCGCTTTTTTAGGCATGGGAATGGGCACCATTCTAAGCTCATTCGCCAAGTTATTAGCTAGAATTTTCGCTTCTTCTATAACTGAGCTCAAAATTGGAACATGCGAATCTCGCCAAAATTTATGGTAATTCTTTTTCATCCGCTCCAAGTCATAGCGACCTTCTGGAGCCACATCATAAGCATTGAGAATGGGTTGTGAAGATTGGGGTTTCAAATCTTCATGTATTTTAATTTTTTGCGCCCTGGCTTCCATTTTTTGATTCTGGTTAGCTGCCCACTCCTGTATTTTTTTATACGCCGAAGGCTTATTACGTAAAAACTTGGCAAATCCGGATACCGGAATGCCATATTCGTTTTCTTCACAGCCCTGGTAATAAACCACTTCCGAACGAAATTCATCATATTCATTTTGAAAAACTCTAACCATATGATCAACAAACGATTTGTTATCGGTTTCGCTATTAAATAGGAGGGGATATTCTCGCTCATAATCAAGCTTTGAAGAAAGAGAACTATAATCAAGAGGTAAATCACCTAGATATTCTTTAAGGCGTACACGCAGCATTTCTGGATCAAAACTAAGTAATTCTTTTAACAAAGCTTCAAACATTTGCTCCTGGAATTCAATTGAACCAGCTAAGGCTTGAAATGCCTCGGCCGCCTGATAATGTTTATAATAATTAAAATTTCCAGGGATAGTATTTGCTGGCCAATGGGTTCTATTTAGCACATTAGGAAAAGTATCTAATTCCTCTGCTTTTAAACGCATCCCCTTTTTAGGTATGGGTTTGAGAATACCGTCAATATATCGGCCACCTTTCATTATGTGAGTAATGTGGTAGAGGATCATATCCCAATCTAGTAAGCCGAAAAGACTAAAATTATCGGGATGGCGATCGTCACATTTGTAACGCCATGCCGCGACTAATAGTTCAGCGACATTGTATTTAATAAGCGTTTCCTTAGAAGGACAAACGAGTTCTCTTTCCTTAGGATCAGTGGGAAGATTTTTGCCCGCACTTAACAAGGGTTTATAGCCAGGTAATTCAAAAGAGACTGTTCCCAGGATTTTCTTTCCTGTCTCATCAAAAACGAGTCGATCTTCGGCCGCTTTATCCCCTAAAGAAAGACGCAGCGCAACACTCGCAGCGACAGAGTATTTAGCTAATAGAGGGGGGTAATCATCGGCGATAGGCTTAAAATACGCGATCTGTTCTTGGCCATCAGCGTCAAATAATCGAACTTTTTTAACTTCATGGCCTGAGGGGGTAACTACTTGCCCTTCGAGGTATTGTAACTGACTAATATAGAGTGCCTTCGATGGCAGAGACATAGCTCTTCCTAATTCCAAATCCTTGAATAATTCATATTAATCAGAAATGAGATGCCAGTTCAATAGTATTAATAAAAGCTAAACTGCATTTACATGAAATAAATTGTAAATTCGCTGGCCAAAATTGAAGGTTTGATAACGCTTAATTGGGTATTGCTTCTACATTTAAGCTATTTTTAAACAGATGCTGATTAGACTTCAACAAAAGTACACTTAAAATTGCTACGGTACTCACTAAAGCTCCGGGTAGCCAATTCGCACCTAATTTAACCGCCTGTTCTGCAAGAGGAAGGCTGACCGCACCGAGGCTAGCTGCTAGAGCCCAAACCGTTGATACACCTCGACAGCGATATTGAGCGGGTAATTGCAAGTACAGCAAATAATAAAGTGCTGAACAAGCTAAGGCATTGGCGATCGCATAGCCTAATACAGATAGCAAAACTGCTCGAGATAAATAAACCGTCGTAAAGAAAAAAAGGCAGGGAGCAGCTAGACTAATCAGAACCATACTAGCCTGCATTAAACGGTAAACCTGCGATGGCTGTGAAAAATAAGCGATGGGGAGGGCCAATAAGGCAGAGAGTAATTGAGCTACTGATCCTGTCCAAGCGCATTGCGTTTTAGACCACAATTGCTTATCAATGGCAAATGACACCCAAAACACATTACAGATATACACCGTCACACTCACAAAAGCACCGACAATCGCAATATTCAGCAGACCGCGCCAATGCGTTATCCAAATCGCATGAATAGGCAGATTATCTTTTTGGAACTCTGGGGATTCGCGCAAACGCTTACGCAAACGACATACCCATAATGATACAATACCAACTGCTGCAAAAATCAACCGCCACGCCCACAGGATATTTAGGTATTGTAAAAGAGTCGCGAGTGCGGCACCCAAAAACATGCCTAAAGCCCCACTTGCAGCCACTAAACTGCCAGCAACTAGCGGCCTCTTTGGGTGATGTTCCACCAAAAACATGGCAGACGTATTAATTTCTCCTCCTAAAGCGAGACCTTGAGCAATTCGTAAAACAAGCAGCCCCCAAGGCGCTAGAAAAGCAATTTGTGAATAAGTGGGTAATAAACATATGCCTAAGGTAGCAAATCCCATTAAAGCAGCAGAAAAAACCATCGGATTGCGTCGCCCGCTGAGATCAGCTTTTCGACCAAATATCCATCCACCCACTGGCCGAGCGAAATAGGCTGCTGCAAATAAGGCGAAACTTAGCGTCAAACTATAGGAAGAAGGCGGAAAGAAATCATTCGCAAAAACCGATTTTGCTAAATAAAGATAAAGGCTAAAATCCAGCCATTCAAGGAAAACCAGTGCTAATACTAAGACTAGACTACTGCGCTTCATCAGTCGCTCGGTGCTGCGGTGATTGTAGTGGCAACCTCCTGAAGCACTTGCTTATGGCGAGTGTTCAATGCTTCACTCGAGGCAGGTCGATAGAAAAATAGAAAATCACCTGTATTCTTTTGATGTACAAAATTAGCAATAGTTGCAGTAAACACGAGGGTTAGTATATTAACGATAATTGCCATTGCCATTCTAAGCTCAGGAGCCCTGTCTATTTCAACGACGTTCTTTATATGATTTTCCGCGCTGCTGATTTTTACAGTCAGCTCCTCTAGTTTTTGTTCAGTAGGCATCTCTTTAGGCGCATTCAATGCGTCATAAATTGCCTGATATAAATCCTTACGATAATGATGTTCGGATTCGAGTAAAAGCTCATATTTTACTTTCGTTGTCCTGTCGGTTTTTGCTTCGTCTTTTAACCTAGCTCTTATCGTTTGGCACTCTTCTTCGATTCGCAGGATTGCTCGATAGAGCTGCCTGCTTTTTTCATCATTTCTAACCACAAACTCAATAAATTGATCATCAAAGTCAAGCGCGCGAAGGCGATTGATCAGAATTAAGCACTCATCCAAATTATAAGCTTGCGTTCTAAGTCGAGCATTTTCTATATTTTTGCCGATATTTGCATAGTCGGCGCTTATTCTCCGACTCCTAATTCCAGCTGGTAATAGTTCGGCTAAATAAGGATGAAGCTGATTTTTAGTGGTTGTCCTTGTTAATAAAAGACGAAAATCATGGCCCTCTTTATCATCCTGCATTGCTAGCTGAAAAGCAGACTGGCTCTCCGGTGCCATGTTACCCAGGTTAATAAGAGACGTGATAACAGTCCTTTGCAAAGGCTCATCAAAATGAAGTAGCGAATCAACGGGCAGATGATGTCTTTGTATAGCAAGAGCCGCTTTAGCAAGTGATGGATTCCCTAACAACAGCTTAAAAGGGAGATCTACCAAGCCATGCAAATGATAGCTAGCGAAGGCTTCGATGGCAGCAATCGTTGTTTCAGCTGACACATGATCCCGCGCTTCTAGAGCTGAAAAACTGGTAATTACCTCTTGGTATAATTTATTTTTTTGCTCTTCATTTAAGAGAGAATCCTCGGCCAATTTAGATGTCAATAATTCTAGAGCTCGTGCTAACTCTTTTGCAATGTACTTCGTTTTAGTAAGCTGCTGCTCTGGCGTCACTTCGCATCTTTTGGCTATCGCAAAGACTTGTAGCTGTCCTAAAAATAAATTAGATAACACCCTGTCTTGTTCTGACTCCTGCAACCTCTTATATATTAGCCTAGCTTTCTCTTCTCTTAAGCGAATTTGGGCTTCTTCCCAATTGATTTCATGATTAACAAACTGTAAAACGACCGGCAATATGGTCTCTAAATAGCCTTTGATGACATCATCTAACTTTTTGCCTCTAACTATATTAGCCACAGCTAATATTAACTGACAGGCAAAAGGTTGCTTTAGTTGCTCAAAGCTAAATTTAACGCCTCTACTAACTAGAAAGCTGGCTGTTTGATGTAAATCGGGGTTAAAAGCCAGTTCTTTTATCTGCTCTGCGAAGAATTTTTCCTCGTGTGCTGCAACAATTTGTTGAGCTAGATTGGGATAAATTTTAAAAGCCTCAATCAGCTGAGCAAATTCAATTGGTTTAAGTAGATTCTGACTTAATAATATAAGACATGCAGTTTTCCATTCACTATTGTTTAACCGATGAATTTCGCCTAACGCCACTAAGAAAATTTCCTCACCAAGCAGATTCCTAATAGTCGACTCTAATTGACAACTTGCCAGCAAATTAACAGCGGATACCACTGCGGGGTTTACTAAATAGGTCGCTAAACGCTCAAACCCAAGTTCGTCTAGAATGAGTGCGGCCTTTAATTGTTCTGCACTACTGCAGTAATACAGCGACTCTAAAAATTCGCGATTCTTAGCTTCTACAAACCAATTGGCTAAAACCGACAAGAGTTCTTTCGATAAAGTGTTGCCGCCAAGCTGAGCGGTTTGCTCATATTTGTGAAGAACAGGGATGAAAAAGTCAGTCAGTTCGAGTAATTGCTTATTGCAAAGACTCTCATTTTTATCTTGTATCAAATATTCTGCTAAAAGCACTGGATCAAAAACGCGTTCAACAACTTGCGCAGTCCTTTGGTCTCCCAAAGTCTCATATAATTGCCCAAGAGTATGCTCAGAAATAGTTGGATATCTTAATAACAATCTGCACATCACTTCGTGACGAAAATTATCCTTAGGAAATTGCCAATCAAAAGTATTAAGGTAAATAAATTTTTGACAAACATCCTGATAGTTGGTTTCTTTGAGTGGAGTTAAAATCTCATAATGATCATTTTGAATAATAAAACTCAAGATAAGGGTTTTCTCTGCGTCAGCTAAATAGTCCGACAACAGAGCTTCATGCTCACCAGGGATCAACCGGTATAACTTCTTAACCAAAACCTTATCATTCAAAATAAGGTCTTGTCTTTCAGCACTCAAACCAATGCGATCCATGAGTAGTAAGAGTTCTACCTGGTTTTCATTGCCAACTTCTAATGCACTAAGCCTCGCATAGAGATCAGAGCTGGGATCTAAACATTTTCGCACTTGTTGCGAACTAGGCTTTGTTTTACAGTCATTCAGTAACTTTAAGAGCTTGCTAGTTAAGATCTCAGCTATTCTTGCGTTGAAGATTTCTAATAATTGCTCATTATCTTCAGTGTGTACAAAGGGTAGGAACAAATTAATAAGCTCTGCAGCGGGATTTATCTCACCAGTGGGGGTTAATATTAGTCTGATAAATTTTTCGAGAGGGGGCGATGCTATTGCTTCAATTAGTGTCCTATCATTGACAGAGACGGACCTTAGATCACAGGGGGACTTACACAATGGTTTTGGGTCAAATGAAGTTAAAACTTTAACCTCTGTTTCTTCGGGTGGCAAATTAGGATCTTTGGAAATCCCTATGATCCATTTTGTAGGATCATCTTTTCGATAAGAGAGAGAGAGTCCGCGTAGGTGATTATCTTTATCAAAATAGCCAAAGCAGATTTTGATAAACTGAGGCATAATTTGCTCTTCTTCGGTCTCATCTCTATTAAAAAAAGGGATCGGAACAGCACGTCCAGCGAAAAGCAAAAATAAATTGCCTCCCGTCATATTGCCCTGAGAATAGTTATTGGCCGGGCTTTGTTGCTCATCTAGCCATACACTTTTAAAATCGCGATATTGAGAAAGGGAGCCGAAAAATCGGGAGCGAGGGATATCGATTTCAACTTGTTTTTTATCTGTTCCAGGAGCAACATATTGCGCTTTTCTAAAAGCGGGGAAAACAGTTTTTGCTTTACCTTGGATCAAATAGGGCATTATCCGCTCCTCCGGACTCATGGACGTTATGAGTATAACACCCTTTTAATTTCGATGTTGCTTTTTAGCTAAACTTGTTCTTTTTTTGGATTAAATTAAATCAGAAAAGAATCTCATAAACCATAGGTTTCATGTGAAACCTTATTCAATTTTATTTGCTATAGACACCTGTAAAGCCGTTGCATTTTGCAAACCGCGTGGTAAGCGATTTCCACGACGACCTCTTTCACCTAGATAAAAGTTAAGATCTGCAGATTTCAAAGTAAAATGACGCTTTCCTGCATGGACTGTTAACGCATCTTCAGGGTAGAGAACTTGTAAATCAATGACAAATTCTTCGCGTTGTTCAGCTTTTGCAGAAGAGATATTAATTAATTTATTTCCTTTGCCGCGACTAAGCTCCGGCAACTCTTTGATAGGGAAAATAAGCAATCGACCTGCGTTGGTCACAGCAGCAATAAGTTGTGATTCCTTATTCGCAATTAGACGAGGCGTCATGACACGGCTGTTTTCAGGCAATTTGATACAGGCTTTTCCATTGCGATTTTTTACATATAAATCTTGTAATTTGCTAATAAATCCATAGCCAGCATCGCTGGATAATAATACCCAATTGTCTGCATCTCCCGAAATAAGACCTTCAAAAGAAATTCCCTCGGCAGGATTTAATTTACCAGTTAAAGGTTCACCTTGCCCGCGTGCAGATGGAAGTACATGCCCAGGCAAAGTATATACTTTTCCTTCACTATCAAAGAATATCACCTGTTGGTTACTTCGAGCATTGGTTTGGGCTTTAAACTCATCGCCGGATTTATAACTCAATTCACGCCCATCAATATCATAGCCTTTTGCGGCACGAATCCAGCCTTTTTGCGAAAGGACCACGGTAATGGGCTCATTAGGTAAAATATCCTCTTCTTTTAAAGCCTGGGAATCCTGGCGCTCTATTAACGGGGAGCGTCTAACGTCCCCGTATTGATCTCTATCTGCAATAATTTCGTCTTTGACTAAAGATTTTAAACGCTTTTCACTGGCTAAAATGGTCTGTAGTCGATCGCGTTCCTTGCTCAACTCATCTAACTCTCCCCTTAGCTTGATTTCTTCTAATTTGGCTAGATGACGCAATTTCATTTCTAAAATTGCTTCAGCCTGCCTTTCACTAAGTTGGAAACGCTCCATTAATCCTTGCTTGGGATTATCATGTTCTCGAATAATGGCAATTACTTCATCAATATTGAGATAGGCGACAATTAAACCTTCCAATACATGAATACGATCCAATACTTTTTCTAGCCGATATTCTAAACGCCTTTTTACTGTCGCTATGCGATAACTTAACCATTCCTGCAAAATGGTTAACAGCGATTTGACGCGCGGTTTGCCATCCAAACCTATCATATTGAAATTAACACGGTAGCTTCGTTCTAAATCAGTAGTCGCAAAGAGATGCGACATCAAGCCTTCCACGTCAACTCGATTAGATTTCGGAGAAATCACCAGGCGAGTAGGATGTTCGTGATCGGATTCATCGCGTAAATCTTCGATCATAGGCAATTTTTTTTGTTGCATCTGTGCAGCAATTTGTTCTACCACCTTCGCACCTGAAACTTGATAAGGAAGGGCAGTGATAACGATATTGTATTGCTCCTGGCAATATAGCGCACGCATTTTTATCGAGCCATTACCTGACTCATACATCGCTTTAATGGCGTGAGCAGGCGTAATTATTTCTGCTTCAGTAGGGAAATCAGGACCCTTGATATGGCTACGAACTTCGTCTAAAGTTGCCTTTGGATTATCCAACAAAAGAATACAAGCATTAGCTACTTCAGTTAAGTTGTGGGGTAAAATATCAGAGGACATACCCACGGCAATGCCTGTTGCTCCATTCAATAATACATTGGGTAAGCGTGCAGGTAGTAGCGATGGCTCTTGCAAAGTACCGTCAAAATTATCGACCCATTCCACTGTACCTTGTTGTAGCTCAGATAATAATAACTCAGCATAAGCGGATAAGCGTGCTTCGGTATAACGCATTGCAGCGAAGGACTTAGGATCATCCGCGGATCCCCAGTTTCCTTGCCCATCGACGAAGGGATAACGGTAAGAAAAAGGCTGCGCCATTAAAACCATTGCTTCATAGCAGGCCGTATCGCCATGAGGATGGAATTTACCTAAAACGTCCCCCACGGTACGGGCAGATTTTTTGTATTTAGCAGTCGCTTTGAGCCCTAATTCAGACATTGCATAGACAATACGTCTTTGCACCGGTTTTAAGCCATCGGCAATATGGGGAAGTGCTCTATCAAGGATTACATACATTGAATAATCAAGGTAAGCCTTTTCGGTAAACTCGGTCAGCGTTTTACGCTCTATCGCATCATTCATAAGATTCATTTTAAATTTCAATCACAGATATTAGATCCGGTTATTCAAATGCTATTTTAGCATCAATTATAAAGGTCGCGAATAATAAGCACCTCAAACTGTGAATAACTTTGCAGGATCTTTCAAAATTAGAACAGTTAATTTTATATGTCTTTGATAAATAATAATTTTTTGTCGAAATAACTTTGGCTTGACAGACTTTCCTGTGGATAAGCTTGTGGATCGACAGTTGAATAAGTGCTTAACTCATTGTAAAAAGGAACAGTTACTAAGATTGGTTAATGTAACATAATAATTATACGAATATATACATTAGAGAATGATCGATAAACTAAAGCCTTAATGAAAACATTAAGGCTTGTTTTATTTATTTAGAATTACTTAAGATTGTTTCTAATTTTCTTGATTGCACGGATCTGTGCAACAGCACGTGCTAACTCAGCAGTTGCCTTGGAATAATCCAATTCAGAATTTTTATTAGCAATTGCTTCTTCTGCACGAACTTTAGCAGCTAGAGCAGCGGCCTCATCGAGATCCTCTGCTCGTTCTATCGCATCAGCCAAAACAGTAACATAGTAGGGTTGCACTTCTAACATTCCGCCAGAAACATAGTAAACCTCTTGTTTACCCCCTTGCAAAGTTACGCGAATTTCTCCCGGCTTTAGAACAGTTAGCAAGGGAGCGTGGCCTGGAGAAACGCCAATCTCTCCCATCTCGCCAGTTGCTACTATCATTTCCACGACGCCAGAGAATATTTCCTGTTCTGCACTGACGATGTCTAAGTGCGTTGTTATTGCCATGTCTGTTTGCCTCATAAGGTTTTAGCTTTAGCAACAGCTTCCTCGATGCTACCAACCATGTAAAACGCTTGCTCAGGTAAGTCATCATATTCGCCGGCAAGAATTCCTTGGAATCCTTTAATCGTATCTTTCAATGACACATATTTACCAGGTGAACCGGTGAACACTTCAGCAACGAAAAATGGCTGTGAAAGAAAACGTTGGATTTTACGTGCACGAGTAACAACCCGTTTATCTTCTTCAGACAATTCGTCCATACCTAAAATTGCAATAATATCTTTTAATTCTTTATAGCGTTGTAACGTTTGCTGGACACGACGAGCGGTGTCGTAATGCTCTTGGCCTACAACTAAAGGATCTAACTGTCGTGAAGTAGAATCCAAGGGATCTACTGCAGGATAAATTCCTAACTCTGCAATTTGACGCGACAGTACTACTGTAGCATCCAAGTGGGCAAAGGTAGTGGCAGGCGATGGGTCAGTCAAGTCATCCGCTGGAACGTAAACTGCTTGGATAGAAGTAATAGAACCTGTTTTTGTAGAGGTAATACGTTCTTGCAGCATACCCATTTCTTCTGCCAGTGTTGGCTGATAACCTACTGCTGATGGCATACGGCCTAACAGCGCAGATACTTCAACCCCTGCCAAGGTATAACGATAAATGTTATCAATAAATAATAGAACGTCACGACCTTCGTCACGGAATTTTTCTGCCATGGTCAAACCAGTCAAAGCAACACGTAGACGGTTTCCTGGTGGCTCATTCATCTGTCCGTAAACCAGTGATACTTTGTCCAATACGTTAGAATCTTTCATTTCATGATAGAAATCGTTACCTTCTCGAGTACGTTCGCCGACTCCAGCAAATACGGAATAACCACTGTGCTCATGAGCAATATTTCGGATTAATTCCATCATGTTAACGGTTTTACCTACACCAGCACCACCGAAGAGACCGACTTTACCACCTTTCGCAAAAGGACAAAGTAAGTCAATAACTTTAATTCCGGTTTCGAGTAATTCTTGACCGCCTGCTTGATCTTCATAGCTAGGTGCCTGACGATGAATTGTCCAATATTCTTCGGCTTCAATTGGGCCTGCATCATCAACTGGACGACCTAGAACATCCATAATTCGTCCTAAAGTCTTTTTACCAACAGGAACGCGAATAGGTTCACCAGTATTTTCTGCTTTAAGCCCACGTTTCAAACCGTCTGTAGTACCCATTGCAATAGTACGCACAACGCCATCACCTAGCTGCTGCTGTACTTCAAAAACTAGATCGCCTTCAACGAGCTTTAAAGCATCGTTTACTTTGGGAACACTTTCGCGGGGGAATTCTACGTCGACCACCGCACCAATAACTTCAACTACTGTTCCTACACTCATCGTATACCCTCTTATAAAGCGTCTGCACCACCGACAATTTCAGCCAACTCTTGGGTAATGGCAGCTTGTCGGGCTTTGTTATAAGCCAATTGAAACTCTTTAATTAAATCACCTGCGTTGTCAGTTGCGCTTTTCATCGCAATCATTTTGGCTGCTTGTTCACAGGCGATATTTTCTACTACTGCTTGATAAACTTGTAGCTCGATATAGCGCTCCAGCAATGCATCAAGTAACTCTTTGGCATCTGGTTCATAGATGTAATCCCAATGATGCCCAAGCGATTTACTATCTTCTTCTGCTCTAGGCAAAGGCAGCAATTGCTTGACAGTTGGCTTTTGTGTCATGGTGTTAACAAATTCATTGTATACGACATGCAAGGCATCAATTTCACCTTTGTAAAATGCATCTAGCATGACTTTAACAGCGCCAATCAAATCGTTAACACCTGGCTTATCGCCTAATTGATCAATTGAGGCAATTACTCGTCCGCCTACACGTTTGAAAAACGCCTGACCTTTACGGCCAATAACACAAAGATCAATTTCTTTTCCTTCTTGTTGCCATTGGCGGAGAACACGAATTGTTTCTCGTAAAAGGTTTGAGTTCAACCCACCACACAAGCCCCGATCAGAAGTGACGACAATTACGCCGATACGCTTAATGTCACGATTGTCCATAAAAGGGTGACGATATTCGGATGTCGCACGCGCTATGTGTTTGACAACATTATATATTTTAGTTGCATAGGGCTTTGATGCACGCATTCTATCTTGCGTTTTACGCATCTTGCTTGCAGCAACCATTTCCATTGCTCGAGTAATTTTTTGCGTGTTTTTAATACTCGCAATTTTTGAACGGATCTCTTTCGCTCCAGCCATATCTTGCTTCGCCTTTAATTAACAAACTGTGCTTGGAAACACAGTCTGCGTAATCATCAGCCATTATCTGCTTTAAGCAGAAAATGACTCTAAACTTACCAACTACCACTGCGTTTGAATTCTTCCACAGCAGCCTTAATTTGCGACTCTATCTCGCCGTCATAGGCGCCTGCTTCATTAATTTTCTGTAATAAAGCGGCCTGTGAAGTGCGCATATAACCATGTAAAGCATGCTCGAATGCACTTACTTCGCTAACAGGGATATCATCTAAATAACCTTTTTCAACAACAAAAAGGGAAATTGCCATTTCTGCTACTGAGAGTGGTGAGTATTGTTTTTGCTTCATTAATTCAGTGATCCGTTGTCCGCGCTCTAACTGCTTACGAGTTGCATCGTCAAGATCTGAAGCAAATTGAGAAAATGCTTCCAATTCACGGAATTGAGCTAATGCTAGACGCGTACCGCCACCGAGTTTTTTCATGATTTTGGTTTGCGCAGCACCACCTACCCGAGAGACTGAAAGTCCTGAGTTAATTGCTGGACGCACCCCTGAGTTAAACAAATCAACATCAAGGAAAATCTGACCATCGGTAATAGAGATTACGTTGGTGGGTACGAAAGCAGAAACGTCTCCAGCCTGGGTTTCAATAATTGGTAGGGCAGTCAGTGAGCCTGTCTTACCTTTAACTTCACCGTTAGTTAACTTTTCAACTTCTTCAGCATTAATTCGTGCTGCACGTTCCAGTAGGCGAGAGTGCAAATAGAAAATATCACCAGGATAAGCTTCTCTACCGGGAGGACGTCTTAATAACAGAGATATTTGGCGATAAGCCCAAGCTTGTTTAGTCAAATCATCGTAAACGATCAACGCATCTTCACCCTTTTCCATGAAGTATTCACCCATGGTGCAACCTGAATAAGGAGCGATAAACTGAAGCGCAGCAGAGTCGGAAGCGCCGGCAACTACGACTATGGTATGTTCCATTGCGCCGCTTTCTTCCAATTTACGTACAATCGCAGCAACAGATGATGCTTTCTGGCCAATAGCAACGTAAATGCATTTTACGCCTGTACCTTTTTGGTTAATGATCGCATCAATTGCAATGGCTGTTTTTCCAGTCTGACGGTCGCCAATGATAAGCTCACGTTGGCCACGACCCACGGGGATCATCGCATCTACCGCTTTCAGACCTGTTTGAACAGGTTGATCTACTGATTGACGACTAATTACACCAGGCGCAACTTTTTCAATCGGAGATGTTTTAGTTGCTTCGATTGGCCCTTTACCATCAATTGGATTACCAAGCGCATCAACCACACGGCCTAATAAAGCCTTTCCAACGGGCACCTGAAGAATACGGCCAGTACATTTTCCTTGTTGGCCTTCTGATAAACTGGAATAATCACCAAGAATTACAGCACCGACAGAATCACGCTCTAAGTTTAGAGCTAATCCATAGATACCGCCTGGGAATTCAATCATTTCACCTTGCATAACATCTTCTAGGCCATGCAGACGAACGATACCATCTTTTAAGCTAACAATCGTACCTACATTTCTTGCTTCTGAAACAACAGAAAATTGTTCAATTCTCTTTTTAATTAACTCACTGATTTCAGATGGATTTAAAGCTACTTGTTCTGACATGAATTCTATCCTCTTATTACGCGGCTAAATCGGCGCCTAATTTATTTAATTTTCCAAGCACCGAACCATCAATAACTAAATCGCCTGCACGAATAATCGCGCCACCTAACAATGACTTGTCCTCAGTAAGGTTAAGTGTTACTTGACGCTGTAATCGATGGCTGAGCGAGTCGATTAATTTCTTTTGTTGGTCTGATGAAAGTTCTGAGAAACTAATAACATCTACCTTCAGCGTTTTTTCTTGCTCAGCGCGCAGTACTTCAAAAATCACTTTAATATCGGGTAACAACATGAGTCGTTTATTCTGAGCCAATAGACTGATCAGATTTTCTACTTCAGTATTATCCGAGTCTGATTTTGCAAAGAGAGCCATTAACAAACTTAGCTGTTGTTCTACAGTGACAGTCGGGCTCAAAATAAATTGCTTTGCTTTTTCATCTAATACTGCAACAGCAAGTCTCTGCAGTATTTCAGACCATTCACTAAGTCTTTTGGTCGCTAGGGCGTGCTCAAAAATGGCTTTAGAATAGGGTCTGGCGATCGTAGTAGTATTAGACATAATCAAATCTCTTCAATCAGATCATCGAGCAGTTTGCTATTCGCCTTTGCATCGATTTCGCGATTTAGAATTTTTTCTGCTCCGGCAATCGCTAACTGAGCTACTTGGCTACGCAAGCTATCTTTTGCATGGTTGATTTCCTGCAATATTTGCTCATGAGCTATCTTAGCTTGTCTTTGAGCTTCTAATTTAGCGTCTTCTTTAGCTTCTTCTATCATCTGTGCTGCACGACGATTCGCTTTTTCTACGATTTCAGAAGCTTGTGCTTTCGCTTGCTTCAATTCATCTTTTACACGATGCTGGGCAAGTTCTAATTCCTTTCGTCCACGCTCAGCCGATGACAAGCCGTCAGCTATTTTATCTTGGCGTTCTTCCATCGCCTTAGCCAACGGAGGCCAGACAAATTTCATGGTAAACCAAACAAATGCTGCAAAAACCAGCATCTGCACAACCAGAGTTAAATTAATATCCAAGGTAATATCTCCCGTAGCAATTAGGGCGCTTGGCGCCCTTATTTGGTTTTATTAAGAACCCAAGTTGCTGAGGAAGGGGTTGGCGAAAGTGAAGAATAACGCAATACCCACACCAATCATTGTTACCGCATCAAGCAGACCAGCAACAATAAACATTTTTACTTGCAGCATAGGAACCATTTCGGGTTGACGCGCAGAACCTTCAAGGAATTTTCCGCCTAATAAACCGAAACCAATCGCAGTACCTAAAGCACCTAAACCAATGAGTAAAGCGACTGCAATAACAGTCATACCTTGAACCTGTGCTATCAAATTTGCAGCTTGCATATAAATCCCCTTAATGGACAATGATTAAATAAAAAACTGATTAATGATCTTCATGAGCCAAACTTAGATAAACTATCGTTAGCACCATGAAAATAAATGCTTGCAACGTAATAACCAATATATGGAAAATTGACCAAGCAAAGGCCAACACGAATTGCGCTACACCTAAGGTGGATGTTCCTACTACAGAGGCAGACGTTGCATTCAAAGTTAACAAGGCTATCAGAATAAAGATCAATTCGCCAGCATATAAGTTACCAAACAAACGAAGTGCCAATGAAATTGGCTTAGCGATCAATCCTACTAATTCAAGCAGCAAGTTAAATGGAATAAATACTGGGTGGTTGAATGGTTGCAATGTTAATTCTTTTATAAAACCTTTAAGCCCCTTAATTTTTACGCTGTAAATTATAATGAGCATGAATACCGATAAGGATAGAGCAAAGGTTAAATTCAGATCGTTTGTTGGAACCACTTTTAAATAATGAATACCAACTGTCTGGGCTGCTAAAGGCAGAATATCGACGGGTAGAATATCCATAAAATTCATCAGGAAAACCCAAACGAAGATGGTTAGCGCCAGAGGGCCAATTAATTTATTTTTACCATGAAAACAATCTTTAACCTGATTATCCGCAAATTCAAGCATTAACTCGGCAAAATTCTGCAATTTTCCAGGAACACCAGTAGTTACTCTGCGAGCACCAAAATAGAGCAAAGTTAGAATCACAATGCCTGATACTACTGAAAAAAATAAAGTATCTAAGTTGACTGTCCAAAAACCATCGGATCCAAAACTCATTGTCTTAAAATCGAAGGTTAAATATGTTAAATGATGCTTAATGTATTGGGTGCTTGATACCATTTCAGTCACTTTCAGGCCTATTTTGTTTGTTAGCAAAAATCAGTGGTGCAAACCAATGGTTCATTAGCACCACAATGTAGGTGAAAAAAAACGCAAGAGGGGCTATTTTTAACCACATAAAAACAAATGTAAATAAGATAACGGACGACATGATTTTCAAAGCTTCACCTAAATAGAAACTTTTAACAATTTGTCGAGCTGCTCTAGCGCCTTGGTATTGAAACAATTTTCTAGCGAAAAGAGCTGAGGGGATTATTGCCACCATGCCGCCTATGACTGCCGACATTGCTTCTTTTTTACCGAAAATTGCTAATAATACTAAAGAGATCAGTACACTAGTCAGCAGTTGGATTCCTAGCATCCGCTTTACACCGCTAATGCCAAGCTTATCTTTCACATTTTCACCCATCTTTTATCGCGCGGATTATAAAGTAATCAACTTTGATAAGCAACGTAACCGCGTTCTTTATGTCAATTTCGCCGAACTAATTGTACAATTTTACAAATTAAAAATCAATATGTTTAATGTTGTTACATCTTTTTGATCACAGTTGTTGACTAACTAAACTGGAATATTAGCTATAAATTGCTTATATTTTAAATAGGGGTTCTGCTATTGTTTTTTTGACCGAACCTTTCAAAGAAATACCATCAGAACTCGCAATTCACCTCGCAATTAAGGAATTGACTATGTCTGAGAAGCAACAACGCACCGCTGCCAGTATGCGGGAAAAGATGCTCAATCGTTATGGTGATGGACTCCACCACAAACATGACAAAAACCACAACCCTTATCGGAAACATTTTAGATCCCATCCAGTTGAAAATTTAAATGGTTATAATGAAGAACGAGATAGCAATGCATCGACGGGTTCATTACGTGCATTAAAATTAAGAAAAATTCGTAAACGACTGGATAAAGGTCGCTTCCATTGATAAAGTAAACGGTATCCTCCAGGTTAGCCACTTCCTGGTTTGGAAAACAGTACCCCGTGGCCTGGATGTCCAGGCCACAACGAGGTATCGGTACACAAGGTGGTGATATTTAAGAAAATTTGCTCATGCCAAATACAATTAATCCTAATTTCTCATTAATTTTGACCGTTTGACGCATTTCTGCACTAAGTGTCTGCTAAAGCATGCTGACTTAAGTGATAGTATTTAAATAATTTTACTACTCGTTCCACCCCTTCGGTGTTTCTTGCAATATCGATTACCCGTAGCGCTTGGCGAGGTTTTACATCTCCCATAAGATACACAATATGATCCGACGTTATTATTTTAAATACCCGAGGATCGATATCAGCATCGGCAAAAATTTGACTCCGTATTTTTGTGGTAATCCAACTATCTTCTATCGTAGAACTTGGCTGTTTGCTTATATCCAATTGATTTATTACGCGGCGATAACCCTTCAGCGCTGAAATGCGCCTTATTGCTTCCTGTCGCAGCTTAACTGTCGGCAGATGCCCAGCGAGTAAAATATCTCCATTGAAAACAGCCAAATCGATTGAACAACCTTGTTGCTTAAACAATTGATCATCATAAAGTGCATGACCTGCCTCCGCTCCTAGCTGGTAATCATCGATTTTTTTATAAACATTATGGCGATCGTAGACCATTGTTGCTCCAGTCCACAATTCACTATAGCAGCCTCCTAATAAGGCAAAGCTTAATAGAAGAATAATCGTACGTCCCTGTTTTCTCATACCCGCTTTAGAATATGTTGATTAGACTATATATTGAAAAACCTTAACCACTTTTCTCACTCCATCAACCTGCCTTGCAACATTCACCGCTAAATTAGCTTGTTCATGGGTCGCAATTCCCATTAAATAGACAACGCCGCTCTCAGTCACTATCCGTATGGAGCCAGACTCTAGACCTTTTCTAGCTAGCATTAAACTTCGAACCTGGCTGGTAATCCAAGTATCTTTAGTTCTTTCTGCTATCGATAATGGATAATCTACCGTGATTTCATCATAGACTCTTCTAACATTAGGCGTACTCTGCGCAATTTTTTCTGCCATCACGCGTAAAGAAGCTGCAGGTGTTTGGCCAGCTAATAAGACTACGCGGTTGAAACTAGTGACTATTATTCGAGAATCCCGAAAACGAGGGTCTTTTACTATTGCTGTATGTATTTTATGAAATATACGAGCGTCACTTTCAATAGTGACAACACTTCGTCTATCATAGACAACTAGACTGGCAGCAGCACCAGCCACCACGGCCGCTACACAGCCTGTGAGTAAAGCGCTTATTAGCAAAAAAATGATTGAACGTATTTTCATAATTTACCCCAGCATTTGCCCAAATAAGGATTGATCTATCAGATCACAAAAACAATGCAAAATGAATAAATGTGTTTCGCGGATACGAGCTGCATTGTCACCCTGTACTCTCAATTCGATATCTTCTGGACCAAGATGATTACTAAGAACACCACCATCACGACCGCTTAAGGCAATCGTATCCATTCCTCTATCATTTGCTGCATTCACAGCATGTAAAATACAGTCTGCGTTCCCCGATGTCGAGAGGGCAATCAAAACATCTCCTTCGTGACCTAAGGCCTGTATCTGGCGCGCAAATACTTGATCATAATGACCATCATTAGCAACGGAGGTCAGTGAAGACATATCGGTAGTTAAGGCAATAACAGGTAGAGAAGGGCGTTCTACTTCGAAATGATTAATCATTGCTGCAGAAAAGTGGAGGCAATTTGCTGCTGATCCGCCACTGCCACAAATTAATATTTTGCCATCATTGAGTAAACAATTTACTAAACGTAAACCTGCTTTCGCTATGGGAGAAGACAAAGCATCTGCTACTGCAATTTTTGCTTCTATACTGATACCAAAAAGCTGTCTGACGCGATCTTCCATCTGTGTCATTTTTATTTCCGATTGTTTATCATTTTAAAAGCAGCATTAAAAAGCCATTTCAAAAGCATTCTTTATCCATTCAATCTGCAATTCTTTTCCTTCCATCCCAAGTACATCAAAACGTACCGGTTGTTTATCGTATCTTTTATTAATTGCCAAATAATGGGTTGCAGCTCGAGTAAGCTTCTGCTGTTTAACATAGTCCACACTCGCTAAAGCACCACCAAAATTTCGTGACCTGCGGGCTCGTACTTCAACGAATACAAGATAATTTTGTTCTTGCATAATTAAATCAATCTCACCCCAACGGCAGCGATAATTGCTCTCTATCCAATGTAAACCCTGGGCAATAAGATACGCCCTTGCTTGCTGCTCTGCTGCGAAACCGGCCTTCAATGACATCTATCTTATATCCCAATCAAGTTAAGCTAGTCTCTATAGCAACGCCGCCTTTGAATTGTCCCCAAGCCGGAATTCTTGCAATCTGCTGTATTCGATTCAAGTAAAGTACACCACTCTTATCATCAATTCCCATAGCTGGGAAGAGAAGTAACTGATTCAATTGGCTTGTTAAGGTATAGCTATCCATGCCGAGCGCATATAAGCGGTTATAACTATTTAACTGCTCTGGCCAATTTTTATTAGCCATCTGATGAGTAAACACCCAAGGCATGTCACTAAAAATAATCCCTTCGAGATCCTTATCTTTCATGATATTGGGACTACCTGCGTAAACTGCTGAGGTTGCAAAAACGGGAATGTCTCCTGCAAAATAATATTTTAATAGAGGCATGATTTGCCGCGCCTTAGAGGGGTAGGCAAGTAAAAAAATCATATCAAAATCTTGTCGTCGTCGTGGTATCGTTTGAATTTTTTGCCCTAATAACTGTCTCAGTTGTTTTTCTCTCGATTGGCTATCAGAAACATGAAGGAAATCTCGCACCGAGACGTTCAAATCCTCATTATTTCCATAGGCTAATTTATCAACAACAATACCCCCATTGGTTTTCCATTGCGAAGCAAAGGCGGTTACGATTTCATCTCCCCAGGCTCCAACTGGAGCAATAACCAATGCGCGCTTATAGCCTTTTTTCTCTGCTCTTGCAGCGACTTGGCGAGCCTCGTTGCTTGGAGACAAACCAAAACGATAAGCATTGGTATTGTTCGCCACCTCCATATCATTGAGCAATAAGGTGGGCACAGGATGTTCCATTGCCGCAACAACACTGACATCGGTTTTACTGAGAGGGCCTACTACATAATCAGCCCCATCATTTAACGCTTGTCGATATAAAGCCGCTACATCTCCCGCAGCTGTATTATATTGACGAATATTCACTGGCGAATTCGCTGAAGCCGCCATAAAACCATCGCGAATTGCTCCACCAGGACCAGCTAAAGGCCCACTTAGAGGCAATAACAAAGCAATTTGCTTCGGGGAACTATATAAATAAGGCTTCACAGCACTGAGCGGTGCGGGCAATAATTTATTCGCGGGATGTTCAGAATATTGTGCCTGCCACTGTTCTACTTGTGCATAAAGTGCTTGCGCATTATCATGATTTTGTCGTGGAATTAGCGCTAATTTCATCCATCCTTGTAATTCAGAATTATCAGAAGCTTCAACGGCTAAGGTGTTTAGCTCGGCTACGGGTAGTTTGGTTAAAGTAAGCCATAGAATTCGGCGATTATTAGTTTGGCCTGCGTCATCAGGTATTAATCCTTCTAATTTAATTCGTTCAACTACCGATTCCGCAGGATTGCCTACAGATTCGTAGGCAGAAGCTAAGATTTCATGATATTGAACTTGATAGAAGGCCGACAAATTGTTAGTTTCACGCACGGCAGCTAATCTAGAAATCGCAGAGCGTGGTTGGTCGCGCACTAAATCCGTTTTAGCAAGGAGAATGTTTTTTGCATTAGCCTGCTCAAGCGATAAATTGCCAGTTTGTGCTAAAGTGCGAAGGCCATCGCGAAGCTGGCCATCATAGATAAAACGTCCGGCAGCCATTATCAGCATATTTTGTTTTTCACTATCTGCCTGATTTTTGGCAAGAGCAAGGTAGGCTTTGGCAGGCATAGTATACGGGGTTGTCAGTGCTGCCGCTGATTTTACTTTGACAACTGATTGAATTTGGGGCTCAGGAACTTTCATACATTGTGAAAGTAGTAGAGCAGAACTAATAATTGCAACTAAATTTATGAGCGATTTTGCAAACATGAAGGTAGGTCCAAAACGCAGGAACGCAATAGGATAAACTATGGTAAAAACTTCAGCAACCTCTGTCGGTATTCTTTACATTGTTGCCACCCCAATTGGTAACCGCGATGATATCAGCTTGCGGGCTTTAGCAACCCTCAAATCTGTTGATACCATCCTTGCAGAAGATACACGTCACTCAGGGCAATTACTTAGCGCATTAGGTATACATAAGCCCTTAGTTTCCTTGCATGCGCATAACGAAGCCAATAAAAGTGAAGCGATTATTCAGGCTTTACAACAAGGGAAATGTTTTGCCTTAATTAGCGATGCAGGCACGCCCTTGATTAGCGACCCAGGCTTTCCCTTGGTCAGACTCGCACGTGAACAGCAAATTACAGTAGTACCGATTCCTGGCGCCTGTGCCTTGATTACTGCACTTTCAGCCGCGGGAGTCGCTTGTGATAGCTTTACTTTTATCGGTTTTTTACCTGCTAAACAAAGCGCAAGGCGGGCAAAGTTAGAATCTTTACGGCAGAGTGAACACACCATTGTATTTTATGAATCAACCCATCGAATTCTTGATTCGCTTGACGATCTCATTGAGGTTTACGGACCTAACTATGAGTTCGTTGTCGCCAAAGAATTAACCAAAACCTTTGAACGCTTTATTAATGGGACAGGACAAAACATTAAAAACTGGTTTCTTGCTGAAGAAGCTCATACTAAAGGGGAATTTGTTTTTATTTTACCTGCACGGCCTGAAGAGGATACAACTAACCAGCAAGAAAAGGATATTTTATTGCTATTGCTCAATGAATTAGCTTTGAAACAAGCGGTTAAAATAGCGAGTTTGCTAACCAAGAAAAATAAGAATGAACTCTATAAATTGGCCTTGGAGTTAACCAAGGACTAAGGTTGAGAGTCTAGATTATCTCGGAGTCGCTTAGGTTTAGGTAGCCCGTCTTGAAAAAACGAGGCTACCGGGATTGAACCTGGCTAGAGTCTCTAAGATAAAACCGCCGCGATTCCTAATAAGTCATCTCGATATTGCTCTGAGCTATCTTCTTCATTGAATTCAATCACTGGATTTTCCGCTCCAACCTCTACTTGCTGTTTGTGTTTCTCTTCATAACTGTTATAAGCAGAATAAAGCTGATAAGCGAGATATACCGCAGTAAGAACAACCGCTGCCTGCCAGCAAATTGCAAATGTGGCAATAAATAAGGTTGGCAGAAAAACGTTTTTAAGCATTGTGAATATGAACTCATTTCGTGCTGCATTATAAGCAATAATGGCTTCATTATTATTGGGGTCATGGATTGCTTGAAGTCTTTTTTCTTCAAAATTTTTATAGGATCCAGCTGATAAATACATCGCCACACCAAAAGTACAAATTGCATAACAGAGAATTGCTATTACTGGTGCTGTAAATACCATTGATGCTGAAAACCCTACCGCAAGTAGTAATGCTGCAGCACAGTTAAACCAAAAATAAGAACTTTCTGCACTCCAGCTAATCTCCAACTGCTCAATTTCATCATTTAATAATTTAATATGTAGGCCAATCTCTTTTGTTTTTTCTTCCGTTAATGGTTCCCCTTTTTCATCAACGAAATTAATGAGCAAGTCATTATAGAAATTCCTATCACTAATCAATTGCTCTCTTTTAGCTAAAAATTCCTTCTCTGCTAAATGTCGCTGCCAAATCAGCCAACAAAAATCAAAGAATAGAAATCCCGCTACAATCCATCCTGCAGTCGGATCGGGTATTCCAGTCAGCCAATTGTAGTTAGTAATGAAATTGACTATTCCCCATACCAGATCATTCACCAAGACGGGATGACGTTTATATAATTCATCGTATAACCGTAGTTCCCAGTCATAATCTTTTTCTTTTTCAGATCCATATGCATGTTTAGTCAGCATTGCTCCATTAAAAATAAAACGGAGGGCGAAAAAAGCCACGCTGCATACTCTAAGAACGGGATTGGGGGATTCTAAGATAGAAACAACGTTATCGACGTCGATATTGCTGAACACGCTACCAATTCTATCGAGAATTTCCAATTCACGAGCTAAAAGCAAGGATTTGGTTATTGTTGTGCGGCAAAAAAACCAATATATCCGCTCAACATTAAGTGCAGAAACCCAGTCACGAATTGTTGATACTTTTGTAGGCGCCCTAAGCAAATCGATTAAACCATTTGAAATCCTTTTTCCCAGATACTCAAAAAAACTTTCATTATCAGTTTTTTGGTCGGATTTGGTTTGCTTAGGATGTTTTGTTTTACCGCTCTTTTTAAATTCCAAACGCTCTTTTATGTCTATTCTTAGTTTTAAGAATTCCTCTGCTTTACCATCTTGTCCATAAGCACGATGATAATTTTGCAACATAATGCAGCAGTAATAAGCGTATAACCAAAAAGCATCGTGATCGATATCACCTTTTTGTAGACGGCCCCATAAGAGTTCGTACTCCTTTTTAAGGAGTTTTTCGTTGGGGGCTAAAAACCCATAATCATGGCTTTCGGCTCTCTTTCTTGCATCATCTAGTGTTTTGACTTCTGCAAAAAATTGGCGTTTATCATTAGCGAAATCTGCAAAATATCCTTCAAAGGCCATAATCATCAACCCAACAAAAAAATATACATCTCGTTTAAAAAAGTTAACTTAACATTCTATTGCATAACACACAAGATGTTTTGTATTTATTTTCACCAGTTTGTTTGGAAATAGGGTTTGTTGAATTAAACAAGCAGACTTAAGGCTTAGAATTATTTACCAATACAAAAGCTAGAGAAAATGCGCCCCAATAAATCATCTGAAGAAAATTCCCCAGTAATTTCGCATAAGGCTTGATGGGCAAGGCGTAAATCTTCGGCAAGTAATTCACCGGCTCTTAACTCAGTGAGTTGTAATTGGCCGGCAAGCAAAAAAGCTTTCGCTTGATCCAAGGCTTGTAAATGACGTCGGCGGGCTAAGAACAGCCCCTCCGCTGGTTGATAACCGACTAGTTCTTTAATTTTTTCCTTTAAGGCCTCTAATCCTTGTCCTGATTTCGCAGAAAGGAAGACCTTATTTTCTTCGGTTGTTGGTTTTATATTGCTTACATCAATTTTATTAAAGATCTGAATAATAGGGACTGAGGGGGGTAGCGCAGTCTTAATTTCTTCACTTAACTCAGTGCAAACTGGGCTATTTACATCGATAACCATTAACAGACAATCAGCGCGGCTCACTTCTTGCCAAGCACGTTTGATACCTTCTTTTTCAACAAGATCGTCACTTTCTCTTAGACCGGCGGTATCAACGAGATGTAAAGGAATATCGTCGAGCAAAATATGTTCTCGCATTACATCCCTTGTCGTGCCAGCCACATCGGTCACAATTGCGACGTCGCGTCCCGCTAAACAATTGATTAAAGTAGATTTTCCGGCGTTAGGGCGACCAGCAATAACCACCGATAAACCTTCGCGTATAATTGCCCCCTGGCTGGCATTCGTACGAATATCACTTAGTTCCTGCAATACGTCATTTAACATAGCGGCGACTTTACCGTCACTTAGGAAATCAATTTCCTCTTCTGGAAAATCAATGGCAGCTTCAACAAATAATCGTAAATGAATAAGTTTTTCATTGAGTTCGTTGATTCTTTTGGAAAAGTCACCTTGAAGCGATCGGACTGCCATGCGTGCAGCGGTTTGAGAACTTGCATGAATTAGATCAGCGATTGCTTCGGCTTGGGTTAAATCGATCTTGTCATTAAGAAAAGCACGCTCTGAGAATTCGCCAGGTCTTGCTAACCGTGCACCTAAAATCACCGTTTCATTCAATAGATTATCTAAAACTACAGGTGCACCATGTCCCTGAAATTCAACCACATCTTCGCCGGTGAAAGAGTGTGGCGCTTTAAAATAAATCATTAGCCCATTATCAAGTATTTCATTCTGCGAATTAATAAAGGAACAATAAGTCGCTAATCGTGGGCTAAGAGTTTTATTGCCGTTAAGTAGTAGCGCGATGGGGTACGCTTTGGGACCAGAAAGTCGCACAATCCCCACTCCACCGCGACCGGGTGGAGTGGCAATTGCTACGATTGTATCATTTTGCATCATTTGCTGAAATTAGGGTTTTCTTCTTGGGGCGATCATCGCTGTACTTACGGGTAATGTACCATTGTTGCAAGATTGACAGCGCATTGTTGACTATCCAGTATAAAACCAATCCTGCTGGAAAATTCCAAAACAACGCGGTAAACAAGATAGGTAAAAACATCATGACTTTTGCCTGCATCGGATCAGGTGGTGCAGGGTTTAAACGCTGTTGAATCAACATCGTTGCGCCCATGATAATCGGTAAAATATGATAGGGATCAGCCACAGCTAAATCTTTTATCCAGAAAATAAAAGGAGCTTGTCTTAATTCCACACTTTCTAATAACACCCAATAAAGAGCAATGAATACAGGAATTTGAATCAGGATAGGTAGGCATCCACCTAAAGGATTGACCTTTTCCTGACGATACAGCTCCATGGTTGCCTGACTCATTTTAGCTTTGTCATCACCATGTCGTTCACGCAAGGCCTGCAATTTAGGTTGCAACTTACGCATACCTGCCATAGATTTATAGCTGGTAGCTGATAAACGATAGAAAGCCAGTTTAATCAACACAGTGACTAATACAATCGACCATCCCCAATTCCCAACGACTGAGTGAATTGCTTTCATTAACGAAAACAAGAGTGATGATAAGAACCAGAGCCAGCCGTAATCAACAGTCAAGTCAAGTCCTGGTGAAATTTCTTTTAATTGAGAAGTAATTTCAGGACCAACGTATAAACTTGAACCAATCTCTTTCTGTGCACCAGGTTCTATAGTGAGAGGTTGGCTAACAGCTCCAATTGTATAATCACCGTCAGCAGCTCGCGTATAGAATAAATTATGGCTATCGCTTTTTGGAATCCAGGCACTGACAAAATAATGTTGCTGCATAGCAATCCAGCCACCTTGCGCATTCACATCCAGATTTGCCTTAGTCATGTCCTTAAAATTAACTTTTTTGTAACGTTGTTGTCCGGGATTAGAGTAGGAAGCGCCGGTATAAGAACCAACATGGAAAATACTCGATTTATCTTCTTGTGGTGAAGTTCGCAACAACTGGGTATTCATATACCCTTTCCAAGGGGTTGTTCCTTGGTTATCGATTACATAGTTCACTTGAACCAAATAACTGCCTTTGGTGAAAGTAAATTCTTTTTTGACGGCTAAGCCCTCAGCTGTTTTACCGTTTAAAACCACTACTAACTTATCTTGACCCGGAGCCAATTGATATTGCTGTTGAGCAGAGGTAAAGCCAAAATCAACATGTTTTACCTGGTTATTATTAGTAAATAAACTAGAGTTCGCAACGTAACGTTCACCTGCTTGATTTTGTAAAAGGGTTATTGGCTTATCTTTTTCATCGACACTCACAGGATAATCAAGTAATTGCGTATTGATTATGTCGCCTTGCTGCAAATCGATGCTTAAATCAATCACATCGGTTTTCACGCGAATAGGCTGGGTGCTTGGGGAGTTCGTCAGTGAGGTGTTTTGTTCAGGAGCCACTTCTTGATTTGGTTGATTATTCGGAGTGTTAGTCAGATTGGGCAATAGGCTACCTTGATTAGCAGTCGCTGTTGTTTGACTTGTTAATTGGCGGGGAGTTGGCGGATAATCATGCTGCCAATTCATCCAGAGGGAATAGATAACCAGCGCCAAAGCTGCGTACAAAACTACACGTCGTATATCCATTAAAACTTCTCTTCGTTAGGTGATACTGGGTCATAGCCACCCCTAGCCCAAGGATGACATCGTAATAATCGGCCAACTGCTAGCCATAAGCCTTTGAAAATCCCAAACTGCTTGATTGCTGCAAGGGCATATTGCGAGCAACTTGGATAATAGCGGCAACAGGGTTTCATGATAGGGCTAATACAAAATTGATATAAAACAATAGGTATGCAAATCAGGCTGCGTATAAAGCGATTAATTTGTCCCATATTTTACCTAATCCGGCAATAATTGTCTTATTTTCTTTTTCTGCTAGACCGTGCCTTGCTAAAAATATCACGTCCATTGCAGGTAATCGAGTTGTACGAAAAGTTTCCCGTATTAAGCGCTTCATGCGATTCCTATCATGTGCTTTGGGTATCATTCTTTTCGATATTGCTAATCCTAGTCTGGCATTCCCCAAAGCATTTATACGGCAAAGTACAATAAACTCTGGGGTAACCAATTTTTTTGCTTGTGCAAAGACGTGATCATAGTCGCTTTTTTGTAGCAACCGCCGCGTTTTGTCAAAACAATCCACTTAAGCTGATAAACGCTTACGACCTTTTGCGCGACGACGCTTAAGAACTAAACGGCCACCGCGAGTTGCCATGCGTTGTCGAAAACCATGATCGCGTTTGCGCTTCAAGTTACTTGGTTGAAATGTGCGTTTCATGATGAACCTGTTGTTAATTAATTTTTAAGGTTGGCAATGATAGGAAACTTTACATCTGCTGTCAAATAAGCACGCATTAATTCTTGAAGTTTCTTTTTTGCTCAATTACGCTGGCCAATAATTATAACTTAGTTAAACTTTTTATTTTGTTCTTATTATATAGTTTTTGATTTCTGTTGATTGTTTTATAAAAACTAATAAAAACATGATTTTACAGTTTTTTAAATGTGTAGATAAACTCTGTTTAATGTCGTTGTTAAGATCTGTATAACTTAGACCTATTAAAAAATTGCCTAGTTATCCCTCTATTCATCCCCTACCTTTTCCCTGCTTATACATAGCTAACCAAATCAGGTAAGCTTCTTTTTTGCTCAATAAAGGTCGATATGTCTCTGGTAAAATGATTTAATTTTTTATTCTATCTGTGGATAACTCTGTTTTTTTATACCTGGCTCGGTATAATTGGTCCTTTATCGCTAAATTTGGGGTGGCATATAACTGCAAATTTAAGTCTAAGTTTGAGTGCTATTGCTTTATAGACTCATTCTTTGTCAATTTTAATGCATTTCCCTGTCATGCTTGAGAGCTATTTCATTAAGCATAAGTTCGGTAGTAATATAACTTTGATTTTTGTGGCGTGTTGCTAATTTTATTTTGGCCTTGTGTGAGGAGTTTTTGTGTTTGAAGATGTTTGGAATAAATGCCGAGAGCTTCTTGAGGAGGAATACTCGCCGCAACAATTCAATACCTGGTTACGTCCTTTGCAGGCTGAAATTCATGAGACTGGTCTTGTTTTATTAGCTCCTAATCGTTTTGTTGTCGACTGGGTAAAGCGCAATTTTTATTCCCGACTTAAAGAATTAATTAGCCAGATTGGTGGAGATGCTTGCACTTTATTAAGTATAAGTATTGGTACAAAAACAGCCGAGCCCGTTAGTGTGGATAGTCAACCTGCTAAAGTGACGACAAGCATTCCTAAATCCTCACCTAAAAATACGGCTGACTATAAAAATAGTTATCTTAATAAGAAGTTTGTTTTCGATAGCTTTGTTGAAGGAAATTCAAACCAACTTGCTCGTGCGGCATCTTGGCAGGTAGCTGAACGTCCGGGGGATGCTTATAACCCTTTATTTATTTATGGTGGAGTAGGGCTAGGAAAAACTCATTTAATGCATGCTATTGGGAATACGATTTTAAAGAACAATCCTGAAGCGAAGGTACTTTATCTTCATTCTGAGCGTTTTGTTGCCGATATGGTTAAAGCTTTGCAAACTAATTCAATTAATGAATTTAAACGTTTTTATCGGTCCTTGAATGCGCTTCTAATTGATGACATTCAGTTTTTTGCTGGTAAGGATCGATCTCAAGAAGAATTTTTCCATACTTTCAATGCCTTACTTGAAGGTCAACAACAAATTATTCTCACCAGTGATCGTTATCCCAAAGAAATTGAAGGCATGGAAGAGCGACTTAAATCTCGTTTTGGTTGGGGATTAACTGTAGCTGTTGAGCCGCCTGAATTGGAAACGCGTGTTGCTATATTAATTAGCAAAGCTGAGCAGTCTAACATTGATTTGCCTTATGAGGTCGCTTTTTTTATTGCCAAGCGCATACGCTCCAATGTTCGTGAATTAGAAGGGGCCTTGCGTAGAGTTATTGCGAATGCTCATTTTACAGGTAAACCGATAACTATTGATTTTGTTCAAGACGCTTTGCGTGATTTACTTGCTTTGCAAGACAAATTAATCACGATAGAAAATATTCAAAAGACTGTGGCGGAATATTATAAAGTAAAAGTGGCAGACTTGCTTTCTAAACGTCGTAGTCGTTCGATTGCCCGCCCTCGCCAGATGGCAATGGCTTTAGCAAAAGAGTTAACCAATCATAGTTTGCCTGAGATAGGTGATCATTTTGGTGGCCGAGATCATACAACCGTTCTCCATGCATGCCGAAAAGTTAAGGAGTTAATCCAGGATGACAATGATTTTGCTGAGGATTATAAAAACCTGATGCGTACTTTATCATCGTGATTTGAGACGGAATATGTTTGATCTAACACTTACAAAAGAGCAATTACTTAGCCCCTTGCTTACGGTTGCAGGAGCAGTGGATAAAAAACAATCATTGGCTATTTTGTCCAATATTCTACTCCGTTTTTCTGATAATCAGTTGGTATTAACTGCCACTGATTTGGAAATGGAGATTAGCGCACGAATTAATTGCGAAGCGAGCCAGAGCCCTAGCCAAATCACAATTCCCGCAAAAAAATTTATTGATATCATTCGCTCTCTCGATGACGAAGTCAGTCCGACAATCTCTATGAAATCTGGAATCGTTATTATCAAAGCCGGTCGGAGTCAATTTAAACTGGCAACCCTACCTGCTGATGATTTTCCCTCCTCTGAGACTGAGCTGCATGAAGTTGAATTCTCTCTTCCCCGAGTCGCACTTATTCACCTTTTGCAATCCACTCATTTTGCCATGTCTCAACATGATGTTAGGGTGTTTTTAAATGGATTGCTTATTGAGTTAGATGCGCAAACCATTACTTCGGTTGCTACGGATGGACATCGAATGGCCGTATGCAAGTTGCCTTGTGAACTTAATTTTCCTCATCAGCGATTTTTATTGCCCAAAAGAGGGGTGCAAGAAATTTTGCGTTTATTAAATAATGTTAATGATGAGAAAATCGATATCGCAGCAGGCAAAGCCTATTTTAAACTATCTACTCAGGAATATACCTTTCAGTCTCGATTGATCGACGCCCGTTTCCCACCTTATTCAAAAGCAATTCCCCGTAATCAAGATAAATTTGTTCTTATTGATAGGGATTTGCTTAAACGTTCTCTTTCACGCATCGTTATTCTGGCTCATGAAAAATCGCGAGCAGTGATGCTGCATATGCAATCGGGTGCCTTAACACTTATTGCCAACAATCAAGAACAAGAAGAGGCAACGGAAACTTTGGAAGCTCATACTGACGGTAATGAGTTAAAAATTGGTATTAATGCAAGTTACCTTCTTGATGTGTTGAATTTTGTTGGCGAAGGACTTGTTCGGTTATCAATGTCAACTACCGATAGTAGTATATTGGTTGAATCCTTACAGGATGAACTCTATCAATATATTATTATGCCTATGAAACTATGATTCTTGCTCAATTGCATATTCAAAATTTACGGAATATTCAATCCGAACGATTTAATCTTCATCCTCATATTAATATCATTGCAGGACCAAATGGCTCAGGAAAAACATCGTTTCTTGAGTCAATTTATTTATTAGGAACTGGACATTCATTTCGCACGCGAGAAATTACTCCTCTCGTTAGTCATAATACAGATAGTTTAGTTGTATTCGCTCGAACCAATGATGAGCAATCCATTAGCATTCAAAAGTCGATCTCTTCCCCAACACAGGTTCGATTAAACAATTATCCTTGCCAGAGTAGCAGTGAACTCGCCCATTTCCTTCCTTGCCAGGTTTTTTATCAGGATCTTTTTCAAATCATTGATGCGGGTCCCTCCACTCGTCGCAGTTTATTAGATTGGGGATTGTTTCACGTGGAACCTAGTTATCATCTTTTATGGAAAAATTATCGACGATCGGTAAAACAAAGAAATAGTTTACTTCGACAAAGAACCAAACAAGAAATGGTTAAACCATGGGATTTAACTCTAGAACAGTTAGCCAATAAACTTGACGTATTGCGAGCAGAATATTTTCGTAAATTAGATGAAGAATTTAAAAAAATTCTACCTAGATTAACCGATCTCGAATGTAGTTTAAGTTATTACAAGGGTTGGGATAGAAAAGGGACTAATAAATCCTTATCGCAGATTTTAGCTGATTCCTTCCCGACAGATTTATCAAGACAATTTACTCAGTATGGGGCACATCAGGCTGATATAATAATTGAATCCCAGGATTATCGAGTTAAGCAATTTTTATCACGTGGACAACAGAAGATCATACTCATTGCATTAAAACTAGCTCAAACAATTTTGATGTCGCAGCCATGTGTTTTTCTTTGCGATGATTTGTCATCAGAACTGGATAGTAATCATCTTTCTTCACTTTTTGAGTTAATTACAACAATAAAAGGCCAATTTTTTATAACGGCAATTGATATTAAATCATTGCCTCTGAATTTAGATTCGCAATCTTTTGTATCTTTTGCCCTGAGATAAGAAACAAGTGTTTCACGTGAAACACATGCTAAAGAAAAAATTGCTATTCGTTTAGGATAAATTCAAATGTCGGCAAACACAGAACAAAAATCAATCCTGTGTTCGCGACACAACAACCAACCAGTAGATAGGTTTACATCAATGGTATGTTCATCAATGATATGAAACATTTTCTACCATTTCTAACTCCAACTGTATAATAAAACTCCTAAATTTTTGCCAAACTAGAGACAGACTACTTTTAATTGACATGTCTCTATCGCAGAGATTAAAATGGCCTGATTTTTGTCAATATCAAGGTGTTTTAATGGGAACAGGCTCAATAAATATTGCCTTATCAGATATTGCCGCTGCCACTAAGCGTTACTCTCTATTAAGAATATTGGGGTGGCAGGATATCCGTCAGCGCTATAGACGTTCGGCCTTAGGACCTTTCTGGTTAACAATCAGTATGGGCATAATGATCGGCACCATTGGTGTCGTGTTTGGGCAAATTTTTAACTCTTCTCTCAGAGAATTTTTACCGTTTTTATCGATTGGTATTATCCTTTGGGGTTTTTTTTCTGCGATTATTACAGAAGGATGTACCGGATTTATAACAGCAGAAGGAATTATTAAACAACTCCCTCTTCCTTTATTTGTCCATATCTTGCGTATGATTTGGAGAAATGTGCTGATTTTAGGACATAATATTCTTATTTTTCCCTTAGTACTTTTAGTCGTAGGGAAACCTTTACACTTAGTTGCGCTGTTAAGCATTCCTGGATTTTTGCTGGCTTTAACAAATCTTATTTGGGTAGCTCTTCTTTTAGCGACTATTTGCACTAGGTATCGTGATTTTGCACAAATAATTTCGAGCATGCTACAAGTCATTTTCTATTTAACTCCAATTATGTGGATGCCAAATCTCTTACCTCCTGGTAAGAGTTATTATTTTTTAGAATTGAATCCTGTAAATCATTTATTTGAAATTATTCGTGCTCCATTACTCGGTCAGGCTCCTGCCTTAACGAATTGGATCGTATCAATAATTTTAGCGTTCGTCGGATGGAGTGCGACTCTAGTCATCTTTAGTCGTTATAAGCGCCGCATCGCCTACTGGTTATAAGAAAGAAAAGCTATGGCTTCTATTGAATTTAATAATGTTAGTGTTGATTTCCCTATTTACAATACTAATAGTCGATCGCTTAAAAAACGATTGATGCAGGTTGCAACGGGTGGTCAGTTGAATGCAACTGAACAGGGAGTTGTTGTTGTTCGCGCATTAGAAGGTTTAAATTTTACTTTGAATGATGGCGATCGTGTTGGACTAGTTGGTCATAATGGTGCTGGAAAAAGTACTCTACTTCGCCTACTAGGTGGGGTCTATGAGCCATCCAGCGGTAGCATTCTGACTAAAGGTGATATTGGTTCACTTATTGATATTTCTCTGGGTATTGATCATGAATCAACCGGTAGAGAAAATATTTATGTTCGTGGCGGTCTTCTGGGAATGACAAGAGCAGAGATTAATAAACATCTTACTGATATAATTGAATTTTCTGAATTGGGTAATTTCATTGATGTGCCGGTGCGTACCTATTCGACAGGGATGCATCTTCGCTTAGCGTTTGCTGTATCAACAATCCTACGTCCAGAAATTTTAGTAATGGATGAATGGCTTTCAGTCGGCGACGAAAATTTTAAACGCAAAGCAGAAAAGAGAATGGAAGAAGTTGTTCAAGCCACAAATATTCTTGTCGTTGCGAGTCACTCTCGTGAGCTGATTTTAAATCTATGCAATAGAGTGATTTGGCTTGAACATGGAAAAATTAAGATGGATACTGATCCCCAGTCAGCAGTGGAAGCTTATTTTGGCGTATAATCGTAATATTTTTTACATGGATAATAATGAACAAAGCATACCGAAAAAGGACTGAAATTGGCGTTGCGTTTTCATCAGGTTTAAACTGTTTACTAAGCAAAGAGATAGCTATTAACCATGAGCAACAAAATCCACTATCTTTAGGTGGATATCATGACCCTGAGACCTTTTTTTATCGCACAAAATTAAAAAAAATGCTGCGACCAATGATTCGGTCAATATACCGCAGTTTGAAGCAAATCATTAGACCAATTACTTTTAGAGTACATCATTATTTTACTGCAGAATTAAATCAAAGGTGTATGCACCTACAAAGCATGACGATTATTCTCCAGCAATCGCTCGAGACGATGAAGCAGGAGATGCAGCAAATATCAACCTTTATCAATGTGCAAAATAAACAAATACTTGCATCCCAATGTATAAAAAAAAGAAATGAATCCAGTTCACTAAATCGTAAAACTCAAGCAGAGATAGAAAGTTTTAGGGCTATTCTCATAAATAATCCCAATGTTGCACTTATTGTAGAATTTGATCAATCACATCTTAAGCGTACTAACCACAGTACAAAACAGTGGCTTAAAGCATTTGAAGATTTGAATTTATGTTATAAAGTCATTAACGAAAAAACAAAGGCTCTCGAAGATTGCTCTGTTTGGCAATTAGAAAATAGAGAATCGGCAAATCTTTTCTTTGCCCGTAAAAATTCAACTGCTTGGGAGAAAACAGCAGTATGAAAAAAGGTATTATTATCATAGGTGCTGGTGGTCATGCTAAAGTGTGCATTGAGTTATTGCGTTCGATGGGTGAAGAAGTTAGTTTTTGCATTGGGAACGATGGATCTGCCGATTTATGTTTAGATATACCTGTTTTACAGGGAGATAATCATCTGAACATTCTACATGAAGAAGGTTATTCACGAATATTTATTGCAATTGGTTCAAATTATTTAAGAGAACGTCTGGCAACTATGGCAATGAACGAGGGATATATATTAGTGAATGCGATTAGTCCTCAAGCTATTATTTCTCCCAGCGCTCGCCTTGGTTCAGGTGTAGCAATCATGGCTGGCGTGGTGATAAACGCAGAAGCAAATATTGCAGATTTGGCAATTATCAACACAGGAGCAACGGTAGATCATGATTGCCAAATAGCAAAGGCGGTACATATAGCTCCGCAATGCGCTTTAGCTGGCAACGTAAAAGTGGGAAGCCAAAGTTTTCTTGGTGTTGGCTCTAAGGTAATTCCCGAAATTGAAATCGGCGAAAAAGTTATTCTTGGTGCTGGAACTGTAGTTATTTCAAACATAATAAATGGGGCGACGGCTGTTGGAGTCCCTGCGCGTATTATTAATAAATCAGTAGTAGGAAAGGAATGTCATGCAACGAATATCAGTCGCACAGCCTAAACTAGCGGGGAATGAACGCAAGTACGTACTTGACTGTTTAGATTCAAATTGGATTTCATCAAATGGAAAATACATTGGCGCATTTCAAGAGTCGTTTGCTAAGTTTTGTAATGTTAAACATGCGATAGCCACTAACAATGGTACAACAGCATTACACCTGGCATTAGTGGCGCTCGATTTGCAACCTGGAGATGAGGTGATTATCCCCACTGTAACCTATATCGCCACAGCGAATGCTGTTCGCTACTGTGGGGCTACTCCTGTCTTGGTTGATGTTTGTGAAGAAACCATGAATATTAATCCAAATGAAATCGAGAAAAAAATTACTGCAAAAACTCGAGGCATCATTCCAGTCCATCTCTATGGTCACCCTGCCGATATGGAAGCAATTAATAAATTGGCAGATCAATATGGTTTATGGGTTGTCGAAGATGCTGCAGAAGCTCATGGTGCAGAAGTACTGGGTAGCAAAGTGGGTAGCTTAGGAACTTGTGCAGCCTTTAGTTTTTTTGGTAATAAAATTATTACTACCGGTGAAGGTGGTATGGTTACTACTAACAATGACGAGCTTGCTGATAAATTGAGACTATTTCGTGGGCAAGGCATGGATCCTAATCGCCGTTATTGGTTTCCAGTCATTGGCTACAACTATCGTATGACCAACATACAAGCAGCACTAGGCTTAGCACAAATGGAAACAATTGAACAGGCACTCTCGAGTAGAACTATTCTTGCTAGTTGGTATAACGACGCTTTACAGAACCTTAGTGACCAAATTGTGCTACCAATAGAACTTCCTTGGGCCAAGCATGTTTTTTGGATGTATACCATTTTCTTGAAAAAGGGTGGCGAATACGAACGAGATAGGTTAAGGCAACATATGGATGAAATGGGGATTGAAACGAGACCCGTGTTTTATCCTATGCATATACTGCCTCCCTATGCTGAAGATAAAGCATATCCAGTAGCCGATCTTTGGTCACTCCGAGGAATTAACCTGCCAATGCATCAAGATTTAACTCAAAATGATGTACAGCAAATTGTTAATGCTCTAGTAACTGCATTGAGATAAAAATAATGAAAATTGCATTATGTTCATCATTTGTTCCCTTTATTCAAGGAGGAGCTCGGAATATTGTTGATTGGCTTGAACCTGTCCTTAAAGAGGCTGGTCATCAAGTCGAACGTATTTACCTTCCTCAACTTGATGCCCCTGATTTACTCTTCCAACAAAAGATGGCTTATCGCTGGGTAGATCTAAGTTCCGCAGATCGAGTTATTTGTTTTCGCCCTCCGGCTCATTTTATTCCACATCCCAACAAAATATTATGGTTCATCCATCATATTCGCCCATACTATGATTTGTGGGACAGCCCATACCGAAGCTTCCCAAATAATAGTAAATACAGGGGTGTACGGGATGCATTACATCTAATGGATACTGCTGTATTTAAAGAAGCAAATAAAATTTTCACTAACTCAAAAGTAGTTTCCAATCGATTAAAAACTTTCAATCAAATGGATAGCGAAGTTTTATATCCTCCGGTATTTCAACCAGAACGATTTTATTGCAAAAACTATAATTCTGAAATTGTTTACTTTAGTCGCCTAGAACATCACAAACGACAACATTTACTCGTTGAAGCAATGCAATATACCAAAACCTCTGCTCGTTTACGTTTATGCGGCGTTAGCTCTACTCCTGACTACTTGGAGAGCTTAATTGAATTAATTGAAGAACTCGACTTACAAGATCGGATCATAATGGAAAATCGTTGGATCTCAGAAGAAGAAAAAATAGAAATTTTATCTAATTGCTTGGCGACAGCTTATTTGCCTGTCGATGAAGATTCTTACGGTTATCCGAGCCTGGAATCTAGTCTTGCTTCAAAACCAATTCTTACAACCTCAGATTCCGGTGGGGTACTCGAACTTATAAAAGATGGGGTCAATGGCTATATCACGGAACCCTCTCCTGAAGCTATAGCTGAGGCTATAGATAAACTCTATTTAGATCGAGATCATTCTAAGATACTAGGAAATAATGCCCGAATTCGCTTAGATGAACTTAATATTTCTTGGTCTCATGTGTTAGAAAGGTTGCTAGCATGAAAGTACTTATTGTCAATAATATGGCTCCCTTCATCTGGGGAGGAGCTGAAGAATTAGCAGTTCATTTACAAAAAAATTTAATCATAGCTGGGCATCAGGCTGAAGTTCTGCGTATTCCTTTTCAATGGGAGCCTGCGGCACGAATTCCATCGCAAATGCTTATGGCTAGGGCATTTGAATTGTGGAATGTGGATCATGTGATTGCTTTAAAGTTTCCTGCTTACCTGATTCGTCATCCTGAGAAAACTATATGGTTATTACACCAATATCGACAGGCCTACGATCTTCATGATGCAGGACAAACCAATATTTCAACAGACCAAGCAGGGGATGAGTTAAGAGCTTTAATTAAAGCGGCTGATGAAGAAACTTTCACTGAAAGTAGAAATATCTTCACTAACTCCGAAGTAACAAGACAGCGTCTACTCCATTACAATGGTATTAAGGCAGAAGTCCTTTATCCGCCTGTTAATGATCCAGAGATATTTACCAATAATGAAATAGGTGATTATATTTTTGCGGGAGGAAGAATAAATAACATGAAGCGGCAACATTTATTAGTTGAGGCTTTGAGTCACACGGATAGAGCTGTGAAATTACTTATTGCAGGTCCTCCTGATACGCCTGCTGATGCTGAACAACTTAAAGAAATGGTTGCAAGGTTAGGTTTAGAGGATAGAGTAAAGCTTGATTTGCGTTTTTTACCTCGAGCAACTTACGCTAAATATGTAAATGAATCGATGGCTGTGGCTTATTTACCCTTCGACGAAGATTCTTTGGGATATGTTGCTATGGAGGCTGCAATTGCGGGTAAGGCTTTGATCACAACTACTGATAGTGGTGGCGTTTTGGGTTTGGCTAAGCATGAGGAAACTGGATGGATCGCTGAGGCAAAACCCTCTTCTTTAGCAGAGGTCATGAGAACGGCAGTGAAGAGCATTCCACGTACTCGACAAATCGGACTTACAGCGAAAGAATTATGGTTGAGTCTTGGAATTAATTGGCCTCAAACAGTGGAGGCTCTATTGCAATGAAATTAATACTCTTTACTCCAGTCCTTAAATCTTCGGCGATTGGCCGCATGGCGAGCTTGATTTCACGTAAATTGATTTCCTTTGGGCACCAAGTCGTTGTAGTTCGGACAGAAGATGTGGGTTTCTATAATCATCCAATCCATGATTTTGGTACAGAGCCTATTTCTTGGTGTGATAATCATCAAGTAAATTTAATGTATGAATCCGCTGATGGAGTTATTTACCAGATTGGGGATAACCATACTTTCCACCAAGGTTGCTTGACTTGGCTACCGCATATACCTGGAGTGGTCTGCCTTCATGATTTTTTTCTAGGAAATCTATTTAATGGCTGGGCTCAATACTGTCGCGCTGAGGCAAAAAATATACTTAAAACTTGGTATGGATCGGCTGCCAGCGACAGTTATTTCCAATACCAAGACATTGATTCGTTCATTGAGGGAACAAGAAATTGCTATCCTATGACGGAGTGGCTCTGTTCTATGGCGCAAGCGGTGATTACTCATAGTAGCTGGCAGATTGATCGGGTCTTAAATTCTTGCTCAGGCCCTGTTCAGGTCGTACCGCTCGCCTATGATGCCCCTGATCTTAGTACCGAACAAATTGAAGCTGGTGAAGAGAAAAGCAAAAAATTTTCTATATTAACTGTTGGGCATGTTAATAAGAATAAACGAGCAGCGAGTGTAATTAAGGCAATTGGTGCAAATCGGGCACTTCGAAAAAAAATAACCTATCAACTCGTGGGAGAAATATCTCCTGCAACGAGAAAGGAATTAACACGCTTAGCAAAAAAACAAAAGGTAAAGCTCATCATTTCAGGTAATATTGACGATGCAACTTTAATACAAGCTATCCTCCAAGCAGATCTTGTAACTTGTTTACGCTGGCCTGCCCTTGAAGCTGCTTCAGCCTCTACTATTGAAGCTTTGTTATATGGTAAAGCAACAATTGTAACCGACACTGGTTTTTATAGTGAAATTCCGAATGAATACACTATAAAAATTAACCCAAATAATGAAATCGCTGAAATCGCTGCTGTATTAGAGAAACTTGAAAAAAATCCAGAGTTTTTCAAAGAATTAGGTATGCGAGCAAAAGCATGGGCAAGGGAAACCTTCACAGCTGATAATTATGCACTCAAACTAGTCGAATTAACACTTGCAACAACCAGAACCAACGTTGTGGCTAATGCCGTCAATTATTTTGCCGAGATAATGTACGATTGGGGTGCTAAAACGGAATTATTAGGCAAAGAATACATCATGAAGCCGCTCGCAATTTTTGATGAAATCTCGTGAATCCTGCCATTCGTAACCAGATGAATCATATAAAAGAAACCTGATTAGTGCTATACTGTTTTATTTGGTTAGCCACTAGGCAAAGAGGATTCTCATGAGCGTAGACGCTAGTTATGATTCGTCGAACATCAAAGTTTTAAAAGGCTTGGATGCAGTTAGAAAGCGTCCTGGAATGTATATTGGTGATACGGATGACGGCACTGGTTTGCATCATATGGTCTTTGAAGTTGTAGATAACTCCATTGACGAAGCGCTTGCTGGATACTGTCATGAAGTTAAAGTCACTATTCATAGCGATGAATCTATAACTGTTAAAGATGATGGTCGTGGAATACCCGTCGATATTCATAAGGAAGAAGGTCGATCCGCTGCAGAAGTCATTATGACGATTTTGCATGCAGGTGGAAAATTCGATGACAACTCTTATAAAGTTTCGGGTGGTTTACATGGTGTAGGTGTGTCGGTTGTGAATGCCCTCTCTGAAGAGTTACATTTATCCATTCGTCGCAATGGTAAAATGCATGAGCAACATTATCGCAATGGTGTTCCTGATGCGCCTTTGGCGATTACCGGTGACGCGAATAGCACTGGAACTCAGGTCTGGTTTAAGCCTAGTGGCAATACTTTTACTAACATTGAGTTTCACTATGACATTCTTGCAAAACGATTACGTGAACTTTCCTTCCTAAACTCAGGGGTCTGCATTCATTTATATGATGAGCGTAGCCAAAAACAAGATACTTTCCGCTATGAGGGCGGTATACAAGCGTTTGTTCAGCATTTAAATCGCAACAAAACACCAATTATGCCCCTTGTTTTTTCATTTAATAGTGAAAAAGATAATATTACTGTGGACTTGTCCCTACAATGGAATGATTCATTTCAGGAAACAATCTTTTGTTTCACTAATAATATTCCTCAACGGGATGGAGGGACTCACTTAGCTGGGTTTAGAGCCGCCTTGACTCGTACACTAAATACCTACATCGAAAATGAAGGTTATGCGAAAAAAGCTAAAATTGCTACGACAGGTGATGATGCTCGAGAAGGCTTAACGGCGGTATTGTCTGTTAAAGTGCCGGATCCTAAATTCTCTTCTCAAACGAAAGATAAGCTTGTTTCTTCCGAGGTTAAAGCGGCTGTTGAGTCTTTGGTTGCTGAAAAATTAAATGATTTCTTGTTAGAAAATCCCGCAATTGCAAAATCGATTGTAGGGAAAATTATTGATGCCGCTCGCGCTAGGGAAGCGGCTCGCAAAGCGAGAGAAATGACGCGGCGCAAGGGCGCATTAGATATTGCGGGATTGCCCGGTAAACTGGCCGACTGCCAAGAGAAAGATCCAGCGCTTTCCGAACTCTATATCGTAGAGGGCGATTCTGCGGGTGGTTCGGCAAAACAAGGACGTGATCGAAAATTCCAAGCTATTCTGCCTTTGAAAGGTAAAATTCTCAATGTGGAAAAGGCACGCTTTGATAAGATGCTTTCTTCACAAGAAGTGGCCACCTTAATAACTGCTTTGGGTTGTGGTATTGGACCTGATGAATACAATCCGGATAAAATACGCTACCACCGCATCATAATAATGACCGATGCTGATGTGGATGGTTCGCATATTCGCACCCTACTGCTCACTTTTTTCTATCGACAAACACCAGAACTGATTGAGCGTGGCTATATCTATATTGCTCAGCCGCCACTTTATAAAGTGAAGCGTGGCAAACAAGAACAGTATGTCAAGGATGATGAAGCGCTTTATGAGTATCTAACACAAAGTGCCATGGAGGGTGCGGAATTTTTTCCAACTAAAGAGGCACCAGCAATTTCTGCTGTTGCTTTAGAAGAGCTAGTTCTCCATTATCGGCGTGTTGAAAAGATAATTAAGCGCCATTCTAGACGTTATAATGGTGAAATTCTACGACGAATCAGTTACTTACCTCAATTGCAAAGCGAGGATTTTAAAAACCAAGATCTAATCCATAATTGGGCGAAACAATTGCATCAGAGTCTTCAGCAAGTAGGTGGCAAAAATCAACATCACCAAGTAGACGTAATACATAATGAAGAAAATGAGAACTATCTTCCCCGCGTAGTGATAAGACAACACGGTTCTGAGCATTCAATTTTGCTAAACATGGAGTTTTTCCTCTCTAAAGATTACAAAGAGCTAATCAATTTAGGTGGAAAATTATCGACGCTTCTGGATGAGGGGGCTGTGGTTAAGCGAGGCGATAAAACTCAGACTGTTGACTCGTTTGAGCAAGCACTCGAATGGCTGATGGACGAGGCAAAGCGTGGCCAAACCATTCAACGTTATAAAGGTCTTGGAGAGATGAATCCAGAGCAATTGTGGGAAACTACAATGGATCCAGAAGTTAGAAGGATGCTACAGGTGAATATTGAGGATGCGGTGGCCGCTGATGAAATATTTACCACTCTTATGGGTGATAACGTTGAACCACGTAGAGAATTTATTGAGAGCAATGCTCTGGAAGCAGAAAACATTGACGTTTAATAGCGAAGGCCATTCTAAAGGATCAGAATGGCCTCTTTCTAGATGCTCTAGTAGATAATCCTTGTCACAACTGTCAGAAATGAGTTAAAAGTTCGATTCCGAAATTTAGGCTTAGTACAACAACTCTGCTCTATTATCATCATTAAGTTAAGCACTTATTTTCATCCACATCTGGTTTAACCGGATGACGAAAAATCATCTTAACTTAATGGCAATGAAGGTTGAGAATAGCTGAGTTCATCAATAGAATTAATAAGCATTTTTTTAGGAAGATTCAAGAACCTGAGAATTGCTAGGCCGCAAGGATACAATTTATAAAAAACCTTTAAGACAGTTGCTACTATCTATTAGGTCTGTTTCTGAGTGGGGATGAGGATTCACTTCCAAATAGGGCCGCGTCCTTGCGGCGGAGCACATCCTTTGTGCTTGTCCCTTAGTATGACGTCCTGTCAGACAATCCGTGTCATCCTTTATGTTATAAGTATATCTGGTTCTTGCTAGTTGTCATTGCAGGATCGGATGTACAATATGTAAGAGATTTCTCAAATAAATAGAGGCATTGTCTCTATATTGGTCATATCATATTTGTCAGGGAACCGTAATTAGTCCTCGCCAGTGCCACCAAAACCAAGACGATGATAAATTCCACTTGCTTCGGTCGTAAAGCTTTCGATGCTGGGTTGTTCAAAAAAACGACGAACTGATGATTGATAATGATCCATATTCGTACCTGGCCTTTGATTTTCCCGTGCCTCAGGACGAACTTGATGAGCGGGTAGGTCTACGTAAATAATCCCGCTATCCGCTGGATTTCCGTGGTTGTTTTCTTCCCCTGCAAAGAATAAAACGACCCGTTTAGCTCCCCAGTAAGGGAAAAAACCAGCCAAAGCAATAAACAATAACGGGGCAATGATTGTCACAGCTAGCCCAACAGCAATTAAAGAAAAAGGCAATAAAGGAATGCTGACTAAGGCGGAAAGTGCTACCCGTTTTAATACATCTAAGGTAAAGGCTGTAAATCCTTCATACTTTAAGGAGGGCGTGTTAAACCAGTCTGACAGTTTGTTAACAATAATGGATGCGGCATAGAAAGCAAGATAACCAATAAGAAGAGGAGAGACAAGAGCAAGGGCAGTGAGCAGGAAGCCCACAGTAACTCCACTAGTAATAATTCCTAATGGTAAAAATGCTACAGCTAAAGATCCAGTTACTAATTTTCTAGACATAGTCAAACAAAGTTATTCACGGAGTTTGCACAATATAATATCATAATGTTAAGCATTTGTAGATAATTACTGGAAAAGAAATAGCAGACCGGGTTAATAGTGATTTAATAATAAACAGCTGGGGCTTAAAATTGTATTTTTGTTTAAATATTTGAAACAAAGTATAAAGTTTTTCATTTCACAGACGATTACATTTATGAAGCAGTTGCCTGAATAAAATAATAATAAGGAGTAGGCAATGACTAAAAATCATTTATTGCAAGATCCATTTCTAAACGAATTGCGTAAAGAAAAAATTCCCGTGTCTGTGTTTTTGGTCAATGGGATCAAATTACATGGCGTGGTTGATTCTTTCGATCAATACGTGGTGATGCTAAAAAACTCTGTAACACAAATGGTTTATAAGCATGCAATTTCCACTGTAGTTCCTTCACGCATGGTTAAGTTGCCTACTGGTGAGGAGGAAGGAAATGTGGCAGACTAGCAACATATTTGGTTAAGGGAAACGTCGTCTTGTTTGAACGTCCACAAAGTGGCGAGCGCGCCATACTAGTACAATTGGCGCTTCCTGGTGTTGATGCCGAGAAGGCATTGGCTGAATTTAAGGAGTTAGCCCTTTCCGCACAAGCTGAAGTACTTGCTTGTGTAGTGGGTGCTCGTGCCACTCCAGAGGCAAAATATTATGTAGGTATTGGAAAAGCCGAAGAAATCCAGCAACTTGTTGAAGAGCATAATGCAGAACTTGTTTTAGTCAATCACGAACTATCCCCCTCCCAAGAACGAAATTTGGAACGCTTACTTCAATGTCGTGTAATTGGTCGAAGCGGGCTGATTCTTGATATTTTTGCGCAGAGAGCAAGAACTTTTGAGGGAAAACTTCAGGTTGAGTTAGCACAATTACAACATATATCTACTCGTTTAATTCGCGGATGGACCCATTTGGAACGTCAAAAAGGCGGCATTGGTCTACGAGGTCCCGGTGAAACGCAGCTTGAAACCGACCGTCGCCTCCTCCGGGAGCGCATTAAATCTATTAACAAACGCTTAGAAAAAGTAAGACACAGTCGTGATCAAAACCGTCGCGCAAGACAAAAAGCGGAAATGCTTACTGTATCGCTGGTGGGGTATACAAACGCAGGCAAATCAACTTTATTTAACGCCTTAACTGGTGAGCATATTTATGTCGCGGATCAATTATTTGCTACTTTAGATCCCACGATGCGTAAAGTAGAGCTACCAGGCGCTGGCGCTGTTATTTTAGCCGATACGGTAGGTTTCATTCGCGACTTGCCCCATCAATTGGTTGAGGCCTTTCGAGCCACGCTTGAAGAAACGGCAGAAGCAGATTTATTACTGCACGTCATTGATATTTCAGATCCCAATTGGCGAGAAATGGTTTTTGCGGTGCAACAGGTGTTAGCAGAAATTGGCGTGTCTGAGATTCCTATCATTCAAGTTTTTAATAAGATAGATGTGCAGGAAAATTGGCTTCCCAAAATTGATCAACAGGAAGATGGATGCAAAGTATGGGTATCGGCTAAAAGCGGTGCTGGCCTTGATTTACTTAGCGAAGCAATTGCTACTCAATTACATGGTAAAATTTGTGAAGAAAACGTATTTCTTAAACCGTCTGAAGCAAAATTACGCGCAAAACTTTATCAATTAGATGCCGTTCTTCAGGAAATGCCTTCCGAAGAAGGCGGCTGGCATTTAAAAGTTAAATTGACGCAAGCCCAAAAAATGCGATTATTTCCTACAGAAAATGAGAGCGCAGAAAAAAACGCTTAGAAAAAGTAATTCACTGCAATTGTAGATGTAACAAACTTGGCAGCATGAGGTCCAGTCACCGAAAACCAAACGCCGCCAATAATCCCTAAATTTGAATTAAAATTGAATTCAAGCGCAGGCGCTAACGAGGCAGAATCAGATCCTGGTCCGCCAATATTCAATATCGCACCTCCAGGCGTGAAACCTGGATTTCCATTAAATACTGAGCCATCACTGTGTGCGTATAATGCTTCAAAAACAGGTACCCAATTCTGAGTGAGTTGATATTCACAGGCTAGGTCGACTGCATAACTGTTTCCAAGATGCACAGATCCTTCAGTCACATCACTGCCACCAAAAGCATTAACACCTTGAACATTTGAGCTTCCAGGAAATGCGCCTACTACGCTTAAGCGAGAGCGCAAATAGTGACCATTTTGAAATTGCCAGAGCTTTTGGAAATTTAAACCCACTGAAGTGATATAAGCACCTAGTCCTGTTTGATCAGTTCCTAATTTTCTAGGATCTAAATTTTCAAATCGTCCTGTTGGAAAAACTTCTTGAACAACGAGACGAAGATCAGGCAGCCATCCATTCTCTTTTTGCTTAAGTAGCTGGATCCCAACTCCTAAACTATAGTCGGCAATATCAGTTGAATGTCTAAGTTGACTAATCCAGCTGTAATCGTAAGGTAAGGCCATTTGCAAGTCTAAAAAATCGGTAACACCTGCCGTTAATATGGGCGTTATTTCAATATTCTTAAAATTCTGCGGATAGGTCGTATAAAATGCGTAAGGCTCAAAATTAAAATGACCGGTGGGAATGGTTTTGCCTGCTGGAGCGAGTAATGGGCCTGTCCACCATGGACCGGCGATTGCCAGCTTGGTAAAGAATAGTAATAACAAGACTCGCCAATACATAAATGAAGCCATCTAAAAATTGAAAAATAGCATTTTAAACTTTTTTTACATTTATGGAATTGATTTTGTAACAATTTGCATTAAATTTTTCCCAAACTTGTATTTCTTGCTACTGGCTTGATTTTGATAGGAATATTTTCAATCAGCTCGGCCAAATATTAACAACTATCACATTAACCCGTAGTTGCTTTATTCAAGCTTTTCAGCGTTTGCTCTCCATATAAGGCACCTTTAAATTGGCCTTTCGGGTTAAAAACAAAGGTTGCAGGTACCCCGCGAATGTCACCTATTTTTAGGTCACGCGCCGGATTATATCGCAGACTAGGGTAGTTAATATGGTATTTTCTAACGAGGGCAATTTGCTGCGTTAAGGAAGGTGAGTCATAGTTCACTGCAAATAAAGCGACCCTATCACTGTTTATTTTATAGAAGCGATTTAACTCAGCAATTTCATCGAGACAAGGTTGACACCAATTTGCCCAATAGTTAATAAGTACCCATTTGCCTTTTAGGCTATCGAAGGGAATACTTTGCCCTCTGATGTCTTTTAAAATAGCATTTGAACTATAGCTATTACTTATTATTAGCAAGCAAAATAACGAAGAAAGAATTAATTTTAAGCGCTGCATATTACCTCCTCTTGAGCAAGTTGAAAGCATTCTAGCATAGTTTTAGCCTGCGATTTTAAGTTGTTAGTCAAAATGCCTATTTTCATCTATGATTGGATTACTCGTTTTTAATAGGGTTCGTCTCTGATGAAAGAAATTCATGTTGAAAAACAAGTAATTGGAACCTTAGTCCGTGAGGGTGCGGGAGTAAAAGTTCAACGTTACATAGGCGCAGAAAGAAAAGATCCGTTTGAGCCTATTTTGTTATTTGACTTTTTTGATAGCAAAAATGAGATGGACTACATTGCAGGTTTTCCTAATCACCCTCACCGTGGTTTTGAGACGATAACTTATCTTTTAAAGGGACAAATTGCTCATCGAGATAACCAAGGACATGAAGGGGTAATTGGTCCTGGTGATGTACAATGGATGACTGCCGGACGAGGAATTGTTCATTCGGAAATGCCACAAAAAAGTGAAGAAGGCATAACAGGTCTTCAGCTTTGGCTAAATTTGCCTGCGGCCAATAAGATGGATGCTCCTCATTATCATGAATATACGGCTAGCCAATTACCTATTGAACGGCAAGATTCTGGGGTACAAATAAAAGTAATAGCCGGGAAAACGGACAAAGGAACTCAATCTCCTATAACGGGTATTGCAACTAATCCAATTTTCTTAGACCTACGCTTGCCAGAGCAGCAAATCATACAACAACATCTTCCTAGCGATCATCAAGCCCTTGTTTTTGTTCTATCCGGCGAGATAAAAATTCAAAAAGAAACGGTTAAACGGCACCATTTAGCTATTTTAAGTCCAGGCGAGCTATTGGTCTTACAAGGGCTCACGAAGGATACACATTGCTTATTAATTGCCGCGAAGAAACTCAAGGAGCCTATTGCACGATTAGGACCGTTTGTGATGAATACGGAAGAAGAAATCATGCAGGCTTTAGATGATTTTCGTAATAATCGTTTTTAAATTCAGGAGAACTCGATGACTAAAGTGTTAGTTCTGTACTATTCCAGTTATGGGCATGTGGAAATAATGGCGGAAGAGATTGTTAAAGGCGCTTCAGAAGTAGAAGGTGTGACAGTAACCTTAAAACGTGTGCCCGAAACCATGCCAGAAGAAATTGCCAAGAAGGCCGGAGTTAAATTAAATCAAAAAGCGGATCTTGCAACGCCAAAAGAGCTTGCTGAGTATGATGCTATTATTTTTGGAACACCAACTCGCTTTGGTAATATGGCGGCACAAATGCGTAACTTCCTCGACCAAACAGGCGGCATGTGGGTGAAGGGCGAGTTAATTGGAAAAGTGGCCAGTGTGTTTGTTTCTACCGGAACTGGAGGAGGCAATGAATCCACCATTTTATCATTTTGGAATACTCTAATACATCACGGAATGATTTTGGTTGGCGTCCCTTATTCTGAAAAAGGATTAACCACCCTCACGGAATTACATGGCGGCTCACCGTATGGTGCAGGCACAATTGCTGGTTCGGATGGCAGCCGTATGCCAAGCGCTCTTGAACGACAAATAGCCCGCTTTCAGGGTAAGCATGTGGCAGAAATAACAAAACGCTTTTGTCAGTAATTTTCGGACTGTTCCTCGCAAAGAAATGGTATCGTTTAGCGAATCCCGCGGCTTTGACCACCGATCTGGATCCCTGCTCGTGGAGGGTCTAGATTCAATTAATTCTGTCACTATCCCCTCCTTTTTGCACCAAATTAAAGCACCCTGTTATTTGCTGAGCAAAGCAAATGCTGTATAATCGATAAGACCATTTTTTACTCGCATTCAAAGGGAATGGATTGCGGTTTGGTCACAAGGATATAAAAAGAATATTGACTCAAGCTACTTCGCAATGCTTAGCGGCAACAACCGATGAGAATCTAATGACAATTAATTTGATAATTTATGGAATAGTAATTTTGAGTTTGATTTGTGTTGCCGCTATGGTTTATCGACTGAGACAACAGCCGTCCGTACAATTATCTCCTTTAGATTATGTAAAGCTCGGTGTGAGCGGTATTCTGGCTTTTATTGCAGATACGCTTGGCGTAGGCAGTTTTGCAGTGAATGTTGCTTTGGCTAAATTGCTTAACACTTTTCCTGATGATGAACTCCCCGCAGTTAACAATGGAGCACAAGTTATCCCTGGGGTCTTTGAATCCTTTTTTTTCATGCAATTAATTGATGTTGACTTGCTCACTTTAATCACACTGGTGTCTGGAACCTGCGTGGGTGGTTTAATTGGTGGTGCCGTAGTCAGTCGCTTAAGTAAACAAGCCATTCGCTTAGCTATGATGTGCTGTTTTGCTGCAATTATTGTCTTATTAATCTGTCACCAATTGCGCCTAGTACCCATCGGTGGTGATCTCGTCGAATTGCATTCTTGGAAATTGGTTATTGGCTTTTTCGCCATGATAGTTTGTGGGGGATTAACTTCCGTCGGTATTGGTCTATTCGTCATGGTGCAGGCGGTATTATTTTTAATGAATGTATCACCACTGGTGGCTTTTCCTATCATGACTACAGCCGGTGCGATGCAGCAACCGCTGACTACTTTAGTGTTTGTGCAACAAAATAAAATCCCTCTGAAAAAAACCTTAATTCTAAGTCTCTTTGGCTGTGTCGGTGTTTTTATCACTATACAGTTATTCACGCAGATCACGGTGACTTGGTTACATTCTTTATTGCTTCTTATTTTAATATACAATTTCATCGCGATTAGCCGTGCTTATTTCCATACGAAGTCAAAGCATTATGCGCACACCTCCATTCCTCCATTAGCTGCTGTTGATTAATGTCTTAGTAATATAATCTGGCAAAATGCTAAAATTAAAAGTACTGTGTTTTTTTATAGATTGCGGTTATGGTAGCAATCTTTTTGAAAGGCTAATTCGATGGAAGAGATAGAAGAAAAAAGTAAATCACAAAAAAAACGCGATGCAGAGGCTCTAAAGAAAATAGGCGTCGAGATGATTGCATTGAGCGAAACAAAGCTGGATACCTTGCCTCTGTCTCCTCATTTGCGGCAAGCCATTATTGATGCCAAATCAATCAAGAGCCATGGCGCGACTCGACGTCAAGCTCAACTCATTGGAAAATTGATGAGATCTACAGAATCTGAGGCCATTTTAGAGGCTTATGAAGCGCTTTTGGCAGAAGATAGTGCAAAAACAGCGGCCTTTCATGAGTTAGAACAATGGCGTGACAAGTTAATTCATGGGGGTAAAGAAGCGCTGACTGAATTTGTAGCTGAGTATCAACCTGAAGAGGTACAGCAGCTTCGGCAATTAGTCAAAAAAGCGGTGGATGAACAAAGCAGTGGAAAAAATATAGGGGCCAGTAAAGCACTGTTTCGCTTTTTAAGGAGTTGTGTATTATGAATCACTCTCTTCATTCTCTCTTTATTAGCTGTCCCAAGGGGCTTGAGTACCTTTTAGAAGAAGAGATGAAAGCCATCGGTTTACATGTGACTCGAGTGAGCCCCCAAGGCGTATATGGTGAGGCTGATTTGGTCGGGATTTATAATATTTGTTTATGGACTCGCCTAGCAAATCGCATTCAACTCATCTTATTTAGCGGCGATGCGCATAATGAGCAAACTCTTTATCAATTATGCAATCAATTTCCTTGGCAAACCGTTTTTATGGCGGAGAAAACAATCGCTATCGAATTTCACGGTTCATCAGCTCATATTCGCAACTCAATGTTTGGTGCTCAGGTCGTCAAAGATGGGATCGTTGATCATTTTCGACAGTTTAAAGGCACTCGACCCACAGTCGATCGCGGAAAACCAGATATTCGCTTACATGCTCATCTAAAAGATGAGATTGTTACGGTGAGCCTCGATTTGACGGGTTACAGTTTACATCAAAGGGGCTATCGAACTCAGGCCGGTGAGGCACCGTTAAAAGAAAACATAGCAGCTGCCATGCTATTACGGGCTAAATGGCCACAACTTGCAGCCGCCGGTTATGCATTTCATGATCCTTTTTGTGGTGCAGGGACTTTAGTCATCGAAGCGGCCATGATGGCTGGACATATTGCTCCGGGATTATTGCGTCACGATCAAGCGATTATTCACTGGACACAACATCAGCCTTCTTTATGGGAAAAAGTGAGAGCGCATGCTTTGCAACAAGTGAAGCCTAGATCGGTAAAACTGCGTGGAACAGATAATAATCCAAAGCTCATAAGCATTGCACAAGCGAATGCTGAGCGCGCTGGGGTATTACCTTTAGTGGAGTTTTCTGCCTTGGCAGTCAAAGACTGCAGGCCGACTAACGATAAAGGATTAGTCGTATCTAATCCGCCCTATGGCGAGCGTTTGGGTGATGCAACCCAACTTGTTCCTGTCTATCAGCAATTAGGCTCTACGCTACATACTTATTATCAAGGCTGGCAGGCAGCGGTTTTAACTTCTAATCCTATGCTCGCAAAAGCCTTAGGTTTACGAGCGAGTAAACAATACACCTTATTCAATGGTGCCATAGAATGTAAATTATATTGCATGACCCTGAACACGGAGAATCAATTAAAGGGTCAGGATTCGGTATCTTTATCGCCCGGGGCAGAAATGCTTTTTAATCGCTTGCATAAAAACTTTAGTCATCTACAAAAATGGGCGAAACGAAATCAGATTCATTGCTATCGAGTTTATGATGCTGACTTGCCTGAATACGCTTATGCTGTCGATATTTATAATGATTACGCGGTTCTTCAAGAATATGTAGCTCCAGCGGATATTCCCCTTCATAAAACACAAAAGCGTAGTTTAGAAGTGATTCAAGCGGTGCCAAAAGCGTTGGGTATTTCACCAGAAAAATTGGTGATTAAGCAAAGAAAGCAGCAAAAAGGATCTAATCAATACCAAAAGATGAATCAAACTAAACATACGATGACAGTTGTTGAAGGCCGAGCAAAACTAAAAGTTAATTTGTATGACTATCTCGATACTGGATTGTTTTTAGATCATAGGCCGATAAGAATGCGTTTTGCGCAACTAGCACCGGGCACTCGTTTTCTCAATTGTTTTTGTTACACAGCAACTGCAAGTGTGCAAGCGGCTTTGGCAGGAGCGATAACAACCAGTGTTGATTTATCGAAAACCTATTTAGATTGGGCCGAAGACAATTTTAGGTTGAATCACCTGGATTTATCGACGCATCAATTCCTGCAATTTGATTGCCTCGAGTGGTTAAAAATTACCCGCGATCGTTTCGATGTCATTTTTCTTGACCCGCCGAGTTTTTCAAATTCAAAACGAATGTCACAAACTCTGGACATACAGCGTGATCATGAAACTCTAATTGAGCTCGCGATGCGTATTTTGAATCCAAAAGGCGTATTGTACTTTTCAACTAATTTTAGACAATTCAAATTATCTCCAGAAGTTAACGAGAAATATGAGGTTAAAGATATTAGTGCGGAAACGATTGATTTGGATTTCAAGCGCAATCAGCGTATTCATCATTGTTATATGATTTTTTGCAAACCACTATGAAATAGATGGCTCTGGCGTTGTTGCATCTAGCTTGAGCCAAGGTCCATAGTCGTCAAGCTATGATGATTTATCTGCCGCGAAAAACAGGATTCAATTAGGTCCGACCCGGATAGACGGTAACAAAAATGACCGGATACATAGGTAACAGTTAAACTAATCTCATGCTCTTGAAAGGAGTGTGAGATGCTTTGGAAAGAGACTGTACCTATAAAAGAAAAAATAAAGTTTGTATCTAATTATCTGGAGAAGAACTTTGATATTTTTGTTGAGCTATGCTCGTTTTATGGAATCAGTAGAAAAACGGGTTATAAGTATGTGAAGCAATTTGAAGAATCAGGCAATCTAAATTTCAGGGTCATTCAATTATTTGAATTTGTCGGACCATTGGACATCACCCCCCAAGAAAGCAGCCTTAAAAAAATAAAAATTAATGGGCGGCCAATAGAAAAATAAAGTTTTTTTATTAGATCTCTGTTTTTATTGCGCCTTAGAACCAACTTGCAATTGCAAATATTTTGATCACGATGCACAATATACCTCACTAAAAATAGCAGTTAAGGTTAACAATGAACGAGAAGAAAGAAAAAACTTATGGTGATATCTTCAAAATAAACTATCAATCGGATCCTTTCGCAAGCAGAGCTATTTTTGCAAAAAAAGCAAAGTATCCATGCATTCCGGTGGATGAGATTTTAGAGAAGTCAGGAATCGTCACCCCCAAATTTACCACTCAAAGAGCATTAATACGTGAATTAGATTCGGAAGAAACAAATGGCTGGTGTCACGGCTTGTCTTTAGAATGGCTAAGAATGCCATTGCAGTTTTTTGAGGCTACTAGCCTAGTTATAAAAGGCAATCATTATTCTCCCCCAGCTGAGGTGAGAAAAAAAGTAGATAAATTATATGATGACATTATGACAGGCCAATACCCCAGTGATTATTTATCAGGTGTAGGACAACAAGACATTGATGTAATTTTGGGCGTTTCAACAAAAAAATGCTTTGATGAACATGGTAATGGATACACTCTTAATGAGTGGAAAAAGATTTTACAAGAGTTGGTGGATGACGGTTATGACAGGCTAAGCATCACCGCTTTTACAAAGAAAAGCCATACTGTCGCGATAATTATCGATACTGACAAAACCTATACCTTCGATCCTAATGATGTTTCAGAAGACAATTATGAACACTCCAAATTTACCCCTCTTCAGATGATCTATTGGATTCAAAAGGCGTTTTATTCGAAATTTGGGTTGAAAGTAGATCGCTATATGCTTATGAATTTAGCCATTACAGCGTTTAAATCGCCTGATTTTTTGCAAAGCCAGCGTGTTCTTCAGGATCTGCCTGCTCTCACAACTGAAGATACCGCATCGGAAACAACTCCGCAACAAGATGCAAGTCCTCCTCAAACACTTAAACGTAAGCGTAGTGTATTTGAAAACACTGACCTTTTTTTTGGATTCGATCCTACAGTGAAACTGGACAATACAAAAAGCCATGAAGAATTGAGCGAAACCGACGCTCTTAAGCAAGATGCAAGTCTTCCCAAAACACTTAAACGTAACCGTAGTGTATTTGAAAATCCTGACCTTTTTTTTAATTTCGATCCTACAGTGAAACTGGACAACACATTAAGCATTGAAGAATGGAGCAAAACCGACGCTCACTCTATCAAATAGAGACGATTTGAACCACTAAATTTTAATTCAATAAAAGCACATTCTAATTGCTATATACTCACGCCGAGTATAAATTACGCCCTTTTGATATTAACTAAATCCTTATTTGTTTGAGCTTAGTGCTCAAACAAATAGTTGAGGTGCAAATTGCTAGTAAAAAAGAAAAATGAAAAATTTAAAAAAGAGTTCCCAAAGGATTTTAACCGTATTGTTGAGTTTTATTTGAATCTAAAATACCCTGGGAAGAAAGAGTCTGAATCCGCAGCAAAGTATCAGTTCGGTCATTTCTTTTATGATGAAGAGACGTTAAAAAAACTGGTAAGTGAAAAGAATAATTTGGTCAAAAGTTGTTTTTCCTATCTCCTTTCTGTATTACAAAATGAATGGCCACAGAGTCTTGAAAAGGAGCTTGGTGATAAGAATTTACCTAATGACTTTATAAGAATTTTAGTCCCAGAACTAAAAAAATTAAAGGTCGCAGAAGGTAGGCTGGTTTTGTCAGTCCCTAATCCCAGTAATATTAACTACCGTCAGATAGTTAATTACGATGGGTTTGAACCTTCCGAAAAAGAAGCGGGTCAAGCCTTAGCTAGGCCTAATGATCCTCCCTTATTTCCTGAGACCAGTTACAAGGCGCTCGATCAAGCAACGCCTATTGATCTTAAGGACCTGGTAAATAGACTTTATAGCAAATATGTTGATATAGGTCGTTTCGAAGACGATCCAAGGCTCCACATTCCTATAAAGGAACTTGATGCTTTATTTGAGAGCAGGAATTCCTATTGGCTTATGGAGTTAGTGAAGAGTCTTACTCTGATGCAAGATCTCCAGATGGCTTATATTTTAGGGAACTTAGATGAGTATGCGAGTAAACTTGAAGGCGGTAAAGCACACCCTGGTTGTGAAACAATTATCAACAGAACTTACCCTGATTTTATTAATTGTTTCAAAGCACATAAAAAAAATTTCTATGTGCTTCAAAGTGTAATAAGGGGAATGCACTCCCGTTTTGATTTAAACACGATTATGGAACCTAATTTATTTGATGAAATGATTCGTGACGTTCATCGAGCTTATAAGGCTTATCTTTTTGATTTTGAACGATACATTAATGACCTTTGGGCTAGTGCACCATCGAAGGGTAAAGATAATATCAGTGATTATTTATCGGTATTAATAGATCAAATGCTACTGATTAACCTGCACGAAATAACACAGGGTCCCCGTACCTGCGCTAGTCTGAAATCTATATTACATCAACGTGAAGAGGACTTCGAATCCAATGTCTTTGCAATAATTACTGAAGGTCGTGATTTAAAAACACTAAGGCTAAATCTTGTACGACAAAACGGTGACTCGAATTACCCATTATTCCTTAGATTAACAAAACTCGTTAGCAATGGTTATCAAGGTATCCTTAAACTTAAACAGAAAATTACTGGGATCGATCAGTCAAGTCTTGCTGCCTTACCAAGTAGGTCCAATAAAACCGCCGAAAAAAAACCTAGTGTGCTGCGAGAAAAAAAAGAAAAGCAAAAAAAGCTGTCAAAAGCGAGTAATAATCAACAGAAATCGAAGCAATCAAACCACGGGTCAAAAGGTTCTACCAAAGGAAATTCAAGAAAAGGACGTCAATCGAAAGAAACTAATTTGCCTTTATCGTCCTGGGTTGCAACAGAAAAAGATCAGACTGAACAATGGGCTATAAGCCAATCCAAAAATAGACCTACTGAGGCTAAGGAGTTAAAAAGCTATGCTCAGCGGAAAATGAAAGCAGGGAAATTTGCAGAAGCAATTGAATGTTTTCAGCAGCTGATTGAAAGATATGATCAACAAACCACCTGTGATCAGCAAACCTACTTTTTGGCTTTGTTTGAACTTGCAAGCTGTTATGAGCAATCTGGTCAGTATGAGAAAGCCTTAAAACTTTTAATTTCTTTCCCTGCCGAATGGAAACGGAACTACCCTTATATGCTGACACTGGGGCAAGTCTATATGGCACTGGGTGATGGGCAAAAAGCTGGTTCTGTTTTTCATAGCATGTCGATTGTTTGGAAAGATAATAACTTAGTCTTACAAGCTGTAGCAAAATGTCATCAAATGATGAGAGAGTATGCTATCGCACTTTCTCTTTTTAGATGGCTTTACGATCATAACCCTAATTTGCTTAATACGCTTGACTTGGCTTGTTGCTATGCAAAAATTGGAAAATCAAAGCAAGGTTTAATGCTGCTTGATAATCTCGATAAAAAAGTACAAGACAGTAGCTTAGTCCTTGCGGCGCGTGTCTATTGTTATAATAAAGCTGAAAAATACCAGCAAGTTTTGGATTTGTTAAATGCATACGCCAAAACGACGGATGTAAAAAAGGATAAAAATTATTTTGTAAAATATGTATCTTGTCTGATAAATATGGATAAGTTCAACGAAGCTGCTGCAATGTTAGCGCGAATTCCTGGTGCAGACTGGAAAAATGACAAAAAAGTTGCACAACTTAAATCCAAATATCATCAAGCCAAGAAAGAGTATTCTGTTGCCATTAATGAGCTAGAAAAATTAGACGCGATTTGGCCAAATGATTTTCAGACTCTTTATGCTCTTTGTGTGTGTTATAGAAAAACAAATCAGCCTAAACTGGCAATACAAAGTGCTGAGCGCCTTATCCAATGTTTCCCCTACAGCATCCATGGGCATTTACATCTCATTTTTGCTAAAATAATGATACCTCAATATGGTAGAGAGGCTATCCTAAGTGAGTACCAGCAGCTGAAAGAAAGCTATCAGTTTCGAGATTGCCTGGATCTTTATTACTGCGAGTGTATGTATCTCTTACAACAAAAGAATCCAAATTCTTACGATCTCTCTTTGGCAGAAGAAAAAATACGTCTTGCCATTGGCAAATTTCCCCATGAACAAAAATTATATGTTTTATTAATCGATGTTCTCCTAAAACAAGGCTTTTTAGAGGAAGTGAGTACGGAGCTTAAAAAGGCGCTCGATCAATTTCCAGACAATGCCTCGCTTTATGAGAAAAAAATAAAATATTTGAAAATGTCTGGTCAAACAACGGAAGCTCGAGCATTAAAAGACGACTCATTGCGTCTATTTGACGGTAATCCAAAGTTCGCTAATTTATTTAAAGCAGCCTTAAATCGAACAAAAGTGTTGGTGGAGATGGAGCCGGAAAAAGCGGTTGTTAGACCAAAACTCGTAGAAAAAATGCGGGTGAAGTTACCGCCAACTGTATTAAAGGCTTTTCAAGAGTTAAAAAAGATTCCAGGGAATCATTTTCTCACTAATCATTTTCTCACTGGTAGTACCGCATTTAAACTGGTAAAAGCTCACTTAACAGATAAAGAAGTTGATGAATCTCAATTAAGCGATTTAGATTTCACCAGCGATGCCCAACCTGAGGAACTTAGTAAAATAGCTGAACTTAGACAACATAAACATAGAAAAAATGTTTATAGCTTGCGTGGAGGGGTAGGCCATCGGGCTACTTCTGTTGATCTAGAGATACACAAGGATGCTTCGAGCCCAAATCAGGAAGCCTGGATGTTATCTAATGCTAAAAAACGACATTTTAAAGTGGCCGCCTTGTTGATCGAAGAAGATGATGGCTATGGTGTTGTTCATGAAATGCTGGAAGGGACGATTGATGATATTGAAAAGGATATCTTAGATACAGCTTGCTATTATCCTCCAATACTCTTTGAATTTGATCCAACTTGTGTATTAGGAGCAATCAAATATCTAACAGTATATGGTTTTAAGCCAACAGAAATAGTGCATCAAGCGTTACTAGAATGGAATCCCACCAACCTGAAAGCCCATTACCCTCATCTCCTTGCTCTGTTAATTGATTATTTTGAATCAAATCCCACCACAGTACTGCCCTACCTTAGGAATTTACATGAGTATGGAATTTTGGCCAAAATCTTCAATAATGAGTTTCAGCAACCGTTGGTCGTATTACAAGAATATGATCCAGATAATCTCCGCGACGATTTTCTGATAAGATTTAAGATGGCTTTAGAAAGAGAATATCAATCGGTCTGTTCTATTGGCTTTAATACGATGCCAGGAGAGGTACCCATTGATGTTGATGATTTAGAACCCATTGTGGAAGACTGCGTTCAAGAGGAATTCACATCAGAACCGGCTGATTTAACGAGACGGCCATCACTATGTGCATTTTTTCAACCGGCACCAGCAAAGAGTGTAGATAGTCCAACAAGATCTAATATCCTAGGTTGATAGCAACATCCAGGAAAGATCGCGGCGTGTTTCAACGCCATGATCTGTGCAATGGAACTGCATAAAAACAGGTTGGATTACGCCTTTGGGGAGCAGCGGGACAGTCCAACCCACTTAAGACTAAAAATCAGATTAATTGCTGTATTCAATGTAATATATAATTACAAAAAAAGAATTATTAGCACTACATTTATTGAACTTTTATCCCAGAAGATTTTATAAATCTTTAATAACTGTAATTTGTTCTGCTCCTAATGCTTCATAAGCCCTTACAAGGTTATCTAACACAAGGTTTTCTACTTCCCTCTGTAATTCCCTCAATTGTTTGGTCCTCCTCTTTAAGATAAAATGGACACTGTATAAACATACTATTTCGAAATGGTTTTGCTTTGGTTAACATTCAAATAATCCTAATGTGGAAGCAAATGAATAATAAATTATTCCTTGCTAGGTTACTTTCTGCCGTTTCTTTGATTAAAGAGGTGCAGCAATCAATAATGAATTAAGCACAGCAAAAAAATAATACTGAATCTGCAGCCTATTGATGTAAACAAGGTTATATACTCGTGACAAAATTTGAATTTTTTAAAAGAGTGCCACCTGAAATATTGGAGCATATCTATTCTCAATTGGACAGGCCTGAGCATTTTTTAAATGCATGGGAAACTTGCAATAAAGATCAGCAAAGAGCGATAGAAGGAGCTTTGTTTGGAAAAAAAGGTATCGCCTTTTACCCAATCCAATTCAAACTGTTAGCAAAGCTTAAGAATTTGGCTGCTGCAAACGATAAAACTGAAAGGGATTATCTAAATCAATTAGCTCGGAAATTCGGAACTCAATTAACACATCCTGAATTAAGTTTTGGCCATAAAATACAGGGTTTAAAATTGATTGCGGCAATCAACAATGTATCATTGCCATTATTGGACCCCGCCCCGACAGCCGCTCAACTAAGGCAACCCGATAATAATCTTGTACTTACGGCATTAGAGAATTTAGCCAAGTTAGCGCCCTTATTCGATATAAAAACACTGCCCGACCTTGTTAAACAGGTTCAACAAAAACTTGAGGATGAAGATGAAAATGTTCGCGCAGCCGCATTAACCTCTCTGGTAAGGCTTGCCCCGTTGGCTGGAAAGGAAACACTGGTCTCTATTGTCGAACAGATTCAACAAAAATTAAAACAGGGTAATGGTAAACTCTATTACGAGCATACGACTGTTCGCGTAGCCGCATTAACCTTTCTGACAAGGCTTGCCCCACTCTTGGGGAAAAAAACACAGGAGTCCATTTTCAAACAGGTTGAAAGAAACCTAAATGACAGGTATTTGCCTGTTCGTAAGGCCTCATTAATCTCTCTGGTAAAGCTTGCACCGCTTATGGAGAAAGAAACACAGGACTCTGTTCTCAAACTGGTTAGCGGAAAACTCGATCACCAGTATTGGATGATTCGTGTAGCCGCATTACCCTCTCTGGCAAGACTTGCCCCACTCATGGAGAAAGAAACCCAGGACTCCATTGTCAAACAGGTTGAAGGAAAACTAGATGATCAGAATGAGATTGTTCGTAAAGTGGCATTGATCTCTCTGGCAAGACTTGCCCCGCTCATGGGGAAAGAAACTCAGGACTCCATTGTCAAACAGGTTGAAAGAAAACTAGATGACCTGCATGATGTTGTTCGCGCAGCCGCAGTAACCTCTCTGGCAAGACTTGCCCCGCTCATGGGGAAAGAAACACAAGACTGCATTATCGAACAAGTTGAAGGAAAACTAGATGACCCGCATGATATTGTTCGCGCAGCCGCAGAAACCTCTCTGGCAAGACTTGCCCCGCTTATGAAGAAAGAAACACAAGACTACATTGTCGAACAGGTTGAAGGAAAACTAGATGATCAGCATGAAAATGTTCGCGTAGCCGCATTTACCTCTCTCGCAAAGCTTGCCCCGCTCTTGGGGAAGGAAAAACTGGCCTCAATTGTCGAACAGTTTAAACAAAAACTTAATGATAACAACAAGGATGTTCGCCAGGCAATCTGTGAGCTTATGATGTGTTATCTCTTTGATTTGAATAACCATTCAATTGGATCCTCGGTTCACGATTCAAAGGATAGCGAAAAAATCGTCCTGCAAGAATTCACCACAGAAAGCCTATTAGTTCAAACTCTATCTCATTGGGTGAGCCAAATTAAACTTGCAGCTACGTCATTGAACACAAATGAGGATGTGGAACCAGAACCAATTGAAGATAAAAAAGGAATGGTCTGTTAAATAAAAGTAAATATGGATAAAAGGAGTGCTAATAAATCCGGAATTCCTCGCCTCACAAATTTCCAATTTATAGAACCGAGCTTGCTACTTTCAATCAAGGCTTTTTCCAATCAATGTCTTGCATGATGCAGCCACACGGTAGGGCTTCTTTGGCTTAAGGAAAATACAAGGAATTAAATGATATCATTGTGTAATGAGGTGACTAATGGGGTAATACTTTTTCTCGAAAGATATTTGCCAACTCCTATTAGCGCCCCATCTCCATGATTCTTAAAAATCAATTGGTTAAATTATTTTAATACTCTCTTAATCTTTATTCTTTGCTATAGAACATTTTTGAAAGGCTATTTTGGTAATAATCCTTGGAGAATTGAATTGAAAAGAAACAGAAATGCACAAGATTGCTATGATACAAGCCTACGTATCAGAGAAAGATTTCCTGACCCGCAAGATAGAGAGTATTACCGTCGCGGTGGCGAAGCAGGAAGAAAAGCGGCTAAATGGGGATGGACTAAATCAGAGCATTTCAATAACAAGCCTGAGCCCTACAAGTTGGGCTATGACGAGAAATATATTCAAATACGTGCAGAATTGAGTCAAGAAGACATTGAAGTGATCAGAGAAGCTAAAGCTTCTCGAAGGAAAAGAACTAAACTTCTGGAGCCAAGTTATGCAGCAGGGTCAGAACCCCCCAAAGCGCTGGAATCATCCTTTCCATTGGTTCGCTCTCAACCTTATCACTTAGTAGCACAAGAGGATGGCTCTTTTCAAGAGTCAGAAAGCTTACGCATTTCGCCACAAAATGTCACTTCGATTATTTCCGAGTATCCTTATTCTCCTGGATTTTTTAATAATGAAAATTACTCAGAAATAAATGATTTAAAGACCCATACAGGCAATAATCTAGAAGAGGAAGCAGACTTATTAGAAATATTAAACGAGTTTGATGCTCAAAATAAGGTGCTAGCGGATTCGTCGAAGCTTTCGGCTCCCCGTGAACACAGCTTGTTTTCTTCAGCGATACAAAAGAGTTCCAAACTTGAGGAAAAGGGAGCAGCCAACAACAGTGAATTTTCTATTAATTAAAAAAAGTATTTATAATCACTGGATGTGAGGCGGTTGTTATTATGATATGTTGTCAAGCCTAGACTCAACTAGGCTGACAAATTTGTCTTTGAATTATACAAGGTTTAAAGAGCAGGGAAAAAAAATCGCAGTGGTATTAAATGACTACGAAAAGAATGATAGTTTTCTTGCCCGTGTTTTTACTGGTCACTGATGAAGACATCATTGTTACAAAGTGAATTTAATAGCCAAATCAATTGAACAAAACTTAGTAAAAAACTTTTGTTTCACCCAGGTTGAAATTTTGGTTATAGATTCCCTGATTGCTGCTACTTGATCACTGTAACGTTAATTAATTTAACCTTACTAAATCATGGCTATCAATAACCCTCAAATGTCCTGCGTTCTTGAGATGAAGACCCCATCCTAAACATTTAGTTTTTTTAATTAACAGGTTAAACCAACAGAGTAAATCAGGCTCGCTTGAATTGTAGACCCCGACGTAAGCCTTTTATAACAGCAAAATGGTTTATAATTAATCCTAAATAATCAATCAATCGTGAGAATAGGCATGATTAAGCGCCTTTTAAAAAAATTGAATGAGATGATCGTTCCTCTGCGATTGAGCATGCTCTTTCTTTTTATTTCTCTTTTTGTCGTTACTATCTTATTAATCATCCTGGTAACTACACTGCGCTATACCGAGGCTTTATCGAGTGTAGCTCATGAGCATATGAAAAATACTTCTTTAATCGTATTAAATAAATTGTATCGAAACCTCTTACCAGCTCGAATACATTGTCAATTTGCGGCCCATCTGATAGAAGAAAACTTGACTCACGCACCTGTCCCTGCATCTCACATTATCAACCTAACCATGGGTATTGTTAAAATGATGCCTTTAGCTAATGGTGCCTACTGGGCGGATGAAAAAGGTAATTTTATTTATGCTAGAAAGGAGTCTAATGGCACTATTACTTCCGAAATCTATCAACATGGTGAGGGTGTATTTACAAGAACAATCATCAAACGTGATATTCAAGGTAAAGTTATAAGCCAATATTTGTCAAACGATTTAAGCTATGACCCTCGTACACGTCCTTGGTACCAGCAGGTAAAAGCAGAGAAGGGAACAGTATGGACACAAATTTATAAATTTGCTTTTCAACCTACTGATGGATTAACAGTAAGTGCTCCTGTATTTAAAAATGGACAATTTTTTGGTGCTTTTGGTGTTGATATTGTTTTAAGTAATTTGTCGCAATTTATTAAACGAATTCAAAAAATAACCCCTAATAGTTTTTTATTTATCATTAATAAAAATGGGAAATTAATTGCCTCTTCAGATGCCTCATCTTTTGTTCAATTAACAAGTGCTAATAATAAATCAAAGGGAATTAATTCGGATTTGATGCAATTAATTGATCAAACGGGCAAAGAATACAAGCAAAGGGGCGAGAATAAATTACGTACATTTTCTTATCCCTATAAAGATCACACTTATATAGTTACTTATGCACCCAGCATAGTTTTTGCTAATCATGACTGGCTTGTTGGCATTATATCTCCTCGAATTGATTTTATTAGCAATTTAAGAAAAATGCATTCAATAACCGTGTACCTAAGCCTAGCTATTTTAGCATTAGGGATATTTTTGGTGTCTAGTTTAGTCAGTCATATAGTCAAGCCTCTTAAGCAATTGGTCGCAGAAACTGAACATATCAAAGAATTTGATTTAGATCATAAAATTTTAATTCACTCCAAAATAAAAGAAGTAATTCAATTAAGAAACTCTATAGATTCAATGAAATTGGGACTTAAACTATTCCAAAAATATATCCCTAAGGTTCTAGTAAGACAGTTAATAGAATCAGGTGAAGATGTTAGAACAGGCGGTGTTAAAAAAACGTTGACTGTTTTCTTTTCGGATATTGAAAATTTCACCACGATTGCTGAAAAAATGGATCCTAACGAGTTAATACATCGGATGGGAGTCTATTTTGAAGAATTGTCAAAAATTATTATTGATGAAAAAGGTACAATAGATAAATACATTGGTGATGCGATTATGGCATTTTGGGGTGCCCCTTTGCCTAATAAAAGCCCTAACCATCATGCGGCAAGGGCTGCTTTGCGTTGTCAAAAAAAATTAAATGAGTTAAATAACATTTGGGAACAAAAGGGAAATAAGACTCTTGTCACTCGTATTGGTATCCATATGGGTGACGCAATTGTAGGTAATCTTGGCTCCTCTGAACGACTAAATTATACCGCTTTAGGTGATACCATTAATATTGCTAGCCGGCTTGAAAGCATTAATAAAAATTACGGAACGAAGATCATTGTAAGTGATACTGTTTATGAAGAAATAAAGGATCAATTTGTTTTAAGATTGATAGATTGTGTCATCGTTAAGGGTCGTACGCAAAGCTTTTACATTTACGAGCTTTTAACGGACGATATTCAACAACTTGAGTTTGATCTCAATGCTTATAGCGCTGCCTTTGAGCAAGGATTTTTGTTCTATAAACAACAATCATGGAATGAGGCTATTGTCCATTTTAAACGCGGTTTAGAAATTTATCCCGCTGACTTCATTGCGCCTATATTCATAGAGCGCTGCCAACGATTTAAATCCAATCCACCAAAGTCTAATTGGATTGGTATTAGCTAATAATCACAGGCTATCCAATTTGTCGTTCTGTGCTATTTCGGCCTTAAGACTAAAATCAGATCTATCCAGGCATAAATGTAAAATATTTTTCAGTTGTGGATTATATATTCAAGAGTTTACAAGATTCTCATCTTCGGCAAAAACAATTACGAGGTGAAATTGATAATAAAACAATGATGAGTCCGTAAATAAAACTTATTTATATAGGTTGATTAGTCTTTTAAACATTTATTCAATAGTGTCAAGTGCCATCAACGAATGCTGGTCTATGGATTTTATGCATGCTGAATTAGAAGATGGCCGTGCGTACCAATTATTTAATGTCATTGATGAATCAGAATAGCAATTACCTTGATTCAGTTAAATTTAAATATGAAATCCAAAATAAAAAATCATCCTATTGAAGATGGTATTAATATGTTTAGTCATGGACAATGGCTTAAAGCTTCGGCACTAGTTAATTCAGATTCTCTTGAGGAAGCAGGGAAATATCGCTAATTATCTACAAGGAAATAGTTTAAGAGGTCAAGAGGGTTATATTTGGCTTATCTAATAGTGAATATATGAAGCGAGCTTTTAAGAATGAACCTTTATTAAATGATTTTAAAAAGAAAACAAAGAGATCTTTTTAAATACAGTAGGGTTGCCAACAAGATGTTAGTATTATTGACTGTGATAAATGTAGCCTTATTTATTTAGGATACTTAGCTCTAAAATTACACTCTTTTTGATCAAGACGACAAACCCAGTCACCAGGTTGCTCACCTGTTTCCCAATTTTTATCATAATGCGTCACATCATGATTTTTAATTTGAAAATCACCAATTTTTACAAACGAATCGTTAAGCAAGGTATAATTACACGTTACAACATTAAAAAATGAAGATTCAGTCGCATAATTCCAAGAGGTTATTTTTGCTTGTTCCCCTAGTTGGCAAGGTTTGCCGTTGACGTCTTCACTCATTAACGTCCACTGCCTATACCTAAGACCACTACAATATTTTTTATCACTAGTATCGAGCAAAACTTGCCAAGAATTATTAATACATCGTGCTTGAAAATTAATCTGAGGACAGATGGCGTAAGAGTCTCCATACAAAGCTAGTAATAATAGGGAGATAAAGTTAATTAAACGTTTTTTGTTTATCATGGGCTAGCTTATTTGGCGAGCAAGATGGGCTATTTTAATTCAAAAAAACCTGGTTATCAAGCATAAGAGTAATGATTAATTCATGAAACCAGATTTTAAAAGTAAGGAATTCTATGAACAATCCATCGTCATTCAAGTGGCGCGATTTTCATGGGTAAGTGATACTTTGGTGTGTATGGTGGTATTGTAAATATGCGATTAGTTATAGAGATCTGGAAGAAATGATGACGGAGCGTGGGTTGACGATTGACCATAGGACAGTTTATCGCTGGGTTCAGCATTATGCACCAGAGGGCACCGTCAACTTAACTTTGAGCTAAACTGACCTTAATTTACTTAGAGCTTAAGATGCTATGAAAGAAGCCAAAAAGAGATCGACATCCTGTAGAGCTCATCATCATTGCGGTGTGGAGTTATCATCGTTTTAATGACAGTTACCAGATCGCTTATTATATCGTGAGGTCGAAGTGAGCTAAGAAACGGTACGCCGGTGGTGCATCAAGTTTGGTTCTCATTTTAAGGCCGTGATTAAAAAGCGCGAGCCTAGGACCTCGGATAAATGGCATTTTGATGAACAACAACTTCGAATTAATCGTGAATCCTATTATTTATGGCGTGCGGTGGATAACGAAGGTTATGAGCTGGAAGTGTTTTTGCAAAAGCAACGTAACAAAATAGTATTCATACGCTTCCTATCTAAGATTCGGCCGGGTTTCTGACGAAAAGGACCGTTTGATGTTCAGTTTATTACCAATAGTTATATTTGGTCGGGTCATGATAGGCCAATACCAGTGTATTGACCTATTTGACTCCATCTAATTTAATTCAGTTTCAGCAAATATCTTCATTGCCTTAACTATAAACCCAAGTAATTCAGGATGATGACCCTCAAAAAATTTCTTAAATTCTGGGGTTTGATATATCTGGCTTAAACCAATATAACTCTCTCTTGTTGGCGTCCAGCTGCGTTTGATCCACGCATAATGCCTGCGAACCAAAGTTTGAACTTCATTTGATGAAGGCTTCAACTTCTTTTGGATCGCCACGACAAAAGCCTTATTTATTTCCTCTCCTTCTTGTAAGAAATCAGCCTTGTCCTTCTCATTCCATTGTTTGGTTTTTTCTTTGCACTCGTTCATAAACTCCTGGCTAACTATTCCCTTTTTAACCATGTCTTTTTCATACTGTTTTTGTTTTTCAGAATCAAATCCATAATAAAATTCTTCATTTTTCATTTCTATTTCCCCTCTTAAATGTGCAATTGTTTTGTCAATGGTCTTGATAAGATTTTGTGTCCGCTCAAGATCTTGTAGAAGGATATTTTTATGTGATTTTAATGCCTCGATCCTATTAAAATCATCACAGCTAACAATCCTCTGTATATCACTTAGAGGAAAACCAAGTTCACGGAAAATAAAATTTGCTGTAACATCAGAAGTTGCTCTTCTTCGTAATATCGATAATTATTTTCGCCGTAGTAACCTGGCTTTAATAAACCAATTTCATCGTAAAAACGAAGGGTACGAGAACTAACTCCTGAGAGCTTAGCTAATTTTTTTACCGTGTATGACATTTCTAATGTTCCTCTAACTGACAAATTGCACGATAAGGGATTACGTAACGTTAAGGTCAACAGTTTTTTATAAATTAGGGTTTTTCCGCATATCTGGCCAAAACTGGCAATGATATTTTAAAAGGGATAAAGATTGTAGTACTGATAAGTGTCCAAACCTTTGTTAAGAATGGAAATTTTTTCATTACGAGGTCATTATTAACGACGAGATAAATGCCACTTTATAAAAATGGCACTATTCCTGTGAAAAAATAGCTGAACAATTAGATATTTCTAAACAACTTTGTATTTGTACCTGCGATCTAGAAATGTTCAAATAGGATAAAAATTATTTTTATCCTTACCTGATATGAAATCATAGGGGAGCTTCTTTACTATGCAAAAAGTTAACATTAAGAACAAATTTGATTTATTTAATGAATACTGGTCACCAAAGATAGTAGGTGATCTGAATCATTCTCATGTAAAGCTGGCAAAATTCAAAGGTGAGTTTGTATGGCATAAACATGATAACGAAGATGAGCTTTTTTTTATCATTAAGGGAAACCTTTTAATAAAATTTAGAGATCAGGATGTTGAATTAAAAGAAGGTGAATTTATTATAATTCCGAAAGGAGTTGAGCATTTGCCAATAGCAGAAAATGAGGTTCATGTCATGTTAATTGAACCCAAAGCAACATTGAATACGGGAGATGCCACAAGCAATCTTACAAAAAAAGATTTGGACCGAATTTAATTGTTTGCTTATTTTGATTGATTAAATTGCCGAGAACACAGAACGCCCACTTTTGGGGGTTCTTCCACAGGCCCCCAAATAGGGACAAGTCTATAATGCAAGGCTTTCCTTGGGCTAATTCATCCACTTGTTCTGGATTAACCTACAGGTGCACTCCTGAGCTAAATTTGTCCATGCTATTATTATGAATGAGGAATGATCCTAGGGATGTCATATGCACTATAAAATTACAGAACAATTTGCGCGAGGCGAAGAAAAACCAATTGCTGAATTTTGTGAATTGGATGATGCACAAATTTTTGTAACAAAAAAAATATCTAACGATGAGATGCAACATAAAAAAATTATTTATAGACTCTATGATGATTCTCAATTACTGAAAAAATTTAACCCGGAGAATATTTCTGTTGGCTATGCCCGGTATGCTGAGGAAGATTTGGATTTCACTAACACCATCCTTTTTTTATTCAACGTGATGATTCAAACTGGGGATTCTCTGGAAAGAAAAAATATCGCCAATTTTAATGATGAAAATGATGCGAATCTATTCATTATTGGAAAATGTGACACCGATAGCACCGTTCATGATAACGATCTCTTTTGTATATTTAAAGGGAAAATCTTAATGAAGAATTTAAACAAAAGGATCATTGCCAATCAAAAAATAGCCTCTGAGGGCTCCTCAGCCAACCAGTCAGGTGCAACTTTTCGCCCAACACCAATTCCTACCAGACCTACGCCACCGGGTGGGCCAAGCGATTGTTGGGTTGAAAAAGACGATGATGATTAATAGGGGTCGTGCAGAAGAACTTCCAAAAAGTGGGATTTCAAGTTTAGCCAAATATTATGCGCAATATCATGTAGGGTTTACTTCGGACGAGACTGATTTCCAAAAACGTTGCTTCAAATGTTTTTCCATCGCATCAACCATCGATCTAATATCAATATTGCCGTTACTTTTCTTAAAACTGTATTTGCCCGTGAAGGCAATGTGCGCCCAAGCAATGGGTGATATTCGAAGAAAATCAGATCAAATCCAGGCATAAATGTAAAATATAATTACAGAAAATTTATTATTTGAACTACCCTAATTGAAATTATATTCCAGATAATTTTTTCATGATATATAACCACTTGTTTTTAATAATTTTTATTCCTTAAGTGAGTTGGCTGTTCCGCTGCTCCCCTTAAGACCGCCAGTAGTGACATTTAAAGAGTCATAAATGATTAATCCTACGCGTATATTGCTTCTCGATAACTGGCTTGAGCAATTTCATCCTCCCATAATCTAACTATGATTTGGCTGTTAGCGGGAAATTCAAAATGATTATCAAATTTTTGCCAGAGGATTTTAGAAAAAAGTTCAAGACTGGGATTTTGGTTTATAAATTCAGGAAGATCGTTTAATATCTTGTCTTGGAAATAGGAGATTAATTGATCGATGTATGCTCTTACTTCAACTATATCGATTAGAAAATTGTATTGATCAAGATGTTTATTCTCAATTTCCAACTCAAATCTATAGTGGTGAGAATGTGTTAGATTTTCGCAACCAAAGTCTTTCCCAATTAAGAAATGTTGGGCAATGAAATTTTTCCTCAACATTAAACAATGCATCATTACACCTTATAGTTTAGAGTGATAAATAACGTATCATTTGGATTAGAATCCAGTAATTGATAGGCTTTATTCGCATCACTAATATGAAAGTTATGAGAAATGAAACGCGATGGTTTTATTTTCTCCAACATTTTAAAGACAATCTCAAATCGGCGTTCCTTAGTCCATCTACCTTGAAGTTCAGATGCAATAGTGCTGACTTGGCTTGCGATAAGTTTAATCCTATTTCGATGAAAACGGCCTCCTAAATCAATAGAACAGGGCTTTCTGCCATACCAAGAGCCCAGAACGATGCGTCCTTCATAAGCAGCAAATGAAATTGCAGTGTTAAGTGCAGCAGGATTGCCTGACAATTCATAAATAAGATCTATTTGGTTTTGTTTTATTTTTTTAAGATAACTGCTCAATTGCAAATCAAGATCAGATTGGCTGGCATCAAAAGTAAATTCTGCTCCCAATTGCATACCCAAACTTCTCCTTTTTTCATATAAATCAATCCCGAGAAGGCTGGTTAACGGAAATTGCTGAAGTAAATCCATGGTAAGAAGACCAACAATCCCAAGCCCTAAAATAAGCACATTTTCTCCGATTAAAGGCGCACCATCTAATATCAAATTTGTTGCTGTTTCCATATTAGGTATAAATAAAGCGTCATGGGGAGATATATGCTCTGGTAACACGATAATTTGTTGTTCCTTTGCACAAAAATAACTTTCATGAGGATTAAATACAAACACCAATTTGTTTAATAAATGGTTTAATTTTCTATTACCGGTTTCAATTACTTTACCTACAGAACAATAACCGTATTTAAATGGGTAATCCAATTGATGGTTGAGGGATGGAATTATTTCATCAATGCTCAGGTCGTGTGGCATTAAACCGCGATAAAAAAGCATTTCTGTTCCTGAGCTTATGCCGGACATGATATTTTGAATCAATAGTTCATCTGTTTTAGGCTGGGGAATAGACTCTTCCAAGATCGATACTTGATTTGGTTTATTAAAATAAAGTACATGGTTTTTCAAGATAGATTCCTTTCGATATCAGCCCTAATAATAATATCATTACCTAGCTTATATTGAAGTACATTCTTTAATTGAGGGAAGCCAAAATTCTCCTTTATTTCTTTTGATAAAACTGAAATTCCACCAACAAAAATCGGAGCCACCGTGATGATTACTTTATCAACAAGATTTTCATTAATAAAATTAGTTATAATGGTTCTTCCTCCTTCCACCATTACTGTTTTAATACCGATACTAAGTAGTTCCTCTAAAGCTTTATTTAAATCAACTTGACCATCACATATTGAGTCAACTAAAACAATCTTAGCATTCATCTCGGTAAGTAATTTTAGCTTTTCACGATCAGCTCGTTCTGTTGTGAAAATTATAGGAGGACTTGAATTTTTTAATACTCGTGCGGTTAATGGAATGCGAAGTGTACTATCTAAAATAACAACTTGAGGATTTTTCCCTTGATAGTGACGAACGGTTAGAAGCGGGTCATCCGAAATAACAGTACCTACTCCAACCAATATTGCGTCATTCTCAGAACGTAATTTGTGCGTCAGCACCAAGGATTCTTGCGAACTTAACATGAGCCTTTTTTTCCGATGACATGAGATGGACCCATCCAGGCTTTGTGCATAAGCCAATGTCACCATGGGTCTATTTTTTACGGAAGTGGAGCACTTTTCATGCAACTCTTTAAGCTCTTCCTCCTCGAAAAAATGTGCCATTTTTTGTTTTTTAGTTAACAAATAAAAGGCATTATGCGAATGAATAATGCCTTTTATAGGAACTCTTGAGATAACGTTGAAATGATATTGATTTAGCGCTTCTATTTTTTTAGGGTTATTGGTAAGCAAACGCAGGGATTTGATTTGTAACTCATTTAAAATATGTGCTGCCACTTCATAAGAGCGTGCATCATCTTCATGGCCTAATGCTAAATTAGCATCAACGGTATCTTTTCCTTGGTCCTGCAAATTATAGGTGCGTAATTTGTCAATAAGGCCAATTCCTCGTCCTTCTTGCCGGAGGTAAATAATGATGCCGCGACCTTCATTAGCAATTTGACTCATACTCAATTGTAGTTGTTCCCCGCAATCACAACGCAATGATCCCAAAATATCGCCAGTCATACACTCTGAATGAATTCGGACTAAAATATCATCGGTATTGTGGACAGCCCCATAGGTAAGTAAAAGATGCTCCTTATTATCTCGATTCGTAGTAAATAAAGAAAGTTCAAAAGAACCATATTTTGAAGGAATGGAGGCAGAAACTTCTTTTTTAATGATGAGTAGATTTTCCATAGCCTAATCCTTAGACGGAATCACTGAATTACTCCAATGCTCATACAATTATAGTTCATAAAAAAAATGTAGCGAATTTATTGGGAAAGTCCAATAACAGGAATAACTCATTGTTTTTTATGGTTACTCGACAATACTGTCAATTCTAAAACAAGCTGGAAGCGGCATCCTGGTTTAGAGATTTATCGTGAACACCTCAATACAGCGCTATTTTATAAATGGCGCATAATTATATTATGAAAAAAATGATAACAATTGAATTTCCTGGGTTTCTTTTCGCAAGGGGTAGCTCAAGCATATTAGGTCTGATTATTTGAATTAATCAGACCTAATGATATTCCATGGCGGTCATGGACTACCTATTCCTCATAGGGTTAAATCTCTATATGGCGCCGAATTTCAATTTTTAGTTGGCATAATCAGCGGTAACCCACCCTTCTCATTATTTCCAATAATGATAATTTTAGTGTTTGGCGATTTAGCTAAAGATTCTGTAGCCTCTATTCCTTTCCATGCCAATAAATTTTGGTCTATTCCGCGCTTAACAATTTCTTGGAACTGTTGAATACCTTCGGCTTCAATTTTCTTACGCTCTGCTTCCAGTTTTTCTCGCTGCAGCCTAAATTTCATCCCTTCAGCTTCTTGTTGTTGAGCTTGTTTATTTTCAATTGCTCGGCGGATTGATTCGGGAGGCAATATTTCCTTAAGCATTATCGACTCAATAATCACTCCTCTTGATTCTAATTCTTGTATTAATGATTTTTGAATATTAGCAGCTATTTCGTTTCTGTCTCCTGAGAAGAACTGATCTGCATTATAATTACTTGTTATCTGGCGAATGCTTGAGCGGATGTGAGGTTCTATTAGTTTATCGAAGTAATCAACGCCTACGCTATTATAAATATCACCAATTTTAGATTTATTGAGGTGGTAGTTAACCGAGGTTTTAAGAGTCAGATTAAGCATTTCTTTGCTTGGTATCACACCTTCTTCGTCAGCTTTTTGCGTACGTAAATCGAACTTAACTACCCGAGTGAATGGGTTTTT
>NZ_LNXY01000031.1:295932-296481 GCF_001467585.1 Legionella drozanskii LLAP-1
TGCTTCAATTTTCTTACGCTCTGCTTCCAGTTTTTCTCGCTGTAGCCTAAATTTCATCCCTTCAGCTTCTTGTTGTTGAGCTTGTTTATTTTCAATGGCTCGGCGGATTGATTCGGGAGGCAATATTTCCTTTAGCATTATCGACTCAATAATCACCCCTCTTGATTCTAATTCTTGTATTAATGATTTTTGAATATTAGCAGCTATTTCGTTCCTGTCTCCTGAGAAGAACTGATCTGCATTATAATTACTTGTTATCTGGCGAATGCTTGAGCGGATGTGAGGTTCTATTAGTTTATCGAAGTAATCAACGCCTACGCTGTTATAAATATCACCAATTTTAGATTTATTAAGATGGTAGTTAACCGACGTTTTAAGAGTCAGATTAAGCATTTCTTTACTTGGTATCACACCTTCTTCGTCAGCTTTTTGCGTACGTAAATCGAACTTAACTACCCGAGTGAATGGGTTTTTAAAATGAATTCCTGGATCAAGAATGCCAGTCTGGACACGCCCAAAAAGAACCGGTACCCCTACATAACCGGCTGG
>NZ_LNXY01000031.1:296491-306020 GCF_001467585.1 Legionella drozanskii LLAP-1
GAAATGAATTCCTGGATCAAGAATGCCAGTCTGGACACGCCCAAAAAGAACCGGTACCCCTACATAACCGGCTGGAATAGTAGCGACGGTTGAGAAAAGGAAAAAAAGAAATATAACAAATAACGATAGGAGGAAAATTGGGGTGATTGCTTTCATATATTGAGCCAGATTACAGAATTTCTAAAATTTATGAGGAGTAGATCATATCATGATGTGCTCATTTTAAGAATGAAGTGGTAAGTTTAATTGCAAAGATAATAACTATGTTTCATTATAGCGACTTAATGTAATCATCTTCCTGTTTCTAAGCTGCCTGTACGGCAGTTAACTCTACAAAGCTCTCATCTGAGCCTGTAAGTTTTTTCTAAGCTGCCTATACGGCAGTTAACCCAAATTTCACACTTAAAATCAATTTAATAAACAATAAGGTAGTATAAAATATCGACGTTTAACCATTGATATTTTATATGCTCGCAACCTATTGATTTAAATAAATTTTTAAAGAACAGCAAAAATAAAGGTTAAAAGTCAGGTAACGATGATACAGAACTTAAACCATAACAATATGGTATAAAATCTTGCTCTTTTTGCTTTTACCAATTCCTTTATCCAAAATTAGCTCTTCACTCGGATATACTTCCTGAGAGCGACCAGCTTTCGCATAAGTTGTAATATTCAATAATAAAAAGGGTATTTTACCAGATAAAGCAAGGGCTATTTTTTCAGCCAAGGATGGTTAAATTCGTTAATAGAATAATTAGAGGAGTCAAAAACCCAAGACTCTTCTTTTTCAGAATTTAAAACTTTAACACTAGCCTCTATATGTTCAGCACCTACTCTGTTGCGCCATAAAAAACGTGCATTGGCTATATTAATAGCATAACGCAGTAATTAGGGGGTATATTCATCGGTTTCTAAATTGACTGGTGTAAGCTGAGTTATTTTTCGCAAAGCCAAGTCTCATAAACGACCGTTTCTGAGAATGATTAGGTAATTTCATGAAAGCGTTTGGATACTGGATTTGGGTTTGAAAACCCATTTTAAAATTAAAGTCATTATATAACGTATTGTAGTTAGGGTAGCGTGTTCCCTTTAGCATCTAAGCAACCACTGCTTGACCAACTTAATTTCATCTATTTTCATCAATGAAACAGGATGGCCAATATCGGGTATGTTTACTGTTTTTAAAGCGGGTTGCAACTGTTGCATTTTTATTACGGTATCATCCGATAAAACATTAGATAATGATGCATGCAGTAATAAGATCGGACATTGAACCTTACTCCATAATGCCCATTGAGGAGCGGCGATCACATTTTCAATTATTTTAGGATCATAGGCTAATTGATACTGCTTATTTGAATTCTGCCATACTCCACAGACAGCAAGGTGTTGCCATTGCTCCGGGCTTAATTGTGCAAAACTTGAATAGGTTTCTTTTAAATAGGCTTCTACTTCTCCCAGTGTTCCAAAATACTTCTCACTTCCTTTTTTACCATAAGTAATAATTTGTTGTAAGGCTTTTGTGTCAACGAAAGGACCTATGTCATTCAGAATTAATTTTTTAATAGGTGAGTTTTTCATTGCTGCTATCATTATACCGATAACTCCGCCCATAGAGGTGCCTATATAGTCAATTTCTGTTACACCTAGTTGTGCTAATAAAATTGTGATATCAGAGAGGTATGTCAGAGTAGAATAGTCTTTGGGGTTACTTATTTTATCGCTTAACCCACGTCCCACCATATCAGGACAAATAACGCGATAATGTGATGATAGCACTTTAGCCAAGTCATCAAAATCTCTAGCATTACGAAATAGACCATGAACACACAATAAAACTTTAGGGTTGTTAGAATCACCCCATTCGTAATAAACCATATTATGAAAAGCCTGACTGTCTATTCCCATCACTTGATGTTTTTTCATAAACGCACCGGCTCCTGTGAGGGATCTTTTTCCTCAATACATTATAGACCATTGAGGGGTTCTTTGCAGGAAGGTACGGAATTTCCCAGCACACCGCTACAACCCTTTGCTAGTCTTGGCTGTAGCCGATAAATCGATTTTTTTGTTTTTCACTAATTTTTCTATAACATCATGTAAATTAAGCTGGTTTTTACTTATTAAATTAATAACAACCTATATTCTATAAGGGATGAACTCTCTAAAATCCATATCAAAACTAATCGCATAAAGAGGATATCAATGTCAGATGCAGCTTGTATCAATATTTTCAATTTAACAGGACATAGTCAAACGACATTTGGCGTCATATTCAGTTCAAATAAATACTAATATTTATAAATTCAATTCATCATAAAAACAATTTGGCTAATTTATATTTTTTTGAAGTTATTAATATCCCAATAGACAGTTAATGTATTGATTTGAATTTGTTATAAATCATACTGTTATCTCTTAACGTACATTTCGGTCTTGAGGACTTCCAACCCCGACCCCCAGACAGCGTTACGCGCTTCCTCAGCCTAACGAATCGAGCTACTGATTGGAGCAACACCTATTTTTGTTCAAAAAAAAGTGACGATACCTCAGGGCCCGACCTGCTTGTTGGTCTGCTAGGGCAAGTCATACCCCAATTTAGTTTGGTTGGTAGTAACTGCCTTCACTATCAAGTGTTTCTTCATTATCAAAGGGCACCTGCGCTAAATTAGAGATGGCAAAATCTAGTCTGCATATCATTGAGCCTGACATGTTGGCTCCTTTTTCAGCAAGAGTTTGTCGCTGCTCTATAAGATAAGTTAACGCCGCACCCGCATCGCCCTCTTTATTTGATAAATCCAAACTTACCCTACGAGCAAGCTCTGCATGGTTGCGACCATAATGAAACCATGATATTAGCCAATCAGTAATGCTTGCATTGTCAGTACTTCGATTAAACCATGATTTTTTAGCATAATCGTCAAATAAGCTTATCGCTGCATCAATTGCCTGTGAAGCAGCAATTTTAGCTTCTTTCTTGGGGGCTTGAGTAAAATATTCATGGAAATTAGAATTCTTTCTAAAAAAACCACAATATTTTTCTGGCACCCGTTTAGGGTTCGGCATATTAATTTGGATTGCTTCGTGCCAAGGTTTATATGATCCTTCGACGCTCATGGCAATCATATTTTGGGGGGCAAAGGTCGCTTCATAGGTCTTATTTTTGAAAGAGATTATTTTATTAGGCGCATGCCGTAACTTAACCTCTTTGGTTTTTGGTCCCTCTTTCGAAGATTCAAATTTATCCTCATCTAATACCAAAATTTTAAAAATAATCTCTCCGTACTTACGGACTTGTTCAGCATCTTCTTTGTCTTCATAAAAAACAAAGTCTTGTTTCTTATCTAATAGATTTTCATAGCTCCTCTTCACAGATCCAGAAATACCGTCTCTGAGAGGATATAGATTAGATTTTGGTGCTACAATGTAATACTTTTTCATAACTAAATTTGCCTCCGATTTGGCGCCTAGCTTTTTTAAATCAACCAATCTTATAATCGATAAGATTAAAATTTAAACAGATTAGCGATATTGCATGCATATGTCAAATTGTATAAGGCTGTTTTGCAGGCATGCTCCATAGGTAAAAAGAATAATACGGCATCACCTAAACAATTAAGAAATTAGATGTGCGCAAGATCTAAATCAAGCTCTAACGTCCATAACTTACAAATAGCTGCTACCGCACTAGCTCATGGTTATCCCTTGCTTACTAGTAATATTGGAGACTTTGAAAAAATTCCTGGCATAAACATTTTAACAATTCTTTAAATTTGGAAACGGAATCCGAAGAAATTTTTTAAAAAAATACTCCAAGAGTAACTGTTAACAAAGTACAAAGTCTTTAATTGCAAATACAGGGTTCTGTCGCAAAATCAGAGTCGAGGTTAAAATTGTTGCCATCAAGAGCACGGGTGGCAATAATATGATCAGTTTCAAATGGCGTCACTTTAAAAAAGATATGATTTTAATGTTGGTCAGATGGTATCTAGCTTATTCCTTGAGCTACCGAGACATTGAAGAATTAGCATTGGAGCGTGGGCTGAAAGTAGATCATTCGACCATCAATCGTTGGGTTATAGAGTATGCTCCACAGCTAGAGGACTCGTTTCGCAAACGTCATAAACGCCCAGTGAGGATTTCCTGGCGCATGGATGAGAGCTATATTAAGGTTAAAGGTCAATGGGTATACTTATATCGAGCTGTTGATAAAAAAGGTAAAACGGTTGATTTCCTGCTTTCAGAGAAAAGGGATGAATCTGCTGCACGGGCATTTTTTGAGAAGGCCATTGGTTCTAATGGCTTGCCAGATAAGGTAACCATGGATAAGAGCGGGGCTAATAAAGCCGGAATTGATACGATTAATTTACAATTAGCATTGCTGTTCATGTTAGGTGGACTATTCGTCCAGCTCACTGTGAGCCAAATCAAATACCTCAATAATATTGTGGAACAAGATCACCGGTTTATTAAAAAAATCACCAAACCAATGAAGGGATTTAAAGCATTTCATTCGGCAGAAGCGACTTTAGCAGGCATTGAATTACACCATATGCTCAAGAAAAGGCAGCATGACCAATCGGCTAATCCGACTATTTTTGAACAATTCTATGGCCTTGCGGCCTAAAATCGTCCAGGATAACTTCGTTCTTGGCCTAAAAAATTTTTTGCGACAGAACCTAATTCAAGAAGTTTATTTATTTGATTACTCCCTAAGCTTAATTCCCAGGCGATTCGCATTTTGCGAACATATTTTTTGCAATAAAGGATGAGGCAAATTGCAATCCCGAATAAAACTCATAGATTGTTTTACGTTTTCATAAGGATAATCCGTTGCAAGCATAACCTTATGTTCTCCCATAACGCTTAAGGTATAATCCAATAAAGGTTTGGAAAAACGTCCGCTCGTTGTGACATAAACATTATCTGAAATCACTTGGGATGGGGTACGCTTGATCTTCGGTCTTTCTTTTATAAAACCAGCTAATTGAGAGATATTAGGGTTTGAATAAGCCCAATCTATTCGATCTGGAATTAAAAATGGGATGGTTTCCCCCATGTGTCCTAAGATAATAGTAAGTTTTGGAAATTGATCAAAAACGCCAGCATAAATCATTCGCAATAGACAAAGCGCCACGTCAAACTGAAATCCTAATGGAGGTCCACCCAAAGCAAAACCATATTTGCCAAACTCACTCATTAAGGGAGTAGTTGGATGAATATAAATAGGAATATTTAGACTTTCAGCAGCCTCCAACAAAGGCCAATATTTGCGGTCATCAAAATATTGGTTTTCTCCAAAATTAGAATGCGCCAGCCAACCGACAAAATCCAATTGGGTTATTGCGCGCTCCAACTCCTTAACAGAACTTATCGGATCGTAAGGAGAAACAGATGCAAAACCCAAAAATCGAGTCGGATATTTTTTTGTGCTTTCAAAAATTAGGTCATTGAGTTCTATTGCCAAGGAAGCAGCTGTGTGATGATCAGGAAAAAACTCATCAATACCTGGAGAAGAAAAGCTTAATACTTGAATATCTAATCCAGCTTCATCCATGGCTTTAATACGCTCTTGACCCAGATTACATAAAATATCAATAAATGCAGTATCTTGAAAAAGTGCAATCTGCTTCGTAAAACGCAGTAAATAGGCACCTGATTCTTTTTCTTTAATAAAAAGAGGGAAGTCTTTTCGCTTTGTTAAGTAATCAAAAACTGCTTTAGTATAAAAATGAGCTTCCAAATCTATAGTAGTCATTTATTACCTCTCTCGTTTGTTTTTGATGCTTTGGCGGGGCAAGCCTTAGGTAGTTTCTTTGGTTTCGGAAGTACAAAGCGCATAATCCTGATCGCATATAATTGGCTTTGCAGGTTCCTCCGCAAAACTATTAGTAAAGAAGAAAAAACACATATTAATCCAACCACTTTCCTAAGTATCAAGTCCATTTTTAAATTCCTTTTATTTTATTTAGCATAGCATAGCTATAATATTGATATTGTGACGTGGTCAAGCAATGTGAGTTTTTGGAGATGATCCTTCCTTGAAAACCCGTACACCAACACTAAGCCACTAAACCAAACTCAAGGGGTGTTTGATACCCGAGAGTCGAGTGAATTCGCTTGCGATTGTAAAAGACTTCAATATAATCGAAAGACTAATTTGCGCTTCTACTCTAGTGTTAAATGGTTTTCCATTAAACAGCCTCTATTTTTAAGGTATGGTAAAAGCTTTCCATTACCGCATTATCGTAGCAGTTGCAGAGCCGCTCATGGAGCAAATAAAGCCATAATGTTTAAGTAATTTCTGGTATATATCGCTACAATATTGCGCCCTTCTATCGGAATGGTGAATGACACCCCTAGGTGGATTGTTACGTCTAATAGCCATGGTTAATGCATCCTCAATTAACTGAGTAACAAGACGAGTTCCCATGCTCCATCCTACAATTTTGCGATTGAATAAATCGATTACTGTGGCTAAATAGAGCCAACCCTCACCAGTGCGGATGTAGGTAATATCGGCTGCCCAAGCAATATTCGCGGCAGGAGGATTGAACTGACGACCTAACAGATTGGCAGCTACCGATTTTTTATGCTGACTATCGGTGGTCACTTTAAATCGCCGTGCGGCTTTAGGTTTGAGGTCTTGCTGCTTCATTAACCGTTTGATTCGCTCTTTTACATGACAGTTGCCATGTTGCCGCAAAAGCTTTGTAACCGGGGAACGCCATGTGTAAAGTTGGCGGTTATCGCAGTTACCCGGTCACTACCCCAAATTTAATCTTCTCATTCATAGGTTTAGTCTCTATCCAAGGCATCTCCTCTGTCTGAGACGCAGATTAACTGTTACCAATGTGACCAGTTGTTCGGACCTAATTTTCACCTCTCCCGCAAGCGGGAGAGGTCGACGCAAAGCGTCGGATGAGGGATTTTCCCGTTATGAGCTTTATTGATTCAAACTGTCAGTCACCTTAGCCTGCTCGCATTGCTCTCTAACTTCCGGACTAACAAGTCTTTCGAAGATCTTTACGAGCCTACCCTGATGCACCGGCTTGCCAAAATTTTTTTCTAGGGTTTCCAAGTCAATAAACCCAAAAACAAAGGCTTCTAAACCCTCAGCGGCTTGTTGTTTCTCTCCAGCAGAGAAACCACCAAGCCAAGAAAAAAAGCCATAGAAGTAATCATCCGGCGGACGCTTTCGGATTTCTTTAAGATAGTTTCGTAAAGCCAATACATCAGCGCAGTTAAATTTAAGTAGCAAATCAGGCGAGGGTTGAGGTGTATTATTCTCTTTCTCTTTTTCCTTCTCGTTTTGCCCCTGTAGTAGTTTTTGTTTTCGCTCCGTAGTATATATCTGCTTTGCAATATCAAAAAATTCTGCGTCATGCAAAGGACTTACTTTTAGGGCAATATCAAGAGCTGTATCTTCCTTTTTAAAAGCTAGGGTATCATCCGATAAAGGTACAGAAGGGTCTATCTTAGGATCACTAAGTAGCGTATCAATCAATTGACGTTTTGCGGGATCAGCACTTAGGCATTGCAATGCTTCCTTATATCCTCTGATAGCACACATTAAGGGTGTAAAACCTTCTGGGTTTTTATCATTGATGTCGATACCCTCATAGGTAGTAAGTTCTTTTATTATCCCTTCCTTCGGTTTTGCAAGGGGAATAAATAAAACGCCTTGCTTGGAATCGACAAGTATCTTTGCGGCTGTCATTTTATCGTGCACAATTTCTATAGCTGTAAGGTTCCCTCTCTCAACAGCCATTACCAAGGCTTTATTGAGTGTCTCGGCTGTTGCTTTATCAAATAAAGCATCAATTACTTCCTGACGCTGCTTTAAATTAATAGCATCTAAAAAAGCTCCGTTTTTAAGAATATCAGCACCCTTATCGACAAGAAGTTTTATTAGATCCTCAGAAACCTTTTTATTTAATAAAGCCTCTGTCAAAGGAGTTAGTTTTTGCTTATTCTCGAAGTTAACATCAGCTCCTTTTTCAATGAGCTGGTTAATAATCGCCAAATCCAATGCCCGCTCTCTAACTGCCAAAATTAGGGCCGGATTTAGAGTTTTGGCTGGTAGTTGTTGAGAACTATTGAGAAGAGACTTAAAAATCTGTAGCTGACCTAGACGAAGAGGGATAGTTAGTTCACTATCTTCAGCGGTCAACATAAGTACACAATCCTCAGTTCGCCAGTCTAATTGACTCTTCCTATTGGAAATTAGCGCTCCATTTTTAATAAGCAAGTCAACTATGGGTTGATGACCCATTAAAACAGCATAACTAAGGGCAGATAAACCTATTTTATTACGAGCATTGACTCCCGCCCCTTTGGCCATCAAGAGTTGCAGAAGACCTGTTTCTCCCAACCTAGCAGCTAACATTAACGGTGTAAGTTGATAATCTTTAAGGAATTGGTTAATTGGATTATCTTGAACTTTAAAATGTTCAAATAATTTGCCCAGCTGAATCTGAGCAACAGGCATTTTCTGAGTTGTATCAGGATCTTTCTCTTCAACCTTGACTCCATAAAGCTCAAACAATTGTGTAGGATTTGCCCTAGAAGCCCATTGCATTAGTGAAATGCCGTTTTTATCTTTGAGCTCATTTAACTGTTCCTGGCTAATACCCTCTTCCTTTAATCGTTTAATTTCACCTCGTTTTGCAAGTAAAAAGAATTTCCGTAGCGCTTTGGGTACAGGGGCATATTCGCAATCATACTCGTTTTTAAAAGCAATTAACCAATTATCGGGTTTCATCTGTTCATAAAGATCAAATTTATGAGGAAAATTGATTTTAAATAATTCTTTCCATAGGTATTCTCTCTCAGCTAAATCTTCAAATGATTTATTTACCTGTGATAAAACACCAAGACTCTGGGGATCTAGAAATGAAAGCACATGCACAATCACTTCTACAGGAATATCGTCAAAGGGACCATTGGAACTCATTACACCACCCAAATTTAGAAAACATGAATTACTTTGTATTATTATACCATTATGATCAAAGTTTCGTCATCTTTTAAAAGACGACGAGTTGAATCATATTAAAGGTAACCAAGGAGGTTACCAAAAATGATGAGTTTAGAGCAGAAAAGAGGGGTTTACCGCATATCCAGCCCAAACTGGCAATGAGTATTTTTTACGGTGATTTTCTTTTAAAAAAGTCATCCAGATACTTAATATTAGCTTGATAAGCAGAGGCATGAATATTATTCCAAGTTCCTTTTTTAACAGTAAATCCTAAACCGATTTAGCCATGCTGGGGTATGACAATGATTCAGCGAGGAGATAATCTCATTGATCCTTAATTATTAAATAAAAATGATAAAAATTTTGGATTCAATTTTTAAATGCAACACTCGTATAATTTGTGGACAATATTTTAAAGTAAATCTTTTGTCGTTCACTAATTTTTACAAGGCGTAGTGGGTCATCATCATCTATTATCTAAAGCGCTGTCAAATTTTAGCGCTTTGGAAAGCTGGTTTTAATCAAACTCAGATAGCAAAAGAAATT
>NZ_LNXY01000031.1:306030-328302 GCF_001467585.1 Legionella drozanskii LLAP-1
CCCTTATAATTGACGTTGATTTTGCTTGGTCGATTAATCTGGCTACCTTGATAAACACTGATACTACGATTTAAGCTACAAGATAATGCACCAGCAGCAACACCTGTTGCCGCATCCTCAAGATACCCTGTTTGCGGATTAAACCCACGAGCATAAAATAGATCGCCACTTGGTTTATCTAATGTATAAACATATAGTCCGTTAATTTTATTCTCGATACTCCATTTAATTATCGCATTTTGATCAGGATTTATATTTTCTAAAAACTTCTTTGTCTTTACTGGAATAAAAAACTTAGGGCTACCCACTGACAATATTCCGAAAGGTAATGTAGTATCAAACAATGCCTCATGTGGTAAGGAAAGCTTAAGTAATTGACGGGCAAGGTCAACATAATTAAAGTTTGGCATATTCATATTTTGATTTGCCACCTCTACATAAATACAACCATCTGAAGCACTCTCAATTAAGAGTTTCCCAGCTAATTGCTGGTGATAATATCGATTACACTCTATTTGGCTAATACTAGAATCACCTTGTGTAAACAACCAATGGGCTGCCGCGATGGTGCCATGCAAACAAAGGGGCATTTGAGTTTCAGGATAATAATATTCCAGCTGTGGAATGTTGGTATCAAAATTTGAAATAAAGGTCGTAACAGGAAAATTAATTGATTTAGCAATCTCTTGTTTTTCAATGGAACTTAATGCATCACAATCAATAACAACCGCTGCAGGATTGCCGCTAACCTCAGCTTCAGTGCAAAAACAATTGACTTGAAAGACTCTCACTTAATGCCTTATTTTTTTCAGATTAAGTGAAAATCTTCATACGTATTTTGGTTTTTCGGTATTAGATTGAGCTTAATCATTAATTGAACCAGCATGCTGAACTTTACTTAGTAAGCCAACAGCAATCAAAATTACTATAAAACCGAGTAAACCTATACATATACCTCCTATGGGATACGACAGCTCTCGGCTTAATAATACCGTTAAACCAGCACCTAATCCTACAGAGGTTTCTTTAACTAAAAGAAATTGAGATTTAGCTCCCTGCAAATCAAGATAACTAGCAAAACATTCAACAAATGATAACAACAAAATCCAGCAAATTGAACCTGTAAGGTATTCAGCATAAAAGAAACTTGGAGAACTAATAATGCACATTCCAAGGATCATAACAAAAATAACAATCTTAAATGAATTATTATTGATATTTTGCTTCTCAACCCAATGAATAATAGGTAACTGAAAAAAAATAACGGTAACACTATTTAATAGAACCACCATGCCATACCAGCTTGGTAAATATCCTGTTTTGTAAATAAGATATTGCGGCAAAATTGAAAAGACGCCAAATAACTTTATACCAACAGCAATACCAAGCAAAAGCCAAGCAATAAAATGGCGAAAGCTAAAAACCCTAGGAGTTATTAACGAAACTCTTATTTCCTTTTTTGGTTGTTTTCTGGCTAATATAAATGCAGCTATAGCAGTTAATGTTAAAATTAATACACAAACTCCAAAAAATATTTGCTTAGAATTTAAGGTTAATAAAAGTATCAGACCAGCCGCTAAGCTCCCAAAATTTAATGCGATTTTATTATAAGCTGCTCCACTAGGTGTTTCTGATGCTTTAGCCTTAATAACATAACCAGACACACTTAATCCCACTCCCACCAAGATAGCTCCGAGCACTAAAATACTTTCATTAGAAGAACACAATAAACAAATGCCAAGTGCAGACAACATTAAGCACACGCTAACTGTGTAATTCTTTGATACTTGGTTAAATAATGGCGATAAAAGAAGAAAAAAACGATAACCAATAGCTAGTATGATGTTACTCAGGGGAGATAGCCATATGTTTGCTTTTCCAAGCAAAGCAAACAAACAGGTTGCCGTTACAAATCTAATGTAGAAACTCATATTAAAATCTCTTGCGCAATTCTTTCTGAAGTTAATGTTAAAAAATTTGTTAACCACTCGTAATCCTCCGAAGTGGCAATGATATACCCTATAAAATCCGCATTGTTTTTGATAATAGGGCTAACCAAATCCCCAGTTTTTTTTGTCCATACCAGTTCTACTGCTTTAACATTTTGAGTAGAGAGACTCGGGACTTATGAAAGGGAGATGCTGCAAAATACCAATTTTTTTAGAACTAATCATTCGAATTCCAGCATAGCATTGCTGCTTAAAATTAGAGGAGCTAGATTGAGTCAAGTTTTTACCTGCAGCCCATAACACCCATTCTTTCCATGGATCAAAATCTTCAAAGGCCAGAGCGGCCAAATCCCATATACGCATCCCTGCTGGGCGTAAATTAGGCTCAACTCCTCGAATAGTTCCAGAGCAGCTTGAATAGAATATTTCATTATGGCAGGCGCCTGAATTATATCCTGCTAGACTTGCCATAAATTCACCGGCATTGGCAATAAGCTCTTTCTTTTGTTGAGAAATAGGTGCAGGAACAATTTGTTGTATTTCAGCGCTATATTGGTTTTCTGTAGTTTTTTTCTCAGTAACCCATGAAAAACCAGATACATGATCCCAACTATATTCATCGGAATCAGTAATTAACTGCTCTCCAACTACCCCATCAGAGAGATATTGCTCCACTTCAGACCATGCACAGTTCAAATCTTTATAGTGACTTAAGTTAATACATCCACGACTGTTCCCCTCTGATGTCGGCTTCAAAAATAATTTTTTATCTAGCTCTTGGTGTAACTTACACAATGCCTCATACGATTCAATTTTTTCAAACCTTATAGGCTTATATCCCATGGGCAAATGCTTGGCATTTTTTTCAGCTTTACGAAAAGCATATTTGTTTAATGCTGAATCTATTTTAGTTAAGTCAGGTCCTTTTAAACCCATTTGTGCAGCTAGGACACTTCCCAGTTGAGTTCCAGGATCTGAAAAGGGCAGTAAGGCAATAACGTTAACTGAAAGTGCCTCAATTGCAGCAATTACCTTATCAATATTCTCTTGTTTTTTATCGAGCTCAACATCTATAGCGTAATCAGCAACATTCTTATCTTCCGAAGTTGGAGACTTTTTACATAATATCGTGATCGCATTCAAATATATGCGGGCTGTTTCCTTGATTTTTTTTACATCATTAATTCTAGTATTGTTATATCCTAATATCAGTACAGCATTTCGAATGTTCATATTTATACCTTGGCTAATTGTTATATATAGAAATTAATTTCATCTCTTGGGCCTTTACTTCTAAACAAAAGCCTTGGCGTTTTACTAAGTCGGCCATCGCTCGTATATTCTCCTGCCAACGACTTATCTATATTCATTTGAGGCCTTCCATGAAGTATTTTATGATTAGCTACAATTAAAAAGGTTCCTGTTGTTGAAATGGATTGTTCTTTGGGGCATGAGCTTACACGTTCTCGCATCATATCAATCAAGTACTGCTCATTTGGATCAATGGCCTGCATCCTCTCACCAGTGTGATTATCAATCCTGAAATCCAGAAAAAATCTCAGGCCATATTTTTCTGTATACTCAACAATATTTCTTTCTCGAATCTTAAGGATATCTACATTTTTTCCGGACTTAAATCTGGCTTTCAAATGAAATATCCGTGCAAGATCGCTATCGTTAAAATTCTCCAGTATGGTTCTAGGAAAAATAAAAGAAGTTGGAGTTTTTGTTATATCCCTACATACGGTTAAAGATAAGTAATCAACATTCAAATTTTATCTGATGAAAAGGATTTAAAAGAATATGGTGCCGTAACAATAGATTATATCCAATTACCAGTTCACCAATAGGGGTACTTCAGAACCAGAAGAATTTAGAACACTTTATTGGGATACTGCGAATTAGATACATTGGCCATGGTTATGCTCAAAGAGTCATGGCAATATATGCTTCAAGGGGGGCATAATATATCAATTAATATTTAAAAAATACTGATTTAATTCATTGATAACAGTGCTTATCTTTTCTGGTAAACCAAGCAACTGAGTTCGAACCGCCCCTAAAGCACGTAAATGACCAGCCCAAAGAAGCTGCATTCGTTCTAGCTCTTCGGATTGAAATTCAACTGGAATAGATAATACTGTCCCTCTATTTTGAAATAGTTTGGTCAATATTATTTTTTAAGCGAGCTTTATCAAGAAGCCCATCCTCTCGGCAGAGTAATAGGAGATCATGATAATCTTTCATACGACTATTAGCAGCACCTCGAGAAATGATGGTTTCCAATTTTTCTGCAAAAATAGTTTCTACTGGATATACTTCCAAGGTAGCGTAGAAATGGATTTATGGTCAGTTGCAATGGCAGTAAATCGTTCTCCAATACTAACCGACATAATATCTTGTTTTGATTCCACCTTATTTTTATTAAACAAATAGCTTTTAATAAAATTTAAATCGGGGTTATTGTAAGCTGCAATAAGCTTGCCACTGTTTGATAATAGTGCAACTTTGATTTTTGGCCCAAGAATTATATTTGAAAATTGTATAGGATTAACTAGTGCATAATATGACCCAAAGCGCAATGCAATCATCCGCGGTATAGGACTTAAGATAGATTTGCTATCCAAGGAAATTTTGACTCCATTTTTTGTTATTTCATCCGTAAACTTAGCTTGAGTAGGAGTTGTTATGCCCCAGGTTCCACATCGTATGAATCCATCAGCAAGATAACCAATTTCTTCAATCACCGGATTGTTGCCTTTTGCATAAGAAGAATATGTTGTTTGGAACAAGATGAGATGCTCGATAACTTATTTAACTCAAAAAGAGTTTTTTCTGTCGTACTATATGATAAGTCGAGACGTGACTTCCGATAGCCTTATTTCTTCAAGTTGAGTAGCCCGAGACCAAGACAAGTAATAGGCAGCCATCACTGGCAGTAGCGTACCAAGAATAGACAGGATTACTGCTGTAATTATTACCCATAAATATTGTCTTCGCATATAATTCTTTTAATTTCCATATGTCAAATTATAGATGAAGAACTAGATTTTGGAATTATTGAAGTCAAGGCTAGCTTTTTGTCTAGAATTTATTAGGACAAGTCCTGCCCACATATCTTGCGTTCTGAAGGGCAGACCAAAAGCATAACGGCTCAAGGAGGAAGACTTTTAAATTTTTGAATCCATTCATTGAGAAACTTCACTTGTGGATATCTCGTGATGCTGAATATATTGAGCGGATTAGAAAGCAGGTAATAAGCTCCCCCACCTAAACATTCAAACCTTTGGTATTTGCTGCAACTTTCCTATTACCAAGAAATGAAGCTGCACTCCTGTTTGATATAGTCAATGTGCCATTGCCAAAGTTGCCACCCCTCCGAACTTTTGGCCCCAATAAAGTCCGCGCCAATCACAGGTTAGGATTCTTCTTGTTTTACCGGTTTGCGGCGCGGTTTATTCGGTTCGTCATCAAGACTATGCTTGTTTAATAATTCCATAATATTTGCACGGTATAATCATTTTTTAACCAAATGAATAAATAACGGTCACATAAATATTATGAAAAGTAAAGTAGAGATTGTTCTAAGCGCTGCTCCAGTACAACAACCCTCGGAAGATTTTATACGTTATATTAAACAGAATAAAAAAAGAATTATAACTAGAAATTGGCTTAATAATAAGGAAACAATCATCGACAATCCATGTGATGAAAAAAGCCAGATTATTTATCATATTACCAAAAGCATTAATAAAGAAAATCCGATGCCAATTATGATGCCTACGGTCTATTTTGATCCTACTTATTGCTCTAGTGAGTTGGAAACCTGGGAAGAAATTTATTTAAAAAATGACCTATTCATTTCCTTAGAAAATTTAGAAACTAATAAACATAAGGCTTTTTCATTAGAAACAGTTTTTTTACATAATAAAAATGCGGGTTTTTTGCGAACTGGATTGCGCTATGATGATAGGCAACACACTAAAATGAGTGAGCTAGATCAGGAGCGCTTTTTAAACCAGTTAAAAATCCGCTATCCTATGTATTACAATAAATATTTGGAATTTCAGCCTTCCGCAACTAAGGATTCCTTAGAGGATATTAGTGTCGAGAAATCAGATCTTATATTAAATGTTATTGAAGTAATGCTGGTATTAAGCTGCCACGTAGGTGGGTTACACAATACAGCTCTACCTGGTTCTATATCCGATGCGTTAAGTGCATATGGTTATCAATTATTGATTCAAACATTATCAGAAAATTTAATGCAAGACCAATTAGAAGGATTCAAATGCCTATGGGCTAAGAGTATTCATACAGACTCTGAAAAAACTGTAGACGAGTTGATTAATTCAGCCCTGGGTGGAGCCTGTACAACAAAATTAGGAATGTATTGGCTGGGTTTGCTAAGGCAATTACGACCAAGTATTTCCCTCAATATGCCGAATCTACTTATAACTCTGATATTTAATGATCTAGTTAAAAATAACCCATTAGAATGTTCAAATTTAACTGAATCTTTTTTAATACAAGCTCTTGCAGAGAATAAACGATTTATTCTCAGAGAGGTAGTAAACTCATTAGAGATTACATCCGCTGTAGGGTCCAAAGATACATCAAATTCTCTTACTTGGTAGCCTATAAATAGCTTTTAAAGAGCAAAAAAGACGATGAGGGAATAAGCAGAAAAAGATGCCCTCATTCACTGTTCTTGTCTTTTTTTCATCACCGAGCGACACGCATGTAGATTCATTAGATTAAAACTTCCAATTCATTGTATATTTTTTTAGAGATTAGGATGCGTTGCTCGTGGATTATGTTCAGCTGGATCAATAAAAAATGTATCCGCAGAAGGATCTATTTTCTTGAAAGAATTCCGTAAATAATTTTAGCGTTAGAGGAGCCGTTTTAAACGACTATGCCTAATAGCGAGCCAATACCCGCACTTACAAGCATCGCTATTGTTCCCCATATCACAACACGCAATGATCCTAATACTATTCGTGCTCCGCCAACCTTTGCAGCCACTGCTCCGAGTAATGCCAAAAATAGAACCGCCATTATTAATACTGAGGGAATAAGGTAGATTCTAGGAACAATAAAAATCATTAATAGCGGTAATAACGAGCCAACAGTAAAACTGCAGGCAGAAAACAGCGCTGCTTGAAATGGACGCGCACTGGTTACTTCAGTAATACCAAGCTCGTCGCGAGCATGTGTGCCTAATGCATCCTTAGCCATCAATTGCTTTACAACTTCTTCAGCAAAATCACGCTGCAATCCACGATTAATATATATAGCAGTTAATTCTTCTATTTCATTCGGTAAATTTTCTTGAAGTTCTGTCATTTCACGTTTTAAGGCGGATTTTTCGGTATCTGCTTGAGAGCTTACTGATATATATTCACCGGCAGCCATAGACATGGCGCCAGCAATTAATCCTGCAATCCCTGCTATAAATATTCCATTATAGGGGGTATGAGCAGCAGCAACACCAATCAATAAGCTCGCAGTAGAGATAATACCGTCATTTGCACCCAATACTGCAGCACGTAACCAGCCAATTCGTTCAATTCGATGATATTCTTTATGTTGCATATACATCAGAACTCCTATACTGAAGATTCTGCGCCAATTTGTTACAGAGTCACTCTTGTGGTGTATCAGATTTCTGTTTATATGCCGCATTTTCAGGGATATCAGTAGCCGAATAAACGCTAATTATTTTGAATGGTTTCTTCACATTGAGATTAATAAAATTATGAGGAACCCCTTGCGGGATAAAAATCATATCACCTGCTGTAACAGTTGATTTTTTGCCATTGAGGACAGATTTAGCCTGACCTTCAACAACAAATATGACTTGATCAAATTGATGTGTTTCGAGTCCAATCTCATTGTTGGGGTTGGTCTTAGGTGAGATATTCATGAAAACAACCTGCGCATCTTTACCTGTCACCAGTGCTAATTTCCAGTTCTCATTCTTTTTCGCCATTTCAAAAACTTTGGATGAAATGACAGCATTTATTTTATTATTAATTGCAGTTGCTTTAGAGCCTGCGAATAACAATGGTGAGTTTAAACCTGATATTAATAATGTAGAGATAAAGGCTATTTTTATTCCGTTTGTTCTCATAAATGCTCTCCATAAATTAAATTAGCTACTTTCAATATATCAATTTATGAGCTTGTTTAATACGGCATATCTCTTAACCTAGAAAAAAGACTAAGGATTTAAAAAGCGGGTTGGGGAGCTGTCATGGAGAGGAATAAAAATTGGCATCATGACACGCATGCTCATGTGACAATTACTGGCTTTATCGGAGCTTCATTTAGCAAACATGGTATTATTTTTTTGGCTTTATTCCTAACTCCTCTTTTGAGAAGCTTAGTTTGTGCAGTTTTTAATTCAGTGGTAGTGTATTTAGCTGAACGCATACAAATATCCAGTGGATTTGAGTTATAACAACTAAAATTATGACGTTAATGCTATAATTTGTTACATATGCTATTGGAGACAAGGATGCTCACCTATTTGCAACAGTCAATCTGTTACTTATTCAATGACAGTGCGGGTGATCTTCGAAAAAAATCCATTTTATTGTATATCATCCTTTTTATTTATACTGCGCTTGTGTGGATGTGGGCATTTTATACGTTGCATGATAAACCATTTTTGTTCAGTACGGCGGTGCTTGCGTACACATTTGGCCTTCGTCATGCTGTGGATGCTGATCATATTGCTGCTATTGATAATGTCACTCGAAAATTAATGCAAGAAGGCAAGGAGCCAATTTCCTTGGGTTTCTTTTTCTCTTTGGGTCATTCAACTGTAGTTATGATTGCAACCATCGGCGTTGCATTAATAACATCTGCTGCACTGCATAGCCACTTAAGCGCATGGCATCGTACCGCAAATATAATTTGCACCTCTATTTCCGCTTCATTTTTACTCATTATTGCGATAATTAACTTATTTATCTTTTTCTCAATATGGCGAACGTTTAAAGAAGTACGTCGAAGCAAATATTATTGCGAAGAAGATATCGATGAAATAATCAGTAATAGTGGATTTTTAGCGCGCTATTTTCGTACTTTTTTTAGATTGATTACAAAAAGTTGGCAAATGTATTTTTTAGGTTTCTTATTTGGGATAGGTTTTGATACGGCAACTGAGATTGCATTATTGGGCATCGCTGCGTCACAGGCAACACAAGGCTTTTCACCTTTAACAATCTTGGTATTTCCGGCCCTTTTTACAGCTGGAATGACACTTATCGACACTACTGACTGCATCATTATGCTGGGTGCATATGGTTGGGCTTTTATGAAGCCAATCCGCAAATTATATTATAATTTAACCATTACCTTTATTTCTTGTGTGGTAGCCTTATTTATTGGAGGAATTGAAGCCTTAGGACTTATTGCTGATCATTTTGGAGCACAAGGCTTTATATGGGACGGCGTGCGCACTCTAACTGAGAATATGAACTACTTAGGTTATTTTATAATCCTGTTATTTATTTTTTGCTGGGGCGTGTCTATAAGTTTATATAACTATCTGAAAGTTGAGGCAATAATCGAAAAATAGCACTATTGCCTTTGTCAGACTAACTGCATTATTAGCATAGAATTTTTGCACACTTCACCCAATTATTAACCTGTCCCATTTTATATGGAGAACAATGACCGTGCGTTTACAATCAATCTCTCCAATATTAGCTGCATTGGGCGCAGCAGTTTTTTTTGGTGGTAGTACTCCATTTGCAAAACAACTTGTCGGTCAGGTTTCCCCCGTGTTGCTGGCTGGAATATTATAGGAGCATGCCTGTGTTGGGGTATTGATAATAATTTGACGCGAAAGGTATCTGCTGGAGATCCATTGTTTATCGCGGGAGCTAAAGGTCTTTTTTCGGGCTTTGTGAGTATAGTAATTGCGTTGAACTGGGGGTTAAGTTTACCCGATTGGTTAACCATAAGTCATGCGTTATTGGTTGGTTTTATTGGTTATGGAGCCAGTCTCGTATTATTTATTATTGCCTTACGTGGGCTTGGTTCAGGAAGAACTGGTGCTTATTTTTCAACCGCACCTTTTATAGGTGCAGTAATTGCAATTTTATTCTTCCATGAGTCCACTTCGCTTGCATTTTGGATTGCCTCCGCATTAATGATTCTTGGTGTCTGGTTGCATCTTAATGAACAGCATGAACATCTCCATACTCACGAAGCACTTTCCCACAGCCACTCACATATCCATGATGAACATCATCAACACACTCATGACTTTCAATGGGATGGGAAGGAGCCACACACTCATCACCATATTCATGAAATCATACAACATTCGCACGTTCATTACCCAGATATCCATCATAGGCATGATCATCCTAATAAACCTTTCAAAGAAAAACCGCGTCAGGACTAAGTTAAATTTGACGTGCATCTAATAGGCTCACCACAACAGAGTGCCCATATTCCTCGGCAAGACTTAATGCAGTTGCGTGATTATGGTTGACATGAGAACTGTTAGCGCCTGCATTTAATAACTGCCTCACAACCTCACTATGTCCATACTCCGCAGCAAACATCAAAGCAGTATACCCTTGATGATTAGTTTCATTTATTTGGACGCCAGCCTCTAGAAGTGCTTCTACAACATCCGTTTGACCGTATTCCGCAGCCAACATTAGTGCGCTTGTCCCATTTTTTCCCAGTTGATTGATGTTCATCCCTAACTTGATAAAACGCTTGACTACGTCTATATGTCCTTGTCCCGCAGCGTAGAGCAAGGACAATAAATCATCACGGCATTTTTCAGTCATCTCTATGATTTTCCTGGAATAGAGGTTGTAGTCCAGTCGATGCGGGGAATAGATACCCCAATCATGGTATCACGCGTTACAATTGTTGCTAGTTTTTCTTCGCTCCATCCTTCCGTACCAGCTGGTCGCATAGGTAGTATCATGAAACGTGATTTCTGATTAGAGTCATGCACACGAACTTCCACGTCCTTGGGAATAATAGTACCGAACTCCGCTAAAACCTCACGTGGCCAACGTACTAACCGACGTCGAAAGTTTGGTCTTTCATACCAAGCAGGTGCAAAGCCTAGCACCGGCCTTGGATAACAAGAGCATAGGGTACAAACCATAGTATTATGTAATTTTGGCGTATTCTCCACGACAATGAAATAAGTATAATCACTAGGAGTGCCTGTTCCTGTCGGTTTCAGCCAATCAATACCCAACTCTTTACAGGCCGCTACTCCATCCTCAAGCAGTCGTTTTTTATACTCAGGATCGACCCAAGCTCGTGCAACAACACGCGATCCACCAGGTGCTGCCTCCATGCTATCATGCCATTCCATGAAACGACGATAGTCTGTAGCTGAGAATAAGCCTTTTTCTATGGCCAATTCTCGAATAGTTGCTTCTAAAACAGTAAACTCAAAAGCTTCGTCGGTTTCTTCGATTTTATCATGCTCATGCTCATGCCCATGTTCATGTTTGTTACCCATCTCAAATTCTCCCTAGAAGAGTTTAATAGTCCTATTTATACACTATCAAGCCAACGTTCAGAAAACTCAGTTTCTAATGTATCAATAGGCTCTCCGGTATAGTCTGACCATAAATCTGCAAGTTTAAACCGTACCATGTAAAAAGGCTCTGCTCGACCATCTTCACGCCCCCAAGCTTCATCTTCAGGGATGACCCAATCTGGCCGAAGCATCACCACTTCACCAATACAGTTACGTGTATAACCCTGTGTACGTGTATGAAATAACGATGGTAAATCTTTGACAATTACGCGATCACCAATTTTAAATTTATTCATTTTACATAGCCCTCACGTCGGCGAATTACATCCATTTTTTCAATTAATTCATCCGGTGTAATAAATCCTTTTTCAATCAGCATTTTAGCTGTTGCAAGTAACCACCTGGCATAATAAGGGGTGCCAAAATAGATAACTTCACCCAAATCATTTTCGCGTCGGCGTCTTTCTTCAGCATTCCAATGCCCGCGCCATGCCAAACACTCTGCAACGCAATGAGTGCTTTTTTCCCAAAAAACTGTTTTATGTTCTGATTTATCGAGTGGGCCATCTGGTTCCCCACCTACATCATGGACAACATGTAAGATAGCTTGAGCTTGTTTTTGGGTAATTGTTAAAGGGAGATCCATATTTTTACTAGCAGTCACTTGTGCGAGTAGTTCCTCATAGTTCTTTGATGACTTTTTAGTCATAACATCATCCTTAATTGTATTAATTATATTTCAAGTAATAATTCAAACTTTAAATCTTATATTTAACTATAGAACAAGAGAGGTAAAATGCGAGTTAGGCCTGGGACTAAAGACCGTCAGTTTTGGCGACATTTGAGCATCCTTATACAGGAAAATCTTTAATATTTGGCCTAGTGTGTACGTCGGACCACTTTTGTGACAACTTTGTTTCCACTTCAATTTTGTAGTTGTCATTCAAAGTGATTTCCATTAAGGTTCCTTCTCAATCGTGGCTAATAGCCGCCATATTTGATGTATAAAGTTCAGCCTAGGGTTTTTACACGTTGTGCATGTGCTTCACTGGATGCCCTGGGCTACTAGGCTAAATTAATTTCGGTCAGTTGACTTTTTTTACCTAATGAAATAATGCCCCACATCCTCTCATGAATATAAAATAAAAAGATTTTAGAAAAAAATTCAAAAATCCCCACATAGAGAGCAAACCTTATTTTATGTGTGATCAAAAAAGTTATTAAAATAGTTGTTGCGGTAGCAAATATTCTCCAACTAACTGCCTTAAACAAACTCCTGAAATGAGAATCCCTCATAAATTTCCCCCATTTAATTATGCGATTTCTGCAATCTGTGCCTTATCTTCAGTAATAACCGGCTCACAGTTTGTTAAGTAATTTTCTTTCTGAAGAAATAATATAATATGCTTAACAGATTCATCTATCGATAAATTACTGGTATCAAGTGCGATTTCTGGATAGATAGGAACCTCATAAGGATCATCAATTCCTGTGAACGATTTAATTTCTCCTTGTCTAGCTTTGATATATAAACCTTTGACATCCCGTTTCTCACAGGTTTGTAAAGAAGTAGAAAGATAGATTTCAATGTAATTTCCATATTGGGAGATAAGTTGCCGATTCTGTTCTCTTGCCTGCCTATAGGGAGCTATAGCTGCACAAATAGCGACTCCTCCTGCTTTAGTAATCTCAGATGCAACATAGCCGATTCGGGTAATATTCAAATGACGATCTTCTTTAGAAAAGCCGAGTTCATTAGCTAAAATACGTCGCATAACATCTCCATCCAGAATAGAGATATTTCTTTTTCCAAAACTCATTAGTTTAGCCAATAATGCATGGGCTAAGGTAGTCTTTCCAGCCCCTGAAAGCCCAGTAAAAAATAAAGTCAGACCTTGTTTGGGCCTTGAAGGGTAGGAATTTTTTAATTCGCTAATAATCTCTGGGAAAGAAAACCATTCTGGAATAGGTTTTTCATAAAGCAATTTATCTCGTAATTGAGTGCCAGAAATAGTCAAAACAGTTTCGTTTGGCTTAGCTTGATCAATAGGAACATATTTTTTTCTTTCTTTTACATAGATCATTTCCTGAAAGGGAACAATTTCTATTTCCATTTCATCCTGATATTTGTAAGCTAATTGCTGAGCTGCATACGGATCATAAAAAGGCTTACCTTGTGAATTGTTTCCTGGTCCAGCGTGATCACGGCCTATGATGAAATGAGTGCATCCATAGTTTTTACGAATTAAGGCATGCCAAACAGCTTCTCTTGGGCCGCCCATACGCATTGCTAAAGGAAGAAGACTGAGTGAAGCAGAACCCTCCGGGTAATACTTCATGATTTTTTGATAGCAACGAACACGAGTAAAATAATCAATATCCCCTGGTTTAGTTAAACCAACAACAGGATGAATCAATATATGCCCATCGATTTGTTTTGCTGCGTTAAGCGTTAATTCCATATGAGCGCGATGAATGGGGTTACGAGTCTGAAATCCTATGACTCTGTTAAAGCCTAATTGGCTAAAAAATTCTTTTACTTCCGTAGGTGAGTGGCGCAATTCTGGAAAATCAAAATACTTAGGCAATTGCACTAAATCAATGGGTCCACCTATATACCAAGAATTTGCTTTATCTAACAGATAAGATACTCCAGGATGTTTGACATCTTGCGTACCAAAAACTTGTTGAGCTTCTACTAACTTATTAGGCTGCCATTTATCAGCAACCGTCATATAAGCTAGAAGAGTATTATCGGTATTATAAAGCCCAACGCGGCAGCCAATAGTAAGATTATTAGCAAATGCTTCATCAACATCGAGAGTGATAGGCATCGGCCAAATTTGCCCATTTATTAAATGAAGATCAGAAAGAACAGTTTCATAATCTGGTTGGGTCAGAAATCCAGTCAATGGTTCGAATCCACCTACAGCTAACATTTCTAAATCACAGCATTGGCGGGGAGTGAGAATCCATTTAAATGTCATTAATTATCTTCCTTAACTTACTGTTCTCAATTTTTTGTTTTGAGTTCTTATGGTCAATTAAAAATTAGCGTATCGTCTTATATTAATTTGGGATGAGTTGTTTATCGGAAATCGTCTCTATTGTTAAATTTTTAAACTTAGAACCATGCGCTCTTATTCCAATTGCCCCTTCTAGCTCCGAAGAATGAAAGGTTCTAATGACAGGGGTCAAATTGTCACATTTTATTGTCAACTGATTTTTTTCAATAACAATAGTTAATTTGCCAGTCGATTGTGAAATATCGAAGAGCACTTCTCTTTCATGCCAATTATTTTTTTCATTAAGCCATAATGAAATACGAGAGGCTTCTATTCCTGTTTCATTACAAATTATAATAGCCCCCATATTAGTATCGAGGGGTCCTCGATATCCAAAAATAAATCCAAGATGTTGGTTAGTTAAAACTGAGGTATCAGAGAACGCAAAATCCAAAGACAAAGTTTGATAGTCTTTGGGACTAATGGGTAATAGACTTAGTGTGAAATCTTCGTTTTTAGGTACAAACCACTCCTTGTCTTTTACCCAGCTATTCATTACGCTGGTTTGTAATAGTCCAAGATTATTTTTCCATTGTTGACTCATACGAATTTTTTCTTGAGAACGCGTTAGTTCTTTTCTTTCTTGTTCCTGAATCATCTTCTCTAGAATACTGACTTCTGAAAATGGGTGATTATGATGTGCTTCATCGGCAACATCAACTAATCGTATTTCATGGACTGCCCCATAGTGCCCCAAAGACATATAGTCCACAGTAGAAAGCGTCTTTCTATCTACTATCCATAGATCGCTTTGCACATACTTACGATTATCGCGTTTTGTACGATTGCTATCTCCTAAAATAAGATAATCGGTTGAGACAGCAAGTCCCCGAAGATAAGAATTTTCACAGGCAGTTTGCCATATATGCTCTTTCGATTTAACTTCGTATAATGCGCCCATCTCCGAATGGCAAGCAATCATATTTTGGTTATTATCAACCCAAATATTATGTAACCCCGAGACATAGTTCGTTACATATTTCTCTAAAAGAATACAATCAGGGTAAGAAAATACTAGAACATTTGATATTTTTGTGTATCGATGCGCAAGCACATAAAGTTTATCATTTTTTAAGAAGACCGAATTGAAATGTTCGCCACAGGTGTCTTCAACACTCAATCGATCCCAATAGATGTCATTTATTCGAATATCTTTATAGAACCCATTTTTATTATTATATAATGTTATACAGTTTCTACCGGTGTTAGTGGTAATAACTATGTCATCAGGAGCACAGAAAATTTGATGTGGTTGGGAAAGAAATTGCGCTGAATGTGCATTTCCAAATGACAAATAGCCTTTTTCAGATTTTATGTAATCATTCAAGTCATACATAAGGTTATTGGATAATCCTGAATGGCTTAGCACTAAAGATTTACTGTTTTCCCACCAGGAAATACCATAATACTCCGAACGTTCAGATTCTAAGACAGCGACATCCTTTGTATCTAAGTCGACCAGCAATATATAGCCTACTGTTGCAACTAATACCTTCATAATTCCTCAACTGATATCAATCTTAGTTAGGTTATAGGAAATAAAGCTTTAAAAAAATTTCTAATTTGGCTTCGCGCTCCTGGACTTACGCCCTGATGCAAAAAAAAGTCTAGTCATTTTTTGATAATGTAATCAGAATCTTAACAATCTCATATTTTTTTATTATTATCTTTACATTAAAATAAGAATACAAGTAAGTAAGGATGATTTTTTTAGAATAAATCACACTGTTTTTTTAAATAACTCAAGTTCCAGCGCTCTCTTGATTACGAAGGTAAGGTTCACCTAAATCTTATCTCCCCATAACTAAAATTAAAAAAAAGGGGCTTAGCTAAGGTGAAACGCTTAGCAAACTGTAATTACCTAAGACGGCTAACCCAAACCAGGTTTATAGTGCCGAACAAATATAAATAGTAGGGTTGCACTTATGAGTTGAATCCAAGATTAACTATTAATTAGGTCTGATTTTCAAGTAATCAGAGTTAATCAAATTATAAACACAGGGCCGGTTCTCCATAATTATCTTTTTAAAAGTTTCCGACTACTTATTTATTTTAAAGAAATGTTTAATGGATACCCTCCTGGAATTTATAAAACACACCTTCTAACTTAAGAAAAATTCGCTTGGCACCCTTGAATTTTAAAAGCTAATCTCCATTTTTTAGGGTAAATCACAAACAAATTAAGGAGATGCTATGAGTAATTTACGAAGAACATTCCCTATGGCTCGTGATATGAGCAGCTTACTGGAGCATTTTTTCAATCCTCAGCTACAGGATGATGCCTCTTTTATCGAAACAGGAACTTGGGTACCTCTTGTTGACATCAAAGAAGAGAAAGAACGCTTTCTAGTTATTGCTGACATCCCGGGAGTAAGAAAAGAAGAGGTTGATATCTCTTTAGAGCAACATGTCCTTACAATAAAGGGAGTTCGCCATTTAGATAAAATGGAACATCAAAATGGCTATTCGCGAAGAGAACGCGCTCAAGGCCAATTTTATCGTCGCTTTAGTCTTCCGCAAACCGCTGATGATGCTAAAATTACTGCACGTTATGCACATGGCGTATTGGAAATTTCAATTCCAAAAAAAGAGGCCGCAGCCCAGAAAAAAATAGAAATCTCAAGCGAAGAGTAACTACTAAGCAAGGTCAATACAATTTCGGAGCTTAGGCTCCGAAATTGGCTCAAAGCTAAGAAAATAATGCTGATTTATTAATGAAACAACAGCCCAGATGAAGTTATTCGCGATTGGTCTTTAATCCTGCCATTCTACTTACCGCGACCCTCTTGTACATTCAAATTCCGAAATGGAATGAATAAATGCATTCCAAAGAGGAACGCATGATATTCCAGAAAAATTAAAAGGCTCACTTCCCGTCCGGAGAAGTTGGAGGAAAAAATTCTATTTGAACTTGGTTTGGATGAGCGGGCCGAGTGGTTTATGATTGAGAGCCGTAACAAGTAGCAGCAGTCGTTATAGACTTATATTTAAGTGGGTCGGATGCAGTAAAGAGTAATCAAGGTTCCTCATATTGAATGGATAAAAAATATTTTTGACTTGGCATAACTCCAGACTGTGTCAGGTTTTACAAGCTGTCCTTTTCAATAGCCTGGGCTTTTGATATAAGGTGTTCAATGTAGGTCGTTTCGAGCGAACGATGTCTGAGAACCAATAATTAATCGGAAATTTAGCCAGTTTTATAAACCCAAGATTGAGGACCAATCTTCATGAGAATATTTAGAACCAACAAACCTAATTTACCCAATTTGTCTAATCCACAACTTACTGAAACCATACAAAGGGAATTGAAGACACTGAGCAATTCGTTAAAGGGCCCCTTCCAACATCGTGAGCAAAGTCGACTTCATACCTTAAGATCTCTTCAATACATATTAAGTAAAAATTATTTGCAGCTTGATGATCTCAGTAAAAATCCAGAAAAATTCTTTTTCCTATTGGAGTTATTTGGTTTGGCGGGAGGAGGTTCTTTTGCCACGCTTGCCGGCGTTCAGTTGTTACTGTCTGGTGGGGGTTTAAAATTGATGGCTCCTGATCTCCGTGCTCGATTATTGAGACTGGTACAACAAGGGTTTTTATTAGGTAGTTTCTGCATGACTGAAATTGGGCATGGTTCTAATGTACCAGGATTAGAAACGGTAGCTCTTTATGATCAAAACAATGATCAATTCATTATTGATAATGTTTATACAATCTATAGAAACGGTAAACTTATCCACTTTGAAAGTGACAATGATCCGGAATCCATTAAAGCCAGCAAAATCTTTATTGGCAATGCAGGTAATGCTGACTTTGGTATTGTGTTTGCACAACTCATATTAAAAGGAAAAGAAGGCGAATGGGTTTCTAAAGGAGTGCATGCTTTTTATGTGCCTTTTACGGTTAAAGGACAAAAAGCACTGTATCCTCATCTTGATTCCTGGCAACCCCCCTATATTGAATTCCATGATGTGGGCGAAAAATTTGGTTTAAATGATATTGCCAATTATGTGATTCGATTTCATGAGGTGCGAATCCCCCGTGCTAATATGATGATGCACAATCTTGTGGAGCTATCCGCTACTGGAGATTATAAAAGATTAGTGCCATCTCCCTTAAATACCTTGTATTCAATTATTAAATACGGCCGGATTTATATAAGTTGTACTAGTTCATCGTTTATCTCCGTGATGTTTTATGTTGGTTTCGATTTAAGAACAAAAGCTTTATTACCGAAGCAAACAACAAACTCATCTAAGCAATCGCCCTCTTTTTTTTATGGACCCATTTATCCTGATATGTATTCTTTATCTCGATGGGCAAGTTTTTCAGTGGCCTTATTTTTAGCAAAACGTGCGTTAATCAAAGATATCGATCAACTTGATGATGCGATTGCAACCGGCATGAAAGTTTTTTCGACCACATTGACAGAAAAAGTCTTTAATGAAATTAATTTTTTCATCCCATCAAATAGTTACACAAAGATAATGTTGAATAACATTTTTCGAGATTGGGTGGCTAGTTGTACCTATGAAGGCGATAACGGGGTCATCCCGCAAAAAACGGTGGGAGATGAGTTGCTAGGATTACAAAGCTTAATTCAACATTCGAGCCTATTTTTTGGCAAATTCCCGGATTTGAATGGCATGATTAAAAACTTTCCCACTGTTCATGATCTGCAAATCGCTAAAAATATTGCTTTCGCTTTAGTATTCACTCTAGTAGACCTTTTTAAAATAGAATTAAAAGACGAAGTTTCGGGTCAAATGTTTGAACAAACATGGCTCATGATAATCATTTTAAGCTTAAAATTATCACCCATTCAGAGGATTAAATCCAAAGAACAAAAAAGTGAAATTTTTTCAAAGGAATGGAACAACCATCAATTATTGGTGACCGCGTTATCCAATATGATCTCTGCATTATTTGTTTTAGGTGAATTGAAAAAGCACCTATGTTCTGACTTAATGCAAAACATTTATATCGTTTTTCGCAATGAAGTATTTTTGACTTTCTATCAGAATTTGTTGACTCAAGCTGGTATTTTATTTGAACCTGTTATCATTGATGGTGAAAATCAGCGAGGATTGGTTGAAGCCTTATTATTAGTTTTTGTAGAGCATGGCTTCCCCTCTGCGGAGGTTTTAGCGAATTTAAAAAAGGAGCAAAGACAAGCCTGTGAAAAAATCGCTCCTTCTTTTAATGAAATCATAGATGCAACCACCAATCATAATCCTGTCTTTGAAAAAATGATTGAACAAATGTTGTTAGTAGAACCACAAAAGAGAGAGTTTGGATGTGAGATAGAAAACATCACTAGCAGCAAAGCACGATTATAAAGGTTATGAATTGTCAAAATTTAGCATGGTGTAATCTTGATGTAGTCTACTTAAGATATCTCCTAGGGGCTTGCTACGGCAAACCCCGTTTCTGTAATTTAACCCCAATTTGAAGTGCCGCTGCTGCAGGGATTCTTCGCGCTAATATTCGACAACTCCCCTTTTTTTGGGGTTAATGATCGTTAAGTTTACTGAGTCTATATATCTTTTTGAATTAATTTGTTACGATATGTTTACTTTATGGCTTTTGTTTAGATAATCTAGCTTTTCTGGTTCTGCTAGCAATAATCTAGTTACTAGCTAAGAAGCTAAGAATAACCGCGATTTTCGTCCTAAGATGTAAAATTTGTAACTATATTATGAGGAATATTCCATGAAACTTAACCAACCTACTAAATCGGTAAAAAAAACTGATACTCAAGATTTGATAACAAAAGCAACAGAGACTGTTGAAACTGCAAAAAAACCAGCACGCAAAGGCTCTTCTGAAGCCCATATGTCTGTTATGCAAAGGGGTTTGAGTGGTAATGAAATAAGGCAAAGTTATAGAAGTAATAGTTCTAGCCTTGGGTTATTTTCGATTCAAGAAGAGGAACCAAAGAACTCATCAGTAATTACTGAAGAGTCTAACACTATTAATAACCTCTAAGGGTCCTTTGCTAATTAAATGAGGTTTAAGCGCGCTTACGCTCTTTAAAAACCAACTTCAATCTCCCTATCCCTCGACGCCGGTGGTTGTCCCTATTTTTTTTAAAAGAATAGCAACGGTCACCCTATCATTGCGCCGTTTCAACAAATAGTACTTACGTTTTAATGAACATAGTGAGAACTTGTTCATTCTGCGTTATTGACGATGTCGATAGGCGTCAAGCACTATGTTAATCTTCAGGGTGAATATGATTTCACCCTCGATGTTAACAACCTGGAAATGTTATTTGAGATGAATAAAATTTTAGCACTGAAAGTGGCTTAAAATTCATGGCCAGTTTGGCTGTATGCGGGATAACCCATCATACGAATGAGAACTAATTTTGTCCGAAGCACCATAGTCATCTGAAAATCCAAATTTTTTATAAAATGGAATCATTTCTCTACGACAAATCAATTCAATACTTTTAATTTCTATCAACTTTGGATGTTCCAATATCGAATTCAGCAACAAATTGCTTAAACCTGCTCCCCTATATTGATTTTCTACAATAACATCGTAAACATATGCAAATTGGAAATAATCTGTAAGGATACGGCTAAATGCCGCCAGCCTATTACTTTCTTGATCAATAACACAAATAATAAGAGAAGAGTTGCCAAGAATAATTTGGACATCTTCTTTTGTGCGTTCAGCAGACCACCACTCGAGTTGATACATTTCCAAAAGCTGTTTTTTGTTATCTTCGGAAAGTTTGTTTTTGACTATAAATTTTGGCATACAACTCCTGAGCTTGTGTTTGCAAATAACTATTCTACTTTTTGACATCTGACTCTTTTATATATTGATAGAGTAGGTTTTGAAATCCCCATCATGTTACAAATTTCTTTCATTGTATGCTCGCGAGCATTGGAGAGCTTTGCGACTAGCAAGCGTTTATTGCTATCGGCTTTTGGGGATTAACGGCGCTAAGGGATTTCCACATTTTCCTTAAAGTATTTCATCTAATCTTAAGTTTTTTATTCCAATTACCGCTGCGCATTGTAAAAAGAAAGCAAACTGAAATGTACCGCGACTCATCTTGTTCACAATACTTGCTTTCGTTTCTTTAATATTTATTTGCTCTAATAAGATGACTAGCTTTTCATAACTTATGTCTTTGAGTTTTAACTCGGCTTTAAGAATACGGGATGCAAGGTCGCTCCAATTTTGGTGGGTCACAGGTCACCTCCTCAATCTAAATAATATTATGGTATCAAAAGTGAGATATAAGTATCAATATAACTTGTAATATCCATCACATGCACTTAACAAATTACTGAAATCGTAAGTCCCATGCAAGTTGACGTGTCGCCAGGTTAATATTGATGCGCTGAGAATGTTTTCTAGCAATAAGGCTCGTTCATCGACATCTGATCTCATTTTGCCATACATGGACTCAATCGAATTATGCGATTAGATTGTGGCGAGGGCTATAGTGATAAAAACTTTATGTACTATAGCGTGTAGTCGTTTTTAAGGGGTAAAATAGCGGGATTATTCGACAGATAAGTTTTTTGATTTAGTCTGAAATGGTTAAATTAATGACATGAAAAGGTGGTCTTGGTTGCATTTGCCTCGTTCCTGTAATAACACCCTCTATTACACTATGCCATATTCATTGAATATGTCGCCAGATTTCAATCAATATGCTATTTTTCCAAGCTCATTTGGTATTTAGGGATAAGCATGAGAA
>NZ_LNXY01000031.1:328312-329014 GCF_001467585.1 Legionella drozanskii LLAP-1
ATGAATATGTCGCCAGATTTCAATCAATATGCTATTTTTCCAAGCTCATTTGGTATTTAGGGATAAGCATGAGAATAGCCATTAAAACTATGCATTATTTTGTCATTACAGGATTGCTATTTAGTTTAATCGCCTGTATGAAAACAAAGCCTCAAGGACATGAAATAGCTTCTTATAAAGTTAGGGGTAAAGCATATACACCTCTTAGATCTGCAAAAGGGTATAAAGCACGAGGACTAGCTACGTTTTATGGTAAACGCTTCCATCATCATAAGACATCTAATGGAGAGCGGTACAATATGTATTCTATGACAGCTGCACATCCTACGCTTCCATTTAATACCCGACTACGAGTTAGGAATGTAAAAAATGGACGAACAGTAGTGGTTCGTATTAATGATCGTGGTCCCTTTTATAGTACGCGAATTATAGATCTTTCTTATGCTGCTGCAAGTCGCCTGGGAATCACAAGTTCTTCTGTGGTAGAAATACAAGCTCTAAGTTAGAAATATAAATTTGAGCATTTTTCCAAGTACATTATTAACGCTCCAACGTTAATGCTAGTTATTTAACGTTGACTACATTAACTTTTGGATTCAATTTTTAAATGCAACACTCGTATAATTTGTGGACAATATTTTATAGTAAATCTTTTGTCGTTCACTAATTTTTACAAGGAGTTGCGTAGTGGGTCATCGTCAT
>NZ_LNXY01000031.1:329024-329199 GCF_001467585.1 Legionella drozanskii LLAP-1
ACACTTTATATATGGGTCTGATTATTATATTAATCAGACCTAATGATATTGCTGGCGGTCATGGACTACCTATTCCTCATAGAGTTTAAATCTCTATATGACGCCGAATTTCAATTTTTAGTTGGCATAATCAGCGGTAACCCACCCTTCTCATTATTTCCAATAATGATAATTT
>NZ_LNXY01000031.1:329209-329336 GCF_001467585.1 Legionella drozanskii LLAP-1
GATAGCAAAGAAATTGGTGTACATAAATCGACAATCTGCCGTGAGTTTAAGCATAATATTACGTTTGTAAGAACAAGATTAGGTTATTGGACTTACAAGCCGGATTATGCGCAAACATATGCGAATG
>NZ_LNXY01000032.1:0-19568 GCF_001467585.1 Legionella drozanskii LLAP-1
GCTCTTATGCGTCTAGAGGTCGGAAAGAAACTAGCTCTTATGCGTCTAGAGGTCGGAAAGAAACTAGCTCTTATCTGTCTAGAGGTCGGGAAGAAACTAGCTCTTATCTGTCTAGAGGTCGGGAAGAGACTAGCTTTCCGGATGATTGGTCTAGAGATCGGTACGAGGATAGATCTTTGGATTATAGTGACAGTCGTAGGGAAGCTAGAAAACAAGAAGAAGCTAAAAAACAGGAAGAAGCTAGAAAACAGGAAGAAGCTAGAAAACAGGAAGAAGCTAGAAAACAGGAAGAAGCTAGAAAACAAGAAGAAGCTAGAAAACAGGAAGAAGCTCGAAGACAGAAAGAAGCTCGAAGACAGAAAGAAGCTCGAATACCTCAAGAAGTTTTGGATACTAAAAGAAAAGAAAATATTAAGAGCCAACGTGAAATTGCAAGGGAGATGCAAAAGGAAGAGGAACAAAGAAAAAATAAAGACAATGATCTACCTAATCTACCTTATCTACCTAATTCGCCGCATGTGTCTTTCCATTTATTCCGTGAGAAAATCGAAAACCACGGAACAAGCTTACGAGATATTATCAATTTTCTAGACTACGAATATGGGGAAATTGATAGTCAAGACTCTGAGGGCTATACCTTCCTGATGATCGCGGTCTGGGCTCAAAATGATCAGGTAGCAGAATATTTATTAACTAGAGGAGCTGATCCCTTGCTCGAAAATAAACAGGGTGAAATAGCAAGTGATTTAGCTTCTCGTAATTCATCAATATATGCCATTCTTAAAAATCTCGAAAAGGAGCTACGTTTAGATTCATTACCTAGTAATGAAAAGTACAGCATATTATTAAATGAACATGTAGGAAGTGGTGAAGCAAGGGCTCAGAAAGTTGATGAATATCTTGCTTTATGTGCTGACGTTAATTATCAAGATTCAAATGGCTTTAGCGCCCTAATGATAGCAGTAGATTCACAAAATGATCGTATAGCTGAGTACTTGTTGAGTAGTGGTGCAAACCCCTTATTGAAAAATAACTATGGGAAAACAGCTCGTGCTTTAACCTCACGTAATTCTGGTATTTATCACACAATAAAAGGTTACGAATTACTATTTGCTGTAATAAACAATGACTTGCCTAGCATTAAATCTTTAATAAACACCGATAAATCGATAATTGATTTTCAAGGTCATGCTGGTTATTCAGCTCTTTTAATAGCTGTTGAGCAGAGTATGATAGCTACAGTTGAATATCTTTTATTGCAAGGAGCCGATTTAAACATAACTAACGATGCTGGTCAGGGCGTATTAGAGCTTGTTAATGATAAAGTTATAGAAAAGCTTCTCATGCAAGAAAATGAATTAGATGAAGATGAAGATGAAGATGAAGTTGAAGATGAGCAGCCAGGTAGTATGGAAAATCCTAAGGACAAGCATGGATTCTTTAGAGCATTAACTAAAGATGTTTCATCCAAAAAATCAGCAATAGCCGCTAGAGAAAAAGAAACATCTCTAGATCTTTAATATAAAAACTAATTAACAATGTCAGAAGATATAATGGATTACAATCAATTCATCAGCATTAGTTTTATAGATGCAGTTAACACAGCATTTCCCAAAATACGTAACTTAAAAAAGCTCCTAATTGAAGGCGCTAACATCAATTTTCAAACTGCAGAAAATGGGACTACTGCGTTAATGATGGCAGTTGAAGGTCATCATGATCGAATTGTTGAGTATCTATTAGCTCAAGGAGCAAATCCATTATTAAAAAATCATGGGAACAAAATTGCTAGCGAGCTAATCTCGCGCCATTCTACTATTTATCCAATTCTTAAAGATTTTGAATTATTGTTTGCAACGATGAATAACGATTTACCCACTATAAAATCAATTATTACAGATGGCGCGTTGGTTAATTTTCAAGGTATGGGTGGGTATACCGCATTAATGATTGCTGTTGAACAAAATTATCAAGAAATAGTTGAGTATTTTCTCCACCAAGGTGCTGATTTGTTAATAACTCGCACTGACGGGCAAACTGCGTTTGGATTAACTACTGATTCAGAAATTTTGCTCTTACTTGAATGGGCAAAAAATTTAAGCAATGAGATACAACAAGTACCTCAAAAAAATACACATCGATTTTTTGCAATTTTATAGTAATATTTATTCCATTTATTTTGTGAAAATTGAATGGGTGGTAAATCAACGTATTAACACGCTGACGATTAGCTATTTTAACCTAACGGGATTAAAAATGGGAAATAATATTCCTACAGACTTATCAAAAGCCTTGCTTGCTGAAATAAATCAAGAGCAATCGCAATTACCTAAAATTAGGCAATACCTTTACGAAGGAGCTGATATAAATTATCAAGCAGAAGAAGATGGCTACACGGCTTTGATGCTTGCCGTGGATAAAGATGATGAACCACTGGTTACTTACCTTTTGCAATTAGGCGCTGATCCTTTAATCCAAAATAAATATCAAGAAATTGCAAGTGACTTGGCCCTAACTTATTCACCTATTTATCAATTTCTTAAAAATTATGAATTATTATTTGCGACTCTACATAATGATGTTGCTAGTGTGAAGGCTATTCTTGCTACAGGGGCCAATATCAATTTTCAAGGGCAAGGAGGATATACTGCAATAATAATAGCAGTTGAACAAAAACTTCTTGAATTAGTTGAATTTTTGATTGTTAGTGGAGCTGATTTATCGCTGGAAAATAATGAGGGTTGGGGAGTTTATGATTATGCGAAAGATGTACTTATTTATCATACGATCCGTGCCGGTAAGCCACTATACGAGGATACAGCCCCATAAGTAACTCATTCGATGCGTTATTGGAGGCTTGATATGAAACAGAGATTGAATTAAATATTCGCAGTAATGTGTTTAAATAAAAATTTTCATTAATTAGGAAATATATATGTTCGATTTTAGTAAAATAGGAATGAAACCCACCTATAGTTCAAATTTTGAACCACCGGCTACTGAGGATCAAATTGCTGAACTAGAACGATATTGCGGCCATTCCCTACCAGAAAATTATAAAATAATTTTAAGAAATTATAATGCTGGTAGCCCTGAAGCAAAATATTTTGATGCCATTGATGAGGAAACTGGTGTTCTCCTTGAATGGAAACTCCATAACTTTTATATCCTTGATGATGACAAAGAAATTCCAGCTAATATTTGGTGGGTTATTGAAAATTATCAGGATATTATGGGGCCTAATACTATTCCATTTGCGGATGATGGTCTCCAGCAAATTTATTACATGAAATGGGTTAATAATGTGCCTCAAGTATGGTTTTTAACATACCTGGATCTTGAAGAACCCGAAACTCATTTTGTAATAAATTCTTTTGATGAACTGCTGGATGCTTTATATGTTGCAAACTAAACAAAGAAAAAATATTGATTCTGATAATAATACAATAAAGGAAAATCTTAATAAGTCGAACGATGCTAAAACAGTTTATAGTTGCTATTTCGAAGTGAAGTTGGATGAAGCAAATTTTGGAATGAGTCGTGAAGTACATAACAGAATTTGTAACGAGCAGCTTTTAGTGCAGCTCCATAAACTAGAATCGGAAGGAATTCAACTATGTCCCAAGTTCAGCAATATTTCTCTAATTGAGGAAATTACACGTAATATCACAAAGTCACCAGGAAAAGCCTATTTTACCTGGGAACATTGCCATAGTTCGACCGCAAATGGACAACTGGGAGTAATGCGTTTAGTACCTAGAAGCCAACATAATAAAAAAAGCGAATTTTGGAAAACTATCCATCCGGAATATCGTGACCGAGGAGGATATCACGAGTGGGCGCTACCAGCAGGAGCGCCTGCGAATAATAAACAGCCAATTGCTCGACATGTTAAGATAGAAGCTCTTAATGCAGAGGAACTACCACTATTTTTCCAAATAGCTGTTACTGCCAATCGCCTTGATCAATTTGAGCAGTTGTTAAAACGATCTGAGGAGACCTGTACTCCTTCACAGCTCCAAGTAATATTAACCCAATCTTACAAAACAGGTAAAAACGAAAAACCGAACACTTTACTACATATAGCAGTTAAAAATGGCTATCCTTCTATGATAAATCCCATATTAAATTGTGGTGCTGATGTTCAAGATCTATTACAAAGGCAAGATCATAGTGGTAATACACCAGCCCATATAGCGGCTGAGAATAATCGGCCCAACATACTCAAAAAATTAAACAAACTTGGTGCTGACTTAACTTTACAAAATAAAAAAAAGGAAACAGTTTTAGATATAGTGCAAATGAGAAAATACACTGCTTGTTTACCCTATAGTCAACCGACTTCTAACTCTAGGGTATCCCACCAAACCGAAAAAACATCGCAGGCTCAAGCTCAGGATCAAAAGCAAGGACAGGATCAAAAGCAAGGAAATGCTACTAAACCGATTCGCGATCCTCAAGTTGTTTATGGAGACAGGGCTTACAAACAATCAGGTGATAAAAGCGCAGGTACCCCTCAAGTACAGTCGCTAAACACTCAAAAATCAAACAATCCAGCATCCTTGGGAACAATACCTTGGTTAACGTTTTTAGATCACATACAAAAACACACTCAAACCAGATATAATGTTTCTCCAACCTCTAGTTCTGCCAATGATCAAGAAGCCAAGCCCACTACAAATGCACCTCGGCTGACATTTTTAGATCACATACATAAGCACACTCAAACAAGATATAATGTTTCTCCAACCTCTAGTTCTGCCAATGATCAAGAAACCAAGCCCACTATAAATGCTCCTCGGCTGACATTTTTAGATCACATACATAAACACACTCAAACAAGATATGATGTTTCTCCAACCTCTAGCTCCGCAAATGATCAAGAAGCCAAGCCCACTACAAATGCTCCTCGGCTGACATTTTTAGATCACATGCACAAACACACTCAAACAAGATATGGTGTTTCTTCAACTTCCAACCCCAAAAAGGATCAAGAGACCAGATCTTCTCCATCAGTTCATCAAAAAATGCCTAAAGTCCCTATAAACAGAGATTTGAAACAGAACAAGGCTGATACCTCCATACTAAAATCTGAGAGTTATAAAAAAGCCAAAAAAACACTCTCATCAGTACCAACTCAGAAAATACAAAGAGATCATATTGAAAAACTATCCCTAACGAATACGAAAAAAGTTCAAGAGGAAGAAAAACAAAAATTAAGACTACAAAGAGATCAGCTTATACAACAACAGAAAAAGATGAGAATATCGCAACAACAGCGTACGGAAAAAGCTAAACAACCTCAATTACTAGCTAAGCAAAAGATACAGTCTCAAACAGAGCCAAAAAAGCAATCACGCTCTCAACAGGCTAACCTACCTAATCAACTGCGAGTTCAACAGCAGTTGCAATCACGTGCTCAGCAAAAAGACAAGCCTCAAACCCTACACCAGGACAAGACACATTCTCAATCACCACGAATTCAAACACAGTCGCAGCCAAAGCATCAATCACCACAAAATCAACAACAGTGGCAACCACGTACTCAATCACCCCGAATTCAACAACAGTCGCAGCCAAGGCATCAATCACCACAAAATCAACAACAGTGGCAACCACGTACTCAATTACCCCGAATTCAACAACAGTCGCAACCACTTCTTCAGCCACAACAAACTCAACAACGACAGCAGCCACGTACCCATCAGCCGCGTCAACGTGTTGTAGCACAACAGACGCAACAACCTGCAGCACAACAAGCGCAGCAACGCGCGCAACAACAGGCACAGCAACGCGCGCAACAACAGGCACAGCAACGCGCGCAACAACAGGCACAGCAACGTGCGCAACAACAAGCGCAGCAACGCGCGCAACAACAGGCACAGCAACGCGCGCAACAACAGGCACAGCAACGTGCGCAACAACAGGCGCAGCAGCGTGCAGCACAACAGGCGCAGCAGCGTGCAGCACAACAGGCGCAGCAGCGTGCAGCACAACAGGCAGCTGCAGCTCGTGCAGAACAACAGGCAGCTGCAGCTCGTGCAGCGCAACAGGCAGCTGCAGCTCGTGCAGCGCAACAGGCAGCTGCAGCTCGTGCAGCGCAACAAGCAGCTGCAGCCCGTGCAGCGCAACAAGCAGCTGCAGCCCGTGCAGCACAAGCCCGTGCAGCACAACAGGCAGCTGCAGCTCGTGCAGCACAACAGGCAGCTGCAGCTCGTGCAGCGCAACAGGCAGCTGCAGCTCGTGCAGCGCAACAGGCAGCTGCAGCTCGTGCAGCGCAACAGGCAGCTGCAGCTCGTGCAGCGCAACAAGCAGCCGCTCGATCAAGTTCTCGACGATATTAACAGATCTGATATGTAGGTAGATCTGGAATATTCTTTCCATATAACCTGTTCATGAGATTTCCTGCCCTCTGATTATTTCCAATAATTGAGAGGGAGTAAAAATTTGTCTCCTAGGGGTCGTGTGGAAGAGTGTGGAGAACCAACAAAAGTTTTAATATTGATTAGGTTAACTGTTCTTGCTCGCCTGAGGTATTGAAGATTGGCCTGGGACTAAGGATCGTGCGGTAAAGTGTCAAAATCAAGCTGTTTTTTAATGATGGATCCAGTCCTGGTGAGGGTTAGAGGTTCATGTCAATGGGAAAAATTTTTACTTTTTTATTCGCGATATTGCACCGAACATGTTTTGTTTAACTTGTTGATATTAAACAAAAAAATTTAAATTGCAACCTTTCATGCATGTTCAAATTTTACTCGAATAAATTTCCTTCATAAGATGACTTTATGTTATTGATTATATTAGTTTTATTATTAAAAATAACCTCAAAAAAGACCCTTATTTTACACTTCACCGCACGATCCTTAGTCCCAGGCCTTAATGAGTTTAAAAGACTGTTTCATTTAATTATATCGTAATGCAGCTTATTACTACTTGAGAGAGATATGATGTGGTAAGCGTTATATTTCTTCGTAATCAAGAGATGTCTGTGATAATAGAGTTATTCGGGCTTGGGGAGCAATGGAACAGCCAACCGACTTAAGGCTTTTCTGTTGTTCTTAATGGCCTTAACTCACCACGTTTTACCTCATCTGGCATGGCAAAGGAATATCGTCCGAGCATATTAATATGACCATATCCATATGCGGACAGTCTGGCTACATCTTCATCGTATACGGGGAAGCCTTCTTGTCGTAATTGATTAATGGCAGCATCCATGTAAATAGTGTTCCAAAGTGTAATGATATTTAAAACCAGTCCAAGGGCACCTAACTGATCTTCTTGCCCTGCACGATACCGCTGATGAAGTTCTCCTCGCTTACCATGAAAAACAGAACGACCTAAACTGTGTCTGCCTTCGCCCAAATTTAGTTGTACCAAAGTCTGACGACGGAATGACTCATCATGAAGATAATTGAGCATGTGGATAGTTTTGTCAATTCGCCCAATTTCGGCAATTGCTTTGGCTAAACGAGTTGGTTTATCAGCAACTTGAAGAGTGCGCATAATGCCTTCTGCGGGAACTCTCCCGAGTTTTAATGAAGCCAATAAACGTAAAATATCATCCCACTCAGGAGGAACAAGATTTATATTTATACGACTTTTTGCAAGTACATTGAGCTTTCCATAATCAGCCAACGGATCAATCCGCCAGAATCTAGCACCACCCATATCAGCCAATCGCGGACTGAAACGAAGTCCCAACAAACGAAACAGTCCAAATACAATATCACTGTATGCGCCTGCATCTGTCATGATCCGCGTTGGCTGTAATTCCGTCTGTTGCTCAAGAACAACGCCTAACAATATTAGGCTATCACGTAAAGTGCCAGGTACTGTTACAGCATTTAAGCCAGTTCGTTGATTAGAGATTAGATTGTACCAAGTGACACCACGACCTGATTTAAAATATTTTGGATTTGGAGCAGCGTGCACTGTTCTAACCGGTACAACGAAGCGCATGCCATCAGCCGATGCAATATCGCCTCCGCCCCATTTCTTAGCTAATGGAATTTGATTTTGAGCAGAAACTAAAATGGCATTGACCGCCATTATCGTTTCATTTCGAATATAATTTTGATCAACCCATACCAATCTATCTCTTTTTAAAGCAGGTATGTCCTCACGAACAAACGGTTCTCGTCCAGTATTGCAAGCGTCTGCTAGCAATTCAGCACATAAACTGATTAATAGATCCTCAGCACGCGCACTTCCTTCATTGAAGTGGGTAAATCCATCCGCAAATCCAGTACGTGTGGCTATCTCAAGTACCATCTCGGGTAAATCGACACGTGGTAATTTGGCTTTTACAGCAGCTCTCAATGCTTTTAATGATGGAGGCTCATCAAGTGCATCAAGCTGAGTTAGAATCAGCTCCTCATTACCCTTAACTGTTTCAAATCGAACAGCAGGGTTATTATCAATATTTGCAGCAACTAACCGATACACTTGATGTAGTTCATCTGTAAGGCTTGTTATGGCTAACATTGGGTCAATTGTTAAATTTAATGAGCGGCAAATCATAGGACGTATTGCCTCCCACTCTGAGCCAGAATAAAGATTGGCTCTTGGATCAGCATACCGCCAACTCGGACTTATGAACACATCCCTATGTTTCAGTGCCGATTGCAATTTATCAAGAACACAAAATATATATGCTGTTCGGTCAATTGTAGTTCTATTGCTATCCCGGCCAGTTATTGATGTTATTAATGCAAGCTCTTTATTATTTGCGTTTTTTTGAACTTCCTTCATGTTTAAAATGGATTTTTTCAATTTCTCAACTTGAGATTGTTTTTTCTCTGGTACAACGATTTCCTTAATTTTTTTATTGATAAGGTCAGCATATAAAAGTTTATCGTTATGCAAAATGATACCATCTTGGGTTTTTACAAGTTTCTTTATGACGCGATAAGTGGGTCGTGGTTCGTCTTGTGGCCAATTGATAACGCTACATTCATTTTTAATAACAATATTACGTTTCCATGATGTTCCAATAATCTCCATTGGCGGTTCATCCGTTTGTTTTCCCTTTAACCATTCAAGACTGGCAAGAAGAGGTTTTCCCGCTTGATTACTATCAAAATTTATTACTCGAAGGAGCGAAGGTAAAAATTTCTGAACTGTTTTTTCCTTTTGTTCAAGCTCATGATAAAACACATTACTTGGCGGCCTGATTAAGGCAGTGGCATTTTCAACTGCAGATACAAGCGCTTCATGACCTACTGTTGTATAAATTGTGTCCCGAATTTCATGATCACATAATTCTGTATTCAGTAGTAATTTACATGCATCGACCAATGTGGCTGTAGCTTGATCGAGATCTTTAAGAGTTCGCAGTCGTGTATTTTTATTTTCTTGCTTGGCCTTTGAGAATAAATCACGCAATACCATACTGAGCACGTCCAGAGAATCATCTTGGGAGTCTGACTCAAAATGATTCGCAAAAGCAACGAGCGTCGCCATTTTACGCTCAAACGGCAAGCGGTTGATGGCTGTAATTTTTGCCGTATTAGCAAAGCGTGCAAGTGTTGCTATTTTACAGGCGGGGATGCGGTACAGTGGTAATTCAACACTAATGTTGCGGGCAGACTCAACCCGTTTTAATGCTTGCACAAGAGCTGTGCTACTGATGCTAACCGGACCTTTACGCAGTTTATCAAGCAATGACAGATGTTCGTCATCCTCTACCACCAAGAGGTCATTCAGTTTTTCCTGTTGTGATGCGCTTAAATTTTTAATCAACATTCGCCATAAGCGAGACTCCATCCTGGAGCGAATTTCTGCAACAAAACGCTCAAGAACTGTAATACCTGGTAACAATATTTTGTTGGTCGATAGCCAACCCACTGCATGATCAAAAAGCACTCCAGGTCTGTCAGTACCAGTCCAGCATAGTGCACATAATATGCGACCAAGACGATAACGACTACCTTTTTCAGCAAATTCTATATAGCCATAACGCGCTCGAATTTCAACAGCATGACGCCAACGCTGCTCACTTTTCATGTACATTGATATGCAACTTTCAGGATCATTAACCTTGATTTGAATAGCAACTCGCTCAATTACCACACGAGGAATCTGATTCAAGTCGGAAATAAAAGCTCCAATAAATCGAACTGTTGTCAGCTGTAATGCATAACCTAACCTGCTGAAGTCACCACGCTTGTTTGCAATCCACTCCATATCCTGATCATCGAGGAAAAAAAGGCTATCTACGATATCTGGTGGTAGGTCAGTAGGATATTTAGCGTAATTGTCACATTGTACTGGGGAGAGAAAACTAACAGGCATGTTTATCCAAAATCAATAGGTGTTGTTGCTAAACTTAGAAGTTTTGCAACGGAATTTGAATGCCTTTATTTAAAGGTTTAAATTCGTTGCAAAAATCAGATGCAAAAGTCTATTGTTTTGCGATATGATTTGCAAATAAAATATTAGGGATTAGTTATGAAAATTGGGTATGCTCGCGTTTCAACCACGGATCAAAATTTAGAGTTGCAATTAGTTGCACTAAAAGAAGCTGGTTGTAAACGTATCTATCAGGAAAAAATTTCTGGTGCAAAAAGAGATCGTCCAGAATTACAACGATTACTTGATCAGCTTCGACCTGAAGATGTAGTCGTTGTTTGGAAATTGGATAGATTGGCGCGTTCAACCCAGCATTTATTAGAATTAATAGACTGCATAAGAACAACAGAGGCTTCCTTTTGTTCGCTTTCCGAGCCTTGGGCAGATACCACTTCTCATGCCGGTAAAATGATCATGACCGTATTCGCAGGTATTGCAGAATTTGAGCGTGACTTAATTCGTGAACGTACTGGTGCGGGTCGCGCAGCTGCAAAGCAACGTGGAGTTCGTTTTGGACGACCTGAAAAAATGAATAAAGAACAAAAGTCATTGGCCAAGCGGCTTTTGCAAGAAGATAAATCGGTAAGTGAGATTGCAAAAACGTTTAATGTCCATAAAGCAACAATTTATCGTTTACAACAAGAATAATTCACTACAGATCCCCAATCCTATGGTATTCTTAATATTAAGAATTATTTATTAATGATAACATCTGGTATGGTTTGAGTTAATTTTTATGGATAAAGAATGATCAATATAAAATATGGATTTGGAAAAGAAGTATTGTATTCATTTGATGATGCAATTAAAAAAGTTACTGAAGAACTGCAAAAAGAGGGATTTGGAGTTCTTACAAATATAGATGTGTCAGCAACTTTGAAAAAAAAATTAAATAAAGATATGCCTCCCTATCAAATTCTTGGTGCATGCAATCCGCAATTTGCCCATCATGCTTTAGAAAAGGAGCCATCTATAGGTTTGCTTCTACCATGTAATGTGGTTGTACGCCAGGATGATATAGGCAAAGTGCATATTGAATTTATGGATCCAAAATCAGTATTAGAATTGGTCGGCAATCCTGAGATCAATCTGGTCGCTGGAGAAGTAAGACAAAAACTGGAGAGAGTATTAAGCGCATTGTAATGCGCTCATCTACAGTTAAGATTTTAACATGCGAAGACCACTTGCAATAACAATAAGCTCACTTATTTCATGGGCTAAAACTGCTATTGGCAACGTAAAATAGCCAGTTACCGCCCCGACAATAAGAGAGCTAATAACAATTATAGATAGTCCTAAATTTTGTAAAATTATATTCCAGGTTCGATGACTAAACTCGATGAGATAAGGTAATTTTAATAAATTATCACCCATTAATGCTACATCCGCAGTTTCTAATGCAACATCGGTTCCAGCGGCGCCCATTGCAACTCCTACATGTGCTGCTGCAAGTGCTGGAGCATCATTTACTCCATCGCCAACCATCATTACCTTACCGTAACGTCTTTCCAGTTCCTCAATTTTTCGTGTCTTATCTTCTGGTGATAAATCAGAGAATACTTCATCTACACCTGCTTGAACTCCAATTGACGCGGCAGTTATCGAGTTATCTCCAGTGAGCATAACAACACGCTCAATACCCATCAATTTTAGGGACGATACCATCTGCCTTGCTGTAGATCTTAGAGGATCAGTAATTGCAATTAAACCGAGAATTTCCTTATCTGTTCCTACTAATACGACAGTCTTTCCAACGGTCTGTAATTTATTTATTTCTTGAATTACAGTTTCTACCAATAGACCCATATCAATAAATAATTTTGGATTGCCAATATAAAATTGTTCTCCATTTATAAAACCCTGAACCCCTGAACCAGTCAATGACTTAAAATGTTCAACAGGTTTATATGCAACACTTTCTGCCTTTGCTTGTTGTAAAATGGCATGTGCCAGTGGATGCTGGGAACGCGATTCAAGGGTGGCAGCTACATTTAATATTTGGTTCTGAGTATAATTATTTAACGAAATGATATCGGTGACCTTGGGTTGTCCTTGTGTTAAGGTTCCTGTTTTATCAAGCGCAATAACCTTTATTTGAACCAATTTTTCTAAATATATCCCACCCTTAAGTAATATTCCGTTTCGACTGGCTGTACCAAGAGCAGCTACAAGGGTAATTGGGATAGAAATTACTAAAGCACATGGTGCAGCTGCAACAATAAACACCGTTGCACGTAGCACCCATTCTTGCCAATGCAGCCCAAATAGAGGAGGTAGGGTAGCTATTAGTACCCCTGCTAAAAGAACGAATGGACTGTAGAGATTGCCAAAACGCTCTATAAATCGTTGACTGCGACCTTTTTTATCCTGTGCTTTTTCAACAAGAAAAATAATACGAGATAACGTGTTCTCAGCAAATTTTTTGGTAGCGCGAATAGTAAGAGTCCCCTCGCCGTTAATAGTTGCAGAAAATACTTTATTTCCCACAAATTTCTCAACAGGAATTGATTCACCCGTGATAGGCGCTTGGTTTACACTAGAATGTCCAGATATGACCTCTCCATCTGTAGCGATGCTTTCACCAGGACGAACAATAAACTCATCTCCAATTTGAATGTCTTCTAAAGGTATTAGGAACTCGCTATTATTACGTCGGACTAATGCGGATTTTGGGGCAAGTTCCATCAATACTCTGATAGCATGTCGCGCCCTTTCACCAGCATAACCCTCTGCTGCTTCAGAAATAGAATATAAAAAAACCAGTGTTGCCGATTCTGCCCATTGTCCCATCACACCAGCAACAATAGCAGCGGTAGACATCAAAAACTCAATACCGATTTCATGTTCTTTGAAAAATTCTTCTATAGCTTCCCGTGCGAAATAATATCCACCAATTAACACCGCGCCTATGTAAAACCCGTTAGCAATTATCCTTGGTAGTGTCAAATATGAGCCTACAAAACCAATAGTTAATAATATACCGGCTATTGCTGCCGTAATGACTTTAGGATTATGCCACAGTTTGGGCATTGGTTCTTTGTGAGAAGGACAAGTGGAGCAGCCCATTTATTTATACCCCTTATTCATAGTTTTCTTCAGAGCCGTAATGTTAAAGCGTCATTGTTACCTAAAAATAAAGGTTTTTAAAGAATTCATCATAGATATTGAATAAAACAATAAAACTATTTGTTCTATTATAGGTAATTTGAAAACTTAATTACTAATGATGAAAAAAATTGGTTATCTATCTGTATTCAATGAAAATACTTGAACAACTTCACAGTTTACAATCCTATAAAATGAAACATACCGAATTATAGATATTAAAAGACCAATATAGTCCTTAAGTCGGTTGGCTGTTCCATTGCTCCCCAAACCCGTTATTTAAAAGAACTGAAATTCGTCCTTAAAAAGCGTTTAATTTGCTTATTAGGCTAGATCTAAAACAACAAGGTTAAAAATAATCCTATTTGCATTAATTATTTCATTGAAAAAAGAAACAAGTTTGCTGCACATTGTCGTTTTCATAATCCATTTGTTTTTGTTTACTATTAGAGATGTCGATTTTTTCCTTTCTTTGTCGCCTTTCCTTTTGCTGGCGAAGTGAGAGGCGTGATGTAGCAATATAAAGAAGTAGATTAAGTCCTCTATTAAATAGCGTGCGATATTATATTGCCGTTGATGCCTTAGTTTAATGGCAGAATATAATTGAGTTAAGGCTTCCCCGAAGGTGTTAAAAGCTTGAGTGCGACTTTGCCCTAATTTTGATTTGATGCGACCATTGCTGGTAATTAAAATCCAATCATTCAGTAAGTCTTGAGTTAGACGTAATTCATAGTAGCGCGAATCTTTTTCAAAACGTAGATAATGATAAGGTTCTATGTTGAGTAATAAATGTTTAAACCAAAAAGGAGAGAAGAGATATAGCATTAAAAAATAGCCAGGCTAGAAATACGTTTCAAGCGATCGGGATTATCTTCAACGTATTCAGAAGTTGTTGCAATATTGGCATGACCTGCTAAACGGGATACGGCTTTAATATCCGCTCCTTGCTCAATTAGTCGGGTAATGAAGGTGCGTCTTCCCGAATGAGAACTTGCCCCAATTAATCCTGCTTTATCATAAAGCTTACGAAACCATTTTTGCAGTACATCGGGATGAAAGCGGCTTCCTCGTTGAGTTTTAAAAAGAGGGGCTTTGAGGTTAAAAGCTTCTTTTTGAGTCGTACGCATGTAATTCACATACTCTTGTAGTGCCGCTGTAATTTTTTTATTCGTGATGTAAACATGGCGTTGTTTTTCGCCTTTGGTCATCGCACGTTTTAAGTTGACTTCATCCAAGATTTTAAATTCTTGATCGATGATGTCTTTAAAAGTTAAGGCCGAAATTTCTTTAACGCGAAGTCCTAAACCAAATGAACAATAAATCATGGCCACATTACGTAATGCAAAGGAGCTGTCTTTTGCCATCACAAGCAGTCGTTTAAATTCATTTTCATTTAAAACACGTGCTTTACCTTCTTTTGCCATTTTGTATTGAAGAGTTCTATAAATATTATTTATTGTATCTTATTAAGAACTCTATTAATAGAGAGCGAAAGGGATAACCTCGGAAGCCCTAGAAAACACTGAAGAGGTCTAAGAATGTGTATTTCTAGATGTCTTTTTAAACTTAGAATATTTTTCTTGAAAAGTTTTTCCTGACCTTACTTTCCAACCACGTAAACAATCCATCATCAAGTTCATAACTGCCAAAAATTATTAAAAGTTATTAGCATATTTACTAACTTTCGACCTTTCTCGCCTAACTCTGATATTAAAGAATAAGCAACAACTCAGATGCTATGTGTTGACTCTATTCCTCTGTTAATCTCTTCCCCATTTTTATAATGAGGTATATCTGCAAGAATAGTATCTATTGTATGACTAGAGGCTTTATTAGGAGATAAAATCATAAATCGGCCGTGAAACTCACCACTCATATTTTTCCATCGTGCAATAAATTGATCTTTTGGAATATGTTCAAACTCAAGATTACCAACAAGAGCTGTCCCAGGTTCGGCTAGAATAATATGTTCTCCCTTTGCGCTTTTCTCAATACCAATAACTACTTCAAAATGACCGCAGCCATCCCTATCTTGCATGTTTAAAATAACAGGGATGCCCATTTCCAGAATTTGCTGCATTTTATTCCATAACAAGTCTTTATGGGCACTTAATGCCTCTTCGTCATGGGCTTTATCACTCAAACCATTATCATCAAACACAGTAATGCCCATTCCCATCAATCCATTGCGAATCTCAGGAATACCAGAACCTTCTGCCTCCGAGGTGTTTACTTGCTCTGCAAGCAGCATTTCTGGTGTTTGATTGAGTTTATGCCATATTTCTTGATTTGTTACTGGGGCGTCACAAAAACTTCGATTTCGCATGGAATCAAAATAATCTGCAACCATTTTTACGGTGGCTGGACCGCAGGTAAAATCACTTTGTTGTTGTGCCTCCTGACTAAAGAAGTTTTTTAATGCAATTTCAGCAGTTGTTTGCTCATGCATAGTCTTTATACAGTTGCGATAAAAAAAAGTAGGAGCCTCTAACCTTGCTATTAAGGAAGTCTTTTTTACCCCAATTAGCGAATCGTCTCTAAATGTTTTTATGGAAACATCCCTATTGTTTCGACATACCACCACACCTTTCAACATGGCAAGATGGGCTTCATCATGCTTAGAAAGATAATTTTTACCCTGATCAGCCAGAGTTATTTCGAAAGTTAATGGCTTGTGGTGATGTTCAAAATGGTAATTTTGTAGAGAGCGAATCAGTTTGCTGGCTGAGTGAGTATATTGCTTCCCTCCAAAAGAACAATTTTCAAATAAAATCTTACTGCTTGAAGCACAAGATATAGGAGATTTTTCTATTTCAGAACATATTGTTTTAAAGTTTGGAGGTTGGCTAAACCCCTCAACAGTAATCTGATCGTAAACATGCTCAGATTTACCGCTTTTGTCGATAGTAGTATGAATGAGCTCCTTCATTTCCTGACAATATTGTTCATACGTAAAATCTTCAGGCATTTTGGAGCCATCTGTTTTTTCATATTCTCTTGTATCACCTAATTTAGCTTGAATAATCTTGTAAGGACTTTGAATGATAATTAATTTTTCATCCTCAGCAGCTTGAATACTTTTAACAGGTGGTTCACAAAATACGATTTTAATTTTCATAATTTTCTATAACAAGTAATTATTTGTACAAGTGTAGTCGATTCGAGTGATTGAGACCATTATGTTCAATAAGGAATATGTATTCAGCTGTTAGAAGGTGTCTGGTTAAATAAAATCACTTAAGTATATTTCTAAGCTCTCTTTTAAATTTCAAATTAATTCGTTGGAATAGGGGGATCGAATGTTTTCCAAAGCAGGTTAAGTAACGAGACTACACTGTTGGTGTTATTAGAGGAGTGGGCAGGTGGAATAACCCTGCCTGTTAGGGACAATACCCTAATTAATTGGCCCTTGGCCTACATTTTTATATCATTGGACTTCTTACCCTTAACATAAGTAGAATCTTCAGCGCGCTGTTCGTGACATTGTTGTAATAAAATCGCTGTTTATTTGCAGGACATTGCACATGACAAAAAAATTAAAAAATAGCCATGAAAATGATTTCGATGAAATTCATAAGATGATTATTGCTGCTAAATCGAAGGTTTGGCAGCAAGTGAATAGTGCTCTGATTTTACTGTATTGGGATATTGGTTCCTACGTTAGTGAAAAGACAACAGCAGGCAGTTGGGGGCAGGGTGTTGTTGAAGAACTAGCGCAGTTTATTTCTTCTAAAAGTGCCTCATTTCAAGGATTTTCAGCAAGAAATATTTGGAGAATGAAGAAATTTTATGAAACTTATTCACCTTATCCAAAACTGTCAACACTGTTGACAGAAATTGGATGGTCTAACCACCTTCATATTCTTTCCAAAACGAAGACGATCGAAGAAAAAGAGTATTATTTAATGCTTGCTTCAAAACGTAATTATTCTTCTCGAGATCTCGCACGTCTGATTGATAGCTCATCGTTTGAGCGAACGGCTTTGGCAAACCAAAAACTGTCAACGGTGTTGTCAGAATTTCCGGAAAATGCGATTGGAGTTTTTAAGGACAGTTATGTTTTTGAGTTTTTAAATTTACCTGATGATCACTTAGAAAGTGATTTACGGCGTGCTTTGGTGAAAAATTTAAGAAAATTTTTATTGGAGTTAGGACCTGACTTCACCTTAATGGGAGAAGAGTATCCTATCCAGGTTGGAAATAAGGATTTTAAGATAGATTTGCTCATGTTCCATCGTGGATTGAATGCCATGTGTGCATTGGAGCTCAAAATTTCAGAATTTCACCCGTCTCATATAGGGCAATTACAATTTTATTTAGAAGCCTTGGATCGTGACATTAGGAAGCCCCATGAAAATCCCAGTATTGGGATACTGATTTGTAAAAGTAAAGACGACGAGGTAGTAAAATATGCTATGAATCGCAATATGTCACCAACCATGATTGCTGAATATGAAACGAAATTTGTAAATAAGAAACTTTTACAGGATAAACTACATGAAATTTCTTTATCCCTAGAGAGTTTAAGCGACGAAAAAGAATAAGAAACAGCTTAACCGGAAAAGAGAGATGAATGTAGCCAATCAAAATATTGAGACAGATCTGAGTAAATTTATAAATGAAGGTGAGATGTTGCTAGAAAAGGAAATTAATACAAAAAATGATTTTGAAGACATTTCTTTTGAGAAACAATCATGGGCTGACTTTGTTTTCGAATATTTGAAGGGTAAATTTAAAGAAAATTCCATAGCTGAAGATTTTCAAAACTCGGGTTTGATAACAACTATTAGAATGCATGGAGGATTGGCTGAAGATATTTCTGATTTTCGTAAATTACTTAAAAGCCAAATTAACAATATTAAAAGTTTAAAAAGAAGACTTCCATTACTAATAGGTCCGGATACCAAAAGTCATAATACGGATACACCATTTAATAAAAATATTTTTTTAGTACACGGACATAAAGATAACTTCAAACTTGAAGTTGCAAGAACACTTGAGCAACTTAAATTAAACCCCATAATTTTGGATGAAAAACCCAACGAGGGACAAACTATAATTGAGAAGTTCGAAAAACATGCGTCTATATCAAGCTTAGCTGTCGTGCTTTTAACGGCAGATGATGAAATCAAAACTTCTTCAAAATCAGAAATAAAATGGAGAGCTCGACAAAATGTAATATTAGAGCTTGGATATTTTTTGGCTAAATTAGGCAGACAGCGAGTAATTGCTCTTTATGAGGAAAATGTAGAAATTCCCAGTGATTATAGTGGTGTCCTTTATATTCCTTTCAGGAGTGATTGGAAATTAAAACTTGCAGGTGAGATAAAAAACTTAGGATTAGAGATCGATTTAAACTTACTCCACAATCTGCAATAATTCTAATTAATTGTATAACTGATCTCTACCATCCAGTATGATGTAGCCATAATTCAGAAATAATTTGCCGAGCTTCATTATCTAAAATTGACAGGGCTTGCACAAAGTGTTTGCACTTTTCTGGTGTAAATGAACTGGTTGAATCTGAATCAAAAGGTAAGAGTACCCGCCAATGAACCAAACTATCTATGAGCTTGAACTGTCTTTACTAACTCCCACAGTTAGGCAATCCAAGGCTAAATTAAATAATCTACTTGCTGATAATTTCCTGGAATTTGGGAGTTCCGGTAAAATTTATAATAAAGAGTATCAACTAAACTCACTTCCTTCCGAGGAGCAAAAGAAATTTTTTGTTGAAGATTTCACTACTATAGAATTAATGCCGCAAGTAATACTTGCAACCTATAAAGTGACAATAAACACTCAAAAGTCTTTACGTTCATCCCTTTGGAAATTTAATGGCAAGAATTGGCAGATGATTTTTCATCAGGGAACTAATGTTATCGGTTAGTAAGAGGGTAGGGTATTAAGAACATTTTTAAGAAAAATTATCTCTTAAGTCTGATTAATATAATAATCAGACCTCATATATGTCATTGTCGTTTTGCCTTAAAACACGGTCGTTATAGGGGCATGACAATCATTGGAAGCAAAAGATACTCTAAGCAAAAATAATCAGATATTTTGCATTAGTAGAAGACATATTGGCAATTGTTTTGCCAGAAATATTT
>NZ_LNXY01000032.1:19578-28695 GCF_001467585.1 Legionella drozanskii LLAP-1
AGATGCGTTACTCGATTTCAAGAATCATTATTTTACAATGAGATATCTGCTAGAGTAAGTGGTAATAATTTACTCCGTCAAGTATCTTTTACTCAATACCCATCCGATTTTTATTATGGTAGATTGACTTAATATGAATCAATAAATATCGAAATGATTAAAATAAGATCTGAAATTAGCTCTAATTCGCTTTTGCCTCGTTTCTGTAATTAAACCCAATAATGTGGTATTGATTTTACCATGATAGCTAGTTTTGATAGGGTAAAGATACTTGGTTAATCAATTTATTTGTTGCTGTGAGAAAAATGACCATTTCATCAAAAAAAGATATATCGAAATCCACAGCGCTACGATTTGTTGTTCTCTTAGGTATTGTAAGTCTATTTGCAGATATGACCTATGAAAGTGCGCGAAGCATAAGTGGCCCATATCTAGCAACATTTGGCGCAAGTGCTGCGGAGGTGGGGTTTGTTGCTGGATTCGGTGAATTACTTGGTTATGCATTACGCTTAATTTCTGGTTATCTTGCCGATCGCACTGGCAAATATTGGACAATTACTATTATTGGTTATGCCTGCAATTTATTAGCAGTTCCATTGTTAGCGCTAGCTGGTCATTGGTGGGTAGCCGCCTCATTGATGATTGTTGAGCGGATTGGTAAAGCGATTCGCGTTCCTTCTCGTGACGCGATGCTATCACACGCAGGTCGCAAGACTGGGATGGGATGGGCATTCGGCCTACATGAAGCGCTCGACCAATTGGGAGCAATGTTAGGGCCATTAATTGTTGCAGTTGTATTATATTTTAAAGGTAGCTATCAACAAAGTTTTTCCCTCCTTTTAATTCCCGCGCTCATAGCTTTGGCCGTTCTTTTTTGTGCGCGATGGAATTATCCAAATCCAGAGGACTTAGAAGTGGAGCATGATACATTAGAAGCCGAAGGGATGAATGCTACTTTTTGGCTTTATTTGACGAGTGCGTCGTTAATTGCAGCAGGGTATGCCGATTTTTCGCTTATCGCCTATCATTTCCAAAAAACAGCCTCGTTACCGGCCATTTGGGTTCCAATATTTTATTCCATTGCAATGGGCGTCGATGGGATAGCAGCCCCATTATTCGGTCACTTTTATGATAGGAAAGGGTTCTCTATCCTTATTCTAGTAACTATTTGTTCATGCTTTTTTGCACCACTGGTATTCTTTGGTCAATTTAAGCTTGCACTAATTGGCATTATTTTATGGAGTATTGGTGTCGGGGCGCACGAGTCATTAATGCGTGCTATTGTGGCTAATATGGTATCCAAAAATAAACGTGGCTCTGCATATGGTATTTTTAATACAGGCTTCGGAATTTTTTGGTTTCTTGGCAGTTTTTTAATGGGAATACTTTATGATGTCTCAATTACTTCTCTTGTTATTTTTTCAGTTACCATCCAGTTATTAGCCGTTCCACTATTATGGCTTGTTATGAAAAAATTAAATAAACATCAAATTTAGAAACTGGCCCCAGTTTACGGTCCTGTCACGAGGAGCAACTTTGAAAATATTTAGCTGAGTCACCAACTTGTTTGAGATGCCACAATTAAGTAAATCGCGAGTATCGCGCCAAAAAGTGCGGTAACTGTTACGGCTCGCAATCATAAACCACTCGGCCCGCAAACAGAGCTCTAGTTTGACCCAAATTAAATGCGAATATAATTCATTTTTGGCCCACTTTAATTGCCACTAGCCAAAAGTCAACCCACATTAATTGCGAATGAACCCACGTTATTTGCCACTATAATTTTCATCTAAACCCAGTTTTCCTCCAACTCCTCCGGACTCGGCAGTGATCCTTTTAATTCCTATGGAATATCATGCGTAAACTCATATCCAGCAACACCAACAGGTTCATCAAAACTTCTAAGGGAATATCCCACACCAAAATAATATCAACTGATTAGATAACTATATTAATGAGATATGGATATATGCTCATCTGGTCTTAGGGTAAGAACTTCATACCCACTATTAGTTACTAAAATTGTATGCTCCCATTGCGCAGATAATTTATGATCCTTTGTAACGACAGTCCATCCATCACCTAATGTTTTGACTTCCTTACTACCCAAATTGATCATTGGTTCAATAGTAAAGGTCATGCCAGCTTGGAGTTCTAAACCCGTATTTGGTTTTCCAAAATGCATGACATGAGGTTCTTCCCACATTGTTTGACCGATACCATGACCACCAAATTCTCGAACTACAGAATATCGATTTTTTTCGGCATGTTCCTGGATAATGCTTCCTATATCTCCGAGTCGGATACCAGGACGGACTATAGCAATTGCTTTATAAAGACATTCTTGAGTAACCTCCACCAGCTTTTTAGCAAAAGGTTTCACATCGCCGATTAAAAACATTTTACTTGTATCACCAATATATCCATCTTTTTGTACAGTAACGTCAATATTAAGAATGTCTCCAACTTTAATTATTTTATCAGATGGTATTCCATGACACACAACATGATTAATAGATGTGCAAATGCATGCCGGAAATCCATAGTGGTTTAAGGTAGAAGGAATTGCTTCCAAATCTTCAATAATATATTTACGGCATATTTGTTCAAGTTCACGAGTACTTATACCTGCAATCACATAAGGTTCTACCATTTGAAGTACTAATGCAGCCAAATTTCCTGCTACTCGCATTTTTTGTATTTCTTCAGGCGTCTTCACTGACATAATGTATTTCACCTAATGATGCTTGATTTACTAAAATTTTAAGAATTTCAGAATAAGTAATCGAAGGATTTTCTTCTGCCAATTTTCCTATTCTTATCCAATACTCTGCTTGTGAATTTATTGAACGACTCATAGCTCTTGCCATAAGTTTTGTGGATTCATGTAATTCATCAGATATTTTTACTATACCCATATATTTCTCCTAAAAAAATGGATAGTATAATATTTTGAAGTGTATTGATATATTATGTAGCATAATGCAGTCATCATATTAACATACACGCAATAACGTGTTTGATCGACTCTTTCTTCCTAATTTAAATTGCAATGCCACCAGAAAAACGCTCGTTTTTATGATGGTACCTCTTTGCATTGAAAATCCTCTTGATTGAATAAGATAACCCTAGAGAAAATCAATATAAACTGATAGTCTATTTTTTAGGTTTCCTTGTTAAGGCATGAGGTTGTGCTAATCGGGTATATCCGCGTTTCAAAATCTGATGTTAGTCAATTACTCGATCTGCAGAAAGATGCATTATTGAGAGCTGGTGTTGATGCCAAATATATTTATCAGGATCATGCTTCGGGACGGAAAAATGACCGACCTGGGTTAAACGCATGTCTAAAAGCGTTGCAACCTGGAAATACTTTGGTGGTATGGAAATTAGACAGGCTTAGTCGCGACATGAAGCACCTAGTTAATCTGATTGATGACATGAGCCATAAAAAAGTTGGTTTCAAAGTGCTTTCAGGTGCTGAAATTGACACTACTAGGGGCATGACAATCATTGGAAGCAAAAGTTACTCTAAGCAAAAATAATCAGATATTTTGCATTAGTAGAAGACATATTGGCAATTGTTTTGCCAGAAATATTTTTAATATGGATGTGTTACTAGATCTCAAAAATCATTATTTTACAATGAGATATCTTGCTAGAGTATCTTTTGCTTCCAATGATTGTCCTGCCCCAGATTCCAGTTCGCATTTGTACCAAGTCTGTAATTAAAGCCATCTATTGAATCCAAAAATTCGAGGATGGGCTAACTATCATCGGTTCAGTTGTGCCAAAAAGACGTTTGGCTATGTCGATAACTGTATCTGGCAGGCCTTGTGGAGTTGGATTCATCGCAGACATCCCAGGAAAAGCGGTTCATGGCAGAAGAAAAAATATTTTCGCTGCCATGGATTAAGAAACTGGATATTTTCTGCGAAAATTATAAACGGGAACGGCACCAAGTCCTATGTAGACTTATTCGAAGCAAGCACCGTCCCTGTGAAAAGGCATATCAAAATCAAGGCTGAGGCTACACCTTATGATCCCTGTTTCATTGAATACTTTGAAAAGCGTAAACGCTATCTAAAAGCGACCAGAACGGGTTCGAAACAACCAGTCATGATAAAATAAGCGCCAGATGAATAGGATAGCTGGGTCAACCGAAGTTGGCTTTTGAAAAGGCTTGAGCGTAGTGAGGCGAAAGTTTCACGCTACGTTCTTATGGGACGGGATCTCAGTAATGGGATCCTGTTACCTACCTAAAAATAACCTCAAAAAAGACCCTTATTTTACACTTCACCGCACGATCCTTAGTCCCAGGCCTAAAAATCCGAATATACTATAGTTCCTATATGGATAAAATTCCCCATAGCCAACCCTTATGCAAATAAAATAAATGAATGCCTAACATGCTCGGTGATCAAGTTTATCGGCTATCCAAAATTTGATTAACGATTGGCGTGACGTGCCTATTCTGTTAGCTTCTTTATCAAGCAACTCGATCATCCATTCAGGGAAATCCACATTGATTCGCTTAACTTTTAATCCAGATCGTTTTGCGGCCTTTAGATCTAACATGTCAGTTATATCTTCGCCAGAATCAAATTTCTCGTCAAATTCAGATGCTTTCATAAAGCCCCACCTCCTCTTTTCTAGCCCGCCTGACAGAAATAATTCTTATGTTTTTATTGCGGTACGTTACCACAGCAGACCAATGTTTTTCATCAATTAACCCAATAACCAGAAATCTTGGCTCATCAGTATTTTTAGCCGGTATTTCTAATCGCATTGGATCACACCATAAAAGCTTAGCCTCTTCGAAATCGATGCCGTGTTTTACCTTATTAGTGTTATTTTTGTCAGGATCATATTCAAATATCATACTATAATTATACCCTTTTGATGGTATTTTTGCAACCTAACTATATAGTTTGTTCTACCCAAGGAATAATAGTTTTAAGAGAATTACAATTTAAAAGTTTTGGCTTATAAACTGATTTTGTCGATAAGTTCATGGCTTTCAAAAAATCTAGCTCTCTCAATTAATTCTTCTTTACTGTAACTAGAGTCCTTAAGAGGTTTCCCCCAAAGTAAAAACATATCATTCATGGTTAAAAAAGATTTGATACGCTCTGGCGTTTCATCCATTAACAAATCAATGGCACAGGCAACAAGCCATTTTGATGGTAGTGTTTCGCCCGTTGCCATTCCCTTTATCGCAAGCGGAGAGTAACTTTTGTCTTTATTAAATAAAAGCTTTGCTTTGTGGTGAAGTTTTTCCGAACGATTGGATATGCCTTGAAGTTCGAAAAATACAGACTGTATTTGTTCATGGTGTTTCTGTTTAAAATCCGCAATATTGGCCTTATCTAATAGCGCAAGGGCTTTCAATTTTGGTGCACTGTCAAGCTTTGATGCGGCAATTCTCATTTGATGGATAATACTGGTAATGATCCCTTCAAATATATTGATCTCAACCTTTTCGCTGTCGCAAATATCCATTAATTGATCCAGTGTTTCAATAAAGTTGACAGGCAGTCTTAAGCGAAAATCAGTGAGCATATTTGAGGATGAGGGAGCGAGATATTTGTTGACGGCATTTATATTTCGCATGTATTGCTTAAGTTCCATAAGCTCGTAATGCGAGAGCCTGTCAAAACCTTCAAAATCGCCAGTGGCATCTGTTCTAAAGGAGCCGTAAAGCTCAGCGGTTTCAGCCGAGCGCACGTAAACCCGCGGCGGTTTACGCAGGTTTTGCTTTAATTCAAATCGCAACAGTTTTTTCATAATTATTCCTCTATAATCCATGGTTCGAATTTTTTGGTATAGGTCATTGTCTTTTCCCGCACATCAGCAATTCGGGTATAGGTTGTGTTGTCTGAAAGATCAATATAATGTTTTCTTCCCTTATGTTTGTAGTCATTCCTTACCAGAAAAGCATAAATAGGTGTATTGAGTATCCCTCCTGCGAATCTTGACAGTGCACATTGGCTTATTGAGCTTGGATCCTTCCTGGTTGTGTCAAAATAATCTGCAAGCAAATCATATTCACTTATCTGATAAAGGGGAGCCATCTCACCAAATCGTTTTGACTGATAATTAAGCCAGTATTGAACCCCGGAAATAGTTAGTCTCCATGTGCGAGTGCCATAGCGATTATGAGAATGACAATTGCAGTGAAAATACGGTTTTATGTGCTGAAGAATTGGCGAGTCTTTTGTTTGACCGTAAAGGTAAAGTAGATTATTCACTCTGGCATCAAGCCTAGATTTTTCAAGTCTTGCGCCTGACAGCGCCTCATCAATTGTATTGAGGCAGTTCATTATGGGAGCTAGACCTTTTTGGCGATAACTTTCAATTGGATTTAAATCGATAGACACCTTGTAATGCAGTTGTTTGAGTTTACGAATTTGTTTTGCCAGCAGTGGATAAAAAAGTAATTTTTGTGCGCATAACTCGGTACTGATAGTTTCATCAATAGTAATTTTTTTGTATTCATATTGTATTTTTTTGGTTGTCGTGGTTGTTCTGTAACGCAGGAAACCATCAAAAAAATCTTCCAGACTGATATCAAAATCAAGCGGCCTTGACTGTACTGATGGGGTTAACATCCCATTTCTCCTTGAATCGTTTATTGTCAAAATGACAACTCAATAGTAACCATCGTAATCAATAATGTCAACTATATACATCTAAATAATACATATATATTATTGACTAATACATCGTATTTTGTAATAATGTACTTGTTCATTTGAACATAATAACAACACTAGGAAATCAAAATGAATCAATACGATGCGCTCAAAGTTCTCGGTCTTTCCGGCGAAGTCACCGCAGACCAAATAAAAGCAGCTTACAAGAAAGCCTGCTCCAAATATCACCCTGATAGAAATCCTGCTGGTTTAGAGATCATGAAAATGATCAATGTGGCTTATGAAGTATTGAAAAGCTATGACGGCAAGTCAACTGTAACAGTAGAAGCTGCGCAGTATGGCGATGAGATGGCAGAAGCCCTGAATAGTATAAGCGGATTAGGTTTATCTATTGAAATATGTGGGGCATGGGTTTGGGTATCTGGAAACACCAAAGATCACAAGGATGCTCTTAAATCGGCTGGTTTTAAATGGACAGCCAAAAAACTTTGTTGGTATTTCAAGCCATCTGATGCCGTTCGTTGCCGTTCATTTGGACAATATTCTATGGAAACAATTCGTGCAAAGTATGGCAGTGTTTCGGTTATGGAGGGCAGACAAAAAAAACTTGAATAATAAGGTTAGGCCATTCGCTCGAATGGCCTAAATTAAATTAATATTTACCTGTGAAGGCAATGTGGGTCCAGGCAATGGGCGATATTCAAAGAAAATCATCAATAATTTCCTGGCTAATGCCCTCTTCGAGCATCTTCTCATAAATGGTATTCAAGATAATGGCGTGGAGCTAAAGATCATGCTGTGAAGTGTAAATTCAAGCTTATTTTGGCATTAAATTTTTAATTATAGTGAATTAATCAATAAGATATTGCAACTGATAAAGAAAAAACTTAGGTACATCATGTAATTTAACTATCTCTCTAATTATCAATAAGTTGAATCAATTACGTTTTGGTTCATATGCTGGAAATAATAAATACTTTTTCATTGTGAAATGCACCTACAACCAGCACCAAGATTGGATCCCTCGTTAAAAAAAAGCCTGATTTGTACATGTTACAGCACGATCTTTAGCACCAGGCCATTTATGAACTTCTTTAAGCTTAATAGAAAAATATCATACAGATGAATCAACCGACCCCCCGTTTTGTTACCTCAAGTATTACGTCATTGTTAACACCTATAAGATGTTCTATTGGTATTCGTTTGATATTCATAAGGTATCTGATATAATATAGGGTATTAACGAAAGAGGTAATCAACTATGACTAAGAATGTGCAGATGTCTATTAAGATGGAGCCAGAGTTACATGATCAATTCATGGCTGCTGTAGCTGCTACTCATACACCTGCCGCGCAGGTGGTAAGGCAATTGATGCGTAAGTTTATTGCTCAACAAGAAATGCCTAATGAACTAACTATTGCAGCAATGCAAGCGGCTGATCGAGGTGAAGGTGATCGATTTAATTCCTCTGACGCATTATTTAAAGATTTAGGTATTTAATGTGCGAAATCCAATTCAAGGTACACAATTTAAGAGGGATGTTAAATTAAGTATTAAACGTGGAAAAGATCTGTCCAAATTAAAAACTTTAATGACTCTTTTAATTGAGGATAGGCCTATTCCGTCGGAATATAAAGATCACTCATTAAAAGGTAATTGGAGTCATCATCGAGATAGTCACATTGAGCCGGATTGGTTATTAATTTATAAAGTTGATGGTGATGATCTATATTTTGTTCGTACTGGCACACATGCAGATATTTTTTCATAAAAATACTGTGGAAGACAGATAAAAAACAATTTTTAAAAGGAAGCAAATGAAATACTATCAAATTTTTCTGCCAGTAATTTTAACGTATTTTTTATATATAAGGGTAGTCCTTGTTCCCTCAGTGCAGACTAGGAAAAAAAATGTGATTTCAATGGTAATAGGAGTAGGAATTGTAATTTTATATTTATATTTAGGGCACCATGAATTACAACTATTTGTTGAAAAAATCCGTCATGGGAATTTAAATGAAGAGCCATGGCTTTCAATCATTGCTGCCTCGGCAATTTTATTTTTTGCATTATATGTTTGCATTGTAAGCGAAGAAGCAGAAGAAGCAAAAGAAAACCAGGAGGAGTTTTAACGACACCCTCTAAAAAGTTAAAAATAAGTCTGATTTGCAATAGGAGGGTTATCTATGGGTTGTGATATTCACGTTGAAATAGATCTATATGGCCTGGGACTAAGGATCGTGCGGTGAAGTGTAAATAAGGGTCTTTTTTGAGGTTATTTTTAAAGTAAAACCAATATAATCAATAACATAAACTCATCTTATAAAGGAAATTTATTCGAGTAAAATTTGAACATGCATGAAAGGTTGCAATTTAAATTTTTTTATTTAATATCAACAAGTTAAACAAAACATGTTCGGTGCAATATCGCGAATAAAAAAGTAAAAATTTTTCCCATTG
>NZ_LNXY01000032.1:28705-62766 GCF_001467585.1 Legionella drozanskii LLAP-1
TTAAGCGAAGAAGCAGAAGAAGCAAAAGAAAACCAGGAGGAGTTTTAATGACACCCTCTAAAAAGTTAAAAATAAGTCTGATTTGCAATAGGAGGGTTATCTATGGGTTGTGATATTCACGTTGAAATAGATCTATATCAAAATGATAAATGGATACATCTGAATGAGTGGGATGAAAAATATTTTAATCCTTTTCCTCATAGGAACTATAGTATATTCGGATTTTTAGGAAATGTTAGAAATCGTGATGGTACGCCTTATATTACAGATAATCGAGGGCTAACTGCTGATCGGGAAGAGGAAATACAAAGGGCTTGTGATGAAATTGACAAGGCAGTTGAAGAGGGGGACATTTATTGGGGTCGGCCTGATTTACCTTACGACTATTTAGCAGGATATCACGGTATTTCTTGGGTTTTATTATCAGAATTACTTGAATATGATTATTCCCAAACTTTTATTCATAAAGGTTTGAATAAAGAAATGAGTTTGAAAGAATATTTAGGAGATGGTTTCATGGAGATATTAAAAGATACATTGAATCACTATTCAGGTATTTCAGCACAAAATATTCGTATATTTTTTTATTTTGATAATTGAATAATAAAATGATTGGTACATTTCGATCCCAGCCCATGAGCAGTACGCCTTTATTTCCGAGTAGATGTATTTGGTTATTTCGATTTTAATTTTTTCTTTTTCAGGTGTTATTTTCGCACTGATTAAAGCCATAATAAGTCCTCAATTAAAATTTATATAATAGTGTTAATAGCGATTATTGAATGGATCATAACTGCTGCTATTGTATGTTGAATTACGATGATAATCATTATTCCAATAATTGTCTCTATCAGATGCGCTCGTTCCGATAGAATTTCCCAAGCTGTCTAAAGCCCCAATCATTGGTAATCCTGTTGCAGGATTATATTGCGTTTGGTTTGATTCAATTTCGAAATTTTGTTTGTTGATTTTTGCATTTTTTACGTTGCTAATAATGATAGCTATAAAGACAGCAATTATAAAGATTGGAAGCATGATCATTTAAAACTCCTTTTTAAACTGTTTAGTAGGATGTTAGATAACATCACCAATCGAGTCAATCACAAACGCGCAATTGACACGCGCTCAACGAAAAACCAAATAAAAACAAAGAAAACCATGGCCAATAAAAACACTGAAATAGAAACTTCTAAAAACAAGCACACCTTTCGCATTGGAATGCTATGATGTAACCTATTGATTTATATAGGTTAAAACAAGCATAAAGCAGCTGCACATAAGAAAATTAATTTTATGTCAATATTTGTTCAAAAAGAGTTTAAATAAAGCTGAAATATGAGATTAATTTAACCAGATTAATGCTGCATATTTACAGCAAAGATATGATATGAGTATGTGCTTGTGCAGCATTTTATTTAAAGGTACACTATTAACAATGTCTTAATTTACGTTATTTAGTGAAAACCAATTAATACTATTTGCATATCACTTGCATACCAATCTTTCGACAAAAGGAATATTTTCATGTCTAGAATAACAATAACGATGCCCGAAAAGCTTAGAGAGAAGCTTGCAAGTTACGGGCAAGAAAATGATATTTCTTTATCAGCAGCCATTACAAAAATGTCTGAAATAGGCTTGATGGTGAGTGAAAAACAAGGAAAATCCACAAGCCTTGAAGATAAATTTACTGATATCGAAAAGCACTGCTTTAAGCTTATGATTCAAATGAACGCTTTACTTAAGAATTTAGCTACAAAAGAGCTTGAATATGGCCAAGAGGAATTTAAAAAACTTATGGACTTGTCCATTAATAAGTACCAACAATTAATGGGAACAGCCCCAGAAGAGTTGTAGATTTCTCTGTAAATTAAATCTCTAAATCCAATGTCTTTATCTTAGTGTCACGTTGAATTTCCATATCTTTAAATCCTGGTTTTAGCATTTTCATATGTTCTTTATTGACATAATTATCAGTTATCAAACGAGATTCATTGTAATTAATTGTTGCATATTCTTTCTGATTTTGATTATTTAAATTAATGTAAGTGTCGCTATAAATTGATTGAATAGTTGATTTTTCATGAGCTAGTTCATTGGCAATTTTGACGAGATGTTGGTCGTTAGGCATTAACAACAATTGCTGTTTCACTGCCTCTATCCCCTGTGTTTTATGCACATCATTAAAGTCTGTTTTATCTCGTCCAGCAATAGGCTTTGGCAGAATAACCGTGGCAGAAACGCCCTCTTTCATTAAAAGTTCTTGGGCTTTTATCGTTTCCATTAACGTGCTATTTTTAGATGAAGAATCATTATCTGCTGCTATAATAATTTCGGAACAATGTAATTTTTTTATTACCGGGCTTAAGTTTTTTAAGTTACCTACCCCGAATGATACAAGCACCGTTGCTTTGGGATTAGCCATTGCAATTGAGGCTCCCGTTTCAGGGCCTTCGACTAAATATAACGCTCCAAATTTCTCTCCCTTTTGGAGAATACCAGCACTTCCTTCAATCTTACCTTTAGAAAGTTTTGCTGCTTCCATAAAGGTATTTTTACCGCCAGTTTTCTCATCCAAATACACCCGTTGAACGCCGGTTATTTCACCTTTTTCATTCTTTGCGGCAATTAATAGAGCGGGTATTTTATTTGTTTTTTTATATAATTTCCCGTCCTCATCGGTGGCTAACCACAATGCTCCTTTAGGCCAAAAATGAACATTTAATTTTTCAGGATTCTCAATAGAACGATGCTCTGTTAAATAACGTTCAGCAAGTGTTCCAGTTATAGGAAGACCGCCTTTTAAAATACTTTTTGCAGAACGTATTTTATTTTGTACTTCCTCGCTTTCACTCACTGAATTGGTCTGCCTTGGTTTACCAATGGATTTACTTGCAGGGCTTATTCCCGAAACTCCGGCAATGGCTGCGCCCTCTTTTAAAGCCTCTTGAAAGCTTAACCCTTGTTCCCGCATCAACGCTTGAATAGGATTTCCCCCAATACCTGATGAAAAATCATACCAAAACCCTGCTTTTGAGCCTTTTAACGAGACAATAAGCCCTCCAGAATAACGCATTTCCTTGGAGGTCATTTTTTTAGGCTCACCATATATTGCACGATAGGATTCTTGAGGTTTAGCGATTAACGCCTCTGTAATCACTGCTGCATCTAAATAATACTTTGGGTGAGACTGGTGAATAGGATTAGTTAATTTGTCCAGTGACGCCCTATTTTCAATGATGGGACTAAACGTAAGTTCATGCTCTTTCAACAGTTTTTTTTGTAAATCAGTCAAAGCAAAGAGGGATGCGCTTTTGCCTTCAAAAGCCTTTTCATAGAGTGATGGACAATTTGAAAGGAACCATAGACTCTTATTAAACGCCTTCCAGTTTTTATGCCAGTTACGGGCCTCAAATTGGTTCATTTCTGCTGCACGGGTTTGTAGTTGATGAAATAACTTCTCCTTCGTTTGATTGAGTTCAGCGACATTTTTTAAACGCGCTTCATGAGCTCTTGCCTGCGTTTTTATTTTGGAAATATCTAATTTTTCCTCATCAATGAGAATTTTAAGTTCCACTTTATTTTTAATTGAGAAGGCTAAGGCATCTCGTTTTGCGGTGAATAATTGTGCCTTGATAAGCTTCTGCTCTGACGGCACCCTACCTTGTTCTTTCTCTAAAAAGACTGACTTCCATAGTGAGGTTGCTTGACGACTTGTGACTTTATATTCAATCAGTTTTAAGTAATCGCTCTTATGCTCTGGTGTTAGTTCAGCAAGGAGTCCTTTTCTTGCCTCAATTCGTATTAGGGTGTTTAACGTTTTAGTGTCGGTTCTAAGTTCTTTAATAAACGGATAATGCCCTTTTACATCGGAAGCAATAAGTAGGGCTGCCTCCTTTTTTTTCTCAAAATTGGATTGGCTGTTAAAATCAAGAACCGTTTCACGCCTTAAATGGAGAGCAGATTGTTTTTCAAGACGTGCTGGATCTATCTTAAAATAATGGAGAATTTTATTAAACGATGCATCGTTAGAGGCTATCGCTGCAATCTGATTTCGTAAACGGGCTATCTCCGCTTGTTGTTGTTCAATAGCGTTAGGAACTTCCTTTCCTTTTTCTATCCGATAAAGAGTACTTGCAAAATGAACTGCTAATTCTGAATTAAGTGTCTTATAGGCTTTAATCGTATCGAAGAGAGGTTTTTCTTTGGCGTTTAAACTGGCTTTAAAGGATTTATCTTCGCTTTCTTTTACTGATTTATTGATTCCCCGCCATAACTCATCAATCGGTTTTTGGGATTTTTCACTCAAGCGAATCAAATGTGGATGAATTGCTGATGCTTGCGCTTTAAGTTCTACTGCGAGCTTCTCTTTTAACAAGTGATTACTTTCATTGAAAAAGGCGATTACCGCATTTTGTACCTGATATTTTTCAGCATGCACCGATAAACGGGTAAGACGAGCTATTGCGTGTTCCTCCCCTTTTTCAATTCGATGTTGCGAGACACCAAAACGGTTAAGCTTGCCGATGGAAAAATGATGCAGGTAAGGCTTATACGCTTCGATATGCAGAGCAATATGATGGGCAAGCCTATTTCTTTCGCAAGCCTTATCAAAGGCAATCGTTTTTTGCAGAAAGGAGGAATTGCCGTTGTGAACCGATTGCCAAGCCTTTTGGGTTTGCTGGCAACTATTAAGGTAGGCTTTAACCGTTAATATTTTTTCTTGTTCTTCTGATGATAATCCGTTTAGTAGTTTGAGGGTTGCAAATTTGAGTGCATCCTGCCGAATGCCCGTTTCAGAGGTACCTAACTCATTTCTTGCCATTTTTTTTAATGTCGAATCGGTCACGATTTGAAAAGCAAGTTTGCTGGCAACTGCTGTTTTTCCGAGCCCTTTTGCAGCAGCGTATTGCTTGATTAGGGCTTGCTTTTGCCAAACTTCCTGCTCTAAATGTTCTTTTTGCTTTAACACTGTGTTAGTAGCGTAAAGATGGTTTTTGAAACGTTCCTGATGGTTAATCACTGTATTGCTTGAAACATAATCTAATGCTGTTTTTTTGCTGTCGTCATTGATCTCAAGTGCTTTAAGCAACCTTGTTTTATCATCCGTGACAAGGGTCATACGTGAAACTGCACGGGATATTTGCACGTAATAGTTTCGCAGTGTGGCTGAAAATTTGTTATACGATTCAATCAGCCCTATGCCATAGGCTTTTTCTTTCCCTTGTACTTTCATGTTGGTCAAGACATAGCCATGATCAATATGCTTTAATTCGGTTGCATCAAGAGGAAATGTTTTCTCATTTCCGTCGTTCTCAAACACTAGTGTTAATTGGTTTTCATCAAGTGATTTTACTGAAGCGAGTGATGAATTAACCATCCCAGATTGATTGGAATTTCGCGTAACCAGCACTTTGTCATTCAGGCAAAGGGCAAGAGTTGTAGGCTCATAAAATTCAATAGGACGATTTAAACCCGCACGTGTGGGTTTATATTGCGGTAATTCGTTAAGTCGTAAAAGAAGTGTTTTTCCTTCATTATTAATAAGTGGAATCGTTTTATTGTTCTTATGCTTCGCTTTAATTTCACCAACGGTTAAATAATCCCCTGTTTTAATTCGGCTTTTTAACAGATTAAGGTTAAATCGAAGTACATCACCGGTTTGATAATATTGCACATGGTGATGTTGGATTTCTTCCATCGCTTTTGACTTTAAGGTATTTAGAATGAGTTCATTGCCAACTAAGGTGCCTTCTTTTTTTAAGCCTTCTCGAATAATGTGGGTAATTTCGTGTCGATTGGTATGAGTTGGCGCAAAAACCAGCGTTTGTTCGCGAACGGCGTGAGAAAGTGAAAGCCAATGGCGTGCAATTTCTTCAATACGCTCATTATGGGTTTTTAGCGTTCGTACTTCATTAAGCTTTTGGACAGAATTATACAATTCTCCACCAATCACATCCTCCACAGCGCCCTTTGCTTCCTGATTGTAACGAATGAGATCAGACATTTTAGTTGTTCTAATATTATACTGCATCGCCTGGCCAAAAATTCTTCCACATTTTACGCTGGATAGTTGGCCCTCATCACCCACAAGAAATAAACGCGACCCTTTCTGTTCGATAAGCTTTATCAGTTCATGCCCTTGAATAGTGGATAACATGGAGGCTTCATCGAGAATATAGATGGTTTTTTGTAAGGAATTAGCCTTAGCGCGCAGTAATTCTTGATGCACAATGGGAAATACTGATGAACGAATACCTGCCTTGGCGTTAAGTTCATTCACCGCAGCACTAGTTACTGCGATACCTCGAATGTCAAATCCTTTCCCCGAAGCGATTAGGGCTGTTAATTTAAGCATTGTGGTTTTTCCAGTTCCGGCAAAACCCTGAATGGCATTAAATCTATCGGTTGTCGTAAACACGTGCATGAGCGCATTTTTTTGCGAGAGAGTTAAGGAAAATTGAGACTGTGCCTCATGATTTTTTTGTGCTTTTGTGACGGCATACTGATTTGCTATCGGCAAAAGCACCTCTTTGTTGGCTTCGATTCGACCCAGTGTTTCCATTTCCATCGTTAATGCCCAAGGTGTTGTCAACATGGGTTGTTGAGTGATAGGATCACTTGCCTCATATAACTGTTTATTATGAATCGTTTGTTGAATGGTTTTATCAATGGTGTCTATCGGTATGATAGTTCGCCCTGCAAGCGTGTGTTTAAGTGCTACTTCCTTGAGTTGCCTTAGCTCAAACACAGAAGTTTGTTGAGCAACAATTTCAATGGCCACTCCGACTGCTTCCTTCGCGTGTAAAAGCACTAAATCTTCTTTTCCATAAAATCGACTAAAAAGCTTTTCTTTTAGCGATGCAAAAAAGCCTAACGATTCATATTGGCGCTCCTGCGCCTTATGGGATTTCACAAATTCATGGGCATTAAAGCCTAGGATTTCCGCTCGTTGTTGCCAATCAGCTCGCAACACATTGATATCATGTTCCTCTTTTAGCTCTCGAGTCAAAAGCGTTGCCTTTGATGCAAGGCGTGACCCTTCCCAACCTTCTTCTTTCATTTTGCTTTCGATGTCATTTCGTCTTGTCGAAAAGGCTTTAAGCACCTCTTCGGGCATTCCTACTATTTCAAAAAGGCCTTTACCTATATCACAAAGGGTATAGCGCGCGCTTTTTAAGGAACTGGCTAACTCTGTGCGGTATAAAAGTCCGGCATAGGTTATATGCTGCTGCAATTGCTCGATTACCCCAAAATTACCGTGAATATCACTGGCCAGTGAACGGGCTTTGCCATCTTCATCGGTAAAGGTGATATTCATAGTAACCCCATGCGTGTGCGTGTTGGGATCGTTTGCACGTGAAGACGGTTGCCTGAATGCTGCAACAATCAGTTCTTTGGTATTGACGAAGTAGACCTTACCCTCAATGACAACTCGTGCCTGAGCAAATTCTTTCTCTATCATTTGAATGGCTTTCTCAACTGCCCTGTCATGAAAAATTTCAAGCTCAGGATCAGCACCGAGACCAATGAGAATAGAAACACTTTTAGGTGCTGAGAAAGTCATATCAAACCCAGGTCGATGTTCGCCTTTTTTATTTTGCAAGACCTTACCATTGGGAAGCTTTCCTTCAAGAAGAGCAAGCATTTGCTCTTTTTCAACAACGCCTGTAAGTCCTAGCCGTTCTGCTCCCTTACCCAGCCATCGCAATGCTTGTGCATCGCCAGCATAGTAATTGAAAGCCGCGGCATAGTAGTCAGCAGCACCCTTTGCTGATTTTAGTGGGACAACACTTAACATAGGAACTCCTATAAGGTATGAAGTAGGTGGATTAAGCGACAAGGGGAAGCAGTGCTTATTTTCTTTTTTCCCCTTAATGCTTCGAGCAAAAACTCAGCGCGCAGTTGGGTTTCAAAGCACTTAATCCACCCTTCGTTTTAATGTCGGGAAGGAACTCCCATTAGGCGCTTTATATTTTTCAATCAAAGTAAGAGTCATTTTGTTGGTTCCTTAGACATAAAATTCAACATCCAGGTTTTTTTTCTGAATGGTGACTGGAGTGACGGAGTTAGTCGTTGAGTCTTCGCTGGTTGATGATTGTGCTGAGGGTTTTTTATCAGCAAGCCAATCAGTGCGTTTTTGGATAACGGGGATCTCTCGTTCAATAAATCCTGGTGTTAATTCAGGGCGCTTCTTAAGCGTGAGCTTGTGTTTGATAACAGGGTAATCACCTGGCAGACGTACAAAACAGGTTAAAATATTTAATTTCATGATTTCGGAATAATCCACCAGAGGTCTTGACGAGCGTTGTTTGCTTAAGGAAATCCCATCACGAACACTGTTTGCCCCATAGGAAGTGCTTTCTTTAATCTCTTCAAGATCTTCATTGCAAAGCTCTTTTGAGACAAATTCAGCCACATCAGCACTGGGATTTCGAAAGAAAAAGCGTGTATTCAGTAAATCAAACATGGCTTTAGCGCCTGTATCGCCATACACTTGAGAAAGCTGATAATAGTTTTGAACGCCCAAGACAAAACATCCGCCAAATTTTCTGACTTGAGCAAGTGTTGTTCCTAAAAAAGGTAATTGATGCAAACTGGGCAATTCATCACAAATAAACCAAATCCGACGGTTTAAATCCTCAGGTAGACTTAACAAAGCTAACGATGCAATCGATAACCACATGGACATAAGCGGTTTTAACGAATGGTGTTTTTCACCATTGGATGAAATAAAAAGCCAACCTTTGGCCTGTTCATCTAAAATGTAATTACGGATACTAAACGGTTTTTTCCCTGATTCTGCAAGGCCATATAAGGCTTGCAAACTGCGCACATACGTCGTAATCATGGCGCGCACAGAGATGGCCATTTTTTCCACTTTATCACTCATTAAAGTGGCAGCAGACGTACCAGCAAGATAAGGCTCCATCTGTTCAAATTCATTGGTTAATAGAAATTGCAGCAGTTTTTCTAAGCTGCAATCTGCATCATGGCGCATTTTTGAGGCACTAGCCGAAAAAACCGCGCGTGCCGCATGCACAAAGAACGGTTGTGATTCACCCTCAATGGGAATTAAGCTGTGCGCTAAATTTTCCAGATCGGACTCATTGGGCGATTCCAACCATAAGTCCCAGTTCGCACAGCGCTTATCATAAGGATTTAATAAAACATCGGTTGATTCATCAAAATAAGCTCGGGTAAAACTGCATCCGCTGTCATAGATGATGACTCTATCACCTCGTGCACGGAGCTGATCTAATAACGTCATAATCAGTTGGCTTTTTCCCATCCCCAAGGTGCCATGTACGAGCATATGCTGAACTTCAGAGTCTTTAATTAAAGGCAAGCCATCAAGGTGTAAGTGGGACGCCTCCTTATTACTTATCATCAATTTTTTAACCTCTTTCACCGAACCTAAAGTATTTCCCCGTATATAAACATCATCCGTTTTCTTTTGTCCTTTGATTACAAAATAAACAATTAAGCTTAGTGTTAAGACAAATGACAAAATCGTTGCCTGTAAAACTGACTTTAATAGTTGTTGATAAAAGGCATCATTTATTGTTTGAAAATAAGGATGAGTAACTATGGTTTTAAGTGGCAGTTCATGATGATGTCCTTCGACAAAGAGAGTCATTTTCCCGTGACCACCCAGGCTAAAAATAAATTTGGCATATTGATAATTGGCAACAAGACGAAAGTGTTCCTTGGGGGTATAAAAAAGAGTCAAGGCGAGAGTCAACGCGAAGGCCATAACGATAAAAATTTGCAGAAGATGATTATGAATTTGAAAAAACATGCGCAAATCATGAAAGGATAAATGACCTCCGCGAGTGAATAATTTTGTAGCGCGTTCTTCTTTCATAATCCTATTCCTCAAATTTTGAGCGTAGCTTGCCCAGGCACACTAGTTTTTGTATGCGTATTATTCTTTTTGTGTAATTTTAGGTGAGTTAATCCGTTTTAAGGGTTTCCTTATTCCTTGCATTTGAAATCACTTCAAAGATTGCAGCGGCACCAACCCGAGTGAGTTCCATCTCAAATAAAGTGGAAGAAACAATAAGGCCAAATAAAAATCCCGGAATAACAGTGAGTCCCCGTTCGCCAAGATGCGCAAAATCCCAGGAGTAAAATAACGTGGTATAAAGGGCTGCCCAAATGGCATAAACCACAGAAAAACAGATGAAATAAAATTTAAATAAACGCTGAATCGTATCGCCTAAAACTAGATGAGGCTTAATCGTTTCATTAAAGGTCACATATTCTGCAAACTTGGTAACACAAATAAGACCCACCACAATAAAAAGAATCGATAAATTAAGCCAATCGCTAAAATAAAAGGATGCAGATAATTGCGACCCCTTTAGTAAGAGCGTGAACAATAAGGGAAAGCCAACAATGACTAAATAGAAAATAGCCATTAACCGCGCCACTTTTGGGTAGAACATTCCAGGCGGTAGGATGTCGATTTGTAACTTTTTTAATCGGTTTAAGTCTTCGCTAAGCTGTTCTTTAAGCGTTGTGGTCGTCATTATTTATCTCCTGTAATAATGCTTTTAGCATGTGAATTTTTATTTCCGCGTTCTATTTCTTTATCAACCCCTTGGTTTTGCCGGTCAACGACAGTGCCTGCCACAGCTTCCATCGCCTCGTTGACTTCTTTTCTCACGTGGATTTTCGTCTCCACTCTGTTTTGCAATGCACGGGCCTTGTCTTCATCTAAGCCTACATCATTTAGAGAAGCTTGTTGTTGTAATTCCTGTTCTTGTAATTTTTGTTTCGATTGTAATGATGCGTGCTGAGATTGAATATGGGTTTTATCTGCATCAAAACGGGCTTGTGGATTTACGCGGTGCGACTCATTGCCATAGAGATCTATAAGTTGGTTACGGACTCCCTCATCGGACATGAATTGATTAGCAAGTTGTTCAAGCTTTGCCTGAGCATTAGGATCTCCTGGATGACCATAGAGGTAGTTTCGCTCGGAGTCATCGAGCTTATCAGTCACGTAATCTTTAAACATCTGATCAAGATTTCGGTTAATTGTCGCACCACCTGATTCAGTCACCTGCCTTGCAGTAGCAATCCGCTCACCCTGCGATAAGCTTGCATCCAAATTATTTGATACATTCAAGGCTTGCCGTAAATCGCTGGAACCTTGTGATAAAAGACTGGCCCCTTTGGAGTGCGCAGTATCTAAGTGATGCGTTTGACCAAAGTTTTGCAGGTAACTAAAATCGCGTCTGAAATCCTGCATTTGTTTTGTGTCTAAGACTTTTTCAAAGCCATCATTGGAGCGGTGAGATGTGCTGTCGGATTTGTCATAGCCTGCTCGCGCATAAAGATTGCCATCCACGCCGAAAGCAAATCCCATCAATTTACCGGCTAAGGATTTATTGGTATTCACACCCACTTGAGAACTGAACCCAGCATTCATTATTCCCGTTAAGGCTTGCTCAGTAGTTACCCCCGTTCGTTCAGCTACGGTATTTGCAAGGCCTAGTACATTAGATACCGCATGTTGTACCTGGGCGGTGTCACTTTCTGAAACCCCATCTCCTAAGCGAATGTCTTTGCCTTGTAATTCAGAAAATTGAGTTAACTGTTGCACGCCTTGTGAAACCAGTGAGCTTAACTGGTGTGATTGAGAATAAATCGCTTGGGTATTGGTTTCTGCGGCCTGATTGAGCATTCCGCTGATGGCCTTATTGGAATTTATCGACAAAGCACCTCGTGAAATAGTGCTTGAGGCATCAATCACCTCACTGCCATCTCGTGTCACTGTTAAGGTCGCTCCTGAATCCAGCATGCGTGTAGTAGAGCCTGCCATTGAGGTGAAATTGCTGTCGTGTTTATTGGCTGACAGCGTATTGCCAGTCGCATTGTAAAAACTGGTTTGGCCTAAACTAAAGCTCGCATTTGCCGCTTCTCCCGCAGCGGACATCGTAGAGCTTTGTAAACCTGAAATCATAGAATGCGACAGTGAATTAAACGAATCACCAATTTTAGTAACCAGCCCATAAGCAAGCCAAGGAATAAAGACCATCATATACCCTGCAACAGAGCCCACCTCACTATGAAGCTGCTCGATATTATCAAGGTTTGCAAGGCTTATTGCGCCATACTTAGTAGAGATAGCGCTGCCATAAAATGACATAATAAAATTTAATACCGCAAACAATGCAGGCCAAAATTGCAAAGAGAGAAAAAACAAAAGATAGCTTTTAAAAGCCACAATGCCGCTGTAGGCAATTACCAGAAGGATAATTAAAGGGAATAAAGCCATCGCTAAGAACATAACCACACTATGGAAAAAAGGCCAAAGCCACGCTGATTTAAGCCCGCCAATTTCCCATAAATAGCGTTGTTGAACCTGGGATTTGGAAAACTCATGAGACATGATGCTTGCCGTGGAATTCAGATGGGCTTGATAATCAGTAACGCCTTCTTTAATAAAATTGAGCATCATGGCTTGCAAAAAAGCATCTGTTCCGGTGGTTTCCATGGCTTGATAGTAATTAAAGGCCGATTTAAGGTGGGTTTCAAAGAGGTCTTTATAATTAGAATTTTTAGGATTACCAAAAAGGTTAATACCAAAAATGGTATAGGCTTTTGTCATCTCTGCTTGAAGTCGAGCTTTTAAAATCGGTGTGGCGTCAAAACAACTTTTGTCTTCACGAATACCTTCCTTATTGGCAAGAAGAGTTCGCCTGATTTTTGAAGGCGATTTTGAAATGGATTCCCAAATATTGGTACTTTCTTTTAATTCAGTGGGGGAAAGAACATGGGTTAGGAAGATATTGCCGACCACACAACGATTAAAATACATGGATAAATCGGCTTTAAGCACGGGATCAACGACGCGAAAATCGCGTGCTTCCTGGATAAGCTTTGACCCAAATAAAAAGCCCGTTTTAGTGTATTGGAGACTGTCTGGCGTGGTAAAAAGACTATCAAACAGTTGTGCAAGCCCAAATCCTAAGCCTGTAAATGCCTCAGCCATAAAGGCAAATGCCACAGGCACATGGGCTATTGGGTAGTTTTTTTGTGAAGAAATATCACTGATTAAGACGTCTGTTTTGGGAATCATCACGATGTTAAAAACAAGCATATACATCACAAACCACTTGATAATGGTATTGGGATTGAGTGACTTAAACGACCTCACGATAGCAATAAAAAATCCAAAAGCCGCCGATAACCCAATTAGGCGAAGATAACTTGAACTTTTCATAAATGCTGCAACGGCTTTAAATAACTGGAAAAATAAATCACCACAATCTAATACATATATAGTGCTACTCATTGAACGCTCCTAACCTAGTTCCTGGGCAACGCGCGCGGCTACCTGCTGTTCAATGCGTTGAACATTGTTAATTAAGGTGAATTTCTGTTGTAGCTTCTGACTAATTTCCGGATCAAGGCGGGCTATTTCACGTCGTGCTGTTGAAATTCGCTGGGTTATCTCTTTAACTAACTCATCATTAAATTCAGCGCCAAGCGTTGCATTGGCCACTTCTTGCAGCAATTCATTTAAATATTGCTGTAAAACATCTTGCGCAATTAAGGTTGAAAGTTCGGATACATCAACAATGGAATCACCGTATTCGGTGCTTAACATCACTTCGGTAAATTTAACTATAGGGATATGCACCATTGAAGCAAAAGCCTCTATTTCTTTGACTGTAGTAGCACTAGGCTCTGATACTTTTAAAGCGTCTTTAATTTTCTGGATAAGACTCGCCACTTTAAAGCGAAGGGTATTTTTTTCAGCAATAGTGATGGTTTCTGAGGTTACAGTCATGCAATTGGCTTTTTCACCGCACTGCCAGATGGTTGCCTTATCTACACCACCGTCATCACGACCAATTAAAGCCTTTACCAAATTGCGACTGTTAGCCAAGGATGGCACATTTTGTACATGACCATTCTGATCGATGATAATGGTGCCTGTCAGACTCATAAGCATTTCACATAACTCATCATTATTGTTCAATAATGATTTTGATTTTAATAGCGACCACACAATGTTTTTGTTATACACCACCTGTTTTGCTCGAGCAGGATCGACACTAGCTGCTGCCATCGCTACATCATGTTTATCACCAGCACAACCCATTCGAGCCTCCACGTAGTCGTGGAAAAAACCCTGATTCCCCATGGTACCTTGGTCTTTACAAATTTTTTCTTGGGAGGCTTGTGTTTTAGGCCAAATCCCCCCTATCGCATTTTGCGCCATGGTGCAGCTATTAATGCTCATGTTATTAACAAATTGCTCTGCTTGTTGCAGAAAATCTTTCACATACTTAATTTCAGGCACGGTGGTAGCCATTGCTAAATCAAAGGCATAGGAGGTGCCATTGGTCATGATGGATTTGCCAAGGGCCACCATGTTATCTTTGCTTAAAAAACTCATAGAACCCATGTATAAATCAATGCCACCACAGCCCGCACGATAACTGGGTAAATCTAATTGCATCAATTGATATTGCCTAACTTGATTGCGGGCAAATAACGAACCTCCTGCATAAGAGCCTGCTGCCTGTGAATAATACGCACCAGGACTGGTTGTGTTAGACAAAAAACCTAATTTGTCAAAATAGTCATCCAAGTCCGTGCTTATATCAATACCATTTGCGTGCGGGTAACCTGACATTAAAAATAGGACAATTGCCAACGATTTTTTAATCATGGTGCTGCCCCTCATGTTCCTTAATTTTACTCGTGATGGCCTGTATGCGCTCCAACAATTCTTCATAACTCAGCGCTCCAAAAGACACGGGATAAAGTGCTTTTGTCCTGGTGTTGGCTATAAAAAGAGCAGGATAAACCACAGGCTTTCCTTGATAGGCCACATCAATCATGTCTTGGGTTGCAAAAATAGCGTCGGGAAAATCGGGCAAGATTTGACCATTAAGGCTCACTGCTTCAATAGGCCAATGATTGGCTGTCGCATACGCCTTAACTAAAGGCGCAAATTGCACACAATAGGGGCATTGGTTTGAAAAAATGAAGACCAAAATATGAGGGCTTTTCTGAGCATTCGCTTTGGTTACCGCAGTCTTTGGCGACTCAGACTTTAAATTTACTTCATAATGGGACATCATCAATTTATTCAGCGGATGATTGCTTAATGGAGTAGCCTCAACGGTTTGCACCACGATAAAAAGAAACAAGCTAACTATTGCTTTCATTACAAATCCCCTTTGGCAAAATCGGTGGCCACTAAAACAAATTGACGAGCCAACATGTCTTGGGTGACTAATCCATAAGAAACCGGATGAGTACGCTGAGTACTCGGATTAACTAAGATGAGGGCTGGAAAGAATCGAATATTTAACTGTTTAGCTTGACCCTTATCCATTCGCGTTTGAGGAAACAAGTCGTCTTTTACCCCATCCACAGCAATGGGCAATAAACGTAATCCATGTCGTTTTGAAAAATCGTCAATAATTAAATTTTCTTTTTTGTCATAAGGATTTGCCCCTCGATAGAAATAGAGAAGACCATGCGTTTTAGCCAAAGTTTTTAATACCAAGCTTTCTTTTTTTAAACGCAGCTCATCACTAATTTTAACGCCGATATTATTAGAGGGATGACTTGATTCATAATGAAACTCAGGGTAATAAAGCATCGTTTTTTCAAATAGTCTTGAGGTTTTTGTAGCGCGTTGCGACCAAAAATCCTGAAGAGCTATGTAATTACGCATGTTTTCAACACTTAATTTATTCATTGCTTTATGCCAGGCTTCACGAGTGTAATAAGCCAACACCGCATCTTGTTGCTGATAACTTAATTGAGAAAATCGTCTGCCTTTAAGCGCTTTCTTCTGAGGCGTTTCTTGTTTGGGTAGGTTATACCAAAGAAATCCAGGCGGCTTTTGGGCGGCCACTAACTGCATGAACACTAAACATACAATAAAAAGGCTAGTTCTCATCATGAAAGCGCCCTTCCCTATCCATTTGTTCAATTTTTTGTGCAGAGGAAGCATCTAACTGTAAAGGATCTTTAAACACAGCTTTTGATTCAAACTCCTTCGTCAAACTCGTTAAATCTAGCCGGTCAAATTGGATAAGCTCTAACTCTTCTGGCGAAATGCCTCGACAATTCGCTGCATTGGTGGAGCGCTTTGCCCAACCAAAAGGGATCTGTAACTGCCAATATCGCCCTTGAATTTGAATGATCATGGCTAATTTTGAAGGAAAAACACACCAAGATTCTTTGTACTCGGTACACAATTTAAGTTTTTTGTGCGCACAATACTTACCAATAAAGAGGGCTCGCCCCTCATTCTTGGCACGACCTAACTCCTTTTCCTCCTCTCGACAATTAAGAAAGCGGGCATTTCCTCCACAACAATTACCGACATGCATTGCTGCAATGCGACATTGATTATTAAAACCCTTAAACAGGGATAAGTTTTGTGAACCAATCTGCTGGGTAGATACTTCATTGGCACTGCCTGCCAAGACCCCAAGTCGAGAAATTCCTTCACCAAAATCAGCGCCTGTTTCATCTGGTGTAGGTAGACAATTGCCATCCTTGCAAGGAATTGTGCTGTGCTTTATCGTCTCATCAGCACTTTCAATGGCTTGTCCCGCATTTCTCATTTCTTGCGAATTAAGATCAATAACTACCCTTTCTTTTTCCCGCTCAAGTTTATCCTTTAAAATGTGTTGGGCTGTTTCATTGGTAGCCACAGCGTTTTGTCCAGTTGCTTTCAACTGAGAAGGATTAAAGCCTGATTCCAGTGGGTTGTTGGTATAGTCATTGAGGTAATTCTCTGGAGGAAGTTGACTGATAGATGACAGCACCCCTGACTGAGCGTTTAAGGCAAATACACGACCCTCATTGTACTCATCGGCCATTACCAATGGTGCAAATATTAACCCTGCCAATAGTACCCTTTTCATGATTTATCCTTAGCCGTATCACCAAAGCGGGCGATTTCATCCATTGCTCGTTCAACAGTGATGTTGCCATACACCACATCAAAGGTTTTTTTATTCTCTGCCACAAAGGCAGGCACTTGCTTGATGCCATAGCGCTCAAAGGCAGGAGGGTCTATTTGCAGGGATAAATTGGGTATTTTTTTTGAAAGCTCAAAAATTTTAATCGCAGTCTCTTGCATCGAATCGTGATAAAAGCCATTTAAGATAAGTGGAATCTCATGTCTTGCGGCATCCAACGCCGTTTCTTCGAAAAGTTGTTGTGGCATGGAAAAACTCACAAAGACCTGATAACTCGTCCTGGCTTCGACCATTTGCGTCATCATTATCATTAAGAATGAAATAACCAATCGCATCTCTAACCTCACAAAAAAGTACAATTTCGTTTACGCCACAATAAAAACCCATATTGTTGCGGAGTATCGGCTTTGATTTTTAGTGCTTCCCAGCCAAGGGTGCTATACCCTGACGGGTAACAATGTCTACCATCAGCCACCTGATTTACCATTTCATAGCGGTAGCGCGATTTCGGCGTCACCCAATAGTGATGTTCCTTACAAATCTCACCTATGCGCGGGCTTGAATCGTAAATAAAGGGAGGTTCTCGATGTAATTTGAAATTCATGCGCTCAGCTAATAGCAGCGCTGATTGGACAGGCGAGATAGGGGCATGGATATGGCCGTTAAGGGGATAAATATTACCTTGAGTACCTGCACACCAAAATAAATGATCCAGTGGTTTTAAAGTTGCTGTTGACGCAACGCCGTCAGCGGCACAAGACGCTTGTGCAACCTGATTAGAAAAAAGAATCGCATCAGGATTTAACACAAAACTCATCGACGAGTTTCGCCAAGTGGGATCAAGTTCTGTCATGTAGGCGACATCAAACTCACCACCCTGCATGCAGCCAAGTGAGGTAATTAAATTTAACCAGTAGATAAGTGGGTATTTATACCAATGAACATGGTAAAAAGCATGCGATGCCCCTAATCCTTGAGAAAGCTTACCCCCTCTGCCCTGCTTAATCCCTAAGTTAAGTTTATGTCCTCCCAAATTGACCAGGCAATAAGGGGTGTCGGTCACATCAACCAGCGAAAAAGGCTCCCAAAAACCAATGTTTAAGCCAATCCGAAACCCGATTGCAGAAGGGCAAATTTCAATGGGCCGCGATACCCCGTTTAGCATCGTGGGGTTCTCAGTATCTGGCAACGATGAATGAACCACTTTGCTATTACCAATGGATAACGGGAATAAGCAGCGCCAGCAAATATCCTTTAAGGGATTAACAAAATGCCCCGTGCACTCTTTTCCAAAGGCTTGACTGCTCATTAAAAGTAAAATCAATAGGAGTCTAAAAGGCATGCCCATTCTCCCCTATCGCAAATTCAACGATTTTGAGTGAATCCTCAGCACGAGTGACTAACGCAGGGACATGCTTTATTGCTAATTTTTCAGTAATGCGCCCTTCCTGGTCAAAATAAATAGTCTCTTTGATTCGAAGTTCTGCGTCCCGCACATTTCCGCCTGTTAAAATCCATTGAATATCGACGTATTGAGTGCGGATAATATCTGCAAATTGACGCTGTGCCTCATCATCGTAATCGATGAAAACCCATACCGGCTGATACATGGGCAGTTGAGTAAGCGCATTTACCGTTAAACCCTTTTTTAGAATAATGCGGCCTTGATTATCTTGAATGTCCTGCTTTAACGTAGTCACTGGCGTGTGATAATGACTCGTTGTTTTATCGGTTCGGCTTAAGTTTAATGGCCTAGGTCTTAGAGCTTTTGCTTCCACTTGCTTAACCCAGGCATTTTCCAAGTCTTTTAATTTCCCGTCGTCTTGAAAGGCTGTTAATCGTTCATAGATAAGAGTTAATAAACTCTTTTCCATAACAGGGAAGGTCTGACCGAGTGTGCCTAATTCTTTTGCAAACAAACTCTGGGTTGCAACGAGAAGGAAAACAATGAATAGTTGTTTCATCGACTCCCCTTCATGTTATCAGCTATTTGGGTCGCAATCTTATCGGTGATATCCGCCGAAGATGCCAGCGTCATTTCTTTTTTAATAACGATGACTTGATGAGTTCTGGCATAATCATTAAGCGCTTCTTTAAGAATTCTGGCAAAACGACTGCTTAATTGTTGCGTCTTTTTTTCCTCTATTTTTTGTTGGCTTAACTGTGTGACAAATTGCTTCACCACTTCGTTTTTATCAAAAGTTACCACAGTGACTTGTGAATGATTAAACCAATAAGCCATTGCCGTAATTCCAAGAACAATGCCCATCCAATAACAATCGCGTCTTTTTAAGAAACCTTGCATAATTCATCTCCGTAATACTGTTCTGCCACGCGATAAACTGCCTGCTCCAGCGATAAGCCCTGCGATCGGAAGGTTTCTATGGCTGCAAATTCTTCCGCATTGGATGAGAAAAGAACACGGGTAAAAGGATCGGCAAAATAGCGGTGGAAGGTATAAGCCTTGCCGTATTGCACCATGACGCTTGAAAAGCCTTGGGATTCGGCCTCACCAAAGGATTTGATGAGACGTTTTTGTTTTTCATCATACACATCGGGGTTATTTTTTACATAATCCTCAAAAGTACCCTGACGCATAATGAATTTGATATCACTTGATGATGCAACCGCCTGACCTTCAATCGAGCCTGTCATCGCGGTCAATTCCTGGAATATCACACCAAACCCACCATTGTATTTACGGGCAGTCCTAAACCCTTGCGATATAAAGCGGGCAGCAATGGGGTTAGAGGTTGAACCCTCTGATATAAAACGCCAGGCTTCATCGATAATACAAAGTTTTCTTACATTTCTGTCGGAGTGATAAAACTGCCCCTGAATAATCACAATCATGACAAACATGATGATGGTTAATAGTTCAGGATTTTCTTCAAACCCACCCATCTCCAGAACCACGAAATCAGGGTTGGAAATAAACGGCGTGTCACTGTTGAACATCGAGCCATAAAGTCCATCACGGCCAAATTTTCGCAAATGAATAATGAGGTCGCTTAAGCGCACATCATCCTTAGATTCAAGATTTTGAAGCATCAAGCGCAATGCCTGCAACACATCATCCATGCAGGTTTTTGCCCCATTTTGTTGCCAGCAAGCTCGCACAGCCTCCAGCAAATAATCACTTTGAATACTTGAAATAGGTGCGTGGGGACTTGCCATAATGGCTAATAAATCACGAATTTGCGTGTAGTTATTGGTCACCTTGCCATCAATCTCTACCTCACCATCAAAATCAAACAAGGTAAAGGGATTTAAAGTGATGTTGGCAGCATTTAAATAAGTGCCACCGACTAACTCACACAAATGCTTATAAGAATCGCCTAAATCGATGACAAATATTTTCTCCCCTTGTGCTAAGCCCGACAGTAGACGCCATTGATTCAGAAGTGATTTACCCGAACCTGAAGAGCCCACGGTGACAAAATTGAAATTACTGATAGGTAAATTCTTGCTATCGAAGGTGTCGACATAAGCAAGTTGATGCCGGTAGGTCGGCAAAAGCATCCCTTTAGGAGAGCCTTTAAAATCAGCGATTAAGGGCATTAAGTTAGCGCAGGTGTAATGCGATAAGCGTTTGGTTTCATCATCCATTCGCTCAAGACTTTCAAACATGCCTTCGTTTAAGAAAAAGGGCAGACTCCCTAAATAGCGAAGCCATGCGCTGACCGGTTTTTGCACTAGACTAAATCCAAACTCGCGATAGGCATTGAGGGTTTGTGCTACATGTTTGCGTTCGTGTTGCACGTCGGTAAACAGTAACACGTTGTAAAAAGTACGATGTAAACTAAGATTTCCTTTATGCGCTTCGTCATAGCAATATTGCCAATTTTTTAACTCATCAACGAGATTAGGATTTAAAGCCCGTTGTACGGCATTATTTGCTTTAGTCAGTGATTCTGTTTTACGTTTTGATTCTTGTCTAACCTGCTCTTGATTGACCCCTTTGATAGTAAAACTAATTAAAAAAGGACACTGTATTCCTTTTTCGGTGCTAAACAGATTAGCGAACAAATCCGCTTGCGACCAAAGCGCAAATTTTTTAGGCCATTTATTTTTTTCAATCATAAGACTGACCAAACGGGTTGTTTTTGGGTGTCCTTCATCATCAACCACCCGAATATCCACCGAATCGTCATTGATTAAAACCGTCGTATTAGGACGAATCATCCCCTTGGATAGAAGCTCGTTAGTATTGTCCTCGCAAGTTGGCCACTGGATATCATCTATATTAGGTGAAGTCAGAACGCGAAGCAGTGTTTTAAAATCGGTTCTAGAAAGCCTTGCATGGTGATAGCCCATCACCGATAACTCTGATTCAAAATCAAGACGGCTATCTTCTAAGCTCTGCTGTGACTCTTTGCTCTTTTTAGTCGAAACAAAGAGATAACAGCGATAATCTGCAAGTTGCGCTGGAATATTACGCTTATTTTTATAACCTGATTTGATGGCATTTAAGTGATAGCGAATACTCATACGGGCAATCGCTTCATACATCCCACCACGCTCTAATATCGCCTTAAATCCACGGATTAAATCATTCTCTAAATAATGATGTTTATGCATCATGACGGTTAAATCAAACCCTTCTGGCAATCGATGTTTCAAAAGCTCTGCGTGGGCTTTAACCAAGTGCGCATCAGCGCCTGAGCCAGGTGCCAGATACAATCCAAAACCCATTGTTGTTTTATTCATAAACAGGTCGTTATCTAACATCGCCTCATAGGGCAGCAGGCGCTCAAAAATGGCCTCATTAAGGGACATCGTTTCATTAGCATCAGCGATTTCTTGTAATGACTCAGGCGCTACGCTCTCTTCGCCTAAAAAGCGAGCAATTTTATAAACGACCTTTCGATTTAAATCACGAATTTTAGTCAGCATGGCTATGTCCTTTAATGACATTAAACTCGTTGTTGCATCGCCTAACTTGTAACTCTGGCCTCATCGTGAATAATCTACTGTCGTATCGACTTAGACTCATGCCGTCTTCCCCTCTGTGATTTCAGGGACATACACGTATTCGCCTGGATGGTTTTTTCCTTGTTTGTCAGCATGAGGTACTAGCCATAGTCGCTTCACAGAAGCCTTAATCAGCGACTTTTGTCGTTCATGGGCTGGTGGTAAGATTTTGATTGCTTTGACTTCCGTCATCGCATTCACTTCATCCATGGATAAACAGTTATCCCCTGCGGTGACATTACAGCTGAAATTTGAATTCATGCTGGAACAAGACGACAGTAAACTTGCTAACATCAGTACGCTAAGTAGGCTATGAATTTTCATCGAGAGGCTCCAGGAGTTGCTAGTTGCTGGCCTAGTTGTGCCTGATTAAGTTGAGAAAGGACTTCATTAGGAACAATAGGCTCGTTGTTTTCAGTTGGTTGATAATGAGTTAGCTTTGATTCAGGTTCGTCGTAAAAATAAAACCCGTCCTTAAAGACAATATTGACCACGTTGCCAGAGCCTACCTGAATAACAGGATGATATTGTTCGGCACGTTTGATGTAATATTGCGAGAGTTGATCAGCAGCTTTTGAAGCGCCACCATAGGCCGCAAAAGGGCCAATATGAGAGGAAGGAACCACTGAGGAAACACCGCCTAATGCACCGAAACTTTGCACGGATTGCGCATATTGGGCGGCTTGCGCGACACCTGATAAGGCACCACTGATGCCAGCCCAGGTTACTACTTTGCCATCGCGCATTAAAGGGATCCCTTTTATACCCACCTTTCCTGCAAAAAATGCCCAGCCGGTGACCTCTTTATCCACCATGCCTTTTTCAAACGAACAGGAAATTTTGTCTAATTTGACATAAGCCCGTTCACTGGAAATATCACCATAGGCACTCGCTGTAACAAAACAGCCTTCTAAATGCGAGCGCTTACCGTTGGGTAAGGTGCCTTGATTGATGATTTTAAACAGCATGACCCCATTGTTTTTGTTCTGACCATCGACTGAGGCATCTGCGTCCACACCACCAAGAACAACGGCTTTTGCAAAGGTACCGCTCGGCACGTAATTGGTGGGGTTTTTAAGGATTTGTCTTGATTTGTACTTACCTGCTTGAAACGATACCGAATGAATCCTTGGCGGTTTATTTAATCGACTTGAATGAGCCACCGTGGGATAAAAACCATCGGTCGCAGTTTGATTGGGGTTAAAAGTATCGTTAGCTGCAAAAATGGGATTTTTATTCGCCTGCTCTTCTGTCTTTTTTTCAGTTTCAATCTTAATACGAGCAATCTCAGCGACCATTTTTTCAGTGAGTTTTGCCACCTGTGTTTCACTTTGTGCTTGTAAAGTTTTAATGCCTTCACTTAAGGAAGCGAGTTGTTTTTTCAAACCATCAACCTCTAACTGCTGCGATGTCATTGCACTTTCGGTATCTGCTTCACTGAATTGCGAATCCATAACCCCTGTAAAATCTAATGGCACCTTCTGTTTTTTGGTTGAATTCGAGCTGCTTTTAGAGGCAATTAAAATGAGTGCCAACATGACAATTAGACCAAAACCAATGCCGATAAAGCGCACAAACTGTTGCTTTTTAATGAGTCCATTTAATTTGAGTTTATGCAGTTTAAGCGTCTTAAACATGGACTTTCTCCTTCGCCAAATAAACTGTTTCACTTTTTTTAGGGGCAATGGTTGGTTGGCTTAAAGCAATACCGCGTGTTTCTTGCGTTTTAAACCATGATTCGTCCAAAATCATTGGCTTAGATGAGCGGTTATAAACTGTTAAAATTTCTCCAATATAACTATCGCCGATAAATTGCTTTTCTACTTTAAAACTTAAATCCTTATTAATCGGTTTATAGCTTGAAAAAACTGACTTTGACCCATAGCCTAAAGGTGTTTTATTATTCATCATGGCTTGGAGTAATTGCGTAATCGTGTTATCTGAGACAGCCGTTTTCTTTTCAAATTGACGGGCTTTAAAGCTAGGCGTTTTCGCTTGTAATGCGACGGTCTTGCCTAAAGCTTCAATGGGCTTAACTGTTGCTGAGAATTGATGCCCTTGCTTCGTTGTAAAAAACACCGTAAACGGTTCTGCAAGATTTAAATCAACTAACACACTACCGTCTTTTTGGTATTCGATAATTAGATCATCCTTTGAAAAAAATACTTTGGTGATTGAATCATTGGCAACATATAAGCGGTTGTAGTTGTTTTTACTCAATTCCAATTCAATATTTTCATTATCCGAAAACGGATACACATTGCTTGCAGTAGCGAGGAAGGAGACACTGACAAAAGCTAATGCAATAAACCCTCTAATCATTCTTTTCCCCTTTTTTTTCTACAAATCCAACAATGAAAAGTTCTCCTAGTCGGTAACGGTATTGAATACGATAGGTTTTTGATTCTGTTGTTAAAGCGCGATAGCCCACAAAGCGTTGGAGTTTACCTGTGACGACCGTAGATAAATGTTGAGAATCGGGAATAACGTCAGTGATATCGAACGTGCTCGCAATTTTTTTGGCTTTAATAATCGCTTCTTCCTTCGCAAGCCGCTTTTTAAATTGTGAATAAATGGATGAATCAACAAAACTTAAGAGTGTGCTATGATTTTTACTCACACTTGTGGGCGTAACATTCAAGCGAGAATAAATAAAATTTACAGTCATTAGTTTTAAATAACGGACATCGACTGTGGTGTCGCTTACCAAATAACCGCTGTTTGCGCCAAACGGTACTACTTCCCGTTTCTGATGCTTTAGACTATGAAAGGCTAAGTAAGCCAATATGATGTTGCTAAATAAAAGCCCAATGACTAACACCACCATTAAATTTAATCGGGCTGAAAGCTTAGATAGTTTGCTTTCTTTTACCTGATAATCCATTTGTCTCTCCTAACTAGTCCAATACCTTTTGTATGAAGGCGGTAGGTTCTTGATAAAAATGTTGGTAATGACATGGGGAAAATACCAATACATAAGTAACAACAGATGGCTGGGTGGTTTTCCTTTAAGAATTTTGCGAATAGCTATGCGAATACCAATACCCACCAGTGCCATGACAATTTTGCTTGAGCCAACTATCACCAAAAAAATGGTAAACCCACCAATGAGGTAATCATCCATCGTTAAGCCGAGAATGCGTTTGGGCTCATCCATATAGCGCAAAATTAGATACATTGATTCATCATCCATTTTTGACGCCTAGAATGATAAAAACATGCCAGTCACCGTAGAAATAATGCACATCACGATGAATGCCGGAATAAACGCTTTGGGATCATGTTTGATTGCGGCATAAAACCCCCCTACTGCAAAGGAAATGGCAATTAATAACGTCCATAATGCGCCTGATTTACCTAACGTTTTTCCAATCGAACCAGAAAGGATCGTGGCAACAATGTCAGAGCCAGTATTCGAATTATTCGAAGCATGAGAGAGATTTGATATAAGAAAAAGCGATAGACATAGCAGTCTTTTGGTTAGTAAATCGCCTATCTCATATGTAAGATTTTTAATCGTTTTCATTCATTTTTCCTTGTTTTTGGCTCAAAAAATCCCTAAGCCTTTCTTTGCTTAAAAAATTACTTTTCTATTAACAATAATTGGGTATTACTGACTGACTTAAAAAAGCTTATCCATCCATAGCCCCTCCTGCTTTGTGGATGAATTTTGCCAACAATCGATTGTTGTTTCTAAGAGCGACCTGCAATTGTGACAGCGTTTGATTGATCTGATGCGTCTCAATAAGTAAAGCCAAATATTTCAGTTGGCTATTGAGTTGAGGCGTGCTGCTTTCGAGCGTGGCTAAAAGGGCGTAGGTCTTACTTTTGTTTATCAAGGCTGTAAACAGCTCAACACCCTTTTCCCCTAGGATCTCGTTATTAGCCAGCAGGCTTGTTCCAAAAGATGCAACTGGCACGGTGACATTAGCAACTGGGAGTGCCTGGGCAAAGACAGGGTATGATCCGAAAATTAATATTAGTGCTAAAATGATTTTATTCATCGCTTTGTCTCCATTTCTGTAAATCGCTGTCATGCTAATTTTTAAAAGAAACACCAACAGACCCTAATCGATTGGAAATGTTTTCAAGTTCATTGATTAAACTCTTTACTTCACTCAGAGAAGGAATTACTTTCGCGGAGAAATAAGCGCACTCTTGTGTTTTGGAATAAATATTACTGAGATTTCCATCTGCTACTCTTAAGTTTTTCCATGCAGTTGGATATCGTTCGGAACGAACTAAAGCTGCGGCACCTTGCATTACCCAACCCGCATATTGAACGTCGCGTGCACATGGAGCGTACTTCTGCTCTTCAAACATCCTGTCCAAAGTGTTGTAGACCATTTCGCATCGCGTTGAGATAGCCTCTTTATCAGCTTGAGCCGAGAAACCAATCCCCGTAACAAGCAATGCAGAGACAAATGTAGCAGCATTAATTATTGATGTTTTTTTATTCAACTTCATTAGCTTTCTCCTTTTTTTGGTTGTAAAAATCCCTTAAGCGAACTGTCGCTTAATTTTTTGTCATCATTTAAGGCCTTTTATTCAGCGTGAACCGCTGATTACATTTATCAGATTTTATGGTTCATTAGAAAATCCCTGTGATGGTTTTCACTAACCCCTGTTCCAGGGCAAGTCTTGCATCCAAAAACTTTAGGTTCACTTTATCTGCATTCGATATTATTCGAGTTCGATAAGGTAGATACTGACTATCTCTTGATGAGGTTTGGGAGGTAACAGTGCTGCTGCCATTTTTTAAATGCGATTGGAATTGTTCGTTGACTTTAATCCCTTTGCCTACCTTCTCACTGATTTGAATATCGGTAATCATTGTATAATTCACATCTTTAACTAATGAATCAGCTGCTAATCCTATTACCCCACCTGCAATCCCTCCTGCCAACATGCCCGCACTGGAGTTTGTAAAACTCCCCGTAGCAGTTCCGGCAACAGCGCCCGCAATAGCCGAACCATAACCGCCACCTAATGCGGATTGACTTGCAGCGATACTCATTTTACCGACTTTAAGAATGTTGCCTTGTAATAGGTAATGAGCAAGATTCGGCTGGTTCACCACTCGATATCCTTGATTACTTAATGCGGCTTTTAATTGGGGAGTTATATCAATCGATTCATCCGATGTGTTTTTGATGGATACATAAATCGTTTTTTTAGCCTTGGAAACGGGTTTAAGAAACACCGTCTCACTTTGTTTTGTACTGACCTCCAGGGTGCGGTGCTCCAATGCCGTCTGTGTTGCAGCACAGCCGGTTAACACCGCAATCGTTCCAGCTAATAAGACATTAGAAATCATTTTTTTATTTGCGTTCATGCTTAATCCTTGTTTCCCTTAGTTTTATTTTTTTTCAAAATCTCTAATCGATGTACTGACATCGCTACTCACCAACCTCATCCAGAGGAATTGCATAATTTAATTCGGATATGGATCTAAATTTATTAAGATGATCTTCCAATCGTAATGTTGCTTCCTGTATTTTTTTTCTATTTGATCGACCACAGGATTCTGACAAAAGACGATTTGCACTTTTTGATAACTGAATCGTTATATGAACTTTCCTGTAATTGTCATTTGATTCCAATTTCATCTCCATAAGATATGCTATAGTGCTGAAAATTTGCTTATAATATTAGTTTTTATTTAACCAAAAAAATTAAAAAAATGTTTATTAATAAGCACTAATCTAAAAATTGATGTAAGATAAAATAATTATTTAACTATATTACCCTTTAACGGGTACCCTGTAAAGGGTAATATGTGATTATGCCTATAATTTCTGAAGAGCAGCTTAAACATAGATTTTCGTTAAATATGCGCCGTTTTATGGTTGGTAAAGGTATTAGTGAAAATGAACTAAGCAAAATTACTGAAATAAGTCAGTCAGCCATCAATAGAATAAAAAACGGGCAAGTTTGTCCTTCTTTATATCAAGCTACAATTATTGCCAATGCTCTGGAAAATAAAATCGAAGATTTCATTGTTGATATTCTCGATGAAAATCTTGAGGTTGATTCCAATTATATTCCCGTGATAAGCACAAACAATTTATTAGGGAACGAGCAAACAAAAATATTGGGTTTTGTTGAAAATCATATGAATTGGAAAACAAACACTCTCGGATTTAAAGTTGATAAAACCTTTGACTGTAAGATATTAAACAACGATAGCATTGTGATTTCATCAATAGATGATAACATATCATACATAGATGGAGACACTGTCCTTTTTCTTTTTAACAAAAAGTACATGATAGGAAGCATTCATCAAGGCTCCATTAAGCCAATAGATAATTTAGTAATGAAAATTGACTTAAAAAACTCTGCTATTGTGGGACGGGTTATAAGCATAGAAACAAAATATATCAAAGACAAACAAACTGTTCATTCTATTTTGGAAAAATTCAATGTGAATAGTTTATCAAATATTGTCAGCTCTATTACTAAATCATTTAATTTACATCCTGCCTAGAATAAACATTATTTGATTCATCATAATTTATTTCCCATTTAATTGGAGAAAAATCTGTATTCCAATCAATAATATCGCTTTTTTCTTCCCTTTTAATGATCGCTATCAATGGTTTGGTAATAATCGAATATACGACAATCTCATAAGTTATCTTGGTAAAATACGAAACCAAAATAAACTTCATCATATGTTCTATTGGCCATATCCCATAAAAAGATAAGAAGCAAAACAGCGTTGTGTCTGAAATTTCTGAGATAAGAAGAGATTGGAAAATTCTTTTAAATAATGACCTACCTTTGTTCTTAATTTTTAATTTTTGAAAGATAAAAGAAGATAAAAAAAATGATACTGTAAATGCTATAGTTGAAGCGACATAGGTTCTAAGCATTCCAGAGAAAACTGATTCAAATTCGTGCTGGAGCTTCCAAAATGGTGATGGAGGTAAAATTATAATTAAATAAATACAAATATCGAATAGTATTAACGATACTATACAAGACAATAGAATTCTTCTTGCATTTTGATACCCATAGATATCCGTTATTATATAATCAAAAATATAACTAAATGGATAAACAAGCATTGCGCCCGTTACCGTAAATCCCCCGATACTTATCAATTTTGATGAGAGAATATTACTAAGTAATATTACAGTAACAAATAATATTGATATTAAAACAAGATATTTATATCTTGATAGTGAGTTTGCCAAGCTTAATTTATTTAAGCTTTTAGATGCAAAAATTGTCCCAATGAGATACGCGTCTTTTCCTGAAAAATTATTCATAAAGTCAGGATTTTTGACAACATCATCATAATCCAATTTTGATGGCTTCTTGTGGCCACTACCTATTGGGGTATAAAGTAAGTTGTTATTTATAAAATCAATGTTTAACTTATACTTGTTTTTGTTCATTTTTTCTTAAAGCAATGTAATAATAGGGGGGATATTTTATTTCATCTAAATAATTTATCTGATCTGTTTTATCTCCTAAAGGCAAATAAGTTTCTAAATGATTAAACCCAACTTCTTCTGCAATTTCCTTAATATAGATATCACTCCAATAAAAATCTTTAATTTCACAATCTATATTTAACAATTTTACTTTAACAAGATCCCCATCATATTTTGGCGGTTCACCGATACTTTTCACGGTTAGATAATTGCGAACATATAAATTTTTAGTTCCATTAATAATCACTAAATTTCCAGAAGTTTCCAAAGAATTATAACATTTCATAAGCTCTATCTTAATTTCCTCTTTTGAGGACATATGGAAAAACATCAATATTGAAAATATCGATGTATACTTACTATACTGATAAAGTTCTTGTTCACGTTCATTTTCAAAATAAAGTGAATTTTTTTTCCTGCTATTTTTTCTTGCATTATCTAATGCATTTAGATCTATATCGCATCCATTTACTTTTTTGCAAAAACTACTCAAATAATTGGTAGACCTTCCAGAACCACAACCTAAATCTAAAACGTAGCTTAGATCGATATTAAACTTCTTGGCGAATTTTTCAATATCCCTAAATGCAAGAAATCCAGTTCCTCCAATAGCACTTTGTTTATATTTTCTAATTTGATCTTCATTAAATTTTAACATTCTATAGATATGCTCATTAAGTAACTTAAATTATAACTTATTCAACCTACGGTATAAGCTATGGCTATTCTTCGTTAGTGTACGCGGCGCGTACACTAGACTAGCTCTTCTAAATATTTACCTAAATACTCAGCAAAATTACTAATGTCAATTTTTTTAACCATGGTTTTTGACAACGAAATTCTTCCTTCACTGGTAATTCGAAATAAAACCTCTCCTGTTTTTCCTTCATAAACTTTTGAAGAATTCCTCTTTGTCTTAATGTTTGATAGATGTTTTTCTATCAGCTTGGTAAGATTATCTGTTCCAAGCCCCTCTCGAATTTTAGGAGCAAAGTTTATAATAGCGGCCAAATAATCATCCCCTTTGCTACACATCAAGGATAAAAAAGCTGCTGTCTTCGGCTTTACTTTTGTCATGTCTTCTACTGCTTCCCAAACTTCTTTTGGTACCTTGTTAAAAGACATTAGTTCACTAAATGATGTTTTTGGTATATTCAATCTTCTAGATAACTCGTTTTGACTAATATTCAAATCAATCATTAATTTTTCATAAGCAACAGCCAAAGAGTAAGCAGATAAACTTTTTTTCTTATTTTCACTTGTTTGAATTACCAAACAACCAGCATCATCTTCATTTGTTATAACGGCTTTTAAATTTATATTGGAAAAGGAACATGCTCGCCATCTTCTTTCACCTGCAATTACTTCATATGAATAATCTAAAGAATCTATCTTTCTAACTATAGCTGGTTGCAACTGTCCATTTTGCTTTATATCTTCCGATAACTCTTCGATGCTACCTAGTTCAAATCGATTTCTATCTGCATACTTCCAATTTCGACATTTTTTAGGATCAATTTCTATAATGTTAAAATTGTCTTTATTTGCTAATTCTTTCTCTAATGAGTCGATCTGCTCCTTCAAATTTTTATTTTCTTCTATTTCTTTATTTGCAATATTTTTCCAATCTGCCGTATTATCTTTAATAAGAGCACCAGTTACAGCCTGTTTTCTCATATCAATTTTCATCATTTTATCCTTATGCCTTTAAAATAAAATCAATTACACCAAGATATTCTTCAGCTACCTTTGATGTTGGCTCATAATCTACAATCGATTTAGAGATGGCTGGGCTTTTACACTCCTTTACTTTTACACTCTTAGAAATGACAATAGGACAAAATTCATTGGGATAGGTTTCTTTTAAACTATTAATGATTGCGCTATCAAAAACTGTCATGGGTTTTGACATAGAATTACCTACAATCGCAGCAACTTTTAAATTATCTGCAACTTTTCTCATTTTTAAAACATCCACTTTATCAAACACATCTTGCATACCCCAACTATCGTATAAGTCAATAGTAAAAGGCATAACAACTTTAGTTGTTGCAGCCAAAATCGCATCAAACCAAGGAGAATCTGTGGGTATCCCATCACAAATTATTACATCATAAATAGTTCTATATACTTCTATTTTCTCTTTTAATCTAAACAAAAGATCTTGTGGAGGAATTGCATCCAAAACACCTCGCAATTCCTTTCCCGTAGCAATCACATCAAGATGATCGTTGTATTTAAAAGGAGTACCATTTTTTCCGAGAAGGAGATCACTTGTAGATAATCCTATATTTGATGGCGATTTAACTAAAGATAAACTTAAATGTCCCTGAGGATCCAAATCGATGGCTAGCACTTTTTTCTTATGAGTATTTGCCAAAATAAGTGAGAAATTGAATGATTGCGTAGTTTTTCCTACTCCACCCTTATTTGTAATAATGCTCCAAACATCTGCGGTTTTATTAGATATCTTATGATGATGAAGATCGTCAACGTTACCCTCATTATCAACCCAACTCTCTAATATCTTTAATGCCTGAACTGGTGCTTTTGTGTAATGTTTCTGATCCCTACCCATCATCCATTTTTTTATTGTATTTACTGAATACCCAGTTATTTCAGAAATATCAGATTGCTTTAATAAATGTGAGTCTCTTATTTTTTTTATTCTGTCATTAACATCTAAATCTATAATTGCTTCTGTCATCATGATTCCTCGTTATTATATGCATAGTTAATAAACAACTAGAAATTAACTAAACCATTTTCCTGATGAAAAGGCTGTAACAAAGAACCATACTAGTTCTATTTAGGAACCAAATCAATATGATTGACACAATAAGTTCTGTTAGGATAATATGTTTTTCGATATAATTAAAAATATGACTTTTTCCAATACAATGAGAGAGTTAGATGATTAAAATTAAGGACAATAAAATGATGAGAGGGTATATAGTGAATTAAGAGCATTGAGGAAGAGTCTGCAAACTCTTCCTCAATAAAATATAACAATTAGCTTGGAACAAAGCTAAGCACCAAAAATACTCAAGGAAATAAGAAGTTCCATCGAAATTTTTGGATCCATCCACCGATTAGTTTAGCTTTGTTCCCTAAAAACATCAAGATTTTTTGGTGTAAGGGACATGTATAATGGGATTTTTTAATAAGAATAACAACTCGTTAGAACGAGGGAGTAGCAAGTCTTTTGTCCAATGGGCAATTGAGAACAAGCAATCTATCGAGGCTCGCTTGATTGATGAAGGGATTGTATTTCTAAATAATCATGGGGAAGACCTGCGAACACCGGTAAGCAATCTAATAGTAGATAATCGATGGCATTACATTGATAAACCGGCGAAAAAACAAAGCTATCGCGCAAAAATGGAATATAACAGCGATGGTATTGCCTATCTCGCTTTGACCTATTACACCTTTCGACATGGTGGTCATTCTGAGCGCTTTGATAGCAAGTCTGTACTTAAAACACTATGGCAAGAGGTAAGGGGGCTACTACTTAACTTGTCTCCCATAAAACCCCCCATTAAACCCTGTATTGAACCCGTAACGCCCAAAATCAATCCCATTGACTGGATTGCTCGTGATAAAGAATTGTGGCAATCGATGACCAGCACTGGAACAAGTCACTACCTTAAAAGAAAAGGGTTATGTGAGGGTATTATTCCAGGAATTAAACACGCCAAACATCACATTGCAGTGGCCATTATTGATACCCATAATACTTTTTTAGGCCTGCAACGCATTTATAATGACGGTCAAAAACGCTTTACAAAAGGGTTATCTAAAAAAGGGCATTTCGCGCTTGTAGGTTTAGCTTCCTTACCTGAAAAAGTAAGAACCATTCATGTGTGCGAAGGGGTGGCAACTGCTGGCAGCATTCATCGTGCGATTGGCGAACCTATCTTTGCAGCCCTTGATGCCTTTAATCTTCTTCCGGTCTGTAAATCCTTAAAGCGTCACTATCCTAAAACACAGATTATTATCTGGGCTGATAATGACTGGCAAAAAGCCGATATTAAAACCAAATTTGGGCGTGTTTTAGGCAACACCGGACTCATTCAAGCCAACCGTACTGCTTTTAAACTAAGAGGCTCCTTGGTCTGCACTCCGGATTTTTCAACATTCGATTCAGAACTTATTAAAGAGGCTACTGACTTTAACGATTTACATCTGTTGGGTGGATTAAATCGCTTATCTGAAATTATCCCGAAAAAGCCTGATATCCACTTAAGTCTTTGGCATGAATTGCGACACTTTAACCAGCATGCCCATGGGGCTGTGGCACCTGGTCAATTTACCGATGGCATAAAGCTATCTTATAACAGTCGTTATTTACCCAATGATGTATTTAAGCGAGAGGGCGTACACCTTGTTCGTTCAGCCATTGGTACAGGTAAAACCGCCATCGTAGAACACTTGGTAAAACAAAACCCCAAACAATCCATTTTATTCACGACCCATCTTATTTCACTGGTGGAAAGTGCAGCTTCTCGATTAGGGTTAACCAGTTACAATGAGTGTGATAATTTTGACTTACAATCGAACATCGCCTGGCCATTTGCTTAAATTCTTTAGGCAAGCTCACTGCTGAGGGCGCTTTAAGACACTATGATGTGGTCATCATAGATGAAATCGAACAGGTGCTTGCGCG
>NZ_LNXY01000032.1:62776-63346 GCF_001467585.1 Legionella drozanskii LLAP-1
ATCGAACATCGCCTGGCTATTTGCTTAAATTCCTTAGGAAAGCTCACTGCTGAGGGCGCTTTAAGACACTATGATGTGGTCATCATAGATGAAATCGAACAGGTGCTTGCGCGCCTAACTTCCCCTATTGAACAAAAGCCCTTAGTGTTTTCTGTGCTGCAAAATATTATGACGAATGCCAAAACGCTGATTTGTCTTGATGCGCATCTGTCAAAAGCTTCAGTACAAATGGTTCAACGGTTTTGTCCTGATAAACCCGTCACCATTCATTTTAATCTTTTTGAGCCTGGGAGCGAGCGCCAAATTGCTTTTCATGACAGCCCGGAAAGCGTGCAAATGTCAGCCATGCAGGCTTTAGAACAAGAACAAAAAGTATATCTCGCCTTTAACTCCAAAAAAGAAGCTTTTAAAACCTTTTCTGCGCTGAACATGGCCTTTCCTGAAAGAAAGGACTTTACATTTCCAGTGATAATGCGGGGGATACTGAAAACCAAGTTTTTTTTAATAACGTCAATGTTGTATCAAAGCGCTACGATTACCTAGTATGTACGCCATCGGTGAGTACCGGTG
>NZ_LNXY01000032.1:63356-64628 GCF_001467585.1 Legionella drozanskii LLAP-1
AGAAAGGACTTTACATTTCCAGTGATAATGCGGGAGATACTGAAAACCAAGCTTTTTTTAATAACGTCAATGTTGTATCAAAGCGCTACGATTACCTAGTATGTACGCCATCGGTGAGTACCGGTGTCTCTATTGATAACGGCCACTTTGATTTTGTTGGCGGTGTGTTTCAGTCCTGCGTCAATACCGCCAATGATTGTATGCAAGCCTTAGGACGCATCCGAAATCATAAAACCCTGCATGTTTTTTGTGACAAGCGACAAGCTTTTAAATCCTTAAACCCGCAAGTGATAGCCTCTAAATGGTTAAAAACTCATCAGCATGATATAAGCCTTATGAATCTGGATAACGAGGGACAACGTATCATTCTAAACCCTGATTATGAGCAGTTAACTCTTTTAGTTACCCAGGCGCGTCATAGAAGTGTTAATGATTTTTATCAGCAATTTGCCCTACTGGCGTTACATGACGGAATGAAGCTCACCTATTTTGATAACAGTCTTGACTTAGCCACCCAACAACAATTACGTCAATTTAAAAACGCCTGTATTGAACAAGATGCATCCCTCATAAGTCAAGAGCAATTACCCTTAAACGCAGCTCAACTGGTCGCGCTATCTCAAAAGCCACGAAAAACTATGAATGAAACGCGCCTTTATAAAAAACAGCAACTCATAGAATTTTATAATCTGTCAGAACGAGATGAAGACTCTATTACCGCCATGGCGAATATGGATAACGATGGACGCTTTAAAAAACAAGTGTTAGCCTTAGAGCTGGCGCTAAGTGATACAGCACTTGCGCAAAAACGGTTCGTTGCGCAACTTGAAGACAGCGCAAAATTTGCAGCAGACTTGACCCATTATGCAACGTTACAACAGCTTTATAAAAAAGTTCTCGAAACACTGCATCTAACCACTTCCCATCAGACCTTAGCTGTTCATGATTATCAATATACCAAAGAGACCATTCTTCACAGTGGCTTTATAACCTGGATAGAAGAACATCGAGCCATTTTGCAAGGGCTTATCTCATTACCATCGACAGAACTTTTACAACGCGACCCTTTACGCTTTCTTTCTATGTTGCTGGCTAAGATGGGTTTAAAACAAAAGAGGGTGGGCAAAGCTGCACTTGGACTTTATCATCTGGATATTGAGCGCATTAATCTCTTGAATGCACTGATTATGCGTCGTGAAAAGGGTCTTGCTGGTGTTTCAGCGCCACTGGATACCTCATCATGTAGCATAAAAGAGCCGTCAACTACTGAAT
>NZ_LNXY01000032.1:64638-71250 GCF_001467585.1 Legionella drozanskii LLAP-1
ACGCATTAATCTCTTAAATGCACTGATTATGCGTCGTGCAAAGGGTCTTGCTGGTGTTTCAGCGCCACTGGATACCTCATCATGTAGCATAAAAGAGCCGTCAACTACTGAATTTTTTATTGAAACATTCAGGAAAATTAAACGATTTTTTACACAAGAGCGCCCTGATATTCCCGTCTATGCTTAAGCTTTAAAGCAATTTCAATCTAAAATGCCTTATAATAGGCTTAAATCTTATCGCCTATTACAAATAAAAGAGTAAATTTAAGTCAGTTGGACTTTTTTTTGTTTGTTAATAAGTCATAAATTTAGGCGTTTATTCTCTTTCGGTTACTTAATTTTTCCTTATTCGAAAAATATTTTTGGGAACACTTAAGTCAATGATCTCTATATATAACACCTTCACTGTTCCCAAAATCTAACACGGTCTTAAATATAGATTTTGACCGCATTACAAAAATAATAGTTAAGATTGTGTATTCTTTAGCAACCAGCTTTCAATATAGATAATAGTTTCTTCAATAGTACTTATTGCCTGATGATAGAGTGCATCAAACAGTTCTCGTTGACCTGATTTCCAATAACGCTCTAAATATTGGCAGGCATATTTCATCCGAGTGGTTCCGACATAGACGGCGCCACCCTTTATTTTATGAGCTAATTTTTCTACTTGTTCATAATCTTTAGCTGCAAAAGCGTCTTTCATTCGTGGGAAGTCTTGAGGAATGCTAACCTCAATTAAATCTTGTAAGAGTTCGATAAATACGGAATTATTGCCTAAGTTTTTTAACGTTTGTTCAACTTCTAAGAGAGGAAATTGACCAAGCGCAAATAGTTCTTCTTCAGTATCGGGTAAGTCGAGTTTAGCTTGTTCTATCTTTTCGCGCTTAAGAATTTCGGGATGTCTAACAAAGTGATCTAAGATATTAGAGGCATGAGTTTTGGTCAGCGGTTTTGACAACACAGCATCCATCCCCGATTCGATGCAATGCTGTTTATTTTCTTCAGCGGCATGGGCCGTTAAGGCAACAATAGGTGTGTGTTCTTTATCTTTTTCTTGATTGCGAATTTGTTTAGTGACTTCATAACCATCAGCACCTTCACCTAAGCCTATATCCATAAAAATCAAATCATAATGATTATTCTTTATTAGTTTTAATGCTTCTTGTCCACAACTGGCTAAATCAACTACACAATCCATGGAGCTAAGTAGAGTAAGAGCCACTTTTTGAGCAATAGCATTATCTTCGACGACAAGGATTTTATTTCTTTTTTTGCTGGTACCTGGTTTTATAGATAGGGTGGTTAAAGAGGTTAAGAATCGATTCCCATCAGACGATGTTTCATCTTTATCGCAACCTGAATCATCGGGAATTAAAGGTAATTTAAGCGGGACTACGCAGGTAAATTGTGTTCCTTTATTCTCAGTGCTATTCACATAGATTTCAGCTTCAAGTTCATCAATAAATTGTTTTACAATATAAAGGCCTAAACCCGTGCCTTTGTATAGGCCTTTATAAGAAGGAGTTAAGCGGCTGAATTGAAGATAAATATCCTGTTGTTTATCTTGGTGAATACCGATACCTGAGTCAGTGACTTTAAGTTTAACAATTAAACTTCTCTTCCTTTTTTTAACCAGTTCCGCAGTTAAGGTAACATGTCCTGTATGGGTGAAATTAAGCGCATTCCCTATTAATTCAAGGATAATTCGGTGAATTCTAATTTTATCGCCGATAACGTATTGAGGTAGATGATTGTCGTAGATAAAATTTAACTGTAATTTTTTCTCACTTGCTTTTGCTTTATATAAATCAATATTCTTAGAAAGCACGAGTTTTAAATCAAATTTTTTCTTAAGCTTTGGAATTTCTCCTGAACTAACTCGAATTGCCTCTAAGACCTCATCCATTAAATCGAGCAATGCTTGACTTGAGGCAACAAGGTTTTCGGCATATTCTTTAATTTGCGGGTTATCAGATTCTGATTTTAGAATATCTGCAAAACCAACAATTCCGGTTAATGGAGTACGAATATCGTGGCGCATATTTTCAAGAAATTCTGTTTTGGTCTTATTAGCCACTTCGGCTGCATCTTTCGCTTTAACTAAATCATCTTCAAGTTTTTTACGGTCTGTAATATCAATTGAAAAACCTATTAATCCGATAATCTGATTGTTAGTATCCCTAACAGGTTGCTTTTGTGAAAGAAAAACTTTTTTTTCACCATTTGGCATAACTACTGGTTCTTCAATGATGACAGGCAAACCCTCCTGCATAATTTTGTTATCAATATCATCTACTGCTTTCGCTGACTCATAGTTATCTAATATTTCAAAAATAGTTTTTCCAATGAAGCCTTTGCCGTCACGATCAAATAATTTCAGTTGATTCGTACTGGCACCGAGATAAACACCTTGAGTGTTTTTCCAATAAATATAAGAAAAGGGCATGCTATTGAATAAAAATTCAATAATTTCCGGGGTATCTTTAAATTTATTACGAGATTTCATCATTTTTGGAGCATGTAACTATCTTATTAGCATAGATGATTTAAGGGTTTTGCGCGAAGCGATTTTTGCGATTTGCTTAAGTTATATCCAGTTTGGTGTATATGTGGTATTATATTTAACTTTTTTTGTAAAGGACGGGTATCCATGAAGGTCTATATTTTTATTTATAATGTCGTTGCAATAAAAGCAACTCTTTCAGAGCTAACTTACGACAAAGATGCTCAATTTATTTTAATCGGAAGTGATTATTGCCTTGAGAATTTATCCGATAAAAATAGAGCCTTCTTCCATCAAACTCATTGTATTAAGCGAAATTTTCATCAAGTCAATCTTCAAGAAATTGAGACAATTATAAGGGATTACCTGAAACACTATGAGCCTCATCAAATCGTTTTATTGAGTAATGAAGATAGTACTCAGATTGCTTGCGCTAAATTAAGGGAAAAATACAACATTCAAGGTGATACTCTTAACCAAGTGCTGCCCTATGTTAATAAAGATATTTCAAAATCTAAGTTGATGGGCAAGGTGAAGGTACCCCAATTTACTTTGTTTGATAAAGAAGCATATCAAGCGAGTCCTAAAGCTTACCAGCAAGAACTTGTTGAGAAACTTGGGTTTCCTATGTTTATCAAACCTATCGATCTGGTTAGTAGTATAGGTACGTATTATATCCCAGATTATTCTGCTTTAGAGTCGGCTTTAGCCCGAATTCATCAAGAGCCTTGGCAATTTGAGATAGATGAATTTATTGAGGGAGAATTATTTCATTGTGATCTCATTGTAAAGAATGATGAAATCAAATTTTTTATGGCAGGGAAATACGCAAACCCTTTAGCTGAGTTCTCTAAGGGAAGACCCATGGGTAGTATACCTGTAGGTGATGAAGATTTCTTAGCGAAGTTAAAGCAATTTAGCCAATCTGTACTAAGTCATTTAGGCTCCTTTTCCTCAGCTTTTCATCTTGAAATGTTTTTAGAAAAAAAATCAGGAGAGCTTGTTTTTCTTGAGGCTGCAGCAAGAACACCTGGGGCTTTAGTGCCTGAAATGTATGAAATAATTTTTAACTTACACCTTGAGAACCTACACTATTTAGCGAAAATTGGTTTAGAAGAAATTAAAGCTCAACCGCTTAGCGGTTATCAAGCAGGCTGGATAACTTATCCTCGAGTGGAAGGGGAGATAGGAGATATACAACTTCCAGATGTGAATGTTCAACACCAAATGATGAATTACATCAAAAAGGGTGAACAATTAAAAAAGGCGCATAGTTTACTTGATAGCGCATGTAGCGTGGTGTTTTGGGATCACTGTTATTCTGCGATTGAAAATACATTTCACCAACTCAAAGCACATCAGCCCTTGTTGTTAAAGAATGCCGACTTTGTTTCTTAGCTCAATAATAAACCCGTTTGAAATAGGCCTTACGCTCCGAAACTTGCGCTTTGATGCAAAAATATAGATAAAATTTATTACTTATTTTACTTTATTGAAGCAACTTTAGAGCGGTAATCAGATGATTTTAAATTTTTATGCATAAAACTAGTTTCGATAGACTTAACTGAATTATATATGAACTGTTAGTTTATTATCACTCCAATTTCTTTGGGGTTTTTGCATTACAGCGCAAGTTCCGGAGCGTAAGGCCCACTAGCCAAAAACCAGCCCAGATTAATTGATACCATACTATTATATTCGCAATTAATCTGGGCTAATAGCAGTTAATGTGAGCCAAATTTTTTATAGAGGCAATTAAAGTAAGCCAAAGTTAAATTACATTTGCATTTAATTCGGGTCAGTTTTGTGCTCTGTTTGCGAGCCGCCACAACTATTGTTCTCCTTCAAGAATATGCTGATATGGGAGCCTTTGATATTCACTGTAAGGCTGAATATGTGACTAATTTTTTTAAAAAATATGTTGAAAAAAGGAGACATCTATAGTTGAGGATTGGCGATGTAGGCTATTTAGCGAGTGACGTAAAAAACAAAATCTTTAATTACAAATTATTGATAGATCTCCAAGTCTGGCCTAGTGTGTACCCATAATATCTCTATAGTTTCGGGTTACATTTGGACTTGTATTGTATCAACTTAAAAGATGCCCAAAAATATTTTTGCTAAAAATTACTGGATTTGATTCCTCATTGGTATCAGGTATTCCGAGGAAATTTGTACCTGACTATGATGTTGATACTGCAAGTTTCTTCGAATACAAATAAGTACCCGTCGGACCAAATTCAGCCCTTCAAACAGCCATGGATCGCCATGAAGTGAACTACGATCTAGAGCGAAGATCTTGATCTAGGGTCTAGGGTTTGAATAACCCCACATATTTTGGATACTTAGCGTTCTCTTCAGTTTTGCTCGATGTAAACTGCATTAAATGTCTCAATAATTTATCAAAAACATAGCGTACCCGATAATGATCAAAAGATTTTGACACAGCAACAAAGAAGGAGAAAGAGTTTTTGGGAATGTTGAGCTTGGAAGTATTCCAAGCTCATAGGTTGACAATTTTATTGATAAGCATCTATTTGGTTAGCTAAAGCAATAACAGAGGTAGTGGTTTCTGCTGAATACTTTGTATTGGCACATTCAAGCTCATGAAAATTCTTTTCATCATACCAATCAACCTTATAAAGAAAGCCGGAGTTCTTGTTACCTTCAACAGTTATTATGGTCGCTTTGTTGTTAACACTATAGGTAACGTCTTCTATTGCAAGTTCCGCCGCTGTATTAGAAGCGTTTACATTCATTACGCCATAAGAACAACTACCAATGCTTTTGGCATCAAAATATTGGGCAGCACCAGACCATCCTCCTTTATCCTCATGAAAACCACCCTGAGGTGCTACACCAAGTAAGGTTATATTTCCTGCTGCCATTAAAGCATTTCCTTGTGGAACCCCCTTAAATTTAAAAGCTAATTGTAAGTCCTTAATTTGTGGCCTTAGGTGAGTACTGGTAGCGCGGTTATTGCCTGCATATAACTTAAATTGTGTCTTAGAATAGTTGTGAAAATTTAGTAGTTCGATAGGTCGATTGGTATCTACTACTGCATAGCCTAAAGTTTTCATCTCTTCTTCGGCTTTAGCACCTTTTTCTAGCTGTTCTTTTGATAAATCAAGCGCTGTTCTTGCCACTAACTTAATTCCCGAACCTGGTAAGGGAAGTCCTAGTTCAGATAACACTTTCATACGTTTTTGCTCTTCTATTTTTTCCTGCTCTGGAGTTAGCGTATTGGCAGAAAAAGCGGCAAATGATATCAAAGACAAGGCTAGTATTTTTTTTTTCATAATTTATCCTTACATAAAAATTAATTGGTTTCTACATAACTATTGCTATCTACCATCCGTCAATTATGTTGCAGTGATCTGCATAGGTAGTATCAAATGGAATTTTTCTATGATAATCAGATAAATAATGATAGCCATGCACTCTCCAACTTCCAGTCAGATCACCTTCCCCCCAATGAATAGCATGAGCACGCCATGTATATTCAAATCCAGTATCCATAGTATGAGACTGACGCCCTTGATCAGTATGATAACTTACAACTCGCCAATCAAAAGGATGCATGTACCACCAAGTAATTGATTCATTGTTAAGACAATTAGCTCGACTATGAACAGTAGTTCTATCTAAACCAGCGTATGCGTTCAACGACATAGCTAACATTCCAAACAAAACAGCTTTCTTCATCCTACATCTCCATTTCCATTACATTTAAATCGAGGCGAATTTACTAAAAAAATTTTTATCAGTCAAAAGGATTGGCTTATATTTTCAGAATGCTGCAAATAAATAATAGTCACTAGCTTAAACGAAGAGGAGTAATAGAGAATGAATATAAGAGAAATAGACGCATATTTTAATTTCTTTTTTTGAGAGAGCATATTCTTTTGTAGGTGAAAAACGGGGGTTTTGTTTACTCTTCTTCCCTCTTCGTTTAGTCAACGAAAAATCAAAACAAAATGAGTTAACAAATCTGGTTAATTATTTAAAGTTAATGATATTCGAATTTTGATGAGTGATCCTCCCTCGATTAACCGTACACCTTGTTTAACAGATATAATCTGAATAACGAGGAGTTACAGATGTCA
>NZ_LNXY01000032.1:71260-80193 GCF_001467585.1 Legionella drozanskii LLAP-1
TCTTTTTTTTGTTTGTTAATAAGTCATGAATTTAGGCGTTTATTCTCTTTCGGTTACTTAATTTTTCCTTATTCGAAAAATATTTTTGGGAACACTTAAGTCAATGATCTCTATATATAACACCTTCACTGTTCCCAAAAACTAGCACGGTCTAAAAAAAAATTTTGATTGCATTACAAAGATAATAGTTACCCCTAACATTTATCCACAATTTATGTGGATAAGCCTGTGGTTAGCCCTGTATAGATAAGCGTTCGAATAGATACCAATCACTAAAAAAAAGACTCTACAAGTCAACCTTGTGCTGACTAAGGATGCTCGTTTAATTTACAATTGATTTATGTACGATAATCATAAAAAGTATTGATGCATGCTATGTTTGCACTAGTGGCATTTTGTTAACTTTTCAAATTGACTTCATGAGCTTTAGCGCTACTAGCGTCTTTCACTCTATGAAGTGAAGAAAAATTAAACATTAAAAAATAAATGAGCCCATTTTTCGATATTAGGATGGAAGAACATTGTTTCATGAGTCCCCGGTACAAGATGTACTGTGATTTTTCCATCGACATAGCTTTGCCAACCATTGTAGGTATCATTAATTTGGGTGAAGCTTTTCCATAATTTTTGAGCTTTAAACAAAGAAACGTTGGCTGAAACGGTTGGCAGAGCATAATTACTAAGCAATTTTTTCCTGTATTCCTCTTGGTTTAAAAAACGAAGTCGTTGCTCTTCGGTTAAGTACTGGTTACTTTGGGAAATTAGATTTAAGGACTCTTCTTTCATTAAACTAGAAGGATAGTGAGCCCAACCATCCAATAATCCTAGAAAGTGAACTTTTAAATCGGCTTGTTGTAATTGATAAGCCATTTCAAACGCGACTGTGGCGCCAAAGGAGGCACCTCCTAAGCAAAATTGATTGCCCTGATAGACAGATGAGATCGCTTGTAAATAAAATGCAGCCATTTCTTCAATGTTTTGAAATTCAAATTGATCTTCTTCAAGATTAGGATCTTGTATGCCAAAGACTGTGTATTTTCCTTCAAGTTGTTTTGCTAATTGTTGATACCAAAAAACTGATCCACCGACAGGGTGAACTAAGAAAAGTGGAGTAGGGTGAGTTCCGGTAGTCAATTTGATTAAGGTATTGGAGTAATTAAGGATTAATTTTGTGGGCGAATGCTGTTTTAGGAGTCCATCTATTTTAACAGAAAGGGACAAAATAGTTGGGCACTCAAATAAACAAGTTAGTGAAATAGGAATGGAATAATGCTTTCTTAGATTCGTTATAATTTGTAAAGCAATTAAGGAGTCGCCACCTAAATCAAAAAAATTATCTTCAACTTGAATGGACTTATGAAAAGTATTTTGCCATGTTTTTAAACAGTATTCTTGTGTTGACGTTAGATTACCAGAGGAAACTGCGGCAGGTGAAATTAATTGGTGGTAGATCTCACTTTCTATCCGCTCAAAATTAATTTTTCCATTTTCTTTTAAAGGAATGCTTTTCACTAAGAAGAATTCTTTAGGTATCATGTAAGAAGGTAGATAATTCGCTAAAAAAGTTTTTAATTCATTCAAAGCTAGCGTTTTATTTGCTTTAGCTACCAGATAAGCCCTCAAAAATTTTTCTTTAACATCCTTTTTAAGCAGAACCACTGCTTGATGGATGCCCTCATGTTGCATTAATAGGGTTTCTATGGCGGGTAGTTCCACACGATAGCCATGAAGCTTAACTTGAAAATCGTTTCGACCAAAAAATTGTAATTGACCATCACTATTCCAGCAAACCTCATCACCGGTTTTATAAGCTCGAATTAAATCCTTTTCTTGAAAATTTAAATGAATAAATTTCTCAGCCGTAATTTGAGGTTTTTCGAGATAACCTAGAGAAACTTGATTGCCGGCAACATGAAGTTCACCTCTCATCCCAAAAGGGCATAAATTATTGAATTTATCCAGAACGTAACAAGAGCTGTTAAAAGCAGGCTTACCTATCGGTACGGTTGGTAAATGAACAGGTAAATCAGGTGTGACGAAATAAGAAGTAACAGATACGGTCGTTTCAGTTGGCCCATATTCATTGACAACTTGTGTATGAGGGCAAAGCGATAACCACTGTTTTACTTCGTTAGTATGCACCGTATCTGCCCCAAGCATTAAGTATTTAAGTTGATAGAGGTTTGAAACAACCTCAGGATAATTAAGTAATTGCTCTACGTAGCCCGGAGTGAGTTCAGTATGAGTGACTCCACACCGTAGTAAATGGGCTAAATACAATTTGGGATTAAATTTGTCTTCTTCTGAACAAATGGCAATCGCTCCACCAGCAATGAGTGGGGCAATGGTGCAAGGAACGGATAAATCAAAAGCAATTGAAGAAGAGAAGTCCATAACAGATTTTGACGAAAAAAGAGTACTTTCAATAAGCCAATAACAATAATTAATCACATTTGTTTGACTGATAACGACTCCCTTAGGCTCACCGGTTGTGCCTGAAGTGAACATGATATAGGCGAGACGATTGTCGGCAGAACGCAAGAGAGGCTGATTAAAGGGTTTTAGTGATTGCGCTTCATTTTCTAATTGCTCCTCTGCATCAATAATAGAAATTGTCTTATTAGACGCAAAAAAATCATTTAAATATTGAGTAAATTCCCCTGTGGTCAATATTAAATCAATTTTGGCACGAGTAGTAATTAAATCAATTTTACCGAGAGGGTATTTGGTATCTAAAGGGACATACACGCAATCTGCTTTTAAGATTCCTAAAATTATGATTAACATAATGGGTTTTCGGGAAGAGTAAAGGCCTATAAAGGTTTGCGGTGGAACTTTGGTTCGTACAAAATCCGCAATGATTTCAGACTTTTGCCAAAGTTGTAAATAAGAAAAGGTCTTATTATTCATCAATAAAGCAGGTGCGTTAGGCTCGTCTTTGACTTTCCTTTCAAATAAAGTGGTCAGCGAATCAGACGGTAGCGAATAGGTCTTCCCTGTGCCTAATTCCAAGAGAGTATTTTTTTCTGCGGCGCTGAGAAAGCAAAACTCATTGATAAGGGTTTGGGGGCTTTTTACTAACAATTCAATAATGTTAGAAACATGACAGTTAAAATGAGTGACTAATTGCAATGCCGTCTTATTTTGTTCCTCATCCAGACGATGAAAACAATGGATATAATCCTTGTGATTGTCCACTTGTATATAAAGAGTGGTGCTTTTGGGTAGACGGTGTAATTCAACCTGTGAAAAGCTAATTACAATCGATGGTGCAACATGATTTTCAAGTTCTGGATGCCTTAGGAGGATATCACCTAAATAACCTGCCTCATGTTGTATTGTTTGATATTTTTGCTCAACGAGCTTCATCATCTTCTCAAAAGAATAACTATGTTTTAGCGCAGTCCAATTGAAAGGTAGAAAACAAGGAAAAAGGCTAGGCAAATTCTTTTGAGAAGGAGATAGTCTATCAGGAACTAAGTAAAAAGAGGTTTTTCCAAAGTTGTTGAGTCGCAAAAAATAAATCAACAGGCTGGTTAATAAAATAATAAAGCGTTCTTCATGAGAAGGATTTATAGGTAATTGACTTAATTTTAAAGCATTGACCGCTTGATTAAATTCTTTTTTTTGATTGGATAATGAAGGGTAATTGGTATGCTCAACAGAATCTTGTAATTGTTTAATCCAAAATTGTTCATGAGTTAAGGCATCCTTATAGCTTTTAGCGTGCAGTGTCATTAAATTTTCGGGTAACAGGGGAAGCTCAACTCCAGGCAACAAATTGTATTTTGAAATGGTCTCAGTTAATAGTTTCTCAGAAGTGGGTAATTTGAAATGGATATTAACAATGCCATTACAAGTCACGATTTGCATCTCACCTAAACCGATAGTGAGGATAGTACCTGGCTTTTTTCTATCAGCCGGTTTATTGCTAATTTGCGCATCTAAAACGATTAAAAAATCCTGCCCTAAATAGATTTTTAACAGCCCAATATTATTTTTATAATGCCCAAGCAGTAATGCGTGAGTCATCCTGACAATGAGCTCGGCAGACATCGTCTTCCAATGAATAAAACCAAGCTCGGGCAAGAGGTGAGTTGCTGAAAAATAACGTCGGTTGACTAACGATTGTGATTTAGTCGCATAAGATTCAGATTCAAGAGAATGCAGTAGCTCGTTAAAACTATCAATGGCTTGTTCATAGCAACGTAAATTTAAACTGAGAGCCGTGTCATTGTTCTCAATTGGAAAAGAACGTTGAATAAGGATATCACCTTCATCGATTTGCTCATTGACGACATGCCAGGTAATTCCATGCTGATATTCGCCATTAACTATAGTCCAACTTGTTGCATTTAAACCTGCGTAATCAGGCAGGAGGGAGTCGTGATAATTAATAACAAGCTTACGAGCAAGGTTAATAAAAGAAGAAGATAAAATATGACTATTAACTATACTAAAAATATATTCAACTGGAGGGGTATTATCAAAATCAATTTCATTGATTGATTTAAGAACAGGAATTTTATTCTTTTTTGCCCATTCCTGTATAGATTTTATTGGGGAAATAACTAAGTTGATACTATAGTGATTAGAGAGAAGTAGGTTCCCACATTGAATGACGAGACTGTCTTCGCCAATTAAGTAGCAGGTTGATTGCATAATAAAGTGGGTAAATGATGATTATATGATGGGTATAATACCAGAATGTCCATAAATTATCTTGATTTCATAAAGCAAAATCCCTTGCTTCTTTCTATCGTTAATCAATTACAAGAAGTTCTTGTGATTTTGGATGAGCACTTCCACGTTGCTATTTTTAACCAGGGTGCTGAAAAATTATTTCATTCCACCTTGTTGGAAGCTCAAGGAAAACCCTTTACAACTATTTGCCATAATGCTCGAATTCCTTGTTTTATTTCTGATTATGCGCGTATTCCTATGCATATTCAGACCTTTAATCAAAATATTGAAACAATCATTAATAATACTAAATACCTATGGCAAGCGTTTTCGGTGGAGACTCCAGAAGGTTTATTTCATATCTTTAAGACCCTTAATTTTTCAGAAAGTGAAAGTAAGAATGAAATTCATCAATTAAAGACCCTACTTGAAAACATGCCTTGTAATGTATATTGGATGGATAAAAATTGCCTCATGCTAGGATGTAATCAAAACGTTCTGACCATGCTTAACATGACTCTAGAGCAATTCAGGGGAAAAACTTATGAAGAATTATCGGAACTTTGTAATTGGCCCAACGGATTGGCTAATAAATTAAAAAATGATGATCTAACTGTCCTTCAAACAGGCAAAGCAATTTATGGCATCGAAGATCCCCCGCTACCAGGTACAAATGGTATTGTGTTTCATTTTTTAACAAGCAGGGTTCCTTTAAGAAATATGCATGGTGAAATCATTGGGGTTGCAGGAATTTCAATGGATATCACCGCACTTCAAAATGCCAAGGAGAAGGCAGAAATAGCAAGCCGTGCAAAGTCAGAGTTTATTGCAAACATGAGCCATGATGTTCGCACTCCTTTAACGGGTATTATTGGCATGGCAAGAAATTTAGAACTTCATCTAAAAGACGTCCTTGCCAAGGAAGATGCCCATTTAATTAATGAAAGTGGTGAACAATTATTGGATTTGTTAAATGGCGTGCTTGATATTATATCTGCAGAAAATATTTCTGAAGACGATATTCATGAAGAATGTTTTGATTTACGTCAATCGATTGAGTCGATTGCAGCGCTTGAAATGCCAACGCTCAAGTTGAAAGATCTTTATTTTAAAATAAATATTGATGAGGCTATTCCTGCCTATGTGATTGGCGATCGTGTCAAGTTAAATCGAATTCTACTCAATTTGCTAGGAAATGCGATTAAATTTACTTTAAAAGGCCATATTGAACTCAACATCAAAGTCGTTGAGCGGTCAAAACGTAAAATAAAGCTAAATTTCATGGTTGTCGATACGGGAGTTGGTATTGCTGATGAGGCACGGGACAAAATTTTTAGACGGTTCTATAAGGGTAGCCCCTCCTATAAAGGCATGTATAAAGGGCATGGTATCGGTTTACATATCGTAAAAAAATATGTAAATCGCTTAGGAGGAAAAATTCAATTAAAAAGTCAGGTCAATAAAGGCTCCGTTTTTGCCTTTGATTTAACTTTTAAACTAGGAAATCCTGCAGTTGATACCAGCAAAGCAATACCTATATCAAACTCAGTGGACTCAGCAAAAAAGAAAATAAAGAGCATGAAACAAAAAAATCATACGCCTCACCTTCTGTTAGTTGAGGATGATAGGATTGCTCTTCGAGTCCTTGAAGGAATGATTAAAGAAACCGGTTGTCGTTTTACTTCTGCGATGGATGGTAAAGAGGCTCTTGCTCTTGCCACTTCGAATCTGTTTGACCTAATTCTTACTGATATTGGCTTGCCGACCATGTCTGGAATCGAATTTTCTCAACATTTAAGAGATTGGGAAAAAAATCATCATAAAAAACCGGTGCCCATCATCGCATTAACTGGTCATGCTAAGAAGGAGGTAGAGGCATCGGGTTCAAAATCTGGGATTAATAAAATATTACAAAAACCTTTGCGAATAGAAGCGTTAAGCAATATTTTTGATGAGTATCTGCTTAAAAGTGTTGATACTGCAAAAAAATCAGCCGAATTTAGTTCTCCTAATCAAGGCCTAGGTATGGATTTACCTAACTCAGAAAAAGAGTTGTTTGAGCTTGAGCAATTTCCGTTATTAGATATCGCTAAAGGACTGGAAACTTTGGATAATGAGAGTATTTTAAATGAAATGTTGCAAATGATGCTTGTTGATATCCCTATAATTCAAAGTGATATTCACAAGGCTCATGAGACTAATGACTGGAATAAAGTGGAAAAATTAGCTCATAAGGCAAAAAGTGGTGCCACCTATGTGGGTACTACTCGAATGCAGTACGCCTGTCAGTATTTAGAGCGATATCATAAAGCAGGCCATTCCCATTTATTAGAAGAATTATATCAGCAGCTCTTACAAGTGTTGGAAGACACCTATTTATCAATTCAAAAACGATTTAAATCGCTAAAAATGGACTCCTATGAGGTCTAATTTTATATTACACTTCCTTTTAATCGTTCTTATAAGTCATGTCATTTTCATTAATAGGGTCTATGGAGCTGTTGATCAACCATTAAATTTTTTCCTAAATCCTGCTGAATTAAAACAAACAAACTATTTTCAATTTGTTGGTGGCAATATTTTTATGGGGCCGCAACTCACTTTTAAAGGAACCACCGCACTTGGTAGGGGACGGGTGAAAAGTAGCGTCCATGATTCACTTCCTTATTTATTAGCCTCTTATCGATTGAACGATCGATTTGTTATAGGACTAAATATGGCACCTAGTGTTTATGGACACATACAATGGCCAAAAAATTCAATTCTTAAGAATAACTCGACAACAACTTATTTTCTTTATTATCGAGGCGGGCTGCAATCGAGCTATCAAATAAATGATCGTTTATCCATTGGACTGGGAATCAATCTTGAGTACAACAAGCTCGGTGAACTTGATGCTTTTATTGACCAGATAGGGAATCAAATTAATAAGATTAAAGGAAGGAATTACACAGGCGACCTGGGTCTTTATTATAAAATCAATTCCCTCAATTATCTTACGATGGCTTTTTATACGGGTGTCAATACCTATGGACACGGTACTAGCTCCTTAGGAAATATTTCCACTCCTAATTTATCTTTAAATATCATTCAAGCCCCTGTTGGTTATTTAGGCGTACAACATTGGTTTTCTAAGTCATGGTTAGTAGAGGGCAAATTGTACTGGTCAGGATGGTCTATTGAAAAAAATGTAAATTTCAAAAATACAATAACAGGAACTTCCATTGTTCCTGCAAAGTGGAAAGATACCTGGTCTTATCAACTCACTACTCGATATGCTCTCAATCAGAACATAGCTTTTTTGGGCTCAATACTTTACGAAACGAATGCAGCTCCCATTTCAACAAATGCTATTGGCTACCCTTTGGCGAACACTGGTTACTTTTCAACTGGTCTAGATCTATCGGTTAGAGAAAAATTCTCTATTCAATTATCTTATAGCTATGGCCGGTTTATTCCAAAGGCAATTATTGCAAGCTCAGGAAGTACTGCAAGAATCAAAGGCTTATTTCAATCAGCGATGATTCAATTAAGTTATAAAGTATAAAGATTACCCACAAGTTAACTTTAAGGCTAAAGACATCACACATTGTGACAAATGGTTAAATGAGTACAGTATAGACAGTCTCTTTCATGCTTGGACTGCGCAAGTTCCGGAGCGCTAGGCCTATATAGGATAGCTTATACTCGTTTAGTATAAGTATGACCTTTCTACCAAGCTCTGGACCGCTGGTCTATTCTCGATTAAAAAACTAAAGTTTAAGCGATGAAAAAGAGAGCGGAGTTAGATAAACTAAGTTCCTTTTAAAAATTAAAAGACTATAAACGTGGCTCACAGTACTTTCATCACAAAACAAATCCTTTTAATTTCCTTATTCTTTTTAAACTTTAGTTTTATTTATGCAAATCCCCCCTGCAAACTTTACTCAAGCGAAGAAAAAAGCAGAAACCATTTTTAAAACCCATCGCGCCACACTTTATTGCGATTGCCCCTATAACGAGAAGAAACAAATTGATTTATTAAGCTGTCAGATGCAGGAGGCGGCAGAAAGAAGCAAGCGCGCCAGTCGCGTGGAATACGAACACATGATGCCGGCGGAACAATTTGGTCAACAGTTTAGTTGTTGGCGTGAAAAAAAGTGTAGTAAGAAGGGTAAGCCTTATAAAGGCAGAAAATGCTGTGCCAAAATTGATGCACGTTTTAAAGAAGCTGAGGCTGAATTATACAATTTATGGCCTGCTGAAGGGTT
>NZ_LNXY01000032.1:80203-91221 GCF_001467585.1 Legionella drozanskii LLAP-1
CAAGAAGGGTAAGCCTTATAAAGGCAGAAAGTGCTGTGCCAAAATTGATGCACGTTTTAAAGAAGCTGAGGCTGAATTATACAATTTATGGCCTGCTGAAGGGTTGGTCAATCAAGTTCGTTCTAATTATCGCTATGGCATAGTCCCCGATAAAATCCCTTTTTATGGTTGTTTGATTTATTTTGATAAAGAGCATCGCAAGGCTGAACCTGACGACAGGATTAAAGGACTAGTGGCACGTGCTAATTTGTTTATGGCTGACCGTTATCAGATTCGTTTAAGTTCATCGCAACGTCAATTATTTAAAGCCTGGAATCAACAATTTCCACCGACAACCTGGGAAAGAGAGTGGGGAAGGGCGGTAGCAAGCCTTGAAGGTTATCCTAATCCTTATATCGAAGCGCAGACCTAGATTAGACTTTCGGTTTTATCGAATCTTTTTCTTTATATTTGGCACTATTGACTGCTTGGGTGACAGGGTAGGCCATTAAATCGATGGGCTTATCTGCTGCTAAGAGTTCTTTTAAGTGAGCGGCAGATAATTGTTCTTCTCTTAGCCATTCTTGGGTTTGAAGGGGTGAGAGCATCCAGGGCATGCGCTCGTGTAAGGTTTTTACCAAAGGGTTATGGGCATTAATGGTAAGTAGGCAAAAAGAAGGTAGATTCTCATCTTTTTCTTGTTGCCAAATGGCAGCAATAGCAAGTAACTCATGGTGGCGTTCTTCAATAAAAAAGGGCTGTTTTTCTTTAGTCTTTTCAAGGTGAAGCCATTCAAAAAAGCCACTCATGATTAACACACAACGCCTATGTTGCACGGATTGCTTAAAAGCCGGTTTTTCTAAAATGGATTCAGCTTTGGCATTAATAAGTAGGGGTGGTTTTTTACCCGTCAAGGCCTGAGAATACCAAGGAATAAATCCCCAGCGCATTTGAATCCCTGTTATTTGGGCTTCATTGTTGACTAAACAAAGTGCGGGTTCTGTCGGGGCGACGTTGTAACTGAAAGGCAGATTTTCACAAGAGGCAACTGAAAATTGCTTTAAAATGGTTTCAACATCGGTATTAAGGGCAAAACGTCCACACATAATGGCAAATGGATTAATGAGAGTGTTTTTTACAGTATAGACAAGTCTCCTTCATGTTTTTTGAGGACTTAAACGCAAAAGGAGCTTACCTTTCGGCAAGAGGCTAAGCTCTTCTCCCTTAGCTATAATAGACAGAGGCAAATCATTCCAGGAAGGATAAAAAAATGATGAATCCTCGTCTATTACTGATTGAACCGGATGGACTTATTCAACGATTTGAGCAGTTGCTTTGGAGAAGTCAGCAAGCAGAAGTGGACATTGCTATGAACGGAGATAGGGCTTTAGAGCTAGCTAATCGTCATTTATACGATGTGATTGTTGTAAATCCTGAGCTTGAGGATGGATTTGATGGCTTTGAAGCAATCCTTGCCATTAAACATCACACCATTAATCATCAAGTTCCGTTTATGCTGGTGACATCTAATGAAACGCTTAGCTACCTTAGCCAAGCCATTGAGCTTGATATTAATTGGTATATGATAAGACCCTTAAACAAAGCAATTACTAGGGCTGTAATGAATTGGATTAAAGAGCCTAAACCAAGACCCTCTTGTCTTATTGTTCATAATCGCCACTTGATAGCCTCTTAAAAGGAGTAATCAAGATAGCCGCAATTAAAGTTAAACTTCTAGCATTTCAGCTCGAAACGAATAGCGAATTCTTGCGCCAATCTCTGAAGAGGGTAGGGCATTGGAAGCCCCTGGTTTGCCATAAATAACCTCATCAAGCCATTGCTTTTCTTCAAGCAAGTGCTCATTAGAAATGATTTTCCACCAGGATTTAGGCAGTCGATTAAGCCCATCAGACCAGCGATAATCGCGTTGTTTTAGTAAGTCCTTTTTATCAAAAGGCGCGTGAGCCGCGACGAGCAGCGTTTCTTTTTTGCGAACATTCGCTTTTAATTCTTCAAAGGCATTGGAGTCTTGAATTAATAAATTAAAAGTGGCCCAACAATCATTTAAAGCACGGTGACCGTCATAGAAGTAGCCTAATTTCCAATTGATATAATCGAGCTTGCTACTTTCAATCAAGCGCTTTTTCCAATCAATGTCTTTCATGGTGCAGCCAAACGGTAGGGCTTGCACAATGGGTTTAAGAGAGGCAGGCGTTTGTAATTCTAAAAAGTTTCTATCAAAGCCTGAGTTATGACAAATGATGAGATGAGAAGAGGATAGAATTTGAGTGACTTTTAGCCAATCGATGGCTTTGCCTTGAACGTCTTCATTGGAAATACCAGTCACTTGAGTGACTTCGAGGGGAATGGGTTTTCCAGGGTCGTTTAATTCGTTATATGTATCGATGACAGCTAAAATACCGTCAGCTTTGGAAAAGGAGAAAGAAAGGAGACCTAATTCGATGATTTCGTGAAGGGATGCATCAAGGCCCATAGTTTCTAAATCAATGATTGTTGCTATAAACTGCTGAGAGTCGGTCTGCGTACGTGGCGTATAAAGTGAGGGGACTCGCTTTAGTAATTGATACTCAGAATGTTGAGAAATCAGGCTAATCAATTCTTCAGTCATTTTGAAAGGACTTTTAGTTATTATGCTTATCATAAAATGATTTGGACAAATATCCTAAAGGAATGTGAAGCAATTTTAGAATGAGTTAGAATGGAGTTGATGAATTCCTTTTACTGAGTACAGCAAATTATGTCGCATTATTTAGTAGAAACTGCATTCTTGCGTAAAAATGGTTCTCAATTACCAGTCCAAATTCATTTTGAATATTTTATTCCGCCTCTTTTTCAAGATTGGCAAGATAAAGCGCATGGTAATATTCAAATTTTACAACTACTTCATTCAGGCAGCAAAGAACCCATTATTGATTTACAGCTGGAAGAAATGATTGGTATTAGACGAATTTGTTGGGATTATTTGGAGGAGAAAAAGTTATTATTGAGTCCAAATGTAGTTTCTATGTTTTCGCGTTAATTTGGAAAATAACGGTTATTTGCTAGAATGCCAATAAGTTAAAAGCAAACCCTCTTCACTAAAGTTAGGTCTATTGAAATAAAGGATTAAAAATGGAAATTGTTAATATCTTCTTTGAAGAAACGCTTGTCATTCAAATTAATAACCAACTCGTTACGATACTCCCTAAAAAATCTCCCCAGCATGGAGATATTTCGTTTGGAATTAACGCACCTAAGTCCATCTCGGTTGACCGAGAAGAAGTTTATCATTTAAAAAAACGACCCCAGAGAGTTCTTTAATAACAGATCTCCATAGTTAACAATATCTGAACCCTTGAGCTCATATACAGCAAAATAGTAACCAATCAACCAATTTCTAATAGTTAAATACGTATAGACAGCTTTCTTCGCTCTCGAGGAAAGCTGTCTATGGGCATCTTGTATTAATTGTATAAGATTGCGAAAACTCAACTGGGCTTGTTGAGACTTATTCATAGATGCTCTGTCCTAAGGAAACTCTCTTAAAATGCCTAGCGTGTACTTCGGGACTGTTTTGTGACAACTTTGTTTCCTTTTCACTAAAATAGTTGGAACTATTAACCATATTTGAATAAATATAGAGCAAGAACAATTTTTCCTATATTTTAAAGGCTACTTAGTTCTAAGTTCAAAGATTCATATTTTTCATAATGACCATTTTATGCGCATGTAAATTTATTGGTGAACTAGAATGTTGTCTGGAAATAGCCCCGCCGTACACGCTAGGCGCCATTAAGTAAATTAAGAATTAGATTTCTGAGAGAGTAGTGGCAAAGAGATTATTTATAATAGTCCTAGCATTCAAAGTGGGGTGTGTACTATATTATGACTTTTATTGAAGTGAGAGACTGACATGCCAAATCGTGTATTTGTAGTTTCTGAATGGTTAGCAAAAGAAAATCAGGAGCAGGAATTGCGAGAGCAATTTACAAAACTATTAAACCTTTCCTTAGAAAATGAAGCTGGTTGTATTAGCGCTCGAGTAACGCATCAGGTAGAGCACCCCGGGTCTCCTACAAAATCCAAGTACACTATTGTTCTCCTTCAAGAATATTCTGATATTAAAGCCTTTGATATTCACTGTAAGGCTGAATACGTGACTAATTTTTTTAAAAAATTCATTGAAAACAAGGAAACATCTATAGTTGAAGATTGGCAGTGTAGGTTATTTAGCGCCTGATATAGCCCAATTTCTTCATTTTTTGTAAAGAGTGAAGAAATTTGGAGTCAATATACTAAGAACTAATATTTATTGTTTCGTGATCTATAGTCACAAATTATATTGTAAAACGATATGAAATAAAACATAATTTGTGATCTTAAATCACACTTAATTAAATAAAATGGAAGCGAACGATTTAACTCTCATCGGAAAAAAGCATTACGGAACACGTTGGAAAACACCTCTTGCTCACGCATTAGGATATCGGAGAGAAACCATTTCTCGATGGGCATCAGGAAAACAAATTATTCCTGTTTCTGCAGCAAAAGCATTATGCTTATTAGATAAGCAAATAAATAAAATTCAATATAAAGAGAAGCGTCATAATGCTGAAGGGATTGTCAAAATCATTGGATCTGCATCTCTAATACACGGTGATGCTAGAAAAGTCGCTTTAAATAGTTCAGTAGATGTTATTTTAACTGACCCAGTTTGGCCTAATGCGATAGAATCATTATCTGGTTCACATGATCCATTTACACTACTTTCGGAGTCACTTTTTCATTTAAGTCAATTTTTAACAAACAAAGGTCGAATAATTATTCAATTACGATGTGATAGTGATCCACGTATTTTAAATGCCGTTCCGAATCAATTTTCTTTTATTAGGACTGTGACTCTTCCATATGCCTTACCTAGTAAACTAGGTAGAATACTTATTACTGGTGATGTAGCCTATATTTATGGTACGGCACCCAGATCCAGAGCTGGCAATCATCTGCTGCCAGGGCAGCCCCATAGTGACTTTTGTCCTCCTGCTCAACCTGATAAATATAATTCTAATCATCCCTGCCCCAGAAATTTATCTCACGTTGAGTGGTTGGTTGAAAAATTCACCGAGCCAGGCGACATCATTCTTGATCCATTCATGGGAAGTGGAACGACAGCTGTAGCAGCCTTAAACAGAGGACGTAATTTTATTGGAATTGAGATTGATAAAAAATTCATTGTCTCATCTGAAAAACGTATTGAGAAACAAATTAACCAATTTTTATGAATCCGAATACAATTACCAATGGCAATAAAGGGGTTTTTATTAACTGTTATTATCACACGCCAAGCAAATTGAATTATTACGTTGAGCAAGTTAATTAAGCCAGTAAAGAAAACAGAGTAAAATATATTTCTGAATAACAATGAATTTATTAACTTATTTGTTAGATTTGAAAATGCATTCATTAATGGCTTAATATCTTGCCAACACAATTTTTATTTATTATCAGAAGAATACCATTCCGATAAGCGAGTCTTGTCGTCCCCATTTGAAACTGAGAAGTAGTATAATTCAAAGAAATTAAAACATTTCCCGCTTCACTTTTCCAAACGGCCATGTTTTCATTATCGTCAAGTATTAAATATGTCTCTGTATCATTGAACTTTTTTCCATTAACATCAAAATAGTTGCAGCTCAAAATATTACCAAACTTATTACACTTGGTGGTTGAAATATCTCCTTCCAAGACATTCAATACGTCTATGCCAGAAATTAATTTACACTCAGTATCTTTAAGTATTATGGGCGATGAAGCTACAAAGGGTGTAAGAGATATGAGAAGGCAAAAGATAATTTTTTGCATAGTATTGAGGCATATAGAAGTTTTACTAATTATAGACAACGACTTTGTGAAGAGTAATAAATGACCAGTTTAAAAGCTCAATATTAATCCTTGTTTATCCTTGCATTAGTCAAGTAAACTTTGTGACAGATAACGTACCTTATCCATCACAAAAAGGGTCTAATGAGGAAAAAATAAAAAAGGTACCCTATGAATTTCCTGGATGGCCAAAATTCAAAAAATCGAAAGTTCGTGATAGATAAGATTTTTCACCCCTTAGATGTTCATTTTGACACCAATTCACTTTCTGCATGGTTGTCCTATTATTACTCAGTGCATGTCAAAGGGGCTCCTGAGAAAACAGAAAGCGCTAAAAAGAATGACCTCTCCAAATTTGTTCATTTCTTCCAATCGGAAGTAGGGCATGACATGGTTGATAATTGGACGCCAGCTGTTAGCAAACAATTCCAGAAAAACTTATGTAAAACTATTTCTGATAAAACGGGTAAACCTTATAAAGCAACTTCCATCAACCGGACTATGGCCACGATTCGCCATGTGGGAAGATGGCTTCATCAACAACGTCCCTTGTTAGCAGGTGATCCACTTGCCCAAGTCAAAGATTTACAAACTGATGCTCCCGATTGGAACGGGCTCACTTCGCGCGAGATGATGCGGCTTAAATCTGCATGTGAACAACGGATTAAAAGTTGTACTCGTAAAAATCAAAACCCTGTAATGGAGGCGGCTTTATTTTATGTGCTAATGGGAACAGGTCTTCGCGAATCAGAAGTTGTTTCATTAAATGTAGGGCAATATCGACAAAAAGGACTTTATGATGTGCTACGTCATAAGTCCAAAAGGATAAGCAATAAAATACCTTTGCCCCTAGAGAGTAGAGAATATTTGGATTCGTATTTGGAGAAAAGACAGACATCTGAAGGTGAGCCTTTATTTATTACGAGATATGGAACTCGTTTGCAAACTTTGGATGTGTATCGGATTTGTCAGAGAGTTTTAAAGCAAGCGCTAGTTTTCTTGCCTGATAATGAAAAATTTAAGTTTGCTCCTCATCAACTGCGCCATACATTTCTAAAAAAAGTGACTGACAAGCATGGTGTTCATTTTGCTCAGGAACTTAGTGGTAACGTATCTATTAAAGAAATCTTTCGTTATGCAAAATCTAGTCAAGATGAATTACAGTCCACAATAGAGGAATTATTTGAATAAGATTATTATAAGGAAAATACCGTGCTGCATAAAGTTGGTGTCCGGTATATCGAGGCAAGATCACTATACTGGATACACATTTACTATATAATTTATTTTTTGATAGCTAAATCAAGTACTTATTTTATACTAAGATCATTAAAGTGCCTCTTATTTAGGGTAGAGCCATAAACGCGGCCACCGTTGTGAGCCGCATTGGTTCTTTTCCGTATTTTTTATTTAAGGCTCTTAGGTACGACGCCGCCGCTTTCGGCGAGCTTAATCATAACCTGCTTGTGGAGCCAGACATTCATCTCAGCCGAACCGTCGAGCGCTCCAGTGTAGCCAAGTTCCTGGGCAAGCTGTTTGCGGGCGCTAAGGCTTGAATCGAGGTTCAGTAGCTTCATCATATCGACAATGGATTGTTTCCAATTGTAGTCCTTACGACCAGCAGTATCGGCGGCCCTTTGGATCATCGCTTCGACTTCGGCTCCTGTCATCGGCTTTGGGGTGGAGGGGGCTACATCCGTGTTGCCGGAAATGCCGCCGGCGTCCACTGATGTAGTTGCTTTTGCAGTTCCGAAAACTTTGGAAACGATGCTACCAAATATGCTCATGACTTCCTCCTTGTTAGATCATTAAAACGAAACATATGGCGCGAAACTAAATTCCGAGCGCTATCGCTGGCACGCTTTCTTCGTTAAGTCTAGTACCCACTTTCTGATCTTACAACTTTTTCAAATAGTTCTTTAAATGCCCATTGCAATATTTCAACTATTTCACAGGGCATATATTATATCTTTTTGTTTTTAAATATATTTATTAGATTAAGTAGGTTGAAAGTTCCGTTACTCCCCGAAGGCCTGTAGTAAAATTATTTTCGATATCCTAACTTAGAAATTTTAACCCTATTTTTTACCAACTCCATCCTGGATTTTCCATAAAATAGAACGAAGGGTAAAGGAGTAGAGAAAATCCCCGTTTTCTTGCCTGAAATATCAATTTTATCAATTTGTGTCTGCGCGCAGATATATTGTTGAGGAAGAAAGTGGATAAAGAACTCTCTAACATAAATGAAGAACTGTTATATTCTGATATAAGTTTTCTGGGCTTTATGAGTAATAAAAAGAACAAGATGGAGGGCGAATGGTTGAAAATTATTCGATTATCTCCCGTAGCCTGGCAACATATCAATTTGATTGGAAAATATGAATTTTATAATGACAAAGAATGTCTAAATCTACATGAGGTTATACAAAATTTAATAGCAAATGAAAAAATCGATTTATTGGCTACAGCTTAGACTGGTAAAGGATTATAAGGATGTACTGGGAAATTTCGTACCTTCCTGAAAGGAACCCCTATTTGCTTTATATGTGGTGTTTGATTGTCAATTTTTCCTCCTATCCATTTAATGGCTGAAAGTTGCGATTCATTTTTCCAAGACAAAATGCATTTTCAGTAGTGCTAGATTAAAATTCTTAGATACTTCTTCACTAGATGCTATTGAAATTGCTTCAGTATTCTTTCGGCATCAGTGTATAAAGCAAAGTGCCAGCACATGATAGATAAATTGGTGTAGAGTTATTTTTACAGTAGACAATAGAAGATCTTAAAAGGATGTGCTAAATCTAAACTATTTCAAGGACCCAACATTCAATAGAAACTAAACAATTAATTAGCTATGATCTATAGAAGCTGAACCACATACTATACAATATTTTCGGAGAAAGTAAGGATACATGCGTAAATATAAGTGGTTTTTACTTACATTCTGTCTTGAAATTACTGGGTGCATGGAATTGCCAGAGGAATCTGCTTTTATATGTAATATTGATATGCCCTATACTAATCCTACTGAAAAGATGAATTTTTTTGTTAAGTTTAATTTTCAGGGCTATAAATACTTATTAGGTTCTAAAGGGGGATGTGAATTTAGAATTTTAGTTGAAAAAAATCAATGGGGTGCAAAAAAGTATGCAAAAGCTAGTTATGATAACGACACTTATGCATGCATAGTGGGGAAATCAGGGGGGATTAATTTTTTAATAGACAGATATACTGGTTACTTAATTGCAAAATTTGGAAGTACTTCATATTATGGTAGTTGTAAAAAATTACCCAAAAAATTGTAATAAATTGGTTTTGACTAAGAACTTCTTGATAAAAAAGGAATTTTAATTATTTTTGAGCTTTGGAATAGCTATTATGGATGGTGAAATAAATAAGAGCGTTAATGAAAAAAATATCGATCATGCTTTTATTCAATCCTAATCAGGTAATGCAAAAAGAGATTATATTTCAAGTTAAGCTTGCCGATGCTCAAGATAAGTATAATGATTTTATAGGGGATTTTCCGATCTGATATTTTAAATTTTTGTGTCAGGGCGGAAGTTACGATAGCTAGGCCTAGTAGTTACACTAAGATGATTCTGGGGTTCCAGCTAATGACTCCTAAGAAAGAGTTTGTAGTGAAATTAATCTTAATGCCCTTATTGCTGTGATCTTCTCGGGAATCTTAAAACTATGCTCACTCAATCCATGAACAAATTCTTCTATGGTATCTAGCATCTCCTCATCAAAATCAGGGTGAAAATAGTTAAGTAATCCATTCAATAACATAAGGACATTACTTAGTCCGAAGTCTTTAGTTTCATTCTGAGGTAACGCAATTTTCACTTTACGTAGCGCTTCTGATAGATATCCTATTTTCCACAGTACAGAAACAATGAAAAGATACTGCTAAATATCCTTTTTTAGGATCTATTCGGTCAATCAGTAAAGCAACAAACTGATTGCGTTAAAAACGATATTTAATTTTTTGAAAAAACTCATTGCCAGTTTGGGCTGGATATGCCGTAAAACCCTAATTGTCCCCGTTTTAGAACCCATAAAATACTGCATAAGTAGGGAAATAAATCACCTATTTTCTTTTCTATATATCAATAATTGACATATATCAATTATTGATATATAATTTTTTAATGAACTGGACAATAAAAATAACAAATAAAGCAGCCAAGCAAGTAGATAAGCTACCTAAATCTGCAAAAGCAACGCTATTACTTTTGCTTCGCGATATAGAGCGAAACGGACCAAGTACAAGTGGAAGCTGGAAAAATTATGGAAAACTAAAAGGCATGATAGGGGACAAGCGTCATTGCCATTTAATGAAAGGAAAGCCCACGTATGTTTGTTGTTGGGAAGTAATAGATAAACAAGTAAAACTTATTGAGGTGTATTATGTCGGAACACATGAAAAAGCCCCATACTGAAAGTATTGCTATGGTTACTTGGCATGGGGCACATTATGCATTGCCGGTAGGTATTATAGAAAAGTATAGGGTAAAAGAAGAAAGCAAAACTGATTTATCTATCGATGACGTGTTTGGTGATCTAATTAATGAACATGGTGAACCTGGTCTTTTATTAAAAGGTTTACGTCATCGAGAAGGTTTAAACCAAATTGAGTTAGCTAAAATTTTAAATATTTCTCAAACTAATTTATCTGCGATGGAGAATGGTAGGCGGGCTATTGGAAAGGAATTAGCAAAACGTATAGGTGAAAAATTTAAAATTGATTATAGGAATTTTTTATAGATTAAAATGAAAGGAACTTTAAAAAGGATGATGGTATTTAGTAGAGTTTTCATTAAACAGAACTCTATCACCTGCATGGATCGCAGAGTACCAAATTCAACTTCCTGATAAGAAAGTGTTACAAGAAAAAATACACGAGCTACTATCAGATGAATAAAATAGTCTCGCCAGTGGTGAGACTATTTAGGCCGATTCTATAGATCTAATTTTTCTAAGAATCAGTTACCTATTTTTAATAATTTAAAGAGAGGGCAGGGCTTAAATAAATTTAATAAGTCTGATTAATTCAATAATCAGACCTTATATATAAAGTGTAGTGGCGGATTCAACTGGTAAATGCAACTCCAAAAATTAAGATAACACATTCGCAATCATAATAACTTCATCGTGAG
>NZ_LNXY01000033.1 GCF_001467585.1 Legionella drozanskii LLAP-1
ATTCGCATATGTTTGCGCATAATCCGGCTTGTAAGTCCAATAACCTAATCTTGTTCTTACAAACGTAATATTACACTTAAACTCACGGCAGATTGTCGATTTATGTACACCAATTGAGTTTGATTAAAACCAGCTTTCCAAAGCGCTAAAATTTGACAGCGCTTTAGATAATTAAGATGACGATGACCCACTACGCAACTCCTTGTAAAAATTAATAAAATATTGTCCACAAATTATACGAGTGTTGCATTTAAAAATTGAATCCAAAATTATTTTATTATTTTTACTGAATAATTGAGGATCAATGCGATTATCTCCTCACTGAATCATTGTAATACCCCAGCATCTCTAGATGGTATGCATCTTGAGTTCAGGGAATATTTCAAAGCGGCTTATCATAAGCCATAACTTGTGCTAACAGATATCGGTCCCCAAGAAACAAAGATGAGCATTTAGAACAATCGTTTGATTTTACTGGATATATAAGGGATAGAGCACCAACCAACAATGCCCTCAATCATCAATACGAGTCCGAGTGTAATATAGAAATACTTTCCCAATCCAATCAATGCAGCAATACATAGCACTAAGCCAATTATTGTGCGGTTTATGCGATCTCCTTTATCTATGTTGCAAGTAAATTTCATATTTCCTCGGTTAGATAATCAAGTGGTTATTTTCAAATAGTCGAGTAGCTGCTCCTCAGTAATGGGGGGGCAGCTACTCGACTTTATGAATATGATAAAAAAGAAAGTCTTCATCATGAAATTGAATTTGTTTCTTATATTGCATATTTGCTTTTTCCAAAATTTTTTGCGATCTTTTATTTTCCGGACGTGTTACTGCTACTAATCTATTAACATTTAGTTGAGAAAACCCCCAGCCAATCAATGCAAGAACAAGCTCTAAACCGTAGCCTTTATTCCATTGTTCTTTATGAAGTACATACCCAATTTCAATATCTGGTTGAGTATCATCATGATCAAGGTAGACTAGTCCAGCTCTCCCCATAAATTTCTTATTATTTTTGTCGAAAACAGAACCCATGCAAAAGCCATGTTTTTTATAATGTAAAATATCAGATTCCAACCACTCTTGTACTGTGGTCCGAGTTTTTGAACCGCCCATAAAGCGCATGACCTCTGGATCAGAATGTAAAGAATTCCAATTATCAAGGTCATCCAATATTGGGATTTTAATTAATAGCCTTTTTGTTTCAATTAATAAAGACATCTTTTCACCATTATTAAATTCCTCAATCACATGAGCATCCGTGAAATTTAAGATTGTAAAGAGCTTTGTAGTTTCAGCGTCATAATGTAGAGTCCGGTAAGCTTTTTTTGGATTGAACTTCCTGTTTTTGCGCAATAATAACATGTCTATTACTAGGCATAATTTGTGCATTTAATTCTTGTAATGCAGCACCTATTATTCCTTTCTGGGGCTTTTCAAATCGATAATATAGCCAGCCTTTACGCTCTAACCATAAACAGGTTTTATCAAAAAGCCAAATACCAATTACAAGCAAAATAATAAAATATATAATATTCATATCTTCCAAAATTTATCTAATAATAATGAGTTCCATATCAAGTGCCACCAATCTAGTTGAAATTGGTAACACTTTAAAAAGAATCCACTAAATTATATGGCACAGGCCTCTTAATGCATTTCAAGTGCTTTGCTAATCCAGCTCGCAGCATTTGGATTAAATAATAATTTAATATGACACTTGTCCATCATTTCCTGAGGTGATGGTATTTTTTTCAATTCCTTAATTTCTTTATCCTGCCTTGCAGTTTCTTGCCATAAGAGTATTCCATTAAGGAAATCCTTAGATCCGACGGAAAAATAATCATCAAGTATAGTCCGCCATTCTTTAGCTAACTCTTTTCCAACCTTTCCATTGGGATCCGCCGCAAGATTGTCTATAATTTTATCATAAAGTCCATTCCATCGTTTCAACCAATAGGCTAATGTCGCTCTTCCTACCCAGTTGGCCCCTTCTCGACTAATCTCAAGTTGCGTCACCTTTCCTGATTTAATACTTTCAAGAAAGCTTGAACTGAGCTTCACGTTTTGTGTAAAAAATTGTTTCATTTTTTTAGCCAAATCATGACTAAATAGAACGACTCTTTCCCCATCTGGCCCCTCAGGATCACCCACAAGTTTTTGATTAATTTCATCAATCATGGCATCCCGTTGAGCAAATTCTTCAGGGAACTGCTCATAAAGAAATAAATATTCTTCAAATTGAGATTCTGATAATGTTTTACCAGCCCATGAACCTTTTAATTTTTCTCTCAGATTGTCTGTCATATTGAACCCCTCAATTAATAGTAATAAATCATTCCAATCAGGAGAGTTAGATGGAGCAAGGCGTTTAAGAATATCATCCAATACATTATGTACTTGCTGCAAATGATCACTTTGCTTCTTGATTACTTGTTGCTGTGCTTGAAGATGAGCATAGATATTGTTATGTTTTTGCAGAATGTTCTTTATAGTGCTCAAGTTAAAACCAAAGTATTTTAAAGCCACAATCTGCTGTAACTTTGCCAAATCTGGTGCTGTATAACAACGATAACCATTAGGGTCACGATAAGACGGTACTAATAAACCTATTTTATCGTAATGCCTTAACATACGTATCGATGTTTTGGTTAAGTCGCTGATTTCTTTTATATGCCATACTTTCATTTGGTTCTCCTGTCATTATTGAGCATATGGGATGACATAATGTCAGGGTCAATAGCTAATCTTAAAATTCTAAAAAAATATAGATATGCCCTCAAATGGATAAGTATTTATTTTGACCTCCGGCCGGGATCTTAGCGAAAAAGGGTCATGTGTAAATTACATACATATTCCATCCAATATGTGTTTAAATTTTTTGTATAATCTCACTAATTGGCATAAAAATAGTATACATAAAAGAGCAATGAAGTTTAAATTAGAACAAACTACTCATAACCTCTTTAAAATTAATTAAGAATATAGATGATAATTGATTAAATAAACCACATGACCCTTTTTCGCTAAGATCCCGGCCGGAGGTCACTCATTGTAAGTAGTTAACCCTAATCGAGAAGCTGCACTTTCCACCAGCGAAATAAGATGGGTTGTGAATAAATGAAGATGGCCTGTCATTACCTGGAGCGGTATTGAAAACGGGACAACGCACGTTACTCGAGCCGCTTTATCAGCAACTGCTGCAAATAACGCATGAAAGCGTGGGTGCACCACAAAAAATTAGGGGTAAGTTTGAAATGGATATCATTTAGGAATCACTTAGATATCAACAAGAAATCAAATGAGACTCAAATAGAAATCAATAGGTCATCTAATGAAAATCATACAACCATCAAATATCCATCATTCTGCAGCTAGCTTTCCTAAAGAATATAAGCAAATAGCCAGGCGATGTTCGGTTTGCAAATCAAAATTATCACACTCATTATAACTAGTTAACCCTAATCGGCCTGGGACTAAAGATCGTCAGTTTTGCCGACATTTGAAGGCCTATTTTGATGGTTATTTTTCAATAAAATCAATATAATCAATCAGATAATGTTGAGGTTTTAGGGGCTTGGCGTGAACGAGAACCAAAAACCGACGATATTGAGTATATTTTTCTTGATGAAGCTCAGTATGCGTGACTGGGGAACTTGGATTAAACATCAGGTAGATTTTTCTAAAAACAGACGAATTTTTTTTACTGAATCTGCAACACCAATCATTGAAGCTGATCAAGAATCTGGAGTAGGGCGCTGGTATACTATTCGTTTAACAACACTTTCATTTTATGAGTATTTGCAATTAAAAAAAATTGATTTACCTCAATTACCTAAACTTAAGTCCTTGCGCATCTTATTTGAATGGCCAAAACATGAATTTTATCGAGTTCAAGAGTTGGCAGCTCACTACGTGGGGCATTTTCATGAATATCTTTTAAGAGGAGGGTTTCCTCAAACTGCACAGGTTGAAAGCATAAATCAGGCTCAACGTCTTTTGAGGGAGGATATCATCGATAAGGTACTGAAAAGAGATATGACAGCACTTTTTGGTGTTCGTCGAATTTTAGAGCTCGAGCAAACTTTTCTTTATTTATGTATGATCGATTTGTGTAGCAATCTTGAAGTAAAGAGACCTACTGCGCAGAATTTTATCCACTTATTAGAGGCTACTCATCTTATCTATCGATTACCACCCTTTGGTTATGGTAAGGACATTTCAAGAGCTAAATACAAAATATATTTAGCGGATGCCGCAATTGCACCAGCAGTATTGCTTAGAGGTAAAAGTATTATTAATGATGCTGAAGCATTAGGTATTGCTACTGAAACGGCAGTTTTTAAACACTTATTTGCTCGATATTACTCTCATAATGTGCGGTTTAGTTATTGGCGAGGCCAAAAAGAGCATGAAGTAGATCTTGTCGCACAAATTGGGGATCAAATCATTCCCTTTGAAGTAAAATATCGCGCTCAGCATACAGATGCCAAAGCATTAAAAGGATTATTAGAGCTTTGTAGAAAAAAGACGATCACACATGGATATGTGGTCACAAAATCTTTGGATGACTTTGGTATCATGGAAAATTTACCTGACCACACTAAAGCTAAAATTATGCAAATACCTGCAACTTTACTGTGCTATTGGATGGGTGAGTCTGAATTAAGGAAAGACTTCAATGTTTAAACAAAACACTGTTTTTGTCTTGGGTGCTGGAGCAAGTTACCCTTATGGATTTCCACTAGGAAAAGATTTAATGATTGAAATCATACAAAACATTGAAAATGATTCAATCTACCTTCCCATGTTAAAAACAATAGCTAAAAAATATTATTGGAATAAAAATTGTGGAAAATTAAAACAAAACTCTATAGAAAATCCGTACTAGGGGTCGTGCTGAAGAACCTCCAAAAAGTGGGATTTCAGCACGACCCCTATTATGCTGCAAAAGGTTGTTGATATAACTGATATTTGCCACGAGCTTCAAGAAGAAGGGTATAGAATAACCAAAGAAGATGTGAGTTATATGAGCCCTTACATGACTGAGCATCTTAAGCGATTTGGAAGTATGTTTTAGATTTGAATAAAATGCCAAGAAACCTAGGCCTGACAAGGGCTAAAGTACCCTTTTGAAAATCGAACTGGTCAAATTTACAAGTATCCTGATTCGGGGCGATATAACTACAATAAAACGAGGAAATTATGCTGCAGCGTTCCCAGTTACTTATCAATAAATCTGCTACTGATTTACACCAAAACGTCTCTGTCGAGGAAGTAATAAAAAAAATAATTCCTTATATTGCTTATTCTGGATCAGATGATACTGCTTCCCCTCTAAGAGAGTCTTTGTATAGACTTATCACGATTTTTGGTCGTCCAGAACAAAGTGCTGAGGCATGTTTTAATTATGCCAAAATCGCAAATGAGCTATCTCTATTTATTTATAATGAAAGAGTAGAGCATGCACTCGTGGAATCTATCAACATGGCACCAAAAATAAATCGCTGCGATAAACTACATCTTCTGCTTATTACTAATTTAAAAAAAATAGCACATATATATCTCCCTGCTTTAAATTCAGGAAAAAATCAATCTGAAATATTAGGAAAAATAGAAGAAACGAGGCAAGTATGTCTTGAGCATTTAGATGAGATGATTGGTTTTTATAAAGAAATGGAAATCCCGTCTGGTTTAAAGACTTGCTATAATGGTATTCAAAATTGGGCGCTGGAAACAATACCGGAAAAATCTCAAGAATATAAAAAATCATTAATTGAAATGATTGAATCACTATACGGAATGACTATAAGGGTTGCCTGTAACGAAGAAGATGATGAATATATTTTAAATAAATATAAAGATTTTATTAAAATTGATTCAAATTTAGAGATTAATTTACATTATGATGCATTAGAGTTGTATCTGCGAGAAAAAAAGATTCAAGAAAACCGGGTTGACTTATATTTCACATTAGCCGCAAAAAAATTATATTATACGCAACCTAAATGTCCAGAAAAAATATTACATGGTTTAAAAATACTGATAACTTATACCTCATGGAAAGCTATGATTACTGCATTTCGTTCTAGTGATAGATATGTATTTTTAAAAAGTTTTTCTGAGTTAAGTGATTTTGCTACAAAAGAGGGTTTAACTCCTATAAAGGATCAATTTAATGTATGGAGAAATGCATTTGAAACAGTACAAACTTTATATGCAGAAAATGATAATAAGGAAAACAATACGGTTTTAAAATTTATCGAATTTGTGATGCACAATATGCATAAACATTTTTGTGAAATATATGATAAGGAAAATTTTATATCGCTTCTTGAAATGGACTTGCTGAAAAACCTGCATATAGCCATTAATCACTTACGCATGTACAAATTTATTGAAAAAACAGAGTTACCTAAAAGTTTGAAAGCCTATGCCCCAGAGCCCGATGTGGTTGGCATTTGGGAGAGTGCTAATAGCAAAATGGAAAAACGCATTATTGATCTGATGTATGCGCTAATAACGAAAGATAATAATTTTATTGCATTTCAAGAATTTAGCAACAATATAAAAGAGCTCAGTGAGCAATTATTGCATATACTTCGCCACAATTTTGGATCAATGAATAGACCAGAATTATTAGATTTAATAAAAATAGTGAATGAAGGATTAGCTTGGTTACAAATTATGCTTGAAATAAATGAGTTGTTAATTAACTCAGATAAAAATGCAAATAATATTAAAGAGCAATTAAAGTGCAATTATAATCAATTATACAAAGTTTACAGATCATTAAAAGGTAAATACGAGGACATGGATGCCGCCAATGCTTGTCCTATTTATAAAAGATCAAAGTCTTATTTACAGCTAATAGAAGATAAGATAAGGCTATTAGAAGGTATATTTTGTTCGGATGAAAAGGTTACTACTCTTTCGCAGGTGAGTCTAGAGACAACAAAAAAGATTGAAGTATTGCCCCAACAAACTACTAATCGTACGAATAAGAGAGCATTAGCGCTTGCTCAAATGGAAAGCCGTGCTAAAGGAAAAAATGACTCACTTTTGACTCCTAAAGAAAAAAATATGGCATCTGGAGATGGAGATGTTAAGGAAAGGAAAGAGGTTTATGCCGCTGAACTTCAACGGGTAAAAAAAGAAAAAGAACAAAAAGAAGAGCTACGGCGCTCGCGTCGTAACGACAAAAATAAAAGACGTAAAGTAGCGAAACGCGCAGCTCAATTAGCGCATGATAAATTGGAATCAAATAACCCTCCACCTGTAGAGTCAAGTAAGTCCCCTGTCGAGTCTGTTAAGGTTATTTTGCTATCAAATGAAGCTGCTACAACAGAAGTGGAAGAAAGCAAATCAGATTCAATACCAGCTTTAACCACAAGCAATGAGAGTGAAAATAAAGCAAAGCCAATTAAACCGTCTGCTAATAAAAGGCGAAAAAAACGAGGTAAAAAAACAAAATCTAACCAACGCTTAGATGACTCTGGGTATCATGTCATTCTTAATGAGCGATTAAATTTATTATTTTCTCGATTTAATTTCATATCTGGGGATGAAAATGAATCTGATGAAGAGGTCAGTTTAATAGTAGGAAGCCAAGCTAGCACTTTAGCCGCATATGCAATGCGTGAAAGGAATGGTGAATCTGTCAATTGGGATATGGTTTATCTTCAATTAGCAAATAAAGATTGTGATATGGTAACCAAACTTCCACTGACTAGCTTAATTAAACCTTTTAGTGAAATCCAATACCATTTCTTTCCGCATGATAATTTTAAGGGAGATTTATATAAAACTTCGCCTATTGGGTTATGCGCTGATCCGGTTAAGCTTGAGGTAAAGCATAGTAAGTTACTCAAGGAGTCTTTGCGGAAAGATGCTGAAAGTCGTGACTTTACAATAGGTGCAGTTTATTTGACAAAGAGCGGCCGTATACTAGACCCTCTTGGTAACGGCTTAAAACATATAAAAGAAAATAAAGTTTATTTTATAGGGGAGCTAAATGAAAATATTAAAACAGACTCTCTGAGATTGTTACGTTATACGCATAAGATATCACAAGGGTATTTTCCTGGGCATCCGCCTGAAGAGATACAGCCCTATATATCTTTATTAGACTCGTTAGATAGCGGAAAAAAGTATAATACGCTTAAGAAACATTTTGTTAATGGTTATGCTGTCAAAGGATTTGATACTTTAGTCCAATTTGGATATTTTTCTCATCTCTTTCCCAAGATCAATACAGCCTTACGTTTACGCTGGCTGAGGGAACAATTGCAAGAAGCCGATCAAATTTATGCAAAAAAAGGGCCACAATCAGTTTCACAATTGCATATTTTTGGCTGCATTTTAGCTGCTTCTATTTCTACTTATCGAAATTCGCCTATGACTAGCGAAGATTTACTCGGTTACTTTATTAGAGAAATCGAGAAATTATTAACATCGTATAATTATTCAGATTATCTTAAAAAAATAATTTTAAACGATTTAAAAAATGTCGCTGAAGGTCGATTATCAATTTGTGTACGGCTTTGTATACAGTTTTCTGATTATAGAAAGTCATTATTATTGCGTTACCGCAGTGTTCTGGCACAACCGCAGCCACAATTTGTACAAATTCCACCACCTGAAATGCCTGCTCCGCTTTATGCTCCACCTCATCTTAGTATGTGGCATTCACCGAGAAATAGTGAGAGACCCAATCAGGAAAATCAACCTTACAATGAGTTAAAATAAGAGCCAAAACTAGTTAAAGATGTGTATATTTCATAAAATTGGAATATTGGTTTAAAATTAGAACAATAAGTCCAGCATTGCAGCTATAATCAATTGAAGAGGAAGATAATGCTTAGGGAAATGATTGTAACTATTCCTTTCTGGGGCGTAATTTTATTATGCGGGAAAACCCCATGACGGGTCCTGTGAAAGAACCCCCAAAAGTGCTCAATCTGAGTTTGCGGGTTCATTTTTAGATTTTTTTATTTACCAATACTGACGTTACGCTGCCTCCTGCCATTCAAGGTTTTATCTGAGAGTACTTAATAATAGTGGTCGAACCATTTTGCCCTATTATTGTTTTGATACAGGATGTTTTTCCGTTAACTAACCTGCATTCGCGACTGATGAACTTTGAAGCACTATCTCGTGAGTTCACCAGAAAATTACCCAACGATGTAAGGGTTACATCATATTTCAATTTTGGCATGCCTTGAGCCTCTTCAATTAAAATTAGGCCGTTGGGAGTAAGTACTAGAGTGTCTAATACCATGAGCATTAAACCATCACTCAATGTAACTTCCACCTGAATTTGTTGAGCAGACCCAATTTGTTTAAACATTGAATATTTCTGAATAATTCCATCTTCACCGCGAAGTATTTTATTTGAAAATAGAAGCTTCGCAAGGCTAACTACTTTAGAGAAATTTTCTTCTTTTTTCTGATTTATCTCGGTAGATTTGGAAAGCACTAGACCAGGTATAGCAAGAAAAAAAATAAAACAGACAGCGATGATTCGACGCATAGAGCCTTCTTTTGGTTTTTTCTTATCAAACGATAAGCTTATATCAATAGATTAATCTTTAGTATACAGCGGTGAACTTGGTTTTTTTACTCACGAACTGAATATGCAAGATAAACATTCTACGTCAAAGGGGAGGGCCAGAAATTCCCCACTTTTGTGGATTCAGGAGATTATAGAAGTAATAGCGAAGTATTAAGAGAATCATTACGTCTTCTTCGTGAAAAACAAGCTGAATCAAAGCTTGAGCAGTTGCGTCATCTTATCGATGAAGGGGAGGGGAGCGGCGATCCATTAATGTGGAACGCGGAAGAGTTTCTTGAGCGCATGAAAAAAGCCCCTCATGCCAAATAAACATATCGTCTTTATCCAAAGGCTATAGAGGATCTTGAGTCAATCTATTTATATAGTATGCGAGAATTTGGGAGCAAAAGGACAGAAGATTATATTTGGCAATTGAAACAAGCTTCCAGTATCTCGCAGACGATCCACTTATTTCTCGAACATGTGATTATGTCCGTCAGGATTTGAGGGCTTTCAATGTAGGTTCTCATGTTATTTTTTTCAAAATGACTCATTATGGTATTGCAGTTATTCGGGTGTTGCATCAATCTATGGATTTTAATAGACACTTTTGATTACCCTTGTAGGGGTTTCGCCGAGAAAATTATCATTTCAGCTATCGGCCTTTGGGGAGTAACGGAACAGCCAACTCACTTAAGCTACTAAAATCAATTAAAATTATATTTAAATGTTTTTTATTATTACTTGTCGATCAATCAATTATCATCAATAACCATCTAAATTTGTTAAATCAATTTTGATAACATATTGTTTTTATGGCTGTTATTTCTTAAGTGGGTTGGCTGTTCCGTTACTCCCCAAAAGCCTATAGACAGTTCTGTCGAAATTATGGCTGGAAGAGGTGGAGTAGTCGGCAAATACATCTATACACAGGGATGTATGATGACTATCAAATTAGATATGTCCTGCTGATTAAAGCATCTCCAGAACAATAAGTCACATAACTCTTAACAAGAAGCTATTAAGAAAGCGTAGTGCGGGAGCATTGGGCGTAATTGTCTTTTTTTAACGTTGGTATTGAGGCCTATATGATGGTTCATTACATTAGAACCCCTATTTTTTATTATTGACCTATAATTCTAAGGTCCTTTACTTAATTTAGGAGATAGGGAAATGAAGAAGTATTCAATACTTTTAGGGCTCACATTAATAAGTTCATGTGCATTTGCAATGGATCAATCTAATATGGGACAGATGTCTATGAATGAAAATCATTGTCCTAAAGATAAAAAACAAACTGTAGCACTTGAAAAAGAATACCTGCAAATGATGATTACTCATCACCAACAAGGAATGCAAATAATGGAGCTAGCTATAAAAAAATCTCAAAATCCAAAAATAGTGGCTATATCAAAGAAAATGCTCGCGCGGCAAGGCAGTGAAGTTGTTAAAATGAAAGAACTACTCAGTAAATTACCCGCTACTTCAGCAGCCAATTATCAAATTCCTGGAATGAAACCTATGGAGCTGAAGTCGTTTGACCAGCTTGCAGGCAAAGAGTTCGATGATATGTATATAAGTGAAGTGAGTGATCACTTTAAAGGAGGCATGCAAATGACGGCTTACTTACTAAAATGTAGCCATGATCCCAAGATCAGAGAAATTTTGAAATCCATCCATAACAAACAATCCGATGTTCAGAAATTAGAACAGTTGCATAGTTAAAACTGAAGCACTATCTAATCAAATCAGCCATTCTTACCAGTGAGAATGGCTATAAGGAGACCATCCATGACCGTATGCGTTCTGGGAAATACCATCCACGGGATGGGCAGAGAGTGAGTTTGGGCTAGTTAATTTTGGTGATAAACGATTAAGTAAAAGACTTCTAGGCCTGGGACCAAGTAAATAATTCAACCCGTTCAAGCCGCCTGGTCTTTTTTGACCATACACAACTTTCGACCGTAGCTCTCTCCAAGCAAAAAATCAGTCTATTTTGAACAATTCTATGGACTCGCAGCCTAAATTCGTCCAGAGTTTTTCTGGCATACATCGACAGATTTTTTCGCGACAGAACCCATTTTCTACTGATTTATCAAAATTCTTATTTTCAGCAATCGCTAACATTTTATTTGATACACTTCGCATTACTGATTAAGTTATTTGATCTATATTAACCAGGAGCGTAATTGTAATTAACAAGTTATAATTTAATACCTTGGTTATTTGAGAGGTATGTTCTAATTTAATATTTAATAACAGCCAAGGGTAAAAGCGTATAATTTGATTCTACACATTCAAACAAATTAATTGATTTTAGAAAGGATATAAGAATTTCACTTCTTACCAAGGATAAGACCAATGGATACCATTATTTCAAAAATAAAAGTTCGCTCTGCAATAGTTGTACGTCATGTAATGCAATCCACAACGGCTTGCCTTCTTGCTATGACGAAAGGAAATTTATCAGTACTTACCCTATACCACTGGAAAATTGCCATTGGTACAGGATTAGGAACCGGATTAATAAGCTTACTAGCCTCTTATGGCGATTTAATTAAGTTTCAAGCTTCGCGATATGGCGCAGCAACTATTGCTTTTATTGGGACTACAATTGCAGATTATATAAGCCATGGAGCTACGGCTTCCGGGAAAGAATCTTTGGTTACGGGTATAGGAGCAGCTTTGCTCTGTTTATTTGTTTCCTTAACCCCATTAGATAAATACTTATCTGCTTTAACTGAAAAGAAGAAGTAAATGTAATTCTTTTCTCCGTTTGCGGGAATTAGTGCGATAGCAATGATATTGTATGAAATGGAATCGGATCCGGATAAAAAAATACTTTTAGGAGATTTGCTTAAAAGCTCCAATCAATGAGAAGCGGTTCATCATCAAATTATTGTTGTATTGTAATCAAAGATCCTCTGATAGCACCAAGAGAGTGGATTTCCATCGGCAGTGAATTAATGAAAATTAAGGAAATACTATCAGCTACGGTACGGATAAAAGCATTGGATTTTTATATTGATGACATCCCAAAAGAAAGTGATAGAATTAAAACAGATAGGCTAAAATTTAATTTAATTTTGTCAAACTTAGTAGGAAATGCTATTAATTTCACAGAAAAAGGATCCGTGAATATAAAGGTAGCTAATACGGGTCAACGTGCACAATTCAGGTTATTGATACAGGTATTGGTATTCCTGATGACAAGTTGGATTTTATTTTTGAGCAATTCACCAAGCTTTCGCACTTGAACAAATACCAGAATTTTAAAGGTGTCGGTTTGGGGTTATATGCTTCACGCCAGGTGGCCATTCAGTTGGGTGGGAATATTGAGGTACAAAGCAGAATGGATGAGGGCAGTATTTTTACATTCACGCTGCCTCTTCAGGACAAAAGCGGTCTAAAAGTTCCTTTGCCGTTACAGGAGTAAAGGGTTTTGATAACACTTCATCCATTTCTGCGTTAAGACATTGTTCGCGTATTATGGGATCCTCATTGGCAGTAACTGCCACTATTGAGGTTAATGTGTTATTAATTCCTGATTTATCCATCTTAATCTTTATAGTCGTTTCTATACCATTAATTCCTGGTAATCCTAAATCCATAAGGATTAAGGCATACTTTTTTGTGTGCTAATTCTACCCCTTCTTCACCTGTCATGGCACAATCAACCGCAAATCCAAAGCTTTCTACAATCATTTTTTGCACCTTGCTGGCAATCAGATTGTCCTCAACAATAAGAATTTGTTTGATCATTTTAAATGGCTTCTTAAATTTTACATTTAAATTGAGTATAGCTTAAAGGGGGTTCTGCCGAAGGTTACCACGGAACCTCAAATCTCAACTCCATGACCCGGCTTGAATATTTCTATTCTATCCTTCCCGGACCGTTTAGCCACATAAAGGGCTTGATCTGCAGCCTCTATCAATTCATCAACAATTAGTCCATTGTCGGGGGCTACGGAAACCCCAACTGAAACCGTGATTACAGATAAGCGCTGCCCTTTATACATGATCGATTTATTTTTAATTTTCCCACATACTCGTTCCAATCTTTGAACACCCGTTTCAATATCCATATTAACCATTACTACCAAAAATTCCTCTCCACCAAAACGACAAGCCATATCATTAGGTCGAAAATTATTATTCAGCTCATGACCAATAAATTTTAGAACCTTGTCACCGGCCTCATGTCCATATCGATCATTAAATTTTTTAAAATCATCTATATCTAACATGGCCGTAATGAGGTTAGTTTTATCACGTTTGATTCGAGCTAGCTCCCGTGGCAAATACTCCAACAGGTAGCGGCGATTAAATAACCCGGTTAATGAGTCTCGTAGAGATAGCTCTAGCAATGATTGACGCAGTTTGATATTCACCAGAGCAATTTTTACAATGTTGCTAAAAGTAACTGTTAGGTCTTGCGAATGTTTTGATATTACCTGGGCTTCCTGCGAAATAAAATGGATTAATCCAATTAACTCCTTTTGAACGAACATCGGTATACATATATATCCACCTTGCGGGAGCGAGGTATAGTGATTGCATGGCAGCGCTGTTTCAGGATTATTCACAATAATGACATTCCCCTCGCGAAGCGCGAAACAATCTTCTGGAGAAAAAAAAGTTGGTAATATTTGCTCTTTACCCCATTGGATAACTGTTTCCATGTTTTGAGTGGAATCATGGTAAATAACTAATCCACCGCTTAGTTTTGGAAAAAGCTCCTGGGCTATGATGCGGGTTACTGGATAAGTTTCTTCCGATGAAGCACAAATTTGAAGCATGCTATTCAATTTATTCATCACACTTTCTTCATGTTCAACCAGGTATATTTTTTTTAAGACAGACGTTTTCTGTTGATTAAGTTTTTTTAAATTATTATTAGCTTTTTGCAATTCGTTAGTACGAATGATGACCTCTTTCTCGAGGAACTCATTCAAATGTCTTAATTTGTCAACATTCTCCTCCCTAACCAACTCGTAATTATATAAAATAAAGATAAGAGCGATTAAATATAAACAGGTTGATAGCATATTGAGGTTCGAATAATTCGTTCGATACCAGGGAGCAAGGGCACCTAATAACATGGAAAATAGAATAAACATCCCCCATACAAGCCCTTGCCTTCTGCCTTTTAAAAAAAATGCAATCGCTGTTAAAAGAAAAAAAACTGCCACACGAACAGATTCCTGTGGAACCAATAGGTAAATTGAATAAAGAAAGATAAAATACAGCACCAAGACAATAGAACTGACAAGCTCTATTTTTTTTTCATGATTTCGCAGATAGTAAACTATACAATGCCGATGGCCGTATAGCTAAAATCAATCACGCTCATAATAACAGCATCATGCCAACGAACAATCCCCATAATACACGTGATAATAGAGGTAATAATTAATCCATTATTCAAAAAAATAATTTTAGGATTGATGGCGCCATCAACGGTCTTAACTTGCCGCCTAGATAAGATAACCCTGCTTAAAATATTTTTCATATTATAGAAGGCCTGATTTACATTAAACTCCTCCAGATAGACAGGACTTGGCCAAGCCTACGTATCCTTAATATAAGCCTAATACAGTTTTGCCTTAAATCAAGCTGGATTAACATCTGAATTACTTTCTTGGTTTTATTTGTCCAAATCTAAACAGATTGCTAGTTTCATAAGCTATAAAAAAGCCTTAATTTCGATTAATTGCCATCAAATTGAAAGCTCCGATTCAGAAAATAAAAATAAAGGTGACGGCATGAGGAAAACAGACTACAAAAGGATTTCAACCGAATTAACCGAAAAAAAGTTCAATGAATTTGTCTTCCCTACCTGGCAGGTCATAGGGAATTACTAGCAACGAGTTGGTTGAAAGATAATGGGGAAAAGGGGATAGGCTGTCAGTTTAAGGGAATCTTTGTCTTTCGACCATTGGCATTCTTCTTTACAATGCATTTATACTAATAAAAACAGTTAAAGAAATCAAATTCTATGAGAATACTATTCATAAACACAGGCCCTTGGGGAACTGGAAGTTTCACTTTAGTTAAATGCCTAGCGAAAGAACTAATAAGCTTAGGGCACCAGGTTAAAGTTTTTTTTCCAGATGGAAATGTTGAATCTGAGGATAAGAAAGAATATTACCAAAACTCTGAACTCTATAAAATCTGGCATTTTCCGTTACAAAAAGGTTCCATTAGTATTCAAAATTTTCCTTTAATGATTCCAGATCCCCACCCGCGAAATCCTCATGCTATTACTTTTAAAGATCTGAGTACAGAGCAGCAAAATTTATATGAAAATGAGTTAAAAAAAGAACTCTTTACCCTCACTCAGGAATTTAAGCCTGACGTGATCGAATGTCATCATATTTGGTATCCAGCATGGATTTTGAAGGAATTAGGATTAAGCTCTTATTTGACGGCTCACCAGAGTGATCAAATGGGATTTCGATTCGATGAAAAAGTGAGAGAAAAAGCGACTGCTGCTGGGCGAGACTGCAAAAAGATCATTGCCATTTCCGAAGGAGTAAAAAAAGAGGTCATTGAACTTTATAATGTGGATGAAGCTCAAATCATTGTGGTGCCCAATGGCTATGACAGAGAAGTATTTAAAGTCAATTCAAGGGACAAACAACAGTTAACCAATGAACTTCAATCTAAGTTTGGAATCAATTGGGAGCGAAATGCTCCAGTAATCAGTTTTGCTGGAAAATTATCCTTAACTAAAGGTATAGACATTCTATTGCAAGCTAATTACTTACTCTCTTCATCAGACAATATTCAATTCCTAGTGCTTGGAGCAGGTAGTATTGATTCCATTATCCAAAATATGCCTTCTTCCTCATATAGCCTTAAAAATATGCATTTTGTTGGACAACAAACCCCTGAAATGGTGGCTAAAATTCATAATATTTCAACGCTAAGCCTTATGCCGTCTCGTAAGGAAGGTTTTGGTATTTCTTGTCTGGAAGCAATGGCCTGCGGACTACCTGTGGTTGCTACACGATGTGGAGGGCCTGAGCATTTTGCTGTAGGAAAAATTATAGATCCTGAATCGCCATCACAATTAGCTCATGGAATTCAGGAGTTACTCCAACTTCCAAAGACAGATTATTTAAAATTAAGGGAGCAAGCCCTTATGGTAGCTAATCAATTTACAATGTCAGAGATTACTCAAAAACACCTTAAAATTTATGAGCAAATATAAGGAAAATAAACCTCAATGAAGATATTATTTATAACCACAGGTCCTTGGGGAACGGGTAGCTTTAATTTAGTAAAATGCCTAAGCAAAGAATTAATAAAATTGGGCCACGAAGTTAAAGTTTTTTTCCCCGATAGTAATTTAGCATCGGAGGATAAAGAGGAATATTATGGAAATTCAGAGCTATATCAGATCTGGCAGTTTCCTATAAAAAAAGGTGGGATTTGTATTAACAACTTTCCCCTAATGATTCCAGATCCTCATCCTCGTAATCCTGAAGGAATTACCTTTCGCTCCCTTTCACGTGATCAGCAAAATTTATATGAAGAAGAATTATATAAAGAATTATCCTCCCTAATTCAGCAATTTAGGCCCGATATTATTGAATGCCATCATATCTGGTATCCTGCTTGGATAATCAAGCAAATAGGTTTTCCTTCTCTTCTATTATCAGCGCATCATAGTGATCAGATGGGCTTTCGATTTGATGAGAAGGCTAGAGACAAAGCAATTGCGAGTGCGCAATATGCTAAAAAAATAATTGCCATTTCAGAGTCAGTTAAAAACGAGGTCTTTAAGCTTTATAACGTCGACAAAGAAAAGGTAGAGCTGATTGCAAATTGCTATGATGAAGAGATATTTAAGGCCATTGATACCAATAAAAAAGCAATCTTAGATGAGCTAAAAATTAAGTTAGATCCTAAGGCTAGAATCATTAGTTTTTCCGCAAAGTTATCACTGACAAAAGGCATTGATATCCTTTTACAAGCTAACCGCTTACTTCAGGCTTCAGAGGATATTTATTTTATTATTATGGGAGCAGGGTGTTTAGACGATGTGATAGAAAACCTGCCGCCTGATTCTTATCGTCTAGAAAATATCTATTTTATTGGACAACAAACACAGCAAAAAGTTGCCCAAGTTCATAATATCTCCGAATTTTCGGTCATGCCCTCGCGTGAAGAAGGGTTTGGAATTGCTTGTCTTGAAGCAATGGCCTGTGGTTTACCTGTAATTACAACTCGTTCTGGCGGTCCAGAGGAATTCGCAGTTGGGAAAATAATAAATATAGAATCCCCGTTAGAATTAGCAAAAGCTATTAAGGAACTTCTTGATTTATCTGAAACTGAAACCTCTAAATTAAAACATCAAGCCTTAGAGGCGGCTAGCCGGTTTTCCATTGATTCCATAGCTTTAAAACATCTGGCGCTTTATGATTCTATAAGGAGTAAAGGGAAAGAGGAACTTATTGATTTCTATAACAACTCATTGCTAGTAAATGCCAACGACAAGCCGCAATATGACTACTAATTGATGTGCTTTAATCGATTTCAGCGTATGCTCTAAGTAATTGAATTGACCGTAGGGTTCACACGATGTCAAAACATTATTGCATTGTTTTCGAATGCTATTAATCTCCTCTTGAAGCTTAACAGATTTTATCAAAAACAGTTATTATGGCTGGCTAGTAGACAACCAACAAGCGAGTCGCTTGCAATAAATATAATCAGAAAAAAAGGCATCATGCTCTCGGGCTAATACTAAAATCACGTGCGATATGACTTTTCTTATCTCCTTGAGTCACGCGTTTTTTTATTTCGTCAATTTGTTCCTGAGATAAGGCAGCCTTCCGGCCTTTATAAGCGCCACGCTTTTTAGCAAGAACGTTCCCTTCCATTTGACGCTCTTTAATTAATGAACGTTCAAACTCAGCAAATGCGCCCATGACAGATAATAACAACGTTGACATTGGCGAATCTTCACCTGTGAATGTTAAACTTTCTTTCACAAATTCAACTCTAATTTGTTGTGAAGTCAATTGTGTTACTAGTTTACGTAGATCATCTAAATTGCGCGCCAACCGATCCATACTGTGTATAACGATGGTATCACCATCGCGCACGTAGTCGAGCATCGCCTCAAGTTGTGGTCGTGCAGTATTTTTTCCAGACGCTTTATCTATAAATTTTTTGTTAAGTGAGATTCCTTCGAGTTGTCGCTCTGGATTCTGCTCAAAGGCCTGGGACTAAAGACCATCGATTTTGCCGACATCTGAACAAAAGTGCCAAATCAAAAAAACGTTTCCATCGTTTGGTATTTTCTGCTACGGTTCCCACCTGAAATTCTCGCTGTTTTAATAGTGAAACTGCCGATACCCATGCTTCTAGGAACTTTTATATGCCAGGCAAAAAGGAAATGCAACCCCATGAGGATCGTGAGATAGCATTATTATCAACGGCATTGCATAACGATATTCGAAATTAATTGATCATGCCAAAGGCCATGTTGCGCGAGAATATAATTCAACCCAGGTCTTGTTGAATTGGATGATTGGCCGCCGCATTGATGAAGAGTTTCTCAATTCACAGCGCGCAATCTAAGGGCAGGAAGATTAGTTAGCAGTGTAATAAAATCAATAGGTTGGGGGTGAAAATTCTGACTCAATGTTTTTTTGCTGCAAAAGTCACAATTAACAATCCAATCTACGTTTAGTACAAATTAATATCATTCTCAAAAACTCTGAGTAATTTTATTTTGGGCAGCCTCTAAAGCATTCCTCGATCCTGATTTTAACCTGCCAAAATATTCTGTACCAAAGTAATCCATTGCTTGGTTAATTAAAGCATTAATTCCAAATTGTATATCTAAAATTTTCTCACCCGTTTCTTCATCAATTCCTAAAACACAATCATGGCTTGTAAATAAGGCGGATATTTCATTCACTTGTTCAGCTAAAAACTCTTCGGCTTCAAATGGCGAACTTGGCGAACCTAGAGTATAAAAATGATTGCTATGACGTGCAGATATCTGTACATAATGATTGAACAGTTCATCCTTTAAATCTTTTAGACAATGAATTTTAGCATCGATCGCCTTTTTTTCCTTATCTTGTCCTGTAAAGAAATTAAAAGCCTTACCATTAATTCGGTCCTTTCCTAAAGCCGAGATTTTATTTTCGATTATCATTATAGCATCAAAGATTGCCAATTCCGCTTTTCGAAGTTTAGATCTTGAAGCGAGCCAATCTTCAAACTGAGCTTCTTTTTCCTGTGTAGTCCATTCTGCTTCATTAATGTGAATTCCTGGTAATCTTCCTTTTATTTCCAATATTTTTTCATGGGTTGTAATTTTACGATTTTCTGCAGCTCCACGGAAAAAATTTCTAGCGAGTTAAACATTAAAACCTCAAAATAATATTTTTAACAAGATGGATATTAATTAAGCAATTCTATTGTGTCAACATGGAATGAGGTATCCATTAGACCTCCTGCCGGTATCTTAGCTAAAAAGGGTCATGTGTAAATTACATTTAAAAATTTAAACAAACCTTGAGCAGAATTTCAGGCTAATTCATATTGGCCCTTGGGGAGCAATGGAACAGCCAAGTCACTTAAGACTTTTCAACCGTTCTTAATGGCCTCAACTCACCGCGCTTTACTTCATCTGGCATTACAAACGAATAACGCCCAAGCATATTAATATGCCCAAATCCCTACGCCGAAAGCCTGGCGACATCCTCATCTTTTACAGGAAAGCCTTCTTGTCGTAATTCATTAATGGCCGCATCCATATAAATGAAGAAAAAATTATTAATAGAGGGAATGTCAGTTATATTCTCTTTTAAAGCAATGGCAGATGTTCAACCTACTATACCTACTGAAGAAATTGACATGACAATGCTATAATTGTTCAGTTTGCAGCAGACATTCAGCTTATTGAAATAAACGGATCAGTAGCATCAACCCAAATAATTACTGCATAATATGTGACATCAAAAATCAGAAACAGACGCGACAAATTTACTTTGTCTGTCGAAACTCCATAAAACACTATCTATAGATATAAATATATGCAAAGAAAAAATCCAAAAAGAAGGAGGAAGCTGCGTAAGAAGGAGCATTCTGTCGCTAAAAATTCGACCAACCAGAATAGCCACTTAACTCAGCAAGAGCCAACACCTGAGCCTGAGCCTATTCCATTCTTTGCTGCAGGATCACGTAAAGAGAAAAAAGTATCTGCATTTTCATTTTTCCGTAAAAAAGATGAAAGATATAAAATCGTGACTGTGGCTAAAGCGCAGGCTAACCCTCACTTTTGGTTGGTCGTTGGAAATGCCTATGAGGAGCAAGCTGCTAGAGTCCTGCAAAGAGCATGGCGCCTCAAAAAACGTAAATCATTCACTCGTAAAACTGGTAAATCATCTACTCGCAAATACTCAGAAACACTGACTGGACCACTCACTATTGGTTTTATGAAAGAAGCTTTTGGTCCCAAGGCGAATGAATATGCAACATTAATTAATGAAGGTCGCTGGTCTGAATTAGATTTTCTGGATGAGGATTTTGTCAGAGATATTTACAAAGCATTTCGCAAAGAAAAAATAAATGAGAGTGAATTAGGTACTGCGCTTGATATGTTTATGGCTTGTGAGTTATTTAAAAAAGATGGCTCAAGCATTAAACAACATCAATTTTTTGATGGCAAAGGACCTTATCATCCAGAATCCATTCCCTATGCTACTAATGAAAAAATTCTTGATTTTAAAAATCGTTTACAAAAAGTATCGGAAAATCAACGATGCTACTTTAGCATTGATGTACCGCGTGCTTTCGAATTTAATTTATTCGAAACCTTATTAAATCCATATCAATTAGTTGATATCGGATCTAGGCCTTATTTGGGCCCAGTTATAAAACAATTTCTAAAAAAATTTCAAGCTAATGTCATTAAGGAAAACGAATTAAAACAAAAAGCGGAACTATACTATGCGGTTGATATGTTAATAAAAACTAATGATGCTGATGCAAAAAAACGCATCTATTCGTTTATTTGTGATAATAAGCATTTATTTCCTGAATTTTCTAACTTAAATACCATAGAATCAAATAGCGTTATGGCTTTTATTACAGCCATAAGAACAAGAGAATCATTTCCATTTATAGGAATTAATCCTGATTACGATGAAAACGATCCTCGCAGCCCTTTGCTTTGCATGATTATCACGCCTTCTTCCGTGCTGAATAAACTTCAAATCGCCATGCATGGGATCGAACATGCAACCAAAATTGTGAATAATGCGGGACAAATTCCTATTCGTCGCATACGTCAGATGGATGAGAATCCTAAAGTCTACAATCTAGGCAGACAATCTCGCCCTATTGAAGCGCCACATCCAGATTTAAAACCCACACCCAAGGTACATGGTTTTCACATGAGCTTATTTGCAGCAAGAACTCATGATTATTATCATTGCTGGCGTAATGGATCGAATCAATACAAAGTCATGTTTAGACATTTACGACAATTACTTGAAAGCGAAAAAGAACATGATATGTCTAAAGCCATTTGGATATTAACAGATATGGATATTAGTTTAACCAATAGAAGATTAGCCGCAAACAAAGATTGTATTGATGAGCTTTTTTGCAAGTTTTTTAAAGATTTAATTAACAGAATATCCAAGGATTCATTCTGGAGTAAAACTGATCGATATGATGACAATCTTCTGATCATTGCTGACATGATTATGAATCGTGATGAATGGAAGGAGATGACTGGGTTATTTTCTGAAGATATTATTCATAAAATTGCTCCTAACTCCCCCGTTTTAGCTACTTATAGTGGAATGGAAAATATCATTTTATCTGAAGGCACTGACAAGCCAATATCATTCTATATCTTAGCTTATCGTTTAAGAGAATTTGAAGATGGCTTAACATTATGCCATCAGATTGATACGCTGGTTGGATTAGATAAGATATTTTTCTGGAACCAAAATAGCGGTCTATGTTTAGACCCTCGTTATACTCACAAGACTAAACATATTCGTATCGAAGACATTCCAGCAAAGGAATTGTATTCGGCTCTCGATGCCATCGCATTACCCCAATTGAAGCTTTCAGAACATAAATCACCTCGTGATGGGATTCGTATGTAACTCAGCCAACACTCAGCTTTTTTGGCACCGTTGCAAAAACGAACGATAGTTTATACTTCAAGGTAAAACGATTAACCGAGATCCAAACGATAATTAAGTTTAGATTCGCTCTGGTATAAGGAGGCCATCCTTAACGACAGTTGCTAGGCCATGTTCTTGATAAATTAATCCAATATTCTATAGTTAATTAAAATCCCTTCGATAAGGATATCTTATGAACGCTATCGATTTTTTAGTTAAAGAGCATAATAGAGTAAGAAAGTTATTGGATAATATTAATGATGAATCGCATCGTTATCAAACAAAAAGAAAGATGTTTGAGACTTTAGGAAATGATTTGGTACGTCATGAAGCGATGGAGCATAGCGTATGGTATCCTCATCTCCAAAATGATCTGCAATTAAATGAAGAAATTAAACATCTTTTGAAAGAAGAAAATTTTGCAGAAAGAGAAATTGAACGCCTCTCAGAAATCAAAACTGAATCAATTTGGGAAGAGCATTTCTCAAAATTTAAAAAAGATGTCGAGCTTCATGCTAAGGAAGAGGAAATGAAACTTTTTCCTGAAGTGAAAAAATTATTAAGTAGGGGGGAGTTAGAAGAGATCGGTACTGAAATGTATCATTTTAAGCAAAATTATCATCGACAACATTAAAATAGTCTTCATAGGGAGTGAGAAGTGAGATTAATCAGCGCTTTAATTGTTGCTCTTTTATATGTTGGATCTAACTCAAGCTTTGCAGAGAAAATCTTAATATTAGCGCCGCCTACAACTGGTGGTTTGAATTGCCATGGCATCTATAACGATGCTGCACCATCTAAGTCAACTACTAATATTGTCGCTTCAGCGAAATTCGCCTGTGCAAACAAAGGTGGATTGCGGGTGATCCATGGAATATACGGCGATGATAAACAACCACAAGGAGTCCTTTTATCCTGTGTTGGAGACACCTCTGAAAGAGTGCTATTTGCATGCTATTTTCCCAAAAATTAGCAATGGTATTAAGCATTCGCAACTGCTAAATGAGTCGATTTTGTAACTGTCTCGGAGACCCAACGTTCAATGGAACTTTTTAAACAGTCATTGAACACATAGCCTGAAAACTTCAGTCTTGTTGCTGGACATGTAAATTCTGTTATCTCTTTACCGTTAGCTGAAGCCATTTCTTTAGCTTTATCCATATAAGCATCTATTGAAGCCTTATCAAATGAAAGCCTACTAGCAGAGAGATCTTCGGTAACCAGCATAACTGGATTCACCATTATACTTAGAGATATTGGGCAGATAAATTCTTCTGGAACCTCATCGCTATAGTTTGCATTCTTTAAACTCTCTTCGTGTAAATTTAAATTATCGTTATTTTCTTGCTGAGGTCTAAAAAAACCTAAGCTAGAGCGAGTCGTAACGGCTTGAAATAGGGAGATAGCCATTATTCCTAAAATTAAATAGAGAAGTAGGTATAAAATTTTTTGCTCATTCTCGCTACTTTTTTTCTCAATAAAATTAATCAAGTCAAATAATAGGTATAATTCCTTCGGAAATTGGATCATTTTTATTAATAAATAAAAAGGTAATATTCACACACTATACAGATTGAGCTATTTTTGCAATACATAAACGCTATAAATCTGTCGATAATAAAACAATATTGCTTATTTAATTTATACTTATAGTAATTTGGCATCACTTAATAACGGATTATTAAGCTGATAGCTTTAAACTCTGGCTAGGGAAAGTTGAAATAAATTATGCCTAAGCTCAGTGATTGGCTAATACCAAAACCTGCAGGCCTTTTTTGTGTTCCAGGTGATTTTTATATTGACCCCATTGATTGTGTAGATAGGGCGGTCATAACTCATGCCCATAATGATCATGCCCGGCCAGGTCACGATAAGGTTTTGGCTAGTCCAGAAACCATTGACATTATGCAACTTCGTTTTGGCGATAAGGCCTGTGGGCAATGGCAAAATCTACCGTATCATCAACCCTTAAAAATTAACCAAGTAAACTTAAGTTTTATCCCCGCGGGTCACATTTTGGGCAGTTGCCAAGTAGTTATTGAGTATAGTAATCAGCGTTTAATTATTTCTGGTGATTATAAACGCGCTTATGATCCCACTTGCATGGCTTTTGAGGCCATGGTTTGTGATTTTTTTGTTACAGAGGCGACTTTTGGATTACCCATTTTTAAACACCCACCCATCGAAGATGAAATTAAAAAGCTATTCGCATCTCTTGAAAAATTTCCATTCTGTCATCTGGTCGGGGTATATCCTCTTGGAAAATGTCAACGAGTTATTAAAACACTGCGCCAATTACATTATTCAGAACCCATTTATTTGCATGGTGCTTTAGTCAATCTTTGTCAACTTTACGAAAGTTGGGGCGTTGAGTTAGGTGAATTACGTCCGGCGCTTAGTTTAGATAAAGCTAGTGCCATTAAAAAAATCGTTTTATGCCCTCCTGGTGAATTACATAGTCGCTGGACAAGACGTTTTGGCGAAATCATCAGGGCTAATGCGTCGGGATGGATGCAAATTCGTGCTCGTGCCAAGCAAAAAAATGTTGATTTGCCGCTGGTTATTTCTGATCACGCCGATTGGTTTGAGCTTTTACAAACGATTGACGAAGATAAGCCCGAAGAAGTTTGGGTGACTCATGGTCTAGAAGATGCCCTGGTTTACGCGGCTAGGCAGAAAGGGTTTAAAGCTAAGGCATTGAGATTGTTGGGCCAAGATGAGAGCGAGGATTGATGATGAAAAAATTTGCTCAATTGCTCGATAAGCTTTATTTTTCTTACCGACACAAAGCCAAGTTAAGTTTATTGCAAGATTTCTTTAAAACCACCTCGGATCCAGAGCGCGGGTATGCTTTGGCAATTATGGCTGATTCTTTAGAGTTTCCTACATTTAAACGCGAGTTAATAAGAGAGTTAATTGATCAGCGAATTGATCCCTTTTTGTTTGAACTATCTTTAGATTATGTCGGTGATCTTTCTGAAACCATCGCTTTGCTATGGCCCAATCATCAAGAATCTAAGCTGCCAAATCTTGCAGAAATAATTATGGTTTTTCAAAAATTGTCTAAAACTGAAATGGCGCCTTTTTTAGCTAAATTGTTGGATCAATCCAATAAGGTTGAGCGCTGGGCTTTATTAAAAATAGGGACCAGGAATTTGAGGATTGGCGTTTCGGCTCGGTTTTTAAAAAAGGCTCTAGCAATCTATGGCGGGATTGATATCTTGGATCTAGAACAGGTCTGGCATAATCTAAAGCCTCCTTATCTTGAGTTATTCGCTTGGTTAGAAGGGAAAAGCTCAATTCCTCATACCTTTGATGCTAATTTCTTTCATCCCGTCATGTTATCTCATCCGTTGAAAGAAAAAGATCTCATCTTAATCAGTCCCGATGATTTTTATGCCGAATACAAATACGATGGCATTCGCGTGCAGCTCGTTTGCACTTCTAAGTCTAAAGCCCTGTATTCTCGAACTGGCGATAATATCAGCCAGTCATTTCCTGATGTTTTACAGGAGGTTAATGAGCCGGTGGTTTTGGATGGCGAGCTTGTCATTCAAAATAAAAACCATATAGGCAGCTTTAACGATTTGCAAAAAAGATTAAATCGTAAAAAGCCGAATAAGAAAATTCTCCAGGAGCAGCCTGCGGCAATTATTTTGTATGATCTTCTTGAAGAGAAAACTCAAGATTTACGGCGTTTCTCTCTACTAGAGAGGAGAAAAAGATTGGAAGCATGGTTTAGAAACTACCACCCCTCCAATATGATACTCTCCGAGCTTTTATTTTTTGATTCAGCCGAGAGTTTGCTAGAACTAAAACAAAGGGCTCTCAGCAAACAGGCTATTGCGATCGAAGGCTTGATGTTAAAACGTAAAAACAGCACCTATGTTGCTGGTAGACCTTTTGGTCCTTGGTTCAAATGGAAAAGAGAACCTCGATTAATTGATGCTGTTTTGATGTATGCACAACGCGGTCATGGCAAACGCTCTTCTTATTATTCAGATTATACTTTTGGGCTTTGGCGAGAGGATGAGTTAGTTCCCATTGGGAAAGCCTATTTTGGCTTTACTGATGAAGAATTATATCAACTTGATAAGTGGGTTCGTTATCACACCCAGAATCATTTTGGCCCGGTTAGAGAAGTAGAAAAGGCGCTTGTTTTTGAGATTGCATTTGATGCGGTTAATTATTCTTCTCGTCATAAATCAGGCGTGGCTTTGCGATTTCCCCGCATCAATCGAGTGCGATGGGACAAGCCTGCCAATGAAGCAGATAAGCTTGAAAATCTCATCGCACTGATGAATCAATCGCTAATTTAAATTAAAAAAGGGATTATTTTATAAGGTACAAGTTCACAGTATTTATTCCAATCTTGACCATATTTATTAGCGCAGCGCTTATCATCACGAAAGGCGCGATCAAGCAGAAGAATGGTTAGGAAGCAGACATAAAAATAAGGCGAGAAATGAGTAAAAAGCGCTGGAACAGACCAAAAAAACGCACTCGATATTTCTGGAATATAATGAAAATGCCTTGAAATTCCCCACCAGCCTGAAGCAAGGAGAATACTACTTTTGGTATCTCCTTTTAGCGTTTTATAATGCGTTAACAAAATAGTTGGTTTTCTACCCCAAATCTTACAATTACCCTCGGTCTCTCTGACCAGCATCCGTTGTTTATCTGCTAAGTAATTAATAAGAACGCTGATGACTCCGAGAACCAAAATAATCGACGCCCAGGCTGTGCTTAGCTGTACAGGATGAAGAACAAGATACATGCCTGGCGAGGTATAGACGCAGGGCACCCAAACTAGGCAGCCCCAACAAATATAAAATCCGGCACGGTCGTGCATAATATCCAGCGAGCGCAAATAGCCTTTTTCCCATAGAAAAAATTTAGCTACATATAAACCTTGCAAAACCACCGAAATCATCATCGAATTAGCTAATCCGCTTAATTCTGCCTGTTTAGCACAATAAGAAATAAGAAACAGCCCCCAGCTCATCATCCCAAAGCGAGAGGTGATTAGTTGTTTGATGTGCCAGCCAAAAACTTGCGGATATAATTCTGTTCCCCAATAATAGTCGAATAACACGTTTTTGGTGGTACTTGCATCGCTTGTTGAGGGAAAGAAACGGCCTTTGAGATATAATAAAACACAGAACAAAAGGCTAAAAAGATTGAGTGCACCAAAAATGCTACCCATATTATCGTATATTATGGTGGCAGGAAATAAATGTAGCCCAAAAGAAGCAAAGCAAAAGGTACCTAGGGTGATAACAAAGGCTAAAAATCCATTTTCTTTATAGATTGGCATATAGCCTTTTGCTGTAGCCGGCCCGTAGAATTTTTTCCCAGGCAGTATGCGCATTAATATGAGTTCAAAGACGATAAAGCAGGCAATCATTGTCCAAGCGAGACTTGAGCCCCAAAAATAGGGCTGCCAAACCTTGTATACCGTATTAAAAACCCCTTCTTCACTGATTAGATTCCATAGGGCATAGAAAGAACCATCTAATTGTGTATTCGTGTACCACATCAGCATGACAAAGGGAGGGCAGACTAACATGAGAATGAGAGGCCCGAGATTATTTCTGAGATTTGCCCACATAGCGTATCCTTACATTGTTAGTTAAGAGGTAATCCATTAATATCAAACACTAAAGCCTTGTCAGCAAATTCAATACTCCGGTAGCTTAAGTTAAAAGCGATAACTTAGGCGAGCTGTTACAGAGTAAAGAAAAGGAAAATAGGAGTCCGTCGGGCTTAACTGAGATTCTCCATAACCTGCGGTATAATTTCCACCAATTTCCGCCATGATATGGCTGCCTAAACGATAATTGACTCCAACTCCGAAAGTTGGGCTAGCCCGCCAAGCCTTCTCAATGAGATCTGTACGATTCACGCCAGCAATTCCAGCACTAGAATAGACTCTAAAAGAACTGTTTAAGATGGGTAACATAATTTTACCCATTAAATTTATAGTTTCTGTTTTGGTGCGTAGAGTGACTATGTCATTGTTATTGAAGCTAAAAAGACTTTCAGGATCGAAGAAAACATTGGCTTTAGGGAAGTGCATATAGCTTGCCTCTAAAGCAAAAGCAGGAATAAATTCATAGCCCGCTAACACCCCCCATACGCCACCACCTTCTGTGACATGAATGGGGGTTGATAAATTGAGAGCTAAGTTCTGATTTTCCTTTGTTGGTACTAATCCTCTCCAAGTTGTCGAGCCATACCCGCCAAGTAAACCTACATAGAGTGCTCGATTAAAAGAAACAGACTGACTTTCACCGCTATAACCAAATAATGGATATAACGATAAAAACAACAAACTACTGAATTTTAGCTTTTTAAAAATCACCACAGAACCCTTTATCTCTTAACATTATTCTTTAGGACAACTCGTATAATTCGAACTGCAAATTCTATTTTGAGAATCTATACCGCCATAGAGATAGCAACGCCAATTGTCCAGGCAATCTTGTTCGCCTGTATATTTTTGAGAATGGCATGCATTTTCCAATGTTTTATAGATAATAATCATTCGTAAATAAATCTCATCTACATTTTGGCACAATCCAGCAGGTAGTCCAGAGGAAGTACAGTAACACCTAGCAGCAACCTTAAAAGAGTTGCAAAAAAGTAGGGTATCTGTGGGCATCGCCTTAGGACAAGATGAAGAAGCAGCAAAAGCGGAAAAGGCAAATAAATAAGTAGTAACCGCTAGCAATATTTTTTTTATCATATTATTCCCTTAAATAATTGAACTGGTGATTTTATCAGAACTTTAATTAAAGGAAATATGAATTAAGTAATTTATTGAAGCAATTTACAGATTTCTAATAATTCTTTTCCCAACAGCGCTTTAAACTCGGTAGTTAAGTTGGCAGAAACAACCATATAAGCTTTTTGGTCTTCCATTCTGAGAAAACAAACATCAAGAAAGTTATTGATTGCTAACAAATCATGCCAATTGTTTGCTAGAGGTTCACATTCGGATTCAAAGAGAGAGTTATCCCTATTCTTTGTATTCACAAAATCTTTATAGACATTGACATTAATTAGAAAATGATTTCCTTTAAATTTATTTAAGCGTACACAGTGATTAATTAATTTGTGATTTAATGGATGGGAAGGAACAACAAAATTATAAATTGAAGTGAGGCCATTAACCGCTATTTCTTTGACTCTACTGGAATGCCGGAAATTGCTAATACATGCAAGTTTAGCTAAATTTGGACATTTTTGAAAAGGACTCGTGCTTATAATAGATGCGCGTAGCTGCTGACAGAGGGAGTTTAAATTTTCCTCTTTATTCAACATGACTTTTATCAAGTCTAAACTGAGGAAACAACCGATTGTATTATCGTATTTACAATTATCACGAGTTGATTTTACCTTACTAAAGCAGAGCGCTGAGTTTGAATTTGATTCGCCCAAAATTCGATTTAAAGCTAGTAATAGAACCCCGCATAGGCCGAGATCTAGGCTAAAATGATGTTTAGAGCAATAAATTTGTAAAGCGTCTAATAAATTTTCGGGAATTTCTATATGGCTTGAATAAGCTAGTTTTTGTTTTTTCATATTGGGTACAACATAGTCATCGGGAATGACTAATAAGGCAGTATTGTTTAAATAGTTTTGCCAAAAGATCAGATCATGGTCGAAGTGAGTGTTTAGATGTTGCTGTTCAGCAAAAATGTATTCTCGATGTGAATTGTCTTTTTGTAAGTTTGGCAATTCCTCAGATAGATACAATTGGGATAAATCGGAAAAGAGAATATCAATTGAAACTTCATCTGAAATGATATGAGGCATACAAAATTGTAATTCCGTTTTATCTCCAGGCAAGTAAAAGATTCGAGCTCTAAATAGCGCGTAATTTTTAGGCCAGTAATGATCATTTCTTAAGTCTTCTAATGATTTTTCTAATATTGTTTCATTTTCCAGGGATAATGATTCCAAATATATTACTTCGATTTTAATAGTCAATGACTTTTTAAATTGTTGTTCTGGAATAAATTTTGCTATTTTATAGGACAATGCATCATGTTTTTTTAAAAGATTTTCAAAGGAGTCACGAAGTTTTTTTTCATTCAAGCAAGCATAAAAACGTTTTCGTCCACAGATGTTTATTTTTTTTGCCTTTGGCTCAAAAATAGTAGCCAACCATAAAGTAAATTGAAAATCACTGAGAGGGGATTGATAATTATCCTGATATATTTTTCCAGGGAAGTGAATTCTATTATTAATTTTTTGCTGCTTATCTAACAATATTGATAAAGCACGTATGGTCGGGTTTTGATAAAATTGTCGGATACTAATATTTTTATTGATGAGCTGAGTGAGTGCTGAAATTATTCTTGCTGCAGATAGGGAGTGCCCTCCTAATTCAAAAAAATCATCATTAATACCAATTGGGTCTAAACCAAGTTCATTGGACCAAATCTCCGCAATTGTTTTCTCTAGCGGACTCTGTGGTTCTTCGTGGGAGAAAACGCGAGGAATTGGTAATGCTTTGAGATTCAATTTGTCATTTTCATTTAAAGGAAATGATTCCATCGCTATAAAGAAAGTTGGTATCATAAAATCCGGCAAATAACCCTTTAGATATTGCCGTAATTCCCCATCAGAAATCACCGCTTTTTTATTATTTAAAATATAATAAGCGACAAGTATTTTTTCTTTTCGGTAATTCTCAACAGCATTTATTTTTGCCGATTCTAAAGCGGAGTGTTTTGTTAAAATACTCTCAATTTCTGCGGGTTCAATACGATATCCTCTGATTTTAATTTGATTATCAATTCTTCCAATATATTCCAATTTGGAGTTGGGAAGTTGACGGCATAAATCACCCGTTTTATACAAGCGGGTATTAGAAGACGAATCAAAAGTATTGCTAATGAATTTCTCCGCAGTTAACTGAGAGTGATTTAAATAACCACGAGCTAGGCAAACACCCCCTACATAGAGTTCACCAACTTCGTTTTTTCCAACTCGATTACCTTGATTAACGAGATAAAAATTACAATTAGGGAACAGTTCGCCAATCGGAACATAGGTACCTAATTGAGCGATATTATTTCGATCAATTTGATATACGCTAACCCCAACAGTAGTTTCTGTCGGACCATATTCATTAAATAAAATATGGTTGGGATAAAGATTCAACCAAGAAGCGCAGTCGATTGATAATAAGGCTTCTCCACCTAAGATAATCTTTTTTAAATAGTTAAGAGGTGTATTTTGAAATTTTGCTTGCTGCAGCAGAACTTCAAAATAGGCAGGGGTTAATTTAACATAACTAATCTTATTCGTTTCCAGATAATCCAAATATAAATTTGGATCTTTCTTAACTTTATCTTCACAAATTACTATTGTTAATCCTTGTGTCAAAGGAATTATTGAGGTGGTTAAGGAAAAATCAAAAGAGATATTAGAAGAAAAATCAATCCGTTCTTCAGGGCGAAAGCAATATAATTCAGCAATCCATTTCGAATAGTTAACTATACTTCTATGTTCAATTAAAACACCTTTTGGTGGACCTGTAGATCCTGAGGTATAAATTATATATGCTAGTTGATTCGGGCTGATTTTTGATTTTTGGTTGGCTATCTCTTGTTTGGGTTCAGAAAAAAAATCTTTATCTGAAAAAGGTAAAAGAGTACCTTGATAACCTCTAAATTTGACTGCCATTTCAGGTGTTGTAATAAGAATTGGAATGTAGTCTCTATTTAAAATATACAGTAATCTTTCCGCAGGGTTGGATTGATCGAGTGGAACATAAGCCCCACCTGCTTTTAAAATTCCAAGGATTCCAATAATTAAGTCAATAGAACGTTCCATACAGATAGCAACAGGAAGCTCTTTTTTTACCCCTAATTGAGATAAACTATGAGCCAACTGATTCACTTTTTGATTTAATTCTCCGTAGCTTATAGTTTGGTTTGCACAACTTATAGCAATAGCTTGAGGGCGCAGCGCAGCCTGGCACTCAAACATTTCGACTAAAGTCTGTGTATTTTCTCTAAGTCGTTTCTTAATCATTTTTATAGGACCTAATTATCTGTTTTTATTTATTTAATATAATTATAGTTCGGGTAAAAATTTATCGAGCCATTTAGGAAGATACCAATTCCATTTTTTAAAAATTGCCATAGTAGAGGGCACTAAGAGCGTACGAATTAAAAAAGCATCCACGAAAATGGCGACGGCAATACCGAGTCCAAATGCTTTTACCATCAGGACATCAGCAACTAAAAAGGAACCGCAAACAACAATAACAATTAAGGCTGCGGAAGTTATTATGCGGCTGCTTTTTTCGATGCCAAAAATGATGCTTTTCTTATTATCGTTGCATTCATGGTATGACTCTTTAATTCTCGACAATAGGAATACTTCATAATCCATTGAAAACCCAAATAGGGCACAAAAAATTATCACTAATAAGCTAATATCTAGAATTCCTTGAGGTTCGAAATTAAGATAATGAGCCAAATACCCATCTTGAAAGACTAATACGAGAGCGCCATAGCAAGCTGAAAGACTCAATAAGTTCATTAAAATAGCTTTTAAAGGTAGAAATAAAGAGCGTAATAATAGAAGCAAAATCAGATAGGAAAAAACAAGAACCCATACAACAGCGTAGGGAAGTATTGCAAAAATTTTATCTAAGACATCCACATTGATTGCCGGAGTTCCAGTCACTTCCACATCCATTCTTAATGGAACTTTAATGGTTTTTAGTTCTTTGACTAAGTCGGTTGTTTGCTCGGAGTTAATTTTGTATTTGCTATTAACATTTAATAGAGTGAAAGAATGCCTGGTTGAGGTCGATAGCAATTTTTTCACACTCGCAGGTAACAGATTTTTAGAAGTAGAATAGAGCGTCTGATATTCCTTTTTACTTAATTTAGAATCTGATGAAATAATACCAACTACATTATGAACTAATGAATTATCCTGCAATTTATTGACGAAATTATATAATTTTGAAATATTCTTTTTTGAAAGAATATTGCTATTTGGAGCCTGAACTAATAGAGTAACGGGTGTTAAGTCTCTAATATTAAAATAGTTTTCATAGTCGTTAAAAAATTGTCGACTATCCGAGGTTTTAGGCGTTATCCGATAATCGGATACTCCAAATTTAGCTGTTGTAATCGGATAACCCAGTATTAGTAAAAAAATAATAACGGGAAAGAAAAAAACGAGCGGTCTATTCACTATTTTTGTAGCAAACCAACGCCAAAATGGTGCACGATTACCGGTGTGTTTAATCATGTGAATCGATAAAAAATCAATATTCTTTTTAATAATCCCGAGAACAGCTGGTAATACTATAACTGCATTAATTACCGCAATTAAAACTGCAATCACACCACCTATAGCCATAGAAAATAAAATATTAATAGGAAATAAAAATAAAGCACTTAAGCTAACTAAAACAGCTAATCCACTAAAGAAAACAGATTTTCCTGCGGTTTCTTCAGTGATCGCAAGCGCTGTTTTTATACTTTTTCCTTTATGAAATTCTTCGCGAAATCGATTAATAATAAATAGCGCGTAATCCAGGCTTAAACAAAGTCCTAACAATAAAGCAATATTTAAAGTGTAAATCGAAAGGGTGTAATGCTCTCCAATGAGATAAAGTGAAGTTAAAATAACTAAGGCGCATCCTCCACCTAATACAATGGGCAGTAGAGCCGCCATGACTGAGCCAAAAACGAAAATTAAGGTAATAATTGCAACTGGTGTGGCAATCAAATCAGCGCGATAGAGATCAACCTGAGTCTGCTTATTAATCTCATTAACAAACGAAGCCTGACCTCCAAATTCCATCGACATTTTGGATGGTTTTTTTATCAATGACTTAATGTGCTCTAGTTCTTTATCCCCCAATACTTTATGACTTTTGATGATAAGGACAACATAGGCAGAATGTTTATTTTTAGAAATTTGCTTTTTATTTTCTGAAGGGAGAATTATTTCATGTTTAATAGGATAATTTTTTAATTCAGAAAGTGAATTTTTTATTTTTTTTATAAAAGGAGACTCATCCGCTAAAAGACTAGAGCTATGATAAATGATCAAAATCTTATTGGTGTCATCATAGCCAAATTGGTCGTTAATATATTTCTGAGCTTTAAAACTCGCAGAATTCTCGTCGCTAAACCCAGTGCTTTTAAATGGAGGAATTGTTTTTACAAGAATTGGTATAGAGGCTATGAGGACTATTGCCCAAATAAGTACTATCGCCCATCGAAGTCGAAAAATAGCTCTTCCTAATCTATAAAATAGCTTTTTTTTCATCCCTTTCTCGATCCCACAAAATCAAAGCATAGTTCGTCAATGCCAATTTTTAAAGCTTAAAATAATCAATATGTTTAATAATTATACGTCAATACGATTGAAAAATTTGAAAATAATAACAATGAAAGAAGATCAGTGATTAGAGGTCTATTTAAAAATTAGGGCTCTTCAATAACAAAATACATCGAAAAGTTAATGATTGCTTAATATTCATCAAGTATAATTTAATGTCAATAATTGTAAGCTTTTTATATTGGAGACTGTATGTTACCACTTAATTTTCTGACTCAAGGAAGTCTTATGGTCCCCAACGGTATTGATTTGCCTCTAGTTTTCCCTGGAGTCCGAGGAAAAATAAGTAAAACAATCACCTTAGCTGATGGTAAAACATTAGAAGCTGGTAGTTTCGCAATAATCCAGCCACTCAATTTAGATAAGCAAGAAGAAACCCAGAAATTCAGGCTAACCCCTTATCAGCCAGCAGATGCAAGTCGTGCTGATTTGCCTGAAGCGCAAAGGAATATAGTTATTCATAGTGACAATACTTGTGAAGTTGAGCTTACAAATCCTGAAGAGTACTTAGGATTTAACATTGAGCAATATCAGCAATGTAATGAAGATTTATTTGGCGAAGGTTCTCCATCCATGGACGATGTGAAACAGTTTAGGGTGCCTGATTGCTTTTTCCTCGCTCCCATAGCAGCTATTTTAGCTCAGCCTGGAGGAGCAAGCTATATTCGTAGCATGATGAGGCAAAATGGAGATGGCACAACTACAGTTCGTTTATTCCACCCTAAAACCTTAGAGCCATGTTATATACGAGTTCAAGATGCCTATATTGTAGATAGAGAAGGTAAATTAAATAACCATACTTTTTGGGTCCATATTCTCGAAGAAGCAGCTGCATCTGTTCCTGAGTTTTTTGGCGCCACTGTTCCATCGATGAGTGAGGCATTAAATGGAGGAACAAGGTTTACTGCATTTAGCCTATTAACTGGTTGTCCTGCAAAGGAAACTTACATTAGCCATGAGAATTTTTTTGCTTGGGACATCGCTCACTTTTTTGCTGATGAGCTTGAACAACTTGCGGCAATACCTGTAATACGGGAAGCAGACTCTTCTAGAGCAGATGAAATTGTGACAGCTGTACTATTATCAAAAATGAAGGTACTAGTTAATATTTTTCCTGAAGATACGCAAACAATCTGTTTGAAATTAATAGATTTTTATAATGCAAATAAAGAGCAGTGGGAAAGAATATATAATGATAAACAATTTGGTAATAGCAAATCACGTCTTGAAGCACTAATAAACCATTTTTCAATAGATGAAAAAAATGAGGATGTCGTTAAGCTCTTAAGGGAATTGTATACTTATTACCATGAAATGTTCACTGGAATTTATTCAACCGAAGCACTCGAAATTTTTAATGACATAACCAGCAACCTAGCCGCCGGTCAATCTTTAGCAGTAGGTACTCCCCAAAGCTATGAGGACGAAGTAGAAGGTCTAAGAGCGACGCATGCTTATACAATTATTGAAACTTATGAGAAGCCCAATCCTTTTAAGGATAGAGAAGAAAGAATTAAAATGGTACGGATCAGAAACCCGTGGGGTGCAACAGGGCGGCTTTATTTACCAAGTATAGATAATGCAGAAAAAGTGGAGGTTATAGAAGCTAGAGAAGCCGCTATTTTTGATTTAGAACTTAATGAATTTTGTCGTTTTTTTGCAAGTTATACGAGCACAATAGGATTTGATACTGTAAAAGTACTCGCTGAAAAAAGAGAAATTTTGACAGCTAAGATGCAAAATCTTCTAAAAGATAATGATTCAAAAGTAGAAAAAATAAAGGCTTATTTCCAGTGTGTAACTGAATTAGTTACTATTCAAATGGCTGCTGTTGAATTATTAGATGACGAAATTCATGAAGAAATTTCAAAGGCATTCGAAGAGGAGCCTCTAAGGGATCAGCAGTCATTAATGAGCGTTATTGAAGCCAAGAAACTCCTAATGATGAATTTTTTTCAAACGTCTGATTGTGACTTAATTGCTGCATCAATTACCCACTGGTGGAAAAATTCTAAAGGACAACTTTCAAATGAAGATGAAAGAACTTATCAACATCAGTTAGTTGAGTCGGTAAAAGGGGGAAGCGAGCTTTGGACAAGGTTTGTTGAAAATTACCAATTCAATTCTTCAGTAGTGCTTGAGCCATTAAATAGATCATTACAAATGGCCTCTTACTTATTTGAAACGATAAGTCAAACAAAAGAGGCATTGGAAAAATTATCTGAGAATGTAGATGGTACTGAACAAGCATTAAAAGCACTCTTCATTCAGCTCGCTTTGCTGGACAAGCATCTTAACTATCTTAAGGAAAATAAAGATATCTTAGGTCTTTGGGATGTTAAAATAGAGATTTTACTTGAGCAGTCAGAAGAACTTAATCAATATGTAGAAGACTTGTTGGTAAAAAATTCAAAGGCTACTGGTTTTCGAGATGAAGTGCAAAAAGAGTTACAATTAAGCTTAGATACTGATGAATTCGCTAATAAGGCCGAGCATCTTTTAGTAGACATGGGATTATTATTAAATCAATACGTTGAAGAAAATACAGTCCCTACTCCCGCCAGCCCACAAAATGAAAAATTGCCCCAGTGGGTCATTGCTTTAAAAGGAATAGTAGAGCAAGTTCTGTCGATAATTTTTAAGTGGAAGTATGCTCCTGCTCCTGCTCAAGAATCCGGATATAATAGGCCAGCAGAACCTAAAGACGATGCTGCAAACTGTGGAAAGTTTGGTATTTTTAGAAAAGTGATTGGGACCTCTCCTCAAGGATCTTCACCTGTCCCGCAAGAGCTTCCAGCAGATAAACCGGAAGATTCTGATCCAACTGTTCTAAGACAGAATTAAATTTTGTCATTCCTATCTGCAACCATGCGAATCTTGTGGCTTGACCATAAGAGTTCGTTGATGCAGGTAGAAAGAGTTCAAGACAATTGCTCCTTTATTTTCGATCAATGGCCTCACACGCTATTGGTATTTTTGAACTATATTTAGGGTATTTGAGGGAGATTTAGTATGCCAAAACCCTATGTATCATTAGGTGGCGTTAAAATTGCACCTTTCAAGAATCCTTCTACTGAACCTTATGGTGCTTTCGCTAATACCACCCCTTCGGGTAAATATCCAATTAAACAAACAGTGAACATTGATGGTGGTTCCAGAACCATTGTATGGCCCTCGTCTGAGCATGCTTTCCATGCACAAAAAATACTTCATTTAAAAGGTAAGCTACCTCTGAATCATCCAGCCCAAAAGACTCTAACTACCATGCTAGATGAAATTGCCGCAACTCACGCTGGCACAAATAAAGAATATTTGCCTCGTGATGATTATGATCCTTTGGTGAATAAATATCTCAATCAATTAAATAAAGATGGACTTAATGTAAAAGATAAATACGCCTTTGATGCTTTATGTGATGCTGATTTTCACGCGACCAAAAATCCAACAGGCAAAAAAGAGACTGTTAACTTTATGCGCACTGTGATTGCGATGAAACTCGAGCAGCATCCTGAGTTGCGTGAGAAAGCGATGGAGTGCGCACGAGAAGGGATCTTGCCAGTAGAAATAAGCCAATATGACGTAAACTGGGCCAGTGGTCCAGATGGCAAAGGGTTAAATATGCTGGGAATTTTGATCTTAGAAGAGGGAAATAAGTTACTGATTCAAAATGGTGAAAAGCCCCGTATTCCCAATCCTACTCAGGCTTATCAACAATTACAGAGTACTCATAGCGCAGCGTTAGCACATAATCAGCAGGTTAATAATTTAACGCCCAATACCGCAAATTGGGTATTTCCCAAATCTAATCCCATTAAATTTAAGGGAAGCGATTACTATTCTCAACCAATTATGTCGGCGAATGAAATAGAAAAATCGCTGGAGAAAGGAATTGTCCCGTTAGTGTCTGATCAAGAAACTGTTCTTGATGGCTGTTTAAATTTGGGGATTAACAAGAATGATGCCGCTCGATTGCTTACAACTTATTCAGTGAAAAGCGTCATGTCTAATCTTAATACACAAGTGAATGTGCAAATGGTGAATAATACGCGAGCCAATGTAAAAGGCCATGATCCTAAAGCCATGAAAATTACCTTCAGTTCCCAAAAGGAAGCGCAAGAATTCTGTGAACGACTCTATAAAGAGCACGGGATTCATAGCCTGACTCGTGGGCCGGGAAAAATGAAAACCCCGCATAATGGCTCCGTTTTTCTGACTAAAAACGATTTGGATAAGTTGGCTCAACATGCACAATTATCAAAGTCAAACGCTGGAAAACTTGCTTTTGACACCTTAGCTAAATCGGTTAACCCAGACAAACAAGATAAAATTGAGGATAAGAAAGATGATTCCTATGGTTCTGGAATGAGATTTTAGCGAGTAAAAGCGGGTTATTAGAACATTCTTTGTCGAAAAATGTTCGTTTTTTTAATGATCTAATTAATATCATGCTGATCCCTTTGTTTCTTATTTGTAAACTTTTATTATTCTATGGTAAAATATTGGCTATTTGATTAACAAAAGAAGCATCTTATGACCTATTACTTATATGTTCCTATAGCTCAGGAAAAAGTATCTTCAACTTTACAAGCCACGATTAAGGATTGGGTCAAGGCAGAAAACATTAAACAAAAGGAAGTCGTTGTAACCTATCTTGGTGAAAAAGGATTAAAAAATTTACCTCCCTATGCCAAGATTTATGTTCTTGCGCCCGGAACCGCAACTACACCGACCTCTATTGAAAATCAAGCTAAGGATTATGAATTAGCTCTAAATTTTCCAAGTACTTCACAGCAATTTTACTTATCCGAGGGAAAGACTCAGCTGTCGGTACCAAAGATGGTAGATGAGATGATTGCTGATGGATTATTTTCTAGGAACGCCGAAGAGCTAAGCGAGGATATACCCAATATCCATATTAAATTGTTTTTCCAGAATGCAGGAAAACAGGCAAGTCGATTAGCTAAAATATTCGAATATTTCATAGACTTAAAAAAGCCAACTACACCAGTAAACATTCGAATGGATTATTATCCTGACTCTCTGCTTCAAGCGCCTGGAAAAAAGGGAAAACCCCATAAATATGCAATTCATTCCTCTAAAAACACATTTCTTAGGGCTAAAGAGGTTAGAGAATCATTATTCAGCGAGGGCTGCCAACCGATGTTATCAATCGAAGCAGTCAGAGAGGCTGTTCGAGAATACTATATTTATAAATCGTCCCGATTTTGTGGCTTATCTCATTTGTTTGGATTAAATGAGTGGTTTACAAGCAAAGACAGTGCTTTGACCATTGATTCACTATTAAAACCTGAAATGAAGGACGAAGATCGATTTATTAAAGCTAAGAACTTTATAAAAGCATTTCCAAACAATAAATTAGCAGACTATTTGCGAGAACTAGTGGATAACTCTGTGAATGATAATAAAGAGAAGTTTTGGAGTTCTCAGGCCGCTCAAGTATAGGTAGGTTGAAGCCTCCCTTTAAGATGTCATCCCCCGCGAAAGCGGGGGGGGACCTCATGTCTTAACGATTCGCTTAGTTTTAGAACAATTAACCGATTTTAGTTTTTCTTCTCAGACTCTCCTTGTCCAATGTGTTTAGCAGCACTGTATTTTTGCAGTCCTTTGAAAGTGACTTACCGATTATAAAAAAATGGTCTAAGTCTCGATTTATTCACTTTCTCGCTCCGCACACCGCTATTGATTTTTAAATGAAAAATTTTTGATCTAATCTGTTTATCTGTTATACAACTTATGTATAATAGTAGTAATATTGATCAAATTGGAAATGAATATGTCTAAACCAATCATTAAACACAAAGTTGTCTTTGGAGATAGTCTTTCTGATCGCGGATTACTGGGATTAGAAGAATTGCTAGCATTCGGTGGCGGTTTGACGGGTGAATCGCCTCGCTGGCGATTTGCTAATGGTTTTGGTTGGGTCGATCTAGTTGCCGCTTTCGGCATGGCTGATTTTACAATTAACGAAGTCAAAGCTCAAAGAAAAGAATTATTAGCACGTTTAGACGAGTTAAGAGAAAACGAGCAGAATCGAGACCAAATTATCCAAATCAAAAAGATAAGAAAAAATGTTGCGCAGTTAGACGATAATGACCTACAAGAATTATTTAACAAGTTTAGACAAGCCTTTAATCTCGATAACCCCAGAGCGATTCTTTATCACGGAGAGCGCTACCTACGCACTTATGCTATTGGTGGTGCCACAGCAGCTCAATGGGAATTAAACTTTGATGAGTTAGTTGATGAGCCTTCAGAAGATATATCCAGACTTTTACTTGCTAATCTTAAACAGCAAAGAAAACAACTTTTTGAAGATGATCATCACTACCGTGTTACTCGAGAAGAGAAAAAGGAAACACTTGTTGTCGATTTGTCAGGTGCTAATGATTTAATCACCGTTAATGATAGACCAACTACGGAGATTGCGGATAAGGCTATTAAAGCCAAGATTGAAAACATTGAAAAGTTAATCGAAAAAGGCTACAGGAATTTCGTATTATTCAACCTTCCCGATTTCTCTCTCACCCCCCGATTTCAAAACTCTAGTGAAGAAGAGAGAAATAACGCCCATGTGGTCACTGAATATTTTAATGAAAAGCTATCAAGGAAAGTTGAGGAACTAAAAACTAGATATGATGAGGACTGCTTTTTTGATGTATTTGATGCGAATGCAATTTTCATCGATGCTTATCAACATCCAGAGAAATACGGGTTTGATCCTGAGCTTAAAAAAGAATACTTTACTGAATCTGAAGTACTTGAAGAAGCTAAGGACAATCCAGATTATCAAACTAAAAAGATAACACCTGATACTGGGTTTACTAGTTTGAATCTTTATTTCATGACTCCATTGCCAGAACAAACTGTTGAATATAAAAATAGCTATATTTTTTGCAACGAGGGAGAAGACAAGCAACTTTATTTTATTGATTCTAAAGGAAAATCAGAGCAAGTAACCATTAATGATTTTAAGTATTTAGAGTCGGAACTTCAGAAAATTGAAAACAACTCAGTGACGCAAGACAGAGTTCGCTTAACTACCCAGCAAATAAAGCAATTGATCACCGACAATGGGGGTCATATTCCACCCCTTAAAGGGTATTATCACTTCTGGAATGCTGTCCATCCTTCTGCCTACATGCAAGCCCTATTAGGTAAGAAATTTGCGGATAAATATGACCAGATTTTCGATTACCGTTCTCCTGCGACAAAAATAGACAGCTCTGACCCAGAAAAATATCAGCAGTTTCTAGAGTATAAAAAAATATTAAACCATCTGAGCGATAGGCCTATATCTGATGAAAAAGCATGGGAAATGTTTGAACAATATCGTCAAGATGAAGTTAAGATCTGGCAAGCACCTCACCGGCACCATAAAACCGCCCCAATTCCTAAGCCGGTCCTAAAATATCTTGAAGCTATTCAAGAACATGCTAATGAATTAGCTAATCAATTTTTTAATAAAGAGATCGGTAAAGAAAAAGCAAAAGTATTGAATGACTTTTTGCATGAGGTTAATGAGATAGCTAAAACAGACTCTCATGTCGTTGAAAAATTAAAGGCCATCAAAGCACGATTAAATAATTTCAATAAAGAAGAAATCGAGACTATTAACACCCATCAAAATCCAAACCTAGACAAGTTTTTTAAAGAAGATACCTGGACTACCGCTTCTTATACCTTACTTAATAATCTAAATAAGACGATTGATGTTTGGTTACAGAAACCAGAATATAAAGGCTCTTATTCAGTTGAAACAGATATTTCTAAACAGGATGAACTCGCGGAAATTATTCAAAAAATAGATGAGCATTTCCAAGAACTGGCTAGGAGTAGTAACCGTATTGCCAAAAATAAATCAGTCATATTAAACGAAATATCTAGCGCACTGAAAGCCAACCTCCACGAACCGCAGGCAATTCTAATGATAATCAACAATATTAACCCTAAGGATCTGCAGAGTCTTCGAGTCAAACAAAATGCAACTTGGGACGCATTAATGGGAAAAAAATCAACAACAATAGAAAATCTTCTGCAAAAACTAAAAGTAGTTGCTACTGAGGCTTTAGTTCTAATAGAAGAAAACCCAGGAGAAAAAGAGCTTAATACGAGCTTCAGGCCTGGATAGTAGGGTGGCACTACCGAACATTTTGCCGCTTCTTATCATTGGACTTGCAAAAAGCACTGGGTATTAGCAAGCTATCAAAACCAAGCCAAATCAAAGGAAAAGCGCAATAGATGGGATTTATAGCGGTTTTTCTGTTGGTCTTTGACCTGAGGTATCTTCACTTTTTTTTGAACAAAAATAGGTGATGCTACCATCAGTAGCTCGATCCGTTCGGGCTGAGTCCTTCGAGAGCCTCAGGATGCTCGGGTGCGCGTAGCGCTGCCTTGGTGTTTGCAAAGCCCCCCTTAGAGTGCCTCAGGACAGGCCTTCGAGACGTCGCTGGCGCTCCTCCTCAGGCTGAACGGTTCAGTAAAACACTGGATTTGGCTCGAAATATTATCAAAAAAAAGTGAAGATCCCCCAGGTCTTTGACCCTCAGACTATTACGTCGTCATGGGTGGTTTAAGATTGTATAAACGAATTAAAAGGACATCTTGTAACTTAACCGTCTGTAAAGAATTACGTATAAACAAACTGGATATTTACGGGGCAGCGATACATATTCTTATTTTTTTTGATAATTAGAATGCAACTATTAGATATATTCAATTACATTAAAGACAATATTAGCCCTCGCTTAAAGTCACCCTATGTTTCAGTAGAGTATTCGGAGGATGATAAAGAGGCATTATTAATTGGCCTCCAAGTTGCTTTGCGAAATACAGAGGAAAAAGAGCTCACTTCAGATCAAATCATCGATGTTTTCAATGCCATGATGCCGAAACTTAGGGCTAATATGAAATTGCCTACTAGAAAAGGTTCCGTCGCATTTAAACAATCAAGAGGTGAAATGAGCGAACAAGGAATAGTTGAACTTCTTGAATGGGCTGAAAAAAACAAAGCGGGTTTGGCCCCCGATTTGAAAACGAAGGGCAAACAATTTGGCAATGAAGTTGAAGCACTAACTAATCCAATGTTTAATCAATGAAAAGCTTAATTACCTTGAATTTAGGAATTACTCGAAATTCTAGGTTCAATCGGGGCATCCAACTTTTGTACGATTCCGATTAGTTTAATAGAGACCTGAGTCCCCTATTAAAAGGGGTAATAGTAGTGGGGTAGCGATCTCATCCTCGTCAAAATTTGGTTGAAGGCTACTAACAAATTTAGTGATGGATATAAATTCTTGCATCATTAACTCCCCAGCAAAAAGTATGAAACGACATTATATCATTGGCACAGTTAGTAAAATGTCTGTCCTATAGCCACTGATCTTGAGTCATTAGGGTCATATTTCGCATCTATTTCAAGGTCGATCACGCTTTGCCTAGCGCGAGCTTGAGAAGGGGTAGCATTGTTTAGTGGTCTAAAAAATAGAAGAGGATATCTACTTCTCAATCTACCATATCTATTTTCTTCTGTGTTTTTAGAGGAATAGGAGGTGATATCTGAGAAATCATCTGAATCAGGGAGAATCTTAGGCTCATAATGGCACAAATCGTTTAAACTAGAGTTAGTTTCTGAAATAAATTGTGCTAAAGTCGTAGGTGTGTTTGAGATAGGAGTCTCGGAATCTTTGTAGATTAGACCCTCTAGCTGAAGTAAGCTTTGTTGATGGTAAGTGCATTATTTTTAAAATTCTCATCCTCTTTTAATCGTTTTGACGCAAGAAAAAACAGGCTAGGGTTTTGTCTTATGGCTATACTTGTAACAACCTCATGATCTTTCCACTTTTCAGATAGATGTTCATAACATTGGCAATTGACTGCAACTGCAGCTAGCACAAAATTCTCGTTATCAGCTAGCTCAGAGTCGGTAAACGCTATTGCTTGAGCATTGAGCTGAATTGCATTAAGCATAAATTCTCTATGCTTTCTAAGAGCTATAGAAATCTGTTTAATTTAGGCAAAATTGTCTTTAATGTTCTCTAATTCTTGTTGTTGATAAATATCTAACATGAATAAATTCCATACCTCACAAATAATGCGCGAATTATCAGTGGATTATTATGGTTTCAAATCAATAAAATGCTGCTCATGAATGCTATTAATTTGAGTGTCAAACTGTCTCTATTTTGATATTCAATCCCTTAAATCAATTTTTCTTGCGTTCTTTGATTTGCTAATACACAATCACAGGCTGACAAAAGTTTGTCCTCAAAAACTCTTTGCTAAAACCAAGCTCATTAACTTTTAAAGAAGAACTGATGAAAAAACTGGATACCTATCAGAGCCTTTGTACCGAAGTCTATGATTTAAGTAAACCCAATGCACCCGACGATGCCTATCCTTTCTATCGCAGTTACGCTATGGAGGCAAAAGGCCCCATTTTAGAGCCTATGTGTGGTACTGGGCGGTTCTTATTGCCTTTGTTCGAAGAAGGTTTTGAGGTTCATGGATTCGATGCAAGTCAGCCTATGTTGGAAAGACTGTATGTTAAAGCAGAAACTAAAGCGCTTAAGCCAAAAGTTTGGCATGGTTTTATCGAAGATTCTAATCCATCTAATCCCTACCAATTGATTTTTATACCCAGCGGTTCATTTGGACTTATCACCGAACAGGCTGATATTCAAAAGGCCTTAAAAACAATTTATGACCTCTTGGATACTAAAGGGCTTTTTGTTTTTGAAGCAGAAACAGTTCATGCAGTTCCGAAAGAATTGGGTATTTGGAGAGGTTCTAGATGGCAAAAAGAAGATGGTAAACTAATCTTACTCAGTCAGTTAGCTATGCTTGAGGGCGATGTTTGTTACTCAATCGGCAAGTACGAGCTGATTGATCAAAATTCTGTCACTAAAACAGAAGTTGAGGAATATAAAATTCGTATTTATCATGAGTCTAGTTTCTTATTGAACCTGCTAACTGAGGTTGGTTTTAATGAGGTACGTTTGGTAAAAGCCTTCGACAGAGAGGCATCACCTGATGAAGCTGATGAGAGTATTGTTTTTGAATGTAGAAAAAATTAAGGCAATAAATGAACACACAATTGATCCCCAACGATTATCAACACATTTCCCCAGCAGGTGCCGAGGTTCGATTACTGATGAATAATCATTTAGGTGGGATGGCTCATTGTACTCTAAAAGTGGGGACCATTTCCAAAGCAGTTCGGCATAAAACCGTATCTGAATTTTGGCATGTTCTTTCGGGGAAGGGCGCTATTTGGCGTCAGTTAAAGGGTCAAGAGAGCATTACTCAATTGAGAGCTGGAGTGAGCATCGATATTCCTTTAGGAACCGATTTCCAATACCGAAGTGATGCTGAAGATTTGGTATTCATTTGCATCACCATGCCACCTTGGACAGGGAGTGATGAGGCAAGTGTCGTTGCTAAAGGTGCTTGGCAACCGAGTACGGAATAAGATGAGTATCCCTAGCGATAAAATACAGAAGATTTCCTCATCTTGAATTGATGGTTCTCTTAATATGATCATTGCGCTTTGGCCCAACAAATTCATGAACTTGTTCCATCCATCGCATTCGATAGGATGTTGGGCCAAAGCCAATTAGGAGAGTAGCTTCAATAGTGCCTGTGCGCCGGCAGTTGAGGAGGCAGGATTTTGACCGGTGATAAGACGGCCATCCACAATCACAAAACTTTGCCAATTAGTTGATTTTTCAAATAATCCTCCCAATCGCTTCAACTCATCTTCTACGAGGAATGGGACTACTTTCGTGAGTTGGACTTCTTCCTCCTCGTCATTGGTGAAGCCTGTAACGCGTTTTCCTTTGACTAGAGGAGCGCCTTTGTAAGTGACATGACGCAGCACGCCAGGTGCATGGCATACCAAAGCGATCGGTTTTTCTGAATTGTAGAAAGATTCAAGTAAGTGGATAGAATCGGCATTTTCAGCAAGGTCCCACAGAGGGCCGTGACCACCAGGATAGAAGACGGCATCAAAATCTTCTGCCTTCATATCAGCAAGTTTACCTGTTTGAGATAGGTTTTTTTTCGCCTGCTCGTCTTGTTTGAATCGCTGCATTGCCGAGGTTTGATTTTCAGGTAAATCACTCTTTGGATCGATAGGCGGCTGTCCGCCTTTTGGTGAGGCTAATGTGAGTTCAACCTCTCCATCCTTAAATACAAAATAGGGGGCTGCAAATTCCTCTAGCCAGAAACCTGTTTTGCGGCCTGTGTTGCCGAGCTGATCATGTGAAGTCAAGACCATCAATATTTTCATTTGCACTCTCCTTCCTTGGAATACTTTCCTGATGATTGCGAGGTTCTTTCAGTATAGTCTGAAATCGGGCATGGAAAATGTTCAACCAGTAATACTTTATCTTTTTAGGCGACCACTTAACGAGAATAATTTCTCTCTTAAGTGGTCCTAGATCTTAGTTTATTTTATAGAGGGGACTTCGCCGTCTTCTTGAGAAGCTTTCTTTGTTTCGTCCTCTTTCTCAATTTCAGGGTTAAAATTAGGTTTATTAAGAGCCCGGAAGAATTGCATATCATTGCGTGTTTGTTTGACAACGACAGCAGCCGAAACTAAGAATCCTATTCCTGCTAACACAGTGCTTAAAAGCATTAAAATAGCTTTTCCTAATAATTTAAGGTCAGGTTTTAACTTAAATTGCTGCCCCATTTCTTGTAATTTTTTCCTATTATTTTGGTCTGTAGGTTGTACACAAGCTTGTGCTGTTCTTGCAAGGGATTTTAAAACCTCAGTTTTTGTAGAGGGTAAACGAGTCACGTCACTAAGAACTGTTTGAGCAGCCTCGAGCACAGCTAATAATTCATTATTAGCTGCTTTATTTTGTTGAAAGTAAGGAAGATTCATTATTTCTTCCTCGGTTTGCTTGCTATAAGTTAAATTATTTAAATAGTTTTCAAAAGCAGCACGTTGAATGTCGCGAGCTTTGGTTACTAATCCCTCGAATTGCTCATCTTTTTTTACCGAAAGATTGCTAATTTCGTTTGTTAAAATGACTAACGCATCTAAACTATTTTTCTGGGTACGTGAAATATGATCTGCATAGGCTATTACTTGAAGTGCCTCTTTTATTCCAGGCTTATCCTGAGCTTCTTGTTGTGGTATATATTCCTTTAATGCTGGATCTACATTTTTTTCCAAAGCTTCTATCACATGGCCTCTTGCTATTTTTTCAAGTATATCCTGTTGGATAAACGCTTTATTTAATGATTTTTTGAGAAAACTATAACAAGCCATTGAACTACTAAGGTAGCTTGCCAACAGCTCTTCAAAATTGTTCTGTAAATCGGGATCTAAAAGTTTGAACTCAACATCAGGTGATAAGTCCCTAAACTTCTCAAACTGTCCCGGGTTGAGAGTTTTTTGTACAGCATTCAAATCAAGTGCACCTAGCTTGATGTGATCTAGCTGTTCCGTGTAACCCGAATTTGGTGCATAGTAAAAAATTTCTCCCTTACTATTCTTAATAAAAAGAAAAGCGGATTCTGCAAGTCCACGATTTTTCAATGCGGACTTAATTTTCTCATCCTTAGCTTCATTACTTAAATCAACGTTAAAATCATCGATGGAGAGTAGGTAAGCATTGTCGCCCTTTATTCTTCCTAAAATATTCAGTGTTACTGTTATTGCCGATTCTTTTACATAGTTAGTTGCAGCACTGTCACCCTGCTCAGAAATATTGTTCACAGAATCATTGAGACGAGAAATAAATTTCTCTGCTTCTTCTTGAGTGAAGGCCTCAGGTAATTCACTCAGTGCACATAAAGCAGCATGTTTTGCGACGGCTGTTTTTAGCTCCTTGCTTGTTAAACGTTTTAAAACTTCTTTAGCTTTATAATCAATATGATAGTTCTCAAAATGACCAACTTCCTGATTGTAACCATCGATAGCTAGCATTAACGAAGGAACGAAACTGCCTGACAAAGCTCGGTTGCCTCCAATCCTCTTAATTAAAAATAACCAAGAGCCTAAGTCACTATTATCAATGAATTTTTCTTTGATTTTATCGATAGCATCAGGGTTTTGTTTACTTAATTCCAGCAATAAGTTTAGTTCGTGTTGACTAGTATCGACTTTGCCTATCTGTGGCAGTTTAGTATCGGCTGGGTAAAAATCAATATGGGTATAGCCTGCAATCAATGAAATCATCAATGAAGCGATAGCTGGACTTCCTTCAGGGTAATTTTGCTCAAGAAAATTGACGTAATTTAATAGTTCTCCTTCGTTTTTGAGTTTGGAGAGCATTCCTTTGAGGGTGGGATAGCCAATGAATTTCCAGGGTTGAGGCGGATTAAGGGAGGTCAAGGTTTCTACAATTGGCTGCACTTTATCTGGTGTTAAATAAGTTGTAAGTACTTCTTTTTGGGGTGAGCCTACACTGGCTTCACGGTAATATCTAAGTAATTCTAAGAATTTCTGTGGATTAGCTGCGGTTGCGGCTATTGCTTTAGAAATATTTTCTTTACTGGTTTCGAGTAAGAGGTCCTCTTGTTCATATCTTTCTTCTTCATATCTTTCTTGCTCTTCATCGTTAAATGGATTTTTTTCGTCTCGATACGTTTTTATTAAAGCACTAAATAATTTCCTTGATTTGCGCGCTCCTTCTACTCGCGTCATCAAACTTATTAAATCATCGGTATCTTGAGTACCTTCTATAGCTAAACCAAGTTGGATGCCGGATTGTAAATGCAATAGCCCCATGGGAGTGTTGCAATTATTTGCTGAAATTGACTGCTCCAAGGTTGTCCAGTCATAATCCTCAGTGGCCCAGGAAAAATGCTCTAAAGTTTTATCTTTGATTTGATTAATAATCTCTGGATAGCCCAGAGGGGTTTTATTATTATTCAGATTGCCAATAATTGCATCAAGTACCTTTCCTCGAGCAACAGGATTGTCAAGACTTAGGTCCATGATTTTGCTAACTAAGAGCTTCAGGCCTTCAGGCAGCTCATCGTCCTCGCTTAATTTTGCATATAATTCAACAATATTATCAATATCTTGTGGATGCCAACAGGCCAATACCAATTGCGCATAGATCCCTTTGTGTTTTTCGTTAAGCTGTTGTTCTTCAGGTATGGCGTTTAACAGGTTTAATAAGTCTTGTTTACTATCATTTAATTCATTGCCATGAGCTTTAACAAATTGCTTCAATTGATTAATTGAGTAGCCTTGAATTAATTTTCTGATGAAGTAGTCTTCAGTTTGTTTCCTATCCTTCATATTGACCGATACTGCATGAATACGTCCGTAGACTTGAGGATAATTCTCATCGTCTGTGGCCATGCGTTGAGCCATATTGATAACTTCCTGTTTATCATCAAACACGACAAAGTTATCGGCGAGGTCACTATGATGAACGATATGTAGAATCATTCGTTCTTTGCCACCAATATATTTTCTCTGTTCTGACTCTGGAAAACAGTCCGCATGGGGTTGTAATTTTTCCTGAATTGAAGCGATCTGTTTTTCAATTTCAGTGGGGTTCTGAGTTTCTAAGGGAGGGTTTTCGACTATCTCGTCTCTAGAGAGCGTGGCTCTTCTTTTTTCCTCTGCAGCTCGTGCTGCAATTTCTCTTTGAGTTGCCTCAACTCTAAGAAGATTTTGTTCCCGATCTTTATCAGATCGCATCTTATCTTTTTCATTCGCAGCTATTTCCATTGCATCCGGATTTTTTCGGCGAAAATTTAATATTCGTCTTTCAAATTTCTCAATGACTGTACGGTAGTAAGTTCCTAATTTACCTCGGTTATTTGCATCAAAATCTAAATAGGGTGAGGCGTTTACAATGACATAACCTGTCTTTATTCCCGTTTTCTTTAATTCATCAATGACTAAGCAGCGGAAACTTTTTTCTTCCATTTGGACTTCTAATTTCCTCATCTCAAAGGAAGTTAAAAAATTGACCTTATCAATCCCCATTGTTTTCATTGCTTTAAATAGATTGGTATTGAATTTTCCTGCACTATCCAGACAGGTTCCGTCGATATCAAATAAAATTTCGGGGGATTTTGAAGGTATGGGCATGATCAACTCTCTTAAATTTTAAGATATTATAGCAAAAAGAACAACTCAAGTTCAATGCGCTCAAAATATGCTCATTCAAGAAGAGCATAGATGTACTTATATAAACTAAGTTGCTTCTAACTAGGTTCCGTTTCTTCAAATGCGCCAAGTAAGGCTCCTAAGGAGCCTATGGTCTTTCACTTGGCAGCGATTTTCTTTTTACTCTTAGTCATTAAATGTTTAATATTAAATAATCGCTCAATTATTTAAAGGACTTAATTGAACATTGCTAACACTCGATGGGAAATAAAAATTTTAGCTATTATTGCTATTTTTACAGCCATAAAATTTTCCCAATCAATTCTATTTCCTCTTTTACTATCATTTTTTCTCTATTTGTTATTTAACCCTATAGTAGAGTGGTTGGAGAAGGCTAAGTTTCCTAAAGTAATTAGCTCGGTTCTAATTGTATTAGCTTTTTTAGGAGTGATTAGTTTGGGAACAACTTTTCTTGTACAACCTGCTGCGAATTGGATACAAGATGCTCCAAAAAAATTCTCAATTATTGAACAGAAATTTCAATTTGTTAAACAATCGTTAGGAAAGATTAATGAGGTCGCTGAAACTGCTCAAGACATAGCGGAGATAACTAAAAAAGATGAAGTTAAAGTTGCCACTTCAGATACTAATATTGGTATATCGTTATTTAATTTAACTTCAAATATAATAATATTGATATTCACTGTACTCATCTTTCTATTTTTTTTCTTACTTTATTTTGAGTCGTTCATTCTTAACTTAGAACGAGTAGTTTATAAAGGAAAAAAAACAATAAAGAACAATGACTTTCTTTATTGTTTGAAAAATGAAGTGTCCAAGTATATGCTAATTTTCTCTATGATTTGTGCTGGATTAGGTGCAGTCGTTGCTTTCACATTTTGGTTAATAGGCTTCCCAAACCCTTTGCTTTGGGGGGTCATGGCGATGTTGCTCACCTACATACCTTATATAGGCCATTTAATAGGTATAATAATCATCAGCTTTATTTCATTAATTACCTATGATTCCTACTATAACATTCTACCTCCACCTATTATTTATTTTTTATTAGGTGTCTTAGAAGGACAAATTATTACACCTATTTTTTTAGGTAATCGTTTAAACTTAAATCCTTTAATCATTCTATTAAGTATCTTTGTTTGGGGTGAGTTATGGGGAGTTGATGGCGTTATAATGTCGGTTCCATTTCTAGTCACTTTTAAAATAATACTTGAACATCTTCCAACTCAATTAAGGTACGAATTATTATTAGAAAAATAATCGAACTAGTTGAGTATCTTAAGGCTCGAACCACTGCAGAAATATGTTTTTTGTCTGATGATGGTCTAACCTTAGAATGTTGTGAATGAAAATTTACATGGACTTAAAACTCACAAGGAGAGGAACATGCATCAACAAATAGTCAATGCAGACGATGTTATAGGCGTTGAAGTTATAAACGCACAAGATGAAAACTTAGGAAAGATAGAAGCAATAATGCTTGATAAATCATCAGGTAAAGTTGCTTATGTTGTCCTTTCTTTTGGTGGATTTATGGGCATGGGCGATAAGTTATTTGCAATGCCATGGCATATTTTTGACTATAATCCTACCAAGGGAAAATTTTTAATTACCATGGATAAAGAACGGCTAAAAAACTCACCAGGATTTGATAAAAATCATTGGCCAGATATGACGTCCCCTGTTTGGGCTCGTACCATTAATGACTACTATCAGGATTCTTCAAGGCATTGATTGTGGATTAAAAAAAGCATCGGTACTCGTTATCGATGCTTTTTGTATTTACTAACCCTGGTAAGGGGAGTTCTCGGACAAAACAAGAGCTATTGGGCTTTTTTCATTTCCAAATTCGGCGTTAGAGAATTATAAAACTCTTCGGCATCCCAAACTTCTAGATCCAATTGTTCTCCTTTTTTTCGATCTCCAGGGAATTGGCTTACCAACGTTATAGGCTTCGAGCACTGAGTTGATAAATGCTCAAGCAGGCTCATGGTTGTAACAGTCTCTTCCTTGAAGGCTCCATATCGATAAGACAAACATAAATAAATGTTAGGCAATATTTCAATCGGCTCTTTAGAGTCTTTTATAGAAGTATCCACTTCTTTAAACTTTAAATCTGGATTATTTTGTTTAAACAAATCCAATATGGCATTCACGTTTAATTCATTAGTATTGGAGATTAAATAAACTGGTTGAGTTTTAGCCTCTTCAACTAATAAAGAAAGCCTGTCTTGGGTTTTTTCGCTAAGCTTTATACTGGCATTCCAAGCTTCAGCAAGTATTGAATTTCTTTCCTCTTTGTCCATATCACACAGAAAGTAGAGGATTTCAGTGAGATTATCTAAAAATTCTTCGGTGCTTATTTTTCCCAATCGATAAGGCTCAATGAGTGATTTATAATTTATTTGATACTTAAGAGTGACCCAACCATAATTAGTTAAATGGAATAATCCAGGGATGCATTCAAAACAACCACGACTATATTCCTTACATATTTGAGCAAAAGCGGCTATGATTTCCTTTATCGAATAATCATGTGTTGTAGATAAGTTAACAATAAGCGTCATAATCAAGTTTTCAATTTGAAAGCTGTGCATTATATTGATTCGTTGTTTTGATATCAATTTTTCACATAATAGCAAACGTAGAGACTCACTGATTTTAATTTTATTCGTTGAGGTCTATACCTTCTTGGGCAATGTCTTCTGCAGGAATTTTTCGAGTCTCACTAGCCCATTCTCCTAAATCAATTAATTTACAGCGGTCAGAACAAAAAGGCTTATAACGATTCTCAGGGTACCAAGTATTTTGTTTGCCACATAGGGGGCATTTTATTTTTGGGGATTCCATAAAAACAGTCCTCTTCACATTAGAAATGATTTATAACTACAAACTTTCATTACAAAAAATATAGCAAAAAATAGAGTAGATTAGCCATGTTTAGCAACAATCAAGATCTTAAATCTTAATTTTATCAATTAATTTCACCACAAAAGGCCGAGATATTTGATCCTTCCTCGAAAACCCGTACACCAACATTAAGCCACTAACCCAAACTCAGTCGGTGTTTGATATCCGA
>NZ_LNXY01000034.1:0-250 GCF_001467585.1 Legionella drozanskii LLAP-1
ATATAAGCATTTTGCTGTGGATTTCCTGGTTGAATAAAAACCAACTGGATCTGATTTTTATTAGCCCATTGCTCCAGCAACTTACTAATATATTCAGGGCCATTATCACAACGTATCTGTCGAGGCTTTCCTCGCCATTCAATGATCTGATTAAGGGCTCGTACAACCCGCTCAGCCGGCAAAGACAAATCGACCTCGATGGCAAGGCCTTCGCGATTGAAATCATCAATGACATTAAATAACCGATAAT
>NZ_LNXY01000034.1:260-395 GCF_001467585.1 Legionella drozanskii LLAP-1
CACCGTTTTTTAGGTTTGATCCGCATGTTGAGCTCCAATTCTCGATAGATTCGATAAACTTGCTTATGATTCCAGACAAATCCCTTCACATTGCGCAAGTATAGAAAACATAAGCCAAAGCCCCAATTACGCTGA
>NZ_LNXY01000034.1:405-3227 GCF_001467585.1 Legionella drozanskii LLAP-1
AGGGCTCGTACAACCCGCTCAGTCGGCAAAGACAAATCGACCTCGATGGCAAGGCCTTCGCGATTGAAATCATCAATGACATTAAATAACCGATAATTACGACCATCGTCTAACTGGTCATGCATAAAATCCATCGACCAGCATTCATTGATGGCAGTTGGTACAGCTAAAGCTTCAGGTTTTTCCCTAATTAACCGTTTTTTAGGTTTAATCCGCATGTTGAGCTCCAATTATCGATAGATTTGATAAACTCGCTTATGATTCCAGACAAATCCCTTCACATTGCGCAAGTATAGAAAACATAAGCCAAAGCCCCAATTACGCTGACTCTGTGCCAGGCGCTCTAACCAGTCCGCTATCATTGCATTCTCATCGTTTAATTTAGGATGATAGCGATAACAAGTTTCACTAAGGCTAAACAGCTCACACGACAACCGAATCGAAATGTCTTTATCATGCACCGCCTTTTGCGCCAACTCGCGTCGGCGCGACGGTGTTACCACTTTTTTTCAATGGCCTCTTTGAGGATCTCTGCTTTTAATCGTTCCTCTGCATACATCTTTTTAAGGCGACTGTTTTCAGCTTCTAACTCTTTTAAACGCGACATCATCGATGCATCCATTCCACCAAATTTGGAACGCCATTTGTAAAATAGAGCTGCGCTGATAATGTGTTCTCGGCAAAGTTCTGACACAGGAGTGCCATTTTCGGCTTGTTTTAGAATCGACAGTATTTGGCTGTCTGTATATTTTGATTTTCTCATTAGAATCTCCCGGTTTGATAGTACTAGAAAATTCTACTTTTGAGATCCGTTATTTTGCGGGGGGATTACCTACCCTCATTGAAAAAATTGCCTCAACAACTAATGATGTAGTCATTGACAACGGCGCCAGTTCGTTTGTGCCGCTATCTCATTACCTCATCAGCAACCAAGTTCCAGCTTTGTTAAAAGACTTAGGCCATGAAATGGTAATTCATACTGTCATAACCGGCGGCCAGGCCTTATTAGATACCATTAATGGCTTTGCGCAGCTGATTGACCAGTTTGAAAATGAAGCACAATTTATAGTCTGGCTCAATCCCTATTGGGGAGCTATAGAGCATGACGGTAAAGCCTTAACAATTGAAAGCCTACCGAGATAATAAAGACAGAATATCAGCCTTAATTCAAATCCCTGATCTGAAAAAAGAAACCTACGGACGGGATTTAACCGAGATGCTTCAACAAAAACTGACCTTTGATGAAGTGTTAGGTACGCCAGAAAAAAGCATTATGATCCGCCAACGTTTAAAAATCGTTCGCGATCAACTGTTTGGACAGCTGGATAACGCCAGGGTGATCTAATGTCAGAGAAACTTGATAAAATCATTCAAGACATCAGCATCAAGCATGGTGTACTTTTGGGTAAAGACGATCCAATCCTCATGCTTCAAACCATGAATGAACATCTGATTGAGGAGAATCGAAAAGCCCAACAGGATTTACTGATACAGTTCAGAGGGGAAATGGAGAACATTTCCTCTCAGTGGAAAGATGATGCCAAGGAAAAAGCTGAAAAGGTTCTCAATGCAGCATTAGCTAGTAGTAAAGAGGCTATAACTAGATTAATGCAAGAATCTACTAGAGAAACAGTTCAAACAATGAAAAAATTGATCTCAGATTCATTGATTGAGGCTCACTCCTTAACTCAAAAGACACAAAAATACAGTCAAATTGCATTGTTCTTATCAGCCACATTGTTTGCTGCCTCTTGTATGATTCTCTTGTTTTTTTGTAAATAAGGACTGTGTTTATTCAGACCTATAAGCATATAAAAGCAAGTTTAAGTGTCTGTGTCAATAAACATTATTGACCACACTAAAATTATTGCGCTTATCATCAAGAACGTAATTTAAATATCGTATTAATTTATAATTGAAATAAATTTCACAAGCTTGACTGAACTATCTTCGCTATTGACCCAACTTACATGACTTGTGCCTGCTTGAGTATTTACTCTTTGTTAGAAGCAAGCCCCTCACGAACTACTGCACCAGGCAAATTAACTAGCGCCTCGGTCGGCAATAATAGTTTTGATTTAAGCAATCCCGAACCAATAACTATTTTAGGCGAATTTAGTAATTGTGAATCAAGTAATATTTTCCATGTTTCCGGCAATCCAAATGGAGTAATGCTGCCATACTCCATCTGGCTAAGCTCTAAAACCGTGTCGAGCGGTGCCAGGGATACCTTCCGTGCATTCAAAAACTTTCTTACTACCGAGTTAAAATTAATCTGCGCGCCAACCAAGGCAACACAGGCCGCAAAGGTACGCTGCTCGTTACGAACCCCTTCAACAACCACGCAATTTGCCCCCATTGTAAATGGAAAGCCATAGCGCGTACAAAATTCTTGCCCGCCAGCTGAGGCAGTATCAATTTCAGCAACCTGGATATCTTCTACAGCCGTGCTGCTCTGCCAACTCTCTAATAATGATGTAACGCTTTTACTAACCAGATTAGGCTGGTTAATAGCGGGCTCAAATGTTAAACTTTCTTTCATAGAATTAATTAATAGTGTTAAGTGGTATTTATTATAACAAAATTCGGCTGCACTCTAGTTATTTGATAATCCATTTCAATAAGTTTTTTGGACATATCAATCAAACATTAGCTGAATGCGCTTACTGCAATGTCACTATAATCACATAATTAAAGTTAATTCGTGTTTCAAGATAGAGCATCCCCCAACCATAGCCAATCCATTGCCTGATCCTCCCTCGATTAACCGTACACCTTGTTTAACAGATATAATCTGAATAACGAGGAGTTACAGATGTCAA
>NZ_LNXY01000034.1:3237-65957 GCF_001467585.1 Legionella drozanskii LLAP-1
TGGATTACCAAACGTGATGGTTTAATTGTAGACATGGATAACCTCGTCAATTGATATTTCAATCGGCTTAATGCCGGCCAATGCATCCATGCGTTTTGAAATCCAGTTGAATCCTTTTCATTTTAGAAAAAGACTGGGTGCTCCATCGATGATGAAACTCATCCATATTACTTAGAGCTTCTTCGTGTTCGGTGAAAAGTATTGATCTGCAGGAGAGATGAAGTCAAGGTAATAGAGCAAAAATAAGATTAGTAGGGTTAATTAAAAGTTATTAATGTTCATAGGTATAAATGACCTATCAAGCAAGGTGGCCGAATTTTATTTTTAGGCTGTATTTATGAGTTTTACTACTGAGAGCTCGAGCGAGTAGCTTGTTGCCTTATTTAAATATAAAATTAAGATTGCTTAAGGACACTTAGAGCACATAATGCTAACAGAGAAACATTATTATAATTTACTAAACGAAAAACCTAAATTTAGATCTATAAATTCCGCAAAATTTGATATCGTAAAAAGAGTAGAGGTTTTTTTATACCAACTTACAAATTCATGGCCTAACACTTACGTAGAAAATAATTATTTTACAATTTATATTAGAAAAGCCAGATGCCGCGAAGAGAATTTACTTACCTTAGATATTGCAAGATTGAAATATCTAAAAAATCTTTTCAGGGAAGAGGGCATGGTACCGAATTAATTATGATGTTACACAGCATACACCCTTTCCAGAGAACAGTTATTGAATGTGTTCATAATTTAAATTTAGCACGATGGTGTAAAAAAAATGGGTGGACATCTTATATTGATAGTCCATCTATTGATAGTCCATCGTTTTATATGGATAAATAATGGTCAGGATTTTAAAGTTTGAGATCAAATAAAGATGATACGGTGTTGAGCCATGAATTTAGAGATAAAGAAATTCCATAAACTAAGAGATAATACAGAAGAATTTTTAAATGAATATTTGATTTTTTCAAAAAAACATGGTTTTGAGACAGCATTGAAACAGTTAAAAGCATCAGATATTGTTATTTCAAGAAATAAAGAAAACCGTTACGTAAAACTTTTTCAACAAAGTATTACTGCTCTTAATAAGACTTTTCCTTCCAAAAACAAACATATTCAACGATTAAAATTTGAAGCACATTTACTACAGTCTCTCTATAAAAAAATTTTTTCCCAGATCCCTCAATTCAGTGATAAAAATTTACTAGCCAGGGAAAAAGCAGGGTTTTTAATTTTTTTGGAAAACTATTTAACAGTTAATCGTCACATTGATATTGCATGTGATGAGAGTCAGTTGCGTAAATATTTATTAACGCCTGAAATCCAGGCCTCAAAGAATAAAAAAGAATATTTCAACCAATGGAATCAGTATTTCAATTATATTGAGGAAAAAACTCGAGAAATTAGAGATATATTATTATATTTTCATGTTCAGTCTGACGCTTACCTTGAAGAAATAGAGTTATCGTCTGAAGAGGTTAAAAAGAAAGAAATTTATATACCTATCATTCGAGATTTTTGGCACTTGAGCCATATAAATGAACTTTGGTGCTATGCAGATATTTCAATAATAAAAAAAACAACTGGGTTAATCACTAGTTCAATTGATAAAAAGAAATATCAAGCCTGGATGATTGCAAACTACCGTAGCCGTCAATCTTATTTGCATAGAGGTAATAAAGTGGAAAAAGCTCGGTATGATAGGAATATGTATATGTGCAGTGAATATTTTTATGCGCTTCCATCAGAAATATTTATTAAAGGGATTAGCTTTGAGAAATGGTTTAAAGCGTATGAAGTAATAAAACAATTCTCCATAGACTTTATAGGGAAACGTTCTGAAAGAAAACATACAATTTGGCTAAGTGAATGGTTTTCAATAAAATCCAAAGAAGAGTGGGTCGAGTTGCTAAAAAATAAAACGGATTTGTCTGTAGATGACTCTGAGAAAATTTTTGCATGTTTGATATTAAATAATGATGGAAAGATAAAAAACAAAGGCGATATCTTTGATCATCCATTTTATAAAATAGGGCGAAATAGATATTTATTATTTAGCTCAATTGCTTCGCAATTAGATCCGATCCAATGCTTATGTTCTTTGTCGAGGCAATATGAAGAAAAAATTTTCATGGATAATTCTATTACTTCCCTTAAATACATTAATCCTTTAGAAAGAGAAGTTGGTTTAGGTCTAGAGAAACAGAATATTTCATTTATATCGAATCTATTTATTGAAAAAGAAGATGGTATAGTTAATACCTCTAATCGAAAGGGAGAGTTCGACTTTATTTTTCAATTAGAAAACACCTTATTTTTTATAGAGTGTAAACGGTTTCTACAGCCATTTTACTTTGAAGATTATCAAGAGCTTTATGGAAAATTAAATATTGAGTCCAAACTATTTAAATCAAAAGTTAATTATGCGGTAAAACAACAACTTATGTTTGATCCTAATGATAGCATTATGAAGACGTTATTCTCAGCGAATTGGTGGGCGCAGAAGAAAATTGAAAAAATAATGGTAACATCCAGTTGTTTAGGCGAATACATGTACATGAACGGTGTCCATATTCTTGATCTGGAAGTTTTTAATGCTTGGTTATTTAATAAAGAAATTGTTATTCGCGAATTAAACACAGACAGAGTTATACAAATTATTTACCCTAAGCAAAATAACTCTCTTCTGCAGAGATTTTATTCTTTGCAAACTGAAATTCCAACAATAAAAGTAAAACGTGACCAGTGTACTTTTAAGAAAAAGAACACTTACATAGCGGGCGTAAAAATAGAATCCTTCAGCTATGAACAAGATATCGCAGATCAATTTTTCGTATAGAATTTATTCCAATTACAAAAGCTGTAGGTTGCCTGCGTGAATATTAGAATTTACAGAACTCGTGTTAGGGTGCTGGTTGTTAATCGGTGAGTGCCCCCGTAATTGGGAAAGACCCCAATTTTTTTACTTGAATTGGTGAAGTAAACTGCGACACAGATGCGACACAAAAAATGGTTACAAAGAAAAAATCATGTAACTCATTGATTTTAAAATGCCGTTGCGCGGAATCGAACCGCGGACCTATTGATTACGAATCAATTGCTCTACCGACTGAGCTACAACGGCAACCTTGGGAGTATATCCTTGTGGAGTATTTCGGTGCAAGATTAGGCTTTGGGTTGATTATATTCTTAATTCTTTTTAAGACATTTGGATAAGTTGAGTTTCTTTAGTGCGTGTTTGGCTTGGGGATTCTAGCTCGATTCCCTCTGTTACTGCGACTAGCAAAGCTTGCGAAGTTATGTGCGTTTTTAGGAAACTGGAAAACTCTCTTTCAATGAGATTAAAGTGATCCTGGATAGTAAGAAATTGCAGTCTTCCATCAATTGCTTCTTTGGTTTGAGCATAAGATGTAGCTTTAGAGCTAGCTATTTCTGTCAGGATACATTCCCTTAATTCACCGCTGATTTCCTCAATGGTCGATAATTTTTGTCTATCTTGAAAGATTACTGAAGTGTATTCTTCTTTAAGACTTGTAAAAGATATTTTCAGCTGTGTTATCTTCTCTGCAATTTTCGTTAACTCCGAATCATAACCAAAGAAACTAATCAGTGTATTCTGGGGTTTTGCTAAATGCTCTTTAAGCTTACTTTCTAATGCATCGACTTCTCTTTCGTAATCTTCTACCGATTGAAGTATTTTATTTCTATTTTCTTCTTCCTTAATTAACTCATAGGCTAGAATTTCTGCATCCTGAGACTTAGCTAAGTCTAGACCAGCTTGATCAAGATCCAATGAAGCACAATTTAAAATTAATGCTTTTACTTGTTTATCCCCGTTAGCAATTTTATCGTTGCGCGCTTCAAAAACCTTTTTGGCTTTATCTATTTGCTCTGATAACTTGGCGATATAGCTGTCTAATAACTTCTTAAAATTATCCTTAGCGGCACTATCTATTGTGGCAGGTGAACAATTGGATACTGCATTTGTGTAACCAGGCGCAATGTAACGGAAAAAACTGCTGGGTATGGAGGTTGTCACACTAGTAGCATATTGCAAAGAAGAGACTGTTTTTCGATACGTAGTTGGATTTAAAAGCTCTTTCACTATTGCGATAAATTCGAGCTTATTTTGATCGTCATCGGCATTAGCTATCATCTCATCAAAGTTCGCTTTATTTTTCGCAATGAAATCTAATAGATACAGCCTTCCTGTCGGTTTTTGATTGTTTTCAATTAACGCTCGCAATAGTCTTTCTGCATTTTCCTTTTTTTTAACTAATAATTGAATGGTACCTCTTAACTCACCTAAGTAGCCAAGTTCTTTGACCCTATTTCTTGTTCTTTGCTGTACTAACTCTACTCTAGCCACGAGAGGAATCTCTCTGTTTTTCAAAATAGTTAGATTAATTGCATGAAGATGTTGTGCAATTGTTGTCGGACCAAGAACGTCGGAAGGCTCTTCTCCTTGAGCATTTTTTTCAGTTGACAGGATAATTTTTTCTTCAGTTTTATCAAGTAACTCCTTCACTTGTCGGTGAAAATCATTAATATCAACAATTCGACTGGCAGTTATTTTCAAAAATGTAGGAAGATTACCTAGAGTGATATCGATTATTTTAAGTGCAGTGTAAATCGATTTATAAGCCTTAATGACCTGTTCTTGATTTGGGTTTTTATCCGCAAAATTTTCAATCCAAGAATTAAATGCTTGGATTAATTTTTTAATTTTATCCAACGTGTTACTAGTGGGGTTTTCATACAAACCTTCGATAGATTGAATAACTTCACCGAGTAATTCCTTTTCTTCTACTGCCGAGCTTGGAAGACTTGCTAAGTATTCATAAACTGCAAATCTGGCAAAAACCAAAGAACCATAATTGCGCTCTCTGTACCTAGCGAATTCCTCAAATTTAGGTGAAAGATGATCTTGTAAATCGTCTTTGATTTGCTCAAAACTTGCTTGTTCTAGGTATAAACTAATTAGAAGCGCAGTCTTTAAACAATTGTCTTCTTTGCTTGCTTTTTCTTTTCGCCAAGCTTTAAACCAGCCTCTATAAGTTGCTTCTTTTGACATATTGGATTCTTAGTTAGAAGAAAAATTAGGCTATTCTATGCTTTTGCAGTTTGTAATAAAACAACCCCTAACGTCCAATCTGTTGTCTGATTAGCCGTAAGATAGTTGACTGATTGCTGCGGTTGTATGCCGTAACCATCCACCATCAAAGCGTAATAATAGGCAGGAAAAAGACAATAGCCATAGAGATATTCGTTGCCTGTGTATTGTGAACTCAAAGAGGACCATTGTTGATGACAGATTAACGTATTAGCTTGTTCCAATAATGACTCATTAGTAAATTCGTTATTCGAGAACTGAAAAGGGTGGCTTTGTACTAGATCAGACATTCCACCAATGACATACCAATTGTTTATGGGATTCGCTCCCATTACAGGTTGGATAATGCTATTAACCCGATGCACATTATTCATTAATGTCGCCACTTCTGTTTTACAAGTTGTAGCATCCCCTTCTGCTGTTAGGCCAGTTGGTAATTCATATTCGTTCGCAAAACAGGAACCTACATCGAGGAATTGATGAGTGACTTCGGTTTGTCCAAGCCCTAGAAAACTATGTATAAAAAGTTGCAGATGACGACCATAAAGATCGAATTGTTGGAGGTCAGAATTTTTTATTCCCTCAGTTCTTGCTACAGGGAAAACAATTTGCACCGATGCCCCACCCATATCCATCACGCCAACAGGGGTTTTGTCATTGGATGTTAACGTACCGAGCTTATAATTGACTGCTAACCAGCCATACAGCCCTTCTTCACTTCCGGTAATAGTTTTAGAACTTTGCAATTGCCACTCGGGGTGATTGGCAAACCAATTTTGCATTAGGTCATAAAATTGCTTTTGTTTAGGTGTTGGCAACAGTCGCATACCTGCGGTGGCATAAAAATACAGAGGTAAATTGTCTTCATTTGCTCCAGAAAACAAACTTGTCAGGTAGTTATCCAAGGTTGCTTGATTAGGTTCGATGCTTGCGAAACCCGGCTTGATCTTTTTAGACCAGAGCTCTTTTACATTCACTGGGGTCTTGGTTTGGTCGACATCGTAAGCATAAATATGCAACCGAGAACCGGTACTACCGGCATCAACTATAGCGATACATTGATGTTGTTGACATTCAGAACTTGCGGCATTAACAACAAAACTCGCAAAGAGCGCCAATAATCCCAACAAACGTAGCGTCATAATTCACAACTTCACAGGCCATAAGATGGCCGGATGATACACTGTGATTATTTTATTGTCAATGAGAATCAGAATAACACAACAACAAATTATTTTGTATTTTTATAGCAACTTGTTGAAATTTCATCATTTTGTCTACCCAATTTAACAGAAGCCATACCGCATTCCGCGGTATTGTACACAGCAATTTTTTGCTTTTTAAAAGTATTTAAAGTTTGTTGATGAGGAAAATGATAGCGATTATCAAAACCTGATGAGATGACAGCATAATGGGGGGCGACTTGCTCAATAAATGCCAAGGAAGAAGATGTTTTACTGCCATGATGAGGCACTAGTAAAACCTCTGAACGAAGCTGATTCCCATAAGTGGCAACCAAATAATTCTCAGCTAATTTTTCAATATCGCCGGCTAATAATATTCTTCCGGCTTCATTTTCTATTTGCAAAACACAAGAACTATTGTTTTTGTTCCTAAATCTTTTGCCAATTGCCAAAAATCGAAAAGTCACTTTATCCCATTGCCATGCTGGATAGTGATGACAAGCCTTTCCACGGTGATAATAAGAAACTTTATCCACTAAAAGATCGGCAATGGGGTATTTTTCTTCAAGCGAAGCTAAACCACCCCGATGATCTAAATCCGGATGGCTAATAATCACTTTATCAATTTTATTGATACCTAAAGTATTAAGGTAAGGAATAATGGCAAGCTTCCCCATATCTCCGCCTTGGTAAAACTTCATTCCCGTGTCATAAATTAAACTATGATTTGCAGTATTCACTACCACAGCTAAGCCTTGTCCTACATCTAAAAAATCAATCTTTGCCTCACCCAATTTAATTTTCTGATGACCAGGAAAAAGACTAGAAAAAAATAAAACAATTATTGCAGGAAAAATAGCTTTAATAGGTAAAAAAAGAATAAGCAACATCACCAACATAAGAGCAAGCGGTGATAATAATTCAGTGTAAGAGCAATCCAAATTAAGCACTGAAAAAGAATCAACCCATTGTAAAAAATGGAGCAGCCATTCCGTCGCTATTTTAATGGGAGTCACTAGATAATGAATATTAAAACAATGCAGCAAAAACAGACTGATTAAAGAAAGCGGTACGATAATAAAACCCACCCAGGGAATAGCCAACAAATTTGCAAGCAAGCCATTCACAGCACCATAAGAAAACCAATATAAACTGAGCGGCATTAGCCCAATCAAACAAGCCAATTGAATGCAGATGGCCTTTTTAAGCTTGCTCCCCGCCACTCGTTGATTGATCAGAATTAAAATAGCAACTGCAATAAATGATAAATAAAATCCGGGCAGTAATACCGCATGCGGCTCATAGATTAGCACGGCAAGTAAACCATAGCGCCAAGCTTGCCAAACGGTGAATCGACAGTTTAAAAAATTTCGTAATAATAGAAAAATACAAGCTAACAAAGAACGCTGAGAAGGCGGAGCAAAACCTGCGAGCAATGCATACACAGCCCCCATGAACAGTGCCGCAGCCGTGGCTATTTTAGCCGCAGGACAAGACAAACATAAGCGACTGGACCGAGACCATAACCACTTCATTAACCAATAACTGAACCCCACAATTAAACCAATATGTGAACCAGAAATAACCATCAGATGGGTGGTTCCCGTACGTCGAAACAAATCCCACTGCAGCTTATCAATATGCGTGGTCAGACCCAACGTTAACGCTTGTAAAATACCCAGTACAGCAGTATCCGGGATGGCGTGCGCAAAAGTTAAAGCCAATTTCTCACGAAAAATCAGCAAAGATTGAGGCTTGCTTATATTTGGATGCAATTTAGTAAAGTGTTTAATATACCCAGTCCAATGAATATGACGCGCGTTTAATCCGCCAACGAAATCGAAATGGCCAGGGTTAGCTAGGTTTTCAGGTTTTTTTAACTTGGCTTCGAAAGACCAGGTTTGGCCTACTTTGAAATGAGGACAATGTTGATAGCAGGAAATTAAAATCACAGCACTGACTTTTTTGCCATTTAATTCGTGAGCCGCAAATTCAAATTGGGTTTTGTTAGAATTGCTGATAGGAAGTGAGACGACTCTGCCTTTTAATTCAGCTTTTGACAGAACACGAGCATCAGGCATACCGCGATCATCAACCCACCAAAGATGCAACATTCCCCAGATTATAGCCAGGGAGAATGCTACAAACGCTGAATACCCGGGGCGAAAAAAAAAGCTAATAACAAGCATTATTAAGGGATAAAGCGATTCTGTATAAACAAAAGCTATCCCTGCAAATACACAGAGAATTTCCATATTTTGTGTTGGACTTTAGCAAAGTGAGCGTAGAGTACAGCAATTTTAATTGGCACACAATTCATTTGATTCTTCAAAAAACGCTAGAAATATCAACCAGATTACAATAGGATAAACACATCTAAGGTGAAATGGATGTTTCTCAATGATTATTGCTGCGTTAAATGAGAATAGTTCGAATGAAACTCGTGTTGCAATCACACCCAATGCAATAAAACACTATCTAAAACTAGGTCTTGAAGTCGTTTGCGAAAAAAACGCCGGACATGCTTCAGGTTTTAGTGATGCAGATTATGAAGCTGCTGGTGCTAAAATTGTTGCCAATCGCAAATCGCTATTACAAAAAGCCAAAATTTTGGTTTGTGTTAATGAGCCCTCCCCTTCCGATTTACAGGATCTAGCCCCGGAAGCACTCATTATCGCACCTATCGATAATAACCAAGAGGGTGAGTTACTTACCTGGGGTTGCAAAGAAAAAATGAGCGTTTTTTCAATGAACCTTATTCCAAGAATAAGTCGAGCTCAAAGTATGGATAGCCTTTCATCTCAGGCTAACCTTGCTGGATATCGTGCAGTTCTTGAAGCTGTAGTTCATTTCAACCGCGCCATTCCCATGATGATGACAGCCGCCGGTATGATTCAACCCGCAAAGGCGCTTATCCTTGGCGCTGGAGTGGCTGGCTTACAGGCCATTGCCACAGCGAAACGTCTAGGAGCAGTTGTCTATGCTTTTGACGTGCGACGCGCAGCAAAAGAACAAGTCGAAAGCCTAGGTGCTGAGTTTATCGAAGTCGCTGAAGATCAAGATAATGAAACCAGTGGCGGGTATGCGAGTGAGACCAGTGAAGAATACAAACGCCTGCAAGCCCAATTGATTGATCAATACGCCACGCAATCTGATCTTGTTATTTCCACCGCCTTAATTCCTGGTCGACAAGCTCCCATCCTATTGACTAAAGAAACCGTAAAAAAAATGAAGCCAGGCTCCGTAATCGTTGACTTGGCAACTTCTCGCGGCGGTAACTGCGAGGTAAGCCAGGGCGATAAGATCATCAAAGAAGGGGAGGTAACCATAATAGGTTATAGCAATATAGCAGGACTCATTCCCGCAACGGCAAGTGAACTCTATGCAAATAACCTCGTGCATCTCATTACGCTGTTAGTCGACTCCTCTTCCGAGCTTGTATTTAATAAAGAAGATGAAATTATTAAACAAGCCCTGCTTTGCCATGAGGGTAATTATTTACCATTTCAAAAAGCTAAGGAAACGCTATGACTAGTATGAATACCCTAGGCAATCCTTATGTTGCTATTTTAACAATTTTCGTACTTGCTTGTTTCGTAGGTTATTACGTGGTTTGGAAAGTAACTCCTGCTTTGCATACCCCATTGATGTCGGTAACCAATGCAATCTCAAGTATTATCATTTTGGGTGCTTTGATTGCTACGGGCACTCAATTGATAGGTCCCATCACCTATTTGGGAGGACTAGCAATTTTTATTACTGCTATTAACATTTTTGGCGGTTTTGTGGTGACACAAAGAATGTTACGAATGTATAAAAGTTCACGAAAATAAATTAGGCAAGACCTTATATCTTACGTGTTATAGGACGGATATCACATGACCTCATCAGTTCCATTTTTATACCTCATTGCTGCAATATGTTTTATTTTAGCACTCAAGGGACTTGCCAGCCCTTCCTCCTCTCGAAGGGGTAATTTATTGGGTATCTGTGGTATGGCACTTGCCATTATCTCGACTTTAATGATGCCCACTGTCAATCATCATTGGCTATTAATTATTCTTATTCTTGCAGGAGGTGCGCTTGGTACCTTTATAGCACTTAAAATTAATATGACGGCAATTCCACAGCTAGTTGCAGGATTCCATTCTCTTGTTGGTCTTGCTGCTGTATTAGTTGCCTTTTGTGCCTTTTTATCACCCAATTCTTTTCATATTGGGACTCCAGGAAATATCGAAACGGCAAGTCTTATCGAAATGAGTCTTGGATTGATTATTGGGGCGATTACTTTTTCTGGTTCGATCATCGCCTTTTTGAAATTACAAGGTTGGATGACTGGTCAACCTATTCGTTTTAGTGGACAAAAAATAGTTAACTTATTGATAGGATTATCTATTTTAGGTCTGCTCGTTTTCTTTGTTTTAAAACAATCTCTTTCTGTTTTTAGTCTTCTTGCTCTCCTGTCATTTTTAATCGGATTTTTACTCATTGTACCCATCGGCGGTGCTGACATGCCGGTTGTTATCTCCATGTTAAACTCCTACTCAGGATGGGCGGCAGCGGGTATTGGATTCACTTTAAGCAACCATTTATTGGTTATCACCGGTGCTTTAGTGGGCGCGAGCGGGGCCATCTTGAGCTACATCATGTGTGTGGGAATGAATCGCTCGATCTTTAACGTGATTTTCGGGGGCATACAAGCCTCTGACGGAGCAAGTACTCGCTCCCATCATGAAAATCAACAGGTTAGACAAGCGAATGGTGAAGACGCCGCTTTTTTACTGTCTAATGCAAAAGATGTCATTATTGTCCCTGGTTATGGTATGGCGGTGGCGCATGCCCAACATGCGGTGAAAGAATTAGTCGATGCCTTAGAAAAGCGCTCGATTCGCGTACGCTTTGCTATTCACCCTGTTGCTGGTCGGATGCCTGGTCATATGAACGTGCTATTGGCGGAAGCGAATATCCCTTATGACCGTGTCTTTGAGCTCAGTGAAATTAATCGTGATTTTGCTACAGCTGATGTCGCCTTTGTCATCGGTGCAAATGACATTACTAATCCGGCAGCGAAGACAGATCCAAGTTCTCCTATTTATGGAATGCCAGTTCTTGAAGTTGAAAAAGCCAAAACTATATTGTTTGTAAAAAGAAGCCTTTCACCTGGATATGCTGGTGTAGAAAATGATTTATTCTTTCACGACAATACCTATATGCTCTTTGGCGATGCGAAGGTGATGACGGAATCTATTGCCAAAGCCCTAGCAGAAATTTAATTGCACTTTGATGAAGTAAAACAACTTCATCAAAGCACCTTCTTCAGTGCAAAATGCTTTGAAATAGGAGATCCTATCCTAATTATCTATTTAAAAAAACACTCATTGCCTTAGCTAGAAAATAACGGTATCTTAGCTCCTAATTTTTAACTAGGAGATTTTCATGTTGCGAAAAATTGGCTATAGCTTGTTGTGCGCAGGTTCACTATTCAGTGCAAGCGCGCTGGCAATGACTTACAATATTATGCCCGGACCCGGAGCTAGTTTTGAATATAAGCTTCTTGCCAATAGTCCCATCATGATTGGTAATCCTTATTATCACAAAATGACTGCTACTTGTACTATTTTTAGCGAAGATGAGAGTAATGAAATTATTGTTGAAATGATTCTCAAATCAAGCAAAGTAAACAATGAGGAAATCAAATCCGGCGAAACTCGACCATTTAACATTCCATCAGGATCTAAACTTGTTCTCGAAGCTGATGGTAGAGCTGTAGTAAAATTACTCAACAAAGGTCCAAGCGACATCACTGCGAAGTGCACGATTTAAAAGAAGAGTAGAGTGAGAAATCTTTTAATTGCAGAAGATTTCTCACTGTTAATGTCAATGCTCTCGCGTTGCTGAAAACTGAATTTTAGGATAACGTTCTTGGGCCATCGTTAAATTTACTCTGGTGGGCGCCAAATACATCAAGGTATCACTTCCATCAAGAGCTAGATAATCGTAGGCTTTTGTACGAAACTCTGTCATTGCCTTATCATCCTCCGCATAAACCCAACGTGCGCAACTAACGCTAACCGACTCATAAATACAATCCACTTTGTACTCATGCTGTAATCGATGAGCAACAACATCAAACTGCAAAACACCAACCGCGCCGAGTATTAATTGATTACTATTCAGTGGTCTAAACACTTGGGTTGCCCCTTCTTCAGACAATTCAATTAATCCTTTAAGTAAGGCCTTGCTTTTGAGTGGATCTTTTAAACGGACCAAGCGAAAAAGTTCCGGAGCGAAATTAGGAATACCAGTGAATTTTAAAGTTTCTCCTTGAGTAAAGGTATCACCAATACGAATAGTGCCATGGTTGTGGAGACCAATAATATCGCCAGCCATTGCCATTTCCGCATGCGAACGATCGCCAGCCATAAAAGTAAGCGCATTAGCGATTTGAACTTCTTTGCCTATACGTAAATGATTTAATTTCATTCCCTTTTTAAAAGTTCCAGAACAGATCCGTAAAAAAGCAATGCGATCACGGTGCTTGGGATCCATATTCGCCTGAATTTTAAACACAAAGCCACTAAAGGCTTCTTCACCAGGATTCACTTGGCGCTCAAGTGCAGTACGTGATAGAGGTCCTGGCGCAAATTCAGCAAAATCATCTAATAATTCTTTAATACCAAAATTATTAATCGCCGAGCCAAAATAAACTGGAGTCATCTTTCCAGATAAATAATCTTCAAGATTAAATTCATGAGAAGCCCCTTTGACTAACTCGATCTCTTCACGTAATTCTTTTGCAGCATCACCTAGCAAAGCGTCCAATTCAGGATTATCTATACCCTTTATCTGTGTAGCGTCCTGCTTCTGTGCATTTTTACCCGTTTGATAGAGATAAACTCTATCTTGGTAAAGATGATAAATTCCTTTAAATCGTTTTCCCATCCCTATTGGCCAAGTCACCGGCGCACATTGAATACCTAACACTGTTTCCACTTCATCCAGTAAACTAATAGGTTCCCGGCCTTCACGATCTAATTTGTTAATAAAAGTCATAATCGGCGTATCACGCAAACGACAAACTTCCATCAACTTAACTGTCCTATCCTCAACACCCTTTGCCACATCGATAACCATAAGAGCGGAATCAACTGCCGTTAGAGTACGATAAGTATCTTCAGAGAAATCTTCATGCCCCGGGGTATCAAGTAAATTCATAACGTGATGATTATGAACAAACTGCATTACGGAAGTAGTGATAGAAATTCCCCGCTCCTTCTCCATTTCCATCCAATCAGAAGTGGCATGGCGATCTGCTTTACGCCCTTTCACAGTACCAGCCAGCTGAATTGCCCCCCCAAATAGCAACAACTTTTCGGTAACGGTTGTTTTACCGGCATCGGGGTGCGAAATAATGGCGAACGTTCTTCGCTTATTGAAATCCTGGTAAAAATCAGACATAAACAGACCTATGATGAATTAGATCATGCATTTTAAGGGAAATGACAGGAACAGACAATTTTGTTTCGAAATTAGTATTAGGATTTATCGCTTGAAAAGGTCGATATGGACCCGCGGTCAAGCCGCGGGGTCCCTATCAATGAAGCAACTCAAGTTCATCCTGATTACACTCAAAATAATCTGCAACCTTAGCGCTAGTCACAGCAGCTAAACGATCCGGTTGCCAATGGGGATTCTTATCTTTATCAACGAGTAAGGCTCTAACTCCTTCATAAAAATCAACATCCCTCATAAATTGACTTACTAAGCAATAATCCATTTTCACGCAATCTCCCATTGATAAGGATTTTGCTTTTTGAATTTGTGCCAAGGTTACTTTTAAACTTAGGGGCGCTTTTTGTTCTAGGCTATGCAAAATAGACTTTGCCCACTCCTCTTCTCGGTCTTGCAGAACAGCAATAATTTTCTCTACAGTTTCTTCTGAAAAACAGGATTTAATTCTCGCTTTATCATTATCTATTGCTGCCTCAGTAACGGGCATAGCAAATGGTTGCAAACAAGCATTAACTTGCTGATGAGCATTAGATGACAAGTCTGCCTGAATAAGGCTAGCCAAGACTGCTGAGAGCTGCTCAGAATTAACCACATACTTTACTAGACCTACCGAGTAAGCGTCTTTCGCATTGAGGCGATTACCCGTTAACCCTAAATAAATGCCAATTTGCTCGGGGCAACGTGCAAGCAAATAACTCGCGCCGATATCAGGAAAAAAACCAATTCCCGTCTCTGGCATAGCAAAAATAAAGCGCTCTGTGGCCACTGGATGGGAGCCATGTAGAGAAATGCCTACTCCGCCACCCATTGTTATTCCATCCATGAGCGAAATATAAGGTTTAGGGTAATGGTGAATATAATGGTTTAATCGATACTCATGCCAAAAAAACTGCATTTGTTCAGGATTTTTAGCTAATCCGGTTTCGTAGAGCCAGCGTACATCTCCTCCCGCACAAAACGCTTTTTCTCCCTCGCCTTGGACAACAATTGCCTGAACCTGCTCATCGCTTCGCCATAGTTGTAATTGCTGCTGAAAAGCTTTAATCATAGGCAAATTAAGTGCATTGAGCGCTTGAGGTCGCTTTAAGGTGACTAATCCTATCTGCCCTTCTTGCGTAAAAGCGATATCTGCAGCCATCGCCTACTCCCCCTTGAACTCTGCTTTGCGCTTAGCTAAAAATGCATCGACGCCCTCTTTTTTATCTTCACTGGCACACACTTTAGCGAAATGAACGGCTTCTAAATGTAGCGCATCGGTTAGAGACATATCATATCCACGGTCTATCACTTCCATGACACCAGCAATTGCCAAGGGAGCCATCGAGAGAATACCTTTTAAAATCTGCTTTCCATGTTCTAACAGGTGTTCAGGAGCGACTACTTCACTGACTAATCCCCATTTCAGAGCCGTTTCAGCATCGATAAATCGACCCGTTAAACAAAGATCCATTGCGCGCCCTTTGCCTATTAAACGTGCTAAGCGTTGTGTACCACCGTAGCCAGGAATTACCCCAAGTTTCACTTCAGGTTGGCCAAATTGGGCGGTGGTCGCCGCAATACGCAGGGTTGCTGCGACTGACAGCTCACAGCCGCCGCCAAAGGCAAATCCATTAACCGCCGCTAATGAGGGTTTGCCTATCGTTTCTAATTTTCTAAAAATGGCTTGGCCTTCGCAGGCAAATTGATAGCCCGTTTCCGCATTGCATTCAGCAAGTCGGGAAATGTCGGCTCCGGCACAAAATGCTTTACCCGAACCAGTCAGTAGCAATGCTTTAACCTTGCGATTGTGTTTAGCTGAGTCAAAAATTTCATCTAGAGCCTGCAACACTTCAGTGCTTAAGGCATTTAGTTTTTCGGGACGATTTAGTGTCAGAATTAAGATGCCATTACCATCTAAATCTTGTTCGATAAAATTCATTTAAAACTCCTGTTAATCAATAAAATAGTCATCATCCAGACTTGCTTTAGCAATAATTTCTCGCATGATTTCGTTAGTGCCTTCTAAAATTTGATGGACTCTGAGATCGCGAAATAGCCGTTCAATTTGATAATCATGGAGATATCCATACCCCCCGTGTAATTGCATCGCCTTATCGCTAATACGAAAAGCCACATCGGTGGCTAAACGCTTGGCCATTGCGCAATACATGGGCGCTTGAGGGTCGCCTTTATCTAAAGCGTCAGCGGCACGATAGACCATCAATCGAGCTGCTTCAAAATCAGTTAACATATCGGCGAAATAAAAACGCAGGGCTTGTATTTTGGATAAAGGTTTACCGAATTGGATACGCTCCTGAAGGTATTTTTGCGTAAGACGCAGGCAGGCGGTGGCTCCTCCCAAAGAACAGGACGCGATATTAACTCGCCCACCATTCAATGCATTTAAGGCGATTTTAAAACCCATACCCTCTTCACCCACACGATTACTCACAGGGACACGGCAATTTTCAAAATAGACCATACAGGTGGGTTGACTTCGCCATCCCATTTTCTTTTCCAATTTGCCAAAGCTCAAACCTGGCATGTCTTTTTCAACCAATAAACAGGATATGCCATGATGTGAATCATCACCAGTTCTCACCATGCACAAATAAATATCACTGACACTGCCGCCTGAAATAAACGATTTTGCCCCATTCAAAATATAATAATCACCTTCACGGACCGCACGACTTTTCAAGGAAGCCGCATCGGAGCCCGAATCAGGTTCAGTGAGGCAATAACTGGCTAGAGCTTCTAGTGAGGCAATACGAGGACCCCATTTTTTGCGCAGAAGCTCATCGGCATAGTGATCAATTAAGGAGACAACCATATTGTGAATAGAAAGATAGGCACTGGTTGTAATGCAACCGGCTGCGAGCTGCTCAAAAATAATGGCAGCATCAAGACGTTTTAGATTAGACCCGCCGATATCCTCAGCAGAGACGATTCCCCCCATCCCAAGACTTCCTGCTTCGCGCAAAATATCAACTGGAAAATAACTGTTTTCATCCCATTTCTCAGCATTTGGTGCCAATTTATTGCGTGCAAATTCTGCCGCCATGTCTCGAAAAGCAATATGCTCTTCACTTAATTTGAAATCCATAACCCTCTTCCATTTATTCTTAAAGCACAAGCGATAGCGTCTATACCCACTCTAACATAACTTAATTGTCACTATCCCGACAATACTTATGATGTTTTTTTAAAAGATGCTATTATTGCCGCTCTTCTAGCAAAATTAGGCCGCTAATTTTCAGGAGATTTTGGCGTAACTGACTAAAAATAAAAAGAAAAAACACATGGAATCTGTAATACAACCTCAAGCTAGTCTCAGCAAAACCAATCGTATTTTAAAGGATTATTTTGGCTTTGATTCCTTCCGCAGTCCTCAGGGAGATATCATTGATCAACTCGTTGACGGCAATGACGTTTTAGTTCTTATGCCGACTGGCGGGGGCAAATCACTCTGCTACCAAATCCCAGCTTTAGTACGTCATGGTGTCGCTATTGTGGTTTCACCCCTAATCGCATTGATGGAAGACCAGGTAGCTGCACTTAAATTACAGGGTATTCGTGCTGCTTATTATAATTCATCACTGAAAAGCGAAGAGGCAAGACAGGTACTAGCTAAGCTGCATAATAATGAGCTCGATTTACTGTATATCGCGCCAGAGCGCTTGTTAAGCCAATCTTTTCTTGACCGTTTACAAGAATGCGAACTTTCTTTATTTGCTATCGATGAAGCCCATTGTATTTCCCAGTGGGGTCATGATTTCCGCCCTGAATATGCAGCCTTAGGTTTATTAAAAACTCATTTTCCTACGATTCCGGTTATTGCACTTACAGCGACCGCTGACCAGCAAACACGCCAAGACATCATAAAAAAATTAAATTATCGGCCCCAGGAATTCATTGCTTCTTTCAATCGACCTAATATTCATTACAGCGTCGTTATAAAAAATAATCCCATTAAACAATTAAATCAGTTTTTGCTGGGGCAGAATCAACAATCCGGTATTATTTATTGTGGTACTCGTAATGCGGTAGAACGTTTAGCGTTGAAATTACAAGAATTAGGCTATCGCGCCCGAGCTTATCATGCAGGCCTTGCCCATAGTGAGCGTCGTGAAGTGCAGTCCTTATTTCGTCATGATCACATTGATATGGTTGTTGCTACGATTGCTTTTGGGATGGGCATTGATAAGCCGAATGTGCGCTTTGTGGTTCACTATGATTTACCTAAAACCATTGAAAGTTATTATCAAGAAACCGGAAGAGCCGGGCGAGATGGCTTACCCGCTCTTGCTTTGCTTCTTTATGATCCGGCAGACAGCGGCAGACTGCGAGGTTGGATAGCAACGACGAGTAATGAAGCCCAGCAGCGCATTGAAACCAACAAACTTAACCATATGCTGGCTTTTGCTGAGGCTACCCATTGTCGCAGGCAAATCTTGCTTCGTTATTTTGATGAGCAGTTTGATGAAACCTGCAATAAATGCGATGTCTGCGACAATCCACCGCAAACGATAGATGCTACGGAAGATGCGCAAAAATTTCTATCTTGTATTTACCGCTTACGGCAAAGTTATGGAATGACCCATGTCATCGATGTTCTGCGCGGAAGCACCTCGGAGAAAATCCAACAAGCAAGGCATGAACAATTAAGTACTTTTGCCATTGGCAAAGATAAGACCGCTAATTACTGGAAACAGCTAGGTTGGCAATTGATCCATCGGGATTATTGTTATCAAGATACTAACCGTTTTAATGTCCTGTGCTTAACTAAAAAAGCCGTTGCTGTGCTAAAAGGGGAAGAAAAAGTTTTTCTCACTCTACCTAAACCAGACTTAAAAACAAAAAACAACAAAGTAAAAGAACGAAATTTCCTAGTTAATACTGAGAATCCTTTATTTGAAACACTGCGCGCACTACGCCGAAAATTAGCTGAAGAAGAAAACAAACCGCCCTTTATGATCTTTAGCGATACCACCCTACATCAGATGGTGAGAGACAAACCCCAGACTCTCGATGAATTACTAGATATCTCTGGAGTTGGTCAGCATAAATTGAGTCATTATGGATTACATTTTTTAAAAGTACTGCGTGAGTCAGTGGAAATAGACTAATGTGCGTGACAACCAACTTTTATATGCACTTGATAATATTTACTTTTGGAGCCTTCAATGAATCCGCGAGTTTGGAGAACCTCATACCAATCCAGTTTACCATGTAGCTTGGCGGCTGTTGCGATCGCATTATTAATAGCTTCTTCAATTCCCTCTTCCGAAGTACCCACCAGCTCCACAATTTGATAAACACGATTGTTCATTTCTTCTCCTTGAATTTGCATACTTAAGTCCCTATGTGAATTTTAGTGTAGACGAAAAATTGCCGGTTAGCACGCATTAATTAATGAAACTATGTTTCTCTATGAAGAACCATAACGCCTCCTATAAGGACGAAACAAAAGACCCCTTTAGTTTGCCGGCTAAAAATAATCAATCCAAAATCGCATCAATGTAGTCACTGCCTGGGGCGCTTCCATGGGACTCATATGCCCAGAATCTTCGATGATCGCTAACTTAGCATGGGGAATCTTCTGTGCTAATTCTAAATGTGATTCTAAGGAAAAAACACGATCATACTCAGCATGAATAATCATGGTTGGCATTGTTAATTGAGGAAGAATAGAAACAGTTTCTCTGCGAGTTAGTAATGCTTTTTCTTGGTTAAGAAAAGACTTTTCACCAACGCTTAGAAACATGGCTAGTACCTCCTTTTTTAGATTCGAACAATAAACATAGCGCTCCGCGATGTCCTCGGCTAAGGAGTGAAATTTTCCCCGCGCAACCGCCTCAATCATCGCAAAACGATCTTTCCTTTTTTCCGGCGGATCGGCTTGTGCAGAAGTATTCAGCAAGCATAGCTTTGAGATCCGTTCCGGTGCGGCTTTAGCTAATTCTAATGCGAGCCAACCACCCATAGAATGTCCAGCTAAAATAAACCGACCTTTAACCGTTTCAAGGACCATCGCTAGCAAATCCTCCATACAATCCTTAACGGTTAGGGGAATTACCTGGCAAGGAACTAGATGACTTAGATGCTTAATTTGATGCGACCAAACCTTTTCATCAGATAAAACACCGGGTAAAAGGACAAGCGTTTCTTGTAACATAATGACCATCCTTGCTCAAAAATGACTCTCTACTAATCGGCATGATTTTTGAATTAGTTTTACAATCTTCATGTGGTTAAGGATCTTTTAAAAATGAAAACAAAACATCACTTTGGAAGATTTCTTCCTTTTATTCTTTATACTTCAGTTTCAATTTACTATAGCGCGTCAGGTCTTTTTTAACTCATTTAGTAGAAATAATAACAAAATTGGCCTATGAATTTTGTTATTATTATTCACAATCAAATTATATTAAGGATTAAAAATGGTAATATCGCCATGTGAATCATTAAGTTTTTTTGGATTAGAGCTCTCCATTTTCAACGATTTTTCGAAAACGTCTCCTTCCAACTGTACCAATACTGTTTCGTAAGTTAGAGGATTAATAAAAGTAATTACTTTACGAGTATCTTCCCAGTCTCGATGATCTGAGCTATAGATAAAAACATAGCGTACATAGGTTGTTTGTCCAGGTTCTAAAAAGCAAGCTTCTCCCGCTTGAGCATTTACTGGCAGACACGCTTTGGGGTATTTGTCAGGGGCTCTATCAAATTGGATGAAGCCTCGTTTGGCAAAAACTCTTGATGAATCGACAATAATCCAGGTGTAATTTGATTGGTTTGTAATTTTTCTATCGTAGAAGCCAAAACTAAGGCTGGGTAGAATTAGAACAATAGCAAAAAGGAAAAATTTATTAAACATGGCAGCTTCTGATTATTTATTAAACAGAAATATTAATATTTTCTCATCCTAAATTCAATAGAACTTTCATAAATAGCAACCGTATTGATAATCAATCAGGGAGACATCAGTTTCTGCTGTGCTTTAGCGATAGCTTTGCGTAATAATTGAGCTTCTTCCGATTGTTCCGGAGCTAGTTTAAGCAATTGTTGCCAATAATCGATGGCTAATTGATAATTTCTATCTGCAAAAGCATCCATTGCTAGCATGGCTAAGGCATCGGGTTGATTTGGATCTTTCTGCAATAAATTTTTTAATATCTCTCTAATCTGTTTATTAAATTGTTGCTGATTTAATTGCAAAAGACTTTGAGCATAATTGATTAGTGTCATTTCATTTTCAGGTTTTAATTCGAGTGCTTTTAAAAAAGCATCCCGTGCTTCAAGCCATTGGCCTTGACTCGCATACAATCGCCCTAACAAATACCATCCCCGCTCACTATTTGGATCTTGCTTAAGCCGAGTCTTCATTCGCTCAACTAATTCTGCAGGACTTTTAATTGTCTGCAACACAGCTTGGACTTGCTGCTGAGTTGCCTCTCGATGTTGATATTCCTGCCAGGATGACCAAGCACCCCATCGCCAATACACAAGCGATGAAAAGACAACAAATACAGGAACAATAATAACCATCAGCAACTTAGTTTTGCGCAAAGGATATAAAGCTAAAGGCAAAGCCAATAAACCCAATACGATAAAACTAATTAATAACCACCATTCATTCATAAGAATTTCGCTTTACACAGGTATGCCAAAAAATTAATAAACCTAAAAATAAAAACAAGGACGGCCCAAACCACAGCAAAGCAGTCAAAGACTTAACCGGTGGATTAAACAAAATAAAATCACCGTAACGACTCGTTAAATAGCTGATAATTTCGCCATCAGATTTTCCTTGTTTGACCAAATCATAAACTTGCTCACGTAAATCTTTAGCTAACCCCGCATTAGAATCCGCTAAGTCTTGATTCTGGCAGACCAGGCAGCGTAACTCTTTGAGTAAATGCGCAAACTGCGCATCCTGTTTTGCCGTAGCCAGTGGATAAATCGTATTGGCTGACGCTAAGGGCATAAACAAAAAAAAGCTGAGAATTAATAGACAAGCTTTCATGCTTCACCTTCCAATTGTTTGATACGCGGTAGAAAATCAGATTGCCAAGCTTTTTCATCCAAAATACCAATATGTCGATAGCGAATAATACCTTTTTTATCGATCAAAAAGCTTTCTGGTGCGCCATACACGCCTAAATCAATGGCTACTTTGCCTTCTTTATCCTCGCCCACCGCTTGATAAGGATTACCCCATTCTTTTAACCACCGCTGAGCGTTTTCTGTCTTGTCCTTATAATTTAAGCCATAAATGGGAACAGCCTCTCGTGCAAGTCGCATTAAAAAAACCTGTTCATCGATACAAGCTGCACACCAGCTCGCCCAGATATTTAATACTGCGACTCGTCCTTTCATCCGTTGCGGAGTAAATAATTCGCCCTCTTCCAAAGCCGGCAGTTGAAAAGACGGTAAAGCTTTACCTAACTGTGCAGAGGGTAATTTTCTCGGTTCTAAAGACAAACCACGCCAGAGAAAAAAAACCAGCGATGCAAAAATTGCTAATGGGATTAAACGCCAATAAAGAGCTTTCATACCTTGACCTCTTGTCCATAATCAGCCGTTTGTTTTTGCCGAGCTTGATAATAGCGTCTGTCCGTAAGAGCCACTATGCCTCCCGCTAAAATCATAAAACCTCCGCCCCAAATCCAACGCACAAAAGGTTTAAAATAGACACGAACTGACCAAGATTTATCATCTAAAGGCTCACCAAGAGCGACATAAATATCACGAAAAGGATTCACGTCAATCGCTGATTCCGTCATTGCCATTTGCCCGACATTATATATGCGTTTTTCCGGATAAATCACCGTTTCCTTATCATGACGCTTAATTAAAAATTGGGTTTGAGTCCCACGATAGTTTGCACCCACTAATGGGGATTCATTAATAAACGAAATTTTATAGCCCGCCAAATTAACGGTATCACCGGGAGCCATTTTAACATCATCTTGTATACCATAACCGGTCGATACAGCAATACCAATCACCGTTACAGCAACCCCGCAGTGGGCAAGCACCATACCCCAAAAGGCCTGTCCTAGGTTGAGCAGTCCTCGCTGTTTGATGCGCATTAAAACTAATTTGAAGGTACTCAATACAACCCAAAACGCCAGCATTAAACCCAGCAAGCTGTAGCCATTAATTGGTTGTTTTAGCCAAATTAATAATAAAAAGGGAACTAAGATACTTAGAAAAAATACTTTAGATAATTTAGAAGCAATTTTACGCAGACTATCTCGCTGCCAATTTAAATGAACACCTATCCCCATTAGAATCAACAAGGGAATCATTAATGGCACAAATACGGAATTAAAATAAGGCGCACCCACCGATAATTTACCTAAACCTAAGCCATCAATAAGCAGAGGATAAACAGTACCCATCAATACAGTTAACATGATTACTGCAAGGAAGACATTATTTAGAAGTAGCGCAGACTCACGCGAAAAAACGGAAGGATTTTCAATGCGTTGTAAGGTTTGTGCGCGCAAAGCGAACAGTAGCAATGAACCGCCAATAACTATCAGAAGAAAACAAAGAATATAAAGACCACGTTGAGGATCCACTGCAAAGGCATGCACCGAAGTCAAAACCCCTGAACGAACTAAAAAAGTCCCTACCAAACTTAGGGAAAAAGCGGTAATAGCCAGCAACATCGTCCAGGCTTTAAATTGCTGCCGCTGCTCGCTTACGGCTAGTGAGTGCAATAATGCCGTACCCACTAGCCAGGGCATAAAAGACGCGTTTTCTACAGGATCCCAAAACCACCATCCACCCCAGCCTAACTCGCGATAAGCCCACCAACTTCCGAGGGTAATACCCGCTGTTAAACAACACCATGCGGCTAAAGTCCAGGGTCTAGTCCATTTTGCCCAAGCAGATTCCACTTTTCCCACCCAAAGTGCCGCAATTGCAAAAGCGAAAGCCACAGAAAAGCCTACATATCCCATGTAAAGCATAGGGGGATGAAATAAGAATCCCGGATCTTGTAACAGAGGATTTAAGTCACGACCCTGTGTTTGCAATAGTTGAAATTGCCGAATAAAGGGATTTGAAGTGCTAAGCAAGAAAAGAATAAATCCAATACTAAGCCATCCTAAAACAACTAAAACGCGAGCGCGCATTGCTTTATCTAACGATGAACTAAAAAAGCTAATGGCAAACATCCAAAAACTTAAAATGGCGACCCAAAGTAGCATGGATCCCTCATGCCCTCCCCAAACGGCGCAAAGTTTATAAAACCAAGGCAGAGTGACGCTAGAATTAGTTAATACATAAACGACTGAGAAATCATCGTTTAAAAAACAAAGGGTTAAAGAACAATAGGCTAAAGCGATAAAAATAAACTGACCGCAGGCATATAGAGGCGCTGCATTAATCCACTCTTCTTTTTTACGCCATAAACCAAGTGTTGGCATAATAGCCAATAACGAGGCAAACAATAGGGCTAATATTAATGAAAATAAACCAATTTCAGCTATCATTTACTTTCTTTGCTCCAGATTGCACCGTTTTTGCCAAAGCATCTTTGACTTCTGGCGGCATATAATTCGCATCATGTTTTGCCAGCACTTCTGTGGCAGTGAAATGCTGGTTATCACTTACTACACCAAGGGCAACAATGCCCTGCCCCTCACGAAAGAGATCAGGTAAGATGCCTCTGTAATGTACCGTTACTGTTTGCTTGAAATCGGTCAATTTAAATTCAACGGACAAATCCTCGCCACGCACAATACTATCTTTTACAACCATGCCTCCTAAACGAATCGATTGTTTATTGGAGGCTTCGCCATTCACGACCTGGGTAGGTGTAAAGAATAAATTAATGTTTTGCCCTAAAGCATAGAGGACAAGAGCTGTCACTAAGGTCAGAACGAAGAGAATAAACAACAAGACTAGCATTTTTCGCTTGCGGACGGGATTCATCTTATGGCCTCTTAAACCACTGTTGTAATTTTTTACGTGTCCTTTTTTGTTGAAATTTAATATTGAGCAAATTCATTAGAAACACCAAGCCAACTAGTCCATAAGCCGACCAAATATAAGTGGAATAGCCTCCCATCGTTAGCCATTGCTGGAACTGACTCATATTTTCCCTCTTTCTACGAGATCTTTTACCCAATTTTGCCTTCGTTCACGCTCTAGCACTTCAGTGCGCGCTTTATGCAACATAAGCCAAGCACAATACAATGAAAAACCCAAAAGAGTTAGTAATAAAGGATATAACATAGAGCCAGCAATTTTAGGTTTAGCAAAAACTGATAAAGTTGCCCCTTGATGCAGCGAATTCCACCAATACACGGAATAATGAATAATGGGTAAATCCACTAAGCCAACCAGCGTTAAAATGGCGAGAATCTTGTCGCCCTGCTCTTTATTTTGGAAGGCACCTTTAGTCGCAAGTATGGCTAAATATAAAAGTAATAAAATGAGTTCCGAAGTAAGGCGAGCATCCCACACCCACCAGGTTCCCCACATCGGTTTACCCCAAATACTTCCTGTGACCAAGGCAAGAAAAGCCATCGATGCGCCCAACTGAGCTGCGATTCCGAGCATCATGCCTGCCATTTTGATGCCCCAAACTAATAAGAGTAAGGCCAAGAACCCCATCCAACCATAAATCGCCATCGACAAGAAAGCGCTGGGAACATGCACATAAATAATACGGAAAGCATCGCCTTGCTGATAATCAGGCGGCGCAAACACTAAGCCCCAGATTATACCAATCGTTAGCAAAATTAGTGCGCTAAAACCTAACCAATTCAACCAAGGTTTCGTCAATTGGTAAAACGCCTTGGGCGAAGCCATTTGATATAAAAATTTCCACATAGGGGTAGTTCGAATTGCAAAATGCCGGATTTTATCATGTATCAGAATGGATTGACAATTTGGCATCGTCTTTCAATTGGTATTGTCCTGACAGTAGGCATTGTTGGGTGATTGAATTTCGTACAAAACCAATGTAGGGCCTTGACCTATAGCCGTCCGGCTAAGCCTTTTAGGTTAACAATTACCCGTTCGCAAGGCAGCAAGGCTTCGAGACGGCCTTAGGGCCTCCTCAGCCCGAACGGAGCCAGTTAAAATATGGAAAAATATCCTTAATCTGACGGGTATGGGCTTTGGCCCAATAATTCATCCATGCAGCAATGCTGGCCGGGGAATAGAGATGATTTTGCTTGAACAGGTCATATTTTTTGAATAAACTCCAGCTTTTTTGTATGAGATTTTACCATGCCCTTTTTATTTGCTAACAAAATTAAAGATTATGTGAGAGATCGTAATCTTTTACAAAGAATTCAAGATAAACGGATCGGGAGAGTTCCTCCAGAAGAACTACCTAACTATACTGTTTCTGGTATCACAAATAATGGTACTTATTTTCTATTTACTATGGTTTTTAAACGAAGACATCCGCAAATGAACGAACTAAGCTTTCTCAAGCTTATCGATGATTACGCCCAATGCACAGATGAAAATGCACGCAAATTAGTTAAAGCAAAGATAGAAGCTGCCTGTGGCAAGGATATAGATGGTCTAGCTTTGGTTATGTATAAAAGAAAGAATTACCAACAGACATTTTTGCCGCAGGGTTTTGTTACTGGTTCTCGGATAAAACTATCTGGTGCTGAAATAGACAAAGACGGCCTCTTTACTCAATCTAAAACTTATAATCCCGAGGTTTTCATTTTAGAAAATGAGGAACAATATACTGAAGAAAGCATACAAAAATATCTTGAATCGGAAGATGATTCCAATCCAGTTATTGATCCCAATATTAACGCAATAAAATGCCTTAATTTTAGTTTTAATTTTGAAGCAGATATGGATCTGTACCTTAAAAGCATGAGTGAGCAAATAAACAATGAGGAACTAAAAACAAAAATACAAGCTGTCTACGCAGCCTTGCAAAAGCTAAAATATGAAGAAGATTGTTCGATTAAATATCGCTGCACTTGCCTAACCATCCAATTATTAAGTTCAACCTTAGGCCCAGAGCGTGACAGTTTGCTTGTCGAATACAAAACGCTTGCCAATGAAATATATGGCTCCAAATTTCCTTGGCTGATGAGTTTGGGAGCAACAATGATTGTTCTTGGCACGGCCTGCGCCATTTTCGCCCCATTACCACTCACAATAATTATGCTTGGCGCTATTCCAATCATAGCTACAGGGATCATAGCAGGAGCTTGCGGAGGACTTACATTTTTCTCAACTAGGGCTGTTTCTCAACGAGAGCATGCTAATACTCTACTTGATCTGAAAGAAGCTCTGGCGAATTTAGATTTAGAACCATCAACCATTGAAGAGGTTAGCTGTCCCGAGCGGCGTCTTTAGATATTCTTAGTTTACTCCTCCTTTCTCCCAGGGCAAGGAGGGGGTTTTTTCGTGCCTAATCCACTAAACTAATCCGAATCAAGGCGTAATTGCAAAGGGGAAAACCTTAGAGTAAGCAAAGACAGTCAAGGAAAATAGCAACTCCTTACTGATCACTCTAACCACATTCTGGATTTTGATATACCCTAACCACTCTTGCTTCCGATTCAACACTTGATTTGAGCCTGTAGTTTTTTAGAAGTGATTTTTCTCTATCAGTTAATGGTTGTGTCCACGGATCTGAATATTCAACAATCAAACAGGGTTGATTTTTCTTATCTTGATAAAACTGCGTAATCATTTGACCCGCTAAATTTGTTTCGGAAAATTGATAATTCCAAGTAGTAAGCGCACTAGGGGCTAAAGAAGTAAGTAAATAAAACCCAGATAAGCGTCCAAAAACAGTAATTTTTTTACCCTTTGTCTCCTGAGGCAAAATAGAGCTCACTTTACTAATAAAACTTGCAAGTTGAACTGAAGTTTTTAATCCAGCAAAAACACCTTGGTCAATTTTTTGGTTTGGGATAAATAGAGGACTGCCATCAGTCTCACCGTAATTATTTTTATAGGCTATAAAACCCATACTATACGAAGACAAAATCAATATAAAAATCAATCCATGCCTTCCCCTTTCTCGAGCCTCCTCATAACCAATGAAGGCCAGGGTCAAACAGGCTGCTAATAAGCCGCCGATAGGAAAATTAAATAAACCATTACTTGCAGTTATTGACGTTATTAATCCTGCAAAAAGACTACTGCAGTAAATGATGGTTAGAACTTGATAAAGGTGGTTTTCTCTTCGTCTAATTGCAGTAAGTGGGATAAATACTCCAAACAGTGCAATGATTAGAATGATATCGTGGGACACTAAAAATAAGACAACCTTCGCAAAAAACGTTAAATAGAAAATAACTCCAGCTAAATATAATTCAGCTACTAAAATAAGCCGAGGATAAATAGTAATAATAATCCCAAACGAAAGTGAAGCCATACATAAAATGGCAAAGGTTGGGCTTTGAAAAATTTGTTCATAAATTTTATGAAATTTTGCTGCTATCCCGCCGCTAATCTGAAGTGCAGCATTTGTAAATCTGAAAATCTGAATACAGTGTTCGGGTCCTAAAATCATAAACAGTAAAACAAGCGCCACTGCAAAGAGGAAACCACAAAAAAGAAGATAGTAAAAAACAACAGCTCGCTCTTTTAATAAAGAAAACGCGATGCCAACAAATCCGCTAAAAACCATTAGCAAACTTGGATAAGCCACAATCGTACAAGTCCAAGTCAAAGCAGATAAAAAAAACAGATTTAGACTTAACTTTTTCTTTTCTTGCCTCTGCATTACTGCTATTCCAAATAAGGATATTGCAGCAAGCATTCCATGCATCCCAATCGTATTATAGGAAGGGGCTGGTAAGCTCCAAGGAATAAATAAAAAACCAAATGCCAGCACCAACGCTGCCAATAATTGGCCGCGATAAGGTTTGATAAAAAAATAAAGGCTTAACATAGCCCCCAAAGCCATCAAAACATAGATTAACCTTAAAAATAAAATTAATCCCGTTTCATGGCCTACAAGGTTTTGATAAACATAAGCCAAAGGAAATAATAACAGCGCTGCACTTTGATGAATCATAAGGTTAGGAGAGTTTTTAACTCCCTCCTTCAACCACCCATCCAAATGAGTGGCATAATAGGCTTCATCGGATAGATCGACTCCAATCGTTATCCTTTTAAGGATAATTCCTAGAAGTACGACAAGAAAAACAGTAAAAAAATAATTTTGGGGCTTAATCCAATCGAACAGTCTTATCATAATTGTTAACCTTTATTACTAATCTACTAAACTAATTCGAATCACCGCAGCGATTGCAAAGGGTAAAAACCCTAGAGCAAGCAAAGACAAGGCGAGTAAAATAGCAAGGTAACCTAAAGCAGGTAAACCTTGCATTGCGGCTGTTAAACTACCGCTGCCAAAAACCATGATGGGTATTGTTAATGGCAAGAGTACCAACGCCATTAATACGCCTTTTTGCTGCATCCCCGCGCTAAAAGCAGCTGCAAAGCCACATAAAAAAAGAATCGCAGGAGTACCAACCAACAAACTCAGCATTAATACACCCAGTTCTGACCAGGTAAACTGAAATAAAAGAGCCAGCAAAGGACAAAAAATTAACATGGGCAATAAATTAATCAACCAATGGACCGTTAGTTTGGCAGCGACAATCACAGAGAGTGGATAACTAGAAATAAGCCATTGCTCGATAACACCATCCTCATAATCTTGCTGAAAAAGCCCAACCGAGGTTAGCAACATGGCTAGTAACATAGCAATCCACACTAAACCTGGTGCTACTAAATGCAAAATTCTAATATCCGGCGGCATGGTTAGCGGAAAAAAAATAGTCACCATTAAAAAAAACAGCGAGGAATGAAGCAATAGCCTTGGCTGGCGAATATGTAATAACAACTCTCGTTGAAATTGCCTGCCAAAAAGAGTAGTCAAACTCATCACAACGCATACTCCTGATAAGGTTGACGAAAAGGCAAACTTTGATGGGAGGTTAAGATAACTTGTCCTCCGAGTTCAAGATGATTTTCTAAACAAGCCACCAAGGTTTGAATGGCAGTTGCATCTAAAGCAACGAGCGGCTCATCTAAAAGCCATAGACTGGCATCCGTCATCATCACTCTTAATAGACCCACACGTCGACGCTGTCCCGCCGAAAGCAGATAACAGGGTTCATCAGCAAGCGCTTGCAAGCCAAAACCTTCAAGCAATTGCTCCAAGGTCAAAATATGCCGCTCCCAGTGCAAATCAAAATAGCAATTTTCTTTTACCGTAAGTAAGGGATTCAAACCGGTTTTATGACCTACATAGCAAAGTTTACGTTGATAAGTGACAAGATCACGGTAGATGGACTCCCCTTCATAAAAAATTTCGCCTTCATTTGGTTGCAACAAACCAGCTAATAATTTGAATAAAGTGGTCTTTCCCGAACCATTAGCTCCACGCAAGTGTAAAAGTTTCCCGGGGGCTAGAGAAAAATTCACCTGTTCAAGTAAAGGTTTGTCTTGGTAATCAAAGAATACAGCCCGCACATCCAGCATAGGGGGATATTATTAAAGTTAAAATCGCAGACTATCTATAAATGAGTTTGCTGGCAAATGTTTTTTATTATTCTCCATCTAGCTATAGCTAATTTCAGCAACTTCAATTATTGTCGATTATAGGTGAAAAAAGTTTTATTATTCTATGATGTTAAAAAAAGCAAAGTCTGCAATTTTTGGAACTATAAATTGAGGTCAGCTGCTTGAACCGCCCATATAAAACAATTTTTGCTTCTTTGTTGATCACAGTCCTCGCTGGCTGCGTTAATTACGTTGGTATTAGTAGCAACAAAAAAATAGCGCCTCCTTCTCGATTTCAAACATCGAAAAGTTTACCTCAGCAAAATGGCTGTTGGCCCACAGAGAATTGGGCTAAGCAATTCGGTGATCCGCAGTTAGTTGCTTTAGTTAACGAAGCTTTGACCAATAACCCGAGTTTAGAAGTCGCCCTAGCACGAATTCAACAAGCCAGAGCAGTGGCAGAGCAAAAAGCATCGACACTTTATCCACAAGGCAAATTTTCCGCAGCGGTCACTCGAACCCATGTTTCTACCCATGAACTCGTTCCTCCCCCAGTCAATAAAGGGTTTTTTACCCAAAGCGGATTTATAGCTAGGGCCAGTTATACTTTGGACCTATGGGGAAAAAACCGATCTCAATTAAGACAAGCCCTAGCCGATGTAAAAGCCAGTGAGGCAGAAGGACAGCAAGCACGACTTATAGTCGCGACCTCTGTCGCCTCAACTTATAACGAATTAGCGCATTATTATGACTTGCGCGATGTATTAAGACGCACCGTGGCTCAGCGTGAAGCCTTGGAGAGAATAACCGTTGTTCGCGTACGAACCGGCTTAGATACACGAGTGCAGTATTTTCAATCGCGTAATACCTCAGCGACGGCGAGGACGGACTTAGTCAGAGTTGAAGGACAGATTGTCATAGCCAAACAACAGCTTGGAACTCTTGTTGGCGGTGGCCCGGATCGAGGTTTATTAATCACTCGTCCACGATTACCCATCGCAAAAACCCCTGCTCTCCCTGCCAATTTACCTTTAGCTCTTTTAGGGCGAAGACCTGATATTGTGAGTGCGCGCTGGCAAGTCGAATCAGCCTGTCAAGGAATTAACTACACTAAAGCCTTATTTTATCCGAATGTTAACCTGATGGCCGGCGTCGGATTTCTCTCTTTAAAATTTCATATCGAATCAAGAGGAAATGCAGAGTACTTTGGTCCAGCCCTTACCTTGCCAATTTTCGATGGTGGTGCACTTCGCGGTCAATTGCGCCAACAGTATGGGAAGTATGAGGAAGCCGTAGGTAACTATAATAATACGCTTAATGAGGCCTTATCCGAGGTTAGCTCTCAGGTCACTAATATTAGGGTGGCTAATAAGCAACTGAAGGTACAAAAGGACGCACTTATCAACGCGGAGCATGCTTATAATTTGGCAAGATATCAATATAAGATAGGCCTCGCCTCACAATTAGTGGTGCTTGATGCCGAAACCCGTTACTTGACTGAGCAACAATCACGTTTGCAGCTTGTTTTAAATCGACGTAACCTGCAAGTAGCTTTAATTCAAGCACTTGGCGGTGGTTTTGATGCACGCATGCTTGAATGTTGTCGAGTCCCCAATAAAAACATAAAGTGAGAAATAAATGAGTACAGTGGATCAACTTCCCCTTACATCAGAAGAAGAGAAACCCAAGAATAAGCGCAAATTTTTTATAATTCTCTTGACCGTCACTTTTTTAATTATTGCCATACTCTGTGGCATATATTGGTGGTTTATTGCTCGTTTTTATGAAAGCACGGATAATGCTTATGTGAATGGCAATATCATTCCTATTACCGCGCAAGTGGGCGGCACGATCATTGCGGTTAAAGTCGATGACACTCAGTATGTCAGTACCGGTCAATTGCTGGTGGAAATTGATCCCATCGATGCTTTTGTTGCTTTTCAATTGGCCAAAGCGAATTTGGCACAAACTCTACGTAACACACAACAAATATTCATTAATAACAGCGGCTTACAAGCAAACCTCAAAAATCAGGCAGTCTCCCAAGCAAGAGCACAAGAGGATTTACTGCGTCGTAATCAAGCCATTGGAGTAGGTGCTGTATCAAAAGAAGAACTCGTGCATGCCGAAGAGTCATTGAAAAGTGCCGATGCGTCTTTTACTCAAGCTAAGTCTGCCTTACTATCTAACCGCGCTTTAACAGAAAACACCGATTTACAGCGACATCCTAGTGTTTTGGCCGCAGCAGCTCGCTTGCGCCAAGCTTATATCGATTATGCGCGTACCACGATTCGCGCCCCCATTTCAGGTGAAATTTCCAAGCGTACAGCGCAAGTAGGCCAACGAATTACAGCAGGAACGCAATTGATGGTGCTGGTTCCCTTAGAACAAGTCTGGATTGACGCTAACTTTAAAGAAAAACAAGTTCGCTCCATGCGCATTGGACAGCCGGTTCACGTAACAGCCGACCTTTATGGCTCTTCAGTCGTTTACCATGGCAAAGTTGTCGGATTTTCCGCAGGTACAGGAAGCGCATTTGCCTTATTGCCTGCGCAAAATGCGACCGGCAACTGGATTAAAGTTGTGCAAAGACTCCCCGTTCGTATCGCACTCGACCCTAAAGAGCTTAAAGCACATCCGCTACGCATTGGTTTATCGATGAATGTGACTGTAAATCTGCATGATCAAACTGGAAAATATATCGATCAAACAGCACCCGTACCTGTTTACCAAACAATCATTTTTGAAAATTTAGGCAAAGAAGCGGATGCTGAAATCAATAAAGTCATCAGTGAAAATATCAGCAAAACTGCCAACCTTAACCCAGGAGATTCATCTAAGAAGAAAAACAAACCCTCTACTGGAAAAGGTTCTTCACGATGACTGATACTACCATTAATCAACCGCCTCCATTACAAGGCACACAACTTGTTATTGCGACTATTGCAGTCGCACTGGCCACTTTCATGATTGTTTTGGATTCTTCGATAGCGAATGTCGCTATTCCAACAATATCAGGAAACCTGGGTGTTTCTGTCGATGAAGGCACTTGGGTCATCACCTTATTTTCGGCTGCAAACGCCATTTCCATTCCATTGACCGGGTGGCTTACGCAGCGTCTTGGACAAATACGTTTGTTTGTTATGTCGATCATCTTATTCGTGATCGCCTCTTGGCTATGCGGGCTGGCCACTAGCTTGCCTATCTTATTAACAGCACGAGTCTTTCAAGGGATTGTTGCCGGTCCCCTAATCCCTTTATCACAGGCGATATTGCTTAGTTCTTATCCTAAAGAAAAAAGCTCTATTGCCTTGGCACTTTGGGGAATGACGGCAACGGTTGGACCTATCGCTGGTCCTGCCTTGGGGGGATGGATTACAGAAAGCTATAGCTGGTCCTGGATATTTTATATTAATGTCCCCGTCGGTATAATTGCAGCGGCAATCACTTGGCTCATTTATCGCAACCGTGAGACACCCAAAAAAATCTTACCTATTGATATTATTGGCTTAGCACTTTTAATTCTATGGGTCGGCGCCTTACAAATCATGTTGGATAAAGGCAAGGATTTGGATTGGTTTAACTCCAATACTATTATTGCCTTAACCATCGTTTCAGCGGTGAGTTTTTGTTATTTTGTTGTTTGGGAACTCACTGAAAAAAATCCAATTATCGATTTACGGCTTTTTGCAGGAAGAAATTTCACTGGCGGTACCATTGCTATTTCAGTGGGATACGCCGTATTTTTTGGTAACCTCGTTTTGCTTCCGCAATGGCTACAACAAGATTTAGCTTATCCTGTGCTCAATGCCGGTTTGGTCATGGCACCCTTAGGCGTGTTTGCGGTATTAACTTCCCCGATTGTCGGTAAAATTTTACCCAAAGTCGATGCACGTATTCTCACAACCATTGCCTTTCTTCTTTTTGGACTCGTTTTCTTTATGCGTTCGCTTTATACCTCTTACGTGGACACCTGGACATTAGTCCTACCGACACTCATTCAAGGCATTCCTGTTGCACTGTTTTTTATTCCCTTATCGATGATCATCCTTTCAGGACTTCCAGCTGAAAAAATTCCTGCGGCAGCCGGTTTATCCAACTTTGCGCGAATTTTCGGGGGTGCGATAGGAACCTCTATTTTTAGTACCATATGGAATAATCGTTCAATTCTTCACCATTCTCAATTAACTGAACAATCAACACCCTACACCACTAATTTTACTGACTTCATTGAAACAAGTCGTTCTTTATTAAACATTCAAACAGACCAAAGCTACGCGCTTTTTAATCAAATATTAAACGTAGAAGCCAATATGCTAGGTCTTAATGATGTTTTCTGGGTTTCTTCTATTATCTTTGTAGCACTCATCCCAATAGTGTGGATTACAAAACCCGAGAAAGTCGACTCAGCCGCGGCTGTTGCTGGAGCACATTAAGCAATTTAAGAATGAGAATCCATCAATTAAATGCTAATATGAACCCTTTTAATTCTGACCACTTATCTTACTGTGTGAGCTTATGACAAACACCCATCATTTCTTTAATGCGCTAGCGAATAAAGGAAAATCTTTGCCAGGCGTTTATCTACTCATTCTTAAAAAATTTGCGGAAATTCCAGAAGAAAACACCGACGCTCGGCTTAGAATAATTAGAGATATTTCCATAGACGTCGTTACAATGCTTGCAGATTATGATGCAGATTTTGCGTCCTATTGTCATCATGAAAACTTAACAAGTCATTGGCGTAATTTATGGTGCGATGCGGGGTATGGACTAGCTTTATACATGAAGTTGCCACTCTTGGGATTTTACGAACACCCAGGTTTAAATCATTTTGAGCTTGTTTGTGGAATCCATTTTTTCCATCAGTCTCAGGTATTAAGGAAAAAAATCCAAAAAGCGAGTAACCGCGACTTTAGTGCCTCCGAAGAAAAATCCCTACAAACTGCCATTTACTTTGGTTCAATCCACGCGATACAACGATACAATGAGTATATCTATGCCGACTTGCAAAAAGCCGAGACCCAAGAAGCTGAGAAACTTTACAAAAAGCTTATTGATAATAGCAAAAAATCAATTCTGACCAGTGGCAGTTACGGTTATATGATTTATGCCGAGTCTTTAAGCAATTATTGCTTATGGTTAATAGCTAATTCAAAGATTCAAAAAGCAGAAGCTACTTATCATGCGGTGCTTGTATCGTTAGAATGGGCTCAAAAAATATTGCCGGCAAGCAAATCCAGCATTAGTAATGCGAGTTTAGGTCGCGGTCTTAAACTAAGCAATTCATTGGGTTTGGACTCACCCGAAGAGGCAAAACGTTTATTTATCAAACAATATGAAAATGCCAGATCACAACGCGGTCCGGACGAAGACGAAGGATGTGAGCCAAGTGAAGATGAAACAAACGAACCAAGATCTTGTGTTATTTCATGTTAGACTATTAACCTAGGGTAGATGACTAATACAATAACTCAAGGATTTAATATGGCAAACACAATGCATATTTATTATGGTAGGAATGCTAATACTGGTGAATTTATAATCTCTTGTTATCACGAACTAACGCAAGCCCTAAGCAGTGCATTTCAACTAGTGGGAAGAGATAGAAGGGTATTAACCTACGTGAAAGTAGATCTTCCTGAAATATATGACCAGAGCACGGTAAAAACAAAACTCCTCGAACAATTAGCCCTTGCCAAAGTTGATGCACAAAGGCAAGAAGCCCAGGCCAGCGAAAAGGGAAAGATCATTTTTATTGCGGACTTAAATCTCTGTTGTATCCATAAAGAAGACCTAGCCTCTTTTCTATTTGATAGAACAATCAATAACTTTTTCCCAGAACACGAAGTTCATCTAATTTTAGAATCAATTGATCCCGTATTTGTGCTCAATGCAATTAAACAGGCTGAAACCTTAAATTTGCGAGGTGTTACACTTAAAACAAAAAACTCGGTCAGAGATGCACCGGTTTTTAAAGTCTATGAACAAGAACCTGCTAAAGAACAAAGTGACTGGGACGATGATCCTGAAATTGACATAACTGTTCCCGATCCAAATATGATGGGTCTTGCATCAAGAAAGCAATCAGCACGTAGCCCAAAAGATGTTGCTAAGTCCCTAACTACACTTGGTATATTTCCAGAGGTAGAGGAGCAAGGAGGGGCTACTGAAAACGCACAACCTATATCTAGCCCACCCACTTCCCCTAAGATAAAAGGATAACTCTTACGTTAATTATCTTGCTTCACCAAGCAGTCATGGGGATAATTGTCATTTTATTATTGCTAAGGTAAATAATGGATTTTCTTGCTCAATATGGTTTATTTCTTTTAAAAGCGTTAACTCTTGTAATTTCATTTTTATTAGTCATTGCAGGTACCTTGGCACTGAAGCGCAAACCTAAGCCAGCATTAGATATCACTTCACTTAATAAGCAATATGAGGAGATTCAACAACGCATGGCGCAAGAAATAAAAGACGAAAAACCAGCGAAGACAAGGAAAACTAAGCAATACAAAAAAGAACAAAAAGAAAAACCGTCTTTGTATGTAATTGACTTTTATGGGGATATAAAAGCTTCGCAAGTTGAGCAATTACGCCAGTCAATTAATGCCATACTTTCAGTAGTGCGAGAAAAGGATGAAGTCGTTGTTCGCCTAGAAAGTCCCGGAGGCTCAGTTAATGGCTATGGTTTAGGAGCCTCGCAATTGCAACGGTTACGGGACAAAAAAATTCCTCTCACTGTTTGTATTGATAGGGTAGCCGCTAGCGGAGGCTATTTAATGGCTTGTGTGGCAAACCATATAATTGCTGCACCTTTTGCAATTATTGGGTCAATTGGCGTGGTTGCACAGCTTCCCAATTTTCATCGTTGGCTTAAAAAGCATAATATTGATATTGAATTATTAACCGCTGGTGAATACAAACGAACGCTAACCATGCTCGGTGAGAACACTGAGAAAGGACGAGAAAAATTTCAAGAAGACTTAGAAAAAATACATAATGCCTTTCGTTCATCTGTACTTTCTAACCGCAATCAATTAGATATTAACCAAGTGTCTACGGGGGAACATTGGTTAGCTAAAGACGCTTTTGACCTAAATCTTGTCGATAGTTTAAAAACAAGTGATGATTATCTCTCTGAAAAAATGGCAGAATTCAATATGTTTAAAATTTCAGTTCAAGCGAAAAAATCAATAATGGAAAAATTATTTAAACCGGTCACAAAATTAATTCATCCTTGGGCTTAGCTATCACTGCTATTAAGTTAAACCTATCTTTCGTCCCCCTCCAGCATGGTTAGAGGAGGATGAGAAATAGCCAGAAACGGGAGTGCTTAACTTTAGGTATTATGGGTATATACTTAGTGTAACAATATTAATCGGCTAAACTATGGAGTGAGTTATGAGCGATTTTAAATCTAAGCTACCTGACTTTAAAGAAGTTACATCAATGGCCACTAAATTATTTAAAGACGTTAAAATTAGCGTTTGCGAAATAATCGAAGACTACAAGAAGAAACGTGAGAAAGAAGCGCAAACCGAAACTACAGTGGAAACAAAAAAAACTGAAGTAAAAGTTGCGAAAAAATCAACAGCGCCTAAAAATGAAAAAGTGGAAACCACTACGGTAAAAACGAAGAAAAAAGTAGCCAAACCTCCAAAAAATGACGCTTCTAAAAAGGAATAGCTAATTGCAGAGAGGAGCCTTCCCTCTCCTCTATCCAATTATCCAGATTTATTGCGCAGAAGAGGGTTGGGGAGAGGGAAGGATAGGTGGGGCCAGAACCAATTTACGATTGAGTCTGCAAACTGGCAAGCTCTACTCTTAAGCACGCTCAGGTCGAGTTAAACCATATTTACGCATTTTTTCAACTAAAGTGGTGCGGCGCATATTTAAATAGCTGGCTGCGTGAGCAACGACCCAATCAGATTCATCCAATGCTTGACTAATTAACGCCAGCTCCGTTTTTACTAGATGTTCTTTGAGATCAATACCATCCACCCCAGAAGAAGTAGCTTGCTCCTGGCTTACCATTGCCAGCAAAGTTTCTCTCTCATTGCCTACCACGCCATGGGCAGAAACTTGGCTATCTACTTTGAATCGTCTTGGTAATTCATCCGCATCAACAATACCATTCGGAAATAAAATAGATAAACGTTCCATCAAATTAGCCAGTTCTCTTACATTGCCAGGCCAGTGATAGCGACTTAAAACTTCAAGTGCTGCGGGCATGAGACGCACACTGGGTCTATTTTCCCCTTCAATTCTTGAAACTAATTCGTTGACGAGCAAAGGAAGATCATCGCGTCGTTCGCGTAAGGGCGGCATATCAATGGGGAAGACATTCAAGCGATAAAAAAGATCCTCACGAAATTTGCCCTCTCTAATAGCTACTTCAAGATTACGATGCGTGGCAGCAATGATTCTGACATTCACATCGATACTTTTATTAGAACCAACTCGCTCGAAACAACGCTCCTGCAATACGCGTAACAATTTTACTTGCATTGCTAAAGGCATATCACCTATCTCGTCAAGGAATAAAGTGCCTTCATTCGCCAACTCAAATCGACCTTGTCTTGAGGTAATTGCGCCTGTAAAAGCCCCCTTCTCATGGCCAAATAATTCGCTCTCTAACAATTCTCCAGGAATAGCTCCACAGTTGATTGGAATAAACGGTTTATTGGTTCGAGACGAGAAAGCATGGATATTACGGGCTACCACTTCCTTACCAGTCCCTGATTCTCCGAGGATTAGTACACTTGCCTCTGTATCCGCTACCTGGGCAATTAATTTACGGACCTGACGGATAGATTCGCTATTTCCAACTAAACTACGAAACAAAGGGGTTTTCTTTTTATTATCCTCAGTCACTTCTTGGGCAATTTGCCCCTTATGCAAGGCTTCAAGCATTTGCGCATAGCTAAAAGGGAAATGAAGATTCGCAAGAACATTTTTTGTTAGATTATTGCTTTCAGGTAAAGGCGAATCGACCAGTATTACCGATAGATTAGGAGCAATCTTAACCAATTCATCTAAAAATCCGAGTGAATCATTATAAGACTCAGGCGCACCAGCCACCACTAAATGGGCTTTGTCATAGGAAAGAGAGCGCCAATTACTATAATTCGCAAGATAACAGGTCTCGCCAATGAAATTCAAAATTGTGCTGAGCTTGCGGCAACGTTCTTCATTGTCATCAATGATAATAATTGTTTCATTGCTGCTCATAACCGATCCCTAATCCATGTCATCTAATGTTGAGTATTGGATACTAATGAATACTCTGTCAAATCCATGACGAATTTTTTTCTAAGTGTCATAATTATTTATCTAAATAATTACCACGCTGCTTATTTATCGATAACAACTAATGTATTTAAAGGCATTACATTGATGACCGAAGCATAATCTCTGATTACCAACTGCCTTAGTGGCTGTTATATCTTTCTCAATGGCGTATCGTTTAGTTTGCAAATAACCCATACGACGGCAAAAAGAAAATGCAGCTCTTCGACCACAACCTCGTTGTCCATCGTAGCACCAGGCTACCCGAAATTGATTAAACCGTGGATAGACAAATTGCCTAAAACGATAATGATAGGGTTTGGGCGGTCGATGACTCAGTTGCGCTACACAGCGTATTGTTTTAAAACCATTACATTGCCAACCTTGACATTTCGTCGCGCTAGAAATGAAATTAGTAAGACCCACATTATAATCAATCACGTGCTGATCAGCTTGGGCATAGCCCATCATTTGACAATAGCGTGTCGCGACAGGCAAACCGCAGTATTTACCCTCTACAGTACAGTAATTTAATCGTATTCCATGATAAGTCGGCATCCAAAAATTTCGATAGAAATTAGTGCTACGATTAGCCGCATAGGGATTAGATATCAGTAATATTGTTAACGCGCAAACTACGAAGGTTCGCCAAAAAAAAGTCATTATAACAGTTCCTTAACCGCGTATCAGACATGTTAGCTTATGGTTGGCAGCAAAGGAAGCATTGGTGCTCATCTTTATTTATTAATAACTTAAAGCCACTTTAGTTTGACCTAGCAAATCAGCAAGAAGGATAAGTAATTCATCACTCGGTGAAACACACCACTGCGAAGCAAGGTTTAAAATTGCACTTGTTGAGGCGTTGGAATAATGAACCTGGACGACACAGGTACCTTTATTGGCTTTTAAAATAGACTGAAGTGAGGGAATAATTGAATCTTGTTCGCGAGTCAATGAAACGGTGAGACATTTTGCAAAACGCGTTCGAGCCTCTGCTATGGAATACAGTTGGCTAGCCGTCATTTTCACACCACCACTGTAGTCGTCCGCTGCAATTTCTCCTTCGACAATCAACATTTTCCCTGTTTGCACTGGGTTTTGCAGTGCTTCATAAATCTCTGAAAATACAACAATATCAAGCTTTGAAGAAGCATCCTCAAGACCAATGATCGTTAATTTTTTACCTCGTTTGGTCATGATTCGTCGAACCGCAGTAACTAAACCACAAACTACTGCTTTTTTCATAGAAGCAGGATTTAAACGGCCAATGGGTTGAATAAATCCTTTAAATTCCTTGCAATAATAAGCAGCCGGATGTCCCGTTAAATACAGACCCAAAGTTTCTTTTTCACCATCTAAGCGTTGCATCTCAGGCCAAGGTTTACAATCGAGATAGTCTTCTTGTTCAGCAGCGTCCTCCAGTAAAGAAAATAAATCAGTTTGACCACTTAATTGATTTTGATGGGTTTTATCCGCCACTTTTAATGCTTTTTCCAAGGAAGCAAACAGCATTGAGCGCTCCACCTGCCAATCATCGAAGGCACCACTTTTAATCAAAGCCTCAAGAACTCGGCGATTCACTTTACGCAAATCAAGACGCTGGCAAAAACTAAACAAGCCGGCATACGACCCATTGAGTTTGCGCTCATCAACGATGCAATTAATTGCTGACTCCCCTACTCCTTTAATTGCTCCTAGTCCATACAAAATGGTTTGATTATCTTTAACGGTAAATTGATAACTGGAACTATTTGCAGAAGGAGGTAAAACATTCAGTTTCATCTGCTCGCATTCATCGATAAACGTAACCACCTTATCCGTATTATCCATATCAGAAGACATGACCGCTGCCATGAAAGCTGCGGGGAAATGGGCTTTTAGCCAAGCGGTTTGATAAGCGACTAGCGCATAAGCGGCAGAATGCGATTTGTTGAAACCATAGCCTGCAAATTTTTCCATCAAATCGAAAATAGAGTTTGCCGTTTGTTCTTCAACCCCTCGTGCCTTTGCCCCTTCAGTAAAAATAGCCCTTTGTTGAGCCATTTCCTCAGCTTTTTTCTTACCCATAGCACGACGTAACAAGTCAGCGGCACCCAGTGTAAAATTCGCGAGCACCTGAGCAATTTGCATGACTTGCTCTTGGTATAGAATGACCCCATAAGTCGGTTTTAATATAGGTTCTAAATCAGGATGGGGGTACTCTACTTTTGCACGACCATGCTTTCGGTCGATAAAATCATCCACCATTCCTGACTGCAAGGGACCCGGTCTAAATAGGGCCACTAAAGCAATAATTTCTTCAAAGCAATCCGGCTGCAGGCGATGAATTAACTCTTTCATTCCGCGGGATTCCAGCTGAAAAACCGCAGTCGTTTGGCAGGCCTTCAATAAATTAAACGTTTGTTCATCATCTGTAGGAATCATTGCTATATCAATCAATTCCTCGCCGTTTTCTTTGCGCTGTCGATTAATGATGGCAAGCGCCCAATCAATGATAGTGAGAGTTCTTAAGCCCAAAAAGTCAAACTTCACCAAGCCGACTGATTCAACGTCATCTTTATCAAACTGGCTGACGATCTGGTTGGAATCTTGTTCGCAATAAATGGCCGTAAAATCAGTCAGTCTGGAAGGTGCAATCACTACCCCTCCGGCATGCTTACCCGCGTTACGAGTAATACCTTCTAATTTTAAAGCCAGATCAAATAATTCTTTTACTTCTTCCTCATCTTGATAACGCCGTTGTAATTCTGCCTCGTCTTCGAGCGCTTTATTGAGCGTCATGCCAATTTCAAAAGGAATTAATTTAGCTAATTTATCGACAAAACCATAGGGATGACCCAAAACTCGACCGACGTCTCTCACTACAGCCTTGGCTGCCATCGTACCAAAAGTAATAATTTGCGATACACTCTGGCGACCATATTTTTCAGCGACATATTCAATCACGCGATCGCGCCCTTCCATGCAGAAATCGATATCGAAATCAGGCATGGATACCCGTTCAGGGTTAAGAAAACGCTCGAATAGTAATTCATACTGTAAAGGATCAAGATCAGTAATTTTTAGCGCATAAGCTACTAAAGAACCGGCTCCCGATCCTCGTCCAGGACCAACCGGCACACCGTTTTGTTTAGCCCATTGGATAAAATCTGCCACGATAAGAAAATAACCGGGAAAACCCATGGTATTAATAACGTCTAACTCAATTTGCAAACGCTTATCATAGGGCATACGGGACTCAGCAATCGTTTCTGGAGGTTGATTGCGAAAGATTTGCAACAGGCGCTCTTCTAAACCTTGCTTGGATAGACTGGAAAGATATTCCTCAACGGTAGAACCCTCAGGGATTGGGAAATTCGGCAGATAATTATTCCCTAAATCAAGCTTTAGAGTGCAGCGCTTGCTGATTTCCACTGTATTTTTTATGGCTTGGGGCAGATCCTTAAATAAGTCGACCATTTCTTCGGCGGAACGCAGATATTGTGCAGCGCTATATTGTTGATTGCGCCGGGGATCAGCTAGGGTATAACCATCATGAATACAAACTCTTGCCTCATGCGCTTCAAAATCATTTTTATTGATAAATCGGACGTCATTGGTTGCTACAAGAGGCAAATTTAAGGCTTCTGCCAAACGAACAACTTTTTCATTGTAGAGCGCTTCATCGACTCGCCCGGTTCGTTGAATTTCTAGATAAAAACGCTGGGGAAAGATCTGCGCATACGATTTAGCAAGGGAGTGGGCACTCGCTTCGTCATCTGCCAATAAAGCTTTACCTATCGCTCCTGTCCGACCGCCCGATAAAGCAATAAGGCCTTCTGCATATTCACGGATCCAGGGATGATGGACTCTAGGTTGACCTTGATATTGGCCTTCTTGATAAGCTTTTGAGACTAGGCAAGTTAAATTGCGATAACCTTGTTCATTTTGGCAAAGAAGGACGAGCGACGTTATCTGCTCTGAATTTTCAGGATCAAGGCAAGGTAAATCGCAACCTAAAATCGGTTTAACTCCGGCCTCTGTTGCTGTTTTAAAGACTTTAACTGCCGCAAAAAAGTTACAGAAATCGGTAACAGCAACAGCATTCATTCCTCTTTCAACAATGGCTTTCATTAATGGTTTAACGCGAACTAAACCATCGACTATCGAAAATTCAGTGTGTAGACGTAGATGAACGAAACGCGGCAGCATGACTTAAGTCTTCCTAGAGTTTGATGCCTGAACTGTACCGAAGTCGGCTGGTTAGGGCAAGTGGAAACCTGTGACGATTCTACTGATTGGCCGCGCACAATGTAAGTTAGTACTTTATCCATCATTCAATTGAATGTGATAAAAATAAATAACTTTGTTGGGCTAAGGCAATTTGTGTTTAATACTTATAAAATTAAACACTACTCTGGTGAGGGTCGAAAGCATCACGCAAAGCGTCAGCAAACAAATTCGAAGCGAGCACTAAAATAAACATCAACAAAAAAGCAGAAAACATAGGCCACCAAACGATTGGATCTCTTGCCAGTTCAAGACGAGCACCATTAATCATATTTCCCCAACTGATGGTCATCGGTGAAACACCCACACCAACATAGGACAATACCGCTTCAGCGAGCACTAAAAAACTAAAGTCTAAAACGAGCGTAATTAAAACAATATGCATTACATTGGGCAGTAGATGCTTGCGCAAAATGGTGAAGGAACTGCTACCCAAAGCGCGTGCGGCTAGGACATAATCGATTTCTCTTAATTTCAAGGCCTCTGCTCGTAACAAACGACATAAACTCGTCCAGCTTGTTACTCCTAAAATAAGACATAAGGCAAGCAACCGGGCATCAGCACTTTTAGCTAAAGTAGAAAATTTCTGGGGGTGATTTGCTATGTAGGTTTGCATCGATAAAACCGAGGCTGTAATTAACAAAACTCCGGGGATCGAACTCAAAGTAGTATAAATATATTGGATAATATCATCGATCCAACCACCAAAATAACCGGCTGATATTCCTAATACTAAAGCCAGAGGCATCATAAATAAGGTGGTAAGAATACCAATAATAAGCCCCGTGCGAATACTTTTGATGGTGTAATAAAAAATATCTTGCCCTATCTTGCCCGTTCCCAAAAGATGTAATTCTCTCGATATCCTGTAGCTAGCAATAATAATAAAGAAACAAATAAATAAAGTGATTAAAACAGCTAAACCATGTTTTGATGGTTTCAAATGGAAAGGGATAGCCAATAACCATTTATTAATAACGATTAGAAACCAAAAAAAACTAACAATAATCAGGCTTAAAAACACGGCGTGATACAATTGTTTTATAATGAATTGATGTTTAATCGCCTCGTTTTTTAGTGTAGACGGCGGATAGTTTAGCCGCGGGTAAATTTGCTTTGCATTTCCGTTCACAAAGACGGTTTCAATGCCATATAAATTCAACGCAAGCGGAGCAGAATAAGTTTTCTCATAGGCATCTCCCAATGGAGCAAGTAGACGGTCTAAAATTGAATTGTTTTGGACCGTAGAAAGTTGGGCATTTTCATCCATTTCGATTGAATTTAAATGGATTGAATCTAAAACACCTACCGTTATAAAAAATAATAAAACCACCCCTGCACTTGCTGCTAAAGGTCGATGACAAATGCGCAGAAACGCACGTCTTATATGCCTCTTTCTAAGACCTATTAAACTCAACACAAGGCTTGCTATTAAAACTGCAAAAAAACATTTATCCGTCCACAATAATTCCATAACTAGTTAAACCTCACTCTTGGATCAACTAAGGTATAAGAAATATCAGTTAAGATTAAACCCAAAATGTAAAGAACTGATCCTAAAAATACCATTGATCGCACTATCGCAAAATCCTGTTGCTGTATGGCATCAATGATATAGTTACCGAGGCCAGGAACACCAAAAAACGATTCCAATACCAAACTCCCCATAAATAGTGAAGGGATCAACACAACCACTCCGGTGAGAATAGGTAACATGGCATTTTTTAATACATGATGGAATAATATTTTAACTTCTGATAAACCTTTGGCGCGTGCTGTTTTGACATAATCCTTATTGAGCTCTTCTAAAAACAAAGTCCGATACCAACGAGATCCAGCACCTAATCCAGCCAACACGGCAACAATAACCGGCAATACAATAAACTTAATACTTTCTAAACCACCATCGTAACCAGAAATGGGGACCAAGCGTAGCAATTTACCAAAAATGTATTGCCCGCCAATAATATAAAAAAGACTAGAAATAGACATTAAAACAATACAAAAAACCACGCCGCTTAAATCGAGATAAGAGGTGCGAAAAAAAGCCATGGACATCGCAAAAACAATATCTGCTAACATACCAAAAATAAGAATGGGAATGGCGATAGCTAGACTAGGCCACATGCGATGTGAAATATCATAGGCAATATCTCTTCCTCCGTCTGAAATACCAAAATCAAAGACAAATAAACGCAAGGATTTCTGGAAAAAAAGAGTTTGACTAAACTGTTGAATACCTGATTTTTCATTATTAAAAAAAAGAGGTAAGTTATAACCGCGTTGCGCTTTCCACTGCATGATAGCCGCAGGTTTTACATATTTTTGCCCCAATTGCATTCGCGCCATATCATCAGGTGTATTAATCATAAAAAACAAAGAAAAAGTGATGATATTAATGGCGAATAAAATGGGAATGGCATATAAAATTCGTCGTAATAAATAATAAATCATAATTTAAATCTCGCCGCCTGCAACTTTTCTTTTCTACGATAAGCAATAAATAGAGGTAGTAAAGAGAGCATAATAAATAAAACTAATAAACCAATTGGCCATAATACCGGTTGATTCCATAGCTCTCGTAAACTGTTACGCTTCGCTAGGTCAATCGCAATGTATTTTAAAGTATTGGTACTAATCGTATTTGGTTTTGTTGGCGAAACCCATTGCTGACTTAAGAATAAGGATTGTGTATTCACCCCCCAAATCCAGGGGGCATCATGACGCAGCATTTCTACCATTTCATCAATAATCCGTTGACGAGTCTCATCGTTCCCACGATTCTTCATTTGCTCAAACAAACTATCATAGCGAGAATTTTTATAATTTGAGGAATTTTCACCACCATACTCTGCTCTACCATTCGTACCATAAAACATGAATAAGAAATTTTCAGGATCAGGATAATCCGCATTCCAACCCCAACTAAAAATTTGCACATTACCACTACGCATTTTGTCTTGAAAACGATTGTATTGAGTTGCACGCAAATTTAAGTCGACGCCAATTCTTGCATATTGTTTTCGCATCCAATCCAATTGTGCCTTATCATCAGGACCACCAGTCACTGCCACATCATAATTTAAAATGAGGGCCTTAGCGGTTTTCGGATCTCGTCCTCCGGGATAGCCTGCTTCCCGCATAAGCGCTTTGGCGACTTGGATTGATTTTCGTTTTGCCTTGCGGCCATCCCATTCATACACATAAGGATTTATTCCCGCAGCTCCTTCTTTATAACCAAAAATTCCTGGCGGAATCGGTCCTTGCGCTGCCTTACCGCGACCATTTAGAAAAATGGCAATATTCTCATCGTAATTCACGGCTATCGATACCGCCAAACGTAATTTTCTTGCCCGCTCGCTTTGACCGCCCACTACGGGATCAAGCATATTAAATCCAATGTAGAAAACGCTAGTATCCGTGGTTTGTGTTAGATTCATTTTTTTATCCAGCATGCCTTGACTTAGTCTGGGGAGTCCCGAACGACTAATTTGAATGGCCTGATCAAAACTGTCAGCACTAATTCCCGAAACATCATAATAGCCCTGCAGAAACTTATTCCAGCGCGGAATGGATTCCTTTTCTAAGGTATAAATGGCGCGATCAATCAAAGGCAGTGGTTCACCAGCATGCAGCAGATAGCCTTTTGTCTCGTCTTCAGAAGAACCATTTTGAGGAAAATAATCTTGACGAAAGTTGGGGTTTTTATTTAATACCATGCGTCGATTGGGGTTGTTCTCCGTTAGCATAAAAGGTCCCGTACCAATTGGATACCACTCAAAACTTAAATTCTTCTCTTCCATTCCAGGTTGTGAATAAAAACAATCAGCTTCCCAGGGAATCGGCGCAAAGAAAGGCATAGCAAGCCAAAATAGGAATTGCGGATATTGTCCTTTGATCGTAATTTCAAAACTATAATTATCCAATTTTCGCAGGCCAGCCATTGGATATTTTCTCAGATCAACAAACCCAGTTGCTGTAGAAGGCAAAGCGCTGGCATATTCATGAAAACCAACAATATGATCACTCATTAAACCATAGATTGCTGAGTTCACTGCCGGATGTGCTAGACGTTTAATTTCATAGATATAATCGTCCACTGTTAATTCGCGCGTTCCTGTGTATTTAAAATCAGCTAATTTATTAATGTCCTGCTCATATAAATAATCTTCCGCTAAATGCAGGTAGCGGTAATTACCTTTTTCATCTTTTGCTAAAGCGGGATGAGGCTGAAAAAAGACCCCGGGTTTAATATGAATAGTATAAACAGTGTAAGCAATCTCAGCCCCATCCTGAATCGTCAAGGGGCGACTGTACTTATCTAAATAACGTATATCGGGCATCGTTGTGGCAATAAGCGGGACCACTTTATAAGGTCGAGCAAAATAATCATAAGACAAAACCGGCTCATAAATTTGCATTGTGAATTGATATTCATTACTGGAATAGGAACGCGCAGGATCCAAGGTTTTAGGCTGCTCGTTAAAAGAAGAGTAATAAATTTTTTGCTTGGCTTGAGAGGCGGGATAAGGATTATTCAGAATCCAGTTACTCGCATGTATAGGCAACAATGCAAACAGCAATATAATAAAGACGATCCCTTGTCTACAAAGTGCCTTCAACGTACGAGTCCCATAATCAATTATCTTGTTTCATCACCTTAAGATACTGCAAAAATGCTAGATCTGCAGCATTTTGAGTATTATAAAAGCTTAATCAACTCTTCTTCACTCAAGACCTTAACGCCCAAGGCATTCGCTTTATCTAATTTAGAACCCGCCTCAGCTCCAGCCACAACATAATCCGTCTTTGCGGAAACACTGCCGGCAACTTTTGCACCCACTGCAAGCAAGCGGGCTTTAGCCTCTTCACGCCCCATAGTGTTTAATGTGCCCGTTAATACCATTGTTTTGGCATAAAATGGATGCTGCTCATCAAGCTGTTTTCGTTTTTCATGAGGCCATTGGATGCCGTACGCTAACAGTTTATCAATAACGTCAATATTATGTTTTTGAGCAAAGAAATGAACTATATGATAGGCAACCACCGGACCGATGTCTCGGATTTCCATTAATTGTTCTGCCGAAACTGTTTTTAAGGCCTCGATATCAGCAAATTCTAAGGCTAGGGATCTGGCACTGACTTCTCCTACCTCACGAATTCCCAAAGCATAGAGGAAGCGAGCAAAAGTGGTTTTTTTTGATTTTTCGATGGCGGTTAACAGATTCTCGGCTGATTTTTTCCCCATTCGTGGCAAACTCGCTAAAGTTGCTAAATCTAGGGCATAGAGGTCTGCGACATCGCGAACCAGACCTTGATTGACGAGTTGTTCAAGCAACATCCCACCCAGACCATCAATCGACATCGCCCTACGCGAGGCAAAATGCCAGAGCATCCGCTTAAGTTGAGCGCTACAAAATAAACCGCCAGTGCAGCGAGCAACTGCTTCTCCTTCTTCTCTTATGACATCTGCTCCACAAACCGGACAATGGGCAGGAAGATGGATTGTTTCAGTTTGATCCGGACGTTTTTCTATAACCACAGAAACCACTTCAGGAATAACATCACCCGCCCGGCGAACAATAACCGTATCGCCGATACGAATATCCTTACGATTTATTTCATCCATATTATGCAGCGTTGCATTACTCACTGTAACGCCGGCAACACTTACTGGTCGTAGACGTGCAACTGGGGTTAAAGCACCCGTCCTTCCTACCTGAAAATCAACCGCATGAATTTCGGTCATCTCTTCACTAGCAGGAAATTTATGGGCACAGGCGAATCTTGGTGCACGAGCGACATAGCCCAAACGCTGTTGCAAAGCAATGTTATTAAGTTTGTAAACAACCCCATCTATTTCATACGGCAAAGACAACCGACGCGTTAGCATGTCCTGATAATAGGCAAGGCAACCTGAAAAACCAAACACAGCTTTGGCTTCAGGAGAAACACGAAATCCAAACTCACGCAGCAGTTCTAATTGGCCCAGATGACTATCTGGTAAGGCGAAATTGTTACTAGCACCGATGCTATAGCAATAGATAGCTAGGGGCCTGGCTGCAGTAATGGCAGGGTTTAATTGACGTAAACTTCCGGCCGCCGCATTACGTGGATTAGCAAAGGTTTTCTCCCCTTTTTCGCGCGCCTTTTCATTATAAGCCTCAAAACCAGCTTTAGGCATATACACTTCACCGCGTATTTCAATAAACGCTGGCGGATTATTACAGAGCAATTTTAGTGGAACTGCCGCAATCGTTTTAATGTTAGAGCTAATATTTTCACCGACGGTACCATCTCCACGTGTCGCGGCATAAACTAATTGTCCCTTCTCATAACTTAAATTCACTGCCAAGCCATCGAGTTTAGGTTCACAAACAAATTGCAAAGATTCTTCATCAGCACCTAATCGATCTGCAACCCGCTTGATGAATGCATGCAATTCTTCCTCAGAAAAAACGTTGCCCAATGATAGCATGGGTTGTTTATGTTCAACGGGTTCAAATGTACCAGCAGGACTGCCACCTACACGTTGAGTCGGCGAATCTGGACTAATGTACTGTGGATGCTCTGTTTCAAGTAATTGTAATTCTTTAAAACAACGATCGTACTCGCTATCAGGAACTAAAGGCTCATCAAGCACATAATAATGATAGTCATAGAGCCTAATACGTTCACGTAAATTGTCGATTTTTTTAATTAAATCATCCACATTGATCTCTTTTTTATCAGTTCCAAAGCGTTATATTATTCTACCCACAACTACAGCTTGCCGTCGACTTTGTTTTCCTGCTTTGCATAGTAAACTCTCTTATGGTATAGATATCGCCCTCCCGAGCACGGAACCTACCTATGGAATCACGTTTTATCTTCTTTTTACTTCTATTTTTTTTCTCCTGCCTAAGTTATTCCGCTGAAAATCAGGCTGAAAACCTCGGCGTCGCTTTTGTGCATGGAACTCATAATTATAGTGCTGGAGCAGAAGGCGTTTATTGGAAGGAAGATTTTATTCATTCAGTCGTTGAAGGCCTTCCCAATCCGAGTAACTATTATGTTGTTCATTGCGATTTTAGTCAGTATATGTGGCATGAAAAAGCCGCAGGCTGTGTAGCTAATCAATTACTTGAATTTATCAATAATAAACAAATCACTAAACTAATCGTCTACACTCATTCAAATGGTGGAAATGTCGTTCGCTGGATTCTTTCCAATCCAACCTTCGATGCTCGTTATTTCAGTTTGGTTAAAAATATTCGACATGTGATTGCCTTAGCCCCTTCAAGTGGAGGCACTGAACTCGCTGATGAAATCATTAATGGCGACGGCTTTGAAGAGTCCGTTGGCTGGTTACTTGGTTATCTCAATGATGCAGTAAAACAACAACGAATAGGTGATATGGCCCTTTTTAACACTGAAATATTATTGGGAACTGCAGGGCGCCCCTCTTTACCTCTTCCATTTCGTGTGATGGTCGGAACAGATGTGGAGGCTTCACCATTTAGCCCATCAAGCTATTGCAATGGTTTTTTCCTCAATGTCGGTTTAAAAATTACCCAATCTTATCTACAACATTGCTCTGATGGATTTTTAGACTGCACCTCTCAACGACTTGCTGGGGATCTTTGGTTTTACGACAAACAAAAAACAAATCAAGCAATCACATTAAGCCATAATCAAAGCCGTCATAGTTGTTTCGGTTTAGAAGACATTCTGCGGAATGATCTTTTGGCTCAAGGAGCTGTGCAATGAAATTTATTTCTTTAATTCTTTTGTCCTTACTGTGCTTAGAATCTCAAGCTTTTACAATAGCCAAACAAGTCCCCCTTGTTCCTTATGACTGTAAAAGCTGCGGCAGTTTGTCTCATGAGGAATTAAGCATGAACTGGCCAACTCAAGATAGTCCACTGCATGCTTTAACAATGCATCAACAAACAAGTCGTAAATATCAAGTCAAAGCTAGTTTGAAGGAACTACGACGGGGTGTAACTATCCACACTTCAGCCCCCGGTGCTATTGTGCGTATCGCGCCTGTCGATCATAAAAACTCGGTCAAACCTCAGTTTCGCATCACTAACAAGCGGGGTCTTAATTTGAGTTTACTTGAAGCTTCTTCTTTATATTCACAAAAAGAAGCGTTAAAAAATACGCCTTTTGCAGGAAATACTTTAGCGCTTGCTGAATTAAAACCTGAAGTGGGTTTTGGTCAATTTACCATCACTAGCCCTCAGGCTGATCGGAATAAGGACAATGAGCTTTTCATTATTCATGTCTATGACCGTTATGCGGCCACTGCCTTAACTATTCAAACGAATAAAGCACGTTATTATTCAGGAGATGAGTTTGTTGCGACAGTGATCTTAAAAGATAAAGAACAAAATTATTCCATCGATGATCTGACAATGTCACTTGTTAGTCCTGACGGAGATGTTACTCCTCTAGTGGCCACACCCATTGCTGAAAACATTTTTCAAGCAAGAACTTTTTTAAACTCAGAAGAAAACAGCCGGGGAGGCAATTGGTATGTTGACGCGACGGTGACCACCATCATTGGAGACGATATAATCTGGCGACAAGCTCATTCCGCTTTTTCTTTTACGATTCCTTCCGCTGCCGTTGTAAATATCACGAAAGGGCCAGACCACTTTGATTTTATTGCCACAGTAGAGGTCGCTACCGGTAGTCGTTATGCATTGCAAGCAGTTCTTTTGGGTAGTGATGCTCAAGGTAAAACTCATCCTATTCAAACGGCTCAATCGGCCGCTTGGTTGTCCGCTGGCCAGCAGCGTTTGAATTTTTCATTTGATTCTAACTTAAAAACTGATTATAAAGCCCCTTACTATTTGAGCTACATTCACCTGACTGATTTTGGCCAAATGAAGCCGGTTTTTGAATTTGATACGCCAATTGAAGTTAATAATTTAAGTTAATAATGAACTATTTACCCTCTATCTCTCTTATTGAAGGCATCGCGTTATCGATTGCCTTGCAAACCCTGCTGATTTTTTTTGTTATTCGCCGTCAGCAGCGTCAACAAACTTTACTGGAAAACCAGTTTGAAAAATTGCAGCAATCCTTCGCTACGCAGCTTCATCAATTGCATCTCGAACTACATCAAGCTTATCAAACCAGCCAACATCATGTGTATGAAAAAATAACTCAGGGGCAGTTAAACAATCAGCGCTTAATCAGTGAAATTGTTCAAAGCCAAATGGCAGACGTGCGAGAGCAAATGAATCATAGTTTTAAACAACACGCCAGTTCGCTCACTGCTCATTTACAATCCTTGACTGAAGAAATACGCAATCATTTACATAATCTTACTCAGCAGGTCAATCACAAATTAACAGAAGGTTTTGAAAAAACATCCTCAACTTTCACAGACGTCGTGAGACGGCTCACTATTATTGACGAAGCACAGAAAAAAATTACCGAACTTTCAACTCATGTAGTCAGTTTGCAAGATATTCTGGTTGATAAAAAAGCTCGCGGGGCCTTTGGTGAAGTACAGCTATCCACGCTCATTGCTAATATGATCCCCAGTACGCATTATCGTATGCAATATACCCTTAGCAACCAAAAACGAGCTGATTGCATTCTTTTCTTACCAGAGCCCACTGGCCATTTAGTCATCGATGCGAAATTTCCACTAGAAACCTATCAAAAAATCATGACTACAGACGCTGTTTCAAGCGAACGTAAGAGCTTGCAACAACAGTTTCGACAAGACTTACAAAAACATATCAAAGATATCGCTGAAAAATACATCATCCCTAATGAAACCACCGATGGCGCAGTCATGTTTATACCGGCAGAAGCTATTTTCGCTGAAATTCACGCCAATTATCCTGATATCATCGCCCTTTCTCAGCGCCTTAAAGTCTGGATTGTTTCACCAAGTACTTTAATGGCAGTATTAACCACAGCAAGAGCTGTGTTAAAGGATGACGCAACTCGAAAGCAGGTTCATATTATTCAAAAACATTTACACTTTCTCGCCGATGACTTCCAACGCTTTGAAAAGCGCATGGATAAGCTGTCAAAACATATTGATTTAGCCCATCAAGATGTCAGTGAAGTAAGTACTTCAGCCAAAAAAATAACGCAGCGTTTTCAAAAAATTGAGTCCGTTGAATTAGATTTTCAGGAGCGGGAAGCAATGACCGAATCGCTTGAGTAAAACTGCCTTTGGACTCAGTTGAATTGAACGTTTTAATTACGAGCAACATTCAACCAGGCCATTCGTCTTACTCCGATCAATCTAAAAACCAACTTTTTTTTAATTAATAACCTATGTTATGCTAGCAACATGTTCATCGGAGAAATAAACTATGCGATCTTTGCCTTATTCGCTAATCACAGCAGTAACTTTGTTTGTTTCTTCAATCAGCCATTCAACCATTCCTGCAGAATGTGATCCCATTTTCATTCCTTATTGTGACAAGCAACGTTGTTGTCATGCCATGGGTGGCATCAGCTATTGTGATTCTGTGGCCGGACGCTATGTTTGTAATAATGGCTACTACTCCACCTGCTACTGCACACGGCATGCGGTAATGGATATACAAAAACTCTCAGGTTGCTGTTTATGGCAAGGTGGCGTGATGACGACTTCATCAGGGGGGGGTGTAGTCTGCAACAATGGTAGTATTTCTGAGATTTGTAGTTTGCAAAATCCTACACAACCCGTTTCCAGTTGGTAGTTTTATCCTTCCTAATATGCGACACAACACCATGACTAGTCCACTCATTGAAATCCGACAAGTTAATAAATCTTACGGCTCTGCTTTAATCCTCAATAATATTTCCTTGTCAGTTTACCATGGCGAGTTCTTAACTCTTCTAGGGCCTTCCGGTTGCGGAAAAACCACTTTACTGCGATTAATTTCTGGTTTTGAACAACCAACCTCCGGGGAAATATACATCAATGGTCACTGTGTCAATTCGCTACCGCCACAAAAAAGAGATGTGCATACTGTTTTTCAAAGTTACGCCCTCTTCCCACATTTATCGGTTTATGAAAATGTGGCTTTCGCCTTACGATGTAAAAAGATGGATCCAAAAACCATTTCCGCACGAGTCGAAGAAATTTTATGCTTAGTCCAGCTGGAATCATTTGCTAAGCGTGATATCCAACAGTTAAGCGGCGGACAGCAGCAGCGTGTGGCAATCGCTCGGGCAGTGATTAATCGCCCACAGGTCTTGCTTTTGGATGAACCCTTGAGCTCACTCGATTATAGACTACGCAAAAATATGCAGTACGAGCTTAAACAATTACAAAAGGCATTAAACATGACTTTTATTTTTGTAACTCATGATCAAGAAGAAGCCTTATCCATGTCGGATAGAATTGCGATTTTTAACCACGGCCACATAGAGCAAATTGGAACGCCACGTCAGGTGTATGAAACACCTAATAGCCTTTATGTCGCCAAATTCATTGGCGAAGCAAATATTTTTGATATTCAAATCAATGGAATTTCCGACCAAAACCTGATTACCGAAATCGAATCAATTCAATTCGAATGTCGAAATACTGGGAATTATCAACCAGGTGATAAAATACATCTTATTATTCGTCCGGAAGACATTCGTGTTTGGAATCAAACAGAAACAGACGATACGAGCGGCATGTTGTCAGGAAAAATTATCGATATTGTCTACAAAGGCTCTACAGTTGATTTAAAAGTCGAATTACGTTCTGGAAAAGTTATCAATGCGTCTGAGTTTTTTGATGAAGATGATGATAAATTAGAGTATGCACTTAACGAGTTAGTGTGGGTACAATGGTTGCCTGGTTGGGAAGTATTATTGCCTTATGAATCCTAAGAACCAATCCTTTATTTCAACAAGTGAGACTGAATGAAAGTTAGATCGCTTTCAGTTTATCTTACCTATATCTGGCTAATTATTTTTAGCCTCATCCCGCTATGCCTGGTATTAGTCTCTAGTTTTTTATCCAAAAATAGCGACCACCTAGTCGATTTACCCTTTAGCTTAAGTAATTATTCAGCATTATTTACCCCCATTTTTATTAAAATTTTCTTTCGTTCGCTATTCATGGCCTCATTAGCGACCGCTTGCTGTCTTTTACTCGCTTATCCCTTTAGTTTTTTATTAATTAAATCCAAACATAAATCCATGTTACTATTGTTGATTATCATACCATTTTGGACAAGTTCCTTAATACGTACTTATTCTCTGATCGCGCTGCTTAAATCAAAGGGCCTTATCAATGCGATCCTTTTAAAATTGCATTTAATTGACACACCTCTTTCATTACTTTATACCAATTTTGCAGTCCTGACCGGACTAGTTTATAACCTATTCCCGTTTATGGTTTTACCGATTTTTACCAACATGGAACGTTTTGATTTCAGGCTTATCGAAGCAGCCAAAGATTTAGGAGCAAGCAAACTTAATATTTTTTTCCGCGTCTTTTTACCTAATACGACGAATGGGATTGTTGCTGGCTGTTTAATGGTCCTTTTACCTTCAATGACCTTATTCTATATCCCCAATGTTTTAGGTGGAGCTCGCTCGATTTTGCTGGGGAACTTAATTCAAGATCAATTCTTAATTTTGGAAAATTGGCCTCAAGGCTCTGCCACATCCGTGTTGCTCACAGTTATTTTATTAATTTTATTGTTCTTTTTTCGTCGTCAAAGCAAGGAGATCTTGCAGTGAAAGCCTTGGCGCAAAAAACATTCTTAAATTTAGTGTTTCTCTTTCTTTATTTCCCAATTCTAGTACTCGTTATTTATTCGGTAAATAATGCGAAGTTTTCATTGCAATGGCACGGCTTTTCAACGCAATGGTATGTTGAACTTTTTCACGATCGAATATTATGGTCAGCTTTTTTGCATTCCACAATCTTGGGTTTCAGTGCTTCTATTGTAGCCACCACTCTGGGCTTATTAACTTCTGTGCATTTTTTCCTTTACCGCAACCAACAGCAACGTCCACTCTATGCTATCTTGCTTTTGCTGATCATTATTCCCGATCTTGTCCTTGGGGTTGCACTTTTAGTTTTCTTTAATGTAACGGATATTACTCTGGGTTTTTGCAGCCTGTTAATTGCTCATATTACTTTTTGCATTCCTTTTGTGATTTTAACGATCAACAGCCGTATCCATACTCTCGATCCCAATATTTATTTTAGTGCACTCGATTTAGGAGCCAGTCGTTTCATGGCCCTAAGGAGAGTTCTTTTGCCCTTACTATGGCCTGCAGTACTCAGCGCTTTCCTACTCTGTTTTACCCTCTCCTTTGATGATGTCATTATTAGCTATTTTGTTGCGGGTCCCGATTTTAATATTTTACCGCTTACCATTTACTCTTTAGTAAGAACAGGAGTAACCCCGGAACTGAATGCTTTATGTACCATTACCCTTGCTATATCGATGGCATTAGTCATCATTTCAAATCGCTTATCGAGTAAAACACTATGAATTGTTTACTATTATTTTTTGCCCTAATTTTAGGCTCGACAGCGCTTTTTGCTAATAAAGTAGTTAATGTTTACATTTGGGGTGGAGAAATTCCCAAAGAACTTTTGCAAGCCTTTGAAAATGAAACGGGAATCACCATTCATTTATCCACTTATGATAGTAATGAAACGATGTATGCCAAGCTTCGGGCAAGTGGCAAAAGCCTTTACGATGTCATTTTGCCCTCCGCTTATTTTGTAGAACGAATGCGAAATCAAGGCATGTTGCTACCCCTTGACCATAAATTGTTGCCCAATCTTGCGAATATTGAGAGTCATTTCTATGACAATGAGTATGATCCAGGCAATCAATATAGCGCTCCTTTGATTTGGGGAGCGACAGGTATTTTTTATAATAAAACCTATGTAAAAGATGCCCCTAAAAGTTGGCAGGATTTATGGCAAAAACGCTGGCGTGGACAGCTCATGCTACTTGATGATTCGCGCGAACTTTTCTCTATTGCACTCATGAGTCTTGGCTTTGGCCCGAATGATAAAGATCCGCAACATATCGAACAAGCTTACAATCTTCTTTTGGCTTTGGTGCCTAATGTTAAACTCTTTGCTAGCGACAGTATCCAAGCCATTATGATCGATGAGGATGCAATAACAGGAATAGCGTGGAGTGGTGATGCTCTCAAAGCTCAGATGGAAAATAATCAAATTTCGTTTAGTTATCCGCAAGAAGGCTTTGTTATTTGGGTTGATTGTCTCGCCATTCCTAAAAATCCACCTCACCTGGAAGAGGCTTATGCCTTCATCAATTTTATGTTTAAACCCGAATCCAGCGTAAAAATTGCTACTCTAGAAGGAGCGGCTATAACTAATGCCAAGGGACGTGCTCTTCTACCCCAAGCAATTAATGATAATCCTATCGTCTATCCATCCGAAGAAACGATGAAACATGCTTATCTTCAGCGCGATCTCGGCGAGGAAACTTTGGAGTTATACAACAAATATTGGCAGCAATTTAAACTAGCGTTTTAACTTAAGCATATAAAAAGAAACGCGTTAATATCAGTCCTATAACATCTCCCAATAAGACAGTCACAATAAAACTCAGCCATAGACTTCTTCCCTCTAGACCTGAAGCTTCTTTCAAAGCAAAAAAATAGGTCGTAATTTGCCAAATGATGCAAATTAGAAAAACAAAATGACCGATTGTGCCTAATAAGGTTAGATGTAATTCAAATCCCTTGGAGACGTCCTCATTAAGCGGTTCCAAGTATTTTTGCAGTATGACAATGGGGAGGGCAAAGAGTATGGGATAACGCGACAAAGCCACCGTGCCAAAAAAATCAATCGCCCGAATTCTTTTTTGCCTGAGTAAAAGAGCAACCATTAAAAAAAGGGAGGCCAGAATAAAAATAACGACGGCATTTTGATAAAGCAATAAGAAAAAATTGGGCTTCATTGCCTTAATATTATCGGCGAATACAAAACCTATAATGCCATCGAAATAGACATTCGCAACAATGCCCACGCCGCTCATGATGACCATCAATATTAGGCCCAACAATAAGGCCTTAAATCCTGCAATTTTTTGAAAGGGATTGATAAGGACTGAATTCTCAATACTGGCAAAGATAGATTTCTTGGTTAACGCAGCAGAAATCAACTGATAGTCCGCCTCTGAAATTTTATTTTCTTCACGCATTGCTAAAAGACGCTTTTGTTCTTTGTCCATCACCATACTCACAGACGTTTCAACATAATGGCTGCTTCTTTAGCAGAAATTTTACCTTCCTCAAGCAATTGTAAAATTTCTTCTTTAGACCCCTCCTCTTTAATTTCCATATTTTCCAAAGTTCCTATCAACGCATTGAGTCTGTTCCTCAAGGTAGGATAAGAAACTTTTTGGATAACAGCCATATCCTTAAGGCTCCCTGAACATTTTACGAAATCCAAAATAAATTGTAGATCATCTTCAGGTAGTTTTAGTAAAACCGATATTTCGAATTGCCCTTCAAATTTAGTATTGCAGTCAGTGCATTCAATCTTGACCACATTTAAATTTGAACTTTTACAAGATGGGCACTGTGTAATTATTTTTCCCATACTTCAAATACTAATACTCAAACTCTCTATTCATAATATTTTACTGACAAACAATATAATATCAACCTACTTTCATTTATTAAATAATTTTTTTAACTTTATTAAAATAAATATTTGTTTTTTTAAAGTTGTGTTGATATATTCAAAGCCTTTAGAAGTAAATGACCGAATTTCAGTCATAAAGGTACATAAATGAGTAAAACAAATTCAAAAAACACCTGGAAAAAAACCTTAGCCCTCATTACAGACTATTTTCTAAATTCAGATGAAAAATTAAAGGCCTGGCTGCTACTAATAGGAGCCATTCTTTGTGTAATAGGTCTTGTAGCGGTAATGGCTGCGTTATCTTGGTGGTCGGCGGGCTTTTGGGCTGTATTAACCGCGAAGGCTTTAACTCCTTTTCTTATAAGCATGGCGCAATTTGCTTTGCTACTCAGCGCATATGTAGGCGCTTACGTTTTAAAAAATTATTTTATTGGAAAGTTATCAGTCCTTTGGCGTAATTGGTTAACAAAAAAAATGATTAACGAATTATTTGGCAGTGAAAATAATTATTTAGAGTTAAGACGATTTTCCTCTGAAATTGATAATATCGCGCAGCGCATTCAGGAAGACATCCAAGTAATTGTAGACTTTACACTGAGCTTAGCCACCGATTTTTTACAATCCGTGCTCAGCTTCGGAACTTTTGTAGGTAGTTTATGGGTGATTGGCGGCGCCTTAACTATAGTAATTTTGGGCCTAAATATTGTTATTCCCGGTTATTTAGTCTGGGTTGCGTTACTCGTTGCCATAACAGCCACAGTAATCACCCATTTTATAGGAAAATCACTGCCCGAAGTGAATAAAATGGCCGAGCAAGCTGAAGCAGACTTCAGGCAGGATTTAACACAGCTTTGTGGAGAAGCTGAAAATATTGCCGAAGAACACGCTGAAATTTATTATCAAACCTCGATTACAAATAAAATTGAACAAATCAAAAAAACCTCTAATCAAAAACTCAATACCGAAGCAAAATTATCTAGTTTTCAGAGTTTTTATCTTCAACTAGCAGGAATTTTGCCGAATATACTTGCTGCCCCTCTCTACTTTACTGGACTCATTGACCTCGCCCAACTTATGCAAATTGGAATGTCTTTTACTCAAGTGAACTTCTCATTAAGCTGGTTTGTTACCGCTTTTGAAAATCTTTCTACCAATCAAGCGAGCATCGAACGCATTCTTGAATTAAAAGATGCTTTTGAAGAAGGAGGTCTGGCAACGAATCCCAAAGCGATTACCAGGAAAATAAGGTCTAAAGAAACCATCAAAATAAAACATTTGGATATTATGCCGCCCCAAGCATCAAGCACAGAATACATTATGCGTAATCTTAATCTAAAACTAAAACCAGGCGAGAATGTGCTTTTACAAGCCGAATCTGGCATAGGTAAGAGCACATTGTTTAAAGCAATCGCAGGCGTTTGGCAATATGGTAACGGTAAAATTTCTACTCCTGAGGGTAAGAGTTTCTATTTTTTACCACAAAGACCCACTCTACCCTGCGATACCTTAAGAGCCGTTTTAGCCTATCCTGAGCCAGCAGATACTTATGATGATCAGCAATACATCTCTGTCTTAGAAAAGGTAAAAATGGATAAATTTATTTCAAAACTGGACGAAATCAATCCCTGGGCGGTTCAGTTATCAGGCGGTGAGCAACAACGAATCGCCTTCGCAAGAGTTCTCTTGAAAAAACCAGATTGGCTATTTTTGGATGAGGCAACCTCTTCTCTCGATGAAAAAAATGAAGATCATGTGTATAAAATGGTAAGAGAATTACCCAACACTACGTTTATCAGTATTGGTCATCGTTATCTTACGCTAGCACCACATCATTCAAAAGCCGTGTTTTTTAATCTTACTAACGATAGAAATATTGAGGTATCAGAAGTTTATCTTGGGAATTCAAATTCTAGGACGGTCGCTTAATTTCTAAATGAGCTAGTCACGCCTTGACCCAACATTCCACTGGAATGAATTAATTTGTGGGTCAAGGCCCAACTTAAGGACAGCGTCGCCCCGCCTAAGGTTAAGGATGCTAAGAAAAAACTGCATTTATGCGCATTAGCAGTAAAATATGTGTTGATTAAAACCGTCAAAATCCTATCAATGGATAGCAAGTCTTTATTTTTTTCAAAGCATACCTTTTGTAGTGGTTAGCTTGATTGCCAGATGATTTATCAACAGCAGGGCATGAACCATGCTGGATCCGCCCTTCTTGGCTAACGCATTTAAGACATGATTTGGCAGAACCTAAGTTTTCATTTAATTATTTTTACGGAAGAACCTGTAATACTATAATTAAGGTCCCTAAAGCTCTGTGACACCTAATGTTCTACTTTATTATCACCATACCTGTTTTATTAGTTATCTTAAAACTTCTATTAACCAATATAATTGTTCCTCATTTCAAAAAAAAAGAGCAAAAAAAACAGTTAAGTCAGAGGGCTGATTGGTCAAATATAGAAAAAAAGACATATATTTTGGAGTTGCTTTACAAAAAAGTTCATGCAAAATCCTCTTCGATAAGGTACCGATTATTGCATTTGATTCAAAATAAGGAGTTTATTTACGGAGAAATCGATTTCTTGTCGTTTTATACCATTCTTGAACGAACTTCTCCTTCCACCCAGGATATCTTTTATGACTTAGGTTCGGGTTCGGGAAAGGCAGTATTGAGTGCCCTATTATTTTTTCATGTTAGCAAATCTATAGGTATTGAGTTGTTGCCTCCTCTGTATGAGCAATCAAATACACAGCTTGAAAAGGCAGTTCAACGATTTCAACAACATAATATTGAGAAAGAATACCTGCCACAAATGGAGCGCATTCAATTTATCAACGACAGTTTTTTACATTACGATTTTGGGGATGCCGATATCCTTTTCGTGGCAGCCACTTGCCTAACTGATGCCACCTGGAATGAATTAATTTCGAAGATGGCTCGTCTAAAACCGGGTAGCCGAATTATTGTGACCACTCGAATGATACACCACGAACAATTTGAATCTATTTATCAGGGCATAGAATTAATGAGTTGGGGGCTATGTCCAGTTAGAATATATAAAATCAAACCCTAAGCCGTTTGGCGGAATACAGCCCATAAGAAATATAACTAAAAATGAGTACTCCATAAACTAAACCCATTCCCGGTACAGCGAAATTACCGCCTCGCATAAAAAAGAATAGCACCAAAGCAGGCGTTGCAGCTACGACCAATAGACGGCATGAGGCTTTAAAG